>NZ_PVNG01000018.1 GCF_003001935.1 Nonomuraea fuscirosea | reverse complement strand
TCATGACCGCGATGGTTGCCTATGTCCCGAGACACACTCTGTTGAAGTTTCCTATGTCTTGCGACATGGGTTTCCTATGTCCTGAACCAGCACACCGCCACCCCGACAGTATCGCCGCAGGTAGAGGGCCGCTTCCGAAAATCGGAAGCGGCCTCATCTGTCTGCTGAGTGACTACCCGGCTCTTCTGAGGCCTGACCGCCCCAGGCTTGCGCTTGAGCCACGGGCCTCGGCGGGTGATCAAAAGGTGGCTTTGAGGTACCAGAAGTCGACCTGGGCGAGTGCTTCGACGGACGTTCCCGGGGCGATGGTGCCGTACCCGCTTTCATGGACCCACTTTCCGACCAGGCGGGGAATGTAGCGGCTGGACAGGTTGGTCGTTTCGAAGATGAGGCGGCATGGCTTTTCCGCCCGCCAGAGCGTTTGGGCGAAGGTGGCCATGACCACCTCGGCGTGCGTCGCTGAGGCTTTTGTGCTGCTTGCGAGGCGTAGAAATAGATCAGGTTTTCGTTGGCGGCGGCGGTCTGTTCTTCGAGGCTTGCGCGGAATGCCGGGGAGAGCCAGTCGCAGGCGGCCAGGCTGGACATGAACAGGCCGATGCAGACCGGCCGGCCCTGCTCGAATGTCACCAAGGTTTGGGTGTCGCGGTGGAAGAGGGCCGCGTTGAAGGTGGACTGTGATTCCTCCATGGAGAGGGGATGATGCTTGCCCAGCCAGTCGAAGCGCTCGCCGTAAAGCGCCCACAGTTGGTCCGTCAGGTGGGGATCGGCGCGTAATGAGGTGGCGTTGAGGATTGTGGCGTTCGCTTCTGCCGGGGCGCGGGGAGTCGGGTTTCTGTGGAGGATGGCCGAGTAGGCGGTCAGGGAGGCGGCGCTGCCTCGGGCGCGTGGATCCGGGAAATCGCAGGTGACGGCTCCAGGGAAGTGTTCCGTCAGTTCCTTCTTCAGGTGATCAGTGTCGTGATGGTCGTTCTCCACGAGCACGGCGTACTGGGTGGGTAGCGTCCCTTTCCGTTGTCCCCGGAGATATGCGGGTGGCAGCGACAGGAGAAACACGTCCTCCTGTGCGGTCAGCTCGCGCGTACGCCGGGCGTCATATCCGGTCGCGTACTCGATCGGGCAAAGAGCCGGCACCATCTGGTCGTCCACCGGGACGAGGACCGTCCGGGTGTCCTGAATGGCCGCGGCATACTGCGCTTCGGCCAGCAGGCCCAGTCTGCGAAAGCCGGTGTTCTCCCGGTCACAAAGGCTGCGATAGAACGGGAAGTCGGTCATGCGACCACCCTGCCACGGGACGTGGTGAATCGGCCGTGGTCGACCGCACCGCGCCGTATCGTGCGGCAATCGGTGTCCAGGGGGCGCGAATGTGGCGTTCAGTTATCTCGCCAACGGCGATGCGGCCGAAAGGCTTGCCGCCCGCGTTCGCGCTATTCGCCGATCTTCTTGGCGTACAGCGTGATGAGCGTGTCCGTGCTCACCCTCCGGCCGGCAGCGGGTGACTGCTTGGTCACGACCCAGTTGCGGTCGAACACCTGCAGCCGGTTCTGTCCGGTGGCGTCCTTGTCGTTGAGGACGTAGAAGCCCGCCGCCTGCAGCGTGTCCTGACCCTCCTGGAGGTTCATGCCGACCACGTCAGGCAGCTTCTTCTTCGCTGCCACATCATCGCTTGCGGTGTCTTCCTGGTTGGGCGTGTCGGTTTCGACGTCGTCGGTCCTTGGGGACGGTTGCACGGTCGCGGTGACGGTCTCGACGGGTGCGGCCGGCAAAGTGCGGCTACCGCACGCGGTCAAGCAGGTGGTCATGAGGACAAGGGGAGCCAGGCGCTTGAGCAACGTGTACTCCTGTGGCTGGGAGCGGGAGGTGACGAAGATGAGACGTCTCGATCTGTGATCGGGTTGTCACGGATTGCTGTCCTGTCGGGGCTCGCGAAATCTCCTCGCCGGGGCTTCGCGGCGGATCAGCTTCGTGCCGCGGACATCCAGGATGTGCGCGCCGAACTCGACGCAGTGACCAGCGGCTGAGTGCTCAGTACGCCGCCAGCACCGCGTGAACGCTCGCCAGCAGCGTGTCGTCCTGATCGGCCGGCACCGCGCGCAGGTCGAGCAGGCACAGGCCGTTCTCCACGCGGGCGAGCACCGGCGGCCGGCCCCGGCGCAGCGCGGCGGCCGCCCGCTCGTCCAGCGCGACGGCGGCGCTCGGCAGCGACACCCCGGGCGCGCCGCCACCGCCGACCACGCTCTGACTGTCCACGGGCTTGGCGTCGATCCCCTTGTCCCGCAGCCGGTCGGCCAGGTGTTCCGCGCGGGACCGCAGCGTGGCCTGGCCGGCGTGCAGGCTCTCCCAGGTCGGCGTCGGCGGCCCGGCGACCGTGGCCTCCAGCGCCGCCAGCGTGACCTTGTCCACCCGCAGCGCGCGGGCGAGAGGATGGCGGCGCAGCCGGTCCACGACGTCGGCGCGGCCGAACAGCAGCCCGCACTGGGGGCCGCCGAGGAGCTTGTCGCCACTGGTGGTGACGAGGTCGGCGCCCTCGTTCAGCCAGCTCGTCACGTCGGGCTCGCGGGGCAGCAGCGGCTCGGGAGCCAGCAGCCCGGAGCCGGCGTCGGCGACGAGCGGGATGCCGCGCTCGCGGCACAGCTCCGCCAGCCGCGCCACCGGGACGTCGGCCGTGAAGCCCTCGATCCGGTAGTTGGACGGGTGCACCTTCAGCACCATGCCCGTCCCCGGACCGATCGCGCCGGCGTAGTCCGCGATGGCGGTGCGGTTGGTCATGCCGACCTCGCGCAGCCGCGCCCCCGTGGAGACGAGCAGGTCAGGCAGGCGGAACCCGTCGCCGATCTCGATCAGCTCGCCCCTGCTGATCACGATCTCGGCGCCGGCCGCCAGCGTGGTCGCCGCCAGCACGAGCGCGGCCGCGTTGTTGTTCACCACGTGCACCGCCTCCGCCGCGGGGACGGCGGCGGCCAGCGCGGCCAGCGCGGTGCGCCCCCGCCTGCCCCGGCCGCCCGTGGCCAGGTCGAGCTCGACGTCGGTAACCCCGGCGGCCAGCTCCACCGCCTGGCGGGCGGCCTCCGACAGCGGAGCGCGGCCCAGGTTGGTGTGCAGCAGCACGCCGGTGGCGTTGATCACCGGCAGCAGGCCGGCCGCGGAGCCGGGCAGCGCCTCCAGCACCGCCGTCAGGACCTCTCCTGGCGCGAGCTCTCCGTCCCTGGCGCGCTGCTGCGTCGCGACGATCGCGGCCCTGACCCGGGCGCGGCCGAGCCGCCGCACCGCCTCGACCAGCGCTGGCTCGGCGAGCAGCGCATCCGTGCGCGGGATGAGTCGACGATGATCTGCCACGCTAAGGACGTCCTATCACGGGTCTCGTACGGGGCTGGTCACGCATCATACGATCACCCGGGCCGCGTCGATCAAGGCGGCCGCGGCCGTCTCGACGCAGGTCTCGGTGCTCCAGCGGCCCAGCGACAACCGCACCGCGCTCAGCGCCCTCCCGGTGTCCAGGCCCATGGCCGACAGCACGGGCGACGGGGTGTGCGCGCCGCTGTGGCAGGCCGAGCCGGTGGAGGCGGCCACGGCGGGCGCGGCGCCGAGCAGGTCGGATCCGGGCACGCCGTCGATGCCGAGGTTCAGCGTGTTCGGCAGGCGGTCGCCGGCGGGGCCGTTGAGGTGGACGCGGCCGGGCAGCGCCTCGGTCAGGCGGCGGTGCAGGTCGTCGCGCAGGCGGGTGAGGCGTGCGGGGGCGCCGGTGGCGAGGTCGTGGACGGCCAGGCCGGCGGCGGCGCCGAGCGCTACGGCCAGGGCGACGTTCTCGGTGCCGGCGCGCAGGCCGCGCTCCTGCCCGCCGCCGTAGACGACCGGCTCCAGCGGCACGCCGTCGCGTACGTACAGCGCACCGATGCCCTTGGGCGCGTACATCTTGTGCCCGGCCACGGTCAGCAGATCCACGCCCAGGGCCCGGACGTCGATCGGGATCTTCCCGGCGGCCTGGGCGGCGTCGCAGTGGAACAGCGCGCCGCGGGCGTGAGCGCGGGCGGCGAGGTCGGCGATGGGCTGCAGGGCGCCGGTCTCGTTGTTGGCGGCCATCACCGACACCAGCACCGTCTCGTCGGTGAGCGCGGCCTCCAGCGTGCCCGCGTCGAGGAGTCCGTCGCCGTTCACCGGCAGCGTCGTCACACGCGCGCCGTGCAGGCGTGCGAGCGCGCGGCAGGTCTCCAGCACGGCCGGATGCTCGGTGGCCTGGGTGACCACGTGCGGGCGCGGCCGGCCGGCGGCCAGCACCGCGCCGCGCAGGGCGAGCAGGTTCGCCTCGGAGCCCGAGGCGGTGAACACCAGCTCGGACGGACGGGCCCCGATCAGCCCGGCGACCTGGACGCGTGCTGCCGCCAGGGCCTGACGCGGCCGCTCGGCGTAGCGGTGAGCGCTGGAGGGGTTGCCGAACCAGGTGGTCAGGTACGGCGTCATCGCCTCGGCGACGCGCGGATCGACGGGGGTGGTGGCGTTGTAGTCGAGATAGACGGGCCCGTCGGAGAGCCCGGTGGGGTCGTTACGGGGGTCAACCACGAAAAATCCAACCAAGAGGCCTATGCCACCTTAAAGTGCGATCATGAAAAGGCTTACACAGTACGCCCAAGGCGGCGGCTGCGCCTGCAAGATCCCCGCGGGAGACCTGGAACGGCTCCTGGGCAGCGCGGAGATGCCCCGTCCACGAGACCCCGCGGCCGTACTCGTCGTCGGCCTGGAGACCGGCGACGACGCCGCCGTGGTCCGCACGCAGGACGGGGCCGTGATCATCAGTACGGCCGACTTCTTCACCCCGGTGGTCGACGACCCCTACGACTGGGGCCGCATCGCCGCGGCCAACGCCCTGTCCGACGTCTACGCCATGGGCGGGCGCCCGGTGGTCGCGCTCAACCTGCTGTGCTGGCCCCCTGACCTGCTGCCGTACGAGCTGGCCTCCGAGGTGTTGCGCGGCGGCGCCGAGGTGGCCGCGCGGGCCGGCTGTCATCTGGCCGGCGGGCACAGCGTCACCGACGCCGAGCCCAAGTACGGCCTGGCCGTCACCGGCACCGCCGACCCCGACCGGCTGCTCCGCAACGACACCGGCCGCCCCGGCCTGCCGCTGTCGCTGACCAAGCCACTCGGCCTGGGTGTGCTCAACAACCGGCACAAGAGCACCGGCGAGGTGTTCCCGCACGCCGTGGAGACCATGACCAGGCTCAACGCGGACGCCTCCCGCGCGGCCCTGGCCGCCGGCATCGGCTGCGCCACCGACGTCACCGGCTTCGGCCTGCTGGGTCACCTGCACAAACTCGCCCGCGCCTCCGGGGTCACCGCGGTGATCAACGCCTCGGCCGTGCCCGTGCTGGACGGCGCGGCGCAGGCCCTGCGGGAGGGGTTCGTGCCCGGAGGTTCCCGGCGCAACCTCGACTGGGTGGCCCCTCATCTCGACCACGGCGACGTCCCGGAGGAGACCCTGCTGCTCCTGGCCGACGCGCAGACCTCTGGCGGGCTGCTGGTCGCGGGGGAGATCCCCGGCGCTCCCGTGATCGGTGAACTGATCGAGAACACCGGACACACCATCATCGTCCGGTCCTGACCTGCGCCTCCAACCGGACCGGCCGAAGGACGTGCTTTACGCCCGATTCACCGGTCTATGATCTCTGCCGGAGGCGTTTGGGCGTCTGGTGACCCTCCTGGTCTTCAAAACCAGTGGCGCCGAGCATCTCGGCGCGGCGGGTTCGATTCCCGTCCGCCTCCGCTGATCTGCGCATCGGGAGATGGATCGCGAGTGGATCGACGCAGTTCTGTACGACGGGCCTGCCCCGCCGAAGGGCGCGCATGCACGTGATCGCGACCGCGGGCCATGTGGACCACGGCAAGTCGACGCTGGTACGAGCGCTGACCGGGATGGAGCCCGACCGCTGGGCCGAGGAACGCCGCCGCGGCATGACCATCGACCTCGGGTTCGCCTGGACCACGCTCGGATCCGGCGAGCGGATCGCGTTCGTCGACGTCCCGGGACATGAGCGGTTCGTCACCAACATGCTGGCCGGGGTGGGGCCCTGCCCCGCGGCGATGTTCGTCGTGGCCGCCGACCAAGGCTGGCAGGCCCAGTCGGCCGAGCACCTGGCGGCGCTGGAGGCTTTGGGCGTACGGCACGGCCTCGCGGTCGTCACCCGGGCCGACCTCGCCGATCCGGAACCCGCCCTGGCACAGGTGCACGGCCACCTCGGCAAGACCGGCCTGGCGGGGATCGACAGCGTCGTCGTGAGCGGCAGGACCGGGAAGGGGCTCGACGAGCTGGAGAGCGCCCTGGCCCGGCTCGCCACCACGCTCCCCGAGCCGGACACCGAGGAGGCCGTCCGGTTGTGGATCGACCGGGTGTTCACCATCACCGGGGCGGGGACCGTCGTCACCGGCACCCTGACCGGGGGCACGCTCAGCATCGGCGACGAGCTGGAGGCGAACGGGAACCGGGTCAGGATCCGGGGGCTGCAGACACTCGGCGAGAAGGCGGAGCGGGTCACCGCCACCGCCCGCGTCGCCGTCAACCTGCGGGGAGCCGACCGCGCCGACCTGTCACGCGGCACGGCTCTGGTGACACCGCGGGCGTGGTTGCCGGCCCGGGTCGTCGACGTCCGGCTGAACCCGGCCGGGAACCTGCGCGGGGAGACGGCGATCCTGCACCTGGGATCGGCCGCCGTACCCGCCAGGATCCGCATGCTGGGAGCCGGCACCGCCAGGCTCACCCTCGACCGTCACCTGCCCCTGCGGACGGGAGATCGGGGCCTGCTCCGCGACCCCGGCAGGCGGGAGATCGTCGCCGGGCTCCTCGTGCTGGACGTCCGCCCCGCCGCGCTGCGGCGCAGGGGCGCCGCAGCGGCCAGAGCGGCGGCGCTCGACGAGGTGACCGTGCCCGACGCGGCGGCGCTGCTGCGCTGGCACGGCCTGCTGACGGGCGGCGAGCTCAGGACGATGGGCTGCCCTCCCGCCGGGACGCCGGTGGCCGGCGACTGGTACGCCGACCCGGGGCACTGGGCCTCGCTGACCCGCCGGCTCGCCGACCACGTCGCGCGACGGCCCCCGCACGACCCGGGGATCACCGTGGACGCCGCGGCCCAGCTGCTGGATCTGCCCGACCGGCGACTCGCCGAAGCACTCGTCGCACCGCCGCTGGTGGTCGAGGGCGGGCGCATCCTGCCCGCCGCCAGGTCGCTGCCGCCCGCGATCGCCAAGGCGGTCGCGCGGCTGACCGCGGACCTCGCCGAGCACCCCTTCAACGCCCCCACCGCCGAACGCCTGGCCGAGCTCGGCCTCACGGGCAAGGCACTGGCGGCCGCGCTGCACGCGGGCGCGGTGCTGTCGATCGGGAAGAACGTCGTGCTCCTGCCCGACGCGCTGGACCAGGCCGCGAACACGCTCGCGGAGCTCCCCTCACCCTTCACCGTCAGCGACGCGCGGGTGGCCCTGGCCACCAGCCGCCGCGTCGCCCTTCCCCTCCTGGAGTGCCTCGATGCCCGCGGAATCACTCAGCGCGTCGACAACGACCGGCGAGCCTTACGCCCGCGCGGCTGAGATCGACGGGCTGCTGGCGCGGGCCCGCGCGGGATACCGGCGCCTGCGGCCCGCCGAGGCGTGGTCCGCCGTGGGCCGTGGCGCGAAACTCGTCGACACCCGGCCGGAGCACCAGCGCAGGGCCGCGGGAGAGATCCCCGGAGCGGTCGTGATCGAGCGCAACCACCTGGAATGGCGGCTCGACCCCACCTGCGCGGCCCGCATCCCCGAGGCGAGCTCCCCCCACACCCAGTGGATCGTCATCTGCGCGGAGGGATACTCCTCCTCGCTGGCCGCGGCGGCGCTGCGCGAGCTCGGGCTGCACAACGCCACCGACGTCATCGGCGGGTTCGACGCCTGGACGGAGGCCGGCCTGCCGACGGTCCGCCCCGCCCGGCCGACGCCGCCGCGCGGGCCGGGCGAGTGAGGGCCGCTTTGCGCTTTCAGCTCCTCGGCCCGATGCGGATCCAGTCCGGCGTCACGCCGCTGCGCATCGCGGCGCCCAAGCAGCGCACGCTCCTCGCCATGCTGCTCGCGCACGCGGGGCGGCCGGTGCCGGTCTCCTCGCTGGTGGCCGAGGTGTGGGACGAGCGGCCTCCGTCCTCGGCGGTGGCGAATCTGCGTACGTACCTCATGCGGCTGCGCCACCTGCTCTCCCCCGACGGCCACCCGGACGAGGAGCGGCTGGTCACCGCCGACGGCGGCTATCTGCTGCGGGTGGAGCCCGCCGAGTTCGACCTCGCCCGGTTCGAGGCGGCGTCCGTACGCGCTCGCCGGTTCTGTGAGCGGGGGAAGCTGGAGGCGGCGCACGACGAGTTCGCCACGGCCCTGGCGCTGTGGCGGGGGACGCCGATCGAGGACGTGCCGCTGGGGCCGGCCCTGCGTGAGGTCGCCGCCCACCTGACCGAGCGATACCTGAACACGGTCGAGGAGTTCACGGAGGTGCAGTTCGCACTCGGCAGGCACGCGGCGGCGGCCGAGCGGCTGCGCGCGCTGACGGTGCGCCACCCGCTGCGGGAGGGGTTGCGCGGGCGGCTCATGGTCGCGCTGTACCGGTGCGGCGACGTGGCCGGGGCACTCGACGCCTTCCGTACCGCCCGCCAGGCGCTGGCCGACGAGCTCGACGTGGAACCCGGCCCTGAGCTGCGCCAATTGCACCAGGCGATCCTGCGCAGAGAACCGGACGTGGCGCCGCCGGGCGCCTCCGTCCTCGGCCGCCGCCCCCGGCCCCAGCCCCGGCAACTGCCCAGGGAACCGGCGGTGTTCACCGGCCGCTCGGCCGAGCTTTCCCTGGCCGGCCAGGTCCTGGGCCGCGACGACCCTCCGCTCAGTACGACCGGCCCCGCCACGCCGCCGCCCTGGGACGCCGGGGGAGGCTCGCGCGTGCTGGCGCTGCACGGGCCGGCCGGGGCCGGGAAGTCGGCGCTGGCGTTACGGGCCGCGCACCTGGCCGCCGGGCACTACTCCGACGGCCACCTCTACTCCGACCTGCAGGGTTGCGCCCCCGAGCTGGCCCCGCTGCGGCCCGAGGAGGTGCTCGGCCGGTTCCTGCGGGCGCTGGGCGTGCCGCCCGGCGACGTGCCGGCCGGCCAGGCCGAGGCGGCGGCGGTCTACCAGTCGATGCTGGCCGACCGGCGGGTGCTGGTGTTCCTCGACAACGCCGCCGACGCCGCGCAGGTGGCGCCCCTGCTGCCGGCCGGTGGTGGGTGCGCGGCGGTGGTGACGAGTCGTCCCATGCTGAGCACCCTGGACGCCGCGCACGTCTCCGTCGGCATGCTCGGCCCGGCGGAGTCCGTACGCATGCTGGCCCTGCTCACGGGCGAGGCCCGGGTGGCCGCCGAGCCGGCCGCCGCGGCCGACATCGCGCTCCTGTGCGGTCACCAGCCGCTGGCGCTGCGCATCGCCGCCGCCCGCCTGGCCGGCCGCCCCGACTGGTCGCTGGCCCGCTTCGCCGAACGGCTGCGTGACCGCGGGCGCAGGCTCGACGAGCTGCAGACGGCCGGGCTGAGCGTGCGCTCCTCCTTCGAGGCGAGCCTGGCCGCGTTGCGCGAGTGCCCGGGCCAGGACGTCGCGCTGCGCGCCTTCCGCCTGTTCGGCGCGGCCGACCTGCCGGAGATCGGCCTGGCGCGTGCCGCCGAGCTGCTCGGCGTCGCCGCGGAGGAGGCGGAGGCCGCCCTCGACGAGCTGATGAAGGCTCGCCTGCTGGAGCTGATCGACGCGGACCGGTTCCGCATGCACGAACTGCTGCGCATCTTCGCCGGCGAACTCGCCGCCCGCTGAAGCGGCCGGGTCGCGGGAAGCCGCCCGTGTAGTGCGGTTGTATCTCTTTTGTAGATCCTTTTGTAGGCCCTCTCCTTACCGTTGCGACCGACTCGCTACGGCGGAAGGAGAGGCGCTTTCCTCATGACGGCGAACCTGCGCGTCCTCGGCGACCGGGTGCTCGAACGCTCGTCGTACGGCTCGGTGATCTCGCGGCTCCTTCCTCCGCTCCCTCCCACGCCCGGAAGTGAGATCGCCCGATGCCCTACCTGATCGCCGCTGTCGTCCTGGTCGGCGCTCTGTGCCTGTTCGACCTGCTGCTGACGTTCGCCGTGCTGCGCCGGCTGCGCGAGCACACCGCGGAGCTGGCGCGCCTGGCCGGTGAGCCGCGGACGCTGCCCTACGACCCGTCGTTCCTGATCGGCCGCACGCTGCCGGGGACGGCCGCGGACACCGAGGCCCGCCCGCGGCTGGTGGCGTTCTTCGACGCCGGCTGCGACAGCTGCCACGAGCACGCGCCGGTGTTCGCGGCCGCGGCCAGGCCGGGCACGTCCCTGGCGTTCGTCACCGGCGCGGACCCGCTGCTGCGCGGCCTGGTGGACGCGATCGGCGACGCGGCCCCGGTGGTCTCGGGCGCGGACGCGGACGCCGTGGTCGCCGAGCTCGGCATCCAGGCGTTCCCCCTGTTCCTGCGGCTCGACGCGGACGGACGGATCATCCAGGCGGAGCTCGCCCTGGAACGCCTGGCCGAGACGGCCGCGACGGCATGAGCGCGGCGACCGCCGGCGGCCTGCCGGGCCGGCCGTGGCGGCACATCGCCACGGTGGCGCTGCTGGCCTGGCGGGCGGCGCCGGGGCCGGCGGCGTGCCAGCTGGCGGTCACGCTGGTCACCGGCCTGCTGCCGGCCGGGACCGTGTGGGGGACGAAGCTCCTCGTCGACGCGCTCACCGTCGCGGACGCGGGCGGGGCTTTCCGCGCGGCCGGCCTGCTCGCCCTGCTCGGGCTGGCGGCGGGGATCGTGCCGCATGTCACGGCGTACCTGCGGGCGGAGCTCGACCGGCGGCTGGACCGGCGGCTGCAGGACCAGCTCTACGCCTCCGTCACCGGTTTCCAGGGTCTGTCTCGTTTCGAGAGCCCGGCGTTCCACGACCGGCTGCGGATGGCGACGGAGGCGACCGGCGGCGCTCTCACCCCGTTGACCTCCGGCCTGTTCGACGCGGTACGCAACGTGCTCGCGCTGGTCAGCCTGCTGATCAGCCTGCTGGTGCTGAGCCCGGCCATGGCGGGGCTCGTGACGGCGGCGGCCGTGCCCGCCCTGATCGCGCGGACGGCCATGGTCAAGCGGCGCGTCGGGACGCTGGCGGGCCTGTCGGCCACGGCGCGGCGGCAGATCCTGTACTCCTCGCTGATCACCGACGTGAAGGCGGCCAAAGAGGTCCGGATGTTCGGGCTCGGCGGCTTCCTCAAGTCCAGGGTGCTCGGCGCGCTCGCGGCGGCCCAGGAGGGTGAGCGGCGGCTCGACCGGCGTGAGGCGCTCACCCAGTCGCTGCTCGCCCTGCTGTCCACCGCGGTCTCCGGCGCGGGCCTGCTGTGGGCGGTGTTCGCCGCGCTGGACGGGGGGCTGAGCCTGGGTGACGTGACGGCGTTCGCCGCCGCCGTGGCCGGGACGCAGGCCGCGCTCGTCGGGCTGGTCGAGACCGTGGCCGGCGCGCATCACGCGCTGCTGCTGTTCGGGTACCACGCCGACGTCACGTCGCTGCCCGACGACCTGCCCTCGCCGTCCCGCCGATCCGCCGGGCTGCCCGCGCTGCGGCGCGGCATCGAACTGCGCGACGTGTGGTTCCGCTACGACGACGGCCATCCGTGGGTGCTGCGCGGCGTCACCCTGACCATCCCGTACGGCGCCACGGTGGCGCTGGTGGGCCTCAACGGCGCCGGCAAGAGCACCCTGATCAAGCTGCTGTGCCGCTTCTACGACCCCTCTCGCGGCTCGATCCGCTGGGACGGCGTGGACCTGCGCGACGTGCCGCCCGCCGAGCTGCGCCGCAGGATGGGCGTGCTGTTCCAGGACTACATGTGCTACGACCTCACCGCCGCCGAGAACATCGCCATGGGCGAGATCGAGGCACTGCACGACCGGCCCCGCATCGAGGACGCGGCCCGGCTGGCGGGCGTGCACGACGTCGTACGAGCGCTGCCGCGCGGCTACGAGACGATGCTGAGCCGCATCTTCTTCCACGAGGAGGAGGAGACGGACGAGGCCGGGGTGGTGCTGTCCGGCGGGCAGTGGCAGCGGCTGGCGCTGGCCCGCGTCCTGCTCCGCGAGGGCCGTGACCTGCTCGTCCTCGACGAGCCGAGCGCCGGCCTGGACGCCCGCGCCGAGCACGAGATCCACACCCGCCTGGCCCGGCTCCGCGCGGGACGCACGAGCCTGCTCGTGTCCCACCGGCTCGGCGCGGTACGGGCGGCGGACCTGATCGTCGTCCTGCGCGACGGGGAGATCGCCGAGCGGGGCACGCACGACGAGCTGATGACCGCCGGCGGCGGCTACGCCGAGCTGTTCGAACTGCAGGCCAGGGACTACCTCGCCGGCACCGAGGCACACGAGGGGTCGCGATGACCGCGGCCGGGCGGGTGCTGTGCGGGGTGCCCGCGGCGGGGCTCGCGCCGACCGGGCTCGCGCCGGCCGGGTGAGGTTCCAGCTGCTCGGGCCCCTTCGCGTCCAGCCGACGGGGACACCCGTCCGGATCTCGGCGCGCAAGCAGCGCACCGTCATCGCCATGCTGCTCGCGCACGCCGGACGCGCCGTGCCGATCCGTTCGCTGGTGACGGAGGTCTGGGACGGCCGCCCGCCGCGCTCGGCGGTGCCGAACCTGCACACGTACGTCATGCAGCTGCGTCACCTCCTGTCGGCCGCCGATTCCCCGGCGGCCGACCGGCTGGTGACCTCCGACGGCGGCTACCTGCTGCTGGTCGAGCCGCCAGAGTTGGACCTGTTCCGGTTCGAGGAGCAGCTCGCCCGGGCCAGGAAGGCGTGGTCCGGCGAGAACCTCGGGGCGGCGGAGGCGGCGTACGCGCGGGCCCTCGGGATGTGGCACGGCGCTCCCGCCGAGGACGTCCCGCTCGGCCCGGCCCTGCGCACCGTGGTCGCCGACCTGACCGACCGCTACCTGAGCACGGTCGAGGAGCACATCGACGTGCAACTGGCGCTCGGCGCGCACCGGGAGGCCGCCGAACGGCTCCGCACCCTGACCGCGCGCTACCCGCTGCGCGAGCACCTCCACGCCCAGCTCATGCTGGCGCTCCACCGCTGCGGCGACCGGCCGGGAGCCCTGGCGGCGTTCGCGGCGGCCCGCCACGCCCTGGCGGAGGAGCTGGGCCTGGACCCGGGCGCCGAACTCCGCCGCCTCCACCGGATGATCCTCGGCCATGACGTGGACCCGGGCGGCTCTGTCGTCACCCTGCGCGGCGCCCGACGCCTCCTACCTCCGGTCCCGCCGGCCTTCGTCGATCGCCCCCGGCTGGTCACGCTCGCGACGACCGCCCTCACCGCGCCGGCGGGCCAGGGCGGCGGGGTGCGGGTGGTGGCGTTGCACGGAGGCGGCGGGAGCGGGAAGTCGGCGCTGGCGCTGCGGGTGGCGCAGCGGGTGGCCGGGCGGTACGCCGACGGCGTGCTCTACGCCGACCTGGGGGGATCGACGGCCGGCGTGCCGCCCGCGCGGCCGGTCGAGGTGCTCGGGGAGCTGCTGCGCACGTTGGGTGTGCCGGGTGATGAGGTGCCGGTGACGGAGGCCGAGGCGGCGGCGCTGTACCGGTCGGTGCTGGCCGGTCGCCGGGTCCTGGTGGTGCTGGACAACGCGACCGGAGCCGCGCAGGTGACGCCGCTGATCCCGGCGGGCGACGGGTGTGCCGCGCTGGTCACCTGCCGGGGACTGCCGGCGACCCTGGACGCGGTGCCGATCGCGGTGGGCCCGCTGGAGGAGGCGGAGGCCGTACGGCTGCTGGCGTCGCTGGCGGGCGAGCCCCGGGTGGCCGCCGAGCCCGAGGCGGCGGCGGAGGTGGTCCGTTCGTGCGGCCGTCTCCCGCTGGCGGTGCGCGCGGCGGGCACCCGGCTGGCCGGGCGACCTGACCTGCCCCTGGAGACCTTCGCCGTACGCCTGCGGGACCGGGGCAGCCGCCTGGATCTGTTGCCGGGGGTGCGTTCCTGCGTCCGAGCCGGTTACGATCAGCTGTCCGACCGGTCGGACGCGGCGCGGGCCTTCCGGTCACTGGGCGCGCTGGACCAGCCCGAGGTCGACGTGGCGGTGACGGCGGCGCTGCTGGGCGTGCCGCGGGCGGCGGCGGAGCGCGCGCTCGACGTGCTGGTCGAACTCCGCCTGCTGGAGCCCGCTCCCGGTGGCCGGCTGCGTATGCACGACCTGGTCAGGCTGGCGGCGGCGGAGCTGAACCACCGAGAAGAGACAGCGTCACGCGGCACGGACAGCGGATGACGCCGACGTCCCGGCCGGACCTCACCACATCGGACGACCACTCGCGACCGCGCTGTAGCGCGGGTATACGGGCGGCTGTATGCGGTGCCGATAACTTTCAGGTAACCCCCCATCCGAAGGAGACCACCGCCATGACAGGCGTCCTGGAACGACTCGGCGACCGTGTGCTCAGCAGACTCGTGCCCAAGGCCACGGCGAGCGCCGACACGTCCTACTACGTCACCTGCTCCTGCAAGAACATGGTGCGCAAGCGCAAGCTCTGCCACGTCGTCGGCGGCACGTCCGGCTGCACCGGCTGCACCTACGTCGACGTCTGGGTCTGCTAGCGCAGGGTGTAGGCGAAGCAGCCCGCGGCGCGGCCGATGCCGACCGTGATGCGCACATGCCCGTCGGGCGGCAGCAGGATCTGGCCAGGGTAGATCTTGTCCTCGGACGGCGAGCCGTCGTCGTCGAGCACGGTGGAGGTCGCGGAGGCGTCGCGCACGTAGTAGGCGACGGTCCCCGACTCGACGTGCTCGACCCGGATCAGCGCCTCGGCCCGCCCCTTGTCGGGATCCTGTGCCACCCACAGTTTGGCCACGCCGCCGCGCTGCTCGCGCAGAACCGTGCCGAACGGCCCGGCCCGTACGCCGCCCGCCGCCGCGCCCTCGTCCCCGGCCCGGTCCGCGTCCACGCAGGGCACCCCGTCGCCGGAAGGAGTCGGCGGCGGCGAGACGGAGGTCGTCCAGCCCACGGTGCTCGGCGGCGATTCCCGGGCCGCGGCCTGTTTCTGCGCGGGCGGCCCGGCGGAACAAGCGCACAACAGCAACACCAACGCCGAGAACGGAAGAAATGCCGACCTTCTCATTCGTCAAAGTATTACCAGCGTCCACGATGATGTCCATGGATGCCGCGGATTTCGCCGGAATAGCCTGCGGATTGCTCGCCGCGCTTTTTCTGGCCAGTGGCGTGCCGAAAATCAGGCGGCCGTTCGGATTGGCGCTCGCGTTGATCCGCTTCGGCATCGTCAAGCGGGTGCGGCCCGGCCTCGGCCGGCTGCTCGGCGTCGTGGAGGTGGCGGCGGGCGTGGCCGTGGCGGTCAGCCCGGTCCTGTTCCCGGCCGCCCTGGCCGCGCTCGCGCTGCTGGTGGCGTTCACCGCGGTGGTCGTACGGTCGGTGCTGGCGGGGCAGAGCGTGGAGTGCGCCTGCTTCGGCACGGGCGAGACGACCTCGTGGGCGACGGTGGCGCGCAACCTCGTGCTGATCGCCGTCGCGGCCTTCCTCGCCGCCGTGCCGGCCGTCCCGAGCATGGAGCAGCGAATTTCGGGATTGCTCATCGGCGGGGCGATCGCATGTGGATATCTGCTGATTTCCACGCTGGCCGAGCTCAAGCCTTTCAGCGTCCGTATCGACGGGTGAATGGAACGTCATGGGATACACCGCGTTGTTCGTCGTGTGCGCCGTCTGGCTCATTCTGCTTTTACTCGGCCTTTTGGTCGTACGCCGTGAATTGTCGATTCTGCAGGACCGGGTGGCGGTGAGCGGGAACGCGCCGGCCGACGGGCTCGCCGTCGGAGCGGTCGCGCCGCCCTTCCCCGGGCTGCGTGACAACGACGTGGTCATGTTCTTCTTCGGTGACTGCGAGCCCTGCCACGAGGTGGCCACGGAGGTCGCGCGCTCGGCCGACCCGGCCGGGTTCGCCTGCGTGGTCAGCGACGGCACCATGCCGGGGTCGGCGGAGGGTTTCCGGCGGATTCTGCACGCGGACTCGCGCGCGCTCATCGGCGCGGAGGGCGCGGCCGTCCGGGAGCGGTACAAGGTGCACTCGGGCCCCTTCGGCGTCGCGGTGTCGGGCGGCCTGGTGGTGGCCAAGGGCGTGCTGCGCTACGCCGACGACATCGAGCAGCTCTACCACGCCGCCTACGGCCCGGCCCGGGTGAGCCCGGCCCCGACTTCGGCCCAGGCTTCGGCCGGTCAGACTTCGGCCGGCCAGGCTTCGGCCGGCGGGTGAGGAGACACCGATGCCCGACCTCCTGACCAGCCCGCGGACCAGACCAGCACTGGCGCTCCCGCCGGCCGTGCTGGGCCTGCTCGCGGGCCATCTCCTGGGGCTGCAGCCCTGGGCGCTGCTGGTCGTGGCCGCACTCGTCGTGGGGATCGCGCAGCAGACCCTCCCTTGAGGCCCCAACGTGATCATCATGATCACGCGCGCCCGCGTGTCCGGGTGCTTCGGTTCCTCGGTGGTGGCCGGTGCCGTCCTCGTGCTGTCGGCGATGACGGGCGCGGCGCTCTCCGGGGCTTTCGCCGGTCTCCTCGGCGCGGCCGTGGAGCCCTCGCTGCGGGCGTTGCTCGCGCTGGCCGCGGTCACGGTGTCCGTCGCCGGTGCGGCGTTCAAGGCGGTCCCCTGGCAGCTGGACCGGGAGACCGACACCCGCTGGCTGGGCTACAACGACTGGCGCACCGCCGCCTACAACGGGTTCGCGCTCGGGCTCGGCTTCACCACGCGCATCGGCTTCTGGCTCTGGTACGTGCTGCCGCTGGCCGCCTTCGTCACCGCCGACCCGCTGCTCGGCGCGGCCGGTTACGTCGTCTTCGCCCTGACGCGAGTGGGCCTGTCCGCGCTGCTCACGTCGATGGACGTGTACGTCTCGGGCGGCATCGCGCGTGCCCGCATGATCACCGATCCGCTGGCCGTCGCCGCGCTGTGCGCGCTCTACCCCGTACTCACATCTCTGCTGTAACCCACCGATGAGCCCCCGTAGTAACCCCCCAGAGAAAGGAAGCAGTAATGAAGGAGGAATCGACCAGACGCGGGCTGTTCGCCGGCATCCTCCGGGATCCGGCCGGCTCCACGCCGCTGCCCCCGTCCGACGCCCCCATCGCGGTCCTGGTCAGCGGCGCCGGCCAGGACGTGACGGTGCGCCGTTACGGCGCCTCGGCCGGCCGCACCGCGGCCGCGCCCGTCGCGGCGAAGGCGGAGGAACTGCCCTACGGCTGGACACTGCGGCCCGGCGATCTCGTCGTCATCGACGAGTCCGCGCCGGGATCGCCCGTGGCGGTCGCCCTGCACCGCAACGTGCACGGCACCGTGGCGGAGGTGTCCGAGAACCGCATCACGGTCGGCGGGCAGGTCTGCCTGCTCGACCCGCGCACGCTGCACTACGAGGGCATGGAGGGCGAGCCGTCCGCCAGGCCGCTGGCCCAGCCGCTGAAGCCGGGCGACCGGGTCGTCCTGGAGTGCTTCGACAACCGCGTGGACGGCACCCTGACCGTGCACTTCATGCGCCGGCTCAGTCAGGCGGCCTGATGGAACAGGTTCTGGCCGTGGTGCTGGTGGCGACCTGTGTCGTGCTCACGGTGGCCTTCCTGGCCTGTCTGCGGGGAATCGCCGAGCTCCGGCTGCGCCTGACGGGGCGCGGCATGGATCCCAGCGCCCAGCTGATCATCGGCAGGAAGCTCCCCGAGAGCCTGGTCGGGCTGATCCCCGACGCGACGCAGGACACTCTGGTGCTGTTCATGTCCAGCACCTGCGGCACGTGTCACGGCCTCGCGGCGAGTCTGGGCGAGTTCAGCGGCCGGCAGACGGTGGCGATCATCGCCGGCGACTCCGCCTCCGACCTGCTCACGACGCTCCCGCCGCACGTCGCGGCCTTCGACGGCGAACAGGCCAAGGCCGTGGACGCCGACCTGCCCATGGCCATGTTTCCCACCGTGCTCCTCCAGCGCGACGGGTTCCTGGTCGCCTACGCCAGTGGCAGCGACGCTGACAGCGCCGCGGACCTCGAAGTGCTGTGGGAACAGAGATTGGACGTACCAGAGGGGATGAGCGCATGATCGTCGAGCACGTGAAGAAGACGCGGCTGACGCGGAACAAGTTCCTCGCCGTCGCGGGCGCGACCATCGTCGGGGTCGCCAGCAACGCCTGGTTCCCCGGCCGGGCCGAGGCGGCGCCGGACGGCTGCTACGGCTATCCGGGGTGCAGCTGCTGCTCGGCCACGACGTGCTGCGCGAGCGGCTGCTCCAAGCGGTACAGCTGCGGTGGCAAGCAGTGCTGGACGACGTGCGCCTACCTGGGCAGCACGCTGTACCGCTTCGACTGCTGCGACTTCACCAAGAGCGGCGCAGGCTGCATCTGCCGGGTGAATCACCGGACCTGCAGCTGACTCCGGGCTCGGTGCGGTGGGCGGCCCCGCCGCCCACCGCACCGACCTGGCAGGTCAGGCGTCGGTGACCCAGTTCATGTGCTCGATCCAGAGGTCGAACATGGCCCGATCGCCCTGTACGTCCAGCGAAGAGGCGGCCAGCGGCCGGCGTCGGCTGATGACCAGGAGCAGATCGGTGGCCGGCCCGCTCACCACGACGTCCGCCTCCGCGTGCGTCCGCTCCAGCGCGACCTCGTCCGGCTCCCGGCGGGCCACCCACTCGCCTGAGGCGTCGGTCGCGTGGAAGTGCAGGGTCTGGCCGTTCCCGCGCAGCGCGTCGGCGAAGTCCGGCCGGTTCTCCCAGTAGCCGCGGGACGTCATCGTGGCCAGCCAGTCCTCGGTCGCCTCGACGGCGAGCTGCGGAGCCAGTTCGTACGGCAGAGCGAGCGCCACGGCCGCGTCCGCACGATGCACGCAGGCCTCCCCGAACAGCCGCCGTGACCAGAACGGCACCCCTGCCGCGGCACCGGACGGATCCCACACGGGCGTGTCGTCGCCGACCTCCGCGAACGCACGCCCCGCCGCGGCCGCGCCGTCACGCAGCCAGGCCCGCCACTGGCTCGAATCAGCCGGAGCCGGGACATAACGAGCGAACGCGCTGTCCGGCTCGCTCAACTGCTCACCGACGAGCATGGCCACCATGCGCTGCGTCGACCCGACGTGATCGACCAGATCGGCCAGGGTCCACTTGGGGCAGGTCGGCACCGGAGCCGTCGCATCCTTGCCGTCCACCCAGTCGGCGAACGTGTCGGTCTGCTCGACCACGGCCTGCACGTATGCGGACGTGTCCATCTGCACCTCCTGGCTGCGGGGTTTTGCGCAGTGATACTTCCTTACGGATGTCCCGGGTGACCAGGCTTTTCCTTCGGACATTTGCCGGACATTTGGCCCCCTGCGCGGGTCAGCGGAAGTCGACCTCTACTTTGTGCTCGGCGAAGAACTCCAGGAGGTCGTCCAGTACGACCCTCGGTTTCCAGTACCGGAGGTCGTGCGTGGGACGGTCGTAGCCCGGGACGAGATGGCGGCGGGCCACGTCCGCGTGGTGCCAGATCAGCCGGAACGGGGTGGCCGCGCCCCAGCCGCCGCGCAGGCAGTCGTGCAGGGCGTCGAGGTTCGAGCCGAAGTAGCCGCCGGGGCCGTTGATCGCCTCACCGATGGCACAGTAGAAGGCGTCGATGTCGGTGATGGAACGGCCGTCGAGGTGATACGTCGTTCCGGCCGGTTTGTCAGGCAGGCCATGGGTACGGTCGCCGCACGCGAGGCCGATCCATTCCTGGCGGAGCAGCCGGTCGTAGCGGGCCCACAGGTGGGGCTCGGTCGGGCCGCCGTCGTACCGCATCTGGAAGAGCTCGCGGGCGCCGGTCGGCAGCGGCTCCTCCACCCCGCTGTCCAGGGCGATGTCCAGCAGGCCGTGGCCCGATCGCGACGGCTGGACGGAGACGACGGTGGCCGCCACCGCGCCTGCCCCGGCGCCGATGCGTCCGTCGCGTTGGACGGCCAGGATGGATGCCGTGAACCTGCGGCCCTCGGCCGGTGCCGGCAGTGGCGCTTCGGGGCGGAAGCCGATCAGGGTCAGCGGGCGGACGGGAGCGGCGGGGCGGACGCGGAAGACTCCGGTGACGTCCAGGCATGCGCCCAGCTTCTCGTCGTCGAGCGCGGCCAGGCGGAAGCCCGTCCCGTCGGGCCTCTCCTCCGGCAGCCCCCACTCAGGGAGTAGCCGGATATATCCGCTTAAGTCGAGGTCCACCAGGCCCTTCCGCGTCGCCGACGGGCGGCGTGCGACCACGGTGACGTCGATGAGTTCCTGCTCGCACGTGCAGCCGTGCTCGTACGTCCAGCACGAGGCGGGCCGGTGCTCCGGCCGGTGGACCGGGATCAGGGCGATGCTGGGCAGCCACGCCCGCTCCGTCCCGATGTGGCGCAGTGCGTCCAGCAACGGTCCCGCCGGGTCGCAGCCGAGCAGGGTGAAGGTCTCGGGCGGAGGGACGGGGTCGGGGTCGGCGAAGAGGCCGTCGATGTCGCGGCACACGCCCAGCGTGATGCTCGGGTCAGCGGTGTACTCGTCCAGCAGCGACCAGCGCGCGCCCGGATCCGTGATCATGAGGTCATGATGCCGCTTTCCCACGCCCAGGCGGCGATGTCGACGCGGTTGCGGGTGCCGAGCTTGTTCTGGATGCCGGCGATGTGGTTCTTCACGGTGCCGGGTGAGATGAACAGGATGGTGGCGATGTCGGCGTTGGTGTGGCCCCGGGCGACGAGCCGGGTGATCTGCAGTTCGCGGTCGGTGAGGCGGGCCGCCCCCGTGCGGGCCGGCCGGGGTGGCGGCGTGGTCAGGTGGCGCAGGAGGCGTACGGTGACCTGCGGGCTGATCAGGGTGTCGCCGGACATCGCGGCGCGGACGGCTTCGGTCAGCAGGGCCGGGCCCGAGCGTTTGAGCAGGAATCCGCAGGCGCCGTTGCGCAGTGCGGTGTGCACGTACTCGTCCAGGTCGAACGTGGTGACGACCACGACGCGGACGGGGTCGGGGACGTCCGGCCCGGCGAGCAGGCGGGTGACTTCGAGACCGTCGAGGCCGGGCATGCGGATGTCGGCGAGCACGACGTCAGGACGCAGGTGACGGGCCTGCTCCACGGCTGCGGTGCCGGTGGCGGCCTCGGCCACGACGGTCATGTCGGGTTGGCTGTCCAGGATGATGCGGAAGGCGTGGCGGATGTTCTCCTGGTCGTCCGCGAGCAGGACGCGGATCGGGTCGGAGGTCATGCGCCGGCCGTGCGGGGGCTCAGGCACGCGGGAGCGGGATCAGCGGTCATGCGCCGGCCGGTGCGGTGCTCAGGTCCGATGGTGTGAGGGTCAGCGGCAGCGTGGCGGTGACGTGCCATCCGTGAGGAGTGCGGGGGCCGGCGGTCAGGGTGCCGCCCAGCGCTTCGGCGCGCTCGGTCAGACCGGCCAGGCCGAGGCCGCCACGCGCGCCGCCGCCGGCCGTCCGCCTGCCGGCGCTGCCCCCGCCGGCCTGGTGCTCGTCGGGTGTCGTTCCGGTACGGGCGTCGTCGGTGACCATGACCTCAAGGGCGTGCCCGGCGTCGTCACGGAGGCGGCGGACGCTCACCTCCACCCGGCTCGCCGTCCGCGCGTGGCGGCGCACGTTGGTCAACGACTCGACGACGATCCGGTACGCCGTCGCGGACACGTCCCTGGGCACCCGTTCGGCCTCGTGGAGGAGAGCGTCAAGGTCGAGGCGGACCTTGGCGGTGCCCGATGACGAGAATCGCTCGGTCAGGTCCGCGAGGTCGGCGAGGGCCGGCAACGGTGTGCGGGCCGCCGCCGGCCCAGCCGCGACATCGGGCCCAGGACTGTCGGCACCGCGCTCGGGCACGGCATCGAGGCCGGGGCCGAGGTCGGGGTCGTGCAGCATCCGTACGGTCCTGTCCATCGAACCCAGCGCGTGCAGCGCGGCGTGCTCGATGCGCCCGAACATCGCCAGCGCCTGCTCGGGATCGTGCTCGGCGAGGATCTGACCGGCCTGGGCCTGGGCGAGCATCTCGCTGACGTCGTGGGCGACGAAGTCGTGCAGGTCGCGGGCCAGCCGCAGCCGCTGCTCCTGCCGGGCCGCCCGTACCGAACGGGCCCGGAGATCGTCCAGTGACCGCAGGTAGAGCCCGATCACGGCCGCGAGCACCGCGAACAACGCCCACACGGCGAAGCCCGCCAGCGCCGCCGGAGTCGGCGGTCCCGCGCTCACGCGCACCAGCAGGAGCGGCACGGCGACCCCGGCCA
Source organism: Nonomuraea fuscirosea (assembly GCF_003001935.1). Classification (GTDB taxonomy): domain Bacteria; phylum Actinomycetota; class Actinomycetes; order Streptosporangiales; family Streptosporangiaceae; genus Nonomuraea; species Nonomuraea fuscirosea. Next base: position 258,792 of record NZ_PVNG01000018.1, on the reverse strand, counting down.
GCCCCGCGGAGACGATCGCCGGGCGGACGGGCGCGGCCCGTACCGCCAGCAGGACCAGGATCAGCAGGCCGACGGACTCGCCGAAGAGCCACCCGCTCGCGGCGGGCGGGCCCGCCGCGTCGAGCCACACGACGCCGGCGGTCGCGGCCAGCGACACGAGACCCGCCCCACCCGTGATGAGCGCGATCCGGCGGCGATCGGCCGGCCATCCGGACAGCACCCTGATGACGGCGGCCGTCGTCAACGCCACCGGCACGGTGGCCGGCGCGCCGAACGCGGGCGCGGCGGCGATCCCGGTCAGCGTCACGACGACGATCGCGACCAGGCCGGCCCGCGCACGCCACCGCACGGTCTGGCTGCTTCCTGGGGGCATGTTCCGAGCTTAGCCAGGCGGATTCGGCCCGCCGCCAGTGCCGAACGGCACATCTTGCGCGCGCGTCCACGCCCGAGAGGTGCCGTTCGGCACCTCGGCCGGTGACCTGCGCCTCCTCGATGCTGGGCGGAGGAGGTGGTGGACGTGATGAGGCGATGGTTTCGCTGGTCGGCGCACTGGCCGGTGTGGTCGGGGTACGCCGCGGCAGGAGGTTCAGCGCTTTACGGAGCGCTGGGGGTGTTCTGGGCGCTGGGCGGCGGTGGTTTTCCGTTCGCGCCCGTCGAGGACGACCGCGCGTCAGGCTCGATCCTCGAGGGCAGCGAGGCCGGGGCCGTCGCGCCGGTCATGGCCGTGGTCGGGCTGATCGGCGCGGTCGCGGCCCTGGCGATGACTCGGCAGTGGGGACGACACGGTGTGCGCAGGGCATTGCTCGGCTTCGGCTGGGGCCTGGCCGGGCTGCTCGTCCTGATCATTCCGGACTTCTCGCTGCTCGGGTTGATCGCCTTCTCGCCCTTTCTGCTGGTGTTCGTCTTCACCGGCGTTCCTGGACCGCAGGAGGGCATCGGGGACATCCTGTACTGGCACCGGACGAACCTGATCGTCCTGTTCGCCATCGGCGTCCTGTGGGCCCTGACCACGCTCGCCTACCAACGGCGCACCAGGCAGGTCTGCGCGCACTGCGGCCGGGGCGACTCGGCGGTCGCGCGCTGGACCACTCCGGAGGCGGCGCGCCGCTGGGGCCGGTGGGCCGTGTACGTGGCCTGCGCCGCGCCGGTCCCGTACGAGATCACCCGGATCGCCTGGTACGCCGGCCTCCCGCTCGGCATCACCGACGACTTCCTCCGCATGATGCGCGAGACGCCCGGCATGCTGGAGGTGGGACTCGGCTGCGCGCTCGCCTCGATCGGCGGCGCCGTGCTGACCCACGGGCTGATCCGGCGCTGGGGTGAGGTCTATCCGCGCTGGATCTGGTTCAAGGCGGGCCGGCGGGTGCCGCCCGCGCTCGCCGTCGTCCCGGCGACCCTCGTGGCGCTCGCCGCGATCCCCGCGGGCTTCATGAACCTGCGCATGAGTCTCGACGCCGGCACGGGCGAAACGTGGGGCCTCACCGCACCCGGGGTGTTGTGGATCTTCTGGGGCGCGGGCCTCGGCCTCGCCGCGTACGCCTACGCCCTGCGCCGCCGGGGCGACTGCCGCCGCTGCCGGACACCGGCCAGGGTTCCGGTGCGAACGACATGAAGAGGGCCGGGTGCGGCCGTTCACGACTTCAGCTTGAGCATCTTGCTCGACGTCCCCGGGAACACGACGACCAGATGCTCCTCCGCCGCGTCATTCACCCGGATGTAGACGCGGAGCCGGTAACGGCCCTTGCCCTTGATCGCCAGGTTCGGCATCGGGGCGCCCGCGCCCACCTCTCCCTCGCCCATCTCCGGCACGGTGAGCCGGCCGCTGCGGCTGATGAGGGGGACCTCGCTGACCTGGTCCCAGCCCGCCGTCCGCGCGGGCGGCGCGGTGCGGAAGGCCTTCACCGTGAGGCAGAGGTCGGAGACGTCCGCGAGGTGACCGACGAGCGCCGCGCTGCCGGCCACCCCGATCCTGGTGCTGTCGTCGTAGACCCGGTCCGTCGCCTGCTCCGCCTCCTCCTCGAACGCCGCGTCCCCAGGGTCGTGGACCAGGTAGCCGTGATCCCCGTCGGCGAACAGGAAATAGTTGGCCGTGGCCCTGACGACGCCCTTCGTCCGCGGCCACGGGTCGCGGCACTTCGCGTTCGCCTCGGCGATGGAGTCGGCGTAGTCCTCCTGCGTCTCCGCGGTCGAACGCAGCAGGTCGGGACGGGTCGCGCCGACGGTCTCCGGGCAGACGTAGACGAGGTCCCACGCGTTCACGCCCCAGGCGGCCCGCTCGCTCCCGGCGCGGGTCAGGATCGCCTGCTGCTCGTCGTGGTCCTGCGTCCGGCACAGCACCCGCCCGTACGCGAGGACCGCCTGGTCCGACATGCTGTCCGGGAACATGGGCGGAACCCCGCCGTCTCTGCCGCGCGCCCGGCAGAGGAACGTCGCGTCGCGTTCCGACGGCTTCAGGTCGCCGAAGGCCGGCTGGTCGTAACACTGCGTCGACCCGCTGCTGTACGTGAGATACGCGGCCTGCTCCGGCTGGATCAGTACGGCGAGCGGCAGTACGGTCACGGCCGCCACCAGAACCCGGTTCACCCGCCGCCGCACGGGAGGAGGATCGTCCGCCGGGCGGTCCTCGACGGCCAGTTCACGGGCGGTCGCCGCATGCCACACGCTGCCCACGAGCATGGCCACGTCGAAGAAGATCAGCGTCACCACAACGCCGTCGCCACGGAGGTCCTTGGCGATCAGCGTGAGCGGGAGGATGAGCGTGTACACGCCTATCGACGACCACCCCGCGATCAGCGTGCCGCGGCTCCATCGGCCGTCGCGCCGCTGCCCGACGACCGTGAGGACGGTCGCCGCCACCACGCTCAGCGTCGAGGCCATGGAGGAGAGGCCGCTCGATCCGACCTCGTACAGGTCCAGCCGGTCGAGGGCGTCCTGGACGAACAACGCCAGACCGACCGCGAACACCGCTCCGGCCGCCGCGCGCGACGTGGGGGACCGCCAGCGGATGACGAGCAGGTAGAGCACGTGGATCGCGGTCCACAGGACGAGGGTCAGCACCTCGTCCACCGCGTCGGGGAGCAGCCCGATCGGGTGCCGCAGCACGAGGGTGTAGGCCACCGTCACGTACAGGAGCGTCCGCAGCGCCTTCGCCCGGCGGTCCGGCGTCCCTCGTACGGGGGTACGCAGGATCAGCCACAGGAACGCGGCCTTCACCAGGGCGGCCACGATCAGCGCCACCGTCGTCGGGGTGTCGAGTCTCCCGTTCACGGAGAGACCGCCAGGCGGCGACCATTCGACGGCCGCCCAGAGCCAGGCGTCTCCCAGAACGAGGCCCGCGACCGCCGCCGCGAGAACCAGACCTACCGCTCCACGTCTGATGATCCGCCATAAACCATCCGAAGACATGGAACGCGATCTTAGTGCGCCGCCGCGACGCTACCGGATGGCCTCAGCAGGCGGCGGCTGGTCCAAGCATCAGCCCGTGACGGCGGCCTGCCTGCGCATCAGCAGATGGCCGCGGCGGAAACGTTCGTCCTCCAGCGGCTCGCGCAACATCCGTCCCACCTCGACGAACTCCTCCTTGCCCGCCAGTTCGGCCAGCTCGTCGATCGGCCACCGGTAGGCCGGCGTGACCTTGTGGTCGAACTCCTCCACCGGGCCGCCCCCGGACTCGAAGAAACCGATCAGCAGGTGACCGCCGGGGGCCAGCACCCGGCGGAACTCGGCGAAGTACGCCGGCATCTCCGGCGGCGGGACGTGGATGGCGGAGTACCAGGAGAGCAGGCCGCCCAGCTCACCGTCCGGCACGTCGATGGCGTCCATCGAACCGAGCTCGAACCGCAGGCCGGGATAGTCCTTGCGGGCGATGTCGAGCAGCGCGGGCGACAGGTCGATACCGTAGGCGTCCAGGCCGAGGTCCCGTAGGTGCGCCGTCATGTACCCGGGCCCGCAACCGGCTTCGACGACGGGCCGGGGTCCTTCCTTCCGTACGAGCTCGGCGAACACGGAGACGATCGCGCGGTCCAGAGGGAGGCGGTCGAGCGAGTCGCGGACGAGGTCGGCGTAGAGCTGGGCGACGGCGTCGTAGGCGTCCGCCGTCGCGGTCAGGTAGGAGGAGGATTCGGCCATGGCGGACGACTGTAGCCCATCGATCGGCGTCAGCGAGCTGTCCGGTACGGCATCCAGCCGGTGCGTGCCCGCCAGTTGCGTCCGGAGCGGAGGTGGGCCACGTACGCTCGCTGCAGGGACGTCTCCTGGGGCAGAACCGCGAGCCGGCTTTCGGTGACCGGCTCTTGCCTGCTCGGCTTGCTGAAGAGGTATTCCAGCAGGTCACCGTCCGCGCGATCCGCGTCGCCCGACGTCCGCGGCTTCAGGGTGAAGCGGCGCAGGAACCGCACGATGTTCGACCGCTCGGAGAGATATTCGGCGAGTTGCGGGTCGAGCAACCAGGAATGACAGGCGAAGTGGGAGACCGGCTCCTCGGGGAAATGGCGCTCGAAGAACGTCCGCGCCAGGTCGAACGATTCGTCGCAGGAATCTGGGGACAACGGCGTGCCGGAGGGGATGTGCAGATGCAGGACGTATCCGGTCATGCCGTCCGGGCGTTCGCCATGGCCGCGGTCGTACTCCAGGCGGCCGAGCTTGTATTCGGTTCCCCGGAATTTCAACGGCGGGCACCACTGGTCGAATCCGCCCACGCCACCGAGCCCGTGCACGGACCGGTGCTCGGCCATCACAGGCCCGAGCGTGGACAACGTCTCCCATGACGTTCGTGGGTCGATACCGCGCTCGGCGTGGTAGCGGAGCGTCCGCGGCAGGACGGCGAGATAAAGCCAGACGTAAAGGTGAAGCGCCACCGGGCCGGCCTCTGCGGGGAAGGCCGGTAAAGCGCGATAGCCGTCGGCCGGGAGCGCCGCACCTAGGTGCGAGGTCAGGTCCCGGTAGCACCGCTCCAAGCTCCGCCACAGCTCCGGGTGCTCCTGGGGGTCAGGCCGCGCCGCCAGCGTCTCGTCCCGATCTCGGGACGAGACACCCAAGCGCTCCAGCAGTCGCGCCGCTTCCACGTCCGAAGGAAGGTCGATCATGTGAGAGTGCGCGGCCCCTCTGCTAGCGGTTGAATCCGACCACGGTAGACGCCCGCGAGTTGCCCCTGCAGACGATCCGGATGAGCACCTGCAACATGTTCCCGTCGGACTGCCTGGCCGGCCCTGAAGCACCGGCGACGACCGCGCCCGCGACGCCGAGCACGGACACGGCGCGCGGCCGGCATATGAGGGCTTTTTCCATTCGACCCTCCGTTTCCTGGCTTCGGTGATGTGCGAGCATGTCATCCCCCCTCCGGTCGGCGTGCCGGCCTCGGCCGCTACGTCGAAACCGCCCGGAAGTCCGCCTCGACCTGAATGTACGTGAGGGCATGACCGCTGATCCCGCCGCCGGTGAACTGCTGGAGATCGCCGCCGCGCTCCTGCCCGGACACTCCCTGGCGGACGCCCGGGTCAGCGGGGGCAATCTGCATCACGTCGTGCTCGTTCCCGGTACGGCCGCCGTACGCGTGAGCAGGCGGCCGTCGTCGGCGCGGGAGATGCCCCGTCGCATGGAGGTGCTGCGGGAGGTGGCCGGGGCCGGGCTGCCGTTCGACGTGCCCGAGCCGCTGACGCCGGTGACCTGGTTCGGCGAGCGTGCGGCGGTGGCCGTGTCGTGGGTCGAGGGCGCCGAACTGCCCGAAGGGCAGGGCGATCCCGGTGAGATCGGGAAGTTGCTGCGCGCGGTGCGGGAGGTCGGCGTCACCCCGCGGCTGAGCGGACTGCTGCACGCGCCGAGGGCGGCGAAATGGGCTGAGGCGCTGTTGGAGGAGGTGGTGCCGGAGTTGCCCGAGCGGTGGCGGGACCGGTGCCGGCGGCGGCTCGAAGCGGCGCGGGATCTGGAGCCCGTACCGGATGTGCTGGTTCATGGCGATCTGTGTGCTTCCAACGTGCACTGGAGCACCGACGGCCGCCTGATCGGGGTCCTGGACTGGGATCAGGCCCACCTGTTCGACCCGGCGATCGACGCCGCCCTGATGGCCTGGCACGGCTGGGACAACGTCAAGGCCGCCGTGGACCCCGAGACCTACCGGCGGGCCCGGATCTATGACGCTTCGATCGGTGTCGGGCATCTCGTCGGGGTGCTCGACGGCCGCCCGCTGACGAACATCGACGTGTTCGTCCGCAGCATCGTCGCCTGGCTGGACGAAACCTCGAACGACGAGATCCCGTAAGCCGTCCTGAACGACGGGCGGTCAGGACGGGGCGAGGTGGGCGCGGATGGCGGCGGCGCCGGATTCGGTGAGCCAGTCGGCGAACGTCCGCAACCCTGGATGGATCACCCGCAGCGCCTCGACGTCGGCGCGCCAGCGATGCCCGGCGATCCACCGCTTCCTGGTCTGGGCGACCTCGGGACCGACTGCGGCGGCCTCGTCCTCGCTGATCTGCTCGTACCGGATCGGGATGCCGGTGGCCGCGGTGATCGCGGCGGCGGCCTCGACGGGGGTCGGCTGGTCGCCGGCCAGCTCCAGCGTCCTTCCGGCGAACCGTTCCGGCTCCGCGAACGCGAGCGCGGCGAACTCGGCGATGTCCTCCAGAGCGATGAGCTGCATGGGCCTGTCCGGCGGGAACAGGTGCCGGTGCACGCCGTCGGCGAGGCCGTCGAGGGCGAACCTTCCGTCGCTCAGGTAGTTGGTCATGAACCGGACGGGACGCAACACGGTGGACAGCCGGATGCGTTCGTGCAGGTACTGCTGGATCATCGCCTTCCCCGCCATACCCGGCGAAGCGGTCGAAGCCCCGGCGACGGTGCTGAAGACGACCTGCTCGACTCCGGCGGCGGCGGCCGCGTCGATCAGCGCCCGGCCGCGGGCCACTTCGAGCGCCGTGTCGGTCCCGGAGGGCGTGTACAGCGCGGGCGGTACGCCGAACACGGCGGTGACGCCGTCGAGCGCCGCCGGCAGGCCGGCCGGATCGTCGAAGTCGCCGCGTACGAGCTGGGCGCCCGCGGCGGCCAGCGCGGCGGCGGCGGGTGCGGCCGGGTCGCGGACCAGGGCTCGCACCGGCCGCCCCGAGGCGAGCAGCCGCCGGGCGGTGGCGCCGCCCTGCCGGCCGGTGGCGCCGGTGACCAGGATGAGGGAGTCCGTCATGGCGTCCCTTTCTGAGACGGTGGATACTGACACGATCCGGAATGCTCCACCCCCTTTCCCGCCGCAGACAAGGATTACGTGACATGACAGCAGCACCGGGCGCGGTGGTCGCCGGGCGTTCCGACGCCCGCAGGAATCGGGAGATCGTGCTGCGCACCGCGATGCGCGTGTTCACCGAGGAGGGCCTGGAGGTGTCGCTCGGCCAGATCGCGCAGCGCGCCGGGGTCGGCGCGGGGACCGTCTACCGGCACTTCCCGAGCAAGGAGATCCTGGTCGAGGCGGTGCTCGCCGAACAGGTCCAGGGCCTCGTGGCCACCGCCGGCGAGTGGGCCGCCCGCGCCGCGCCGGGGAACGCGCTGTTCGGGTTCCTGCTCGACGTGATCGAGAAGTCGGCCGGCCGGGGGCACGTCTGCGACGCGCTCACCGCCGACCGGAGCTGGCCGCGCGCCCTGCTGGCGGCCGCGGCGCAGCGGTTCCACGAGGCGCTTGAGCGCCTGCTGCACGACGCGAGGCAGGCCGGCGCGATCCGCGCCGACGTGCGGGTCGAGGACCTGACCGCGCTGACCGTCGGCGCCGCCGCGCTGCGGGCGGCGCACCGGGACCGGGCGCGGGGCACTCAGCTGGTACGGATGCTGCTGGACGGACTGCGCACCCCGGCCGTCACGGAACCCTCCGCGTTTCGTGACCCGCGGGCCCTCCAGCGTCACGAAACCGGCGGCGGCCACTGCGTGGAGTGCGGCGTCCGGCTGCGCGCCAGGACCACCGGACGACCGGCCCGCTACTGCGGCCCGACCTGCCGTCAGCGCGCCCGCCGCCGCCGTGTCGCGGCCGGCGTGGGCGACGGTGAAGGCGGCGGCGTCTGAGCGAGCGGCGGGCCGTATCCGCTGATCAACACGTATGACGGGCGGAAAAGTCGGCGGGTGACGCAAACCTCTGTGGCCCCATGAGCCTCTAAGAGAACAGAACGACTCGAGGGGGTCCGCGGTGCAAGGCGTGTTCGAGTACTTTCCGCTCCTGTTCGTGGCATTCGGCATCGTCGCCATCATGATGTCGGTCAAAGGGCTGGTCGGCTTCCAGCGGTTCGCGCAGCGGGCGCTGCGGGTGCCGGGCGTCGTGAGTGACGTACGCACCACGTTCGCCGGGCGGGGCGAGGGCCTCAAGGCCACGCACCGGCCGGTCCTGACGTTCACCACCGTCGACGGGCGGGAGATCACCACCGAGGCGTCGACCGCCTCCGACCTGGGCGTCGGCAACGCGACCGAGGTGCTCTACGACCCGCAGGACCCGACCAGCGCCATGCCCGCCCACGACACGGCCGCCGGTTACGGCGGGATCGTCGCCGGGGTCATCGCGCTCGGCATCGGCCTGGCCTTCTTCTCGGCGTTCTCCGGCGTCACGGACGTCACGCCGGGGATCGACGACGGCCCGGCACAGTGCGAGCTCCGCCAGCCCGACGGCACCTTCCAACCCGCCCCCTGCCCAGCCGGCCTCGACCTCGACCACTGACCCCGACCGGCCCGTCCCGGGGTACGGACCTCTTTCTCCGGAGCCCCGCAGCCGGCAGACTGATGAGGCATGCAGCTGAGCGTGATCCTGCCGGCCGTCGTCGGAATGCTGGCCTCACTGGCGGGTGTCACGCTCGGCGGCGTACTGACGCGGCGAGCGCAGGCGCAGCAGTGGTCCCGCGACCGGTTGACGCACGCCTGCCTGCTGATCATGAACGAGTCGTCCCGCATCCAGATCGCTCTGCACCGCTACCAGCGCGGCAAGGACAGGCCGGACTGGGTCTCCTGGAACGAGGCGCTGGCCACCATCGTCCTGACCGCGCCCAGTGGACTCGTCCAGGCGGCGCTGGCGATCGACGAGACCTTCTGGCGCACGACGGACGAGATAGAGGCGGGACAGGCGTCATCGGGGCAGGACTGGGAACGCATCCGCGCCTCGATCGAGGCGGCGCGGCTCGCCTTCGCCAACCGCGCGCGCCGCGAGCTGGCCGGCCGGTCCGACGTCGTGACGCGGCTGGCCGCCCGCCCCCGCCCTCTGGCCCGGAGAGACCTCGCGGCGCCGCCCGACAGCGGTGGTGCGGGGCCGGTGGGGCTTTCGGGGGAGGGGTGAAGAGGACGCCGGACCCGACGCACCGGCCCCCACCCGCCGGATCCAACTCACCAGCCCCCAACGCACTGCCCTCGACCCGCCGTCCGCGCTCACAGCCCGAGCAGCTGGGCCGGGTCGGCGATGATGCGCTGGATGACCGACCCGGCCGCCCCGAGCACGGCGGCGTCCGGGCCGGTTCCGGAGACGACGAGGGCGGGCGGCGTGCCGCGCATCTGCGCCAGCCTGGCCCCCAGCCCTTCGGACACCGGCCCCTCCAGCCACCGGTAGAGCGGCGCGTAGATCCCGCCGAGCACGATCAGGCCTGGGTCCAGCAGGTGCACGGCCGAGGTGAGCGCGACGCCGAGGGCGTGCCCGGCCCGCTCGCAGGTCCGCACGGCCTCGGGATCACCCGCCTCCAGCCGCGCGACCAGCTCACCGACCGAACCAGTCGAGCCGACCAAGCCGGCCGCACCAGCCGGATCGGCCGCGTCAGCCGAACCGCCCGACCCGGCCGACCCGGCCGACCCGAGCGCGCCCAGCAGGGTGTCCTGGCCGGCGTACACCTCCAGGCAACCCCGCCCCCCGCACCGGCAAGCAGGCCCGTCCGGCACGACGACCACGTGCCCGAGCTCCCCCGCCAGCCCGTACGTACCCCTGAACACGGCCCCGTCGACCACCAGACCAGCACCGATGCCGATCTCGCCCGACACGTACAGAAAGTCGCTCTCCCGCGACCCGAACCACAGCTCACCCAGCGCCGCCAGGTTGGCCTCGTTGTCGATCTCGAAGGGCAGGTCCACCAGATCGGGCACGCGCACGTCACGCCACCCGAGGTGGGGCGCGCTGCGCAGCACCTCGCCCTCGACCGTGCCGGGCACGGCCAGCGCGGCCCCGATCACCCGCAGCCCGCCCGCCTCCGCCTCGGCCGTGATCTCCTTCGCCAGGACGCGCAGCCCGTCGAGGATCGCGGCGGGGTCGGAGTTGCGGTTGTCGGCCGGACGCGTGCGCCGCAGCCGTACGGTACGGGTGAGGTCGACCACGCACGCGGCCAGATAGTCGATGTTGATCTCCAGCCCCAGCGCGGCCACGCGACGCCCGCTGAGGCTCACCGCCACGCCCGGCCTGCCCCGCTCGCCCTTCTGCACGGCGCCGCTCTCGCTCACCACCCCGGCCTCGATCAGGTCGGCGACCAGGCTGGACACGGTCGTCTTGGTCAGCCCGGTCCGCTCAGCCAGCTCCGCGCGGGTGTGAGGTCCTGATCGGTGAATGGTCGCGAGGACTACGGCCAGGTTACGGGCGCGCATGGAATCATGCCGGACCCCTCTTGACGACACCCCACTCACCTCCTCAGGATTATGTACAGATTATGGACTAAAGGAAGAGGCCCAACAAATGCCCGCATACACTCCCACCCCGGACGACCGCTTCACCTTCGGCCTCTGGACGGTCGGCTGGCAGGCCCGCGACCCGTTCGGCGACGCCTCCCGCCCGGCGCTCGACCCGGTCGAGAGCGTGCACCGCCTGGCCGAGCTCGGCGCGTACGGCGTCACCTTCCACGACGACGACCTGCTCGCCGTCGAGCCCGACCGCGACAAGGCCATCGCCGCCTTCAGGAAGGCCCTCGACGAGACCGGCATGAAGGTCCCGATGGCCACCACGAACCTCTTCACCCACCCCGTCTTCAAGGACGGCGCCTTCACCAGCAACGACCGCGACGTCCGCCGCTACGCGCTACGCAAGGTCATGCGCAACCTCGACCTGGCCGCCTCGCTCGGCGCGCGCACCTACGTCTGCTGGGGCGGGCGCGAGGGCGCGGAGTCGGACGCGGCCAAGGACGTCAAGGCCGCCTTCGACCGCTACAAGGAGGGCCTGGACCTCCTCTGCCAGTACGTCATCGACAAGGGCTACGACATCCGCTTCGCCCTGGAGCCCAAGCCGAACGAGCCCCGAGGCGACATCCTGCTGCCCACGATCGGCCACGCCCTGGCGCTGATCAACGACCTGGAGCACCCTGAGATGGTGGGCCTCAACCCGGAGGTCGGCCACGAGCAGATGGCCGGGCTCAACTTCGTGCACGGCATCGGCCAGGCGCTGTGGCACGGCAAGCTGTTCCACATCGACCTCAACGGCCAGCACGGGCCCAAGTACGACCAGGACCTGATCTTCGGCCACGGCGACCTGAAGAGCGCGTTCTTCCTGGTGGACCTGCTGGAACACGGCGGCTACGACGGCCCCCGCCACTTCGACTACAAGCCGCTGCGCACCGAGGACGCCGAGGACGTGTGGGTCTCGGCCGCGGCGAACATGCGCACCTACCTGATCCTGAAGGAGAAGGCGCGCGCCTTCCGCGCCGACCCCGAGGTCCAGCAGGCCATCAGCGCCTCGCGGGTGGACGAGCTGGCCCAGTCCACGCTCGCCTCGGGCGAGACCTGGCAGGACCTGGCCAAGGACGACTTCGACCCCGAGGCGGCCGCCGCCCGCGGCTTCCACTTCACCCACCTCAACCAGCTCGCGCTTGAGCACCTCATGGGGGTACGCGGATGACTCGACCGATCAGTGTCCAGCTCTACACCGTCAGGGAACCGCTGGCCGCCGACCGTGATGCCGTGCTGAGGCGGATCGCGGAGATCGGATACCGGGCCGTCGAGCCCTACGACCCGTTGAACGACCCGAAGGGCTTCCGCCAGGTCGCCGACGACCTGGGGCTCAGCGTGTCCGGTACGCACGCGGGCGCGCTGCTCAGCAGGGAGCCGGCCGAGGTCTTCGACGCGGTCGCCACGCTCGGGACCGACCAGGTGATCGTCCCGGCCGGCATCGCGCCCGAGCAGTTCACCACCCGCGACGGCATCCAGCGCGCCGCCGACCTGCTCAACGGCCTGGCCGAGCAGGCGGCGGGCGCCGGGATGCGGATCGGCTACCACAACCACTGGTGGGAGCTCGAACCCCGGGTGGAGGGCCGGCACGCCATCGAGGTGCTGGCCGACCTGCTGGCGCCCGAGGTGTTCCTGGAGATCGACACCTACTGGGCGGCGGTGGGCGGCGCCGACGTGCCCGCCCTGCTCGGCCGCCTCGCGGGCCGGGTGGAGGCCCTGCACGTCAAGGACGGCCCCGTCGTCAAGGGCGAGCCCCACACCGCGGTGGGCGCGGGCGTCATGCCCGTGCCCGAGATCCTCGCCGCCGCGCCGGACGCCTGGCGCGTCGTCGAGCTCGACAAGTGCGCGACCGACGTCTTCACCGCGCTCGCGGACAGCCACGCCCACCTCACCTCCTTGGAGCGCTCTTGAGCAACGGCCCGGTCGGCGTCGCACTGGTCGGCGCCGGAGTCATCAGCGGCCAGTACCTCCGTAACCTCAACTCCTTCCCCGACGTGCGCGTGGTCGCCGTCGCGGACCTCGACACCGACCGGGCCGCCACCGTGGCCAGGGAGCACGACGTACCGGTGTCGGGCACCCTCGGCGCGGTGCTCTCGCTGGCCGAGGTCGAGATCGTGGTCAACCTCACCGTCCCCTCCGCGCACGCGGCCGTCGCGCTGGAGAGCCTGCGCTCCGGCAAGCACGTGTACGGCGAGAAGCCCCTGGCCATGAACATGGACGAGGCGGGCAAGGTGATGGCCGAGGCCGCCGACCGTGGCCTTCGGGTGGGCGGCGCCCCCGACACCTTCCTCGGCGCCGGGCTGCAGTCGGCCCTGCACGCCCTGCGCTCCGGCCTCATCGGCACGCCGGTGGCGGTCACGGCCGCCACGCAGAGCATGGGGCCCGAGTCCTGGCATCCGAACCCGGAGTTCTTCTACCAGCCGGGGGCCGGCCCGCTGTTCGACCTGGGCCCGTACTACCTGACCGCCCTGGTGTCGCTGCTCGGCCCCGTCGCGCGGGTGGCGGCCGGCACGCGCAGGGCCCGCGACCAGCGCAGCGTCGGATCGGGGCCCAAGGCGGGCACGCTCTTCCCCGTCGACGTGCCCACCCATGTCAACGCCCTGCTGGACTTCCCCGGCACGGCGACGGCGGCGGCCACGTTCAGCTTCGACTCGGCCGTCAACCGCCGCATGATCGAGATCATCGGCAGCGAGGGCGCCCTGTCGCTGCCCGACCCCAACACGTTCGAAGGGCCGCTGCTGGTCCGCGGGCCGAACGACGCGGACTGGCGGGAGCTGCCGGTGACCGGGACCACGGCCGGGCGCGGCATCGGCGTGCTCGACCTGGCCAGGTCGATCAGGGCGGGCACGCCGCACCGCGCGTCGGGCGAGCTGGCCCACCACGTGCTGGAGCTCATGTCGGCCATCACGGAGTCGGGCGAGCGGTCGGAGTTTCGCGCGATCTCCTCCTCCGTCACCGCGCCCGAGCCGCTGCCGGCGGACTGGGACCCGCACGCGGCCACACTGACCTGACGCTGTCGCCGGCTGGGCGGCGGGGACCTCCTCCGCCCAGCCGACGGAAAGTCACATACCCGTTTCACCTAGGAATCCCCCATGGGACGACCGGGCATTACTACATTGAGTAATCATTCGGTAACAGCTTTCCCCAGGGGGATCCATGCGCGTACTCATCCAGCTCCGCCCGGCTCCCGACGTCGTGGCGTCCGTGCTCGATCCAGGCGTCCGCAGTGCGGTGGCCGACGTCGTCACCGATCTGCCCGGCGTCCTGCTCGACGACGCGTACCCGCCGGTGCCGGTGCCGCGGCCCGTCTCCGCCCACGGCGCCCCGCTGTCGCTGCACCAGCGGGTGGGGTTCTCGCACGCGCCCGAGGACGCCTCCGTGCTCGTGCGCGGCGAGATCCCCGACGACGAGCTGTCCACGCGGTCCGTGCTGCTGTCCTCCTCCGTACGTGAGGTCGCCGGCATCTTCGCCGACCCCGCCATCCACCCGCACCCGGCCTGCGGCGGCGACGGCCCCGTCGGCGACTGGGAAGAGGTCAGGCGGCTGCTGCACGCGCCCGAGCTGTGGGCGGCCGGCCATGACGGCGAAGGCGTGTGCGTCGCGGTCGTCGACACCGGCGTCAACGCCGACCACGTCGCGACGCGCATCGGCCACGACGTGGCCGTGGACGCCGGCCGGAGCTGGAGCCCGCCGGGAGTGGGCAGGACCCCGGGCCGTTACCCGGTCTCCCACGGCTCGATGTGCGCCTTCGACGTGCTGCTCGCCGCGCCCAAGGCCACGCTGCTCGACATTCCGGTCCTGCTCAGCAGGCAGCCGGGGGCCGGGGTCGACGGCCTGCTGTCCGACGCCGTCGCGGCCTACGCCCATCTCGGCTCCGTCATCAGGGCGATGCCCGCCGAGTCCAGGTCGCTGGTCGTCAGCAACAGCTGGGGGCTGTTCTCGCCGGACATGGACTTCCCGCCCGGTCATCCGGGCAACTACTCCGACAACCCGGCGCACCCGTTCAACGTGATCGTCGGCAGCCTGGAGAGCGAGGGGGCCGACATCCTGTTCTCGGCGGGCAACTGCGGCGGCGACTGCCCCGACGGCCGCTGCGGCTACACCGGCCGGACGATCGTGGGCGCCAACTCCCACCCGCGCGTGCTGTCGGTCGGCGGCGTCGACACGCGGGGCGAGCGCGTCGGCTACTCCTCGCAGGGACCGGGGCGGCTGTCGGACCGCAAGCCCGACCTGTGCGCGTACACGCACTTCGCCGGCTCGCGGGCCGTCGGGGACGCCGACACCGGCACCTCCGCCTCCTGCCCCGTCGCCGCCGGGGTGGTCGCGGCCGTGCGCACGCGCAGGTCCGCGGCCGAGCTGTCGCCCTCGCAGCTGCGCACGCTGCTGCACCGCACGGCCGACGACCGCAGCACGGTCGGCTTCGACCACGACTACGGGTACGGCGTCATCGACCCGCCCGCCGTCCTGGCCGCCCTCGGCCGGCAGAACCGCACCCGCGCCGCCTGACCCCAACGCGTTGGCTTGTGCTCGGCGGAACCGCAAGAATGGCGCGATGGACAGTGCCGAGACCGACTGGGTCTCCAGGTTCGCCGACGACGTGATCGCCGAGGCCGATCGCCGCGCCCCGGGCAAGCCGATCGTCTGCGCCTCCGGGCTGAGCCCGTCCGGCCCGATCCACCTGGGCAACCTGCGCGAGGTCATGACGCCTCACCTGGTCGCCGACGAGATCAGGCGGCGCGGACGCGAGTGCGTCCACCTGCTGTCGTGGGACGACTACGACCGCTTCCGCCGGGTGCCGGCGGGCATCGACCCGTCGTGGGCCGAGCACATCGGCAAGCCGCTGACCTCGGTGCCCGCCCCTCCCGGCAGCTCGTACGCCAACTGGGCCGAGCACTTCAAGTCCCCGATGACCGCCGCGCTGGCGGAGCTGGGCGTCGAGGTCCGCGGCATCAGCCAGACCCAGCAGTACACGTCGGGCGCCTACCGGGAGCAGATCCTGACCGCGGTGCGCGAGCGGGCCAGGATCGACGCCGTGCTGTCCCGCTACCGCACCAAGCAGGGCTCCCAGCAGGGCTCCCGGCAGGCTTCCGAGCCGGTCGAGGACTACTTCCCGTACAAGCCCTACTGCGACCTGTGCGAGCGTGACCTGACCACGGTCACCGCCTACGACGATGAGACGACCGAGCTGGCCTACACCTGCCGGTGCGGCTTCGGCGAGACCGTGCGCCTGGCCGAGCACGACCGCGGGAAGCTGGTGTGGAAGGTCGACTGGCCGATGCGCTGGGCCCACGAGGGCGTGATCTTCGAGCCGTCCGGGGTCGATCACCACTCGCCCGGCTCGGCCTGGATCGTCGGCGGCCAGATCGTCGGCGAGGTGTTCGGCGGTCAGCAGCCGATCGGCCCCATGTACGCGTTCGTCGGCATCACCGGCATGGCCAAGATGAGCAGCTCCAAGGGCGACGTGCCGACCCCGTCCGACGCGCTGGCCATCATGGAGGCGCCGGTGCTGCGCTGGCTGTACGCCCGCCGCAAGCCCGCCCAGTCCTTCAAGATCGCCTTCGACCACGAGATCCAGCGGCTCTACGACGAGTGGGACGCCCTGGGCCGCAAAGTCGCCGCCGGACAGGCGCAGCCGGCCGAGCTGGCCGCCCACAACCGGGCGGTGCGCACCGCCGCCGGCCCGCTGCCCGCCACCCCGCACCCGGTGTCCTACCGCACGCTCGCCTCCGTGGCCGACATCACGACCGGCCACGCCGAGCAGACGCTGCGCATCCTGAGCGATCTCGACGGCGTCGAGACGCTGGAGGCGGCCCGGCCCCGCCTCGACCGCGCGCAGCGCTGGGTGGACGATCACGTGCCCGCCGACCAGCGCACCCGCGTACGCGAGTCGCCCGACCAGGAGCTGCTCGACTCGCTCGGGCCCGGCGAGCGCGAGGGCCTGCGGCTGCTCGCCGACGGCCTCGACGACTGGACGCTGGAAGGGCTGACGGCGCTGGTGTACGGCGTGCCCAAGCTCCAGGCCGGGCTGCCCGCCGACACCAAGGCCACCCCGGAGCTGAAGACGGCGCAGCGGGCCTTCTTCGCCCTGCTCTACCGGCTCCTCGTCGGCCGCGACACCGGCCCCCGGCTGCCGACGCTGCTCATGGCGGTGGGAGCCGACCGGGTCCGCAAGCTGGTGGGCGCGTGAAGGGCGTCGTCCTGATCACGGGGGTCTCGGCGGCCGGCAAGTCCACGGTGGCGCAGGCGCTGGCCGAGCGGCTGCCGCGCTCGGCCCACGTGCGCGGCGACACGTTCCGCCGGATGGTGGTCAACGGACGCGCCGACATGACGCCGGACTCAGCAGGCTCGGCAGAGGCGGCGGACGCGGCGGACGAGTCGGTGCGCCAGCTTCATCTGCGCTACCGAATTGCCGCCACTGCGGCGGACATGTATTTCGATGCCGGATTCACGCCAATAGTTCAAGACGTAATTATTGGACCGGATTTGGAACGGTTTACGAGAATGGTCCATTCGCGGCCGCTGCACGTGGTCGTACTGGTTCCCGACCCCGCCGCCGTGGAGCTCCGCGAGCGGGCCCGCGCCAAGACCGGCTACGGCAACGGATGGACGATCGCCCAGCTAGACGCCGTGTTGCGGAAGGAAACGCCGCGCATTGGACTATGGCTGGACACCTCTCGACAAAGCGTCGAGGAGACCGTCGCGGAGATCCTCTCCCGGATGGAAGAAGCGAGAATCCCTCTGGATCCCCGACTAACGTGATCTATGCAAGGCGCTGTCAAGCGGACTGCATGCGTTCGGGAGATCCTTACTTACATGAACAAGCAGCCTTTCGCCGCCAGCGTCAGTGTCATCGTCCCCGCGATGAACGAAGCCGAGAACCTTCCCCACGTCTTCGCCACGCTGCCCGACTGGATCGACGAGGTGATCCTGGTCGACGGCAACTCGACCGACGACACCATCGCCGTGGCGCGCAGGCTGCGCCCCGACCTCAGGGTCGTCGTGCAGACGCGGCGCGGTAAGGGCAACGCGCTCATCGAGGGCTTCCAGGCCGCCCGGGGCGACATCATCGTGATGATCGACGCAGACGGGTCCACCGACGGCAGGGAGATCCGCTCCTTCGTCGCCACGCTCATGAACGGCGCCGACTTCGCCAAGGGCTCCAGGTATGCCCCTGGTGGCGGCTCGGACGACCTCAGTCCGATCCGCTCGCTCGGCAACAAGGTCCTGACCGGGATCACCAACGTCCTCTACCGCACCCGCTACACCGACCTCTGCTACGGCTACAACGCCTTCTGGGCCCGCCACCTCGACGTCCTCGACCTCGACTGCGACGGCTTCGAGATCGAGACGCTGATGAACGTGCGCGCCGCCCAGGCCGGCCTGGTCATCCGCGAGGTGCCCAGCCACGAGCGCTCCCGCATCCACGGCGTGAGCAACCTGCACGCGGTGCGCGACGGCTGGCGCGTGCTCAGGACGATCTGGCGCGAGCGCACCCGCGGGACCGCCGTGACGGCGCAGGCCGCCCAAGTGGCCCTCGCCAAGTGAGGGCGCCAGGCCCGGGCGACATCCGCCAGGTGACGGTCCGGGGCCCCGGTGGCACGCGGCAAGTGAGGAGTGACATCCTCGGGTAATGCGTTACATAGTGATCGGAGCAGGAGCAGTCGGGGGCACGATCGGAGCCCGGCTCCACCAGGGCGGGCATGACGTGCTGCTCATCGCGCGAGGGCCTCACTACGAGGCCCTCAAGCATGAGGGGCTGCGACTGACCACGCCCGATTCCGACGAGACCCTCCGCGTTCCCGTCGCCGACGGCCCCGTGCCCACGCGCGATGACGACGTGCTGATCCTGGCGACCAAGTCACAGGACACGATCGCCGCGCTGGCCCCCTGGCCCTCCGACCTGCCCGTGGTGTGCGCCCAGAACGGCGTGGCCAACGAGCGCATGACCCTGCGGCGGTTCGAGCGGGTCTACGGCATGTGCGTGTGGCTGCCGGCCCAGATCCCGCATCCCGGCGCCATAGCCGCCTCCGGGCACCCCTACTCGGGGATGCTGCACGTCGGCCGTTATCCACAGGGTGTGGACGACCTCGGCGAGCAGATCGTCACCGACCTCGGCAAGCACGGCCTCCTGGCCCGCAGTTCGCCCGACGTGATGCGCTGGAAATACGGCAAGCTGCTCAGCAACCTGGGCAACGCCGTCGAAGCGCTCGTCGGCCAGGCGCCGGAGCGCACCGAGGTGGTCCGGCTGGCCAGGGCCGAGGCGAGGAACGTGCTGGAGAGCGCCCGCATCCCGTACGCCACCCCCGAGGACGAGGCCGAGGTACGCGGCCACAACGTGGACATCCGTCCTATCGAGGGCATGGAGCGCACCGGCGGATCGTCCTGGCAGAGCCTGGCCAGGGGCAGCGGCTCGATCGAGACCGACTACCTCAACGGCGAGATCGTCCTCATCGGCCGCGAGCACGGCGTCCCCGCGCCGGTCAACGAGGTGCTCAGGCGCGAGGCCAACCGGGTCGCCCGCGAGAAGCTGCCGCCCGGCTCGATGTCCGCGCAGAGCCTGCTCGCCCTCATCGGCGGGCATCCTACGATCTGATTCCGCTCATCGGCGAGCGTCCTCCGGCCTGATGCCGCTCACACCGATCCCGCCCGGCGCGCGTTGCGCAGTCTGATCCCGCTGAACTCCAGGGTGCTGGCCGTCACCTCGTTCCAGAACGGCCACAGGTTGTCCAGCACCCTGAGCTGGATCCCCGCCTCCTCGTGCAGCTCGAACAGGTCCCCCACGGGCTCGGGCGGGCCCAGCGGCCGCACGGGGACGGTCGAGACCACCGCGTGCGGCGGGTCCCCGATGGGCGCGAAGCCGTCGGCGGGCAGGCGGTAGGCGAACAGCCGCACATCCATGATCGCCTTCAGCCAGCCGTACTCGACCGCGTGCACCCGCTCGCCGCACCCCGAGCCGACGATCCTGACCCGGTCGTCCTCGGTGGTGCGGGCGCCGACCCAGGCCATCGCCCGCGGGCAGGCGCGCGGGAACCAGTAGTCGGGGCAGCGCTCCCCGTCGACCGCCCATACGTAGGGCTCACTGCGGACGCTGGTCGGCGCCACGTGCGGAACGAACCGTTCGATGGTGGGGTCCTCGGAGAAATGCAGGACTTCCCCCTGCTCAGGTCTCATGGACGCCATCTTCGCGCATGGAGCGTCGATCTACGGGCAGGGGAAACCCCTCTTACGACAAGGGGTGAGTTGGATGATCGTACTGGGACTGATCCTGATCCTGCTCGCCGGCGGTGCCTTCGCCCTGGTGCTCACGGAAGAGAGCACCAGGTACATCCTGTTCGGCTACACCTTCGAGTTCAACCACGTGGGCATGTTCCTGGCGGGGGCGGCCGCTGCGGCCGTCCTGCTGCTGGGCCTGTGGCTGATGGGCTCGGGTTCGCGCAGGACCGCCAGGCAGCGCCGCCGGCTGCGCAGCGCCAGGGCCGAGACCACCAGCCGGGTGGCCCAGCTGGAGGAGGAGAAGCGCGACCTGGAGCGGAAGCTGGAGCGCGAGCACACCGCGTCCGACGGCGACCAGCTCGTCGCCCGCGGCGCGCACGAGCGCCCATAGAAGGACGGCACTAGACGTCGGCGACCTGGCGCGAGGGCAGCAGCTTGCCCTCGCGCCAGAGTGCGATCCCGGTGATCACCGCTCCCAGCCCCTCCCAGAGCCCGACGCCGAAGAACTCGGCGGGCGCCGCGCCGGTCACCACCAGCGTGGTGAAGACGGTGAACGTCACCAGCCGGAACGGCACCGTCCAGCGGAAGAACGGCGTGTAGTCCGCCGCCGCGGCGAAGACGTAGTAGACGCCCATGTTGACCGCCGCCATGGACGAGGCGGCCATATAGACCAGCGTGTAATCCCCGGCGGGCCTGACGTCGAGCACCTCGAAGCCCAGCATGACGAGCAGGGTTCCGGGTGAGATCAGGCCGAGCAGGCCGAGCGCGAAGGCGAGCACGCCGAAGACCCACATGGTCCAGCCGGAGAAAGAACGCGGAAGACGCACAGAAATCCTTCCAAAGGGGGGTGTACTCTGCGAGGCGATCTCATCATGCACCCGGAGGTCGCATGCCCCCCACGCGTGGCCGTCCCATCGCACTCAAACTCCTCATCCTCCTGCTCGTCCCGCTGCTGTCCCTGGTGGGTCTGTGGGCGTTCGCGGCCGGCCTGACCGGCGGCGACGGCGTCCGCCTGCTCGCGATCAACGAAATGGCCACGAATCTGGCCGCACCGTCCGAGCGGGTCACCATCGGCCTGCAGAACGAGCGGCTGGCCTCGGTGGAGTTCCTGGTCACCGGTCAGGGCGCGAACGAGATGGCCAGGGAGCGCGGCAGGACCGACCGGGCCGTGGCGGCGTTCCGCGACCTGGCCAAGCAGCAGCACGAGCTGACGCCCCAGATGACCATGCAGCTCAACGCGCTGATCGGCAAGCTCGACCAGCTCCCCGACGTCCGCCGCGAGGTGGACGGCACCGTCGTCGCGCCGCTCGACGTCATCGACGGCTACAGCCAGATCGTGGACGCGGCCTTCCGCATGTACGACGCCATGGTCCTGGTGCCCGACATGGTGCTCTACCAGCAGGCCAGGGCCGTCACCATGATGGGCGAGGCCAAGGACCTGCTGTCCAGGGAACGGGCGCTGATCGCGATCGCGCTGGCCAAGGGCAGGGTGGAGCCTCGCGAGCGGGAGGCGTTCACGGGGATGGCGGCCACCAGGCGGCTGCTCTTCACGCAGGCGCTGTCGCACCTGGACGGCGACCTGCGCGGCCCGTACGAGAGGCTGTCCACCGCCCCCGTCTACACCGAGTTCATGGCGGCCGAGGACCAGATCAAGGGGCCCTCGACCGTCGACGGGCTGCCCGCGAGCGCGGCCACCTGGCCCATCGACGCCCAGAACCTGTGGAACGCCGTCGAGCGCGACCAGGCGCTGGCCGTGCGCGGCATCACCCAGCGGGTGACCCCGACCGCCATCGGCATGCTGGTCAAGCTGGGCGTCGCCGGCGGCGTGGGCCTGATCGCGGTCATCGCCTCCATCATGATCTCGCTGCGCTTCCGCAAGCGCCTGGTGCGCGAGCTGGCCGGGCTGCGCGACGCCGCCACGGAGCTGGCCGAGGTGCGGCTGGCCGGGCTGGTCAAACGGCTGCGCGGCGACGCGGGGCCGCCGACGGCCGAGGAGGTGGCGCCGCTGGAGGTCAAGGCGCAGACGTCGGAGATCGTCGACATCGTCAAGGCCTTCAACGACGTCCACGCGACCGCCGTGGAGGCCACCGTGGACCAGGCCAGACTGCGGCACGGCGTCAGCCAGGTGTTCGTGAACCTGGCCAGGCGCAACCAGTCGCTGCTGCACCGGCAGCTGCTGCAGCTCGACAGCATGGAGCGGGCCACCGAGGCGCCCGAGACGCTGGCGGACCTGTTCAAGCTCGACCACCTCACCACCCGCATGCGCAGGCACGCGGAGAGCCTGATCATCCTGTCGGACCAGACCCCCGGCCGGGGCTGGCGCAACCCGGTGCCGATCCACGACGTGCTGCGCGCGGCCGTGGCGGAGGTGGAGGAGTACGAGCGGGTCGAGGTGATGCAGCCGCCACCGGTCGCGCTGCTCGGCGCGGCGGTCACCGACGTGGCCCACCTGATCGCCGAGCTGATCGAGAACGCCACCCTCTTCTCACCGCCGCAGACCCGGGTGGACGTGCGCTGCGGCAGCACCCCGCACGGGCTCATGGTGGAGATCGAGGACCGCGGCCTCGGGCTGCCGCGCACCGAGCTGGACGAGCTGAACGACCGGCTCGCCAAGACCCCCGAGTTCGACCTGGCCCAGAGCGACCGGCTCGGCCTCTTCGTGGTCTCCAGGCTGGCCGGCAGGCACGGCATCAAGGTCACCCTGGCGCCGTCGCCGTACGGCGGTCTGGCCGCGATGGTCGCCCTGCCGTCAGCTCTTCTGGCCGACCAGCCCGCGATGGCCGGGAGGTAGGTAGGTCAGCCCGCCGGAGGCGCGGGCGGCGGCGGTGGCCAGCAGGCGTTCGTACGCGTGGCCGGCCAGCAGCCCCTCCGCCTCCTCCAGCGTGAAGAAGCCGTAGTCGTCGAGCTCTTCGGCCTGCAGCGAGATCGGCGTGTCCGACGGGACCTCGCCGCAGTCGAACATGAAGGTGACCACCGGGTAGGGCACGTTGGCCAGCCCGTCGACCCAGCTCACCGTCAGCAGCCTGCCGACCTCGACCGAGAGCCCCACCTCCTCGGCCACCTCCCTGGCGCACGCCTGCGCGGGATGCTCGCCCGCGTCGACCATGCCGCCGGGGAACGACCAGTGCTCCCTGTAGTTGGGATCGACCAGGAGCACGCGGCCGTGCTCGTCGGTGATGTACGCCGACGCCCCCGCGATCGCGCGGTGCACCGTGGACCAGAAGTCATCGCTCACAAAGGCACTATGGCAGAGCGGGTGGCGACGCCCCTCGCTTCGCCGTGGCGGGTCGCGAGTTCCGTGGTCAAGCCGCCACGACCGCTCCCAGGCCGCCCTCTCAGAGACGGAGGAACGGCTCGCTGAAGTGGGCGGTGGCGAGAACGGCGTGTTCGGCCCTCAGCCGGTCGAGCACCTCGGTCCTGGTGCGCGCGGCCGCCTCCTGGTCGTCGTCGTACAGGTAGCGGATGCCGGGATCGGCCAGCTGCACGGGGTGCAGGATCAGGTCGCCGGTCATGGCCACCTCGCCGACCCGGGCGATCTGGTGGCCGGGCGTGTGCCCGGGGGCGGCGTGGACGTGGACGCCCGGCGCGACCTCGGCGTCGCCCTCGACGACGTGGAGCTGCCCTTTGATGGTGGTGACGACCTCGTCGAGCATCCGGCCGTTCGCCGCGTCCAGCTCGGCCCGCTGCAGGACGTAGCGGGCGTTCTCGAACGCCGGCCTGCCGTCCGCGACCGTGCCAGAGGCGTGGTCGCTGTGCAGGTGGGTGAGGATGACGGTGGTGACCTCGGCGGGCTCGACGCCCGCGGCGGCCAGCTCGCCGGTCAGGGTGCCGGGGACCGGCGCCCAGCTCGCGGCCGGGGAGTCCGCGGCGCCGATCCCGGTGTCGACCAGGGTCAGCCGGCCGGCGGCGTCGCGGATGAGATAGCAGTGGAAGTGCAGGACCCACGGCTCGTCGGGAAGAGCGGACCCGGCGAACATCGTCGCCGGCGGGCGGCGGATCGCCGCTCCCATGGGACCTACGGCGTCACAGAGTGGCGTCACCTCGACGCCGGACACGGTTATCGACTTGTGCGGCACCTGGCCAGACTAGGCGGCGACGGGCTGACGCGGAACGTACTCGTTCTCGACGTCGGCGGCGTAGACGGCGCGGCAGCAGTGTGCGCACCGGTACATGATCGGGCCCTCGTCGAGTTCGTGGTGACAGCGCGGGCAGTTGACGGTCTTCATGATGCTGCTCCCCCAAGGAGTTTTCTGTCGGTTCCTATGGAACCCTCATCGAGTTGCAGGGATCCTGCATGCCACTTGACACGATGACGCCGCGTCGATGGGGGTTCTGCGCCTTTCGGTACACCGGAGTGCGGTAATTTTCCTCGCCGTCCGGTGCCGAGAAGAACACTGTCACGCCCCTGCCCGTGGGACGGGGCTCAACACACCAGAACCGCCCGGGAATAGCCCAAGAGGGCTAGGCGTTGTATGGGCCGGAAGATGTGGTAGCTTGCCACCAGGCGTAGAGCTTCAAGCTCCGCCGGTCTTCATCAGGTTCGACCCCGTTTCCTCGGGTCCAGCCGTCCTCATCATTTTCGCCGGGCCTTCACCTGGCCCAGGCGCGTTTCCCCTGAGGGGTTCCATCATGTCTGTGCAGACCATTCCGCGGCAACGTGATGCCGTACCGGTTCAGCAGGTCAGCGGCCTGCTCGACCTGCGTGACAAATCAGCTTTCATCCGGGCGGGGCAGCTCCCCGGTCCCGGCGACATCCGGGTGCAGGCCGACAAGGCCCGCCAGTACGGCCTGCGGCCC
Organism: Nonomuraea fuscirosea; assembly: GCF_003001935.1. GTDB lineage: Bacteria > Actinomycetota > Actinomycetes > Streptosporangiales > Streptosporangiaceae > Nonomuraea > Nonomuraea fuscirosea. Next base: position 234,144 of record NZ_PVNG01000018.1, on the reverse strand, counting down.
GGCGACCACGTCGTCGCCTCCTTCGCCGGCAACAAGCTGCTCGGCGTCGAGTCCGTCAACGGCTCCGCCGACTGGCGCGGCCGGCCGCACTTCGCCGAGCTCACCCCCGTCCATCCGACCGAGCGGCTCAACGTCGAGACCGAGTCGCTCAGCACCCGCGTCATCGACCTCTTCGCCCCCATCGGCAAGGGCCAGCGCGGCCTCATCGTGGCGCCGCCGAAGGCCGGCAAGACGATGGTCCTCCAGGCGCTGGCCGCCGGCATCACCCGCAACCACCCCGAGGCGCACCTAATGGTGGTGCTGGTGGGCGAGCGGCCCGAGGAGGTCACCGAGATGCGCGCCTCCATCAGCGGCGAGATCTTCGCCTCGACCTTCGACCACCCCGACCGCGACCACACCGCCGTCGCCGAGCTGGCCGTCGAGCGGGCCAAGCGGCTCGTGGAGGCGGGCCGGGACGTGGTCCTGCTGCTCGACTCGCTGACCAGGCTGGGACGGGCCTACAACAACGTGGCGCCCAGCGGCGGGCGCGTGCTCACCGGCGGCATCGACGCCGCCGCCCTGTATCCGCCCAAGCGCTTCTTCGGCGCCGCCCGCAACGTGGAGGGCGGCGGCTCGCTCACCATCCTCGCCACCGCGCTCGTGGACACGGGCTCGCGGATGGACAACAGCCTGTACGAGGAGTTCAAGGGCACGGGGAACATGGAGCTGCACCTGACCCGCGAACTGGCGGAGCGGCGGCTGTTCCCGGCCGTGGACCTGGACGCCTCGGGCACGCGGCGCGAGGAGATCCTGCTGCACGACGGGGAGCGGCAGATCGTCTGGCGGCTGCGGCGCACGCTCACCTCGCTGGAGAAGCGTCAGGGCCTCGAAGCCCTGATCGAACGGCTCCGCTCCACCCCCTCCAACGCCGCCTTCCTCCTTGAGGCGCAGGCCGCCTGAGCCCGCCCAACGTGTGACCGTACGAGACGGTGCACGACAACGGTGCACGACGAACGGTGCACGACAATGGGCCGCATGCTGGCTGACATCGTCGACTACCTCATCTGTCCCGTGTGCCGCGCCGACGTACGGCTCGACGGGAGCACGCTGCGATGCGCCGCCGGCCACTCCTTCGACGTCGCCAAGCAGGGATACGTCAGCCTGCTGGTCGGAAACAGGCCGCCGGGCACCGCCGACAGTCGGGAAATGGTGGCCGCGCGGGCCGCTTTCCTCGACCAGGGTCACTACGCGCCACTCATGGAAGCGGTGGCGGAAGCAGTGACGGAAGCGGTGCGGGCATATGCGACAAGCGACAACGTTCCCGAAAAACATGAGTCCTCTACCGAAACGAATGACGGCGGGGAGTTGAGGGCGTACCGTGTTGCGGGAGTGGAGGCCGGTTTCGGCGTGGGACGAGGTGGTCCCGGGCAAGAGCCGGGTTTCGTCGAAGATCGTCGCGTGGAGGGCAGGGCCGCGCCGGTGATCGTCGACGCGGGCACGGGCACCGGACACTATCTGGGGGCCGCGCTCACCGCGATCAACGATGGCATCGGGATGGCGTTCGATGTGTCGAAGCACGCTGTACGCCGGGCGGCACGAGTGCATCCGAGGGCAGGGGCGTTCGTGGCCGACGTGTGGCGTCCGCTTCCCATCAGGAGTGGGGTGGCCGACGTGGTGATCGACGTCTTCGCGCCCAGGAACGGGCCGGAGTTCCGGCGGATCCTGCGTCCTGACGGCGTCGCGGTCGTCGTCACCCCCGCACCGTCGCATCTCAGCCCGCTGGTCGGGGAACTCGGCCTGCTCTCGGTCGATGAGGAGAAAGAGCGCAGGGTGGCTCGCAGCCTGGACGGTTTCGCGGAGTCGGATCGGCGCTCGATCGAGTTCGAGATGGAACTGGAACATGGCGACATCGCCAAAGTCATCGGGATGGGACCGAATGCATGGCATAACGAGCCAGCCAGGCTTGATGAGCGAATCGCCGCATTTGTCGCTCGAAACGGCGCAGCAGGACAGCGAAAAGTGGTGACGCGCGCGGCGTTCCAGCTGTCTATCTTCGAACCGGTCCCCCGATCAAGACCCGTTGCTTGACGGGCATGAGCGACTGGTGTTACCGATGGGGCATTTAGTCCGAAATTCCCCCACATTCTTGGAGTATTTCCCCGACACAGGCGCAATACTGGACGGCATCCCGCGCCGGGAGGCGCGAGTCACTCAAGGGAGGGGGCGCGTCGGATGAAGGCGGAGGAACGCTGGCAGGCCAGGTTCCGGGCCTCGCGCATGACGCTGCCGTCCTGGGCGCGTCAGGCCCCGAACCGCTCCATCTACCGCTCCAACGCCACCGGCAAGTGGGAGGTCTACGCCTGGGACCGGCTGACCGGCACCACCCGCCAGGTCACCGACCGGCCCACGGGCACCGCGTACGCCGCGATCGACCCCACCGGCCAGTGGATCTACTGGTTCGCCGACACCGGCGCCGACTTCGGCGAGTGGCGGCGCCAGCCGTTCACCGGCGGCCTCGACGAGCCCGTCGCCCCCGACCTGCCGCCCGGCCAGCCCGGCGGCATCGCCCTGTCCACGACGGGCGTCGCCGCGATCAGCCTGGCCGCCGAGCGGGCCTTCCGCGTCCACCTCGTCCGCGCGGGCGAGCCCACCGAGCTGCTGTACGAGCACACGGAGGCGGCGTGGGTGGCCGCCATGTCGCTCGACGGCTCCTTGATCGCCATCAACCACGGCGAGTACGGCGACTTCCGCCACCCGGCCCTGCGCGTCGTCCGCCAGAACGGCCGCACGGTCGGCGAGCTGCACGACGGCCTCGGCAAGGGCGTGACCGGCCTCGCCTTCGCCCCCGTCGTCGGCGACCGCCGCCTGCTGGCGCTGCACGAGCGCCGCCGGCGCCACGAGCCCCTCGTCTGGGACCCGGTCACCGGCGAGCAGCGCGAGATCTGGCTGCGCGACTCCGGCGACCTGAACGCCGAGTGGTACGACGACGGCCGCGGCCTGCTCATCCTGCGCGACGACCGTGGCCGCAGCTACCTGCACCGCTACGACCTCGCCGGCGGCGGCCTGACCCTCATCGACACCCCGCACGGCGTGATCGAGGAGGCCGCGCCCCGGCCCGGCGGCCAGGTCGAGTACTCGTGGTCGAGCGCCTCGCGCCCGCCGGTCATCCGGTCGAGCACCGGCCAGGTCGTGGTCAACTCCAACGGCCCGCCCGCCCCGCCGAGCGTCCCCGTCGAGGACGTGGACGTCGAAGGCGAGGGCGGCCGCATCCACGCGCTGGTCTCCAGGCCGGAGACCGGCGTGGCGCCCTATCCCACCGTGTTCCTGCTGCACGGCGGCCCGACCTCCCATGACCGCGACGCCTTCTCCCCGGAGGTCGCGGCCTGGGTGGACGCCGGCTTCGCCGTGGTGCGGGTCAACTACCGGGGCTCGACCGGCTACGGCTCGGCCTGGCGCGACGCGCTGCACGGCGACGTCGGCCACATCGAGCTGGCGGACGTCGCGGCCGTCCGGCAGTGGGTGGTCGACCAGGGCATCGCCGACCCGGCCAGGACGGTGCTCGCCGGCTCGGCGTGGGGCGGCTATCTGACCCTGCTCGGCCTCGGCACCCAGCCCGAGCTGTGGGCGTGCGGCATCGCCGCGGTGCCGATCGCCTGCCACCAGACGTCGTACGAGGACGAGGCCGAGAGCCTGCGCGCCTTTCACCGCGCCCTGCTCGGCGGCTCCCCGGAGGAGCAGCCGGAACGGTACGCGGCCAGCTCCCCGATCACCTACGTCGACCAGGTCAAGAGCCCGCTGCTGATCCTGGCCGGCGACAACGACGCGCGCTGCCCGCTGCGCCAGATCGAGAAGTACGTGGCCAAGCTGGCCGAGAACGGCCTCGAACACGAGGTCTACATGTACGACTCGGTCCGGGGCGCCCTCGTGGTCGCTGAACGGCTCGCGCAGACGGCGCTGCAGCTGGAGTTCGCCCGCAAGCACGTGAGCACGGCCTGGCGCCCGGTCTGCTGACCCTCCCGGGCCCCGCACGCCGGGCGACGCTCCTCCCGGGCCCCCGGACCCCGGGCCCCGCACGCCGGGCGACGCTCTTCTTGGCCGCGCGCCTCCGGGTGAGGTCCCCCGGCCGCGCGCTCCTCGACCGCACCCCCTGACTGGCCTCTTGACCTGCGGCCGTTCCGCCTGTCATCATCACGGCCACCCGCAAGTAGCCGGAGGGCACACATTGAGCACCACCCGTGAGGGCCCCTGGTCGGCGACGTCCCAGGACCGTGCTCTAGCGGGCGCGCAGGACCACGATGGCCAGGTCGTCGGCGCTGGGCTCGGAGGCGAAGTCGGCCGCGCCCCTGCGGATGCGCTCGGCCACCGCCCTGGCCGACAGCCCGGCGCACTCGGCCAGCAGCTTGGCCAGGCCGCCGTCGTCGTCGAGCAGCCGCCCGCCCGAGCGCCGTTCCGTCACCCCGTCCGTCACCGCCAGCAGCACGTCACCGGGATCCAGATGGATGGTGTCGGCCTCGAACATGACCTCGTGGAAGACCCCGAGCAGCGACTGCGGCGTGGTCACGGCCTCGACCTTGCCGCTCGCCCTGAGCCGCAGGGCCTCGGGATGACCGGCCGAGACGAGGCGTACCTCCAGCCCGTCGGGCACGGGCGTGATGTCGCCGTGCAGCAGCGTGAGGAACCTGGCCCGCTCGCCCTCCTCCAGGATCGCCTGGTTGAGCCGGCCGAGCACCGCCGCCACACCGTAACCCTCGCGGGCCAGCAGCCGCAGCGTGTGGCGGGCCAGCCCGGTCACGGCGGCGGCCTCCGGGCCGGTGCCGCAGACGTCGCCGATGGCGAAGCGCCAGGAGTCGTCGCCCGCCTTGAACAGGTCGTAGAAGTCGCCGCCGACCTCGTTGGCCTCGCCCGCGGGCTCGTAGATGACGCCGTAGTCGAGCCCGGGGACCTCGGGCTCGTTGGGCGGGAGCAGGCTGCGCTGCAGCGCCCGGTTGGCGGCGGCCTGCTGGGCGTAGAGCCTGGCGTTGTCCATGGCGAGGGCGGCGCGCCTGCCGATGTCCTCGGCGAACTGGATGACCTCGTCGGGGAAGCGGTCGGGCCGGCCCAGGCACATCATGCCGAGACCGCGCCCGCGCGCGGTCAGCGGCACGGCCAGCACCTGCGAGTCGGGCAGGTGGATCGTGGAGGTGACCCGGGTGTCGGCGGCGTCGATGTCCATCTCGGCGAGCTGCTCGCGCAGGCCGTCGATCCTGGCCTCGTCGGCGTGCCAGAGGTAGACCAGCCGCAGCGGCCCGGAGTTGTCGGAGGTGTAGACGGCGCACCAGTTGGCCAGGCGCGGCACCACGACCTGCGCGATGATGGCCGGCACCATGTCGGGGTCGAGCGTGCCCGCCAGCAGATCGCTGGCGTCGGCCAGGAACCCCAGCCAGTGGGGCCCTCTGCTGCTCTCCTCCAGCCATTCGGCGGCGACCCGGTCCGCGGAGCCAGGTAGCGTGAGCCTAGCCCAATGGACACGGGAATCACCCGCAAAGGTGACTCCCCATTCCTCTACGTTGACAGAAGGGGGTTTCGGATCGCCCTGGGAAAGGTTTCGCTGCCGCAACTCCACTTGGACTGCGTCCCCGAAATGCTTCCAAATCACCTCAAACGGCTCGTCAGCGACCTGTTCGGTCAGGTCTCCTGCGACCTGCTCGGCGATATGGAGCACGCCTCCGGTGGCCCACGCGGTCATCACCTCGCGCGTGAACCTCATCGCAGACGTCACAGCGGTATCGCCTGGCGCGAACGTCGCAGCGAGCACCGCATGGGGAGAAGCAGTCATCCACACGTGCCTACCACACTTCCCGCTGACTTGGGGTAAATCCAAGGGCAGGACTACGAGCTACTCATCGTGACAGACTTGAATCACTCGCCGGAGCCAGGTGCGAGTGAAGGAGGCCCCATGACCACGGCCAAGGCCGCGCCAAGCCCGGAGGAGAGGACTTACACCGAGTCGGATCTCGTGCCCATCCTGGAGACTCTCTTCTCCTGGCGTGACGGCGACTTCCGGCGGCGGGTTCCTCATGCGCCTCCCGGCATTCTCAGCGAGGTGCGGCTGCTGCTCAACGAAGTGGCCGACCGTCGCGAGCACCTCGCCAACGAGCTGGTACGCGTGCGTAAAGAAGTGGTCAAGGATGGCCGCTTCGGCGAGCGGCTGACGCCCGGCCCGGGCGTCGGCGCGTGGGCGGAGAGCGTCGAGTCGGTCAACATGCTGATCGACGCCCTGGTGAGCCCGGTGAGTGGCGCGGCCGACGTCATCGACGCGGTGGCCAAGGGAGATCTGTCCCGGCGGATCGACCTCGACCGCTCGGCCCGCGGCGAGGTGCGCCGGCTGGGCAAGGCCATCAACGGCATGGTCGACCAGCTCGCGCTGTTCAACTCCGAGGTCACGCGGGTGGCGCGCGAGGCGGGCACCGAGGGCCGGCTGGGCGGCAGCGCCAACCTGCGCGGCATGTCCGGCAGCTGGCGCGACCTCACCGAGGCCGTCAACACGATGTCGTCGCGCGTGGCGGCCCAGGTGCGCGACATCGCCGTGGTGACCACCGCGGTGGCCAAGGGCGACCTGAGCCGCAAGGTCACGGTCGACGCCGTGGGCGAGATGTTCGAGCTGAAGAACACCGTCAACACGATGGTCGACCAGCTGTCCGGCTTCGCCGAAGAGGTGACCCGAGTCGCCCGCGAGGTCGGCACCGAAGGACAGCTCGGCGGCCAGGCGCAGGTGACCGGCGTGTCGGGCGTCTGGAAGGACCTGACCGACAACGTCAACTTCATGGCCAACAACCTGACCTCCCAGGTGCGCAGCATCGCGACCGTGGCGACGGCGGTGGCCCAGGGCAACCTGTCGAAGAAGATCACGGTGGACGCGCAGGGCGAGATCCTGCAGCTGAAGGACACCCTCAACACCATGGTCGACCAGCTGTCCTCCTTCGCCGACGAGGTCACCCGCGTCGCCCGCGAAGTGGGCACCGAGGGCAAGCTGGGCGGCCGGGCCGAGGTGAAGGGCGTGTCGGGCGTCTGGAAGGACCTCACCGACAACGTCAACTCCATGGCGAACAACCTGACCTATCAGGTCCGCAACATCGCCCAGGTGACCACGGCCGTGGCCAACGGCGACCTGACCCGCAAGATCGACGTGGACGCCCAGGGCGAGATCCTGGAGCTCAAGTCGACCATGAACACGATGGTCGAGCAGCTGTCCTCGTTCGCCTCCGAGGTGACCCGAGTCGCCCGCGAGGTCGGCACGGAGGGCCAGCTCGGCGGCCAGGCGCAGGTGCGCGGCGTGTCCGGGGTCTGGAAGGACCTCACCGACAACGTCAACTCGATGGCCAACAACCTGACCTCGCAGGTGCGCCAGATCGCGGCGGTGTCGTCCGCGGTGGCGCAGGGCAACCTGTCGAAGAAGATCACGGTGGACGCGCAGGGCGAGATCCTGCAGCTGAAGGACACCCTCAACACCATGGTCGACCAGCTGTCCTCCTTCGCCGACGAGGTGACCCGAGTCGCCCGCGAGGTCGGCACGCAGGGGCAGCTCGGCGGCCAGGCCAGGGTGAAGGGCGTGTCGGGCGTCTGGAAGGACCTCACCGACAACGTCAACTCCATGGCGAACAACCTGACCTATCAGGTCCGCAACATCGCCGAGGTGACCACCGCGGTCGCCAACGGCGACCTGACCCGCAAGATCGACGTCGATGCCCAGGGCGAGATCCTGGCCCTCAAGACCACCGTCAACCGGATGGTCGACCAGCTGTCCTCGTTCGCCTCCGAGGTGACCCGAGTCGCCCGCGAGGTCGGCTCCGACGGCCAGCTCGGCGGTCAGGCCCGGGTCGAGGGCGTCGAAGGCACCTGGAAGCGGCTCACCGAGAGCGTCAACGAGCTGGCCGAGAGCCTCACCACGCAGATCCGCGCCATCGCGACCGTGACCAGCGCCGTCGCCCGCGGCGACCTGACCCGCTCGATCGCCGTCGAGGCGCAGGGCGAGCTGGCCGAGCTGAAGGACAACATCAACTCGATGGTGGGCAGCCTGCGCGAGACCACGCAGGCCAACCAGGAGCAAGACTGGCTCAAGTCCAACCTGGCCCGCATCTCCCGGCTCATGCAGGGTCACCGCGACCTGCTCGAAGTGGCCAAGCTGACGATGAGCGAGCTGACCCCGCTGGTCTCGGCCCGCTACGGCGCCTTCTACAGCATCGACCCCGAGGGCGACCACGAGCTGATCCTGATCGGCGGCTACGGCGTGCGTCCCGACCGGGGCCCGCGCCAGCGCTTCGGGATCGGCGAGGGCATCGTCGGGCAGGCGGCGGCCGAGGGCCGGCACATCGTCCTCGACGACGTGCCGCCGCAGTTCATCACCATCGACAGCGGGCTCAGCCGCTCGACGCCGGCGCAGATCGTGGTGCTGCCGATCCTGTTCGAGAACCGCGTGCTGGGCGTGCTGGAGCTGGCCTCGTTCACGCCGTTCGGCGAGGTGCACCTCGACTTCCTGACCCAGCTCGTCGAGACCATCGGCGTCACGATGAACACCATCATCGCCAACTCCCGCACCGAGGACCTGCTGACCGAGTCCCAGCGGCTCACCCGCGAGCTGCAGGAGCGCTCCGACGAGCTGCAGCGCCAGCAGGAGGAGCTGCGCAGGTCCAACGCCGAGCTGGAGGACAAGGCGGCGCTGCTGGCCAAGCAGAACCGCGCGATCGAGATCCAGAACTTCCAGATCGAGCAGGCCAGGCGGACGCTGGAGGAGCGGGCCGAGCAGCTCGCGGTGTCCTCGCGCTACAAGTCCGAGTTCCTCGCCAACATGTCCCACGAGCTGCGCACGCCGCTCAACAGCCTGCTGGTGCTGGCCAAGCTGCTGACCGAGAACGCCGAGGGCAACCTGACCTCGCAGCAGGTCGAGTTCGCCAGGACCATCCACAGCGCGGGCTCGGCGCTGCTCCAGCTGATCAACGACATGCTCGACCTGTCGAAGGTCGAGGCGGGCCGGATGGACATCCATCCGATCCAGGTGTCGCTGCCGAAGATGGTCGACCTGCTGGAGGCGGCGTTCGCGCCGCTGGCCCAGGACAAGGGCCTGTCGTTCAGCGTCGACGTCGAATCCGACGTGCCGCACGAGCTGCGCGCCGACGAGCAGCGCCTGCAGCAGGTGCTGCGCAACCTGCTGTCCAACGCGGTGAAGTTCACGCCGCGTGGCGAGGTGAAGCTGCGCATCACGAAGCCGCCGGCGGGGGTCGAGTTCGACGACGACACCCTGCACGAGGCCGACGATCTGATGGCGTTCCAGGTGATCGACACCGGCATCGGCATCGCGCCCGACAAGCGTGACGTCATCTTCGAGGCGTTCAGGCAGGCCGACGGCACCACGAGCAGGAAGTACGGCGGCACCGGCCTGGGCCTCGCGATCTGCCGCGACATCGCCCGGCTGCTCGGCGGCGAGATCCACGTGGACAGCGAGCTGGGCAAGGGCAGCACGTTCACGCTCTACCTGCCGGCCTCCTACACCGGTCCGCTGGCCGCGACCGACGGCGGGGCGGCGACCCGCCGCCAGCTCATGGCGCCGCCGTCGGACGACAGCTCCGCCGCCACGCCCGAGCCGCCGCTGCCGCTCGACCTGCCGATGCCCGAGCTGGTCGAGCCGCCGGTCGAGACGCCCAGCCAGTGGCAGGGCGACGACCCGCTCAGCGGCGCCAAGATCCTCATCGTGGACGACGACATCCGTAACGTCTTCGCGCTCACCAGCGTGCTGGAGCGACACGGCTCGACCGTCGTCTACGCTGAAAACGGACGGGAGGGTATCGAGCAGCTCGAACGGAACGAGGACGTCGCGCTCGTACTGATGGACATCATGATGCCGGAGATGGACGGCTGGGCCACGACCTCGGCCATCCGCCGCATGCCGCAGTTCGCGGACCTGCCGATCATCGCGCTGACCGCCAAGGTCATGCGGGGCGATCGGGAGAAGAGCATCGCCTCGGGCGCGTCCGACTACGTGCCCAAGCCGGTCGACGTGGACCGCCTGCTCGAACGCCTGCGCGGCTGGCTCAGCCGCGGGCGGGGTTCCGCGTCCGAATCCTCGCCGTCCGCCTCGTCAGCCGAAGGGTCGTGATCGATGCCGGATCGTGCCAAGATCCTCCTCGTCGATGACCGCGAGGAGAACCTGATCGCGCTTGAGGCCATCCTCAGCTCCCTCGATCTGGTGCCCGTACGCGCCAGATCGGGCGAGGAGGCGCTCAAAGCGCTGCTCAACACCGAGTTCGCGCTGATCCTGCTGGACGTGCGCATGCCCGGCATGGACGGCTTCGAGACGGCCGCGCACATCAAGCGGCGGGAGCGCACCCGCAACATCCCGATCATCTTCCTGACCGTAGTCGACAGCGCTCCCGACTACGCCTTCCGCGGTTACGCCGCGGGCGCGGTCGACTACCTGACCAAGCCGTTCGACCCGTGGGTGCTGCGGGCGAAGGTGTCGGTCTTCTCCGAGCTGTACAACATGAACAAGCGCCTGGCCGAACAGGCGAGCCTGCTGCGCGACCGCGTCAACGGCGAACTGCCGCCGGGGGCGGGCGACCACGCGTCGGTGCTGCCTGAGCTGTCGCGGCGGCTGACGGCGGTGGAGGACGAGCTGGCCCGGGTCAGGGAGCTGGCCCGCAAGTCCCAGGATCCGGCGCTGTCGGTGCCGCTGGCCGACCTGAACGAGCGCCTGGGTCATCTGCGCGCCGGCTTCGACGCGCTCTCCTGATCTCTCCCGCTCCGCCCCCGGGACATCCGCCGCCCGGGGGCGCTTCCGTGTGCCGGGTCAGGCGGGCCTCAGCGACGGGCGAGGCCGATCTCGCGGGCGGGGGCCTCAGCAGCGACGGGCGACGTCGCTCTCAGCGGCCTGTGGGGCGCCCGGGGCGTTACTGACGGGCGCGTTCCAAAGCGTCCCAGAAGCCGCGTCGCAGGGCGTGGCGTACCTCGTCGTGCAGCAGGAAGTCGATCGGCAACGACGATCCCTGCAGCAGCCGCGCCTCCAGATCGGACGGCATGCGCGGCTTGCGCGCCAGGACCGCCTCCAGCCACAGCGCGGGCGCGTCGCGGGCGACGGAGTCGCCGAAGTCGTGGCCTTCGCGGTGGGCGGCCTTGACGGCGTCGGACAGCGTGGTGGCGCCCGCCGTGGCCGCTGCGGGCTGCGCGACGGGGGCCGGCTGCGGCCCGGTGTAGGGGCCGAGCTGCGCGGGCTGGTAGGCGCCGCTGGACGAGGTGGAGAACTGGCCGGTGGTGGGGCTGGACGGCTGGGACTGCGCCTGGATCGGCCCGGTGGCCGGGGCGGCGGGCGGCGGCTGCTCCTGCGGGTAGGCCGGCTGCTCCTGCTGGTAGGAGTAGGTCGGCAGCGCGGGCGGCGGCGTCTGCGCGCGTCCGCCGGAGTGCCCGTTGGACGACGGCTGGCCGTTGTGGGCGGCCGAGCCGGCCGCGTGGCTGCCCGAGTGGCTGCCGGTATGACTGCCGGTATGACTGGTCGTGTGGCCGCCGGTGTGGCTGCCCGTGTGGCCGCCTGTGGTGGAGGGCAGCGACGAAGGGGGCAGGGACGGCTGCGGCGCGGGCGGCAGCGAGTGGGAGCCGTGGCCGTTGCTCGCGGGCTGGTGGTGGCCGTTGGAGGACTCGGTGATGCCGGTCAGCGTGCTGACGTAGGGGCGCAGGTGGACCGCTCCCAGCTCGACCAGGTCGTCGCACTCCTGCCGGAGCGAGCGCGAGACGGCCCAGCCGCCGTCGGCCGCGATGTGGATGACGCTCACCCTGATGCCGAGGTCCTGGGCGTCGCACACGACCTGCGCCAGGTCCTCGTCGCCGCTGACCACGACCGCGTCGCAGATGGCGTTGTTGCGGGCGAGCGTCATGAGGTCGCGGTGCACCTGGGCGTCGACGCCCTCGCGCCGGCCCGGCCGGATGCGGGACAGCCTGAGCTTGAGGCCCGGTATGTCGGCCAGCGCGTCGTGCTCGGGAGTGCGCCGGCCCTCGACCGTCGCCTCGTACCAGTAGCATCGCAGCAGCGGCAGGCCGGTGCGTTCGCGCGACAGGTTGGTCATCAGCTGCAGCAGCCCTGGATAGTCCCAGGAGACCGCTTCGCGATGCCGTGTGCCGTGCACGGCCATCGCCCCGTCCGCCAGCAGATAGCCAGCGTCCACGAACAGCGCACAGCGATCCACTGACACCGCCCCTTTCCTGGTGGTCCGACCTTGCTGGCTCTGCACCGTCAGAGACCGGACTCGGCGGCCCTCTCTCAGGGTAATGAAAGCAGGTGATCGCGCGAGGGTTAATCCCGACGATTCGGCCCTCGCTCATAGCCGCGCCTGACCAATCAGGCAGACCGTACCAGTTTGTCCCATTCGCGGTCACGACCTCGCCCGCACACTCAGCGCGGCGACCCCGAACAGGACCACGTCCTTGTCCGTGACGATCGTCAGCGCGGGGTCCACGCCGAGCTCCGCGCCGACCGTGTCGACGTCCACGCCGAACGTCATCTCCGCCACGCCGTTCGAGGAGCCGTCGAAGACGTTCGACAGGGCGCGCTCGCCGCCGGCGGGGGTCAGCGCGCCGGACCCGAGCGCGACCTTGTCGCCCTTGAGGTCGGCGTCGCCCTCCCAGGTGACCATCTCGACCCGCGCGGGCGCGGCCGCCGGGCGCAGCCCGCCGAGCGGGATCCGCAGCCGCCGCGCGCCGCCGCCGACGACGGCCGCCGTGTCCAGCACCACGGCCTGGCTGTACGACTCCGCCGGATCGGTCACGATCAGCACCAGGCTCCATCCCGCATGGCGTGACACCCCTTCCTTCATGGGGGCGTCGGCCGCCCACCAGGTGCCGTTCGCGCGTGCGTCGCCGACCAGCTCGCTCACGTCGGCGAACGCCTGGTAGACGGGCCCCAGCGGCAGCTCGCGCACCGTCACCTGGCCGGGCCGCACGGTGAGGTACTTCTTGCGCCCCGGCGGCCTGAGCTTGATCGGCCCGCCCTGCTCGCCCGTCGCCGACCAGTAGAGCCCGGCCCACACGACCTCGCCGCCCTTCGGCACGGACAGCTCCGCCCCGCTGGAGGCGGCGGTGTCGGAGCGGTCGTCCTGGTCGAGCGCGGTCATCGGCCACAGGTCGTTGTCGCGCTGGGCTCCCTCGCGCCGCCTGGCCTCCAGGCAGCCCGCGCGCTCCTGCGGGCAGCTCAGCAGCGCGTTGCCGATCGCGCGCACGGTCACCTTGCCGTCGGTGGCGAACCTGGCGGGCGCGCCCGACCCGCGTACCCCCGTCTCGGCCTTGGCCAGCACCCGCAGCGGGCCCGCCGCGATCCGGACGGCCGGCCCCGGGCCCTGCGGCGCCTCGTCGGCCACCAGCACCCGCAGGAACACCGTGGTGCCCTGCCCGGCCGCCAGGGCCTTTCTGGCGCACCGCGCGCCGCCCTCCGCCGGGCGGCAGGCCCAGCCGTCCACCGTGCCCACCGTGCCTCCGGTGCCCGCGAGCGCCGCACTGTGGCCGCGTCGCGCGGAGGGCACGAGGGTGACGCCGGGCGGGAGGTCCACCTGCGCGGCCAGCTCCGCGCTGGGGGCGTCGCCGTAGTTGCGCAGGCGCAGGGCGAGGATGCCGGGCTGGGCGCGGACGAGAGAGCCCAGCGCGTCGATCGTGGCCCGCAGCCGGGCCCGTCCCGGCCGGTCCTTCCTGGCGGGGGGCGGCACCTGGGCCGGACGCTCGCTCGGCGGCGGCACCCGCACGCGTACCCGCGCCGGGTCGTCCTTCGCGGGAGGCTGCGCGACCCGCGGCGCCTCGGAGGAGCGCACGACCGGCCGCTCGCCGGAGACCGGCAGCAGCACGGCGGCCGCCGCCACCGCGGCCGCCACGCCCATCGTGAGGCCGGCCGCCGCCGCCTGCCGCCCCTTCGGCGCCCGCCGCAGCCACCCGAGCGCCCGCAGCACGCCACCCGCTCGGCCGCCCGCGAGGGACGTCCTGGCCAGCGCCGCGGCGTAGCCGCCGAACAGCGGCCCGGCGATGAGGGGCCCGACCATGACGCGCAGCCCGCGGTTGACGTCGGTCAGCTCCAGCAGGACGCCGTGGCACTCCTCACAGCCGTCCACGTGCTCGTCGATCGCCTTGGAGTCGCGCCTGGCCAGCCCGCCGCGCACGTAGGCGCCCATCTTGGCCAGCATCGGGCGGCACTCGTGCTCCGGCAGCGTCCCCAGGTGCAGCTGCAGGTACGCCTGCCGCAGCCCCTCCCTGGCCCGGTAGGCCAGCGCCGCCACGCCGTTGGCCGACAGCCCCAGCAGCGGCGCCACCCCGGCCGGCTTGAGCCGCTCGACCTCGGTATGCCACAACACCGCCCGCCAGCGCTCGGGCAGCGACAGGAAGGCCCTGGCGATCAGCGACTTCTCCAGGCCGACGAGCGCGGGGTCGACGAAGGGCACGCCCGGGTCGTACAGCTCGATCTCGCCCGTGGTCACCTGGCGGCTCTCGACCCTGGAGCGGTCGTAGACCGTGCGCCGCACGACGGTGAGCAGGTAGGTGCGGAACCCGGAGTCGGGGCCGCCGCCCCTGCCCACGAGATCGAGGATCTTCGTGAACGACTCCGCGACCACGTCCTCCACCTCGGCGCCCCTGACGAGCTGCCGGGCCAGCGCGCGGGCGGCGGCGACGTGGCGCTCGTAGAGCTCCCCGTACGCGGCGGCGTTACCCGCCCTTACCGCCTGAAGCAGCTCTGCATCGCTCTGCGGCGTTTCGACACCCATAGTGACCTCACGATTACGCGGGGTTGCCCCGCGCAATCATTCCGCATTCCCCGTCATGACTAAACCGCGTCGGCGGCTTTACTCGCGGAGCGGCCGGGGACGGCCTGGCCGGAGGCGGCAGGGGGCGGGCGTCGGCGCTGATCAGGACCATAAGCTTGGACCCATGACGGATCGCGACAACCTCCTGGCCGAGATCAAGCGCAAGGCCATCGTGCACGGCAAGGTCATCCTGTCCTCGGGCAAGGAGGCCGACTTCTACCTCGACCTGCGGCGGATCACGCTCGACGGGGTGGCCGCGCCGCTCGTCGGCAACGTGATGCTCGACCTGACGGCCGACCTCGACTACGAGGCGGTGGGCGGGCTCACGATGGGGGCCGACCCGGTGGCCGCCGCGATGCTGCACGCCGCGGCGGCGCGGGGGCGTGCGCTGGACGCGTTCGTGGTGCGCAAGGCGCAGAAGGCGCACGGCATGCAGCGCCGCATCGAGGGGCCCGAGGTCAAGGGGCGGCGGGTGCTGGCCGTCGAGGACACCTCGACGACGGGCTCGTCACCGCTGACGGCCGTGGAGGCGCTGCGTGAGGCGGGCGCCGAGGTGGTGGCCGTGGCGACCATCGTCGACCGGGGGGCCAGGGAGCGGGTCAACGCCGAGGGCCTCGACTACCGCACCGCCTACACCCTGACCGACCTCGGCCTCTGACCTCGGCCTCTGACCTCGGCCTCTGACCACGGGCTCTGACCACGGGCTCTGACCACGGGGACTCGCCGACCCGGAGGGCCGGCCGGCAGGGGCGGCCGGACGGCGATCAGCCGGAGTCGGAGTCGGACTCGGCCGGGGTGGCGGACTTCTTCGGGCCCCGGACGGTGAAGGCTTCCCGGGCGCCCGGCTTGCCTGGTTCGCGTAGTTCGCCGTTCTCCGTGACGCGCACCGTACCGGCGTCGCTGAGCACCACGTCGAGCTCCGGCTCGAAGTAGCTGACCTCCTCGCCCCTGCCCATCTCCCGGTACTGCAGCACGTCGCCGCCGGGCACCCGGACGGTGACGAGGGGGCAGGTCTCCGCGAGGCATTCGATCCGGACGGTCGGCGCCTGCGCGGTGGCAGCCGGTTCCGCGGCCTCGGTGGTGGTGTCCGTGGCCGGGGCTGAGGCGGGCTCACGCTCGGGCGGTGCCGTGGCGTCCGAGCCGACCAGCGCGACACCGCCGATGACCAGCAGTGTCACCACGACCCCCGCCCCCACCAGGAGGAGCGCTAATCGGGCGATGCCCATCGGTTCTGAGCTGTGGCGTCCCACAGTGGGCAGCGTACCCGCTGATGATCCCCCGCCCCACCGCCGTCGGCGCCGGCTCAGAGCTGGTTGTCGCCCGCCTGCCCCACGCGGTGGTGCTTGCCGTTGGGCACGGGGAGCGACCTGGCCGCTCTGCGGTGCTTGATCGCCTCCACGAAGATCGGGATCAGCGAGATGAACACGATCACGAACACGCCCGGCAGGATGTACTTGTCGATCTGCTTGGGGTCGACCTGGCCGCCGAGGAAATGGCCGAGCAGGATGAGGCCCTCGACCCAGACGACGCCGCCGACCACGTTCCAGATGAAGAATCGCCTGGAGCTCATCTCCAGCACGCCCGCGACCGGATTCATGAACGTGCGGACGATCGGCACGAACCTGGCCAGGATCACCGCCTTGGCGGGCCCGAACTTCTCGAAGAACTCCTCCGCCCGCAGCACGTGCTCCTTCTTGAACAACCGCGAATCGGGTTTGTCGAAGAGCCGGCGGCCGAACCGGGCGCCCAGGAAATGCCCGAGCTGGGCGCCGGCGACGGCGCACAGCGGTGTGCCGATCAGCAGCACGGGCAGGGACAGGGGGGCGATGTTCATTCCCGCCGCCACCGAGGCCGAGCTGAAAATCCCCGCGGCCACGAGCAGCGAGTCGCCGGGCAGGAAGAACCCGAGCAGCAAACCCGTTTCGGCGAAGATGATCGCGAGAACGCCGATGGTGGCGAATGCACCGAGAATGGTGAGCCACCATGTCGGGTCGAGGAGATTCAAGAGCCAGTCCACGCCGAGAGCCTACTATTGACGAGCTCTCCTGGCTGAAGCCCGAAGATTCTGGCCCGTGCCGCCCCGTTCACGCGGCGGCACTGCCGTGGCTTCCTGCTTCGCGGGGCTGTGCCATCCCGAAGGATGGTCTGACCGGCCCTCCACAGGCGTTTAGCCTGTCCGCCCGTCCGGCGGCCAGGATGTTGATCGCAGCGTTGATGTCGCGGTCGTGAACCGCGCCACACCCGCAGGTCCATTCCCGGACCTGCAGAGGCATCGCCTCGGTTACGGCTCCACACGCTGAACACAGCTTGGAGGAAGGAAACCATCGGCTGACCTTGGCGAAGGTCCTGCCGTACAGTTTCGCTTTGTACTCCAGCATGTTCACGAACGCCGACCACCCGGCATCGTGCACACTCTTGGCCAGCCTCGTGCGCGCCAGTCCGCCCACCGCCAGGTCCTCCACGAACACCGCTTGGTTCTCGCGGATGATCTGCGTGGAGAGCTGGTGGTGGAACTCGCGGCGGGCGTCGGCGACCCGTGCGTGCGCGCGGGCGACCTTGTGCCGGGCCTTGTCGCGGTTCTTGCTGCCCTCCTCTTTCCGGGAGAGGACGCGTTGAGCTTTCTTCAGCCGTTTCTCCGCGCGGCGCAGGAAGCGCGGAGAGTCGATCTTCGTTCCGTCCGGGAGGACGGCGAAGTGCCCGAGCCCGAGGTCGATCCCGGTCTCGGCTTCGATGCCGGGCAGCCGTTGCGCGGTGACCTCGACCACGAAGCTGGCGAAATACCGGCCCGCCGCGTCCTTGATGACCGTGACCGAGGACGGGTCGGCAGGCAGGTCCCGTGACCAGCGCACCGCGACCTTCCCGACCTTCGGCAGGACGAGTTTCCCGTCCTGGCTCACCTTGAACCGGGCATTCTTGGTGAACCGGATCGCCTGCCGGTTGTCCTTGCGGGACCGAAACCGGGGCGGGGCGAGTTTCGGGCCCCTGCGCTTGCCCGACACCGATGCGAAGAAGTTCCGGAACGCAGTCGTGCAGTCGGCGAGCGCCTGCTGCAACACCACGGCTGACACCTCGCCCAGCCACGCCCGATCGGGGCGTTTCTTGGCCTCGGTGATGACCTGGCGCGACAGCTCAGCGTCGCTCACGAACGGGAACCCGTTGTCATGGGCGTCGTTGCGCATGCGCAGTGCGTCGTTGAACACCGTCCGGGCGCACCCGAACGCCCGGCTCAGCGCGAAACGCTGGGTGGGAGTCGGGTCGATCCGGTAGGCGTACCGCAACTGCACCCGATCACCCTACAGTTGGGCTATGGCCGGGTACGGCGATATCAGAACCGGCAGACACTGCGTTCTCGCGCTCCACACTCAATCGGTTTTCGTGCCGAAGTTCCGGCCTCGGGTGTTCACCGACGCGCACCTGACCCGCCTGGAAGAGATCATGCGGGCCGTCCGCGCCGACTTCGAAACCGGCCTGGCCGAGTTCGCCGACTCGGTGGGCAGCGCGCCGACCAGTGTCCTGCGCCAGTACATCGAGCAGCGGAACCGACCCGTCTGAGCGGGTGGCCGCCGGTCCGCCCGGCGGCGAATCGGCTGATCTTACCCGCTACGCGGGACGGTCGGCTTCACCCCCGGGCTGAAGCCCGGAGCACTGCCGACAATTCTGGTAGCGGGCATGCGCGACATGACCATCCGAGGGGCGTTGTCACTACCACAGCGGGTAGTGAGCCGGGATACTGGGCCCTGGCGCGAAGCCGTAACTTCTCAGGGAGATGAATCATGCCTATTGCGACTCCAGAGGTCTACGCTGAGATGCTCGACCGGGCGAAGGCCGGCGGATTCGCCTACCCGGCGATCAACGTGACCTCCTCGCAGACCCTGAACGCCGCCCTGCGCGGCTTCGCCGAGGCCGAGAGCGACGGCATCGTGCAGGTCTCGACGGGCGGCGCCGAATTCCTCTCGGGCGCGACGGTCAAGGACATGGTCACGGGCGCGACGGCGCTGGCCGAGTACGCGCGGGTCGTGGCCGCCAAATATCCCGTGACGGTCGCCCTGCACACCGACCACTGCCCGAAGAACAAGCTCGACGGCTTCATGCGGCCGTTGATCGACATCTCGCTGGAGCGGGTGGCCAAGGGCCTCGACCCCCTGTTCCAGTCGCACATGTGGGACGGCTCCGCCGTACCGCTGGACGAGAACCTGGAGATCGCCAAGGAGCTCATCGACAAGTGCGCCAGGGCGCGGATCATCATGGAGATGGAGATCGGCGTCGTCGGCGGCGAGGAGGACGGCGTCGTCGGCGAGATCAACGAGAAGCTCTACACCACGGCCGAAGACGCGCTGGCCACCGCCGAGGCCGTGGGCATCGGCGAGAAGGGCCGCTACATGCTGGCGGCCACGTTCGGCAACGTGCACGGCGTCTACAAGCCCGGCCACGTCAAGCTGCGGCCGAGCGTGCTCAAGGAGATCCAGGACGCGGTGGGCGCCAAGTACGGCAAGGACAAGCCGTTCGACCTGGTCTTCCACGGCGGCTCCGGCTCGCTGCTGGAGGAGATCCAGGAGGCCATCTCCTACGGTGTGGTCAAGATGAACGTCGACACCGACACCCAGTACGCCTTCACCCGCCCGATCGCGGACCACATGTTCAAGAACTACGACGGCGTGCTCAAGGTCGACGGTGACGTCGGCAACAAGAAGGCCTACGACCCGCGCGCGTACGGCAAGTCCGCGGAGGCCGGGATGGCCGCCCGCGTCGTCGAGGCGTGCCAGAGCCTCAAGAGCAGTGGGACGAAGATCTCCTAGCCAGTTCAGCGGCTCGGCGGGTATGACTTGTCCTATGGATAACCTTCTCGCCGGGCCGCCCCCGACTCACCTGCCGGACCTGCCCGAGGCCAGGGAGGCGCTGGAGTCCGGGGTCAAAGCCTCCGACATCGCCGCTCGTTTCCCCGCCTACCCGGCGGCGTGGGCCGCGCTCGCGGAGGAATACTTCGCGCAGGGCCACGCCGTCACCTCCTACGCCTTCGCCCGTACGGGCTACCATCGCGGGCTCGACGCGCTGCGCCGCAGCGGCTGGAAGGGTCATGGGCCCATCCCGTGGGAGCACGAACCCAACAGGGGCTTCCTGCGCTGCCTGTACGCGTTGTCCCGCGCCGCGCAGGCGATCGGTGAGAAGGACGAGGCCGAACGGTGTCTGCAGTTCCTCAAGGACAGCACGGAAACGGGGTTCGACGCGCTGACCAAGGGATAGCTCTTGGGACGAATAGACACGTTCGGGTAGTCTCTCTACGCAAGAGCCCCTGCCGCGCTTGCGTCAGGGGTTTTCGTTTTGTGCTCGGGAGACTGAACCATGCCGGCTGCCGTTCTCGTTGGTGCCCAGTGGGGCGATGAGGGCAAGGGCAAGGCCACCGACCTGCTCGGTGGCGACGTCGACTACGTCGTCCGCTATCAGGGTGGCAACAACGCGGGACACACCGTGGTCATCGGTGACCAGAAGTACGCGCTGCACCTGCTGCCCACCGGGATCCTGTCGCCGGAGGTGGTCCCCGTCATCGGCAACGGGGTGGTGATCGACCCCGGCGTGCTGCTGAGCGAGATCGACGGGCTGGCCGAGCGGGGCATCTCCGCCGAACGCCTGTTGATCTCGTCGAACGCGCACCTGATCATGCCGCACCACAAGGCCCTCGACAAGGTCACCGAGCGCTACCTCGGCAAGGCCAAGATCGGCACCACCGGGCGCGGCATCGGTCCCGCGTACGGTGACAAGATCGCCCGGATGGGCGTGCGGGTGCAGGACCTGCTCGACCCGGGCATCCTGGCCAAGAAGATCGAGGTCGCCCTGACCGAGAAGAACCAGGTGCTGACCAAGGTCTACAACCGGCGCGGGATCGACCCGGCGGCCGTCCTGGAGGAGTACCTCGCCTACGCCGAGCGGCTCAAGCCGCACATCGCCGACACCTCGCTGGTGCTGGCCAAGGCACTGGACGAGGAGAAGTTCGTGCTGCTGGAGGGCGGGCAGGGCACGCTGCTCGACATCGACCACGGCACGTACCCGTTCGTCACGTCGTCCTCGCCCACGTCGGGCGGGGCGTGCGCGGGCGCGGGCATCCCGCCGAACCGGCTGACGAAGATCATCGGCATCCTGAAGGCGTACACCACCCGCGTCGGCTCCGGCCCGTTCCCGACCGAACTGACCGACGAGATGGGCGAGTGGCTGCGCCAGACCGGCGGCGAGTACGGCGTCACGACCGGCCGCAACCGCCGCTGCGGCTGGTTCGACGCGGTGATCGCCCGGTACGCGACCCGGATCAACGGCGTCACCGACTACTTCCTGACCAAGCTCGACGTGCTGTCGGGCCTGGAGCGGATCCCGGTGTGCGTGGCGTACGAGGTGGACGGGGTCCGGCACGACGAGATCCCGATGACGCAGACCGACTTCCACCACGCCAAGCCGATCTACGAGGAGTTCCCGGGCTGGCAGGAGGACATCACCAGCGCCAAGTCGTTCGACGACCTGCCGCCGAACGCGCAGGCGTACGTGCGGACGCTGGAGGAGATGAGCGGCGCTCCGATCTCCGCCATCGGCGTCGGCCCCGGCCGCGACCAGACCGTCGTGGTCCGCCCCCTGGTCTGAGCGCTCCCCTGGCCGCCGGTGATCCCGGCGGCGGGTGGGAGGGTCAGGTCAGGACGGCGGCGGTTACCGGGGTGTGCAGGTGCCAGCCGAGGGTTTCGTACAGGGCCTGGCCCTGGCCGGTGGCGACCAGGACGCCGGTGCGGGCGCCTCTGAGGGCCGCCGTGGCCGCGAGCGTCTTCATCACGATCGTGCCGAGGCCGCGGCGGCGGTGGCCGGCCGCCGTCTCCACCTGGTCCACGACCGCCGTCGTGCCCGCGACCGCGAACTGGCCCCGCGCCGCGACCTCCCCCGCCTCCGTGAGCAGGCGGGCGGCGGTGACGCCTGAGCGGGTGGTGACGGCCAGGGTGTAGCCGGGGGGAACGGCGGGGGCGTCCCGGACGAGCGGGGTGGTCATCATGAACTCGGGGTCCTGCACGGCCCAGCCGGGCGGCAGGTGCGGGGCGACGGACTCGACCGGGGCGCACAGTTTGAGCCAGGTGCCCGGCACGGTGAGGGTGCCCGTCAGGTGGCGGAGGATCTCGGGCGTCGGGGTGGCCAGGACGTGGCGGGCCACGTGACCGGGCAGGCCGACGTCCACGCGCAGGCCCCACGGCTCGCGGACGGGCCGGGGGACGTTGCGGGAGATGACCCACCCTTCAACCCATGCCCGAACTAGGGGGAAATGGGCCTGTTTGAGAACCTCCGTCATAGAGAACAGCCTATTGTCTGCCCAGATTCATCCGACCGGGCGTAGCAGGATAAAAAGGACACGGCGTGGCGGCGCCTGGTCATGCCCCGAGCCAGGTAGGGTCCCGGTTGTGCGCGTTGAGATACATGGTCACCGGGGGGCTCGCGGCCTCTGGCCGGAGAACACCCTGCCGGGCATGAGCCGCACGATGGAGCTGGGCGTTCATGCGCTCGAGCTCGACGTCGCGCTCACCGCCGATCGGCGCCTCGTGCTCACGCACGACCTCACGGTGTCCGCCGTGACCAGTGCCGACCGGCGCCCGGTCTACGCCGGCGACCCGCTCTACCCGTACGTCGGCAAGCCCATCAACGCGCTGACCCTGGCGCAGTTGCGCACGCTCGACGTCGGCGTACGGCTGCCGCGCCACCCCGACGACCCGTTCGCCCTGACCCAGGTCCCCATGCCCGAGACCCGGATGCCGACGCTCGGCGCGGTGCTGGGGCTGGTCAACGCCTACGAGGCGGAGAGCGTACGGCTGCACGTCGAGCTGAAGTCCGACCCGACGCGGCCGGAGCTCACCGCCGACCCCGAGCAGTTCACCGAGCTGGTCGTCGAGGAGCTCGACCGGCACGGCCGGCTCGACAACGTTGCCATCCTCAGCTTCGACTGGCGGATCATCAGGCACGCCGCCGAGCTGGCGCCGGGCACGCGGCGCTTCGCGCTGATCGAGCTGGACACCCTGCACTGGAACGACGGCGTGGGCGACGACGTGCCCGCCGCGGCGCGCGCGGCCGGGGCGACCACGCTCTCGCCCGAGCACATCATGGTGGACGAGAGCCTGATGGCCCAGGCCGAGGCGGCCGGGCTCGACGTGGCGGTCTGGACGGTCAACCAGCCCGAGCTGGCGGCCAGGATGCTGGACCTGGGGGCGGCCGGGATCGTCACCGACTATCCCGACCGGATGCGGGAGTTGTGGCGGGAGCGGGGGCTGGAGCTGCCCCAGCCGGTCGCCCCGCTCAGACCCGTGAGTGTCTGAGGCTCCGCCCGGTTCATGGAGGTAGGCGCGAAGCCCCGGGGTCAGAGCCAGCCGTTGCGGCGGAAGCCGCGGTGCAGCAGGACGCAGGCCGTGATCATGACCGCGAGCACGGCCGGATAGCCCCAGATCTGCTTGGTCTCCGGCATGAAGTCGAAGTTCATCCCGTAGATGCCGGCGATCATCGTGGGCACGGCCAGGATGGCCACCCAGGAGGAGATCTTGCGCATGTCCTCGTTGGCCAGCGCGTTCGAGCGGGCCAGCGCGGCCTGGAGGATCGAGCTGCACAGCTCGTTGGAGGCTTCGACCTGCTCGCACACACGCGACAGGTGGTCGCCGACGTCGCGGAAGTATTCGCGCATGGCGGAGGGGACGACCCGGCGCTGGGGCAGCGCCGACAGCGGGGCCTGGAGCGGGGTGACGGCCCGCTTCATCTCCAGCATCTCGCGCTTGAGCTGGTAGATCCGGTTGATGTCACGGGAGCTGACGTCGGCGAACACGGTCGCCTCGACCTCTTCGAGCTCCAGCTGCATCAGGTCGGCCACCTGGAGGTACTGGTCGACCACGTGGTCGGAGATGGCGTGCAGGACGCCGGCCGGGCCCCGGTCCATCAGCTTGGGCTCGTCTTCGAGGCGCTCGCGGACGCCGGTGAGCGGGCAGTGCTCGCCGTGCCGCACCGTGACCACGAAGTCCACGCCGAGGAACACCATGATCTCGCCGGTGGCGATGATCTCGCTGTTGGCGGTCAGCTCGTCGTGGTCGAGGTAGGCGATGGTCTTGAGCACCATGAACAGCGACTCGCCGTACCGCTCGACCTTCGGCCGCTGGTGGGCCTTGACGGCGTCCTCGACGGCCAGCGGGTGCAGCCCGAAGACCTCGGCCAGCCACTCCACCTCGGGAGCCTCGGGCTCGTGCAATCCGACCCAGACGAACGCGTTGACGCCGTCGGAGCTCTTGTTGTGCTCGCGGACGAGGTCGAGCGCCTCGACGATGCCGGTGGCGGCGATCTTCTCGCCCTCTACGTAGGCGCCGAACTCGACTATCGAGTCGACGGGGGGCACGCACACCTCGCGTACGGTCTTGCCGAGCTGGTGCGGAACCCGCGAAGGCACGGGGTGCCGGTTGATGCGACGGAAAAGGGTGGACGAGCGCATGGCAGTCCCTTTCCGCCCGACCAGGGACGCTCCACGCGCGATGAAGTCACCTCAATCAACACGGATTGCGTGGAGGCACGATCAGGCTGCCGAATTGGAGTGGTCGGGGGTAAGCACGTCGTACGTGTGCGAGCACGTACTGCTGGGATCACCAGGATTCATCCCGGACCACCTCCAATCACACGGGGACGCCGCGAAGCCGCCTCAAGCTACCACAGGCGGGTGAACCTCAATGACGATACCCGCCAGGAGCGGTTCCGCTCAGGTAGAACTCCACAAAGTTTCTTACCTATTCCGGCAGATGCCGTCATCGGCTTCCGGCGGCGGGCCGTCCTCGGCGACCGGAGCGTGCGTCAGGTGGCGGGCCTGCGACAATGGAGCGCGTGCGCGTTCTAGTCATTGGATCCGGTGGGCGTGAGCACGCCCTGTGCCGTTCTCTCAAGCTCGATCCCCAGGTCAGCGAGCTTCACTGTGCGCCAGGCAATCCTGGCATCGAGGAGGTCGCGACCGTCCATCCGATCGATCCGCTGGACCCCGGGCAGGTGGCCGGGCTGGCGGCGCGGCTGCGGGTCGATCTCGTCGTGGTGGGGCCTGAGGCCCCGCTCGTGGCGGGGGTGAGCGACGCGGTCCGCGAGGCGGGCTTCGCCTGCTTCGGGCCCTCGCGGGACGCGGCCATGATCGAGGGGTCGAAGGCGTTCGCCAAGGAGATCATGCGGGCGGCCGACGTGCCGACCGCGCGGGCCAGGACGTGCGAGACCGAGGAGGAGGCCGCCGCGGCGCTCGACGAGTTCGGCGCCCCCTACGTGGTCAAGGAGGACGGGCTGGCCGCGGGCAAGGGCGTGGTCGTCACGGACGACCGGGACAAGGCGCTCGCCCACGCGCGGGCCTGCGAGCGGGTGGTGATCGAGGAGTTCCTCGACGGGCCCGAGGTGTCGCTGTTCGCGCTGTGCGACGGGAGCACGGCGGTGCCGCTGCAACTGGCGCAGGACTTCAAGCGGGCCTACGACGGCGACGCGGGCCCCAACACCGGCGGCATGGGCGCCTACACGCCGCTGCCGTGGGCGCCCGAGGGGCTGACCGAGCAGGTCATGCGGGAGGTCGTGCATCCGACGATCGGCGAGCTGGCCCGGCGCGGGCTGCCGTACCAGGGGGTGCTCTACGTGGGGCTGGCGCTGACGGCGAAGGGGCCGAAGGTGGTCGAGTTCAACGCGCGCTTCGGCGACCCGGAGACGCAGGTGCTGCTCGACCGGCTGGAGACGCCGCTGGCCGGGCTGCTGATGGCGAGCGCGACCGGTGAGCTGGGGCTCGACCCGGTCTTCCGCGACGGCGCGGCCGTGACCGTGGTGATCGCCGCCGAGGGCTACCCGGAGTCGCCGGTCAAGGGCGACGTGATCACGGGGCTGCGGGAGACCGGGAACGCGTACGTCATCCACGCCGGCACGAAACGGGCGGGCGACGACATCGTCTCCAGTGGCGGGCGGGTGCTCAACGTGGTGGGCCACGGGCCCGACCAGGAGAGCGCGCGCCGGGCGGCCTACGACCTGGTCGCCGGGATCGAACTGCGCGGCTCCTTCCACAGAACGGACATCGCCCGATGAAGCGTGTGCACTCCGGCAAGGTACGCGACCTCTACGAGACCGACGAGGGCCTGCTCCTCATGGTCGCCTCCGACCGGATCTCGGCCTTCGACCACATCATGGAGCCCGACATCCCCGACAAGGGGGCCATCCTCACGCAGATGTCGCTGTGGTGGTTCGACCAGCTCAAGGACGTCGTGCCCAACCACGTCGCGGGCCGCGGCGACGACTCCCGCAGTGTGCTGTGCAGGCCGCTGAGGATGGTCCAGGTCGAGTGCGTGGCCAGGGGTTATCTGGCGGGCGGCGGGCTGAGCGAGTACCGCGCGGGCGGCACGGTGTCCGGGGTGGCCCTGCCGGCCGGGCTGGAGGACGGCTCGCGGCTGCCCGAGCCGATCTTCACGCCCTCGACGAAGGCGCCCCAGGGCGAGCACGACGAGCCGATCTCGTACGAGCAGGTCGTGGCGCAGGTCGGCGCGGAGACGGCCGCGGAGCTGCGGCGGATCACGCTGGCCGTCTACACGCGCGGCGCGGAGATCGCCCGCGAGCGGGGCATCATCGTGGCCGACACGAAGATCGAGCTGGGCTGGGACGCAGACGGCGTGCTGACGCTGGGCGACGAGGTGCTGACGCCCGACTCGTCGCGATTCTGGCCGGTCGACGAATGGAAACCCGGCCGTTCCCAGCCGTCTTTTGACAAGCAATTTGTACGCGATTGGCTAGTATCGCCCGAATCAGGATGGGACAAAGACTCCGGAAACCCCCCACCTCGGCTGCCCGACCACATCGTCGAGCTGACCAGGCAGCGATACCTAGAAGCGTATGAGCGCATCACGGGGGCTTCCTTTAGCGGATGATTCGGCTGGGTCATGTGGTGTGAGCGACTACTGTTGGCCCGATCGAGCCTCACCGCCGGAAATCAAGGAGCCGCACGAATGGTCCGTTACCGCGTGCGCGGTGGCAACGCACTGCGTGGAACCGCGTTCATCCAGGGCGCGAAAAACGCCGTGCTTCCCATGATCGGCGCGGCTCTGCTCGCCCCGAAGGGCCGCACCGTCCTGCGCAACGTGCCGATCATCGAGGACGTCCGTCGCGCGGTCGAGCTGGCCGAGGCGATCGGCGCGTACGTCGAGCTGCACGAGTCTGAGCGCACGCTGGTCATCGACGCCTCCAAGGTGAACAGCCCGATCCTGCCCGCCGAGATCGCCCGGCGCTTCCGCGGGTCCGTGCTGTTCACCCCCGCCCTGCTCCACCGCCTCGGCGAGGCGATCGTGGAGGGGGTCGGCGGCTGCAACCTCGGCAGCCGCAACCTCGACTTCCACTATCTCGGCTACAAGCGGCTGGGCGCGATCGTGGACGAGGGCGAGACCGTCATCCACGTCAAGGCCTCCGGCCTGACCGGCGCCACCCTCTACCTCGACACCCCCTCGCACACCGGCACCGAGAACCTCATCATGGCCGCCGCCCTGGCCAAGGGCACCACCGTGATCGAGAACGCCGCGCTGGAGCCCGAGGTGCTCGACGTCATCGACATGCTCACCAAAATGGGCGCGCGCATCAGCGGCGGCGGCACCGGCTTCATCACCGTGGAGGGCGTCGAGGAACTGCACGCGGTCGAGCACACGGTCATGCCCGACCGCCTCGACGCCGGCGTCTTCGCGATGGCGGCGGCGATCACCGGGGGCGAGGTCAGCCTCGTGGGCACCGGCCTCGACCTCGGCGTGGTCCGCTACAAGCTGGAGCAGATGGGCGTGGAGTTCCACCGCCAGGGGGCCGTGCTGCACGTGGGCTGCGAGGGCCCGCTGCGGCCGATCAACATCATCACCGACACCTATCCGGGGTTCGCCACCGACCTGCAGTCCCCGATGATGACCGTCGCGGCGCTCGCCGACGGCACCAGCTACATCCATGAGCGCATCTTCGACGGCCGCTTCGCGCTGGCCGGCGAGCTGAACAAGATGGGCGCCAACGTGGAGGTCGAGGGAAGCAGGGCCGTCGTCCGCGGCCGCACCCCGCTCACCGGCACCCAGGTGACCGCGCACGACCTGCGTTCGGGGATCGCACTGGTGCTCGCCGGACTGGCCGCCGAAGGGGAGACCCAGATCGACTCGGGATACCTGATCGATCGCGGCCACGCGCATCTCGCCGCGCGAATGCGCGCACTCGGCGCGGACATTACACGAGAGATTTCAGAGCGCTAAAAAACGCGAGAAAAACCGCTTTGAGCTGCCAGAACATCATGTCGGGCGGTCAACCAGAACGGCTTTCCGGAAAAGTCGGGCGTGACATTACGGCCCCCGCGAGCGATCGTTCCAAAAGAGAGCACTGCAACGGACGGCAGGATGGGACGAACATTGGTCGAGAGGGCCGAAGAAACTCCCCGAGTGTCACGCCCGGGCGCTATGACACCGGACCTCACCATCGGCGTGGTCGGACCCCACGACCTGGTCGAGCGAGTCATGCTGATGGGTCACGCCGCGGCGCCGCTGCCGTGTCGCCTGGTCGCGGCCGCGTACCGCGATGAACAGGAGGCGCCCGACAAGGTGACGCGGCTCGGTCCCGGTGTCGACGCATGTCTGTTCGCCAGCCCGGTCCCCTACGACCTGGCCAGGCGATCCGGCGTGCTGACGATGCCCGCGACGTACGTGCAACTCGGCGGAGCCGCACTGGTGGCGGCGTTGGCCAAGGCCGCGCTGGACACCCGCATGGATCCCCAGAAGGTCAGCATCGACGTGGTCAGCAGGGCCGATGTCGAGGAGGCGTACACCGACCTCGGCATCCCCGCCGCGGACGTGCACAGCCGCGACGAGCCGGGAGCCACCGGCACGATCGCGGCATACCACGAACGCCTGGCCCGTCAGGGAGCCACCACGGGAGCGCTGACGTGCCTGCCCGCGGTGGCCGAACGCCTGCACGCCGCGGGCGTACCGGTCATCAGGATCAGGCCGACGTCGGCCGCGGTCCGTACGGCGCTGCACACCGCGGCGCTGCTCGGGGCGCATCACCGGCTGGAGGAGTCACAGCTCACGGTCGTGCTGGTGGAGGTGCCGACGCTGCGCGAACCCGTGCGCCGCGCCGCGCCCCGCTACTGGCGGGACGAGCTGCGGCTGTCGCTGCACCGGCTCCTGGTCCAGGAGGCGAACCGGATCAACGCCACCGTCTGGCCCATCGACGATCACAGTTACCTGGTGACCGCCACCAGGGGCTCGATCGCGGCGGCGACGGACGGGTTCAGGGTGTTGCCGTTCGCGGCCAGGATCAGGGACGAGCTGGGGCTGGCGGTCGAGGTCGGCGTGGGCATGGGGCGGACGACGCACGACGCGGAGTCACACGCCAGGGCCGCGCTCGCGCGGACCCAGGCGGGCAAACAAGCACAGGGATTCGCGGTGGATCGCGAGGGGCGGGCGCTCATCCCGGCCCCCCGGATGCCCCCTACCGGGGCCACCGCGCTCAAGCCGAAAGGAGTGGAGGTACTGGCCAGGCTGGCGGCGAAGCTCGAAGGCGGCGACACCGTGGTCGATGCCGAGGGCGCGGGCAAGATGCTCGGCGTCACGCCCCGTACGGCCAGGCGGTTGCTGCGCACGTTGGTTGACGAGGGACTCGCGTGGCCGCTTCCGCCGAACCGTACGCCGCAACCCGGGCGTCCCAGGCAGCTGTACCGGCTGATCGTGGAGAAGCTCGGGCCGCGCTGATCTTGGGGCTGACCTGGGATGGAACGATGGCCCGCCGTGTCGCGGCACGGCGGGCCCGCACCTTCGCGTGACCACCGCATTGACGGAAGGTGTCAGGAGAGCCGACAAGCACGTTGACTCTTGTGAACTAATTGGTTGACGCGGGTGGATGGGGGGTATGTTCTCCCACGCCCCCGATCGACGCGATTCGGACGGGGGCACCAAATCCTCTCTTCCACGCGCGCTCGCCGGTGCCGGAGCACGGCCGGGCGACCGCCTTCGGCGGCATTTCGGGCCTTTCCGGCCACCTCTCCTCGGTGAAGGGCTGCTGCGCGGGGCTGTGAGGGAGCTGGGAGCGCTTCCGTGGCGGCAGTGGCTCCAGGTTCTGCGGACGCATCGAAGGCTCGCCGTCGAGGCTGTCAGCCCTCGCGGAGACGGCTCTTTTATGCCGGGTCCGATACCCACTGGGTTTCTGTCGGAGGCACTCGATAGAGTCACGAGCCATGAGTGCAAACGCTACTGACAGCCGGTCTCCACTCCTTGTCTGGGGCGCGCTGGCGATCGTCTACGTGGTGTGGGGCTCGACCTACCTCGGCATCCGGATCTCCATCGAGACCCTGCCGCCGATGCTCCAGGGCACCCTGCGATTCGTGACGGCCGGGCTGCTGCTCGGCGGGTTCCTGCTGGTCAAGAGAGGCCGGGCGGCGTTCAGGATGTCCTGGCGCCAGGCCGGCGGCGCCGCACTCGTCGGATTGCTGCTGCTCACCGGCGGCAACGGCATGGTCGCCGTGGCCGAGCAGCACATCTCCTCCGGCCTGGCCGCGCTGCTCGTGGCCGCCGTGCCGCTGTGGCTGGTCGTGCTGCGGCTCGCCTTCAGAGACCGGCCGGCCGTGCTGACGCTGGCCGGGGTGCTGGTCGGGTTCTGCGGGGTCGCGGCCCTGTCGCTGAACGGCGGCGGCGAGGCGGCCGACACCAGCGGGATCGTGGTGATCCTGCTGGCGTCCCTGTCGTGGTCGGTCGGCTCGTTCCTGTCCGGCCGGATCCCGATGCCCGGCGACGCCTGGACCGCCAGCACGATCGAGATGCTGGCCGGCGGCATCGGGCTGGCCGTGGCCGGTCTCTCGCTCGGCGAGCGGCTCGACCTGGCCGCCGTCTCCGGGCGGTCGTGGCTGGCGCTGACCTACCTGGTGCTGGTGGGCTCGCTGGTCGGCTTCACCGCCTACACCTGGCTGCTCGGCAACGCGCCGATCTCGCTCGTCTCGACGTACGCCTACGTCAACCCGATCGTGGCCGTCGTCCTCGGCGTGCTGGTGGTCGACGAGCACGTGACGACGCAGATCCTGATCGGCGGCCTGGTGATCCTGGTCGGCGTCGCCCTGGTGGTCTCCACCGAGCGACGCGGACGATCCAGGGCTCGCGCCGTCACCACGACGGAACCCGCGCCCGTGAGCAGCCCGACCTCCCCTTGACGGCGGGCGGCCGCCACGACACGGGCGGCCGCCTCAGCAGGGCCCAGCAGCGGCGGCCAGCAGCGGCAGCACGGCTCAGCGGCAGCGGAGCCCAGCGGCGGGGCTCAGCGGAACGCCTGGGCCGCGGCGAGGAAGGCGTCGTTCGCCTCCGGTGAGCCGATCGACACCCGCACCCCCTCCGGCTGGAACGGGCGCACCGCCACGCCCTCCACCGCGCAGGCGGCGGCGAAGTCGAGCGTGCGCTCGCCGAGGCGCAGCCAGACGAAGTTCGCCTCGGTGGGCGGCACCGTCCAGCCCTGCGCGATGAGCGCCTCGCGGACTCGGGTGCGCTCCTTGACCACCCGCTCGACCCGGTCGAGCAGCTCGTCCTCGGCCTTGAGCGAGGCGATGGCGGCGACCTGGGCGAGGTGGTTGACGGCGAACGGGATGATCGTCTTGCGTACCGCCGTGGCCACCGGCTCGGGCGCGATCAGGTAGCCGACGCGCAGCCCGGCCAGCCCGTACGCCTTGGAGAACGTGCGCAGCACGCAGACGTTGGGCCGGTCGCGGTAGACGGTGAGCCCGTCGGGCACGTCATCGTCGCGCACGTATTCGTGGTAGGCCTCGTCGAGGACCACCAGCACGTCCTCGGGCACCCGGGCCAGGAACGACTCCAGCCCGTCGCGGCGGATGGCGGTGCTGGTCGGGTTGTTGGGGTTGCACAGGAACACCATGCGGGTGCGGTCGTTGATCGCCGCGGCCATGGCGTCGAGGTCGTGGTCCTCGCCCGCCAGCGGCACGGTGACCGAGGTGACCCCGGCCAGGTCGGCGAGCAGCGGGTAGGCCTCGAAGGAGCGCCACGCGTAGACGACCTCGGCCCCGGGCTCGCCCACCGCCTCGAACAGCTGCTGCGCCACGGTGACCGACCCCGCGCCGAGCGCGATGTGGTCGAAGGGCACGCCGAACCGCTCCGCGATGGCCTCGGTCAGCTCGACCGCGCCGGGGTCGGGGTAGCGGTTGATCTCCCGCGCCGCCTCGGCGATGGCCTCGACCACGGAGGGCAGCGGGTCGTACGGAGATTCGTTGGAGGACAGCTTGTAGGACCGCCCGTCGGGAGCGACGACCGCTTTGCCCGCCTTGTAGGCAGCCATGGAGTCCAGGATCTGGCGGAAACGAGGCATGCCCTCACCTTAGAAGGCAGGAGGCGATGCGGCATCCTCCGGCCCGCCGCTCACTCTTTGAGGCTGCGCAGCATGGGCGGATGCAGCAGCTCGGCGGGGCCGCGGCGGTAGAGCTTGGCGGGCCGGCCGCCGTCTCTGGTCGTCGTGCCGCCGGTCTCCAGCAGGAAGTCCTTCGCCTTGGTGACCTTGCGGTGGAAGTTGCGCGGGTCGAGCGCGCGGCCCCAGACGATCTCGTAGACCCGCCGCAGATCGGCCACCGTGAACTCCGGCGGGCAGAACGCCGCCCCCAGCGAGGTGTACTCCAGCTTGGCCCGCGCCCGCTCGACCCCGTCGAGCATGATGCGCCGGTGGTCGAAGGCCATCACCGCGAGCGAGCCGACCGCCTGCCAGCTCATGTGGGCCTTCTCCGAGGCCGGCAGGTCGGGGGCCAGGCCCAGGTAGGCGACGCTCAGCACACGCTGGCGGGGGTCGCGGTCGGGGTAGCCGTAGGTCTGGAGCTGCTCCAGGTGCACCGGCGCGCCGGGGAGACCGGCCCGCTCGGCGAGCACGCGGTGGGCGGCGGCGGGCAGATCCTCGTCGAGCTGGATGAAGCCGCCGGGCAGCGACCAGCGGCGCAGGAACGGCGGATTGTCGCGCCGCCACACGAGGGCGCTCAACGCCTGGTTACGCACGGTGAGCACGACCAGGTCGACACTGACCGGGATGCTCGGGACCATGGCAGGCACGTTACACGCAGTCGTGGGCGGGCAGCGAACCGTGCGCCGCGCGGCCCGCCAGGTGCCTCGACCCGCCGACTACACGGCCGGCTACACGGCCGTCAGGTGCCGCGACCCGCCGGGTGCCGTGACCGTCAGGTGCCGTGCCCCGCCAGGTGAACGCGGCCGCTAGGTGACGATGCGTACGTGCAGCGGCTCAGTGGCCGCGCGCCCCGACGGCACCTTGACCCCGATCCTGACCCACTCCCCGCCGGGCACCTGGCTCCAGTCGAACGGCACCCACGCCGTCGCCATGCCCTCGGGCAGCTCCTCCTCGAACGGGTCCTCGTCCAGCCAGCCCACGGCCGAGACCACCATCTCCTTGGTGCCGCCCGACCAGGTGAGGGTGATCGTGCTGTCCTTGAGGTTGTAGCCGCGTACCTCCACGCCGTCCTGGACGTCGCGCGAGCGCCTGATCGCGTCCACCGCGATCGGCCGCTCCCAGTCCTGCGCGATCTCCTCTTCCAGCGACGGCCGGCCGCAGGTCATGAAGTCGCTCCACATGTAGGAGACGACTTTCTGGACATAACGCCCGGCCATCGTGACCGCCTGGTCCAGGCGTTTCTTGTCGGTCTTGCCGCGGGTGCCCTGCGGGGCGCAGGGTTCCTTGCCCGAGGGCTCGAAGGCCTCCACGTTCGCCCAGAGCTGCACGTGGTAGCCGGAGTCGATCATCTCCTGGCGGGCCGCGGCCATCTCGCGGTAGTAGTCGCGGGTGGACCCGTGGTACGCCTCGTCGTACGTCGCCTCGCCCACCCCGCGCACCGGCCGCAGCCGCTCGTCCACCTCGTCGTCGCGCTCGTCGGGCCAGAACAGCCCCACCTTGCCCGTGCCCCGGCTGTCCTGCGGCGCGATGATGCCGACCCCGGCCTTCACCAGCGCCTTGAAGCCCTCGGCCACCTGCTTGGGCGTCTGCCCGAAGGCGACGTCCTTGCGCGCGTCGAGATAGGGGCTGATCAGGATGGGTTTGCCGGACAACTCCTGCTCGACGATCATGTGCTGGTCGGCGTACACCTCCAGCGTCGGGTTCGTCGCCAGGGTGGACGACATCTGGACCTCGAACGGCTGATAGACGCCGCCCAGCGCGTCGCGCTCGCCGAAGCGCGCGCCGTAGTCCTGGAGGATGCGCCGGGTCAGCGTGGTGAGCGTGCCGAGGTGCCGCTTCTCGGCCCTGATCTGCGACTTGGAGTCGCGCGGGGCCAGCGGCAGGGCGGGGAAGACCCGCATGCCGAACTGGTCGGCCAGGTCGAGCAGCTTGGTCAGGCTGTCGGTGGTGGAGCCGGCGATCAGGATCATGTCGTACGAGCCGGGCTTGTTGGTGAAGTCGCAGGTGGCGTCGTCGGAACCGTCGGCCTGGGTGATGAGCCGGTAGTAGATGCGCTTGCCGGCCACGATGGGGTGCTCGATCTGGGGGCAGCGGAACAGGTCGGGGCCGAACGACTCGTCGGTGCGGTAGACGTACATGCGGCCGATCCGGTTGTCCGGGTTGGCCTGCTGCAGGTCGTGCAGCGCGGCGTCGTAGCAGGTCAGCTCGTCCTCGACGCAGCCCTTGTAGAGCGAGTCGACGGAGCCGTCCTTGGCCTTGACCTGCCCGGTGTCGGTGACGGTGCGGAACTGCAGGCCGTAGCCGATCCTGATGATCGTGTCGCCGCCGACGCGGTGGATCTCCTGCAGCTGCTTGCGCCACGTGCAGGGGTTGGACTTGGGGGTGATCCAGTAGCCGGTGACGGCGTAGGGGGCCTTCTCACCGGTGTCGAACGTTCCACAGTCGTCGGTGAACGCGCTCACCGCCGGCGTCGGCGCGGCCGTCGTCTTGACCGGCTTCGACGCGACGGCCGTGGGGGTCGTCTGCTCCGCGGAGTCCGGCAGCACGATGATCACCGCCGCGACCACGGCCAGGATGGCGGCGCCCACGACCAGGAAGAGCCAGCGCACGTTCAGGAACCTACCCGCCCTAGTGAGTTCTCGTGGGTTACGGCTTGACCCCGGCCCAGGACTCCAGCTGCGTCACGAACCGCTTGGCGGAGTTGGGCCAGTGGTGGTTGGCCCGGGCCGCCGCGTAGCCCCGCGCGCCCTGCGCCCGCCGCTCCCTGACGTCGTCGCGCAGGGTCAGCACGGCCTGCGCGACCGCCTTGGGGTCCTCCCACGGCACCACGACGCCGCTGTCATAGCGCTCGACCAGCTCGACCGCCCGCGGTGACGGGGTGGTGATGACCGGGATGCCGTGCGCCATGTACTCCACGATCTTCGTGGGCATCGAGTGCCGGTAGTTGGGCTCGTCGTGCAGCAGCGACAGCCCGGCCAGCGCCCCGTCGAGCCGCTTGAGCGCCTCGTCGTTGGGCATGAAGTCACGCCATTCGAGCAGGCCCTCGGTGACGGCCTGGTTGAGCACCGGGCGGCTCTGCGGATCGGCGTATCCGATCAGCTCCACCGTCACCCGGTACGGCTGCAGCAGCTTGGCCACCTCGATGGCCTCGAACACGCCGCGCGCCCTGGACAGCCAGCCGAGGTAGACCACGCGGTCCTCGCCCGGCGGCGTCACGGAGTCGGGCACCCAGGTCTCGTTCGGCACGATCAGGTGGGCGTCCTTGAACCTGCCCGCGTAGGCCGTCTCGGCCAGCAGCAGGTGCATGTGCCGCTCCGCGGTGCCCTCCAGCATGCGGGCCAGGAAGCGCACCGGTGGCCGCAGCGGCGCGGGCAGCCACGGCTTCAGCGAGAGCGTGGCGGGGGTGTCCTCGTGCACGTCCCACACCACGGGCGGGCTGTGCCGCATGCCCCACACCGCGAACAGCAGCTCGGGGTCGTGGATGAGGACGAGGTCGACCTTGTCGCGCATGCGCTTGAACAGCCGCCGCGCGGCCCACACCGCAGCCATCCGCTTGCGCTGGGCGGCCCTGGGCAGATCCACACCGGTGACCCACGGTCGGGGCACGACGCCGTGCGCGGTGAACGACGCGGCGTACGTGACCTCATGACCGGCATCCACAAGGGCACGGATCTGCCGATGCAGAATTCTCGCGTCCTCGGGGTTATGCACCACCGTCATGACGAGCACGTGCACTGCGCGCAACCCTCCGTCGCTACAGCCGCTCGACGCGTTCACCCTCGGCGAGGACGCCGCGGGTGTCCAGCACGAGCCTGGCCTTGGCCTCGACCATGTCGAGGTCGAACGCGGCGTGCTGCTGAAGCAGCAGCGTCACGTCCGCGTTGATCACGGCCTCGGCCAGATCCTCCTCACGCGGCACCGGGGTGCCGTCCACCGACCACTCCTTGACGTACGGGTCCGCGAACGAGAGCTCGGCGCCCAGCTCCAGCAGCGCACGCGCCACGGGGAGGGCCGGAGTCTCACGCTCGTCGGCGATATCCGGTTTGTAGGTGACGCCGAGCATAACGACTTTGGCGCCGTTGACGGCCTTTTTATGCCGGTTGAGCAAGCGTTGTGCGCGGGCGACCACGTACGAGGGCATCCGCTCGTTGATCTCCTGCGCCAGCTCCACGAACCGGAACGGGTAGCCGAGCTTGCGCACCGTGTACGACAGGTACGACGGGTCGACCGGGATGCAGTGCCCGCCGACCCCGGGCCCCGGCAGGAACTTGTGGAAGCCGAACGGCTTGGTGGCCGCCGCCTCGATGGACTCCCACAGGTCGATGCCGAGCTCGTCGCAGAAGATCGCCATCTCGTTGACGAGGGCGATGTTGACGTGCCGGTAGGTGTTCTCCAGCAGCTTGGCCATCTCGGCCTCGCGGGTGCCGCTGACCGGCACCACCTGCTCGATGAACTGCCCGTAGAAGGCCGTGGCCCGGTCGCGGCAGGCCGGAGTGAAGCCGCCGACGACCTTGGGGGTGTTGCGCAGCCCGAACTTGGGGTTGCCCGGGTCGATCCGCTCGGGCGAGAAGGCGAGCTGGAAGTCCTCGCCGGCGACGAGCCCCGACTTCTCCAGCAGCGGCCTGGCCACCTCGTCGGTGGTGCCGGGCCACGTGGTGGACTCCAGGACGACCAGCGTGCCCTTGCTCAGGTTGCGGGCGACGGCCATGGTCGCCCCCTCCACCGCGGACAGGTCCGGGCGGTGGTCCTCGTCGAGCGGGGTCGGGACGCAGATGACGATCGTGTTGCTCCCGGCCAGGACGCTCTCGTCGAGCGTGGCGCTGAACCCGTTGGCCAGCATGTGCTCAAGGTCGGCGTCCGTCAGGTCGTCGATGTAGGACTGCCCGGCGTTGAGCGCGTCGACCTTGGCCGGGTCCACGTCCACGCCGACGACCCGCAGGCCGGCGGCCACTGCCTCCTTGGCGAGAGGCATGCCGACGTAGCCCAGACCGATGACAGCCAAGTCGATTTCTGTCACAGCAGTGCCTTGGGGAGCCGGAAACAACACTTCATGGTCGCAAAGGTTATCTCAAGTCCACCTAGCTCACGCCTAATGCGACCGAACCCGTCGTAAGAGACAGCCAACACGAAGGTCATCATTCGGCAAGGGACCGGTATAGAGCTTGATAAGTCTCGGCAACGCGGCTCCAAGTCCGCTTCGCCGCCACTTCCGCACGTCCCGCCTCACCCATCTCAGCCCGCCGCGCCGGGTCCTCCCGGAGCCCGGCGATGGCCTTGGCCAGCTCGGCGGGATCTCCGGGCGGGACGAGCAGGCCGGCTCCGTCGGAGCCGACGAGCTCCGACAGCGCGGGCAGATCGCTGAGCACGACGGGCTTGCCGAGCGCCATCGCCTCGACGGGTTTCAATGGCGTAACAAGTCGGCAGACGCGCAGATCCTCCCGCGGGCAGGCGAAGATGTCGATCGCGTCCTGCGCCTGCAGCGCCTCGTCCGGGCCGACCCGGCCGGGCAGGATGGCGTCGC
This sequence comes from Nonomuraea fuscirosea, assembly GCF_003001935.1. Lineage (GTDB taxonomy): Bacteria > Actinomycetota > Actinomycetes > Streptosporangiales > Streptosporangiaceae > Nonomuraea > Nonomuraea fuscirosea. Next base: position 196,416 of record NZ_PVNG01000018.1, on the reverse strand, counting down.
GCAGGCCCAGCTCCCCGACGAGTTCGAGCAGGGTGTCGCGCTCGGTGCCGTCGCCGACGATCAGCACGCGCACGGGGGTGTTCTGGTCGCGCAGCAGCGCGGCGGCGCGCAGCAGGGTGGCGAAGCCCTCGTAGGCCACGATGCTGGACACCGAGCCCACGACGATCTCGCCGTCGGCGATGCCGTAGGCGTTCCTGAACGAGGCCCCGTCGTAGTGAGCCGACAGCAGCTCGTCGTCCACGGCGTTGGGCGCCAGGTGGATCCGCTCGCGCGGCACGCCGCGCTCGACGATCTCGGTGGCCATCGTCTCGGCCAGCGTGACGACCGCGTCGGCCTCCCGCATGAGGAACGACTCCCGCTCGCGCTGGAGCACGTGCCGCTGGCTGCCGACCCGGACCGGGTCGCGCGAGGCCCACGTCTCCTCCAGGAAGCCGCGCACCTCGTAGACGAAGGGGGTGCCGGTCCTGTCGCGCACGGCGTGGGCGACGGAGCCGTTGCGGTGGTCGGTGGCGGCGTGCAGGACCTGCGGCCGCAGCTCGGTGACCAGCTTGGTGACCCGGTCGGCGCCCTTGATCATGCGCCCCTGCATCTCGAACGGCATCTCGCCGTGAGCGCCCGGCAGCAGCCGGTAGTAGGGGATGCCGTCGATCTCGTCGTACGGCGGCGCGTCCGCGTGCCCCTGCAGCATGGGCCAGCCCCAGCTGGTGACCACGTGCGGGTCGATGCCCGCGGCCTTCTGCGCGGTGACGATGCGGTGGGTCCTGACGGTGTAGCCGGCCTGCGTGTACGGCAGCGCGTTCGTGACCAGGTGCAGCACGCGCCCCTTGACCCGCTCCAGGATGGCCACCTTGGGCCCCGGCGGGATCGGGTCGGGACTGATCGCGGCCAGCTCGCCGCGGTAGTAGGCGGCCCTGCGCTTGACGAACGGGTATTTGGCGTGGGCGTCCAGCACGGTGGAGGCCTCGCTGACCCGGCCGGCGTCCCAGAGTTCCTTGGCCTCGTTCCACGGCCCCTTGACCACGCGCATGCCGAACTTGCGCACGATGCGCCTGGCCCTGCGGGCGGCCGGCCAGGCGACGCTGCCGACGATGGGGCGCAGCGCCGGCGGCAGCGAGTCGGCGGCGGCCTGCGCCACGCGGACGGGGTCGGACTTGACCTTCGTCACGACCACACGGGAGACGATGATCGGGTGCTGGACGAAGCCCTTGAGAAGTCCACCGACGCCGGCACGGGCGGACTTCGCGGAGACCCCGTCAGATCTGCGGGAGGAGTCTTGACGACTGGCGTCGGATGCCACGCAGGGACCGTACCATAGGCAGCGTTTTTTCCCTTCCGCTATGAAAGGCGAGGTCAATGAGGGAAAACCCCCTGGTCCTGCACGTATTGGGCGCTCGTCCCAATTTCGTGAAAGCGGCCCCGGTGGTGCGGGCACTCGGCGAGCTCGGCGTGCGGCAGGGCATCATCCACACTGGTCAGCACTACGACGCGCTGATGTCCGACGTCTTCTTCGCCGATCTCGGCCTGCCCGAGCCGGTGGCCAATCTCGGGGTGGGCTCGGGCAGCCACGCCAAGCAGACCGCCGCCCTGCTCGTCGGCCTTGAGGAGGTCGTCCAGGAGCAGGAGCCCGACCTGGTCGTCGTCTACGGCGACGTGAACTCCACGCTGGCCGCGATCCTGGTCTGCGCCAAGCTGGGCGTGCCGACCGCGCACGTCGAGGCGGGGCTGCGCTCCTACGACCGCGGCATGCCGGAGGAGGTCAACCGGGTCGTCACCGACGCGCTGGCCGACCTGCTGTTCGCCACCTCGCCGGAGGCGCTGTCGTACCTGGCGGGCGAGGGCGTGCCCGCCTCCAAGGTGCACCTGGTGGGCAACCCCATGATCGACAGCCTGTACGCGGCGCTGCCCTCGCTGGACCCGGCCCCGGTGGTCGAGCGGCTGGCGCTGCCCGCGCGCTACGCGGTGGCCACGCTGCACCGCCCGGCCAACGTGGACACCCCTGAGGCCGCCAAGGAGCTGGTGGACGCGGTGCTGGAGGTCTCGCGCCAGCTCCCGATCGTGGTGCCGATCCATCCGCGCGGCAAGGCCCGGCTGGCCGAGGCGGGCCTGGTCGACGGCGACTCGATCAAGGTGGTCGACCCGCTGGGCTATGTGGACTTCCTCTCACTCGTCCGCGGCGCCGCGCTGGTCGTCACCGACTCCGGCGGCGTCCAGGAGGAGACGACCATGCTCGGCGTCCCCTGCCTGACCGTCCGGCCCAACACCGAGCGGCCGATCACGATCACCCACGGGACGAACCGCCTGGTCACCCCCGCGCTGCTGCCCGCGGCGGCGGAGAAGGCGCTGGCCGACGGCGCGGCCACGCCGGCCGGTGAGCTGCCGGTGCTGTGGGACGGCAAGGCCGGGCCGCGCATCGCCACGGTGATCGCCGCCTGGCTGAAGGGGGACAACCTCGCCCCTGCCTCTCAGGGCAAACGCCGCGAATAGCGGCATTGTCCGCCGTACTATGAGTTCCCTCCGCTAAGCGATAGGCGTACCACCATGGCCGATACTCCAGAAGAGCCCACCTACCAGCGTCTCGGCCCCGTCAACTGGCTGCCCGAGGAGCGCAAGCTCGTCGAGCGGTACGAGGCGGAGGTCACGGAGCTGCGCCGGCGGCTGGAGATCGCCGAGGCGAAGGCGGCGTACGCGACCTGGAAGCTGGAGGCGACCCAGGCCAAGCGGACGTTCAAGCTGGGCGAGGCGCTGGGCTCGAAGAGCCCGGGGCGGATCGTCGAGGCGGTCCGCTCGAAGGAGCGGGCGCCCAAGCCGCCGCTTCCGGTCAGCGAGGCCGCCGCACTGGCCGGGAACCGCCCGCCCATGGTCGAGGTGCCCGCGGTGAAGTGGCCGAGCGGCCCGGTGGCCCGGCCGGACCTGAAGGTCGCGGTGATTCTCGACGACTTCTCCAGGATGGCCTTCCGCTACGAGTGGGACCAGATCGAGTTCGGGCTCAAGGACTGGCCGGAGATCTTCGCCGACAAGCGGCCCGACCTGCTGTTCTGTGAGTCGGCCTGGCACGGGAACCAGGGCCGCTGGCGCTATCAGATGACCGGCACGAACGCTCCGAAGGAGCCGCTGCGCGAGCTGGTGGCGTGGTGCCGGCAGGAGGGCATCCCGACGGTCTTCTGGAACAAGGAGGACCCGCCGAACTTCGACTTCTTCATCGACACGGCCAAGCTGTTCGACTACGTGTTCACCTGCGACGGTGACATGCTGCCGAAATATCGGGAAATTTTGGGACATGATCGGGTGGACGTGCTGCAGTTCGCCGCCCAGCCCCGCGTGCACAACCCGATCCAGCAGCCCAAGGGCCGCCTGCACGACGTGGTCTTCGCCGGGATGTACTTCAGGGACAAGCATCCCGAGCGCCGCGAGCAGATGGAGACCGTGCTCGACCCGGTCAGGGAGCTGGGCCTGCACATCTTCGCGCGCAACGGCGAGGTGGACGAGAAGTACGCCTGGCCGGAGAAGTACCGGCCGCACATCGTGGGCGAGCTGCCCTATGACCAGATGCTGGCCGCGTACCGGATGTACAAGGTCTTCCTCAACGTCAACTCCGTGCTCGACTCCCCGACCATGTGCGCGCGGCGCGTCTTCGAGCTGTCGGCCTGCTCGACCCCCGTCGTGTCGGGGTGGTCGCGGGCGATCGAGGAGACCTTCGGCGACCTCGTGCCGATCGCGCGCGAGCCGATCGAGTCCTACAACCAGGTGCTGCACCTGATGAACAGCCCCGAGCTGCGGGCCAGGATGGGTCACCTGGCGATGCGCGAGGTCTTCGACAAGCACCTCTTCTCGCACCGCGTGGACCAGATCCTCCAGGACCTCGGGCACCACGTGGAGCCCAGGTCGCGCTCGATCTCGGTCGTGCTGCCCACCAACCGCGCCGCGCAGATCGAGCACGCGATCTCCTCGGTCGCCCGGCAGCGCCACCGGCCGCTCCAGCTGATCATGGTGCTGCACGGCCTGGACATCGACCCGGTCGTGGTGGCCGACAAGGCTCGCATGGCGGGCATCTCGGACGTCGTGGTGCTGCCCGCCGCCGCCGAACTGTCGCTCGGCGCCTGCATGAACCTGGGCATCGACGCCGCCGAGGGCGAGCTGATCGCCAAGATGGACGACGACAACCTGTACGGCGAGCACTACCTGTCGGACCTGGTCAGGGCCTTCGACTACTCCGACGCGGAGCTCACGGGCAAGGGCGCGCACTACGCGTACTTCGAGGGCGGCAACACCACGATGCTGCGCCTGCCCGGCCTGGAGCACCGCTACTCGTGGCTGGTCCAGGGCGGCACGTTCCTCGGCAAGGCGGACCTGTTCCGCACGTACCGCTTCGCCGACATCACCAGGGGCGAGGACACCCATCTGGTACGGCGCCTCAAGGAGGACTCCGTCAAGATCTACTCGGCGGACCGCTTCAACTTCGTCTACTGGCGCAGCGCCGACACCGCGATGCACACCTGGCAGGCCGACCACATCAAGCTGACCAGGAACGCCCAGTTCTCCTTCGTCGGCCGCCCGGACGATCACGTGCTGATCTGACCGCGCCGGGGAGTCCATGGGCGTCCCGGCAAGGTCCGGCACGCCCTCGGCGGATGCGCCCGCTATCTGGTCACGCGCGCCAGGTTCTGGTCGGCGAGGTCGGCCAGCTCGTACAGGCCCTGCGGCTTGACCCGCTGGCCGACGACGAGCATCGACATGATCAGCGTGCCGCGCCTGATCATGACGGAGCCGATCTGCGCGTTCTTCTTGTCCCCCGACGCCGTGGTGAGGTAGGCCCGCGACTGGTCGCCCTTGGCCGGCATGCCGAGCGTGCGCGTCTTGTAGCTGACCTGCGTGCCGGCGACGTCGGCGGTGTAGGAGACGCACTGCTTGGGCAGCGGCTCGGGGAAGGCTTCGGCCGGCAGCGACACCACCGCCTGCGTGATCGAGCCCCGGTCGGCCGAGAACGCGATCACGGCGGCGGGCGACTTGGCGACGTCGGGCCGGTCGGCGTCGAGCTGGGCGGCTCCCGCGCACTCGGGGTGCTGCAGCTTGGCCTGGCGCACGGCGGCCAGGCCCTGCTGGGTGGACTTGAGCGAGCCGAACGCGCCCAGCTCGGGCCCGTAGGCGATGCGCATGCCCTTCGGCACCGGCAGCAGGGCGGCCCGGAGCCTGGCGTCGGCCGCCGACGACGGCGTCGCGGCGGCGGGCGCGGGGGCGGCGGCCTTCGGGCTCGCCTCCGTGGATGAGCATCCGGCGATGACCAGTGTGCTCAGAAATATGCCGGGAATTGCTTTGTGCATGGGATCTCCATTTCACTCCGTCAGCATTTCTGGAAACGCTAGAGGAAGCGGCGAGTAAGGGGCCGAGTAACGTCGCTATTCGCGGTAATCAGCGGCTTCACGAATGATTTCCGGTTCGCCCGTGGCGGGGTTCCGCCCTCCGGCGCCCGCCCGGCCGGGTGCCCGTGGTGATGATCTTCCTCGTTCGCGCAGCTTGAGCGGGGTCTCCCGGGGGCGGGCGAGGATCCTCACACCACGGCCGGCGCGAGGGTGCAAACGGGCATTCGCCGTAATAGGGCACGCAAAATGTTTCTCGAGGCGCTGCGCGCCTGGGCGCGGCTTTTCTCCTGACCTGCCGATGATCGCGCCATGAGCTTGACTCCGCGCGATCTCGGGATGGATGTCACCATTTCCCGCAGGGACCTCTTCGACGGCATGGCCCTGGGATGCGTGATCTCGGGCGGCGCGCCGGGGCGGGCAGAGGCGGCCCAGAAGGCCCTGAGTGAGCCGGCGGGCTTCGTGGTGCGCGGGGACACCAGTGCGGCGCTCAGCGTGCCGCACGCGCTGCGGGACGGGCGGTTCTGGGAGCATGCGGGCCCCTTCGTCCCCACAGGGGAGCGGCACGACCTCGTCGTGGTCGGCGGCGGGCGCGGCGGGATCAGCGCCGCCTCCGAGTGGCTGCGCCGCCGTCCGCACGACCGGGTCCTCGTCCTCGACAACCACGACGGCATCGGCGGGCACGCGCCGCTGTGCCGGCGGGCCGGGGCCGACGCGGTGATGTGCGACGAGGAGAGCTTCGGCGCCGACACCCTCGTCCGGCTCACGTCCCCCGGCTGGATCGGCCGGCTGCCGATCTCCGTGCGGGCCCGGCGGGACCTGCTCATGCTGCACGACGACCCGCCCGACTGGCTGCCGGGCCTCCCCGCCCAGGCCAAGCAGGAGCGGCTGGCGGAGCTGACGTACGCGCAGTTCCTGCGCGAGGTGTGCGGGGTGCACCGGGACGTGGAGCGCTTCTCGCGGACGATGTCCTGCTCCGGCTGGGGGTACGACACCCGGGCGTTCGGGGCGATCGACGCCTGGGGGACCGGGTATCCGGGGTTCGCCGGGCTCGGGCTCGACCGTGACCAGCCCTCCCGGTTCAACTCGCCCACCGTACGCAGGGAGTGGCACGGACCCGCGCCGGCCGCCGCACCCTCGCGTGACGAGCGGATCTCGGTGCGGACGTCCAGCCCCGTGGTGTCGGTGCGCGACGGGGTCGTGGGCTACTTCGACGGCCACCGGGTGCTGACCGTCGAGGCAGGGGCGGTGATCCTCGCCTGCCCGAGCGCGGTCGTCCCCTACCTGGTTCCCGACCTGCCCGCGGGGCGGCGGGCCGCGCTCAGCAGGGCCGTACGGGTGCCGCTGCTGGAGGCCGTGGTCCGCTTGCGCGATCCCGGCGCGTGGCGGCGGCTGGGCGTCGGGCGGGTGCGGTGGACCGGCGCGTACTGGAACGAGTCGGCGTTCGTGCCGCCCGACGGCGTCCGGCTGCTGGCCACGCCGTGCCGGTCGGAGCTGGGGCCCGGCGCCGGGTCGGCGGCGGGGCGGCGTGAGCTGTTCGCGACGCCGTACGAGGTGCTGGAGCGGACCGTACGCGACCAGTTGGCCCGGCTGCTCGGCCCGGTCGGCTTCGACCCCGGCCAGGGCATCGAGGCCATCGAGGTACGCCGATGGGGGCACGCGCTGTCGCCGGAGTACTGTCGGCCGTGGGACGCGTTCTACCCCGACGGCCCCTTCCCCTCCGACGCGGCGCGGGGGCCGTTCGGCCGGATCGCCATCGCGGGGTCCGACAGTGAGCCGGCCGCGCGCGGCGAGGCCGCCGTGGTGGCCGCGATCAGGGCTGTGGAGGAGCTGACGTGATCAGGACACTCTGGCTGCGGATCTTCCTGACCGGTTTCGTGCTCTGGCTGGCCACGGTGGCCGTCACCGCCTGGACCGGGAACTCCAACCTGGTGCCGACCGTGGTGCTGTTCGGCAGCTTCCTGGTGCCGGTGACGTTCGTGGTCTGGGCGTACGGGCGGGGCCGCTCGCCGGGGGTGACGGTCGAGCTGCTGTTCCAGGCGTTCGTGGTGGGCGGCGTGCTGGGCGTGCTCGGCGCCTCGCTGCTGGAGAGCTGGCTGCTGCGCCCGTCGATCCTCATGTACGTGCTGGTCGGCCTGATCGAGGAGGGCGTCAAGCTGGCCGCCCTGATCATCGTCACCCGGCACATGACCCGGCATTTCACCAGGGACGGCCTGGTGCTGGGCGCGACCGTCGGCTTCGGCTTCGCCGCCTTCGAGAGCGCGGGTTACGCCTTCAACTCCCTGTTCACCACCTCGGGGCTGTCGCTGGCCCAGCTCGTGGAGACCGAGGTGCTGCGGGGCATCCTGACGCCCGTCGGCCACGGCCTGTGGACCGCCATCGCCGGCGGCGCGCTGTTCGCGGCGCGCGGGCGGCTGACCGGCACGGTCCTGCTGAGCTACCTGGGCGTCTCGCTGCTGCACGCGCTGTGGGACTCGATGAGCGCCATCGCCATCGCGATCACGCTGGTGCTGACCGGGCGGCCGTGGCAGTTCGAGCTGCTGCGGATCGGACGTGTGCCGAACGTGACGCAGTGGCAGGTACACGTCTACGCGGTGCTCAACTGGGCGGGGCTCATCGCGATTTCGCTGGTAGCGCTCCTGTGGCTGTGGACGATCGCCGTCGCATCCCGCCGCGAACGCCCGATCTTGTCCCAATAATCACGGTAATGAACGCCTTGCTCCCACTGCGCCAGGAGCATAATCGGTGCTAGTCTCCTGTGCGATCTTCCGGAGGTGTATTTACACAAGGTGTGGAAATGCCCCCGACTCGAGGTTGGGACATGGGCTCGCGAAACCGGTCAATTCGGTTCAAGATCTTCTTATTGCTACTGCTACCCCTCCTGTCTCTGAGCGCGCTCTGGGGTTTCGTCCTCAACCTCACCATGGGCGACGCCCGATCACTACTCCGCGCGAACACCCTCTACCGGACCATCGGCGTCACCTCCACCGACCTGGGCCTACAGCTCCAGGCCGAACGCGCACGCTCCTCCGAGTCGCTCACTACGCGTGAGCTGACCGAGGCGCTCGGCGCGCAGCGCGCCCGCACCGACAGGTCGGTGACCGAGTTCCGCCAGGCCGTCACCGAGGCCGGCGACTCCGCCGACGGCAACCTGCGCCAGCCGCTGCGCGGCCTCCAGGCGGCGCTCGACCGCCTCGGCTCGATCCGCTCCGACATCGACCGCGGCGTCAGCTCGCGCCTGACCGGGCTGAACGAGTACAACCACATGCTCGACTCGCTCTTCCTCGTGTACGACCACCTGGTCTCCGTCCCCGACCTGACGATCTTCCAGCAGGCGTCCTCGCTGCAGGCCATGGGCATGGCCAGGGAGTACATCGCCAGGGAGCACGCGCTCGTCATCGGCGCCCTGTCCGACAAGCGGCTCACCGCGCCCGAGACGGCCGCCTTCACCGAGTACGCGGCCTCCAGGCGGTTCCTGCACTCGCGCGGCATGGCCGGGCTCGACGTGGCGCTGCGCAGGCCGTACGAGCAGATCTTCGCCACCGAGCCGTTCCTGAGCTTCGCCACCATGGAGGCGCGGGTCGTCAAGACGGGCACGCCGCCGCCTGACGGCGACGCCTGGCACGAGGCCGTCGACCGGCTCACCGCGCGCCTCGACGTCCTCGGCGCGAGCGCCACCAGCACCCTGGCGACCCGTACGTCGGAGGCCGCCACCTCCACCGTGGTCAAGATCTCCGTCGCGGGCGGTCTCGGGTTGATCGCCGTGCTCGCGTCGATCATCATCTCTGTACGCTTCGGGCGCCGACTGGCCGGAGAGCTGGCCGGGCTGCGTACCGCCGCGGTCGAGCTGTCGCAGCGCCGGCTGCCCGACATCGTGGCCCGGCTGCGCAGGGGCGACGACGTCGACGTACGGAAGGAGACCAAGGCCATCAAGGTGAGCGGTTCCGCCGAGATCACCGACGTGGCCAGGGCGTTCGGCTCCCTGCAGCGCACGGCCGTGCGCGCCGCCGTCGGCCAGGCCGCGCTGCGCCACGGGGTCGGCCAGGTCTTCCTCAACCTCGCCCGGCGCAAGCAGGGCCTGCTGCACCGCCAGCTCGCGCTGCTCGACGGCATGCAGCGCCGTACGCACGATCCCGACAGGCTGGAGGAGCTCTTCCGCCTGGACCACCTGACCACCCGCATGCGGCGGCACGCCGAGAGCCTCATCGTCCTGTCGGGCGCCGCTCCCGGACGCGCCTGGCGCAAGCCGGTGCCCGTGATCGACATCGTCCGGGCCGCGGTCGCCGAGGTCGAGGACTACACCAGGATCGCCGTGGAGGCGATGCCGGTCAGCGCCATCGACGGGACCGTCGCGGCCGACCTGACCCACCTCGTGGCCGAACTGGTCGAGAACGCCACCATCTACTCGCCCCCCGACACCATCGTGCAGGTGCGCGGCGACCTGGTGAGCAACGGCTACGCCATCGAGGTGGAGGACAAGGGGCTCGGGCTGCCGCCCGCCGACTACGCCAGGGTCAACGCGCTGCTGGCCGATCCGCCCGAGTTCGACCTGGCCGACAGCGACCAGCTCGGCCTGTTCGTGGTGGCCAAGCTGGCTCAGCGGCACGGCATCAGGGTGCTGCTGCGCCGCTCTCCGTTCGGCGGCACCACCGCCATCGTGCTCGCGCCCCGCTCGATCGTGACCGAGCAGAGCGCGCTGGAGGCGGCCGGCGGGGACGGCAGGGCCGACCTGCCCAGCCGTACGCGCAAGAAGGCGCTCGCGGTCGTGTCGTCGGGGACGCACGCCGGACTGCCCAGGCGGGTGCGTCAGACCCACCTGGCACCGCAGCTCAAGGAGGCGCCGCCCGAGCCTGAGCCGCAGCCGGAACGCTCTCCCGACGAGGTACGCGACCTGTTCTCCGCGTTCCAGCGGGGAACGCAACGCGCCCGAGAAGAAGCCTCTGAGGAGGGGCCATGAGTAAGGGGGAAGCATGAGTGCGCCTACGACCAACACCGGTGAGCTGAACTGGCTGCTGGACGACCTCGCCACCAGGGTCGCCGCCGTGCGCCAGGCGGTCATCCTGTCGACCGACGGCCTGGCCGTGGGTTACTCCAAGGGGCTGACCCGCGAGGACGCCGAGCACCTGTCGGCGGTGGCGGCCGGCTTCCAGAGCCTGGCCCGCGGCACCGGCCGCCATTTCGGCGGCGGCGACGTGCGGCAGACCATCGTGGAGATGGAGTCGGCGTTCCTGTTCGTGACCGCGGCCGGCCAGGGCACCTGCCTGGCCGTGATCGCCGAGGCGAACGTGGACGTCGGCCAGATCGCCTACGAGATGGCGATGCTGGTCAAGCGGGTGGGCCAGCACATCACCACCAACCCGCGCGCTGGAGCGTCATGAGCGATAGCCCGCAGTGGTTCGATGAGGAGGCGGGTCCGGTCGTCCGGCCCTATGCTCTCATCCGCGGTCGCACCCGCTCCTCCGGTGACGGGTTCGACCTCGTGGCCACCGTGCGCGCCGTGGGTGACTCCCCCGGCGAGCTGGGGCCGGAACAGCAGCTCATCCTGCGGGCAGCCCGTAGTCCGATCTCGGTGGCCGACCTGGCCGTCGAGCTCGACCTGCCCGTCGGCGTCATCCGGGTGCTGCTCGGTGACATGCGTGACCACGGCCTCATCTCGGTGACGTCGCCCTCCGCCGGAGGGTCGCGGTCGAATGAGCGCATTCTCAAGGAAGTGATCAATGGACTCCGTGCTCTCTGACGACCCTGTCGCGCTCAAGATCCTGATCGCGGGAGGGTTCGGCGTCGGCAAGACCACGCTGGTCGGGTCGATCAGCGAGATCAGGCCGCTACGCACGGAAGAGGTGCTCTCCGACCGCGGCATCGGCGTGGACGATCTCGACGGCGTCGAGGCCAAGACCACCACCACCGTGGCGATGGACTTCGGCCGGATCACCATCCGCGAGGGGCTGGTCGTCTACCTGTTCGGCACTCCCGGGCAGGAGCGGTTCTGGTTCATGTGGGACGAGCTGTCCTACGGCGCGCTGGGCGCGGTCGTGATCGCCGACACCCGGCGGCTCACCGACTGCTTCCCGTCCGTCGACTACTTCGAGCAGCGCGGCACGCCGTTCGTGGTGGCCGTCAACTGCTTCGACGGCGCGGACCGGCACAGCGTGGACGACGTGCGCATCGCGCTCGACCTGGACGAGGACGTGCCGGTCATGCTGTGCGACGTGCGGCGCAGGACCTCCGCCAAGGAAGTCATGATCACGCTGGTGGAGCACTCCCTGCGGACGCTCACCTCGGCGAACTAGCCTTCCTGACGCGCGGCCTAGAGCGCGCGCAGGCCGTTGATCACCTCGCGGAGCAGGCTCTCCGACGGGGTGGCGGCCTTGTCGCGCGGCGGCCTGATCGTCACCAGGCCGTGCTCAAGCAGGTCCCCCAGCAGCACGCGGACGACGCCGACGGGCAGGCCGAGATCCGAGGCAACCTCGACGACCGGCCTGTTCTGCCCCGACACCAGGGACAGCAGCCGGCGGTGCTGTGTGCTCAGCTCGGCCTTGGACGGGGCGGGCAGCCCCGTGGAGACGACCGTCGCCAGCAGGTCGACCTCGGAGGAGGCGGACCTGGTGCGCCCGCGCGCGACCGCGTACGGCCGGACGACCGGCCCCGCCTCCTCGTCGACCCACTCGTGCTCGCGGCTCACGACTCAGATCCCCCATCCTGCTCACTCTCCTGCCGCCCGCGCTGCCAGCCGGACTGGAGCGAGGAGAGCAGCGCCCTGGTCTCCTCGGGTGAACGCTCCTCGGCCGGCTGCACGGGCGGCGGCGCCTGCTTGAGCCGCGGCGGCAGACCGGCCTGCCGCTCCCGTTGCGGCAGCCCCCCGGACCGCTCGCGCTGGGGCAGCCCCCCGCTCCCGTCACGCTGCGGCGGCTCTCCGGCCCTGTCCCGTTGCTGGGGCAGCTCCCCTGGCCGCTCCTGAGGCGTCTCAGCGGGCCGCTGAGGCGCGTCCTGGGTGCGCTCGCGGCGCGGCAGCTGCTGCGGCGGCCTGATCGCGTCGTCCTGCGGCGAGCTCTGCTGCGGAACGGAGGGAGTGGCGGCCCGCCTGCTGGTCCGCACGCGCCGCGGCAGCTCGCCCGGCCCGGTGTCCTCCCTGACGACCGACACGGACACGGGCTCGAACTCCACCGGCCGCACCGGGGCCGTCATCGGCTCGACCAGCGAGGCGGGGATGAGCACGATGGCGGTGGTGCCGCCGTACGGGGAGGGCTTGACCGTGACCTTCACCCCGTGCCTGCCGGCGAGCATGCCCACCACCGAGAACCCCAGCCGCTCGGTCTGCGAGGGGTCGAACTCGGGCGGGCTGGCCAGGCGGTCGTTGATGGCCCTGCGGGTGGCCTCGTCCATGCCCAGGCCGCGGTCCTCCACCTCGACGGCGAAGCCCCTGCCGACCATCTCGCCGCGGACGGAGACCTCGTTGCCGGGCGAGGAGAAGGTGGTGGCGTTCTCGATCAGCTCGGCGAACAGGTGCATGAGGTCGGCCACGGCCGCGCCGGAGACGCCGCACTCGGGCATCGGGTAGACGCGGACCCGCGTGTACTCCTCCACCTGCGCCGCCGCGCCGCTCAGCACGTCCTCGGCCGGGATGACCCCGCGCCACCTGCGGCCCGCGGTGCCGCCGGAGAGCAGCACCAGGCCCTCGGCGTGGCGGCGCATGCGGGTGGTCAGGTGGTCGAGCCGGAACAGCCGCTCCAGCGCCTCCGGCTCCTCCGTCTGGCGCTGCATCTCGTCGAGCAGCCGCAGCTGGCGCTGCAGCAGCGACTGGCTGCGCCGGGCCAGGTTGCGCAGCGCCTCGGAGACGCCCTCGCGCATCCTGGCCTGCTCGACGGCCGCGTCCACGGCCGTGCTCTGCACGCTGTCGAACGCCGAGGCCAGGTCCCTGACCTCGCTGGTGGACTTCTGGTCGACGGGGATGCGCGGCGCCTCGGTGGCGAGGTCCACGCTCTGGCCCTTGCGCAGCTTCTCCACCACGTCGGGCAGCCTGATCTCCGCCAGGTCCAGCGTCGTACGGCGCAGCGCCCCCAGCTCGCGGGTGAGCTTGCGGCCGACCCGGACCGAGATGAAGATCGAGAACACGACCGCGATCAGGCCGAGCGCGCCGGCCACGCCGGCCCGGACCACGACGGCGACGCCTTCTGGCTCCATCCTGGCCAGCAGCTTGTCACCGGTGCGGGAGACCGCCTCGCGGTACTGCTGCTGCACCTGGCCGTAGACGCCCCGCCACAGGTCCACGTCGAGCGGCTGGCCGCCGATGTAGCTCTCGACCAGGTTCTCCATCGTGACGTAGCGCGGCGAGTAGAACAGCTTCTCGAACGGGGCCCGCAGCTCGGTGTCGAGGTTGGCCAGGGCCTTCGGGAACAGGTACGTCCTGGATCCGTCGATGGCGGACAGCATGTGGACGTCGTGCATGTTCGCCCGGCCGTTCGAGGCGATGATCAGGGCGTGCTCGCGGGCCAGCAGCTCGCGGACCTCGTCGGCGGCGATCAGACCCTGCGCCTGGAGCGCCAGCTGGAGGTCCGTGCTGATGGTCAGGCGGGAGTAGAGGAGGTGCACCTCGTCGGCGACCTTGGCGTACTCGGTGATGAGGGCGCTGGGGGTGAGCCGGCGGCCGTCGACCTTGCCGCGGATGTCCGGCAGCCGGTCGATGGTCTCGAACACCGTCTGGAGCTGCGTCTTCATGTCCTGCGTCAGCGCGGACTGGGTGTCCTCGGCCAGCGCGTGCGTGCGCAGCAGCTTGACGCTGTCGTCCACCTTGGCCCGGGCCTTGGCCAGCGCGTCGGGGTCGCTCACGTCGCCGGCGATCCGCTCGGCGGAGGCCAGGCGCTCGGTCTGGACGTCGGACACCAGGCGGTCGGTGTTGTTGATGACCCCGGTCCAGATGGTCTCGACCTTGAACAGGCTGAGCGCCTCTCCCGTCGTGGTGCCCGCGGCGAAGCCCCACAGTGCGATCAGGGAGATCAAGGGGATGACGAGCAGCGTCGAGATCTTGAACCTGATGGATCTGCCCGATGCCATGACAACCCGCTCCCGGATAGAAGATCGCGGGAGAGAATAGCACCGAAACAGATGGTTTTAAGATCGATTAGCGATAAATCTGTGGTATGTCGGGAAATTGAGCGCCGCTGAGGTGGCCCGTCCCCACGTCAGCCGCATGAGCCAGACGGCCAGCACCGCCAGCAACGCCACCTCGGCGCCGAGGAGCAACCGCTCGACGAGCCCGATCATCACCCGCTCGCCGGGCATCGCCACGTACGTGATCGCCAGCAGCCCGAACCCGCCGGCCAGGGCCACCCACTCCACGGTACGCGCCACGGGCTTCCAGGCGGCGTCGGTGTTCAGTCTGGGGACCAGCAGCGCGCCGGCGGCGGGCAGGCTCACGAAGGCGGCGACGGAGACGTACCGGTGGATCTGGGCCGCGAGGTCGAGGTCGTGGCCGATGGGTGTGGTCGGGATCACCGCGGCCACGACCAGGGCGCCCGACCACACCATCAGCAACCGCTCCGGCAGCCCCCGCACCGGAGCCCCCGCCGACCGCAGCCCCAGGAGCAGCGCCAGGGACCCGATCCCGAGCACCGCCATCGCGATCTCCGTGACGCCCCCGCGGTCGGACACGGCGTACTCGCTGACGGTGACGTTCATGGGGTCGAGGTAGGGGTCGGGGCCGAACTGGCCCGCCACCACGGCGACCACCGAGAACAGGATCGAGGCACAGGCGATCAGGGGGTAGAGCCTCTTCGCTGCGGTCATGGGGCCTACTCTCCCCGTGCGGGGGGATGTCTCACATCCGGCCACTGCCCCGATACGTCCCTGACCCGACCCTTAGATCCCTGAGGCGGTGCCCTGAGGAGGGGCGCGCGGGAACGAGCGCACCCCTGGGAGCCGGGGCTCTCAGGGGTGCGTCAGAAGGCGCGGATCAGTCGAGGATGTGACCGGTGGCGCGGGCGTAGCGCTCGCGGATGGCCGGGACCGCCTCGCCCTCGTAGGTGGCCGTGTCGCCGGAGCGCCAGTCGGGCGCGCTCGTCACCAGCGTCGCCGCCTGGTAGGCGGCCCCGTCGGCGACGTATTCGGCCGGCGGCGGGACCGTGATCGGCACGCCGAAGATCGTGGGGGCGATCCGCCGCACCGCCTCAGAGCGCGCGGCGCCGCCGATCAGCAGCACCCGCTCGGGCCGCAGGTCCAGCGCGTCGAGCGCGTCGGCCAGCCCGCACAGCATGCCCTCGACCGCCGCCCTGGCCAGGTGCGCCGGGGTCGAGGTGGCCAGGGTCAGCCCGTGGATCGAACCGGTGGCCGTGGGCCGGTTGGGCGTGCGCTCGCCCTCCAGGTACGGCACCAGTGTCAGCCCGCCGGCCCCCGCGGGAGCCTCCAGCGCCAGGGCACCGAGCTCGTCGAGCCCGACCCCGGTCATGCGCGCGGCCGCGTCCAGGACGCGGGCGGCGTTGAGCGTGCACACCAGCGGCAGGAAGCGCCCGGTCGCGTCGGCGAATCCGGCGACCGCCCCCGTGGGGTCGGCGCTGGGCCGCTCCGCGACCGCGAACACGGTGCCCGACGTGCCGAGGGAGACCACGACGTCGCCGGAGCGGGCCCCCACGCCGAGCGCGGCGGCCATGTTGTCGCCGGTGCCGGGACCGATCAGCACCGGCCCCGCGACGTCGGGGACGGCCTGCGCGGGCTCCAGCACCCTGGGCAGCAGCGGCAGCGCGCCGATGGCCGCCTTGAGCAGGTCGGGACGGTACGCGCCCGTCGCCGGCGACCAGTAGCCGGTGCCCGAGGCGTCACCCCGGTCGGTGACGAGCCGGTCGAGGGGCGGCAGCGGCGCGTCCTCCCAGGCCGCGACGCCGAACGGGACGCCGGACCCGAGCGCGCCCGCCAGGCGCCACGTCAGCCAGTCGTGCGGCAGGCAGACGGCGGCCGTGCGCCGCGCGTGGTCCGGCTCGTGCTCGGCCAGCCAGCGCAGCTTGGTGACGGTGAAGGAGGCGACCGGCACCGAGCCGACGGCGTCGGCCCACGCCTGCGGCCCGCCCAGCTCGGCCGTCAGATCGGCGGCGGCCTGCGCGGAACGGGTGTCGTTCCACAGCAGGGCGTCGCGGACGACCTCTCCCGACTCGTCGAGGCAGACCATGCCGTGCTGCTGCCCGCCCACGCTGATGGCGGCCACGCCGTCCAGCCCGCCGGCCTGCTCCAGGGCCCGCAGCAGCGCGCTCCACCAATGGGACGGATGCACCTCGGTGCCGTCGGGATGCGCGGCGCGGCCCTGCCGAACCAGCTCTCCCGTCTCCGCTTCTCGAATGACGACCTTGCAACTCTGCGTGGAGGAATCGACCCCAGCGACCAGCGTCACCCACGAACTCCTAACAAGTGCTCCAGCGCAAGCTGGTTCAGATGGGTGAAATGGTATCCGCGCCGCGAGGCCACGTCAGGATCGAAGTCGTCCGAGGCGAGGTCGGCCAGCGTCTCGCCGCGGTTGAGGGTGGGCAGGCCCAGCTCGTCGACGCGGGCGGCGCGCAGTGCCTCGCGCACCTCCGGATCAGCCCGGAAATTTCGGGCTTTTTCGCGAAGGATCAGGTATGTGCGCATATTGGCGGCTGCTGAGACCCAGACGTCGCCGGAGTCCTCCGTACGCAGCGGCTTGTAGTCGAAGTGGCGCGGCCCGTCGTAACCCCCGTGTTCCAGCAGGTCCACCAGGAAGAACGCGCTCATGACGTCGCCGTGGCCGAAGACGAGGTCCTGGTCGAACCGGGGGCCGTGCTGGCCGTTGAGGTCGATGTGGAACAGCTTGCCGTGCCACAGCGCCTGCGCGATGCCGTGCACGAAGTTGAGCCCGGCCATCTGCTCGTGGCCGACCTCCGGGTTGAGACCCACCATCTCCGGATGTTCCAACTCGCCGATGAAGGCCAGCGCGTGCCCGATCGTCGGCAGCAGGATGTCGCCTCGGGGCTCGTTCGGCTTGGGCTCCAGGGCGAAGCGGATGTCGTAGCCGCGCCCGCGTACGTACCCGCAGAGCAGGTCGATGGCCTCCTTGTAGCGGCCGAGCGCGGCCCGCACGTCCTTGGCCGCGTCCGACTCGGCCCCCTCGCGGCCGCCCCAGCACACGTAGGTGGAGGCGCCCAGCGAGGCGGCCAGGTCGAGGTTGCGGGTGACCTTGCGCAGCGCGTAACGCCGCACGTCGCGGTCGTTGCTGGTGAAGGCCCCGTCGCGGAAGACGGGATGCGTGAACAGGTTCGTGGTGGCCATGGGCACTTTCAGCCCGGTCTCGGCGAGTGCTTTCCTGAACGACGCGATCGCCCGTTCGCGATCGGGTTCGACGGCGAGCAGGTCGTCATCGTGGAAAGTGACACCGTAGGCCCCCAGTTCGGCCAGACGGTGCACGCTCTCGACGGGATCGAGGGGCGCCCGGGAGGCGTCCCCGAACGGATCGCGCGCCTGCCAGCCGACCGTCCACAGACCGAACGTGAATCGATCGTCAGGGGTTGGCTCGTACATGATTCGATGCTCCCCTGGCGATCAGTTGTCCACAAGCACTTGTTCACAAGCACTCGTTCACAACCCTGAGGGATCACGCCCCACGCTGATCTCCTCCGCGATCTTGCGAATCTCCGTCACCTCGAGGCCGGGAGCCTTGGGCAGGTCGCGCAGCAACGCGTCCATCACCACCGGAACGGGCTGGCCGGCGAACCTGCCGGCGATGCCGTGAACCGTCCTGAACAGCGCCTCTTCGGTGTCGCGCATCGGCCTCTCCTCGGTCGGGGTCAGATACCCGGAGAACGCTACGGCCTGGGCCCGACACTTCGCGCGCTCCCCCTCCAGCGTGTTGCCACGGCGGCCGGCCACGCGCCCCCGGAATTTAGTTGAAGGCTCATATACTTACGCTGGGACACCGCTGAAAGGGGCTGACCATGCCGGTCCAGCGACTCAACCACGCCGTCCTTTACGTCCGCGACGTGGAGCGCAGCGTCGCCTTCTACCGGGAGGCCCTCGGCTTCGAGGTCGTCATGGGCATGCGCGGAGCCGCCTTCCTCCAGGCCCCCGGCTCCTCCAACGATCACGACCTGGGCCTGTTCCAGGTCGGCGCGAACGCGGCTCCCTCGCCCGCGGGGCGCACCTCCGTCGGCCTCTACCACCTGGCGTGGGAGGTCGACACCCTCGACGAGCTCGAACGCGTCCAGGCCAAGCTCGCCGAGCTGGACGCGCTCGTCGGCGCCTCCGACCACAGCACCACCAAGGCCCTGTACGCCCGCGACCCCGACGGCCTGGAGTTCGAGGTGTCCTGGCTCGTCCCCGCCGCGCTGCTGACCGAGGAACTGCTGGCCGGCCGCACGAGCATCCGTCCCCTCGACCTGGAGGCCGAGAAGCGGCGTTACGGCGCACAGACCCGGGGCGGCGTGGGCGTGTCCGTCCCGGTCTGACGTACCGTGGAGGTATCGACCCCTCCCGCGGCGGAGGACCTCCACGGCTGACTCCACGGAGAACGGTCATGCCAAGCGATCCTGACCATGTGCTCGACGCCATCGACGGTGTCGTCGACGAGTGGGAGACGCTGAGCGCGGACGCCATGCGCTGGGCACCTCCCGAGAGCAAGACCCCTGATCTGATCACCGAGGTGAGCGAGATCTTCGGCCCGCTCGTCAACGCGTTCTCCCAGGCGCTGCGCCCGGTGGGCGACGCGCTCGAACGCGTGCTCAACTCCCTGGAGGAGCCCGACGGCCCCCGCGAATGAGGCCTTTCAGGTGGTGCGGCGGCGACGGGTCCTGCGGGGGTAGGCCTTGGCCGTCTCGGCCAGCCGTACGGCGTGCTCGGCCTGCTTGCGCCAGTGGCCGTAGGCGTCGCCGCGCTGGGCCAGCCGGTCGAGCTCGGCCATCGTCGCGAGCGGGATGAAGGCGGGCTCGGCGTCGCGCCACGGCGTGCCGGGCAGCGGCATGAACGTGTGGGTGTGGATGCGCGCCCCGAGGTCGGCCAGGTCGGCGGCCAGCGTCAGCGACCGCACCTGGTCCTCCTCCGACTCGCCGGGCATGCCGAAGATGAAGTCGACGTTGGGCCGGAACCCGTGCTCGACCGCGATCCTGACCGCGTCGCGCACGGGCGAGGTGTCGTGGCCGCGCCCCGAGGCGGCCAGCACCCGGTCGGAGCCCGACTGGGCGCCGATGATCAGGTTGTCGTTGGCCACGTAGCGCTTGAGCAGCCGCATCGCCTCCGGGCTGACGTGCTCGGGCCGCACCTCCGAGGGAAAGCTGCCGAAGAAGACCCGGCCGTGCGGCGGCAGCTCCTCCTTGACCCCGGCCAGCAGCTCCTCCACCGCGCCGAGGTCGGGGTCGGGGCCCGAGGAGCCGTAGGACAGCGAGGTCGGCGTGATGAACCGCACGTCGCGCATGCCGCGCCCGGCCATCTCGCGTACGTGCTCGCGCACGCTCGCCACCGACCGGTGCCGGAACTGCCCGCCGAACATGAACGGGGTCTGGCAGAAGCGGCAGGTGTAGCGGCAGCCACGGGTGATCTCGATGGGCCCGTTGCGGCCGGTGAACGAGGGGAAGGCGTCGAGCGGCAGCTGCGGCGCCGGGGCCGTGCGCAGCGCGACGCCGTCGGCGTCCCTGACCGCCAGCCCGGGAACCGAGGTGAGCGGCCGGTCCTCGCGCAGCGCCCGGACGAGGGCGATGATCGTGCTCTCGCCCTCACCGATGCCGGCCAGGTCCCAGCCGGCGTCGATGACCTGCTGCGGCTCGGCGGTGGCGTGCACGCCGCCCGCGATGTGCAGCCCCCTGCCGCCGCTCAGCGACCTGACCGTGGCCAGCTCGGCCGCCATGGCCTCGGCGTCGGGGGAGTAGAACGACCAGAGCACCAGCACCCGGTCTGCTTCGCTGTCGCGGATGTGCCGGGCGGTCTCCTCGGGGGTGGTGCCGAGCCGCAGGTCGTGCTCGACCCGCGCGCCCAGGGCGGCGAGCAGCGCGTGCACGCCGTAGGTCACCGCCTTGCGGTATCGGACCACCACGCTCACTGCCAGTGCCACGTCCGGCAGCGTAGCCCAGGCCCCCGACATCACGCCCCCGAGTCACGACGCCGCGTCATGCCCCCGGCATCACGCCGCCGACAGCCGCATCGCGCGCAGCGCGCCGGTGAGCTTGGCCAGCTCGGCCAGCATGTCGGCGGCGGCCGTCTCGGAGATCTGGTTCGGCCGCAGCACGCCGTCCTCGACCGGCAACTGCCACACGAACGGGATGTTCACCGCCTCCAGCACCGGGACCATCTTCAGCGTGCTGACCACCTGGCGCAGCCCCTGCACGGCGCGGGTGCCGCCGGACAGGCCGCCGTAGCTGACGAACCCGGCCGGCTTGTGGTGCCACTCGTGGTGCAGGTAGTCCAGGGCGTTCTTCAGCGGGGCGGAGAAGCTGTGGTTGTACTCGGGCGTGACGAACACGAACGCGTCCGAGCGGTCCACGATGGCGCTCCACTCCTTGGTGTGCGCGTTCTCGTACTGCCGCAGACTGGGGTGGTTCGGCTCGTCCATGAACGGCAGGTTCAGCTCCGCCAGGTCGGTGAACTCCACCTTGAACGCGCCGAACGCCTCGGCGCTGCCGCGGAACCAGTCGGCGACCGCTCGCCCGACGCGGCCCTTCCTGGTGCTTCCGACGATGATCTGCAGAACGGGTTCTGTCATGACTGCTCCTAGCGTTGTGCCAAGCGGTTGAATCCTCAACATTATTGAGTAACTACACAATGTTTAGCAAACGCTAGGATGTCCTCATGAGCCTCGACCAGGTCTGCACCCGCTTCCACATCGCCTTAGAGCTGATCGGCGCCCGCTGGTCCGGAGCCGTGATCCACATGATCTTCAAGGGCGCCCACCGCTACGCCGACCTCAAGGCGGCCATCCCCGGCATCAACGACACGATGCTGGCCAGGCGTCTGCGCGAGCTCGAAGCGGCCGGCCTGGTCGAGCGGCGGGTGCTGGCCACCTCGCCGGTGCGGGTCGAATACCACCTGACCGAGATGGGCCAGGAGCTGCGACCCGCGCTCGACCAGCTGGTGGACTGGTCGCACAAGTGGATCCCGCTGCCCGAGGCGGCCGAGTCCGCCTGACCGCTGCGGGAGGCGGAGCGCCGCGATTCTCGGAAGCGCGCCGGGGACGTCTCCCCGTAGACTTCATCGCATGACCTGGCGACATTGATCCATAACCAGGGGCCGGCGCGCGACGCGCGGGCCTCCGGGGCGACACGCCCCCGGAGTCCCTGCTCGTCCCCCTGGAAGGCCTCATGCTCGTCATCACGCTCTACGCGTACGCGTTCCTCAGCGAATTCGTGCTGCTCTATCCGGTGTACGCGCTGCTGTTCGCCGACACCGGTCTCTCCGTCGCCCAGACCTCCACCCTGTTCGTCATCTGGTCGGTGACGGGCATGGTGCTGGAGATCCCGTCGGGCGCCTGGGCCGACACCGTCTCCCGGCGGCTGCTGCTGTGCCTCGGGCCGCTGCTGATCGGTCTCGGCTTCGCGATGTGGACCCTGTTCCCTGCCTACTGGGTGTTCGCCGCCGGCTTCGTGTTGTGGGGGGCCGGGGAGGCGCTCGTCTCGGGCTCGTACGAGGCGCTCGCGTACGAGGAGCTGGCCCGGAGCGGCCAGGAGGGCCGCTACGCCGGCGTGATGGGCCGGGCCACCTCGCTCGGCCTGGCCGGCAGCGCGACCGCGATCGCCCTCGCCTCCCCCGCCCTCGCGGTGGGCGGCTACCCCCTCGTGGGCGCGGCCAGCGTGCTGGCCTGTGTCCTGTGCGCCGCGACGGCCCTGACGCTGCCCGAGCACAGGACGCGTGGCGAGGCGCCCGGTTACCTGGCGGTCCTGCGGGAGGGGCTGGCCCTGGCCCGCGGGGATCGGCGTGTGCTGCGCGCGGTCCTGCTGGTCGCGTTCGTGACGGCGGTCTGGGGGGCGCTGGAGGAGTACGTGCCGTACCTGGCGGTCGAGACGGGCGTGGCCAGGGCCGCCGTTCCGGTGGTCATCCTGCTCGTCTGGGTCGGCGCCACCGTCGGCGGCCTGCTGGCGGGTCCCGCCGAGCGCCTGCCGGCCCGCGCGTACGGCCCGCTGCTCGTCCTGGCGGCGCTCGCCATGGCCGGCGGCGCGCTCAGCGGCAGTCCCGCCGGGTTCGTCGCCGTCGCGCTGGCCTTCGGGGCGTTCCAGCTCGCCCAGGTGCTGGCCGACGTGCGGTTGCAGGCCCGCATCAGCGGCCCGGCGCGGGCCACCGTCACCTCGGTCGCGGGGCTGGGCACGAACGTGGTGACGGTCGGGGTCTTCGCCGCGTACGGGGCGGCGTCGTCGTACGTGCCGCACGGGGTGACGTTCGCCCTGCTGACCCTGCCGTACGTGCTCGTCGCGCTGCTGACCAGGAGCGCCGATCAGTAACGGGACGGGATCCGCTTGGGCAGCGGCGGCGGCTCCTGGACCTTCACCTCCTCCTGCGGCGCGGGCGGCTCGGCCGGCTCAGGCGGCTCGGCCGGCCGTGGGGCGCCTCGCCAGCGGGAGGGGAAGAGCGAGGCGACCACCAGCACGCACGCCACCGGCAGGGCCCAGCCGGCGAGCAGCGCCCGATACCCCGCCTCGTACGGGAGCGGCACCACCCCGGGCGGCGTCACCCAGGGCGCGCCGGCCAGGAAACCCCCGGCCAGCACCCCGAGCACGAGTCCAGGCAGCAGCGAGGCGAGCGGCGAGATCCTGGACCCCGCCAGCGCGCCGATGACGACCATGAGCCCCGCGAGCAGGCTCGTGGCGATCCAGCCGTCCAGGCTCGCATGAGAGACGAAACCCGCCGCGATCAGCGGCGTGGCCAGCAGTCCTGCGCCGGCGCCGAGCATATGACGAACACCATTACGCACAGAGAACACCTCCAGCCTCGGGACACTACTCACCTCTCACCGCCTTCGCCTTATAGGCGGCGAATCCGGCATGAAGGACTAGGGCCAAAACAGCCCCATAACACCGAAATAGGGCCTTATTGGTATCTGAGCAGGACCCCCTACCAACCGTTAGCTTGACAGCACCCCCACCCGAGGAGTGCACATGTTGAGTAAACGCTGTGCGCTGACAGGCGCGATCATCCTCGCCGCCTGTGTGGCCACCCCCCTCAGCCCAGCAGCAGCCGACCCCACACCCAAGGCGCCACCCGCCATGGTGGACGCACTCGAACGCGACCTCGGCCTGTCCGAGGAGCAGGTGCACACCCGCCTGGCCAACGAGGAGCGCGCCACCGCCGTCGAAGCGAACCTGACCACCGCACTGGGCGGGTCGTTCGGCGGCGCCTGGCTGAACGACGACGCCTCCAAGCTCATGGTCGCCACCACCGACCCGGCGGCCACGAAGACCATCGAGGCGCAGGGCGCGCAGCCCGTCGTCGTCGCCCGCTCCATGGACCAGCTCAACGGAGTCATGCGCCGGCTCGACCAGGCCCCGCAGGGCGCCAAGGCCGGCGCCGCCCTCTGGTTCGTCGACGTGACGACCAACCTCGTCTCCGTCCAGGCGCCGACCGTGGAGGCCGCGCAGGCCCTCGTCGCCGCGGCGGGCGTGGACAAGAGCGCCGTCACCGTCTCGGCCACGGCCGAGCGTCCGTCGACGTTCATCAACATCATCGGCGGCGCGGCCTACTACATCGGCGGCAGCCGGTGCAGCGTCGGCTTCGCCGTCACCAGGGGCAGCACTCCCGGCTTCACCACGGCGGGGCACTGCGGCCGGGCCGGCTCCAGGACCACCAGCCCGACCGGCACCTTCCAGGGCTCGTCCTTCCCGGGCAACGACTACGCCTGGGTCGCCGCGCCCAACAACACCGCCACGCCGTACGTACGCGGCTCCGGCGGCGCGAACGTGACCGTCCGCGGCTCCACCCAGGCCGCCGTGGGCGCGTCCATCTGCCGCTCCGGTTCGACCACCGGATGGCGCTGCGGCGTCATCAGGCAGCACGGCGCCAGCGTCACCTACCAGCAGGGCACCGTCTCCGGCCTGACCCGCACCACCGCGTGCGCCGAGCCCGGCGACTCCGGCGGCTCGTTCATCTCGGGCAACCAGGCCCAGGGCATGACGTCCGGCGGCTCCGGCAACTGCTCGGTCGGCGGCACGACGTACCACCAGCCGGTCAACGAGGCCTTGAGCGTGTACGGCCTCACGCTCAGGACCGGCTGACCCCCGCACCCCCCGCGGCGCCCCTCCACCCGGAGGGGCGCCGCTCCCTCGCCCGCCGCCCTTCGTTGTGCCTCCCCGCTCCTCGATCACCTGCACCGTACGTCCCGTGCCCGCGCCGTCGCGGAATCGAAAAAGGGTAAAATTTCGCCTTTCGCCTCGCCAAGACATGGCCATTCCACCCGGTCAATCTTGATTGTGTATCCACACAAATACAGTTGAGCTATGCACGCTCCGAGGCGACCATGCGAATAACGGTGTCCGATCCCCTGCACGAATGCGTCAAGGTGTGGGCCACCCGCGAGGTGGGACCGGAACGCGTGCCCTCGCTCGCCCGCAAGGAGCTCGCGAAGTGGCTGGGCGCCGGCCATCCGGCCCTGCCCGATCTCCAGGAGATCGCCTCGGAGCTGATCACCAACGCGATCCTGCACGCCGACGCCGACTGGGTCCGGATGAGCCTGTCGCGGGAGCCGTACTCCTGGCAGCTCACCGTGACGGACCCCGGCGCCGCCGGCAAGGCAGCGCCGCCCTCGCGCCAGTCCCGGTCGAGCGACGAGAGGGGCCGCGGCCTGCTGATCGTGGACGCGCTGACCGAAGGACGCTGGGACACCACCGTCAACGCGGTGGGCGAACGCGTCGTCTGGACCCAGGTCCGCCGCTGACCATGACCGTACGGAATCAAATCATTACCTACCGCACACGAAGTGCGGCATCCTTGGGTGCGTGCGAAGCCGACGTGACCGTTCCCCGCTCACCGTGGCGGCGGTGGCCGTCATGGCCGGCGCCGGCCTGCTCGGGCTCGGCGTGGTGCTCCTGCTGCGCGGCCCCGGGGCGGCCGACGAGTGGGCGGGCGTGGCGTCGGCGTGCGTCGCCGTCGTGGGCGGCGCGGCGACGCTGATCGGCTGGCTGCGCCGCGACGACGGCGCCGGCGACGACCGCGACGCGGCACGACGGGAGCGCCGGCTCGACTGCCTGGCCGAAAGGATGGCCGGCCACTGCACCACCGAGGAGGAGCAGCGGCGGCTGCTCGATCCCTATCCGCTGCCGGTGACCTGGCACACCCTCGGCCCTCCGTCCGCCGACCACTGGTCGGTGATCCGCCAGGGGGCCGGCGACACGCCGCTGCGGCTCGACGGCACCCTCGACGACCTGCACCGGGTCGTGCGCACGACGGTGCCGACCGGGCGGCTGGTCATGCTAGGCGGGCCCGGCTCCGGCAAGACCAGCCTGGTCGTCCGGCTCGCCCGCGCCTGCCTGACCGCCCGTGCGTCCGGCGCGGGGCCCGTACCGGTGATCCTGCGGTTGTCCACCTGGGACCCGGCCGCCCGCTCGCTGCGGCGGTGGATCACCGAGCAGGTGGAGCGCGACTACGGCGTCGCCGGCGTCACCTGGGACGCCGGGCTGCTGCCGGTGCTGGACGGGCTCGACGAGATGCCGCCCGCGGCCCGCGGCGCGGCGCTGCGGGCCGTCAACACCACGTTCGCGCCCGGTCTGTCGCTCGTGGTGACCAGTCGCGGCGAGGAATACCACGAGGCGGTACGCGACGCCGACGTGCTCACCGGGGCCGCCGTGATCGAGCTCGACCCGCTCACCCCGGGCGTGATCCGCGACTACCTGACCACCGCCACCCGCTCCGACCGGGGCGCGGCCTGGAACGAGGTCTTCGACCGGATGAGCGGCGAGCCGGCGGGCCTGCTGGCCCGGACGCTCTCGACCCCGCTCCACCTGTCGCTGACCCGCCTCACCTACGCCGACGGCCCCGGGGACCCCGGCCTGCTGCTGCGCCTGCCCGGCACCGCCGCCCTGCGCGGCCACCTGCTCGACCAGCTCATCCGCGTCCTCTATCCTGACCTGCCCGATCCCGCCGGTGGGCGCGCCTGGAACCGCCGCGACGCGCACCGCTGGCTCTCCTTCCTGGCCCGTCACCTGCACCGCCGCGACGCCTACGACCTGCCCTGGTGGGAGCTGGCCAGGGCGGTGCCGCTGCGGGCCAGGACGCCGATCTGGGCCGTCGTGGTCGCGGTGGTGTTCGGCGCCGCGAACGTGCTCGCCGGCCTGCCGTGGCACCTGGCCGGGCCAGATCCCGTCGCCGGCATGGCCGCCGACCTGCGCTGGGGTGTGGGTGGGGGGCTGCTGCTCGGCGCGGTCAACAGCCTGTGGACGCCGCTGTTCCCCAGGGCGCCGCGGCTGCGCCGCCACACCGTCCGCCGCACGGGCCGGCCGCTGTGGTGGCGGCTGTGCCGCGCCCTGGGCAACGGGCTGTGGCGCGGCGTGACCCACGGGGCGAAGAGCGGCGTGCCCGTCGCGTTCATCGTCCTCGCGATCGTCGCTGTGGCCGTGCCCACCCCCGGGCCTGGCGGGCGCGCGCTCTTCCTCGTCTTCACCGCCCTGTACGCCTTCCTGTTCGGCTTCTGCTGCGGCTTCGTGTACGGGCTGGCCGTGGGCTTCGCCGCCGAGTTCGTCACGATGTTCCACGACGTCGAGGCGGGACACGGCCGGCCGCCCGACGAGGTGCTGCGCGCCGACCGGGCCTGGACCGCCGTCACCGCGCTGGCCGGCGGCCTCATCACCGCGGCCGTCACCCCGCTGTTCGTGACGGTCGTCTTCGGCGAGCCGCTGGACTGGCGGCTGCTCCCGCCCGCCGTGCACATGGGCGTCGCGGGCGGGCTCGGCTCGTGCCTGGCCACCGCGTCCACGCAGTTCCTGCTGGCCCGCATGTCATTGTCGGTGGCCGGCCGGATGCCGTGGCACGCGATGGCGTTCCTCCAGGACGGCGTGCGGCGGGGCGCGTTGCGTCAGGTGGGCGGGGCCTTCCAGTTCCGCCACGCGCTGCTGCGCGACCGCCTGGCGGGCGTCCCGGTGGCTCTGGAGAATGGCCAATCATTTCTCAAATAGGCGGCCAAGAATCGCCGGAAACTGTTTTTCCCAGGCGAAACCCGTTCCGTCCTGAAAAAGAAACCCGGCACCGCGCCTTGACGATTCCCGAGAGCAAGGCGGCACGATGAGAATGACGCAGGGAGGAACACCAGCGGGAGGATCCATGCTGAAGGAAGCATGCGCGGCCGGCGTTCTCGCGGCCGCCATATTCGCTCCGACGTCCGCCTCCTCGGCCCCGGTCACGGCGCCGGCCATGACCGCCAGGACCGTCACCACCGGAACCTGCACGTCCGCCGTCTGCAAGTGGATGGAGGAGGGCAAGAAGCGCTGCTACTACTGCAAGCAGAAGAAGAAGCAGGGCGGTGGCTGGAAGCGCCAGTACTGCGAGAAGAAGGCCAAGGAGAAGGCCCCGGTGGAGCTCGAGTGCACCTCGGCCGCGGCGCCGACCACGAGCAACCCGAAGCGCGTCTGCGAGAAGTGCGTGGACCAGAAGACCGGCCGGCTGGTGTCGACCAAGTGCGGCTAGCGCTCCGGCACCCACGCAACTCATCGCCTGTCTCGTGACATTTGCATCTGTTCGCTCCGGGCGCTCACGCGGAGGATCGGGTCCACGTCACCCACCTCAGAGGGAGCATCCATGACCGTCTCACCCGAGACCCAGAGCGTTCGGATCGAACGCACCTACCCGACCACGGCCGAGCACGTCTGGCGCCTGTGGACCACAGGCGCCGGGATCGCGTCCTGGTGGTCGCCAGACGGCTTCACCGTGGAGGTGAACAAGCTGGACCTGCGGCCCGGCGGCGAACTGATCTACACCATGACCGCGACCGCGCCCGAGCAGATCGCGTTCATGGAGGGCGCCGGGCTGCCGCTCCGCACCGAGTCACGCAAGACCTTCGTCGAGGTGGACGAGCCCGCCCGGCTCTCCTACACCTCGCTGGCCGACTTCATCCCTGGCGTGGAGCCGTACGACTTCCTCACCGTGGTCGAGATCCGGCCCTCCGCCGACGGCGTCCACGTCGTCATGACGATGGACGCGATGCACGACGAGGAGTGGACCCAGCGCCTGACGGCCGGTCGCGGCAACGAGCTGGACAACCTCGGCCGGGTGATCGGCGCGGGTTCGGGCCCCGCCTGAGGTTCCTCGCCCTTCCATGGCCACCACGCCGCCGCTGCCGGCCCCCCTCACCCGCCTGCGCGCGGCTCCGGTCCGCGCCGGATCCGGTGCCGGACCACGGCCTCTACTCTGGTCAGCCAGGAGGCTCTGGTCAGCCAGGAAGCGGGGACAGGGGGTGAGCGGGTTGACGGATTTGTGGCGATCCGACCGCGTCGTCCGGCTCGCTCCGGTCGCCGCGGTCGCCTGCAGCGCCCTGCTGCCGCTGGTGCAGGTCGGGCTGGCGTTCAGCTACGTGGGCAACGACGTCGGCACCGGGCTGTGGAGCCTCGCGGCGACCGCGCTCTACCTTCCGCCGCACCTGCGCCACATCTGGTACGTCGCACGGGCGCGACGGCCGCCGCTCGCCGGCTGGTCGCTGGCCGGGATGACCGCGGTCATCGTCGGGGCCACCCCGCTGGCCGGGAACTCGTGGCCGCGGGCGTACACGGCTCTGGGGGTGTCGTTCCTGCTGGTCCTGCCGGCGCCGTGGTCGTACCTGGGGTATGTGGCGGTGGTGGCCGCGGCGGCGCCGGTGGCCCACGCGCTCGGGCTGTCGTGGGCCGCCGCGCCGTGGCTGACGTTCTCGGTGCTGGCCGGCAGCGCCGCGCTGCTGCTGCTGGTGTGGCCGGCCGCGGCACTGACCCGGTTGCGGACCGCCAGGGAGGTGCTGGCCCAGCGCGCCGTCATGCAGGAACGGCGCAGGATCGACGACGACCTGCGACACGGTCTCGGCAGCGCGCTGGAGTCGATCGCGGCCCGCGGCGACCGGGCGGCGAGCAAGGTCGCGAACGGCGATCCGGCGGCCGCGGCGGAGGAGCTGACCGGGCTCGCGGAGGAGTCCCGGCGCACGCTGGCCGAGGCCAGGCGGCGGGTCCGCGGCTACCGCCGGCCGTCACTGCGTACCGAGCTGGAGACCGCCGCGGACCTGCTGACCGCGGCCGGCGTCGCCACCCGGCTGGACCTGCCACGCGGCGGCATCCCGGACACCCTCGCCCCACAGGCGCGAGGCGCGCTGCGCGCGACGGTCACCCGCCTGCTGCGTGCCGGACCCGCCGGGACTTGCACGATCACGGCGACCGTCGCGGACGGCCAGGTGCGATTGCACGTTCGCGCGGGCGACACCACCGAGACGATCGAGGTGCGGGCATGACGACCTCGATACCGCCGCGATGGGTGCTCCGGCACCCGCGCGGGCCGCTGATCGCGCTGCACGTGCCGCTGGCCGCCCAGGTGCCGGTCTACACCAGCCTCGGCACCGACGGTTCGCCTCCCGCCGATCCGCTGCCGGCGATCCTGCTCGCCGCCGTGACGCTCGCGCTGCAACTGCGGCACAGCCTCGCCGACGCCCGGGGCGAACGCCCCGCCGGATGGCGCTGGAGCCTGACCGCGATCCTGCTGCTCTCCTATGCCCCGATCTGGCTGGTGGGCCTGAACTGGATCAGCATCGCCACCCTCACCATGGCCTCGCCGCTCATGCTCCTGCGCGGCCGCCTGCGGATGACGGTCGTCGCCGCCCAGTTGCTGACGTACATGCTCGCCCAGCTGATCGCGATCCTGCGGACGCCGATCTTCAGCGCCTGGCAGATCGTCATCCTGGTCCTGTACGCCCTGGTCGTCCCGAGCCTGTTCGCCGCGGCCCTGGTCGGCGGGGCCCGGCTGGTGCGACTGCTGAACGAGCTGGAGGCCACCCGTACCGAACTGGCCGCGACGGCTGTCGGCGCGGAGCGGATCCGGGTCTCGCGCGACCTGCACGACCTGCTCGGCCAGAGCCTGTCGGCGATCTCCCTCAAGGGCGACCTGGCGCTGCGGCTGCTCGCCAAGGACACCGCCGTCGCCCGCGCCGAGATCCAGAGCCTGACCGGCGTGGCCCGCGACGCGCTGCACGGCGTACGGGCGATCACCCACGGCCAGCACACGGTGTCGCTGCGCACGGAGATCGACGGAGCCGCGGCCCTGCTCGGGGCGGCGGGGGTGGACACCCGGCTCGACGTGTCCGACCTGCCGCCGCTGCCCGCGTCCGCGCGAAGCGCCCTGGCCTGGGCCGTCCGGGAGGGCACCACGAATCTGCTGCGCCACAGCGAGGCCGGCTCCTGCGCCATCACACTGTCCCGGCAGCGGGGAATGATCCGGCTGGACATCGTCAACGACGGCGTTCGGGGCGATCAGGTTTCTGAGCACGGGTTCGGGCTCGCCGGGGTGGCCGAACGGGCCCAGGCCGCCTCCGGCACGTCCGAGGCCGGGGTTTACGACGGCCGGTTCCGACTGTCGGTCGAAGTCCCCGAGGGAGAGACCACATGATCCGGGTGCTCATCGCCGAGGACATGCACATGATCAGATCCGCGCTGGTCGCGTTGCTGTCGATGGAGGACGACATGGAGGTCGTCGCCGAGGTCGAACGCGGCGACGAGGTGCTGGCCGCCGCGCTGCGGGTGCGCCCCGACGTCGCGGTGCTGGACATCGACATGCCCGGCCTGGACGGGTTGTCGGCGGCCGAGCAACTGTCCGGACGGCTGCCCGACTGCCGCACCCTGGTGCTCACCGGGCTCAGCCAGCCCGGCAACCTGCTGCGCGCGCTGAAGGTGCACGTACGAGGCTTCATCGTCAAGGACGCACCGGCCCAGACCCTCACCGACGGGATCCGCCGCATCGCCCGCGGCGAGCGGGTCATCGACCCGGAACTCGTCGCGGCGGCACTCGAAACGGGCAGCAGCCCGCTGACGGCCCGCGAGACCGAGGTGCTGCGCGCGGCGGCGAGCGGCATCCGCACCGCCCAGATCGCCACCCAGATCTCACTGTCGCAGGCCACGGTGCGCAACTACCTGTCGAACGCGATCAGCAAGGTCGGCGGCCGCAACCGCATCGACGCCATCCGCATCTCCCGCGACGCCGGCTGGCTCTGAGGTGCGGGCAGCGGACCCCGCTGGTATGGACCTCGCTTCAGATCCTAGCCTCGACAGAATGCCAAGCATTGCTAGGATGTCGTCATGTCCACCATCAGCGAGCGCCGCGAACGTGAACGCGCCCACCGCCATCAGCTGATCATCACAGCCGCGCGCGAGCTGGCGGAGTCCGAGGGCTGGGAGGCGGTGACGACCCGCCGGCTGGCCGAACGCGTCGAGTACAGCCAGCCGGTGCTCTACAGCCACTTCAACGGCAAGGACGCCATCGTCAGCGCCGTCGCCCTCGACGGCTTCACCGAACTCGCCGCCCACCTGCGCCGCGCCCGGCAGTCCGCCCCCGGCCCCGGCCAGGCCGCTCTGCGCGCCGTCTGCCACGCCTACCTGGAGTTCGCCACCGAGCGACCCGCTCTTTACCAGGCCATGTTCATCCTGCCCACCGACCTCAAGTTCGCCAGCAGCGAGACACCACCCGCGCTCAGGGCCGCGTTCGACGAGTTCGTCGACTGCTTCGACCCGGACAACAGGCGCCGCGAACTCTACGCCGAGGTCACGTGGAGCGCGCTGCACGGCATGGCGGTTCTGTCCGACAGCGGCCGCATCCCCCCGGAGCCCCAGGAGGAACGCCTTGACTTCCTCGTCACCCAGATCACCCGCTGATCCAGCCAGAGGCCGATGGGTTTCGGGCGGCGGATTCGTCTAACGCATCAGCGTCAGGTCACAGCCACGCGGCTGTGCCCTGGCACGCACGATCGCCTCGAGACCCCGGAGCCCCCATCATGCGAAAGCTGATAGCAACAGTCTTCAACTACTCCCTCGACGGTCTCCTCGCCGACGAGGGGACCGACTTCTGGAAGTTCTGCTTCGACCTGCCCGAGAACCGCGAGCCCGCCGACCAGGCGCACCTCGACTTCCTTCGCGGCGCGTACGCCCACGTCATGGGCCGCACCGCCTACGAGGGCATCTCCGCGGGCATGCGGGCGTCCACCGACCACCCGTTCGCCGACATCCTGAACCCCAGCCGCAAGATCGTCTTCTCCCGCACCCTGAAGACAGCCGACTGGACCAACACCACCATCGCCGGCGGCGACACCACAGAAGAGATCGACAAGCTCAGGCTGGACGGTGACGGCCACATCATCGTCTGGGGCGGCGTCACCCTCTGGCGCTCACTCATGCGCCTCGACCTGATCGACGAACTCCGGCTGAGCATGTTCCCCTACGTCTCAGGCGCCGGCACCCGCCTGTTCGACGGCGTCCCGGAGTCGTACCAGCTCGACCTGGTCTCCAGCACCCCCTCCAGCAACGGCATCGTCTACCTCCGCTACCAGCGCCCCCGCGACCTCTGAAGCCGGGACCGCTCACAGACAACTCCAGCAATAGAGCAACTGACCTTCGTCACGGGCCCGCCGGGCCAGCCCACGCAACTCGCCGATCAGCTCGGCCAGCTGAGCCGGCTCGGCGCCGAACATGGACTCCTCGTCACCCTCCGCCCACCGCTCACCCAGCTCGACCAGCCTCTCATCGGGAACGTCGGCGAGCGTGTCGCGCACGTCCACCGGCAGCTCCTCTATGCCCGGCCCGATGAAGTACGGCGAATCCTCGGGAAGGGCGCCCCACTCCTCATCGGTCTGGGGCGCGCCTTCCTGAGGCGGGTAGAGAACGACGGTCCGTACGAGGTCATCGGCGGAGGGCACGTCCCTGACCAACGCGACCAACTGCGCCAACGCCTCCCACGGACTGATCCACTTGGTCTCCACCGCATCGAAGACCGGACGCCCAGGCGGGGGATCGTCGACCGCGCGACAGCCGGGTTGCCGCTCGCGGCGGTTACGGCTTGACGACCCTGGTGGCGAAGTAACCAGGCATGTACCGGGCGGTGGCATCCGCGTGGTGCGGAGCCTCGTCGAAGTGGGTCAGCGCGAAGCCGGCCGCGAGCTGACCGCCGATCTGTCCGGCGAGTGAGTGGCTGTATTCGATCGGCCCGTTCCCGTACGAGCTCTGCCGCTCGGCATCCGGGAGATCAAGGCTGCTGAACGGGAGCGGATGACGTACGACGAGCTCACCCCGCTCCTCCATCGCCGTGACATCGAAGATGAAGACGTCGGGGTTCAGGAACCCGGCCATCAAGATTCCCCCCGGACGCAGCACACGGAACGACTCCCGCCAGACCGGTGCGAGATCGGGGCAGAACACGTTGGACACCGGATTGAAGACGACGTCGAAGCCGGCGTCGGGAAACACGCTCAGGTCGCGCATGTCGCCGAGCACAGTACGCACGGCCAGCCCCTCGCGGGTGGCGACCTCCTGATCGCGGCCCAGTTGCTGCGGCGAGTTGTCCAGCACCGTCACGGCCGCGCCCGCCGCAGCGAGCACCGGCCCCTGCTGCCCTCCACCGGAAGCCAGGCACAACACCTCGGCACCGGCCAGCTCAGCCGGAAACCAGTCACGCGGCACTGCCTCGTGGCCGATCAGGACGACGGACCAATCACCGGCCCGGGCTCGGGCGATGACCTCCGGCCCGACCGGCCGCGTCCATTCGTTACCGTTGTCCACCTCGCGGTCCCAGGCGGCACGGTTGTACGCCACGGGGTCAAAGCTGTCCGTCACAACGGCACAGCTTAGGGGCCGGCACAAGGGCACCCGATGCGGGCTGGGCACTGCCCAAGGCTCTGGCTCAACCGTCCCGAGGTGCGGCCCGTCCGAGTCGGGCGAGGGCGGAGGCGGTCGCCGCGTCGGCCGGGAGGAAGGCCTCCATCCGCAGCTCGGCGACGGTGACGTCGACCGCGGTCCCGAAGTGGGTCAGCGTGGTCAGGAGCCGAAGCTCTCCGTCGCCGAGACGGAGCCGCAGCGGGACCGCGAAGCCGAGGTGATCCGGTCCTGGTTGCTGCGGGCGCTCGGGTACCGATTTCCTGAGCTCGGCGACCAGCGCCTCAAGCCGGTCATCGGGATTGCGAGCCGCCTCCTGCCGGATATGGTCGATCACGTGCCAGGCCCATACGTCCAGGTTGATGATCCGCGGTGCCATTCCTTGCGGATCTAGCAACAAGCGGGGCACGTTGGCGGGCGGCGTAAGGAGATGGGGCGCGGAGCCCTCGGTCAGCATCCAGAACGCGTCATTGGCCGAGACGAGATCACCGCGCCGATCGACGATCACCGCGGGATACGGGTGGTGCCCGCGCAGGACGCCTTCCAGCGCGGTGCGGACCGGTTCGAGCTCGGGGTCGTCGAACCGGGTTTCCGGGTAGGCGGGGGCGTAGCCCGCGGCCAGCAGCAGCGCGTTCCGCTCCCGGAGCGGCAGCTCCAGCGACTCGGCGAGCCGTACGACCATGGCTCTGCCGGGGATCGACCGTCCGCTCTCGATGAAGCTGACGTGCCGCTGCGTGGTTCCGGCACGCAGAGCGAGGTCCAGCTGGCTGACGCCGCGGCGTCCGCGCCACTCGCGCAGGGCGCCGGCGAACCCGCCGCGTTCCGAAGTGATGGTCACCTGACTTTGTCTAACGCAGCGAACGGCGGAGGACCATTCCCTCCAGGGAATTGCCGGGCCACGGTGTCGCGCCCAGGATCGGCAGCGTTCACGAACCCATTGCGACGAAGGAAAAGCCGTGATCGATGCCGAGGAACTGGTCGGCCGCTACGTGGCGGTCTGGAACGAACCGGATGCCGGGCTGCGCCGTAAGGCCGTCGCCGAGCTGTGGACCGAGGACGGCGTCCAGTTGCTCCAGCCACCGCAGGACATCCGGGAGGCGGCCGCCGCGCTGGGCGTCACCCCCATCCTCGAAGCGCGCGGACATGAGGCACTCGAAGCGAGAGTGACCCGCTCGTACGAGAAGTTCGTCGCGCCCGGGGAGTTCTTCTTCAGGCCGCGGGACAACGCCGACCGTCTCGCCGACATCGTCAAGTTCACCTGGGAGATGGTGCCCACGGACGGCGGTGAACCGGTGGGCGCCGGACTTGAGATTCTCGTCCTCGGCGCGGACGGCCGGATCCGGACCGACTACCAGTTCATCGAAGGATGAGCACTCAGACGGCACCAGGCCGGACGACCATGCGTTGTTACCGTCTGGAGAAGGGCGGCCACCTCGACGGGATCGTGCCGCGTGAAGAGCCGATGCCGACGCCGAAACCGACCGACATCCTCGTCCGCGTCCACGCGGTCTCGCTCAACCGGCGCGACGCGCTCATCCTGCACGAACGCTACCCCTTGCCGTCGGCACCGGACGTCATCCCGATCAGCGATGGAGCCGGTGAGGTCGTCGCCGTCGGTGCGGAAGTGACCCGTTTCCAGGTGGGCGACAGGATCGTCGGCGGCTACTGGCCCCGGTGGCACGACGGCAGGCTGAGGCCCGAACTCCTCGACCAGCCCGGCTGCACCTTGGACGGCATGCTGACCGAGTACGCGCTCCTCGATCAGCAGTGGGCGGTCCACGTGCCGGGCCATCTGAGCTGGGCGGAGGCGGCGACCCTGCCCTGCGCCGGCGTGACCGCGTGGAACTCGATCGTCGGCGGCGAACCCCTCCGCCCCGGACAGACCGTTCTCACCCTCGGCACCGGAAGCGTTTCTCTCTTCGCTCTCCAATTCGCGAAGATGCTGGGCTGCCGCGTCATCTCCACCACATCCAGCAAGATCAAGGCCGGCCGGCTCAAAGCACTCGGCGCAGACCACGTCATCAACTACATCGACACCCCCGAATGGGGACAGGCGGTGCGCGAGCTCACCGAAGGGCGCGGGGCGGATCTCATCGTCGAGACCAACGGGCCCGCCACCATCGAGCAGTCGGTCAGAGCCGCCGCCCTCTACGGGCAGATCGTGCTGCTCGCGGTCTCCGCCCCCACCAGCAGGTCTCACATCGAGATCTCCGGCGAAGCCTACGGATCCACCCTCGCGACCATCCGACGCATCTTCGCCGGCAACCGCGCTGATCACGAGGCCATGAACCAGGCGATCAGCGCACACCACCTGCGACCGGTCATCGACCGCGTGTTCGGCTTCGCCGAAACGCACGACGCCTTCACCTATTACCTCGGCAGCAAGCCCTTCGGAAAGGTGATCATCCGAATCGACTGACAGGCGACGCCCTGCTCTCGTGGTTCGCGGGGCGTGCCTCCAGATCCACGGCCTGAGGGGCCATCGCTCATCGCCGACCCACCGAGTCGACACGCGCGTGCTCGCTGCTCGACTCGTGGAGGCGGCTTCTCAGACATTCCCGGTGCGCGACGACGGCATGACTGCCAGGGCCGTCGGCGCTCCTGACATCCATGACCACGCCGTCACCTCCCGGGCTGAGGACGGTGGGCGTACCGCAGAAGTCGCATAGCCACTGAAAGCTGCGCAGGTCCTCAGCTCGAATCGTCAGACGCACCCACGCCGGCGGACTCCATCGACGGATCTCCTGCACCACGGCGTCCATCTCCGTCCCGGCCGCCGGATACTCGCCCAGCCACGCTCGGCCGGTACCGGAGGGACTGTCGATCGCCGCACCATCGATCGACGCACCGATGCCCTCATGACCGAGGATCTCCACCATGACACCCCACCGGTGCTGCTGGGTCACCCGGACCCGGACCCGTTGACCAGGGACCAGGCCGGCTCCCGCGGCGTCGAATCGCTGCACGAGATCATTGTGCCGCAGGGGACTCAGCGCGCTGATCGCGATGGTCGCGCCGGCCATAAGTACGATCACCGGCATGAAAGAGTTCCCGCAATACGACAGATACCGTCACGATGCTGCCGTGCTCGCAGAAGTCGGGCGGCGGGTCGAGCCTCAGGTGAACCCCCTACCCGTGCGCATGCCACGTGACCTGGCGGCCGCCGCCGTGGCCGCCTGGGAGCGCAGCGAGGATGACGAGATCAGCGAAGAGAACCATGAGGAGTCAAGAGTTCGCCATCAGGCTGGAGCGTTGGCTCTGATCGGGCTCGCAATCTCCGAACGTGGTGTGACCGAGGGCAATGAAGTCCTGGTCACCCTCAACATCACAGAGATCGCGGCTGCTCTGTCAGCGGCACTCGAAGCACGCTGAAGCAGCCACCGCTAAGAACCTTCAATCGCCCCGGCGGGCACCGACGCCCGCCACCTCGCCGCAACGCTCCTCATCGAGCAAGGTGTGCGCATCCACGCCGCCCAGAAGATCCACTTCCGGCCGTTCCAGGTAGTTCCATTCGTCGTATCTCAGACTGTCGGATCGCAAGTCTCTGCCATACCATCACGCAGTGGCGAAAAGACCAACAGATATGTGGCGCGAGCACGTCGCCGAGGAGATCGCCGAGCGGGCTGCCGGGCTTAGAAGTGTCAAGGACACGAACTTTGCCGCACTGTATCCGGAGCCGTTCGTAGTGGCGACTGAGCGGGTTCTCATGTCCTTCGAGGATGAGGTCCATGGCATTGATTCGCCGTCCGACGAAGAGGTCTTCGCAGCGATTCAAAAGGTGGTCGAGGGGCTCAACGCCGTCGACGCTGCCCATGACGATCACGACTACGAGACGATCGAACGGGAAGAGTTGTGCGAGTTCATCGACGACGTGCTCAGCGAGGCTGGGATAGATCTTGATGCACTCACCGCTCGTCGGGGGATCAAGCGATTTGAGATCACAGACGAATGGCGTGAGTGGTGATCTAGTCTGCGAGCCCCCTGCCTGACGCCCGAAGGGGAAGCAGGCCGGGGCATGCCCGAAGAAATCTGTGTCCCTACGCTGTCACCGTGGGAACCGACATCTACGGCTTCATCGAAACTCGTCACCCGTGTGCTGACGAGGATTGGTACGACGGAGAGCCATGGTCGGTATCGACGCCCCTTTATCCCCTCTATGACGGCTGCGACTACGACGCCTTCGGTTGTCTCTTCGGCGTCCGCAACCGGCTTGGCTGGACTCCCGTAGCGGCCGGCCGAGGCCTACCGGCCGACGCTTCGGAAGCGATCCGTCATGACTACGAGAAGTCGGTGCACATCGATACCGCCGTGCACGGCTGCACATGGGTCGCGTGGGCGGAGCTTCGTGACCTGGACATGACTGTCCGGCCCGCCGCTCGCGGAGTACTGCAGATCCGCTCGGCGAAATCGGTGATCCACCAGTATCGAATCGACGATCAGTGGCCGGAAGAGCTCGTGGACCTCTATTCCATACCGCCCTTCGGCGTCTCGCCTGATCGAGCCCTGGCTGGTCGATGGGACCTTCCCGATGTGACGCTCGAGTACGGCCCGTCGACCCGGCAGGCCGTGCTGGGCCCTGGATCAGGCTGGGAACACGTCTTCGGGGTGATGGAGGCGTTGGGGCGGCGCTTCAGGCCCGATGGCGTGCGGTTGGTGGTCTGGTTCGACTGAGAGAAGAGGTATCTGAGCCGCAAGGCATCCACATTCGGCTCGTCCAAGAGATCCTCGGCCGCACCCGGGACCACCATCACGGAGCGCTACACCCACGTGGCGATCCTTCAGATGTGAAGGACGCCATCGAGCGCATGCATGCCCCCCTCTGGGAGTCACCCTGAGGCCAACTGCGATCCCGATGTCCACAGAGATCGAAAGGCCCTCCCCCGAAGATCGGGAGAGGGCCTTTCACGTGCGGAGGATCGGGGATTTGAACCCCGGATGGTGTTGCCACCAAACCGCATTAGCAGTGCGGCGCCATAGACCTGACTAGGCGAATCCTCCTGGAAGCCATCGCGGCAAGCACAGCGTACCGGCCTTCTGGCGAGGCGGCAAAGCGATTGCGCGGCACGCCTTCGCCAAGAGTTATCAACAGCCTGTGGGTAACTATCTGTGGATGAAGCCCGCCCAGAGCTAGGGCGGGCTTCCGGCTTGTGGATAACCCCGAGATGACCGTCAGGCGGCCGGGTTGGCCTCGCCCTCGATCTCGATCTTGACCTTCTTGCCCACCAGCACGCCGCCCGTCTCCAGGGCCTGGTTCCAGGTCAGGCCGAAGTCCTCGCGGTCGAACTCCGTGGTGATCGTGTAGCCCCAGACGGCCTGGCCCCACGGGTTGGTGCCGGCGCCACCGTACTCGACCGTGAGCTCGACCTCCTTGGTCACGTCACGGATGGTCAGGTCGCCGACGACGGTGAACTCGTCGCCCTTGTGGCCGGTCACGCGGGTGCTCTTGAAGGTGATGGTCGGGAACTTCTCGACGGACAGGAAGTCGTCGCTGCGCAGGTGGCCGTCGCGGTCGGCGGCGCCCGTGGTGATGCTTTCCGCCTGGATGGTGAGCTCGGCGGTCGACTCCAGCGGGTTCTCCGCGATCGTGACCGCGCCCTCGAACGTGTCGAAACGGCCGCGGACCTTGCTGACCATCATGTGCTTGACGACGAAGCCGATGCTGGTGTGCGCTACGTCCAGGTTGTACGTTCCGGCGGCCGGGATGGTCAGGGATTCCCAGGTGCGGGTGGTCATCGGAGGCTCCTATGGAAGATTGTCGTGCGGATATCTGCGGCAACAACTTTCTACCTGAGGAATATTCCGCACGTCAACTATCGTCGTCTAAGGTATGAGTGTGATGAAGTACGACGACCCCCGAGCGGACGGCCACCAGCTGTACGACGACTCCCGGCTGACGGCCATCGGCCTGTTCGCCGAGGTGCACGCGGGCCTGATGAGCAGGTTCTCGCCAGTGATGAACGCGGCAGGGCTGTCGGAGGTCGACTTCGAGACCCTCATCCGTTTGGCACGTTCCCCCGGGCAGAGGCTGCGGATGAGTGATCTCGCCGCGCAGACCGGACTGTCCACGAGCGGGGTGACCCGGGTGGTGGACCGGCTGGAGCGCGAGGAGCTGGTGCAGCGGGAGGCCTGCGCGAGCGATCGGCGGGCGTCCTACACCGTGCTCACCGTGGCGGGGGCCGAGCGGCTGGAGCGGGTGCTGCCCCAGCACCTTCAGGACATCGAGAATCTCTTCACCGGGCTGCTGGGCGCCGAGGAAATGGAAGCCTTCCTGGACACTCTGCGCAAGATCAGGACCGTCGTACGGCCGTGCGCCACCGCCGGAGCCGAGACCTCCCCGGACAAGAACCCCTGCGAGTCCTAGGCAGAGCCCTAAAAGCCTAGGAAAGACCCAGCGATGTCCTCAGCTTGGCCATGGCACGCGACACCGTGCTCTTGACCGTCCCCACGCTGATCCCCAGCGTCCTGGCGATCTCCGGCTCGGTCATGTCCTCGTAGTACCGCAGCACGATCGCGGCCCGCATGCGCTCGGGCAGCTCGCGCAGGGCCTGTTCGAGGGCCTCGTGGATCTCCGGGGCCGGGAGCGGGTCGTGGGCGGCCGGCTCGGGCAGCTCGTCCGACGGGTACTCCTCCAGCTTGCGCCGCCGCCACTGCGAGATGTTGATGTTGACCATGGCCCGCCGCACGTAGCCGTCCAGCGCGTTGCGGTCCTCGATGCGGTCCCAGGCCAGGTACGTCTTGGTCAGCGCGTTCTGCAGCAGGTCCTCGGCGTCGAGCGGATGGCCGGTCAGCTGATGGGCCGCGCGCAGCAGCGCGGGACCGCGCGCCGTGACGTACTCGCGGAACTCGTCTTCCCAGCTCGTGGTCTGCATCGTGGCCAGAATCGCAGCCTGATGCCCGTTTGTGCCGGAACCACAATTCAGGTTTCGGCCCGCCGACGATAAAGGTCCGTATAGGTCGGTGGCGGTTTGTACGCCGCCGTAGGTGAACTCCCTTCCCCAGGGATGGGTATTTTGCTCCCATCTGATCTACTACGGTGTGGCCCGCCCTCAAGTCGTGTGAATCTAGTACCCGACGAGGGAGGGGTTCATGGGTCATCCGAGCGTCGAGCGCCGCCGGGTGCTCGCCGCGGCCGTGCTCGGCCGTACGGGCGCCGTCCCCGGTGCCGACCCCGGCGACGAGGAGCCCCTGCGGGCCGTCGTCGGCGAGGTCCTGGACGTCAGCCCGCACCTGATCACCATCGAGACCCCCGGCGGCGTCCAGGAGCGGCTCGTGATCGCGCCGTGGGCCACCGCATGGAACGGCTCCGACACCACGCCGGGCGACCTGTCCGTGGGCTCCATGGTGCTGATGCGCACGCTGCGCGACGGCCGCGTGGTCGAGCGCATCTGGGCCGACACCACCCGCATCACCGGGACGATCCTCTCCATCACCGGCAAGAAGGACCTGACGGTCGAACTCGACTGCGGGCCTCATCGCGGCCACCGCTCGGTGGTCATCCCCTACCGCGCGTCGGGCCGGCTGCAGGTGCGCCACCCCCAGTTCGAGCCCGGCTACCTGTTCGACGCGATCGGCATCAGGCGCGACGGCGCCAGCCTGGCCCTGCTGCCCGCGACCTCGCAACCGCCCTACCCGGCCCGGTCCGTGCCACCCCCGCCGCCCGCCTACGCGGGCACGCTGTCACGCATCGCGGGCACCGCGACCTGGTCGGACACGTTCGACGAGGAAGAGCGCGGCGCGGCTTACCCCATGCTGGAACGTACCGACACCGGCTGCCCCAAGACCGGCGTCTCGTGCGCCGGCCTGCCGTATCTGGCCGTCGGCTCGCTGCTCCAGGTCAGGAACGTCTGCTCCAACCGCTCCGCCAACGTGCCCGTGGTCGCCTGCGGCTGCATGGCGGGGCGCTTCTGCGACCGCTGCGTCGAGTGCGACACCTCGCCGCGCGGGCGGATCGCGGAGCTGTCGCCGTCCTCGTACGTGGAGCTCGGCGGCGAGTTGATCAAAGGGTGCTTCAACGCGCAGATCGGATTAGGGTGACGCTCGTGCTGGAATCACAGCTCCCGCTCCTGATCGTCATGCTCACCCTGGGGACGGTGGCGAAGGTGCGCACCGTCGGCTCGGGGGGCGAGCCGGGGGCGCTGTCCAGGCTGGGGCCCGCGGTGCTGGTGCCCGGGCGCATGCAGGCTCCCGCGCTGCTGGTGTGCGCGGCCGGCGAGCTGGTGCTGGCGGCAGGGCTGCTGGTCAGCACGCATCCGTTCTTCCGGTGGGGTACGGTCGCGTTCTTCGCGATGTCCACGTACGTGCTGCTGGAGCTGCGCCGGCGCCGGCCCGACGCGGGTTGCGGCTGCTTCGGCGAGGTGAGCTCGGCGCCGGTCGGATGGCGTTCGATCGGCCGGACGGTCGCGCTGACCGGTCTGGCCGCCGTGTCGGTGTGGTCACCGGTGACGGGGTGGGCGGCCGCGGCGGGATGGGTGATTGCGGGCCCGCCGCCGTGGTACGCGGCCGCCGGGGTGGCCCTGCTCGCGCTGCTGTCGCCCGAGATCGAGGAGCTGATCGACCGGGTACGGTACCGCGCCCCCTGCGAGCAGCGCCACGGTCCGGCCGAGTCGGTGACCCTGTCCAAGCTGAGGTCCAGCGGCACCTGGCGGGCCCACCACCAGGACCTGGTGTCGGCGGAGCCGTACGACAGCTGGCGGGAGCTGTGCTGGCGCTTCTTCGCCTTCCGGAACCACGAGGACGACGACGTGGTCTTCGCCGTCTATCTGAGCGGTCGCCGCCCGGCGGTGCGGATGGCCGTGGTCAGCCGGGAGGGCAGCGACTCTCTGCCGGACTATATCCCCGTATCGGCCTGACGCTAGAGAGCACTAGATTTCCCTCGACAGGCATGGCGATATTGCTCTATTGGGCTGTCTAGCTTCCCCACTAGACAGCCCAATAGAGGTCTAGGGGCGTCGCTCAGATCGGCTGAGCGCGCAGGAACCTCCCGAAATGCGGCACCGTGAACGCGATCAGGCCACGCTCGGCGCTGTAGATGAGCCCTTTCTTGATCAGGCTGTCGCGGGCGGGTGACAGGCTGGACGGCTTACGCCCGAGGGCGTCGGCCACCTCGGCGGTCGCGACCGGCTCGTCGCCGATCTGCGCCATGGCGTGCATGTAGTCGCGCTCGGCCGGGGTGGCCCGCTCGTAGCGGCTGCCGAAGAACCCGACCGCGAGCTCCTCCTCGGCCTCCGGCGCGGAGACCTTGACGTCGTCGATGGTGATCGGGCTGCGCGGGGCCAGGTCCCAGGCGACCTTGCCGTACGCCTGCACGAAGTAGGGGTAGCCGTCGGCCGCCTCGTAGAGGGCGTCGAGCGCCTCCTGGGTGAACTCCACCTCTTCCTCCCGCGCGGGAAGGATGAGCGCGAGGTCGGCCGCGTCGCGGTCGAGCTTGTCGATGCGCGCGTAGCGGAAGAGCCGTTCGGAATAGCTCTTGCTCGCCGACAGCACGCTCGGCAGGTGCGGCAGGCCGGCCCCCACCACGATCAGCGGGCCGCCCGACTGCGACAGCTCGTGGCAGGCCGCGCAGAGCGCCGAGACGTCGGCGGCCTGCACGTCCTGCATCTCGTCGATGAACAGCGCGATGCCCACCGCCAGGTCGGTGGCCACGCTCGCCGCGTCGACGAACAACTCGGTGAGGTCGATCTCCAGATCGCCCGAGTCGGCGCGCCCGCGGCTGGCGGGCACCTCGATCCCGGGCGACCAGTGGGAGGTGCCCTTGGCCGCGGCCGGATCGCGCATGGCGAACGCCTTGAGCACGCCGAGGAACTCCTCGATGCGCTCGGGCGCGCGATGCCGCGGCGCCAGCTCGCGGATGGCCATGTGCAGGGCGGCCGCCACCGGCC
Source organism: Nonomuraea fuscirosea (assembly GCF_003001935.1). Lineage (GTDB taxonomy): Bacteria > Actinomycetota > Actinomycetes > Streptosporangiales > Streptosporangiaceae > Nonomuraea > Nonomuraea fuscirosea. The sequence goes on along the minus strand of NZ_PVNG01000018.1, from coordinate 152,430 downwards.
GTCTGATCGACTGGTCGGGCCGGGCCTCGATCTTGCCCGTGCCCCACAGCCGCTGCATGGCCATGGACTTGAAGGTGTTGAGCAGGACGGTCTTGCCGACGCCCCGCAGGCCGGTCACGACCATGCTGCGCTCGGGACGGCCGCGGGCCACCCGCTCCAGCACGACCTCGAACTGCTGCAGCTCGCGGTCGCGCCCGGCGAGCTCCGGCGGGCGCTGCCCGGCGCCTGGAGCGTAGGGGTTTCGCACAGGGTCCACGCTCTCGGACTTTATTGCCGGATATAGCGGCCGTCTTAGATTTGGGAAGAAAGTGCTACGGCGTGTCCGAGCAGGGGCCAGCGCGAGCACCGTCATCCGGACACACCCCCTCTCACCAGGCCGAACCTCTGTTCGATTGCGGTACCTAAGACTGTAGCGCGGACTCGAACACCTATGCGATGGTTTCGAGTAAAGATCTTCGTGACGGGTCCGGGAGAGACCCGAACTTGGCACCCGTCCCGCGCGCGCAATAGCGTTCGACACCATGCGGACCTTCGCGAACGTTCAGGAGCTCAAGGCGGCCGTCGGCGAGTCGTTCGGCCCGACCGAGTGGCGCACCGTCACCCAGGACCAGGTCAATCTCTTCGCCGACGCCACCGACGACCATCAGTGGATCCACGTGGACGTGGAGCGGGCCAAGGAGGGGCCGTTCGGCGGCACGATCGCCCACGGCTACCTGACCTTGTCGCTGCTGCCGTCGTTCATGTTCGCCCTGATCAAGGTGAATGGCATCGCGATGGGCGTCAACTACGGCCTCAACAAGGTCCGCTTCCCGCGGCCGGTCCCGGTCGGCGGCCGGATCAGGGCGCTGGGCGAGCTCACCGACGTCAAGGGCACCCCGGCCGGCTACCTGGCCAACCTCAAGGTGACGATCGAGATCGAGGGCGAGAGGCGGCCAGCCTGCATCGCCGAGACGCTCAGCCTGTACGTCCCCGCGCCGTAATCTTCCTCCCGCGTGCAACAGAAGCCCGCGTGACGTGATCCCTGGGTTCGTGGAGGATTTCGACGAGTTCGTCCGGACCCGGGGTGACGCGCTTCTCCGGTACGGCTACGTGCTGGCCGGCAACACGGAGGACGCGGCCGATCTCGTGCAGGAGGCCCTGGCCCGGCTGGGTGACGCCTGGTCCCGCGTGCGCAGGAAACACGACCCCGAGGGATACGTGCGCACGACCATGGTCAGGCTGCACATCAGGTCGTGGCGACGGCGGCGCAGGGAGGACCTGGTCGCCGCCGTGCCCGAGCAGGGCGAACACGACCGTTACGGCGACGCCGACCTCTGGGCCGAACTCCAGGAGCTCCCCCGCAGACAGCGGGCCGTCCTCGTGCTGCGTTACTACGAGGACCTGCCGGACCGCGACATCGCCGAGATTCTCGGCGTTTCACGTGGAACGGTACGCAGCCAGGCGGCCCGCGCCCTGGACAAGCTCCGGATCAAGCGAGAGACACCTGTGCCGCGGGAGGCCCGCGCAGGTGGCCTCACCGGTGCCCGGCGCGATCGAGCCGGTCGCCTCGGTGTGGCCGCGGGCGCTGTCCCAGGTGCCCGCCGTGGACGCCGACGGCTGGCGGACGACGCCGGTGACCGCGGTCAGCGCCACCGAGCTGCTCATGTACGTCATGCCCGGGGAGGGGAGGGCGGAGCGGCTGGAGATCTACGACACGGCGACAGGGCGGACCCGCGTGCTGGGCGCCGTACCGTACCCCGAGAAGGACTACTACCCGCAGTCCCTCGACGTCGGCGAGAAGTACATCGCCTGGCACGCCGAGAAGGGCGCGAACCGCGAGCGGGCCGACTTCTGGATCATGCCGAGGGAGGGCGGCGCGGCGCGGCGCGTCGGCGAGGTCGCCGCGGACGTGGACAGGACCGGCATCGCGGGCGACCACCTCGTCTGGTCGCTGGAGAAGGGCGGCGGCGTCTACCGGATGCCGCTGACCGGCGGCACGCCGGAGCGGCTGCCGGGCAGCGACGGGCTGCATCTCTCGGCCTGGCCCTGGGCGCACGAGGGCGAGACCGGGCTGAACATGACGAAGATCGTCAACCTGGAGACCGGGCGAGCCTCCGCCGTGGCGATCCCGGAGGGCGTCGACATGATGCAGTGTCATCCGCAGTGGTGCGCGGGGATGCGGGACAGCCGGCTGGTCGTGCAGCGGGTGGACGGGTCCGCGCGGCGCACGCTGCCCGGCACGCTCGTCCGTACGGGCTTCACGTGGTTGCACGGCGACCGTTTCGCGCTCTTCCTGCTGAACGCTCCCGACCGGCAGCAGCCCGTCCTGTACGACCTGAGCACGGGGACGATGGCCGCGATCGGGCCCGTCCAGCCGCACGACACCTCCTCCAGGCCGTCGAGCGCGCTCTTCTGGGGCGACGGCGCTGAGCGGACCGTCCTCAACCTCAAGGCCATCCCGGGCTGACCGCTCAGCCTGACGGCCACCCCAGGACGATCGCCGCCAGCGCGGCGAGGCCGATGAGGCCGAGGTAGGCCAGCACGAGCCGGGTGTCGCGCAGGAAGCACTTGCTCCTGGTCAGCCCGGCTCGCCGCGCCCGCCAGTAACCGGCGAACCCGAGCGCCGCGAACCCCAGCACCGCCCACGGCCCGAGCAGCCAGGCGAGCAGCGCGACGGTCGCGTACACGCACAGGCGGAGCGGATCGTACGGCTCCTTCGCCGCACCACCCCGAACGGCCTTCTGGACGTCTTCCTTCACAGCACCACCTCGAACGGCCCCCTCGACTTGGAGGCCACCGCCGACAGCCGCTGCCCGGACAGTTGCGGCCACGCCTGCACGGCGCAGAACGGCGCGCACTGGTCCTGCTCGGCCCGCGTGCCCACGTGCACGCAGCACTGCGTGAGCCGTTCCTCGATCATGGTGGACAGGTCCATGAACGGTTTGACGGTGATGCGCACGACCCGCTCCCCGAGCATCGCGCGCAGCTTCCTGCGCCGCCCGGGCAGGGCCGAGGAGGCGAGGGTGAGCAGGGTGGCGACGCCGAGGTCGCAGTTCTCGCAGATGGTCCGCCACAGGTCTCCAACCTGCGGATGCGACAGCGACGACTGCTCGGACAGCAGTCCGAGCAGCGACTCCTGTACGGCCAGGCGCAGCTCGCGCGGGATCTCGCTGTCGGCGATGCGGTTGGAGACCAGGCCGAGGTTCGCCTTGAGCCGGTCGTGGCCGATCAACTCGGTGAGCGAGCGCCAGCGGGCGGAGTCGTCGCGGATGAGGTAGCCGACCGAGCAGCAGTGGGGGTGTGAGCAGGGCAGCGCGGTCAGGTCGCGCCAGGTCACCAGGCCGTCGGTCTGCGGGCCGAGGCGCTTGAGCACGCCGGTGTGGGTGAGCCGGTCCTGCTCGCCGATCGGGGCCGACCGGCCCGAGCCGAACTGGGGCTGCAGGGACACGCCGCCGACGTACGGGGTGTCCAGGGCCAGGCGGACGACGTCGCCGATCTCCCCGTCGTTCACGCCGAGCGCGGCGGTCATCACCAGCGTGGTGAAGATCTCCCGCTCGGACAGGCGTCGTACGGCGCTCGCCTTGATCCGGGTCAGGTCGCCGCCCCGGTGGTGCCGCGACGCCTCGGCCGAACTGCCGTCGTACTGGAGGTAGACCTCGACCCGCTCCCTGTGCGCGGTGAGGAGGTCGAGCAGGACGTCGTCCCTGGCGACGCGGACGCCGTTGGTGTTGATCAGGATGCGGGTGATCGGGCGTTCGGCCAGCTCGGCGAGGAGTCTGTCGAGCTCGGGGTGGAGGGTGGGCTCGCCGCCGCTCAGCATGAGGACGTCGAGCTTGCCGTTCTCCCTGGACAGGCGCTGGTCGACGTTCGCCAGGACGTCCTCGACGGGGACGATGCCGGTCAGGTCGGGCGAGCTGTCGGCGAAGCAGGTGGGGCAGCGCAGGTTGCAGGCTTCGGCGATGTCCTCAAGGAGGATGCAGGTGTGCTGGGTCTGCAGCTCGGGCAGGCCGCGCAGGTAGGCCTGGGGTACCGGATCAAAATTTCCGGATATATCCGGTACGTGCTGCTTCGTCGGGGCGGTCCACTCCTCCAGGTACGCCAGGATCTCCGGATCCTCGTCGTACAACGTACGGACGAGACCGTGCTCGCGGCACCCGCGCTCCAGCCACACGCGGCCCTCACGCTCGGCCAGATACCCGCTCAGCCGCTCCACCTGCGACAGGTCGCGGTCGTGGCAGCGCGGGCAGAACGCGTTCACGTACCTGAGGATGCGGTCACCCCGCAGCCCCATCCCTGCACTCATGTCATGACCTTCCGCTCGAAAAGGGGATCGTAGTAGCCGCGCCGCCAGCCGTACGCGAGCCGGACGCCGAGCAGCAGCAGCCCGGGGATCAGGAACCACTGGGGCCTGGTCAGGTCGAGCCAGACCGTCTCGTTGGCCCTCGTGAACTCGACGAGGAAGCGGAAGGCGGCGTACCCGGCCAGGTAGAGCGTGAACAACTCCCCCGGCTGCGTGAGCCGCTTACGTGCCCAGAGCAGCGCGGCGAACGCGGCCAGCTGGAAGACGATCTCGTAGATGAACGACGGGTGCATGGCCTGCCCGGTCAGGCAGCCAGGGCACTCCGGGATGGCCGGCGGGGCGTGCACCCCCCACGGCAGGTCGGTGGGCCGGCCCGGCGCCTCCGTCAGATGACAGCCGATCCTGCCGACGGCCATGCCGAGCGCCACCGCCGGGGCGAACAGGTCGCCGGTCCGCTCCTTGTAGCCGATGATCCGCTTGGCGACCAGGACGCCGACGTACGCGCCGGTGAGGCCGCCGAGGATGCTGCGGGAGCCGTACAGCCAGAGGTCTCGCAGCTCCAGGGTCTCCAGCCAGCCGGCCAGCCGCATCCCGATCGCGCCGCCGACCAGGGCTCCGGCCACCGCGATCAGGGACTGCTCGTTGAGCGCGCCGCGCCTCCTGGCCTCCCTGACGAAGACGACGGAGGCCACAAGGACGCCCAGGCCGACGAAGATCTCGTGAAAGGGCATGTCAGCCGTACAGGCCCGGGTTGATGCCGGTGCAGAAGCCGGCGGAGAGGATCGACCAGAGCGCCCAGCCGATCATCAGCCCCAGCCCCAGGCCTCTGCTCCAGGTCTTACGGACGAAGCACAACCCGATCCCCGCGCCCAGCCCGGCCAGGGCCAGGGCTATGGCGCCTGCGGCCAGGTAGGGGATGGAGTTGGCGGGGGTGCTCATGGCGGCGAAGAAGACGAAGAAGCCGATGACGATGTTGAGGGCGCTGTAGGCGGCGAGGCCGGCGAACAGGAAGCCGATCAGGGCGCCTGTGTTGCCGCCGCTGGATGGGGGCGGGGTGGGGTGGGGGCCGGGAGGTGGGGGGCCGTACTGCGGGGGGCCTTGAGGAGGCGGACCACTGTACGAAGGCTGGCCGCCGTGAGGGGACGGACCGCCGTGCGAGAGCGGGCCTCCATGAGCCGAACCGCCGTGAAAAGGCTGGCCACCGCTGGAAGGCGAGCCGCCGTGAGAAGGAGGGCCACCCTGAGAAGGCTGGCCTCCATGCGGAGCCGAGCCACCCTGAGAAGGCGGGCCACCGTAAGGGCCTCCGCTGGAAGGCGGGCCGGCGTGGCCGGCCGGGGGGCTGTAGCCAGGCGGGGGTCCGTACTCCGGCGGGCCTTCGTAACCGGGCGGCGGCCCCTGCGGCGATTGCCCCTGGCCTCCTGCGACATTTCCGGAATATCCGTACGCCGACTGCCCTTGCTGCGGACCCACCTGCCCCGGCGTCTGCCCACCCGAATCCGGCTGCCCCGCCGACGAAGGCTTCACCACGGGCGCGACGAAGGACGGCCTCCCCGCACCGGGCGGAATGCCTGGCCCCCGCGCGGCCGGTGCCGAAGCGCCACCCGACTGCCCAGCCGACGGTGACGCCTCACCCGGCTCCCCGACGGCTCCGGACGACGACGCCCGGCCCGGTTGCACAGCTCCCGGAACCTCCCCAGAACCGCCACCCCCTTCCTCACGTCCAGCGCCCGTTCCCCCTCCGCCCGCCGCCAGAAACTTCGGCTGGCCGGCAGGCGGCGGCAGAGGCACCGGCCGCCCCGTCGGCGGCGGCGGCAGAAGCGACGGCTCACCACTGGGAGGCGGCACCGACGCCGGCGCCCGCTCACCGATGGCAGGTGACGACACCCTCTCCCCGGTCGGAGGCGGCAGAAACTCCGGCTCCCCCTCCTGCCCCGATCCCGGCCCCGCCTCCTGCCCCGATCTCGACCCTGCCCCCAGCCCCGACACCGCCTCCGGCCCCGGCTCCGATCCCGACTGCCGCTGCGGCCCCGACCCTGACTCCAGCCCAGACCCGGCCCCCTGCCCCGGCTCCTCCGGTTCCCCGGACGACGACGGCGGTGCAGGCGGCGTGGGTGGTCTCGTACTCATGCGCTTTGCTCTACCCCCTAGTCGCGATCAGACCAGGAGCCGAGCCCGCGACCGACATCCGCTCAACACCGTCATCACACGTACAACAGTTCGTAGGCCTACGTATACATCTCAGGGTTGAGCCCCGTACAGAAGCCCGCCGACACGATCGACGCCAGCCCCCACCCGATCATCAACCCGAGTCCCAACCCCACCGACCACGACCTCCGCAGCCGGACGAGCACCACCCCGGCCCCGATCCCCCGAACCGCCAGCACCCCCCCCCCCACCCCGATCGCCACCGTCGACTCCAAGCTCAGGGCGACGACCCCCACGACCACGTTGACCACGAGATAACCGAGGACCCCGACCAGGGCCAGCCCGACCACCACCCCCGTCCGCCGAGGCGACGGCTCACCGCCCGAGGACGAAGGCGAGGACGAATCAGACGGCGGCGGCATTTCGCTCACCCCCTCACAGTACGACGTATGCGCGCCCTCCACCCGAACAAGTTCCAGCGCCCCCACCGCGAAGCACCATCCTCATCAGACCACCTCCTCCGGACGCCGGAACACGCAGATCCCCAACCTGTGGATACATCGAACGGTGTATCCACAGGCGGACCTCCGCAGGAGGAAAACGCTGGCCAGAAGTGATGGGATGAAGCCTTGACATCCTTCCCCGCCTGAAGGAGGGGGTCCCACGGTCGCCCGTGAGGTTTCCTGCTTCATCGCCGGTCGCCCGCCCGAGAAAGGGATCTCTCGTTGAGGTCTTACACCAGCTCCACAGGCGTTTCACCTCTCCGCCAGCCCGGCGGCGAGGGTATTGCCGATCGTTGCTCCGACGGCTTGGTCATCGCCGCCATCGAACACACTACCGAATTCTGCGGCATCGCGCCGCGTTTCGACGGCGGTCCGCCTGGCTGCGAATCGCCTGCCTCTGTCCTGCTCCCGCAAGGTCCGATTCCTCCCCCGCCTGAAGGCTGGGGTCTCCTCGGAGGTTTCTGATGAACCGGGTGACGCTGGGAGCGGCGCTGGCCTTCGCGATGGGCGCGCTGCTCATCGCGGGCGGGTCGTACGTCCATCGCGGCACGCCCACCTGGCTGCTGTTCGTGCCGCTGGCGCTCACCTGCGCGGGAGTCCTGCTGCGGACGCGGGCGCCGCTGCTCTGCCTGGGGCTCGGGGTCGTCGGGATCGCGATCGACGGGCTCGTGGGCCCGTCCCTGGGGACGGTACTGGTCTTCACCGACAACCTGTACGCGGCCGCGCTCTACGGTCCGGCCGGCCTGTCCCGCATCCTGCTGGGCACCACCTCCGTGCTGGCGGTCGGGGCGGGCGCCACGGCCGGGTTCCTCGCCGCAGACTGGCGCGCGCTGGCCGTGATGGGCGTGCAGGCGGGGCTGGTGCTCGTCACGCCCGTCCTCACCGCGGTCTACCTGCGCGAGCAGCGAGATCGGGCGGCGGCCGAGCGGGCGCGGGCCGAGCAGGTGGCCCGCCTGGCGGAGCTCGACCGCCAGGCCGCCGTCACCGCCGAACGCACCCGGATGGCTCGCGAGCTGCACGATATGATCGCCAACCACTTCAGCGCCATCGCCATCCAGTCCACCGCCGCGCTGTCGCGCAAGGATCTCGATCGGGAGACGGTGCGGAAGGTCATGGAGTCCGTACGGGAGAACAGTGTCGCGGGCATGGCCGAGATGCGAGCCATGATCGGCCTGCTGAGACAGGAAGGCGACGAGGCCGAGAGCGAGACGACCCGCCCACGCCTCGGGGACGCCGATCCCCTGGTCGAACGGGTGCGGCAAGCAGGCATGGACGTACGGACCCGGATCGAGGGCGAGCCCCGCGACCTGCCCCCGTCCGTGGATCTCGCCGGCTACCGCATACTCCAGGAAGCGCTCACCAACGCCCTCAAACACGGCGAGTCTCCAGTCTCCGTGGTGCTCGGCTATGAGCCCGACCAGGTCGTCGTCCGCGTCGACAACGCGCTGAGTCTCGACCGGCGAGGCGGGCTACCCGGCGCCGGCGCCGGCCTGATCGGCATGCGCGAACGAGCAACCCTGGTCGGAGGGCGGTTCGAGGCCGGAGCGGCCGACGGGGAAAGCTGGCGGGTCTCGGTGGCCCTGCCGACGACGACCGAGATGGACACGAGAGGCGCCGGGTCCGACCCGGCAGCCGAGAAGAAGAACACTGGAGGCGGACGGTGACCATCAGGGTGCTCGTGGCCGATGATCACGCCGCGGTCCGGGCCGGAATCGTGCTGATCCTGGGCGGAGCCGACGACATCGAGGTCGTGGGCGAGGCCGAGGACGGCGAACGCGCCGTCGCCATGGCCGAGGAGCTGCGCCCCGACCTCGTCCTGATGGACGTACGCATGCCCCGGCTCGACGGCATCTCCGCCACGCGCGCGCTGGCGGGAGTCTGCGACGTCCTCATCCTCACCACGTTCGACGTCGACGAATACGTCTTCGGCGCCCTCCGGGCCGGCGCGGCCGGCTTCCTGCTGAAGAACACCGACGCCGAATCCCTGGTGGAGGCGGTCCGCGTGGTGGCCCGCGGCGAGGGGCTCATCGCACCAGGCGTCACCCGCCGCCTGATAGCCGCCTTCGCCGAGCAACTCCCCACCCGCAGAGAACCGGCAACCGACCCAGCCGGCCTGACCCCCCGCGAACAACAAGTGCTGGCCTGCATCGGACGGGGCCTGTCCAACGCCGAGATCGCCCGCGAACTCGACATGGCAGAAGCCACCACGAAGACCCACGTAAGCCGCGTGCTCAACAAACTAGGCCTGAAAAGCCGCGTCCAAGCAGCCATCTACTACTCAGAGGGCACGTAGCGGCACGCCACTCCAAGGCCCCGGAGCGCACTCACCCTCTCCCGCGTTTTGCCTGCTCTTGCCGTAGATGCCACCTTCACCACCCACCCGCCGAGCAGAGAAACGCACCCAGCGGTGATCTCCACTACACCCCCGGGAGAAAGTCTTCACCCCGCCCACCCATCACGGTTTCCCACTTCCCCCCACACCTTGCAACCATGTGCTCACAGAACGTGGGACCACGAGCGCACACCCTCGCAAGCGGATCCCTCCCAACTACCGCGAAGGTAGAGGTACGTGGACATCGAGACGGAGATTCGCCAACTGAAACTCCGCGCGGACGCCCTGGAGGCCACCGTACGTACCGGCGACCCGACCCTCAGCCCCCTGAGACCTCGACGCCGACGACGCAGACACCCCCGCACGCCGGGAGACTCGCACACCGACACAAGAACCCAGGTCATATGCCTCCAAGCGGAGCTGAACCAAGACTTCTCCGCCCTCAACGACGAGATCGAAAGCTTCCGCAGGCACACGACCGACCAGCTCACCAAGATCCGCGTCCAGACCCACGACCAGTACGCCCTCATCCTCCGCAGACTGACTGACATGGCCATCCTGCTCGACGTCCTCCTGAACCAAGCGGACCCGTAAGCCCGCACCCAGAAGACCCACAAGCTCCCCCTGCTCAAACCCCCTCACACCACCCCACACCCACCCAGCCCCCGAACCAACACCAGTCATAACCCCGTATCCGGTTCGAGGCACTCCCGAAAACCCGCTATGCTTGCTTACGCAGCGAGCGGCCGTAGCTCAATGGATAGAGCATCTGACTACGGATCAGAAGGTTACGGGTTCGACTCCTGTCGGCCGCGCACAGCACAAAAGGCCCGCCACCAGGGATCCCTGGAGCGGGCCTTTCTGCTTGTCTAGGACGATCGCGCGATCTGGCTGACACCCCTGCTTACGCGGGTCCGCCTCACTCACCGATCGCCTCGGCGAAGATGCCGGCGGCTGAGGCGCACTGGCGAGCAAGGTTGACGACGGTTGACGTCAGCTGCCGTTGTCGGCCTTGGTCTTCCACCAGGACTTGTCATCGATCACTACGCAAGGTGCGACCTGGCCGGTGATCAACGTCCCGGTCAGCCGCCACAACAGGCGGTGCTCCTTCGTCTCGGCGATCTCCTGAACGTCTCCGGCGAACTCCAGCACAAGCGTCTGGCCCGAGCCGATGTACCGGGGTCGATGTCGACTCCGCCGTTGCTCATCCAGGCAGCCCGCGCCCCTGCGTACAGTCGGCGGGTCATGCGGCGCGGCAGACAACTCGCTTGGCGGGTCGAGTTCGGCCTTCCCCCCATCACCCCGGCAATCTGGCCAAGCACCGCACCGTCCCGCATGAGCTCGCGCCGATCGCAGTCGGGGCACAGCCGAGCGTTGGGCGGCCTCTGACCGCCGTTACCGCTGGATTGCGATGAAGCTCAAATGAAGGCTGTTCATGTCAAAGTGACATGGAAGCGGGTGCAGCTAGGGCTGGCCTTCTCTCATCGGCCGAGCACTGAATAGCGGCCGCTTCGCGAATAAGCAAGCAGTCCATTCGAGGAAGCTCCGGTCTTCCTCATCGAAAGGGGCAACAATGTTCCGACTCCGGTTGGCAGCCGTCGCCCTGGCGATCCCCATGCTTGTCCTCGGCGGCGTGGGAAGTGCGTCAGCGAGTCCACGCAGTGAAGGTTCCAGCGCCGACTATCCTCCCGGAACTCCCGGGCCATTCAAAATCGCCAATCATGCGAACCAGGGGTTGTGCCTGGACACCAGCGGCAACTTGGGTTGGGGCGTCTACCTGGGTCGTTGCAACAGCAGCGACACCGGCCAGAGGTGGGGCTGGTGGAACGGTGGGTGGCTGATCCACCTCCAAAGCGGCTACTGCTTAGCTGCCGTAACCGTATCCGGAGTCAACGTGACGCAGTTACAGCACTGCATCGACCATCGCATTCAGTATTGGACGCACCTGAACTCCGCCATTCGCAACTCGAGCACGGGCACAGAGCGATGCCTGTCTCCCGCTGCCATTACGGAGGGGGCGGACGTGGAGCCCTTGCCCTGCATCAGCAGTCCATCGAGGGGGTGGAGCGTGACCTACTGGTGACAGCCGCCATGTGCATCACTCGACGGTCCCCGACGGCTCGCAGCATCAGCGATCGCGGCTGAATGCGAAGACGTAACATGCCCAGGCCAGAACTACCCTAAGAAAGTGCCAGGACAACGCAGAAGATAAGGAAGAGGGCCAGAACCAAACTGCGCCTTCGCCACGACAGGCGCGGCGAGCTCACCAGGGCGGCCAGCGGGTAGGCGAACGTTCCGGCCATCACGCTGAGCGGCATTTCGGCGAGCTCCCAGATCGGCACCAGGAAGAAGGGCGCCAGCACGGCGACGGGCCACGCCGGGCGCACGCGAAAGAGGTGCAGCAGCGGCCAGGCGAGCACGATCGCCGCCCAGCTGCCCACCTTCCACGCGTCGGCCAGTAAGCCGACACAGCCGAAGTGACCGCAACGTGAGTCGTCGGACAGGGCGGCCAGCAGCAGCAACACGCCGAGCGGGACGAGGATCAGGATGGTGCCGGCGAACGCGGCGGCTACCGCCCGCTCGGCCAGCCGTCCCTCGGCGGCAGGTGAGATGCTCACCTTGCCCGTATCCACACCTGCAAGCATCTGATCCGGCCGTCTCGCGACGCACACGCATTGATCACGATTCATGGGGCGCCCGGCCACCCGTGCCGGAAAGGCCCAGCGGCAGCGCTGAGCCGTCCCCCGTACGCGGAAACCTAGGTCCAAAGCAGTAGGGGTTCCCGGTCGGAGGGCCGAGGTGTGGGGTGGTGGGAGCTACTAGCGTCCGATGGCATGAATGACACCGGGACTTTGGACGAAGCGTACGGACGGCTGCACACGACCGGACCCGAGTTCGACGGGTGGCTGTCCAACCACGGGCCGATGGCGGTCGAATCGATGGTCAGGCACGGGTACGGGCGTGAAGTGCACCGTTGGCTCGACACGTACGTCGGACGGCTGGATGAGCTGCCGCGCGGCAGCTCGCCGATCGAGGCCGGGGAGTGGCGGGAGGCGCTGGGTGATCCGCGCCGGCTCGGCGACTGGCTGGCGTACTTCGACAGGGAGTTGCGGGAGCAGCCGTGGCGGGCCGTGCTGGGGACCTGGTGGCCACGGTTGCTGCCGGGGATCGCGGCCGGAGCCACGCACGGGGTGATTCGCACGGGGCATGCGATTCATGCGTTGTTGCGGCAGGAGGACGAGACGCGGCTGGCTGAGCTGGGGCAGGCGCTCGGGTACTGGGCGGCGCGGTGGCAGGCCATCGCGGGGTTCGAGGCGCTGTCCGGTAGGGGCGGCTCCGAGCGCGTCATGACGGGGTCCGGTACGCCTGGGATCGACGCGCCGTCCAGTACAGGCGCGTCCGAGCGCGCCACCGCGGGATTCGACGCGCCGTCCGGTACGGCCGGGCCCGAGCGTGCCTTCGCGGGAGTGCCCCGTGTGCCGGACCAGAGTGCGGGGATCAATCATCGCCTCGAACAGCTGGGTGAGCTCGCCGGATGGAGGTCCTCGCTCGCCGCGCTCAAGCCGGCCGCCGACCCCGAGCAGGCGCGTGCGTACCTGACCGAGCTCGCGGACGCGGCGACCCTGCGGTACGCCACTCACGCGCACGGCAATGCCGTCATGCTGGTCCACACCGCGACGGCGCCGACGGCGGTGCTGCGGGCGCTGCCCGCGTTGCCGGCCGAGATGTGGGTGGCCGGCTTGAACGCGGCGTGGGCGGCAGGTGCTGCGGTGACCGCCGCCTATGCCCCCGATCAGCCCGTTCCCCGCCAGGACCTGCCCGCTGTCCCCGGGCCGGCGGAGGAGGTGTTCGAGCTGGCGGTGCGGCACGGAGACGAGCACGTGATCAAGCTGGCCGACACCGCGCTGGACGTCCACCGGCGCACCGGCGATCCCGATGCCCTCGCCGCGGTGGTCCGCGCGACCGGCCTGATCAAGCCTTTGCGATGAGGTCCAGGGTGCGGCTTCTTTCGTTGAGGGGTGAGACGACCAGGTCGGTCACCCCCGCGTCCTGATACCGCTTCAGCGCGTCCGTGATCGTCGTCTCGTCTCCGATGACGATGGTGTCGGCGGGGTTGTCGAGCCCGGCGCGGCCGAGGGAGGCGCGGTACGCGGGCATCTGGCCGATCGCGGCGAGTTGTTCGGCGACGGCGGCCCGGGCGGCGTCGGGGTCCGGGCTCAGCAGGGTGATGAGCTGGGCCACGATGCGGGCGCCGGGAGCGGTGTGCGGGGCGATGTGCTCGGCGAGCATCTCCGGGGTGATCCAGGTGACGACCACCCCGTCCGCGAGGTCGTACGCCACCTCCAGCATGCGCGGTCCGAGCGCCGACATCAGCAGGCTGGGCGCCGGGGCGGTGATGTCCAGGCGGGTGTCGACGGTGAAGAACTCGCCCGTGTGCCGGACCGGTTCGCCGTGCAGCAGGGGGCGCAGCACGGTCAGATATTCGCGGGTGTGCCGCAGCGGTGACGTGTAGGGGAGGCCGAGCTGGTCCTGGACGTACCAGGCGTGGCTCGGGCCGACGCCCAGGGCGAGCCCGCCGCCCGCGGCGGCCTGGAAGGTCAGCGCCTCGGTCGCGGTGGTCACCGGGTGACGGGGGTAGGTGGCCAGGATCGCCGTGCCCACCTCGGCCGGCCGGCGGCCGAGGGAGGCCAGCAGCGTGAGCGGGTCCCAGCCGCCCGGGTTCTGATTGGTCCAGAAGGTGTCGAGTCCGCGGTCGGCGGCGTCGGCCGCGGCGGCCGCCACGTCCGCGGGTGACGTGGGATTGATCAAAGCAGTGCCATAGTGCATGTCTCCATCCCAGCCGTCCGATACCCGGCGGAACCAGCCCCAGTTAGACTGTTCAGCGATTACTTTTTGTCATCGTAGGAGCGTGGGACGTGGAGCTGCGCGCGTTGCGCTACTTCGTGACCGTCGCCGAGGAGCTCCACTTCGGCCGGGCCGCCGAGCGGCTCAACATCGTGCAGCCGGCCGTCAGCCACCAGATCGCCCGGCTCGAACGGGAGCTCGGCACCCGCCTGTTCGACCGTTCCCCGCGGCACGTCCGGCTCACCCCGGCCGGCCGGCGCGTGCTGGAGGCGGCTCAGGAGACCCTCGCCGCGGCGGCCCGCGTGCGCGTGGTGGCCGGGGAGCAGGCGGCCCTCCTGCGGATCGGCGTCGCCCCCGGCCTGACCGCGCGCCTGGAGCGCGGCGCGGAGCTCCTGCACGAAGGGGAACGGCCCGCCGAGGCGATGCTGGTGGACCTGCCGGTGCCCGCGCGGCTCGCCGCGGTCAGGGACGGTGAGCTGGATCTCGCGCTGGTACGCGGTCCGGTGGAGGCCACCGGCGTCCGCGTCGTCCGCGCCTGGTCCGAGTCGCTGCTGGCCGTGGTCTCCGACCGGCACCCGATGGCCGGCCTCCCCGTCGCGCGGCTCGCGGACCTGGATCGCGCCGCGCTGCGCCTGCCCGCGCACGAGGAGGACCCGGCGCTGCACGAAGCGGTCACCTCGGCGTTGCACCAGGCCGGAGGGGGATCGACGGGCCGGTCGGGCGGCTCACTGCTCACCGTCCTGATCGAGATCGGCGCCGGGCAGGGCGCGTGGACGCTGCTGACCGCCGAGCAACTGACCGGGTACGCCGCCCGCCGGATCCGCGCGTTGCCGCTCGACCCGCCGCTGAGCATCGACGGGCACATCGTCGCTTCGCTGGCGACTCCTGACGTCTGCGTGTCCTCGTTCGTCCGGGCGTTCACCGACCCGCCCCAAGCGGCACAGTGACCCGCCGTCAGCTCGCCCGGTGCCGCTCGCTCCAGTGCGCCAGCGGCTGAAGTGCGGAGACGAGCTCTTCGGCGCCGGGCGTGAGGGCGTACGTGATCTGAACCGGCGGGCCCCGGCGAGGAGGATCGGCCCGACCCGGATCCGGTGTCCCGGCCGGGCGGCCCATCGGTGAGTCCGTGTACGCCAGCGGCCCCTTCGTGATGAACACCCGCGCCGAGATCGAGCAGGCCTACCGCGACTTCCACTCCGGCAAGTTCGGCAGCATCCCCCGTGCCCTCCGGCACGTGATCCACGAGCGCGGCGCGGTTTCCGGCATCAGGCAGCCTGGATGATCAACTCCGGCTAAGGTACGGATGACCGTCGATCGAGTGGGGGCTCCTTCGGGGGGCGTTTCCCGGTGCCCTGCTCGAAGCGGCCCGGGTCGAGATTTCGCCATGACATCGCCGCCGCGGTCATGCGCGCGAGCGCCATACGCGTCACGCGGAAGGAGCGTGATCGTGGAGTTCAAGGTTCTGGGTCCGTTGCGGGTCCGGTCCGGCGACGTCGTCCCGGCCCTGGGGCCGCGTAAGCAGCGGCTCCTGCTCGCCGTGCTGCTCGGCCATCCGCATGGCAGCTTCCGCGCCGACTACCTGGTCGACGCGCTGTGGGGGTCCGCGCCTCCGCCTTCAGCCGCGGCCAACCTGCGGCTGTACACGCGGGGCCTGCGGGTGATCCTCGGGCCCGATCGGGTGCTGCGGGAGGGTGGCGCCGGGTACCGGCTCGACGTCGACTGCGCCGAGGTCGACGCCTGCCGGTTCGTCGCTTCCGTACGGGAGGGGCAGGAGGCCCTGGCGGCGGAGGATCCCGTACGGGCCCGGCGGGTGCTGAGCACGGCGCTGGAGCTGTGGCAGGGACCCCCGTTCGTGGACCTCTCGGCCGAGTCCGCCCTGAGCGAGGAGCGGTCCCGCCTGGAGGAGTGGCACCTGGTCGCCCTGGAGCAGCGGATAGAGGCGGACCTGCGCCTGGGGCAGGACGCCTCGCTGGTGGCGGAGCTGTCGACGCTGGTGAACCGGCATGCCTTCCGTGAGCGCCTGTGGTCACACCTGATGCTCGCCCTCTACCGGTCCGGCCGCCGGGCGGACGCGCTGGAGACCTACCGGCGGGCGCGTGGCGTCCTCGTGGACGAGCTGGGGCTGGAGCCGGGCCCGGAGCTGCGTTCCCTGGAAAGGGCCGTCCTCACCTCCGACCCCAAGCTCGACCGGTCACGCCGGACGGACACCGCGGATGTCCCTGATGTCACCGATGTCCCGGCCGGGCCGCCGGTGCCGGCCCAGTTACCGGGGAGCCCGCTCGGATTCGTCGGACGCGACGACGAGATCGACCGGCTGAACGAGATCACGGCGGGCGCGGGCGTCGTCGCCGTGGTGGGGCCGGCGGGGGTGGGGAAGACGGCCCTGGCGGTCCGGTGGGCGCAGCTCACCCGTCACCTGTTCCCCGACGGGCAGCTCTTCGCGGACCTCCGGGGCTTCGGGGCCGAGACGCCGCTGCATCCGGGGCTGGTGCTGGAGCGTTTCCTGCGCGCCCTGGACGTCCCGCCCTGGCGGATCCCCGCCGAGACGGAGGAGCGGGGAGCGGTGTTCCGGTCGCTGATGGCCGACCGGCGGATGCTGGTAGTGCTGGACAACGCCGCCTCGGCCGCGCAGGTGCGCGCACTGCTCCCGGGGGCCGCGCGGGTCCTGACCCTGGTCACCAGCCGGCTCCGCCTGGACGGTCTGGCCACCACGCACGGCGTGCCGCGATTATCGCTCGGGCCGCTGCCGATGGCCGACGCCGTCGCCCTCATCCGCGGACGGCTCCCGTACGACGGGAGGGTCGCGGGCGCCGAGAAGCTGGCCGAGCTGTGCGACCGGAACCCCCTGGCGCTGCGCATCGCCGCCTCCCGCCTGGAGATGTCGACCTACGCTTCGGCCGTCGCGGAGCTGGTGGCGGAGATGGCCGACGAGCGCGTACGCCTGGACCGGCTCGCCGTCGACGAGGACGAGATCTCGGTCCGCGCGGTGCTGCGCGCCTCACTCCGCCAGCTGAGCGAGCCCGCCCGCAGGATGTTCCGCCTGCTCGGGCTGCACCCCGGCCCCAAACCGTCCCTGGCCGTCGCGACCGCCCTGATGGGCGGGACGGCCGGCGAGACGCGGGAGTTCCTCGGCCGGCTCGTCTCCGCCCACCTGCTCCGGCCGGTCTCCGGCGACCACTATGTGATGCACGATCTGGTACGGATCTACGCCCACGAGCGATGCCTGGCCGAGGAGAGCGCGGAGCGGCGGGACCTGGCCATGACCGCGATGCTGACCTGGTACCGCGACGCCGCGAACGCGGCCGACCGGGTGCTGCGGCCGAAGGAACGGCCCAACTTCACCTCCCCGGCCAGCCCCGTGGGCTTCGCCGACGAGAACGCGGCCCTGGCCTGGTTCGACGCCGACGCCGCGAACCTGAACGCCGCCGTACGGGCAGCGGCACGTTCTCATCCGGCGCCGGCCTGGCAGCTCGCGGCGGCCATGTACGGCTGGCTGCAGCGGCGCCACCACACCAGGCAGTGGGCCGACCTGTACACCGTCGCCGCGGAGGCGGCCGTGCGGGCCGCGGACCCCGGGGGCGAGGCGATGATCACGGGCCGGCTCGCCGTCGCGCACAGCCTGCTCGGTGACACGGAAAGCGCCGTGGCGGCCTGCCTGCGGGCGCACCGGCTCCGGCTCGGCCTCGGGGACACCTTGGGCGCGGCCACGGCCCTGCTCAACCTCGCCGCCGTGTACGTCAACGCCCGCCGCCCCGAGGAGGCCATCCGCCGGCTCGACCAGGCGGCCACCCTGGGTGCGTCGCTGCAGGACGCCCACCACTTCAACGCCCTGCTGCACAGCAACCTCGGCGAGGCGCACCACCTCGTCGGGCGGCTCGACCAGGCGATGAGCCACTATCGTACGTCGCTGGAGATCAGCGAGACCGGCTGTGGTGACCGGGACATCGCCCAGATCCTGGTCAGCATGAGCGCGCTGCACCGCGACATGGGCGCGTACGAGGACTCGGTGTCGTGCGGCCGGCGTGCTCTGGCGCTGGCCGGCCGGGCGGGTGACACCCTGCTGCGCGCGGAGGCGCATGAGGCGCTCGGTCTCGCCCACGGCGCGCGGGAGCGCGCCAAGGAGGCGGTGGCGCACCTGGAAGCGGCGCTGGCCGTTTACGAGGAGCTCGGGCACGACAAGGCCGGAGCGGTACGCGATCACCTCGACCGCCTCGGTGGCACGCCCGCCCGCTGACTCTGCGCGGCGGGGATGCGGTGCTCCGCGCATATACGTCACGTATACGACGCCTATCCCCGCCGATGCCACGATCTTGGTGGCCAACGCACTGCTCTCACCTGGCCGTGACACCCGTCTGTCCGTCCGTCCGTACGACGACGTGTGAGAACACCCGGGCGGCGACCGACCCCTGGTCGCCGTCCGCTGAATTCGCAGGCAGCACTTCATCCCATCATTCGCAGAAAGAACTCCCATGCCCTTCTCTAACATCGCCCGTCCCGCCTCCTTGCTCGTCGCCGCCCTCTTCCTCGTCTCGGGCCTCGCCGCCTGCGGCGGGACGGGCGAGAGCGCCGGGAGCGGTGGCGGCGGGGTCGACAAGGCGAGCCTCCTCGCCAAGTTCAAGACGGAGAAGGACGCTGAGGGCGTCCCGGACAAAGCCTTGAACTGCCTGGTCGACGTCATGCTCAAGCACGGCGACCAGGCCGGCCTCCAGGACTACATCGACGGGAAGGTCAAGGTCGACGACATCAAGGGGCTCGGCCCGTCCAACAAGAAGTCCGAGGAAGAGGGCTTCAAGTGCGTGTCCTGAGCTGACGCCTGCGCCCCGGGGCGCAGGACTACGTCGGCCAGGCGCTCGTCGTGGTGGAGCGGTACGAGGGCCCGACCGCGCGGTCACGACGTTCCCCACCCTCGCGGTCGTCGTCGGGGGCACGACCGTGGCCGCCGCCACTCCGCCGGTGGCGGCGGCCTTCTCGATACGTACGGGGCGAGCCGACCGCCACCGCCCGACGGCGGGCTGACCGTCAGCGTCCTACTGGGGCAGGACGGAAGAGCTCGGCGATGTCGTCGAGTCGCACGACGACCAGCACGCACACCGCCGCCGCCACCGCCGCGATCACGACCCCAGGAAGCTCGACGCCACCCGACGTCCCAGCGAACGTCGCCCCCATCGCCACCAGAGCCACCCCGATCAACACCACGTTACGGATGACGTGATGCCGGCCGACGGGCTTCTCAGACGCGCCAAAACAGCGACAGGACGCCCCCTTCCCCCGCCCCATGGCACGAACCAGCGCATACCCGAACCCACCCAGCGTGACCGCCGCCAGCGCGAACCCCAGGGGTACGGTGCCCGGCACAGCGACCAGCACCACGATCCCCACCTCCGCCACCACCGCGAGCGAACCGAGCCACCGCGCCCACCTCCGCTCCACGGCCAGCAACGTGCCGGTGGCCACGACGAACTCCCGGAACGCCTGACGGCCGCGCACCTTGCCGGCCAGCGAGACCAGAAAGACCCCCAGCACCAGCAGCCGACCCCAAACAACCACATAGCCCATCACGGCAACTCCGTACCAGCAGTGATCATCCCGGCCCTCATTATCAGGCCAGAACAGATCACCCACCTTCCCGCCCGTTCGCAGCGTCGCCGGCGAGCACATGATCCGCGAAGCGCACGATGGCAAGTCGCCGCTCATGCAGGGTGCCGGCCGCCCAGATGCGTCGTTCGAGCCGAACACCCTGCTCGTTCAGCCGCAGATGCCGGACCCACTGACCAAGCCGCTTGGGAAAAGGCAGGTGGTGCCCTTCGACCGCGAACCAGGCGACGTAAATGTGCCTGACCAGCCGTGCGGCGAGCTGATGAAAGAGCCACTCGTCACCACGGTCAGCACAGTCGAGCAGCGCGTGCGAATAGCCGGGCAACTGCTCCGCCAACGCGCCCGTAGCCTTGCCGATCAGTCGGGGAGCCGGGGCGCGCATCGCTTCCCTGATCGCCTGGCCCTCCCGTTCGCCGTCCGCCAGCAGGACGCCGTGAACGAAGCCGGCCACCGCGTGCAGCGGCTGGGGCCACTCCTCCTGCTGCCATCCGTCACCGTCCCTGACCAACGCGCACCAGGAGTCGAACCGGGTCCGCGGGTAGTGAGCGACATCGACCTCCCACCCGGAGACGCGCATCTTGTCGAGCCCGAACGTGCGGTCATGAAACTGCGTGGGCGTACTGCCGGCGTCAGTCAACTGCCCGACCGGCCGGCTGGCTGCCGGCGGCGGTTCGTCCTCAGCCCAGATGATCACGAGGTCAAGGTCCGACTCTGTGCTGAATCCGGTGAACACGGACCCCTGGCCATAGGCGAAGTCCACCTTGCCGCAACCGGCGAAGGCCGTGACCACACTCCGCCCCACCTGCTCAGCCGCCCCGTTCAACGGGGTCCCGGCCACGCTCATCAGCTGCCGCGAAGGGCGCTCAAGGCTCGGCGGCACACGGCGTGCCACGTCTCCCCGCCCCCGTCCCGGGTCAGGACGCTGGCGACCACCGGCTCTTCGCAGGTACGGCCGTGCCAGGAGCACCCGCCCTCGGCGGCGCGGCGCCCCCGGTGCAGCGCCGGTTCGTACGGGCGTTCCTCGACCAGTTCGGTCGCCATAGGGCGCGACACTCCGTCCCCTCGCTCGTCTGCCGCGATCCGCGGGTCGGTGAGGATCGCGTACACGTACGACGGACCGATGATGTCCTTGCTGAGCTGCCCAGGCCCCGACAGCGGTCGCCGGTCCCACGCGCGGGCGAAATTTGAGCGGTGAATACCGATCGTCGTCCGGTCGGGATAGATCTCGTTCTCGCCCAGCCGATAGGTGAAGGTGGCGCCGCGGCGGAGCCGGAACGCCTCGCCCGCATGCCTCCCGATACGACCCCAGACCGGCTCGAAGGCCTGAGCCGGATCGGCGCTCCGGGACCGCCTCGGCGGGGGCGGGGAAGAGACGGGTCTCGCCCGGCCGGAGCTTGGGCCGGCGTCCGGGGCCGGACGGGCGGTGACCGAGGCCGCGACCTTCCAGAGCAGCGGGATACGGGGGCTCCGGCCGGTGAGCGCCAGGACGGTCAGGAGAAGGTGCAGGGCAGGCGGCCCGAGCAGGGAGGAGAGCGTCCAGGTCCACATGACGACGTCATCCGACGGGATCGCTGCCCCCTGGTACCGGATCGAGGTGTAGACGCCCACCAGAACGAGACTGATCACGAGATACACGACGGCGACGATGTCGATGAGGATCGACTGCACGGCGTGAAACCGTACGCGACGCCGATGATCGCGACGGAAGATCAGTCCCCCGACGAACCCGAGAAGGTAGGCGAGAGCGGACCGCCAGGAACTGCTGACGACATCCGGATTCCAGGGCGCCTCGATGTCGAACGCCTCGGCGTCACGGCGAGGCGCTGCTACCTGGCTGCCGACGCCGCCGCCCTCGCCGCTTGACGCGGTCGTCTGCGATTCACGACGCCTGCGTTCGCCCCGTTCGATGATGACGACCACGGTCTGGACGATCCCGGCGATCGAGGCGACGACACCGAGCACCGCCAGCACAACGCTCATACACCCTCCCGGGAAGGGGATGCCCGCTCCAGCCGGCGCTGTGGGCTGGGGACAGTGTCTCAAGAAGTGATGATCGATTCCCGGGCGAGCGGCAGTTCATCTTTCCGGAAGCGGATCGTCCGCAACCGGCGCTAGCGTGCCTCCACGACCGACATCGGCGCTCACGCGAGAAGGTGCACCAGTGCGATCACGAACCAAGGGCATGTGGTGGGGCACCGCGATCGAGGCCCCCGACCCCGCCGCTCTGGCGCAGTTCTACTCCGACCTGCTCGGATGGCCCATCGGCCATCAGGAGCCGGGAACCACGATTCTCGCCGCTCCCGAAGGCTCCATCTACATCGTGTTCCAGCAGGCGACCGATTACCAAGCCCCCGTCTGGCCGCCCGCCGCCGGGCAACAGCGCCCGATGATGCACTTCGACTTCCAGGTCGGCGATCTGGACTCAGCGGTCGCCGAGGCAGTCGCCCTCGGAGCCTCGGTCGCCACAGAACAACCCCAGGACAACGTCCGCGTCCTCTTCGACCCAGCCGGCCACCCCTTCTGCTTGTGCCGCGACGACGGCTGATCACGCGATCCGCTCATCGGCAGCAGCGGCTGAGGCCATCGGCCCAGCATCACTCTCTTCGTCGGTACGCGCCCTGTCCCGGAGGCGACAGGGCGGTGCATGATGTGGGCTGTCGATCTTGTGCGGGAGGTGGTTCGTGCGCTTTCTACGTTGGTGGGCGGCCTCGCTGGCGGTGTGTGTTCTGACGTTTCTGCTGCTGTTGTCGCAGCGGTACGTTCCCGGCGGGGAGGTGTGGTGCGCCGGGCCGCTTTCGAGCTTTCCGGAGGATACGTGGGTCGAGCAGTTGCGGGCTCGCGTGCTGAACACCATCGAGCGGGTCCTGCTGGCGAACGCGCTGCCCTCCGTGTGCGCGCTGCTGTCGGGCGTGGTGGCGGTCTGGGCGGGGCGGCGGGTCGGTGTGGTGGTGGGGGTGCTGGCTGAGTCGGTCATGCTGGTGGTCGCGCTCATGCAGGTGCTGGAGATGGTCTCGTTCGTCAGGTTGCTCGACTGCGCCGGCTGGGACGGGAGGCTTCCGTGGCTGGCCTTGCTTGCGTCGCAGCCGCTCGGGTACGGCGTCGCGGCCGGCTTGCTGGGTGTGGGGGTTCGGGTGCGGTGGAGGGCGGGGTGAGGATCGTGGTGGAGGGGCGTGGTCGCGCGCCTCGGCGGGCGGTCGTCCGTAAGCTGTGGGTATGTCCCCTGCCCTGATCCTGCTGAACGGCGTTCGCTGGCGGGGTGTGCGCGTGGTCGGGGATCGCGCCCATACGCTGCTGGCCGTGCTCGCCCTGCACGGACGCGCGGGGGTGAGTGACGAGCGGCTGGTCGAGGAGTTGTGGCCGGAGGAGGCGCCGGCCAATCCGACGAAGGCACTGCAGGTGGTCGTGTCGCGGACGCGGGCGGCGACCGGGGCCGACGTGGTGGTACGGATGCCGCGGGGGTATCGGCTCGGGCTGCCCGCCGACCAGGTGGACGCGTTGCTGCTCGGCGGGCTGGTGGAGCAGGCGCGGGAGGCGCTGGCCGAGGGTGACATGGTGCTGGCGCGGCGGCGGGCCGATGAGGCCATGGCGATGACGGTCATGGCCGATGGTGTGGTGGCCGGTGCTAGGAATGCCTTTGGTGCTGGAGGTGCGGGTAGTGGAGGTACCCGTGGTGCCGGTGGTGCGGGTGGCGCGGGTGGTGGCGGTGTCCGTGGTGCGGGTGGTGCGGGTGGTGCTGGGGTAGGTGGTTCGGGTGGCTCTGGGGCGGTCGGAGGGCTGGACGGGGCTGTGGGGGCGTTGGCTGAGTTGCGGGAAGTGGCGGCGGCGTGGGTGGGTGAGGCGCGGCGGGTGGCGGCGGTGGCCCTGAGCCGGAGTGGCGCCCATGAGAGCGCGCTGCCCCTGCTGGAGGAGGTGGCCGCCGGGCGGCCGCAGGACGAGGAACTGCTCGCCTGCCTGCTCCGCAGCGAGGCCGCCGTACGAGGTGCGGGGTCCGCGCTGGAGCGCTACGAGCGGTATCGCGCCGGGCTGGTCGCGCGGCTGGGCACCGAGCCGGGGCCCGAGCTCGCCCGCGTCCACGCCGAGCTGCTGGTAGCGGATCGGCCGGTGCGTCAGGGCATCCTGTACGACGGTTCGTCGCTGCTCGGCCGGGACGGTGACATCCGCGCGGTGCACGCCCTGCTGCACACCCACCGGGTGGTGTCGATCATCGGCCCCGGCGGGCTGGGCAAGACGCGGCTGGCTCATGTGGTGGGCAGGAACGCGGCCCAGCCTGTCGCTCATTTCGTCGAGCTCGTGGGCGTGTCCTCGCCGGAGGGCGTGGTGGGCGAGGTGGGCTCGGCGCTGGGGGTGCGCGACTCGGTCAGCGGGCGCCGGGTGCTGACCGCCGAGCAGCGTTCGGACGTACGCGCCCGGATCGCCCGGCATCTCGACCAGGCTCCCGCGCTGCTGATCCTGGACAACTGTGAGCACCTGATCGAGGCCGTCGCCGATCTGGTGGCGTTCCTCACCGTGACGACCCGCGACCTGCGGGTGCTCGTCACCTCGCGCGCACCTCTGTCGATCCCCGCCGAACGCGTCTACCTGCTCGGCGAGCTGCCGGCCGGTGACGCGGTGGAGCTGTTCCGCCAGCGGGCCACGGCGGCGAGGCCGGACGTGCGGATCGACGAGCGGGTGGTCGGGGAGGTCGTCGCCCGCCTGGACGGGCTGCCGCTGGCGATCGAGCTGGCCGCGGCGCGGGTGCGGGTGATGTCGGTGGAGGAGATCGCGCGGCGGCTGGCGGACCGGTTCGCGCTGCTGCGCGGCGGTAACCGGACGGCCCCCGACCGGCATCAGACGCTGCTCGCGGTCATCGACTGGTCGTGGAATCTGCTGGACGAGCCGGAGCGGCGGGCGTTGCGCTGGTTGTCGCTGTTCGGCGACGGGTTCACGCTGGCCGCGGCGGAGGACGTCCTCGGGCCTGACGCCCTGCCCGTCGTGGACGCGCTGACCGAGCAGTCGATGCTGAGCGTCCGCGAGACCACGTACGGCCTGCGTTACCGGATGCTGGAGACCGTCAGGGAGTTCGGGCGGATGCGGCTGAGGGAGGCCGGCGAGGAGGAGCCCGCCCGCGCGGCGCAGCGGGCGTGGGCGACGGCGTACGCGCTCGAACACGCAGCCCGGTTGTTCAGCCCGGAGGAGTTCGCGGCGGCCGACGCGTTGCGCGCGGAGGAGAGCAACCTCGCCGACCTGCTCAGGCAGGCTCTCGGCGAGTCCGATCCGGCCACGACGGTGCGCTTGCTCACGGGCATCGGCGCGCTGTGGTCGATCCGCGGCGACCACGCGCGGGTCCTCGTCCATCGGGACGCGATCAACCAGGTGCTGTCCGGCTGGAAGCCGCCGCCCCACCTGGTCGAGGTGACGCGGACCGCGCTGCTGGTCGCGCTGGTCAACATCATGATCATTGTCGATGATCGCGGGGAGACGGTGCGCGAGTTGCTCCGTTCGCTGCCCGTCTCGGAGGGGACGGATCCCACCGTCGCGGCGCTGTGGCGGGTGATGCTCGAATGCGATGGACTCGACGGCCCCGAGATGCTGCGGCGGCTGACGCAGCTGGCGGAGAGCCCCGACAGGGCCGAGGCCTTCGCGGCGACGCGGCAGATCGCCCACATCCTGGAGAACGCGGGTGACGTACGCGGAGCCATCGCGGCCGCCGAGCGGACCCTGGAGCTGGTCCACGGCGACGAGGGCTCGTGGCTGATCGCGATCATGCACGCCATGCTGGCCCACCTGTACCTGAACCTCGCCGAGCGCGGCCGGGCGGTCCGGTACGCGCGGCTCGCCATCCCGGTGCTGAGCCGGCTCGGCGCCGCCGACGACGAGGCGCAACTGCGCGCCGTGCTGGTGGCCTGCGCCATCGCCGGGGGCGACCTGGACGGCGCGGAAGCCGAAATGGCGGCGATCTCCAGGATCAACGACAGCGAGGCGGTGATCGGCGGGATGGCGATCGTCTCGTTGTGCGCCGCCGAGCTCTCCCTGGCGCGCGGCCGGACGTCCGTCGCGCTGGCGGAGTATCGGCTGGCCGTCCAGCGAGCGCGTGACCTGCGCATGCCCGGGGTGCCGCGGTTGGAGCGCGCCCCGTGGACGGTGATCTCGGAGTCGATCGCGCTGACGGCGTACGCCTACCACGCCGCGCCGGAGGACCTCCCGTACGGGGAGGAGTTGTTCGCCTGCGTCAGGAGGTACGACCTGCTGACCCCCGACAACCCCATCCTCGACTACCCCATGTGCGGTTCGATGCTCTTCGGGCTCGGCGCCTGGGGGCTGTTGCGGGGGGCCATGGACCCTGAGGCCGCGATCAGGTTGCTGCTGCTGGCCGAGCGGTTCGCGTACAACGGCACCATGCCCGTCATGTCCATCGAGCGGATCGAGCCGTACGCGGAGCGGATCGCGCCGGGGACGTTCGCCGCGGTGCGGGCCGAGTACGGCGCCCGCCGCGGCTCCGACCTGCTGGACGAGGCGATGCGTCTCGTCGAGCAGACCGGCGGAGGCGGCGCGGACAGGCCGGCGTGCAGCTCACATGTGCCGCTTGTAGCTGCGTACCGACAGGGGCGCGAAGATCACGATGGAGATCAGGCCCGCGACGAGCGTCCAGGCCACCTCTCCGGTGACGAGGCCGCCGTTGGCGAGGTCGCGGGCGGCCGTGACCAGATGTGAGACCGGGTTGATCCGGACGAACGCCGCCAGCCAATCCGGCAGGGACTCGACCGGGACGAACGCGTTCGACAGGAACGTCAGCGGGAACAGGATCATCATCGAGATGCCCTGCACGGCCTGGGCGCTCCTGGCGATCGTGCCGATCCAGGTGAAGATCCACGCCAGCGACCAGCCCGTGAAGATGGCCAGCAGGATCGCGGCGAGCACGCCGCCCGCCCCGCCGCCCGGGCGATAACCCATCACGATGCCCATGCCGAAGGTCAGCGTGGCCGCGATCGCGTACCGCAGCAGGTCGGCGACCATGGGGCCGGCCAGGGGCGCGATCCGGGCGATCGGCAGCGACTTGAACCGGTCGAAGACGCCCTTCTCCATGTCCTCGCGCAGTTGCGTGCCGGTGGCCATGCACGTCGTGAGCACGGTCTGGGCGAGGATGCCGGGGATCATCAGGGGCAGGTAGCTCTCCACGTCGCCGGCGATGGCGCCGCCGAAGACGTAGGCGAACATCGCGGTGAACAGGATGGGCTGCAGCGCCACGTCGAAGAACTGCTCCGGGTTGCGGCGCATCCGCTTCAGCGCCCGCCAGGCCAGCGTCATGGTCTGGCTGAACGTCTCGCCGACGGTGACGCGCCGCCGGGCGGTGGCGACGCGGTCGGTGGCGCGGACGCTCTCGCGGGCGGGTGCGATCGTGGTGCTCATCGGTTCTCCTCCATGGTGCCGGCAGCGTTCCCGGCCTCGTCGCCGTCCGTCTCGTGGCCGGTGAGGGCGAGGAACACCTCGTCCAGGCTGGGCTTGGCCACGCTCACCGAGGAGATCGACACCCCGGCGGTACGCAGCGCGATCAGCACCTCCGCCGCCAGGTCGGCCTGGTCGAGCGCGACGTTGAGCCGGCCCTGCTCCGGGCTGAGCACGGGCTCTGAGCCGAGCACGCGCCGCACCACCCGCACGGCGGCGGGTACGTCGTCCGGCTGGGCGAGCAGCAGCTGGAGGGTCGAGTTGCCGACCGCCGTCTTGAGCTCGTCGGGGGTACCCTCGGCGACCTTGCGGCCGTGGTCGATGACGGCGACGCGGTCGGCGAGCTGGTCGGCCTCGTCCAGGTACTGGGTGGTCAGCAGCACGGTGCAGCCGTCGGCGACCAGGCCGCGGATGGTCTCCCACATCTGGCCGCGGGTACGCGGGTCGAGCCCGGTGGTCGGCTCGTCCAGGAAGATCAGCGGCGGCCTGGTGATCAGGCTGGCCGCCAGGTCGAGGCGACGCCGCATGCCGCCGGAGAACTGCGCGATCGGCTTGTCGGCGGCCTCCTCCAGGCCGAACTGCTCCAGCAGCTCGGCGGCGATGCTCCGGGCTCGCGAGCTGGCGACGCCCTGGAGCCGGCCGAACAGCCAGAGGTTCTCGCGGGCGGTCAGGCTCTCGTCGACGGAGGCGTACTGTCCGGTGACGCCGACGAGCTGGCGGATGACGTGCGGCTGATCGACCACGTCGACCCCGAAGATCTCGGCCCGGCCGGCGTCGATCTTCAGCAGGGTGGCCAGCATCCGCAGCATGGTGGTCTTCCCGGCGCCGTTCGGGCCGAGCACGCCGAAGATCTCGCCGGTCCGCACGTCCAGGTTGATCCCGTCGACCGCGCGATGGCCGCCGAACGTCTTCGCCAAGCCCTGGGCGCGTACGGCCACGTCGGGGGGCGGGTCGAGTTCTGTGATGCTCATGGCGCCACTCTCGGCGGCGCCGGTTTCACGGTGCCCTCGACCGGGTTTCACGGAGCGCCGGCGGCGTGAAACTTTCACCGTGAAACGGCGGGCCGATATTCATGTGGCCTGGTCTCCGGCACATTGTCAGCGGCGCGCGAAATTCTTTTGATACGCGGACGTCCCTCCGGCGAATACGGAACTGCGCGTTTCATGGAGACACGGCGACGTCACGGGGAGAATTCGACATGGGGGACCTCTTCGGCATGCTCGGACGCCGGGCCGACGACAATGCCAGGAAAGTGGTGGACGCCTGCGCCCGCGAGATCGCCGGCTTCCAGGCCGTCGAGCCCAGGGCGCGGGCGTCGATGCTGGAGTTCGCGGTCGTCGTACGGAGGCGGACAGCCGAGCTGGCCGCGTCCGGCGAGCCGCTGCTGGACGGCGACCTGGCCTTCATCGAGTCGGTCGGCGAGCAGCGCGGCGCGCAGGGCGTGGCGCCCGCCTGCCAGCGCGGCGCGCTCGCGCTGCACGCCGCCTTCACCCTGCGGGAGATCGCCGAGGCGGCCGGGCCGGGCGATCTAACCGACACGATGCGGCTGATCGACTGGCTGGGCCGTAACGGCCCGACGGCGCAGGCGGCCTACACGCGCGGCTATTTCCGCGGGTACGAACGGTTCCTGCCGACGGCCTCGCGCGTGCACCTGCTGGCCACCATGGTGCTGCACGACGACCCGATGGCCGCCGAGCTGGCCGACCACCTCGGGGTGCCGACGGCCGAGCACTACCTGGTCACGGTCGTCCGGGTGGCCTCGGCGCCGCCGCCGAAGCGCAGGGAGGAGGTCGTGTGCACGCTGCTGCGGCGGCACCGGGTGCCGTTCGGGTGGCAGGAGCCGGACGAGTTCGTGGCGCTGGTGCCGTATCACGGGACGCGGCCCGAGCACCGTACGGCGGCCGAGGAGACGGGGCTGGCGCTGGCGCGGACGGTGGCCGAGATCGCGGGGCGGCCGTGCTCGACCGGCACCGCACACGGCCGCCGCCACACCCTGGCGCAGGCGGCCGCGCTGGCGCGAAAGGTCAGCAGGGTGGCGCCGATGGAGCGGGTGCCGCGCAGGTCGTACGGGGTGGCGGACGTGTTCGCCGAGCTGGGCGCGGTGGAGACGCCGCAGGTGGACCAGTGGCTGCGGGAGACGGCGCGCCGGCTCGGGGACGGGCCCGACCTGGTCCCGACGCTGGACGCCTACTACCGCCACGACATGAACCGCCTGCGTACGGCCGAGTCGCTGCACATCCATCCGCGCACGCTCGACTACCGGCTGCGGCGGGTGCGGGAACTGGTGGGCATCGAGCCCGGCTCCACCCACGGCGTCCGGGTGCTGAGCACCACCGTGGCCAGGCTGCTGGCGGGCGCGTGGACCGAACACACCCTTATCTGACCCTGTCCGAACCCTTTACCGGCCCTGTTTTGACACGAGTGACAATCGCCGCCGCGCCGCCGTCGCGGTGTTTCTCGTGAAGTGACGATGACCGGAAGTCCCGGGCTCGGCGAAAGTAGCGGCGCAGGGCTCGGCCGAGCCGAAATGGAAACCAGCGAAAGGTTTCGACGACATGGCAGTACATGCGAGAAGAATGCTCATCGGCGTGCTCAGCGCGATCGCGGCGTTGCTGTTCTCCGTCGCACTGCACACCGGTACGGCCACCGCGGCGCCGGAACGCGGCTTCACCGACCAGTCGACCTCGGAGCTCGCGGACACGCCGGGCAAGGACGGCGGGGCGTCGGTGAACGCCCAGTATTCGTGCTCCCGCCGAGTGCCCATCCCCGCGTACTACATCGACATCGACTGCTCGGTGTTCAGCGGGGCGATCAGGATCCTGGTGACCTGCTCCGACGGTTACCAGTTCGCCAGCCCGATCATCTTCGCCGGTAACCGGTTCACCGGGCGCGGCACGTGCGGGCCGCCGTGGACCGTGCGCTCCGCCAACGTCCAGGAGGTCTGACCCCCGATCCGCCCCTTACCGAGCCACCCGGGTGTGCCCCCGGGTGGCTCGCCGGCGTACCGGGCGGGTTAGGCGCGCAGGATCTTCCTGAGCAGCTCGGCGAACTCGGCGGGATGCGTGGTCAGGCCCGTGTGCCCGCCGGGGAAGTGCACGAGCTCGGCGCCGAAGCGCTCGGCCAGGTACGCGGCCGGGCGGTAGGGCAGCTCGCCGCGCGAGTCCTGGCCGGCGGCGAGCACGAGCCGGTCCGACAGCGCCGCCAGCCGGTCGACGTCCGGCACGTAGGACATGAAGCTCGGCACGATGCGGCCGACGAAGAACGGCAGGCCGGCCATCGTCTGCTCGGCCCGCGCCGCCGCCTGCGGCGGCAGCTCGGGCTGGGCGGGCTCACCGTCCTTGCTCAGCCCGGCCGCGAACACCGCCATCGCGGGCATGAGCCCCTCGGTACGGAACGTCTCGCCCACACGGGCGACGAGGGCACGATGCACCGCGGCGTCCGGAAGCACCTCCACCACCGGCGGCTCGTGCGCGACCACCCGTTCGAGGCGTTCCTGATGGGCGGTGAGCAGGTGCAGGGCGACGATCGCACCCGAGCTGGAGCCGAAGACGCGGGCCGGCACGCCGGGGGCGAGCAGGTCCAGCAGGCGCAGCGCGTCGCCGGCGTGCTCGGCCACCCGCTGCCCGGCCTCCGGGTCGTCGAGCGGGCTGCGGCCGAGGCCGCGCGGGTCGTAGGTCACGACCGTGTGCTCGGTGGCCAGATCTTCGGCGACGGTCTCCAGAGAGGCGGCGCCGCCCGTCCCGCCGGGGATCAACAGCAGCGGCGGCCCCTCGCCGCGCGCCTCGTAGTGCAGGGTGGCGCCGCGCACCCGCAGGCTGCCGTTCATACGGACTCCCCTTCCGGCCAGTGCTCCAGGAGGACGTGCAGGGCGTCGAGCGTGCGGGCCCAGGTCTGCTGCGGGGTGCGCGCGTGGGCGAACCCGCCCGCGGCCTCCAGGGCGACGAACCCGTGGAAGGTGCTGCGCAGCACCCGTACGGCGTCGGTCAGGTCGGGCTCGGCCAGCCCGTACGCGCGCAGCATGCTGTACGTCAGCTCGACCGCGCGCCGCGGCCCCGTCGCCTTGGCGGCCAGCTCGGGATCGATCCTGATCGGCACCTGCGTCGCCATGTACCGGCCCGGATGCTCGTGGGCGAACTCCCGCCACGCGTTCGCGTACGCGACCAGCGCGTCCTTGCCCGCCAGCCCGGCGGTCGCCTCCGCGATGCGCACGGTCTTCTCGTCCGCGGCCAGCAGCGCGATGCGCCCGCGCAGGTCCTCGACGTTGCGTACGTGGGTGTAGAGGCTGGCGTCCTTCACGCCGAGCCGCCGCGCGACCTCGGACATGGTCACCTGATCGAGTCCGACCTCGTCGGCGAGATCGGCGCCCGCGACCGTCACCCGCTCCGCCGTCAGCCCGGCCCGCGCCATGCGCCCTCCTCATTTCCAAGACTTCCTAGGCATATCCTAGGGCCTCTCGGAAACGAGCAGGACTCCGCCGTTGAGCGGGACGCGGCGGGACGGAAGGTCAGGCGGCCTCTACGCGCTGCTGGTCCTGGAGCAGGTCCACGACCGCGTCGATGTCGTTCGCGCTCACCGTCTGATGCAGGCCGCGGTGTATCTCGTCGTCATCCAGCCGGACACCGCGCCTGGTCGCGTACAGGACACCCTCGTCGCTGTAGAAGAAGGACCAGCCGGGGAACGCACTACGCAGCGCATCAATGTCGTAACCCAGAGTAGTCATACGGCCACTCTAACGAGCCGGGTGGCAGCCGGTCCAGCCCTCGATTCCCCGGCCCCCGTTCCACCGGAAAACCCGCTCGGCGGAGGTTACGATAAGGCCATCTAGGACTAACTATATGCATTACCCTGGCAACCGTGAGTAACGGAGACGCCGTCAGAACGGCTTTATTCCGCCGCGCCCTGCACCGCATCGGCAGGCGCGGCGCGTCGCTCGCCTTCGTCGGCCTGCTGGGCGAGGTGATCGCCGTCTCGCTGGTGTTCGCGCCGCCCTCCCAGCGGGCCACCTCGGGCTACACCACGCTCGCCTCCGTCGCCCCGCTGAACGTCTGGGCGCTGGCCTGGTTCCTCGTCGGCACCCTGTGCCTGGTGCAGATGTTCATGCGCTCCGACCGGATGGCGTTCGCCGCCGCCACCGCGCTGCTCCTGCTGTACGGGCTGGTGCACATGGTCTCCACCGTGACCGGCGCCAACCAGCGCGGCTGGGTGGCCGGCGCGGTCTGGCTGGCGTTCGGCAGCTGGATCGCGCTGATCGCCACCTGGCCGGAGGCGCCCAGGCCGCCGGGACGGCTGCCCGGCACCCTGCCTCCGGCGGCGGCCGTGGTGGTCGCCGACTCCGCCGGCATCATCCAGTCGTGGAACCTCCAGGCGGCCGACCTGTTCGGCTGGAGCACCGAGGAGGCCGTGGGGCGGCCGCTGACGATGCTGATGCCACGCCGTCTGCGCGAACAGCACTCCGCCGGGCTGCTCCGGGTAAGCTCGTCCGGCCGGTCCGAGCTGGCCGGGCGGATCATCCCGCTGGTGGGCCTGCGACGCGACGGCACCGAGTTCCCGATCGCGCTGACCGTGAACGCCTGGCATCACGAGGACGGGATCGCCTACACGGGCGTGATCCGGCCCGTCGGAGGAGGTGGCGATGCCGAGCCTGACTGACATCCTCATTCAGGTCGCCGTGGGCGCCGTTCCGCTCGGAGTGGCGTACATGGCCTTCCGGTCGGCCACCGACGCCAACAAGAAGACCCAGGAGACCTCGCTGCTCCAGGTGGAGCGCCAGGCCGAGCTGGAGCGTTCCAAGGTGGACGCCGAGGCCTTCATCAGGGCCAAGACGATCTACGAGGACGCGCTCAGCCAGCTGGAGAGACAGCTGGTCCGGATGCAGACGCAGGCCTCCCAGGTGAGCACCGACCTGGCCAGCGAGCAGAGCGCGTCCACCGCGATGCGCGACCAGATCAACCGGCTCCAGGCCCAGATCAGGGCTCTGGAGCGGACGGTCGTCACGTTGCGCGCGCAGCTCATCTCGGCCGGCCTGGCCCCGGCGCCCGCGTCCGAGACGACCGGCCCCTACCAGCTCCGGTACCCCCAGAAGGAATGACCCCGGGTGGCACCCGGCAAGAAGGGTGGTGGACAACCGTCGCTCGCGTCTGTCACCATTTATCGCATGATCATGCGAAAGGAGGGCGCTTCCGCCCTCAACCGGTGAACGCGCTCGTGCAGCGGGAAGCTGCCGCGATTCGCCAGGAATGGCTGGGCCGGGCGCTGTCGACGCTCCCCGCCGACCGCCCGGCCGTAGAAGCCGCCGTCTCCGCCCTCTACCGTCTGGCAGGGCTCTCCCCACCCCGGTTCCACTGGGTCGCCTCACCACTGGCGGCCCTGGCGACCGTTCCTCCAGGTCTGTCGCACTCGCCTGAGCATCCGGACCGATGGCCGCTCCTGTCCCGGTTCGCCGAGCTCAAGGACGAGTGGTCCCGGACCGTCGAAGCGGGCATGCGCAGGCCGCACTGGACGATCGACCGGATCGTCCAGCAGGAGGTGTTCTTCCCGCTCCAGCGTTCGATCAGCAGTTGCCTGCTGCCACCGCTGCGGCGGGCGCACAGCTGGGGGGCGCCCGGCTGGATGCGCTGGGACCGGACCCACTACGTCTCCCGGATCGCCCGTTACGACGCGCTGCGCCGCACCGCCGGCCTGGTGCTCGACGCCGAGCAGGAACGGCGGTTCGAGCTGTGGGCGGCCGTGCTCGGCTCGTGCCACTGGTGGTGGCCGGACGAGCACGTCTGTGTCGTCTCCGAGCGGCCGGTCGCCCTGCACACCGAGGTCGCGGGCGACGACGGCGAGGTGAGACCGCACCACGCGAGCGGCCCGGCCGTCCGGTACACGGACGGATGGGCCGTGCACGCCTGGCACGGCACGCAGGTGCCGTCCTGGGTGATCGAGAACCCGACCGTCGAACGCATCGCCGACGAGGTCAACGTCGAGGTCAGGCGGTGCGCGATCGAGCGACTCGGCTGGGACGCCTACATCGAGCAGGCCGGGCTGCGCCTGGTCTCCCGCGCGCCCGACCCGGGCAACCCGGGCTCCGAGCTGCGGCTCTACGACGTGCGCCGGGGCACGAGAGTGCTCCTCGCGGTCAACGGCTCGGTCGAGCGCGACGGCCACCGCCGCCGGTACGGGCTCACCGTGCCCGTCTACCTCAACGATCCGATCGAGGCCGCCGGATGGACGTACGGGCTGTCCGGCGAGCAGTACGCCACACTCCTCCGCAGAACATAGGTGATGCCCATGACCGTCACACTCGCCTCTCTCAGCCGGCGGACCGGACTCGCGGTGCTCGACCACCTGGAGCAGTCGGTCCGCATCCCCGTCGTCGACGGCCTCCAGGCCCAGGGCGACCTCATCGTCATCCCGCTCCCGCTCGTCGCCACGTCGGTGACCCTGATTCCGGAAGACCGATGGGAGCCGGTGCCGGCCGAAGGCGTCGAGCTGCTGCGCGGCGCGGCCGGCGGCAACCCGCACACCCTCGTCGCCGACCCCGGCACCTGCCGCTGGACCACGCACGTCGCGGACTCCCAGGGCCTGGCGATCGGCGTCTTCACCGCCTCGGTCCCGGTCTACCTGCTCCATCCGGAGCACGGGGGCTCGGGCTGCGCGCCGGGCACGTACGTGGTCAGGCGCCAGCGCGAGCACGAGGGCACCAGGGCCCGGCTGGTCGCGGACTGAACCTCAGTCCGAGTACGCCTGCGCCAGCAGCTCGGCCGACCGCATCCACGCCTTCCTGTCGGGCGCGGCGAAGGCCACGATGAGCTCGTCGGCGCGGGCGTGCTCGGCGAACCTGTCCACGTACTCCTTCACCTCGGCCGGATCGCCGACCGCCGAGTATTTGGCCATCTGCACGATCTGCTGACCCGCGGGCGACTGCAGGATCATGTCGGCCTCCTCGGTGGTGAACGTGCGCCCCCTGCCGAGGAACCGGGTGACCCGGAGCCGCTTGGAGTCGAGGAACTGCTCCTGCGCCTCCTCCGTCGTCTCGGCCGCGATCACGTTGAGCGCCGCGATGACGTGCGGGCGGTCGAGCTGGGCGGAGGGCTTGAACTCCTGCCGGTAGATGGCGACGGCCTCCTCCAGCGCGGCGGGCGCGAAGTGGGAGGCGAACGCGTACGGGAGCCCCAGTGCCGCGGCGAGCTGCGCGCCGAACAGCGAGGACCCGAGGATGTACAGCGGCACGTTGGTGCCCTTGCCCGGGGTGGCGTCCACTCCGGGGATGCGGGACTCGCCCGCCAGGTAACCCTGCAGCTCCAGCACGTCCTGCGGGAACGAGTCCGCCGACGCGGGCGAGCGCCGCAGGGCCCGCATGGTCTGCTGGTCGCTGCCCGGCGCGCGGCCGAGCCCGAGGTCGATGCGGCCCGGGTGCAGCGTCTCCAGCGTGCCGAACTGCTCGGCGATGGTCAGCGGCGAGTGGTTGGGCAGCATGACGCCGCCCGCTCCGAGGCGGATCGTGCTGGTATGGGCGGCCACGTGGGCGATG
The DNA here is from genome assembly GCF_003001935.1 of Nonomuraea fuscirosea. Classification (GTDB taxonomy): domain Bacteria; phylum Actinomycetota; class Actinomycetes; order Streptosporangiales; family Streptosporangiaceae; genus Nonomuraea; species Nonomuraea fuscirosea. The sequence continues at coordinate 116,797 of NZ_PVNG01000018.1, read as the reverse complement.
AGGACGCTGGTCGCGGAGGAGGCGATGCTCGGCATGTTGTGGTGCTCCGCGTACCAGACCCGCTGGTATCCGAGCTCTTCGGCCCGCTGTGCCAGGGCGACGCTGGCGGCGAAGCTGTCGCCCGCCGTCTCGCCCTCGCCGATGTGCGCCAGATCGAGGATGGACAGCGGCAGAGCCATGAGTACGCGCCTTTCGCAGAGCGGTGTGACCAGCTCTGTGCAACAGCCGCGAATGCGGTGTTATTTCATGGCTGATCCCCCACGGCGCTGCCGTGGGGGATCAGGAGGCGCTCAGGAGGCGGTGCAGGAGAGCGTGGCGGGAGTGCCGTTCTGCCCTGAGTGTCCGCCGAGGAAGCCGAACGTGGCCGTCGCGCCGGCGCCGACCGCGCCGTTCCAGTCGAGGTTGGTGACGGTGACGGAGCCGCCGCCCGCCGTCAGGTTGCCGTTCCAGAGCTGGGAGATCGTCTGACCGTTCGGGAACGTCCAGCCGACCCGCCAGCCGTTCAGCGGCGACGTGCCGGTGTTGCGCACGGTGACCTCGGCCTGGAAGCCGTTGTTCCACTGACTGGTCACCTGGTACGTCGCCGCGCACCCGCCGGGACCGCCCGTCGGCGTCACCGTCGGGGTGACGGTCGGGGTGACCGTGGGAGTGGTGGGGGGCGGCGCGGCGATGGCCAGGTCGTACGCCCGCTGCGGCACGAACTGCCCCGCCTGCGCGATGCACCCGTCGGCCTCGCCGGGCGGCTTGACCCACAGGTAGGCGTCGATCGCGGAGTCACCCGTGTTCGTGGTGCTCCAGGTGCCGGTGGCGCGGCCTCCCGGGTCGCACCACTCGCTGCCGGCGGGGCCGTTGCCGTTGCGGCTGGTGTCGATGACCGCCTTGAGCCGGGAGACGCCGGTCGCCGCGATGATGCTCTTCGCGTACGACACCAGCCCCGCCGTGGCCCGGTAGTTCGAGGTGTTGACCGCGATGCCGTCGGCGCTGTTGGCCACGTCCGCGCCGGTCAGCCTGGAGGCGGCCTCCGAGGGGGACAGCCAGGCGTCGTGCCCGATGTCGAAGTAGACCTTCACCTGCGACGACGTCCCCTTGAGCTTCTTGCCCGCGTAGGCCATGGAGGCCTTCACCTCGGCCTGCTCGGAGGAGTTCATGCAGTTGGTCATGATCGCCAGGGCGTCCGGTTCGAGGACGACGGCGGCAGGCCGGCCGCCGAGCCCGGCCGCGATCTGGTCGATCCAGGCCCGGTAGGCGGAGTGGTCGGGCGCGCCGCCCGCGCTGGGGCCGCCGCAGTCGCGGTTCGGCATGGCGTACACGGCCATGATCGGGATCTTGCCGGCCGCGGCGGCGGCGCCGACGTAGGCGTCCACCTGGCCGCGCACGGTCGTGGGGTTGTAGGTGGCGAACCAGCGGCCCTGCGGCACCGCGGCGATCCGGTCCCTGATCACGGCGGTACGGCTGTCGTTCGGGTTGGCCGCCACCCATTTGGCGGCGTTCGTTTGGGGATCCACGTAGAAAGCGGAGTCGGCGGCCTGAGCGGTGGAGGAGGAGAGGACGACCGCTCCCGCCACGGCCGAGGCGGCCGCCGCGGCGAGCACCGCCAGCACGGACCTTCTGCGAGACATGTGGATAACTCCGTCCGTCATGTGGGAGCGCTCCCACCGGCACCCCGGATGCTAGGGAGCCCGGCTCGCCGGACAAAGACATCGGATCGATCCTTTAGCCATCACCGCAGGTCGGACCCAAGTAATCGGGTGAAACTTTCACTCCGCCAGGCAGGCCTCGAAGACGGCGGTCAGCCGGTCGACGTCGGCCGGCGTGGGCTCCTCCGGGCCGAGCCTGCGGCGCGTCGCCCCGATGCCGAGCAGGATCGCCGCGGCCATGCGGGCCCTGGCCCGGGCGTCCGACCCGGAGAGCCTGGCCTCCAGCGGGATCAGCACCGCCGCGATGAGGCGCTCTCTGGCCACCGCCTGCACCTCGGGATGGCGGGCCGAGCGTTCGAGCGTGCGCAGGATCGGGCTGTCCGGCGGCTGCCGCATGCGCTCGGCCGCGTATTCGGCCAGCCGCCTGGGCAGCCCCTGCTCGTCGCCCTCGAACAGGGCGCTGAAGACCGGCTCGCCCTCAAGGACCGCCGCGAAGAGGCCGGCCTTCGAGCCGAAGTATCGGCCCACCAGGGCGATGTTGGCGTCGGCCGCCGCCGCGATCATGCGTACGGTCACCTGCTCATAGCCCTGCTCGCCGAACAAGGTGCGGGCGGCCCGCAAAATCCGCTCCCGAGTGGCCTCGCGGTCGCGTGGCCTGGCCTCGGTCACCTGGGGACTCATGCCCGCACTCTACTCAACAGACACCCCACTAACCGCACGGCTAGTAAACAGGCGTATACTCAAGTCGGTTAAGACGGTAAGAAGGAGATGTGGGAGCTTTGGTAGCTCAGGCGCAGGCCGCATCTCCCACGAAACGGCACTATTCCCACCGCGAGATCCTCGAGATCATGTCCGGGCTCATGCTCGCGATGCTCACGTCGATGATCTCGACCTCTGTGGTGGGCACCGCGCTGCCGACGATCGTGGGGGAACTAGGCGGTCAGGACCAGTACTCATGGGTCGCGAGCGCGACCATGCTGACGATGACGGTGTCCACGCCGTTGTGGGGCAAACTGTCCGACGTCTTCGGACGCAAGCTGCTGTTCCAGACGGCGCTGGGGCTGTTCGTCGCGGCCTCGCTGGTGGCCGGCCTGTCGCAGAACATCGGGCAGCTGATCGCGGCGCGGGCCATCCAGGGCCTGGGTGTGGGCGGATTGTCGGCCTTGTCGCAGGTGATCCTGGGGGACATCGTCTCCCCCAGGGAGCGCGGCCGCTACTCCGGCTACATGGGTGCCGTCTTCGGCATCTCCACGGTCGCGGGCCCGCTGCTGGGCGGTTTCATCGTGGACGCCGACTGGCTGGGCTGGCGCTGGTGCTTCTACGTGGTGGTGCCGTTCGCCGTGGTGGCCTTCGTGGTCATCCAGAAGGTGCTGAAGCTGGAGCGGATCAAGCGCAGCACGTCGATCGACATCTGGGGCGCCACGACGATCACGGCCAGCGCGAGCGCGCTCATGCTGCTGCTGACGCTGGGCGGCGTCGAGTTCGAGTGGAACTCGTTCTGGACCTACGCCCTGTCCGCGACCGCGCTGCTCATGCTGGCCCTGGCGGTGCTGTCGGAGCGCACCGCGCGTAATCCGATCCTGCCGCCGCGGCTGTTCCGCAACCCGACGTTCGTGCTCACCAGTCTGGCCTCGCTGTTCGTCGGCATGGCCATGTTCGGCGCGATGATCTACCTGCCGCAGTACCTGCAGATCGTCAAGGGGCTCAGCCCGACCAACTCGGGTCTGATGACGCTGCCCATGGTGGTGGCGCTGTTCCTGTCCGGCGTGATCTCCGGCAAGATCGTCACCCAGACCGGCAGGTGGAAGATCTTCCCGGTCGCGGGCCTGCTCATCGTGGCGATCGGCCTGTTCCTGCTGTCCAGGCTGCACGTCGACTCCAGCCTGTGGCTCATCGGGTTCGACGTGGGCGTGCTGGGCGTCGGCCTCGGCCTGTCCATGCAGATGCTCATCCTGGCCGCCCAGAACGGCTCCGAGCTGCGCGACATGGCCGCGACCACGTCGGGCGTTTCGTTCTTCAGGTCGCTGGGCGGCGCCGTCGGCGTCTCCGCGTTCGGCGCCATCCTGACCGGCCGGCTCAAGGACGAGATGGCCGAGATGCTGCGGGCCGCGCACATCTCGGTGCCGGGCGGCGGGGACGTCAAGCTCGGCAGTCCCGACGCCATCCAGATGTTGCCCGCGCCGATCAAGAACATCGTCCTGGAGGCGTTCACCCGCGGCCTTGAGACCGTGTTCCTGGTGGGCGTGCCCATCGCCCTGCTCGGGTTCCTGGCCACGCTCTTCCTCAAGGAGCTGCCGCTGCGCGGCACGAGCGCTCCGGTCGAGCCCGTCGCCGCCAAGCCGCTCAGCAAGGACGACCTGGTCCTGGCCGGTCTGCTGCTCGAACTCATCTCCCAGCGCATCGAACGGGTGAACGGCGAGCCCTCCGCGCTGCTGAGCGCGGTCGCCAGGCTGGCCCCGCCCGACGAGCGCTCCGAGCGCGAACGGGCCCGATCGGTCGTGCACAACGTGCTGCGGCCCACCTCGCGCACTCTGATCGCGCAGGCCACGCCGCCACAGAAGGACCTTGTAACAGGAGGAACCTCCCGATGATTCGCAAGTTCGTGGGCGCCGTCGCGGCGGCCCTGGCCGTGCCGGCCGGGCTGTGGCTGATGATCGCGCCCTTCGCCCTCGGCACCCAGCCCGAGGACGCCGATTGGACGAACGCCACGCAGTCCGAGTTCTTCACCGGGCTCGGCGTGGCGGTCGTGGGACTGGTCGGCGCCATCGCCTTCGTGCTGGCCATCCGCGAGGAGCTCGTCCTGCGCGGGCTGGTGCAGCCCAGGCCGCGCAAGGCCGAGCCCGAGCCTGAGCCCGAGCCCGAGCCGGTGCCGGTCCCCGCGCCGCAGGCGTCGTCCGCGGAGCTGGCCAGCCTGCTGGCGCCCCTCGTCGAGGCGCTGCGTGAGGACCTGAACACCGGAGCCCGTCCCGGCGGCGGCGAGCACCGCCAGAACGGCAAGACGTCCCTGGTCGGAGTGGAGGAGAACCGATGATGGCGAAACTGGGCGTGTCCGCCCTCGTCCTGCTGTTCCTCGGCGGCCTGTGGCTGGTCGCCGCGCCGTTCGTGGTCGGCTACCAGCCCCGCGGCGGGTCCTACGCGGACGCGACGGTCAACGATTTGTGGCTCGGCGGCGGGATCGCCGCGGTGTCGTTCGTCAGCCTCGTCGTCTTCGCCGCCGACGCCCTGCGCGAGCTGGCCTCGCGCGGCAGGCACGCCGAGTCCTGACGCGAGACATGCCGTGTTCGGCAGTGGGACAGACCCCCAGGGGGAGCCGCTGGAAGGCAGGCTCCCCGAAGGGCGGTTCGAGATCGGCAAGGACGGCGCCAGCCTGCTCGTCGTGGGCTTCGACGGATCGGGCCCGAGCCGCAACGCGCTCGCGTACGCGGCCGGGCTCGCCCGCAGGGACGACGCCGCGCTGCTCGTCGCCTTCGTCGAGGCGCTGAACGCCACCCCTCTCTGGTTCTGGGCCGGGTCGCCGATCATCCCCGACTCGGCCAGTGACCTGGCCGAGGAGCTCAGGGACGAGTTGCGTGGCGCCGGGGTGCCGTGGCAGTTCGTCAGCATGCGGGGTGACGCGGCGCGGGAGCTGGAGACGCTGGCCAGTTCGTACAAGGCCGACGCGATCGTCGTGGGCCGCTCACGCAGGTCGTGGTGGAGCTCGGTTTCCTCCGGGCTGGCCAAGCGGGCTCGCCGTACTGTGCTGATAGTCCCTTGACCAGGGCGGATGTCGCATATGGTGGCGAGATGAAACGTGCTGCCGCCATGGCGTTCGTGGTGCTCGCGTCCGTTTCGTGCGGCGCGGGGGAGCCGGTCGCCTCGCCCGCTTCCGTCCACGAGACGCCCGGATCGACCACGCCCGTGTCCGCCTCCGACTCCACCAGCCCCAGCCCCAGCCCCACCGGTCCGCCGCCGTTCAGCGCGAAGGTCTCGCGGGTCGCGCGCGACCAGCTCCCCTACTCGTGGCGTCCCGGCTGCCCGGTCCACTACCGGGACCTGCGGCTGGTCACGCTGACGTACTGGGGCTTCGACGACAAACCGCACACCGGCCGGCTGGTCGTGCGCAAGACGGTGACCGACGACATCGTCACGGTCTTCAAGAGGTTGTACGGGTGGCGCTGGCCCATCAAGCAGATGAAGCTGGTGGACGCGTACAAGGGCGACGACTACGACTCGATCGACGCCGACAACACCTCGGCCTTCAACTGCCGCCCGGCGACCGGTTCGAGCAACTGGTCGAATCACGCCTACGGGGAAGCGATAGACATCAATCCCCGCGAGAACCCATATGTCACCGCAAGTGGCAGCACCGCACACCAGAATGCGAAAAAGTTCGCCAAACGGCCAGTTAGCGGTAAAGGTGTAGTAAACCCTGGTGACAAGGTCGTCAAGGCCTTCTCCCGCGTCGGCTGGGAGTGGGGCGGCTACTGGTCCGGCACCAAGGATTACCAGCATTTCTCCAAGGGCGGAGGCTGAGACAATCCCGTCATGGCAGCTAAGGACGGCGACGGCTGGACCGAGTGCGCGCAAGGGCACCGGCATTGGGGCGTTCATGGAGCCTCCGGGCTGCTGGTCGTCCACCACGACGAGCTCGGCGTGCCGTACGTGCTCATGCAGAAACGCTCGTGGTGGAGTCACCACGGCGGCACCTGGGGGCTGCCCGGCGGCGCCCGCGACAGCCACGAGGACGCCGTGGCCAGCGCGCTGCGCGAGGCCCGCGAGGAGGCGGCGCTCGGCGGCGAAGGGCTGCGGGTGCAGGGGGTCTACCTCGACGACCACGGCGGGTGGACGTTCGAGACGGTGATCGCCGCCTCGGCCGAGCTGCTGGCCGCCGCGCCGGCCAACGGCGAGAGCACCGAGCTGCGCTGGGTGGCGCTGCCCGAGATCGCCGAGCGTGAGCTGCATCCCGGCTTCGCCGCCACGTGGACCGACATCCAGGGCGCGATCAGGCCCGAAACCCTGGTGCTCGACGTGGCCAACATCGTCGGGGCGCGGGCCGAGCGGGGCTGGTGGAACGACCGGCTCGGAGCGGCGACGCGGCTGCTGAACGACGTGTCCGGGCTGCGGCTGGCGCATCCCGTGCTGGCGCAGTGGTATCCGCGGATGGTGGCGGTCGTGGAGGGGGCGGCTCGGAGCGCTCCGGCCGTACCGGGGATCCAGGTGGTGGCGGCGACGGGGAGCGGCGATGACGCCATCGTCGACGTCGTACGCGCGGCCAAGCCGTGGGAGCGGGTGCTCGTCGTGACGGCGGACCGGGGGCTCAAGGAGCGGGTCGGTGAGCTCGGCGCGGAGACCGTGGGCCCCAAGTGGCTGCTGTCGCAGCTCGGAAGCTGAGGTCGGCGGCTCGGCTCGGCCCGGCTTGGCTTTGGTCGGCGGCTTGGCTCGGCGGCTGTTTTCGCGCGGTCGGAGCTCCGCGGGTGCGTTCGGCGGCTGATTCGGCCTGTTCAGAGCTCCGCGGGGACCACGCGGTCGAAGGCGGTCTTGAGCCCGGTCACGTCGAGCACCCGCTGTAAGACGCCGTGCACGCCGACGATGCCTAAGCTCCCGGCGTGCGCGGACAGCCTGCGCTGGTGCTCGACCAGCACCCACAGGCCGCTGGAGTCGCAGAACTCCAGCTCGGCCGCGTCGACCACGATCTCCACGCGCCCCTCGGCGAACAGCGTCACCAGGCAGTCCTTCAGCAGCGGAGCCGTGAGCTTGTCGAGGTCACCGCTCACGCGCACGAGCGCTTGGCAGGCGCCGCGCTGCACCTCGACGTTGAGATCCGCCACCTCCTGAACGTACACCCCTGCCACCACAGCCGCTATCGTGGTTTCCGCACGGGAGGGTTCGCATAGTGGACGAGTGCAGCCGCCTTGAAAGCGGCCAGGTCAGCGATGGCCTCGTGGGTTCGAATCCCACACCCTCCGCTCACTCGCGGGTCCCCGCGAAGCCGTCGCCCACGCTGGCGGCGAGCTGCAGGTAAGCCTCCCTCGTCGCGTCCTGGAGCCGGTCGAGGTCGATCTCCGCGCCCTCCTCCAGATGCGGGTCATAGGGCACCCTGATCACCGCGCGGCACCGGGCGGCGAAGTGGGCCTCCAGCTTCTTGATGTCGACCGCCGACTTCGACCTGGGCCGGACGCTGCACAGCACCACGGTGGCGTTCTTGACCAGGTCGGCGTAGTGGTGGGCCTCCAGCCAGTCGAGCGTCGCCGAGGCCGCCCTGGCGCCGTCGACCGACGGGGAGCTGACCAGCACGATCTGGTCGGCCAGCCCGAGCACGCCGCCCATGGCGGAGTGGAGCAGGCCGGTGCCGCAGTCGGTGATGCAGATCGAGTAGAAGTTCTCCAGGACCTGGGAGACGTCCTGGTAGTCGGAGCCACTGAACGCCTCGGAGACCGCCGGGTCGCGGTCGGAGGCCAGCACCTCCAGCCGCGAGGAGGCCTGGGACGTGAACGCCCTGATGTCGACGTACCGCTTGACCTGGTCACGCTCGTTGAGCAGGTCGCGTACGGTGGCCGAGGTCTCCAGGACGAGCTTGTCGGACAGCGTGCCCCGGTCGGGGTTGGCGTCGACGGCGATGACGCGGTCACCGCGCACCGAGGCCAGCGTGGCGCCGAGGCCGACCGTGGTCGTGGTCTTGCCCACGCCGCCCTTCAGGCTCAGCACGGCCACCCGGTGGTGCCCGGCCGTCACCGGGGTGCGGGCCCTGGTGAGCAGCTCGCGGCGGCGGCGGACCTCCGGGGGCTCGCCCGGCTTGATCCAGCCGCCGGACGCCTTGTAGACGATGCGGCGCCAGCCCTTGGAGGGCGCGTTACGCCGTCCGCGTAGCAGGGACTCGGGGTCGAGGCTCTCCGCCGTCGGGCGGCCGGTGACCGGGGGCCTGGGCGGGGCGGTGAAGACGGGGATGGGGGCCGGGCGGCGGCGTGGCCGCGTCTGGGGCGGGATCTCGCGTTCGGCGGGCCGCCACTCCTGCTGGTCGGCCCACTGCGGCTGGTCGGCCCACTGGGGCCGCTCGGACGGCTCGCTCCTGGCGGGGTTCTCGGGCTGCTGCGCCCTCCGCGAACGCCGCGGCTCGTCCCGCTGCGGCTCCTCCCGCTCTTCGCGCTGAGCACGCTGGGGCTCGTCCCACGGGGAGCGCTGCGGCTCGTCCCATGGAGAACGCTGGGGCTCCTCCTGCTGGGAACGTACCGCGTCACCGGAGGAACGCTCGTCGTCCCGCTGAGACCTGTCGTCGTCCCGCTGCGGCTGCTCGTCCCGCTGAGCACGATCCTCCGACCAGGAGGGCCGCTCGGCGGACCACGCGGACGGCTCGTCGGACCACGTGAGCCGCTGCTCATCGCCCCACTTGGGGGCCTGCTCGGTGCTCCACGCCAGACGCTCGGGCTCCGCGGCCTCGTCACGCTCCTGAGACCCGTGGAGCGGCTCCTGGGAGCCGTGAAGCGGCGTACGCAGCGACGGGGACGACTCCTGGGAACGCGGCTCGGGGTCGCCCCACTGCGGGCGCTCGCTCCGGGGCAGCGTCTCGGACGGCTCGGCCCACTGCGGCCGGTCGGCGGCCGAGGGCGTCTCCGCCGGGCCCGCCTTGGCGGCCGGCTTCTCGCCTGGCTGGTCCTGCGCCCACGACGGGGCCTCGTCGCCCGGCTGGGTGTCCGCCCACGAGGACTTGGCCTCCGTGACGACCGGCTCGTCACGCGCGGGCTCGGCACGTGCGGCCTCGGCACCCACCGACTCGGGACGCGCCTTCTCCTCGTCCGCGGGCTCGGCGGCGGCCTCGGGACGCCGCGTCTCCTCGCTCTCCGTGGACTCCCGCGCCCAGTCGGGGATGTGCGGCCACGGTTCGTCCTCCGTCGCCTCGGCCTTGCTCCCGGCCGCCTCAGGCTTGCTCGCGGCCGGCTGCGGCGGGGTGAGCGGCAGCGAGAAGGCGTCGGTGTCGTCGGGGCGCGGCAGCGGCTTCAGCGGGCCGTGGAAGGGGTCGTCGGCGCTCGGGGCGGGCTTCTCCTGCAGCGCGGCCCGGTCGAGCCACTGGGTGGCCTCGCTCTCCGCCTGGGGAAGGTCCTCGGCGGCCTCGGGGCCGTACACGGAGTCGACCGCCGCACGGAACAGCGGCGGCGTCGGCGTGTCGTGCTGCTGCGGCACGTGCTGCCATGGATCCTTGGGGTACGGCGAAGCGACCGGCTCGTCGGCGACCGCGGCCGAGGCGCTGACCGGAACGGGCGCCTCCTCCGTCTCCTTGATCGCGTCGAGCCAGGCCAGCTGTTCCTCGAGAGATTCTTCTCGATCGTGTCTTGCCACCGTGTTCCCCCTCGGGTGGGTCTAAAGGGGCAGCAAATACATTGCAGGTTAACGCCACATGGTCCGGCGCAGCTCGGCAACCCAGAACTTCTTTGCCCGGCTACCGTGGTTCGCATGCGAGCCATTGAGATCGTCAAGCCGGGCGGACCGGAGGTCCTGGAGTGGCACGAGGTGCCGGAGCCGAGCGTCGAGCGGGGCGACGTGCTCATCGACACCACCGCCTCGGCGGTGAACCGGGCCGACGTCCTGCAGCGGATGGGATTCTACGAGCCGCCTCCCGGCTCCTCACCGTACCCGGGGCTTGAGGTCTCGGGGGTGGTGACCGAGGTCGGGGCGGACGTGGAGCAGTTCAAGCCGGGGGACGAGGTGTGCGCGCTGCTCGGGGGCGGCGGTTACGCCGAGCGCGTAGCCGTACCGTGGCAGCAGGTCATGCCCGTCCCCGAAGGGGTGGCGCTGCGCGAGGCCGCCGGGCTGCCCGAGGTGGCCTGCACGGTCTGGTCGAACGTGTTCATGGTCGGACGGCTGCGCAGGGGCGAGACGCTGCTGATCCACGGCGGCGCCAGCGGCATCGGCACCTTCGCGATCCAGCTCGCCAAGGCGCTCGGCGCGCACGTCGTCACCACGGTCGGCTCGGACGCCAAGGCCGAGCGCGTCAGGGAGCTCGGAGCCGACGAGGTGATCAACTACCGCGAGGAGGACTTCGCGGACAAGGTTCACGCCGACGTCATCCTCGACATCATGGGCGCGAAATACCTGGCAGGAAACGTGCGCGCGCTCAAGACCGGCGGCCGGCTGGTGGTCATCGGGCTGCAGGGCGGGCGCACGGCCGAGCTCGACCTCGGCGCCCTGCTCGCCAAGCGCGCCTCCGTGCACGCCACCGCGCTGCGCTCGCGTCCCGTGGACGAGAAGGGCGTCATCGTCCGCAGCGTCGTCGACAACGTCTGGCCCCTGGTCGGAGCCGGTGCCGTACGTCCCGTGATCTACGCGGAGGTGCCCATGGCGGAAGCCGCCGAAGCCCACCGAATGTTGGATTCCGGAGAGCACGTCGGCAAGATCCTGCTAGTACGGTGAGTGTTATGAATGCTGAGGACAACAACACCCCCCACATCGTGGTGGTGGGCCCTGACTTCCAAGGTCAGGGCGATAGTGGCGAGGACGACCGCTCGGTCACCAACCTGGTCGAGCAGCCCGCCAAGGTGATGCGCATCGGCAGCATGATCCGCCAGCTTCTCGAGGAGGTCCGCGCGGCTCCCCTCGACGAGGCCAGCCGCAAGCGCCTGAAGGAGATCCACGAGTCCTCCATCAAGGAGCTCGAGGACGGCCTGGCGCCGGAGCTGGTCGACGAGCTGGAGCGGCTGTCGCTCCCGTTCACCGACGAGAACGGCACGCCGCCGAGTGAGGCCGAGCTGCGCATCGCGCACGCCCAGCTGGTCGGATGGCTCGAAGGTCTCTTCCACGGCATCCAGACCACGCTGTTCGCGCAGCAGATGGCCGCCCGCGCGCAGCTGGAGCAGATGCGCAGGGCGCTGCCCGGTGTGCCGCAGGGCGACGACGGCGGCCCCCAGCGCCCTCATGGCGGTTCCGGCCCCTACCTGTAGCCCCCGTCGCGGAGGTTATGCGTAGAGCTCCTCGATCACCCGTGCGACCCCGTCGTCGTCGTTGGTCGCGGTCACGTGATCGACCGCCGCCAGCACGGCCGGGTGCGCGTTGGCGACCGCGTACGACGTACCTGCCCAGCTCAGCATGGGCAGGTCGTTCGGCATGTCACCGAACGCGACGGTCTCAGCAGGCTTGACCTCGTGCTGCCCGGCGAGCGCCGCCAGGGCCGTCGCCTTCGTCACGCCCTGGGCGCTCATCTCGATCAGGCCCCTTCCGCTGGAGTGCGTGGCCGTCACCAGATGCCCCACCAGTTCCTCCACCGTGGCCTGAAGCTCGTCCGCGCCCATGGCCGGATGCAGGGCCAGCAACTTGGCGCACGGACGCGAGGTCATCGAGGCGATCCCGACGGCTCCCGGGCGCCTGTCCTGGGCACTCAGGAGGAAATCCGACTCATGCGCAAAACCGGCTTCGTACTCGACCGAAAATACGAGGTCCGTTACGTTCGCTCTTAGCTGAGCGACGACTTCCTCGAGTACCTCGACCGTGATCAGGTGAGATTCCACTATCCGTTCGGTATGGAGATCGTAGATCAGCGCTCCGTTTGCACAGACGGCCAGCCCGCGGTGACGTACCGCACTCGCCACACCGCCCATCCACCGGGGCGGACGCCCCGTCACGAACGCCAGGACGGCCCCGGATTCCTCGACTTTGCCGAAGGCGGCGACCGTGCGGGGAGACACGGTTCCGTCGGTGCGCAACGCGGTACCGTCGAGGTCGGTGGCCACTAGGCGCGGTGCTGGAAGGCTCTGCATAACAGGTTCCAGTTTGCCCGGTGATGCCGCCTGACAGAAATCTTCGTTGGGACGGGAACACCAACGCTCCAGAATGGTGTTAGATGTGATGGCGTTGTATTAGCTGATCCCGTAGTGAAAACCAGCATGACTTTGTCTGAGCCACCCCGGGTGCTTGCTGTACGACACACCGGGACCCACGAGGTGTGGGTCCCATAGATTCACATCCTGAGGGAGAGCTTTTATGGCTCAGGGAACCGTCAAGTGGTTCAACGCCGAGAAGGGCTTCGGCTTCATCGCCCCGGACGGCGGTGCGCCGGACGTGTTCGTGCACTTCTCCGAGATCGTCGGCAACGGCTACCGCAGCCTTGAAGACGGCCAGCGGGTCGAGTTCGAGATCACGCAGGGCCAGAAGGGGCCGCAGGCCTCCCAGGTCCGAGCCATCTAACCTGTAGCAGCGAGATAGACCGGAGTTCGCTTCCAGCGGGCTCCGGTCTTTTGCTTGTACCTGGACCGGTCCCGATCATGCCGAGGCCGGTCGCGCCGCTACCGCAGTCGCTGTCGCTCAGCCCGGGTCGGGCCCAGCCAAGCCGTGCCCGGTTGATCCCGGTGGTGTCGAGGCCGGTTCCGCTGGTGTGGGGGCTGATCATGCTTGCGGCAGACCCGTCCCGCCGGCGCGCCGGATCCATCCCACCGGCATCGGGCCGATCCTGGTGGTGTCGAGGCCGATTCCGCTGGCGTCTTGGCTGATCACACTTGCGGCAGACCCGTCCTGCCAGCGGGCCGGGCCGATCCCACCGGCATCGGGCCGATCCCGCTCGCGCCGGACCGGCCCCGGCCGAGGTTCGGCCCCAGGCCCACCAGTGCCGAGTCGATCCGCCGGCATTAGGACGCTCACGCTGAGGTCCGGGTCGTCCAACTGGAGCCCGACTGCCCCGCTGAAGCTTGGCTGGTCCTGCTGGAGCCTGAGTGGCCCGCTGAAGTCTGGCCCATCACGCCTGCCTTGTCGCGCCGGTCTCGCTCGCGTCGGGCTGGTCCCGACCTGCGTCGGGCAGTCCCGTGAACGTCCGGGCCGGTCATGCCTGCATCGGGCGGTCCCGCCGGCGTCCGGGCCGGTCCGCCCGTCGTCCAAGCCGATCATGCCTGCGTCTGGCCTCATAGCGGCGCATCAAGAAGCGGCGGCGTACCGCAACCGCCCTACCCCGCTCCGTCCCGCACCCCGCTCCGTCCCGCCCCGCCCCCGTCTCGTCTCGTCATGGCCCGCCCCGCCCCGTCTCGTCCCGGTCTGGCCTGGCCCACCACCTCCGAGCCCAAGGGGGAGGGCACCGAAGTCGGAACCCTCGCAAGCCCTAGGTGGAGGTCGTAGCGGCACATCCAGAAGCGGCCGCGTACCGCCCAGCCCGGCTCCCGCTGAGGCAAGCACCGGCACCGCTACGCTCGGGAAGATCACACTTGCCTGCTTCTGTGCTGGTGTCGGGTTGGTCACGGCTGTGACTCGACTCACGTAACCGTTGAACCACCGGAGGCCCGCAGCGGTCGTCCTGTGTATGAGGTACGCGTGGTTGTGTCACCCCGTGACCGTTACCGGGGTGCTCGTGCTGCTGATCAACGACCACCTGCTCAAACACACCTGGCCGGGATTCGTCACGGGCAAGCTCAGCGACGTCGCGGGCCTGGTCGTAGCACCGGCCCTGCTGGCACTACTGCTGCGGCGCCGGGCGGACCTGGCTGCGATCCTGGCGACGGGCGTGGCCTTCGCGCTCGTGAAGACCACGGAGACGGGCGCTGAGCTCGCCTCCCAGGCTTGGACCTTCGTCGCGGGCCCTTCGCGCGTCCTGGCCGATCCTACGGACCTCCTGGCCCTGCCCGCCCTCGCCCTCGCCTGGTGGGTACGCGCCCGCAGCCTCAGCCGTCCTTCCTCGTCCCGGTGGCGGATCATCGTGACGATGCCGCTGGCCCTGCTCGCGGTCACCGCCACCTCCTCCGCCACGCCCCCTTATTCGGCCGAGTCCGTCGAGGTGGATTCGGGCGGCCGGATCAGCGTGCCCACGTACGGGAGGACCACGTGGATCTCCGACGACGGAGGGCTCAGCTGGTCGGAGATCACCGGCGACAACCACCCCAGACCGGCCCAGAGCGCCCAGTGCGTACCCGGGCAGGCCACGAGGTGCTACCGGATCACCGCCGGCCGGCTGGGCGTGGAGCAGTCGGACGACGGGGGACGTACATGGCGGCCCTCCTGGGAGGTCACCGGCGACGCACTGGAGCGGGTGACCAGGCAGTACGGGGGTCAGGCCCCGGACTTGCGTTCCAGGGCCCTGGCCGTCCAGGCGCGGCCCGGCGGGCACGTCGTCGTCGTGGCGAACGGCGTGGACGGGCTGGCGATCCGCGACACGTCGGGCACATGGCGGCGAATCGGCTGGCCGGGGCTCCGGACGGCCGAAGTGGACACGGGCCCCGAATGGGGCGTGGCGCTCTTCCTCGCCGCCTGCGTGCTGTTCGGCGGAGTGGGGGCGGGGTTGCGCCGATACACCCGCGCGTACACGGGCTCCGCGGTGGCCGCCTGCCTGGGCCTGCTGCTCCTGCTCAACGGCTGGCCGACGCCGTCCGACGACATCTCGTTACCGCTCCGCGTCCTCGGCTTCCTCGCCGTACTGACGGGCGGGGTGATCTGCGTCGTCCTGGCGGTGGGCCGGACCCGACCAGTGGCGACGGCTGTCGGGGTGCTGGGGGCACCACTGGTGTACGGGAGCGTCTACCTGCCGTTCGCGGGGTGGGCCGAGGGGACGCCCGAGTCGTACTCGGTAGCGGTCGCCATCGCGTCCCTGTTGACCGCCATCGTCGTACTGACGAGCGCCGCCCTCATCCGACACGACACCCGCCGACCAAAGCCCTTCCCAGACGAGTAACCGTTCCGGCCTCACCGCCCACGTCAATCCGGTCCCCCGAATCTGAACCTCGCACGGCCGACTCCCTCTGCACCGGTCGCCCGAAGCCCCCGGAGCCTGTGACCGAATCCGGTGACCAGCGATCCGGCGACTCGGGCCGATGATCCGGTGATCCGGTGATTGGGGTCGGTGATCCGGTGACTCTGGCCGGGGATCCGATGCCCAAAGGCCGGTAGCCCGCTGGCCCGGGCCGGTAACCCCAGCTGGCCCCAGACCGGTGACCCGCCGACCGGTGACCCCGGGCCGGTCACCCCAGGCCGGTGACCCCAAGCCAGTGACCCCAAGCCAGTGACCGCAGGCCGGTGACCCGGTGACCCGCGGCCGGTGACCTGGGCCAGTCACTCGAAGGCACGCACCTCGTTCCAGCCACGTGGATCCCGTCACCCCAAACGGGCAACCCGAGCCGGCCACCCGGGTTCCGTCGCATGAACCCGGCGGCCCGCACCCCCGCACCCGCAACAACCGAAACCCGGTCCAGTCGGTCACCCGCACCCCGAACCCGCGCACCCCGAACCCGGCAACCCGAGCCGCTCACCCGTAGCCCCGCACATAGGTCCCGGCGACCCGACACCCCTCACCCAAAACCCAGCGACCCACAGCCGCGCACCCGGAGTCCGTCGCATGGACCTGGCAGCTCGCACCCCCGTACCCGCAACAACCGAAGGCCCGGATCCGGTCACCCGATTTCCGTCACATCAATCCGGCGGGCCGGATCCGCACACCCCGAACCTGGCAAGCCCAAGCCGGTCAGCCGTAGCCCTCACATGGGTCCGGCGACCCGAGCCCCTAACCCTGCGACCCGCAGCCGCGCGTCCGGACTCCGTCGCATGGACCGTCCGCACCCACACACCCGGAACCACCCAAGGTCCGGATCCGGTCGGTCACCTGCACCCACCTCACCCGAAACCCAACGACCCGCAACCGCCTGCCCGAATTCCGTCGCATGGACCCGGCGGCTCGCACCCACGCACTCGGAACCGACGGACACGAATCCGGTCAGCCGAATTCCGTCACATCGATCCGGCGGCCCGGATCCGCTCACCCGAAACCGGCCGCGCGGACCAGCCGCCCTTGTCCGATCACTCGGAACTAGGTCGGCCGTCACGCGGGGCCGGTCACCAGGATCCAGTCACGTGACTCTGATGGTCACTTGCCAGGAGTGAGCACGTCGAGCCCCACGTACGGGCGCAGCGCCTCGGGAACCACCACGGAGCCGTCGGCCTGCTGGTGGTTCTCCAGGATGGCCACGATCCAGCGGGTGGTGGCCAGGGTGCCGTTGAGTGTGGCCAGGTGCTGGGGCTTGCCGTCCTTGTCGCGATAGCGGACGGCCAGCCTGCGCGCCTGGAACTCGGTGCAGTTGGAGGTCGAGGTCAGCTCGCGGTAGCGGCCCTGGGTCGGGATCCACGCCTCGCAGTCGAACTTCCGGGCCGCCGACATGCCGAGATCGCCCGCGGCGGTGTCGATGATCCGGTACGGCACCTCGATCTTGGCCAGCATCTCCTTCTCCCAGTCGAGCAGGCGCTTGTGCTCTGCCTGGGCGTCCTCAGGACGCACATAGGAGAACATCTCGACCTTGTCGAACTGGTGGACGCGGATGATCCCCCGGGTGTCCTTGCCGTACGAGCCGGCCTCGCGCCGGAAGCACGACGACCAGCCCGCGTACCGCAGCGGCAACTCGTCGGCGGCGAGGATCTCCTGGGCGTGGTAGCCGGCCATCGACACCTCCGACGTGCCGACCAGGTAGAGGTCGTCGTCGGGGAGCCGGTAGATCTCCTTGTCGTGGGCGACGTGGAAGCCGGTGCCCTGCATGGTCTCCGGCTTGACGAGCACCGGAGTGATCATCGGGATGAACCCGGCCTCGATCGCCTGCTGCATGGCCATGTTGAGCAGGCCGAGCTGCAGCCGCGCGCCGACGCCCTTGAGGAAGAAGAACCGCGAGCCCGACACCTTGGCGCCGCGCTCCATGTCGATCGCGCCGAGCGCCTCGCCCAGCTCCAGATGGTCCTTCGGCTCGAAGTCGAACGTCCGGGGCTCGCCGTAGGTCTCGAGCACCACGTAGTCGTCCTCGCCGCCCTCCGGTGCCCCCTCCTCGACGATGTTGGGCACCGTCTGGAGCACGCCGTCCAGCTCGGCGGCCAGCTTCTCCGCCTCGGACTCGGCGCCCTTCACCTGACCCGCGAGGTCCTTGGCCCGCTGGAGCAGCGCGGCCTTCTCCTCGCCCTGCGCCTTGGAGACCGACTTGCCCATACTCTTCTGCTCGGCGCGCAGAGACTCGAACGAGGTCAGCGCGGATCGGCGGCGCTCGTCGAGGTCGAGCAGCGTGTCGACGATCGAGTCGTCCTCACCGCGGGCACGCTGCGACGCCCGTAGCCGGTCGGGGTCCTCACGAAGGGTACGCAGGTCAATCACAAACAAAGGCTACCGGCGTACGGAGGCGTTCCGCCCCTGCTTTCCCACCCACGCCACCGAACACTCATCCGACCCCGGCCCTGAACCCGAATGCCTCCTCCCCGGGTCAGGACCAGCTCCGGTCGGCAAGTGGTCCTCGAACGATGACTCGGACCCGCTTTCGAGGGCCGGTTGGTTCGGGCTTGCTCGCTGGAACGGGCCTGAGCCCGGGGAGGCGTCCTGGTGGGCGGGTCGGGCTGGCGGTCGGGAGTGGTCCCAGATCGGCGGGTCGGGCTAGCAATGGGCAGTGGTCCCAGGTCGGCGAGTCGGACCTTGTTCGGCGGGACGGCGTCCACGTCGCTGAGGCGGCCCCGAGCCCGGGGAGTCGTTCCTGGTAGGCGCGCCGGACCTGGTTCGGTGAAACAGATCGACGTCGCTGGGCCAGCCCTGAGCTGGGAAGGCGCTTCGTCAGGCGGGGCGGGCCAGGGTGAAAGTCGTCCGATTGATCGGGCTCAGGTGGTGAAGCCCCTCCGATTGGCGAATCGGACTCGGGGCAAGGAGTCATCCCGCTCGATGGGTTGGACTCGATCTGGACAGCCATCCCGCTCGATGAGTTGAGCTCAGGCCCGACAGCCATCCGCCCGATGGGTGGAGCTCAGGCCGGACAGCCATCCGCCCGATGAATCGGACTCAAGCCGGACACTCACCCCGCTCGATGAGCTGAGCTCAGGCCTGACAGCCATCCGCCCGATGGGTGGGGCTCAGGCTGGAGAGTCATCCCGCTCGATGGGTAGGGCTCAGGCCGGACCACCATCCCGTTGGCCGGTGGACTCGAAGGTGGAAGCATGCCTGGTGAGCCACCGATCTGGAGCCGCCTCCGGTCCGAAGACCAAGCGTCCCCCGGGCCCCGCTCAGACCTTGCCTGCTCGAACCCTGGCCAGCCAGTCGCCGGCCTCCGTGAACTCGGAGTCGGAGGTGCCGGGCTTGATCTGGGGTGCGAGGCCGTCAGCGCGCGGGTAACTGCCGAGGAAGCGCACCTCGCCGCAGATCCGGTGCAGCCCGGCGATGGCCTCCCCGACGCGGGCGTCGGCGACGTGACCCTCGAAGTCGAAGTGGAAGAAGTAACGCCCGATGCCGCCCCCGGTCGGCCGCGACTCGATGCGGGTCAGGTTGACCCCGCGCACGGAGAACTCGGTCAGCATCTCCAGCAGGGCGCCGGGGTGGTCGTCGGCGAGGAAGACGACCAGCGACGTGCGGTCGGAGCCGGTCGGCTCGGGCAGTGCGCCAGGGCGGGCGACCCGGACGAACCTGGTCACGGTGTCGGATCTGTCGCCGATTTCGGTGGCCAGCTGCACCAGCCCGTAGTGCTCGCCGGCGATGCGGGCGGCGATGGCGGCGTCGTACGGCGAGCCGGGCAGTGAGACCTCCTGCGCGGCGGCGGCGGTCGAGGGCGCGGCCACCACGACGGCGTCGGGCAGCTCGCGCGCGAGGAAGGCACGGGTCTGGGTGATGGCCGCGGGATGCGTGTAGACCCGCTTGATGTGCGGAATCTCGGTGCCCGGGGGCGCCAGCAGCGAGAACTGCACCGGCAGCAGCAACTCGGCGGTGATCAGCAACGGCTCGCCCCAGGCGAACTCGTCGAGCGTCGTGGTGATCGCGCCCTCGATCGAGTTTTCCAGCGGCACCACCGCGCCGTCGGCGTCACCCGCGCGGGCGGCGTTGAGCGCCGCGCTCACGGTGGCGCAGGGCAGCCGCTCGGCGGTGGGGTCGAGCAACCGCAGGGCCTCTTCGGTGAAGGTCCCTTCCGGCCCGAGGTAGGCGAGTCTGGGCATGCGTCCAGGGTATCCGCAGGCGGACAGCACCTGTGGCCGTTTCTTCCCACGGCGTATCCGCAGGTCAGATGCCCCGGACAGGCGGACAGCAGCTCTCGGGAGGAGGTCGGTCAGCACGACCGACCTCCTCCAGGCGACGACCTACGCGGGCGGTCAACACCTCTCGGAGGCAGGTCGGTCAACACGACCCACCTGCTCCAGGCGGTGACCTGCCCGGGCGGTCAACGCGACCGACACCTCCGAGCGGCACCTGCGCCGGCGGTCAACAGCTCCCAGAAGCAGGTCGGTCAGCACGATCGACCTCTCCAGGCGACGGCCGACGCGGGCGGTCGACAGCTCTCGGAAGGAAGTCGGTCAGCGTGACCGACACCTCCAGGCGGCAGCCGCGCCGGCGGTCAGTAGGTCTCGGAGGGGCGGGGTGTGACGAAGGGGCCCAGGCCGAGACGGGCGGCCCGTACCGCGTCCTCCTCCTCCGGAGACAGCGGCTGCTGCCCCCGCCCGCCGACCACAGGCCGTACGTACGTGCGCGTCTCGCTGCGCCCGTTGATGGACGTCAGCACGATCCCGTCGCCCAGCCCGTTGATCATCGCCACCGAGAACGACAGTCGCCCGGTCATCTCGGACAGCGCGTCGTACCGGCACACGGCGACGTCCCGGATGGCCTTGAGATCGCTCAGACCCTCACCGCTCTGCCGGGCGAGCAGCCGCCGGCACTCCTCCATCGTGGCTCTGGCCTGCCGCAACGCCAGAAAGCCGATCGACACGCCGCTGACCCCGGCGACAACGCCCACGATCACCCAAGTGGTAACGAGCACGGCACAGAGGGTAATGGCTGAGTCAAGCCGACTCCCGGCGTTTCGGCAGCCAGGACACCAACAACCACACCAGGGCCAGTGCTCCGAGGCCGAACCCGTTCTGCACGATCTTGCCCAGCACCAGGCTGACGCCCGGAATGTCGGCCGCCTTGAGCGAGACCCCCCACCACGGGACCGGCACCACGTAGTACAGCCACACCCCCGCGGCGACGCGCAGCCTGACCGGGTCGCGGCCGTCGCCCACGATCGCGGCCAGCACCACGACCACCCAGGCCAGGTGGTGGATCCACGCGACCGGCGACAGCAGCACGGCCATCAGCCCCACGAGCGCGACCGCGGTGAGCGGATCACCCGTCCGGTACGCCTCCCGCGCCCCCCTGAACCCGTACCATCCGACGGCGGCCACGACCACCACCCAGATCACGGAGGTGAGCAGGTCGGGCCAGTACAGCCGGATCAGCATGCCCCTGATCGACTGGTTGGTGGTGGCCGCGTTCGCGCCGAGACGTTCGGGATCGAGCAGCGCCGAGAACCAGAAGTCGGCCGCGTCCTGCGGAATCACCGCGAACGGCAGCAGCGTGAGCACCGCCGCCGCGAACGACGCCATGAAGAACGTCCGCCACTGCCTGGTGATCAGCAGATAGATCAGGAAGACGCCGGGAGTCAGCTTGACCGCCGTGGCCAGCCCGATCAGGAACCCGCGCGGCCACCACGGCCGCCTGGCCACGCAGTCGGCCACGCACAGGGCGACCAGCAGGATGTCCACCTGCCCGAACCGCACCTGGTCGCGGATCGGCATCAGGTACGCGCACGCCACCATGATCAGCCCGAACACCCATGGCGCGTACTTCCGCAGCCGGGGCCCCTCCAGCACCTGCCGGAACGAGAACCCGACCGTCACGGCCAGCGCCACGTAGACCCCGACCGTCCACACCCACTGCGCCGTGGCCCACGACATGCCGGCCAGCGCCACAGCCATCATGGCCGCTATCGGTGGATAGGTGAACGGCAGTAACTGCGGGGCTGGCGTGACGTAGTCGTACACCGGCCGTCCTTCGAGCAGCATCTGCCCGCCGGTACGGTAAACGTCCAGGTCGACCAGTCGTTGGTCGTCGGGATTGGTGAGCCACGCGTGCACCAGCGGCGCCACGGCCGCCGCGACGGCGAGCGCCACGATCACCCACGCCCACCACTGCCGCTGCGTCACCCGCACCTCGCCACTTGTCACGGTGTGGCACGTTACCGTGGCTGTTGTTGATCGAGGGGCACACATGGGGAGTCCGTACATGCCGAACGCCACGCCGCACCCGCTCCAGGGCCGGCACGGAGCGCGCCACCACCCCAGCCCCCGCCTGCCCTCCCCCTTCCTCGGTCGCCACCTCACCCGCTCCCTCACCACCGCCCTGCTCGCCCTCGCCCTCACCCCCCTCCTGGCCGCCCCCGCCACAGCCACCCCGTCCTCCGACGCCGGCACCCACGCGGCCAACCCAAGCGAAACCGGCCCCTTCGCCACCTCGGCGACCTTCACCACCCCTAGGACCTTCACCGCCCCCGGGACCTTCGCCGCCTCCGGTGCCTTCGGGGCCTCCGCTCCCTCGGTCGCCTCCTCCACCTCCCTCTCCAGTTCCACCCTCGCCCGCGCCGCCATCCCCGCCGCCCTCTCGGCGTCCGGCTCCTCCGCCTCCTCCATCACCTCCACCGCCATCTCGGCCGCCGACCCCTTGGCCCCCGCCGGTTCCTTCGCCTCCGCTGCCTCGGTCGCCTCCCCCCATCTCCCCGCCGCCGACGCTTCCGCTTTCGGCCGTGGTACGGCGCAGGCCGCGATGGCCGGGCGGGTGGTCATCGTCGGCGTGCCGGGGTTGGAGTGGAGCGACCTGGACGAGGCCAGGACCCCCAACCTGTGGCGCCTGGTCGCCCAAGGCGCTTCGGCCTCCCTCTCGACGCGTGCCGTACCGCCGCCCGACCGTGGCATCACCTGCCCCACCGCCGGCTGGCTGACCGTCTCGGCAGGTCAGCGAGCAGGTACGGCGGGCAAGGGCTGCCCGGAGCCGCCGCAGCCCGAGCCCACCCCGCAGGGCGGTGCCACGGTTCCCGGCTGGAGTGCCCTGGCCGCGCACCAGGCGGAGACCGGTTACAACGCTCAGCTGGGCACGCTGGGGCAACTCGTGACGGACAGCGGTGGCAAGGTCGCCGCCGTCGGCCCGGGTGCCGCGCTGGCCGCAGCCGACAAGTCAGGAAATATCGCTAAATACGCCCCCACTCCGGCTGCCCTCGGCGACCCCACTCCGTACCACCTGATCGTCCTGGAAGCCGCCGACCTCGCGGACGCCTGGGCGGAGCAGCCGCTCGACGAGTACGGAGTCCCCGCCTCACTCACCCCCGCCGCTCGCCAGGAGGCGACGAAACGAGCGGACCAGCAGATCGGCGCCCTGCTCGGACGGCTCCCCACCGACACCACGGTCCTGGTGGCCGGCGTCTCCGACGTGACCCCGAACGCCCACCTCCACGTCGCCATCGCCACCGGCCCCTCGCCGGACGGCCCGCCGTACCGGCACGGCTTCCTCACCGCCACCTCCACCCGCCAGGACGGCCTCGTCGCCATCACCGACCTGACCGCCACAGCCATCGACGTCCTGGGCCTGCCCGCCCAGCGCGCGGTGGTCGGCCGCCCTTGGCGCCCTGGCGGCGCCGCTCCTGCCACGCCGTCCGGCACGGTGGCCGAACTCGCCGACGAAGACCTCGCCAGCCAGGTCCTGCGTGAGGTACGCGGCCCGTTCTTCGCCGTCTTCGTCACGATCCAGCTCCTCTTCTACGCCTTCGCCGCCCTGGCCCTCCGCCGCCGCCGCACAACCGGCCGCACTGCGGCCGAACCGGGTGATCGTGCTACGTACGGCTCCAGCGTTCCGCCGGCGAACGAGGCGGACGTTCGCGTTGCGGATGACTCGGACGCCCGCACCAGCCGAACCGAGGGTGACACGGCCCCCGCCGCTCGCACAGCAGGAGACACGGACAGCACCGCCGCTCGGGCAGCGGGAGACACGGACAGCCCTGTTGTTCGGGCAGGGAGCGACACGAACAGCGCCGCCGCTCGGGCAGGGAGTGACGCAGACAGCACCGCTGCCCGGGCAGAGAGCGACATAGCCGCTTCTGCGAGCGACCCCGGAGGAGGTGGACGGCCGCAGGCGAGCACGTCCAAGCTGCTCGTCTCCGTGCAGATCGTCGCGGTCGTCAGCGGCGCCATCGCCGTCTCCACCTTCCTGGCCCAGCTGGTGCCCTGGTGGAGCCTGCCCGTGCCGATGGTGTCGGTGATCGTGACGATCCTGGCCATCGCCGGTCTCATCACCGCCGCCGCCTTCGCCGGTCCGTGGCGGGCGGACGTGCTCGGCCCGCTCACCGTCGTCTCCGCGGTCACGTCGGTCGCTCTCCTTCTCGATGTCATGACGGGCTCGAAACTGCAGGTCAACGCGGTGTCCGGTTATGAGCCGGTGACCGGCGGCCGCTTCTACGGGTTCAGCAACATCGCCTTCGCCATCTACACCACGGGCACCGTTCTGGGGCTGGCGGGGGTGGCTCAGTGGCTGCTGCGCCGGGGACTGCCCAGGGTCGTGGTGGTGGTCCTGTGCGGTCTGTACGGGGGGTTCGCGGTGTTCGCGGACGGATGGCCCTCCTGGGGTGCGGACTTCGGTGGTGTGCCGGCGTTCGTGATCGGTCTGGCGGTCTTCCTGATCCTGCTGTCGGGCAAGCGCGTCTCTTTGCTCCGGCTCCTGCTCGTGGGCCTGGCCGGGGTGGCGCTGGTGGGCGCCCTCTCCGTGTTCGACTGGTTGCGCCCGGACTCGGAACGCACCCATCTGGGCACCTTCGTCCAGCAGATCATCGACGGGGAGGCGTGGACCGTCGTCGGCCGCAAGTTCGGCGCCATGATCGGCGTAACCGTGGGGAACTGGTCATTGACGCTCCTCTCGCTGGTCGCGCTGGCCTTCCTGTTCCTGGTGCTGGCCCGTCCTTCGCGCTGGGGCGCCTCGGCCCTCGGCCAGGCCTACCGCCTGGCGCCGACGCTCAGGGCGGGCCTTTTCGGCGCGCTGACGTGCGCCTTCGTCGGCTTCCTGATGAACGACTCGGGCATCGCCATCCCCGCTATGGCCTTGACCGTGGCCGTTCCGCTAACGCTGGCGGCGTGCGTTCGCGCCCTGCAGCTCTCCAAGCCCACACCAGCAGCGCCACGGTCAGAGCGAGCAGAGCCCAGGCGAGCTGACGCCTGACCACCTCCCTGAGCCACAGCAGGTCGGCGGGCGGCCCGTCCACCCGCGCGGGCAGGTAGGCCAGCGACAGGACCAGCAGGTGCGCCACCACGAACCCGTCGAGCGCCGAGGCCCCGACGAGCGCCAGCAGTCCGAAGGCCAGCCCGTCGTACCAGGGCAGGATGTACGGCGTCGCGAACAGGTAGGCCACCATCAGCCCGGCCGCCACCACCGGCGCCTCCAGCCCTCCACCGGGCGAAGGGTAAGACCTCTGCGTGAGGGGGTCCGTGCGGCTGGGGCCGGTGAAGGCGCGGGCGTGGCGGCGGAGCAGGGTCCAGGCGATGAGGGTGAGCAGGAGGAGCGAGCCGATCTGGATCTCTCCCCGGTAGGCGCTGCCCAGGCCCACGATCGACTGCAACCAGCCCTGGACGAGCTTCCAGAACGAGACGTGCGAGATGGACTTGCTCGTCCGGGTCATCGGCTCGAACGCGTCCGGCCCGACGATCGCGTACCCCACGGCCACCACCGCGACCGCGCAGCCCGCCATGAGCGCCAGCCGGGCGGGACGTCGCCGCAGCTCCCAGGCCGGGCCCAGCGCCACGAGGCCCGCGTTGACCTTGATCGCCACCCCTAGGCCGAGCAGCACACCTGAGCCGACCGGCCGGCTTCTGGCCAGGAGGGCGGCGACCATGCAGGCGATGGCGAGGGTGTCGACGTGCATGCCCGCCACCAGTTGGTAGAGCAGCAGCGGGTTGGCCGTCCACAGCAGGGCGCCGCGCAGGCGTCTGGCCGGGTCGTCCTTGGTGCAGCGGTCGATGAGCAGGGCGGTCGCGATGAAGGCGGCGGCGTTGAACAGAGCCAGGATGAAGATCGTCAGCCGGAGCGAGTCGCCGCCGATCCAGCTCGCCACCGCCTGCAGGGCGGTGGCCACCGGGCCGTAGACGCTGGGCTCCTCGCGCCATGGGTTCTCCACGGCGTCGGCGATCGGGTCGCCGGGCAGGTCGGCCGCGCCGTGGGTGTAGGGGCTGAGGCCCAGCGTGACCATGCGGCCGTACGCGGCATAGTTGAGGTGGTCGCCGGAGCCGGAGGGGGGCAGGAAGGCCAGGATCGCGGCGGCCGTGCAGCCGATGAGCACCAGTGCCCGCGCCCCATCGGAGAACAGCCCTCCCTGCGGTCGTCCTTCCGTGGGGGGTCGGGAGCGGGCTTTCCCTTGTGGTCGGGCACGGAGGATTGGTGGGTGGTTAGGGGCTCTTGTCGCGTACAGGGCGGTGAGGAGGCCGAGGCCGCCGAGGATGAGGGCGGCGGTGGTGAGGATGACCACCAGGTGGGGGTCAGAGGCCAGGGCGAGCGAGTACGGCGGGTGCCAGGCCGGCCCTGGCAGGGCGGGAACCATCGGTGACGGGCCCAGAAGGCCGATGATGATCGTCAGCAGGATCGAGACGCCGATCGCCGCCATGGCCGGCCCGGCGAGCCGGCCTCTGACCCTTTCCTGCCACGTCTCCGAAGTCACCGGGAAATTCCAGCACACTCCCGGAACGGTGACGGCCAGACCCGGCCCGCCTGTGGATAACGGGCTTGCCTGTGGATGACTACGAGCGGGCGCCACGCCGCCCAGCGCCCGGCGTAGGCGGCAAGTTAGCCGACGGCGCACTTTCAAACACTTTGAAGTGAGCCGTCGTCCCGCGAGCGCTGGATAGCGTCACGTCTCTGATCAACACAGGTCCTGAACAACCACAGGTCCTGAACAACGGCACTCGTGGGAGCGACGACATGAAGAGGTTCCCGGTTTACGCCGGCGCGTTGGTGCTGGCGCTCGCGGGCCCGATGGTCACGGCCGCGGTCACGGCTTCCGCCCAGGCGGCCACGGTCCAGGAGCGGCCCCGTACCACGTGGCTGAACCCGGGGCAGCGGCTGCAGGCGGGTGACTCCGTGCGCTCGTCGAACGGCGAGTACGTCCTGCAGCAGCAGAAGGACGGCAACCTCGTCCTCTACCGCGGCACCAAGCCGCTGTGGAACAGCCAGACCGGCGACAGCCCCGGCGCGTTCGCCGCCATGCAGGAGGACGGCAACCTGGTCGTCTACCGGGGCAGGACCGCGCTGTGGGCCTCCAACACCGGTGACACGCCCGGCGCCCGCCTGGCCGTGCAGGACGACGGCAACCTGGTCATCTACGACGGCAAGTCGCCCGTGTGGACCCGCCAGTCCACGATCAGCGTGCTCAAGCCCGGCTTCAGCCTCAAGGCCAACCAGTACGTACGTTCCCAGAACGGCGACTACCAGTTCGTCATGCAGGAGGACGGCAACCTGGTGCTGTACAAGGCGGGCAAGCCCCTGTGGGACACGAAGACGGGCGGCAACCCGGGCGCGTCCGCGCAGATGCAGAAGGACGGCAACCTGGTCGTCTACCTGGGCACCAGGCCGCTGTGGAACTCCGAGACCGGCAAGAACCCGGGCGCCAGGCTGGAGGTCCAGAACGACGGCAACGTGGTGATCTACGACGGCAGGACGCCGCTGTGGTCCACGAAGACGGGCCGCTGACAGCACGTGAGATGACGTGAGACCGCCTCCCCGACGCGTTCCCCGCGTCGAGGACGGCGGTCTCGCCCGTGCGACCGGGTCCGGATCACGGCCGATGACGCCGCCGCTATCGGTCAGGACGAAGCCGTACGAAGTGCACGGGCTACTCGCCAACGAGGCCGTACGAAGTGGACGGGCTACTCGGAGAAGAGGCCGTACGAAGTGGACGGGCTACTCGGAGAAGAGGCCGTACGAAGTGGACGGGCTACTCGCCGACGAGGCCGTCCACCGACTCCCGGATGAGGTCGGCGTGGCCGTTGTGGCGGGCGTACTCCTCGATCATGTGCACGACGAGCCACCGCAGACTGGGCGCCGTCCCGTCCGATCGGATCTGCTGGGCGAGCTGGCCCATGCCGCCGCCGCCCGCCAACGCCTCCTCCACCGCCGCCCGTGAGCGGGACACCGAGTCGTCCCAGAGCGCGTAGATCTCCTCGGGGGAATCGTCGGCGGCCGAGTGCCAGTCCCAGTCGACGTCGGCCTTCCAGTCGACCGTGCCCCACAGCGCCTGCCCCTCGCGGGCGTGCAGCGTCCGGGAGAACCAGTAGTCCTCCACGTACGCCAGATGCTTGAGCATCCCGCCCAGCGTCATCGCCGACGCCCCGACGGTCGCCTTCAGGGCGCCCGCGTCCAGGCCGCCGCACTTCCACGCGAAGGTCGCACGCTGGAATTCCAGGAAGCCCAGCAGGGTCCCGGTCTCGTCGGCGGCGATGGGAGGTTCGGGACGGCCCTGCTCGTCCAGGTCTGTCATGGCCGGTGAGTCTAGATCACCGGACCCGGGACGCGACAGGGTCAGCGTTTGGGGCGCAGCAGCTTGTCGAAGTTGTGGGCGACCAGATGCTCGCGAGCGGCCAGCGCCCGCGCCACGTCCCGCAACTGCCTGGCCCGGTGGAGCTGGGCCCGCCAGTCGGTGCCCGTCGCCCGGTGGGCCATCTCCACCTCGACCTCGGCGATCCGGTATCCCCTGCGCAGCAGGTCGATCGTCAGCGCCGTCTCGACGCCGAACCCGTGTGCCAGCGGCCTGGCCGCCTCGAAGGCCGCCCTGGTGAGGCAGCGCTGCCCGTTGAGCGGCTGGGCGGCGTCGAAGCCGGTGGCCCGGCGGATGCCCTCCTTCGACAGGCGTACGACTAAGCCGTGGCCTCCGAGCTTCACCCTCGTGCTGAACACCGCGATGGTCATGTCGGCGGTGCCCTCGCGTACGGGGGCGATGAGCGGGGCCGCGGCCTGGGCGGTCTCGCCCAGGTCGGCGTCGAGGAAGAGGAGGTGGCGAGGCTCGGCGTCCTCGTCGAGGAGGCGTACGGCCTCCGCTCCGGTCTCCATCGCCGCCGCCTTGCCCCTGTTGCGGCTGTGCCGCACCACCCGGGCTCCGGCCGCGCGCGCCACCCGTCCGGTCTGGTCGGACGAGCCGTCGTCGACGACCACGACGAGATCGACGCCCGGCAGGGCCGCGGCGGCCTTGACCGTCGAGGCGATCCGGTCGGCCTCGTTGACGGCCGGGATGACGACGGCGGTGTCGCCGCTCACGCGCCCTCACCTCCCCTGCGGGAAACCGCGGAACGGCCGCGCTCCGCATCCGCCGATCGCGGAACCGTGGAACGGCAGCTCTCCACGCCTCCCGATCGCGAGATCGCGGAACGGCCGCGGCCCGCGCCCGCCGATCCGGTCATGATCCCTCGGCGATGAGGAATTCCTGCGGCACCTCATCATGCACGGTGAACACCGAGTCGAGCCCGGTGACCTGCAGAATCTTGCGTACGGCAGGGCGCGGCGCGGCGACTTCGAGCGACCCGCCCTGTTCTTTCATGCGTTTGAGTGCCGACAGCAGCACGTTCATCCCCGTGGAGTCGCAGAAATCCACGGCGGACATGTCGATGACCACCCGGCTGGGCCCGTCCTGCAGCAGCCGAGTGAACTCGGACTGCAGGTGGGGCGCCGTATAGAGGTCGATTTCTCCGGTGATGGCGACGAGCGCGCACCCGGCATGTGATCGAGTCGAGACCTTGAGCTCCACATGGGCAGGCTAGCGGGGCGATGGCTTCCGGTCACGTTGTCACGCCGATAGGGGAACCACAGGTTTTTGTCCTCCGTTTGGGCTCCATGAAAACGGAGAGTACGCGAAGCTTGACAGCGTGACACCGGAAGCGGCACATCTTCGCGGCGAGGGAGGGGCTGGGGCGCGACCGACGGGCCCCGCATCGATGAACGCAGAGAAACCCGAAGATCCTCAGCGTCAGGGGCTCCGTGAACGTCTGGAGGCCATCCTCATCAACACAGAGAAGGCGACGCCATGGCATGACGAAGCCGACCGCCTGCGCGGCCTGGTGAACCACGAGGGCTACGTGCCGATCCGCACCCGGCTCGGGATCGAGGACCTGGAGTTCCTCGGCGGGGCCCGCACCGAGCTGCTCAGGTTCTCCGAGCTCGGGCTCAGGCTGCTCGACCTGCACCAGCCGCGTGACGCGGGCGGGATCACGAGTGACACCGCGCACCCGATCCTGCGCTGCCGGAGCTGCATGTGGCGCTGGCCGTGCCCGACGTTTCGCGCCATGTCGGAGTCGTTCGGCGCCACCCGCGACCTGCCGGAGAACGCCTGACCGGCGGTGACGACCGCCGCGCGCGCACGGCCGGCACGACGACGAGCGCGCCTGAACGACGGACACGCGGCCGGTACGACCGCGGGAGCGCGTCCGGCCGGTGGTCAGCCGCCGATCTGGGGCAGGCGGATCTCGAACCGGCACCCCGGCCCGTCGTTGACCACGCCGATCATCCCGTCGTGCGCCTCCACGATCCCCTGCGCGATGGCGAGCCCCAGCCCGGCCCCGCCATCGGCGGTAGGCGTACGCGCGGCCTCCCCACGGAAAGCCACCTCGAACACCCGGGGCAGGTCCTCCTCGGGGATCCCCCCGCAGCAGTCGGTGACCGACAGGCAGGCCATCCCCTCGTCGTCCACGCCGGCCCTGAGCACCACACCGCGGTCGGACGGCGTGTGCCTGATGGCGTTGACCACCAGGTTGCCCAGCGCCCGCCCCAGGGCCCCCGCGTCGGCGTCCACGGGCACGGCCGCCGACGCCTCGGCGGTGAGGAGCACCCCCTTGGCCCTGGCGAGCGGCTCGGCGCCGGCCAGGGTGTCGGCGACCAGGTCGGCGAGCCCGATCTTGGCCCGCGAGAGCCGCAGGGCCCCCGCGTGGATCCTGGACAGCTCGAACAGGTCGTCCACCATCCCCGACAGCCGCTCGACCTCCAGCTTGATCTGGCCGTGGTAGCGGGCGACCGTCTCGGGGTCGGACACCACGCCGTCCTCCAGCGCCTCGGCCATGGCCCGCATCCCGGCCAGCGGCGTACGCAGGTCGTGGCTCACCCACGCCACCAGCTCCCGCCTGGCCTCCTCCAGGGCCCGCTCCCGCGCGTACGCCTCCTCCAGGGTGTTGGCGATCGTCTGCAGCTCGGCCGGCAGCCCCTGGGGCGCCACGAACGGCAGGTCGCGTACGGCGGCCATCAGCCTCTTGCTCTCCCCGACCACCCGCTTGGCCAGCACGAACGCCACCCCCAATCCCACGAGTCCCCCGACGGCGACGACGCTGAGCACGAAGTCCTTGATCTCCCCCTCGATGATCATCTTCTGGATGATCGCCACGACGCCGGCCAGCGTGGCCGCCACCGCGACCACCACGACCACGGCCAGCATCACCCCGATCGACCGGGTGCGCAGCCGCCACATCACCCAGACGCCGGCCAGCGCGATCAGCAGCCCGAACCCGGCCGTGACCGCCACCACCATCGGCAACTCCCCGGCCGCCACAGCCGGGGCAGCCGCCGCACGCAGGCCCGCCCCGATCGCCACGACCGGGGCAGCCGCCGCGAACGCGCCCGCACCGACCATCAGGAGCCCTCCAACGGCTCGTACCGGTACCCGACCCCCCACACCGTGACGATCCTGCGCGGCTCGGTCGGATCGGGCTCGATCTTCTCCCGCAGCCGCCGCACATGGACGGTCACGGTCGAGGAGTCGCCGAACGACCAGCCCCACACCTGGTTGAGCAGCGCCGACCGGCTGAAGGCCTGCCGGGGGTTGCGCATGAGGTAGGCCAGCAGGTCGAACTCCCTGGCCGTCAGCATCACCTCGCCGCCCCGCAGCCGCGCCTCGTGGGCGCCCACGTCCACGACCAGGTCCCCGTCACGCAGCACCCCGGTGCCGCCGGTGACGGAGGCCCCGCGGGCCCGCCGCAGCACCGACTGCACCCGAAGCGCCAGCTCGCGCGGGCTGAACGGCTTGGTCACGTAGTCGTCGGCCCCGGTCTCCAGCCCGACCACCCGGTCGATCTCCTCGCCCAGCGCGGTCAGCATGATCACCGGCACCGGCCAGCGTTCCCTGAGCTTCCTGCACACCTGCAAGCCGTCGATCTTGGGCAGCATCAGGTCGAGCACCATGAGGTCCGGCGGGTTCGCCAGCGCCCTGCGCAGCGCCTCCGCGCCGTCGCCGACACACTCGACCTCGTGCCCGTCGCGCTCCAGATAGCGCGCCACGACCTCGGAGACCGTGGGATCGTCGTCCACCACCAGGATGCGCGTGTTCACCACTTCACCGTACGGCCACAACCCCAGGAGGCGGCGTTCACGTCATTGGTTCGTAAGCCTCGCAGATCATCCGCCGAGGACGTACGGTTGCCTCATGGGTAAAGTCGTCATGCTCGTCGTCGGGACCTTGCTGGGTCTCTTCGTCCTGTTCAACTTCCTCCTGCCGATGCTGGTAGGCCTGGTCAAGCTGGCCCTGATCGTCGGCGTGATCGCCCTCGTCGCCTTCATCGCGGTCACCGTCGTGAGCAAGTCCTCCCGCTCACACTGATGCAGTTCCTGTTCGATCCGTGGCTGGTCGGGATCACCATGGTGGCGATCCTGCTACTGGCCACGTGGGCGGCCACGCTGCTGCCCGTCCTCGGCGGAGAGTCACCGGGCTTCCCGCTGTCCTACGCGCGCCGCACCGCCTTCCAGCGGCAGCGCGATCCTGACGCGGCCGGTCGCCCGCGTCCACGAGCTCCTTAGGCGTGCCCCGCTTCCCGTCAAGCGGGGCTCCCTCATACGGGTGAGCCCTCAGTTCACGAGACACCCCACGAGGAAACAGGGCTCATGATCGATTCTCTCGTCACGTTCGTCATCGGCATGTCCGGCGGCAGTGCCGCGCTCGGCATCGTGCTGTTCACCCTGGCCGTACGGCTGCTCCTGCTCCCGCTGAACGTGCGCCAGGCCCGCACGATGAAGATCCGCGAACGGCTCGCGCCCAAGCAGAAGGAGCTGCGCAAGCGCTGGAGCCGCAATCCCGAGCGCCTGGCCAAGGAGCTCAACGCCCTCTACGCGAAGGAGGGCAGCTCGCCGTTCGCCGGGATTCTGCCGATGCTGGCGCAGCTGCCGTTCATGTGGCTGATGTTCCGGGTGGCCACGCATCCGACCGCGCTGGCCGGTCACACGTTGCTGGGGGCTCCGCTGGGTCAGCAGGTGGCGGGCATTGTGGCCAATTACGGTCTGGTCAGCGTGCCATTTACGGTCTTTGTACTGGTCATCGTGCTGGTCGCGGCGGTGGCGTGGTGGTCTTCCCGGCTGATCGCGGCGAACGCCGGCCGGCAGGAGGAGATCGCGGGCGTGCGGCCCGAGCTGATGTCGAAGATCACGCGGCTGATGCCGTACGGCTCCGTGCTGGCCGCGCTGGTGCTCCCCCTGGCCGCCGGGCTCTATCTGCTCGTCTCGACGGCGTGGGCCACCGGGGAGCGCGCGGTGCTCGCTAGCCGGCCTCTCTGAGTGCCGCCACCTGCCCGTTCACCGTCTGGCTCGGGGCGGGCAGGATGGCCCAGACCGTCGTCGTGTCACCGTCGTGCCTGACCCCCCAGCTCTCCGCCACGTATTCCACGATGCCGAGCCCCCGGCCCCCGAGCGATGACAGTGTCGGGCGGCCCGCGCGCGGCTCGGTCGCCGCACCTCCGTCACTCACCGCCACCTCTACGTGATCGTCGCTTCGCAGCCACGCCACTCTCACCATGCCGGACGGCAGCGGGTGCGCGTGGCGCAGCGCGTTGCTCAGCAACTCGCTCACCACGAGCACCGCGTCGTCGATCGCGGCGGTGAAGACCCCACTGTCCTGCAGATCTGTGCTCAGACGCTGGCGGGCGACGGCGACGCTGGACGGCGCGTACGGTAGCAGCACCACGCTCGACACACCCACCTCCCCGTTACCTGTGCCCCCCGCGGGAACACTCCCCGGTACGACCGAAATGCCCCGTTACTCGATCCCAGAAACCGCATTGCGATCACAGCTTGTACTCATTGGACGATAGATCAGCTCAACCGTGACCACCTCGTTACCGCATCGGTGTGTCGGATCCGATAGGGGAAGCGCATCGCAGCACGAGTCGCATCCTGGTGCCCCCTTCCGGTCGCGGATGAGCGCTCACATCTCCTCCCTGTGCTCGGGCGAGGCTGCGGACGATGTAGAGACCGAGCCCCACTCCACCAAACCGTCTCCGGTCGCCGCTGTCCACCTGGACGAAGCGCTCAAAGATCCGCTCCCGGTCAGGCGGGGCGATACCGACGCCCTCGTCGTCCACGACGACCACCACGTTGTCGTCGTCGTCCGGCCAGGCGGCGACGCTGATGAGCCCGCCCTTCGGCGAGTACTTGAAGGCGTTCTCCAGCAACTGGCCGAGGATGATGTCCGTGGCCAGCGGATCGCCGAAGACGGGCGGCAGCCCCTCGGCGATGTCCACCTCCACCCGGTGCTTGTCCGACAGCGCCGGCAGGCCCAGCGTGGCCGCGTCGATCCGCTCGGCCAGATCCACCTTCTCGATCCGCACCTTGAGCTCGTCGGCCCCCGCCCTGGCCCCCAGCAGCAGGTGGTCCATGAGCTCACCTAACGACCTGGAGCGCTCGGCGATCGTGTGCACGGCGGCCCGGCGCTCGGGGTCGGCCATCTTGTCCCAGCGCGCGTCCAGCGTGCTGGCGAAGCCCCGCACGATCGTGATCGGCGTCCGCAGCTCGTGGCTGGTCGTGGCCAGGAACAGGTCCTTGGCCTCCTCCAGCTCCTTGGCCGAGGTGACGTCGCGGAAGTCGACGACCACCTCGCCCGTCTCCTCGATCTGCGCGCTCACCACGTCCAGCCACCTGCCGTTCTCCATCTGGAAGGTGACCTTCTCGCCGGGCTTGGGCATGGGGAACGGCGGCGGCGCGCCGATGACGGACTCGGGGGCCAGCGCGGTCAGCCCGGCCGCCGCGGGGTTCCAGCGCACCACCAGGCCGTCCTGGTCGAGCACGGCGATGCCGTCGGCGCTGGCGTCGAAGACGGCCCGCTCGTGCGCCCGCTGGCGTACCGCCTCCTGATAGGCCACCGCGTTGCCGACGGCGATGCCCGCGTGCCCAGCCAGCAGCTCCAGCAGCTCCAGCTCCAGGTGGCCGGGGTTGCGCCGGGCGAAGAGCGCGTACAGCGCGCCGTACGGCCGCCCGCCCACGGCGGCCAGGCCCAGCGCGATCGTGTGCAGGCCGCGCAACCGGGCCCACACCAGGTCGCCGAGCCCGTCGGACTCCAGCATCACGGTCTTGCCGGTGCGTAAGAGCTGATCCACCAGGCTCGTGCGCAGGTCGGTGGTGGTGCCCCTGATCGAGTCGGGCAGCTGGTACGTGCTCACCAGCCGCAGCCGGTCACCCTCGATGAGCACGAACCCGCCGGCGTCCGCCCCGGTCAGCTCGGTGAGGTTGGCCGAGATCCGGTCGAGCACGGCCGACAGCTCCAGCTCGGAGTTGATGTCGCCGACCACGTCGGTGAGCCGGCGCACGAGCCTGGCCCGGCGCGCCATCCGGTTCCTGGCCAGCTCGTCGGCCCGCGCCGGGTGGTAGACGCACACGTAGCCGCCCACGGCGCTGCCCAGCCGCAGCGCGCTGATGTCGACCCGCAGGTCGAGCAGGGCGCCGTCGCTGTGCAGCCGCTTGGTGCGCAGCGACACCGGCTCCCCGGTGCGGACGCGCTCCAGGACGGCGTTGTGCTCGGCGGTCAGCTCGCCGGGCACGATCGGCGCCCTGCGCCCCAGCACCTCCTCGGCCGCCCAGCCGAACACGCGCTCGGCGGCGGCGTTCCAGACCAGGACGCTCTGGTCCCGATCGAGCGCCACGACGGCGTTGGGCGAGCTGTCCAGCGCCGCGCGAGCGATCTCATCGTCACTACCGGCCCATTCGTCCCCCACTACTCCATAGTGCACGTGGCGCGGTGGGTGCGTCGGGCGATCCGTCCGATACGCTGCGGTCACGGTGATTCCGGCGGGTGGAGGTTGAGGGTATGTCGAGCAACGATCTCGATGCCCTGCTGCGTGTGACCTCTAGCACCTATCGAGGTGATACGCCGCCCGACATCGCTTTCGGCACCTATGACGGGGCTGTGGGCCGGTTGGTGCTGGCCGTGACGGGCAAGGGCGTCGCGGCGTGCAGCTTCGAGGCGGAGAACGACGTCTTCGAGCTGGTCAGCAGGCATGTGGGCAGCTTCATCGGGCCCGACGCGCGACGGCTCGACCCGGTCCGCAGAGAGCTGGACGCCTACTTCTCAGGCCGGCTGCGCGCGTTCACCCTGCCGGTGGACCTGGCGCTGGCGACGTCGTTCGCGCGCACGGTGCTGCAGAAGACGATGGCCGTCCCCTACGGCACGACCACGACGCTGGAGGAGATCGGCCAGAGCATCGGCCGGCCACGCGCGCTGCGGGCGATCGGCAACGCGCTGTCCTCCAACCCCGTCTGCGTGATCGTGCCCTGCCACCGGGTGGTGCGCGAGGACGGCGCGCTCGGCGACTACGCCGGCGGGTCCGTCGCCAAGCAGCACCTGCTCAACGTCGAACAGCGGGCCGCCGCAGCGCCAGGCCGATGAGCAGCGTGACGAGCGCGGCCACCAAGGCCCCGCCGAGCGCGCCGTTCATCCAGGTCTGCCGGGTGAAGCCGATGGCCTCGCGCAGGCTCGTCCAGAGCCCGTCCCACGCCTCGACCGTCGGCGTCGAGGTGGTCAGCCAGTAGGCCGCGAAGCCGAGCGCCCACGGCACCAGCATCGACCAGCGTGAGGGCGCGTCCTGCGCGGTGTTCCAGCTCTCGCCGCGGCGCAGCACGAAGTAGTCCACGGCGAGGACGGCGAACATCGGCACGAACACCGCCCCGATCACGCCCAAGAACGCGCCGTAGGACGTGACGTCGACCAGCAGCGCGATCACCACGGTGAGCACGCCGATGAGGACGGAGAAGACACGCCGGTCCATCCGCGGCAGCAGGTTCTGCAGCGAGACGGTGGTCGAGTAGACGTTGGCGAAGGACTGGTCGGTCTCGCGCAGGACCAGGATGCCGAAGAACAGCGCGCCCAGCGGC
Organism: Nonomuraea fuscirosea; assembly: GCF_003001935.1. Lineage (GTDB taxonomy): Bacteria > Actinomycetota > Actinomycetes > Streptosporangiales > Streptosporangiaceae > Nonomuraea > Nonomuraea fuscirosea. The sequence continues at coordinate 80,290 of NZ_PVNG01000018.1, read as the reverse complement.
ATCGCCACGAACGGGCTGAACACCGAGGTCCCGTCGGCCTGGACCTGGGCGACGCCCGCCATCGCCACCGCGTAGACGCCCAGCCCGAGGCAGGCGACCTGGGCCAGGGTGTAGCCGCCGACCACCCCGGTGAAGGCCGCCCTGCTGGAGCGCGAGTGGCGGGCGAAGTCCGCGGCCATGGGCACCCAGGACACCGACAGCGCGATCACGTAGTCGACCGCGGCGGGGAAGGCCGTCCACGTCCCGCCGGTCTGCGGCGGCGCCTCACGCAGGAAGAACACGGTGAACCAGATCATCGCGATGATCACGCCGACGGTGACGTACCGGCGCAGCAGCCGGATCGAGCCGAGCGGCCAGATGCTCAGCGCGGTGGTCAGCACCCCGGCCACGATCACCCACACCTGGTACGGCACCGAGCCGAAGATCGCCGTGGCGCCCTTGGCGATCACCCACAGCTCGAAGGCGCCCCAGCCGAGCATCTGCACGATGTTCAGCACCGTCGGCACGTAGGAGATTCTGGCGCCGAACAGGCCGCGCAGCAGCACCATGGCCGGCTGCCCCGTACGCGTGCCGGGGATGGCGGACAGGCCGACCATGGCGGTGCCGATGAGGCTGCCCACCACCGTGGCCACGAGCGCGGCGCCCAGGGTGAGCGGGGCGTCGCCCAGTGGGTTGATCAGGAACAGGGCGCCGGAGAAGCCGAGGAGGCTCACTCCGAGATTCGCCCAGAGCGCACCCTGATCGAGCACGCCCAGGGTCTTCGGGGGCTCGCCTTCGAGGGTCAGCGGAACTTCTTCGACGCCGTGCGACATCGCACACTCCCTACGCCGGCATTATCCGGACAGGTTCCGGCGGTCGGCAGCGGAACGTGCTGCCCTCTCAGCCCGGCGACCCCGAGCTCCCGCGACAATGTGTAGTTTGCGCCCTCATCATGCCTCAATGGCGGCAGAACCGCCATAGTGGGCGACTTGCTGCCCTACCCCCGATTCAGGCGACGAACGGCTCCTGCCCCGTCTCGCTCACCATCGGCCGGCGGGCGAACTCCCACGACTGCATGCCGCCGCCGACGTTGATCGCCTCGCGCCCTAGCTGGTTGAGCCAGGCCGTGACCTGCATCGACCGGCCGCCCACGCGGCAGACGACGTAGACGGTCGTGTCGGCGGGAACCTCGTCGACCCGGCCCTGAATCTGGGTCATGGGGATGTGCACGGCCTGCGGCGCGTGCCCCGCCACCCATTCGTCCTGCTCACGGACGTCGAGCAGGTAGGCATCGGCGGGAACGGCGTTGGCCTCGATCTCGGGAACGGTCATGCCTCCATCATCTCGCGTCGCCGGTCGTAGGCGGCACGCGCCGCGGCGATCTCCTGCTGGTGCGCCTCGGTCCACGTGACCAGGGACTTGATGGTCTCGTGCAGGGTACGGCCGAGCGGCGTCAGCGCGTAGTCGACCCGGGGCGGGACCACGGGGTGGACCGTGCGGCTGACCAGGCCGTCGCGTTCGAGCTGGCGCAGGGTGACGCTGAGCATGCGCTGGCTGACGCCGTCGATCTCGCGGCGCAGCTGGGTGAAGCGCAGGCTCTCGCAGTCGAGCAGGGCGATCACCAGCAGCGACCACTTGTCCGCGATGCGATCGAGGATCTGCCGGACCTCGCAGTCCTCGCGGGTGTCCCACTGCCGAACGTCGTAGTCGTCCATGGTGCCTTCGCGGTAACCGAGTGATTCGAAAGTGCCGTCTTCCATCGTCTCCCATGGTGACTCATGATGTGACCGGTTACAAGAAATAACCGATATGCAGAGAAGTAACCGGGGGTCTGAGATGTCCGTGCCTGCCCGATCGTGGGGTGTGCTGATCGTTCTGTGCGGTGCCATCTTTCTCGAAGGCATCGACGTGGCCATGCTGAACATCGCCCTTCCGGCCATCAGGGCCGACCTCGGGCTGTCCACGGGCATGCTGAGCGGGGTCGTGAGCGCGTACGTGCTCGGTTACGGCGGTTTCATGCTGCTCGGCGGCCGGGCGGCCGACCTGCTGGGACGGCGGCGGATGTTCCTGCTCTGGCTGGTGGTGTTCCTGGTCTTCTCCGGGCTCGGCGGCTTCGCGGACGAGGGCTGGGTGCTGCTGCTGGCCAGGTTCGTCACGGGGGTGGCCGCCGCGTTCCTGACGCCCGCCGGGCTCTCGCTGATCACCACGACCTTTCCCGAGGGCAGGCTGCGCAACCAGGCCCTGCTCATCTACGCGGGCACGGCGGCGGGCGGCTTCGCGCTCGGGCTCGTGGCCGGCGGCCTGCTGACCGCGATCGGCTGGCGCTGGGTGTTCTTCGCGCCCGTGCTGATGTCGCTGCTCATCCTGATCGCCGCCGTCCCCCTGATCAGGGAGCCGGTCCGGGAGGACCGTCCGGCGGGCGGCTTCGACGTGATGGGCGCGGTGACGATCACGGGCGCGATGATGCTGCTGGCGTACGGCGTCGTACGTCTGGAGCACCCGGCCGACGGCTGGCCCCTCACGGTGGCGGCCTTCGCCGGCGGCCTGGCCCTGGTGGCGGCCTTCACCGCCGTCGAGCGCCGGTCGGCCAGCCCGCTCGTCCGGCTCGGCCTGCTGCGCTCGGCCACCCTGATCCGCGCCAACGTGATGGCCGTCATGCTCACGGCCTCGTTCTTCGGCTTCCAGTTCCTGGTCACGATCTACCTCCAGGAGCTGCGCGGGTGGTCGACCATCCAGACCGGCCTGGCCCTGCTGGCGGCGGCCGTCGACGTGGTGATCGCCCCGGTGCTCACCCCCTGGCTGGTCAACCGATTCGGCAGCGCCAGGGTGGTGCTCGGCGGCCTGCTGTCGGGCCTGCTGGCCTACGCGTTGTTCCTGGGCGTGGGGCTCGACTGGACCTACGCGGCCATGCTGCCCTCCATGCTGCTCATCGGCCTGATGTTCGCCTTCGTCTACGGCCCGGTGACCATCGTGGCCACGGACGGGGTGGCCGAGCACGAGCAGGGGCTGGCCGGCGGGCTGATCAACTCCTCGTTCCAGTTCGGGGCGGCGCTGGGCCTGTCGATGGTGACCGCGGTCAACGTGGCCGCCCTGGGCGGCGGCACGGACCCCGAGGCCGGGCTGGCCGCGATGCGCACGGCGCTGCTGGTGCCCGTCACGGCCACGCTGCTGGGCGCGCTGGTCGCCGTGAGCGCTCTGCGCCCCCGGACGAGAGACCGCGCCCTCAGCGCCGCCTGAGCCCGCGGGGGCCGGCTCCGCCACCCGGGCACGCGGTCAATGGCCAGGCGGCTATTTGAGCAGTTTGGACAGGCGGCGGTCGGCCAGCGGCTTGCCGCCTGTCTGGCACGTGGGGCAGTACTGGAGCGAGGAGTCGGCGAACGACACCTCTCTGATCGTGTCGCCGCACACGTCGCACGGCTGCCCCGCCCGGTTGTGCACGCGCAGCCCCGACTTCTTCTCCGCCTTCAGATCCTTGGCCGCCAGCCCGTGGGCCCGCTCGACCGCGTCCGCCAGCGTGGTGACGATGGCCTCGTGCAGGTCGGCGATCTGGGCGTCCGTCAGACTACCGGCGATCTTGAACGGGGACATCTTCGCGGCGTGCAGCACCTCGTCGGAGTAGGCGTTGCCGATGCCGGCGATGACCTTCTGGTCGCGCAGCAGCCCCTTGATCTGGGTGCGGTTGCCGCCCACGATGCGCTTGAGCGCCTCGACCGTGAAGGAGTCGGCGAGGGGATCGGGACCGAGAGCGGCGACACCGGGCACTTGGTCCGGATTTTTCGTGACATAGACGGCGAGACGCTTCTGCGTCCCCGCCTCCGTCAGCTCGAACCCCGGCGCCAGCCCTTCGTCGTCGGGCGCCAGCCGCACCCGCACCGCCAGCGGCCCCTTCCCCGGCCGCACCGGCTTGGCCCCCGACAGGTCGTCGCGCCAGCGCAGCCACCCCGCGCGGGCCAGATGGATGACCAGATGGAGACCGTCGCAGTCGAGGTCGAGGAACTTGCCGTGCCTGGTCACGCCGGTGACGGTCAGCCCGCCGAGCGCGCCGACCGGCGGATCGAACGTCTTGAGTGCCTGGAAGGCGACCACGTCGACCCCCAGAATCGTGCGGCCCACCGCCCGCTCGCGCAGGAAGTGGGTGAGCGACTCCACCTCGGGAAGTTCGGGCATGCCACCAGACTACGACGCGCCACCGACTGTTCTACGGCACGTCCCAGAACGCCAGCTCGTGCGCCATCCCCTCCCTGAACAGGGCCTCCGCTCGCTCCGGAGCCGGATCCGCCTCGTCGATCATGCGCGCGATGCGTTCGGTCAGCGCCGCGAACCCCGGGTCCGCGTACGTGTCCACCCAGGCCCGATATCTCGGCTCAGCAGGCGGATTCTCCGCCAATATCTGCCCGAGACTCGAATATCCCCACATGCACGGATAGAGGGCCGCCAGCCCCTCCCCGTACGTCGCCGCCGACTCCAGCAGGAACCGCGTGTACGCCGCGCAGGCCGGCCCCTTCACCGCCCCCTCCAGATCGGCCCCGAACCCCGCCGACATCGACCGGTGCAGGCTCAGCTCGTCGTGATAGGTGGTGTGCGCCAGATCCACCAGGTCGCCGAGATGCCCGTCGGGCGCCTGCCAGGCCAGCCGGGCGAAGACCCGTACATAGTCCAGCAGGAACAGGTAGTCCTGCTCCAGCCACGAACGGAACACCTGCTCCGGCAGGTCGCCACGCCCGATCCCGGCCACGGTCGGGTGCGCGAGCTGGTCCGAGAGCAGGGGCCGCCCGATGGCATGAAGCTTGTCGGAAATGCTCATGGTCAGGAGGTTAAGCCCATCCCTGACGCAGACTCATCCGGCGTCCAGGATGTCCTTCGGCACCGGCTTGTCCTCCTTCAGCGCGTTGAACAGCGCCAGCGCCTTGGTGCGATCCCACTTGACGGCCGCACCGCCGCCCGCGACCGTCTCGTTGCCGCCGAACGGCACCACCGTGGTCACCGGGCTGTCACCCATGGCCAGCCCCAGGGAGAGCATGTTGAACGCCCCCGTGCCCGAGTCGACCTCGACCGCGTCGGTGGCGCTCATCGCCAGCGGGATGGCGGTGAACGGGTTGAGCAGCACTCCGGGACTGGCGGCCTTCTTCACGACCGCGCCGAGGAACTGCCGCTGCCGCTTGGTGCGCTCGAAGTCGGGCAGCGCGCCGCCCTTGCGGGTGCGGACGTAGCCGAGCGCCTGCGAGCCGGTGAGGACCTGGGGGCCCTTCTTCAGCTTGAGCCCCGCCTTGGGGTCGTTGACGGCCGCGCGTACGTTGATCTCGACGCCGCCGACGGCGTCCACGATGTCCACGAAGCCCGCGAAGCCGATCTCCATGTAGTTGTCGACGTGCACCCCCGTCACCGTCTCCACGGTGCGGACCAGCAGCTTGGGCCCGCCCAGCGCGTACGCGGAGTTGAGCTTGTCGCGGCCCCTGCCCGGGATGGTGACGGCCGAGTCGCGCGGCAGGCTGACCAGCGTCGGCTTGTCGCTGCCCTCGGGGATGTGCAGCAGCATCATCGAGTCGGTGCGCTGCCCGGCGGCCCGCCCGGTGGCGAGCTTCTTGCGCTGGGCCGCGCTCAGCCCCTTACGGCTGTCGGAGCCCACCAGCAGCCAGTTGGTGCCGGGGGTGTCGCCGGGACGCCCCTCGTAGTCGTCGAGCACGCCGTCGATGCCGGCCAGCCGCGAGTCGATCCAGAAGAACATGCCGATCGCGGCCACCAGCAGCAGGACCAGTAACCCCGCCAGACCCCCGACGACCATCTTCCAGGAGATCTTCCTGCGCGGCCGTCGCGGAGCCGGCTCACCGGAGTCGCTCCGCGACCCGAACGGCTTGACCGGGCTCTGCCCGGACCGCTGACGCCCGTAGACCCGCGACCGCGAGCCGGCACCCCGCTGCTGGTCCTCAGGGGCCCCGGGCTGAGGCCCGGGGGAGCCCACGACGGGAAGCTTGTGCGTAGGCGCCGCGGGATTGCCCGCAGGGCCTCCCGAGGGGCCTGCCGCGGGCATGCGGTGCGCTGGCGCGCCACCCGAACGCGGCACGTCGCCGGGCCGTGGTGGCAGCGGGCGGCCGTCGCCTGGTGAGCGCATCGCCCGCGTACGGTCGTCCTCAGTCACTTCGCCTACTTCCCTTCGCTTTGTCATAAACGCTACGTCGAACCCCTCAGCAGTGAAGACGTTCCGGCAAGGTTTTCCCACGGAAAAGTACGCGGAACTAGCTGAGAGTCACTGCGGAAACATAGATGCCAACAGCGTCGTTACGGTTATGGACGATGTCTATCGAAGGGATGATCGTGTCCGATCCGGACCCGTGGGATCTTCGCCCGTGCTCGGGCACGGGTTCCTCTGAGGGCTCACTCCGGTGAGCGCCTATCTCGGGCTTCTCGCCCTCCTGCTCCTCACCGCCGCGACCGGTTATTTCGTCGCCCAGGAGTTCGCCTTCGTCGCCGCCGACCGGTCCCTGCTGCGTGAGCAGGCCGCCGCGGGCGACGCCGCCGCCGAGAAGGCGCTGCAAGTGACCTCCCGCCTGTCCTTCATGCTCTCCGGCGCCCAGCTGGGCATCACGGTGACGGCGCTGCTGGTCGGCTTCCTGGCCGAGCCCGCGATCGCCGTCATCGTACGGCCGTGGCTGACCGACGCGGGCCTGCCCGACGCCATGATCACGGGCGTCTCCGTGGCCAGCGGCGTCTTCGTGGCGACGGTCGTGCAGATGGTCTTCGGCGAACTGGCCCCGAAGAACCTGGGCATCGCCAGGCCGGAGCCGGTGGCCAAGTTCCTGGCCTCCTCGACGCTGGTCTACCTGGCCGTCGTGGGCCCGGTGGTCAAGCTGTTCGACTCCGCCGCCACCGGCCTGCTCAAGCGGGTCGGCATCGAGCCGGTGGAGGAGGTCGAACACGGCGCGACCCCGGAGGAGCTCTCCCGCATCATCGCGGAGTCGACGCAGGCGGGCGAGCTGCCGCCGCGGCTGTCGGACCTGCTGGAGCGGGCCCTGGAGTTCGGCGACCGCACCGCCGAGGAGATCATGGTCCCTCGCCCCAGGGTGGTGGCCCTGCGCACCTCACAACCCATCGCCGACCTGCTCGACGTCATGCGCACCTGCGGCCACTCCCGCTACCCGGTGCTGGGCGAGGACGGCGACGTCGCCGGCGTGACGGGCGTACGCGAACTGCTGGCCTCCGGCCTGGAGACCGGCGACATCGCCCGCATCACCCGGCCCGCCCTCATGGTGCCGGACTCCGTCCCGCTGCCCGCCGTCCTCGACCGGATGCGGACGGCGAAGGACGACATCGTCCTCGTCATCGACGAGTACGGCGGCCTGGCCGGCGTCATCACGGTCGAGGACCTGGCCGAGGAGCTGGTGGGCGAGCTGGTCGACGAGAACGACCCGGAGCCGGCCGGCGCCGTCGAGCAGCCCGGCGGCGTCTGGGAGGTGCCCGGCACCCTCCGGCTCGACGAGGTCGAACGCGCGACGGGCGTCTCGCTGCCCGAGAGCGACGACTACGACACTCTCGCCGGTCTGGTCCTGGCCAGGCTGGGCCGGATGCCGAACCCGGGCGACACGGTCACGGTGCCGGTCGTGCCCGACAACCAGGACCCGTTCGCGGAAGAGGACCAGGAGCACCTGGCTGAGCTCACGGTCATGTCGCTGAACCGCCGCGTACCCGAATGGGTGCGCCTGACCCCCATCCAGCACGCGGAGGCGACCCGCCGATGACCATGATCATTATCAGCCTCGCCCTGCTGGCGCTCAACGCCCTGTTCGTGGCCGCCGAGTTCGCCTTCGTCTCCTCCAGGCGCCACCGCCTGGAGGAGATGGCGACGGGCGGCAACCGCCTGGTCAGGCTGGCGGCCAAGTCGGCGGCGGGCGGCAGCCGCCGCCTGTCCCTCATGCTCGCCGGCGCCCAGCTCGGCATCACCCTGTGCACGCTGGGCCTGGGCCAGGTGACCGAGCCGGCGATCGAGCACTATCTGGAGCCGGTCTTCGCGGCCATCGGCGTTCCCGAGGCCCTGCGGCTGCCCATAGCCCTGACGCTGGCGCTGGCCCTGGTCACCTTCCTCCACATGGTGGTGGGCGAGATGGCCCCGAAGAGCTGGGCGCTCACCCATCCCGAGCGCGCGGCCCTGATCCTGACCTTCCCGTTCAGGGCCTTCACCACGGTCATGCGCCCGCTGCTCTCAGCGCTGAACGCGGTGACCAACTTGATACTCCACCTCTTCGGCGTCCAGCCGAGAGACGAACTGGCGACGACGAGAACTCCACGCCAGCTGGCCCTGCTGGTGGGCGAGTCGGGCCGGATGGGCCTGCTGGACCGGGAGGAGCACGACCTCCTCACCAGAGCACTCCGCCTGGACGACGAGGGCATCGAACGCCTCATGGTCCCCATCGACCAGGCGATCAAGGTCAAGGCGACGGCGACGGCGACCGAGATCAGGAAGACGGCGGCGGGCAGCGCCCACCTCCGCCTTCTCGTGGAAAGCCCCACGGGCATCGACCAGGCACTCCACGTACGGGACGCCCTGCTGACCCCGGGAAGCACGGCCGGCGACCTGGCCAGGCCACTGCCCAAGCTGCCCTGCACCACCCAGGTCCCCGAGGCGGTGACCACCCTCCAGGAGCGGCGATCCCACCTGGCCCTGGTAACGAACCAGGAGGGAACCGTCATAGGAATGGTCAGCCTCACCGATCTGGTGGGCGAACTCCTCGACACCAGAGCCGCTTAAGTGTGACCTAACCCACAAAGGGCCCGGATGGCAGCAAGTCACCAGAAACCACCTTGCAACCATCCGGGCTCAAGCTCCGAAGGCGCCCACAGCCGTTACCAACAGGTGCCAGAAAAGAAAGACGCACCCTCTTGCGACCCTCCCCAACCTTCGCCAAGGTGGTGAAGCCAGCAAGCGGCACAAAGACCCAGACGGCCAGACGGGGGGCCACGGCATCAACGCCAAAGCACCCATAAAGCCAAGAACCCAGCAGCATCAGCAAGACCAGAACAGTCACCTGGAGCTAACTCGCCCCCTGAACGACCAGCAGCCCCAAGCCGGAACCCCAACAGGGTTGTGCCGGGGGTCTGGGGCCTCCGGCCCCAGGAGCAAAGCGAAAAACACTGGGGGTCCGGGGGTCATCCCCCGGTCAGATATGACGAGGGGACCCAAGGAAAGCTGGCCAAAGGCCAGCGACCAAGAGTCCCCAGTCACCGAGTGGGCGAGGAGGGATTTGAACCCTCACGTCCTTTCGGACACACGGACCTGAACCGTGCGCGTCTGCCGTTCCGCCACCCGCCCTTGTGGGTGCGGAAAGAACAGTAGCACGGAACAGCCACTGGTACTGAACCCGGATACGATCGCATAAGACACGGGAGCGGAGGAGCTGGGCGCGACAGCCGATGAGCGTCTGGAAGGCCGTGACGTGGGAACGAGCGGAAACCGGGCGCCGGAGCGTCTGGGGGCCGCGATCATATGCACGGAGGAAGGGAGGTACCCGGTGGGAGTCCTTCAGCGCTTCGAGCGAAGGCTCGAAGGCTTGGTTGAGGGAGCCTTTGCGCGGGCGTTCAAATCTGACCTTCAGCCGGTCGAGGTCGCCAGCGCGGTTCAGCGGGAGATGGATGAGCGTGCGGCGATCGTCGCGCAGGGTCGCACGCTCGTGCCCAACGACTTCGTGGTTGAGTTGTCCACGACCGACAGCGAACGGCTTGAGGTCTACGCCGACAGCATCAGCCACGAGCTGGCCAACCTCGCCAGGGAGTACGCCAAAGAACAGGGCTACTCTTTCGTGGGACCGGTCCGGGTCCGTTTCGAAACCGCAGGCGATCTGGCTGTGGGCTTGTTCCGCATCCGGTCTGGGGTCATCCGCGGTGCGACGGTGGAGCAGGACGAGATTCGCCAGCCGGCGAGCGACCTGCCTCCGTCGAGGCCGCACGCGTTCAACGGGCGGCCTCGGCTGCTCGTGTCCACCCAGGACGATCCGCAGGGTGACCGCTCTTACGAGCTCACCACTCCGGTGACCTTGCTCGGCAGGGGCACGGACTGCGATCTTCGTCTAGTCGATCCGGGCGTCTCTCGGCATCACGCGGAGCTACGTGTCGAGGGCCAGCTGGTGGCCCTCGTGGATCTCGGATCGACGAACGGCACTTTCGTCAATGGCCAGCCGGTACGCAGGATCGAGCTCCAGAACGGCACGCGAGTGACTCTGGGGCGTACGACTCTGGTGTTCCGGCGCGATTAGGGGTAGACAGACGGTCCATGTCCGAGCTCACGCTGCTGCTGATCCGGCTCGCATTCCTGGCGGTGCTGTGGTTCTTCGTCATTGCCGCAGTCGGCGTGATCCGGACTGACTTGTTCGGTTCACGCACGGCCACCGCAGGTGCACGCAAGGCCGCGAAACCCGCCAAACCCGTGGCGAAGCCCAAGAGCAAGAAGGGCGAGCCACGCCAGCTCATCGTCACCGGTGGCCCCCTCCAAGGCACCACCATCACTCTCACGGAGACGCCCATCACCATTGGCCGGGCGAATGACGCCACGCTGGTAGTCACCGACGACTACGCTTCCAGCCGGCATGCCCGGCTCTTCCCTCAGGACGGTCAATGGATCGTGGAAGATCTTGGGTCCACCAACGGCACGTATCTCGACCGCTCGAAAGTCACCCGCCCGACCCCGGTGCCGCTCGGTGTTCCGATCCGCGTCGGCAAGACAGTCATTGAATTGCGCAAATGACCATCGCACTCCGCTACGCCGCCCGCTCGGACGTCGGCCTCCTCCGCGAAGGAAACGAGGACTCGGCGTACGCTAGCGGCCGCCTGCTGGCCGTCGCCGACGGCATGGGCGGGCACGCACACGGCGAGGTGGCGAGCTCAGTCGCCATCGCCGCCATGGCCTCTCTCGACGAGGCCCAACAGGGGGGTGACCTGCTCAACGCCATCGAGGCCGCGGTACGCGACGCCAATCGCAAGCTGCACGAGATGGTGGGGCGGGATCCCAGCCTCAAAGGCATGGGCACGACTCTCACGGCCATGCTCTGGCACGGCACCCAGGTCGCCTTGGTCCATGTGGGCGACTCGCGCGCCTATCTACTGAGACGTGGTGAGCTGTACCAGATCACCCACGATCACACGCTGGTGCAGCAGCTCGTCGACGACGGGCGCATCACGCCGGAGGAGGCGGCCACCCATCCGCAGCGTTCGATCCTGCTGCGCGCCCTCGACGGCAGTGGTGAGGTCGATCCCGACCTCACGCTGCGCGAGGCGCAGATAGGCGATCGTTACCTGCTGTGCTCCGACGGGCTCTCCGGGGTGGTGAGCGCGGAGACGATGCACGCCACGCTCACCAACATCGACGATCCTGAAGAGGTCGTCCGCCAGCTCATCGATCTGGCGAACCGGGGTGGGGGGCCCGACAACATCACCTGCGTTCTGGCCGACGTGCTGGAGATCAACGACGGGCAGCAGGTGCCTGTGGAGGCCGCTGTGGTCGGCGCCGCGGGCATGACCAGGCTGCACGGAAGTCCGCAGGACACTTCGCCGGGGCGAGCCGGCGCGGTGACCGCACCCCAGCCGGTGCTCACCGATGACGCGTTCGAGGAGCCGGTCGCCGAGGCGGCGTCCCGGCGGCCGCGGAAACGTCGTCGGATGTGGCCCGTTCTGGTCACCGTGCTCGGTATAGGCGTCGTCGTGGTGGGCGTCGGCGGTTACTTTGGATATCAGTGGACTCAGGACCAGTTCTTCGTCGGTGCTAGGGGCGACGAGGTGGTCGTGTTCCAGGGGATACAGAAGGAGCTGGGCCCCTTCCCGCTCTTTCACGTCTCCAAGGCGACTGGCAGGAAGATCTCCCAGCTGTCCGAGGCGGACCAGGCACTGATCAAGGGTGGCATCCCCGTCACCACCGAGGCCGAAGGCATCACGAAGATCAACGGTTTGAAGTTCACCGAGCAGCAGAAGGACAACGAGGAAACCCCACCGGAGGCGAGTGAGAGCCCCACTCCCACCGCCTCCGCCACCAAGACGAAACAGCGATAGATGAGCGAAGTCGCCGTCACCCCCGTAGCGATGCCCGCCAAGCGGCGCATGGCCCAGCTGGTCATGCTCGCCCTGGCGGTCGTGGTCATCATGGGCGCGTACGCCAATGTGGGCCTGGCCGTCGACGGCCAGATCCCGGCCGGCATGCTCGCCTACGGGCTCGGGCTCGGCGGCCTGATGCTGGCCGCCTATTTCGTCCTGGCCAAGTTCGCCCCGTGGGCCGATCCGCTGATCCTGCCGCTGGTGACGCTGATCAACGGCCTGGGTCTGGTGGTGATCTACCGGCTGGAGGCGGCCGGGATGCGCGGCGCCTCCACCAACAGTCAGATCATGTGGACCGCGCTCGGGGTCGTCATGTTCTCGATCACGCTGGTCGTGGTGCGTGACCATCGCATGCTGCAGCGCCTGACGTACACGGCGGGCGCGGTGGGCCTGGTGCTGCTGGCGATCCCCGCGCTGCTGCCCGGCAGCCTCAGCGAGGTGCAGGGCGCGAAGATCTGGATCAGGATCGGCGGCTTCTCCATCCAGCCGGGCGAGTTCGCCAAGCTGGCGCTGGTGGTCTTCTTCGCCGGTTACCTGGTGGCCAAGCGCGACGTGCTGGCGCTGGCCGGGCGGCGGCTGCTGTTCATCGACCTGCCGCGGGCCAGAGACCTCGGCCCGGTGCTCGCCACGTGGGTGCTGAGCCTGCTGGTCCTGGTGTTCGAGAAGGACCTGGGCACCTCGCTGCTGCTGTTCGGCACGTTCATCGCGATGCTCTACATCGCCACGCAGCGCACCTCGTGGGTGCTGATCGGCATTCTGCTGTTCGTCGGCGGCGCCTTCCTCGCCGGGCAGGTCTTCGACCACGTGGGGGCCCGCTTCGACTCGTGGCTCGACCCGGCCAACCCGGTCTACTACGGCAACGCCGACATCTGCCAGACCAGCCCGCCGGGCGACGCGATGTGCGGCAAGAGCTTCCAGATCATGCAGGGCCTGTACGGCTTCGGCGCGGGCGGCATCCTGGGCACGGGTCTCGGCCAGGGGCACCCCTACCTGATCCCGCTGAGCTTCTCCGACTTCATCTTCGCCGCGACCGGCGAGGAGCTGGGCCTGACCGGTCTGATGGCGCTGCTCATGCTCTACGCGCTGCTGGTGCAGCGGGGCCTGCGCACTTCGCTGGCGGCCCGCGACCCGTTCTCGAAGCTGCTGGCGGGCGGCCTGTCGTTCATCCTGGCCTGGCAGGTCTTCATCATCGTCGGCGGCGTGACGAACCTGATCCCCCTGACCGGCCTGGTGACGCCGTTCATGTCACAGGGCGGCTCGGCGCTGCTGGCTAACTGGATCCTTATCGCGCTCCTGGTACGCATGTCGGACGCGGCGCGCAGGCCCCCGCCCCAGGCGATCCAGAACGAAGGACTGACGCAGGTGTTCCAGCGATGAACCGGACATTGAAGCGCGCGGCCGTGGCCTGTCTGGCCATGTTCGCGCTCCTGATGGTCAACGTGAACATCATCCAGGCGGTGCGCGCGGAGAATCTGCAGAGCGACTCCCGCAACCAGCGCAATTTCTTCGAGCGGTACGCGATCGAGCGGGGCCGCATCACGGCCGGCGGCAAGGTGATCGCCCAGTCGGTCGACACCGGCAACAAGGAGTTCCGCTTCATCAGGAAGTATCCTGACGCGAAGCTCTACGCCCACGTCACCGGCTTCTTCTCCCCCGAGAGCGCCGACGCCATCGAGGCGACCGAGAACAAGCTGCTCGACGGCTCCAGCGCCGACCTGCTGCTGCGGCGGAGCATCGACCTGTTCACGGGCGAGCCCACCAGGGGCGCCAACGTCGATCTGACCATCAACCCGAAGGCGCAGAAGGCGGCCTACGACGCGTTGCGGCAGAGCGGCAAGCGCGGCGCGCTGGTCGCGCTCGACCCGAAGACCGGCGGCATCCTGGCGATGGTCTCGCTGCCCACCTACGACCCCACCGAGCTGTCGGGCACGAACAAGGGCAAGGTGTTCAGCCGCTACGACGAGCTGGCCAAGGAGAAGGACCAGCCGCTGCTCAACCGGGCCATCGGCCAGACGTACGCGCCGGGGTCGACGTTCAAGGTCGTGACGGCGGCGGCGTTCCTGGAGGACGACTCCTCGCGCGGGCCCGACACCACCGTGGAGGCCCCGCAGCGGCTGCCGCTGCCCAACACGAACATCAGCCTGCCCAACTACGGCGGCGCGGCCTGCGGCAGCGGGCAGGTCACCCTGGTCTACGCGCTGGAGAAGTCCTGCAACACGCCGTTCGGCTCGATCGGCATGGAGCTGGGCTACGACAAGATGAAGGAGCAGACCGAGAAGTTCGGCATGGGCGAGCCGATCGCCGTGCCGATGCCGGTGGCCCAGAGCGACTTCGGCAAGAAGGAGGACCAGGCGGCCGTGGCCATGGCCTCCATCGGGCAGCGCAGCAACCGGATGACGCCGCTGCAGATGGCCATGATCGCCGCGGGCATCGCCAACGACGGCACGGTGATGAAGCCGTACCTCGTCAACAAGATCACCGACTCCAAGGGTGACGAGCTCGACGCGGCCGACCCCCAGGAGCTGACCACCGCCGTCAGCTCCGAGACGGCGGGCAAGCTGCGCGACATGATGGTGAGCGTCGTCTCCAACGGAACGGCCAACCTGGCGCAGGTGCCGGGCGTCCAAGTAGCGGGCAAGACGGGCACCGCGGAGACCAGCGACGGCAAGCCTCCGCACGCCTGGTTCATCTCCTTCGCGCCCGCGGAGGACCCCAAGGTGGCTCTGGCCGTCATCGTCGAGTCCGGTGCCGCCTCGGTCGGCGCGGAGGCGACCGGCGGTCACACCGCCGCGCCGATCGCAAAGGCTGTGCTGGAGGCGGTGCTGAACAAGTGAGTGACGGTAACCTGCTGCATCATGCGGCTCCGTAACCGCTATCTGCTGATCTCCCGCATCGCCACGGGCGGTATGGGAGAGGTCTGGCGTGCCCGCGACGAGTTGCTGGGCCGCGAGGTGGCGGTGAAGATCCTGCGCAGCCACATCTACGCCGACCTCACCTTCCGCGAGCGCTTCCGCAACGAGGCGCGGATCACCGCGGCGCTGGCCGACCCGGGTGTGGCGCAGATCTTCGACTACGGCGAGCAGGACGACCTGGCCTACCTCGTGATGGAGCTGGTGCACGGGGAGCCGCTGTCGGCCATCCTGGCGCGCAACGGCGCCATCGGGCCCGAGGTGACCCTCGACGTCGTCCACCAGACGGCCAAGGCGCTGCACGCGGCGCACTCGGCCGGGATCATCCACCGCGACATCAAGCCGGGCAACCTGCTGGTCACGCCCGAGGGCGCGATCAAGGTGACCGACTTCGGCATCGCGCGCGCCCTGGAGGCGGCGCCGGTGACGCAGACGGGCACCGTGCTCGGCACGGCCCAGTACGTCAGCCCCGAGCAGGCGCAGGGCTTCGCGCTCACGCCGTCGACCGACCTCTACTCGCTGGGCGTGGTGGCCTACGAGTGCCTGGCGGGGCGGACGCCGTTCCGGGCCGACAGCCAGGTGGCGATCGCGCTGCTGCACCTCAACGAGCAGCCGCCGCCGCTCGGGGTCGACGTGCCCGCGCCGGTGCGCGAGCTGGTCATGTCGCTGCTGGCCAAGGAACCGGCGCAGCGTCCGGCGACCGCGCTGGAGCTGTCCGACCGCGCCCACGTGCTGCGCGAGTCGCTGGCCGGCGTGGCGCAGGGCGCCGAGCTCAGCATGCTCACCGACCCGGGAGGCTTCCGCGTCCGCGAGCCGGCCGCTGAGGACGAGCGGGCGACCGACGACCTCCAACCGGCCGCGACGATGCAGGAGCGGTCTGGGGGCCGCAGGAGAGGCGCCAGGACGCTGGCACTGGTCGCCGCGGCGGGTTGCGCGGCGGCGGTGGGGCTGACGGCGATCTCCTTCGCCAACCGGCAGCCGCCGGCGCCGCCCGAGGTGGCCGAGCCGTCGGCGACGGTACGCCAGACGACGAAGAGCCCGTCGCCCCCGCGGGCGAAACCGTCGAAGACCAAGTCGCGCACCCGCCGGCCCACGGTGGTTCCGACGAAGTCGCAGCGGCCTATAGCCTCGCCTTCGGCTACGGTAAGCAAGACGGCTACTCCGACGAGGAAGCCGACGCCGAAACCGACCCGGACCACCCCTACCCCTAAGCCCACCCCGACCCCAACGCCCACAGATACACCGACAAGTCCGACACCCACCGCCTCGCCGGACCCGGGTGAAACAAACCCGCCCAAAGAGGAGACGTGATGCGCTACGGGGTCGATGATGGACACCGGCGGCCCCCCGAGCCGGCCGGTACCCAAGATGAACGGTAAGGGACAGTGCAGGAAATGACTCAGCCTCGGCTACTCGGAGGTCGCTACGAGCTCGACGGTGTCGTCGGGCGCGGCGGCATGGCCGAGGTGTATCGCGCCCGAGACATCCGGCTGGACCGCATAGTCGCGATCAAAACCCTCCGCTCCGACCTGGCGCGCGACCACACCTTCCAGGCCCGCTTCCGCCGTGAGGCGCAGTCGGCGGCCTCCCTGAACCACCCGGCCGTCGTCGCGGTCTACGACACCGGCGAAGACTCCACCGACGGCACCCCCGTGCCGTACATCGTGATGGAGTACGTCGACGGCCGGACGCTGCGCGACCTGCTGCGCCAGGATCGGCGGTTGCTGCCCGAGCGCGCGGTCGAGCTGGTCGACGGCATCCTGCGCGCTCTCGACTACAGCCACCGCGGCGGCATCGTGCACCGCGACATCAAGCCGGCCAACGTCATGATCACGCGCGCCGGCGACGTCAAGGTGATGGACTTCGGCATCGCCCGCGCGATGGCCGACTCGGCGGCAACGATGACGCAGACGGCCCAGGTGATCGGCACCGCCCAATACCTGTCGCCCGAGCAGGCCCGCGGCGAGCGGGTCGACGCGCGCAGCGACATCTACTCCACCGGCTGCCTGCTGTACGAGCTGCTCACCGGCCAGCCGCCGTTCACCGGCGACTCCCCGGTGGCGATCGCCTACCAGCACGTGCGCGAGGACCCGATCCCGCCGTCGCAGATCGACCCCGAGATCCCGGCCTGGGCCGACGCGATCGTGCTCAAGGCCATGGCCAAGGACCCGGCGCACCGCTACCAGAACGCCGGCGAGATGCGGGCCGACATCCAGCGGGCGATGTCCGGCATGCCGGTCGACGCCCAGACGATGGCGATGAGCAACTACCAGGGCACGCGGATGATGACCGCGACCCAGTCCGCCGCCGGCCCGGCCACGCAGCGCTCCGGCGCGATCCCCGACTACGAGTACGACGAGGGCGGCCGCGGCGGCGGCCGGCGCCGGGCCAACAACGGCGGCGGCAACACCGTGCTCAAGACCGCGTTGTGGATCATCATTCCGCTGCTCATCATCGGTGGCTTCATCACCATCGGCTACGTGGTGTTCGCCGGCAAGGACTCGCCGACCGACACGATGGTCACGATCCCGTCGCTCGCCTCGCAGGAGGGCTCCTACGCCAAGGGCGAGCTGGAGAAACTCGGACTGACCGTCCAGGTGACGCAGGACTTCAGCTCGGAGATCGAGAAGGGCGCCGTCATCAAGACGGAGCCCGCCGAGGGCACCAAGGTCGAGCCGGAGTCCGGGGTCAAGCTCATCGTGTCCAAGGGCACGGAGAAGGTGAAGGTCCCCGACGGTCTCATCGGCAAGTCCAAGGAGGACGCCGAGGCGATCCTCACCGAGGCCAACCTGCGCGGCGTCATCAAGACGAGAAACTCGTCGAGGCCGCAGAACACCGTCATCGCCACCGACCCGAAGGCCGGATCCTCGGTGGAGAAGGGCGGCACGGTCACGCTCTTCATCCCGAAGGAGCTCGGCGAGGTGCCCAGCGTGATCGGGCTCACCCAGGCGGACGCCACCGCGCAGCTCAAGTCCTCGGGCTTCAAGGTCAAGGTCAACCCGCAGCCCAGCAACGAGGTGCCGGAGGGCACGGTCGTGCAGCAGAACCCGGGTGAGGGCGCCAAGTACCCGGCGAACACGACGGTCACGATCGTGGTGTCCACCGGTCCCGAGGAGAGCGCCCCGCCGCCCACCGACGAGGTGCCGACGGACGAGGTCCCGACGGACGAGCAGCCGAGCGACGGTTTCCCGGACCAGGACGAGCCTCCGAGCGACGGTGACACCGGCGGCGACGACGGCCTCGGCGGCGGCCTGAACGGCTGAGGTCCCGCGTACACGCCAAGGGCCGCTCTTCCCCGGCGAGGGGGAGGGCGGCCCTTCGGCTGTGCGCCCTTCGGGCACAAAAAAGAACGCCCCCGCCGCTCGGGGGCAACGGCGGGGACGCTCACTTGTACCTCGCTCCGGGCGAGAGGTTCGTTACACGATTCCGCGCAGCCAATTCCGGAGCAACCGGTGACCGTGCTCCGACAGCACGGACTCGGGATGGAACTGGATGCCCTCTATCGGGGCCTCACGGTGCCGCAGGCCCATGATGACGCCGTCCTCCGTGCGCGCGGTCACGTCGAGCGCCGCGGGCACCGTGCCGGGCAGCACGGCCAGCGAGTGGTAGCGGGTCATCCGCACGGGTGAGGGCAGAGTCCGGAACACGCCCTGGCCGTCGTGGGCGACGGCGCTGGTCCTGCCGTGGAAGAGCTCGGGGGCGCGGGTCACGGTGGCGCCGTACGCGATGGCGATGGCCTGGTGGCCGAGGCAGACGCCGAGCAGCGGCAGGCGCCTATCGGCCGCGTGATGGACCAGGGGGACGCTCACGCCGGCCGCCTCGGGGGTGCCGGGGCCCGGGCTGATCAGGACGCCGTCGAAGCCGTCGGCGTCGTGGACGCGTACGTCGTCGCGCGGGCGCACGTCGCAGTCGGCGCCCAGCTCGCGCAGGTACTGCACGATGGTGTGGACGAAGCTGTCGTGGTTGTCCACGACCAGCACGCGGCTCATTTGGCTACGGTCACCTCGTCCAGCGTCACCACGGGCTCCAGGAGCGGGAACACGACATACCAGAGTACGGCCACCGCCGCACCGGCCAGGACGAGGGCCGTCAGGATCCGGGTGCGCGGGCGGCCGGGCAGCTTGCGCCAGAGCCAGGCGTACATGTCACTCCTCGCGTGGTTCGCTGTCCTTCAGGACGCCGTAGACGATGAGCCGTTCGGCGGCCGAGTATTCGGGGTGGCAGGTGGACAGCGTGATGAAGGCGCGGATGGGCCGGATGTCGGGCTTGCCGGGCACGGGGGCCAGCACGTCGACCTCGTCGGGCCGCACGATGTCCTGGGAGGTCACGCGGTAGGTGTGGCGGGCCTCACGGGTCTCCACGACGATCTCGTCGTCGCGTTCGAGCTCGTCGATCTCGTTGAACGGCGCCGCGTACGTGGTGCGGTGGCCCGACAGCACGAAGTTGCCGACCTGGCCCGGCATGGCGGTGTCGGGGTAGTGTCCAGGGCCCTTCCTGAGCTGGTCGGCGCCGACGCCCTCGACCACGGCGTACTGGTAGTCGCGGCCCAGCTTGGGGATGCGCAGCAGCGCGACGGCCTGGCCCGGCCGGACCGGCTGCTCGGGCCGGGGCGGCCCCGCCTTCTTCGCGGCGAGCTGGCGCTGGAGCAGCAGCTGCTGGCTCTCGGTGTAGGCGCCGGTGCCCCAGAGCAGGTAGGCGCAGAACAGCATGAGGATCAGGCCCGCGGTGATGCACATCTCCCCCACGGCCCGCAGCATGGCCCGCATCCGGTCAGCGTATTCGGCGGCGAAGCGGCCCAGGGGGATCGCCATGTCATGCGCGTGGCGACTATCCTGGGGCACGCTTCAACTACGCTTATCGAAGAGCCTGTGGACGATCCGGAAGCCCAGGCCGCCAGCAGGAGTTATCCAGTGCCCAAGTCCAAGGCTCGCAAGAAGGCGGTTTACACCCCGCCGCAGAGGTCACAGCAGGTCAAGGTCAGCCCGCGCTGGCTGGCGCCCACGATGGTCGTCGCATGGATCGTCGGCATCCTGTGGATCTCGATCTATTACGTCGCACCGCAGGCGCCCTTCTTCAGCGACCTCCAGAACTGGAACCTGCTGATCGGGTTTGTTTTCATCATCTTCGGTGTGGTGCTTTCCACCCGCTGGCGCTAGTTCTTTCCACAGTCTTTTCCACAGGCTGTTGAAGTCAGGCCGCGCCGCTCAGGATGGCCGACACCCTGACCATCACCAGCACGGCCAGCACGGCCAGCGCTCCCGCGATCGCCAGCACCTGCCAGAGGGTCCGGTTGTTCCTGGGGGCGTAGGCCAGTGCTCCTGACAACAGCGCTCCGGTGATCAGCCCGCCGATGTGGCCGGTCCAGCTGATGCCGGGGGCGATGAACGTGATGGCCAGGTTGATCACGATGAGCACGGCGATGCCGCGCACGTCGAGATTGAGCTTGCGGCCCACCACGAAGACGGCGGCGAACAGACCGAAGATGGCGCCGGACGCGCCGACCGTCGGCTGCATGAGCGGGTCGAACCAGAGGCCGAGCACCGAGCCGCCGAGCGCGCTGACCAGATAGAGCGCCGTGTAGCGGACGTGGCCGAAGGCCCGCTCCAGGTAGGGGCCGACGACGTAGAGGGCCCAGGAGTTGAACAGGATGTGGAAGACGCCGCCGTGCACGAAGGCCGCGGTGATCAGACGGTAGTACTCCTCGTTGACGGCCACGCCGCCGGGCCACATGGCCAGCTCGGCCGTGACCTGGTCGCCCGTGAGGTATTGGGCGCCGAAGACCAGGAGGTTGATCACCAGGAGGGTGTACGTGACGATCGGCGTGCGTACGACGTTGCCGCCGAAGGTGGACCTGGCCTGGCGCAGGCCCTTGTTGCCCTCGGCCACGCACTCGGGGCACTGGAAGCCGACCGCGGCGTCGCGCATGCAGTCGGGACAGATGGGACGCTCACATCGCTGGCAGCGGACCCACGTCTCCTTGTCCGGGTGTCGGTAGCACGTGGGCACCGCCTGCTCGGGCTGCTCGGGCTGCGGGGGCGGGCTGGGCGGCTGGCTGGTCATGACCGAAGCCTAAGGCTTGCCGAAGCGTGCCGCGCGGGCCGGGAAGGGCAGCGCGGACTCCCCCGGCTCAGGTGAGCCGGGGGACCGCGATCGGGTCAGGTCAGGCGGGAACCTGCTCGATGGTGACCGACTCGATGATGACGTCCTCGGCCGGCCGGTCGCGCTGGTCGGTGCGGGTCTTGGCGATGGCGTCGACCACGTCCTGACCCTCGATCACCTCACCGAAGATCGAGTGCTTGCCGTTGAGGTGCGGCGTCGGCACGACCGTGATGAAGAACTGCGAGCCGTTGGTGCCCCTGCCGCCGCGGACTCCGGCGTTGGCCATGGCCAGCAGGTAGGGGCGGTTGAAGTAGAGATCCGGGTGGATCTCGTCGTCGAACTCGTAGCCGGGGCCGCCGATGCCCTGGCCGAGCGGGTCTCCGCCCTGGATCATGAAACCGGAGATGACCCGGTGGAAGATCGTGCCGTCGTAGTAGCGGCCGGTGCTCTTCGCACCGGTGCCCGGGTGGGTCCACTCGCGCTGGCCTTCGGCCAGTTCCACGAAGTTTCGCACCGTTTTCGGGGCCTTGGTGGGGAAGAGTTCCACCTTGATATTGCCGCGGTTGGTGTTCAGATTTGCGATCAGCTTCTCAGCCACGAGACAGCTGCCCCCCTCTATGCACAGGGTTGGTTTGTAGTGTTTTGAGATTTATGGCCGTCCGGCCTTCCGAGCCATCCTCCCATGGACGGCCATGATTGAGCCGCCTTGTCCAGGGAAGGTCAGGCTCGGGGCCCCGATAGACAGGGGAGGTTGTCGTGTCCCTGACAATGAGAAGACGCCGCGTGGTCATAGAGGTTCCCGCCACGTGGATGGGCCGAATGAAGGCTCAGGCCGTGCGAACCGGCCACCGGATGCAGCCCATGGCGGACCAGGCCAAGGTGGTCGCCGCCCAGCGCATCGAAGACGCCCGATACTGGGCGGCGCCGCGGCTGGAGTCCGCGGCGCACGGATTCGAGGACCAGGTCGCACCCAAGGTCAGCGAGATGCTGACCACCGCGGCCAGGAAGATCGACCCCACGCCGTCGCGGTCGCGGCGCTGGCCGATGCTCGTCCTGCTCACCGGTCTCGCGGTGGGGGCGATCGGTTACACGTTCTACCGCCGCAACGCACAGCAGTGGACCGAACACATGAAGGACTCCGCCTCCGATGCCTCACGATGGGTCAATGAGCAGGCGGAGCAGACTTCCGGGTCCACGGACCGGATGGCGACCGACGTGTCGAACAAGGCGGACGAGACGTCTCGCAAGATGTCCTGATCTCGCTGGAAAGCGCGCCCTCGCGAGACTGCGGGGGCGCGCTTCCGTCTGCAGAGGGCGCTTCCTCCACGTACGGGAGCGTTGACGTACGACCAAGCGCTTGTTACAACCCCGCTATGGCGCTGTCACCCCTCGACGACTTCCCGGTGCACCAGGCGGCCCAGGTCATGCGGCACGTGACCACCGGCGACCGCAACTTCTACGACCGCTACTACTTCAACTGCCACGCCGCCTCCGACGAGCTGATGCTGATCGTCGGCCTCGGCCAGTACCCCAACCTGGGCGTCACCGACGCCTTCGCCTGCCTGCGCACCCCCGACCTGCACCGCGTCGTGCGGGCCTCGCGCGAGCTGGGCGCCGACCGGATGGACACGCGCGTCGGCCCGTTCCGCGTCGAGGTGATCGAAGGGCTCAAGCGGCTCAGGGTGGTCCTGGAGCCGAACGAGCATGGCCTGTCCTTCGACCTCACGTGGGAGGGGACGATCCCGGCCGTGCTGGAGCCCCGGCACTTCCTGCGCTGGCAGGAGCGGGTGGTCTTCGACTCCGTACGCCTGGCGCAGACCGGCCGCTGGTCCGGAAACATCAGGATCGGGGAGGACGAGGAGATCCCGGTCACCTCCGACCGCTGGATGGGCACCAGGGACCGCAGCTGGGGCATCAGGCCCGTGGGCGAACCCGAGCCGCCCGGCATCCAGGCCAAGAACTCCGGCACGTTCTACTGGCTCTACACGCCGATGCGCTTCGACGACCACGCCATCCTCTGCATCATCCAGGAGGACGAGCGGGGCCGCCGGCTGCTGGAGGAGGCCGTACGCGTCTGGTCCGACGGGCGCGAGGAGGAATACCTCGGCCGGCCGGAGTACCGCCCGGTCTACGCCCCCGGCACCCGCGACGTCGTCGAGGCCACGATCACGTTCGCACCGCCCGGCGGCAAGCCGTTCGACGTGCGCTGCACGCCGCTGCTGCCCGTCCACCTCATGGTCGGCACCGGCTACGGGCTGGAGCAGGAGTGGCGCCACGGGATGTACCAGGGGGCCGATCCCGTCGTGCAGGGCGTGACGCACCGGCTGCCCGACGACGCGGCCAGGATGTGGGGCCTGGTCGACGCCGTCGGGCGCTTCGAGTACGACGGCCTCGTGGGCCACGGGCTCTACGAGTACTGGGCCCTGGGACCGCACCCGTCGTTCACGGACTGACCGGGAGCCGCTACTCCGCCTTCTTGCAGCTGATGGAGATGGTCTCGGCCAGACCGTTCTCCGGCGGCGCCACGCCCTCCGCCGCGTCGCTCGGCTGCGCGGGCCTGGCCGGGAGGGCGACGCCCATCTCGGGGACCTCCTCCGACGCGATCCTGCTGCCCTTGACGACCTTGCCCGCCTCGCCCTCGAATCCGTCACTCAGGTCCTTGACCCGTACGGCCACCCCGTCGGCTCCGGCCCGCACCGCCTCGCCCTTGGCCAGGACGTCCTTGGCCGGGAGCGCCGGCATGATCTCGATGGTCTTGCCGTCGCTCGTCGTGCAGACCACCTTCGAGCCGGCGGCGGGCGCGGGGGTCTGGTCGGCCATCGCGGATCCGGCCACACCGGTGATGGCGAGCACGGCGACCGCGCCGAGCACCGCGAGACGTCGTTTGAACATGAGGGCTCCTCACTGGGAATCGAACGAACGCCTCCGAGACTGGCCTGCCGTACCTGAAGTGATCCTGAAGAGCCCTCAAATGATCTTCAGGTTGGCTTTAGGTCCGGTGCGGCACTCTGGACGACGTGCGAGTGTTACTGGTGGAGGACGAGGAGCGGCTGGCCGACCTGGTCAAGGGCGGGCTGGCAGGCGAGGGCTTCGCGGTCGACGTGGCCCACGACGGGCGCGACGGGCTGTGGATGGCCACCGAGAACACCTACGACGTGATCGTCCTGGACGTGATGCTGCCCCGGATGAACGGCTACGCCGTCTGCTCCAAGCTGCGCGAGGCGGGCGACTGGACGCCGATCATGATGCTCACGGCCAAGGACGGCATCTACGACGAGGCCGAGGCGCTCGACAACGGCGCCGACGACTACCTGGCCAAACCCTTCTCGTACGTGGTGCTGCTGGCCAGGCTGCGCGCTCTGGTCCGGCGGGGCGGGCGTGAGCGGCCCGTTTCGATCAGCGTCGGCGACCTCGTGATCGATCCGGCCGGGCTGCGCTGCCGCAGGGGCGAGGTGCAGATCGGGCTGACGCCGAAGGAGTTCGCGGTGCTGCACGCGCTCGCCCGCCGGCCCGGCGAGGTGGTCTCCAAGAGCGAGCTGCTCTCCCAGGCATGGGACTTCTCCTACGACGGCGACCCGAACATCGTCGAGGTCTACATCAGCGCTCTGCGGCGGAAGATCGACGTGCCGTTCGGCAGGATGACGCTCATGACGGTCCGCGGGGCCGGCTACCGGCTGGAGGCGGCGTGACGATCGAGCCGAACAGGCTGGCGGGTGGGTTGTCGTCGGTGCGGCTGCGGGCGACCGCCGCGGCCACGCTCGTCGTCGCGCTCGCCCTGGGAGCGGCGGCCCTGGTGCTGATCATGGCGCTGCGCGGCACGCTGGAGAGCAGCGCCGACGCCGCGGCGGCCAGGAAGGTCTCGGCGGTGCTGCCGTACGCGGAGACGATAGAACTCTCCGCCACGGAAGCCGCGGAAGCCACGGAGGCCGCGAAGGCCGCGGAAGCGCCGCCCGGCCGGGCCGCCGAGCCCCTGAAGCCGCCCGCCAGGACAGAACCCGCCCCCGCGGGCGTGTCCGCGCTGATCAGGGCGGGCCAGGTGCAGCTGACCGACGGCACGGTGGCGCGGATCGCCGACCCCGACGTCCTGCTGACCAGGCGGGCCGACGCGGCGGAGAACTGGGCGGCGTCCGGCCAGTACGCCGTCGCGAAAGCCCAGGTGGCCACCGCCGCCGGCCCCGCCGTGGTGTTCGGCCGGGTCTCGCTGGAGGGCGCGGAGGAGGCGCTGAACACGCTGTACGGTGCGCTGCTGCCCGGCGTGCCCGCACTGCTGCTGGTGGTGGCCGGCATGACCTGGCTCTCGGTGGGCCGCGCGCTCGGCCCCGTGGCCGCGATCAGGGCCAAGGTGGCCGACATCACGGCCCGCGATCTGCACCAGCGGGTGCCCGTACCGAGCTCGAAGGACGAGATCGCGGCGCTGGCGACCACCGTGAACGGCACGCTCGACCGGCTGGAGACGGCCGTGGAGCGGCACAAGCGCTTCGTCGCCGACGCCGCGCACGAGCTGCGCAGCCCCATCGCGACCCTGCGGGCCCGGCTGGAGCTGGCCGAGTCGAGCGAGCTGACCGTGGAGGCCCTGGCCGACGTCGAACGCCTGCAGTCGCTGGCCGCCGACCTGCTCATGCTGGCCAAGCTGGACGCGGGCGAGCCGCTGCGGGCCGCCGAGCTGGACCTGGGCCAGGTGGCGGCGGAGGCGTCGCTGCGGGCCAGGCGGCGGCCGGAGGTGCGGGTCGAGCTGGACGTCGAGCCCGACGTGGTGATGCGGGGGTCGAGCGCGCATCTCGACCGCCTGGTGACGAACCTGGCCGACAACGCCGTCCGGCACGCGGCCTCGACCGTACGGGTGCGGGTGGCCGCCGAGGACGGCCAGGCGGTGCTGGAGGTGTGCGACGACGGACCGGGGATCCCGCCGGAGCACCGGGAGGCGGTGTTCGACCGCTTCACCCGGCTGGACGAGGCGCGGGCCAGGGACGCGGGCGGCGCGGGGCTCGGGCTGCCGATCGCGCGGGACATCGCGCTCCTGCACGAGGGCTCACTCGTGTACGCCGGCTCCGGCTTCGTCGCGCGCTTCCCCCTGGACGACGGGTAGCGCGTACGTGGTGTGCCGCCTGGTGATCGCGAACCCGGCGCGCGTGTAGACGCCGACGGCCCCCGTGGCGTTGTCGACGTCGACGCCCAGCCCGGCGCTGTGATAGCCCTGGCGGGCGAGGACGGTCAGGGCGTGCGCCATCAGCGCGCCCGCCACGCCCTTGCCGCGCCACTCCTTGAGTGTGCCGACGATCTGGATCCACGCCTGGCGCTCCTCGCGGCGGGCGTTTCTGGCCTCGAAGACGTGCGTGATCAGCACGCCCACGGCCCGGTCACCGGCCAGCGCCAGGAACGACGACTCCGGCCGGAAGTTCACGGAGCCGGTGATCTGGCTCGTCCAGCTCTCCCGTGTGTGCGCCACGTAACCCCAGTGGTCGCGGAACGACTCGTCGCGTACGTGGCGGGCCTGTTCGTCCAGCTCGGGCGACCAGGTGACGATGCGCACGCCGTCCGGCGTCCTGAGCGGGGGCGGGTCGCCCGGCAGGGGGCGTTCCATGTCGGCGAAGGTGCGGACGACGGCGAACCCGGTCCGCTCGGCCAGCGCCCTGACGCCCGCGTTGTCGTGGGCGGCGAGGAGGTGAAGCTCCGCGTCCACGCCGGGGAACGCCCTGGCGCTCAGCACCGGCGCCGTACGGACGGCCCAGTCCACGATCCGGCGGCCGAGCCCCTGCCTGCGGTAGGCGGGGTGCACCCCGCCGGAGAAGCGCAGGTAGTGCTTTCCGCCCTCGGCGGACTGCCGGACCGGCAGGTAGCCGAACGCCACGATGCGCTCGCCCTCCCTGGCCGCGATCGTGCCCTCGGCCAGGTCGATCAGGGGGTGGGCGAGCCGCTCGGCCGCCTCGTCGACCCCGTGCGGCTCGCCGGTCCTGTCCTCTGCCTCCACCGCGGCGTAGAGCTCGGCCAGTCTCCCGGCGTCTCCCCGCTCAAGCGATCCCCACCTCATGCCGGGCAGCCTAGGTGAGCCGGGCGGCACATCCCAACCGCTCGCCGATGCGGGCCAGCCCTTCGGCGAAGGACCTGCGGGTCTGCTCGTCGAAGCCGTGGAAGAACTTGTTCACCAGGGTGACAGCCCAGCTCAGCCGCTCGGCCACGTCGTAGACGCGGTGGATCACGCGCGTGCCCTCGGGGTCTGCGACGACCGCCCACTCGCCGCGGTACCACCAGCCGCCCTGGTAGGCGACGGTGTGCTCGCCGAGCTCGGTCTTCATCTCGTATCGCGGCCGGTCGTCCAGCAGGGCCCGCCACACCCGGTCCACCGGCGCCGCGACCACGCCGGAGACCTCGGTGATGAGCTTCTTCCTCATGGCCGGCCCACCCGGGTGTTCTGGAAGGAGGCGAAGCGCCAGCCCTCGGGGGTGCGCAGGGCGGTCAGCGTGATGACGGAGGCGCGGCTGGGGTCGGGCTCGCCGTCCATGGTGGAGGTGCCGCCGATGACCAGCACCGCGACGTCGGCGGTGAGCTGCCTGATCCGCGGCGCCTGGTCGCTCTCCGCCAGCTTGATCGGGGTCTCGAACAGCTTCCTGTGCACTTCCTCGATGGCCTTGCGGCCCTCCAGGTGCAGTCCGAAGTAGGTGATGTAGTCGGCGTCCTCGGTGAACAGGCCGGCGTAGCCCGCGGCGTCCCCGGCGTTCCAGGTCTCGGTCATGCGCTCGACCAGTCGGATGATCTCGGCGGACATGTCATGACTCCTTCGTGTCGCGGCACGGCCGGGGGACCGCGCCAGGTCATGGCATGACGCTATAACGCTCTCTTCTATATTGCAAGTTGCACTATTTAAGATGCGCCAGGTCGCTCGCTGCGTCGTCTCAGGCGTCCAGTTGCATGAAGGCGCGCTCGATGACCTGCCTGGTGACGTCCTCGGAGTAGGGGAAGAGTTTGATCAGGTCGCGCAGCCCCTCCACGTGGGCCCGTTTGGCCAGCTCGGCCACCTGCACCAGCTCGTCGTGCTGCGCCTGGGCGAACGCCCGGTCCACCACCGCGCCGTGCCCCGGCACGATCACCGGCTCCGGCATCTCCGCCAGCATCGCGGCCGTCGTCGCGGGCCAGTCCAGCGGGTACGAGTCGCTGAACGCCGGCGGCGCCCCCTCCTCCACCAGGTCCCCGGCGAACACCACGCCCGCGTCCGGCACCTGCGCCACGATGTCGTTGCTGCTGTGCCCGAGCCCGAAGTGGCGCAGATGCACCATGCGCCCGCCGATGTCGAGGCTGGCCGCGGCCGTGAACGTGTGGTCGGGCGGAACGATCGTGACCTCCTCCATCTCCTCGCGCCGCTCAGGATGATGCTTGATCACGCCGGCCCGGCTGTCCTCGCCGTACCGTTCGATCTCCTCGGCGCACCTGGCGTGCCCCCAGATCTCGGCGGGGCGGAAGAGCGCATTGCCGAAGTAGTGGTCGAAATGGGAGTGGCTGTTGACGACCGTCCACGGGGCGGCGGTGATCCGCCTGACCGCCGCCACGAGATCCGCCGCCTCCTGGTGGGAGCTGCGCGTGTCGAGCACCAGGCAGTGCCCGTCGCCCACGATCAGCCCCGTGTTCAGGTCGAACGACCGATGACGCCGGACGTATACCCGGTCGCCGACCTCATGCCATTGCTCGTTCATGCCAAGGAACACTACTTTTAGCCGCGGTGAATGGCATATGTCCCTGCGTCACCCGCGCAGGTACGCCAGCACCGCCAGCACCCGCCGGTGCCCGTCGGCGGCGGGCGGGAGGTCGAGCTTGGCGAAGATGCCGGCGATGTGCTTGGCCACGGCCGCCTCCGTGACGAAGAGCTCCTTGGCGATCGAGGCGTTGGAGCGGCCCTCGGCGATCAGGCCCAGCACCTCGTGCTCGCGCGGGGTCAGCCGGGCCAGCGGGTCGCGCCTGCGTCGCAGCAGTTGGCGCACCACCTCGGGGTCGACGACCGTGCCGCCCGCGGCCACCCGGTCGAGTGCCTCGACGAACTCGCGTACGTCGCCGATGCGGTCCTTCAGCAGGTAACCGATGCCGGCTCCCGCGCCGGACGCGAGCAGTTCGGCCGCGTACGTCTGCTCCACGTACTGGCTGAGCACCAGCACCGCCAGTCCCGGCTCCCGTCCGCGCAGTTCCAGCGCGGCCCGCAGCCCCTCGTCGGCGAAGCCGGGCGGCATCCGCACATCCGTCACCACCACGTCGGGACGGTGCGCGGCGACGGCCTCGATCAGGGCGGGGGCGTCCCCGACGGCGGCGGCGACGGTGTGGCCGAAGCGTTCGAGCAGCCCGGCCAGGCCCTCGCGGAGCAGGACGGCGTCCTCGGCGATCACCACGCGCACGTGCTCTTCCTTCCCATCCTGGTCATGGGCACGGGATCTCCGCCCGGCACGGGGTTCGCGTTCATGGGCACGGAATCTCCGCCCGGACCAGGGTCGGGCCGCCGGACGGGCTCGACAGGGACAGTCTTCCGCCCACCACCGCCAGCCGGTCGGCCAGCCCGGTCAGCCCCGTCCCCTTCGCCTGGTCGGCACCCCCGACGCCGTCGTCGCGCACCTCGACGACCAGCGTGCCCGCCTCGATCCGGCCGGCGACGTGCCCCCTGGTGGCCTGGCCGTGCCTGGCCAGGTTCGTCAGGGCCTCGCTGACGACGTAGTACGCGGTCACCTCGACCGGCGCGGGCAGCCGGCCCGGCACGGAGACGTCCACGTCGACCGGCACCGGCGAGCGTCCCGCCACGTCGTGCACCGCCGCCGCCAGCCCCCGGTCGGTGAGCACCTGGGAGTGCACGCCTCTGATCAGCTCGCGCAGCTCGGCCAGCGCCTGCTTGGCCTCCGCCTGGGCCACCCCGATCAGCCGGGCCGCCTCGGAGCCCTCGGGCAGGTCCAGTCCGACCATCCCCAGCGTCATGGTCAGCGCGACCAGACGTTGCTGCGCGCCGTCGTGCAGGTCCCGCTCGATCCGGCGGCGCTCCGTCTCGTACGCGTCCACCAGCCGCGCCCGCGACCGCAGCACCTCGCCCAGCTCGGAGCCCTGCGGCGCCAGCACCGCGCGCACCATGGCCCCCCTCGCCCCCGCCCAGGCGGTGATCGTGTACGCGGCCACCGGCAGCAGCAGGACACCCGCGACGAACGCCAGCACGCCGGCGACCGGCGTCGCCTCGGGCTGGACGAACCAGGTGAGCGCCACCACCAGGGGCCCGCCGACCGTGACCGCCAGCATGACCAGGTCGATCCACCACAGCGCGACCACGGTCATGACGACCAGCCCCGCCTCCCGCCTGCGCCGGTCCTGGGTGTCCGGCAGGGGGACGGCGTCCACCAGGCGCAGCCGGGCGCGTTCGAAGCGGGCGACCAGCGGGACCGACCCGGCCAGGGCGGCCAGGCCCGTCACGAGGCCCAGCGCCGGGGTGACCAGCGTGCCGCCGTAGGCAGCCGCGGCGACGAGCCCGGCGGCCGCGCCGGGGACGAGCCCGGCCACCAGGTACGCCGCGCCGCGCCACGGCCAGGCGGAGGCGAGGAACGGGAGGGGGCGCTGCGTCAGGGCTTCGAGCGCGGTCCTGTTGAGCACCTTGTGACCGTATCCGCTGGTGGGAGGGCAGGCAGTAGTGCTGGGTAGAGCATTCGTCCCGTACGCCCGCCACTTGTGCCCGAGCAGCGACGCTTGGTTGCGGGCCGTCAGGCGGTCACGGTGCCGCGGCGGCCGTACCGGTCCGCCACGGCGTCGAACAGCTCCACCGCGCGCCCCAGATCCCCGACCTCCGCCGCCGGCTGTCCGAGCTGCGGGTCGAAGCACTCGAACCCGGACGCGCCCGCCACCACGGCCGCCACCTCGTACAGCAGCCCGACCACCCGGCGGGCCTCCTCGCCGTGGGTCCGGTAGGGGACGCTCATCTCCCAGCCGCCCTCCCAGTGGTTCACCGAGATGCCGGTGGCCTCGTGGTCGAGCTCCCAGTTCGGCGGGTACTCGACGATGCGCACCTCGCCCAGCAGCTCGCGGGTGCGGCCGACGATGCTCTCCCACGCCTCCAGGTCGGGCCGCAGCGGCTCCGCCCGCGCGTCGTCGGCCGCCAGCGCCTCGTCCCATGACTGGCCGGGCGCGCGGCGGGTGAAGTAAAGGTCGTAGCTCATGGGGGACGAAGGTACTAGGTGCCGGATCTTGACGGTTACGTCCGGAACGTCAGGCCCTCGAAGGCGCCCGACGTACGCCACCGGTCGATGTAGGCGAAGTACGCCACCGCCCCGTGCGGATGGCCGACGTTGAGCCGGTCCTTCATGCCGAGGTCCCGGCCCTCGTTGTTGTAGTAGCCGGGCGTGCAGTCGGGGGAGCCGAGCATCCGGCCGGCGCCGGACAGCAGCAGGTCGACCCAGCCCTGCTCGGCCTGCGCCGACGCCTCGACCTGGGCGTACCCGTGCTCGACCGCGTGCCTGACGGTCGTGGCGATGGTCCTGCCCGCCTCCGTCAGGTTGTGCGGGATGTTGGAGATGAGGTTGGCGCCCTGCGTCGGCTGCACGAGGAAGGCGTTCGGGAAGCCGTGCACGTGGATGCCGTGCAGCGTGCGCATGCCCTGCGCCCAGTGCTCCGACAGCAGCACCCCGTCGCGCCCGGTCAGGTCGTAGCCGGCCCGGCGGGTGTAGTCGGTGCCGACCTCGAAGCCGGAGGCGTAGATGACGCAGTCGACCTCGTACTCCTTGTCGCCCGCCAGCACACCCCGCTCGGTGATCCGCGTGACGCCCCTGCCGTCGGTGTCCACGAGGTGGGTGCCGGGCACGTTGAACGCCCGCAGGTATTCGTCGTGGAAGCAGGGCCGCTTGCAGAGCTGGCGGTACCACGCCTTCAGCCGCCGCGCGGTCTCCGGGTCCCGCACGATGCTGTCGACGCGGGCGCGGATCTCCTCCATCTTCTCGAAGTCGGAGTCCTCGAACGCGGCCAGCATCGTGTCCTGGGTGAGCTCGTTCCGCGGGATGGCGTTGATCTTGGAGCGGTAGCGGCGGGCGATGTCGGTCCAGCCGTCCATCACCAGGTCCTCCTCGGCCGCGCCGCCGGTCTGGTTCGCGGTGAAGTTCTCCAGCCAGCGCTGCTGCCAGCCGGGGCTCGCGATCGTGGCGAACCAGCCGGGGTCGGTCGGCCGGTTGTCCC
This sequence comes from Nonomuraea fuscirosea, assembly GCF_003001935.1. Taxonomy (GTDB): domain Bacteria; phylum Actinomycetota; class Actinomycetes; order Streptosporangiales; family Streptosporangiaceae; genus Nonomuraea; species Nonomuraea fuscirosea. Next base: position 48,062 of record NZ_PVNG01000018.1, on the reverse strand, counting down.
GTACGTCGACCGACGAGGGCGTGCGCTGGAAGACGTACAGCTCGGCGCAGGCCCGCGCCAGGTGCGGGACGCACTGCACGGCCGTCGCGCCGGTGCCGATGACGGCCACCCGCTTGTCCGCCAGCCGGTCCATGGGCGCGCCCGAGGGGTCGCCGCCGGTGTAGTCGTAGTCCCAGCGGCTGGTGTGGAAGGAGTGGCCGCCGAACTCCTCGATCCCGGGGATGCCGGGCAGTTTCGGCACGTGCAGCGGGCCGATGCCCATGGCGACGAACTGCGCGGTGAACGCGTCGCCTCTGTTGGTCCTGACGATCCAGCGGGAGCGGTCCTCGTCCCAGGTCAGGTCCAGGACCTCGGTGTGGAACAGGGCGTTGTCGTACAGGCCGAAGTGTTTGCCGATGCGGCGGCAGTGTTCGAGGATCTCGGGGGCGTGCGCGTACTTCTCGGTCGGCATGTGGCCGGTCTCTTCGAGCAGCGGCATGTAGACGAACGACGCCGTGTCGCACTGGGCGCCGGGGTAGCGGTTCCAGTACCAGGTGCCGCCGAAGTCGCCGCCCTTCTCGACGATGCGCACGTCGTCGATGCCGGCCTCCTTCAGCCGGGCGCCGGTGACGAGCCCGGCGAAGCCGCCGCCGATGAAGGCGACGGTCACGTGGTCGGTCTTGGGGTCGCGCTCGGTCATCGGGGTGTACGGGTCGTCGAGGTAGTGGGCGAAACGGCCGGTGAGGCGGAGGTACTGGTCGTTGCCGTCCGGCCGGAGCCGCTTGTCGCGCTCTTCGCGATATTTCCGGCGAAGGGCGTCCCTGTCGATGGTCGGGCGCTCTGTCATGCATCCCTCCGGGGGCGACGACGGTAATTCCAGAATGACATTCGGAAATGGCGTCCGACAAGCTCCGCGCCGCGATTGCGCGCGGCCTGCCACCCGGCGGCCACGGGGGCACGATGAAACGCCCGATTACCTGAGCGGGATGTCCACTATTGTGGTGGCTCGGACACACGGAGGAAGCGGATCCATGCTGGCCCATCGCGCACTCGTCATCGCCATGTTGCCGGCGATCGGGCTGCGGGTGCTGGCCGTGCTCGGCTTCCCTCCCGCCATCCTCTTCTACGGCGACTCCTTCGCGTTCCTGCGCGAGGAGCTGACGCCCGGCACGACGAGACCGTCCGGCTACTCCCTGCTCCTCGCCGTGCTGCGGCCCGCGCACAGCCTCAGCCTGGTCACGGTCCTGCAGCACCTGCTCGGGCTGGCGCTCGCGGTCGGGGTGTACGCGCTGCTGCGCCGCCGCGGCCTGCCGGGCTGGGGCGCGGCGCTGCTGGTCACGCCGCTGCTCTACGACGAGTTCCTCCTGCTGCTCGAACACATGATCATGGCCGACGCCGTCTTCATCGTGCTCGTCACGGCGGCCATCGGGCTCATCGTCTGGCGCGTCTCGCCGACGACGGCGGCCGTGGGCGGGCTGCTGCTCGGCCTGGCCGGGATCACCAGGACGGTCGGCCTGCCGCTGCTCATCCTGACCGCCGCCTACCTGCTGATCAGGCGGTACGGCTGGCGCCCCCTGGTGGCGCTGCTCGTCGCCGGGGCGATTCCGCTGGGCGCGTACGCCACCTGGATGAAGGTGGAGAAGGGCAAGTTCGGCCTGACCGAGGCCGACGGCAACTTCCTGTGGTCCAGGACCATGAGCTTCGCCGACTGCGCGGTGATCAAGCCGCCGGAACGGCTGGCCGTGCTCTGCCCCGACATGCCCGTGGCGCAGCGGCCCTATCCACCGCACTGGCTGTGGGAGAGCTTCTCGCCGCTACTCAAGGTGCCGGGGGCGGCCAACCGCAACCAGCTGGCCGGCGAGTTCGCCAGGCAGGCCATCCTCGCCCAGCCCGGGGGCTACCTCGGGGCCGTCGCGACGGATCTCACCCAGCTGCTGCGCTGGGAGCGGACGGCCGTCGACGAGAAGACGCCGTACAAGCTGCCGGCCTCCGAGCGTCCCATCAGCGAGTCCGTACGCGGCGTGGCCGAGTCGTACGAGGCCGGGCCGGCCGCGACGCGGGTGGTGGAGCCGTTCGCCGGGTGGCTGCGGGCGTACCAGCGGTTCGGGTACGTGCCGTTCCCGCTGCTCGTGCTGGCCCTGGTCGGGGCCCTCGTGGCCGCGCCGCTGCGGCGGCGATGGGACGCGCTCCTGCCCGGGGTCGCCGCGCTCGCCCTGGTCGTCTCGCCGCCGTTCCTGGCCGCGTTCGACGTGCGGTACGTGATCCCGGCGATCCCGCTGGTGTGCCTGGCGGTGGGACTGACCTTCGCCGGCACCCGTACCCCGTTCTTCGCACGACGTGCGCAGCCCGCCGAACAGCGAGAACCGGCCCAGGTCGCCTAGCCACCTGTCCGCGCGTGCTGGCAGGCGCCCGGCGGCCGGTGTTACCGTTGCACCTGTAACAGCGCACTTACACGTGATGGGAAGCTATGACGCAGGCCGGGCCGACGGGTGACGACCTGGTCGAGATGCTGGCGGCGCTGTCCAACCCGCTGCGACTGCGCATCGTCGCGCAACTGGCCGCCGGGCGCGACTACGTGAGCCACCTGGCCCGCGTGATCGGCATCAGCCGCCCGCTCCTGCACATGCACCTGCGCCGGCTGGAGGCCGCCGGCCTGATCGCCGGCAACCTGGAGCTGTCGGACGACGGCAAGGCCATGAAGTACTACCAGGTCACCGACTTCAGCTTGCACCTGACCGCGTCGACGCTGGCCGAGGCGGCCAAGACACTCACCACCCCCGACCCCGCCGAGGGTCCCGGACGCTAGGAGCCCTTCCGATGCCCATGGCCTGGCCCGAGGTGATCTTCTTTCTCGGTGTGCTGATCCTCGTCACCTTCCTCATCAGCGTGGTCATCGTGGGCCTGTTCGAGTCCCGCAAGTCCAGACTCCAGGCCGACCAGGCGGACGACCTGCGCCGGCTCGTCCAGCGCTTCGAGCAGTTGGCCGAGAACACCATGGACGCCCAGCAGCGAGTGGCCGCCGACCTGGCGGAACTACGCGCCCGCACCGCCACGATCGAGCAGATCTTACGCACGGTGGAGTGACACGGGGCGGAGTCCTCCGCAGATGGCCGGTCGAGCACCGGCCGATTGAGAACCGCTCGGTGGCCACGGCCTCTCGGGTCAGCACCACCCCGGGACACGGCCGCTCGGTGATCAGGGTGGCTGGGCGGTCAGGGTGGCTGGGCGCTCAGGGCCGGTTGGGCGGTCAGGGGTTGCTGCGCGGTCAGGGGCGGTCGGGCATGCTCGCGTTGAAGCGGGATACGAAGCGGCGCTGCCAGGGGGTCTCGACGGCCTGTTTCGCGTAGTGCTCGCGGACGTAGGCCACCGCCTGATCCGCCGGCACGCCGTCGAGCACGGCCAGACAGGCCAAGGCGGTGCCGGTGCGGCCACGCCCGCCGCCGCAGGCGACCTCGACGCGCTCGGACCCGGCCCGCTCCCACGCCTCGCGCAGCGCCTCGGCGGTGGCCGCGCGGTCGGAGGGCAGCCAGAAGTCGGGCCAGCGTAACCACCGATGCTCCCACTCGACCGGTGGCGGCGGCTTGCCCAGCAGGTAGAGGGCGAAGGCCGGCTGCGGCCCCGGCGGCAGCGGGTGCCGCAGACCTCTGCCCCGGACGAGACGACCCGAGGGCAACCTCAGCACTCCCTCGGCAGCGGGCTCCCACGTCATGCCCCGAGGCTGACCCGCCCGCACGGCACGACCCCGCCCGTTCATCCCAGGGCGGACAGCGAACCGCCCTGTTCATCCCAGGGCGGACAGCGGGCCGTACCCGGTCAGCCCCGGGCGGACAGCGGAACGGCTTCGGGGAGCCAGCGCGTGGTCAGGTCGGTGACGACGGCGCCGCCTGTGTCGGTGAGGTGGACGTGGTCCACGAGGATGCGCCGGCCGCCCGTGTGGGCGATGTCGTCCCAGCCGCGCCCGAGCAGGTGGTGCTGGGCCGCGACCCAGAAGGCGAGTGGAAAGCCGAAGTCGTAGGCCGTGAGCGGGCCGCCGTCCTGCCGCAGCAGGTCGGTCAGCCGCTCGTGCAGGGGCAGGTAGTCGGCCCCGGTCTGCTCGGCGACCTCCTTGACGGCGGTGTTGTAGCGGGTGAGCCGGCGGTTGATCTCGGTGTCCTGGTCCTCGCCCAGTGGAGGGAGGGACATGAGGGCGACGCGGGCGCCGGTGGCGGTCCTGACGCGGGTGACGATCTCGCCGAGGGTGTCGCGGTACTGCTCCACGGGAACCGCATTGCGTACGTCGTTGGTGCCGACGAGGAGCGTGACGGCGGCCGGGCGGCAGGCCACGATGTCGGTGCCGACGCGCCGCGCCAGGTCGGCGGCGGTGTCGCCGTTGACGCCCGCATTGACGAACTCGTACGCGGGAAGCGCGGCACGCAGCGCTCCCACCCAGTCCGCGCCGAGCGCGCCCTGCGTCATGCTGGCCCCGGCCGCCACCACGCGCGGACGCGCCCCCGGCCCCTTGGCGCACGCCTCGGCGGGCGGATTGTCCGGCGGGCGGAGAAAGGTGCGGTAGCCCACGAGCCCGGCAGCCCCCAGGGTGACGGCGAGCAGAAGGGAGACGGCGATGAGGACGGCTCGCTTCATGATCAGTACCCCAGGGAGACGCAGTGGCCGACGGTGGCCGGGTCGTCGATGGCTTCGAGCACGGCGTGGGCGAGGTCGGCCCTGGCGATGGTGACGCCGCCCCGGACGTTCAGGTCGACGGCGGTGCGGTAAGCGCGCCGCCTGCCGTCGGTGAGGCGTGGCGGCCGCATGATCGTCCAGTCCAGACCACTGGCGCGGACCTCCTCGTCGGTACGCGCGAAGTCGGCGAACCCCGTCCGCAGGAAGCGGCGCAGCAGTGGCTTGACCAGCACGCGGCTCGCGAAGCCGTCGCCCGCGTCGACGACATGCCCACTGGCGGTCACGACGACCAGGCGACTCGTGCCCGTGGCGCGCATCGCGGCGATGATCGACCGCGCTCCGGCTGCACACACGTTCCCGGCGTCCCGGCCGCGCGGTCCGAGAGCGGAGACCACGGCGTCGCTGCCGCTCAGCGCCGATTCAATGGCCTCGGGCCGCATGACGTCTGCGGTCACGAGGGTGAGCCCGGAGTGGCGAGGACCGGTCAGGCGGGCGGGGTCGCGTACGACTGCGGTGACGTGGTGGCCGGCGGTGAGGGCCTGCTGCACGAGGTGTCGTCCCGTGCCGCCGGTGGCGCCGAAGACAGTGATCTTCACTTAGACTCCAGGTGAGTAAACGCTTGCTAACAAGCCGAGACGATAGTGAGCGTTTACTAACCACGTCAAGCAGGAAGCGGGAAAGGGCGCGTGATGGGCACCAGAGACGTGATTCTCGACGCGGCGGCCGAGGTGATGGCGGAGCGGGGCCTGGCCAATGTGACGACCAGGCAGATCGCCGGCGCCGCCGGGTTCACCGAGGCGGCGCTCTACAAGCACTTCACCAACAAGGCCGACCTGCTCGTGGCCGTCATCAGGGAGCGCTCACCCGGCTTCACCCAGCTGGCCCAGGCGCTCAAGGGCGACAACAGCCTGCTGGACGACCTCACCGCCGCAGCCAGAGCGGCCATCGACTTCTACCGGACCGGATTCCCCATGCTGGCCTCGATCTTCGCCGACCCCGGCACGCTGGCCGCGCACAAGGAGGAGCTGCGGCGGCAGGGCGCGGGCCCGCACATGGCCAACCAGGCAGTGGCCGCCTACCTGCGGGCCCAGCAGAAAGCCGGGCGGGTGCGGCGGGACGCGGACGTGACGGCGGCGGCGGGACTGCTGCTCGGAGCCTGCTTCCAGCACGCCTTCCTGAGCCACATGTCGGCGCCCGGGCACGACGACGACGGCGAGGCGGCCGCCTCGTTCGCCCGCACGCTCCTCGAATCACTGACCGACTGAGCCGAGCCGGGCCGGCCTGTCAGCGGGTACGGCCGGCCCGGCGCCGGTTGCGGCGGAAGATGCCGAACTCGGCCGTGAGCCCCAGCACGGCTCATTCAAGTCCGGAGTGGGCGTCCTGATGAGAAAGCGGCAGAGTCCGTACGTCAGTGCCGCCCTGCCCACGCGGCCAGCCGGTTCAGGAAGGTCGTGGTCGTGGGGAGGTGCTCGTCCTCGGCGACCAGTACGGCCGCGTGGAAGGCGTGCGGCATCCCCTCGTACACGTCGAGGTCCACCGGTGTGCCCGCCGCCGACGCCGCCTCGGCGAAGCGGTGCACGTCCTTGAGCAGGATCTCGTCGCCCCCGACCGACAACAGGAGCGGCGCGAGCCCGCGCAGGTCGCCGTAGAGGGGGGACTGCGGCGCCTCGTCGGGGCGGGCGCCGGCCAGGTACTGGGTGGTGATCGGCTCCATGATGGACGGGTCGATCGAGTCGCGCCCGCCGCCCTCGCCCGGCGCGGGGAACGAGGCCGCGAGGTCGGTGATCGGGGAGACGGGAACGGCTCCGCCGGGCATGGGGTCCCCGGCGGCGGCGACCAGCAGCAGGGCCGACAGGACCAGCGTGGCGCCGGCCGACTCGCCGACCAGCAGGATCCGGCCGGCCGGCACCCCTTGGGCGAGCAGGGCTCGGTACGCGGCCAGCACGTCCTCGATCGCGGCCGGGTACGGATGCGCGGGCGCCAGGCGGTAGTCCACAGCGTAGACCGGCCGGCCGGTGGCCTTGGACAGGCGGTGGGCCATGATCCGTTCCATCGGCGGGTTGCTCATGGAGAAGCCGCCGCCGTGCACGTACAGAGTGACGCCGTCCTCCAGGGTGCGGCCGCCGGCCGTGACCCAGGCGCCGGGCACGCCGCCGGTCTCCGGCAGCACGGGGTCGAGGCTCGCGTCGCCGTCGAGCGACGGCGGGTCGGTGAACAGCCGGCCCATCTGGGCACGGACGCCGTCCGCTTCGTGTTGGTTTGCGGGGATGTGGGTGAGGTTCAGGTTCATGAGGAGGTCCTTTTCGATCGCCCGAGGCAAGCAGGGCACGCCGGTACACGGGCACGCAGGTACACGGGCATGGGCACGCTGAGATGAACCGCGAAGACGCGGTGGAACAGCTGGACACCGCCAAGCGCGGGTAGAACAGCCGGACACCGTCGAAACGCGGCGAAGAAGCCGGCGACCGCGAAAAGCGCGGTCAGAGCCGGAACGGTGCGTCGTCATCGCCCGGACGGCGAGCACCGACCTGATCGGTGAGCCGCCAAGGGCAGGTCATCCGGGGATGACGCGCGGGCGCTGAGCGCCTAGGCGCGACCTGTGACGTGTGAGTCCACGATGATCATCCCCTTGGTACCGGTGCCGCCCACCCGCCGACGTCCTCCCGATCGGCGTCACACGACACGCCCCGCCATTGAAGCCGCGCCCGCCCCCGGTGTCAACCGCGCCCTCGACGACGTACCAGGAAGATCGCTACGCTGACCGCCATGCGGGACGGTGTCTATCGCTACAACGAAGAGCGCTGGCAGGCCCTGGTCGAGGCGGACGCCCTGTTCACCAGGCCCATGCTCGACCTGGACCAGGACAGCGCCCGCGGCTACCTCGGCCTCGAACGGCTCGGCCTGCCCGGTGACGTGGCGGGCCGCAGGGTGCTCTGCCTGGCGAGCGGCGGCGGCCAGCAGTCCGCGGCGTTCGCCCTGCTCGGCGCGGACGTGACCGTCTTCGACATCTCCTCGGGGCAGTTGGAGCGCGACCGTCAGGCGGCCGACCACTACGGCGTCGGCATCCGCACGGTCCAGGGGGACATGCGGGATCTGTCGGCCCTCCGCGGCTCCTCGTTCGACCTGGTCTGGCATCCGTACTCGCTGACCTTCGTCCCCGACGCGCGGGTCGTGTTCCGCGAGGTGGCCGGTGTCGTCGCGGCGGGCGGCGACTACTACCTGATGTGCGCCAACCCGTTCTACTCCGGGCTCACCCACCACGCCTGGAACGGCGCCGGCTACACACTCGACCAGCCCTACGAGGACGGCGCCGAGACGAGCTACCCCGACCAGGACTGGGTCTACGAGCGCGAGCCGGGCGGCCGGGCCGTCCAGCGGCCCCGCGAATACCGGCAGACGCTGAGCCGCATCGTCAACGGCCTGGTCGCCGAGGGCTTCACGCTGCGTTTCCTGGCCGAGGTCGACGACGGCGACGCCGAGGCGGAGCCGGGGACCTGGCACCACTTCATGGCGGTGGCTCCACCGTGGCTGGAGTTCGTCTGGCGGCGTTGAGCACTACTCCTCCTCGGTGAACACGACCTCGCGCCGCCGCCGGATCGCGGGCAGCACGGCGACGACGAGCGCCGCCACGGTCAGGGCCAGGAGCACCGCGGAGATCGGCCGGGTCAGGAAGACCGACGCGTCGCCGCGGGAGATGATCAGCGCCCGGCGCAGGTTCTCCTCCAGCAGCGGCCCGAGGACGAAGCCGAGCAGCAGCGGCGCCGGCTCGCAGCCGCACTTGATCAGGACGTACCCGAGGAGCCCGAAGAAGACGATCGCGTAGACGTCGTAGGCGTTGAAGCCCAGCGAGTACGTGCCGATCGACGCGAACAGGATGATCATCGGGAACAGCACCTGGTACGGAATGTGCAGCATGCGCACCCAGATGCCGATCAGCGGCAGGTTCAGCAGCACGAGCAGCACGTTCCCGATCCACATCGACGCGATCAGCCCCCAGAACAGCGCGGGCTCGTCGGTGATGACGTTCGGTCCCGGGGTGATGCCGTGCACGATGAACGCGCCGACCATCAGCGCCATCACCGGATGGGCGGGCAGGCCCAGAGTGAGCAGCGGGATGAATGAAGTCTGCGCGGCGGCGTTGTTCGCCGACTCGGGGCCGGCCACGCCTTCGATCGCGCCGCTGCCGAACTCCTCCCGCCGCTTCGAGATCCGCTTCTCGACCGCGTACGAGGTGAACGAGGCCAGCACGTGGCCGCCGCCGGGCAGGACGCCGAGCGCGGCGCCGAGTCCGGTGCCGCGCAGGATGGGGCCGACGATCCTGCGCCGGTCCTCGCGGGTCGGCCAGAGGTTCTTCACCCTGCCGATGACCGCCGTGCGGGTCTGCTCGTTCTCCAGGTTGCGCAGGATCTCGGCCAGCCCGAACATGCCGACGGCGACGGAGACGAAGTCGATGCCGCCGTACAGTTCGCGCTGGTCGAACACGAAGCGCGGGGTGCCGGTGTAGATGTCCTGGCCGACGGTGCCGAGCAGGACGCCGAGCGCGATCATGGCCAGCGCCTTGAGCGCCGTGCCGCGGGCCAGCGCGATCGACACGATCAGTCCGAGCAGCACCAGCGCGAAGTACTCGGCCGGGCCGAACTGCAGCGCGACGCGGGCCAGCGGCGGCGCGGCGACGGCGAGCGCGACGGTGGCGATCGTGCCCGCGATGAAGGACCCGACCGCGGCGGCGGCCAGCGCCGCGCCGGCCCGGCCCTGCCTCGCCATCTCGTGCCCGTCGAGCGCGGTGACCGCCGCCGACGACTCACCGGGCAGGTTGATCAGGATGGCGGTCGTCGAGCCGCCGTACTGGGCGCCGTAGTAGATGCCGGCCAGCATGATCAGCGCGGTGACCGGCTCGAAGCTGAACGTGATCGGCAGCAGCATCGCCACCGTCGCCGTCGGACCGATGCCGGGCAGTACGCCGACCGCCGTGCCGAGCAGCACTCCCACGAAGCAGTAGAGGACGTTCTGGACCAGGAGGGCGGTGGAGAAGCCCAGGGCGAGGTTGTCGAGGAGTTCCATGCCTCAATCCGGAAGCCGCGTCAGAATCCCAGCCACGGGCCCACGAGCGGGATCCGCAGCTGGAGTCCGACGACGAAGATGAGCGTGCTGGCCGCGGTCAGCCCGGCCGCCACGGCCACGGCCATGAGCGGCCGTACGCGCGTGCTGGCCAGCGTGGTGAGCAGGGCCGTCACCGCCGAGGTCGGCACGAACCCGAGGCCGCGTACGGTGAAGCCGAAGAACAGGACCGCGACCGTGATGACGGCGACCGCCCGCCACGGGACCGGACCGAACGCGATCACCTCGCCGGCGACGAGGCCCTTGACCACGATGGCGAGGCCCAGCCCGGCCACGATCAGGCCGACGAGCAGCGGGAAGGCTCCGGGGCCCATCCGCAGCGGGGTGCCCAGCTCGTAGCCGAGCGCCCCCGCCACGAACGCGCCACCGATCAGGATGAAGATCCCCCCGGCGAGGACGTCGGGAAGAGAGCGGCGGCGCTCCACTCAGGAGGCCTTCACGCCGGCGTCGGCGATGACCTTCGCCCAGGTGCCGAGCTGCTCCTGGAGCTTGGTCAGGTGCGCCTGCGGCGTCGCGTCCGCGGCCGGGACCGGGGCGGTGCCGAGCTTGGCCATCTGGTCGATGACCTTCTGGTCGACCAGGGCCGCCTGCAGCGCCTCGGACAGCTTCTGCACGACCTCCTTCGGCGTGCCCTTCGGCGCGTAGAGGCCGTGCCAGACGCTGACCTTGAGGTCGGGCAGCCCGCCCTCGGTGGTGGTGGGCAGGTCGGGCAGACTCTTCACCCGCTCAGGCGTGGTGACCGCGTACGCCTTCACCTCGCCCGCCGTGATCTGGCCGCTGGTGTTGGTGGTCTGGTCGCACATGAAGTCGACCTGGCCGCCGACGAGGTCGGTCAGCGCGGGGCCGGTGCCCTCGTACGGGACCTCCTGCAGTTTGACGCCGGTGGCGCTCTGGAAGAGCAGGCCGCACAGGTGGGAGGCGGCGCCAATGCCGGCGTTGGCGAGGGTGACCTTGCCGGAGTTGGCCTTCACGTAGGTGACCAGCTCTTGCAGGGTCTTGGGCTCGAAGTCCTTGCGGGCCACGATCGTCATCGGCACCTCGGTGACCAGGCCGATCGTCTCGAAGCTCTCGACCGGCTGGTAGCCGAGGTTCTGGTAGAGCGCGGGCGCCGTCGACATGCCGATGTGGTGCATGAGCACGGTGTAGCCGTCGGCCTCCGCCCGCGAGACCTCGCCGGCGCCGACCGTGCCGCCGGCGCCCTCGACGTTCTGCACGACGATCTTGCCGCCGAGCTTGGCCGCCATGGGTGTGGCGATCAGGCGGGTGACGGTGTCGGTGGGGCCGCCCGCGCTGAACGGCACGACGATCGTGATGTTCTGCTCCGGGTAGCCGGCGCCGGCCGCGGCCGTCGTGCCCCCGCCCGTGCCGCCGTTGCCGGAGCAGGCCGCGACGAGCGTGACCACACCGATCGCGGTGATCATCCGCGTGGCGGTCCTGTACGTGCGGAACGTCTTCATGTCGCGTCTCCTCGTCGCACATGCGCATATTTCGATGAGTGCGCCGACTCAGTCTCGAATGGCGGGAGCGCGGATGGTGTCAGAGGAATCCCAAGGAATGCGCCTGATGTCAGAGAAATCCCAAGAACTCGGGGGGTGACGCCGGTAGGGACGCCGGTCGTACAATCCGGTATGCGGATCACCATCATCGAGGATGACGACCGCGTGGCGCGGGGCCTGGTCACGGTCCTGGCTCAGGCGGGTTTCGAGGTGCATCGCCTGGCCACCGCGGCCGAGGCGGTCCGCGCCGCACCGTCCGACGTGGTCCTCGTCGACCTGGGCCTGCCCGACGGCGACGGGCTCGACGTGATCCGCAAGCTCCGCGACCGCCCCGAGACCGCCGTCATCGCCGTGACCGCCCGCTCCGAGGAGCACGAACGGGTCCGCGGCCTGCGCGCCGGCGCCGACGACTACATCGTCAAGCCGTTCGGCATCCCCGAGCTGCTGGCCAGGATCGACGCCGTGCTGCGGCGCACCCGGGTGGCCCGCGCCCTGAGCCACCCCGACGAGCCGCTCGTCCTCGGCCCGATGCGGATCGGCGTCGGCACCCGCGAGGTCACCGTCGAGGACACGCCGGTGACGCTGACCCGCAAGGAGTTCGAGCTGCTCCTGCTGCTGGCCCGCCGGGCGCCCAACGTGGTGAGCCGCGACGTCATCCTCGACCAGATCTGGGGCGCGACCTGGGAGTCCTCCAGCCGTACCCTCGACACCCACATCGCCGCGTTACGCCACAAACTCGGGCCCGCCGTCATCATCCGCACGATCCACGGGGTCGGATATCGGCTCCTGGCCGACCATCCGGAGCTGATCGGCTGACCTCCCGTGCATCGTCGCCTGCTGGTCGTCCTCGTGCCCCTCGCGGTGCTGCTCGTCGCCGCGCTCGGGGTGCCGCTCAGCGTCAGCGTGGCCGAGCGGGAGATCCAGGAGACGTACGTCGACCGGCTCAACGACGTCGGCAGATTCGCCTCCCTGGCCGAGACCGCACTCTCCACCGGCAGGACCGAGGCGCTGCACCGGGAGCTGGCCCGCTACCACGAGCTCTACGGCATCCCGGTCGCGGTCATCGACACCTCGGGCACGGTGCTGATCGGCCCTGTGGGCGCATACCAGAAGGCGGCCAGGAACGAGCCCGCGCTGCCGCGCATCGTGACCGCGGCGCTGGCCGGGACGAGACCGGAGCCGTCCGGCGACTGGGCGCCGTGGGACGACTCCGCGCTCGTGGTCGCCGAGCCGGTGGGTCGCGACAGCGAGGTCGTCGGCGCCGTCGTGACCATCTCCGATCTGTCGAAGACCCGGCAGGGCATCCTCGTGCGGTGGGCCCAGCTCGCCGCGCTCGGCCTGCTCCCCCTGGTCGCGCTGACGGCCGTGGCCTGGCCGGTGTCGGCGTGGGTGCTGCGGCCGGTGCGCGAGCTGGACGCGGCGAGCTCGCGCATCTCCCAGGGCGACCTCACCACCCGGGCCGACGCCGAGGCGGGCCCGGTCGAGCTGCGGCGGCTGGCGGAGTCGTTCAACACCATGATGGACGCGGTCGAGAACGCCGTGCAGCGGCAGCGGGCGTTCGTCTCGGACGCCTCGCACCAGCTGCGCAACCCGCTGACCAGCCTCCGGCTGGCCGTCGAGAGCCTGGAGCCGCACCTGCGGGAGAACGGCGAAGGGCGTCAGGTGTACGACGTCGCCGTGGACGAGCTCAAGGCGATGCAGCGGATGCTGAACTCGTTGCAGGCCAGCGCCCGGATGGAGAGCATCAGAACGGCGTCGCCCGTCGACCTGGACGCGGTGCTGGCGACCCGGGTGGAGCGGTGGCGGGCGCTGACGGCGACGGCCGGGCAGACCTTGACCGTCGAGGTGCCGGCCGGGCTGCGGCTGCTGGAGCCGCCCGGCGGGCTGGGCAGCATCCTGGACGAGCTGATCAGCAACGCGTTGCGATTGTCGGACGCCCGGCTGGTTGAGGTCAGCGCCCGCGTGGCCGCCTCCGTCGGGGCGGGCGCCGGTGGAGCCGTCGAGATCGCCGTCCGTGACGACGGGCAGGGGATCGACGTGTCGGAACGGGCTCAGGCGCTGCGGCGGTTCTGGCGGTCGCCGCGGCATCAGAACGTGCCGGGGACCGGGCTGGGGCTGGCGATCTGCGCCGATCTGGTGGGGGCGGCGGGGGGTGAGCTGCGGCTGGAGGACGGCCTGCCGCGGGCGGGCGGGGAGGGGCACGGCTTCGCCGCGGTGGTCGCGTTGCCGGTCGTGAGCGAGACGAGCTGATCGCGCTCGTGGGCTGGACGTGGTCGCGCTCGCCGATCGTGTCTTGTAGGCGAGCCGACCTCAGCGTTCGCGTACGACGCGGTGTTCAGCGTTCGCGTACGACGCGGTGTTCAGCGTTTGCGTTCGGCGATGGCGTTCAGCGTTTGCGTTCTTTGAACCAGGCGGCCGCGCCAGGATGCAGCGGAGCCGAGGCGGTGGCGATCCCGGTGCGTACGTTGATCTGCCACGCCACGGGAATGGCCTCGGCCGCGTCGCGGCTGGCCGAGGTGATGGTGCGGGTGTGCGTGAAGACCGTGTCGGTGATGGCGTACACCAGGTCGGCGGGCAGATCGTCGCGGGCGAGCAGCACGTTAGGCACCGCCACGGTCCGGGTCGCGGGGACGCCGGCGTAGGCGGTCGCCGGGATCATGGCGGGCGCGTACGGGCCGGGGAACGCCGTGAACAGCCCGTCCGCCTGCTCGTCCATCGGGATCAGCCGGATCGCGTGCCGCTGCGCCAACTCGGTGATGGCGGGCGTCGGGACTCCGGTCAGGGAGAACATCGCGTCGATCGTGCCGTCGCGCAGTGCCGCCGCCGACTCGGCCTGGCTGAGGTAGCGGCCGTCCGTCTCCACCCGGCCGAGCCGCAGCAGCCGCAGCGAGGTGAACTCCGTGCCCGAGTCGCGGGCGCCGAGGGAGATGCGTTTGCCGTGCAGGTCACGGAACTTCCTGATCCGCGAACCGGCCATGACGACCAGGTGCAGGTGGCTGTCGTACAGGCGGCAGATCGCCGAGAGCCCGCCCGGCGTGCTGCCGTCGGCCGTGATCAGGGCGTCGAGGCTGGTCAGGCCCAGGTGCACCGCCCCCGCCCGTAACAGCTGGATGTTGTCGGTGGACGCCCCGCTCGGCACGGTGACCACCGTGACGCCGGGCACCTGCTCGGAGATGTGCTCGGCCAGCGCCCCGCCGATCCGCCGGTACACCGCGCCCGCCGGTCCGGTGGCCAGCCGTAAGTGGGTGCGGCCGGCGTCGGAGCGCCGGGCGGAGCAGCCCGCGAGCACGCCCCCGGCGGCCAGCAGCACCACCCGCCGGCTGAGCCGTAACCCTCCGCCGGCCTTGCGGACGAGCGCCTTCGCGCTCGCTCCGCCTGCCTGAGGGACGGGCATCTTCGTGCTCACTTCGTGAACCCGCCGGTCCTGCTCCACCGCAACACGGACGATCCGCGCCTGAAGGTGATCTGATTTCCGCCGTCGCCCGCCGAGATCCGCTCCCAGCCGTCGAAGCTCCGCGTCAGGTGGTGCGCCCACGTACGCAGGTCCCCCACGCCCACGGCGGCGATGGACTCCATCGGTGGCTCGCCGTCCGAGCAGTAATGGCCGAAGTCCGCGATGGCCGCGACGGTCTTTCCGAAGGCCCGGAGCTCGATGCCCTGACACGCCTCGGTCTTCGTGCCGTAGATGAGGCGCGGTCGCGTCCAGGTGCCGGTCGGGCCGCTGGAGTGCTGCTCGAACAGCCCTTTGCCGCGCCGATAGTGCATGGCCACCCGCCGCCCGTCGGCCAGCTCGGCCATGGCGTTGTACGGATCCCCTTCGCCGTTCCAGCGGATGTCACTCTTGCGCAGCCCCACAGTGGCAGGCGGCGCGGAGGTGGCCGGCGCGGGCGTGGTCGGCGCGGGCGTCGCCCGTACGCGCACAGGCTCTTGACCCCCACACGCCGCCACCAGCAGGAACACCCCGGCGAGCACCAGCGGACCGATCTTGTTCATCTCTGGTCATCACCGCTCTGTTCGAGGACCGGACTCGCAGGGGCGGCGGCGTCGAGCGCCGGGGCGAGCGGTGACAAGGCCGCCCGCATCAGGTCGGGCAGCGAGCCGGACAACACCACCAGCCCGCCCGCCGACGCGCCCGCCGACGACAGCCAGGACTGGAGCGCGAGCTTGGCCGCCGTGCCGACGCAGGCGGCCAGCACCTCGGCGGCGAGCCGGTCCATGCCGCCCGTACGCTCGACCAGCGCCTCCGCGAGCGGCCCGGCCAGCGAGCCCGCGGTCGCGGCGTAGGTCTCGCGCAGGGCCGGGCTGGCCGTGATCATCAGCAGCGCGTCACGCGCCTCGTCGCCCGGATCCGTGAACTGCTCGACGACGGCGTCGATCACGGCGTCGGACAGGCGGACGCCGGCCGGACGGGCGGTCACGGCCGCGGCGATGCGTGACTCCCTGTCCGCGGTGACCGCCGCGACGATCGCCTGCTCGCGGCTGGAGAAGTAGTTGTTGTACGTCCTCGGGGACACCCCCGCGGCCTCGGCGATGTCGTCGACGCGGACGTTCTCCGGCCCCTGCTCCAGCGCGAGCCGCAGGGCGGCGACCCGGAGCGCCTCCCTTGTGGCCTGTTTCTTCCGCTCCCGCAGGCCCGGACGGCGTGTACTCACCCCACCACCCTTCCAGGATCGCCTACCTCCGCGCAATATGCGCACACGCAATTTTGCGCGTACGCATGTTTTAGCGGTACGGTCGAGCCCTCGTCTCCTACGAAAGGACCTGATCCCCCATGCGAGCCAAGGGCATCGCCTACGACACCGGCTTCATCAGCGCTCCCGGTCAGCCCAGCTCCCGCGAGCCCTTCGACCCCGAGACGGTCCTGCGGGAGCTGACCATCATCCGCGACGACCTGCACTGCGACGCGGTCCACATCGTCGGCGGCGACCCCGACCGGCTGGAGATCGCCGCGCGCCACGCCGCCCGGCTCGGGCTGGAGGTCTGGTTCTCGCCGTACTCGCTGGAGCTGACGCCCGGCGAGATCCGCACGCTGTTCGACGACTGCGCGGAGCGGGCCGAGCGGCTCAGGGCCGAAGGGGCGGAGGTCGTGTTCGTGGCCGGCGTCGAGCTGAGCATCATGAACCGGGGGTTCATCGACGGCGACACCATCGCCGAGCGGCTCGGCCATCTGCTGGCCGACCCGGACCGCAGGCCGGAACGGCTCGCCGCCGTCAGCACCCGGCTCAACGCCTTCTTCCGCGAGGTCGTGCCTTCCGTACGTGAGCGCTTCCACGGGAAGGTGACGTACGCCGCCATCCAGTTCGAGCAGGTCGACTGGGACCTGTTCGACTTCGTCACGCTCGAACTCATCCGCTCCGCCGAGGTCGCCGACCGGTTCCGCAGCGGCGTACGCGACATCGTCACCGCGCAGGACAAGCCCGTCGCGATCACCGGCTTCGCCTGCGCGACCTGGCGCGGGGCCCCCGACGTCGCCCCGCGCAGCATGGAGATCACCCGCCACGACGAGGCCACCGGCGTCACCCGCATCGACGGCGTGTACGAGCGCGACGAGGCCGGGCAGGCCGCGTACCTGGTCGAACTGCTCGACATCTTCGACGGCGAGGGGGTCGACAGCGCCTTCCTCTACCTCTTCGCCCTCTACACCTACCCGCACCGCCCCGACGGCGACCCCCGCGACGACCTCGACCTGGCCAGCATCGGGATCGTCAAGGTCCTCGAACCGGGACGCACCGGCGTCACCTATCCCGGCATGCCCTGGGAGCCCAAGGAGGCGTTCGCCGCGGTCGCCGCCTATTACGCCGGCACCCGAACGGGCGAACCCGCGCCGTCCTCTTAGTCAGAGTCAGCGGCCGTGGCCGCACCATCGGTGACCCCGGTCAGGCTCGCCGGACGACCGAATCGTTGCAGGAGCGGAACCTCACGCCAGGAGGTGCCGTGAGCGCTCGGCCGACTCCAGCATGTCGAGGCAGACCCGTTCCAGGAACAGCCCGCCCTTCGTCAGCCGCCGCCCCACGGCGCTGTCGGGGCCGAACGTCTCCTTCGCCGCCAGCGCGGCCCGTACCGTCTCCAGGGTCTGCCGGGCGCCGATCACCACCGACCGGTACCAGGCCTCGTCGTCGACCACGTAGATGTCGCGGCGCCGCCGCGGGTCGCGCTCGCGCCGGACGTACCCCTGCTCGACCAGGTAGTTGACGGCCACCGACACGGACGCGGGGCTGACCTTGAGCCTGCTGGTCAGCTCGGCCGCGGTGCGTCTGCCGTCCTCGGCCAGCAGCAGGTCGAGGTGGACGCGTGCGGTCAGTTTCGGCAGCCCCGTCCTGACCGCCAGGTCCAGGATCTCCGCCTCCAACGCGCTGCCCGGCGATCCGTCCCCGCGCGGAGGCGCCGGCGTGCCCCGCCGGGCTCGCCGGACCGTCGCCTGATGTGCCTGCTGGGGCCGGTAGCCGCCGGGGCCGCCGTTGCGTGCGACCTCCCGGCTGACCGTGGACGTCGGCCGGGCGAGCCGCCGGGCGATCTCGGCGTAGGAGAGCCCGCCGGTCAGGCCGGCCGCGATGTGCTGGCGTTCGCGCTGGGTCAACCGTCCTCCTGGCATGCCGCCAGTATTGCCTTCGCCAGCAGTCATTGCAACGCTACATTGCGTTCGCGCACAGCGTCATTGCACCGATTTATCGGCTTTTAGCTGGGCAAACAGCCTTTGGTCGATTGACGTTGTTCCGAATGCAACGTAGCTTTCATGCTGAGCCGAACACGTACTATCGCGAAAGCAGGACCAGGCATGAGCGAAACCGTCCACACCGCGCCGGCACTGCCGACCGCGCGTCCGCCCGGCTGCCCCTTCGACCCGCCCAAGGAACTGCTCCAGGCCCGCGAGCACGGCCCGATCAGCCGTTACCTCTTCCCCGGCGGACACGAGGGCTGGCTGGTCACCGGCTACGACCTGGTCCGATCGGTGCTGGCCGACCCCAGGTTCAGCTCGCGCAAGGAGCTCATGCGCCACCACCCGCTGATCGACTACGGCGACATCGAGGTCCCCCCGGCGCCGCCCGGCGAGTTCCTGCTGATGGACGAGCCCCGGCACAGCCGCTACCGCAAGCCGCTGGTGGGCAAGTTCACCGTACGGCGGATGCGGCTGCTCACCGAGCGCGTGGAGCAGATCACCGCCGCGCACCTGGACGCGATGGAGCAGGCCGGGCCGCCGGCGGACCTGGTCACCGCGTTCGCCAAGCCCATCCCCGCGGTCGTCATCTGCGAGCTGCTCGGAGTTCCGTACGAGGACAGAGGCTCCTTCCAGGAGAACATCGACATGTTCCTCGGCGGGGAGGCGACCGACGAGGAGCTGTACGCGGCCTACCTCGCCACTCAGCAGTACCTCGCCGAGCTGGTCGCCGCCAAGCGCGCCAACCCCACCGACGACGTGCTCAGCGACCTGCTCGACAGCGACCTCACCGACGAGGAGCTGCGCGGGATGGCGCTGATCCTGCTGTCGGCCGGATTCGACACCACCGCGAACATGCTGGCCCTGGGCACCTTCGCGCTGCTGCGCAACCCGGAGCAGCTGGCCGCGCTGCGCGCCGATCCCGCGCTGACCGAACCGGCGGTGGAGGAGCTGCTGCGCTATCTGAGCGTGGCCAAGACGTTCACCAGGGTGACGCTGGAGGACGTCGAGCTGGGCGGGCAGAGCGTCAAGGCCGGTACGACGCTCATCCTGTCGTACAACACCGCCAACCGTGACCCCGAGCGCTTCACCGACCCGCACGTGCTCGACCTCGGCCGGCGGGACGGCGGCCACCTGGCCTTCGGCCACGGCATCCACCAGTGCCTGGGCCAGCAGCTGGCCCGCGTCGAGCTGCGGGTCGCCTTCCCCGCGCTGCTCAACCGCTTCCCCGGCCTGCGGCTGGCCGTACCCGCGGAAGAGGTCGCCGTACGCCCGGAGACCGCCGACATCTACGGGCTCAAGAGCCTCCCCGTCACCTGGGACGCCTGATCTCGCGGCCTTTCACCCGGCCTGCTGCCTGCGGACGATCTCGTTGATCCAGGTCGGCGCGAACGGAGACGTGCATCCCGGGGACGTCGGATAGTCCTTGAGCACCTCCAGGCGCTCGCCGATGTCGAGGGCACGGGCGCGGTGCTGGGCGTGGTCGATGCCGATCTGGGCCAGACAGTGGTTCATCGCCCACTGCAGGCGATCCGGGGCGTCCCGCATCTCCGCCTCGATGACGTCGAGCAGCGCGGGCAGGTCGAGGCCCTCGGGCTTCTTGGCCACCCGCTCGATGGTCAGCGCCCAGCCGGCACTCGCCACCACCGGATCGGGATCGGCGAACCAGGCCACCCGCAGCTCCTCGGCGTGCGGGCTCTTCTTCACCACGTAGTTGACCAGCCAGTCGTGCACCTTGGGCGCGCGCGTCTCACGGATCATGGCGTCCAGCTCGGCCAGCGAGAACGCCTTCGGGCGGCAGATGAGCAGCGCCAGCAGCCTGGCCGCGGTGTCGTCCGTCTCCCAGAGGCGGCAGGCGAGCTCGTGCTGCGTCTTCAGGCGCTTGGCGACGGCGCGGAGCTTGCCGAGGTTGACGCCGTGATCGTCGCCGTGCCGCTCGTTCACCTCACGCGCCTGAGCGTCTTCGAGCCCGGCCAGCTCGGCCATGACCTCGGCCACCGTCGTCTGGGGCGCCGTCTTGGCCACCGTCGTCTGAGCCACGTCAGCCTCCTTGCCGTTCCGTCCCGTGCTGGCAGCCTACGACGGAGCCCGCCGTGCTGCCGTACTGACGACCTGCCTGCTCGTCACGACACCACCCCCGCCAGCCCCTCAAGCCGCCGGACGACCTCGTCGATCGGTACGGACGTGTCGATCTCCACCGTGCACGTCGCCGCCTCCACGGTGTTCGGTGAGCAGCTCGCTGATGGCCGGCTCCTGCCACACCCAGTCGGCCGTCCCGTCGGGCAGGGTCTCCCAGCGGCTCCACCGGTCGGTGTCCGTATCGACGGCGCGATGCCCCCTGGTGGCCAGCATCTCCGACGCCGTGGACTTGCCGGTGCCCGACATCCCCGTGATCAGGATCTTCACCATCCTCGAAGTCTGCCCTCAGCCCACGTCCGCCGGGCGCGCGCGACGATGAAACTTTCAACATTCGCGTCGGCAATATGGCTCCGCGGGTCCGGCCCCCGGCCTGGTGAGCAGACCTCGCCCCGCTGCCCCTGGTTCCTTCGCAGCCCTTAACGCCGGGCCGAATCAGCCGCCCCCGACCGCTTCTCTGGACGGCCTGGGCCCTCGACCGTACTCTCCGGGCGGGCTCCACCGACATCATTGAAGAGATGAGGTTGGAATTGACACGTTCGCCAGCACGTCGCGCGGCCGGCTCTGTCGCCATCGTCATCGCCACCCTCGCGGCGATCCTGATGCCCGTCACCCCCGCCCACGCCACTTACGGTCCGGACCAGCCCGTTTCCATCACGGTGACCTCGAACGCCGGCCCGCCGCTCATGCTCGCCCAGGTGACCGGCACGGTCGCGTTCGACGACGGGAACACGAAGTTCAGGTACGCGCTCCGGCTGTGCTGGGGCAGCGGGGCCTATCCCAAGCCGAACCTCTACGTCTCCGTCAACGGCAGCAGCACGTTCTATCCAGGCCAGACGAGCACGTCGCCCGCTCCGGCCGGGTGCCAGTTGTCGCTGTACCACCACGACGGTGAGTACACCCACCCCTCTACCATCACCAACATCACTGTGTACGTGACGGGTGGCTGGTTCTATCCAGGCCAGACGTACAACAGCCGGACCAAGTCCTTCACCTACGACAACCCGTACAACTGAGTGGTCCTGAGGGCCCGGGCGGGTGGCCTGAGACCACCCGCCCAAGGCCCGCTGCGAGGAGAGAGTCGCCCGCTACCCGCACCCGCTCCCTCGCGCTCGCGCATGACACCGCACACCGCACGGGTTGCAGCACCGGCCGTTCACCGCGCCTCGGGCACCCATGATCCGTCGACCGGGACGCCGGCCGCCGCGGCGATGCGTTCGCGCGACTCCAGGAGCCGTGCGCGCAGCGCCGGCAGGTCGACGCCGAGCAGCCGCCCGTCCCGTTTGACCGCTTCACCCGCGACGAAGACGCTGTCCACCAGGCCCGGATGACCGGCGGCGACGACCGTGCCCAGGGGGTTGCCGACAGGGAAGACGGAAGGGTCCTCGGCGTCGAGCAGGATCAGGTCGGCGTCCTTGCCGACGGTGATGCTGCCGGTCCTCGCGTCCAGCCCGCACGCCCGCGCACCGTCCACCGTGGCGAAACTGACGACGTCCCGCGCCGTCAAGCCGCCATGCACCGGGGTGTGGCCGATGTCCAGGCCACGCTGCACGGCCAAGGCCGTCCGCATGGTGGCGAACATGTCACCCCCCGCGGACGGGCAGTCGTCGATCGAGAACGACGGGCGGATCCCGGCGGCCAGCATGCGTCCGGTCTCCGGCCAGCCGATGCCCATCTTCAGCTCGACGTCCGGGCTGATCGACACCGAACAGCCCGCGTCGGCCAGCATCGCCACCTGCTCGTCGGACAGGCCGTTGCCGTGCACGAAGGTCGTACGGTCGTCGAGCAGCCCGCGTTCACACATGTCGGCGACCGGGCGGCGGCCGCTGGGCCGGCCGGTGCCGCCGTGCACATGCACACTCACCCGCAGCCCGAGCTCGCGCGCGAGTGCGACATCGGCGGCGGTCTCGTCGATGGTGCTCAGTTGCGGCCCGCGCAGACCCAGCGCCATGCCGTCGTCCGGCAGTTGTGCCCGTACGCGCTTGATCTCCGGTGCGATGTCCGGCCCGATGGCCCCGTAGCAGAACACCGACCGGCCGGGCGCCTCGCGCAGCGCCTGGATCGCGGCGTCGGCGTTCTCGGGACGGTCGGAGCAGTGGAACCAGTCGAGCAGCGTCGTGACACCCGAGCTCAGCGCCTCGATCCGCCCGAGCAGGTTGCCCAGG
Organism: Nonomuraea fuscirosea; assembly: GCF_003001935.1. GTDB lineage: Bacteria > Actinomycetota > Actinomycetes > Streptosporangiales > Streptosporangiaceae > Nonomuraea > Nonomuraea fuscirosea. Next base: position 25,851 of record NZ_PVNG01000018.1, on the reverse strand, counting down.
TAGACGTCCTCAGGCCGGTAATGAGGCCGAAGCGTGCCGTGCACGGCGACGCGGTACTGGTCGAACGTCCAATCCGCGCCGACGCCGCGGAACGCGGTCTGCCAGGTGTGCCGATGGGTGTCCACGAACCCGGGCATCACGATCTTGCCCGTGGCATCCACGACCTCGGCGCCGGCCGCGTCCACGCTCGCACCGACCGCGGCGATCCGCCCGTCCTCGATGAGCACGTCCCCCCGCGGCAGATCCCCCACCTCCGGATCCACACTGATCACCATGCCACCACGCACCACTGTCCTCATGGCCATGCGCGTTCCTTCCCACTGAAGTTGATGCATCAACTTTAGGTCGATGAAGTTGTCACGTCAACTGCCCGTCACCAGGTACGATTCCGCCATGCCGGAGACGCTGGAACCCGACGAGTGGAACTTCTGGGACACCTGGATGCGCGCGCAGCGCCTGCTCGTCCGCGAACTCGACCGCGCCCTGCAACGTGACCACGGCATCTCGAAGGCGGAGTTCAGCGTGCTGGTGACGCTGTCGCGGGCATCAGGCGGGGAGATGCGCGTCGGGGAACTCGTCGATTCCCTCGAATGGGAGAAGAGCCGCGTCTCACACCAGCTCACCCGCATGGAGAACCGCGGCTTCGTAGCCCGAACCGAAGGCGGCCCCAGCGGCCGCCGCACCCGCATCGGCCTGACCGCCCAGGGACGCCGCGTCGTCCAGGACGCCGTACGCGGCCACGCCGGCAACATCCGCCGCTACTTTTTCGACTCACTCACCCAGGAGCAGGCGGCGACCATCCGCGAGTGGAGCGAGCACCTCATCACCCGCATCGACCCACCCAGCGACAACCCGACGCCCTGAGGACTTCACCAGGTTTTACGGACTTAGCGGGCAATTCATTACGCGACCTGAGGGATGCCCGCGAGCGACATGCTGTTGCCGTCCGGGTCGAGAACCTCCACATGACGCACGCCATTGGAGTAGGTCTCCACGGGCTCGTGCTCAATGCCGTGGGCGGCCAGCCGGGCCAGAATCTCATCAAGGTCGGTGACACCGAACGTGATCATGGTGCCACCGACGCGTGCGGCCCGCACATCCCGATCGTCGATGACCAGATAAGCGTTCTCACCCACCCGCCACAGGTACTCCTCGCCGATGACCTCGTCCGCCGGCCGCCCGAAGAACACCTCGTACCATTTCAGCGACACCGCCCGATCCCGTACGCACACGACGCTGTGCATGTCCACGCATCCGCTCCTTTCATTTGGCCCTCATCGAGGAGACGTCTCCCGCGACCGAAACTCATCGCCAACCGGGAGTGATCGTGAACCACCTTTCGGACAGGTAGCGCACACGATCGTGCACACGAGAGATGCCGAGCGCGGTGTTGTAGGCGGCGAACGGCGGCCATTGGAACACGAATATCGCCAGTTCTTCCAGCAACAGCGCCCGCTCGAACGCGGCGCGGCTTCCGCCGCAACGGTCCAGGTAAGCGATTGTCGCGGCGGGGGAAACGAGGGCGCCGTCCGGCACTGCGCGTACATTGACGAAAGCGAGATCGGAGGAGGCCCGGCCGATACCCGCACTCTGCCAGTCGCAGAAGACCAGCCCGCTCATATCATGAACGATGTTGCTGGTATGACAGTCGCCGTGCACGAAACCGCCGGCTGCGCTGCGAGCTCCGCACGTAGCTCCACGCGGGCGGCGAGGAGCTGGGACAACTGGGGCAGCACCGCACCCCAGAACTCGGTGATCGTCTGGGTAGCGGGTTCGGCCATGGCGGCCAGAAGAGGCTGCGGCCCATTCCAGCTCTCATCGAGCGGTCCGGGCATGGCGTGCATGGCGGCCAGATCTCGTCCCAGTTCCGACCATGCGCGGTCGGTCCATTCCCGCGCAGGCAGGCGATCGCCGGCGTGAGCCAGCAGTAGGGCTACCCCTGCCTCGGTTTCCAGTGAATCGAACAACGGCGGTGTGCGGAGTGGCACCTTGGCCGCCAGTTCCGTGTAGAAGCGCAATTCGCGGCGGGCGCCGTGCAACGCCTCGACGCCAAGGCTCGCCGGCGTGACCTTGAGAAAGGCCGTCCGGCCCTCGAACGTCCGCGCCGAATGCAGACCCGCACCGGAACGTGCATCCGCCGGCTCGGCGTCATCGCGATCGATGGTGATCCCGAACCTGCGTACAGCCAGAGAGATGATGTCGGAGCTCACGGAGTGGCCCCCTCACGGTTCAGGCGGCGAATACCGCTGTCCGCTTCTACTCTTCTCCGGTCTCCTGCTTCGGCGCGAACGCGTACGAGAGGGCGATTCCGAGACTCACGGCCATCGACATACCGAGGATGAAGCTGTCCAGCGCGACACCCAGGGCCACGCCCATCGCGATGCCCGGCCACATGCCGGCCTTCCAATTGAAGGAGTCCTTACGGTTCGTCATGGTCCGATCCTCGTACAGAAGCGCGTAGCAGCATAGACGTCACAGTCACAAGTACGACATGACAGTTGTCACCCGCGACGGCAACGACAGCCCGCCCCAGGCTCGACCCCAACTGACGTCGTAAAGATCGAGCCGGAACGATGGGCTTCACCATGACCGGGCACGGCCGTGGAAATCCAGTCGACAGACAAACAGCGGCGCATGCACGGTGATAAGCCAACCACCCGTCTCCAGGCAGGACATGAGCCGATCGCAGGAGTCGCACTTGGCAACCGTGAGAGCCGCGAACGACCGCCCCACGATCACTGCCGCACTGGCCAGAAAGCTGATCGACACACAGTTCCCCCAGTGGGCCGCGTTGCCTCTCGAACTGCTCGACCCGGCCGGCTCGGACCACGTGATCTACCGGCTGGGCGAGCACTTGTCCGTCCGGCTGCCCCGCCACGGCGGCGCCATCGGACAGGCCCAGAAGGAATTCGACTGGCTACCCCGGCTCGCCCCACACCTCCCCCTGGCCATCCCCGTACCGGTCGGAGTGGGTGAGCCCGACTTCGGCTATCCGTGGCGATGGGCGGTGTCCCGCTGTTTGGAGGGCGAGGTGGCCACGGTCGAGGCCCTGGCCGACTCATCCACGGCCGCCGTCCAGCTGGCCGAATTCCTCACCGCCCTCCAACAGTTCGATCCCGATGATCAGGAGCCCCGCACGGACCTCACCGGCCGACCACTGGCCGCCCGGGATCGCGCCACACGAGCCGCCATCAAAGAGGTCGCCGACGTCTTCGACCCCACCGCCATGACCGACCTGTGGAACGCGGCCCTGAACGCCCCGGAATGGGATCGACGCCCGGTCTGGTTCCACGGCGACTTCCACACCGGCAACCTGCTGACCATCGACGACCGCCTCAGCGCGGTCATCGACTTCGGCGGCCTCGGCCTCGGCGACCCGGCCTGCGACCTCATGATCGCCTTCACCCTGCTGTCACCCACCAGCCGCGCCACCTTCCGCGCCACCCTCGACGTGGACGACGCCACCTGGACCAGAGGCCGCGGCTGGGCCCTCACCACCGGCCTGAACGCCTACACCACCTACGCCGCCACCAACCCCCGGATCGCCACACAAACCACCCGCCAAATCACCGAGGCCCTCATCGGCTAGAACAGGCTTTGTGGAGGAAGCAGTCGCGTCCACGGGCGCGGTCACTAATCCGCCATTCCCTCGGCTAAGGCCACCGCAGCGCAGGCGTCGGAGGCGCGTCTCAGCTTCCGCTCCACCTCTCGCGAACGCCTGGGACGCCATTGCCGGGTCGTGGAGCGCGCGTTCGAACGCCTAGGTGGGATCATCGACACGGCGGCGCCGTTCACGGAAGGCTCCGCCGTACCCTCCGAGAACTGAAGGCGGCCCTCCCGACATGCCTCCCTCCTTAAGGCTCGCGCGGAACCTGATCTGGCTCCAGGCGACACTCTCCCTGATCAGCGTCGTTCTGGGGATCCTGGCGTTGGCCGCCGGCTCCACCGAGGTCTTCGAGCACCTGCTCTACCTCCCCTCCTACGTCCTGTCACTCGCGACCGGTCTGCTGGCGAACCGGTGGCGCACCCGTCGCCCGCGGGTCCGTGACGTCACCATCGCCGTCCAGCTCGCCATCCCCTTGCTCGACTTCGTCTACTTCCTGTTCGACGGCACCCTTGAGTGGGTCGTCACCGCACCGTGGTCCGCGCTCATCGTGACTCTGCTCCTGCTTCCTCCAGCCAGAACCTGGTTCACCCCCGTACTCCAGCCTCCAAGCCCGCCGCAGCCGGCGCCACCCGCCGTCGCCTGACGGGCGTCGCAACTATCCGCGCCCGGGAGGCCGGCTGGAACAGCGCCAAACAAAACCACAGCGTCGGCCCTCACCCCACCTTCGTCACTCTGCACGGCGTGGGGGCGGTTCAGCAGCCGCCCGGCATTCCCACGACGGGTCTGCCGGAGAACGGGTGATCCTCCGGGGCCGTGGCCTGCTGTGCGAAGAGGGTGCGGACGCGGCCGGGGGTGTGGCCCAGTTCGTCGCGCATGACGCGGGTCAGGTGGGCCTGGTCGTTGAAGCCGAGGCTGACCGCGAGCCCGGCCAAGTCGGTTTCGCCCTGTTCCAGGGATGTCAGCGCGCGGCTGACCCGTACGCGGTTGCGGTAGCGGCTCAGCGGCATGCCCGCGTGATGGCGGAACGTACGGCTCAGGTGGGACGGCGAGGTCCGCAGGAGGCGGGCGAGGGGGACGAGGCCGGCACTGGCGGGCTCGTCGGCGAGGATCGCCTCCTTGGCCCGGTTGGCCAGGTCTTCCCGCCCGGGCGCGGGTACGGCCTGGGGGCGGCCGCGGAGGGTCAGCAACAGGAGGTCGAGGACCGCCTCGACCGCCTCGACGTCCGGGTCCGCGCCGGCGCGCAGGAGCAGGCGGTGGGCCAGTTCGAGCCGGGCGTCCACGGGGATCGCGGGGGAGCGGGTGACGTCGAGCCCGGCCGTCAGCACGTCGTCGACGAAGGTGACCTCCGTACACACGTCGCCGCCCGCCGGGTGGGCGAAACGCAACTCCTCGTCCGCGTGGTGCAGGTAACCCGTGGCAGGCTCGACGGTCACGCGCCGGCCGCGGGACTCCACCCGGAAGCGGCCCCGACGGACCAGCACGATCTGGGCGGCGCGCGACGACTCGGGAGCCGACCAGCGGACGTGGTCGTCCGTGCACCGAACGGTCCTGATCACAAAGTGCGGGCTCTCGATCACCCTCTTCGCGGTACGCACCCGGCCAACCCTACGGACCGGCTCCGACAATCCCGTCCGCATATTTCTTCAAGACCGGGCGAGCGCGTACGTCCGATGCTGGGCGAATGACTCTCTTTGCGCCCCCGGCCACGACGGCCGCCCGCCGGGGCCGGATGCTGGCCGTGCTCCTCGCAGGGGAGGTCATGGCGTCCATGGACAGTTCGATCGTGTCGGTGGCGGCGCAGACGATACGGGATGATCTGCGCGCCGGCGGCGCCGCGATCCAGTTGATCGTGTCGGGCTATCTGCTGACCACCGGCGTGCTCTTCGTCACGTGCGCGCGGATCGGTGACGTCATCGGGCAGCGGCGGGCGTTCCTGCTCGGACTCGGCTGGTTCACCGGCGCGTCGCTGCTGTGCGGGCTCGCCCCCGACGCGGCCACGCTGGTGCTCGCCCGCGTCGGGCAGGGCGTGGGGGCGGCACTGCTCACCCCGCAGATCTTCGCGCTCATCCAGCTGCACTGGGACGGGGCCGCCCGCCGCCGGGCCATCGGCGTCTACAGCATGGTGCTCGCCCTGGGGGTCGCGCTGGGGCAGGTCGTCGGCGGGCTGGTGGTCAGCGCCGACCTCTTCGGCCTGTCCTGGCGGCCGGTTTTCCTGCTGAACGTCCCAATCGGCGTGGTGCTGCTGATGCTCGGCCCGCGGCTGCTGCCTGCCTCCCGTACGGACGGGCAGGCGCGCCTCGATCCGGGCGGAGTGGCCGTCCTGACCGTGGCCATGGCCGCGGTCACCGTGCCGCTCATCTTCGGCCCCGACCACGGCTGGCCCGCCTGGGCCTGGGGCTCGCTGGCGTGCGGCGGGCTGCTGCTGGCGGGGTTCGTACGGCACGAGAGGCGAGCACGGCATCCGCTCCTTGACCCGGCAGTCCTGCGGCCGAACGGGGTGAAGCCGGGCATGGCGGCCTGCTGGATCACCATGGGCTGTTACGCCGTCTTCGTCCTCACCCTCACACTGCACCTCCAGACCACGCTGGGCTTCTCGCCGCTGCAGGCGGGGATGGCCTTCGTGCCGTACACGCTGGGGTTCGGCGCGCTCAGCCTGACCTGGAACCGGTACCCGCCGAGGCTGGTGCGGGCCCTGCCGATCGCCGGACCGATCGCGTTCGCGGCCGGGGCGACCCTGCTGGTGCTCCTGTGCGGCGCACGATGGCATGCGGTCGGCTCCGTACCGCTGCTGATGCTGGCCGGGGCCGGGCACGCCGCCGGGTACAGCCCGCTGATCGCGTCGATCACGGCGCGGGTGGAGCCGCGACTGGCGTCGGCGGTCTCGGCGCTGAACGCCACCGGCCCTGTGCTGGCCGGGGTGATCGCCGTCGCGGGGCTGGGCAGCGTCTATTTCGCGGCACCCTCCTCCGCCGACGGCCTCCTGCGGGTCGTGGTCGCGCTCGCCGTCCTGCTCGGCGTCGGGACGGTGTGCGCCGTACGAGCCACACTGGCGATCAGGGCACTTGCCCTCGCAGGCTAACGGCACGAACGTACCGTCAGCTGTTCAATCGCAGAGCGTTTCTGGCTGGCGAAGCTTGGAAGACGGCGACTTTACTCACCACTGCACACAATCTTGCTCGGACTTGTCGGGAAGCGGCGGACCACGTAAGAATCAGTTTCGCCTTCAACTACTTGGTTGGAGCGCCACCGCACGGATGAGGAGAGGCATGAAGCGCACCATCCCCATGCTCGTCGCCACCGGCTTACTCGGCGCCACGCTCACCGCCGTCAGTCCCGCGTCCGCAGCCACCTCTTCTGCAGTCGACTGCACCAAAAGCGGCTACACCAGGGTCGTGAACAGCTACGTCCCGACCAACATCGAAAGGCCCGCGATCGACGGCCGCAGCTACAACATCGGCGGCCCGCTGGCGTACACGTACGAGATCTGCCTCGACATCCCGGACAACGAGAGATTCACGATCGAAGTACGGAGCTGGACCAACCAGCAACAGAGTTCGTTCGTGGACGACCGGCCCGGAGACAAGGTCTTCCGCTACTCGATCCCTCCCAACAGCTTCTGGCAGATCTACGGCACGTTGACCGGGCCGGGCAGCACGTACATCTACTACACCTGGCACGAGAAGCAGACCCAGGCCTGACGCGAACCGGGCCGGCCACCTCACTCAGCGACGTGGCCGGCCCGCCATGAGCACGGATGCGGCCGTTTCGGGCGACATGACGGATCGGGTCAGGCAGGGCCCTCGGCGCGGGCGTGGGCGTCGAGGATTTGGGCGACCGCTTCGGTCACCTGGACGGCGAACGGGATGTTCAGCCATTCGTCCGGTACGTGCGCGTTCGAGTCCGCGCCGAGCGCGCCCGTGACCACGAACTGCGCCTGCGGGTACCGGCGGCCGAGCAGCTCCATGAACGGGATCCCGCCGCCGATGCCCAGGTTCTGGCACGGCTTGCCGAAGACGCGGTCACCGACCTCCCGCAGCGCCGAGGCCAGCCAAGGCGCCGTGGCGGGCACGTGCCAGCCGTTCATGACCATGTAGTCGCCGACCTCGACCTGCGCCCCGTACGGTACGTCGGTCGTGAGGGTCTTCTCCAGCGCGGCCCGCGCCGCCTCGGCGTCGGCCGTGGGGGGCAGGCGGAAGCTCAGCCGCAGGGAGGTCCAGGGGCGCAGCACGGCTCCCGCCACCGCGGGGTCCGGGAGCCCGGCGGCGCCGGTCACGGACAGGGTCGGCCGCCAGGTGTTGTTGAGGACCAGCTCGACCTCGTCGTCGGAGACCCGCGTCATCCCCGGGAGCAGCGGGAGCCGGGGCACGGCGACCTCCGGATGGAGCGCGACCAGCTCCGCCGCCTCCGCGCGCCGTTCGTCCGGAATGGGCACCACCATCTCGGCCACCTTGACCTCGCCGGTCTCCGGGTCCTCCACCCGATCGAGCAACTGGCGCATGACGCGGAAGGAGCTCGGCGCGATGCCACTGCCGAGCCCCGAGTGGATGCCCGACTCGAGGATGCGCACCGTGACGGTCGCCTGCACCGCGCCACGCAGACTGGAGGTCAGCCACAGCCGCTCGTAGTCGCCGCCGCCCCCGTCCAGGCACACCACCAGCGACACCTCGCCGAGCCGGTCGCCGAGATGCTCCAGGTACGCGGGCAGGTCCGGGCTGCCGGACTCCTCGCCGGTCTCCAGCAGCAGGACCGCGCGGGCGTGTTCGCCGCCTGCCCCGCGTACGGCCTCCAGCGCGGTCGTGGCGGCGTAGCCCGAGTACCCGTCGTCGGCGGCCCCGCGGCCGTAGAGCCGGCCGTCGCGGATCACCGCCTGCCACGGGCCCAGACCCTCCGACCAGTCACCGAGCGGCGGCTGCTTGTCGAGGTGCCCGTACAGCAGCACGGTCCCGATCGCCGTCGCGCCCGGCGTCGCGGGCACGTCCACCAGCAGGAGCGGGGCGCGGCCGTCCAGCTGCACGACGTCGCACCGCGCGCCGGGCAGGCCCCGCGCCGCCACCCAGGCCCGCACGTGCTCGACGGCGGCCCGCAGGTGACCGTTCTCCTCCCAGGCGGCGTCGTAGCCGGCGGACACGGCGGGAATCTCCACCAGACCGGAGAGGCTGGGCAGCACGTCCGTCTTCCAGGCTTGGCTGATCGATTCGCGAAGTTTCTGAAGGTCCATGCGGTAATACTGGCCCAACCGCCGCACCGCTCACGCACGGCGGGCGCGCTCAATGGCACGCATGTGGCACGGTGATCATGTCGTCGTCAGGGCGGGAGCTCCCCCAGGAGGGCGTTGATGACCGATGCGATCAAGCGGGTGCCGTTCGATGTGGAAAGCTACAGCCGTCGTTCGCGGACGAGACCGTGCTTCATCTGCGCGATGGTCAATGGGGATACCGACCAGCCGGAGGAGATCGTCTACGACGACGGGGAGCACATCGCGTTTCTTCCGAGCTTCTTCGTACTGCCTGGGTACGTGCTCGTGGCGCCCAAGCGCCACGTCGAGCACGTCGTGCGCGACCTTTCCGAGGACGAGTTCGTCGCGGTGATGAAGGTGGTACGCCGAATCGCGCTGGCCTTGGAGGCGAGTGTGCCCTGTGAGCGGACGTATCTGTTGTCCTTGGGAAGTCAGCAGGGGAACGCTCACCTGCATTGGCACATCGCGGCGCTGCCGCCTGGGGTGCCTTACGAGCAGCAGCAATATCACGCTCTCATGTCGGAGAACGGGGTCATCGAGCGCACCTCCGAGGAGATTTCCGCGTTGGCCGCCAGAATACGGAATTCTTTGGGCGCGTAGCTTGAGCGGCCCTCGTGGTGCGAAAGGGGGCACTCGGACGGCTTTCCGACCCTGGTCGCGCCGTTAGGCAGAACCGTCAGCTCACTCGCCGATGAAAAGCCCCGGCGCTGAGCCGCAACCTTGCCACGCTGTCGTGCATCTAAACCGCCATGAGATTAGGAATGATCAAGCGTGTGACGGCATGGACGACCGCCGCGACCGTCGTGAGCGTCCCCCTGGCCGCCGCATCGACGCTGCCCGCCTCTGCGGTCTCGTCCGCCACCGCCGCCTCCGCCTCCGCCTCCGCGGCGAAGACGATTTCGTTTCGAGGCATGCGTCTCACCGTCCCCTCCAAGTGGACGGCGCATAAGAGCGACACGATCTGGGACCTTCTCACTGTGCAGACCCGGCCCGGCTGCGACCGCAAGAAGACCGGCTGCCCATACTTCAGTATCGGCGGCCCCAACATGATCCACGGCTCCAACGACCCGAACTGGATCGGGGAAAGGTACAACCCCGGCCGCGCCCCCTTCCACCCCGAGACCAGCGTGATGCCCTGCCGCTACAACCGACAGAGCGACATCGACGATCTGGAGCGCTTCCCCGGCGGCTACAAAGGAAAGACTGTGGTGTCCGGTCACCGGCAGGTGGGCAAGGGCCACAAGGCCCGGTACTACGAATGGGCCGTCGAATGTTACGACGAGAAGAAGAAGCGGGTGACCAGGAAGTTCGTTCAGCGGGAGTGGTACCTGCGGAAAGAGAAGATCGTCATCGTGGACGGATTCAACACCCCCGGCCTCGCGGACGCCATCAAGCGCGCCACCTGGAACTGACCTCGAATCGAGCGACCTTCGTCACCGACCTCGGGCACCCTGCGCCCGAGGTCGGTGATGGCCCGGCTGTAGCTATGTGGAGTCGTTGCCCCAGGCGAAGTTGAGATGCTCCGCTAGTTCCTCAGCCGTGCCCCCTTGGTTGAGGAGAGCACGTGCTGCCTGGGCCTGCTTGATCGTGGGCAGGTGCCCGTCGAGGAGGAAGGGGAGCAAGAGTCGCCGTGCCACTACCTCACGCCACGAGATTGCGGACGGCCTGCGCACCACCGACACGTTGACCCGTAGCGCGTGCTCATTGCCCGGCGGAACGCCGGGCCGATCGACCTCGATGGCGACGTACCGGAACCCGTTCGCCAGGTCACAGGCGGCGCAGCCGGCCGGCCCTCGGCTCAGCCTGCCGCCGCACTCGGTGCAGGCGAGCCGGTCGTAGGCGGCGTCCACCACTCGCCACGGGTGCCTGTTGGGCTCGTCGATCACCATCTCGGCGACGTCGCGCTCGTCCAGGGCGGTCAGCGTGCCGAAATCCTGCACGACGAACTCCCGCCATCCCGATTCGACGATCTCGTCAACAAGACCGGCGCATCGCTCACAGTCAGGCGCTCCGGCGGGCTCCCACTGGTCGCATTCCCCGCACCGCCGCATTCTCGAACGGTACTCGCCGCCCCAAGCCGGACTCACCCGATTATCGCGTCGGGACCTCACGCCGTAATGGACCGCGGCCGACTACCGCTGCGACACCCAACCGGCTCGTCCTCATCCCTCGCCGGTGGCCGCGGCGCGCAGGGCCGCGGCGACGACGCGTTGGCCCTGCGACGGCTCGGGCCTGGTCACGGTCAGAGTGGTACGCCCGGACCACGCGGGGTCGTCGACCTCGACGATGGCGATCCCGGCAGGCAGGCCGGGAACGGCGATGCGGGCGACGGTGGTGATGCCGAGCCCGGCGGCGACGAAGCCGAGCCTGGCGTTCCAGTCGCGGATCCGGTGGGCGATCCGCGGCTCCGGCAACGTCGGCCAGGCGCCGAACTGCGGGTCGCCCCGCAGACCCGCGCCGACGATCCAGGGCTCGCCGGCCACGTCGTCGACCGTGACGCGCGCCCGTCCAGCCAGGCGGTGCCCCAGTGGTACGGCGACGACGCCCATGCCGCTCTCCGTCAGGCGCTCGGTTCTCAGGTCGTGCAGGTCGTACTCGGGCAGCCCCTGACCCACGGCGATCACGGCGACGTCGACCCCGCCGGCCCGCACCTGGCGCAGGAGCGCCGGGCTGGAGGCCTCGTGCAGTTCCACGGCCAGCGCGGGGTGCTCGCCGGCGAGCGCGGCCACCGTACGGGGAATGAGCGACCAGGTCGCGGTCGGAAAGGCCCCGAGCCTCACCTGCTCGGCGAGCGTGTCGGAGAGCAGGGCCAGGTCGCGGTTCATCGCGTCGAGCTCGGCCAGCACGACGACCGCCCGGCGTGCGACCGCCTCGCCGGCCCGGGTGGCCTCCACCCCACGGGCCTTGCGTACGAACAAGGGCATTCCGGCAGCCGACTCCGCGGCCGCCACCTGCCGGGAGATCGCCGACTGGGTGTAGCCGAGGAGGTCGGCCGCCGCGGTGAAGGATCCGGTTCCGACGACGGCGTGCACGACGCGTAGTGCGGGAACGGTGAACTCCGCCATGCGAGCAACCTAATCCATGCGTACTCCGCATGTCTAATATGCGAAAGACTCGTTTGTGGAATGGCTTGTGCGCCGGGATGCTGGAACCAAGAGGAAACACCTTTGGAAGGGAACGACCCTGATGTCCAAGATCTGGTTCATCACCGGCGCATCGCGGGGCTTCGGCCGCCTGTGGACGGAAGCCGCACTGAAGAGAGGTGACCGGGTCGCGGCCACCGCCCGCGACGTCACCGCGCTGGAGCCGCTCGCGCGGCGGTTCGGGGACGCCGTCCTGCCGCTACCGCTCGACGTCACCGACCGGAAGGCGGTGTTCGACTCGGTGGAGCGAGCCGTCGAACGGTTCGGACGTCTCGACGTGGTCGTCAACAACGCCGGCTACGGACTTTTCGGCATGGTCGAGGAACTCACCGAGGCCGAGCTGCGCGCCCAGATGGAGACGAACTTCTTCGGCACCGTCTGGGTCACTCAGGCGGTCCTGCCCGTGCTCCGGGCCCAGCGTTCCGGCCGGATCATGCAGGTTACGAGCGAGGGCGGCGTACGCGCCTACCCCGGGATCGGCGGATACCACGCCTCCAAGTGGGCGGTGGAGGGCCTGTCCGAATCGCTCGCCCAGGAGGTCGCCTCGTTCGGCGTCCATGTGACGGCGGTCGAGCCGGGCCCTTATGCCACGGATTTCGGCGCCGGTACGAGCATGCGAGCCACCGACCGTCACCCCGATTACGCCGCCGTCCACGAAGCGACCGCCAAGGAATGGATCCTGGGCGACCCGAAAGCGACCGCGGACGCGATTCTCACTATCGCCGACGCCGAGAATCCTCCCCGGCGGATTCTCCTCGGGCACACACTTCCCGAAGTCGAGGACATCTACGCCGAGCGGCTTCGCGTGTGGCGGGAGTGGGCATCGGTCACGGAGGCGGCGTTCGGCGAGCGGATCATTCCCGTAACCGCCTGACGAAGCGACTCGGCTCGACTGGAAACAGGGGTTGAGTTCCGAGCTGAGCGCCCGCTGCTCCTGCTTCCTCACCAGTCTGGACTCCATCCTCCTCCCGAGCCGTCGGCCCAGGACGGGACTTTCGATCAGAGTCGGCCTGGCAGGATCATCTCCATGACCGGGATCGATGACCTTTTACGGCGAGTGCTCGTGAAGGCGGCCGCGGACACGGAGCGGCTGTCTCCCCCCGCGACAGCGGAGGAAGTCGAAAATGCGGAGCGCATTCTGGGCTTCGAACTTCCTCCAGTGCTGGCGCGGCTCTACGGTGAAGTGGCCAACGGCGGTTTCGGCCCCGACTTTCACCTCTTGCCGCTCACCGGCGATGGGCGTACCGCCGTAAGCGACTATCGCGAGGAACGTACGACGCGGGAGTCCGGTGAGGCCGTTAGCCGAACGACATCAGCGCTGACTGGCACAACGCGTGGTACGTCGACGCCGACAGCCTGACCGACTGGTTGAAGACGTGGCTCTCGGGAACGGGCTGGCACGAAGAAGATGCCGAATACGATGAGGTGCAGGAACCAAGGCCCTGGGGGATAGCTCGGCAGCGATTGTCAGAGCCGGAGTAATTCGATCGTCCCCAAGCGCCACCTGGACAGCCAACACGCGAAGAGAGCTTCAGCGCAATCCAGACGGACCCTTTTCCGATGCGGGGAAGGTGTTGCTTCGCCTGGTGGACGAGTTGGGTGTCAGCCCGGAGGAGATCGGCGCGTTGGCTCGATGGGTCGCCTTCGAGCCGGTCCCGGCGGCCCGGTGTGGGCGGCTCGTTCCGCGGATCAGATCCAGCCTTCCTCCCAGGCGCGGCGGGCGGCGGCGTGGCGGGAGCCGACGCCCAGTTTGGCCATGGCCGCCGACAGGTAGTTGCGCACCGTGCCGGGCGCGAGGTGCACCTGGGCGGCGATCTCGCTGACCGATGCCCCGGTACGGCAGGCACGCAGCACGTCGAGTTCCCGGTCGGTGAGCGGGCAGGGGCCTTCGGTCAGGGCGGATGCGGCGATGTCGGTGTCGATGTACCGCCGGCCCGCGGCGACGTCGCGGATGATCTCGGCGAGCCGGGACGCCGGCGTGGTCTTGGGCACGAACCCGCTGACGCCGGCCGCCAGGGCGCGGCGCAGCACCCCCGGCCGCGCGTGCCGAGTGACCAGCACGACCCGGGCGCCGGGCAGCGCGGCCATGATCCGTGCGGCGGCATCCAACCCGTCGGCCGGCGGCATCTCCAGGTCGAGCACGGCGATGTCGGGGCGGTGCTCGCGGGCCAGCCGTACCGCGTCGGTGGACGTGGCGGCCTCGGCGACCACGGTGAGGTCGGGTTCCAGCGCCAGCAGCGCGGCCAGGGCGCTGCGCAGCAGGTCCTCGTCGTCGGCGATCAGCAACCTGATCATCGCGCCTCCGCGCTCGCGTCGACCGGCAGGCAGGCGGCCACGACGAAGCTTCCGTGTTCGTGCTCCCAGGTCAGCTCGCCTCCGGCGGCCCGCAGGCGGTCGGCCAGGGTGCGCAGCCCGGTGCCCGCCCCCGAGCCGGGCGGGCCGGTCGCGCCGTCGTTGCGTACCCGCAACCGGGCCAGGCCGTCCGTGAGGCGGTAGTCGACCTCGGCGGCGCGCGCCCGGCTGTGGCGCAGCACGTTGGTGGTGGCCTCACGCACGACCAGCCCGAGCAGGTGCCGGCACGCGTCGGGGAGCGGCCCGGTGCCCGCGGCGGGCTCGACGTTCATCTGGACCCGGATGTCGGCCGCGGCGAGCACCCGGCCCGCGTTGGCCAGCTCCGCCTCCAGCGTCGTACGGCGGTAGCCCTGCACGACGGCCCGCGTATCCGAGAGCGCGTCGGTGGCGAGCCGCTGCACCTCCAGCATCTCCGCGGTCGCGCGGGCCGGGTCGGCCGCTGCCAGCCGCGCGGCCAGTTCGCTCTTGCGCGCGATCACCTGTAGGTGGTGACCCTGGATGTCGTGCAGGTCGGCGGCGAACCGCAGCCGTTCCCGGGTGACGGCCAGCTCCCCGTCGAGGCGCCGCGCCGCGTTCAGCCGTTCCGCGATGTCCCACGCCCACAGCGACCCGAGCGTGACCCAGGCGCTGAACGCGACCAGTCCCGGCGGGAACAGCACCGCGCGTACCGGGTCGTCGCCTCCCGCGACCGCGCCCGGCACGGCCGCGGCGGCCATCGCCACGGCGATCAGCGCCCACCGGCGCGGCGGCGGCAGGAACGTCGCGACGACCGACACCGTCATCGCCGGGGCCAGTGCCCACAGCGCGTCGTCCCGTACGGCCAGCAGAACGCCGCCGAGCGTGGCCGTACCGGCTGCACTCGCGGCCATCCACGCCAGGAGCGGGCGGCCGGGGCGCTCGCCGGATGCGGTGGCGGGGTCGAACGCCAGCCGGCGGTGCAGCAGCACGGCGCAGCACATGGCTGTCACGGCCAGCGCGGCGGCGCCCGCACCCCTGGCCCAGACCGGTACGCCGGAGGCCAGGAGCCCCGCGCCGGCCACGGCGACCAAGAAGAACGCGGTGCTGCCGGTGAGGCTCCACCAGGTGTAACGGCGGAAGCTCCGGAGTGCCGCCGTCCCGCCGTCGGTCCCGTGGTCGCGCACGCAGTCATTGTGACAGTACGCCGCGTCGCGGGCCGGTCGCGATTTCCGCCACGGTCGTTTCATGACAGTTGTCACGAGATTCAGTGACAAAGCCACGCGCACGCCTGTGGTTTCGGCACTACTGGCGGCCTCCTCCAGCGGCCAGGCTGAGCGCGGTAGATGCCCGGCCCCGTAGGGAGGAACCGCATGGACGGCCCGCCCGCGCACCCCGATCCGTCACCTGTCACCCCATCACCCCACCAGGAGGCCTCCATGACGAGCGTGTCCCATGGACGCGGACATCGGGTCCGCCGGTTGCTCGACCGCTGGCCCACGGCGCTTGCTCTGGCGCTGTCCGCGGCGACCTTCGGCGGAACCGAGTCGGACGAGGCGGTGGCGTCGTTCGCGTCGATCCTCCTGCTCCTGCCGTTGCTGTACCTGGTGGTCGCCAAGCTGGAGGCGCGCCGCGCGACGTGGCCGCTGCTCGTGGGCGGGCTGGCCGGCGTCGTCGCGCTGCGCGCGCTGGAGGTGATCGAACCGGCCGTCGTGTTCTCCGCCCTCGCGCTGATCGTCCTGCTTTGGAGCGTCGTGGACGGGCACGTGTTCCGGTCCGGGACGTTCCGGGTGCAGGCGCTGGGGATGCTCGCCTTCGGTGCGCTCGGGCTGATCGGGCTGGCCGTGGATCCGGATCTGGGCCGCTACCTGGTGGCGGCCGGATGGTTCTTCCACGGCGTCTGGGACTTCGTCCACCTGCGGCGGGACAAGGTGGTGGCCCGGTCCTTCGCCGAATGGTGCGGCGTCATCGACGTCGTGATCGCCGCAGAGTTGATCTTCAGGTGGTAGGGCGGGGCCGGGAACAACGGGACAGCCGCTTTGGTTGGGCCGGCACTCGCATATGGAGAACCACTTCTGGAAGTCGATGATGTCGTCGGGCGGGAGTTCGGTGAGTTGCTCCACCAGCCGGATCAGGCGCGCCTTCCTGGTGCCGGTCTCCTGGGCCGACTGTTCGATGAGTGCCCAGAACGCGTCCTCGTACCTGGGCGGATGATCGTATGAGCGGTCAGTCCTGCCCAGAGCCGGTGCGGCGGCGTGGTGACCCTGGTCGGTGTGTTCGGTTGGTACGGCGGGGCCGGCGTGCGGTGGCCGGCCCGGTGTCGCGCCACCGTCCGGGACCGGCCCTCAGGCCGCACCGGTGGAGCACCGGAGGGCTTCTTTCGGCCGCCGAATGACGTTTGACGCCGCCCTCCCTCCGGGGCATGATCTCTACTTCGAGATTCATCCAGAGGATCCGAGGGACCTGGCCCAGCGACGGTCCGGCAACCTGCCCGAAGAAAGGGAAAGGTGCCAACGCCAGGAACGATGAGGAGGGCTCGATGAGCCTGGGGCTTGATGTTCCTTCGCTGCATGGATCGCTCGTTCGGCTGGAGCCACTCGCGATGAGCCATGCGTCGGATCTGAGGCGGGCCGCGGAAGAGGACCGTTCCTCTTACGGTTTCACCTTGGTTCCCCGCGCCGCTGAGGTGGAGGCGTACCTGGCGGCCCAGTTCGCTCGTGGGAGCGACGGGCTGACTCCCTTCGCACAGGTTCGGGTGCGCGACGAGATGGCGGTGGGATGCACTGCGTTCTGGGATCCCCGAACGTGGCCGGATCGGCAGGATCTGCGCGCCATCGAGGTCGGCTGGACATGGCTCGCGGCATCCGCACAGGGCACCGGAATCAATGCCGAGGCGAAGCTCCTCCTTTTCACGTATGCGTTCGAGACGTTGGGCGTGGCCCGCGTCGACCTGAAGTCGGACGCCCGCAACCAGCGGTCGCGCCAGGCGATCGAGAACCTCGGCGCATGCTTCGAGGGCGTGCTGCGCAGTTGGTCACCCTCCTGGGCGCCTGGCGAAGCGGGGTTGCTGCGAGACTCGGCCATGTTCTCTGTGGTCGCTGCCGAGTGGCCGACCGTCAGGCAGGCGCTGCGTGCTCGCCTCGCCAACGTGAGCACCGAGTAGTTCGGGCGTCTTCCCGGCGACCGGACAGTACGACGGCTACGGCGGGATGACGATCGACGAAACTCGTCGGCGGTCCTACAACAAGGCCGCGGAGACGTGGGCCGCCCTGCTGAAAGGTCAGATGATGTAGACGGCACCGGCGTCGGCAGCGGTGAGTTACAGCATTGATCCCCACGGCGAACGCCATCTCCGGTGCAGGCTCGGGTGCGATGTCGATCACGGCTGACGACAGGTCGATGCCGATCATGTCGGTGTGCCGTGCCGCGAGGAAGCGGGCGACGTGCCCTGGACCGCATCCCAGGTCGGCTGTCAGTACGTCATCGAACTCCTGGATAGTGTCGACATCGGCAAGTCCGCACCGACGTCCCAGTCGAGCGACGGAGCGGCCGTCGCACGAGACGAGAGCTGACAGCCATGAAGTACGTGATCCTGATCCACTCCAATCCGCAGCCGTGGGGACACCCAACCGGCGACTACCTTGCTGCCTACCAGGAGCTGCCCGACGACGTGCGCAAACGGCTGGACGCCGAATTCGAGCAGGTGATGTCAGAACTGCAGGCCAACGGCGAGTTGATCGGCGGCGAGGCGCTCGGCGACCCCGCGGCCGCACGACTGTACCGGTGGGAGGACGGCTCCCCGCTGGCGAGCGACGGCCCGTACTCGGAGGCCAAGGAGCATCTGGCCGGGTTCTTCCTCATCGATGTCGAGAACCAGGCCCGCGCAGAAGAGGTCGCCGCGAAGTTCGCCGGCCCCGGAGAGACGGTGGAGCTGCGGCCGACGATGTGGCCAGGCGGCGACGATCAATAGCGATCTCAGGCAGATCCTATGGTGCAGCGGATACTCGCGGACGTGTGGCGACGGGAGGCGCCACACGTCCTCGGCGCGCTTCTGCGGAGGTACGGCGACCTCGGTGACTGCGAGGACGCGGCCCAGGAAGCTGCGGAGGCCGCTACCTCTCAGTGGCCCATCGGTGGGGTTCCCGACAACCCGAGGGCGTGGCTGATCCGGGTCGCGTCGCGGCGCCTGATCGACCGAGCGCGGGCCGACTCGGCCCGCGCCCGCCGCGAGGCGCTCGACCTGGCACGACGGCCGGACGACGGCGGCGTGGCTCCTGGGGCGGACGAGGTCCCCGCGACTGAGGTCGACGACACGCTCCGCTTGCTCTTCCTGTGCTGTCATCCTGCACTGAGCAGGCCGTCGCAGGTGGCGCTCAGCCTACGGGCGGTGGCCGGGTTGAGCGTGGAGCAGATCGCGGCCGCGTACCTGGTGCCGGTCCGCACGATGACCCAGCGCCTCAGCCGCGCCCGCACGACGCTGCGTGGCGCAGGCGCACGGTTCGCGATGCCGCCGGACGAGGAACTGGCGGCCCGGGTCGCAGCTGTGCTCGACGTCTGCCATCTGGTGTTCACCGAGGGCTACACGCGCACCTCCGGCGAGACCCTGGTCGACGTCGAGCTCGCCGAGGAGGCGATCCGGCTCACCCGTCAGGTCCACGTTGCACTGCCCGACCATGACGAGGTGACCGGCGGGCTGGCGCTGATGCTACTCACGCACGCGCGGCTGCCGGCGCGGACCGACTCTGCCGGTGATCTGGTGCCGCTGGCCGAACAGGACCGCTCCCGCTGGCGGCGCGATCTGATCGCCGAGGGTGTCGCGCTGCTGGAGCAGATACTGCCGCGGGGGCACGTCGGCCGTTACCAGATCCAGGCGGCTATCGCCGCGGTTCACGCGGAGGCATCGACCTACCAGGCCACCGACTGGATGCAGATCAGCGTTCTCTACGACATGCTGAGCCGGGTTGCTCCCGCCCCGTCTGTGACGCTCAACCACGCCGTCGCCGTTGCGATGGCCCACGGTGCGACGGTCGGCCTGGCCCTGCTCGATCCGCTGCTGACCGATCCCGCGATGCGGCGGCATCACCGGGTGTACGCCGTACGCGCCCATCTGCTGGAGCTGAACGGTGATGTGGAAGCCGCGGCCGAACACTACCGGCGGGCCGCGCAGCTGACGACGAGCCTGCCGGAGCAGCGCTACCTGAACCGGCGACTGCGCCAGCTAGGACGCCGTTGGACGTGACATGGACCAGGGTCATGTCGCCCGTGGATTGAACGCCGTCGACGCCCAGGTCAGCCAACCGGGGGAACACCAGTCCGACAAGATCCTCAATGTCACACCGGCACAGCCGATCTCCATCCCGATGTGGCGGTCATCGGGAGTCGGCCGGGTCTGGGAACGTCGTCACGATTCCGAGTCTGCCAGCGACCCCCGCGCCTGCGCTGGACGGCGCGGTTCCCTGAATGCGAGGGCGCGCCGTTGCGGTTCTGGGGATGCACCTGCAACCCGGGAAACCTACGAGCCCCATCGTGATGGCCTCGCGCGCCGGAGGCGCGCCCCAGAAGGGACAGCCCGAGCGGAGCGAGGACCGCTCGGGGCGGGGTCTCGGCAGGCAGTTCACGACGCCTACATGACGCTTCGGGCCGCGCTGAGCAACGCGGTTCGGGAGGAGACATCGACCCGCAACGTCGCCGCCAACGTCAAGATGTCGGTCCCTCGGAAGCGCAAGGTCAAGCCCTGGTCGGTGGACGAGGCCAGGACCTTCCTGGAGTCGGCCCGCACTCGGGAAGACCCGATGTATCCGGCGTACGTCCTGGTGCTCGTCCTGGGTCTCCGCCTCGGCGAGCCCCCCGGGCTACGTGGGGAGGACGTCGACCTCGACCAGGCCGAGATGACGATCGGCTGGCAACTCCAGCGAGTCGCCGGCAAGCTGCTGCACCGCCAGACCAAGACCGACGCCTCGACGCGATGCTGCCCTTTCCCGAGGTTGTCACGACAGCACTCCGCGCCCGACTGCAGGTATCCAATGCGGCTCGTCAAGCAGCAGGGGACAACTGGCAGGAGACAGGTCTCGTCTTCACCACCGCGAGCGGCCGACCGGTGGAGCCGTCGAACTTCCGGCGTAGCTTCGCCAACGCCTGCGATAAGGCGGGGGTGCGAAAGGTCCACTTCCACGCGACCCGCAAGACCTGCGCGTCCTTGCTCGTCGCCCTCGATGTCCATCCGCGCGTGGCCATGCAGATCCTCCGCCACTCGCAAATCGCGGTGACCATGAACATCTACAGCGAAGTCTCGTCAGAGGAGACGCGGAAGGCGCTGAAGCGATTGGGGCAGCACCTCAGCTTCTGAAGGTTCGCGCACGCTCTGAGACAGCTGGGCTCACGTTGCCTGGACCCCCGTCCGACCATGTGAGTCGGGCGGGGTTCGGTGTTGTTCGAGGTCTCCGGCGAGCGATAGAAGGGCTGGCTCTGACTCAGGTGGCCGGCGGGCGAACAACGGCGGTGATCTCTAAGCCGGGGCCGTCATGCGGCTACCCTCCCACCATGACGATCAGATTTACCGCTCAGGTCGCCGGAGCATACGAACACCCAGAGGATGAATGCGTGTCCGCCGGTGTGAGCGAAACCGAAGACGGTGACGGCATGGTGCTCACCTTCCAGTGCTGCACCTATGAGCCTGATGATCAGGACATTGCCCTGGGCTTTGACACCCACTGTGTGGTTACGGCCAACCAGGGCACCGCCTATGGAGCAGTCCAAGAACTCGCTCTGCGAGACAACGTGCTGCGCGTCGTCTTCGACCTCGACGCCCTGGAGGCGCTCAGCCTGGCCGAGCCTGAGATAGAGGCAGTTCTCGATGTAGACGAGCAGTCCGTCGAACAGCTTCGGCAAGGACTGCGCCGCATCCTTGCCTACGGTCGTGCTGACGCCCGCCCTCGGGTTCTGAAGCTGTAGAAGGTTGCCGCTGTAGCTGTACTTTGCAGCTGTACAAGATCGAAAAGGCCACTTCCCGATCATGGGAGGTGGCCTTCGACGTGCGGTGGAGCCTAGGAGATTCGAACTCCTGACTTCCTGCTTACAAATCGGTCTGACCTTCGAGGACTACAGCCTTGACCTGGGAGACAGGCAGTCCGCCAGCGACCGTGACTGACCCCTGGTGACCGCCCTTAATGGCACGCTAATGGCACGGCGATCGTGCATCCACATGCGTCTCCGAACGGCCGACATCCTTCCTGACTCGTGATCCGGGTACGGACTGCCGACGGTTTTGCAGCGGGCCGACGCTCCAGACCGCATCAGGCCCCTGACCTCCAGGTACGGCTCTCGCCTCTCCCCTATCAGGAAAGATCATCCCGCGCATATCCCGCGAGCAGGGTCAATCATGATCGCTCGGTTATGCCGGATCGGTAGACTCGCGCCGTGTTCAGCGTGCGTTGGCCGCACTACTTCGACGAGCAGGCGCCCCTCATCGAGGCCAAGGGCTGGTTCTCGGATGTCCTGGTCGAGCGGGAGGGACAGTACTACCGCCCAGTGTTCTACGATCCTGTCCGACTTGGGCAGGAGATCGCTGAGGAGATGTCAAACGGCGCAGGCTTCTTCAGAGAGCCCAACCTTGTCGTGGTCGATCGGGTCACGCGCGACCATATTGAAGCCGCCATCAGCGCACTCGTCGACAACGGCTTCAACCTGCTACCTGAGTGAGACCGACCAGGGCCAACAGATGGCGGGAGACGACTCGATCCAGCTCCAAGGCGCTGGCTACATGCCTCAGCTTGGAAACGGCGGTAGCCATCCTGCTCGGTGGGCCAGGGCTGAGAAACGAAGCCCTGGACCTTCGATCGCCCCCGACCATGCTCGATGCCCAGCCATGCAGTGGCGATCGTAGGGCTGTATCTGTGCGGCGGCGTGGCAACCGCGGTCGGCGCCTTCGGCAAGTACGGCGGGGGCGGCGTGCGGTGGCCGGCCCGGGTCCCGCCGCCGTCCGGGACCGGCCCCCAGGCCGCACGCCCGGACGGCGAGCGGGCGGAGGGCCGGGGGTACGGCGGCGCGCCGCGCCGCCGCTTGATACCTGAAAGAACAACTCGGCAACTCGGCAGACCTGCGAGTGTCCTGTCTCGCTTGATGGTTGACACTCTGGCCTCGCGTGATGCTTGACACCTTGATCGTTATCTGTGCCTGCTCGTGGCGTTATCGACGCTTCGGGGGAGGCTCGGGTGGCATTGGTGGAGTTGAGCGTCGTGGAGCAGCGCTATCACGCGGTGATCGAGGTGTTGTCGGGGGCGAAGGTCACCGACGTGGCCGGCCGTTACGGGATCTCGCGGCAGTCGGTGCACGTCTGGGTGCGCCGGTATCAAGACGGTGGCCTGGCGGGGCTGGGCATCCCTTGCGGGGATGGCCTTTTAGCGCGTAACCGTATGCGTTCACCCAGGTCGCCGACCGCGCGACTCTTTCACGCTTGGTGCTGAATGTGCTGGTCAAAGGACTACTTTTCGCGCAGGCTCTCAATCTCAGCGGCCAATACGACCATGTCGTGCACATGCTCGTAGTATTGGGCCGCATACTGATCGTCGATTGCCGGGAGGACCCTCTCGCACGCCAACGTCAGCTGCGCCAGGCCAGAGCGGTACTGTGCGCTGAGCGGGCCTTTAAGGACGCGTGTGGCCCAGCCGTAGGCGTCCGCATCGAGCATCACCATGTCCTCGTCCTCAATGTTGAGGCCGCGGAAGCCAGGCGGGAACGGCCTGGCCATGTGCTGGGCCATCATCTGCGAGAGCGTGTCGAGCTTCTCTTCCAACATGAGGGAAATCCTCCCAGGGCACGCTGGCGTCTCCGCGTGCGATTTGCCCGCGGTGGGGACATCTACTCCAGCGAATCTCAACCCTTCTGTGCCCAGTGCTCGTAAGGTCAGTGGCCATGGCGCATGTCGTGTTTGGGTCAAGCCCTACGAGCGAGAGAACCACAGACCAGACACAGAGGGATACAAAGCCCTCTGCGGCTGGCACGGGATGACTGAGAGACGGGGGCCCGTGTCCGAACAAGCCGTACGCGAGCGTGAAGCTCCGGTACGCGGACTACCAGCCAGTGCAGTCAGCCTGCGTCGAGGCCCTCAAGGAGATCTCACGGCGCTACGGCTTCCCGATCCCCCAGGAGCAGGGCGAGCGTGTCGAGGGAAGTTGATGCTGTAGCTGTGCTTTGCAGCTGTACAAGATCGAAAAGGCCACTACCCGATCATGGGAAGTGGCCTTCGATGTGCAGTGGAGCCTAGGAGATTCGAACTCCTGACTTCCTGCTTGCAAACGAAGTCGGAGGCACATCCAGCCTGGAGAACATCAGTAGCCGCGTCGGCATGACTTCCATGGGCGTCCATGCACGTGCGCGCTGATGAGAGGTCGTTGTCACTCAGTTCGACACTCAGACGCGGGCGGCTCGGCCTGGTCGGCCAGGATGGTGCCCCTTCGTCCCGAACTCGCGGCGTAGAGATCGACAAGGGTTGTTGCGGCAGTCAGGCTGCCCATGAAGATCGCAGGTGGTCGCTGCTGGTCGGTGGGGTTGCTGCACTTTGGTGCTGCACTACTGATGTTCGCCAATCTCGAACTTGCGATCCCAGTAGCGAAATAGATCTTTTATGTTTGTAAATCTCTGAATGGCGCCACTGTTTTTATCTGTAATTACTAGTTCTTCACCTTTGGTGAGGGGATCAATTAAAGCCATGCCCGATATGATAGCATCATGTACCATCACATCTATGTCTTTCTGCTGCTGACGAGAGCTCGCCTCGATCTCTTCCAAGAATTTGCCGAAAAAAGTTAATGTGGCTCCGCCTTCTGGATTCTCGACAATAAGCACGCCGCCCTGCGGATCGTATGATATATCAATTCCCAGAAGCTCTTCAAGGCGTTCCAATAGGACTTGCGCCCCCTGCTGTTCGTTTTCAAATCGCTGATGTCGGCGGATGGTCCTGCTTTTGATCCGGGCTAGCCCCTCTATATCAAGCTTATTCTCTATCGGGATGGCGATGCGAGGACTCTTGGCGCTCGCCTTGATTGGAATGTCAGGAATTTGCGCTATCTCCCAATATGCCAGATTGGTCTGCGAGTCCCATATTGTGATTACGACCGGTTCCCAAAAGTCCATCCAGTGCTTTAGGCGCCACGCTTCGAACGGATACTTGATGTGCTTTGCAGCCTTATCCAGATAGCGATCTAGGCTGTCCGTTCCCTTAACTTGTACATAAAAGGCGTAAGGCGTTACCTTGTCGTCCTCAACAATACGAACTTGCAGATCTTCGCCATAATCATTCCTGATCTCTTCGACTATCCAGTTTTTGGCTTGGAATACTCCCGTTACATGTCCTACAGCTAGGGAGGCAAGCTTGTGAGAGCGGGGTCTCGTAGGGGGCATAGCAACGATTGGACCACAAGAACAGGTGGAGTCGGAGTCGAATCGCGAATGCGCGAAGGGGCGGAAGAGGCTTCAAGATACGGAACAAGATCGATAGGTGTGGTTATCTCCCTCGTCGGGCAGGTCGTAGCCCTACTGGGCATCGTTCGCGTGTAGCCCCCAATGGCCCATGGTCAGCGTTGAAGATCTTTGGCGTTAGCCATGTTCAAGGGGTAGGCGTTGTGGTCATCTCCTCGTCGGGCAGGCGTAGCCATACCGGGCCGGACGTGCCGGGTCAAGCCGTCGTTCGCGTGTACATGTGCCCCGGTGAGCTTCCACGCGCGCCGGTTGTCCTGCGTGCACATGACGGCTTGACCCGGTGCGGCTGGTCTGGTGTCCCTTGTGGTGGCCGGCGGGGAGATGACCGCTCAGGACCTCAGCCACTCCGGATGGCTGGCGCGGCCGGACCCCCATCTCCGAGGAGGGCCGGGGTTTGGGGCAGAGCCCCAAGGTCTTCCGCCCTTCACCCTTGCGTCGTCGTGCAGCTGGCCGTCGTCCGTCTCCCCCGGGCGCAGTCACGGTTGAGGCTTGCGGGCTGTTCGTCCTGGTCTCGTCGATCGTTGGGCTAGGGGCGTGGATACATGAAGAGAGTGCAGCGCCTGGCGACTCTTGCCGCCTTCTACCGGAGGTGCCGGCTTGCCGGCACGCGCGCCGCCGCGGCGGGACCGGCCGAAGAGCCGCAGCCCGCCGCGAGCGAGCGCGCAGGGCCAGGCGTTGTGTCGTTGGATTCGCTGCGGCGGTGCGCTGCCGGCGGGCACTGAGGTAGGGCGGAGAGTCGCTGAAGCTGTTCTTCGAGGGGATCGCGCCTCCCTCGACGGAGCCGGGCCGGATGGGCTGCCTGGTTGTCTGCCGGTACGTTGACGCCGCTCTTCACGGCCTTCTCCTGGAGACCCTTCTCAGGCCCTATCCCGGTGCTCAGCTGTAGGTCGTCCTCTACCGCTCCCCCATGATCGCGCGGTCCCCGCCGCTGCGCGGCGGGCTTGAAACCGCAGGGAAAGTTGTAACAGCTCAACCAGAGGTCACATGTGTGTTGTCCCGGGACATGCTTGACGGATGAGTCCCAGGACATGGGCGACAGGTGCTGTTTTCGGCCAGTCTGTCGTGCGTCGTTGCGGCGTCGT
>NZ_PVNG01000017.1 GCF_003001935.1 Nonomuraea fuscirosea | reverse complement strand
GCCTCCAGCAACGCGTGCACGCGGTCGCGGGTGGCCAGCACGGCGGTCAGCCGGACCTGCAGCTCCGCGAGCAGCTCGTCGAGCCGCATCTGCGGCATCAGCGGACTCTGCTCACCTTCCACGCGAACAGTCTCGCATTCGGATGATCTGCTGCCTAGCGCGAACGATGACACCTGCCGCGCCCGTCAGGGACCTTCGGCCCCTCCGAAGTACGCCCGGCCAAGGGCTTCGGCCCCTACGACGACGACGCGGACAGCGATGCGATGGGAACGGATCGGAAGGAGGGTCCGATATGCGGACCACGGTGAAGGATGTCATGACGACCGACGTGACCTCGGTCGAGGCCGGCGCCTCGTTCAAGGACGTGGCCGAGATGCTGGTGGAGCGCGGGGTCAGCGCCGTGCCGGTGCTGGACGGCGAACTGCGGGTCCTGGGCGTGGTCTCCGAGGGGGATCTGATGCGCAAGGAGGAGTTCCGGGAGCAGTACTACGGCGAGAGCTACCGGCCGCCGCTGCGCGCCCGGCTGCGCCGGCGTATGACCGGCCAGCCCGCGGACGGCAGCGGGAAGGCGGGTGGCCGGACCGCGGCGGAGCTGATGAGCGCGCCGGCGGTGACCGTCGCCCCATCCGCCTCGATCGCCAGAGCCGCCCGGATCATGGACGAGTGCGGCGTCAAACGCCTGGTGGTGGTGGACGCCGACGGCAGGCTGCGGGGCATCGTCAGCAGGCGTGACCTGCTGCGGATGTACCTGCGTGACGACGACGAGACCAGGCGGCGGGTCGTCGAGGGCATCTCGCCGCACACCCGCTGGAATGACCGCGACGGCATCCTCATCGAGGTGCACGACGGCATCGTCACTCTTTCCGGGCACACGCTCAAGCGCGGCGACGCGGACGCGGCCGTTCGCTCGACCCGCCGGACGGAGGGGGTCGTGGACGTCCAGGAGACGCTCACCTGGAGCGAGAACGACGTCCTGGAGGTTCCCCTCGCCTGGTACCTCCGGTGACGGCGGACACCACGGCGTGGGCCGCGATCCCACCCAGCACCGAGCAGGACCGAAAGGTCCCTCTACGGGGCCGTGATGCGGAACACGGGGAACTGGGGCGCGATCGACTCGAAGTCCTCCAGTGGCGCGTGCCGGTCCACCGGGATGTGCGGGCGCGCGCCCGGTGCGAGAGCCAGGTAGCGGCGCAGGATCGGGGCGCGTCCGGCGGGCTCGACCTCGATCAGCCGAACGCTCCTGCGCCGGCCGTGCCGCAGCACCGCCCGGCCACCGGCCGCGCGCAGATTCAGCACCCAGTTGGTACGCGAGCCCAGCATCGCCACCAGATACCGCTCTCCTCCGTGGTCGGCGAGCACCAGCGGGAAGGAGATGCTCCGCCCCGTGCGGCGTCCGGGCACCTCCAAGGTCACCCAACGGGGCACCAGGCCGCTCGCGTGCAGCACGGCCGAGCACCGGTTCATGGCGCGCGCCAGACGGCCGGGCCGGCCGCCGCGGTACAACCATCGGAGCCAGCGCGCGGAGGGGCGGGTGTCCAGGTTCATGATCTCCCCTCTCAGCTCGCCCAGGCGCGCAGGCCGTAGGATTTCCCCTGCCCGCGCAGCCTGGTGAGCGATTCCTTCTCGATCTGGCGAACCCACTGGGGAGTCAGCCCCAGCTTCTCGGCGATCTGCCGGGGCGTGTGCGGATCGTGCCCGTCCATGCCGAACCTCAGCCGCATGATCAGCGCATTGCGTGGTGCGAGCCCGTCCACGAGGCGATCGAGCACCACCTTCAACGCCCGCTGCTCGGCCAGTTCCTCGGGGGACGGGCTCCGGTCGTCCTCTACCAGGTCGCCGAGGGTGTGACGGTGCCGTCCCTCGCCCACCTCGACGTCGAGGCTGGCACAGGGTCCTGGCAGTTGCCGCAGGAAGGCGAGTCTCGCGGGTCTACGCCCCAGTTCCCCGGCCAGTTCCCGCTCGGTCGGGACGCGTCCCAGCCGGTGCAGCTCCCGTGCCCGCGCGCGGGCGACCTCAACAAGCTCGTCCTGCACGGCGATGGGCAGCCGTACGGTGGGCGCGTGCTCCAGGCCGCGCTGGATCGCCTTGCGGATCCACCAGGTGGCGACCGTGGAGAACCGGTTGCCCCGCGTGTGGTCGAAGCGCCCGACGGCCTCGATGAGCCCGAGGTTGCCGTCCTGGATCACGTCGGCCAGCGACATGCCGCGGTGCGCGTACCGTCTGGCGATCGACACCACCAGCCGCAGGTTCGCCTCGATCAGGTGCCGGCGGGCGGCCCGGCCGTCGGCGACGATGTCCCGCAGCCCTGGCGTCGGATCACCCTGCCGGATGAGACGGGCGGCGCGGGCGGCCGCCGCCATCCGTTCGCCGAGCGAAACCTCCTCGGCGGCCGTCAGCAACGGCGTCCGGCCGATGCGGAGCAGATAGTCGCGCACCGGGTCCGCGCCAGGGTTCATCGGGTCCTCCCCGGGACGGCGAGCGGGCCGAGTGGGTGGCGCGCACCAACGAGAAGCATGCTTCCTCCTCTGTAGCCCTTCCAGGACACACGGGAAATAGCGGCCCGCCCAGCGTCGTAGGGCCTCACGCGGGTGGACCTTCGCCGGTCCGGTTCCGGGACTTTCGTCCTTCCTGCGGCACCGTCGCTTCGGTAGCGTGCGACGCATGATTCGTGTCTTCCTCCTCGACGACCACGAGGTCGTCCGCCGTGGTGTCGCCGCCCTGCTGGACTCCGAGGACGACATCGAGGTGATCGGCGAGGCCGGCACGGCCGAGTCCGCCATCGCCCGCATCCCCGCGCTCGCGCCGGACGTGGCGGTCCTGGACGTACGGCTGCCCGACGGCAACGGCGTGGACGTGTGCCGCGAGGTGCGCTCCCGGGTGCCCGGGCTGGCGTGCCTGATGCTGACCTCCTTCGCCGACGACGACGCCCTGTTCGACGCGGTCATGGCGGGAGCCGCCGGCTACGTGCTCAAGCAGATTCACGGCTCCGACCTGGTCGGCGCGGTCCGTACGGTCGCCTCCGGGCAGTCGCTGCTCGACCCGCAGACCACCGCCGCCATGCTGCAGCGGCTGCGTGACCAGGCCGCCAGGAAGGACCCTCTCGCGGCGCTGACCGAGCAGGAGCGCCACATCCTCGACCTCATCGGCGAGGGGCTGACCAACCGGCAGATCGGCGAGCGCATGTTCCTGGCCGAGAAGACGGTCAAGAACTACGTCTCCAACCTGCTGGCCAAGCTGAACATGCAACGCCGCACCCAGGCGGCGGCCTTGGCCGCACGGTTGCGGGCCGACCGGAAGGACTGACACAGGCGCCGCCCGGCCGCCGGCCTCGAAGTCGGCGGCCGGGCGGCGCAAGACGCGCGGCACGTCACGTCGGCGCGGGGTGCACCCCTCATGAACGGACCACGGCCACCGGGCACAGGGTGTGGTGCAGGACGCCCCGGCTGACCGAGCCGAGCAGCGCCGAGCCGAGCGCGCCGCGCCCGTGCGACCCCACGACCAGCAGATCCGCCCGCTCGGCGGCCGCGGTGAGCGCGTCCACCGGATGTGCGGGCTGGACGTCTTCGACGACCGTCACCCGCGGGTGGTCGTGCCCGGCGGCCTTCACCCGGTCGTGCACGGCCTGCTGCTCCATGGCGCGGATCTCGTTCACGTCGTAGGCGGTCGACGGGACGAAGTCGTGCGCCGGTGACTGCACCGCGTGCACGACCCTGAGCGTCGCGCCGCGCAGCTCGGCCTGCTCGAAGGCGTAGGCCAGGGCGGGCTCGCACTCCGGCGAGTCGTCGACCCCCACCACGATCTCGCCGTGCACCGGCAGGTTCTCGCCCCGCACGACCACGACCGGGCAGGCGACGTGGCCCGCCACGTGCGAGCTCACCGAGCCCAGCACCGCGCCGGCGAACCCGCCCAGCCCGCGGCTGCCCACCACCAGCTCGGCCGCGCCCTCGGCCTGCTCGCGCAGCACCTCGGCGGGCACGCCCTCCAGCTCACACGTGGTGACCTCGGCGGCCGGGTGACGCTCACGCGCCAGAGCCTCCGCCTCCCGCAGCACCCGCCATCCCTCCTGATGCACCGTGGCCGGCAGGACCGCCTCGGGGCGCCTGCCGACCAGGTACCACGAGGTGTCGGTCACGTGCACGACGCGCAGCGGCACGCCCCTGCGTACGGCGTCGCCCGCCGCCCACTCCACCGCGGCCCGCGATGCCACGGAACCGTCGACCCCTACAATGATCATGATTGCCTCCTTCGACACTCTCATCAGACCGCGTCCACCCCCTTGTGGCGCAGGGCCGGAGGTCGCCGCCGGCCGGGACGAAGGTCCCTGCCGGACCCCCGGGTCAGGCCGTCGTCACGGGGAACGACGCCGCCAGGCTCTCGCCCCACTTCCTGGCTCGCTCCAGTTCCCCCTCCACCAGCGGCCCTTCCGTTCCGAGCACGTAGAAGCTCTGCGCCGGCGCCAGGACCCCGACGCCGAGGCGGCGCAGGCGCCGGGCGATGCCGCGGGCGGCCGAGCCGGGCAGGCGCGGCTTGACGACGCGGGTGTCGAAGGCGGCCGAGCGGAGCCCGGCCGAGGAGGTACGGAGCGTGGCGAGCCATTCGCGCACGCCGTTCCCGGCCGAGACCAGCGGCCTGGTGGCCTGCTGGGCGGCCGAGCGGCGGGTGGAGGCCCTGCTCATGGCGAAGGCGTGCGTCGGCCCGCCCACCACCAGCAGCCCGACCTCCGCCCCCACCGCTCCGGGTGCGCGGCCGGCCTCGGCCGCCTCCGTGCGCAGGCGGGTGGAGATCCCTTCGGCGATCGCCTTGGCGATCTCCTCGGTGTTGCCGAACATCGATTCGTACACGACCAGCGCGTCCATCACGCGCCTCCCATCGGGTTGTGTTGGTGTGACCATCGGCCGGAGGCCGGAGCAGGAGCTCCGGTGAGACGACGGCGGAAGATCCAGTACGTCCACGCCTGGTACGCCAGCACCACCGGCGTGAAGACGCCCGCCACCCAGGTCATCACCGTGAGCGTGTACGGCGAGGAGGCGGCGTTCGTCACGGTCAGGCTGTTGGCCGGGTCGAGCGCGGGCAGCACCTTCGGGAACAGCCCGATGAACAGGGCCGCCACCAGCGCGACCACGGCCACCGCGCTCGCGGTGAAGGCCCAGCCGTCGCGGCCGCGCAGCGTCGCGACGAGCGCGCCGGCCAGGCCGAGCGCGACCAGCGCGACCGCCGCCCACCAGGCCGGCCGCGAGCCGCCGGCGGCCAGCAGGAACGCCATCACCACCAGGAGCGCCGCGGGGAAGAGGCTCTTGGCCGTCCGCGCGGCGCCCTGGCGCAGCTCGCCCGTGGTGCGCAGGGCGAGGAAGACCGCGCCGTGCAGGGTGAACAGCAGCAGCGTGGCCAGCCCGCCGAGCAACGCGAACGGGTTGAGCAGGGTGAACAGGGTGCCGGTGTACTCGTGGCCGGCGTCCAGCGGCACGCCGCGCACGATGTTCGCGAACGCCACTCCCCACAGGAAGGCGGGGCCGAGGGATCCCCAGAAGAAGGCCCGGTCCCAGCCGCGCTTGCTGTCGGACTTGCCGCGGTACTCCAGCGCCACGCCGCGGGCGATCAACGCCAGCAGGATGAGGAACAGCGGCAGGTAGAAGCCGCTGAACAGGGTGGCGTACCACTCGGGGAACGCGGCGAACGTCGCCCCGCCGGCCACCAGCAGCCACACCTCGTTGCCGTCCCACACAGGGCCGATCGAAGCGACGATGGCGCGCCGGTCGGCCTCGTCCCGGCTGAGGAACGGCAGCAGGATGCCGACGCCGAAGTCGAACCCTTCCAGCAGGAAGTATCCGGTCCACAACACGGCGATGAGGACGAACCAGACGGTGGTCAGTTCCATGACGACGTGTCCTTCTAGTAGCTCAGGGCGGGGACGGGGGCTTCCGGCTCGGCCTGCTCATGCGGCCCGATGCGGATGAACTTGACCAGCAGGCGTACCTCGATGACCGCCAGCACGGCGTACACCAGGGTGAAGCCCACCAGCGTGATGGCCACCGAGGCGACGTCCGCGGTCGGCGAGACCGCAGCGGCGGTGCGCATGAGGCCGAAGACCGTCCACGGCTGGCGGCCCATCTCGGTGAAGATCCAGCCCAGGGTGTTGGCCAGGAAGGGCAGGCCGATCCCGGCGATGGCCAGCCGGTACGCCCACCGCCCTGCGGGGAGCCTGCCGCGCCTGGTCAGCCAGAGCCCGGCCGCGGCGAGCAGCGCCGACAGCGCGCCGAAGCCGATCATCAGGCGGAACGACCAGTACGCCAGGCCCACGACCGGCCGGTAGTCGCCGGGGCCGTAGAGCGCCTGGTAGCGGGCCTGGATGTCGTTGATGCCCTCGACCCTGCCGTCCAGGGTGTTGGTGGACAGCAGGCTGAGGCCGTACGGGATCTGCAGGTTGATGTGGTTGCGGCCGTTCTCGACGTCGCCGACGGCGAACAGGGAGAAACCGGCCGAGCTCTCGTCCTCCCACAGGGCCTCGGCGG
Organism: Nonomuraea fuscirosea; assembly: GCF_003001935.1. GTDB lineage: Bacteria > Actinomycetota > Actinomycetes > Streptosporangiales > Streptosporangiaceae > Nonomuraea > Nonomuraea fuscirosea. Next base: position 278,169 of record NZ_PVNG01000017.1, on the reverse strand, counting down.
CGGCCATCTTCATCGGCTGCTGCTCGGTCATGATCTGCGCCTGCCAGTGGCCGGAGAACGACACGCCCACGGCCGAGACGAGCGCGACGACCAGGGCCAGCCGCGCCGAGGTGCGGAACAGCGGCGTGTCCCGCTTCCTGAGCAGGAACCAGGCGCTGACGCCGAGGACGAAGGCGGCGGCGGTCAGGAAGGCGCCGAAGATGACGTGCGGGAAGGTGACCAGGGTGGTGGAGTTGGTGAGCACCGCCCAGATGTCGGTCAGCTCGGCGCGGCCGTTGTCGATCCGGTAGCCGACCGGGTGCTGCATCCAGGAGTTGGCCGCGAGGATGAAGTAGGCCGAGATGTTGGTGCCGATGGCGGCCACCCAGATCGTGGCGAGGTGCACCCGGGGCGGCAGCCTGTCCCAGCCGAAGATCCACAGGCCGAGGAACGTGGACTCCAGGAAGAACGCCATCAGCCCTTCCATGGCCAGCGGCGCCCCGAACACGTCTCCGACGAAGCGGGAGTAGTCACTCCAGTTCATCCCGAACTGAAACTCCTGCACGATGCCGGTCACCACACCCATGGCGAAGTTGATCAGGAAGAGCCGCCCCCAGAACCGGGTCAGCCTGAGGTACTCCGGCTTCTTCGTCCGGTGCCACGCGGTCTGCAGTCCGGCCACGATGATCGACAAGCCGATGGTGAGCGGCACGAACAGGAAGTGGTAGACGGTGGTGACACCGAACTGCAATCGGGAGAGATCCAGAACGTCCATGTCAGTCAGGCTGCTCCTGGCACTGGCCGCTCCCCAGGGCCGTGCGTCCCGGCCCGGAGGGACTTTGGTCCTGACCCGCGTTCACCTCTCCGCCCACCGCTGCGGCGATCCGCTTGATGATGCCGTGCGCGCATGTCACGCCTCCCGCCAGCTTCGTGCGGGCGAGTCCGGTGCGGTGCGCTCCGGCAGGACAGGTTCCAGGTGGAACATGCCGGTCAGCACCTCGCCGGTCTCCCGGGCCGGGCCGAGGCGGCCCGCGACCGCGGCCAGCACGTCCCGGGCGGTGATCAGGCCGACCAGCCCATCGGCGGAGACGACCGGCACGGCGTCCACGCCGGCGTCGAGCATGACGGCCGCCACCTGGGGCAGCGGCGTCTCCGGCCGCACCCGCGCGGTACGAGCCCGGCGCAGCAGGTCGCCCACCTGACGGGTGGACTGCTCCTGCGGACCGCCGGACCAGGACGTGGCCAGTTCCTCGCGGGTCAGGACACCCAGCACGCGCCGCCCGTCGACCACCGGCAGGTGGTGCACGCCGGCCCGGCGCATCAGCTCCCAGGCCATGAGCGGCGACTCCTCCGGCTTGACGGCGACCAGGACGCGGCTCATCACCTGCCCGGCCGTCCGCGTTTCGGCGGTCATGACTCCTCCTCGCGGGCCGGGCGGACCACGGCGACCGGGCAGGTCGCGTGGTGCAGTACGGCGTGGCTGACCGAGCCGAGCAGGGCCGAGGCGAAGCCGCCGCGCCCGCGCGAGCCGACCACGACGAGGTCGGCGGTGCCGGCGGCTCTGGTCAGGGCGGCCACCGGGTGTTCGCAGGGTTGCTCGCCGGTGATGACCAGGTCCGGGTTGCTCGTGCGCCAAGGCTCGACCAGCTCGCGTGCCGCCCGCGGCTCCTCCTTCATGATCCGGTCGATCAGGCCGCTGTAGGCGACGGCGTACGGGGACAGGGCCGGCGGCTGCCAGGCGGTGACCACGTGCAGCTCGGCCCGGCGGCTTCTGGCCTGCTCGATCGCGTACTCCATGGCCGCCCGCGCGTGCTCGGAGCCGTCGTAGCCGACGACGACGCGGCCGTGCTCCGCCTGCGGTGCGCGGACGACGACGACCGCTCCGGCGGCGTGCCCGGCCACCGCTGTGCTCACCGAGCCCAGCACCATGCCGGTGAACCCGCCGAGCCCCCGGCTGCCCAGTACCAGGCTGTCGGCCGTCGCGGACGCGCCGATCAGCTCGTCGATGACGTTCCCCGCTCTCAGGTCGGTCGTCACCTTGACGCCCCCGGCCCGGCCCCGCGCCCGGTCGGCGGCGGCTTCCAGCGTTCCCGCGCAGTACTCGGCGCCCTCGCTGTGCGGCCACTGCTCGCACACGTGGACGAGCCGCAGGTCCAGCCCGCGTCGCTCGGCGTCGGTGGCCGCCCATTCCACCGCCGCGGCGGCCGGGGCGGAGCCGTCCACACCGACCACGATCTGCCTGGTCATCGTTTCATCTCCTCAACCGTTCGGATGTCGCACTTTCAGCGTCGATCCGGGCGGCCGAAGGCGCAGCGGGAGAAGGTCACGTGAGGGTGTGTCTTTGGTCCTTGATCTCGGGACTCCCGGCGGGCCGGATGCGGGTGCCGCTGGAGCCGTCCACCACCTGGACGAGCTCGTCCAGCGCGCCGATGGCCACCGGCCGCCCGGTGGCGCGGCTGAATGCGCAGGCCGCCGCGATCTTGGGGCCCATGGAGCCGGGTGTGAAGGAGCCGTCGTCCAGTTCGCCGGGCGAGGCGGATCTGATGGGCCGCTGCCGTGGTGTGCCGTAGCCGGCGTACACGTAGGGCACGTCGGTGAGGATGGCCAGCAGGTCGGCGTTCAGTCGCGTGGCGAGCAGTGCGGCGACGGCGTCCTTGTCCACGACCGCCTCCACGCCCGCGAGGTCCCCGGTGACGGGAGCGCCGCCTCCTCCCCCGGCGATCACGACCGTCCCGGCGTCCATCAGCCGAGCGATGACGGGCAGCTCGACGACGCGTTCTGGCTGCGGGGAGGGCACGACGCGCCGGAGGCCGTACCGTTCCTGGACGAAGGTCCATCCGCGCTCGGCCGTGAGCCGGTCCGCCTCCGCGGCCGGGTAGTAGGGGCCGATGGGTTTGTCCGGGTGGCCGAAGGCCGGGTCGGCGGGGTTCACGACGACCTGGGTGACGAGCGCGGCGACCGGCGTGTCCGGCAGGTGGCGGCCGATGCTCCGGGCGATCCAGTAGCCGATCATGCCCTGGGTCTCGGCCACCAGCGTGTCGAGCGGGTAGCCGCGTTCCAGGGTGGGGTCGCGTTCGCTCTCCTCGGCCAGGAGCCCCACCTGGGGGCCGTTGCCGTGCACGACGAGGATCTGGTGGTGGCCGGCCAGGCGGGCGATCTGCTCGGCGGCGGACGCGGCGTTGCGGATCTGCGTGGCCGCGTCGGCGCGTTCGCCGCGGTGCAGCAGCGCGTTGCCGCCGAGCGCGATGACGATTCTCACTGTGCGCCTGCCAGGATGCCGGCGACGAGCGCTTCCAGGACCGCCTGGGCGGTGGGCAGCCGGTTGGCGGCCTGGGGGAACACCTGGGAGGCGGGACCGTCGATGACATCCGCGGCCACCTCCTCGCCGCGGTGGGCGGGCAGGCAGTGCAGGAAGATCGCCCCAGGCGCGGCCGCCGCCATCAGATCGGCGGTGACGCGGTACGGGGTGAGCGCGGCGGTCCTGGCCGCCCTCTGCTCGGGGGGATCGCCCATGGACAGCCACACGTCGGTGTAGACGGCGTCGGCGCCTCGGACCGCTTCGTGCGGATCGCCGGTGATGAGCAGGTCCCCTCCTGTGGCGATCTTCCTGGCTATCGCCTCGGCCTCGGGGTCCGGCCGGTAGGCGTCGGGAGTGGCCACGGCCAGGGAGATCCCGGCCAGCGCGGTGGCCTCCATGAGGCTGTGGGTGACGTTGGTGGCGGGGCCGACGTAGGCCAGTCTGCGCCCGCGCGGGTCGCCGAAGTGCTCGCGCAGCGTCAGCAGGTCGGCGAGCGCCTGCAGGGGGTGGTGGGCGTCGGTGAGCGCGTTGATCACCGGGACCTCGGCGGATCGCGCGAAGCGGGCGACCTCGTCGTGGTCGAAGGTGCGGATCACGACGGCGGCGGCGTAGGAGCCGATGACGCGGGCGGTGTCGGCGATGGTTTCGGCCCGGCCGAGCTGCAGTTCGGCCGGGCCGACAGTGAGCGGCACGCCGCCCAGGCGGACGACGGCGGTTTCGGTGGAGACGCGGGTGCGCGTGGAGGGTTTGGCGAAGTAGAGCAGCACCGTCCGTCCCTGCAGGGGGTCGCCGGCGGCGCTGGGGTGACGCTTGAGGTGTGCGGCCCGATCGAGCAGGTAGGCGAGGTCGTGTTCGGTCAGGTCGGCGATGCGCAGCAGGTCTTTCACAGCGGGTTCCTCTCGATGGGGCAGCTCATGCAGCGGGGACCGCCGCGCCCGCGGCCCAGTTCCGCGCCGGCGATGGTGATGACCTCGATGCCGTGTCTGCGGAGCATGGTGTTGGTGGTGACGTTGCGCTCGTAGGCGACGACGACGCCGGGGGCGATGGCGAGCACGTTGGTGCCGTCGTCCCACTGCTCGCGCTCGGCGGCCCACACGTCCTGCTCCGCGCGCAGCACGGCGGCCGCGCCGAGAGCGGTGAACAGGTCGTCGTTCTCGCGCACGTGCAGGCCGGGGGTGAGGGTGAACGAGCGCAACGGCGGCAGCTCGGGATAGACCACGAAGACGCCTCGGTCGACCATCGTCATGACGGTGTCCAGGTGCATGAACGCTCGTTTGGACGGCAGGGCGGCGGCGATCACGCGGTCGGCGGCGCCGGCCTCGAACAGGCGCCGGGCCAGCAGCTCGATCGCCTGCGGGGTGGTGCGTTCACTCATCCCCACCAGGACGGCGCCGTCGCCGACGACGTGGATGTCGCCGCCTTCGATGGGGGCCGGCCGCTCGGCCTCCGCCGGGTACCAGGCCGGGGCCCGCCCGGCGAACATCGGGTGGAAGGCGTAGACGGCGGCCACGTGCGTGGTCTCGCGGCGGCGGGCGGTCTTGGCCATCGGGTGCAGGGACACCCCGCCGTAGATCCAGGCCGAGGCGTCGCGGGTGAACAGGTGGTTGGGCAGCGGCGGCAGGACGAAGTCGTCCTCGCCCAGCCCGGCCAGGCGCAGGCTGTCGGCATGCAGGCCGAGCTCGCGCCGGGTGAGGCCGCCGATGAGGTGACGGGTGAGGATGTCGGCCGGCATCGCCTCCAGCGCCTCGCGCAGCGGCGGCGCGAGCGTGGGGCCGAAGGCGGGCTCGGTGACGACGCGATCCAGCACCCACGTCCTGGCCCGGTCGTGTTTCAGGGTCTCGGTGAGCAGCTCGTCGAACAGATGGACGGTGACACCGCGTTCGCGCAGCGTGTCGGCGAAGGCGTCGTGCTCCTGGCGGGCGCGCTGGACCCAGAGCACGTCATCGAAGAGCAGTTCGTCGCAGTTGGTGGGGGTCAGCCGCTTCAGCTCCAGCCCCGGCCGGTGCAGGATGACCTGCCTGAGCGGGCCGGCCTCGCTGTCGACGTGGAACACGGTCATGCCGCCTTCCTGGTGATCCCGGCGACGTCGTGGCGGTCGCGGCGCTTGAGCCACACGTAGACGGGGATGCCGGCGAGCAGCAGCAGCGTGCCCTTGTAGACGACCTCGTAGCCGGCGCCGGCGATGGTCCACAGCGTGTACGCGAACGCCAGGGCCGCGATGGTGCCGTCGAACGCCAGCCGCCTGCCGGAGAGGCGTTCGCGGTCGGTGAGCATCAGCATGAGCTGCGCCGCCGCCGCGTACGCGTACGGGATCAGCGTGGTGAGCGTGGCCAGCAGGATCACGAAGTTGAACTGCTCGACCAGGCCCGCGTTGTAGTTGAGCAGCATCAGCCCGGTGACCAGGACGCTGGAGACGACCAGCCCCACGGCCGGGGTGCCCCAGCGCGACACCTTGGCGAACACCTGGGGGAACAGTCCGTCGCGGGCGGCTGCCAGCGGGACCTGTCCCTGCAGCAGGATCCAGCCGTTCAGCGCGCCGAACGCGCTGACGATCGCGCCGATGGCGACCACGGTGCCGGCCCAGCCGCCGAACATGATCGCGGCGGCGTCGGCGAACGGAGCGGTGGAGTCCACCAGCACCTGGCGGGGGACGGCGGCGAAGACGGCGACGGTGCCCAGGATGTAGACGGCGGCGGTGACGATCGCGCCGGCGACCGTGGCGCGCGGGATCGTCCGCTCCGGGTTCTCGACGTCCTCGGCCGGGACGGTGGCCGACTCGATGCCGATGAACGCCCACAGGGTCAGCGACGCGGCGGCGGTCACCGCCCCGAAGGCACTTTGATCGCTGGGGTTGAAGGGGGTGAAGTCACCGGCGTCGATGAAGAACGGCGCGGCCACGGCCAGCGCGACCAGCGGCAGCAGCTTGGCCACGGTGGTGACGGCCTGGATCCAGCCGCCTTGCCGTACTCCGCGCACGTTGACGGCGGTCAGCAGCCAGATCGCCGCCAGCGCGACTCCCGCGGCGAGCAGTGCGGTGTCGCCGAGGGCGGGCCAGAAGTAGCCGAGATAGCTGACGAAGGCGACCGCGATGGCGGCGTTGCCCACCCAGACGGCGATCCAGTAGCCCCATGCGGTCTGGAAGCCGATGAAGTCGCCGAAGGCGCGGCGGGCGTAGGCGTACGGGCCGCCGGTCCTGGGGTAGGCGCGGCCGAGGCGGGCGAAGACCAGCGCGAGCAGCAGCGCGCCGGTCGCGGTCAGCGCCCAGGCCACCAGGCTCGCCGAGCCGAAGGCCGCCAGCGAGGCGGGCAGCAGGAACACCCCTGAGCCGATCATGTTGCCGACGACCAGTGCGGTCGCCATCCACGGGCCCAGCTTGCGGCGTGGTGACAGTGACGTGATGGACATGACCTTGTCCTCCTTCCGAATCATCACCAGCACATCAGCGGCGTGCCGACAGGTACGGAGGCCGACGTCACCCGTTGTTTGTGACCTTGGTCCTTTCTGCCGATGCCTTTCGGCCCCGGTGGCCGCCGCTCGGATCCAGGAGGGTGAAAGCGGGCATTCGACGCGAAGGGGAGAGCCATGACGACGACCAGGTCAGAGGCGTGGCGCGGCTTTGGCGGGACGGCCTGGCGGAGCAGGGTGGACGTGCGCGCCTTCATCCAGGCCAACTACACGCCCTACACCGGTGACGAGGGCTTCCTGTCCGGTCCCACCGAGCGGACCCTGGCCGTGTGGGGGAAGGTGAGCGCGCTGTTCCCGGAGGAGAGGCGGCGCGGCGTGCTCGACGTGGACGCGAAGACGCCGTCGTCCATCACCGCGCACGCGCCCGGCTACATCGACCGGGAGCGCGAGCTGATCGTCGGATTGCAGACCGACGCGCCGCTCAAGCGGGCCATCATGCCCACGGGCGGGCTGCGCCTGGTGGAGAAGGGCCTGGCCGCGTACGGCCACCGGCTCGACCCGGGCGTGCGGGAGATCTTCACCAAGTACCGCAAGACCCACAACGACGGCGTCTTCGACGCCTACACCCCCGAGATCCTGGCCGCCCGCCGTTCCGGCGTCATCACCGGCCTGCCGGACGCCTACGGCCGCGGCCGCATCATCGGCGACTATCGCCGCGTCGCCCTCTACGGCGTGGACCGGCTCATCGAGGCCAAGCGGGCCGAGCTGCGCTCCCTGGACGACGCCGACGCCTCCGACGCGGTCATCAGGGACCGGGAGGAGCTGTCGGAGCAGCTCCGCGCGCTGGACGAGCTGAAGGTGATGGCCGCCTCCTACGGCCACGACGTGTCCCGGCCGGCCGCCACCGCCCACGAGGCGATCCAGTGGCTGTACCTCGCCTACCTGGCCGCGGTCAAGGAACAGAACGGCGCGGCCATGTCCCTCGGCCGCACCTCCACGTTCCTGGACGTCTACCTGGAACGCGACCTCGCCGAAGGCCGCATCACCGAGGAGCGGGCGCAGGAGCTCGTCGACGACTTCGTGATCAAGCTGCGCATCGTCCGCTTCCTGCGCACCCCCGAGTACGATCAGCTCTTCTCCGGCGACCCCACCTGGGTGACCGAGTCGATCGGCGGCATCGGGCAGGACGGCCGCCCGCTGGTGACCCGGACGAGCTTCCGCTACCTGCAGACGCTGCGCAATCTCGGCCCCGCCCCTGAGCCCAACCTGACCGTCTTCTGGTCCCCGCGGCTGCCGGCGCCGTTCAAACGCTTCTGCGCGGCCCTGTCGATCGAGACCAGCGCCCTGCAGTACGAGAGCGACGAGCTGATGCGCCCGCGCACCGGCGACGACACCGCCATCGCCTGCTGCGTCTCCGCCGCCCCGGTCGGCCGGCAGATGCAGTTCTTCGGCGCCCGGGTCAACCTGGCCAAGACGCTCCTGTACGCCATCAACGGCGGGCGCGACGAGCTCACCGGTGAGCAGGTGGGGCCCGCGTACCCGCCGATCACCGGTGACGTGCTCGACTACGAGGAGGTCGCGAAGGCGCTGGACCGGATGATGGACTGGCTGGCCCGCACCTACGTCAACGCGCTCAACATCATCCACTACATGCACGACAGGTACGCCTACGAGCGCCTGGAGATGGCCCTGCACGACCATCCGGTCAAGCGGACCCTCGCGTGCGGCATCGCCGGCCTGTCCGTCACCGCCGACAGCCTGTCCGCCGTCAAGCACGCCCGGGTCAAGGTCGTCCGCGACGAGACCGGGCTGGCCGTGGACTACGCGGTCGAGGGCGGCTTTCCGGTCTACGGCAACAACGACGACCGCGCCGACGCCATCGCGGTCGAGCTGGTGCGCTCGTTCATGGCCAAGATCCGCGAGCATCGCACGTACCGGGACGCCGAGCACACCCAGTCCGTCCTGACGATCACCTCCAACGTGGTGTACGGCAAGCACACCGGCAACACCCCCGACGGCCGCCGGGCGGGAGAGCCGTTCGCCCCGGGCGCCAACCCGATGAACGGCCGTGACCGCCACGGCATGATCGCCTCCGCGCTGTCGGTCGCCAAACTCCCCTACGACCAGGCACTCGACGGCATCTCGCTGACCAGCACCGCCACCCCCGACGGGCTCGGCCGCACCCCGGCCGAGCGGGTCACGAACCTGGCCGGGGTGCTGGACGGCTACTTCGACGCGGGCGGCTTCCACATGAACGTCAACGTGCTCACCCGGGCCGTGCTGCTGGACGCCATGGAACACCCCGAGCGCTACCCGCAGCTCACCGTCCGCGTATCCGGCTACGCCGTCAACTTCGTCCGCCTCACCCCCGAGCAGCAGCGCGACGTCGTCAGCCGTACCTTCCACGGCTCGACGTGAACGGGGCGGTCAGCTCGTGGGACCTGTCGGTCGGGGTGGACGGCCCCGGCACCCGCTTCGTCGTGTTCACCGCGGGCTGCCCGCTGCGCTGCCGGTACTGCCAGAACCCGGAGACCTGGCGGATGCGCGACGGCCGCCAGGTCAGCACCGACGAGCTCATGGACGAGATCGGGAGATACCGGCGCTTCATCTCCGTCGCCGGCGGCGGGGTGACCATCAGCGGCGGCGAGCCGCTGCTGCAGCCCCGCTTCACCGCCGAGGTGCTGCGCCGCTGCCGGGAAAGCGGCCTGCACACCGCCCTGGACACCTCGGGCCTGCTCGGCGTCCGCGCCACCGACGCCCTGCTCGCCGACACCGACCTGGTGCTGCTCGACATCAAGTCCTACGACCCGGCCACCTACCGGCGCGTCACCGGCGGCCCCGTCGCGCCCACCCTGCGCTTCGCCCGCCGGCTCGCCGAGTTGGGCCGGCCCACGTGGGTGCGCTTCGTGCTGGTCCCCGGGCTGACGGACGCGCCGGACAACGTGGACGCCCTAGCCCGCTTCGTGGCCGGGCTCGGCAACGTGGAAAGGGTGGACGTGCTGCCCTTCCACCGCATGGCCGCCGGCAAGTACGAGCGGCTCGGCCTGCGCTTCCCGCTCGCCCACGTCGCACCACCCGACCAGGAACTGCTGGACCGCGTGCACGCGCAGTTCCGCGCCTACGACGTCGCCAGTATCTGATCAAGACTGAAGGGGCTATGAGTTCTTCTGATAACGCGTTTTCCGGCCGAATCGGGCTGTACCAAGTTTCTCCGGCCGACGTTGGGCTAAGACAGAGCCTGTACCGGACATGTCGGATTTGTTGCGACAGGGGCCACTGATATGACAGGCATGGACGGACCGGTCAGCGACGCGCTGCTCAAGATGGGCCGGCATCTGCGGCCCGGGACAGTGTCGCCGGATCTCCGGTCGTTGTATCAGGTGGGCGGCCGGCAGGCGGACGCGTTCTACCGGGACCGGTGGAGCCACGACAAGGTCGTGCGCTCCACGCACGGCGTGAACTGCACGGGCTCGTGCTCGTGGAAGGTCTACGTCAAGGACGGGATCATCACCTGGGAGGCGCAGCAGACCGACTATCCGAGCGTCGGCGGCGACCGGCCGGAGTACGAGCCGCGCGGCTGCCCGCGCGGCGCCGCCTTCTCCTGGTACACCTACTCCCCCACCCGGGTCCGCTACCCCTACGCGCGCGGCGTGCTGGTCGAGATGTACCGAAAGGCCAGGGCGCGGCTGGGCGACCCGGTCGCGGCGTGGGCGGAGATCACCACAGACCCGGGCAAACGGGAGAGGTACCAGTCCGCCCGGGGCAAGGGCGGCCTGGTGCGCGTCACCTGGGACGAGGCGTGCGAGATCATCGCGGCGGCCCACGTGCACACCATCAAGACCTACGGCCCCGACCGGGTGGCCGGCTTCTCCCCGATCCCGGCCATGTCGATGGCCTCGCACGCGGTGGGCGCCCGGTTCGTCTCGCTGATCGGCGGCGCGATGTTGTCGTTCTACGACTGGTACGCCGACCTGCCGGTGGCCTCGCCGCAGGTGTTCGGCGACCAGACGGACGTGCCGGAGTCGGCGGACTGGTGGGACGCGGCGTACCTCATGCTGTGGGGCTCGAACGTGCCGGTCACCCGCACACCTGACGCCCACTACATGGCCGAGGCGCGCTACCACGGGCAGAAGGTGGTGGTGCTCGCGCCCGACTACAACGACGCCGCCAAGTTCGCCGACGAGTGGCTGGCCCCGCATCCGGGCACGGACGGCGCGCTGGCCATGGCGATGGGGCACGTGATCCTCAAGGAGTTCTTCGCCGATCGGGACACCCCGCGGTTCACCGACTACGTCAAACGCTTCACCGACCTGCCGTTCCTGGTCCGGCTGCGGGAGCGGGACGGGTCGTACGTGCCGGACAAGTTCCTCACGGCGGCGGACCTCGACGAGCGGGAGAGCGCGTTCGCCACGGTGCTGCTGGACGCGCGGACCGGCGAGCCGGTCGTGCCGAACGGCTCGCTCGCCTTCCGCCACTCCGAGCAGGGGCAGGGCCGCTGGAACCTCGACCTGGGCGAGGTCGATCCGCTGCTGAGCGTCCTCGGGGGTGAGGCGGTCCCGGTGGCGCTGCCGCGCTTCGACGCCGATGGCGTCCTGGAGCGGGGCGTGCCGGTGCGCCGCGTGGGCGGCCACCTGGTGACCACGGTGTTCGACCTGATGCTGGCCCAGTACGGGGTGGCCCGCGACGGGCTGCCAGGGCGGTGGCCGTCGGGGTACGACGACGCGGCGGAACCGTACACGCCGGCCTGGCAGGAGACGATCACCGGCGTGCCGGCCGCGGCGGCGGCCCGGATCGCCCGCGAGTTCGCCGCGAACGCGGAGGAGTCGGGCGGCCGCTCGATGATCATCATGGGGGCGGGGACGAACCACTGGTTCCACTCCGACACGATCTACCGCGCGATGCTGGCGCTGACCACGCTGACCGGCTGCCAGGGCGTCAACGGCGGCGGCTGGGCCCACTACGTCGGCCAGGAGAAGTGCCGGCCGATCACCGGATGGGCGCAGCTCGCCTTCGGGCTGGACTGGTCGCGCCCGCCCCGGCAGATGATCGGCACCGCCTACTGGTACCTGCACACCGACCAGTGGCGTTACGACACCTACAGCGCCGACGTGGTCTCCTCGCCGCTCGGCGACGGCATGTTCGCCGGCCGGGCCACCGCCGACCTGCTGGCGCAGTCGGCCCGGCTGGGCTGGATGCCGTCGTACCCGACGTTCGACCGCAACCCCCTCGACCTGGCCGACGAGGCGGGCGCCGAGCCGGGAGCGTACGTGGCCGAGCAGGTCGCCGCGGGGCGGCTCGGCTTCGCCTGCGAGGACCCGGACGCGCCGGAGAACTGGCCGCGCGTGCTGACGATGTGGCGGGCGAACCTCCTCGGATCCTCGGCCAAGGGCAACGAGTACTTCCTGCGGCACCTGCTGGGCACGGACTCCGCCGTACGCGCGGAGGAGGCAGCGCCCGATCAGCGTCCCGAGGGCGTCACCTGGCCGCAGGAGGCGCCGCGCGGCAAGCTGGACCTGCTGCTGTCGCTCGACTTCCGGATGACCTCCACGACGCTGTTCTCCGACATCGTGCTGCCCGCCGCCACCTGGTACGAGAAGCACGACCTGTCCTCGACCGACATGCACCCGTTCGTGCACGCCTTCACCCCCGCCATCGACCCGCCCTGGCAGACCCGCACCGACTTCGCCGCCTTCCACGCCATCGCCCGGGCCTTCAGCGAGCTGGCCAGGACGCACCTCGGCACCCGGACGGACCTGGTCGCCGTGCCGCTGCTGCACGACACCGCCGACGAGCTGGCCACCCCGCACGGCCGGGTGGACGACTGGCGCGCGGCGGGACGCGTGCCCGTGCCCGGCCGCGACTTCCCCAAGATCGTCGCCGTGGAGCGCGACTACGGGGCGGTGGCGGACAAGATGGCCGCGCTCGGCCCGCTGCTGGAGCGGCTCGGCGCCACCACCAAGGGCCTGACGTTCGACGTGTCCGGCGAGATCGAACGGCTGGCCCGGATGAACGGCACCCGGGAAGGCCGCCCGTCGCTGGCCCGCGACCGCGACATGTGCGAGGCCATCCTGGCGCTGTCGGGCACCACCAACGGCCACCTGGCCGCGCAGGGCTTCGCCACGCTGGGCCGCAGGACCGGGACCTCGTTCGACGGCCTGGCCGACGAGCACAAGCAGATCACCTTCGCCGACACCCAGGCCAGGCCGGTGCCGGTGGTCACCTCGCCGGAGTGGTCGGGCAGCGAGAGCGGCGGGCGCCGCTACTCGCCGTTCACGATCAACGTGGAGCACCGCAAACCCTGGCACACCCTCACCGGCCGCCAGCACTTCTACCTCGACCACGACTGGATGCACGAGGCGGGCGAGGCGCTGCCGATCTACCGGCCGCCGCTGAACATGACCGCGCTGTTCGGCGAGCCGGGCTTCGGCGCGAGCGAGCAGGGCGTCGTCGTGCGCTACCTCACCCCGCACTCCAAGTGGTCCATCCACTCCGAATACCAGGACAACCTGCTCATGCTCACCCTGTCGCGCGGCGGCCCGACCATCTGGATGAGCCCGGCCGACGCCGCCAAGGCGGGCATCGCCGACAACGACTGGGTCGAGGCGGTCAACCGCAACGGCGTCGTGGTGGCCCGCGCGGTCGTCTCGCACCGCATGCCCGAGGGCACGGTGTACATGTACCACGCCCAGGAACGGGTGGTGGACGTGCCCAAGAGCGAGACCTCCGGCCTGCGCGGCGGCATCCACAACTCCCTGACCCGGCTGCTGGTCAAGCCCACCCACCTGATCGGCGGCTACGCCCAGCTGAGCTTCGCCTTCAACTACCTGGGGCCCACCGGGAACCAGCGCGACGAGATCACCGTGATCCGCCGCCGCGGCCAGGAGGTCGACTACTGATGCGCGTGATGGCACAACTGGCCATGGTGATGAACCTGGACAAGTGCATCGGCTGCCACACCTGCTCGGTCACGTGCAAGCAGGCGTGGACCAACCGGGCCGGCACCGAGTACGTCTGGTTCAACAACGTCGAGACCCGCCCCGGCCAGGGCTACCCCCGCACCTACCAGGACCAGGAGCGGTGGCGCGGCGGCTGGGAGCTGAACCGGCGCGGCCGGCTGAAGCTGAAGGCCGGCGGCCGGGTCAGGAAACTCTTCTCCATCTTCGCCAATCCGCTCATGCCCTCCATCCAGGACTACTACGAGCCCTGGACGTACGACTACGACCGGCTCTTCTCCGCCCCGATGCAGGCCGACACGCCGGTGGCGCGGCCCCGTTCGCTCATCAGCGGCCGGCCCATGAAGATCAGCTGGAGCGCCAACTGGGACGACAACCTGGCCGGCGACCCCTCCCCCGACCCCGTGCTGCGCAAGGTGTCGGACCAGGTGAAGCTGGAGTTCGAGCGGGCGTTCATGTTCTACCTGCCGCGCATCTGCGAGCACTGCCTCAACCCGTCGTGCGTGGCCTCCTGCCCGTCGGGGGCGATGTACAAGCGCTCGGAGGACGGCATCGTGCTGGTGGACCAGGACCGCTGCCGGGGCTGGCGCATGTGCGTGACGGGGTGCCCGTACAAGAAGGTGTACTTCAACCACCGCACCGGCAAGGCCGAGAAGTGCACGTTCTGCTATCCGCGGGTGGAGGTCGGCATCCCGACCGTCTGCTCGGAGACGTGCGTGGGACGGCTGCGTTACATCGGGCTCGTGCTGTACGACGCCGACCGCGTCGCCGAGGCCGCCGCGACCCCGTCCGAGCGGGACCTGTACGAGGCGCAGAAGAGCGTCCTGCTCGACCCGCACGACCCCGAGGTGATCGCCGCCGCCCGCGCCTCCGGGATCCCCGAGGACTGGCTCGACGCCGCCCGCGAGTCCCCGGTGCACCGGCTGATCTTCGAGTACGGGGTGGCGCTGCCGCTGCATCCGGAGTACCGGACGATGCCCATGGTCTGGTACATCCCGCCCCTGTCCCCCGTGGTGGACGTGCTGGCGAAGACCGGGCACGACGGCGAGGACGCGGGCAACCTGTTCGGCGCCATCGACGCGCTGCGCATCCCCGTCGGCTACCTGGCCGAACTGTTCACCGCCGGCGACCCGGAACCGGTGCGGGCGGTGCTGCGCCGGCTGGCGGCCATGCGCTCGTACATGCGCCGGCTCAACCTCGGCCGGGAGCCGGACGAGTCGATCGCCACCGCCGCCGGCCTGCGCGGCGAGCAGGTCGAGGGCATGCACCGGCTGCTGGCCCTGGCCCCCTACGCCGAGCGGTACGTGATCCCGAAGGCCCACGCCGAGCAGGGCGCCCAGCTGGAGGAGCTGGGGTGCAGCCTCGACTACGACGGCGGCCCCGGCATGACCGGCCCGTTCGGCGAGGCGTCCGGCCTGCCCGCCCCGGTGGCGGTGGAGAACTTCCACGCTCTGCGCGAACGCCAGACCGGCGAGAACCTGGACGACGCCGACGAACTGCGCGGCCGGGTCAACCTGCTCAACTGGGACGGCAAGGGCACCCCGGACGGACTGTTCCCCAGGAGGAAGAAGTGAGCGTGCGAACCGTCCACCTGGTGGCCTCGGTGCTGCTGGGCTACCCCGACGAGCGGCTCCACGACGCGCTCGGCCTGCTGCGGAAGGAGGTGGACGGGCTGCCGGCGGGCACGGCGCGCGAGCGGCTGTCGGCCTTCCTCGGTCACGTCGCCGCCACGCCGCCCGCCGAGCTCGCGGCGCACTACGTGGCCACGTTCGACCTCAAGCGGCGCTGCTGCCCGTACCTCACCTACTACGCCTACGGCGACACGCGTAAGCGCGGGGCCGCGCTGCTGCGCTTCAAGCACGCGCTGAAGGCGGGCGGCTTCGAGATCGCCGACGGCGAGCTGCCCGACCACCTGGCCGTGGTGTGCGAGCTGTCGGCGCGCGGCGCCGTCCGCGAGGCCAGGCGGCTGCTGCTGGAGCACCGGGCGGGCGTGGAGGTGCTGCACACCGCGCTGTGCGAGGAACGTTCGCCGTACGCGGACGTGGTCGCCGCCGTGCTGGCCACGCTGCCCCCGGCCGGGGCGCGCGAGCAGGAGGCCGCGCTGCGGCTGGCCACGCAAGGGCCGCCCGCCGAGGCCGTCGGACTGGAACCCTACGCGGTGATGGAGGCGGGCCGATGAGCGTCCTGCTGTGGGTGGTGCTGCCGTACGTGGCGCTGACCGTGTTCGTGCTCGGCCACGTGTGGCGTTACCGCTACGACAAGTTCGGCTGGACCACGCGCTCCTCCCAGATGTACGAGTCGCGGCTGCTGCGCGTCGGCAGCCCGCTGTTCCACTTCGGCATCCTGGTCGTGGCGCTCGGCCACGTCGGCGGCCTGGTCATCCCCAAGAGCTGGACCGAGGCCGTCGGCGTGAGCGAGGAGCTCTACCACCTGTCCGCCGTCGTCCTCGGCACCGTCGCGGGCGTCGCCACCGTGGCCGGCCTGGTCATCCTCATCTACCGGCGGCGCACGGTCGGCCCCGTCTTCACCGCCACCACCCGCAACGACAAGCTGATGTACGCGGTCCTCGGGCTCACCATCGCCCTCGGCCTGGCCGCCACCGTGGTGGCCAACCTGGTCGGCGAGGGTTACGACTACCGCACCACGATCTCGCCGTGGTTCCGGTCGATCTTCACCTTCCAGCCGGAGCCGGCGCTGATGGCGGGCGCGCCGGTGCTGTTCCAGCTGCACGCGCTGAGTGCGCTGGCGCTGTTCGCGATCTGGCCGTTCACCCGGCTGGTGCACATGCTCACCGCGCCCGTCGGGTATCTGACCCGGCCGTACATCGTCTACCGCAGCCGCGACGAAGGCCGGCCCGCCGCGAAGCGCGGCTGGGAACCGTCCCGCTGACCGGCCTCGTCGTGTCCCGCCCTCGTGTCCCGCCTGCTCAGCCGGCGGGCACCTGCGGGGCGGTCGGCGCCTGCCGGGCGGCGGTCAAGGACCGCACCGCGGTCAGCGTCAGCACGACCGCCAGCACGGCGGTGCCGGCGAGCAGGGCCAGGCCGAGCCCGTACGAGCCGAGCCGGCCGTAGATGAACCCCATGACCAGCGGCGGCACGAACCCGCCCAGCCCACCGGCCGCCCCGACCAGCCCGGTCACCGACCCCACCTTGTCGGCCGGGGCGACCTGGGCCACGAGCGCGAACGTGGCGCCGCTGCCCGCGCCGAGCGCCGCCGCCATGGACAGGAACGCCACCGTGCCGACCGGCATCAGCGCGGGCGTCAGCGCCTGCACCGCCGCCATGACGGCGACCACGGTGAACACCCCGGCCAGCACCCGTACCGGACCGATCCGGTCCGACAGCCAGCCGCCGAGCGGCCGCATCAGCACCGCCAGCGCCACGAACCCGGCCATCCGGTAGGCGGCGTCGGCCTGCTCCAGGCCGTACCCGGTCTGCAGGTAGGCCGGCAGGTAGACGGAGAAGGCGACATATCCCCCGAAGGCGACGGCGTACAGCAGGCATGCCTGCCACGTGATCGGCAACCTCGCCGTGGCCGCCAGCCGGGCGAGCAGCGGCTGTCCCGCCACGCTCCGCCCGGGCGCGTCCCGCAGCACCAGCCACGCCACGACCGCGTACAACGCCAGCACGACCGCCGTGATCACGAACGGCAGCGCCGCGCCGCCGCGCTCGACCAGCCCGACCGTGGTCAGCGCGCTGACGGCGGTGCCGCCCATGCCCGCGCCGAAGATCCCCACGGCCAGCCCGCGCCGGTGCGGCGGGAACCACGCGTTGACGAACGGCACCCCGACCGCGAACGCGGTCCCGGCCACGCCCAGGAAGAAGCCGCCGGCCAGCAGCGCGGCCAGCGACGTCTGCCCCGCCACGCCGATGAACAGCACGGGCACGATGGTGACGGCCGACACCAGCGGGAACATCACCCGGCCGCCGTACCGGTCGGTCAGCGCGCCCACGGGGATCCGCCCCAGCGAGCCGACGATCACCGGCACCGCGACCAGCAGCGCCTGCTGCGGCGCCGACAGGCCGAGCAGCTCCTTGAAGCGTGGTCCTAACGGGCTGAGCAGCGCCCAGGCCCAGAAGTTCACCGCGAACCCCACCGTCGCCAGGACCAGCATCAGCATGGCCCGGCCGTCCGTCTTCTCCGTCACGTTTCCCCCGGTCTCCGCCATCGAGCTCCGCCTCATCTCGATCGCTCCGTCAGCCAGGCACCATCACGTGCCTCTCGGCCGGCGACCGCGCCGATCATCGGCGTCCGGACATGTGTCCAGGGCCCGGGGCATCCGTCCATTCGTACGATCATGTCTTCCTCCTCGCGTTCTGACCGGCGAAAGCCCGCCCTGCGGGGCAGGGCGGGCGGGTGGCCGGGGTGGTCACCTGAGCCACGGGGTGCGGCGGACGACGGGCAGGTTGCCCAGTCCGAGGGTGCCGCCGGCGCCGGCCAGGGCCAGGCCGATGAGGACGATGGCGTAGACGATGTGGTCGTCCATGAACGGGTTGGTGGTCAGGGGCAGCTCAGCCGCCCACATCAGCAGCAGCATCGCGGTTCCCGCGCCGGCCGCGATCCGGGTGCCGATGCCCAGCACGAGCGCCAGGCCGACGCCGGCCAGACCGGCCATGAACAGCCAGTCCACCCATGCCTGTCCGGCCAGGGCCGAGAAGAGGCCGCCGAGCGCGTTCTCGCCGGTGCCCTTGAGGAAGCCGGTGGTCGGGCTGCCGCCGTTGATCCAGGCCTTGGCCGCCGGGGTGGCGAAGCCCCAGCCGAAGGTCTTGTCCAGGAACGCCCACAGGAAGATCCAGCCGAGCGAGATCCGGGCGAGCGCCCAGACGTAGTCGGCGGGGGTCTTGTGCTCCGCCTTGTCCACGCTGATGTGCGTCATGGGCCGGTTGATGGTGGTGGCCATGGCGGGCCTCCCCTTTCCTGATCTTTCGCGCTTTCCTGTCTCACCTCCATCACACCGTTCGCGGCGGCCGGCGCTCAGTGCCGTACGACCCGAGGCGGAAGGACCTTGGTCCCCGCACAGAGGCCCGTGCTGAGGAACAGAAGGCCCCCGTCCGGCGGGGCGGGTGGCTGGGTAGCCTCGCCTGGGGCGGCTCGCATCAGCTGTCACCCCTGTCCGCACCGTCGAGGAGACACTCATGACTCATCCGGGCGATTTCGGGCGTCGTATCACCCATCACCGTACGAAGCTGAACCTGACGCTGGAGGAGGTGGCCGATCGTGCGGACATGTCGGCCGGATGCGTTCAGCGCCTGGAGGACCACCTTGGCGCCCCCGACAGGGGCACGGTGACCCGGCTGGCCAAGGCGCTGGAGACCACGGAGGAGGCTCTGCTGGGCGGAGGGTATGAGCGCTATCAGGTGCACGACGGCGCGATGGTCTTCCGCACCGCCCACGGCGGCCCCATGGACCAGGACCTGCGCACGGGTGTCGAGGGCGTGGAGATCGAGATCGGCTTCCAGGTCGACCGAATCGACGAGGCACGGCGCGAGGGCTGGAGCGTGCTCGTCCAAGGCCCCGCCCACCACGTACCCGACGATGAGGCGGCCACGGTGAGCGGCGC
The DNA here is from genome assembly GCF_003001935.1 of Nonomuraea fuscirosea. GTDB lineage: Bacteria > Actinomycetota > Actinomycetes > Streptosporangiales > Streptosporangiaceae > Nonomuraea > Nonomuraea fuscirosea. Next base: position 258,974 of record NZ_PVNG01000017.1, on the reverse strand, counting down.
CGACGTCACCCCTTGGGCGGGCGGCGATCGGCACCTGTACATCCGCATCGCGCCCCACCAGATCACCGGCCGCCGCACCCACGGCCTCTGACCGCGCACCCTGACGGCATCGGGTGTGGAGATGAAGACACCCGCCGAGTGATCGAACGGTCCCGTCCGGCCCGGAGTCGCCGCCTTCTGCGGCCGGAGCATCGTGACTGCCACTCTCCGGTGCCGGTCGGGCCGCCGCGGGGATGGGATTCTCTCGCCTCGGCGGGTGTCTTCCTTCATTCTCGTGACGTGCCCCCGGCCGGGAAAGGGCCGTTGGTCCTCGCCTATCGGACGAACGGCCCGCGCAGGCTGTGACTTGGATCGGTTGAGGTCGTGATTCTTGGATCGGTCTTTGTCGTGGGGGTCACCACAGTGATCACCGAGCACCAGGGCGGATGGAGCGATCACCTTGTTTGAGCTGCCTGGGATGGCGTCCGGGGTCCGGCCTCGTGACTGGGCCTCAGTGTCGGCGGCTGGGCGGGGCGAGGTGCTCGCTGACCTTGGCGATGGCCTCAGGGCCGGGTTTGACGTAGCGCATGGCGGTGCGGGGGTTCTTGTGCCGGGTCTTGCCCATGATGAGCTCCAGCGGGACTTCGGCTTCACCGAGGTGGGTAGCGGCGCTGTGGCGCAGCTGGTGCAGGTCGAGCCCGGCGTAGGTGTCGAGCAGCACCCGGACGCGGTCGTAACCGAGGCGGCCCCGGCCGATGTGCGGTCAGATGTCGGCGGCGGCCGGGCGGCGGGCGGGGACGGGGCGGCGTTCGGACACCGGAACAGCGGGCCGTGCGTGCGTGAGCTGCCGTCCGGGAGCCGGAGCAGGCGGGGCAGCAGGTGGGCGGTGCCGCTGTCCCAGTACACCCACTCTACCGCGCCGCCCTTGGACCGGACGGGGGTGCGGCGGTGCTCCAGGTCGAGGTCCTCGACGTTCACTGCCAGGATCTCACCCGCTCTGGCCGCCGTTTCATAGAGCATCCGCCACAGCGCCCGCTCACGCAGTGGGATGTCACGGCGCGACAGAAGCCGGTGGATCGCGGTCTTGGCGACCGCGCGGGTCTCGTCGGCGCTCTCCTTGCGGCGCTCAGCGTCGGCCGGAACCGACGGCGCGGCCCAGTGCTTCTTGGTGCGGTACCAGGACAGCCAGGAAACGATAGCGGCGCGGTTGCGGTTCCAGGTCGCCGTCGTGCTTGCCCCCACAGCTCGCTGAGCGCTTGCCCGGCGGCCTTCGGGTGTGGTGGTGTCGATGTTTTGATCCAGCGCCCGCAGGCCGGCGCCGGCGCCCTGGACGCGGTCGGCGATCTGTTTGAGCATCTTCACCGAGCGGCGGAGCCAGTCCAGCTTGGTGAAGACCAGGACGTCGCCGACGCGCAGCGCGTCGAGGGCCTTGTCGAATGCGGGGCGGCTGGACAGGGTGCCGCTGATCGTGTCGATGTAGGTGCGGTCGCATCCGGCGGCCTGCAGTCGGTCGCGCTGGGCGTGGGGGTTTGGGTCGCGGGTCGAGACACGTCCATAGCCAAGATCCATGACAGCACACCGTTAACCGACAAGATTATTAATGGCTGCCCCGCTGCTACTCAAGCCTGTCGTATGGGGTGGGCTTCCGTACGGTCGAGAAGGCGTTGGCAGCACGGGCAGCGTGTGCTGGTGCGGACGTAGAGCGAACTCTGCTGCGGCGTGTCGGCACCCATGGTGGCCGATGGACCGCAACACGGCCGTGAATGTGTGATGGTCCTGGTCCTTCAGCCTCTACGACGCCGACGGACTGTCGCTTGTGGAGGCCGCAAGGCGGGCAACAAGGTCGCTTCGAGTACGTCGGCGGCAGTGTTCTGCTTGAGGTGTCCGGTGTTGACGTCGGCGGCGGCGGCGTGCAGCAGGCTGTAGACGGTGGTGACCAGCCAGTTCAGTGGGAGGTCGGTGCGGAAGGCTCCCTCCTGCTGACCGCGGATGAGGAGTTGCTCGACACGGCTCATGGCTTGGTCGTGGTGCTGGCGCAGCACGGCGGGGTCGAGTTCGCGTTGGGCGATCTCGAACAGTCGGCGGTGCCGGTCGAGGACGTGCCAGGAGATGTGCAGCAGCCTGCTGAGGGCGTCGACGGCGGGGCCCTCGTTCGGGGCGGCGGTGTCGATGACGGCGCTGGCCAGGGTGATGGTGTGGTCGAGGACGGCTTCCAGCAGTACTTCCCGTGAGGGGAAGTGGGCGTAGAGGGTGACCCGTCCGACTCCGGCGGTGCGGGCGATCGCCGTCATACTCGCCTGGGGTTGCTCGGTGAAGCACACGAGCGCGGCGTCGAGGATGGCGGTGATGTTGCGTTCGGCGTCGGCGCGGCGCCGGGGCGCACTCTGCTTCTCCCCGGCGCCGTCTGGTTGATGGCCCGTGTCCGTGGTTCCCACGATGACCCAGCCTAGATGGTCAGTGGGCGAACACGGGGCCGTCGGTGGCAGGCGGGCGGCCCGCTGGTATCAGCCACCCGGCGGCCGTGGCCATGATCACGGCTGTTACGGCGGCGGCGGTGAACGCCGCGCCGAATCCGGTGACTGATGCTGGGCCCATGGGCATGGTGTCCAGGCTGGCGGCGGCGATGGTGGATACGAACGCGATGCCCAGGGTGGCGCCGAGTTCGTGTCCGGTGTTGATCAGCGCGGAGACCATGCCGGCGTCGTGCGGATCGACGTGCGCCATCACGGTGATGGTCGCAGTGACGAACGTCGCGCCCAGGCCGAGCCCGGAGATGGCGAAGCCGGGCAGAAAGTGGACCAGTGCGTTGCCGTCGGCGGGCAGCTGGGCCAGCAGCAGCGCGCCGATCGCGGCGAGGAGAAACCCGGCTGCGGCAGCGGGCCGTCCGCCGAATCGCCCGACGATCCGCACCCCCAGGTGCGTGCCGAGCCCGATGACCAATGCGGCGGGGAGGAAGAGCAGCCCAGTGCTCAGCGCGCTCAGCCCGAGCACGTGCTGGAGGTATTGAGAGCCCAGGAAGAAGTGGGCCAGCAGCAGACCGGACGCGGTCAACATGACTAGGTTCCCTGCGGCCACGGGACGCCGGGCCAGCACTGCCAGGCGCACCAGCGGCACCATCGTGACGCGCTCGATCAGGACGAACACCACCAGCAGCACGACGCCTGCGGCGAGGGCGAGCAGCGTCACCGTGTCGCCCCAGCCGGTGTCGCCTGCCCGCACCAGCCCGTAGATCAGTGAGCCGACGGCGAGGGCGGCGGTCACCGCGCCCGGCACGTCGATCTGGGTCGCGTGGCGGGTGGAACGGCCGGAGGGGACCACCATCGGCAGGGTCACGGCGACCAGGATGCCGACCGGTACGTTGATGAAGAACACCCATTCCCAGCCGGGTCCGGCGGTGAACACCCCGCCGAGCAGCACGCCGATGGCCGCGCCCGCGCCGCCGATGGCCGCCCAGACGCCGAGCGCGGGATTGCGGTCCGGGCCGTGGAAAGTCGTGGTCACGATCGACAGGGCCGCGGGTGACAACATTGCCGCACCGATGCCCTGCGCGGCACGCGCGGCAACGAGCATGGCCGCGTCACCGGCCAGCCCGGAGACGAGCGAGGCGAGGGTGAACACCGCCAGCCCGGCCAGGAACACGCGCCTGCGGCCGAGCGCGTCGGCCATGCGCCCGCCGAGCAGCATCAGCCCGCCGAAGCACAGCGTGTAAGCGGTGATCACCCAGGTCAGCGCGGTCCGGTCCAGGTCGAGCCGGTCGGCGATTACCGGGAGCGCGACGTTCACCACCGTCACGTCCAGGATCACCATGAACTGGGCCAGGCACAGTAGGACCAGCACCAACCAGCGCCGAGACGTTCGCTGCCCGTCGGCTGCCGCCAGGTGGTACCTGGCATGTGGGGTCTGATTCATCAACCCTCCTAAACTGAACATATGTGTTCGACTTAGGATATGGTCGAACTTGCGATAAGTCGAACAGCAGTGTCTAGATAAGGTGTGGTGAGGCAGATGGCCAGCGGACGACGGGCCGACCATGGAATGCGGGAGCTGGCAACCGGCGGTGCTCCAGCAGGATGGGTACTCGCTGCACGACGCCGGCCCCGAGGAGGCTCACCCTCTGCTGGCCCGCTCCTGGCGGCCGATCATGCGTAGCGATCCGGCGTTGGGCACGGACACCATCGTCGTGCTGCTGCCGGCAGGGCTGATCTTCCTGGGGGCATTGGTGCTAGGCGTCTGGAAGCACCGGCAGATGGTCCACTCGGAACAGCACGTGGCCCACCCCTATGTGGACATCGCTCACAGGGCTGCGCTGCTCTATTCGTTCGCGACGCTGCTGATCGCGGTGTTCGTCGAGCTGAGTGGCTGGCCGCCGGTGGTGAATCTCGTCGCGGCCGGCGTCGTAATCCTGTTCTTCGTCGCGGCGATCGGAACCTACATCTACCATGGCTGGCGCCAGGACACCGACAACCAGCTTCGCCATCCCGTCCGCGGTACGGCTGCCTTCATGTCCGCACTGATCGTCGGCGAGATCGGCGGCGTCACCGTCCTGTTGGCCGGATTCGTCCAGGCGCAACTGTTGTGAACCACCATGCCGGGAGGTGCTCGATGCTCGACGTGGTGGTCGTTGGAGATCGGGTTGGCGGGCCACGCGGCAGTTGATGCGCTGAGGCGGATCTACGCCCCCTCTTCGTCGTCGTCCTCGTCGCCTGCGGCGTCCGGGTCGCGCAGCTGCCGGCGCCCGCCCGGCAGCTGCGGCAGCGCGAACGAGTACTTTCCATACACGTTCTTATCTGGACATTCGCTTGGGATGACCTTGGAGTTTCTCCTCTTTGACGCGTCTTCGTCGCATACGTTGGCCCACATCCCTGCTGCCGCAAGGCGGGGAGGCCGAGATGCGGGTCGTCAGGGAGCGGGATGGCAGGATCGTCCGCCGGGTTCGGCCGGTCAACGATGAGGGAGAGCCGGTGGGGCCGGTCCGCCGGCTCCTGGATCACCTTCGGGACAGGGAGTTCTCGCCGAACACTCTGAGCGCGTACGGGTACGACCTGAAGTACCTGTTCACCTTCCTCGATCGGGAGAGCTTGGACTGGCAGGACTTCCGGGCGCCCTCGCGATAGGCCGCATCCAGGCCAGCCAAGTGAGTGGCCAGCAGCGCGCCGGGGTCCTCGGGCAGGCCCCGGGGCGGTCAGCACCGGTGTTTTGACCGCAGCCCACTCCGCACCCTCCAGCAGGTGCGCGTTCAGATCACGCCAGCGCAGCGAGGTCTCCGCGTAGATCTCCCGGCGTTTGAGATGCCGGTGGAACTGCTCCAGTACGCAGAAGGTGTAGGCGTTCTTGTCCACCGCGCCACCCGGATCGGCCGGGTGGCCGAACACCAGGCGTTTCCACGGCCCGGTCACCACCTGCGCGTGCGTGGTCTTGGTGGTCCATTTGCGGCTGGAGTCCAGCTGGGCGGCCAGGCAGCGCATCGCCCGCAACACCTCGATCCCCTCGGCGTTCGCGCCGAAAGCGATGAGAGTCGGCAGCAGCTTCACAAACCCGCTGACCGTGGCGATCCGCCCGGCTATCTCCGCTCGCCAGCCGCCGTCGTCCTCGGCGTCCGGCGGCGGCACTATGCCGGTCACCGTGGCCACCGCCGCCCGCAACTCCGCGCGGGGAATGACCATGTCGATCGCGTCCCACACCTCGGCCGGCCGGATCTCCTCACCCCAGCCGGTAGCCTCCAGTAACACCTCCACCGCCACCACCAGCCGGGCCGAGGCCTTGGCCAGCTTGGGCGCCCGGCGCACCGTGCCCTTGCCGGCCGCCCGCTGCGCCTTGCCCAGCAGTTCGGTGACCATCAGCAGGTCCAGCAGTTCAAGGCCGTCATCGACCGTCTTGGCCTCCAGATGGCGCACCGTGGCCAGCAGCGTGGCCGGCTTGCGCGCCTCGGGGTGGCGCTTGAGCTGTGAGGGCTTGGCGCCTATGCCGTAGCGGGCCGGCTCCGCCAGCCGTCGGCGCGGCATCTGCGTGCCCAGCTCGATTTTTCCGAACCCCGCCTGGCAGATCTCCCTGACCAGCTACAGCGTCTTGACCATCTCCGGTCTCGAGGCTCGCGCCGGCCCGGTGCGCCAGCGCTCCAGATCCGACATCCGCATCCCCGGTCGGATCTCCGGCACCATCATCAGCACCTGGCGCTGCTCGGGCGTCGGCACCTCGTTCAAGGCGTCCCACAGCCGCGCAATCGCCTGTTCGCGTACGTGGGCGATCAGGCGCGTCAGCGTCGAGATGCCCGGCAGCAGCACATCGCGCTCGGCCAGCCATTTCACCGCCGTGGAAGATCGCGGTGCGCCCTTCCTCGAACATCCACGCCCGCGCGTCCACCCACGCGGTCAGCTCGTCTTCGACCTCGGCGAAGTCCCGCAGTCCAAAGACACGCCGGATCTCCCACATGTGGTCCAGACGAGTCTTCTCCCGCTCGGTGTAGCGCTTCACGCACAACGGATCGGCGATCTCCAGCTGTTCGGCGACGAAGTCCATGACTTCCGTTGGCACGTCCAGCGGATCGGTGAGAAACGTGCGCAAGAAACGCACCGTCCCGAGCTGCAAGGCAAACCCGAGTTTCAGGTGCCCCCGCGCCGTTTGGCGATCAGGGCCTTGCCTGCGTCATCGAGGAAGAAGACCCTCTCCAATTCGGCCCGCGACGGAGGACCGTCGAACCGTCCGTATTTGGCTACGACGTCGTCATTCAAGAACTCCACAGGCACGGCCCGCAAGGTAGGGCCAAACATAATCAATTTTCCGGAGAGTCCTGGAATCGTTACACAGCGTTCAATTGGCGCGCCTGTTGAAGACCGATTTAGGTGTGCGATGGAACGGAATCCGGCGTTACCGCTTCAGGGAACGCAGGCTGTGAGTACGGCCTGGACCAGGTCGACCACTCGCTAACGCCGGATTTCGTTCCACTGTTCTCCGGCCCCCATGTCACGGTGGCGTGCCCGCTGTGCCACTCAATCGTGATCACCCAAGACGGTGCGACGCTCAGGTGCGCCACGGATGCACGATGAGCCGGGTCACGATTGCTGGAACGGGTGGCTGCTGCTCGTTATGCGGTCAGAAGATCAGGTTCAGTGCGGCCTCGCGCCGGAAGGCGGGGGCGGTATGAGGGTTGCCGGCGTTGAACGGCGGTTGGGGGTCGTATTCGATCGCGAGCTGCACGGTCCGCGCCGTCTCCTCATCCTGCGCCTCGGCGAGGAAGGTCAGCGCCATGTCGATGCCGGAGGAGATTCCAGCGGCTGTCACGATTTTGCCGTCGAATACGACGCGTTCCTTGACGTGTTCGGCGCCGACGGCGGGAAGCTGCTCGGCCCAGCCCCAGTGGCTGGTGGCTTTACGACCGGCCAGCACACCGGCCGCGCCGAGGACGAAGGAGCCGCTGCAGACCGAGGTGGTCCATCGGGTGTGCTCGTGCGCGGCGCGGATCCAGGACAACAGTTGCTGGTCGCCCATGGCGGCCAGGGTCCCCGGGCCTCCGGGTACCAGGATCACGTCCGGCCGGGGCAGGTCGGCGAAAGAGGCGGTAGCGGTGATCGCGAGGCTGGCTTTGTCGTCGATGACTGGGCCGGGTACGGCGGCCACGAAAGTGACCGTCCAGCCCGGCGCGAAGGCCAGAACGGTGTAGGGGCCGACCGCGTCCAGGGCGGTGAACCGGGGGTAGAGAGGGATGGCGACGTGCATGGTCAGTTCTCCTGTGTCTGGAACCGGCGGCGGTAGTCGCCGGGTGAGATCCGCCAGTGTCGGCGGAAGACGCGGTAGAGGGTTTCCGGCGTACCGAGCCCGGATAGGCTCGCGATGCGGTCGAGCGGATGGCCGGTGCTCTCCAGCAGTCGGCGAGCGGCGTCGGCGCGGCTGCGCTCGACGTATCGGCCGGGAGAGACTCCGGTCTGGTTGGTGAAGATCCGCGAGAAGTGGCGCTCGCTCATCCCTGCGCGCCGGGCCAGTGCCGGCACGCTCAGGTCATCGGCGGGGTTGGCGTCGATGAAGGCTTGGAGTTCGCGCAGCGGCTCGGTGCGCGGTGTGCCGGCCCTCATTGGGGTGCTGAACTGGTCTTGCCCGCCCGGCCGGTGCAGGTACACCACGAGCCCGCGGGCGACTTTCCGGGCCAGCGCGTGGCCGTGGTCCTCGGCCACCAGCGCGAGCGTGAGGTCGATTCCGGCGGTGACTCCGGCCGAGGTCCAAACCTCCCCGTCCCGGATGTAGATCGGATTGGCGTCCACCGTGGTAGCCGGGTAACGGTGGCCGAGGTCGGCGGCCGCCATCCAGTGCGTGGTCGCCCGTCGGCCATTCAGCAGCCCGGCCTCAGCCAGCAGGAAGGCTCCGGTGCAGACCGACGCGACCCGGCGGCTCACATGCGCCAGCCGGGCGATCTGCTCAACCAGCTCCCGATCATCCACGCAGTCCGGGATCTTCAGGCCGCCCAGCACCAGCAGCGTGTCGACCGGCCCTTCGACCTCGCGCAGGGCTATTGCCGCGTCGATCGCGATCCCGCCGTGAGCCGCCACGGCGCCAACGCGCACCGCGGCCACCTCCACCCGGTAGCCGCCCTCCTGGGCGAACAAGCTCGCGGTCTCGAACACGTCCACTGGCCCGGCCAGATCAAGGAGCTGGAACCCGTCGAAGATCACCACAACCACTCGTCGCCGCATGACATTCATCCTGGTCAGTGACGTGGATGGCGTCAATGACACAGGTATTGCAAATTAGGCCATGGACAGGTTGCCGATCGGCGCTCAGGTGACGGCTATCCCAGAAAGTGACAGCTACCGCGAGCGTCAAAACGATCATGAAACCTTAAAACGCAAGCACGTACATGGTCGCGGCCGCATTGGATCCGTTGGTAAGAATCGCGCCACATGACCCAGACGAGAGGCATAGCCGCAGCAGCTCATGCTGTGCAGTTGCGGGACGCCGCCAAGATCGGGTTCGGTCGGACGTTCGAGGTGAGTCTGGCGCGCAGCAACGTGATCACGATGCGTCGGGCGTTTGCGCAGCCGCCTGGGCCGGCTACTGCATCAGCTCGGTGTGCGGATGCTCGGCGCTGCCGGGCAGAGGTAGAACTGCTGGTTGTAGCCGCGGCCGATCTGGACCGCGGCCGGGTTACTCGGGTCGGGGTAGCCGTAGCCGGTGGACGATGCGGCGGCGGGTGGGGCCAGGACCAAGGGGCCGGGTTCGCGGCCGAGGGGGAAAGCGCAGGCAGGTGATCTCACGGGAGTGGCCTGCGCCGGACGCGGGGCACCCCTCGTGCCCACGTGCTGCGGTGGTCACAGGGGTGCGCTCGCGCGGAGGCGGGCGTGGCGGGCGGGTGAGTGTCGTGAGTATCCATCAACGGACCGCTCGGCATCCTGAAGCCCGGCGCGACGGGTTTGCCCCGTCGCGCCGGGCATGTCAGACGGTTCGCAGTGCCTCGGTGGGTTGCATGCGGGCCGCGCGGATGGCGGGCAGCAGCCCGGCGGTGGCGCCAATGGCGACGGCCGCGCCCAGCCCGCCGGCCCAGGTCAGCGGGGGTATCACGGTGGCCCAGTTGTTGATGTGGGTGTAGACGATGGTGGCCAGGGCACCGAGGGCCACGCCGGCGAGGCCGCCGAGCGCGCCCAGCAGGATCGCCTCCGACAGGAACTGCAGGCGAATGTCTGCTCTGGTCGCTCCGAGGGAGCGGCGCAGGCCGATCTCGGAGCGGCGTTCCAGGACCGAGATGACCATGGTGTTGGCGACGCCGATGCCACCGACGAGCAGTGCGACCGCGCCCAGGCCCAGGAACAGGCCGTTGAACGCGGATTGGGCGGCCGCGCGGGCCACCAGGGCGGCGGAGGGCTGGCTGACGTTGACCTCGCCGGGATTGCGCGGGTTGGTGGTGGCGGCCAGTACCTTCCGCACGCTGGGCACGTGTTCGGTGGCCGCCCGCACGTAGATCGTGGTCGGATGGCCGTCGAAGCGCAGGTATTTTTCGGCGGCCGGATAGCCGACCAGTACCGCGGAGTCGATCTCCGGCGTCAGCTTCGCCGGGTTGAGGATCCCGGCGACGTAGAACCATTGCCCGCCGACCCAGATGCGCATCCCCTGGTGGATCTTCGCGATGCCGAGACGCCGGGCAGCGTCGGCGCCGAGGACGGCGACCGGTTGCCGGGCGGTGGCGGCGTTGAGATAGGCGCCTTGGGCCAGGCTGGTGCGCACCGCGGCGGGCAGGTCCAGGCTGGCCGCGTTGACGCTCAGCGAGTTGGTGTTGAAGACGGGGATGTAGGGGTTGCGGAAGGCGTTGGCCGTGGTTTTACCGGTGTGTTCGACCTTCTCGACCGGGCCGATTCTGGCGATCATCCCCGGCGCGTCACCGGGCAGCTTCGCATTGTCGCCACCCATGGTCTGGCCGGGGGTGACGGTGAGCAGGTTGGTGCCCAGCTTGTCGATCTCGGCCAGCAACCCGGCCTGGGAGGAGGCTGACAAGCCCAGCACGGCCACCATCGCCGCGACGCCGATGGCGATGCCGAGCGCCGACAGGGCCGCCCGCATCCGCCGGGTCCGCAGCCCCAGGCTGGCCACCCGCGCCAGGTCGGCCGAATACATCACGGCTCCCGCCCATCGGCGACGAGGTGCCCGTCCAGCATCTCGATGCGGCGGGGCAGCCTCGCGGCCAGCTCCCGGTCATGCGTGATCATGATGATGGTGGCGCCTTCGGCGTTGAGCTCCTTCAGCAGGGCGAAGATCGCGGCTCCGGAAACGCTGTCGAGGTTACCGGTGGGCTCGTCGGCCAGCACGATCGCCGGGTTGCCGACCAGCGCGCGGGCGATCGCGACCCGCTGCCGCTCACCGCCCGACAACTGGGTGGGACGGTGGTCCAAGCGATGCCCCAGCCCGACCCGCTCCAACGCCTCGGACGCCGCCTGCAGCCTGGCGCGATATCTGACACCGGTGTACAGCATGCCGTCGGCCACGTTCTCCACAGCCGTGGCGTGCTGGGCCAGGAAGAACTGCTGGAAGACGAACCCGATCCGCATCGCCCGCAGCCTGGCCAAGGCCCGGTCGGACATGCTCGCCACGTCGTCGCCGACGATGCGCACCGTGCCCAGGGTGGGCCGATCCAGCGTACCCATGACCTGCAGCAGCGTCGATTTGCCCGACCCGGACGGCCCCACGACGCCGACCAGTTCGCCGGCCTCGACGGTGAAGCTGACCTCCTGCAGCGCCACCACCGGTGTCGCGCCAGGATAGACCCTGCTCACCCGGTCCAGTTCCAGAACACTCCTCATGACGCAGGCACCACGATGCGCTGACCTTCGGCCAGGCCGTCGCCGGTGACCTCGACCCTGCCCTCGCTGTCGTCGAACAGCCCCGTCGTCACACCCACCAGCCGATGCTCGCCACCGGCGTCCACGACCTCGACCGCGTAGCCGCCACCGGCCAGCGCGAGCAGCGAATTCACCGGCACCGACAGCACATCCTCGGCGGTGCCGGTGACGATCGAGACCTGTACCGGCGCCTTATCCAGGCTGCCGGTCTGCTTCGGCCTGGTCGGCCGGATCTTCACCTCGATCGTGGTCCCGCTGTCGGAGGTGGTGGCGACCTTGCCGACCTCGGAGACCACGCCCAGCGCTGTCTTGCCGTCGGGCAGCGTGATGATCACCTTGTCGCCGACGGCCACCTGGCTCTGCCGGCCGGCGTTCAGCTCGACGGTAACCTGCCGTGCCGTCGAGGATGCCTCAAGCACCACGGTCCCGGCCGCCGTCTGCGCGCCGCTGACCGCGTTCACCTTCAGCACCCGGATCGTCTTGGCCGGCACGAACACCGCCTGGCCGAGTGCAAGGTTCCCCGACTCTTCCAGTCCGGCCCTGTCCTGCAGGTCCCGAAGAGCGTTGTAGGTGGCCCTGCCGAAGTAGTCGGATCCGGGGTCGAGCTGGTCCTTGGTGGCGTGGCCGAGCGTCACCAGCGCGGCGTTCAGCTGCTGAACGTCGGCGCCGTCGGCGCCCCACGACAGCGACCGGTAGATGGGAACCGCACCGTGGAGCAGCACCACGGGCTTGCCGTCCACCCGGTAGAGCACATTGCCCGCGGTGACGACCTGGCCCACGGCGGGCAGCTTGGTCACCGTACCGGCGGCCCTGTTGACGATCTGGTGGTTGCCCGCGTAGCCGAGCGTGCCGTTTTGCAGGGTACGGGCCGACAATGTGCCCTTGGTCACCTGTGCCAGCCCGGTCCTGGCCGGGCTCTGGGCGGTGGTGCTCGCAGTGGGCGCGGCGAACGGGTCGGCGCGCAGGACCCAGCCACCCCCGGCCACCAGTGCGCCGGCCGCCACCAGCGCGGCCACCCAGCGCATCGCACTCAACTGCCGCCGCCGATCTTGCCGGGGGTCATGTTCCGGATGCTCTGCGGCTGGTATTGCTTACAGGATTCCTCGGCCTTCTTGAACTGCGGCGTGTTCGGGTCGTCGTTGAGCTTGAAACCGCCACCCGCGTCAGGGTCGGGGAACGACGGCACGCCGTTGTCACGCATGCACGCGGCGTACTTGAGCTTGTCCGCCGTGGACCACGTCGCGTTGGGGTCGTTCTGCGGGGGCGGAGCGGGCATGAGCTCCTTGCAGGCCTCGGCGGCCTTCTTGAACGCCGGGGAGTTGAGATCGATCCCCTCTCCCATGCCTTTGCCCGGCTCCGGGTCCTTGAAGTCCGGCAACCCGTTGTCGCGGACACACTGGGCGAAGGCCACCGGATCGGCCTTGGAACCGCCCTGCGGGGCGGCGGCGGACGCCGGACCGGCCTGCGGCGCTAGGGAGGCCACCGTCCTGCCGGGTTCCTGGCTGTCCCCGCAGGCCACACCGGCCAGCGCGAGGGCGGCCAGCGCGAGAACCGGTGCGACGGCCCGCGCGGTGCTCTTGCGTGAGCACTTCCGCCTGGCCACGCTCTGGCCGAGAGTGCTTCCCATGTCGTTCTCCATCATGTGCGGGTGAGTATTGGCCCGGTCGCCGAGACGGCGCGTGCGGTGGCCGTCCCGGCGACCGGGTGAGGGCAGCGTCGGCTACTTCGCGGGTACGGGGGTGCCGTCGCAGCCGCGGTCGATGCGGCCCGTGGTGAAGTACGACACGAGCTCGGCGGCGCAGTCCGGCACGCGCAGGACGGACCCGTGCACGTCGTCGGCGACGGTGAAGACCGTGCCGCCGACGGCGGAGTGCATCTGCTTGGTCCACTCATACAGGGAGACGGCTTCGTAGCGATGTCCGGCCAGCACCAGCGACCCGCCGCGGCGCTGCACCTTGATCTTCTGCACCGGCAGCGACCAGCCCGCGCATTGGGCGGAGAACCTACTGGCCCGCCCGGTGACCGGGTTGCGCTCAAGTCGCCGCTGGTAGGTGGCCCAGGCATCGGAGAAGTTGAGCCGGCTGGGGTCCTCGTTGCAGAAGACGGCCTGGCCCGCGGTCGCGTTGAACCGCTCCGGCGCGCCGGCCGGCGGGCGCTGCAGAGTGCCCTGCCCGAGAAGTCCCCTCAGGGCCGGCGGCGCGGTGTCACTCTCGTCCCGCATCTCCTTGAACGCCTGGGCGACCTGCGGCCAGTCCGGTGCGCTCTGGATGGCCAGCATGGCGACCGTGGCACCATCGGCCACCATCTCCCAGTCGCTATAGCGCCTCGGCTGCTCGTCATAGGCGCGACCGAGCGCCAGCACCGTGGCCCGCACCTGCTTCGCGGTGCTGCCGAGGCCGTAGGTCCCGTTGCGCTCGGCGATCCAGGCCGCCATCCGCGGGAAGTGACGCTCGGTGCCCGCCGCGTGGCCGTCCTCGAAATCGTCGAGCCGGAAGTTCACCGGCGCCACGCTGTCCAGGAACATGCGTCCGACGCTGTCCGGGAACGTGCTGCGGTAGACCGCGCCCAGCCAGGTGCCCCAGGAGATGCCCAGGAAGCTGAGCTTGCGCTCGCCCAGCGCGATCCGCGCCCGATCAAGGTCACGGGCCGCGTTCTGGGTGGTGAGCTGGCCGAGGAAGGCGGGATCGAAAACCCCGCACGCCTTGTTCGCCGCGACCCCGGACTCGTGGACGAGCTTGGCCGTCTCCTCGGGCAGCGGCCCCGGCTGGGGCGGCACGCCCTGGCCCTGGGGGGCCGGGCAGTCGACCTTGGTGCTGTAACCGACTCCGCGGGGGTCGAAGCCGATCAGGTCATAGCGGTCGTTGAGCTTGGCGTTCGTCTGGTTCATCGAGGCGATCTGGAGCGGGAATAGGTAACCGGAGGCGCCTGGCCCGCCCGGGTTGAGCGCCAGGCTGCCCAGCCGGTGCTTGCGGTCGATGGCCTTGACCCGGGTGATCGCGATGGTGATCTGCCGTCCGCCTGGTTTGCGGTAGTCCAGTGGAACGCTGACGGTTCCGCACTCCATCCGGCCCAGCAGCGCACGGAACGTCCGCCGTTGCTCATCAGTGACGGCAAGGCTACGGATCACCTCGTCGGAATAGGCGGGACACGACCGCCACGTGACCGATGGCAGCGCCTGCCCGCTGTCAGCCGTCGCGGCGGGCGAGCCCGCGATCAGCGCGGTCAAGGTGACGGCACTCGCGGCTGCGGCGGCAACCGCGCGGCCGGTCAGAAGTCCATGTTCAGTCATGTGGCCCACCTTGGTGGCGGCGATCGTGCACCCGCGTCCGCCTCCAGCCACACGTGGGCATCTGTCTTGAGACGTATACGGGCGTCGCCGAATCAGACTTGCGGCAGACGCGGGCGCATCGGTCCTGACCATAAGCTCACAGGATTATGACGCCTCTTCGCGCGTGGTCACGCTCACCGATGCTGCAGGACGCGGCGCCGGCCGCGGTGCTGCTCGCGATCTGCGTGCTGGTCAACGCCCCGAACGCGATCGTGGGCAACACGGCGGGTACCCCCGTCGCAGCTGGACAGGACGGACAACTCGCCCTGTGGTGGGCGGCGACGGCGCTCGCGGCCGGCGGCGTCGTGCTGCGCAGGCGCTGGCCGCTGCCGATGCTCGTCGTCTGCGTGCTGTCCGCCGGGGTGCACGTGGCGCAGGCCGCACCTCTCATGATCATCGATCTGAGCGTGCTGGTTCTGCTCTACACGGTGGCCTCCCGTTACGCGTGGGTCATCTCGCTGGCGGCCCTGACTTGCCTGTTGCTTGTGGCCGCCGGATGGAGCCTGTACGGCCCGCTACCCGGCCCATCCGAGGTACTTTCCATGGGCCCCGGCCTTGGCACCCCATCCGGCCCGAAAGAGGTCATGAGGGTCCATCGCCAGGCCTCGGCCGATGCCTGGAGCGGCCTGTCCGTACTCGGCTCGGCCCTGGTCGCCTCCTGGGCCATCGGCTCCGGCGCCCGCAGCCGCCGCGCCTACCTCGACGAGCTGCACGCACACGCCCGAGACCTCGAACGCGAACGCGACCAGCAGGCCGCGCTCGCGGTAGCCGCCGAACGCGCCCGGATTAGCCGCGAACTGCACGACGTCGTGGCCCACGGCCTGTCCCTCATGGTGATCCAGGCCCAAGGAGGCGCCGCCGCGCTCGACAACACCCCGGCCGATACCCGGACCGCGCTGGAGACGATCGTCACCACCGGCCGTAACTCCCTCGCCGACATGCGACACGTGCTCGCCGCGGTCGGCGAGGTGGACGATGCCTGGCATCCGCAGCCCGGCCTGGCGCACCTGCCCGCCCTGCTCACGCAGGTCAACAGGGCAGGCACGCCGGTACGGCTGCGCGTCGAGGGCTCCCCCGTGACCCTGCCCGCCACCATGGACCTGTCGGCCTACCGCATCGTGCAGGAAGCCTTGACCAACACCATGAAACACGCCGGAACGGGTGCCGCCGCCAGCGTCGTCCTCACCTACCACCACGCGGAGATCGGCATCGAGATCAGCGACAACGGCCGCGCCCGGACCGGGGACGCTGGCGCAGGTAACACCGGCGCAGGTAACGGGCTGCGAGGCATGCGCGAGCGCGTCAAACTGCTCGGCGGCACGTTCACCGCAGGCCCGAAGCCCCGAGGCGGGTTCACCGTACGGGCGGCGCTCCCGATCCAGGGACACGCCACATGATCGACATACTGCTCGCCGACGACCAAGCCCTCGTCCGTACCGGCTTCCGCATGATCCTCGACAACGCCGACGACATGCAGGTCGTCGGCGAGGCAGGCGACGGCGCGCAGGCCGCGGAGATGGCCGTCCAACTTCAGCCCGACATCGTGCTCATGGACGTCCGGATGCCCGAGGTCGACGGCGTCGAAGCGACCCGCCGCATATGCACCGGCACCAGCCGGATCCGGGTGCTGATCCTGACGACCTTCGACCTCGACGAGTACGTCTACGCCGCCCTCCACGCCGGCGCCAGCGGATTCCTGCTCAAGGACACCCTCGCGCCCGACCTGCTCTCGGCCATCCGCGTGGTCGCACGCGGCGATGCGGTCGTCGCGCCCAGTGTGACCCGCCGGCTCCTCGAACGATATGTCGGCATCGGCGTCGCCCAGGCCATACCCGCTGCCAGCCTCGACGTCCTGACCGAACGCGAACGCGAGGTGCTGAGCCTCATCGCCCGCGGCCTGTCCAACACCGAGATCGCCGAGTGCCTCTTCCTGTCCGAGGGCACCGTCAAAACCCACGTCAGCCGCGTGCTGGCCAAACTCGGCCTACGCGACCGTGTCCAAGCCGTGGTCTTCGCCTACGAAAGCGGCCTGGTACGCGCCGGAGCCACCTAACGATCATGGGTCGCGAAGTTCTGCGCGTATGCGACCGGCCCAGTCGGTCAAGCCGCCACACCAAGCGGCCCATTCGCCGGCGGCGACGCCACCATCCTCTGGCTCTACCACGTCCTCAGCCCGCTGCAATGCCTCACCAGCCCCGGCCTGACCAGCCAGAACGGCACCCTGGTCGCCCAGATCACCCTCAGCTGAGGGCCCGCCCACGCGCGCGCCAAGAGCACACCGCCGCCACCCGACTGTGGCATGAGTGTGGCTTCGAGGCGGGTGGTCTGTGCGGTGCGCGGGGCCGACGATAACAGGGTGAGCACCGCGAGTGAGGAGCCGCAAGGAGCCGCTACCGCCCCGGCCCGTTCCGGGCGGGCTGCCGCCAAAACGGGCCGTGGGTCGGCGATGGCCCGCTATGAGCTGCCGGCCCCGCATCTGCATGAGGGCGCGCCGCTGGCCCGGCTGGCGGCGGGGCAGGGCGAGAGCGGTGTCACCTACCGGACGTTGCAGCGCTGGCTGGCGGCCTACCGGCGGGGTGGGCTGTAGGCGCTGGCCGGGCCGGCCGAAAGGACAAGGGGTTGCGCCGGTTCACCTACTGGACGGTGCATAAGATCGTCAGCTCGCTGGACCCGGCGCTGGTCACCCTCGGTGTGCAGGGCGCCAAGAAGTACCGCAAGACCTATGAGCTGGTCTACCGGCGCGAGGCCGCCAAGCCCAACGAGATCTGGCAGGCCGACCACACCGAGCTGGACATCTGGGTGATCGACGACAACAACAGCCCCGCCCGGCCGTGGCTGACCGTGATCGAGGATGACCACTCCCGCGCGATCGCCGGATAGGCCGTCAACCTGGAAGCGCCCTCGGCGCTGAGCACCGCGCTGGCCTTGCGGCACGCGATCTGGCGCAAGAACGAACCGTCCTGGCACGTGTGCGGCCCCATCGGGGGCACCTGCGACCGGGCCGGGCAAGCCACGCTGACCCTGCCCCAACTGGACGCCGCGATCGGCCGGTTCTTCCATCAGGTCTACAACCAGCGGCCCCATTCGGAGACCAAGACAGCGCCGCAGGCACGCTGGGAGGCCGGCGCATTCATCCCGCGCATGCCCGGCTCACTCGAGCAGCTGGACCTGCTGCTGCTCACGGTCCCCAAGCCCCGCAAGATCCACACCGATGGGATCCACTTCCTGTCCTTGCGCTACTGCCGCCCACACCGAACCGCTGCCCGCCGCCTACCCCACGCCAGCGCCGCCAACTGGCACGGCCTGGCCCAGCCCGCCACTGACGACACCGTGGCCGCCGCCCAGCCCGGCGATCCCTGCCCCGAGCCGCCGCCAGGCAGATCAACGATATGTCCATCGTCACCAAGGAGATCGTCGACGCCGCCCGGCAGAACCTCGTCATCGGCTCGATGTGAGATCACACCAGCCACAAGCGGAGATCCACGACCAACGATCATGAGCTGAGGCTATTGCCTGGCCCCCGTTTCCGGGCCAGGCAGCGGCCTGTTCAGAACACTCAGGACCAACCACCCCAGCCAAGCCGACCACGACAAACACCGATCCGAGAATCACGACCCCAAGCGATCCAAGTCACACGCAGGCGGCCGCCGATCGTCACCGTGCTCGTACACCGCCGCGCGCTTCGACCGCGTCCTGCACCCGTCCGCGCCTACCATCGGGGGCGATCGGCGGTCGTCGCGGGACTTTCGTCCCTGACCGGCCGGGCGGGGACGCGGGCAGGCTGAAGACATGAAACTCGACTCGGCCGGCCTGCAGGTGCTCACCCATGAGGAGTGCATGCGCCTGCTGCCCGCACGCCCGATCGGGCGGATCGTCTTCACCGACCGCGCGCTGCCGGCCGTGCAGCCGGTCAACTTCTGCCTGGACGGCCAGGACATCGTCATCCGGGCGGCGGCCGGCTCCAAGCTGGCGGCCGCCAGCCGCTGCTCGGTCGTGGCCTTCGAGGTCGACGACTTCGACGCCGACGCGCGCAGCGGCTGGTCGGTCACCGTCGTCGGGTACGCCCGCGTCGCCGACGACCCGGAGGAGATCGCCCGGCTGGAACGACTGCCGCTGACGCCGTGGGCGCCGGGCCGTGACCACTTCATCGTCGTCACCACGGTGGAGGCCACCGGCCGGCGCGTCCAGCAGCCCTTCGCCGGTGCTCCGAGCCCGGTGGAAAAGGCACCATCTGCTCATCAGGAGGTGAACCGATCATGATCGGTGGACGCGTGATCATGGAAGCGCCGCTCGTCGACGCCGAACTGCTGACGCTGAAGAAGCGGGTCGACAGCCTCGAGGAGCAAGTACGCACGCTGACGGCCGCGAACCTGGCCCTCGTGCGCAGCATGGAGAATCTGCAGCGGATCTCGCCGGCCGCGGCCGGTTGAGCGACTACGTGGTGCAGGCGAGCTCGTCTCACGCCTACACGACGAGCTCGCCAAGGTCAGGAATGCTGCCGAGGTCGGTGATTCGGGTGATGGCGACGTCCGGCGGACTCGCCCGATCGATCAGCCCGTGTCATCGGCGGCCGGGGACGACACGCGCGTCCGGCCCGGGATAGACAAGAGACTCGTGCCCGTTGTCCAGCCAGCGCACCCGGTAGGGAGGCGAGCCGTCGGCGTGCTCCACGCCCACGACGAAGCCCTCCCGACGGACGTTGGCGCCGTACGTACCCTCCACGATCAGCCGATCCCCCACAGTCGCTTTCATGACGATCCCTCATCTCCTCGTTCAGGTGAGTCGGCGGGCACGGACAAGCCGGAGCCGCCCGCGCCCGCCAGGCGTCAGTGCTCGACGGTGATCCGCCGGCCCTCGGCCTTCTTCTCCTCGGTCAGCCCCACGCTGACCTCCAGGACGCCGCCCCGGTAGACGGCCTTGACGTCATCGGTCTTGGCCGTGGCGGGCAGCGTCACCGTCCGCGACAGCGCCCCGTAGGCGAACTCGGAGCGGTGCGGCTCGGCCGACTGGCGGGTCTTCTCCGCCCGGATGTGGAGCATGCCGCCGTCCACGGTGACCTCGACGTCCTTGTCGGGGTCGATCCCGGGCAGTTCGGCACGCAGCACGTACCGGCCGTCGGCGATGTAGTCCTCGACCCGGACGATCTGGCCGAAGGGGCGGAACCCGAACATCGGGCTCTCCATCCACTCCAGCAGCTCCGGGAACGGGAACCTGATGTCCCTCCGCTCAGGCAGGTTCATCGCAGCCTCCTTCCGTGGGACCCCGGTCCC
This sequence comes from Nonomuraea fuscirosea, assembly GCF_003001935.1. Classification (GTDB taxonomy): domain Bacteria; phylum Actinomycetota; class Actinomycetes; order Streptosporangiales; family Streptosporangiaceae; genus Nonomuraea; species Nonomuraea fuscirosea. Next base: position 239,082 of record NZ_PVNG01000017.1, on the reverse strand, counting down.
ACACCTCCAGGCCACACCCGGGGGAATCCCGTCCCCAGAGGAGAAAGCCCTCGTACCGGCGGGACCATCGTCACTTTCGCCGGGGGCCGGGCGCGGGACTTTCGTCCCTGGTGCCCGCGACGGCGATGACCTGGGCTTGAGGTGTGGAACCGGCGGAAGGGAGGCCACCATGGACTGGCCCCTCGCGATCGTCCTCGTGGCGGTGATCATCGCCGTCATGGTGATCATCACCTCGCTCATCGCCCGGCCGAAGCAGTAGCCCCATGGCCGGAACGGGCGCACGGGAGCTCCGGCTCCCGCGCGCCCCCTCTTCCGGACTCTCCGCACACACCACCGCCGGCGCGCCCGCGCCGCGACGACCCCGAAGGAGGAGCACGATGTACGTCACCGTCAACGAGGTCATGACCCGCGAGGTCGTCTCGGTCCACGAGCACACGCCGTTCAAGGACATCGCCGAAGCGCTCATCGAACGCGGCATCGGCTCCGTCCCGGTGGTCGACGACGCCGGCCACGTCCTCGGCGTCGTCTCCGAGGCCGACCTGCTGTGCAAGGAGGAGTTCCGGGAGCTCTACTACCAGGAGGGCTACAAGCCGCCCCTGAAGACCCGGCTGCGCCACCGCCTGTCCCCGGACAGCGCCGGCCGGCGCCGCAAGGCGACCGGCGACACCGCCGCCGAGCTGATGACCGCCCCCGCCGTCACCGTCCCCGCCACCACCTCGGTCGTGCGGGCCGCCCGCGCGATGGACGAACACGGCGTCAAGCGGCTCGTCGTCACCGGCGACGACGGCACCCTGCGCGGCATCGTCAGCCGTCGTGACCTGCTGAAGGTCTTCGCCCGCTCCGACGCCGACATCGCCCGTACCATCCGCGAGGACGTGCTGGAACGCTCGCTCTGGATCGAGACCCTCGGCATCAGGGTGGAGGCCGACCACGGCGTGGTGACGCTCACCGGCTGGATGGACCGCCGCAGCGACGCCAGGATCGCCGTCCGGATGGCCGGCCGGGTGGACGGCGTGGTCGACGTCATCGACCAGCTCAGCTGGAAGCACGACGACACACGTTGAGGCACACGACGAAACGGGCTCGACCACGGGCGGTCACCCACGCACTCCCATTCGCGTCAACGGCGGGCGGCGCCGCTGACCACCGCGACGGGACAGCGCGCGTGGTGCAGGACGCCTCTGCTGACCGAGCCGAGCAGCAGCGAGCCGAGCCCGCCCCGCCCGTGGGAACCGACGACCACCAGGTCGTACGTGGTGCCGGTGAGGGCGTCCACGGGATGCGCGTTCTGGATGTCCTCCACCAGCGTCACCTCGGGATACCTGGCCTCCCATGGTGCGATCCGGCCGCGCACCAGATCGTGCCTGGAAGCGTGGATCTCGTCCGCGTCGAAGAAGATCTCGGGGGCGAACGCGTGCACCGGCACCTGCCAGGCGTGGACGAGACGTAGCGTGGCGCCGCGCAGACCGGCCTGCTCGAACGCGTAGCCGATCGCCGGCTCGCAACTGTCGGAGTCGTCGATGCCGACCGCGATCTCGCCGGCTCGCTCGCGAGGTCCGGCCCGCACCACGACCACCGGGCAGGGCGCGTGCCCCGCCACCTTCATCGTCACCGAGCCGAGCAGCGCTCTGGTGAAGCCGCCCAGCCCTCGGTCACCGATGACAAGCTCGTCCGCCTGCTGTGCCTGTTCCAGCAGAACGATCGCGGGTATGCCCTCCACGACCTGGGCGTCCACCCGTATCGCGGGCTGCCGGGAACGCGCGACCGCCTCGGCCGCCTCCAGCACCCGCACCGCCGCGCGTGCCAGAACGTCCCCCGTGCCGGGAACGGCGACTCCGGCGATGTTGTACGGATGCCGGTCCAGCGCATGCAGGATCCGGAGGACGGCGCCCGTCCGCGCCGCGTCGTCCGCCGCCTGCTCAACCGCCGCAGTGGCCGGAGCCGAGCCGTCGACGCCTGCGATCACGAGATCGGTCATGGCAACCCCCTCCTCCCGACCTGTTCACCGGACGCTCCGCCGGCAAACTCCAGGTTCGAACTCGTCTTCACCGCCGCCTTGATCTACGTGCCGGTGCTGCAGGACCTGTTCGGCACCGCCGCCCTGCCCATCGACGTGCTCGCCATCATCGCCGTCTTCCCCTTCATCGTCTGGGGCACCGACGAACTGCGCCGCTGGGCGGTACGCCGTCACGCCGCCCCGCCGCCGGCAACGTAGGTTGTGCCTTTCGGCCCGGCCGTGACGACTTTCGGCCCTCCTCCGGTGACCGCCCCTCCCGTGAGGCTGGATTCAGGACGACAAGAGAGGGGCGTCACTATGACCGTCACCAAGGAAGACGTCAAGGTCCGCGGCACCGACCTCGCCCGCAAGCTCAAGACGGCCCTGCACGAAGGCAACGTGCACCGGATCATCGTCAAGGACTCGCACGGGCACACCGTGATGGAGGTCCCCCTGACGGCGGGGGCCGTGGTGTTCGTCGCCGCCCCGTTCCTCACCGTGATCGCCGGGCTGGCCGCTGTCGCCGCGGAGTGGACCCTTCGTATCGAACGGCAGATCCAGGGCGTGGAGGACGTCGACGATTCGGTCGATGTCGATGTCGTGCGGAACGACACGAGCAAGGCGCCCGCGGCCTGAGCGTCATCCCGTGGTCGGGACGCGGTTGAGATCAGGGGCTGACGGGTGTGATCGAGTTCGCCGGCCGGCCTGTCCTTGTGGCGCCCGATCGCATGCCGCCATACGACCGGAGCCGGTGAAGGGAGTTCCGTCATGGCGCGGCTACGCGAGTTCGCCGGCCGGTTCCGTCCGGCGGGAGTGCCGGGCGCCGCCGCACCGGCGGGGGTGCCGGCCGACCTGCGCGCCTGTCGCGAAACCGAGCTCGAACCCGTCTTCGCCGCACTGGCGGAGACGGTGAAGACCTGCGTGGACCTGCGCGAACAGGCGGCCGAGTATGCTCGCGAGACGGAACGGCGCACCCGCGAGCGGTGCGAGTCCTGCTCGCGGAGGCCGACCGGCTCTCCGCGCTGGCCGAGCTGGTCGGCACCGCCACCTTCCCCGCCCGCGAACGCGTCGTACTGCTGGCCGGACGGCTGCTGCGGGAGGGCCTGCTCCAGCAGAGTGCGCTCAGCCCGTCCGACGCCTACTGCGCCCCGAGCGCACCGCCCGCCTGGCCAGGCTGATCCTCGACGCCGTCGACGACTGTCTCCGGCTGACCGAGCGCGGCACGCCGGCCGGAGAGATCGAGGTCCGCGACTTCTCCGATGTCCTGCGCGCCAAGGAGCGGCCATGATCGAGCTCGAATACACCGCGCTCAGCGAGCTGCGTGGCCCGCTGGCCGTGGTCAGCGGCGTCACCGGAGTGGGCTGGGACGAGTCCGCGACGATCCGGCTGTCCTCCGGCGAGACCCGGCACGGCCTGGTGCTGGAGGTGGATCGCGATCTCGCGCTGGTCCAGGTGCTGGAAGGCACCTCCGGCATGTCCAGGAACGGTACGCGCGTCACCTTCGCCGGCTCGCCCCTGCGCGTGCCGGTCGGTCCCGGCTGGCTCGGCCGGGTCTGCGACGGCCGCGGCGCTCCGCTGGACGGCGGCCCGCCCGTCTTCGGCACCTCCACGGCTCCCGCGAGCGGCTTCCCGCTCAACCCCGCCTGGCGGGTACCGCCCGCCGAACCCGTGCTGACCGGGGTGTCGGTCATCGACCTGCTGACCACCCTCGTCCGCGGCCAGAAGATCGCACTGTTCTCGGCGGCGGGACTGCCGCACCTTGAGCTGGCCGCCCAGATCGCCGCCCAGTCCCACGCCGGCGGCGAGCCCTTCAGCATCGTGTTCGCGCCTCCCTCTACGAGCGCTGCGGCCGGGTCCGCGGACGGCCCGGATCGCTCACCCTGCTTCCCGTGCTGACCATGCCGGCCGGGGACATCACCCACCCGGTCCCCGACCTCACCGGCTACATCACCGAAGGCCAGATCGTCCTGTCCGCCGACATCCCCGTCCACCCGCCGATCGACCCGCTGGCCTCGCTGTCCCGGCTCATGCGCGGCGGGGTGGGTGTGGGCCGTACCAGGCCCGAGCACATGGACCTCGCCGCGCAGACACTCGCCGCCCTCGCCCGCGCCCGGCAGGCCGGCGCACTCGCCGAACTGGTGGGGGCCGGCGCACTCAGCGCCACCGACCGCCGCTACCTCGACCTCACCCGCGCCTTCATGCGCGACCTGCTCTCCCAGCCCGGTGACGAGGCGAGAACGCTGGGGCAGACGTTCGAGCGGGCCTGGCGGGTCCTGTCCATACTGCCGAGGCGAGAGCTGTCCATGCTGGACGCCGACGCCCTGGACGCCCACCACGAGGAGGCCGGATGAAGGTGCACGTGCCCCCCCGGCCGGGCCGGCCGGCTGTGGCTGCGCCACCGCCTGGCGACCGCCGAACGCGGCATCGACCTGCTCGAGCGCAAACTCCGGATCCTGCGGCAGGAACAGCGGTGCCTGACGCTGCTCAACGAGCGGACCGGACGCGAATGGAGCGCCGCCCTCGCCCGGGCCGAGACCTGGACCCTCAGAGCGGCCACCCTGGCCGGCGAGCACGCACTCCGGCCCGCACCGCCGGCGGAGATCACCGTGGAATGGGCCGAGGTGATGGGCGCCGCCTTCCCCCAGCACGTGCGCTGCCTCTTCCCTGACCCACTTGGCACGCTACCGCTCAGCGCCGCGGTCACACCCGCGAGGCTCGCCTGCCGCCCCGCGATCGAGGCGGCGGCCAAGCACGCCGCGGCACGGGAGGCACTTCGCGTCGTCACCGCTGAGACCACCGCCACCACCACGCGGATCAGTGCGCTCAGGGAACGCTGGACGCCCGCGCTACGACGGGCCCTCACCGACCTCGACCTGGTACTCGACGAAAGCGAGCGCGCCGCGGCGGTGCAGGCCAGACGCCGGATCGGAGCGGCTGGAGATGCCTGATCAGAGGCCGCCCGTCACGTCGGGCACCGGCGTCTCCACCCGCGGCGGCCGCCGGTAGCCGCGGGACTCGGGCCGCGCCGGGATCTCCAGCGGCGGGCGCCGCACCTCCCGGTACGGGATCGTGGACAGCAGGTGGGAGATCATGTTGATCCTGGCCCGCCGCTTGTCCTCGCTCTCCACCTCGTACCAGGGCGCCTCAGGGATGTGGGTGTGGATCATCATCTCGTCCTTGGCGCGGGAGTACTCCTCCCAGCGGGTGATCGACTCCAGGTCCATCGCGGCAACTTCCAGCGCCGCATCGGATCGTCCAGCCGGGCCCGGAAGCGGCGTTCCTGCTCGGCGTCGCTGACCGAGAACCAGTACTTGCGCAGCAGGATCCCGTCCTCCACGAGCAGCCGCTCGAAGATCGGGCACTGGTGCAGGAACCGGGTGTGCTCCTCCTGCGTGCAGAACCCCATCACCCGCTCGACCCCGGCCCGGTTGTACCAGCTCCGGTCGAACAGCACGATCTCCCCCGCGGCCGGCAGGTGCTCGACGTACCGCTGGAAGTACCACTGCGTCCGCTCCCGCTCGGTCGGCGCGGGCAGGGCGACGATCCTGGCCATGCGCGGATTGAGGTATTCGGCCACCCGTTTGATCGTGCTGCCCTTGCCCGCCGCGTCCCGTCCCTCGAAGACGACCACCACGCGGCGGCCCTCCGCCCGCACCCACTCCTGCACCTTCACCAGCTCCGCCTGCAAGCGGAACAGCCGCTTCTCGTACGGCTTGCGCCGCAGCCTGTCAGCGCCCACCACACCACCCCCTCCTCTCCATGTGACGCCGGCCGACCAGCAGGAGAACGATCGATCGCCCCGTTGTTCCCGCTCACTCCAGGAGGTCGGTCAGCGGACGCCGGGGCAGGCCCCGGCCGTCGTCGAAGGCGACGCCGAGTCGCATGAGCATCTGGGGATACCGACCGGAGAAGAGCTCCTGGCGCAGGAACTCGCGCAGGAGGTCCGTCTCCAGTGCCTGCGTGTGGAAGGCGGCGCTGACCCCGTGCGCGGACGCGTGCAGTAGGACCCGCTGCAGCGCCTGTCCCGTGGCGATCCACTCCTCGCGGCTGTCACCCGGCGTGGTGAGGACGGCGACGACGCCGGTCGCCGTCTCGCCGGCCTCACCCTCGGCGCCCCAGTCGTGCCGCCAGGAGTAGTGACGCTGGGGGAAGTCCGGCTCCGTCGGCACGTGCTCGTGGGGATAGCTCCGCGCGGGCACCCCGTCGGCACGGGTGCTGCCCGGCGGCCGGGCCCATCGGATGAGCTCCAGGCTGAACCGCTCGTCCTGCGCCTGCACGCCCTGCGCGGCCTGGGTCAGCGCGGCCAGGACGTTCACCGCCGCGGACGAGCGGACCGGCGTCAACGTGGCGCCTTCGGCCATGGCTGCCTTGGCCAGTGACTCGACGAACTGGTCGGGCAGCGGCACGTCGGCGAACCCGGCCCGGTGGGTGTGACGCCGCTCGATCTCGCCGCCGAGCACCCAGGTCGGCTCGTCGGCCTCGGTCTCCGCGCCCGGCCTGATCGTCGCCAGCAGCCCCGGACGGTCGGGATCGGGCAGGATCCGCACCACGGGCTCGTAGCCTTCACAACGCATCGCGGTGCGCATGGTGAACAGGGCGGTGCCGCAACTGATCAGCAGTTCCCGGCCGGCGGCGTCGCCGATCGGCAGTTTCCTGGCGGTGTCGGCTCTCAGGCCGATCTCCTCCCCGGAGACGGCGAAGGTCCAGGGCTGGGTGTTGTGCACGGACGGAGCCCAGCGGGCGGCCTCCACCGCCGCGTCCAGTGCCTGCTTGGGCGAGCGGGTACTCATGGGCCACCTCCAGAAGGCGATGCCTCCAGCGCATCACATCGCGGGCTTCCGGTGAAGCACCCCGCTCCTCCGCTTGCCAAGCCCTGTCCGGCTGTGACGAAAGGACGTCGGTCGTCGGGGAAGAGGACCTTAGCCCCTGCCCGGTCACCGTCCCACGAGGGAGCCTGTGAGCTGGACGGACAAGGAGGAGACACCATGAAGGCACTCGTCTATCACGGACCTGGTAACCGCTCCTGGCAGGACATTCCAGAACCGCGGATCACGGACTCGACGGACGTGATCGTCCGCGTGGACGCCGTCACGATCTGCGGCACCGACCTGCACATCCTCAAAGGGGACGTGCCGGCCGTCGAAGAGGGCAGGATCCTCGGGCACGAGGCGGTCGGGACGGTGACGGCCGCGGGAAGCGCGGTCGGCACGGTCAAGGAGGGCGACCGCGTGCTCGTGTCCTGCATCACCGCCTGCGGGCGGTGCCGCTACTGCCGCACCGGCATGTACGGCCAGTGCCTGGGCGGCGGCGGCTGGATCCTCGGCCACCGCATCGACGGCACCCAGGCCGAGTCCGTACGGGTGCCGTTCGCCGACACCTCCGTGCACCCGCTGCCCGGCGCCGTGCCGGACGAGACGGCCCTCATGCTGGCCGACATCCTGCCCACCGCCTACGAGGTCGGCGTGCTGAACGGCCGCGTCCGGCCCGGCGACACCGTCGTGGTCGTGGGCGCGGGCCCGATCGGGCTGGCCGCGATCACCACGGCGCGGTTGTTCACGCCGAGTCACATCGTCGCCGTCGATCCCGCGCCGGCCCGGCTGGAGGCCGCCAAGCGGCTGGGCGCGGACGTGCTCGTCGGCGCCGGGGACGATCCCGCCGCCGCGATCGCCGAGCTCACCCGCGATCTGGGGGCCGACGTCGCCATCGAAGCGGTCGGCGTCCCGGAGACCTTCGAGCTGTGCACCCGCCTGGTACGCCCGGGAGGGCACGTGGCGAACGTCGGCGTGCACGGGGCACCCGCGACACTGCATCTCGAGGACCTGTGGATCCGCAACGTGACCATCACCACGGGCCTGGTCGACACCCACTCCACACCGGCCCTCCTGGACATGATCGCCGCCGGACGGCTCGACCCGGCCGCTTTCATCACCCACCGCTTCGACCTGGACCACATGGACGAGGCCTACCGGACGTTCTCCGACCCGAAGACGAGCGGAGCGCTCAAGGTGGTCCTGACCAGACGATGAGCCGGGCGGCTGGCCGCACGCGGCGCGAGGGGGCGGGCCGTACGGCGCGGGTGACAGGACGTTCGTCCCTACTGCCTCTCCCCCGCGCCAGCGAGACTGGAATCAGGAGCACTCACGGGAAAGAAGATGATCCATCATGCTCCCGATCCGTCCCCTCATCGCCGGCGCGGCCCTGGCCGCGGCGGTGACCGTCCCGCTGGCCCTGCCGGCCCAGGCCACGCAGCTCGCCCGGATACCGGTGCTGACCGGCATCCGCGCCGCTCACCAGCCGGGCCTCGACCGGCTCGTGTTCGAGTTCCGGGGCGGCGTCCCCCGCCGGGCGCAGGCCCGCTACACCGGCGCCATCGTCGACCAGGCCACCGGGCGCACCGTCAGCGCCGTGGGTGACGCCCTGCTGCGGATCCGCTTCGAGCGGGCCGGGGCCGGCACCGTGCAGGCTCGCACCACGTACCCGCTGCCCGGCGTCATCCAGGTCGTCGGCACGACTCCGTACCACTCCACGCTCACCTACGGCGTGGGGCTGGCCAGGCAGGCTCCGTTCCGGGTCTACCAGCTGACCCGGCCCAGCCGCGTCGTGGTCGACATCACCACTCCCTACCGGACCGTCCCGGTGCGTGGCTACTTCCTCGACACGGCCAGGTACGACGCCGGCCGGCAGCCGTACACGACGGCGGTGCGACGGCCGGTGATCGCGCCGTCCACCGCCTACGGCGCGCTGCAACGGCTGTTCGCCGGACCCACCCAGGCTGAGAAGGCGCAGGGGCTGCGCTTCGTCTCCTCCAAGGCGACCGGCTTCAGCAAGCTGACCGTCAAGCGCGGAGTCGCCCGGGTCTACCTGACCGGCCGCCTCACCGGCGCGGGATCGACCTTCACCATCGCCGACGAGATCATGCCGACGCTCAAGCAGTTCCCGTCCGTCAAGTGGGTGAAGATCTACGATGCCCGCGGGCACACCCAGCAGCCCTACGGGCCGTCCGACTCCGTCCCCCGGAGCCTGGAACCGTAACCGGCGGGCAGGGGGCCCGGACGCCGGCCGTCCGGGCCCCTTCCGGCGCCGGGTGACCTTGGTCCCTGATACGGGGTCCGTCCGGCCCTGCCCGGCGATCGGCCTGCCGGACAGTCTGGGAACGGGAGAGCACGTCAGGCCTCCCGCCGGCGACCACGAACGGGAGATGCGCCATGCCTGAGGGATACGACGTACTGCTGCGCGACGGCGGCATCGCGCACGTCCGCCCGCTGCGTCCCGCCGATCGCGACGCCCTGCACGAGCTGGTCGACCGCTCGTCGGAACGCTCGGCGTACCTGCGTTTCTTCACCGGCGGCCGGAGCACCGCGCACGCCTACATGGACCGCGTCGCCGGCGGCGACTACCGCGGCCACGCCCTGGTGGCCGTCATGCGCGGGCGGCTGGTCGCGGTCGCCGAGTACATCCCGATCGACGGCGGCGGCGCCGACCTGGCCATCCTCATCGACGACGCCGTCCACGGCCACGGGCTCGGCACCCTGATGCTGGAGCACGTCGCCCTGGACGCGGCCGGGCACGGTGTGCGCGAGCTGGTGGCCGACGTACTGACCGAGAACCGGCCGATGCTGCGGGTGCTGCGCGATCTCGGCCTGGACGTCACCGAGCGCAACGAGGGCGGAACGCTGCACGTCACCATCGCCGCCGAGCCCACGGCCAGGCTGCGGGCGGGTATCGAGGCCCGCGACCACGAGGCCGGCCGCGCCTCCCTCGCCCGCGTGCTCACCCCGCGCTCGGTGGCGGTCATCGGCGCCTCCCGCGACGAACGCGCCGTCGGGCACAAGGTGCTGCGCAACCTCCTCGACGGAGGTTTCCCCGGGCCGATCCACCCGGTCAACCCCAACGCCGCCGAGGTGGCCGGCCTGCCCTGCCACGCCAAGGTCCCCGACGGGGTGGACCTGGCCGTCGTGGCGGTGCCCGCCCGTCACGTGCTGGACGTGGCCCGCGACTGCGCCGCCGCAGGCGTGGCCGGGCTCGTGGTCCTGACGTCGGGGTTCGCCGAGACCGGGCAGCGCGACGGGGAGTCGGAGCTGCTCGAGATCTGCCGTACGGCCGGGATGCGGCTCATCGGCCCGAACTGCCTGGGCGTGGTCAACACCGGGGCCCGGCTGAACGCCAGCTTCCTGCCGCACCACCCCGTCCAGGGCCGGGTGGCGCTGATGTCGCAGTCGGGGGCCGTGGCCGCCGCGCTGCTGGACCGGCTGGAGGTCTCCTCGTTCGTCTCGGTCGGCAACAAGGCCGACGTCAGCGGCAACGACCTGCTCGAATACTGGGAGGACGACCCAGGGACCGACGTCATCGCCCTGTACCTGGAGTCGTTCGGCAATCCGCGCAAGTTCGCCCGCATCGCCCGCCGTGTGGGAGCACGCAAACCGGTCCTGCTGGTCAAGAGCGGCCGCAGCGACGCCGGCGGCCGGGCCGTCCGCTCGCACACCGCCGCCGCGGCCACCCCCGACGTGGCCGTGGACGCGCTCACCCGCGCCGCCGGAGTCATCCGGCTCGACAGCGTGCACGAGCTCATCGACGCCGCCAAACTCCTGGCCGCCCAGCCGCTGCCCGAGGGCCCCCGGGTCGCCGTCGTCGGCAACTCGGGCGGGCCCCAGGCGATGGCCGCCGACGCCTGCGAGAGCCACGGCCTGACCGTTCCCGAGCTGCCGGCCGGCCTGCTCGACGCCCGCGCCGCCGCCGCTCTGGGCAACCCGGTCGATCTCACCGCGGACGCCACCGCCGCCGAGATCGGCGCCGCCGTACGGGCGCTGGCCGGCTCGTCCGAGGTGGACGCGGTGCTCGTCGTGTACACGCCGCCGTTCGGCTCCGGGCTGGAGGAGACCCGCCGGGCCATCGCGGAGGCGGCGAAGGGAGCGGCCAAGCCCGTGCTGGCCTGCGTCGCCGGCCATGACGGGCTGATCGACGGGCGCGTGCCCAGTTACGCCTTCCCCGAGCAGGCCGTCCAGGCTCTCGCGCACGCCGTACGGTACGCCGGGTGGCGGCGCTCGGCCGAACCCGCGGCCGTCACTGTAGCGGCGGACGCCGAGGCGGCGCGGCAGATCGTACAGGCCGCACTCAAGGAGCACCCGGACGGCGGCTGGCTCCCCCCGGAAGCCACCGTCTCGCTGCTGCGCTGCTACGGCGTGAACGTGACCGAGTCCGTCGAGGCGCACGACGCCGAGGCCGCCGCCGAGGCGGCGTCCCGCGTCGGGCTGCCGGCCGTGCTCAAGGCCGTCGGTCCCGTGCACAAGAGCGACGTCGGCGGCGTCCGGCTCGGCCTCCAGACCACCGACGAGGTACGCCAGGCTTATCACGACATGTCCGCCCGCATCGGCCAGGAGATGACCGGCGCCCTCGTCCAGCGCCTGGCGCCCGGCGGCGTCGAGATCATCGTCGGCGGCGTCAACTACCCGGCCTTCGGGCCAGTGGTCATGGTCGGCATGGGCGGCGTCCTGGCCGACCTGCTGGCCGACCGCGCCTTCCGGGTCCCCCCGATCACCGACCCGGCCGCGATGCTCGCCGAACTACGCTGCGCGCCCCTGCTGCACGGCTACCGCGGCTCACCCGCCGTGGCCGCCGAAGCCCTCCAGGACCAGCTCGTCCGCATCGGGCAGTTGCTCGACGACCTGCCACAGGTGGCCGAACTCGACCTCAACCCCGTCATCGTCTCCCCGGACGGCGCCCTCACCGTGGACGCCCGCATCAGAGTCCTCCCCTGCCAGCCCCCACCCTCACCACTGCTGCGCCGCCTGCGCTGACCCACGACCACCCCGCTTCAGGACTTCCGGCCCTGTCATCCGGGCTTCGCCCGGGTTGTGATGGAAGTAAGCCCTCCGAATGCGCACAGAAAAGAGCCGAACAGCCATGCGCATGACCGTCGCCGACGTGATGACCAGGAAGGTCGTCTCCGTCACCGCCGCCACCCCGTTCAAGGAGATCGCCGAGGCGCTCATCACCGGCGGCATCAGCGCCGTGCCGGTGCTAAATCACGAGCAGCACGTGATCGGCATGGTGTCCGAGGCCGACCTGCTGCGCAAGGAGGAGTTCCGCGAGCAGTTCTACCGGGAGGGCTACCGCCCGCCGCTGCGCGCCCGGCTCCGCCGCCCCAAAGGCCGGCAGAAGGCCGAAGGCGACACCGCCGCCGACCTCATGACCAGCCCGGCCGTCTGCGTCTCCTACGAGGCTTCGGCGGTCGAGGCGGCCCGCCTGATGGACACCAACGACGTCAAACGGCTGGCCGTCATCGACGGCGACGGCTGCCTGCTCGGCATCGTCAGCCGCCGCGATCTGGTCAAGCCTTTCCTGCGTCCCGATGAGGAGATCGCCGCCGAGATCCGCGACGACGTCCTCGACCGCACCCTGTGGGTCGACACCTCCAGCGTCACCACGCAGGTGCGTCAGGGAGTCGTGACGCTGTCCGGACGGATGGAGCGCCGCACCGAGGCCGCCATCGCCGTACGTCTGGCCGGCCGGGTCAACGGCGTGGTCGGCGTGATCGACGAACTGACCTGGAACACCGACGACAGCACCCGGGAAGCCCGATAACCATGCTCGTCCGCGAGGTCATGACCAGCCCGGCCATCACCGTCCGCCACACCGACCCGGTGCGGCGGGCGGTGCGTGTCCTTTCCGGCCACCGCATCACCGCGGCTCCCGTCGTGGACGACTCCGGCCGCCTCGCCGGCGTCGTCAGCGAACTGGACCTGCTGCGCGGCGAGTTCGAGCCCGACCCCCGCGCCACCGTACGCCCCGTACCGGCGGCTCAGGCGCCGCCTCCCCGTCAGGTCATGGAGGTGATGACCCGCGACGTCGCCACGGTCACCGAGACCACCGATGTCACCGCCGCCATCGACCTCATGGTGGGCAAGCGGATCAAGAGCCTGCCCGTCCTGCGCGGCCACGAGATCGTCGGCATGATCAGCCGCCGCGACCTGCTGGCCATGCTCGCCCGCCCCGACGAGGACCTGCGCCAAGCGGTCGTGGACGTGCTGCGCGAGCAGTACCCCACCGGCCCCGGCTGGGACGTCGCCGTCCACGACGGCGTTGCCGAGCTGAGCGGCCCGGCCCACGAGCACGCCGACCGCATCGCCGGCCTGCTCACCCGCACCGTGCCCGGCATCGTCCGGGTCAGGCACATCAGAAGAACACCATGACGACCACCGTCGCGATCGTCACGACGACCAGACGTCGCCGCCGTCCACCGGAACGCCTTCTTCCACACCGTGGCCGAACTGCTCACCGGCAGGGGCGTCAGCGGGGACTGTCCAGATGATGCCGGCGCCCTGAGCGGGCCACTCACGCCGGCGCGGGCTGGCGGCGTCCGTACGGGTCGTTGCGCACCCGGTGCCGGTAGTGCAGCGGGGATTCGCCGATCTCGCGCTTGAAGGCGTTGCTGAAGGCCGCCTCGGAGGCGTACCCCAGGTCGGCGGCGAGGGCGGCGATGCGCGTGTCGTTCTGCCTCAGGGCGCGCTGCGCCAGGAGCATGCGGTAGCGGCTGAGGTAGGTGAGCGGTGGCATGCCCGCCGCGGCGCGGAAGTGGCGGGCGAAGGTTGATCGGGACATCGCGGCGGAGCGCGCCAGCTCCTCCAGGCCCCACGGCGCGGCGGGCTCGTTGTGCATGAGGGCCACGGCCGGGCGCAGCCGCTCGTCGGTCAGCACCCGCAGCCAGCCCGGTGGGGCTTCCACCTGGTCGAGGTAGGCGCGCAGGACCGCGAGGAAGAGGAGCTGACCGTACTGCCGGATGGCGAAGGCGGAGCCGGTGCGGCGGCCCGCGACCTCGGCGAAGATCTGGTCGAGGATGGTGCGCAGCGGGGCCGACGCTGTGGCCCTGACGACTCCCACCGGCGGCAGCGTCTGCAGCAACAGCTCCTGACCTGCCGAGTTGATGCCCACGGCGATGCCGAGCACGACATCGTCGGTGGCGGGATCCGCCTCGTCGAGTCCGGTGAAATTCTCCTCGGGGCTGATCCGGTGGCGTGGACCGTCTCCCTGCGGGCCGCCCTCGTATTGGAGCCAGGTGCGGTTGTTGAGGATGGCGACATCACCGGCGGAGAGCTCGACCGGCTCGTCGAGGCCGTCGGTCAGCATCCGGCCGTGGCCGGACACCATGGCGATGAGTTTCATCGCGTCGTAGCACGGCGAGCGCGCCACCCACCGGCCACGGGCCGCGAATCCGCCGGACACCGCGCTGTAGACCTCCACGAGGTCAAGCACTTCGGACAACTGATCTGCCACATTTGGCACTCTCGCACAAGAAACCAGCACTCACAAGTATTCAAAGTGCCATCCGTGCTTGGCAGGCTGAATGCCACCGGGACGGTCGTCGTCGCGGCGACGACCGAAGGAAGGGCAAGACGATGGCACCTCAGACCGCGGGCCTGGCCCGTACGATCATCATCACCGGTGGCACCAGCGGCATCGGATTCGCCGCGGCCACCGCGATCCTCCGGGACGAGCACGGGCCCTGGCACCTGGTGCTGCCCGTCCGTGACGCCGCCCGTGGGCGGGAGACGGTGGAGTCGCTGGCCTCCGCCGTAGCGGGCGGCAACACGGTCGAGGCGATGACGATGGACCTGTCCTCACTGGAGTCCGTCCGGACCTTCGCCGCGGAGCTGACCAGCCGCGTGACCTCGGAAACGATTCCGCCGGTGCACGCGCTGGTGTGCAACGCGGGCGTGCAGATGGGCACGAACCTCACCCACACCGCCGATGGCTTCGAGTCCACCTTCGCCGTCAACCACCTGAGCCACTTCGTCCTGGTCAACGCGCTGCTGCCCGTGCTGAGCGCCCCGGCGCGCGTGCTGGTGACCTCCAGCGACACCCACGACCCGGCGCTCAAGCTGGGCCCCGCCCCGGCATGGAGCAGCGCGGACGCCCTGGCGCGGGGCGAGCTCGCGGCATCGGCGAAGCCGGACAACGCGCTCGTCGCCGGGCAGCGGCGTTACAGCACCTCCAAGCTCGCGAACCTCTACTTCACCTACGCCCTGGCCCGTCGTCTGCCCGAGGGTGTCACGGCCAACGCCTTCAACCCCGGCATGGTGCTCGGAACCGCCCTGGGCCGCTCACTGCCCGCCCCGGTGCGGTTCATCTCCACGTACGTCCTTCCACGCCTGACCTGGCTGCTGCGCCGGGTGATGTCCCCCAACATCAACTCGGCCGCCGAGTCGGGGGGCGCGCTGGCCTGGCTGGCGACGGCGCCGGACCTCGCCGGCACCACGGGCGCGTACTTCGACGGCCGCACTCAGGTCCGCTCGTCGGAGGAGTCCTACGACACCGTGCGGGCCGAGCAGTTGTGGTCCGGCAGCCAGAGGCTGACCGGCACGCGTGTCTGACCGAGATGTCCCTTCGATCCCCCGTGACGCTTCATGATCACCACCAAGGAGACGCGACTATGAACGACATCGCTGCGCCCGCCCTTTCCACGGCCGAGCGCGACCGCCGCTGGGATCTCACCCGGGCGGTCATGGCCCGTGAGGGCCTGGACGCCCTGCTCGTTTTCGGCGAGCATGAGGACGCGGGGCCCGCCCAGGTCGCCTACGACACGTGGTTCACCAACGAGCGCCCAGGAACGACCGTCGTCTTCCCTCGCGACGGCGAGCCGATCGTGCACCTGCCGGGAGGGATGTTCATCCTGGACCACCTGGAGTCCAGCCGGCGTGGTGACGAATCCTGGATCCCGCCGCGGAACCTGCGCGCCTCACGCACCTCCGCCGAGATCACGGACACGCTCACAGAGCTGGGCCTGAGCAGGGGGAACATCGGCGTCGTAGGACTCGGGGCTCATCTGCCGTGGCACCCTGAAGGCGTCCTGCCCCACACGCTGTGGAGCCGGGTCCTGGAGAAGCTCCCTGACGCCGGATTCCGGGAGATGGACGTCGCCGTCGCCCTGATGACGATGCGGCTCAGCGACGAGGAGATCCCCCTCGTGCGGCGCTCCGCGGAGATCGGCGACGCCATGGTGCAAGCCATGGTCGACACCGCGGGCCCAGGGGTGTCCGAGGCGGAGGTCTACGCCGCGGGCATGGCCGAAGGCTTTCGGCGTGGGACGCTCCCCCCGGCCATGCACCTGTGGTCAGGCCCCGACCCCGTCGCCTCGGGGATACCCCCATGGTGCTACCGCGCTCAGACACCGCGCGCGCTGGCCGACGGGGACGTCATCTATGCCGAGGTGTTCTCCCAGTTCGGCGGGCGTCACACGCAACACCAGGTCACGATCGCGATCGGCGACGTGCACGAGGACTTCTGGCGCGCCGGCGACGTCGCGCGGCAGTCCTACCACGCCGGCCTGGCGGCGCTCCGGCCAGGGCGGACCTTCGGCGACGTCGTGGAGGCGATGCACGCACCGCTCGACGCGCACGACGGGCAGATCTACCTCATCGCCGCCCACTCGATCAACGCTCTGCTCGCGGCCGGCAAGAACCGCGCGGACATCAGCCTGCTCCCAGGCGCCGAGGCGTACCCGCCTGTACACGCTCACCCCACCTTCATGGCCGGCCTGGTGCTGGAGCCCGGGATGTGTTTCGTCCTGGAGCCGCAGTACGCCTTCGGCCGTCACCTTGCCCACGTCGGCGGCACCGTGATCGTGACGGAGGACGAGCCCATCGCGCTCAGCCCGCTGACCAGGGAGGTGCTCCGCGCCCGTCGGTGACGAACCGCGGCTTCGGCGGCCGGACGGGTGAAGACGCGCAGCACGTCGTGCCGGTGCGGGGTGCCGGCGATCCGTCCGGTCTCCACGTCGATCACGGGCACCGGTCCTACGCGCGGACCACCGCGACCGGGCAGGCGGCGTGGTGCAGCGTGCCGCGGCTGACCGAGCCGAGCAGTGCCGAGCCCAGCGGGCCGCGCCCGTGCGAGCCCACCACCACCAGGTCCGCCCGCCGGGACGCCTCGGTCAGGGGCCTGCACCGGGTGGGCATGGGGGACGTCCTCGACGACCGTCACCTGCGGGTAGTCCTGGGCGAAGATCGCCAGCCGGTCGCGAACGACCTGGTGCTGCGCCACACGGACCTCATCCATGTCGTACGTGACCCCGGGAGCGTAGGCGTGCACCACCCGCAGCGGCGCACGGAGCCGCACTGCGTCGTCAGCCGCCCATTCGACGGCGGCCCGCGCGGGCACGGAACCGTCCACGCCCACGACGATGTGTCCAGCCATCACAGGCCTCCTCATCGGATCTCTCCCCTCCAGCGTCGTCCGGCGGAGAGAGCGGCACCCGGGGAGGCGGTCCCGAACGAGGCGCCGTTGGTCCTCAACCGGCCCGCCGGCGGTCTTCAGCCGCTCCGCCGGTGGTCTTCAGCCGGTCCGCCAGGTGGGCGCGGAGCCGCGCAGGGCCGGAGGTCGGCGGCGCGAAGGTCCAAAGGCCCTGTCTGCGACCGTCCGGGCTGGGTAGCGTCACCGTCATGGCCGCTCTCGACCTGACCAGGCTGCGAGCCGTGATCTTCGACACCGATGGCGTCGTCACCGACACGGCCCGGGTGCACGCCGCCGCGTGGAAGCACGTGTTCGACCGTTTCCTGCGCGGCCGTTCCGCCCCGTTCGACGTCCGTGCCGACTACCTCCGCCATGTGGACGGGCGGCCGCGGCTCGACGGGATCCGCACCTTCCTGGCCTCGCGTGGCATCACGCTGCCCGAGGGCGGTCGCGGCGACGAGCCGGGCGCGCCCACCGTGCACGGGCTGAGCCTCGCCAAGGACGCGCTGTTCGTCCGGCAGGTCACCGAGGACGGCGTCGCCGCCTTCCCCTCGACCGTCGCCCTGGTGCACGAGCTGCGGCGGCGCGGGTGCCGGACCGCGGTGGTGTCGGCCAGCCGCCACTGCCGCCTGGTCGTCGGCTCCGCGGGCCTGATCCACCTGTTCGACGTGGTGGTCGACGGCGAGGACTCGGCCCGGCTCGGCCTGCCCGGCAAGCCCGACCCGGCGCTGTTCCTCGAGGCCGCGCGGCGGCTGGAGGTGCCCCCGTCCGAGGCGGTGGTCGTGGAGGACGCGCTGCCCGGCGTCGAGGCCGGGCGCAGGGGCGGGTTCGGGCTGGTCGTCGGAGTCGACCGGACCGGATCGCAGGCGGCGGAGCTGCGGCGCGCGGGAGCCGACGTCGTGGTGCCGGACTTGGCCGACCTGGACGTGGCCGGACGTGTTCCGGTGAGTTCACGGTGAACGCCTGGACGCTCGTCTACGAGGGGTACGACCCCGCCTTGGAGGGTCTGCGCGAGGCGCTGTGCACGCTCGGGAACGGCCGCTGGGCCACCCGCGGCGCCACGCCCGACGGCCTGGCCCGTACGCCCGGCACCTATCGGGCGGGCTGCTACGACCGGCTGGCCTCGCAGGTGGCGGGCCGGACGGTGGTGAACGAGGACCTGGTCAACCTGCCCGACTGGCTGCCGCTGACCTTCGCCACGCCGGGTTCTGACTGGTTCCGCCCGGACACGGCCGACCTGCCGGACTACCGTCAGGAGCTCGACCTGCGGCGCGGTCTGCTGCTGCGTTCGCTGCGCTGGCGTGACGACGCCGGCCGCGTCACGCTCGTCCGGCAACGCCGCCTGGTGTCCATGGCCGATCCGGCGCTGGCCGCGCTGGAGACCACGTTCACCGCGGAGAACTGGTCCGGCCCGCTCCGCGTCCGGGCCGGCCTGGACGGACGGGTGACCAACCGCGGCGTCGCCCGCTACCGCGACCTGCGCGGCGACCACCTGACCCGCCACACCACCGGCGCCGGCGACGAGCTGACCTGGCTGACGGCGCAGACTCGCTCGTCCCAGATCACGGTGGCGCTGGCGGCGCGCGTGGCCGCCCCGGTCCCCGGCTCGGTGTCGGCCGAGCCCGACCGGATCCACACGGACCTGGTGCTGGAGCTGGCCGCGGGCGAGCCGGTGACGGTGTCGAAGATCGTCGCGCTGGTGACGTCCCGCGATCCGGCCATCCACGACCCGCTCACGGCCGCCCGGCGGCGCGTCCAGATGGCTCCCGGCTTCGGTGAGCTGCTGGCCGCGCACGAGACGGCGTGGGAGCCGCTGTGGGAGCGGGCCCGGCTCGACGTGGACGGGCCCGAACTGTCGCAGATCGTCCACCTGCACGTCTTCCACCTGCTGCAGACGCTCAGCCCGCACACCGCCGACCTGGACGCCGGCGTTCCCGCCCGCGGCCTGCACGGCGAGGCGTACCGGGGCCACGTGTTCTGGGACGAGCTGTTCGTGCTGCCCTGGCTGAACCTGCGCTTCCCCGACATCTCACTCGGCACGCTGCGTTACCGCTGGCGGCGGCTGCCGGAGGCGAGGGCGGCGGCGCGGGAGGCCGGGTTCGACGGGGCGATGTTCCCCTGGCAGAGCGGCAGCGACGGCCGCGAGGAGACCCAGACGTTCCACCTCAACCCGGAGTCGGGCCGCTGGCTGCCGGACGTCTCCCACCTGCAGCGCCACGCCGGGCTGGCCATCGCCTACAACGTGTGGCAGTACCACCTGGTCACCGGCTCCATGCCGCCGTGGTGCGCCGAACTGCTCACCGGCATCGCCCGCTTCTTCGCCTCACTGACCGTGCTCGACCCGCTCTCCGGCCGGTACGAGATCCGCGGCGTCATGGGACCGGACGAGTACCACACCGCCTACCCCGGCGCCGCGGCCCCCGGACTGGACAACAACGCCTACACCAACGTCATGACCGTGTGGCTGCTCTCCCGCGCCCTCGAACTCGGCGTGGCCGGCCCGCAGGAGGCGGAGCGCTGGACGGACATCACCCGGCGCATGCGGGTCGACTTCCACGACGGCGTCATCAGCCAGTTCACCGGCTACGCCGACCTCGAAGAGCTCGACTGGGGACGCTACAAGGGCGTGCGCCGCCTGGACCGGGCGCTGGAGGCGGACGGCGACGACGTCAACCGGTACAAGGCCTCCAAGCAGGCCGACACGCTGATGCTGTTCTATCTGCTGACCGCCGGCGAGCTGACGGACATCCTCCAGCGACTCGGCTACTCCGCCGACGCCGGGCTGATCCCCCGGACGATCTCCTACTACCTGGACCGCACCAGCCACGGCTCCACGCTCAGCGCCGTCGTCCACGCCTGGGTCCTGGCCCGCTCCGATCGGGCCCGTTCCTGGCAGTTCTTCGGCGAGGCGCTGCTCAGCGACGTGCACGACGTGCAGGGCGGCACCACCGCAGAGGGCATCCACCTCGGCGCCATGGCCGGCACGCTCGACATGTTGCAGCGCTGCTACCTGGGCCTGGAGCCACGGCCCGACGGCCTGCACCTCGAACCGCTGCTGCCCGAGCGGCTCGGGTCGCTGTCCCTGACGATCCACCTCCGGGGCCGCCGGCTCGCCATCGAGGCCGACCACGTACGTACCCGCGTCGACGGCATCACCCTGCCGCGCGGCGCCGACACCACCATTCCCTGGAGGACACCATCATGACCAGCGGCAACGGCGACTTCGCACGTCGCATCCAGCACCTCCGCGACCGGCTCGGCCTCACGCTCGACCAGGTCGCCGAACGCGCCGACATGTCGTCGGGATACATCCAGCATCTGGAGACGCACCTGGGCACTCCGGACCGGGGCACGGTGACCAGGCTCGCCAAGGCGCTGGAGACCACCGTCGAGGATCTGCTGGGCGGAGGACACGACCGTCCGCCTGGCCAGGGCGCGGCGATGGACGAACCCGTCCTGGAGGTCCTGGAAACCGAAGAGTGCCTGCGCCTGGTCGCGCCGGGCGGGATCGGGCGGGTCGCGTTCAGCGGCTCGCACGGGCCGACGGTGCTGCCCGTCAACTACAAGTTCCACGACGGCGCCGTCGTCTTCCGCACCGCCCGCGGCGGCCCGATGGACCAGGACCTGCGCACCGGCCTGGAAGGGGTGGACGTCAAGATCGCCTTCCAGGTGGACCGGATCGACGAGGTCCGGCGGGCCGGCTGGAGCGTCCTCATCCAAGGGGCCGCCCACCACATGCCGGACGACGAGGTGGCCAAGGTGGCGGAGGCCGGCGTCACGCCGTGGGCGGGCGGCGAGCGCCACCTGTACATCCGCATCGTCCCGCAGCAGGTGACCGGCCGCCGCATCCACGGCCTGTGATCGCCGGCTTCAAATAAGGACAGAGGACCATCGGCCCGCCGGTCGCCGCCTTTCGCCCCTGCCGCCTGGCGACGGGACCTGGTGCCATCGAAGTATGAACGCCTTCCGCCGCCTGCTCGTACCGCTGCTCCTCCTCAAGGCCGCCGCACTGGCGGCGTACCTGCTGCTCATCCGTCCACGACTGCTGCGCTGGGGCGCGACCCGCGGCGAGACCACCCGGCCGCTCCCCGGCGACGACATCGTTCCGCGACCGCATGTCGCCGCCACCCGCGCCATCACCATCGACGCCCCGCCAGAGGCGGTGTGGCCCTGGCTCGCGCAGATGGGCGGCCATCCGCGCGCCGGCTGGTACGCCTACGACCACATCACCAACGACGACCACCCCAGCGCCGACCAGATCCTGCCCGGTCTGCAACGACTCCACGTCGGAGACCTGTTGCCGACACCACCCGTGGAGGGCGGTTACACGGTGGAGCGCATCGTCCCCGGGCGCGAACTCGTCCTGGCGATCCGGGCCTTCCACGTGACGGTGAGCTGGACGATCGTGCTGCTCGGCGATGAGGAGCACACGCGCCTGCTCTTCCGCCAGCGCCTGCACTGCCGGCCCGGCCTGCCCGGGCTGGTCTACCTGCTGCTGTCGGAGTCGGCGGACTTCCTGATCACCCGCAGGCAACTGACGACCATCAAGACCCTGGCCGAGAAGGCCGCCCACAAGCCCTGACACAGCTTCCACTCTGACGATGCATCGACTATCGACGATTAACGATTAATGAGGAGAAGCAGCTTCTGCCGCGTGCGGAAGCCGAGGAGCACGCGAGCTGGTTCAAGGCCCTGGCCGACGCCACCAGGATCCAGATCGTGTCGCTGTCGGCCCGGCGGCGCGCGCCGATGAGCGTGGGCGAGATCGTGGTCGCGTCCGGGGTAGGTCAGTCCACCGTGTCGCACCACCTGAAGATCCTGGCCGCGGTGCGGTTCGTGCTGGTCGAGCGGCAGGGCACCGCCAGCCTGTACCGGATCAACGAGCGGTGCGTGAGCCGCTTCCCGACGGCCGCCGACGTGGTGTTGGGCAAGCCGGTCCCGGCCGCGCCCACCTGTGAGCGAAGGAGCGTCCCATGGCACAGGACGAGGTCGTGGCGCGGACTCGACGATCGTCCAGGCGGTCAAGCCCGCCGCCGGGCCGGGCCTGGAGATCCGGCCGATGCGCGCATCCGACGCCGACCAGGTGCCGGCCGTCTACCGGGCGGCCCTGGACACCGGGCAGGCCGGCTTCGGGGCCGCCGCGCCCTGCTTAGCGCGTTCATCGCCGCGGGTGAGGACGCCGGCGTCTGGACGATCCAGTCCGGCGCCTTCCCCGAGAACGCCGGCACGAGCATGGATTGGGCAGCGGCGACGAGGTCATACACTCTCTCACTCAGGGCGGGTATTGCGGCCTGGGCCGCACAGTGACGATCCGTTTCAGCTGCCCAGGAGGTCGGTCGGCGTGACTGTGCCAGTTCGATCAGCGGGTCCTGAGGTCGCATCGGCGGCCGGTGACGGCCTGCGGCTGCAGATTCTCGGCCCGTTGCGGCTGTGGCGGGGCGATCAGGAGCTCGATGCGGGTCCGCGGCAGCAGGCCTACCTGCTCGCGCTGCTGCTGGCCAGGGATGGGCAGCTGATCAGCACGGCCGAGCTGGTCGATCTGATCTGGGACGACGACGCTCCTGCCAGCGCGGTCAATGTCATCCACAAGTACGTCGGAGCGCTGCGGCGGCTGCTGGAACCCTCGCTGCCGGTCCGCGGCATCGGCTCCTACCTGCAACGCCGCGGTAACGGCTACCTGTTCAGGGCCGGGCCCGGCATGCTGGATCTGGCCGTCTTCCGCGAGTCCGTCCAAGCCGCCGGCCAGGCCGTCGCGCGGCAGCGGCGTGAGGCGGCGCTGGACTGCTACGTCGAAGCGCTGGGATTGTGGCAGGGCTCCACGGGTGAGGGGCTGACCTACGGACCGGCCGCCATGCCGATCTTCGCGAGCCTGGACAGCGAGTTCCTGTCCGCGTGCGTGGCCGCTGCCGAACTCGCCGTCTCGCTCGGCCGGCCTGAGCGCGTGCTACCGCCGTTGCGGCTGGCCGCCACGATGTCGCCGTTGCACGAGCCCGTACAGGCGAGCCTG
Source organism: Nonomuraea fuscirosea (assembly GCF_003001935.1). Taxonomy (GTDB): domain Bacteria; phylum Actinomycetota; class Actinomycetes; order Streptosporangiales; family Streptosporangiaceae; genus Nonomuraea; species Nonomuraea fuscirosea. Next base: position 215,854 of record NZ_PVNG01000017.1, on the reverse strand, counting down.
ATCGTCACCCTGGACGCCGCCGGGCAGCAGGCACAGGCTTTGTCGGTGTACCAGACGGTCCGTAACCGCCTGGCCGGGGAACTCGGCGTCGATCCCGGCCCCGCGCTACGGGCCGCTCACCAGCGTGTACTGAACGACGCCCCGGCCCCGCCGGTGCGGATGGCCGACGGACAGCCCGCCGGGCAGCCACCCGCGCCCTGGCAACGAACGCTCCCATCCGCCGAGCCGTCCGGCGCGGGGCTGGTCGGCCGCGCCGCGGAGCTCAGCGTGCTACGGCACGCGGCCGCGACCACACTGGCCGGCGGCAGGGGGCTCGTCATCGTCGAGGGCGAGCCCGGGGTGGGCAAGACCCGTCTGCTGGAGGAGATCGCGGCCGAGGCGGAAGGGGGTGGTGCGCTCGTCGTGTGGGGCCGCTGCCTCGAAGGCGAGGGTACGCCGTCGATGTGGCCGTGGGTGCAGGCGGCCGGCACGGTGCTGGGGGCGCTGCCCACCGCAGTACGGCAGAACCGGCTGACCGCCGAACTCGGCCGTCTGCTCAACCTGGATGACGAGGACGTCACCGCACGGGCCCTACCGGACGGCCGTGCCCAGTTCCGACTGTTCGAACAGGTCGTGGCCGTCGTCGGCGAGGTCTCCGCACTGCGGCCGACACTGATCGTCATCGACGATCTCCAATGGGCCGACGTCACCTCGCTGCAGTTGTTCGGCCACCTGGCAGCGCGGTTGCCGGCCCGCACGATGGTCGTCGGAGCGCTGCGTGACCGTGCGCCCGTGCCGGGTACGGAGTTGTCGCGGATGCTCGCCGCGGTCAGCCGGGTCTCGGGCCAGCGCCGCGTCCATCTGGGCCCGCTCGGCCCTGCCGAGGTGGCCGAACTCGTCCGCGGGGAGACAGGCCGGAGGCCCAGCCCGGACGCCGTCCGCGACATCCATACCCGCACCGGGGGCAACCCGTTCTTCGTCCGCGAACTGTCGTTGCTCCTCAGCACCGGCGGCGTCCTCGGTGAGGACGAGGCGCCGGCTAGGGCCGGCGTGCCGTCCACTGTGCTCGACGTCGTGCGCGACCGGATGACCGACCTCGACGACGGCGCCCGGGGGCTGTTGCAGATCGCCGCGATCATCGGCCGCGACATCGACCTCCGCCTGCTTGCCGAGGTCGCCGATCTCGATGTCCAGATCTCGCTTGACCGTCTGGGGCCCGTGGAAGCGCTCGGCCTGCTCGAACCCGCGCCTGGAAACTCGTTCTTCCTGCGCTTCTCGCACGACCTGGTCCGCGAAGCGGTCGCCAGGACGACCCCGCAGTCGCGCACGTCCCGGCTGCACCTACGCGTCGCCGACGCACTCGAGCGCACCGGCTCGCCCGGCGACCATGCCGCCGAACGGGTCGCTCACCATCTGTGGTCCGCCGGCCCGCTCGCCGATCCGCGCCGGACCGTGACGGCGCTGGTACGCGCGGGCCGCCGCGCCGCGATCAAGTCGGCGTTCGAGGCCGCCGAGCGGCAGCTGCGGACCGCCGTGCAGGTCGCGCGGGAGGCGAGCCTGGCCGAGCGAGAGTTGTCCGCTCTGTCGCAGTTGATCGCGATCAGGGGGATGCTCACGATGTACGGCACCTCGACGGTCGACCTGCTGGAGCGAGCTGAGCAACTGGCCAGGAGCCTTGACCGGGAACTCGACGCCACCGTCTTCCTCTACTCCCGCTGGGCGGCGCACGCCCAAGGCTTGGAGCGCGATCACAGCAGGCCACTGGCGCGACGGATGCTGGAACAGGGCGAGGCGTCCGCCGATCCGCTCGTACGCGCTTACGGCCTGCAGACGTGGGGACTGCAGCAGTTCACCGAGGGAGACAACGAGGAGGCGTTCCGCTGCCTGAGCGAGGCGGGCCGCATCCTGATGACCCGCGGCGGCCCGCGTGAGGAGGACCCCGTCTGGTACGACCTGAAACTGCTGATGATCGGAAAGCTCGCGGAGACGACCGCACTGCACGGGGACGTCGAAGGGGCGCGATCGTTGCTCACGATGCTGGAGGCCGCCGGCGACGACCCGTTCACCGTCACGGTGTGGGCCACCCACACGTCGAGGACGGAGGCGTTCATCGGCGACCCGGTCCGGGCCCTGCGCGCGGCGGAACGCGGGATCGCCGCGGATCCTCACTTCTCCTTCGTGTTCCTCGGCACCTACCAGCGGCTGGTCCGGTACTGGGCGCTGGCCAAGACCGGCCGGGATCCGGCCGGCGCGGCGGCGGAGGCCGAACGGCTCATCGCCACCAACCTGCTCGATCCACTGCGCGCGAGTGTCACGATCTTCATCGGACTCCTCTGTGAGATGTGGCTGACCGCAGGGGCGCTCGACCAGGCCGCCGCGGCCCTCGACCGGGCCGAGAACTGCCTCGGCCGCTATAACGAGGGCTTCGCGGAGGGCCTGCTCTTGCTGCTGCGGGCCCGGCTGCTGCAGGCGAACGGGAAACCCGTCGCCGAGGTCAGGGCGATCGCCGACAAGTGCCGCAGGCTATCCGCCGAACGCGGCAACCACCTGTACGCGCGGCGCGCGGAAGAGTTTCTGGCCACCTTGGACCGTCTGCCGGGCGGCGGTGCCGGATGAGTCTCGCGGTTTGAGACTCGGAAATCGAACTTCCAGCATGGTCGGCGCATCTTGAGAGCCGGGGATGATCATACGTCCCCCGCTCTCTGGTCCACGTCCCGCGACGAGGCCGGAGAGCCATCGCCGACACGAGAATGCCCGGCCGCCCGCCAAGAACTGACCGCCGTCCGTGACCAGGGCCTCCCGCGCCGCACCCCACCGGGAGGCCTTTCCCCTTGGCCGACCCTCGAGGAGAAGCATGACGAGGCCCACGGCGGCCCGGTGGCTGTCCAGCCGCATCGCCATCGCGGTCAACTCCCGCCAGTTCGACGCACGCGTCAAGGCCTGCGTCGCGACCGCCGTCCGGGTGGACACGGAGGAGATCACCGTCCGGGAAGGCGGCGTCTGGGCCAGCCTGTATCGGCACCAGGTCCACCATCCCGGCGGGGACCACCTGACGTTCTGGGAGGTCGTCGACCGCTACACCGTTCCGCCTGAGAGGGAGACACTCCTGACCCCAGGCGGCGTCGGCCAGACGGTACGCGTCTACACCTCTGGCACCACCGCGGCCGCCGTCTGGACGCGAATCCTGGCCGGGGCCGAGGGAGACTCCGACATCCTGGCCGGCATCCTGCGGGAGTCACTGGCCGCGCGCGTGCGAAGGCTGGCGCCCTACCGCGACGACGCCGGTGTTCCCGATCGCATCCAGGACGGCGACGATCCACGTGATACCGGCCGGCAGGACGCTCTGGCCGAACTGGACGCGGCGCTGGAGGCCGAGCAGGCCACCGGCGAGGTCCCCAAAAGGCGGCTGCGCATGTACGCGGTGGCGATGTGGCGAGCCGGCAGACACAATGTCAAGGCCATCGCCGACCGCACCGGCCTTGATCGTTCTAACACGGTTTATCCCGCTCTGCGAGAGGCGGGTATCGACCCTGCGACCGACCGCGTCCGCAACTGATCAGTGCTGAGGCCGGACGACGTGCTCGGCCCCAGCACGAGCGGCTTCGAGCCCGCCGGCCCGGCTGTCGGTGATCAGGGGCGCAGGATGAGACGGACCGGGTCGCCCTCCTTACGGGCCAGCCGGCCCAAGGCCACCGGAGCCTCCGCCAGCGGCAGAACGTCGCTGATGGACCCGGCCAGATCGAGCCGGCCGCGCACGCTGAGACCGATGAGCTGATGCAGGTGGTCCGGGTGGGAACCGTAGTGGCCGCGTACGGATTGGCCGAAGTAGGCCAGTGCGATGTCGTTGGGCACGGTCAGCGGCCCGTTGGCCAGGCCGACCACGATCAGCCGGCCGCCCTTGCCGAGAAGCAGCATGGCCTGCTCGCGAGCGGCGGCGACGCCGGCGAAGTCGAAGGCGGCATCCAGCCCCTGGCCGCCTGTCATGGTGCTGACGATCTCGCGCAGCCGGGGGTCGGCGGGGTCGAGGACGGCGTCGGCGCCGGCGCTGATCCCGCGCGCCCTGGCCGCCGGGAGGGGGTCGATGGCGATCACCGGAGCCGCGCCGATGAGGCGCAGCAGCTGCACCGCGTGGGCGCCGAGCCCGCCGATGCCCCAGACCGCCACCGCCTCGCCGGGCCGGACGGCCGCGGTGGCGCTGATGGCCGCCCAGGGGGTGGAGACCGCGTCAGGAATGATGCAGGCCTGCTCGAACGGCAGGCCGGCGGGCATGGGCGCCAGTGAGCGGGGGGTGGCCAGGGTGTACTCCGCGTAGCCGCCGTCGAAATCCACGCCTCGGGTGCCGGATCCGTCGGCCTCACCGGCCTGCAGCACCACCCGATCCCCCACCGCCCAGCCGGTCACGCCCGCACCGAGGGCGTCGATGACGCCGGACACCTCGTGGCCGAGCGTCACCACGTCGCCCTTCAGCAGCCTGGGCGTGAGGGTTCCATCGGTGAGGTGCACGTCGGACAGGCATACGCCGGCCGCACGCACCTCGACGCGGACCTGACCGCTGCCGGGCTCAGGCACCGGCACCTCCTCCATGCGTATCTCGCGGGAGGGGATGTGCAGCCGGGCTGCGAGCATCTCGGCCATGATCACCACCTTGGCTTCCAGTCGAACCAGTCGAATCAGTCGAATCAGTCGGCACAGAGAACGGACGATCCAGGCATCCGGCGCGGCCGCCCGTCTTCTCGGCATCAGGATGCTTCGATCAGGCCGGAAGTTCGATTCTGCGAAGAGCCAGGTCCTGCGGATCCATCGCGGCCGTCCAGCTTGGGCTGCGTTACCGGACCCTCGCGCATCGGCCTGCCGGTAATGGGGTGCGGCAGATTTCCTCAAAGGATTTCGGGCCGTAAACTCGTCCGCGCAGGGTTGGGTACGTGCGACCGTCTCCCGCACAGTCGATCCGCTGTCACATCAATCCAGGGGGTTGACCGGCATGGCTGTGCGAGACCACCCGACGCAGCCCGGCGGTTCGGCTCGGTCCGCATCCGGCAACCTGCTGCGGCTGCAGATTCTCGGCCCGTTGCGGCTCTGGCGTGACGGCGTGGAACTGGACGCGGGCCCCCGCCAGCAGGCTTACCTGCTCGCGTTGCTGCTGGCCCGGGAGGGGCGGCTGGTCAGCATGGGCGAGCTGGTCGATCTGATCTGGGACGACGACGCTCCGGCCAGCGCCGTCAACGTCATCCACAAGTACGTGGGCGCGTTGCGGCGGCTGCTGGAGCCCACCCTGCCGATCCGCGGGACCGGCTCCTATCTGCGGCGCCGGAACAACGGCTATCTCTTCGTGGCCGGAACCGGCATGCTCGACCTGACCGTTTTCCGCGAGCGCGCCCACGCCGGCGAGGCTGCCCTCACGGAGCAGCGGCGAGAGGCGGCATTCGACTGCTATGTGGAGGCCCTGGGGCTGTGGCAGGGCTCCGCGGGCGAGGGACTGGCCTACGGGCCCGCCGCCATGCCGATCTTCGCCGGGCTCGACAGCGAGTTCCTGTCCACCTGTACGGCGGCGGCGGAGCTGGCGGTGTCGCTGGGCCGGCCCGAACGCGTGCTGGCGCCGTTGCAGCTGGCCGCCTCGATGTCGCCGTTGCACGAGCCCGTGCACGCGAGCCTCATCTCCACCCTGGGCGCCGCCGGGCAGCAGGCGCAGGCGTTGTCGCTGTACCAGACGGTCCGTAACCGCCTGGCCGAGGAGCTCGGCATCGATCCCGGCCCGGCACTGCGGACCGCCCACCAGCACGTACTGAACGAGACCGTGGCGCCTGAGTCCGTCCGCATGACCGACGGGCAGCCTGCCGGACGACCGCCGGCGTCCTGGCAGCCGGCTGCGGCCCCCGGGACGCAGCCCGCCACGGGTCTGGTCGGCCGGACCGAGGAACTCGCGGTGCTGCGGCGCGCGACCGAATCGGCGCTCGCCGGTGGCAGCGGGCTCGTCGTCGTGGACGGCGAGCCGGGGGTGGGCAAGACCCGCCTGCTGGAGGAGATCGCGGCCGAGGCGGAGGCGCGTGGCGCGCTCGTCGTGTGGGGTCGCTGCCTGGAAGGCGACGGGACGCCGTCGATGTGGCCGTGGGTGCAGGCGGTCGGCACGGTCCTGAACGCGCTGCCCGCCGCCGCGCGGGACAAGTGGCTCGCCACCGAACTCAGCCGCCTCGTCGACCCGCACGGCGACGGCTCCGCCGCACCGGCGATGCCGGACAGCGGCGCCCAGTTCCGCCAGTTCGAACGAGTCGTGGCCGCCGTCGGGGCGGCCTCGGCGCTGCGGCCGGCCCTGCTCCTGTTCGACGACCTCCAGTGGGCCGACGTCGCGTCGTTGCGGCTTTTCAGCCATCTGGCGACCCGGCTACCAGACCGCATCGCCCTCATCGGCGCGCTCCGCGATCACGCGCCCGCGCCCGGCACCCAGTTGTCGCGCCTGCTCGCCGCCGCGAGCCGGGCCCCCGGCCATCGCCGCATCCACCTCGGCCCGCTCAGCCCCGCCGAGGTGGCCGAGGTCGTCCGCGGCGAGACCAGTCAGTTCCCCGCCCCCGATGTCACACGCAGCATCCACGCCCGAACCGCGGGCAACCCGTTCTTCGTCCGGGAACTGTCGCGGCTGCTCGCTGACGGAGGCGTGCTCACGCAGGACGCCGTGGCCAGGGCGGGCGTGCCGTCGACGGTGCGTGACGTCGTCCGCGACCGGATGGCCGGCCTCGACGAGGGCACTCAGCGCCTGCTCCAGGTCGCCGCGCTCATCGGCCGCGATGTCAGCCTCGCCCTGCTCGCTCGCGCGACCGGCCTCGACCTCCCGACCTGTCTCGACCGGCTCGAACCCTTGGAAGCGCTGGGCCTGCTCGGCCCGGCCGCCGACAACCCGTACGCGTTCCGCTTCACGCATGACCTGGTCCGCGAGTCGGTCGCCGAGACCACGCCGCTGTGGCGGACGCCCAGCTTGCATCTGAGCGTCGCCGACGCCCTGGAGCACTTCGACGCGGAGGGTGAGTCCGTCGCCGAGCGGCTCGCCTTCCACCTCTGGGCCGCCGGCCCGCTGGCGGACTCCGCGCGGACCGCGCACGCCATGGTGCGCGCCGGTCGCCGTGCGGCGTCCAAGTCCGCGTTCCAGGCCGCCGAGCGGCACCTGCGTCAAGCCGTGGAGGTCGCGCGGACGGCGGGTCTGGCGGAGGTGGAACTGGCCGCGCTGTCGCAGCTCACCGCGGTTCTCGGAATGAGTTCGATGTACGGCAACCTCGTCCCCGAACTGCTGGAACGGGCCGAGCAACTGGCCCGTGACCTCGGCCAGGAGGTCGAGGCCACCGACTTCCTGTTCTCCCGCTGGGTGGTGCACCAGCAGGGCATCGAGCTCGATCGCAGCGGCCCACTGGCGCGGCGGCTGCTCGACCAGGGCAGAGCCTCCAGCAATCCGATCGTGTACGCGTACGGTCTGGAGGCCTGGGGGCTGCACCAGTGGGACCTGGGCAATGCCGGCGAGTCCTTCCGCCTGCTGACCGAAGCCAATCGCGTCATGCTCCGCGACCTGGCCCGGCGTGAGGACAACCAGGTCCGCCACGACCTGCAGTTGCTCATGGCCGGCATGCTCGCGGAGATCTCCGCGCTGCACGGTGAGATCGACGCGGCACGGGCGCTGTTCGACACCCTGGAGGCCGACGCGGGTGAGGAGCCCTACGCGGTCACGATCTGGTCCGCCATCGCCGTGCGGACCGCGGTGATCGTCGGCGACCCGGAGTGGGCGTTGCGCGCGGCTGATCGGGGGATCGCCGTGGATCCCGGCTTCTCCTTCGTCTTTCTCGGCACCTACCAGCGGCTGGCCCGGTGCTGGGCACTGGCCGTGACCGGCCGGGACCCGGCTGGAGCGGCCGCGGAGGCCGAGCGGCTCATCGGCGCGCTCCTGCTCGACCCGCCACGTTCGTGCGTCGCCACCTGGCACGGGTTGCTGGGCGAGATGTGGCTGGCAGCCGGAGCGCTCGCGGAGGCGGCCGCGGCCCTTGACCTGGCCGACCACTGCCTCGACACCTACGGCCAGCGCTATCCGGAAGGTCTGCTCCTGCTCCTGCGCGCGAGAGTGCAGCAGGCGCTCGGCAAGCCCGTCGCGCTCGTCCGGGCCACCGCCGAAAGAGCCCGCGCGCTGTCCGCCGAGCGTGAGGCCCACCTGTTCGCCCGCCGCGCCGAGCTGTTCCTGGCGGAGCTCGGGGACGAGCCGCCTGCCCGTTGACCGCTTCGGGCCACCGCCAGGAGCGGCCTTGCCCGTGACGCGGACATGTGAGCTGAAGTCACTTCAGGGTGGCGGGTGCTCGGAACCATGGCTCGCCGGCGCCCGCAAGCAGGGAACTCCCGCGGACACGGAAAGACATTCCGTTGTGGGAGTGACCTCAGGACAGGCGTCCGAGAAATAGGGAAATAAAATTTCCTGACATCGGTAAGGGGTTTTTCCGGAGCGCCGGGAGAATGACGCGAACAAAGATCGTCGATGCTCGGCCGTTTGATCAGCAGTGCATTCGATCATTGCGATCATGCATCTGAACTGCGGGTTTGAAGCGATCGAAGATGGATGTGGCATTCATCACACGCCTTACGTGAATTTATGCACAGAAATCCCACTAGTGTCCTTTCTACTGTCCTGAGTAACAACCAGATCCGAGGGCAGTCAGGAAAGGGTTATGATGAACACGTTTAAGCCGGTGAGCAGCGAGCGGATGTCGAGAGGCCGCAAGGTCGCTGGCGCGGTGTCGGCGGGAGCCGTCGCCGCACTGGCTCTCGGCACGATGATCGCCGCACCCGCGGCCGCCGCTCCCCAGACCGCCCAGGCGGTTACGGCCACCTCCTCCTCGGCCGGCACCCACTCGGTCGCCTCGTTCAGGAAGTACTACTTCTCCGCCACGCTGTTCGGCAGGAACGAGGTGCCGGAGCGGGGCAAGAAGGTCAACGATCCGAACGGTGTGGCCGCGGCCAAGTTCCGGATCAGCGGAGACCGGTTCTACTTCTTCGTGCAGTGGCGTAACACCGGCAGGCCGACGGCCCTGCACATCCACCGCGGCAAGGCGGGCGTGAACGGCCCGGTGGTGATCGACCTGCTGTCCAACAGCCGCCTGCGCGGCAACACCGCCTCCGGCTCGGTACGGGTCAAGAGCAGCCTCCTGCGCGACATCAAGGCCAACCCCAAGAAGTGGTACGCCAACCTCCACACCGCCCAGTTCCCCGACGGCGCCGTACGCGGCCAGCTCCACACCGGCAACCGCTGGTAGACCACCCACCCCTGCCGGGCATGCCACACCGACGACGGCATGCCCGGCCGGGCCATCCGCCGCGCGCCTTCGTCGCGCACGTGCCCATACGTGCGTCCGAGTCAAACGGAGAACCGCTTCATGACTTCCCCTGCCGGCATGTCGTCCCCGCCGGGGACGGCCGACGCGCCGCGACCGGCATCGCCACAGACGGGTGGACCGGCCTGGACGGACCTGCGTCCGCTGGTGCTGCGGCTGCACTTCTACGCTGGATTGCTCGTCGCGCCCTTCCTGCTGATCGCCGCCCTCACCGGCTTTCTGTACGCCGCCTCCCTCCAGATCGAGAAGGTCGTCTATGCGGACGAACTGACCGCGCCGGTCGGGCGAACGCCGCTGCCCCTGTCCCAGCAGGTCGCGGCCGCGCAAGCGGCTCAGCCCCGTGGCAAGGTCAGCGCCGTGCAACCGGCCGCCGAAGCGGGCCGCACCACCCGGGTCCTGTTCGACGCCCCCGGCCTGCCGGCCGGCACCAAATCGGCCGTCTTCGTCGATCCCTACACCGCGCGCATCCGCGGGACGCTGCACAGCTACGGTAGCTCCGGCGCGCTTCCCGTACGGGCCTGGATCTCCGCTCTGCACCGCCACCTGCACCTCGGCGAGCCCGGACGCCTCTACAGCGAACTGGCGGCGAGCTGGCTCTGGGTCGTGGCACTGGGCGGCCTGCTGCTGTGGCTCACCAGGTGGCGGCGTCGTCGCCGCCAGGTGATTCTTCCCGAGCGCCGCACCAGCGGTGCCCGGCGCGTCCTTTCCTGGCACGGCAGCATCGGCGTGTGGACCGTGCTGGGCCTGTTGCTGCTGTCGGCCACCGGCCTGACCTGGTCGACCTACGCCGGAGCGAACGTCGGCGCCGTACGCGCCGCTCTCGGCTGGCAGACCCCGGCGATCTCCACCGCTTCCGGGGAGCACGCCGCCCACCACCCAGGGGGCCACCTCCCGTCGGCCCCCGCGATCGGCGTGGATCACGTCGCGGAAACGGCCACGCGCGCGCGGCTGTCCGGACCGCTGGAGATCGCCTGGCCTGCCGCGGCCGGCGGTCCTTATCTGGTCAGCCAGATCGACAAACAGTGGCCCGTGCACCTGGACCAGATAGCGATCGACTCCGCCACCGGCCAAGTGACCGCGCGCCTGCCCTTCGCCGACTACCCGCTGGCCGCCAAGCTGACCCGCTGGGGTATCGACGCCCACATGGGGCTGCTGTTCGGTCTGCCCGGCCAGCTCCTGCTCATGGCACTCGCGGCCGGCCTCATGACACTCATCGTGCTCGGATACCGTATGTGGTGGCGGCGACGACCGCGCGGCGGCCTCCCCATGCCTCCCCCGCGCGGCGGATGGCGCCGCCCGCACTGGATCACCCTGACTCCCCTGGCGCTCCTGACCGTGATCGTCAGCGTCTTCCTGCCCCTGATGGGCATCTCCCTCGCCGCGTTCCTCATCCTCGACATCCTCCGGGGAAGACGCGCCAAGGCTGCCTGACGAGACGGACGACGCGCCCTCGCGGCTCCGGGCCGGTGGAGCTCCTGCTCATGCGGGAAACATCGACATAGAACGGTTTCGACGTGGATCACCACTTTTTCTCCCTGCTCGCGGACTGCCATCTGCGCTTCGTCGGCACCCCGCTCGCAGGCCCCGGCGCCACCGCACGCTGGTTGTACGAGGACGCGCCCTTCGGCGTCCTGGCCCATGACGGGGCGGACGATCCCCGCTTCACCTACGCCAACGTCACCGCCCAACGGTGCTTCGAGTACGACTGGGCCGAGTTCGTCGGCCTTCCGTCCCGGTTCTCGGCGGAGCCGGACCGGCGCGAGGACCGGCAGCGGCTCCTGGACGCCGTGCACGAGAAGAACTACGCGACCGGCTACCGCGGACAGCGCATCGCCAAGTCCGGCCGCCGGTTCTGGATCGAGGACGTCACGATGTGGAACCTGGTGGAAGATGGCGCGCTCGTCGGGCAGGCGGCCGTCTTCCCCCGCTGGCGTGACGCCTGATGACCCGGCCGGACTCCTGAGACCAGGCTCGACGGCGAGCCGGCGGCGCTGGCCGAGAACATGTTCGCGAGCATGTACGCCGCGCGGGGCGTGGGCGCGCCGGTCCCCCGCTCCGACCGCGCGCCCGTACGAGGCGGGGCTGCCCAGAGGCGAGAGCCGGATTCACAGCGGCTTCACTCTTCGTCAACTCGGCCTCCGTAGCCTCGTGGGCCTGCAGATCCACGTGCCTTCCCCACCGCAGCAACACCGGCCGCCCCCGGCGGCACCGAAAGGAGTGCTCGTGCTCACCAGCGCCTACCGAGCGCAGTGCGAAGCCGAGGAGGAGCGCCACACGCCTGAGTGCGCCACCAGGAGCACCAGACTCACCCTGCTCGCACTCGCGCTCGGCACCTTCGCCATCGGCACGGGCGAGTTCGGCAGCAACGGCATCATCCAGCTCTTCGCCGCCGACATGAGCATCTCCATCCCGCAGGCGACGTACGCCGTGACCGCCTACGCGGTCGGGGTCATGATCGGATCCCCCGTGATCACGATCGCGGGCGCCCGGCTGAACCGCAAGCACCTGCTTCTCGGGCTCGTCGTGCTGTTCCTGTTCGGCAACCTGATGTCGGCGCTGTCGACGAACGTCGGCATGCTCATCGGAGCCCGCTTCATCACCGGCACCGTCCAAGGTGCCTACTTCGGCGCCGGCGCGGTCGTCGCCTCCTACGTCTACGGTCCGGGCAAGAGCGGAAGAGCCTTCGCGACCGTCATGGCCGGTCTGACGGTCGCGACGATCTTCGGTTCACCCCTCGGCACCTTCGTCGGGCAACAGGCCGGCTGGCAGGCCCTGTACGGCGTGGTCACCGGGATCGGATTGCTCGCCGGCCTGGCCATCCTGTTGTGGGTGCCGACCACTTCCGATCTCGACGGGGGACCTCTCTCCCATGAGCTGGGCGCCTTGCGCCGCCCCATGGTCTGGGTGATCATGGTCGTCGCCGCCCTCGGCATCTCGAGCATCTTCGCCGTCTACACCTTCATCGGGCCGTACATCACGGACGCGGCGATGGCCGACGACTCGCTCATCCCCATCGCTCTGGCGGTGTTCGGCCTCGGCATGGCGGCGGGCAACCAGGCCGGTGGGCGCCTCGCCGACCGCTACCCCTACCGGGGCCTCGTGATCGGCTACTCCAGCGTCCTGGTGTTCCTGCTCGTGATCGTCATAGCGGGTGGGACGGTCTGGGTGCTCATGCCCGCGCTGTTCGGCGTCGGGGCGACCATGATGCTCGCCATCCCCACGATCCAGGTGCTGCTCACCACGTACGCCCCCGAGGCCCCCACCCTGATGGGCGCCCTCAACCTCGCGTCGCTCAATCTGGCCAACGCGCTGGGCGCCGTCGGCGGCTCGATCACCCTGGCCGTGGGCCTGGGCACCCTCTCGACGGCCTGGGCCGGGGTGGCGCTGACCGTAGCCGGTCTGCTCGTCTTCGCCGCCGTCGTCCCGCAGATGACACCGCTCCGGCACGGCCGTTCCTGACATCGTCGAGCAGGACGATCGGCAGTGCGCCCCCGTGGTACCCGGACTTCCAGCCGCGATGAGATCGAACTTCCGGCTCGTTCGACGCATCTTGTGACCGAGCAGGTGTCGCCGACTGCCGCCACCGGCCCGACCACGAAGGACATGATGATGACCACCACTGTCGTCAGGCTGCTGACGCTCGGCGTGGCCGCCACCGCGCCGCTCACCGCGGCCGGTCTCAGCCCCGCCGCGGCTGGCGCCGTGAACGCCCCGGTACTGCACGCCCCCGGCACCGTCGCGCAGCGGGGGCAGGCCCGGCTTGAGGCAGCGCTGACCCGGCAGATCGCCGCGCAGCTCGAACGCGTTCCCGGGGGAAGGCGGACTGCCGTCAATGAGATCAGCTACGAGAACGGGAAGGTCGTCTACACCTTCGTCGCTCCATCCGCCGACCGGCTTGACAAGCAAGCCTGGTGCAAGAAGGGCAGTTTCTGTTTCTGGGCCGGGGAGGACTTCACGACCGAGCCACCCCTGAGGCAGATCGGGGTATACCTGAAGTGCAACGAGTGGATGGACCTCGGCCCAATGCCGTTTAGATAGCGATCTTGCTGGTAGCGTCGTTCGGTGATCTTGTCGGGTGATGCGGGCGGTTCGGGACGGTTGACGGATCTGGTCGCGGTTGGCGCGCTGACATCGCTGATCCCTCGCCAGGCCCTGGACGCAGCCATCGCCACGCACGGATGCCGGGAGCGTCGCGTTCGCAAGCTCCCCGCGCATGTGGTTGTCTACCTGCTGATCGCGTTGTGCCTCTACCCGGATGACGACTACGAGGAGGTCGCCGAGAAGCTGACGGGCATGCTGGCCCTGGTGCCGGGGGCACGCTGGCTGGCACCGACCCGCGGGGCGATCGCCCAAGCCCGCCAGCGGCTGGGACCTGAGCCGGTCAAAGAGGTGTTCCAGCAGGTCGCCCGGCCTGCGGCAATCGAGTCTACGACGGGCGCGTGGCTGCACGGCCGGCGGGTGATGGCGATCGACGGGTTCGTGGTGGACCTGCCCGACACCGAGGCCAACGTCGCCGAGTTCAGCCGCGACAGCGCGGGCGGGTACGAGACCGCGTTCCCGCAGGCCCGGGTGGTCGCCATCAGCGAGTGCGCCAGCCACGCCATCGTGGCCGCCGATGTAGCGGGCTGCTGGGCCGGCGAGCAGACCCTCGCCTTCTCCCTCTATCAGCAGCCGACCGAGGAGATGCTGCTCACCGCCGACCGCGGCTTTTACAGCTTCCCCGCCTGGAACCAGGCCCGTCACAGCGGCGCGCACCTGCTCTGGCGGGTTCAGGCCCGGTTGCGCCCGTACTGGCTGCGTGACCTGGAGGACGGGTCCTGGCTCGCCGTCATCAGCAAACCCGCCGGCCTGCGCCGCTCGCAGAAGGACCGGCTGCGCGAGGCCGCCCGCCAGGGCCGAGACCTCGATCCCGACGATGCGGTGATCGTCCGGGTGGTCGACTACACGGTGCCCGACCGCCAGGGCGAGCACATCCGGCTGATCACCAACCTTCTCGACCCGGCCGAGGCCACCGCCGAAGAGCTGGCCCGTTGCTACCATGACCGCTGGGAGGCCGAAACTGGCATCGACCAGCTGAAGACGCATCTGCGCGGACCGGGCCGTATCCTGCGCTCCCGCACCCCCGAGCTGACCTATCAGGAAATCTGAGCCTACCTGCTCACCCACTGGGCGTTATGCACGCTGATCTGCACCGCCGCCACCACAGCCCGGGATCGACCCCGACCGGATCAAGTTCCTGGGCACCGTCCGCATCGTGCGCCGCTCGGTCACCGACCGCGCGGCCTTTTCCCCCTGAGCCGCCGGACGCCTCCTGGACTCGGGGCCTCTACCAGGTCGCCCACCGACGCAACACCAACCCGCACCGCTGCCATCGCTCCTACCCGCGAGCCGTCAAACGCTCACGCAAGAGCAGCTACCGTGAACGGCGTCCGTCCGACAAGGCATTCGCTACGCAGGACCGCCGACCGTCGCACTCTTACCCACGCCATCGGCAGCCCAAGCGACGTCATGATCATCTCCTATCTAAACGGCATTGGGAAGCTCGCCGTAGCCAGTGAAGTCACCGCGCTCCCCTTCCGAGGCCGCAGAGACCCGATAGGCCCATGCTGACAGCCCGTGTACGCCACCCTACCGAAGAAATCGAACGCGACATCTGATCAGCGACCAGCAGACTTGCCGGCCAGCACGACAGGTTCAAGACCTTGATGCGGAAAGAACCTATCTGATGGTCAAGACTCCACAAATGTGGCGGGTCCCACACCAAGTTCATAGCCAAGCTATCTCATCACGTAAAGCACCAAAAGAATCCTTTGGACTCGGGGCATTGCGTTCTATCCAGAACAGCGTCTTAAGCTGGCCGTTAAGCGCACCCGTGCGTGCCGTCCAGAATCCGCGAAAGGGATGCATCTGAGCGAATGCAGGAGACGCAGCCCGCTGGGAAGGCAGCGTCGATCCAAAACCTCGCGTTCAATCTCCCAGAGGAGAGTGAGAAACCATGCGCTGCACTGGGAAGTGCATCATCCTCGGCTCGACACTCGTCGCCGAAATAGCGATCGCGCCGATTGCCGTTGAGGCGTCAACCAATGAGAGTCCGAGGACGCAACTTGTCCGTCAGCCCATCGCGGCAGAACCACCACCTCCGTACCAGAAGGGCTACGAGAAAGGGAGCTCGGACGGGTATTCGGCTGCACTGAAGCAAACGCGGGAACATTGCGCTGGCAGCAACAAGCCGTGGCCCAAGGTGGAGGAAGGAAACGCCTACAGTCAAGGCTACTTCTACGGGTACAGGGACGGATACTACAAGGGGTTTGATGAGGGTATGCAGAAGTTCTGCACTCCTCGATAGTTCGCTAAATCCCTCTCGTGAGGGGAGAGGGAGGGACCATTATTCGGCAACCGGGAAACATCGTCGTATTTGCGAGCACCGTAGATCGCCTTCCGGGGGGATCATCATGCTCGATAAGAAGCTCTACCTAGCCGCCCTACTGATGCCAGCAGTACTTGTCACAACCAGTAGCATCGTAAGCACACACAACTCTGCCTTCGGCGACACACGCGGGTTCAGCTACACCAGCGGCGATCACAAGTCCGCCACGCCAACACAGACCTACTCGAAGTACAAGAAGAAATACTATATCTGGCACTTCACAATCACAGACCGGAAGAAGAAAAAGGCCTGCTGGACGCAATACATCCGCGAGGAGCTCTGTAACGAGTGGGAGTCCTTACAAGAACATCGGCTGGTGCCAGCGAGGCTAGTAAGCGGATCGCTGAGTACACCTGTTAGAGGCGCCCAGGGGCTGCCATTTGCAACGCGTCCCCCTGGACAGTCTTCTCTGGGACTATAGAGTCGGCTGAACCTGCGCTCCTGTACGGCATTCACTGGACCGCCTACACCATCCGTTTCCGTTGCCCGCCGCCCGGACTGAGGGGGCTCCAAGGAGACCCAGGCCAAGACTGGACTGCCGGCTGCCATTTTCGATGATCTCATCGGCTCGGATCTGGCCGAGCAGGGAGGAGAGAGGCAATGATCAGTCGCTATCTGACAATGTTCAGTCCGATTGCACTGCTAATGACTGCTGTAGTCCCATCTGTGCAAATTTCCTGCTTACCCACTGCCGTGGGACCACAGCGCCAGCTCAATAGCCGACGGCGACTGAAATGATGCCGTGCACGGCATTCACTGCATCGCCTACGCCGGTCATCCATTGCCCGCGGTCTGGCTGCGGGCATCCTAAGGAGCCTATGTATGAGGCGATACGAGACGCGCAGCCGTTCTGCTCCGGCAACCGTAGGGCTGATCTCGGCTATCGGGATCGCTACGGCCACTCCAGCCATCGCCACGGCGGCGATAGGCAGTATTTCAGCAACTCCGAGGACTACAACAGACTGCGTCTATAAAGGCAAGATGCACTTCGAAGGGCAGGTAATCGCTGTGGGGAAGCACAGCTATCAATGCAGAGATTCCCGGTGGTGGTGGATGCACAGACCGGCTCCTCCTCTCAAGACGGACTATTAGATCGAAGAGGCGCACACGCGCACGGTCACCACTACCTAGGCCAGCCTGCCGTACTACGGCGGTTGAATGGGCGACTTAATCCGTCCCGATTGGGTATCCCAGGAGAGCCGGAGTTAGAATCGGATTCGCTACCCCGAAATCGGATTACTGCTAGGGCAACCGCCAGCAGATCGCGAGATGACCTTATCTCCCTAGTGAAAGGAGGGTGGCATGCGTAGTACATATCCAATCTTGCTCAGCCCGGCGCTCGTGACTACCCTTGCGGTCACGCTGCCTGAGGCGTTTCCGGCCTCAGCAATCATCGTCGCCAGTGCCACGGAAGCAACAGCGAATAGCCGCACAACGAAGGCGGCTGTCAGCAGGGCCGGATGTTACCCCCTGGCCCGGACACGTCGGCAGACTGCACGAAGGGATTTCAGAATGGATGGAATCTAGGCCGATCCCATTGCCTCAAAGGAACTTCTTTTAATCCTCCAGCGAATGATCCGAGCCTTAGCACTGACTGGAATGAAGGGCGCATCGTCTACGGGTACCCGGAGGGATTCCAAAGTTGTAGCATTCCCCCACCCTAAGATTGAAAGGAGGTCGGGAAGCGTCGTAACAAGGCCATCGCGCTGCCGCCCTACTTCGCTGGGCATCTCCCGGACTGCCTGGCTGAGAAGCCACAGCACAAGGTTAGGGGGCCGCAAATCAGTTCAGTGGAGCCCGGCGGCGACAAAACCAGCGCTGCGCACCGGGGCATTCATCGGAATGATATCTCAAGGAGGCCAGGGATGAGAAGGTACGAGAAGTGCAGCCGTTCAGCCATAGCGTTCATGGTTCTGATCTCGACAGCTGCAACCGCGGCAGCTATTACACCCACTCCAGCCCACGCAGCTGGGGTAACAGGCAGCACTCCAACAACTCCGAGGACTGCGGCGGACCCTGATGAGGAGTTCCTGAAGAAACTCCGGGCGGCTGGCTTCCCGGAGACCCAGATGTCGGACCAGGACGCCATCCAGTCGGCACACAAGGTCGTTAACTGGGTCTGCAGTGACGTGCCCAGTATCCGCAACACAGTCGAGGCTTACCTGGCCGAGAAATACGGGATAACGGAGCGCCATGGTCCCGGCAGCAGCAACGCTTTCGCGGGAGCAGCACTCGAGGCATATAAAGGCGCCGGTACCGCGATTTATTGCTGACCACAGCTCTCTCAGGAGATCAGTCGGCAAACACAAGCCCGGCCAGGAGGGCCGGGCTTGTCCATGGCAACTTACCCGGACCTCGGCCGTCATGGCTTCAACGACATGATGTCGTCGGTCTGGAACAACACCGGCAGCCGGGTCAACCTCATCAACCATGACGACCGCAACAAGCGCTCCAACGGCCACCGTTACGACAAGACTCTCGTCCGAGTTCAACAGGGCCAGGTGCTCGATTCGCTGGGCCGCTACAACAAGCAGGTCGACCCCGTGAAGCGGTTCTGCTGACACCCGGAGGCCGGCCCGGACCACTCCCGGTCAACGGACCATGCGGGACGGGAGTCCCACGCCTCGGCTGAAAGGCTCAGGCGGGGATTTCGGCGGTGGCCACCAGGATCGCCCGGCCCAGCACATGACTCGACATCACCCAGCCCAGCCACGCCGGCGTCGAACCAGCCGGCACACCGATGTCCTCGACATCAAGAGCATGCACCACCACGAAATAACGATCAGGCCCACTCCCCGCAGCCGGAGCCGCACCCATGAAACGAGCCTCACCGATGTCATTGCGCAACTGATAAGCCCCCTCAGGCAACCCCGACCCCAGCTCATCCCCCGCCCCCTCCGGCAACCCCGACACACCACCCGCGATCCCCACCACCGCCCAATGCCAGAACCCCGAACCCGTCGGCGCATCCACATCCAGCACCGTCACCGCAAAACTCAACGACCCCTCCGGAGCCCCCCACCACGACAACTCCGGCGACACATCCCCACCACCCACACTCACATGCATCTGCGCCACCGGCCACGGATCACCATCACCCACCGTGCCGCTCCTCACCCCGAACGCAGCCACGCGCGGCATCCGCGCATACGGATCAGCACCCACCACGGCTCGAGTGATCATTTGTGGCCTCCCCCATCGGTCATCCCTTCTCAGGCTAAGGCCGCAGCTCGAACGGATTTCCACGGCGAGGTAATGGCTGTACCCCTTATGTACAGGTGAGGCGTGATACCAAAAGCGAGCAAATGCGAGATTGCTTACCTTTTCCTCACGTTTATGGCGATTACGGATACCTTGAGCCTGTACGCGAACTCCGTGTCTTGTGATCCGAACAGGATTGAGAGGAGGCGTGATGGACATGCGCGCAGCAAGGATGCACGGCTACAAGCAACCACTCCATATCGACGAGGTCCAGGTGCCCGTACCGGGCCCGGACGAAGTGCTGGTCAAGGTGCTGGCGTGCGGGATGTGCCGGAGCGACTACCAGCTCATCGACGGCTACTTCCCCCTCGATCTCACCTTCCCTTACATCCCTGGCCATGAGGTCGCGGGCGAGGTCGCCGAGCTGGGCTCGGACGTGCCCGGATCGACCGGCCTGTCCGAAGGGGACCGGGTGGTCGTCAACCCCGCCTGGGGCGACGGCACCTGCCGCCAGTGCCATGAGGGCAACGAACAACTCTGCACGGGAAGCGGCGGATGGATCGGCTTCGGCCCGCCCGGAGGATTCGCCGAGTACGTCACGGTCCCCAGCCGCCACCTCATCCGCATCGACGCGGACGCGGGGCTGGAGCCGCACCAGCTCGCGCCTCTCGTGGACGCCGGGCTGACCCCCTATCGCGGTATGAAGAAGCTACGCGCGACCGGACGGCTCGGCCCAGGACGCACGGTCGTCGTCAGCGGCATCGGCGGGCTCGGAAGCTACGGCGTCCAGTACGCGAAGCTGCTCGGCGACGGCGCCACCGTGGTGGCCTTCGCCCGCAGCGACGACAAGCTCGACGTAGCCCGGCAGAACGGTGCCGACCACACCATCAACACCCGTGGCAAGACGCCCGACCAGATGCGGGCGGAGCTGAGGGAGCTGACCGGCCGGGGCGAGATCGACGGCGCCCTGGACTGCTCAGGAGCTCCGCAGTCCCTCGAGCTCAACGCCTCGCTCCTGGGAGCGGAAGGAGCTCTCGTGTCGGTCGGCCTGATGGGCACGAGCGTCGAATTTCCGATCTTCCTGTTCGTGTCCGGCGAGCGGACGTTCTCGGGATCGTTCTGGGGCAACTACAACGACCTCACCGAGGTGCTCGCCCTCGCCGCCCAGGGCCGGGTCAAGCACACCGTCACACCGGTCGGGCTCGACGACATCAACGACCGCCTGGGCGCGCTGGGCCGGGGCGACGTGATCGGCCGCCAGGTAGTCGTCTTCGATTGACCGTTCTCGTCGATGCCGATCAGGGTGCGGCCGGCGAACAGTCCACGCCGGCCCGCACCCCGCATCTAGAAAGACCTCGGCGCGCACCGAAACAAAACAATTCCGTGACGGCGCTCCGGTCTTGAACCACCCACTCAGCGGACCGCCGTTCAGCGGACAAGAACTGTCCGGGCCTTCCACTTTCCCGGAATGCACCTCTCCCCGCGCGTGTGAAGTGTCCTCAGCGAAGGCATCCGCGCTGTCGGGGGAATTTCCCCTGCGTCAATGCTCGCCGGCGCCCCGTACCCGAAACTGTGTGGATAACCTGAATCCCGGGGCAGTGACGGCGAAGCCGAGCGCGTTCCCCTCCCCCCGACGGCCCCAAGGCGACCCGACAGCGGCCGACCATGCCGGCTCTTGTGACGCTGCGGCCACGCCGGCCGGAACGGCGCACCCCTGCGCGCCCGGAGCCGGAGACGCCGGCTGCTGCGTCGCCGAGCGGCACAGCGCTGCCGCAGTGATATGACCCTGCCCTTCCCCCTCTACGAAAGGGGATCACGGCCGAGTTGGTCGCACAGGGCGCGATGAGAAGCGACGTGCAGCGGGATGCCCGGCACATCCACTGCGGGCAGCGGCACGCCAGGGTCGAGAGCGGCATGACCGGGCTGCTCGCCAGCCGTCCGATGCTCGAAGGGCAGGTGCGGCGCCGGATCACCGCGCTGCCCGGCGTACAGGTGCTGCCGGACAGCGTCGCCACGGGCCTGCTCGTCGAGCGGGACCGCGTCACCGTAGTGCGGCTCGCCGGCGGGGAACCCATGCCGGCCGACCTCGTCGTCGACGCGAGCGGCCGCGGGTCGCGCACGCCGTTCTGGCTGGACGAGCTGGGCATCGTGCCACCGGCCGAGGAGCGCGTCATGTTGGACGTGCGGTACGGGACGCGTGAGTTCCGTCGCCGCCCCGGCGACCTCGACGGCGATCTGATCGTCGTCGTCGCCCCCACCCCTGACAGCCCTCGCGGCGGAGTGGCCCTGGCGATGGAGGACGACCGCTGGATCGTCACCCTGGTCGGCTAGGGCCAGGCCCCGGACCCCAGCCTGGACGGGTTCGCCACGTTCGCGGCCGATCTGCCGACACCCGATCTGCACCAGCTCGTCACCACCGCCCAGCCCTTCGGGGAGTTGCAGGTGTACCGGAACCCGGCCGGGATCAGGCGCCGCTACGAACAGCTGACCCGTTTCCCCGAGGGTCTGCTCGTCACGGGGGACGCCGGCTGCGCGTTCAATCCCAGGTACGGCCAGGGCATGACGGTCGCCGCGCTGGAGGCGCTGGAACTGCTGAAGACCGACCTGCGACCCCTGCCGTTCTTCAAGCCGATCGCGAAGGTGGTGGACGGGCCGTGGCAGATCACCGTCGACGACGACGTTCGGCTGCATCACGCCACCAACGCCGTGAAACCCGAAGAAACGCCTGCTCAACGCCTACCTGGAGCGTTTCCACACCGCCGCCGCTCGCGATCCGGAGCTGGCGTTGCGTTTCCAGCGGGTGGCCAACCTCTACGCCTCGCCGTCATCGCTGGTCACTCCCGGCTCGCTGGCCCGAGTGCTCCGCAACGGCGCGCCGCCAGCGCCGGTGCCCGCGGCGGAGTCCGTTCCCGGAGGCGGGAGCGAACGCTCAGCGAGGTAGCAGCGATGGGTCGCTGGTATGTGAAAAAGTACATGGTCATCTTCGCCGGTACTCCGGCAGGCTGAGCCTGAGTGGGGGCCAGCGCCTCCCCTTCGTGCGAGCCTGTCCCTTCAGCCGTTCGGGGTCGGGGAACGCCTCGTGAAGATCGCTGCACTCCCCTGGAAGTGACGACCTGAGCACGGGCCGCAGGCCGCTCTGGCCCCTTGCCGTTGAGGGCTCGAGACTGGCCGGCCGAAGCTCAGCCTCTGGCGGAAGCGCGCAGCTGCCCCCTCACTGTCTGCCAGGTACAAAGGAAAGGACCCCCCGTGTCGGATGCCACCGCGGCCGCGTTCGCCGCCGTCATGTTCGCCGCCCTGTATGCGGGCCACCAGGTCGGTGATCATGTAGTGCAGAGCAGCGCTGTCGCGACCGCCAAGAGCGTCCCGCATCCGGACGCTCTGGCCGCCGGAGTGCCGCCGTGGACCGGCTGGGGCGCCTGCTTACGGCACGTCGCCGGCTACGCCGCTACGCAGGCGGCGGCTCTGGCGCTGGTGTGCGTGGTGGTGCCGCTGGAGATCGTCAGCATGGCGACGGCGCTCGTGGTGTCGGCCAGCACGCACGCCGTGATCGACCGCCGCTGGATCGTCCGCCGGTTGATCGAGCTGAAGAAGTGCCATGGCTGGGTGGAGGCGCCGTACGTGCTCGACCAGTCGCTGCACACGGGCGCGATGCTGATCGCGGTGGTGCTCTCGGTCGCGGTCAGCGACGTCACCGGACTGGTCATGGTCTCGGCAGGCGCGGGTGCGGTGGTGGGAGCCGCTTTGACGGTGGAGCGCCGCTTCGCGTCGGCGCACACACGGGCCATGGACGCACTGCCCCGTTGAGCGGGCCTCACCCGGACGAAGCCGGGCGTCCTGGACCGTTCACGCCCGCCTCAGCTCACGTTCCCCGCGTCCAGCCTCAGGCCCTGACGGTCAGCGGCAGGCGGGCTTCGATGACCCCGGGGTCGCCGGTGTAGCGAAGGGCGGCTCCGAGGCTGATCATGAGGCGGCGCATCCGCTCATTCTGCGCCATGATGCTGGCTCGGACCTCGGCCATGGCGCGGTCACGGGCGGTGCCGACGAGGGTGCGGGCGAGCTGGGCGCCCAGGCCGCGGCCCTGCCAGGCGTCCTCGACGAGCAAGGCGAGTTCGGCCGTGCCGGGTTCGGCGCAGTACATGAGGTTCGCCATGGCTCGCACCTGCCCGTCGTGACAGGCCACCACGGAGATGCCGCGACCGCGGTCACAGAGCCGGTCGAACATGCGCGGAGGCAGGCTCGGCATCGCGGAGAAGTAGCGGAAGCGGCGCGAGGCGGCAGAACACCGCTCGTGCAGGTTGTGGACCGCTTGGCGGAAGTGCGGCGTCAGAGCGTGGAGGTCGGCCTCGGTGCCGTCGGCCAGGAGCAGTGCGCGGTCGCCGACCGGCGTGTCGACCATGGGATGCGCGCTACGGACGACGGCTGGATCGATGCCGGCCGCCGGGGCAGAAGTGCCGGCCGCGAACCCGTCGTCGGTGGCGCGGAGGCGCATGAAGGGCATGTGGGCATTCCTTTGGTCGGTACTGCCGCAGTGAGAGACGTCCCAGACGTTAGAGCGGGCTGCCCGGCCGATCTACGCAGAAAGACGCATATGGTCTCATATGTGCTCAAACCAGCACTTTCCTGACCTCAGCGGCGTCGAGCGGCCCGGCTCAACTTCGTCCCACCAACGGACCGGCCCGGTACGTCCAGCCGCTCAAGCGTTGATCAGAAGGTTGCGCCCCTGCCGCGGTTTCCCTTGCTCAGCAGAGTGGCGGCCGGTTCGGGAACGCGGAGACGCCGTCAATCACGCCGCCGGAGACGGGCGATGGACCGCGGCCCCCGTCAAGGCGTCCCACCGAGCAAGCCCACGACCGGGACGTGGGAACGGCCGAAGTGGCGGCACCGGCCTGACGGTGTTCATCACGGTCCCACCTTCAGAGCCTTACGTGTCGTCTTGCTCGGCCATGCCAGAGCCTAGCCTGGCCACACCGTCCTCCTGCAGGTGAAAGCACGTACAGACCAGTTTTCGGACGGTGATGTCGCCAGGAAACGCCCCCTGCGCGGGGCGCCTCCGGCGGTGCTCCGCACACGGTCCGCAGACCCGCGCTCCACCGTTACCGACCCCGATCCCGCAGGCCACCGGGGCACGAGAAGGGGTCGCGGCAACAGAAGCCGGGCCTCCATCCGGCTCTCGGCGATGCGATCGTCGCGGTGTCCGTGGTCAGGACAGGGACGCTCGTCGCGGTGCCGACCTGGTCTTTCCCGCACCGGATAGGCGACTAGCCTTCCTTCATCCACCACGCCGGGCCTTCCTGGCCCCGCTCCGCCGTGCATCCCACCTCAGGAGTCCGGAACCCATGAGACTTTCATGCCCGTACGCCGTCATGCGGGCAGGCAGCGTGTTCGCCAAGGCCGCGACCAGGGTTTCACCTCGGGCGAGCACGTTCGAGGCGGCCTGCGGCGCATGACGTTCCAGAACGAGGCCCGCGCCGCCTTCCGCCGCGGCGATCTCGCAGGTGTGTTGCGACTGGCGACGACAGAGGCGGAGCGGGCCCGCACCTGCGATGACGTGGCCGGCGAGGTGGAGGCGTTGTACACCATGGCGCGCGCCGCCCTGCAGGCCGGCGACCTGCACCGCGCGGAAGAGATGGCCAGGTCAGCCCTGGAGGTCGCCCTGCTCGCGGGCGACCGGCGCCGGGAGGAGCGGCCACGGCACGTTCTGGCCGCGGTGGCCCGCCGGGCCGGGGATCACTTTGAGGCGCGCAAGCGCCACCTCGCCAGCATCGACCTGTACGAGGCGCTGCGACTGCCGGCGATGGTGCTGGCCGAGCAGCACAAGCTGGCCCTGGCCGAGTTGCGTCTCGGCAACCGTGATCGCGCCCGTGTCC
Organism: Nonomuraea fuscirosea; assembly: GCF_003001935.1. Lineage (GTDB taxonomy): Bacteria > Actinomycetota > Actinomycetes > Streptosporangiales > Streptosporangiaceae > Nonomuraea > Nonomuraea fuscirosea. Next base: position 191,027 of record NZ_PVNG01000017.1, on the reverse strand, counting down.
TGCTGGCTCACGTGCGCGACCAGGTGTTCCGCGAAGGCCACCGGTCCATGCTCCCCCACCTGGGGCTCGGCGCCTGTGCGCTGGCCTCGGCCGACGGCGATCACCGGCAGGCCGCCTGGATGCTCGGCTTCACCTCCCGGGCCTACGACGCCGTCGGGCTGGTGCCCGACGCCGACGACGCCCGTGACCTCGCGGCGATCCGCGACCGCGCCGTCGCCGCCCTGGGGGAGGCGGGTCTGGCGGCGCATTGCGCGATCGGCGCCTCGTGGACGGCCGTCGACGCTTTCGGTCTCACCTGGGAGAGCTGAGCAGGGCCCCGCTCAGCCTCGGCTCCACTTCTGGGCGCGACGTCTCCGGGAAGCCAGTCGGGGACGATGTCACGCCTCGGGAGTGCACCCTCGCGTGGCGCCCTGTAGTGGCGGAGCCTCCTGGTCGGTGGGCGGTGAATCTTCGATCACGGCGGTCGCGTACAGGTGACGGGCTCTGCGGAAGACCGCGACGGCGACCGTGGTGAGAAAAGTGACGTTGCTCCGCAAAGAGGGCTCCTGGCGTCGGGCGGAGCTTCAGCCGAGGAAGAGATAGTCGCTTCCGTAGGCGACCTTGACCTCGGAGCCGGGCTTGCACGCGCCGGTGGGAGCGACGCCGCCGACGGTGTTCAGGCGCAGAATCTGGGTGGCGTGCGCGAGCAGCCCGGTCTTCGCGCCCGTCTGGGCCGCGTCGAGGACGAGTTCGGGGATGTTGCCGTCGCCGTTCGGCGTCTTGGTGACGACCGTGCCGCGCACCGCGCTGCCGTCGGGGGCGATCCACTGCGGCGGACCGGCGGCCGGGGTCACGAACGAGTGGTCGATGCCACGCCGCAGCTTGGCCGTCACGCCGAGCTGGGTGGAGGCGAAGGCTCCGGACGGCTGCCGGGTGCAGGAGTAGATCTGCGAGCCGCGCCGCACGTCGGCGGTGACGGCCCGCGGATGCGTGAACTTCTGGTCGGACAGCTGGCCGCGGACCGCTCCACCGGCGAAGTCGGTCGTGTGCAGGTTCGTGTAGTAGCCGCCGGGTTCGTCGGTGATGCGCTTGGCGATCTTGCCGCTGAGCGGCGTCTCGCCGGCGACGCCGGTCAGGTTGGCCGGCAGACTGCCCGCGAACAGGTCCGCGACCACCGGCCCGTTCTTGCCCGCCGCGCCCTTGTGCACGTGACCGTTGGTCACCGCGCCGAGCTTGGACCAGGAAGCGGTATAGGCGAGAGCGGAACCGCTACGCCGCAACCACCAGACGGCCTGACCGTCCTGGTCGCCGCGCTTCTTGCCGTCGTTCTCCTGGACCTCCTGCGCACCGCTCGCGCCGGCGGAAAGCGTGGCCTGGTTGCTGCCGTGCAGTACCCCGCGCAGGTCGATCGGCTTGCTCAGCCGGTGGAACTGCCCACGCAGCGCACCCTTGGGGTGCTTCGCGTCGTGCAGGTTGGCGTAGAAGCCGTCGGGCCCGGCCAGCAGCGCGTTGACCACATCGGGCCCGGCCTTGACGGTACCGCTGACGCCGAGCACGCCCTTGGGCATCGGCGTGGTGATGAGGTTGAGCTTGATCTCGCCGTTGACGCCCCTGGCTCCCAGGTGGACATGAGCGGCGGTCGGCGTGCCGATCCTGTTCCATCGGATCGCGAACGTGATCTCGTCACCGCTGATCTTGAGGACGACTGTCGAGCGGCCGTCCTTGTCACCTGTCGTGCCCACTTCGCCGGCGCCGCGCAGCCCGGCGGCGAGATACACCTCGTCGCCGGATGCGTGCGCCGAAGCGGGAAGAGCGGACAGGGCAGAAGCCAGCAGAACACCTGGAACGACAACCTGGAAAATTGACATGCTGAAACCTCTCAAAGACTGAATAAATTCGGTCAGCACCGAAAGACAGTACGCCCAGGACGCCGCGAGAGATCAGCCGGAACAGCCGGTAAAAATACACACAACGGCCGAGAGCGGCGGAGAATCCTCCGGCCGTGACCGGAAGGGCCGAGAATTGGGCATGGCGATCCTTCACGAGGCTTGAGCGCTACAAGTCAACCGCAGCGGCATCGTGAAACCCAGCGCAATCGGGCTGTCCCCCGCAAATTCGGACGCCGGTGTCCACAGCCCTCTTTGAAAGGCCGCTACTTCAGCTGCCGAGGACGGTGTGGACGGAGGAGACGGCGCCCGCTCCTTCACCGACCGCCGTGGCCACGCGCTTGGTCGAGCCTGAGCGGAGGTCTCCCACGGCGAAGACATGTGCTGCGCTGGTCTGGAACGGCAGCCTGGTGTTGTGCCCGATCGCGGGCAGGCGGCTGTCGGTGAGGACGAAGCCGCCGGCGTCCTTGGTGACACCCTCCATCCACTCGGAGGCCGGCGCCGCCCCGATGAAGCAGAACAGTCCCCGGCAATCCAGCCGCTGCGAGCGGCCATCGGCACTCGCGATGACGACCGACGTCAGCGCTTCGTCCCCGCCGAGTCGCCGCACCGTACTGCCGGTCCAGACATGAATCCGCGGGTCGGCCAGGATGCGGTTGGCCAGGTACGCCGACATCTTCGCCCCCAGGTCGCCGGAACGCACCACCAGATGCACCGTGCAGCCGTGAGCGGCCAGCGACAGAGCCGCCTGCCCGGCCGAGTTGGCGCCGCCGACCACGGCCACCGGCTGCGAGTCGTACCGGCGCACCTCCAGCTCCGTCGCCGCATAGCGGATGCAGCCGCTCTCCTCGAAATCCGTCCACCGCGGGATGTCGAGGCGCCGGTACTGTGCCCCGGTCGCGGCGATCACCGTGGAGGTCTCGATTCGGGAGCCGTCGGCGAGGAGCACGACCGGCCGCCGCTCCTCGGACAGGTCCAGCCCTGTGACCTTGCAGGGCGAGAAGATCTGCACACCGAACTTGAGTGCCTGAATCATCGCCAGCCGGGTCAGTTCCTCACCGCTGACGCCCTGCGGGAAGCCCAGGTAGTTCTCGATCCGGGCGCTCGTCGCGGCCTGCCCGCCGAGCCCGCTGCCGTCCAGCAGCACGGTGGCCAGCCCCTCGGAGGCACCGTAGACGGCGGCGGCGAGCCCGGCCGGCCCGGCGCCGACCACCACGAGATCCGGGATGCACGCCGCAGGATGATAGGTCAGGCCGAGCGTCTCAGCCACCGTCCCCGGAGTGGCGCGGCGCAGCACCGTTCCGCCCGCCACCGCGACCGGAAGATCGTCCGTGGCTGCGCCGATCGATCTCATCAGCGCACGACCGGACAGCGACGTCGCATCGAGCCATGCATGCGGCAGCAGCATCTGCGTCACGAACGTGCGCAACCTGAGCGTCTCGGCAGCGTCAGGCTTGCCGACCACTTCCAGAGCGCTGCCGGCCGACGATCGCAGGAGATCACGCCGCGCCCGGAACGACTCGATCAGCACGTCCGCGATGTCGACCTGCTCGGCGAGAACCCGGCGCAACTCCGCCGCCGCGATCCGCACCACGGTCCCGGCCCTCACGACCCGGGCCGTCAGATAGACCTGCTGACCGGTGAGAAGATTCAGCTCGCCGAGGAACTCCCCCGGTTCCCGACGGTGGACCAGGTGCTCCGGCTCAACCACGGTGGCGTCCCTGAAGACGTCCACGGTCGCCGTCCGCAACAGGAAGAAGTCATAGGAACTGTCACCGGAGGCATACAGGTTCTGCCCCTCCTGGACCTCCTCCGGCTCGCCGTAGCGGGCGAGACGGTCCACCTGCTCCTCATCGAGGACGCGCGGGTTGCTGTCTTCGGTAGCCATGCCCGGCATGATAGGTCGCGCCGGTCGACGGCCACTGGACGGCGCACGGGTGACCCGACGATCTGCGGCCGGCCGCGTCCTTCGAGGTCGGACCCATCGAAGGGCGGCGGCGCCGCCTGCGCACGCGGCCCCTCCTTTCGCCCGCCACACCGGCAGGTTTCCGGCAGAACTCGGTAAACGCCTGACCGGCCGTCGATCGTGTCGCCTCCAGGCATCAGACGCCGTGGAGTGACACCTCCACTCCGTATCCATTCGCCGTCAACAGTGCTTTCAGTATTCGTCAAGAGTGCCCCCCGTACATTTCGGACAAGCGCGCGACGTCGGCGAACGAGAGTGTCCGCGAACGAGATGAGGAGCGAGATCGTGAAGGTTCTGATCGTGCTGACCTCGCACGACCAACTGGGGGATACGGGACGGAGAACCGGGTTCTGGCTGGAGGAACTGGCCGCGCCGTACTACCGGTTCAAGGACGCCGGGTGGGAGATCACGCTGGCCTCGCCGAAGGGCGGGCAGGCGCCACTCGATCCCAAGAGCAACGAGGAACGGTTCAAGACCGACCAGACGCGGCGGTTCGAGGCCGATGCTCAGGCCGAGGCGCAGCTGGCGGCGACAGTGCGGCTGGACACCGTGTCGGCCGATGATTTCGACACGGTGTTCTACCCCGGCGGGCATGGTCCGCTGTGGGATCTCGCCGAGGACGCGGCGTCGATCAGGCTGATCGAGCGGATCGCGGCGTCGGGCAAGCCGCTGGCGCTGGTGTGCCACGCGCCCGGAGTGTTGCGTCACGCGAGGAATCCGGACGGCAGCGCGCTGGTGGCCGGCCGGCGGGTGACCGGCTTCACCGACAGCGAGGAGGAGTTCATGGGCCTGACGAAGGTGGTGCCCTTCCTGGTGGAGGACGAGCTGATCGCCAAGGGCGCGGACTTCTCCAAAGCGGGCGACTTCGAGCCGTACGTGGTGACCGACGGACTGCTGATCACCGGGCAGAACCCGGCCTCCTCCGGCCCAGCCGCGACCGAGCTGGTCGCGCTGGCCGGCGACGGGGCGGCCTAGCGCCGATGCGCACTGTCCGGCCACGGCCGGCGGCACACCATCATCCACACCCACTCATGGACGAGGAACCCCAGTGAGCGACGCGATCGCACCCTCTTTCAGCGGCCTGCACCATGTCGCCTTCACCGTCCGGGACCTGCAGGCCAGCGTGACCTGGTACCAGAGGGTCTTCCAGGCCGAGCTCGTGGACGGAACGCTCCCGCACTACGGCCGCGAATGGACCGGGTACGCCGAGCTCGTCATCGAGCCGCGCACCGGCCTGGCCATCGGACTGCATCACAACGCCGGCAACAAGGGCGAGGAGTTCGACGAGGTCCGCACCGGCCTCGACCACGTCTCCCTGCACGTGGAGGGGCGTGCGGGGCTGGTCGCGTGGTCGGACTGGCTCGACAGCCTCGGCATCGCGCACTCCGGCATCCAGAGCGTCAAGGAGCCCTTCGTGTACTCGGTCGTCGTCTTCCGGGACATCGACAACATCCAGCTGGAGGTCATGGCGGTCGGCGTCTGACTCGTGCCGTCACCTGATGCGAGCCGGCTCCCGCGTACCAGCGGAAGCCGGTTCGTGGTGTGCCGGACCGCCCGCCGGAGCCGCGGGCACGCCGACGGTGAGCGCCGTGAACGGCGTCCTGGAAGGCCCGGGTGAATGGCGACTCAGCAGGGAAATGCGCTCCCCTTCATTGGCCGATGGTGATCAGCGACTTCTGCGTAAAAATACTCGTACGACTCCCGTGTGATAAACGTCACGACGCCGGTCCGACGAACCGAATCCGCTGTTGAGACGGTTTACCGGCGATCGGCAACTCACCTGCCCTTACTGCTCGGCGTGCCGCGATAAGCCGTAACGGCGGCCCTGATCGTTTACTCGCGCCATTCACGGCAGGGCGGCGATTTGCCTTTCGGGACGGCAACGGGAAAGAATGCATCCGCCGGCCCGCATCAATAGCGACGCGGACTGTGCCGACCCGCGGCTTCCGTCATTCCGACGTGACACCGCTGCGTTTCCCCTCATTATTCGGGCCGAGCTGCTGTGCAGCCGTGGTCCAGCCTTGTCATGGAGAGTTCATGGTCACCTTCTTGCGCCCAGAGCCGTCCTGGGCCGAATGGTCCGAGGCCGAGGCCTTGTATCAGTTCGAGTCGAACGCGCCGGCCGAGGTGCGCGACACCCTGGGCATCGAGTGCGCCAGGCTCGCGGGCGGAGTCCTCCTGTCGATGCGAGAAGATCCGGCGCGCTATTGGAGCAAGGCGCTGGGCTTCGGGTTCACCGGGCCGGTCACAGCCGATCTGATCGGCGAGGTCTGCGACTTCTACCGGGCGCGCGACGACTCCTCGGCCGTGCTGCAACTCGCGCCCTCGGTGCTGCCTCCCGGCTGGGAGAAGATCTGCGCCGACCACGGCCTGTATCGGGGACCGTCCTCGGTGAAACTCGCTCGGGACCTGTCGCTCAGCGTGCCGGCCGCGTCCGCCGGTCCGCCGGTCGAGCGCGTGGACGCGCGCAGTGCGGAGGAGTGGGCCACGATGTTGATGCGCGGGTTCGACATGGCCGAGAAGCCGCTGGTAGCGATGACGGCCGCCTTCGCCGCGCGGCCCGACGTCCGCGCCTACGTGGTCCGGTTCGGCGGAGAGGTGGTCGCGGCGGCCGGAATGTACATCGGCGGAGAGACGGCGCAACTCCTGGGTGCCGCCACGCTGCCGCCCTATCGAGGGCGCGGCGCCCAGAGCGCGATGCTGAGGATGCGCATCTCCGACGCCATCGCGGCCGGCTGCCGGGTGATCTTCACCGAGACCGGGGCCGAGGCACCGGGTACGCACAACTCGTCCCTGCACAACATGAAGAGGGCGGGGTTCGTTCCCCTGTACGAGCGCGTCAACTGGGCAGTGAGCACGCGGTCCTCGATCGGGAGATAGCGCCCGGAAGCGGCCTCGCGCCACGTGGATGCCGAGCATCACTCATGCCGGCCGCGCACAGATGGATCCCTGTGGCCGAGCTCGTCAGCCGGCCGCGAATGAGTACTTCTCCGCTCTCTGGAAGGAAGCTTGTTGAGTGGCCTGCGCGAGACCGTCACGGACGTCGACCTCGTCCACGAGGCTCAGGCCGGTGACGTCCATGCACTCGGCTTGTTGCTGGTCCGGCATCAGGCGGACATGCGAGCGGTGGCGTTGAGCATCCTCGGATGCGGTCCCGATGCCGAGGACGCTCTCCAGGACGCCGTCATGATCGCGATGCGCCGTATCGGAGATCTGCGTGATCCTGCCGCCGTGGCACCGTGGTTGCGGGCGATCGTCCGCAACGCCTGCCGGATGCAGCTTCGCGCCGCGACACCGATACCGGTCGAAGATGTCGAGACACTGACTTTTCCTCGGGGGGAGCCCGATCCGGAGGAACTGCTGCACGGTCATGCCCTGCGGGACTGGGTCTGGCACGCCGTCGACGAGCTTTCGCCCCGTCTGCGCCTGGTGACGATGCTGCGTTACTTCACCGACGTCACCGCCTACGAGCACATCGCGCAGTTGTGCGATGTGCCGGTCGGCACCGTGCGCAGCCGGCTGAACCAGGCGCGGACCAAGCTGTCGCAAGCGCTGCTGGCAACGGCGGACATGGCTCATGACGACGTGGCCGCGCAGGAGAAGGTACGCCGCAGGCAGGCGGAGGAAACGCTGCGGGCCGCCCGGCACGGCTCGTTCGCACAGGCGCTGAAAGACCTCTGCTCACCTGAGGTGGAGGTCACCACGATGAAGGGCAAGCGAGTTCAGGGCATCGACTGGTTGCTCGGGGCGATGAACCGCGACCTCGAGGCCGGCGTACGACAGAACTCCGCCAATGTGGTGGTCGGCCGCGATGTCGTCATCTGGGAGAACAGTCTCATCAGCCCACCCGACGATCCGTTCCACTGCCCGCCGGCCGTCATCTGGGTGAACTTCCTCCAGGCGAACCGCGTGCGGGAGATCCGGCTGTTCCACCCGCACCGCGACGAGGACGCCGTCTGCCGATGCTGCCACGGCCGCCGGTGACGGCCACGGCGCGGGTCACGGCCGTCCTGCCCCGCCCGGAGAGGGCACGGCACTAGGCCGGAATCTTCGTCCTGAACGGTATGCCGAGCTGGGCGTACAACTCCAGCTGGTCGTAGTAGTCACGGTCGGTGGTGATGAGGCCGTTCTCGATGCTGCACACCGCCACGCCGCGCACCGCGATGTGCCGGCCCGTGGCCTGCAGCACGCTGCCGTCGGCGAGCAGGAAGGGCCCCTGGTGCGTGCCGCTGTACATGTACTCGGTGACCGCGGGATCGTCGAGCAACGGCTTGTTCCAGGCGGTGAACTTGATGTCGGGGAATCCTTCGAACAGATGCTCGTAGTACCAGCTGATCTGCTCTCTGCCCTCGGCCAGCCCCGTGGGTGAGACGAAAACGGCCTGCGGGGCGAAACAGCGCACTATGCCTGGCACATCGTGCTGATTGAAGGCGTCCACGACCTTGTCTTTGAGCTCCCGGGCACTGGTCATCAGCACCCACCCCCGTTCGCGCTCCAGGCGTATATGCCCAGGTTAACAACCGGAATCGGGCAGAGAGAAGGCCGCCGTCCCCCGGCTAGCCACCCGTGCTGCGCTCACCGCGCCGGCCGCCGGGCGTCCTCGTCCAGCGCCTCCGGCTTCCCGTCAGGCGCCGTCATGGACCTCAGGTGCCGCCCTCCGCCCCACCCCGAACACAGCCACACGCGGCAACCGCGCATACGGATCCGCACCCGCCACGGGCTCGGGCGTTCATGACGAGGCTCCTTCGTCGCCGATCCAGACGGTCTTGAGGTTGCAGAACTCCCTGATGCCATGGGCGGCGAGCTCGCGGCCGTAACCGGAGCGCTTGATCCCGCCGAACGGCAGCTCGGGGTAGGAGACCGTCTTGCCGTTGATGAAGACCTGGCCGGCCTCCAGGTCGGCGATGAACCGTTCCTGCTCGGCTTCGTCATTGGTCCAGGCATTGGAGCCCAGTCCGAAATCGGTGGCGTTGGCCATCTCCAGGGCATGGTCGATGTCGGCCGCCCGGTACAGCGAGGCGACGGGGCCGAAGACCTCCTCCAGGTAGATCCGCATGCCGGGGGTGATGTCGGCGATGACCGTCGGCGGGTAGAACCAGCCGGGGCCGTCGAGACGCCGTCCGCCGCACAGCACGCTCGCCCCGGCGGCGACGGCGTCGGCCACCAGTTCCTCGATGTCGGCCCGGCCCTGTTCGGTGGCCACCGGCCCGACGTCGGTGGACGCCTCGAACGGATCCCCGACCCGGAGGTCGCGCATGCGGGAGACGAACTTCTCGGTGAAGGCGTCGTAGACGTCGGTGTGCACGATGAAGCGCTTGGCCGCGATGCACGACTGCCCGTTGTTCTGCACTCGCGCGTCCACCGCCGTCGCCGCGGCGCGCTCCAGGTCCGCCGAAGGCATCACGACGAACGGATCGCTGCCACCCAGCTCCAGCACCGTGTGTTTGACCTCGTCGCCGCAGATCGCGGCGACGGAACGGCCGGCGGGCTCGCTTCCCGTCAGCGTCGCGGCGACCACGCGCGGATCACGCAGGATCGACTCGACCCTCCGCGAGGAGACGAGCAACGTCTGGAAGCAGCCTTCGGGGAAGCCGGCCCGGAGGAAGACGCTCTCCAGGTACAGCGCGCACTGCGGGACGTTGGAGGCGTGCTTGAGCAGCCCGACGTTACCCGCCATCAGCGCCGGGGCGGCGAAGCGCATCACCTGCCACATCGGGAAGTTCCACGGCATCACCGCCAGCACCGGGCCGAGCGGCTGGTACCGGCCCAGGGCACGCGTCGCACCGACCCGCGACGGGTCGGCCAGTGGCTCATCGGCGAGGAATCCGGCCGCGTGCTCGGCGTAGTAGCGCATGCCATGAGCGCACTTGAGCGCCTCGTTCCTGGCCGCGGCCAGCGTCTTGCCCATTTCGGTACTCATCAGCTCCGCCGCCAGGTCCGCTTCCTTCTCGAACAGGTCGGCGGCGGCGTACATGCACGCGGCCCGCTCCTCGAAGCCGGTGGTGCGGTACGTCCTCCATCGTTCGTCCGCGAGAGCGATCTTCTGCTCCAGCTCGGCCTCGCCGAGCTCCTCGAATGTCCTGACCGTCTCACCCGTCGCCGGGTTGACTGTGGCGATCGCCATGACATGGTCTCCTTTTCGCTCGCCGGCCCGAAAGGACGTGCGACGGGCCATCGCCCCGGCACGTCTCGCACCGGGCGTCGGCGGCTCACCTGACGCTCCGACCCCGTCGACGCCACCGGTCTCGCCGCTCGTTTCGTGCCTGCACGTCGGCGCCTACCCGGTCCCCGCGGCCTCAGGCGTCGGCCGGGCGGCCACCTCGCTGATGTCCGCACTGTAAGGGGTCCGTACTTGACGACCAGTGAACGAAGGAAACCCGCCGCCCATCGCGACCGGGCGTCCCGGCGACCAAGCTGTTGAGGACGCCATCGCACCAACGATTTCGCGGTGAAACTTCTGGCCTTTGCCCGGGAAACGGTGACCGCAAGGTTCGACGCTGCCGAATCGGCCGCGAAACGGTTCAGTCAGCATCAACAAGCCTTCCACTTGCCGCGGTTAGCGTCACTCGACGACAGCGACGAACGAAGGACGAGGAGGCGTCATGAGGATGCGCGCGGCTCGAATGCACGGGTACAAGCAGCCGTTGCAGATCGATGAGGTTCCGATTCCTGAGCCGGGGCCGGGCGAGGTGCTCGTCAAGGTCGCGGCGACCGGCATGTGCCGCAGCGACTACCAGCTGCTGGACGGCTACTTCCCGGTGAAACTGGCCTTCCCCTACATCCCCGGCCATGAGGTCGCGGGCCACATCGCGCAGGTGGGTCCAGGTGTGCCGGCGTCGGCGGGCCTGGCAGAGGGCGACATGGTGGTGGTGGACCCGGCATGGGGAGATGGGACCTGCCGTCAATGTCACGAGGGCAACGAGCAGCTGTGCACGGGCAGCGGGGGGTGGATCGGGTTCGGTCCGCCCGGAGGGTTCGCGGAGTACGTCGCGGTGCCCAGCCGGCACGTGATCGGTATCGGCGCCGGCGTCGATCTGGAGCCGCGGTATCTGGCGCCGCTGGTGGACGCTGGGGTGACCCCGTACCGGGGGATGAAGAAGCTTCAGGCCACCGGCCGGCTGGGGGCGGGGCGGACGGTGATCGTCAGCGGGATCGGCGGGCTGGGTAGTTACGGCGTGCAGTACGCGCGGTTGCTCGGGGGCGGTGCGACGGTGGTGGCCTTCGCCCGCAGCGAGGACAAACTCGCGGTGGCGCGGGAGAACGGCGCCGATCACACGATCAACACCCGGGGTAAGACCAATGATCAGGTCCGGGCCGAGCTGCGGGAGCTGACCGGCCGGGAGGAGGCCGATGGGGTTCTGGACTGTTCGGGGGCTCCGGAGTCACTGGCGCTCAATGCCTCGCTGTTGGCGTACGAGGCGACCTTGGTGTCGGTGGGGCTGATGGGGCAGCGCGTGGAGCTGCCGTTGTTCCCGTTCGTGTCCGGCGAGCGCACGTTCACGGGATCGTTCTGGGGTAACTACAACGACCTCACCGAGGTCCTGGCCCTGGCCGGGCAGGGGCAGATCACGCATACGGTCACGCCGGTGCGGTTGGACGACATCAACGACCGGCTGGAGGCGCTGGCACGCGGCGATGTGATCGGCCGCCAGGTCGTCGTCTTCGACTGACACTCGCGGTGAACCGGCCGCCGCACCAGGACAGCCGCGCGGACCGCAGGCCGGCTGCGGCGTCATGGATCATGCCGGGCAGGTGCGTTGGCACCTGCCCGGCCGCTGCTGTGTCGGCGTCCGGTCCGCCTCGCCGGCTGTGGCCGGCCTGCCGGCGGCCGCTCTTGTGCATCCGGCCGCGTACCGCGCCGTCTTGAGCAGGCGGACGCTTCTGATGCGAACGGAGCCGTCGCGATCGTTCACCTTCCGCGTTTTTCCATGCGGCGCGACATTCATGATGTCGTTCGGCCGGTTGAATGACCTCACGCCAGGTGTCCGAAGAATGGGGGAACAATTTAATTCGAGACTTGGGAAGCTGTACGATATAGAGAGCATTCACACTGAGCGCGAATACGAAAACGACCTCGCCCAAGCTTGTGACAGCTGTCACACACGTCATGTGATCAACTCGCGGAAATAGCGCGATGGCCATTCCTGCTGTCGGCGGCGACACGCATCGGCCCTAGCGACCAAGCGGGCAGCAGAAAGAGTCGGCTTTCCTGGGCGACTGCCGGACAGCGCCGAATTCTCCGGTCCCGAACAGCGCGGCGGCAGATGCGTTCGGCTGCAACGCGCCCATTGTCGCCATGACCGCTTTCTTCGCGGATGGATCTCCCCTTGCGACCGCCAGAAAAGAAGGATGGCAGTGCACAGATATGAACAGCGGAACAACACGTGCAGCGCGCCACAACACGGTGGTCGAGCCTTAGAGGGTGCTCGCGGCCGGCGCACACCGACCTCCGCACTTTCATGATCACTCGTTCCGGACGGCTGGACGCGCTGCTGATCTGGTTCGGCCTGCACGCGGGGATCATGGTGACCACGCTGCTCGGGGTGGCACTCGCCGACTATCTCGGCAGGTGGCGCCAGTGGGACGTCGTGTTGTTCGCCACGATCGCCGAGCACGGTTACGACGGTGATCCCGCCAAGCCGCACGATCCCGGGCTGCCCGCGTTCTTCCCCGGGCTGCCGCTCCTGATGCGGCTGGTCCACCTCGTGGTTCCCGACTGGACGGCAGCCGGGATGCTGATCTCGCTGGTGGCCGGGGCGGTGGCGGTGGTGGCACTGGCCCGGCTGGCCGAGGCCGAAGGCGCCTCGGGATGGATGGCGGTGGTGGCGCTGCTGCTCTTCCCGACGGCGGTGTTCCTGACGGCGGGCTACAGCGAGTCGCTCTTTCTCGCCTTCGCGATCCCCGCCTGGCTGGCCGCCAGGCATGGCCGCTGGCCACAGGCGGCGATGCTGGCCGCGGGAGCCTCATGCGTGCGCATCACCGGGTTGTTCCTGGCAGCGGCCCTCGTCGTGGAGTTCTGTGTGCGCAAGGAACCGCTGCGGAAGACGGGGTGGCTGGTGCTGCCGCTGGTGCCGCTAGGGGCGTACTCGGCCTACCAGTACAGCAGGCTGAGTGACTGGCTGGCCTGGATGCACGCGCAGGAGGCCGGTTGGGGACGCCGCTTCACCTGGCCGTGGGAGGCGTGGGCGACGTCCTGGCGCGAGGCCATGGGGCACGGCGACTTCTCCGTGGGGTTCAGGATGGAGATCGTCGGCGCGGTGGTGTCGGTGTGCGTGACGGTCCTGCTGCTCGTGCTACGCAGGTGGAGCGAGGCCGTGTACGCGGGGGCGCAGGCCACGGCTCTCCTCGTCTCCTCGTACTACCTGTCGGTCCCGCGTTCTCTGCTGCTCTGCTTCCCGCTGTGGCTGCTGGTGGCCAGGGTCGCGACCAGGCGACCGTGGGTGATGGCCTTGTACGCCTTGAACCTCGGGCCGCTCATGCTGCTCCACGCCAGCCTCTTCCTCAACGGACGCTGGGTCGGCTGATCCCGCTGGTGGACGACGGCGGTATGGACGTCGACATGTCGTGCGGGCCGCCGGCCGGTCGACCGCGTCAGGGCGTCACGGGCACGTTGCGAAGGGGCGGCGCGTCACCGATGAACGTCTCCACCGAGACGCGGCCACCTGTTCGGGGTGCGGCGTGATCGACAACACCAGATCGAGCAGGTCGCCCCGGCGGCTGGGGGGCCGTCCACGACCGGTGAGTGGCGGAGCCCGGGCTCCGCCGTGGAGGAGGCGATGCACGGCGGGGCGCGGGTGGCGAGATGAGATGAGGAGCGATCACGGATGGATCGGCGCCTCTCCCCGGCACCGAACAGGACGTCAGCGTCAGGGGTAACACCGCTGCGGCGATCCATCTGCGAGCCGGCAAGGTTTCTCCTTCGAAGATCGATGACGTAGGCGTCTTGACCGTCACGCGGCCCGGCGACCGCCAGGCCGGTTCCGGTATCGCGTCCGGGCCAGGGCCGGCCGGTCAGCGCCGATCGGGAGTGTCAGCGCGGTGTTGTGCGGCACCGTCCGCACGATCCTGGACGGCGTCCTGCCGGCGCCTCTCTCGGCCCCGCGCACCCTGCAGCCCGGCTTCGCGCATGAGCCGTGCGACGCGCTTGCGGTTGACCTCTTCCCCCAACTCGACCCGCAGCCTGGCGTAGACGCGCGGCGAGCCGTAGCAGCCGTTGGAATCGGCATGTATCTGCCGGATCATCTTGGTGAGCTCTTTGTTACGCAGGGCACGCGCCGGCTCGGGACGCCCGAGCCAGTCGTAGTAGCCCGAGGTCGACACATGGAGGAGCCGGCAGGCCACCGCGACCGGAACATGGCCGTCGGCGAGCTCGCGGATCAGCGAATAGAGCACCTTGGGAGAACACTTCCGTAAGGCGAGATGGACGGCCCGCTTGAGGACATCGTTCTCCGTCTGCAACCGCCTGGTGCGCCGGCGAAGGTCGGCGAGCTTCTTCCTGGTCGCGGTGGACAGTTGGTCACCGGCGCCGGATCTGGCGTCGGCGTCGTCCTGTTTCAGCCACGCATGCAGGCACGAGCGGCTGATGCCCAGATCTTTGGCGAGCTGAACGAGCGGTCTGTCGCCTCGCCGCGCGAGCTCGATCGCGCGGCGGCGAAGGTCGGGAGAGTGCGCAGGGGGCACGGACGACGTCCTTTCCTGGTGAACGAGCCGGCTGCTCAGCCGGTTCAGCCGAACGCCTCGACGCCGATGCGGCCCTGCTCCGCCCGGCTTGGCGATCGGGTCAGGCGATCGGCGCCGTCAGATCGCCAGACCCAGTTCTCCCGCGTGTAGAGCGGCCGCATCCCCGCCCTGAGCATGTTGTTCAGCGACGAGTTCGAGCCGCCTTCCGCGGGTTGGCCCGTCTCGGCGACGAGCCAGCGGCAGCCCGCCTGCACGGCCTCCTGGGCGCGTGCCGCCAGCAGGGCTGACTGCGCCCCTCGGTTGCGGTAGCCGGGGAGGGTCGCACCCGTGTTCAATGAGCCGACCTTGCCGTGCAGGAACAGGTTCGCGCCGGCCACCATCCGGTCACCGTCCCAGGCGGCGAAGGGGCGAAAGTCGGGGTGTGCCGCCGCGGCCGCGATCATCTCGCCCATCCCCTGCTCCGGCATGCCGAAGCCACGAAGCACGACGGACGCCCATTCCCGGAGGTCGTCGAAGCCGACGGGTTCGACGCGCAGGGCGGTCCGCACACCGGCGGTGAAGAAGTCGATCGGACACCACAGCTTCACGATCTTCCCTTCCGGCCGCAAACCGTGCCGGGCGCGGAGGTCGTCCCAGTCCTGCGGCAGAACGGCGGGGGCGACCTGGATGACCGCCATCTTGCTGCCTTCGTCCCGGTAGAAGTCCAGGACACGATCAAGGAGCTCCCCGGTGACGGGTTCGTCGAAGCCGAACCCGAGCGCCTTGTTCCAGTAACCCGTCGGGTCGTTGCGCATCGCCAGGGCGACGCCTCCGCCGATATGGGTCGTCGCGATGCCGAGTTCGGCGCGCACCTGCGACGGAGCGCTCGACTCATATCGATACATGAACTCCGCCTCGACGCCTTCGGCGAGAGCAGTCTGTTCTGCGTGCCACATGTTCTTTCCTGCTGGTCCCCGCGTGACATCCCTTTTCCGGCGCCGCGGGTGCGGGCCGCCGAGGGATCTGACGCAGACAAGATGCGCTGATCAAGCGGAAAGTTCGATTTCCGCTCGATCAATTTGCGGGCTTTCCGCCACGAGATTTCACCATGTTCGACCGCACGGAGAGCAGGTGATAAGTTCCCCCGGGAAGTCCCGGGACGTGTGGAAAAGTACATGGTCATCCTCACCGGGACTCCGGCAACCTCCTTCAGGTCCCGCTCAGAGGCCGCCCTCTGAGCGCTGCCCGGCGAGGGCCGAAACGACTATCTGACATTCCCCTGCCGTCACGGCACGCGGCTTCGGCGTGTGCCGCGATCGACGGCGCGGGAAGCATCCGAAGGGCGAACGTATGTGCACGATGTCTGATCAGGGGTGCCCGGCGCACCGGGTCATGACCGATGATCAGCCGGAGGACCGGAGCGCGGCGGGCTCGTCTCGCCGCGCCGCCATCGTGGGTGTGGGGGGCGCCGGTCTGATGACCGTCCTGGCCGCCTGCGCCGGCAGTGGCCAGACCAGCGCCGGCATCGGCTCCTCCGGCTCGCGGGCCTCCGCGCCCGCCGCCGGCGGCACCGGCACGCCCCCCGCCACGCGGGCGGGTACCGTCCTGGCCAAGACCACCGACATTCCCAAGGAGGGAGGCAAGGTCTTCCCGGACCAGAAGGTCGTCGTCGTCCAGCCGTCCGCCGGCGAGTTCCGGGCCTTCAGCGCCGTCTGCACCCACCAGGGGTGCACGGTGAGCGACGTCTCCTCCGGCATGATCAACTGTCCGTGTCACGGCAGCATGTTCTGGCTGGACGGCAAGGTCATGGGCGGTCCCGCGACCAAGCCGCTGCCCGAGGTGGCGATCAAGGTCGACGGCGACACCATCTCGCTGGTCTGAACACACCGAACCGCACCACGGTCGACCTCCCGCGACCTCAGTCGATCACACAGAGTGACCAGTCGAAGCCGACTCTCGACGCCCTCGGTGGACGGGGCCGCCTACAGAGCTCTGCCATCAGCCGCCGCGGAAAGCGGCGCGCCATCACAGAAAGCAGGAAGCATGAACCTCGCACGTATCTCCCGCACGATCGGCATGACCGTGGCGGCCGGAGCGATCGCGCTGACCGCGGTGCCCGCGGCGAGCGCCGACACCGCCGCCGCGCCCATCGGCTGTTTCAACGGCTGGATCGGCGCCTGGGCGAACAACCGTCTGGTCAGCGCCGAACTCGACTGGGAGGGCGCCGGCTACGGCGCGCTTCTCGCCCGGACGGCCACCGCCAAAGAGGGTGATTGGGAGCAGTTCGAGATCTGCCTGGGCAGCAAGTACGACACCATCCGCTCGTTGGCTTCGTCACGTTACGTGAGCGTCGAAGTGGACTACACGGGCTCCCAGAAGAGCATGCTCCGCGCACGCGCGACCGCCGTCGGCCCCTGGGAGAAGTTCGACGTCGTGTGCCGGACCAACTCCTACTGCACCATCAAGTCGCTGGAGAACGACAAGTACGTGTCCGTCGCGGACTCCACCGTGCTCCGCGCGACTTCGACGTCGATCGTGTTCGACGCGAAGTTCGGCATCGAGCACCAGGACCAGATGGACTGAGAAACCGGCCCTTTCGCCGGGGCAAGGCGGCTGACACCCTGCCCCGGCGAAAGGAAAGGGGTCACTCGCGGCCGGCCACCCGGTCGGCCAGCCGGGCGATCGGCGCGGTGGTGACGCGGCCGCCCGTCGTCTCCTGCCTGTCCGCCTCCCGGTAGGCGGCGTACATGCCCTGCACCCCGAGCCAGCGCAGCGGTTCCGGCTCCCACTTCCTGACCCGCCGGCCTACCCAGGGCAGGCCGGTCAGCTCACTCTGCCGTCTCAGGACGAGGTCGCGCAGTGTGCGACCGGCCAGGTTCGTCGTCGCCACCCCGTGGCCGACGTAGCCGCCCGCCCAGCCCAGCCCGGTCCGGGGATCCAGCCCCGCGGTGGAGCACCAGTCGCGCGGCACCCCGAGCACCCCTGACCAGGCGTGCGCGATCTCCGCCCTGGCCACGGCGGGGAACAGGCGGACGAGCGCCTCGCGCAACTGCCGCACGGTGGAGGCGTGGGTGCGCCCGTCGTGGTCCGTCCGCGACCCGAACCGGTAGGGCCGGCCGCGCCCCCCGATCGCGATCCTGCCGTCCGCGGTGCGCTGGGCGTAGATGTAGGCGTGGGACATGTCGCCGAGCAGTTCCGCCCCGCGCCAGCCGATCCGTTCCCACACCCGGTCGCCGAGCGGCTCGGTGACGATCAGCGAGGAGTTCATCGGCAGCCACGTGCGCCGCTCGCCGGGCAGGCCGGCGGTGAATCCCTCGGTCGCCCTGATCACGTACGCCGCTCGCACCGTCCCGTACGGCGTGATCGCCTGGTGCGGCGCGATGTCCGTCACCGGCGTGGACTCGTGGATCCGCACGCCGAGCCGCTCGACGGCGTGGGAGAGCCCCTGCACCAGCTTGGCGGGCTGGACACGTGCGCAATGAGGAGTGAAGGAGGCTCCGAGCGCGCCCGCGACCCCGATCCTGGCGACCGTCTGCTCGGCGTCGAGCAGCGTCACGTCGTCCGCCCACTCGCGGGCGGCGGCGACCTGGGCGCGCAACCGGGGAAGGTGGGCGGGGGCGTGCGCCACACGGAGCAGGCCGTCCTTGACGATGTCGGCCTCGATGCCCTCGGCCGCGGCGACCGCGATGATCTCGTCCACGCTGGCGTTCATGGCCTGTTGCAGGTCGATGACGCCCTGACGGCCGTGCGTGGCGGCGAAGCGGCGACGCGAGCCGGCCAGGGCCGCGGAGATCCAGCCGCCGTTGCGCCCGGACGCCCCGTAGCCGGCGAACACGCGTTCCAGCACGACGATCCTGAGGCCGGGATCGGCCTGCTTCAGGTAGTAGGCGGTCCACAGGCCCGTGTAGCCGCCGCCGACGATGCACACGTCGGCTTCGAGGGAGCGTTCGAGCGGCGGGCGTCTGGCGGGCAGGCCGATCTCGCGGTACCAGTAGGAGACCTCGCCGTTCACCGTCACAGCGCCGCCGCCTGCGCGGCAGGGATCGCGGCGGCCTGCTCGCGCGCACGTCCGATGCGCAGGCAGATGAGGGTGAACGCGTAGAACACCGCGGTGACGAGGGCGACCGGCCAGTAGTGACCGCCGCTCCACCCCAGCGACGCCGTCGAGAACAGCGGCACCAGCCCGCCTCCGATCGCTCCGGCGAGCTGGTACGACAGGGACATTCCCGTGTACCGCACGCGCGGCGCGAAAAGCTGGGCCACGTACGCCGCTCCCACGGAGTAGGTGGCGGTCACGCCGACGAGCCCGACCCCGACCCCGACGCACAGCCACAGGGCGCTGCCGGTGCCGAACAACCAGAACGGCGGCACCGCCCACAGCAGCCCGGCGACCGCGCCCCAGGCGATGACCTTGCCCTTGCCGTACCTGTCGCCCATCGAGGCGAAGACGAACATCAGCGCCGCCTCCACCACCGCGGCCACGATCTGTCCCGCCAGCGCGGTCGATCTGGACAGCCCGAGCTGGGTCGTGGTGTAGGCGAGCATGAACGTGGTGAGCACGTAGTAGGCGGCGAAACCGCCGACGAAGATGCCGAGGCCCACCACGATCTGCCGCCAGGACGTCCGCAGGCACTGCACGATCGGCAGGACGTCGGAACGCGGGGCGGACTGCTCGAAGTCCGGCGTCTCGGCGACCTTCATCCGTACCACGAAGCCCACCACGACCAGCACGATGGAGATCAGGAACGGCAGCCGCCAGCCCCACGCCGCGAACTGCTCGGCGCTCAGGGTGCCGTTCAGTACCGCGAACATGCTGGTGGCGAGGAGCAGTCCGACCGGTGAGCCGATCTGCGCGAACGCCCCGAAGAACGTGCGCCGCTCCCGCGGTGCGTGCTCGACGGAGAGCAGCGCCGCGCCGCCCCACTCGCCGCCGACCGCCATGCCCTGGACGAAGCGCAGCACGACCAGGAGCAGCGGAGCGAGGTTGCCGATGCTCGCGTGCGTGGGCACGAGGCCGACCAGGAAGGTGGCGATGCCCATCATGAGCAGTGTCCAGACCAGCGACTTCTTGCGCCCGATCCGATCGCCGAAGTGGCCGAACACGACGGCGCCGAGCGGCCTGGCGATGTAGCCGACGGCGTAGGTGGCGAACGCCGACAGGACGCCCGCGACGGGCGACAGGGTGGGGAAGAACAGCTGGTTGAAGACCAGGGCGGAGGCCGTCGTGTAGATGAAGAAGTCGTACCATTCGATGCTGGTGCCGAGCGCCGAGGCGAGCGCCACCCTGCGCATCTGCGGGGAGGTGGTCATCGGGGGGTCTCCTTCGTGGTCAGGCCGTCGCGCAGGTCGGCCTCGCGGTGTGCGTGGGGACGTTCTGCGGGTGAGCCGTAGCCCCCGCCGCCCCCGGTGCGCAGGCTGACCCGCTCGCCCGCGGCGAGGGTCACCGCGTCGATGTGGGACAGCCGCTGCACGGTTCCGTCATGCCGGGTGACCTCCAGCCCGCCGGTCGCGCCCTCCTCGCCGCCGAACAGGCCGCGGGCGCCGTAGCGGTGGCGATCGGAGTAGGCGGAGAAGGTCACGCCGTCCCTGGTGGCCTCGTACGTGCGGACGAAGCCGAGCCCCCCGCGCGTGCGGCCGTCCCCGCCGGAGCCGGGCAGCAGCGCGAACTCCGTCACCCGGAAGTGGGAGTAGTCGATCTCCAGTGCTTCGACGGGAGCGCTGGAGCAGTTGGAGATGGGATTGTCGAGGCCGTCGGCCCCGTCGCCGGCCGGGCCCGCGCCCCACCCGCCGCCGAGTACCTCCATGACGACCGCGTATTCATGGTTGTCGGGATCGAGGTAACTGAGCGCCGCCGCGCTCGTGGTGTCGTAGCCGGTGGCGACGACCCGGTCGGGCAGGGCCTCCGCGAGCGCCCTGATGACGGCGTCGAAGGCGCGGCTGGCCGGGGTGAGCCTGGCGCGCACCGCGGCGGGCGCGGCCGGGTTGAGAATGGACCCGTACGGGGCGGTGACCGTGATGGGCCGGTTGCAGCCCTCGTTGAAGGGGATGTCCTTGTCGCGCAGCAGGCCCCTGATCGCGCTCTGCACGGAGGAGACCGTGGAGGCGAACGGGCAGTTGACGTTCGCGGGGACCTGCGGGTCTGTTCCGGCGAAGTCGACCTCCAGGTCCGAGCCGCGCACCCGCACCGCGACTCTGACGTGGTGCCGGTCGCCGCCCCAGGTGGAGGCGTCGATGATCTCCTCGGCGGTGTAGTCGCCGTCGGGGATCTCGGCGATGGAGTCGCGTAGCCGCCGCTCGGCGTAGTTCTGCAGTTCGTCCATCACCGCGGCGGTCAGCTCGAAGCCGTGCCTGGTGACCAGCTCCCGCAACCGTTCCGCGGCCACGTTGCTGGCCGCGAACTGCGCGTTGAGGTCGCCGACGACCAGGTCGGGGACGCGGACGTTGAGGCGGAAGAGCTGCTCGACGAAGCCGCCGTGCCAGTCGCGTGAGACGGAGAACGGCCGGCCGGGCAGGCGCAGCCCCTCCTGGAAGATCTCCTTGGCGTTGACGGTCAGGCCGGGTTCGCCGCCGCCGATGTCCACGTGATGGGCGACGCTGGCGCCGAACCCGGCCAGCCTGCCCTGGTGGAAGATCGGCGTGAACAGGTAGATGTCCTGCAGGTGCTGGCCGCCGCGGAAGGGGTCGTTGTAGAGGATCGCGTCGTCGTCGGTGAGGGTGGCCGGGTCGATCTCGGCCAGCACGGCGGCGATCGCGTGGGAGATGCCCGCGGCCATGATGGGGATGGCCTCGGCCTGGCTGACCACGTTCCCGCGCGGGTCCACGAGCGCCACCGCGAAGTCGCGGGCTTCACGGACCACGGAGGAGAAGGCGGCGCGCCGCAGGTTCGCGGCCATCTCGCGGGGAACGGCCGCCAGGGCGGTGCCGACGATGTTCAGGGTCACGGGGTCGACGGGCATGTCAGGCTCCTCGAGTCAGCCGGAGGTTGGTGGCTTCGTCCACGGTGGCGGCCCAGCCGGGCGGCACGTAGGTGGTGGAGGTGTCCTCCTCGACCACCGCCGGTCCCTCGACGCTGAAGCCGGGCGGCAACGAGGCGCGCCACACGAAGGCGCACACGCGCTCCTCGCCGCCGATGACGACCGGCAGGGCCTCGTGCCGCTCGCCGGGTTCCACCGCGACGGCGGGCAGGCTCGTGTCGGTACGCGGCACCCGCAACGTCAGCCGGTAGGTCACTACCTGCACGGCTTTGTCCGGAGTGCTGTGCCCGTAGCGCTGCGCGTGCGTCTCGTGGAACAGCCGAGCCGCCTCCTGCGGGCTCACGCCGGACGGCACCGGCAGGGTGAGCTCGAATCCCTGCCCTCGGTAGCGCAGGTCCAGCTCCTGCTCGACGACCACGCCCTCCGGGCCCACACCCTGCTCGGCCAGTTCGGCCATGCCGTCGGCGAGCAGCTCGCCGAACACCTCGGCCAGCTCGCCGGGTGCCAGTCCGTCCAGCTCGTCGACCCGCGTCACCGCGAACCGGCGCTGGAAGTCGGAGCTGAGCAGGCCGTAGGCGGACATGAGGCCGGCGTGCGGGGGGACCAGCACGGTGGTGATGCCTAGTTCGTCGGCGACCGCCGCGGCGTGCAGCGGGCCGGCGCCGCCGTAGGCGACGAGGGTGTGCTCGCGCGGGTCGTGCCCGCGTTCGGTGGAGACCAGGCGGATGGCGCCGGCCATGGCGACGTTCGCGATGCGGAAGATGTCCTCGGCGAGCTGGCCGGGCGTCCGTCCGAGCTCTGCCGCTACGACACCCAGCGACGAGAGCGCGGCCTCGCGGTCCAGGGTGTGCCGGCCGCCGAGGAAGTGGCCGGGGCGGATCAGGCCGCGCACCACGTTCGCGTCGGTCACCGTCGGTTCGGTGCCGCCACGGCCGTAGCAGGCGGGTCCCGGATCCGCTCCCGCGCTGCGCGGTCCCACCTGGAGCATGCCGCCGGGGTCGAGCGCCGCGATGCTGCCGCCTCCGGCGCCCACGGTGGCGATGTCCACCATCGACAGCTTGACCGGGATTCTGTCGATCATCGACTCGGTGGTGATCTGTGGCCTGCCGCCGGTCACCAGGCAGACGTCCGTGCTGGTGCCGCCCATGTCCATGGTGACGATGTCGTCGATCCCGGCCGCCGTGGCGACCGCCACCGCCCCCGCCACGCCGGCCGCCGGGCCGGACAGCAGGACGTGGATCGGACGTCGCCGCACGTAAGCGGCAGGCACGACACCGCCGTTGGACTGCATCATCGACAGCTCGCCCATGCCGCGCTCGGCCAGGGAACGTTCCAGGCGGCTGAGGTAGCCGTCGACGGTCGGCTTGACGAAGGCGTCCACCGTGGTGCTGCTGGCCCGCTCGTACTCGCGGAACTCGGCCACGACCTCGCTGGACAGCGACACGTCGAGCGCGGGTGCGATCTCGGAGACGATCTCGCGTACGCGCTGCTCGTTGGCCGGGTTGCGGTAGCTGTGCAGGAAGCACACCGCGATCGAGGTGACGCCGAGCGCCGCCAGCTCGGCGACCGCGTCACGTACCGCCCGCTCGTCGAGCGCGATGAGCGGCTTGCCGCCGGCGTCCAGTCTCTCGGGCACCTCGCGTACCAGCTCGCGGCGCACCAGGGGGCGCGGCTTGCGGTAGTGCAGGTCGTACATGACGTCGCGGTCGTGCCGCTGCAGTTCGAGCACGTCACGGAAGCCCTGGGTGACGATGAGGCCCAGGCGCGGGCCCTTGCGTTCGAGCACGGCGTTGGTCGCCACAGTGGACCCGTGCAACAGCGGCGCGCCCCGCAGATCGACGGCCTGGAGAGCGCCGATCGCCTCCAGCACCGCGAGCGAGGGGTCGGAAGGAGTGGAGAACACCTTCCCCGTCGCCGCGAGCCGCCCGGAATCGTCCAGCAACACCAGGTCCGTGAAGGTGCCGCCGCACTCCACCCCGAGTCTCATCGCGTTCCTCTCTCTTGGATGGAGAAAAGGTGACACGGACCACCATCTGCGGCAATACGTCATTTACCCTATGGAGATGCCGCACCGACCGAGCTATGAGGAGGCGTCCGACTGCCCGCCGGGCATGGCGCGCGTCTCCGCCGACGGCCAGGTCGAGCGCCTTGACCACGCCGGACCCGACCTGCGCGGCCGGCCGCTGCTGGCACGGGCCGCCACGGCACTGCTGCGGTCGGGCCGGGACGCGGTCACGTTTGTCGCGATCGAGCCGGGCACCGGCTCTCCGGCCGCCGAGAGCGGTGAGGTCTGGTCACACGTCTGCATGACGGTCACCCGGGAGACGGGCGACGTCGTGGTCACGGCGGCGCAGGTGAGGCCGCCGTACGGGCTGACGCCGCGCGAGCTGGACGTGCTGACGCTGCTGGCGGGCGGCCTGACGAACACCGCGGTCGCCCGGTACCTCGGCACCAGCCCGCGCACGGTGTCCAAGCAGGTGGAGAGCGTGCTGGCCAAGCTCGGGCAGGCGACGCGCAGCGGCGTGGCCGCCTTCGCCGTGGATCACGGGCTGCTCAGGCTGCCCGTTCCCGGCCCGTGCCCCGAGCTGACGGCGCTGGCCGTGGGCGCGGTCGACCGGCTGATGCGCGAGCCCGGGCCGCTGCCCCGGTTCGCCACCGCCGGTGTCGCGCCGCGCAGATCCCCGACGCCCTACGAGATCGGACTGCTGCTGCCGCTGGTGGGAGCGTCGAGCCAGGACGGCGAGCAGATGCGGCGCGGCGCCGAACTGGCCGTCGAGGAGCTGAACGCGCGCGGCGGCGTCGCGGGCAGGCCGCTGCGCACGTACGTGAGCGCGGTGGACTCGCTCGACGCGGACTCGGCCGCCGCGGGGCTGGCGGAGCTGGCGGCCAGGCAGGTGCCGGCCATCGTCGGCGGCTACCTGCTGACCGACGAGCGCGCCTCCTACGAGCTCGCGGCCGACTACGGCGCTCCGTACCTGAACATCGGCACCAGCGACCTGCAGGCCGAGTGGGTGCGGGACGAACCGGGCAGATTCGGGCGGATCTTCCAGACCGGCCCCACCCGCGGCAACTACGGCAAGGGCTTCGCGCGCTTCCTGCGCGGAATGCGGCTGCGCAGGCGCAGCGTCGGGTTCGTGGAGACGACGATGCCCGACACCCAGACCTTCAGCGAGGAGACCGTCCGGCTGGTCGAGCGGGCGGGGCTGAGCATCGACTTCCTCATCCGGATGGAGCCGCCGTACGACGACTGGAGCCGGGTGCTGCGGACGATCCGCGAGCACGCACCGGGCTCGGTGATGGTCACCCACCACCTGCCGGAGCAGGCGGCGGCGTTCCAGCGCGCGTTCGCGGAAGAGCCCGCGCCGACGCTGGTCTACATGGTGTACACGCCTGCCGTGCCCCAGTACCTGGAACTCGCGGGCCAGGCGGCCGAGGGCGTGGTCTGGGCGACCGTCACCGGCCGGTACGGGGACAGCCGCGGGCGCGCGTTCGCCGAGCGCTTCGCCAGGCGGTACGGAACGGCGCCCGGCAGGTCGGCGGCCAGCGTGGCCTACGACCAGATCAACCTGCTGGCTCTGGCCTGGTCGGCGCACGGACGCCCGCACGACTTCGGGCGCGTGGCCCGCAATCTACGCACCATGGTCTACCGGGGAGTGAACGGCGCCTACGACCTCGACAGGGGCGGGCAGACCAGCGCGGCCTTTCCCGACGAGATTCCCGACCCCTCGCTCGGACAGGCTCATCTGGTCTTCCAGATCCAGGACGGGCGGCATCGGGTCATCGCGCCGACACCGTACGCGGAGTCGACGTTCCGCCTCCCGCCGTGGATGCGCGCCGGCTAGCTTCTCGCGCCTTTCCGCGCGGGACCACCGGGCCCCGCGAGAACAACATGAAGCCGAAATCGAACTTTCGGCGCGGTCACCGCATCTTGCTGTCCGGGAAGGTTGGGCCGATCCCGCTGCCGGGACGGTCGTGCCTGATCAGGACCACGGGAACAGCCGCGAAATGAGGTCGTAGTGAACCAGCCCATGGCTGACGTACGGGACATGTTCATGGTGCACACGATGATGCGCCGGGAGTTCGGGCTTCTTCCCCAGCTCGTACGCGAGGTGACCGCGGGCGACACGCATCGCTCGACGGTGGTGGGGAGGCATGCCGCGCTGATGTGTGTCGTCCTGCATCTGCACCATGAGGGAGAGGACCTCATTCTCTGGCCGCTTCTGCTGGAGCGCGGTGGTGCGCAGGCCTCGATCTTCGTGCCGAAGGTGGAGGATCAGCACCACGGGATCGAGGCCGCCCTTGAGGAGGTGAAGGAGCTGTTGCCGGCGTGGACGGCCACGGCTCACAACGGTGAACGTCTCGCTGAGGCCTTCGAGGTGCTGCGCGACCGGCTGCAGGAGCACATGGCCGTGGAGGAAGAGGAGATCCTTCCGCTGGCCGCGAAAGTCGTCACCGCCGCGGAATGGGCCCAGCTCGGTGAGCACAGCCTGTCGAACAGCCCCAAGAAGGACCTGCCCCTCGTGTTCGGCATGGGCATGTACGAGGGTGATCCCGACGTGGTCAAGGAGGTGCTCTCTCATGCGCCGCCGGCGGCCCGGCTCATCATGCCGCTGCTGGCCCCGCGCCTGTACGCTCGCCATGCCAAGCGCCTCTACGGCACCGCCACCCCGCCCCGTGCGGGTCGGCTGTGAGGCCGCCGCAGAGCGGGCGGGGTGGCGGTGCCGTACGTCCGCGGGCAAGAGGACCTTGGTCACCATCGCGTCAGGCCGCTGCTCACCGGACGGCCGTCCACCTGCCTCCCTTGAGGACCAGCACCGCCGCCGCGGCGAGCGTCCAGGCGGCGATCACGGCCAGGTCGGCCCACGGCCATGGCCGGCCGACCGGGTCCAGCACGGCGAGCAGCGTGTGGGAGAGGTGCTTGAGCGGGAAGAGGTCGCCGATGGTGCTCAGCACTCCGGGCAGCTCTCCGCCCATGACGAACACGTCGGAGACGAAGGCCAGCGGCAGGAAGGTGCCGAGGGTGAGTGCGCCGACGGTCTGCTGTTTGCGGACGAACGCCACCACCAGCGCGCCGAGCACCGTGAAGCACGCGACCCCGGCGACGATCGCGCCGAGCATTCCGGCGATCATGGCGGGCTCGATCCGCACCCCGAAGCCGAGGATGACCGCGATGACGACAGCGACCGCGGCCATGATGACCGCGACCGAAGGCTGGTCGAAGTACGACCCGTGGACGGGGAACAGCTGCCAGCCGAGGTTGGAGATCGCGTGAAAGAGCGTCACGGCGAAGACACTCCTGCCGGTGTTGTCGTACAGCAACACCATGATGACCCGCGCCGCCACGGTAGCCAGTGACCACCAGGCGATCCACGACAGGGCCCGGTGCGCCTGGAGCAGGGCGGGCCAGTGCCAGACGGCCCACACCACGCCCACGATGAGGGCCGTTCTCAGCGCGCCGCACCGTTCCCGCAGCGCATCGACGGCGTAGGCGGACCAGCCGAGCTCCTCGCACAAGGCGCTCATGAAGAACGCGGCCGCCATCGCCAGTACCGGCACCAGAGCGATCCGCAGGACCGGCACCTCGATCCCGATCAGCCGAAGGCGGATGAACGAGGCCACCAGCACGGCCGGGTACAGCAGCAGGATGGGAACGTACCAGCCCCTGTGCTCGATCCTGTGGAAGTCAAAAGATCGCCGCAGCAACGCTCCCACGCCGGCCCCGCCACCGCGCCGATACTCGAGGATCACCGCGGCGGCGACCGGGCAGACCGCCGCGAGCGCGGTCAGTGGCAGGCCGGGCAGGATCTGGGTCCCGGCCACCGTTCCGAGGACCAGGAACGGGACGGTGAGCAGAAAGACCAGAGCGAAGAACGCCACGCTACGCACGACTCGCGGCTCCTTCACGCCGACAGGAAGGAGGAAGCCGCCGGCGGTCACGCCGGAAGGAACCGAGACCACGGGAACCGACATCACGTCCTTGGCCTTCATCCTCGTGGCCTTCGGGAGCAGGAACGGATCGAGGAGTGGGCGATGACGAGACTACGACACCCGCCGGGGCCGAGGACAGCGTGGCGGCCCAGAGCCCTGGCTCCGGGAAGGGCCGCGGAGCCGTCAAGCCACGGGCACGCGGCTCCGCGCGAGATCCGGGACGCGTAGCCGCATGAGCGAGACGCCTATGCCGTAGGTGACGAACCAGCCTTCCGGCACAATTTCGATGACGCGGCACGACGCCCGCCGCTCGCTGGGCGGCATGCGGGCCAGCTTCCTCCCGACAGCGCCGCCCTCCAGGCTGCCCGCCGGGTGCACGACCGCTGTCCCGTGGAAGCTGACGGTAGCGGGCGGGATGGGCACGAGGAGCGACATGAGCCCGCCCCTCCGTATCGGCACCGTCACCGAGACCTGCCCGCCGATCCCGATGTGCCGGGCCTTCCAGCTGTCGGCCGCCACGACCACGTACATCCGGTGATCGGCGATCATGTAGAGGACGCCGCTGGAGCGCGGCCTCCCCTCCGGGGTGACGTGCCCGACGACCGCGAACGACGCTCTGCCCAACTCCCGCCACACCTCCTCGCTGGTCAGCCTTGGAGCGAGGCCCCAGCCGTCCGCTCCGGCAGCATCTCGAGGCTCGACGGCTGTGGACATGACGCACTCCTCTCACTCTCGGCACGCCGTTACGGGAGCCGTACGTAGCCGTGGCGGGACTTCCACACGAAGTACTTCTCGAACATGAGCTTCGCGAGATGCGACTGCGGCCTCGGGATCATGACGCCGAACTTGCGCGGCGGCAGCATCCGGTCGGCCAGGATCATCACCCCGTTGGCGCCGGCGTCCATGACGCAGACGGCTAGGATGGCGGTGGTCCAGGGCACCTGCACCGCGGCGGCGACCCCGACCGGGTAGACCTCGGGGTAGGCGAGGGACTGGTAGGTGTCTCGTACCGGCACGAACCCCTTGTCATCGGCCAGACCGGGCACCGCGGCCACCACGTCCTGGCCGGTGAAGGGCGGCACGATCATCGCGTACGCATAGTGCAGATCCTGCCCGTCGGCCAGTCGCAGCTTGCCCGGCGCGCGCTCCTGCATCGCCACCCCGGTGACGGTCTGGATGCCTTCTTTCTTGCAGAACATCCTCAGCAGCTTCTCGCCGCCCGGCAGTCCGCCGATGCCGGACTGTCCCAGAAAGGGCTCGGCGGTCACGTACGTGAGCGGCGCCCGCCCGCGCAGCCCCGCTTTCTTCACCTGGTAGGCGGTGTCGAACAGAAACTCGTACGCGGCGCCGAAGCACCCCGCCCCCTGCGTGGCCCCGATCACCACGGGGCCGGGATCGTCGAGGAACCGGCGCCATTCCTCCCCCGGCCTGATGGCGTCCTCCAGCGTGGTGATCGTGTACACCCCGTCGGCGGACTCGAACCCGGGCAGGACGTCGAAGGTGTTGCGGTAGCCCGTGGCGATGACCAGGTAGTCGTAGTTGTGGACGCCCTTGGTCGTGTGCACGACCCGCGCCTGCGGGTCGATCACCGTGGCCGCCGCGTGCACGAACTCCACCCCGTGCATCCCGAAGGTCGGCGCCAGCGGGAAGGTGATGTCGGCCGGGGATCTCCTGCCGAACGGCAGCCAGATGAGCGACGGGTTGAACAGGAAACGTTCAGCGGCCGACACGACGGTGACGTCCACGTCCCCCTCCAACTCGTGCTTGACGCCGAGCGCGGCGTTGAGCCCGCCGAAGTTCCCGCCCAGGACCAGCACTTCCTTCCGCATGACTCGCCTGCTTCCAGCGTGGCAAGCGACGCAGAGCCGCGGATGAGGCGAAGGTCCTTCATGGGCGCGCGTTGGTCCTCACTCTCAGGAGGACTTCCTCACGCGAACGGGCACCGTCAGGTGCCCGTTCGGCTTTTGTAGAGCCTCGTCCGAGAGGACGCCGGCGATGTCGACGGTTTCGCTTGTAAGGGTCACCGTGCAGGTGCCGTGTGGGTGGTCTTGTCGTAGCCGACCTGCAGGCGGAAGACGTCGAACGGCTTACGAAGAAAAGGGTGCGAGCGCAGGATGCGCCGCACGGTCGCCTCGCCGACCTGGAACCCAAGCCGCACCAGCTCCCCGTGCACCCGTCGATGGCCCCATCCGGGATCGGCGCACGATCAGGTCCCGAAGCTCCTGAGTCGTTCCTGGACGCACGAGCCGACAAAGACAGACAAGACACAGGCCCGCCGGAGGATCACCGGGCCTGCTGGGTCCGGTGGTTCATGCCCGGTCGGCAGGGTGATCAGCCGGGCTCTCTGGGCGTCCCCGACTGCGGCGCCCGCCGGGCGTCCGGCGTCGTCATGTGTCCGAGGTCGTGGGGACGTATTGCTGGACCGGGAAGGTCGGCAGCGACGGTCCTGGCAGGCCGCTCCACCGCAGCAGGCCGTGGCGCCGCAGTTCGAGGACCATGTCCGTCGCCACGTCGCGGTCCAGGCCGCAGCGGTCGGCGATCTCGCCCAGGCTGGTCGCGCCGTCGGCGTAATCGAGCAGGCGCAGTTCCATGACGCTGATCCGCCGCGGCACACGCCCCGAGTGTGTGGCCTCGGAGGTGAGGAACGCCTCGTCCGCCAGCAATGACCCGCTGGCGGCCAGGTCGATGCTCAGGCGCATCTCGCCTCGCTCGCGTACGGGGCGCAGGGCGGTGAAGTCGGGCGCCGCGAACTCGTACGCGCCGACGAACAGCCGGTCGAGACGGGAGCCGAAAAGGCAGTCGAGCGCCTCTTCCGGGCGTTCCACCAGCGGCATCCCGCGCAGGTTGAAGGAGGTGTTGAGCACCAGCGGAAGGCCGGTCGCGTCCTCGAAGTGCTCGATCAGCTCGCGCAGGCCGCCCGGCAGGTCCGCGTCCACGGTCTGGATGCGGCAGGTACCGTCCACGTGCACGACCTCAGAGATCGTCGCGCACTGGGCGGGCAGGACCGGGCACACCGTCAACATGAACGGCGCGTCCGGGGCGGGCATGTCGAACCACTTGTGGGCGTGCTCGGCCAGTGCGGAGGCCGCGAAGGGGCGGAAGGACTCGCGGAACTTGACCCGGGCGTTGAGCCGGTCCTTCATCCCGGCGATTCCCGGATGGCAGAGAATGGAGCGCGCGCCGAGGGCGCGGGGGCCGAACTCGGCGCGGTCCTGGAACCAGCCCACGATCTCGCCACGCGCGATGGCCTCGGCCGCGGCGTGGGCGGCGGCACTCAGGTCGTCGTGCCGGTGCACGGGATGCCGCCAGCTCTCCGCCAGGCGCGGGATCCGGTCAGGAGTGTTGCCGGGACCGGTCAGCCGCGGCGGCCCCAGGAAAACGTCCCTGAGCGGGGGCCCGGGGCGCTGCGGCGTACGCGCGCTTTCCTGGATGAGATGGTGGTAGGCGTACAGGGCGGCTCCGACCGCGTTGCCGTCGTCGGTGGCGGCCGGGTAGACGAACAGCCGCTCGACCTCCGTCTCCCTGGCGATGCGGGTGTTGAGCAGCGAGTTGAGGAAACACCCTCCGGACAGCACCAGCGACCTGGTCCCGGCGAGGTCCATGCTCTGCCTCGTCAGATACAGGCACGCCTCCTCGAACTCGGACTGGATCTGGGCAGCCAGGTTCTTGTGGAAGTCCTGCAGCGGCGCGTCGGGTGCGCGCGGGATCAGCCGTAGTCCGTCCTCCCTCCTGGCTGCCAGGCCGAGCTCGACCAGCGAGTCCACGGCCCCGTCGAACGAGATGCCGTCCGGCCCGGTACGGATGAACAGGTCCTCGTCCGACAGACGCCGCCCGTAGGAGGACAGTCCCATGGTCTTACCGGCGTCGTCGTAGGTGGTGCCCGACTCGTTGAACCCGAGCGCGAGCGTGACCACCCGGTACAGCTCCCCGATCCCGCTGAGCGGCTCCGGTATCCAGATCCTGCCGTTCTTGCGGTGGCCGGCGATGCGGTCGAGGTCGCGTACGTGCCGCAGCACCGTACGCGGGACATCCCCGGCACCGAAGACGAATACGCTCTCGCGTTCCCGCCCGGGCCGCATCAGCGAGCCGTAAGCGTCGACGACCACCGCCACGGCCTCGTCGAACCCGGAGGAGTGGAACGCCGCGGCGGCGTGCGCCAGGTGGTGGCCGGGATGGGGCAGGGCCAGCTGCCGCTCCGCGGGGACCAGCAGGCCGAGCACGCTGGCCAGGCGCCGCTCGTCCTCCTCGTCCCTGGATTCCGTGGATGTGGCGATCCAGTAGTCCACGTCGTGCGGGGCCAGACCGGCCGCGGCCACCAGCTCGCCCGTGAGGTCGGCCATGGCCGGCGCGTACGACGACAGCGGCACGGTTCCCCGCTTCACCCTGGTCGTGCGCTCCAGAGCGAGGGCGGAGACTACCCGCCCGTCCTCGACAAGACACACGCTGCTGTCATGGCTGAGATTGATGCCGATGATCCGTGTGGGCATGCGCTGCTACCGAACCAATCCGTCGTGACGTCCCTGCGTCTCATCGAGGGGTGCCGCCTCCTCCATCGCCCTGCGCAGGCTGAGTGGGCGCATATCGGTCCAGACCTCGTCGATGTGGGCCAGGCACTCCGCCCGGGTTCCTCGCGTGCCGTCCGCGTGCCAGCCGGCGGGCACCTCCGCGCCGACGCGCCAGATGGAGTACTGCTCCTCGTCGTTGACGACGACGAGGTACTGCTGCTCGTCGTCCTGTGTGTCGTTCACCTTCGCTCCTGATCGGTCGACTGTGGGAGGAAATCCGCTATCTCGAGGCCGCGCCCTTCCTTCCGAGCGGCGGCCCGTACGAAGCGCGCCAGGACCATGTCGAGGGCACCGAGCCCGAACGGCGAGAAGACCGTGACCTTGGCCGGGTCGCGCCGGTACGCCCCGCCCGCCCGCAGGAGGGCGCCGATCGACGCGCCGACGAACCGGCGATCCCCGCTCAGCTGCTCCGCGAGGTGTAGCGAGGTCAGCTCTCGGCAGACGTGGTCGGGGTCGTCCACCACGTTCTGCGCGGCGAGGATGGCCTCGGGCGTGAGGTCGCGCAGCGACAGGTGCAGGATGAGGCTGCCGGGCCGGCAGGCGGCCGTGTCCAGGTGGGGTTCCGACACCGTCGTCGCGATCGAGATCAGCGTGCCGGCGGCGAGCGCGCCCGCCGCGTCGGCCGCCACGGTCACGCGGGTGCCAGGCACGATCTCCGCGCAGCGGCGGGCGAACGCCGCGGCCCGCTCCCGGTCGAGGTCGTAGAGGGTCACCTCGGGCCAGTGCGGCCGTAGCGCCGTGAGGAAGCGCAGTACCTCCTCGTTGATGACGCCGCAACCGACGAGGGACAGATGACGGGGGAACTCGCCGCCCAGCAGCACCCGCGCGGCGAGGGCCGCGCTCGCCGCCGTACGCTTGGCCGAGATCAGGGACCCCTCGATCAACGCTTCGGGACGTCCCGTCTCGGTCGAGTTCAGCACGATCGCCGCGTGGGCGCGGGGTAAGCCCTTGCCGATGTTCCCCGGAAACGAGGAGACCCACTTGACCCCCGCCACCTGCTCGTCGTCCCCGACGAAGGCCGGAAGGGCGATGATGCGTTCCCTGCGGCTCTCGGGAAAGCGCAGGAACGCCGAGTGCGGTACGGCGGTGCGCCCCTCGTCGTGCAGGCGGTAAGCGTGATCGACGAGATCGACCAGCTCGGCTTCGCGGCCGGTCAGGATCGTTTCGACGTCCTCATGGCGAATGATGATCACGGACGCCGCCTTCCAGTTCGTCGGGTGGGAACAACTCATGCTCGGCGTCGCCGAAGTTGCGCCGAACCCAGGAGGCGGAGTAGATCGTGTCGAGATAACGGTCGCCGCCGTCGGGGAAGACACAGACGCAGTTGGCTCCGGCCGGGATCCGGTCGCTCATGCGCTGGAGCGCGGCGACCGTCGCCCCGGAGGAACCGCCGGCCAGGATCGCCTCCTGCCACATGAGCCGGTGGCAGGCGACAACGCACTCCAGGTCGGACACGTGCACGACCCCGTCGGCGTCCTCCGGCTCCAGCAAGGCCGGACGGACCGAGGCTCCGTATCCTGGAATGAGCCGGGAGGAACTGGAATCGCCGTCGAAGATGGCGCTGCCCATCGCGTCCACTGCCACGATCGTGGTGGACAGGCCGTGCTCCCGCACGTAGGTCACGCATCCGTGCAGAGTGCCGCAGGAGCTGGTGGCGCAGAAGAGGTAGTCCACGCGGCCATCCAGTGCCGTGGCGATCTCGTGCATCGTCCGCTCGTGCGCCTTGGCGTTGAGCGGGTTGGCGTACTGGTTCGGCCAGTACGCCCCCGGCAGGTTCCCGACGATCTCCTTGACCCGGCGGATCCGGGCGGGCAGGTACTCGCCGGTGCGGTCATCGGGCTCGGTGACGATCTCGACGTGGGCCCGGAAGGCGCGCAGGATGGCCACGTTCTGCTCAGTGGTCCTGGGATCGACCACGCAGACGAAGGGCAGCCGGTAGTAGCGGCAGATCTGCGCGATCCCGATCGCGAGGTTTCCTGAGCTGGACTCCACCACCACCGAGCGGTCCGGCGCGAGCTCGCCGCTCTCGATCTTGCCCAGCAACATGCTGAGCGCGGCGCGGTCCTTGACGCTGCCGCCCGGGTTGAACCATTCCGCCTTCGCGAAGACCTGCGCGTCCAGCTCGGGGAACAGCCGCTCCAGCCGCACGAGCGGGGTATCGCCGATGGTGTCCAGAATGCCGCGCGCGATCACGCCTGGTCCCCTTTCTCCGCCGTTCGCGCGAGCAGTTCGGCGGTGCGGCGGCGCAGGTCGCGGCCGGTGCCGAGCAGCATCGAGTCGACGATCGCGCGGCGGTAGAACAGCTGCGCGTCACAGCGTTCCGTGAGGCCGTACGAGCCGTGGATCTGGATCGCCTCCGCGGCCGTCTCCACGGCGAGCTCGGCGGCCAGCATCAGCGCCTGGCAGGCGGGCAACTCGATGTCGGCGACCGCGTCGGCCTCGGCGCAGGTCCGGTGGACGAGCGTACGGACCGCCTCCACGCGCGCGGCGAGTGAGGCCAGGCGGAAGGCCGGGGCCTGGAGCTTGGCGAGCGGCCCGCCGAAGACGCGGCGGCGGCGGGCGTAGTCCGCGCTGAGGTCGAGGGCCCCGAGGGCCAGGCCGGTCAGGTAGCCGGCTCGGCGTAGCCGGGCCCTGGCCAGCGCCACCCGCCAGAGTTCCGCCCATCCCTCGGCCGGTACGCCGCCGCCGGGAAGCTCCGAGGCGTTCTCGAAGCGGACCTCGTACAGGTCGCCGCGGCCGAGGTCGTCCTGCCTGCGCAGGGTGACGCCCGGCTGGTCGCGCGGCACGAGGACCACGGCGAGCCGGCCGCCGTCGCCGGTGCCCACCGCCAGCAGATGATCGACGCCGGCCGCGTACGACACGAAGCGCCGTACGCCGCTCACCTTGCCCGCGGTCTCGTCGATCTCCAGCGGCCCGGGGGCGTCGGCGTCGTGCGCGAGCGCCGCCACGGCGATCGTCACGTCTCCGGCGGCCAGGCCGGGCAGCAGGCCGGCGGGCACGTACGCGCCGATGATGTCGGCGGCCAGCGCCATGTCGAAGTACGGGCTCTGGTACAGCGCGTTGCCCATCAGCTCGTGCAACCGCGCCTTGGCCAGCAGTCCCCGGCCGTCGCCTGACGACTCCGTTCCAGGCGGCATGCCGGGGTCCTGCGAAGGCGCGCCGGCACCTCCGGAAAGCACGCCGAGGCCCGCGAGCCCGCGCCAGACCGCCGCACTGACGGCCGCGTCGTCCACGTCGATCGGCTCGGCGCGGCCCCGTGCTCGCTCCCCCAGCCGCCTGATCAGCGGCGCCACCTCGGCGTCGAACAGGTCCGCCTCGTCCGCTGCCGCCCGCGCCGTCGTCACAGCAGCTCCAGGGCGGAGGTCGCGATGATGTACAGCATGACCTCGGAGGTGCCCGAACCCAGCCGGTACGTGGGCGCGTACCGGCAGGCAGCCTCGACGAGGCCCAGATCAGGGGCGTCCGGGTCCCAGGAGCTGAGCAGGCCGGGCAGGCCGGTGGCGTCAAGGCAGAACCGGATCACGTCACGGGCCTGTTCGGTGACGTACCACTTCGCCATGGCCGCCGTCGCCGGATCCTGGCGGCCGTTGCCGATCTCGGTGATGACCCTCCAGGCGAGCGCGTGGGCGGCGCGCAGGTGCGCGTCCAGCTCCGCGTGCCGGGCGGCGAGCACGGGATCGCTCAGGAGGTCCTCCGTGACGACCGAGTCCAGCCAGCGGCGGATCTTGGCGTGGAAGTCGATGCCGGTACGCTCCAGGACCAGCATCTCGTTCAGCAGCCGCCATCCGTCATCGACGGAGCCGACCACGTCGGACTCGGTCAGCCGGATCCCATCGAAGGCAACCTCGTGGAAGCGGTCGTTGGTCATGTTCTCGATCGTCCTGACCGTGACGCCAGGCGAGTCCAGCGGAACCAGGAACAGCGTGATCCCGTGGTAGGGCACGGGACCCTCCGACGTACGTGCCGCGCACAGGCCGACGTCGCTGAACTGCGTCTTCTGGTTGTAGATCTTGGTGCCGTGCAGCCGCCAGCCGTCGCCGTCGGGCTCCGCCCGCGTGGTGAGCCGTGACAGGTCGGAGCCGCAACCGGGCTCGGTGAACAACACGGTCGCGATCCGCTCGCCGCTCGCGATAGAGGGGAGGATCCGCCGCCGCTGGTCCTCGGTACCGACGTGGAGGAGGAACATCCCGACGATGTCGACGCTGAGCACGTGGGCGTCGTCCGGCACGCCGGCCAGGCACATCTCCTCGGTCACGATCGCGGCCTCCGCCACGCCGCGGCCAGCGCCGCCGTACCGTTCCGGCCAGTTCGGCGCGAGCCAGCCGCGCTCTCCCAGCCACTGGTACACCTCCAACGGACCCGCCTCCCGGTCGGGTGGACAGCGCCTGATCGTCTCCACGGACCGCCGCACCTTGTCGGATCTCAGGAAGGCGCGTACGTCGGCGCGGAAGGCGCGTTGGCCCTCCGTCAGCGTGGTGTCCGGGATATACGTGTGCCGCATGGGACTCCCATCACAGGTCTCGGTCGATCTGCGCGCGCAGGGCGTCGGCGAGCGACTCCACCTGCGGGGAACGCATCATGCTGTAGTGATCGCCGGGCACGCGGTGGCGCACCACGTCCCCGGACGTCCATGCGGACCAGCCCCGTACGCCGTCCCCGACGCCCGCGAGGGCCGCCTGGAACACGTCGATGCGGCCGTCGTAGCGGTCGGGACGCCACAGGGCCCAGGCCGTGAGCAGAGCCTCGAACACCGCCGCCCGGGCCCGTATGAAGTCCGCCGCCTCGGGCGGCGACACCCCCGCGTCGGCGAGCCGGCGCAACACCAGCGGCATACGCGAGGCGGGCGGCAGGGCGCGCAGCTCAGCGGCCCCGACGAGGGGCTGGGGCGCCCCCACCGTGAGCGCGACGTTCTCGGCGAAACGGGCGAGCGCCTCGGCCTTGTCCGGCGCCGACTCGATCTCGGGCGGCGGCGGGGCATCGATCAGGGCGAGCAGCGCCACGGGCTCGCCAAGGGCGCGCATGCGCGTGGCCACCGCGTGGGCGAATCCGCCCCCCACGGACCAGCCGGCGAGGTGGTAGGGACCGTGCGGCTGGACGGTCCGTATCGCCTCCCGGTACCTCTCGGCCATGGCCGGCACGCTCGTCAGCGGCGCCCCGCCGTCCAGGCCGACCGCGTCGACGCCATAAGAGGGCTGGTCGTCCCCCAGGTGGCGCGCGAGCGCGAGGTAGGGCACCGACGAACCGCCGCTCGGGTGCACCAGGAACAGCGCGGGACGCCTACCCCTGCCGTGCAGCGGGGTGAGAATGTCCCGTGATCGCGTGCCTTCCCCCCTTGGCCGTCTTCCGGGCGCGGCCGTCACGTTCCTGTGCTCCATCAGCGGCCCTCGCCGTCGTGCCCGTCCTGCGGCGGTTCCAGGACCTCGGCAAGGCCCGCGATCGTGGGGTGGGAGAACAGGTCCCGCAGCTCCACGTCCACGTGGAAGTCCTCGCGGACCCTGGCCGCGATCTGCGCGAACTTCAGGGAGTTGCCGCCCAGCGCGAAGAAGTCGTCCTCGACCCCGGGTTTCTCGACGCCCAGGACCTCCGCCCACGCCTGCGCCAGCCGCGCCTCGATGGGCGTACGCGGGGCGATCCACGCGGCGGCCGGGGCACCCGGGTCCGGAACGGGCAGCCGGGCGCGGTCGACCTTGCCGTTGACGTTCCTCGGAAAGGAGTCGAGCATCTCGAACGCGGCCGGCACCATGTACGGCGGCAGCCGGCGCGACAGGTGCCCGCGCAGCTCCGCGACGTCCGGCACACTTCCCGGCGTGGCTCCCGGCCCGGGGACCACGTAGGCCACCAGCCGCGGCCCGTCCCCATCCGTGCAGGCCGTCACGAGGGCCTGCTCGACCTGCGGATGCTCCCGGAGCAGCGTCTCGATCTCCCCTGGCTCGATGCGCAGACCCCGGATCTTGATCTGTGAGTCGGCCCGTCCGTGGAACATGAGGGTGCCGTCCTCACCCCTGCGAGCCAGGTCGCCGGTGCGGTACATGCGCGATCCCGGCGCGCCGAAGGGGTCGGGCAGGAAGCTCTCGGCGGTCAGGGCCGCGCGGCCGTGGTAGCCGCGGGCGACGCAGTCGCCGCCGATGTACAGCTCACCGGTCACGCCGGGCGGAACCACATTCCCCGACCGGTCCAGGACGTACGCGGCGCAGCCGGCCATCGGCAGCCCGATCGGCGGCATCGCGTCCAGCCGCCCGTCTGGGCACAGATGGTCGACGCAGGCTACCGTCGCCTCCGTCGGGCCGTAGCCGTTGTGGAACTCGCGCCCCGGGACGTTCCACCGGTTGACGAGCTCTCCGGGGAACGGCTCCATCCCGACGAACAGGGCCCGCAGCTCGGGCAGGGCGCCGGGATCCAGCTCGGCGAGCACGCTGGGCGGCAGGTCCGTGACCGTGACGCGTTCCGCCCGCATCAGCTCGGTGAGCGCGGCGGGATCGTGGAGCGTGACCGCGGGGGCCTGGACCAGGGTCGCGCCGGCCGCGAACGCGCCGTAGAAGTCGAACGCGCTGGTGTCGAAGGCCGGGTTGGCGAACTGCAGCAGCCGGTCGGCCGGCGTCAGGCGGAACATCTCCAGGACCGCGAGCGTGAAGTTCACGATCTGGCGGTGCTCCACCACCACCCCCTTCGGCCGGCCGGTGGATCCTGAGGTGTAGATGAGGTAGGCGGCGTGGCGCGGGCCCGCCGTGGCGGGGAGCCGGTCGTCCGGCAACTCGTCCAGCGCCTGGCGTACCGACGGCTCGTCGAGCACGACGGCCCGTACGTCGCCGGGCAGCAGCCCCGTCAGGCGCCGGGACGTGAGCACCGTCCGGCAGCCGGCGTCGCGCAGCACATACGCGATGCGATCGACGGGGTGCTGCGGATCGAGCGGCAGGTACGCGCCGCCCGCCTTCATGATCCCCAGCAGGGCGGCAGGCAGGTCGGGTCCGCGGTCGAGCAGCACGCCGACCACCGACTCCGGCCCGACGGCCCCGTCGGAAGAGCGGAGCAGGTGGGCGAGCCGGTTGGCGTGGCGGTCGAGCTCTCCGTACGTGGTGGTCTTGCCGAGGAACCGGCAGGCGGACCGCCCGGAGTCCGCGTCGGCCTGCCGCTCGAACAACTCGTGCAGGCAGCGGTCCGCGACGCCCGGTCGCGCGGGTGACCTGCTCTGCTCGATCGTCGCGGCCAGTTCGCCGGGGGTCAGCAGTTCCAGGCGGCCGAGCCGGACACCGGGATCCGCCACGACCTGGTGCAGCACGTGGACGTACTGATCGAGCAGTCGCCGGATCCGGCCGGGGTCGAACAGCTCGGTGGAGAACTCGGCCCACAGCTCCAGCCCGTCGCCGGGGAACTCGGTGACGTGCACGGCCAGGTCGAAGCGGGCCGTGCCGATCTGGACCGGTTCGGAGCGGATGGTCAGGCCGCCCACCGCGGCCTCGGCCTGCGACTCGTGCTGCAGCGTGAAGCTGACCTGGAACAACGGGTTGCGGCTGGCGTCCCGGCTGGGGGCCAGCTCGTCCACGAGCCGGTTGAAGGTGACGTCCTGGTTGAGGTGGGCGCCGAGCACGACGTCGCGCGTGCGGGCGATCAGCTCGCTGAGCGTCGGGTCGCTCGCGGTGCTGGTACGCAGCACGAGGGTGTTGGCGAAGAAGCCGATCAGCGGCTCGATCTCCGCTGTGGTCCGGCCTGAGAAGATCGACCCGACCACGATGTCGTCCTGCCCGGTGTGGCGTGACAGCAGCGCGGTGAACGCGGCCAGCGTCACTGTGAGCA
This sequence comes from Nonomuraea fuscirosea, assembly GCF_003001935.1. Lineage (GTDB taxonomy): Bacteria > Actinomycetota > Actinomycetes > Streptosporangiales > Streptosporangiaceae > Nonomuraea > Nonomuraea fuscirosea. The sequence continues at coordinate 151,279 of NZ_PVNG01000017.1, read as the reverse complement.
TGGTCGCCTGCTCGGCCCGCGCCAACCGCCCCAGCCCGAGCCGCAGCTCCTCCGGCAGGTGAAGAGTGATCGTCTGGCCGCGGAAACTCCATTCGGCCGGGCGGGGCCGGTCCGTGGGCAGGTCGAGGGTGGGCAAGCCGGCCAGCCTCTCCCGCCAGTAGTCGAGCTGGCGGGAGAGGTACGCGCTGGACTGCTGCTCGCGCTGCCAGACGGCGTAGTCGGCGTACTGGACGTCGATCGCGGGCAGGCCGGCGGTCGACCCGGTGAGGACGGCCTCATAGCAGGCGACGCACTCCCGCATGAAGATCCCGCCGGACCAGCCGTCGGTCGCGATGTGGTGGATGGAGATCCCGAGCAGGTGGTCGTCGGCGGCGATCCTGATGAGCCGGGTGCGCAGCAGCGGCCCGCGCGCCAGGTCGAAGCTCATCCGTACGAGGTCGGTCAGCTCGTCGCGTGCGCGCTCGTACCGGACTTCCTCCGGGAACCCCGTGACGTCCACGAGGGGCACGTCGACGGCTTCCGGGGGCGGGTCGATGATCTGGTAGGGGACGCCCCGTTCCGCGTCGTAGCGAGTACGCAGCGACTCGTGCCTGGCGACGACCATGGTGAGCGCCCGGCCGAGCACGTTCGCGTCGATGACGCCTCGTACGCGCAGCGCGAACGGCGAGTTGTAGACCGGGCGGTTGGAAAACCACTGGTCGAGGAACCACAGCCGCTGCTGGGCGAAGGACAGCGGCAGCGGCCGGTCCCGGGGGACCGGCCGGATCGCGACCCGGTCCTGCTCCGCCCTGCGGGCACGCAGATTCAGCAGGGCCTGCCTGGCCTGCGCGAGCTCGTGCGACGCGGAACGCCGCTCGCGAGGTTGCAGCGGGATGGCCTGCCCAGGCACTGAGTTCGTCATAGGCTTCCCTGGGGTGTCAGCGCAAATTGCGGATCACCGCCATATCCTTCTGCGTCGCCCGGCGAATGGAACGTCGGGACTTTCCCCGACGTCACCCGGCCGGCCCGATGCGAGCGCCGGGGTTCGCCCGCTCAGCTCACCTTGTGGAGCTGGTCTCCCGTGTGGCCGTAGCGACCTATCAGGGCCGCCACCTGCGCCCGCGAGCAGACGCCGAGCTTCTTGAAGATCCGCGCGAGGTATGTCTCGACTGTCTTGTGGCTCAGGTCGAGCGCCCGCGCGATCTGCTGGTTCGTACGACCGTCGCTGACGAGCATGGCGATCTCCAGCTCCCGCCCGCTGAGCTGCCGCAACTGGTTCACCACCGCAATGTCGCCCGGATCCCGCAGGGACGAGCCGGGATCCGGTTCCGGCCCGTCGGCCTGCCGGGAGAGCAGGTCGTTCAGCTGGGCCGAGAACGAGGCGGTCAGGAAGAGCAGGCCGCACCGCTCGGACAGGGCGAGCCCGCGTTCGAGGTGCCCGCGCGCCGCCTGGTACCGCATCAGCGACAGCTCCGCCCCGCCGAGCCAGCGCAGCAGTTCGAGATGGCGCACGATCTCGTCGTCGGACAGGGAGTCGGCCTGCCTGGCCGCTTGGTCCACGCGGGTCTCCATGCCGCCCGTGACGCCCTGCCTGACGTCCGCGGCGGCGAGCAACGCCAGCAGGTGGGCGCCGAGCGCGGGATCCGACGGCGGGGCGGGCCTGGGGGCCGCGGCTTCGCGCGCCCGGTCCGGCGCGCCGTCGCGGTCCAACTCCGCGGCGAGGAGCTCCATCCGCAGCCGCAGGCGGTGATCATCGGCGTCGGCGGAAAGCCCGTTCAGGGCCGCGCGCAGCCGGCCGGTGGCCTCGGCGTGCCGTCCGAGCAGCCGCAGCCCGCGGGCCTGCCACTCCACGGCCTCGGCCCACACGCCGGCAGCCCGGTCGCCGTGAGCGCACGCGGCGCCCAGATACGTGACACCGTCCGCGTACGAGCCGGTCATCACCAGCGCCTCACCGAGCACCAGCAGCAGGCCGGCGGGCGCCTCGGCCGCGGGCTCCAGCGACTGCAGCGCGGCCCGCGCCCACGCGACGGTGCGCGCCGGCCGGGACCAGACGCAGGCCCGCGCGGCGTCCAAGAGGATCCGAGCGCCGGCCTCGTCGCCGGCGGCGATGGTGTGCACCAGATGCGGAGCGAGGACCGTGGGTGGCGCCCCGTCGGCCTGCAGGACGGCGGCCGCCCGGCTGTGGCCGCCGATCCGCCAGCCCGCGCCGGCCGACCGGTAGGCCGCGCCGCGCAGGAAGGGGTCGCGGAACCGGAAGCTGAGCAGCGTGCCCTCAGCACGCAGCACGTCGTCGCCGACCAGCTCGTCCAGCGCCGCCCACACCTCCGGCTCGGAAAGCTCGGCCACCGCCCTGAGCAGATCCATCCGGAACGGGTCGCCGGTGACGGCCAGCGCCTGTGCGACGAGCGTGCCGAGGGGCGACAGTGCGCGGATGTCCCGAAAATAGCGGGACATGACAGCCACGGGAAGCTCCCTCGCCGGCTCCTCGTCCGGGTACGGCGCCGCGCCGGCCAGCACCAGCGCCTCAAGCGTCCCCGGATTCCCCCCGGCCGCGCGGACGATGCCCCGCCGGCGAAATTCGTTCAGCGAGCCGGGCAGGAGGGCGAGCGCCTCCCGCTCCTCCAGGGGAGCCGGCTCGATGCGGCGGACCACGCCCGCCGCATCGCCGGCGGCGAGCAGTTCCCGCAGCATCCGGTCGGCCTGGCGCGGCCGGTGCGCGACCACCAGCATGAGGCCGGCACTCGGCGGCCGGCCGGCCAGTTGGCGCAGCAGTTCCAGCGAGGCGTCGTCGGTGCGGTGCGCGTCGTCGATGATGACCACGAGGCCGTTGCCGCCCACCTCCAGGCATAATGCCCCCAGCAGGCCGCGGACGGCGTGGAAGGCGTGGTACAGCTCCTTGAACTCCCTGGGGTCGGCGCCCGGCGCGGCGGTGGCCAGGGCGGGGAACGTACCGGCCAGCCAGCGTACGTGCTCGTACGAGAAGCCGGCGACCAGGCCATCGCCGCAGAAGGCGAGTATGTCGTCGAGCGCATCGGCGAACGCGCCGAAAGGCAGGTCACGAGGTGCGGTCCCGGAGATGTTGGAGACCACTGTCCAGCCGTGGTCGCGGGCGTACCCGGTGATCTCGCCGAGCAGGCGGGTCTTGCCCACGCCCGCCTCCCCGCTGACCTCTATCACCCGCACGCCGGTGGCCGTGCCGTCGAGTACGGCGGCCAGATCGGCGTCCACGCGCCCGTCCAGGAAGAGTTTCGTCGCACTGCCTACAGGGTTGGTGCTCACCGTTGCACGCTACGGCCAGGGTGGCTCAGATCCGCTTCACGGCGCCTTCATGCCCTCACGCGCCGTCGAGCAGGCCGGTGACCTGCTCGTCGGTCAGGTCGCTTACCTGGTGCAGCAGCGAGCGCAGTTCTTCCGGGTCGGCCCGCTCTGCCTGGAAGACGGGCAGCGCGCCCGCGAGCCTCTCGATCGTCAGCCCGTTGACGAGTAACTCCTCGATGGGGAGGCGCACCCCGAAGACGCCGTGAATCCTGGCCATGATCCGGGTGGCGAGCAGGGAGTCGCCGCCCAGGTCGAAGAAGTCGTCGGTCACCGACACGGCCGTCAGGCCCAACACCTCCTCCCAGATGCCGGCGAGCCTGCGCTCGATCACGGTGCGCGGCGGCGTGGGCGGGGCGTCGCGCATCGGCAACGCGACCCCGCCGGCCAGCCGGGTACGGTCCAGCTTGCCGTTGGCCCCCAAGGGCAACTCGGCGTGCCGGACGAAGGCCGTGGGCACCATGGCGGCCGGCAGGCGCCGCGCGAGGAACTCCCTCAGGTGCGCGCCCTCGGGCAGCGGCCGGGCCGCGGCGGGCACGACGTGCGCCACGAGCCGCGGGCGGCCCTCCCGCGCCCCCTCCACGAGCACGGCGCAGGCGCTCAGGCCGGGATGGGCGAGCAGGGCGTTCTCGACCTCGCCCGGCTCTATCCGTACGCCCCGGATCTTGACCTGGTCGTCAAGCCTGCCGAGGAACTCCAGGCGCCCGTCGCCCAGCCAGCGGGCGCGATCCCCCGTGCGGTACAGCCTTCCCCCTGGGGTGAGCCGGTCGGGTACGAAGCACTCCGCGGTCAGCCCCGGGCGGCCGTGGTAGCCGCGGGCGACGGCCGGTCCGCCTATGTGCAGCTCGCCCGGGACGTAGGGAGGGACCGGGTGCCCATACGGGTCGAGGACGTACAGCCGCGCTCCCGGGACGGCTCGCCCGATGGGCACCCTGGTGCGTACGGTGTCGTCCGAGGTGACCCTGTGCGCGGTCACGTCGATGGCGGCCTCGGTGGGACCGTACAGATTGTGCAGTTCCACGCCGGGCAGCGTGCGGTGGAAGCGCGCGACCAGCGCGGGCGGCAACTCCTCCCCGCTGCAGATCACATGGCGCAGCGTGGCGGCGCACCCGGCGGCGGCCGGCTCGTCGAGGAAGGCGCGCAACATGGACGGGACGAAATGGCACACCGACACCGCCTGCTCCCGGATGGTGCGTGCCAGGTAGTCCGGGTTCCGGTGGCCGCCAGGACGCGCCAGCTGGACCGTCGCCCCGGCCATGAGCGGCCAGAACAGCTCCCACCCCGACACGTCGAAACCGACGGGCGTCTTGTGCAGCACGACCTCGCCAGACCGCAGCGGGTACGCCTCCTGCATCCAGGCCAGCCGGCCCGCCAGGCTCCCATGGCTGGTCATCACCCCTTTCGGCCGGCCGGTCGAGCCAGAGGTGTAGAGGACGTTCGCCAGATTCGCCATGTTCGCCGGGCGTGCCGCGGGCGGCGCGACGGCGGCGGGGGCAGCGGGGCCGGGGTCCTCATCGAGGAACAGCACGGCGAGCCCTTCGTGCGCGCCCGGAGCCGTGTCCCGCGTCGTGAGGAGCGCGCACGCGCCCGTATCGGAGAGCTGGAAAGCCAGCCGCTCGGGCGGATACGAGGGATCCAGGGGCAGGTAGGCGCCGCCGGCCTTCAGAACGGCGAGCAGCGCCACCAGGAGAGCCGGCGATCTCGGCAGGCACACCGCGACGAGCGCGTCCGGGCCGCATCCGAGCGAGCGCAGGCGCGGGACGAGCCGGTCGGCGCGGGTCATCAGCTCGCGGTACGTGAGCACGCCGTCGTCCGAGCGCACCGCGACGCGGTCCGGGCATGCCTCCGCCTGCTTCTCGACCAGCTCGTGGATCATTCCGGGGGGCTCCGGCGCGCTGCGCGCGCCGCTGAACTCGTCCAGGATTCGGTGGAGTGCGGGCTCGCCGAGCAGGGGGAGGTCGCGTACCGGCAGGTCCGGGTTCTCGACCGCCGCTGTGACAGCCGCGGTCAGCCCGTCGAGCAGCGTGGCGATCATGGTTTCGTCGAAGAGATGGGTCGCGTAGACGGCGTGACCCGCGAGTGTTCCGTCCGGACGTTCGGTGAGATGCAGCGCGAGCTCGGCCTGCGCGCCCGGGGAGGGCAGTTCGACGGGGTCGGCACACACCCCACCCGCCTCCCAGGGTTGGAGCGGGAAGGTCTGGAAGGTCAGGAGCACACGGACGAGCTGCCCGCGGTCCCTTGACGGCATACCGCCCGCGGCCCGCAGGATCCGCTCGAAACGCAGATCCTGGTGCGCGTACGCGGTGAGGCAGGTGTCGCGTGCCCGGTCCAGCAATCGGGCGAATGTGGGATCGCCCGAGGTGTCGATGCGCAGCGGCAGCGTGTTGACGTACGAGCCGACGAGTTCTGACATTTCCGGATGTGGGCGGCCGGCCACAGGGGCGCCGACCACCAAATCGTCCTGCCCGCTCCAGCGGCTCAGCACAGCGGACAACGCCGCCAGCAGGAACATGAACGGCGTGACCCGCTGTTCGGCCGCCCGCGCCCGCAGCCGTGCCGCCAGGGACTCGTCCAGCTCGAACGGCAGCCAGGCCCCGGCCCACGAGGGCGTGCGCGGCCTCGGCGCGTGCGCCGGCAACTCGACGGCCCGCGCGCCGGCGAGCCGGTCCCGCCAGAACGCCTCGTGCGCCTCGGTGTCCCCGTCCGCGGGCACAAGACGTGCGGCCGACAGCCCGGGAAGGGGCCTTCCTTCGGCCAGCGCGCCGTAGTACTCCCCCAGCCGCCGTACGAGCAGGCCGAGCGACCAGCCGTCCACGGCGATGTGATGAGCGGCCACACCCAGGCGCCAGTCGTCGTCCGCGAGCCGGATCGCCATCATCCGCAACAGCGGCCCCTCAGCGAGATCGAACGGCTCCGCCCCGAGGTCGCGGATCAACTCGTCGGCCCTGGCGGCGCCCTCCGCCGCACCGGTCAGATCCACCGTCGGAAGGTCGAGATCCCCGACCGGCCTCACGGTGACCTCCAAGCCGCCCTCGGGAGTGGCCGCGAAGACCGAGCGGAGCGCTTCGTGCCGTTCGACCAGGACACCGAGCGAGGCCCGCAACAGCCCGGCATCGAGCGGCCCCCGCAGCCGCAGAACCGCAAGGACGTGATACGCCCCACCGGCGCCGAGCTGGTCGAGCGACCAGATCCACTCCTGCGCGGGTGAGGGGCGCACCGGCCCCGACCCGCCGCCCGAAGCCGCGCCCGCCCGCTCCGGCGCTCCGCCGCGCCGCATCCGCCCGGTGTCGGCGCGGCCATCGTCGATGGCCTGCTGGAGTTCCTTCGTGGACATTCCGTTCAGCAGGCGGTCCAGGGGCATCCGGACGCCCGATGCCTCCACCTGCGCCGACAGGCGGGCGGCGCGCAATGAGTCGAGGCCAAGGCCGACGAGCGGCCGGTCCACGTCCAGTTCGGCAGCGGGCAGGTCGATCGCCGCGGCGACCAGCTCGGTCACCGGCGTCACCGTCCGCGCCACCTGGCCGGAAGGGGCGGGCCGATCGTTGGCGAGGATGCCGAGCGAGCCCGCCAGCCACCGTGCGCGGCACTCGCTCCGCCGGACCTTGCCGCTGGTCGTGCGCGGTATCTTGCCTGCGCGGACCAGCGCCACATCCCTCAGGTCCAGCCCGTGCTCCAGGGCCAACGCCGCGCGGATCGCGCGGATCACCGCCGCACCGTCGGACGCCTGGAAGCCGCCCGTGACCTCGTGAACGAGCACCACGCGCTCCTCGACTCCGTCGTCCACGGAGAAGGCCGCCGCTCTGCCCTGCCGCAGCAGAGGGTGCGCGGCGGACGCCGTCTCCTCGACGTCCTGCGGATGATGGTTGCGTCCGCGGATCACCATGAGATCCTTGGCCCGGCCGGTGATGTACAGCTCGCCGTCGTGCTGGAACCCCAGGTCGCCGGTACGCAGGAACGCCCGCTCCCCCTCTCCCGCGAGCCGCGCCAGGAACGCCCGCTCGGTCTCGGCGGGGCGCCGCCAGTACCCGGCCGCGACGGTGGAGCCGCCGACCCACACCTCACCGACCTCACCGTCGGCGCAGGCGCGGCCCGCCGAGTCCACGACGACGACCAGGTCATCGCTGCGGCTGCTCCCGCACCCCGTCAGCACCACCTTCCGCCTGCCGCCGTCCCTGCCGCTGTCCCCGTTTCCCGGCCGGTCCGCCATCACCGCACGGCCGCGTTCCAGCTCCTCGCGGTCGACCTCGATCACCTTCGGCCCAGTCCCGGGGACGGCGCCGCCGGTGACGAACAGGGTCGCCTCGGCCAGGCCGTAGCAGGGATAGAACGACGTGGCGCGGAACCCGCTGCTCCCGAACGCGCGCGCGAACCCGTCGAGCGTGGACGCGCGTACCGGTTCCGCGCCGACCAGTGCGTGCCGCCACGCGCTGAGGTCAAGGCTCTCTCGTTCCTCCGCGCCGATCCTGCGCAGACATTCGAGGTAGGCGAAATCGGGCGCCGCGGAGATCGTGGCTTGCTTCCTGCTCATGACCTCCAACCAGCGGTAGGGCGAGCGGAGGAACGACATCGGCGACATGAGCGTGCAGGGAAAGCCGCTGTAGATCGGCTGCAGGATCCCGCCGATCAACCCCATGTCGTGGTACGGCGGCAACCAGCTCACGCCCCGGCTGTCCGCGCCCAGGCCGAGCGCGTGTGCCAGGGACCCGGCGTTCGCCATCAGGTTGCCGTGCCGCACCATCACCCCCTTCGGCCGCCCGGTTGAGCCGGAGGTGTACTGCAGCAGCGCCAGATCGTCTCGGGCGGGGTGCGCGCCGTCCCACGCGTCCGCGTACGAGCCGGACAGGGCGTCCGTGGCCAGCCAGCGCAGCGATGGCGCGAGGTCCAGGAGCGGCGCGGTCACGGCGAGCCCCGCGGCGTCGGTGAGCACGAGCGCCGCCCCTGCGTCGGCGGCGATCGCCTGGAGCCGTTCCAGCCCCCGCCCACCGACCGGCGGGTAGACCGGGACGGCGACGAGACCCGCGTAGAGGCAACCGAAAAAGCCCGCGACGTAGTCCAGGCCCGGCGGATACACGAGCAGCGCTCGCTCACCGGGCCCGGCGTGCTCGGCCAGGAGCGCCGCGAGGGCGCGGGCCCGCCGGTCGAGCCCGGCGTAGTCGATCGCCTCCTCCTTCCCGTCGTCGAACTCCAGCGCGACGTCCCCGGGCGCGGCGGCGGCCCGCGCCCGCAGGAGTGTGACAAGCGTGCCGTTCGCGTCTGCCGGCAATTCTCTCTCCCGTTCGATCAGCGGTACGTCGACAGCAGGCGGTGCACGCAGTCGGCCCCGAAGCGCACCGCCTCAACCGGTACGCGTTCGTCGGCCGCGTGCATCGTGTCCTGGTAGCGACTGCCGGGCGACGTCAGCAGCGGCAGCCACCCGTAGCAGGCGATGCCCAGCCCGGCGAAAAGGCGCGCGTCCGTGGAGGCGGGGGTCATCATGGGCAGCGGCACGCCGTCCGGGTCCTTCTCGCGCAACACCGAGACGAGCGAGTCGTAGAAGGTGCCGAACACCGGCTGAGCCGACCGCCGCCCTTCCAGCAGCACCTCGATCTCGGGCTCGGGGCCGATCAGCGTCCGCAGCTCGGCGAGGTAGTCGTCCGCGCTCCACTCGCCGGGCAGAATCCGGCCGTCGATGTCGACCGTGATCTCGGTGGGCAGCATGTTGATCTTGTCGCTGGTACGCACGATGGTGGCGTTGGCGGTGTTCCTGATCACCGAGTCGAGATAGACGGCGTCCGCCTCGGGGAGCAGGTCGTACGGCACTTCCGCCGCCGGGTCGTGGATCAGCGCCTTCATGCGGCCGGCCAGCGGCCCGTCGGAGAAGGCGGCGAGCTCGGCGGCCATCCGCTCGAACGCCGGGGTCACGTGGGCGGGCAACCGGCCGGTCTGGAGCGCGCCGAGCATGCGGGTCAGCGCGGCCATGGCCGTGCCTGACCAGCCCTGCCTGGAGGCGTGGCCGCCCCGGCCGCGTAGCGTGGCCCGCATCCAGCAGGCCCGCTTCTCGGCCACGACGACGGGATGCCATCGCCGCCCTCCGGCACCGAAGATCGCCCCGCCGTCCTCGCCGATCGCGTAACGGACGCCGTCGAACAGCTCGGCGTGGTGATCGACGAGGTAACGGGCACCCATCTCGCTTCCCGTCTCCTCGTCGGGCGACACCGCGACCAGTACGTCCCCGGCCGGGTCCTCGCCGTCCGCGCGCAGCCGCGTCAGGGCGCTGAGCATCATGGCCAGGCCGCCCTTCATGTCTATGGCGCCCCGCCCCCAGACGTGCCCGTCGGAAAGACGGCCCTCGAACGGCGGGACCGTCCAGTCCTGGCCCTCGACCGGCACGACGTCGGCGTGAGCGTGCAACAGCAGGGGCGGCGCCAGTCCCCGCCCGGGAATCCTGGCCACGAGGTTGGGACGGTCCTGGTCGCGGGCGAGGAGCCGTACGTCGATGCCCGCGTCGCGAAGCAGGTCGGCGACGTAGGCGACGCAGGGGCCCTCCTCCCCGGGTGGGTTCACACTGCGAAAACGGATGAGCCGCTGCAGAAGGAGTACGGGGTCGGCCGGTACGGCGTTCATCGGGCGGGAGCCTCCTGGGCGGGTTCGGCCGCCGAAGCGTTCGTCGGGCGGGCGGGGCCGGCCGGTGACGCGTTCACCGGAGGTCTGTGGAGTCGGTGAGGGCGATGCGGGTGCCGGCGGTACCGGCCAGCGCCTGCCGTACGGCGTCGCCGGAGCGGCCGTCGGCGATGAGCACCTCCGGTACGCCGCCCTCGAGCGCCTGCCTGGACGCCAGGAGCTTGACGGTCATGCCGCCGCCCACCGCCGGGTCCGCGACCCCCCGGGGCGGGAGCCGGTAGTCCCTGCGTACGCTCCGCTCGTCGTACGGGTCGGCCAGCACTCCGGGCGCGGCTGTCAGCAGGACCAACCGCTCGGCACGCAGGGACACCGCCAGGGCGGCGGCCACCCGGTCGGCGTTGACGTTGACGGGCGCGCCGTCCTCGCCCAGCGCCGGTGGAGAGACGACCGGCAGCAGCCCGGCGTCGAGCAGGAGCCGCGGCAGCGTGGGATCCACTCGGGTCAGCCGGCCGCTGTGGTCGTCGCGCACCACGACCTCGCGCCCGTCCACCACCGCGCGCACCGTGGTGCTGCGGCGGGCCCGCAGCAGCCCCGCGTCGAGGCCGGTGAGCCCAGCGGCAGGCACGCCGAGCCGCCCGAACTCGGCGACCAGCGCCGGCTTGACCCGGCCCGCCAGGGCCAGGACGAGCACTTCGAGCGCGGCGGCGTCGGTGTGGCGGCTGACCTCGCCGCCGGGGCCGGTGAGCTCGCGCAGGCGCACGCCGAGCCTGCCCGCCAGCGCCGTGGTCTCGGCGGAGGCGCCGTGAACGAGGACAGGACGGCGACCGGCCGCCGACTCGGCCGCGACGGCGGCGCACACGGCCGCCGGATCGACCCCTGCGGCGCCACCGCATTTGACCACGGTGATCCCGTCTGACATGACCGCCCCCGGACTCTAGATCGGATGGAGACCCGCGAACGCCAGGCCGAGCCGTTCCGGCCAGCCCATGCGGATGTTCAGGCACTGCACGCCGGTGCCCGCACTGCCCTTCATCAGGTTGTCCAGCGCGGCCACGGCGACGACGCGGCGCCCGTCCGGTGTGACGGAGAAGCCGACGTCGCAGAAGTTCGAGCCGATGAGGATCTTGGGCTCAGGCAGCCGGTACAGCCCACGGCGCTGCGCGATGACGCGGACGAACGGCTCGTCGGCGTAGGCGTCCCGGTACAGGCGGCGGATCTCTACCTCGCTCAGCGGCCTGCGTAGCGGGACGTGGCACACCACCTGCGCTCCACGTACGGCCTCGACGCCGGTCGCGGTCATCCGCACGGCGAGTCCGCTGGCCTGGCACACCTCGGCCTCGTGCCGGTGCCCGTGCGGGGCGAACACGCGCAGCGCCCCGCTGCGTTCCGCGTGCAGGTTGAGGCGTTCGGCCGCGGCACCCGACCCGCTGGAGCCGATGCGGCAGTCCACGATCACGTCGCCGTCCACAAGGTCGTCCGCCGCGAACGGCCGCAACGCGATGAGCGTCGCGATCACCATGCAGCCGGGGACGCTGACGAGGCGGGCCGTGCGCAGCGCCGCCCGGTTGTCCTCCGGATGCCCGCTGACGAACGAGCCCAGCAGCTCAGGGGCGGTGTGCGCGGTGCCGTAGTAGCGCTCGAAGACGGCCGGGTCACGCAGCCGGTAGGCGGGGCTGAGGTCGATCAGGCACTCGTTGCGCTTCGCCAGGTCGGCGCCGACCTTGATCGCCGTCTGCAGCTCGGCCGCGAGGAAGACGACGTCGAAGCCGCCCATCTCCTCCGGCGAGCGGAAGCGGAGGCCGGTCAGGCCCCGCAGGTTGGGGTGCACCGTGCCCACTGGGCGCCCGGCGTACCGGGTAGAGGTGGCCGCGGCGATCTCAACCTGCGGATGCCCGAGCAGCAGTCGCAGCAACTCGCCCCCGACGTAGCCGGAGGCGCCGAAGACGGCGACCCGGAGCCGATCGGCAGCCACGCTACTCGCCCCAGTCCTCGTCGACCTCCGGCGCCAGCGCCAGCGTCATGGGACTCAGGCCGATCACCTCTAGCTCGGAACGACAGTCGGGGCATTCGACGATCTCGAACTGCCGGGTCGAGGAGTCGATCTCGACATCCCCCTCGCACGCCGGGCAGCGCACCTCGGACACACCGACATCCGACATAGACGGCTCCCTCCGATCGGAGCGTGCTTGAGCACGCCTGATCAGGATCGTCCGAACCGCCGCCGGCCTGAAGTCGGGACAATCCCCTACCCACTCCGGTCACCGCGCGAGGGCGGTCGTCCCCACCGCGCGCCGGGTGCTCTCCAGCGCCCGCACGTGGTCGGCCACCAGCTCGCGGGTCCGCGAGCGCATCGAGCCCGCGGCGGCGGCCGGGTCGGGCCGTGCGGCGCCCGCGATGATCCGGACGGCGGACCAGTGGTGTGCCACCCGCTCGACGAGGCGGGCGGACTCCAGCAGGCGGGGCTCGCCGAGTACGCGGCCGGCGTGGGCGAGCCACTCGGCGTGCAGCCCGGCCACGGCCAGGGCGGGACCGGCCACCACGAACGTCTCGTCGATCGCGCCCGTGCTGCCCTCGGCCAGCTCGCCGGCGATGTCGAGGAGGAAGCGCTCCTGCCCCGCCAGACCGGCGTACCGGCCGGCGGGCTCGGCGGCGTGCAGGGCGGCGGCGTTGCGTTCGATGGCCAGGCGGACGAAGTCGCGGTCGAAGGCGGGGATCTCTCCGGTCACCTCGGCCTCCAGCCAGCGGTTGCCGATGGGTTGCCCGGTGAAGAACAGATCCCGGTCGTGCACGACGGGGTTGCCCGAGTCGCGGGCCGCCGCGAGGGCGGGCAGCGGCAGCGGACCACGGTATCGGGGCGGCACGGAGTCGATCACGAGCGCGATGTCGAGCTCGTCGTCGAAGCCGTACACGGTGATCAGGTGGTTGGTGTGCACATCGCCGAAGGCCGGGCGGAACGGCAGGTGGTAGTTGTCCGCCGAGACGGCCACCGGCTGCCCGGCGGCGACGGCGTCCCTGACCTCCAGCCACCCGGCCGTGGCGTCCGCCGGCGAGTGCCAGCGCGAGGTGAGCGGGTGGTAGGGAGCCAGCGCGGCCAGCAGGTCGTCCTCGCCTCCCGGAAAGTAGTACTCCTCGCGGCGCAGCCGTTCAGGGCGATGGTCGAAGCTCCAGGCGGCTCCGAGCACCTCGACCGGGTTCAGCCCGCGGTGCTGGAGCAACACGGCCATCGCGACGTGCAGGCACCCGGTGAGGTCGTGCCGCCAGTGCCGGATCCCCGGTAGCTCGACCCTCACATTTCCTCCTCGGTCAGCAGGGTCAGGGCGAAGATGTGCATCGCCGGATTCTCCGGCAGGGTGACGGCCGCGACGTCGCCGGGGATCGTCACGGGCACCCGCTGCCGCCAGATCGCCGGTGCCATCCCGCTCTGCGCGTGCCGCTGATACAGCAGGTACGGCGTACGAAAGGCGAGCACGTCGCCGAACCTGGGCGGCGTCTCCGGCCAGAAGTCGGACACCCGCAGCCACTGCGCACGCGTCGCGCCGTCCGCGTAGTGCACGCTCAACGTGTCCTCCGTACGCCGCTCGGCTGCGGCCAGAAAGCAGAGCCAGTCCACCCGCCCGACCGGCAGCTCGATCCGCTGCCCCCGGCAGCGCAGGTTGTCGGGGTGGCGCCCGTCGGCCGCGGGGAAGCAGAACGGGACGCCGCCGACGTCCACGATCTCCCCTCGTGGCAGGTCCTCGGCGGGGAAGGTGTTCCGCCAGATGTTGAAGGCCCCGTCACCGGGCCGCCGGGTGAACTCGATGCCCACGCAGTCGGCGTACGACCCCAGGTCAACTGTCCGGAATATCCCTGATGGGCGCCGATGGACCGTGGCCCAAGTGCTTTCATGCGACATGTGAACCTCCTCGATGCGAACACGCAGCAGCCCGCCACGCCCCGTTGGCACGTGGCGGAGATCTCCTGGCCGGGGAGCGCGGATCTGGACACCATGGCCGCGATCACCCGTGCGGCATTCGCCGACGGCGACATGCTGCCCGGCCTGCCCGCTGCGGACGGCGCCTCCGACACCGCCGAGAGCATCGAGGCGGACCTGCGCGCAGGCATCCGGCTCTGGATGGCGCACTCGGGCGACGGCCGGCCGCTCGGCTACGTGCGCGCCATCCCGCGCGACTCCTCGTTGTGGCAGATCCGCCGCCTGGCCATCCGCCAGGACATGCAGGGGCGAGGCGTGGGCCGCGAGCTGGTGCTCGGGCTGGAGCGGGCGGCACGCTCGGAGGGCGTCGCGAACGTGGTCGTCTGGGCGCTGGTGGAGCGGGGCATCGCGCCCCTGTACGCTCGCCTCGGATACCGCACGACAGGGCACCTCGCCAGTCCGGGCAAGCCCCTTTCCGAGGCGGTCATGGAGGTGCGGGCGGGCGTCCCGCGCCCGGCGCTGGCCTATCCGTGGGGCACGCAGCCGAAGCTGGCGGCGGGCCGCCCGGTCATCGCCTGGTTCGCCGTCGAGGGCGGCACCGCGGCGGTGCTCGGCGAGGCGGAGCCCGGCTCCCGGGCCACCGTGCGGGCCCTCGCCCGGCACGCCGCGGACCTGGGTGCCCGCCCGGCACGCTTCTTGGGCGCCGACTGCTGGGAGGACGGCGAGACGCCCGACGTCGAAGGGGTGAGCGCGCGCCTGGCGTCGTCCGCCGACCGTGGCGGCGATCGGCTGCTGCTCTTCGACCGCCCCTCCCTTGACGTGGAGGCATACACCTGTCCCCGGGCCGGCGAGCCTGAGCTGCTGGCCCTGTGGCGTACCCCGGTCGGCCGGCGCGGCTGATCCCGTCACCGACCCGCCCGCACACCCAACAGCTCCAGCACCGCCGCGGCGATCCGCTCCACCGACACTCCTGCCTCGTTGAGCAGGTGCAGCTCGTCACCCACCCGGTCGTTGTAGGCGTCGGGCACGCCGATGCGGCGCACCGGACACGGATGTTCCTCCGCGACCACCTCGCACACCGCGCCGCCGAGGCCGCCGACGAGCACGTGGTCCTCGACCGTCACGATGGCGCCCGTCTCCCGCGCGGCCTGGACCAGGGCCCCCCTGTCCAGGGGCTTGACCGTGTGCATATCGAGCAGCCGGGCCCGTACGCCCCGCCCCGCGAGCAGTTCCACCGCCTCGATCCCCATGAGCACCGGGTACGGCCCCGTCGCGACGATCGTCACGTCGTCGCCGTCACGTAGCCGCAGGGCCCGGCCGACCTCGAAGTCGCACGGCCCCCGGTGCACGAGCGGCGTGGGCGCGCGGCCCAGCCGCAGGAACACCGGACCGGCCAGCTCGTGCGCGGCGCGCAGCGCGAGATCGGCCTCAACGGCGTCGGCTGGGACGAGCACGGTCAGGTTGGGCATCGTCCGCATGAGGGCGACGTCCTCCACCGCGTGGTGGGTGGGACCGTAGTGCCCGGCGGACAGGCCGCCGTGCGTCACCACGATCCGCACCGGCAGGTTGTTGCCGGCCACGTCGATCTTGATCTGCTCGCAGGCCCGCGCCGCCGCGAAGCTGCTGAGCGTATGGACGAAGGGACGCAACCCGGCGGCGGCCAGGCCGGCCGCCATGCTGATCATGTTCGCCTCGGCGATGCCGACGTTGACGTACTGGCGTGGCAGCTCGGCGAACAGGTCCTCCAGCCCGCCGGTATCGGAGTCGACGCAGATCACCCGCGGGTCGGCCGCGGCCAGCTCCAGCAGCGTACGCCGGCAGACGTCACGGGCCGCGCCCCCATAGGTCTCCTCCCATGCCTGTGTCGCGGTCATCGTGACCTCCTGGCCCGGTTGCGTAGCCCCGCGGAGGCCCGCGCGTAGAGCTGGGGGCTGAGCTTGACGTAGTGGCTCTTCTTGCGATCTTCGAAGATGGGCACGCCGCTCCCTTTGACCGTGTTCGCGATCACGACGGTGGGCCGGTCCGCCGCAGGGGGCGGCGCTCCGAGCACGCCGGGCAACGCGTCCAGGTCGTGCCCGTCCACCTCGCGTACCGACCAGCCGAACGCCCGCCACCTGTCGGGCAGCGGCTCCAGGCCGACACAATCCTCGGTGCGCCCGCTGATCTGCCAGCGGTTGCGGTCCACGACGGCGATCAGGTTGTCCAGCCGGAGCTGGGCGGCCACCATCGCGGCCTCCCACACGGACCCCTCTTGCAACTCCCCGTCGCCCATCAGGACGAAGGCCCGGCCGAGCCGCCCGCCGCGTTTGGCGGCCAGCGCCACGCCCGTGGCGAGCGAGAGCCCGTGACCGAGCGAGCCGGTGGGGAAGTCGACGCCGCCGAGCCGGCGCAGCGGGTGCCCGGCGAGCCGGCTGCCCGGCGCGCCGTAGGTGTCGCACTCCGCCTCCGGGATGAGCCCGTACTCGGCGAAGACGGCGTACAGGGCGGCGCTGGCGTGGCCCTTGCTGAGGACGAACCAGTCGCGGGGGTCGGTCCGCAGCACCTCTCCGTACAGGACGGTGAGCAGGTCCGCGGCAGACAGGCTGCCACCCACGTGCGTGCCGTGCTCGCCCGCCCCGATCTTGAGTATGCGCTCGCGTACGCGCAGGGCGCGCTCGGTCAGAGAGCCGCTCATGAGATCGCCTGCCGATCGTCCATCGCCCTGGCCGCCGCGGCCAGCTCGTCGCGGTGCTCCCACACCTTCTCGAAGGCGTCGGCGCACCGGCGCAGCACCGATCCCGCGGCCGGGTTGAGATGCCAGCGCTGCAACGTCAGCGAGTCCTCGATCACGGCGAGCGTACGCGGATAGTCCTCCGGCCGGTACGGCGCCGAACAGGCCCCCGGCAGCCGCCACGGATACCCGCCGGCGAAGCCGTCCCTGCTCCGGAAGGCCGGCTGCTCCGGCAGCGGCAGCGTCTGGTATCGCATCACGGGTACGCCCTCGGCGCGCAGCGCCCGCTCGGCCACCGCGCGCAGGGCGCCGGGCGCCAGGTCGGGATGGTCCAGCGCCGCCGGGTCGAGCCTGAAGCGAATGATGTGCCAGGCGTGCGTGCGGTCGGGCGGGCAACTCGGCGGGACGAATCCCGGCAGCTCGCGGAGCCGGCCGAGCAACGACTCCACGTTCCGCTCGCGTGCCCGCCGGTACTCCTCCAGCCGCGCGAGCTGGCACCGGGTGAAGGCCGCCTGCACGGCGCTGATCTTGGCGTTGCCCGCCAGAACGTGCGACAGGTAGTCGCGCCGGCGCCGCCCCTGCAGGTCCTCGCCGAACTGCCGGTAACGCAGCAGCCGCCGGTGCAGGTCCGCGTCACCGGTGGTCACCAGGCCGCCTTCACCGCAGGTGGGCAGGTTCTTGACCACGTTGAGGCTGAAGGTCGCGACGTCGCCGAGGGCACCCGTCCGGCGTCCCCTGTAGGTCGCCCCGTGGGCCTGCGCGGCGTCCTCGATCAGCACCAGGCCGCGTTCGGCGGCGAGCGCGCGCAGGGCGTCCATCTCGCAGGGCAGGCCGTGCAGGTGAACGGCCAGGATCGCCTGGGTACGCGGGGTGACCGCGGCCCGCGTCGCCTCCGGGTCCATCGTGAACGTGACGGGATCGACGTCCACGAACACCGGGACCGCCAGGCGGTGCACCGCCGCGACCGCGCCGGCGATGAACGACAGCGCGGGCATGAGCACCTCCGCGCCGGCCTCGATCCCGGCTGCGGCCAGCGCCAGCTCGATCGCCGCGGTGCCGTTGACCACGGCCGCGCAGTGGGGGGCGCCGACGTACTCGGCCCACTCCCGTTCGAGCGCCTGCACCTCGCCCGCCTGCTGGTTGGAGGTGAAGCGACCGCTGTCGAGCACGTCCACGACCGCCGCGCGCTCGGCGTCGGTGACGACGGGCCAGCCGACGTGCTCCTCGCTCGCCAGTTCCGCGGGCACCGCCCGCGGTCCACCGAACATCGCCAGCCCGCTCATCTGCCACCCCGTCCCGGCAGGGACGGAGCCGACGCCTCTGCCCATACGGCGGCCACGGCCGGGGTCATCGCGACCACTCGCAGGCCGGGCCGCTCCGGCAGGCGCACCTGGACCAGGCGTTCCGTGCGGGTCACCGGGAGGCGGGTGGCCGGCTCTCCCGCCGCTGTGCGCAGCCACTCGGGGTCCACGGCGTTCTCGTAGTGCAGCCAGACCACCTCGTCGACCTCCTCGCCCGGCTCGGCGCCGTCCAGCAGCAGGTGCAGCCAGTCGTACCGGCCTGCCGGAGCGGGGACGAGCTGGCCCTCGCACCTCAGCCCCGAGGGGATCTCGTCAACGGGCATCCGTCCTCCAAACGCAGTCGGTGTCATCGCTAGTCAAGCCGTTCGAGCACGTGGTCGACGTAGCGGCCGACCAGTCCCGTCCCCAGCACCTCGATCGCGCCGTGGAACTCGGGCGTGTGGTTGACCTCGTTGACGAAACGGTTGCCGTCGCGGTCCTCGATCACGTCGATGCCGAGCACTCCGTCGCCGATCGCCTCCGCGGTGGCGCCGAGCAGCTTCACCAGGTCGTCGTCGAGCGGGCAGACCTGGGTGTGGCCGCCTCGCGCGGTGTTCGTCCGCCATTGCGAGGAGACCTTGTAGATCGCGCCGACGACCTCGCCGCCCAGCACGTACGCCTTGATGTCGCGGCCGGGCTTGTCGATGTACTCCTGCACGTAGGTGATCTGGTTCGCCGGGCCGGGCAGCGCCTCCCGGTGCTCCAGTACGGCCTCGGCGGCGTCCCTGCCGCCCAGGCGCGCCGCGAGCCGTCCCCAGGAGCCGGTCAGCGGCTTGACCACGGCCGGGTAGCCGAAGCCGTCGAGCGCTTCCAGCGCCGCGCCCGGGGTGAGCGTGACCATGCAGCGGGGCACCGGCAGCCGCGCCTCGCGCAGGGCGAGGGTGGTCAGGAGCTTGTCCCCGCAGAGCGCGACCACCTTGGAGTCGTTGACCACGCGCAGGCCCGCGTGCTCAAGCAGGCGGGAGGCGTACAGATTCCTGGTGTGGGAGATCTCGCGGCTCAGCGCGCCCCGGTAGCGACCGTCCAGCCGTTCCATGCCGAACGCCGCGGTGCGCGTGTCGAGCACCTCCACGGGGATCCCGCGCCGCTCCAGCTCACCGAGCAGCAGCTTCTCCTCCACGCGTATCCGCGAGACCAGCACGACGATCGGCCGCATGGCGATCAGTCCTTCCTCGCTCAGGCCGGACCGCCAGCGCGGCGGAGATCTCCGGCAGCGCCGCGGCCAGCACGTCCACGGCGAACAGGTACTCGCCGAGCACGATGTGCTCGGTCTCGGTGTGGTCGAGGCGCGAGTCCCCGGGACCGTAGGCCGCCATCGGCACCTGCCACGCCGGGGCGAGGACGTTCATGTCCGAGGTGCCGAGCTTGACCTTGGCTCCCGGCACGCGCCCCTCGCGGCGGATCGCGGCGCTCAGCGCCCTGACCACCGGATCGGTCCTCCCGGTACGCACGGCCGGGACGTGCTCGAGCACCTTCACGGTGGTGCCGTCCGACAGGCCGCGCAGCCATTCGAGGAACTCCGGCGCGTCGAACCCCTCGGGTACGCGGCAGTCGAGCTCGGCGCGGGCCGAGGCGAGGTCGCCCTCCAGCCGCACGAGCACGGGGACGGCGCGCTCGAACAGCGGGCCTTGCGCCGGGTGGTTCCCGGCGAGCCGTTCGCGCACGGCCCGTACCAGATCGACCGTCACCTCGACGGCCTTCTCCTCGGGGCTGGTGGCGTGCGACGGCGGCCGACGCACCAGGCACTCGACGCGCAGCAGGCCCTTGTAGCCGATCGCGACCGCGCCCGCGCTGCTCGGCTCGCCGATCACCAGCGCGTCCGGCGGCGCCGAGCGCAGGAGGTGCCGCGCACCGCGGGACGACCCCTCCTCCTCGACCGCGCCGACCACGACGACGCGGGCGCCCGCCTCGGCCGCGGCACGCGAACCCGCGTGCACCATGGCCGCGAGCGGGCCCTTGGCGTCCACCGTGCCGCGCCCATAGAGCCGGTCGCCGACCTGCCGTACGGGCGGCGATCCCGGGACCGTGTCCAGGTGACCCACGAGCATGATCACGGGACCGTGGCAGGCGCCGATCTCCCCCACGGCATTGCCCGCCCCGTCGATCCGGGCGGCGTACCCGAGCTCGGTCATACGGCCGGCCAGATAGCGCGCGAGCGCGGCCTCCTGCCCGGTGACGGAGGGGATCTCCACCATCCGGCGCAAGGTGTCGAGGGCGTCGTCAGTCGACATTTAGATCGACCAGCAGGGTGTCGCGCACGGCGTCGGGGCCGGCGGACACCGTGGCCGTCACCTCGTGCGTGAGCGCGTCGTCGTCCACGATCAGCGAGTCGAGCGCCGTGGCGAGCGTGTGGCGTACGGTCGGCCGCCCTTCCCGGTAGATCACCGAGTGCCCGCCCTCGCAGTCGCGCCGGTCGATCAGGTGCATGCCGACGTAGTCGTGCCCGTCGCGGTGGCGGCCCTCGGGGGTCGCCTGCCCGGGGGCGCCGGCCTTGGCGACCACCCGTATCATGTGCAGGCCCACGATCCACCGGTCGGCGGGCGTCAGTGTGGTGGCCAGCGCCAGGTCCACCGCGACCAGGCTCGTGAGCGCGGGGCTCAGCAGCGTCTCGTCCGGGATCGGCGCGAACGTCCTGGGCCGGCCACCGTAGTCGGGGATGTGCTCGGCGTCCTGCCGAAACGGCACGTGCGGGAGCGCGGTGAACCGGTAGCTCCCGGCCTTCGCCTCCGCCAGCAGCCTGCCGTACCGGCGGAGCCTGTACTGTCCGCCGCCGGGCAGGACCGGGTCGAGCTCCAGATCGTCCCACAGGCGGCGGAACCGCTCGAACTCGGCCGGCGGTACCAGCTTGCCGAGCTCTCGGTGGGACATCATCGCGAACGCCTCCGCGCCGAGCTCGGCGGCCCACCTGGCCGTGTCGGCGGCGATCGGCTCGCTCACTGTTACCTCTGCCACGTGACCTCCGACGTCATGTCGTCTCTCTCCGTTGCCGTGGTGCCCGGTCGATCGGCCTGACGGCCTGTCCTGCGTGCCGGGCCTGGTCCAGGTACTCCGCCACTCCCGCAACGGTCGGGCTGCTCAGCAGCACGCCCAGGGGGAGGTCCACGCCGAAGGCGGCCCGGATGCGCGCGACGATGCGCGCGGCCAGGAGCGAGTGGCCACCGAGGTCGTAGAAATCGTCGTGCACACCGACGCGCCGCACCGAGAGCACCGCCCGCCAGAGGCCGGCGACGGCGCGTTCGGTGTCCGTGCGCGGCTCGCCGTCCGCCGTCCACTCGCCCTGGCGGTGCTCGTCCGGAGGTGGCAGCGCGGACCTGTCCAGCTTGCCGTTCGGGCCGACCGGCCACCGGGGCAGGACGACGACGGTCTCGGGGACCATGACCTCGGCGAGTCTCTCGCGCAGGTAGTTCCGCAGCTCCGGTGCCAGGAGCTTCCGGGCTGCGGCGCGCACGGGGGCGGTCGCGTACGACTCCCACTGCCGCTCGCCGCCCGCCGGCATGGTGACGACCGTTCCGGCGTCGGCGAGGACGACGTCGAACTCGCCGGCCGCCACGGGGATGAGCTTCGCAGTGCGGCCGAGGCGCGCGCCGAGATCCAGCAGTTCCGCGAGCGCTTCCCCCAGCCGCTCGGTTTCTCGCGTACGGCGCAGGCCGGCCAGCGTGCGGGGGCCGCCGGGGTCGGACAGCAGACGCGCGGCCCGCACCTCATCCATGATCGCCGCGTCGGGGACGCCACGCACCACGACCGGCCCGCCGACCGCGGCGTCCAGCGCGCCTTCCCCCCAGTCCAGCTCGCCGGGCACGGCGGCGGGCTCTCTGACGGGTCCCGTTCGGAGCACGACGTCGAAGATGGCGCCCACCGGCGCCGGGAGCGGCCTGGCCAGGACCTCGGCCGAGGCCAGCTCCGGGATCCGCTCGACCAGGGCGGGGAAGAACGCCGGGTCCAGCGCGAGCCCCTCCTCGGCCGCGACGCGCCGGACCAGCGCCTGCCTGGCGATCTCGCACGGTGTGTCTGGCTTCATGACGCGCAGCAGCTCGGCGGTCCACGCCACTTCCCGCATCGGGAGGCTGCGCAGGCCGCCGAGGAACACCTGGCCGCCCGGCCGCAACAGCCGGGCGGCGCCTGCCACGACTCGTACGAGGTGGTCCAGATCGGGGAAGCCGCCGATCACCGAGTCGATGATCACGGTGTCGAAGTGGTCCGCGGGAAGGCCGGAGAAGTCGTCGGCGGGCCGGCGCGGCAGCGTCGTCACCTTCCCGCCCAGGCGGTCCTCGATCCCGGGCAGGTCGGATCCGCCGATGAGGTGGTAGGAGTCGCACTGTGGCGCCAGGCTGAGCGGTAGAGCCGCGTCGGCGCAGCCGATCTGCAGCACCCGCGACGGGCGCAGGCCCATGACGCGGCGGACGGTCTCGCCGGCGTGCCCGACTGCCTCGGTTTCGGGGCGTTCCTCGCGAGGGGCGGCGGCCAGGTCCTCCTCGCGCATGGTCACGTACGCGGCCAGCCCGACGTCCCCGCCGCCATCGCGGGCGACCACGACCGCCTTGTCGACCTTGGGGTGAGCGGCGAGGACCGCCTCGACCTCCGCGGGTTCGACCCGGTGTCCGCGGATCTTCACCTGGTCGTCGAGCCGCCCCAGAAAGTCGATCGTGCCGTCGGGGAGCCGCCGGACGCGGTCGCCGGTCCTGTACAGTCTGCCGCCCGTGCCGAAGGGATCCGGCCCGAACCGTTCCGCGGTCAGCGCGGGCCGCGCGTGGTAGCCGCGGGCGACGGGTGCGCCGCCGATGTACAACTCGCCGGGCACGCCGTCCGGCACGGGCTCCAGGTGAGGGTCCAGCACGTACAGGAGCGCACCGGGGACGGGCCGGCCGATCGGGATCCGCGTGGCGGGCGGCGGCAGGGGCACGGGGTGGGCCGTGACGTCAATGGCCGCTTCGGTGGGGCCGTACAGGTTGAACAGTTCGGTGTCCGGCAGCCTTTCGTGAAAGCGGCGTGCCAGGTCGGGCGGCAGCACCTCGCCGCCGCACAACACCCGGCGCAGGGACCCGCACTCCGCGACGCCCGGCTCCTCCAGGAAGGCGCCCAGCAGCGACGGTACGAAGTTCGCCGTACCGACCCGCTCCGCCGCCACGAGCCCGGCCAGGTACGCGGGGTCCCGATGCCCGCCCTGCGCGGCGATGACCACCCGCGCGCCCGAGGCCAGGCCGAGCGCCCACTCCCCGACCGACACGTCGAAGCCGATGGGCGTCTTGTACAGAACCGCCTCGTCCGGCCCCGGCCCGTACGCCTCCCGCATCGCCCGGATCCGGTTGACCAGAGCGCGATGCTCGTTGACCACACCCTTGGGCCTCCCGGTCGAGCCAGAGGTGTAGATCACGTACGCCGCCGAGCGCGAATCGACCCGCGTACCCGGCCGCGCCCCGGCGAGGCCCGCCGCCCGCGGCGCCAGGTCGTCCAGCAGGATCGTCCGCCCGGCATCGCCGCACGGCAGCCCGGCCCTGGTCACCACCACGCGCGGAGCGCTGTCACGCACCATGAACGCCAGCCGCGCGGCGGGCAGCGCCGGATCGAGCGGAACGTAGGCCGCCCCCGCCTTGAGCACGCCCAGCAGCACGGCCAGTTGCTCCGCCGAACGGGGCAGGCAGACACCGACCGTGTCCTCGTGCCGCACCCCCGACTCCCGCAGCAGGTGAGCCAGCCGGTTCGCCCATTCGTCCAGCTCCCGGTACGTCAGCCTGGCCCCGTCGTCCACGGCCGCGACGGCGTCGGGCCGGCGGTCCACCGAGTCCTCGAAGAGCCGGTGCAGGCAGCCGTCCGCCGCGGCGAGGCCCGTGCCCGCGCGATCGAGGCGCAGCTGCCGCTCCCTCTCGGACCGGTCCATCAGCGGGAGCCGCCCGATGCTCCGGTCCGGCTCGGCGACGGCGGCGGTGACGATCGTCCGCCACGCCTCGGCCAGGCGGCGGACGCCGGCCTCGTCGTAGCGGTCCACCGGGTACTCGACCAGGCCGTGCAGGGCTCCCGCATGGTCAGGGGTGAACTCCAGGCGCAGGTCGAACTTGGCCGTGTCGGTGTAGAGGGGCGCGACCTCGACGTCCAGGTCCGGCAGGCGGAGCTTCGGGTGCGGGGTCTCGTACACGACGAGCGTCTGCCCGAACAGGGGCGTGCGCGCCGCCGGGTCACGGTCGGGGTTGACCTCGTCCACCACTCGCTCGAAGGGCGCGTCCTGATTGGCGTAGCCGTCCAGGCACGCCTGCCGCACGCGGCGCAGGGCCTCGCGGAACGACGGCTCCCCCGACAGGTCGAGTCGCAGCGGCAGCGTGTTCGTGAAGGGCCCGACCAGGTCGGCGATCTCGGCGCGGTTGCGGCCCGCGATCGACGCGCCGATCACGAGGTCGTCCTGCCCGCTCCACCGGTGCAGCAACACGGCGAACGCGGTGAGCAGGACCATGTAGAGCGTCGCGCGCTCGCCGTCGCCGAACGCGCGCAGCCGGCCCGCCAGGTCCGAGTGCACGTCGAACGGCACCGACGCGCCGCGTTCCGATCGCTCCGTACCGGGCGCGGCATCGCCGGGCAGCTCGACGGGCCGGGAGCCGGCGAGCAGCTCGCACCAGTGGTCCAGTTGCCCGCGCAGCCACGGGCCGTCCAGCTGCCCGGCCTGCCAGATCGCGAAATCGGCGTACTGGAGCGAGAGCTCGGCGAGCGGGGACTCCGCTCCTGCGCGGAACGCCTCGTACAAGGCCGTCAGCTCGCGGAACATGACCCCGAGCGACCAGCCGTCGGCGGCGATGTGATGGACGCACAGGACGAGGGCGTGCTCGCGGGGCGCCGTGCGTACGAGCAGCGTGCGCACCATGAGGTCGTGGGTGAGGTCGAAGGGCTGGTGCGCCGCCGCGTGGCAACGCGCGGCCATGGCCGCCTCGCGTTCCGCCTCCGGCACGCAGGACAGGTCGACGAGCGGCAGCTCGACCGGGTCCGCGGGCTCCACCCGCGCCCATGGCTCCCCGTCGTCCTGGTGGAAGGTCGTGCGCAGTGTCTCGTGCCGGCGGACTATCTCGTCAACGCTCCGGCTCAGGGCCGGCACATCGAGTGCGCCGTCGAAGCGGACGAGCCCGGCCACGTTGTACTGCGCGGAGCCGGGGTCGAGCTGGTGAATGAACCAGAGCCTGCGCTGGGCGAAGGAGAGGGGCAGGCGGGCCCGGTCCGCGGCCGATGGGGCGATCCGCCGGTCGGCGGGTGCCACGTGGTGCCGGTCCAGGAGCTGGTCGAGCAGCTTCCTGCGGTCACCGGTCAGGCGTGCGGACCGCATGATCAGTATCACTCCCCTGCGGATCGACCGGCTCGCGGATGGCGAGTCGTTTCACGGTCGCATCGCCCGTCTGAAGGCGAGTAGTCAGGAAGATTCCCGACATTTCACAGCCGAATGGCGGTCCTAGGCTGCCGGTGATCGGCGCCGTTCCGCCGGACGGGCGCGTTCCCGGCCCGATCGAGCCAGGCCAGGCCCGCCCCTTTGGAGGAGAGCGTGGGAGCAGCGTGAGTACGTCGTGGACACGAAGCCGGTGATCCTCGCCCTGTGGAGCCTGCCGCGGAGCAGGTCCACCGCCTTCTTCCGGATGATGGCCCAACGCGGCGACTTCCTCGCCGTTCACGAACCGTTCTCCAACCTCGCCGAGTTCGGCTCCGCCGAGGTGGCGGGCCGGCGGGTGCGCACGCCGCGCGCCCTGCTGAGCACGCTCAGGTCCGCGGCCGAGGAGCGCCCGGTGTTCTTCAAGGACACGACGGACGAGCGCTACCCCGCGGTGCTCGACGACCGTGACTTCCTGTGTACGGGTGCGCGGCACACGTTCCTGATCCGGCACCCGCGCGAGACCATCCGCTCCTATCACGCGCTCAACCCGGAGGTACGGCGCCACCAGATCGGCGTCGAGGCCCTGCACGAGATCTTCACCGCGGTCGGGCGGCTGACCGGCAAGGTCCCCGTCGTGATCGACTCGGCCGACCTCGTGGCTGCGCCCGAGGCGCTGGTCCGCGCGTACTGCGCACGGGTGTCGATCCCCTTCGACCCGCGAGCGCTCACCTGGGAGGCCGGCGACCGGCCTGAATGGCGGCCGACCCGGCGCTGGCACGCGGACGTCGCCCGCAGCACCGGCTTCCGCCAGGCTTCGACTGTCTACGACCTCGACGTCGACCGCGACCCGGTACTGAGCGGCCACCTGCGGCATCACCTGCCCTTCTACGAGGAACTGCATCGCCACCGCCTGCGCGTGTGTGAGGAGAAGCCATGAAGCACCCAGCGAGATGCCTGATCTCGCTCGACGACCTGACCGACGCGGACCTGCACGCGATCGTCGAGGCGGGCACCCGCCTGTCCGCCGGGCTCGACCGTCCGGGCGACCCGTTGGAGGGCCAGGTCGTCGGCATCTACTTCCGCAGGACGTCCACACGGACCAGGACCGCCTTCTCCTCCGGGGCGCTACGCCTGGGCGCGCGGATCGTCTCCTTCGGCGCCGACGACCTCCAGACGAACACCGGCGAGAGTGTCGGGGACACCGGACGGGTGCTGTCACGGATGCTCGACGCGATCGTCTGCAGGACGGCCGGCGATCCGGCCGAGCTGCGCGGCTGGGCCATGGAAGGCGGGATGTCCGTGGTGAACGCGATGAGCGCCGACGAGCACCCGACCCAGGCGCTGGCGGATCTGACCACGCTGTCACGGGTGTTCGGCCGCGTGCAGGGCCTGCGGCTGCTGTACATCGGCGAGGGGAACAACACAGCCGCCGCGCTCGCCCTCGCGCTGTCCCGTTACCCGCTGGTCACGCTGGAACTGCGCACCCCGCCCGGCTACGGGCTGACGGACGACGTACGCGGGCGAGTCGCCGCCCACTGCGAGCGGAGCGGGGCGACCGTGGTGGAACGGCACGATATGGCAGACCTGCCCATCGGCTGCGACGTGGTCTACACCACCCGCTGGCAGACGACCGGCACGTCCAAGCCCGACCCGGACTGGCGGCGGGACTTCGCGCCCTTCCAGGTCACTGAGGCGCTCTGGAAGGACAGCCCCGGCGCGCTCTTCATGCACGACCTGCCCGCCCACCGGGGCGAGGAGGTCACGGCGGACGTGCTCGACGGCCCGCACAGCATCGCCTTCGACCAGGCTGAGAACAAGCTGCACAGCGCGATGGCGCTACTGAGGTGGTGCCGCTCATGAACGGTTTCCCTGAGAGCGAGCACACGCTCCCGTACGTGGTGCAGGCGGCGGACGAGGGCGACCCCGTCGCCGGCCTGGTGGCGGCCGACAGGGCACGGCTGCGCGCGCTGCTCACCCGCCACGGCGCGCTGCTGCTGCGCGGCTTCTCCGTCGGCGGGTCCGACGGCCTGGAACGCGCGGTGCGCGAGCTGTCCGGCGAGCCGCTGCCCTACACCGAACGCTCCTCGCCACGCAGCACGATCAAGGGCCAGATCTACACGTCCACGGACTACCCGCCGGACCAGGAGATCTTCCTGCACAACGAGAACTCCTACCAGACGTCCTGGCCGACGGTGCTGTACTTCCACTGCGTGCGCCCGCCCGCCACCCTGGGCGCAACGCCGCTCGCGGACGTGCGACGGGTACACGCCGAGCTCGACCCGGCGGTGCGCGAGGAGTTCGCCCGCCGCCACTGGATGTACATACGCAACTTCCACGAGGGCTTCGGCACGGCCTGGCAGTACGTCTTCTCGACTGACGACCGGCTGGCCGTGGCGGACTACTGCCGCGCGCACGACGTGGAGTTCTCCTGGTCGGATGCCGGGGGGCTGCGTACGAAGGCTGTCAGGCGGGCGATCCACACGCACCCGGTGACCGGCGAGCCGGTGTGGTTCAACCACGTCGCCATGTTCCACCACACCACTCTCCCGCCCGAGGTCCAGGAAGGGCTGCTGGCCCTGTTCGCCGAGGAGGACCTGCCGAGCACCGCCTGCTACGGCGACGGGGGCCGGATCCCCGACGAGGTGATGGACCACATCCGCGGCTGCTACCGGAAGGCGACGACCCGCTTCGACTGGCACGAGGACGACCTGCTCGTGGTCGAGAACATGCTGGTCGCGCACGGTCGCGAGCCTTTCACGGGGCCGCGTCGCATCGCGGTGGCGATGGCCGAGCCCTCCAGCCCGGACGAACAGCGAGGAGGCGATATCCGATGACCTTCACGGCCGAGCGGATACGCGCGGATTATCCCGCGTTGTCGGGCGAGACGGCCTGGCTGGACGGCGCCGCGGGCACCCAGGTGCCGCGGTCGGTGATGGAGGCGATAGCCGACGTCTACCGCGACGGGCTGGGCAACGTCAACGGGGTCTTCCCCGCCAGCCACCGATGCGAGCGGATCGTGGACGAATGCCGGGACGCGATCGCCGACCTCACCGGGGGCGAGCCGGACGGCGTGGTGCTCGGCGCGAACATGACCACGCTGACCTACCGCTTCGCCGCGACACTAGCCCGAACCTGGCGGCCCGGCGACGAGATCATCCTGACCCGGCTCGACCACGACGCCAACGTGCGGCCGTGGGCGCAGGCGGCCGAACGCACGGGCGCAGCGGTGCGCTGGGCGGACATCGACGTGCCGTCCGGCGAGCTGCCCGTAGAACGCTTCGACAACCTGCTGCGGGAACGGACCCGGCTGGTCGCGATCACGGCCGCGAGCAACGTGCTCGGCACGATCCCCGACGTGGCGGCGATCGCAAAGAGCGCTCACGAGGTCGGCGCGCTGGTCTACGTGGACGGGGTGCACGCCACTCCGCACATGCCGGTGGACGTGCGCGCACTCGGCTCCGACTTCTACGCCACCAGCGCCTACAAATGGTCGGGGCCGCACGTCGGCGCGGTCGTCGCGGCGCCCGACCTGCTGGCCACGCTGGCTCCCGACAAACTCGCGCCCGCGCCCGACCGGGTGCCCGACCGCTTCGAGACCGGCACCCCGCCCTTCGCCGACCTGGCCGGGGTGACCGCCGCGGTGGATCACCTGTCCCGGCTCGACCCGATGGCGACGGGCACCCGCCGCGAGCGGATCCTCACCTCGATGGCCGCCGTCGAGGCCTACGAGCAGGCCGAGCTCACCCACCTCCTCGACGGGCTGGCCGCCATCCCGCACGTGCGGCTCGTCGGGTCGCCGCGACGGCGCACCGCGACGGCGTACTTCACGGTGGCGGGCCGCGCGCCGCGGGACGTGGCCAGGGAGCTGGCCAGGCACGGCCTCAACGTGTGGAGCGGCCACAGCTACGCCTGGGAGCCGACGGGCGCGCTCGGCCTCCGCGACGCGGGTGGCGCCGTACGCGCGGGCCTGGTGCACTACAACGTCCGCGCGGAGGTGGAGCGGCTGCTCGCTGTGGTGGCCGCCCTCGGCCCCGGCGATGGCCCCCGCGGCGGCCCAGGCGGCGGCGCGTCATGAGCGGCGAGACCGCTCCGCTCGGCGAGGAGCTGCTGAGCATGCTGGCGGCCCTGTCGCCGGAGCGCCGCCAGCTACTCAGCATGAAGCTAACCCAGGCGAGCCGCGACGACCGGCCGATTCCCCGTCTGCCACGCCGCCCCGGGGAGAACGCCCTGCCCGCCGCGCACGGCCAGCAGCGGCTCCACTTCCTGCACAGGCTGGACCCGGACTCGGCCGCGTACCTGGTGCCGGCCGCGCTGCGGCTGCGCGGAACGGTCGTACCCGACGTACTGCGCGCCTCGCTCGACGCTCTCGTGGCGCGGCACGAGGTGCTGCGCACGGGCTTCAGGTACGACGCCGTAGAAGGAGTGGTACAGGTCGTACGCGCCGCACAGGACATCGAGACCGTCCTGATCTGCGGCGAGGCACCGCCGGACCGGATCGACCACCTTGTCACCGAGTTCGCCCGGAGGCCGTTCGACCTGGCCGAGCCACCGCTGCTCCGCGCCGCCCTCTGGCGGGTACGGGAACCGGGCGAGTCGTACGTGCTGGCGGTGTGCGCCCACCACATCGTCGTGGACGGATGGTCCCTGCGCATCCTGGTCGAGGAGCTCGCCGAGCTCTACCGGGCGGGCGTCGCCGGCCGATCGCCGAACCTGCCGGAACTCACCATCCAGTACGCCGACCACGCGGCCTGGCAGCGAGAGCAGCTGGACGGCGCCTCGCTCGCGGGGCACCTGGAGTACTGGCGGCGGGAGCTGCTCGCCGCGCCTCCGGTCGAGCTGCCCGCGACCCGGCCGAGGCCGAAGACCTGGTCGTTCGCCGGCGACGGGGTGGCCTTCCACCTGCCTCCGGACCTGACGGTGCGCCTGCGCGACGTCGGCCGCGCCGAGGACGCGACCCTGTTCCTGGTCCTGCTGACCGGGCTCGCCGTCGTGCTGCACCGCTGGACCGGACAGTCCGATCTGCTGGTGGGGACCCCGGTCGCGGGCCGGTCGCGCCCGGAGGTGGAGCGCTTGGTCGGGTTCTTCGTCAACACCCTCCCGCTCCGCGTCCGGCTGGTGCCGGAGGAGACGTTCTCGGGCCTGCTCCGGAAGGTGCGGGCGGGTTACCTGGAGGCAACCGCGCACCAGGAAGTGCCGTTCGAGCTGATCGTCCGCGAGAGCGGCGCCGACCGGCGGGGCGAGCGCTCGCCACTCATCCAGGTGCTGCTGGCGCTGGACACCGCCAGACCGGCGGGCCTGGACCTGCCGGGCATCGAGGCGGAACTCGTGGACCTCGCTCCGGCGGGGGCTCCGCTCGACCTCAGCGTGTCCCTCGCGCCCACGGCGGACGGCGGCCTGTCGGGGTGGGTCATCTACGCCACGGACCTGTTCGACCGTCAAGCGGCGGAGCGGTTCTCCCGGCATCTGCGCACGCTCTTCGAGTCGGTCGCCCGGGACGTCGCCGCCGCGGTCCCGGCGCTGCCGTCGATGCCGGATGCGGAGCGCCGCTGGCTTTCCGAAAGGGGTCGCGCATCCGGGGACCCGACGCCGGACTCGGTACTCGACCTGTTCGACGCCCAGGTCCTCACCTCGCCCGACGCCGTCGCCGCGGTGTGCGACGTGTCGGGCGAAGCGGTGTCGTACCGGCAGCTCGACGAGCGCGCCGAGCGGCTCGCGCAGTGGCTTCGCGACCGGGGCGTGGGGAACGAGGACCGGGTGGGCGTCTGCCTGGACCGCGGCCTCGACCTCGTCGTCGCGCTCCTCGGCGTGCTCAAGTCGGGGGGGACGTACCTCCCGCTGGATCCCGGGCTGCCCGGCTCGCGCCTGCACTGGCTCGCGCTCGACACCCGGCCCGTGCTGACCCTGTGCTCGGACGCGTACGCGGACCGGATCCCGGGCGAGACGGCACGGATTCCGGACGCCGTCGCGCGCGGCGGTTCCGGCGCCCGGTCCGCGACACCCGACCCGCGCGGCGCCGCGTACGTCGTTCACACCTCCGGCTCGACGGGCACGCCCAAGGGCGTCGTGGTCCCGCATCAGGCCCTGGCCAACCGGATCCGGCGGATGGGCGCGGACCTCGGCTACTCCGCCGGCGACGTCGTGCTCTTCAAGACGCCCATCTGCTTCGACCCGTCGATCGCGGCGGTCCTCACCCCGCTGACGACGGGCGGCACGATCGTGATCGCCGCGCCCGGCCGACACGGTGACCCCGCCTATCTCCGCGCGATCATCGAGCGGCACGGGGTCACCGCGTGCGACTTCGTCCCGTCGATGCTGCGGGCCGTCCTCGCCGACCAGGACGCGGCAAGCGCGCTGCGCAGCCTGCGGGTGATCCCGTGCGGGGGCGAGGAGCTGGCTCCCGACCTGGCCGAACAGGCGCTCCGGCTGCTCCCGCGAGCCCAGCTGTACAACCTGTACGGCCCCACCGAGGCGACCATCGACGTCTCCTTCCACCGTGTCACGGCACCGGTGCAGGCGCCGCCGCCCATCGGCGCTCCCATCGGCGGCAACGAGCTCTACGTCCTGGATGCCACGGGCGCGCTCGCACCGATCGGGGTGCCGGGCGAGCTGCACATCGGAGGGATGCAACTGGCGCGCGGCTACCTCGGGCGGCCAGGGCTGACGGCGGACCGGTTCGTTCCGCACCCGTTCCGTCCCGGGCAGCGGCTGTACCGCACGGGCGACCGGGTGTGGTGGCGGCCCGAGGGCGTCCTCGCGTACCTGGGCCGGCTCGACCGGCAAGTCAAGATCAACGGCCATCGCGTCGAACCGGCCGAGGTCGAGGCCGCGCTCCGCGCCCATCCGGAGGTCGTCGAGGCCGCCGCCATCCCGCGTGCCGGGGCTCGCGGCGAGCCGCGGCTGGCCGCGTACGTCACGCCGCCGGTCGATCCCGGCTCGCTGCGCGCCCATCTCGCCGAGCGGTTGCCCGCCGCGTGGATCCCGTCCTTCTTCACCGGGTTGGACGCGCTCCCGCACAACGCCTCGGGGAAGGTCGATCACGCCCGGCTGCCGGAACCGGTACCGGCCGGGCTCGGTCCGTCCGTTCCGCCCGTGGACGCGCTCGAAGAGGTCCTCGCGGCGGTCTGGGCCGAGGCGCTGGCCGTGGACGGCGTCGGCAGGGACGACGACTTCTTCTCGCTGGGCGGCCATTCGCTGCTCGCCACGACGATCGCGGCGCAACTCGGGGACCTGTTCAGGTTCGAGCCGCCGCTGCGGTTCTTCGTCGAGACGCCCACCGTCGCGGGCCTGGCGGCCCTGATGCGCGAGCAGGGCGAACAGCACGGGATCGACGCCGACCGGGTCGCCGAGCTGATCGCGCAGGTCGAGGCGATGTCCGACGACGAGGTCGAGGGAGAGCTTCTCAGATGAGGCGGACCGGGGGTACGGCAAGGCGCCGCGTGATCGAGGCGGTCGCCGCGCTGTGTGTGTCCGGCGCCCTGCTCGCGTTCCTGGCCTCGGGGCTGGGGCCGGTCCCCCCGCTCGGCCAGGCGCTCGACCCGGGTACGGGCGTCTGGGCGTCCGCGGAGGACGCGGCCGGCGTACGTTCGGAGACGTTGCGCCTGCCCGGGCTGCGCGGCCCGGTCACCGTGTCGTTCTCCCCCGCGGGTGTCCCCACGGTGGCGGCGGGCTCCGACGGCGACCTGTTCGAGGCACTCGGATACACGCACGCGCGCTTCCGGCTGACGCAGATGGACCTCCAGCGCAGGCTCGGGTCGGGCCGGATGGCAGAACTCGTCGGGCCCGCCGGGGTGGAATCGGACAAGTTCCAGCTCCAGCTCGGGCTGCTGCGGACCGCCGAGGCCCAGTGGGCGGCCACGCCGCACGACTCCGAATCCGCGGTGGCGCTCCTGGCGTATGCCCGGGGCGTGAATGCGTGGATCGGCCAGGCGCGGGCCGCCCACCGCCGGCCGGCGCTGTTCTCCTTGACCGGCGTGCACCCCGCGGACTGGACGCCGGTCGACAGCCTCGTCGTCCAAGGGGTGCTCACCGAGAACACGAGCTTCACGACCGGGCCGCTCGCCCTTTCGATCCTTCAGCGGTCACTGGGCGAGCGGCATACCCGCGAATGGTTCCCGGTCCTGCCGCCGAACGCACAGCGCCCTTACGACCCGGGACCGTACGAGAAGGCCGTCTCCAAGCCCGCCGCGGCAGGACGGGCGCCCGCGGTACGCGACGACGGCGCGACCGCCGCGACCGCCGACCGTACGGCGCTGGCCTGGATCGCCGCCCAGGCGGGGGGATCGGCCGGCTCCCAGCGAAACAGCAACGCCTGGGCGGTGAACGGCCCCCTGGCGGCCGGCGGCCGGGCCATGCTCGCGGGGGATCCGCACCTGCCGCACACGCTGCCGTCGTACTGGTTCCAGGCGGCGCTGCGTTCGCCCGGCTACTCCGTCACCGGCTTCACACTGCCGGGCATGCCCGCCGTCCTCATCGGCCGCAACGAGCACATCTCGTGGACGGTGACCAACGCGCAGACGCAGTCCACCTTCTACTACCGGGAGGTGACCGATCCGCACAGGCCCGGCGAGTACTACTGGCGCGGCGCGTGGCGGCGGATGGAGCGGCTGACGTACGCGATACCGGTACGCGGCGGGGCCCCGGTCCGCCTGACGGTCGACCTCACCGTGCACGGCCCGGTCATGACACAGCTCGGCCAGACCATGTCCGTCTACTGGACCGGCGCTACCGGCTCACCCAGCCTGACGGCGATACTGTCCGTGGCCAGGGCCCGCGACTTCGATGGCTTCACCGCGGCGCTGCGCGACTGGCACTCGCCCGCGCAGAACTTCGTCTACGCCGACGACGCGGGCAACATCGGCGCTGTCGCCGCCGGCCACTTCCCCATCGTGGCATCGGGCGAACCGTGGCTGCCCCTGCCGGGCACCGGCGCGGCCGACGTGACGGGCATGGTGCCGTACGAGGCGGCGCCCAGGGTGTACAACCCGCCCGACCACATGGTGGTCTCGGCGAACGACCGCCCTGTGGGGGCCGGCTACCCGTACTACCTCGGCCCGAGCACCGGCTTCGACCCCGGCTACCGCACGCGCAGGATCCGCGACTATCTGGGCTCGCGCCGCGCGATGACCAAGGACGACTTCACGGCCCTGCAGCACGACGTGACGGACGGCCTGGCCATCCGCATCGTGCCCCGGCTCCTGGACGCCCTGCGCGATGACCGCCTCACCCCCGCGGAGCGGGAGGCGCGCGCCCAGCTCGCGGCCTGGCAGGGCGCCATGGACCCCGACTCCGGCGCCGCGGCCGTGTGGTGGACGTTCTGGAACGCCTACCTCACGGCCGTGTTCCAGCCGTGGTGGACGGCGGGCAAGGTGCCGGTGCACCTTGATCCGGGCCGACTCGCGATCTCCGCCTCACAGACCACCCTGTCGGGCAGCCTCGAATCATGGACCCTGCGCGACCAGGACAACGCTGCCTTCACTCCTCCCCGAGGGCGTGCGCGTACCGCCCGCGAGGTCATGCGTGCCGCGTTCCACCGCGCGATCGCCGATCTCAGCGCCCGGTTGGGCCCCTCGCCGCAGTCATGGGCCTGGGGGCGGGTGCACAGCGTGTCGTTCCCCTCGCTGACGGGGGCGCCCGGGCTCGGGTACGGCCCGCTGCCGGCCGGCGGCGACCCGCAGACCGTGAACGCGGCCGGCGGCGACATGAGCTCCGTCTTCGGGCCCAGCATGCGCATGGTGGTCAACTGGGTCGGCGAGTCGCGCAGCGACGACGCGACGGCGTATCCGGGCGGGCAGAGCGAGAACCCGGGGTCCCCCTGGTACCGGAACCTGCTGGCCGAATGGTTGTCAGGGCGTTACCGGCCGCTGCCGGTCCCCGGTGCCGGTTCGTCGCCCGTCACCTGGACCCTGAGCGCGGGACGGGAGGACGGATGACGGAGCTCGCGACCCCGGTGGGCGCCGGCGCGCAGGCGCCCCGCGCCTTCGCCGTGACCGGGCAGCGGGCGGTCGCGTGGGCCTGCACGGTGGTGGCGGGTGTGGCCGCCGTGTGGGCGGGATCGCTGCTCGGGTGGTGGTGGTCGCCGTTCGCCTGCGGGCTCGTCGTGGGGTTCGCGGCACGGCCGCTGCGGTGCCGCCGCCGCTCGGCGATCGCCGCCGCCGCGCTGATCGCGCTCGCCGGCTGGGGGCTGCCGCTGCTGTGGCGGGTGCTGGACGGGGAGCCGGTCGGTGCCGCCGCGCGTACGGCGGCGGCTCTCGCCGGGCTGCCGCCGGCTCCCGTCCTCGTCGTGTCCGCCACCATGCTGACGGCCGTGTGCCAGAGCCTCGCCGGCGCCTGGCTCGGCTGGGCACTGGGAGTCGATCGTCCTCCGGCCGATCAGGGTGAATCGAACGCTCAAGCCGATCAGGACGGCTCCACCGCTCCAGGCGATCCAAGTGAGGCGTGATCGGCGTCGCCGAGCTGGGTGGCGAGGTGCTCGATCGTGTGCTCCCCCAGCATGGCCTTCAACGGCAGCGGTAGGCCCAGCTCCGCCGCCCGCTGGAACACGGTGACCGCGCGGATCGAGTTCCCGCCGATTTCGTAGAAGTCGTCGCGCACGCCGACGTCGCTCCTGCCCAGGACGTCGCGCCAGATCTCCGTCAGAGCCCGTTCGACCGGCGTGCGGGGGGCGAGCGGCGTGCGGGAGGGCCGCAGCTCCACTCCCTGCGCCGTCAGCAGGGCGGCGCGGTCCACCTTCCCGTTCTGCGACAGGGGAAGCGCGGGAAGCACGAGGAACGCCTCCGGTATCGCCGCGGCGGGCAGGCGCGCCCGCAGGAACGCGCGCAGCTCGCCGAGCGCCGGCGGCGCAGCTTCGCAGGCGAGGTAGGCGACCAGCCGGGCCGTCGAGTCCACGACCACGGCGGCCCTGGCGACGCCCTCGTACGCGCCGAGAACCGCCTCGACCTCGCCCGGCTCGATCCGGTGCCCGCGCACCTTGACCTGCTCGTCCATCCGGCCGAGGAACTCCAGCACCCCGCCGGCCAGCCAGCGCACCCGGTCACCGGTTCGGTAGAGCCTGCCGTTCCGGCCGAACGGGTCGGGGACGAACCGCTCGGCGGTCAGCCCGGGCGACCCGGCGTAGCCGCGGGCGAGCTGGATCCCGCCTATGTACAGCTCGCCCGGCAGGCCGTACGGGAGCAGCTCAGCGTGCTCGTCCAGGACGTAAAGCCGCACGCCGGGGCGGGGGCCACCGATCGGCGTGTGCCACCGCGAGTCCGACGGATCGGCGCGATGGGAGGTGACGTCGATCGCCGCCTCGGTGGGCCCGTACTCGTTGGACAGGGTGGTGCCGGGCAACGTGCGGAAGTGGCGTTCGGTGACCTCCCGCGTGAGGTCCTCCCCGCCGCACTTGAGATGCCGCAGCACCCCCGCGCAGCCGGCGACGCGGGGCTCGGCCAGCAGCGCGTGCAGCATCGAGGGCGTGAAGTGGGCGGCCGTCACGCGGTGGCGCGTGACGAAGCCGGCCAGCCGCGCCGGGTCGTGCCGCTCCTCCTCGCCTACGACGACGACCTTCGCGCCGCTGATCAGCGGCGCGATCCACTCCGCTCCGAAGGCGTCGGCCCCGATGCTCAGCGTGCTCAGCAGCCCGTCGCCGGGTCCCAGCGGGCAGGTCTCCTGCCCACGCAGCACGCGGTTCACGATGGCCGCATGCGGCACCATGACCCCCTTCGGCCTGCCGGTCGAGCCGGAGGTGTAGATGACGTACGCCAGGTTCTCCGGCCGGGCCAGGTTAGGCGGCCTGGTCGACGGCCCCTTCAGCGCCTCCAGGGAGACGACCCGTCCGGCGCTGGCCACGGAGGCCGGTCCCGGGCCCGCGACGAGGACGATGCCGGGCCGCGCGTCCTCCAGGAAGAGTGCCAGTCTGGCCGGCGGCTGCTCAGGGTCCAACGGCACGTAGGCGGCCCCAGCCTTCAGCACGGCGACCAGTGCGACGATCAGCGGGACCGACCGGGGCAGGCAGACCCCGACGAGAGACTCCGGTCCGACGCCCTGCTCACGCAGCCACCACGCCATCCGGTTCGCCCTCTCCTCCAGCTCCCGGAAGGTGATCTGGCCCTCCCCCCCGACCACGGCCACCTCGTCCGGCCACGCGTCCGCGGCCGCCTCGATGAGCTGGTGCAGGCACCGCGGGCTGTACGGGCTCACAGCCGCGCCGCTGACCTCGTTCACCAGCCGGGCACGCGAGGCCGCCCCGGCGAGCGGGACGCGGGCCACGACGGCGTCGGGATCGGCCGTGCCCCCGGCCAGCATCAGCGTCCAGGCGTCGAGCAGCGCCGCGACCTCCGCCTCGTCCCAGAGGTCCGCCGCGTAGGTCGCCTGCCCCCGCAGCGTGCCGTCGCCGGACTCGGTCAGGTTGATCCCCAGCTCCAGCCAGGTGTGACCGGGCGGCAGCTCGAACGGCTCCGCGGTCAGGCCCGGCACCTGCCAGCCGACCTCGGGCAGGTTCTGCAGCGCGAACATCACCCGGCCGGGATCCGAACGCCCCGCCCCGGCCTGCTCCAGGATCTTCTCGTACGGCAGGTCCTGATGGGCGTAGGCGTCCAGGCACGTGCGCCGGAGCTGCCGTAGCAGCGTACGGAAGGACATCCGGGGGTCGAGCCGGACCCGGATCGGCAGCGTGTTGACGAAGAACCCGATCAGGCCGTCCAGTTCGACCTGGCTGCGACCCGCGGTCACCGTACCGACCAAGAGGTCGTCCTGGGCATACCACCGGGACAGCACGCCCGCGAACGCGGCCAGCAGGACCATGAACGGCGTGGCCCGCTCCTCCTTGGCGAGCGCGCGCACATCCCGCAGCAACGCGTCCGGCACGGCGAGCGGCAGTTCCGCGCAGCGCCAGCTCTGGACGCCGTCCCGCGCTGGACGCGAGGGCGTCTGCAGCGGGGACGCCCCGCGCAACTGTTCGCGCCAGTGGGCGAGGTGCCCGGCGGTCTCCGAGCCGGTCTGCTGCCGCTGCCAGGCGGCCCAGTCGCCGTACTGCACGGGAAGCCCGGGAAGGTCCGGCGGCGTGCCGTCCCGCACGGCGACGTAGCAGGCGGCCAGCTCGGGGATGAGAATCCCCAGCGACCACCCGTCGCACACGATGTGATGCACGCCGACCCCGAGCACCCACTCGTCGTCCGCGAGCCGTACGGCCACCGCCCGTAGCAGCGCTCCCTTCATCAGGTCGAAGGGAGCGTCGAGCGTCTCCTGGACGATCGACCGGGCCGCCGCATCCCGATCACCGCACTCGGGCCGGTCCCGCGCGTCGTGCACGGACACGGACACGGGCATGCCCGTCCCAGGATGGATCGCCTGGAGCAGGCTGCCGTTCGGGTCGAACTCGAAGGTGGTACGCAGGACCTCGTGCCTGGCCACCACCATCCGCAGCGCGGCTTCGAGCAGCGTCGGGTCCAGCGTGCCGCGCAGCCGCAGGGCGCCGCACATGTTGTAGGCCGACCCCGCGCCCGCCTGGTCGGCCCACCAGAGGCGTTCCTGCCCGAACGAGGCCGGCAGCACATAAACGTCCTCGTCACCACCGCTCCCGGGCTCCGGCATCGTGGACCTCCCATCCGGACGAACTCCGGCTCGGAGGCGGACCACCGCCGCTGCCGGGCGACACGACCTCCATTCACCCTCACATCCCGCCGATCGGGCGAGAAGTCGGGGAGATGCCCGACAGCCGCGCCGGACCTGCCGCGCTCGCACAACCTGTCCGTCGCTCACCCGACTGGTGGTCACGTCCGGCGGCGAGCAACCTGCACTGTCAGGAGGCGCGGAAAAGGACGGGCTCGGGGAGGCCGCGTGGCGAATC
Source organism: Nonomuraea fuscirosea (assembly GCF_003001935.1). Lineage (GTDB taxonomy): Bacteria > Actinomycetota > Actinomycetes > Streptosporangiales > Streptosporangiaceae > Nonomuraea > Nonomuraea fuscirosea. The sequence continues at coordinate 112,261 of NZ_PVNG01000017.1, read as the reverse complement.
TGCTCGGCGAGCGGCGGTTCCGGCGCCTGTTCACCGCCGCGACCACCTCAGGGCTGGGCGACGGGCTGCGGATCACCGCGTTCGCGGTCTTCGCCGCGACCCTCACCCGGGACCCGTTCCAGGTGACGTTGGTCGCGGTCGCCGCGCACCTGCCCTGGGTGCTGGTCGGCCCCTTCATCGGCGCCCTGGTCGACCATCTCGACCACACGAGGGCCCTGAGAGCCTGTTACCTCGTCCAAGCCGTCGTGATGACGGCGTTCGTGGCCCTCATCCTGACCCATCGGGCCTCGATCCCGGTGCTCATCGTGGTCGCGTTCGTCATGACCTCCGTCGAGACGATGGCGTACAACCTCATCCAGGCCGCCACTCCAGAGCTGAGCGGGTCCGCGGACCTCAACGCGGCCAACAGCTGGCTCCAGGGCGGGCAGTTCATCGCCACAGAGTTCCTCGGCGCCCCGCTCGGGGCCGCGCTCTTCGTCGTGGGCTGGCAACTGCCTTTCCTGATCGACGCCATGACCTTCGGCGTGGCCGCGATCTTGCTGCTCGGGCTCAAAGGGAAAGGTCCGCCCACACCCCGCGTCGACTTCCGCAGCCTGTTCCGGGAGACGGCCGACGGATGCGCCTGGCTGTTCCGCCACCGCCTGCTGCGCACCGTCTGCCTGCTCGTGGGCATAGCGAACCTGACGACGGTCGGCGCCATCTCGATCTCCGTGCTTTACGCCCTGGAGATCCTCCACATCAGCCGCACCGGCTACGGCCTGCTCATGCTGATCATCGCAGTCGGCGGTCTGCTGGGCCTGATCGCCGTCCGGAAGATCGCGGCTCTGCTGGGCAACGAGCGCACGCTCGGGGCGGCACTCGCCGTGCTTCCCCTCGCCTTCCTCGCGGGCAGCCTGACGTCGGAACCCATCGTCGCCGCGCTGGCGTTCGCGCTGGTCGGAGCCGGCATCTCCGCCGGCAGGGTGGTGACGACGACGATGCGGCAGATCATGGTGCCCCAGCACATGTTCGGCAAGGTCACTGGCGCGTTCGCGCTCTTCATCAGCGGCACGGCGCCGATAGGCGCGCTGCTTGCCGGCGTCATCGCCGACCGGTACGGGTTGCGCGCCCCCTTCTTCGCCGGCACCTTCGTGCTCGCGCTGACAGCGCTGGCCGCGTTCCGGGAGCTGTTCAGGGCGGCGAAGGACCAGTAAGGATCGCACTGCCCAGTGGCTACGTAGGCCGAACTCGTCACGGAGGTCCGCTCGTACTCGCTCGTGGAGGACTGGCCGACCGGTATCCGCAGCGCCGGGTGATGGTCGCGGCGGACCTCGCACGGGCGGCGCTCGTCCTCGTCATGGCGCTCCCCGGCATGTCGCTGCCGGGAATCGCCGGCCGTGGTGACGCTTAACGCCCCTTTCACGCCGCACTGTCGGCGACCCTGGTGGATGTCCTCCCCGAGGCCCGTTGTCCGCTCGGGCTGGGCATCACCAATACGACGCAGCAGGCCGTGCAACTGCTGGGGTTTGGCGGAGGCGGTCTCATCGTGGCCGCTCTCGGGCCGAACATCTCTGGTGCTGAACGCGGCCAGCTTCGTGATCCGGTCGTCCGTACATTTACGCCCGCGCTCGCAGTTCCGTAGACCGCTCAGATCGGGCAAGGCGCTGCGTCCGCCGGCCGGCTCATGGCCGTCGATCCTGCCTGTTCGGCGATCGGAACCCTCCTGATCATGCGCTTGGTCCCGCCTCGGCCTGCGGCGTCGTCCTCATTAGGCAGGGCGGAACGAAACCGTCCGCTGGGCAGTCCCGCGGCTATCTCCGCCCGGTCGACAACCTCGCCGTCCAAGCCCCTGCTGGCCGCCTACGCCGACAACAAGACCATCGTCAACGAGGTCAGCATCCGAATCGCTGTCGAAGAGGTGCCGGCAGACTGGCGAGGGACCCCGAGACCGAACGGCGTCTCCTGCGCGAGGCGCTCGGCCTGTGGCGCGGCCCCGTGTGCGTCGGCATCGCGTCCGAGACGCTCCAGCAGCTCGATGTCCCGCCCCTCGCCGAGCTGCGCCTGAACGCCCTCGAACTCCGCATCGCCATCGACGCAGACCTCGGCGAGGATGCCACGCTGATCGCGGAGCTGCGGGCGCTGACCGCCGAACATCCCTTCAGGGAGCGGCTCTGGGCCCAGCTCATGACCGCCCTCTTCCGCGTCGGTCGGCAGGCCGAGGACCTCGAGACCTACCGGACCGTCTCCTGGATGATGCGGGACGAGCGCGGCCAGGCGCATGAGCCGGCTGTGCCGGACTGCGGGGAACGCAAACCGGCCGTATCAGACGGCGGAGCGGGCGCTGGTGATCGCCACGATCGACGGCATGGCGGGCGTCGGCAAGACCGCCCTGGCCGTGCACGCCGTCCACGTGCTGGCCCCGCGCTTCCGCGACGGGCAGGTGTTCGTGGACCTCCACGGGCACAGCCAGGACACCGCCCCGCTCGACCCCGCCGATGCCCTCGATCGCCTGCTGCCAGCCTTGGGCCCGACCGGCGAACGGATCCCCGCGCACCTCGACGACCGCGCCGGCCTGTACCGCAGCCTGCTGGCCGGCCAGCGCGTGCTGATCGTCCTGGACGACGCGGCGAGCGAGGCCCAGATACGGCCTCTGCTTCCCGGAGGCGCAAGATGCCACGTGCTGATCACCAGCCGGCGCCGCCTGACAGGCTTGGACACCACCCAGACGCTGTCGCTGGACGTCCTGCCCGCGACCGACGCGATCACCTTGTTCATCCGCACCGTCGGGGAGAGACGCCTGACGAGCGCGTCGCGTGATCGAAACGACGATGGGAACGGACGACCTGCGTGACTTCCGCGGCGACACCGTGCACGCCTCGACCGTCCGGCTGATGGACGAACTGGTGCTCGGGGACGCCTTCTGCGCCATCCCCCAGAGCAAGCTCGGCACCCTCGGCATGCCCGCCCCCCGACGGGGGCCGAGTCGAGCTGAGCGACTTCGAAAGCCTGCCCGCCCCTACAACCACGTGGCGATGATCCCGCAGCGAGAGTTCCTGGACTTCCTCGCCAACACTTCCAGACACGAGCCGACCTTCACGATCCGCATGAGCACCGAGGTCACCGGTCTGATCAAGGAGAGCGGGCAGGTCGTCGGCGTGCGTACGCGCGAGCAGGACGGCGTCGCGCAAGAGATCAGAGCCGACCTCACCGTGGCCGGCGACGGCCGCTACTCGATCGTATGCCGCCAGTCCGGGCCGGGAACCCAGAGTGGTCTGGCTTCCAGAGCCAGACCACTTCAAGGCTCCCCCCGCAACGTGCCGATGACCGCGCCGTCCACCTCGCCTTCGGCAAGGAGCCCGGCCTTCATCCTCTCACTGAGCAGGCAGCAGGACGGTGATCTGCGAGGATCCCTCGATGACTCCGCCCCGTTCGTGCGCGTCTTCGAGAGCATCCGACGTGTAGTGCTTGGCTACTTCCGCCGCATTCGCGCATTCGATAAGCACGACGGCTTCATTTCGGATTGTCGGCATTCCGGGTGATCAGCACAGTACGCATGCCGCCGACGCGGGGGTCCTCCAGGCAGATGAGTGTAGGCACCGACCTGTTTCGGGACCTGGTCCTGAGAGTGCTCACCCAGCATCGTCTTTCACCTTCATCCTCGTGGCCTTCGATCGAGGGGTGGGCGATCACGACACTATGACACCCGCTGGAGCCGAGGACAGCGTGGCGGCCCAGAGCCCTGCCTCCGAAAAGGGCCGCCGTCAAGCCACGGGCACGCGGCTCCGCGCGAGAGCCGGGACGCTCTCCTGCCATGCCGTGGAGAAATAGCCGTTCTCGCATAAGGCGGGACGGGACGCGGCGGCTCTGCGACAGTCGCGGCGTGGAGACCGCCGAGGAGATGGACGCCGGCACCCTGATGCGGCTACGGCGCGACGAGGTGTTGCGGTGGAGCTACGCGGCCGCGCTGCGCCACGTCCCGCAGTTGGCGACGCCCTCGGCGCTGGTGCTCCTGCCGATCGGCGTGGTCGCGCTGCTGTGCGTGATCCCGCCGGCCGGTGACTCTCTGGTGGTGGTCGACGGGCGGCCGGAGCTGGTCGGCCCCGCGTCCGCGCCGCTGCTGGTCTGGGGCGCCGCGGTGCTGGTGGCCTGGACAGCCGGGCAGGTCGTGGTGTTCCCCGCCACGGTGCTCCTCGCCGCGGGCGCCCTCACCGGCCGGCCGGTGTCCGTCGCCGCCGCGATGCGGGCCGCGGCACGGCGGCTGCCCGCCACGCTCGTCCTCGTCGGAGTGGCCGTGGTCATGCTGGCGGCGATCCTGGCCGCGGGCTTCGGCATACTCACGGTGAAGGCGGAGGCGTTCCCGTCGATCGTCGTGATGGCCGCCCTGGCGCTGCTCGCGGTGCCCGCCGTGCTGGCCGTGCCGGTCGTCGTACTGGAGGGCCGGTCCGCCGTACGGGGAGTCGGCCGAGCCTACCGGTTGGCAGCGCGGCGCTTCTCGAAGAGCGTGCTGACGGCGGTGCTCGGCGCATGGGCCATTCCCGGGCTGGCCTCGTGGGTCGCGGACGCGGCGATCACCTCGATTCCCGGCCCCGCCATGCCGATCCTGCTGGGGCTGGCCGGCTCCGTGCTCGCTCTGGTCGTCACGCCTTTGCAGGCGACGGTGATCACTGGCGTGTTCCTGCATCTCACGGCGTTACGCTGCAACGAAGAGACCGGCCCGGAGATCACGCGTGTGCTGCGGAGCCTGCCCGCCGCCCCCGAACGCCCGCGTCGGCTGGTGCCGATGCTGGTCGCGTCCCTCGTTCCTGCCCTCCTGTACGGCGCCACCGTGCTGGTCAACCCGCTCGGCTGGCCGGAGGTCCGCAAGACGGTCGTGACGTGGTCGTGGAGACCCGGTCTCGTGGACGACGGCCGTGTCCGTCCGCACATGGGTGCCCTGCGCTCCGAGATCCTCTGGGGCCTGCACGCCTGGCCCGGATCGCACGTGACGGTGCTGATCCACGACCTGGACGCGCCGGCACTGCTCACGTGCGCCGATCCCGCATGTGAGAGTCCCACGTACGAGTACGCCGAGCCGAAAGCCCACACCTTCCTGGCCCCCGCCACGGCGGGCGCCTGGCTGAGCGACGGGCGCTTGGCCATGACGCTGTGGCGGCGGATCGGCGCGCAGGAGCCGCCGTCGCTACAGCTCGAACTGCTGATCTGCGACGCTCGGGGATGCGCGCCCGCTTCAGACGGCACTGCCCTGGCGCGGCCGACCGGCCCTTTCCTCGACGGCGCGCTCATGGCGCTGGCCCCGCGCCCCGGCGGCGGCCTGGTCCTGGCCACGGCGGAAGAGGAGCCCGAGGACGAGGACTCGGACCGGCACCTGATCCGCCTCGTCTTCTGCCCGGACCTGACGTGCGCGCGCCCCTCCGCGAAGGAGATCGCGCGCATCGGCACGCATGGCGGCCGCGGCCGGCTGAACGACTTCACCGTCGACGTACGACCGGACGGCCGGCCGATCGTCGCGCTGCTCGACGGCGCGACCGGCGCCCTCGACCTGCTGTCGTGTGAGGATCCCTCCTGCGACCGGCTGCGTTCGGCCCAGCCCGTGGCCCCGGGCCCAGAACGGAACATGGGCCAGTTCGACCGGCGGCCGGGTCTGACCATGGTGGTACGCCCGGACGGCCGGCCGTTGATCGCCTACCAGGACGGGGACGGCACCGTCAGGCTGCTCGACTGCCTCACCTGGGACTGCACGCGGACCGAAGAGACCGCTCTGAGCGGGGCGGTCGAGCAGCTGGCCACGCCGGCGCTGGTGCTGGACCGGTCGGGCCGGGCACTGGTGGCCTTCCACGACCGGGTCCACGACCGGATCATGCTCGCGACGTGCGAGGGCGTCCGGTGCGTGAGCGCGCCGGTGAGCAGGACGCGGGAGGACACGTGGACCCGGCTGGCGATCACGCTCGACTCGCGGGGACGACCGGTGATCGCCTGGGGAGACGGCAAGGGTGACCTCCATGAGGGCGACTGGCAGTTGATGCTCGCCACGGTGACCGCCCCTGCCGCTGCGCCCTCCCCCGGGCCGCGCCCGCCCCAGCCGAACGCGACCGACCAGCCAGGCTGAGGTGATCGCCGTGCACCGCAGAAGATCCGCCCTCACCGCCGTTCTGCTGCTCGTACTGAGCGCCGCCTGCGCCTCCGCGCCACCGCCGCCGCGGGACACGCGACCGCTGGGGGACATGACCGCGAAGCCGCTGGCCTGCGACGGCCTGATCTCCGCCCGCGTCCTGCGCATCATCGTCGGGACACTCCCCATCCTGACGACCACCACCGGGCGGCCCGACAAGCGCCTGCCCAGAGGCCGCTACTACTCCTCGTGCAACGTCAAGGTGGACGATGCCCGCGAATGGGCTCTGGACGTCGGCCTGAGCGATCCGTTCCGGGGCACCCCTGAGGAACTGGCCGACACCATGGCCTTCGACAGGGGCCGTCCCCTGCCGGAAGGGCTCGGCCCCGGATACAGCGCCACCGTGCCCGAGGGGAAGAAGCCGGCCTTCGCCTACGTGTACGGCTGGACACCCGGCCACGAACGGCTCCTGTCGATCCGGATCCTCCTGGGCGCGCCACGCGACTCCGAGGCCGACGCCATCGAGCTGTTCCGCTACCTCAAACCGATCATGCTGAACCAGGAGAAGCCCAGATGACCGGGCCCGCCCGCGTGACGTTCGCCCTGCTGCTGACGGCGTGCCTGGCCGTTCTGCCAGGTTCGTCCCCTCCGCGTCCTCCTCAGCGCCCCGTCGAGCCGCTGAACGTCCTCGGCGACGGGCCGAAGGTGTGCGACGTGATCTCGCGCCGGGCCGTCGAGCGGGTCCTGGGCCTGCGGTTCTTCGTCGTCCGCCGGGCAGCCCGGAGCATCTACGACGACGACGTGACGTTCGCCTGCGCCGTTCGCTCCCGGCCGGACAGCCCAGTCGTTCTGCGGATCGAGGTTCAGGACCCGCCCGGGCTCTCCCTGCGTGCCTTGCGGGAAATGCAGGCCGGGTACGACCCCCTGCCCGAGGACGCGCTGCCGGGCTTCAGCGAGGACGACGGATTTCTCAGCGCGAGCGCCTGGACGTGGACGCCGAACGGCGACCGGCTCCTCACCGTGTACCTGGCGGACGGCGATCCGGCAAGAGACTCCGCGGCCGACGCGGCGCAGTTCGCGCAGCAGCTCAAGCCTGTGCTCCTGCTGCGGTCACTGCGCGGCTCGCGGTGACCGGGCCTGGTGGGGCCATGGCACCGCGGCGCGTCGGGAGGCGCGCAGCATCTGGCCGGTGAAGGCGGTCTGCCGCATAGGCCCGCTATCAGCCGGTGGCCAGCCAGAGGTCAGGGCCGAAGACCTCGTAGTGGATGTCGCGGGCCGCCACACCGGCCTTCAGCAGCTGACCGCGGACGCGGCGCATGAACGGCACCGGGCCGCACAGGTAGGCGATCGCATCCACGGGGATCTCGACGCCTTCCAGGTCCATCAGGCCGTCGCGGTCCGGAGTGGCTGCGCCGCTCTCGTACCAGAAGACCCGCTCGGCGGCGAGCCCGAGCATGTCCTCCCGCAACGCGTGCTCGGCCGGCGAGCGGTCGGCGTGCAGCAGCAGGACGCGGCGGCGTGCGCCGGTGGCGGCCAGGTGATCGAGCATCGCCACGATCGGCGTGCAGCCGATGCCCGCCGACACGAGCACCAGCGGCGCGTCCCCGTCCTCCAGCGTCACGTCGCCGAACGGCGCCGACAGGGTCAGCTCATCGCCAGCCCGTACGGTGGCGTGCAGCAGCGTGGACACCTCCCCGGCGGGATCACCGTCGACGCGCTTGACCGTGATCCGGCGCGACCTGTCCCCTGCGCTGGACAGCGTGTACTGGCGCAGCTGATGGACCCCGTCCGGCATGCGCACCCGGACGCTGACGTACTGGCCGGGACGGGCCGGTGGCGCCGGGCCGTCGTCCGCCGGGTGAAGCAGGAAGGACACCGCGTCCGGCGTCTCCTCTTTCCGGTCGGCCACCCGCCACTGCCGCCATGTGGCGCCGTTGCGCGCGCCGGCCTCGGCGTAGATGCGCGCTTCCTGGGCGATCAACGCCCCGGCCATCAGCCAGTACACCTCGTCCCAGGCCGCGGCGACCTCCGGGGTGACGGCGTCGCCCAGCACGTGGGCGATCGCCCCGAACAGGTACTTGTGCACGATCACGTACTGGTCGTCGGTGACGCCGACGGCGGTGTGCTTGTGGACGATGCGGGCGAGCAGCTCGTCGGGGCGCTCGTCCGGATGGTCGAGGAGCCTCGTGGCGAACGCGGCGATGGAGCCGGCCAGTGCCCGGCGCTGCTCACCGTTGGCCTGGTTGCCGCGGTTGAACAGACCGTCGAGCAACTCGGGCCGCTCGGCGAACATCGTCTCGTAGAAACGCGCGGTGATGGCGTCGAGCGAGGCGCCGACGACCGGCAGCGTGGCACGGACGATCGCGGCTGAATCCGCGGACAACATGGAGGACCCCCTGGACAGGCGATGGACATGAAGCCCACGGATTAGGCGGGCCGTGAATCAGGCTAGGAGCCCGAGCGCGTCCGTTCAGCAGGCCGAACGTCAGTAACTGCAGGGCCGAAAGTCCCTTATCGGACGTGTCCCCTATCGGCGCGGCATGGCCGCTCCGCTGAACGGCGAGGCATGAGGCAGGGTCCGGCGCAGGGGACGGACGGCCATGCCATGGGGAACCTTCGGCCCTGATCCCCCGCCGCCGGCTCGGCGAAGGTGAGGACAGGACAAAGGGGTGTGCCCGCCTGCCTCGTCTTCGAACGGTGATCGCCTTCGCGAAGGACCGCACCATGTGCAACTACTGCGGCTGCCGGGAGTTCCCGCTGATCGGCCGACTGTCCCACGAGCACTGGGACATCGCCGAGCGTTCGGGAGCGCTGCGCCGGGCCATCGGCGAGGAGCGGCACGACCGCGCCATGGTCCTTCTCGACGAACTGCTCGCCCGGTTGATCCCGCACACCGCGATCGAGGAGAGCGGGCTCTTCGCCGAGCTCCGCGCCGACGGCATCACGCCCGACCGGTCGGCGTCACCGTTGTGGGGTTCAGGTTGCTGGGAGAGCGGTGGCCAGCAGGACGACGCCGAGCGAGCCCACCAGTGAGGTCACCGCCATGGCCCGCGCCAGCCGGGAACGGCCCGATCCCGTGGCCCAGCCGTGCGCCCCTGCCGCGGCCATGACCGCGCAGAACAGCAGCAGCTTGGCGGCCAGGATCCGGCCGTAGCCGGGCTCGGCGAGCGAGGCCCACGTGACTCCCTTGTGCCAGGCGATGGCCACCCCGGTGACCAGCTGCACCGGGAGGAACACCGCGACGGTGAGGGTGCCGAAGCGGCGGCCCACGGCGGTCAGCACCTGGCCGCGCCGCTGGTCGTCCAGCAGGCGCCGGGCCGGCGGCAGCACCACCAGCGACACCGTGAGCTGTCCGCCGACCCACAACGCCGCCCCGATGACGTGCAGAAACCGCACCACCGACCACCACGTCATGGCGCGCTCACCTGGAACTGACCGTGCGCGCCCGCCTCGGCCCGGCGCATCGTATGGTCCACGACCGGATACGTGCCCGCCTCCGGGAAGACGAGCTCGGCGAACCCGCCCTGCGCCGGAGCCAGGTCGAGCACCTGCGCCCCGCCCGGGTCGTCGGCCCGCAGCAGGTATGCGCCTTCCTTGTAGACCGTGTCGAACGGCGCCCCGACCACGTGCAGCGCCGTACCCGAACTCGGGCCGGCGGCCACCGCCCAGATGCGGACCCGCTCCCCCGGTTCGGCCCGCAGCGGGGCGTGGTCGTAGCCGGCGGCGGTGCCGTTGAACATCCAGCCGTCCGGCTCGCCCTCCCGGATCTTGGCGACCTGGGCGTCGCCGCCGGGCTCGCCGAGGTACAGCTCACCCTGCACCAAGAGGTATTCGCGATCCGCCTTCGGCAGCTTCGGCGGGTCGATGATGACCGCGCCGTACATGCCGTTGGCGATGTGCTGGGTCATCGGCATGGTCGAGCAGTGATACAGCCAGGCTCCGGCGGACTCCGCGCGGAAGCGGTAGGTCAGCCGCTCGCCCGGCTGGATCGTGCGCATCGGCCCGTCGGGCGCGGTCGCCCCGGCGTGGAAGTCGATGCCGTGGCCCATGGTGCCGGCGTTGACGAACGTGACGACGAACACGTCGCCGACCTTGCCGCGCAGCACCGGCCCGGGCAGGGTCCCGTTGAACGTCCACACGCGCTGCCGCGTCCCCGGAGCGACCTCCTGGACGACGGTGTCGTCCGCGCGGATCTCGATGTGGTGTTCCGTGCCGCCGGGCGCGGGTTTCAGGGTCGCCTCGTACGGCTTCCACCCCGGTGACATGGGGGCGGCCAGATCAAGCCGGGTGGATTCGGCGGCGTTCGTGCCGTGGCCGTTGTGGCCGCTGCTCGGCCGGGGCTGGGACGCCGCCGCGATGCCGGTCGGGACGATGCGCATGGTCATGCCCGCCGCGCGGTGCCCGGCCACGGTGCACCAGCCGTCCACCGGCTCACCGAGCGGCCGCAGGTTCAGCGTGGCGCTCTGGCCGGAGGCCAGCATCGGGGTGCGCTCGCCGGTCGCCAGGCGCAGGTCGTGGCGCTGGGCGTCGGTGTTGGTGACGCGCAACGTCAGCACGGTGCCCACGGGCGCCTCGATCACCGAGGGGCGGATGCTCATCCCGGACAGCGTCACCTCGATCGTCCGGGAACCGGTCGCGGTCACCGCGGACGGGCCCGGGTCGCCGGTCGTGGCGACGACGACGGCGGCGGCGGTGAGCAGGCAGCCGACGGCCACCCCGGCGACGGCCGGCAGCGATCGTCGCCACGACGTGCGGCCATCAGCCGAGCCGTCCGCCGAGCCGTCCGCTGAGCCATTCGCTGAGCCGTCCGCGTCACCCTTCATCGTCGTAGCAGCCGTCGGCACGGCGCCGGCCGGGCGAGCGCGCGTCAGGGCGGTGACGGCCAGGGCGACGAAGGCGAGGCCTGAGCCCAGGACCAGCGCCCAGCCGAGCAACGTCATCGGCCGCGGCACCGGCAGGGCCAGGAGTGGCACCCCGAGGTTGAGCGCCGCCAGCCGCACCGGCCACCTGCGCTCCAGCAGCGCCGCGTTCCGTTTGAACCGGGCCGGGCCACCGCCCAGCACCGCGGGCAGCAGATGCAGCAGCGAGCCCAGCAGCACCTGGGCGACGAACCCGACGAGCACCAACGGCAGCAGCGGCTCCAGCGCCGCGGCGACCTCGGCAGCCGGGCGGGTGGCGACGACCACCAGGTCGGCGATCAGCGCTACCTCGAACCAGACGATCGCCGCCCCCAGCATCCACGAGGCCCCGGTGTGCGGGCGTTTGCGCCGCAGCGCGTCGGCCAGCGGCGCGAGCACCGCCAGCCCTCCCGCCGCGTACGCCGCCAGCCCGGCCAGGGCCACCCACCGCCAGTCCGCCAGCAGCCCTGCGACGGCCACCGCCAGCCCGGGCGCGGCCAGCCGGAGCCCCACCCGGGACGCCCGCCGGGTCGCGTCCGACATGCGGGTGCGCAGGACCGTCGGCCAGAGCGTGAACAGGGTGCCGAGCACCGTCAGGCCGACCCAGCCGAACACGTTCACCTCGGCGTGCGCGGCGTGCAACCGCTCGTGCACCGCCCCGTGCCAGACGTGCGCGGCCAGCAGCCCGCCCAGGACGCCACCGGCGGCGAGTGCGCCGGCGGCGGACACGTACCAGCCGATGACGTGCCCGAACCGGCCGGGTAGCGCCTGCCGCACCAGCCGGACCAGGACGGCGGCGTGCCACAGCACCACCCCTGCCACCAGCGCCGCCCCGGCGGCGGCCACCTGCCACGGTCCCGCGGAGACCCCGGCCAGCACCGCCACCGTCGCCGCGTTGAGCACGCCGAGCCTGGCCAGGCTGCCGCGCTGCGGCGGGGTGCGGACGCGCAGGAGGGCCACCGTGAAGTGCTCACTCCAGATCAGGATGGCTGTGCTGACCGCGCCCAGCAGGAACACGTGGATCAGCAGCCAGCGCGGCGCCGGCAGCACGTCCCCCGCGAGAGCCACCACGACGGTCAGGGCGAGCCAGCCGACGACGATCGCGTTCGCCCGCAGGTGCCACGAAGCGCGGGGACGCCGCGGCGGCGCCGGCGGTGCGTCCAGCGGCGGCTTGCCCCTTTCTATACGGATGTCGACCGGGCCCATTCCGGGCGCCTCCCTCTCGTGACCGGAGCGCGTCAACCCGATCGCGGCGGTCGGTGCGTTCGTCATGCCATCCTCACGTGATCGGGCGTTCGTGGGCGGCCGCGGCACGGCCTCCGGTCGCTCGGTCATATCCGGGCTCCCAGCAGGATGTGGGCCACCACGTCGGCGGCCGAGTGGTCGTCCGGCAGGCCGGCGAGGAAGCCGGTGTCCTGGCCGAGCGTGAGCAGCGGCGGCTCGTCGTAGCCGCCGGCGCGATGCTGCCCGAGCCCGATCGCGGCGAGCAGGCCGTTGCACAGGCAGCGGCGCTCGGCCGCCTCCTCGGCCGGGCGTCCCTTGCGCACGTAGGTGTCCACCGGCTCGGCCGGGCAGCGGTAGCCGATCGCGCCGTCCGGTTTCGTGTACGGGGTGCGCAGGTAGCCCAGGTCGCACAGCCGCGGGCGTGCCTGGTACACCTCCTGCTCCGACAGCGTCCCGGCCACGGCGGCGACCTTGAACGGGAACCCGGTGGGCGAGGCGCGCGGGTCGTTGCGCACCTGGAGGGCGCCGCTCGCAGCCTGCTCGCGCAGGCGCCGGCGCAGGCCGGGTTCGAGCCCGGACTCCCGGCACAGCGCGAACGCCGATCCCACCTGGATCCCCTCCGCGCCCGCCGCCCAGGCGCGCTCCAGCCCGCCGGGTGTGCCGTACCCGCCCGCCAGCCAGAACGGCAGCCCCAGCGCGGCCACCTTGCCCAGGTCGGTCTCGTCGCGGGGCCCGTACACCGGCTCGCCCGCCGCGTCGAGCGTCATCCGGCCTCGGGGCGGCGCGCTGTGCCCGCCCGCCACCGGCGTCTCGATCACGAACCCGTCCGGCCGGGTCACCGGGGAACGAGCCAGGTAGGCGGCCAGCACGTGAGCCGACACGATCGCCAGCAAACTGGGCCGGGCCGGCGGCGTCAGCCGGTGTCCGAGCAGCCCGGCCGGGTCGATCCCGATCGTGTGCCCGTCGCCGCCCGCCACGGCGACCGAGATCCGGGCGGGACGGTGCTCGGACAGATCGTCGAGCAGGCGCGGGATCTCCACCGGGATGCCGGCGCCGACCAGCACGTAGTCGGCGCCGGCCAGCATCGCGCCGTACACGGCCGCCGGGGCGGCGAGCTGGATCTTCTCCAGATAGTTCACCCCGACAGGGCCGTCGTGGCCCTCCTTGGCCAGGAAGACCTCGGCGAAGTTGGCCACCACGGCCAATTCGTCACGAGCCCGGTTCGGCCGCAGTCCCAGCCGGGGCACCGGCCGGAAGGGCACGTCCTCGCCGGTCCCGCCGGGCACGAAGTAGCGGCCGAGCACGCGCTCGGCGACCTCCGGAACCGGAAAGCGGGCCAGTGCGCGGCGCACGTGGCCGCCGGGGTCGCCGCGCTGCAGCCGCCGGGCGAGGGTGACGTCCAGCGCCGTGCCCGACACCACGCCGAGCTGTCCGGTTCGGGCGACCGCTCGGGCCAGCCGCCAGCCCGACACGCCGACGCCCATACCGCCTTGGATCAGGACGGGGCGTATCGGCTCAGCCACGACGTGCCTCCCATGGGCGCAGGTCGACCACATCGGGCACGCCGTCGCGGCGCGTCCGCGAGCCGGTCCAGCGGGCCGGTTCGGCACGGTAGGTCTCCTCGGCGGCCGGCGTGTCCTCGGCCATGGCGACCATGTCGAGCACGCGCCGCGCCGTACGTCCTCTCACCGGCACCAGCGTGGCACCCTCCTCGTGGGCAGCGTGCACGAGGTCGGCGAAGACGTACCCGGGCAACCGGCGGTCATCGAAGGGGAAGCGGTTGGTAGGCCGGTGCGGGATCATGTCGTACAGCAGCCGCTCGTCCTGATCGGGCGGGCTGCCCGACACGGCTGGGTGTTGGGCACCGACGGCGGCGCTGACGAGCCTGCGCACGCCGGCGTGCGTGGCGAAAGGCTTCTCCGCGTAGGCGGGCGAGCCCTCAATGGACGGGCGGGTGCGGGGGATTCCGGGCTCAGGGGTCGCGCCGATTCCCGTCATGGGGCCGTTCCCGACACAGAGCTGACAGCGTGCATGGACCCAAAATGTCGCGTTTTACCGTGTTCACGGCAGGGACCAAAGTCCCTTGCGGCGCGTCCGATGGCCCCTTCCCACCATTTCGGCCGCCAGAACCCTGTGCCGCGCCCTCCCGGCTCAGGAGAAGCTCATCTCCGCCAGGCCCTTCTCCAGGGTCACGTCGGGTGAGTAGCCCAGCTCTGTCCGCGCGGCGGTGATGTCGTAGGAACGGTCCCGGCCGGTGAAGCTCACGAGCCAGTTCGTCAGCGGGGGCGCCGACTTGCGCCGCAGCAGGCGTGCCGTGCGGTCCATCATCGCCGCCATGGGCGCCGCCATCGCCAGCGGAACGCTGCGGCTCCTGGACAGGTCCACGCCGCGGGTCGCCAGCAAGGGAGTGAGGAAGTCCCGGATGGGGATCGGCGTACCGTCCGTCACGTAGTAGACCCCGCCGTGGCGGCCCCGTGTGAGCGCGAGGATGGTGGCGCCGGCCAGGTTCTCGACGTGGACGAAGTCGACGATGTGCCGGCCGTGATCGATCCAGGCGAACCGTCCGGCCTCGGCGACCTCGGCCATTTCGTCGATCGTCGCCATTCCGCGACCCCAGATGAACGGCGGGCGGAGCACCACCAGCTCGGTGCTTCCGCCACGGGCTTCCCGGAGCGCGCGCTCGGTGGCCAGCTTGACCCGGCTGTAGGCGATGTTCGGCCGGCCTTCGGGTGTCGACTCGTCGACGACGGGAAGACGCTGACTCCCTGTGGAGACGGACGCGGCACTGATGAGCACGAAGCGTCGCACCCCGGCCGCGACGCTCGCGGCGTGCAGGGCGACCGTCGGTACGTGGTTGGCGTGTTCGAAGAGCGAGTCGGGCCCCCAGAACTCCATGTGAGCCGCGACGTGCACGACCGCGTCGGCCTCTCGCAGTTGGGCGAGCCAGCTCGGCGCCGTGGAGTCCGTCCGGCGGAGGTCGTGGAGATCGCCGGTGACGGGCTCGGCTCCCGCCGCACGTACGCGCTGGATGCTCGAGCCCGATCTGGCGAGTGCCAGGACCTCATGCCCTTCGGCGATGAGGCGATGGACGAGAACGCCGCCGACGAAACCGCTGCCGCCGGTGATGAAGATCTTCATGCTCCCACTCCTCGTGGTTGATGGCGCACCCCGCGCCAATACATCGACATCGAATAATTTGATGTCGATACATTGGCGTCAATGTAACCTCTCGTACGATGGGTACGTCAAGCAGGAGGTGGGCGATGCCGAAGAGCGTGACCGCCGCGCAGGTCGCCGACGAGTTCAGTCGTACGGCGAAGATTCTCGTACGCCACTTCAACGAGCGGCTGGGCGAGCACGGGGTGTCGACGCCCAGGTCACGCCTGGTCGTGGAGGTGGCACGTTCACAGCCTGTCCGTCTCACCGAACTCGCCCTCGCTGTCGGCATCGCCCAGGGGACCGCCTCCACCCTGGTCGACGCGCTCGTCCGCGACGGACTGCTCGAACGCCAGACCAGCGCGGGCGACCGCCGGTCCGTGCTCCTGCGCGTGACAGCGCAAGGGGCCGCACTGGCGCAGGACTGGACGGCCGGCTATGAACGCGCGGCGGAAGAACTGTTCGAGCCGCTCACCGCCGAGCAGATGTCGACACTGGTCGACATCCTGCGGACTCTCAGCGCCGACGAGACGCCGGCCACCGGCGGCTGACGAGCGAAGCCCCGCCGAGGGCGAGACGACGGGACCGATGACGCGGATGTGCTGTCTCGCGGCGGCCCGGATCGGTCATCTGTTCCCGCGGTTGCCCTCCCAGGCCGTCTGCAACCGGCAGCCGCGAGAGCTGGGCCCGCAGATGCCGGCGGCGGCCTTGTGGATGGGCCGCCAGGTCCCGGCCTGCCCTGTTCTTGCCGGGACTCCGAGCGGCTGCCATCGTGAAGCGAGGCGCACAACTGGGACCACGGGACCACGTCGGCGGCGACGCGCTCGCGCCCGCCCGGAACTCCGGGTCAAGACGCCGCCGCGTGACTGCTGCCACGACCGAACCTCTCCCGGTTCGGTCTCCAGGCCATGAGGAGAAGGCCATGACCCGGTAATGCATCGGAGAGCCGATCCGCCCTCCGGCAGCGCCGGCGCGACGATTCCGAGCGCTGGAACCCAGCCTCACGGCCGGGCCGCGTCCGCGCGAGTGATGCGGGTGACGGCGGCGGCGATGCCGTCCTCCGCTCGGATCGGTGTGGCGAGCGCGCGGGCGGCCGGTGCCAGCGCGACCGCGTTCTCGATCGCGGCGGCCAGCCGGCCAGGCGTGAGCCGGCCGGTGATGGGTGGCGGCGCGACGCCGAGGTGGTTCAGGCGTTCGGCCCAGAACGGCTGGTCGCCCAGGAAAGGACGCACCACCTGGGGGATGCCGGCGCGCAGCGCGGCGGCCACCGTGCCGATGCCGCCGTGGTGTACGGCGACGGAGACGCGCGGGAGCAGCCAGGCGTGCGGAGCCTCCTCGACCACCAGGACGTCGTCCGGCTGTGAACCCGGTCGCAGGGCGCCCCAGCCGGTGGCGAGGATCGCGCGGTGCCCGCTGAGCCGGACGCCTTCCAGCACTGCGGAGGTCAGCGCCTCCGGGTCACCGCTGAAGGAACTGCCGAACCCGGCGTAGATCGGCGGGTCCCCGGCGTCGAGGAAGCGGGCCAGTCGCTCAGGCGGTTGCCAGTCGTCGGCGGGCATCGCCCAGAAGCCGGTGGGATGCGCCTGAGCGGGCCAGTCGGCGGGTGCCGGGAGCAGGTGCGGACTCCAGGCGTGCAGCACGCCGCCCCCCTCGACCAGGTCGGCAACCGGCGGGAACCTCCGAGGCAGGCCGAGGGCCTCGGCCCGCCAGTCCCGCACCGTGCCGCGGTAGGGCGCCTCGACGGCGGAGGAGACGCGCCAGCTCGCCCGGTTGAGCGCCCGCGGCACCCGTACCGGCAGGATGGGGGAAGGGAAGGCGGCGGTGGGCAGGTAGAGCGGCAGCAGCAGACCGGCCAGCGCTGGGACACCGAGCTTCTCGGCGACGTGGGGGCCGCCGAGCGACTTGGGGTGATAGACGACCACGTCGGCCTCGTGCGCGGTGAGCGCGGCCTGGTCGTCGAGCAGGCGACGCAGCATCGGCCTGACCGTGCGGGCGGCGGTGATGGCTGCCCGTACGCCCTGCCCCTGGACCTTGTCCTGCAGCGCGAGCATCTCGTCGTTCAGCGGCGCGAAGTCCACCCCGCGGGCGGCGGCGAGCGGCTCGAAGCGCCGGGGCGCCGCCAGGAGCGGCCGGTGCCCGGCGGCCAGCAGCCCGCAGGCCAGGGCGAGGTACGGCTGGACGTCGCCGCGACTGCCCACAGTGATCAGTAACGGTCTCATCGCTGCTCCTTGAGCTCGTCCCACTCGTCCAGCAGACGAGGGAAGCGGTCCATCATGAACGCGTACATGTCGCGCATGAGCTCCAGCCGCCGCCGGCGCTCCGGGTCGTCGCCCACCGCGCGCAGCCCCTGCTCGGCCAGAGCCAGGAAGCCCTCGAACTCGGCCATCTTCGCGCGGAAGGCACGGGCGAAGACGTCCTCGGCCAGCCGGTAGCGGTCGCGCCGCTCGCCGCGCACCCGGAACCGCTCGATGAGGCCCGCCTGTTCGAGTTGCCGCAGCGCGACGCTCATGCTGCTCTTGGCCACGGCCAGCGCCTCGGTCAGCGCGGGCGCGTCGGCGCCGGAGGTGTCGGCGGTCAGCAACCAGCCCATGACGCGGCCCGACGTGCGGCTCAGCCCGAGCCGCTCGTAGAAGAGCCCGGCGTTCTCTACAAACTCGTCAACGCTCACCAGCCGAGCATATCGATTTGTTCGGATAGTTCCGAACAAATCGTGCAATCATTGGGTCCAGTACTCCGGCCGAACTGTCCTCTGGTCACCCTCATGGAGTGACGAGCACCACCGTGATGGCAGCCCCTGCTAGGGTGGGGGCGGAGCGCCGGGAAGTCTGGTCGGCAAGATCGTGTGAGTCAACCGACTGGAAAGGCCGTTCCATGACGACCCCCATGTGGCACCTGTGATGGGTGTGCTGCTGACCGCGTTCGCGGGTGTGCTGCTGCTGGCGGTGCTGCTGTCCAGTCTGGCCCACCGCACCATCCTGTCCACCGCCGCGTTGTTCCTGGTGGCCGGGTTCGTGCTGGGTGACGGCGTGCTCGGTGTCATCTCGCTACGGCCCGGTGACGACCTGGTGGCGACGCTGGCCGAGCTGGCGTTGTTCACCGTGCTGTTCACCGACGGCATGCGGGTCGGCTGGGCCGAGTTGCGCAGCGCCTGGCGGCTGCCCGGCCGGGCGCTCGGCTGGGGCCTGCCGCTGACCTTGGTCATCACCGCCGCCGGGGCGCACTACCTGCTCGGGCTGGGCTGGATCGAGTCGCTGCTGATCGGCGCCATCCTCGCGCCCACCGATCCGGTCTTCGCCGCCGCCCTGGTCGGCAACGAGAAGGTGCCGCCCCGGCTGCGGCAACTGCTCAACGTCGAATCCGGCGTCAACGACGGCCTGGCGCTGCCGTTCGTCATCCTCTTCCTCGCGGTCGCGGCCGGATCCGAGGACCTGCACCTGGGAGAGCTGGGCCTGGAGCTCGGGCTCGGCATCGTCATCGGGGTCGCCGTCCCGTGGGTGGCGATCAAGCTGGAGCGGACCCGCTGGTTCGCCGCCTCCACCGCCTACGAGCCGCTCAACGCCCTGGCCATCGGCCTGCTCGTGCTGGCCGTCGGCAAGGCCACCCACGGCAACCTGTTCCTGGCCGCCTTCTCCGCCGGGATCACCGTGGCCACCTTCGGGCCCCGGCAGCGCGAGTCGTTCGAACACTTCGGCGAGCTGATCGCCGAAGTGTTCAAACTCGCTGCGCTGCTCGTGTTCGGCGCTCTCATCACCCCCGCGCTGCTCGGCTCGGTCGGCTGGCAGGGATGGCTGTTCGCGGTGCTCGCGCTGATCGTGGCCCGCCCCGTCGCGATCTGGCTGTCGTTCCTGCGCTCAGGACTGGGCGTACGCGAGCAGGCGGCGGTGGCCTGGTTCGGGCCCAAGGGATTCGCCTCCGTGGTCTACGGGCTCCTGGTGCTCGGCTCCGGCATCGCCGCCGCCGTGCCGGTGTTCCAGCTCGTCGCCGTCACCATCGTGCTGTCGATCCTGCTGCACTCCTCCACCGACATCGTGGTCGCCCGCTGGTTCGACGACGAGCGGGATCTCCCGACCTGGTACGGCACCGTCACCAGCAAGATCCGCCGGCGGGAACGCCCTCCCCACCAACCCGAGAAGACACCGTGACGGCCACTTCCCAAGCTTGTTCCGAGCGCGCCAGCGTCGTCGCCGAGCTGACGGCGGGGCCGGTGGAGTATCGCCTGGAGGGAGACGGGCCCAGGACGGTGGTGCTGTTCCACGGCGGTCACATGCGGGCGGGGCTGGCGTTGGGCGAGGAGGTCTACGCCGACGCCGGCTGCTCGGTGCTGGCCCCTTCGCGTCCCGGATACGGGCGGACGCCGCTGGCCACCGGCACCACGGCGGCCGGCTTCGCCGACGCCACCGCCCAGCTCTGCGAGGTTCTGGGGATCGACCGCCTCGCCGCGGTCGTGGGAATCTCGGCCGGTGGGCGCACCGCGCTGAGCCTGGCCGCCCGCCACCCGCACCTGGTCGAGCGGGTCATCCTGCAGAGCTCGGTCGGATTTCTGCCCTGGCCCGACCGGCTGACCCGGCTGGGCGGCCGGGCGGTCTTCGATGGGCGGGTGGAGGCCGGCACCTGGGCGATCCTGCGCCTCCTGCTCCGCGTGGCGCCCTCCTTGGGACTGCGTCTGCTTCTCCGCGACCTGTCGGTCCTGCCCGTGGGTCAGGTGCTGAGGAACTTGTCCGCCGCCGAGCGCAGCCTGCTCATCTGCCTGTTCGCCTCGATGCGATCGGGTCGCGGCTTCGTCGCCGACATGCTCCCCGTACCGGACTGCGCCGCGCAGGTCACCCAGCCCACACTGGTCATGGCGACCCGCCACGATCGGTCGGTGCCCTTCACCCATGCCGAGTCCCTGGTCGCGACGATACCGAGCGCCGAACTGGCGGTCAGCCAGGCCGACAGCCATATGATCTGGTTCGGCCCCGGCTATTCGCGCCTCGCCGCGAGAATCCTTGCCTTCCTCGCCTGAGGTTCCGCCGGCGCCGTCATCTGCGAGGGCTCGTCGTATCAAGCGTGTGTGGTCGGCTCCGGCAGGCGCGGTGGCCGCCACCGCCAGGTGGCGTTGCCGTCGGCCGCGATGCCGCGACGCCACACCGGTGCGGGCATGAGCCGGATCATGGCGGCCAGAGCCCGGTGCGCCGCCGCGGACGTGGTGCGGCGACCGTCCGCGCGGGCGCCCCGGGCGGTGGCCTGGGTACGGGGCCGGCGCTCAGTGTCGTAGCGGGCCAACGCGGCGTCGATGCCGGCCTCGGCGTGCAGGGCGGCGGCCAGCACGACCGCGTCCTCGATGGACTGTCCGGCGCCCTGACCGCGGTCGGGGCTCATCGCGTGGGCGGCGTCGCCCAGCAGCGCCACCCGGCCGCGGACATACGTGGGCAGCGGGTCCAGGTCGCGGATGTCGATGTGGATCACGGCCTCGTCCGGTGTGGCCGCGATCAGGCCGGGGATCGGCTGATGCCAGGCCGCCAGGCGGCCGGCCACCTCCGCCTTCTCCCGCGCGTAGCGCAGGTCCGGCCGGTCGGCGGTCGTGACGAAGGCCCAGTAGGTGCGGCCGCGGCTGATCGGGTGGATGAGGAAGTAGCCGCCTGAGCCCATGGTGACGCTGCCCGACAGTCCGTCGGGGGGCGTCGTGACGTCCTCCGCCGAGGCTCCCCAGCCGCTGGTGTCCGCGACGCCGAGCCAGGCGGTGCGGCCCAGGAAACGCGGGGCAGACGCGTCCGGCCACACCATGCGGCGTACGGCGCTGCGGATGCCGTCAGCGCCGATCACGAGGTCCGCGCCCGCCTCGCCGCCGTCCCAGGTGACCGTCACACCGCGGTCGTCCTGGCGCAGACCGGTGACCTCCGTGCCGGGATGGACCCAGCCGGCGGGCACCGCCTCCAGCAGCAGCCCGTGCAGGTCGGCGCGGTGGAAGGCGAGCAGCGGCGTCACGTCGCCCCGGCGGGCGCGCTGCAGGTAACGGCCGTCGGGCAGGCGCAGGTTGCCGGCCGAGTAGGAGGGCGCCCCCTTGGCGCGCGCCTGCTCGCCGACGCCGAACTCGTCCAGGGCTCGCATCGCGTTCGGGGACTGCGACATGCCGGCGCCGATCTCACCCGGCGCGGGGGCGCGTTCCAGTACGGTGGCCCGCCAGCCGATCCGCCGCAGCGCCAGAGCGGCGGCCAGGCCGCCGATGCCGCCGCCCACCACGATCGCGTGCCCGTTCATGTCTCCTCCCCGGGAAGTGGCGCGTTCTGGAACACCTTGGCCATCCATTCGAAGGTGGTGTGCGCCTGGCGAATGCGTTCGGCCCGCTCGTCGTCCGGCCCGACCAGATCCAGGCCGTCGCGGGTGATGTCCAGGAACGAGGTGAGACCGGCGATCTGCTTACGCACCACCACCGCCCAGGCGTCCCCGGCCATCCGGTAGTAGACGGTGCGCTCGCCCGGCCGGGTACGCCAGGCGAGGAAACCCATGCTGGACAGCAGCCGCAGGTTGGAGGTCAGCGAGGCGCGGCTGGCGCCGATGGCCTGGCTGATCTGCCCGGCGGACTGCTCCGGTGGATCGCACACCATCAGCCAGCCGAGCACCCGCCCGGCGATCGGTGGCACCCCGTCGCGAGCCAGGTACATGGCCACCCGCTCCACCCATTCCAGCAGCGGATCCTGTTCCGTCATACCGCCAAAACCCTCTCTTACAGTAATTTCAGCATAAGCTAAAATAGATGTATCACATGCAAGGGAGCCGGGAAGTCTGGTCGGCCCCCGGCGTTGGTCGCCACGGAGAAGTGGAGGATTCACCGATGACCTCTCATGCCCTTGCGGCGCTGCTCCGCGGGGCTGCTCGAACACCTCTCCCCGCTGACCGGATTCGGCTGGGTCGTCGTCGGCGTGCATCTGCCGCGTCGCCGTGCCTGGTCGCGGCGCACCCGATGGCACGCCACTTACTGGGCGATCTCGCTAAGGTGACGGAGAACCAGTGCCGGGTCGGCCGGGTGCAGGTAGTCGTCGTCAGTGGGTTGCAGGTCCTGACCAGTGGCCCGGCTCCGGATCATGACCCTGGTCACGTGCGGAGCCGGCGGATCAGCTGCTTGCGGTGCCGCCGGAAGCGTTCAGGCCGGAGAAGGCGTCACTGATCGTCGCCGCACGCTCCAGGCCGTTGACATCTGCGTCGAGAAGGCGGTGGCCGCCGGCGATGACCAGCCGCCCGCCTGCTTCGCGCGCTCGGTAGGTGGCGGTACGCAGAACGCCGAGCCCAGCCTCGTCCATCAGGGTGACCCCGTCGATGTCCATGATCACCTTTGGCGAGACGTGTGTGGCCAGCGTGCTGACGACGTACATCTGGAGCATGTCGACGGATGGGCCGGCAAGAAGGCCTTTGAGCTCGATCAGGAGGACATCGCCGCGGATGCGAACCCTGACGGAGAAGTCGTCCGAAGGGGAATCCGCGGGCTGGAGTGGGGCATCAGGCGGGCTTTCGGTCTGGCCGGAGTGCTCGTTGTCAGTCAACGATCTCACGCTCCTTCGGTGGCGAGCCGGACGGTAGTGCCAACGCCGGTATCGGCCGGTACCCGAGCGCCGGAGCCGAGGGAGCGCAGCCTCACAGGTAGCGCAGCCACAGGTACGGCACGCACAACGCAATCGTCACCACGGTCACGACCAGGCCATAGCGGGTGAACTGCCAGAAGCTGATCGGGGTGCCGTTGCGGGCGGCGATGCCCAACACGACCACGTTGGCCGCCGCGCCCACCGCTGTGGCGTTGCCGCCGAGGTCGGCGCCGAAGGCCAGAGCCCACCAGAGCACCTGGGCGTGCTCATTGCCGCCGTTGGCCTGGACGAGCTCGGCGACGATAGGGCTCATGGTGGCCACGTACGGGATGTTGTCCACGATCGCCGACAACCCGCCCGATGCCCACAGCAACAGCATCGTGGCGAAGCCCAGCTGCCCCTGGGTGGCTTCGGCCGCCGCCTTGGCGATCTGCGGGATCACCCCCGTCTCCACCAGCGACCCGACCATGACGAACAGCCCGGCGAAGAACACCAGCGTCGGCCACTCGACTTCGCGGATCGCCTCCTCAGCGGTGACCCGGGTCGCGGCCACCAGCACCCCGGCACCCAGCACGGCGACCACCGACGGCTCGTAGTGCAGCACCGGGTGCAGCACGAACGCCGCCATGACCAGCGCCAGCACGGCCAGCGACTGCCACAGCAACCGGCGGTCGGCGATGGCCTCCCGCTCGTTCAGCGCCATGATCTCCGCTGCCCGTTCCGGGTCGTAGACGAAGAACTTGCGGAACAGGAAACGGCACATACCGATATATACGATCATCAGCACGACGACCATCGGCGCCATGTGCACGAGGAAGTCGTTGAAGCTCAGCCCGCCCCGGCTGGCGATGATGATGTTCGGCGGGTCGCCGACCAGGGTGGCGGCCCCGCCGATGTTCGAGGCCATCGCCTCGGCGATGAGGAACGGCGCCGCCGGCAGCGCCAGCCGCTCGCACACCAGGAACGTCACCGGCGCGATCAGCAGCACCGTGGTGACGTTGTCCAGCAGCGCCGACGCCAAGGCGGTGATCACGACCAGCAAGACCATCAGCCGATACGGCCGCCCCCTGGCGCGCTTGGCCGCCCAGATCGCCAGATATTCGAAAACGCCGGTCTGCTTGAGCACACCGACGATGACCATCATGCCGAGCAGCAGGAAGATGACGTTCCAGTCGATGCCGGTCTCTTCGGAGAAGAACGCGGCCTCGGCGTCGGTGGCGTGGATCAGCAGCATGATCCCGGCCCCGCCGAGCGCTGCCGCGACGCGGTGGATCTTCTCGCTGGCGATCAGCGCGTAGGCGCCGAGAAAGACCGCCACCGCCGCCCAGGCAGTGACCGTCACGCGGACACCGCCCGGTCCAGCAGCGTCTGCAGGGTCACGGCGCCACGTAGCTGCCCGTCGTCCACCACGGCCACCAACGGGCTGCGCGTTCGGGCCATCAACGCAGCCATCTCGAGCAACGTGGCATCGGGATCGGTGATGGGAAGCTCACGAGGCCGTGGCGGCAACGCGTCGCGCACCGTACGGTCGGCCAACGACCGCAGGAACCGGTCGGCGTGTTCCTCGTCCACCACCCGGGCAAGCGCAGGATCTTCCTGACAGTAGTCCGGCACCGCCAGGCGCAGCACCTGTGTGCCGGGCAGGACACTCAAGGGCAGCCCTTGTTCATCGACCACGATCAGCCCGGGCAGCCGCTGCTGGGCCAGCAGCCGTGCCGCCGCCGCGATGGATGTGTCCAGGGTAACGGTCGGAAAATCGGTGATCAGATCGCGCGCACGCATCAGGAAGCCTCGCTCGGGTACGACGACAGCAACTCGCCGACCAGACTTCCCGGCACACCTTCCGACAACGTATCAACAAAGATCCGAACCGGGCTGCCCGCCCTCGCCCCTGGCGGCCCGCGATGGCGCTTCGCGCTGTTTGGCGCTTGACCATGTGACGGCCCGTCCGACGGCCGACATAGTGGTGCGGGTGACGGAGATCAGCGATGCTGAACGAGGCTCGGTCGTCATCAGGCGAGCCCGACTCATCATGATTCTCCAAGCCGCGGTACTCCTCGTGAATTTGCCCTACGTGGTCCTTTACATCCCCTCGGTCGCGAACCCTGTGGCCTGGCTGTATCTCCTGCCGGCCCCCAGTTTGATCTTGTCCGGCATCCCTTGCCCCTGGCCTGCGGCTCCCCTCTCGATGGCTGAATCCACCCGGGACGTCGATGCCGCTGCTGCGGTTTTGCCCGCTACAGCCAGCCCGCGTCGCGGGAGATGCGGATCGCGTCGATGCGGTTGCGCCCGCCGACCTTGCCGATGGCGTTGGACAGGTAGTTGCGCACGGTGGTCTGCGATAGCGAGAGCTGGGTGGCGATCTGGGCGACGCGGATGCCGCTCGCCGCCGCGCGCAGTACCTCCGTCTCACGAGCGGTCAGCGGACTGCTGCCCGTCTCGAGCGCGGCGGCGACCAGCTCGGGGTCGATCACCCGCTCCCCTGCCGCTATGCGCCTGATGCCGTCGGTGAGGGTCTGCGCCGGGGCGTCCTTCACGATGAAGCCCTTCACGTGCACCTTCAGCGCGCGCAGCAGGTTGCCCGGCTGGCTGAGCCCGGTGAGAACGAGCGTGCGGCAGTCGGGAAGCCGTGCGGACAGTTGCTCCGCCGCCGACAGCCCGTCCAGCCCCGGCATGTCGATGTCCAGCACCGCGACGTCCGGCCGCACGCGCAGGGCGGTGGCCAGGACCTCGTCGCCGCGTTCGATCTCGGCGACGACCTCCATGTCGTCCTCCAGCGACAGCAGGGCGACCAGCGCTGAGCGGATCATGTGCATGTCTTCGGCGATCAGTACGCGGATCATGCGACCTCCTCGGGGACTTCGACCGACAGCAGGAACCGACCGTCGTGCGCGGTGGTGAGCCAGGTGCCGGAGGCGGCGCGGGCCCGCTCGGCCAGCCCGGAGAGCCCGGTGCCGGGCGAGGGCGTCGAGGGCGACTGGGCGCCGTCGTTGACGATGTCCAGCCGTACCGCGCCCCGGTCGCGGGTCAGGGTGATCGTGCAGGTGCGGGCGTCGCTGTGCCGTAGCAGGTTGGTGGTGCCCTCGCGGATCGCCCAGGCCAGCGCGTCCTGGGCGGGACCGGACAGCGGCGGCAGGTCGGCCACATCCAGGCGGATGTCGACGCCGGCGGCGCCGAGCAGGGCGGCGGCGCCGTCGATCTCGGTGCGCAGCGACACCGGGTGCTCGTCGCGGGTGATCGCGCGTATGTCCCTGAGCGCTTCCCTGGCGACCTCGGTCAGGCTCTCGATCTCGGTGCGGGTGGCGGCGGTGTCCTTCGCGAGCAGGCGCAGGGCCAGGTCGCCCTTGAGGGAAATGGCCGACAGGCTCTGGCCGAGCAGGTCGTGCAGGTCGCGGGAGACACGGATGCGTTCCTCGCCGACGGCCGTGGCGGCCAGGTCGGTGCGGGTGGCCTCCAGCTCGGTCAGCAACCGGACCAGGCGGGCGCCGCCGACCAGCGTGCTGGCGTACAGGATGAGGCCGAACAGGGCGTACACGCCCAGGATGAGGGCCCGAGGGGTGGTGTAGGCACTGTCGCCCAGCATGGAGGTCACCTCCTTCACCGGGTTGAGCAGGAGCTGTAACGTGGCTGCGACCAGCATCAGCCGGCCGCGCAGCAGCATCACGATGGAGGCGAGGGAGAAGGCGGTGACGGCCTGCCAGTTCGAACCGACCCACCACAGCGGGACGTCGGCCAGCACGACGAGCGCGGCCAGGGTCCAGGGCCAGCCCGCGGGGCGTTCGCCCCTGGCGGCGGCCAGGCCGTGTCGCAGGCTCAGGAAGAGCACCAGGGCCACGGCGACGGTGGCCGCGACAGGGTTCCCCGCCGGGCCGTCCATGCCGAGGGTCGTGTAGATGGGCACCTGTACGGCGATCAGCACCTGCAGGGCGATCAGCGGCCAGAGGGGATGCCGCACCACCCACCGCGGCACGATCAGCGGGATCATGGGCGTCCCTCGGTCTGCACGTCGATGGTTTCCGCGACGCCGTCGGCGCGCACCTCAAGGCGTACGCCGTCCGTCGAGACCGCGGCCGTGATCGTGCAGGCGCTCACTCCTTCGGAGCCGAGCAGGCGGGTGACCGCCGCGCGCAGCGCCGCCCGGGGCTCCGGCGCGATCGTGTCGGGTATGCCCGTGCGGGGCAGCCGCAGCCGGGTCTCGATCCCGGCCGCGGACAGCAGCGTGGCGGCCGTGTCGAGCTCGGCCCGCAGGGACGGCCTGCGGTACCCGCGCACCCGCTGCCTGGCCTCGGCGAGCGTGCGCCGCGAATCGTCGGCCAGCCCGGACAGCTCCGCCACCAGCTCGGCCCGCCTGCCGGGCGGGCTCTGCAGCAGGTCGGCAGCGCGGGCGCCGCGCGCCGCGAGGGACTCCAGAGCGGCGCCGAGCGTCCTGCGCAGGTCGTCGTCGATGCGGCGCCGTTCCTGCGCGACCGCCCGCTGGGCGAGCACCTGCCTGGCCGACTGCAGGCGGACGAGCGCGGCCGACAGCCAGACGAGCAGCAGTACGGCGCCGCTACCGGTCAGCACCGACAGGGTGAGCCACGGCGCGGCGTTCCACGGCAGGCCGAGCAGCAGGGACGCGGGCGCGGCCGCGATCACCAGCGACAGATAGAGCACGAATGACCACGGGCCGGGAAGGACCAGGACCGCCGACGCGGCCAGGCCCGCGTAGGCGCGCGGCCATGTGTTCCCCGCGAGCGGGGTGGCGGCGATGATGACGACGGCCATCGCCGCGAGCGTCCACCCGCCTGCCGGCAGGCGTACGCCGCGGGCCGCGTACCAGACGTGACGCAGGTGCAGGGGCAGGTACACCACGGTCACCGCGAGGCTCCACAGTCCAGTGCGGACGTCGTTGTCCGGGTAGCTGAAGGCCAGCGCCACCTGCAGCAGGGGCAGCAGGCCCGCGCACGCGACCGCGCCGACCGGCGTGAGCCGGACGGCGCGGTCGGATCGCCACAGTGCCACCAGCCGGATCCCCCGTCCACGTTCCCTGGCCGACCAGGGTAGGTGACCCGGCCGCGTGGCGACCACCAGCGGGGACCGTGCCGGAGAGAGAAGCTCACGGCCGGTCAGCGCGACCGTCGGGAGGCATGATGGCGTGGCCACTTCTACGAGTCGGCGTCGATCACGCGCCCGAGGTTGTCGAGCTCGTTGGCGCGGCCCGCGGCCAGCCGCTGGGTCCACTCCTCGTCGTGCATCGCGTCCGCGGTCATCGTGACGCGGACGCCTTCCTCGACGGCTTCGAGCTCGACCACGGTGAGGAAGTCGTAGGGGTCCACGCCGGGGATGAAGTCGGCGAGCGAGGTGTAAGAGAGCCTGCCCGGCTCCGCCACCTCGACGAACCTCTTGCGGGACCGGGTACTCAGCGGCATCCCGTGACTCTCCATGAACGCGATCTGCTCCGGCGCGGTGGCGGTCATCGTGTAGATGAGCTCGCCACCCGGCCGCAGCTCGAGCTTGTCGACCTCGACGGTGAACCCGTCCGGCGACCACCACCGGGCGATCCCCTCGCCGGTGGTCCACAACTGCCAGACGCGCTCGGGGGTGGCCGGGTACGTACGCGTGATCCGCACGCTCTCTTGGGCCGGTGTCATGATGTGCTCCCTAACAAGCGGGGGTGATGAGCCCCAACCCTCCCTTCACACGCCCGCCGCGAACAGATGCGGATGTCACACAGCCTTCCGTGAATTTCGCCCGGACCAGCGAGAACACCAGGTGATGTGGGCCGAGAGGGCGGCCAGGCAGTCCGGGGCGTCGAAGATCGCTCCCGCGGAGGCGGCCCCGGGTGGTTCTGGTCCTGCCGGTGAGGATCCCGCGCGACGGCCTCGACGACGAGCGGCGCGGTGACGGCGTAGATGTCCTGGCCGGCGGCCACGGCACGCCGTTGCGAGGATCCGGAGCAGACGACGACGCGATGGTTATCTAGGGTTGGAGGACTCTTTTAGCAGCTCAGAGGATGATGATCTCTTCTTTCACGTATGGCAGATAGAACAGGTACGGGCAGGCGCATGCCGGAGATCCTTCCGTGGTCGGCCGCGTCTCCCCTGCCAGGGCGCCGCTACGCCCGACAGACCTCAACACCCTTCTCACCGCACTGTACGTCAGGATCGACGACTGGCTCGGACATCAGCCACCGCGGGGACGCAAGCCGCAGCTGACCGACGCCGAACTGCTGACCCTGGCCGTCGCCCAGGTGCTGCTCGGTATCCACTCCGAGGCCCGCTGGCTGCGCTACGTCCCCGAGCAGCTGCCCGGCGCCTTCCCCTACCTGCCCGGCCAGTCCGGCTACAACAAGCGCCCGCACAAGGCCTGCCGCTGCTCAAGCGGGCCATCCGGGTGCTGGCCCGCGACACCGACCTGTGGACCGACCCGGTCTGGGCGGCCCGACTCCACCCCGATCGAGTGCGGCCGGGTGACTTCGCCGGCGGCCTGGCCATCACGACGGCCGTCCTGCCCGGCATCTGGATCATGGTCGCCATCGCCGCGGCGGCATTCGGGTTGTTGCGGTCATTCGGGTTCCACACACACTGTGCCGGCTGCGCCGTCGATGGTGATCAACTGCCCGGTCCTGATCTCGTGTGTGGCGTCGCGGACGCAGATGACGGCGGGGATCCCGTACTCGCGGGCCACCGTAGGGCCGTGCGCCACCGGGGAACCGGTTTCGGTCACCAGGCCGGCCGCGGTCATGAACAGCGGGGTCCAGCCAGGATCGGTGGTGGGTGCGACCAGGATCTCCCCCGGTTCGATGCGCGCGCCGGCCGGGTCACGGATCACCCGCGCCCTGCCGGTCGCCTGCCCGGCGGCTCCGGACATACCGGTCAGCACGCCGTCCGGGGCCGGCTCGGCGGGCGCGAGCGCCTCCAGGTCGGTCCCGTCGGACAGAAGCGCGCCGGGTACGGTGCGCCGGCGCAGTTCCCGTACATACTCGGCGCGCCGCATCGCGGCGACTTCCCGGTGGTCCGTGTCGCGAGCGGCGGCTCGCGCCTCCTCCAGCGTCAGGAACATGATGTCGTCGGCGCGCTCCAGCCGGCCGCGGTCGGCCAGGTCCGCGCCGGCCAGGAGGAGTTGGCGCCGGCACGCCTGGATCACGGGCAGCCAGGCGAATTTCGCGATCTCCCGCAGGCCGGTGAGCTGTCGCGAGCGGCGCATGAAGAACGCCGCCAGCCGGCCGCGGATGGGGCGCCTGCGCCGCGCCCGCCGCGACAGCGTCTCGATCATCCGCTCCGCGCGGGCCGCGGCCGCCTTGAACCGGACGTCGGGCGCCTGCGCGGGGTCTTCGACGCGCAGATAGTTGGCGATGGTGGCGAACAGCGGCGCGGGGTCGTCGGCCCAGCGGGGCACGCCGACGTCGATCTCGGCCGCCGCGCGCATGCCGTACGCGGCCAGAAAGCCCGCCATCCCGATGTCGGGAAGCTCGCCGGCGAAGTACATGGCGGCGAGATCCTCCGGTGGGGTGCCGAGGAACAGGTCGCGGTGCTCGCGTGCCCGCACCGCCAGGCCCCACAGCTTGAGGTCCATCTGGGTGGTCACGTTGTACGGCATGCCGCCGAGGACCGTGTCGAGTTCCTCGTCCGTGGCGACGCCTTTGAGCAGCGCGGCCGGGAGCGTCCCGGCGATCATGCCTGCCGTCAGCGGCCACACGATCCCGTGCATGTCGATGCTCATGACCGCCTTGTGGGAGTCCTCGACGACCCAGCGCAGCCGTTCGGCGGCCGTCGCGGACTCGCCGGGCGGGACGATCATCCGCTTGATCTCCGCGACGCCGCGGTGGGCGCGGGCTCGCGCGAGAGCCGGGTTGGACAGACTCGACACCACTCCGGCCAGCCCGGCGGGCACCATCCGCGCCATGCCCTTGACCACGCTGCCGAGATGCAAGGGCAGGCCGGGCCGCGGCGCGAACCGCGGGTCGTCGAGCATGCGCAGCACAGCGCCCTGCACCCTCGGTCCGTAGACCTCCAGGGAGGTCCCGATGCGTTCGCGCATGGCCTTGCTGCGCAGGAAGTCGGTCACGTCGAAGTAGAGCCGGCCACCGATCGGCACCATTCGGGGCAGCGGGTCACGCCGGTCGACCTTGGCTCCCGCGGCCTGGAACCACACGCTTCCGCCGGTCTTGAGCAGCGACACGCCCATCGGGGTGCACGGGCGGAGCATGCCTTGAATGTGGCCGAACTCCAGGTAGAGCCGCGTGTCTCCGGTGTCGGGCGGCAGCGGGAAGAGCGTGGTGATCGGCCGCGACTGCAGCAGCCACAGCGTGCCTTCGGCGTCGATCGCCCACTCGATGTCCTGCGGCGAGCCGAGATGCTCCTGCAGCCGCTGCCCGGCCGCACGCAACCGGCCGAGTTGCTCCGCGTTCAAGCACCCGCCGTCATCCGGTACGGCCGGTATCCGCTGATCGAGCACGTAGTGGTCGGGCACGACGGTGCCCTCGACGATGGCGGTGCCCAGGCCAGGAGCCGCGTCGACGACCATCTCGGAGCGGCAGCCGGTGATCGGGTTGGCGGTGAACAGCACCCCGGCCGTGACCGGGTCGATCATCCGCTGCACCACCACGGCCATGGCCGTCTCGCCGATGCCCGCGGCGGCGCGGTAGGCGACGGCGCGCTCGGTGAACAGGGAGTCCCAGCAGCGGCGTACCGCGTCGATCAGGTCGCTGGGGCCTTCGACGTTGAGAAAGGTGTCCTGCTGACCGGCGAAGCTGGCCTCCGGCAGGTCCTCGGCGGTGGCGCTGGAGCGCACCGCCACCCGGCCCCCGCCGAGCCGCTCGTACGCCTCGACCAGCTCCTCCTCGGGCAGTTGCCCCGCCCGGTAGGCGTCGGCGGTCAGGCAGAAGCCGTCCGGGACGCGCTCCCCCGCTCTGATCATCTTCCCGAGCCCGGCGGCCTTACCGCCTACAAGGTCGAGCATGGAGCCATCTATGTCGGACAACCGGATCAGTTCCATCGCGCCTTCTCCCCCACAGCTGACATCGTTCGCGAACCATGCCGACCAGGCTTCCCGGCGCTCCATTGCGGACGCTAGCACCGCCGAGGTTCGCGCACCAGAGCAGCGCCGCCCTCCACGGCCACAGCCCGCGTTCAGGCGGCGATCCGTGACGGACGGCCCAACCGGTCACGGTGTGACCCATGCCACGCGGCGTTCCTGTCAGCAATCGTGGCGCTGTTCCGCTCAACTCACGAGCAAGTGACGCGAGAGGAGCAACACATGAAGCACCACATCGTGATCCTCGGTGCCGGTTACGCCGGGGTCTACGTGGCCGGGAACCTGGCCCGCCGGCTGTCCGCGGCGGACGTGCGGATCACCGTGGTCAACGCCGTGCCGGACTTCGTCGAGCGGATGCGGCTGCACCAGGTGGCGGCCGGCCGGGCGGCCTCGGCGCAGCGGCTGCTCGACGTCTTCGCGGGTACGGGGATCCGGCTGCGCGTGGCCCGGGTGACCGCCGTGGATCCCGAGCGCCAGGTCGTCGCCGTGACCGGCACCGAAGCCGGCGGCGAACTCGGCTACGACACGCTGGTGTACGCGCTCGGCAGCCACGGTGACGTCGGGGGCGTCCCCGGGGCGGCCGAGCACGCCTTCGACATCGCCGCCCTGTCCTCGGCGCTGCGCCTGCGCGAGCG
This sequence comes from Nonomuraea fuscirosea, assembly GCF_003001935.1. Lineage (GTDB taxonomy): Bacteria > Actinomycetota > Actinomycetes > Streptosporangiales > Streptosporangiaceae > Nonomuraea > Nonomuraea fuscirosea. The sequence goes on along the minus strand of NZ_PVNG01000017.1, from coordinate 79,686 downwards.
CCTGAACGGCCTGGACAGGCGGGACGAAGGCGGGAACGTGGTGGTCGTCGGCGACGGGCTGACCGGCATCGAGACCGCCACCGAGATCGCCGAATCACGGCCCCGCCTGTCGGTGACGCTCGTCGCCCGCGGTGAGCTGGGCGCCCGGCTCTCCGCCGGAGCCCGCGGCCACCTGCGGCGGGCCTGCGACCGGCTCGGCGTCACCGTCCTGGAGCACACCACTGTCGCGGCCGTCGAAGCGACCCGCGTGCGGTGCGCCGACGGCACCGCCCTGGCGTCCGACGCGACCGTGTGGACGGCCGGGTTCGCGGTCAGCCCCATCGCCGCCGCCGGCGGGCTGGAGATCACGGACACCGGCAGGATCGTCGTCGATCGCACCATGCGGTCGGTCTCCCACCCGGACGTCTACGCCGTCGGCGACAGCGTGCACGCCATCGGCGACAACGGCAGGCCGCTGCCGATGTCCTGCGCGTCGGCCGGCTACACCGGCGGGCAGGCGTTCCACGCGATCGTGGGACGCCTGACCAGTGGCAAGGTCGCGAAGACCAGGCTGGTCTACACCTACAACCACATCAGTCTCGGACGGCGGGACGCCATTCTCCAGCTGGTGGACGGCGAAGGGCAGGCGAAGCCCGCGTACGTGGGCGGCGGGACGTCCGCCCGGGTGAAGGCGGCCCTGTTGCGGATGTCACTGTGGGCCAACGCGCACCCGACCTTCGGCCTGCCCAAGCGCAGGCGCCGGCTGGCCGCCACGCCCGATGTGCCCGCCGGGAAGGTGATGGTTTAGCCGCCTAGGGTGGTCCGCATGGACAGCATCGCCGCCGATCAGGTCGCCACTGATCGTTTCGACGCCGAGCGGTTCGAGGTCAGCAGGAACCGGCTGGCCTCGCTGGCGTACCGGCTGCTGGGTTCGGCCGCCGACGCCGAGGACGCGGTGCAGGACGCGTTCCTGCACTGGCAGGCCGCCGACCGGCGGCGGATCAGGGTGCCGGAAGCCTGGCTGACCAGGATCGTCACCAACCTGTGCCTGGATCGGCTCCGCTCGGCGCGGGCCCGCCGCGAACGCGCCGCCGGCGCCTGGCTGCCCGAGCCGCTTCTCGCCGGCGACCCGATGCTCGGCCCCGCCGACACCTTCGAACAGCGCGAATCGGTCTCCCTGGCCGTCCTGACCCTCATGGAGCGGCTGTCGCCCTTGGAACGGGCCGTCTACGTCCTGCGGGAAGCGTTCTCCTACAGCCACGCCGAGATCGCCGAGCTGCTCGGCATCACCGAATCCGCCAGCCAGCAGCACCTTCACCGGGCCAGGCGCCGCGTCACCGCGGCGCGCCGCCGGGGTGGCGAGGTCGACCCGGAATCCGCCCGCAGGATCGTCGAGGAGTTCCTCGCCGCCGCTTTCTCCGGCCGCACCGAACGGCTGGTGGCGCTGCTCACCGACGACGCGACCGCCGTCTCCGACGGCGCCGGCCTGACCGGGACGCTGCTGCGGTACGACACTCCGGAGCGGATCGCCGCCGTCGCACGGGCCGGGTTCAAACCCACACCCGCCAAGCGGCGGTTGGCCGGCGGTACGTCCGCCGTCCACTACGCGCGCGTCAACGGCGCCCCAGCCCTCGTCTTCGTGGTCGGCGACCGCGTCGTCGGCGCCGCGACGTTCGACATCGCCGGCGGCCGGATCGCGACTGTGCGAGGCATCGCCGCGCCCGCCCGGCTGACCCGCCTCGCCGAGACCTGGCAGCAGCACGAACCAGAAGGATCACCGCTCATCGCCCGATGGTGAACCGGCGCCGACCGCGCCTCTGTAACGCTCAGGTAGCGGGAGACAGCCCTGACCTCACCTGAACCGCAGGTCGAGCAGATCCTCGCGCATTTGAAAACAAATCTACTATCTGTTTTTATGGACAAAACGGAAGGGAGTACGCGGACATGCGTGCCATCATCATCGGAGCGGGAATCGCCGGACTCGCCGCGGCGCTGCGCCTGCATCAGGCGGGCTGGGACACCCTGGTGGTCGAGCGGGCCCCGGCGCGGCGCGGTGGCGGCTACGGGGTGACGTTCGGCGGCATCGGTCACGACGGGGCCGAGCGGATGGGCGTCCTGCCGGAGCTGAGGCGGCGCGCCTTCGTGACGCGCGAGCTGGTCTACCGCAGGCCCAGCGGCGAGCGCCGCTTCGCGCTCAGCGGCGAGACGATCGCGGCCACCATGGGCAGGAAGTCGTTCAACATCCTGCGCGGCGACATCGAGGGGGTGCTGTACGAGGCCGTCGCCGATCACGTGACCATCCGGTTCGGCACCACGATCACGGCCGTCGAGCAGGACGCGGACACGGTGCGAGTCTCGCTCAGCGATGGCGGCACCGAACGTGCCGACCTGCTCATCGGCGCCGACGGGCTGCACTCGGCGACGCGGGCCCTGGTGTTCGGCCCGGAGGAGGACTACCGGCTCGACCTGGGGCACCGGGTGGCGGTCTACATGCTGAAGGAGCGACCCGAGGGTCTGCCCGCCGAGACGACCGGCTCGATCAGCGCGGGCGGCCGTACGTTCGCGATGATGAGCGTCGGCGACGGCCGTACGGCCGCCTTCTTCGGCTACCGCACCGATGGCGGCCCGGCGGGAGCGTCGCTGGAGGAGCTGCGCACCATCTACGGCGACATGGGATGGCTCGTCCCCCAGGCGCTGGAAGGGCTTGAGACGGCCGAATCGGTCTACTTCGACAGCATCAGCCAGATGGTGGTGGATCGGTGGAGCAAGGGCAGGGTCGTGCTGCTCGGTGACGCGGCCTGGTGCGTGACACTGTTCGCCGGCTATGGCTCCTCGCTGGCTGTCGGCGGTGCCGACCGGCTGGGCGCGGCCCTGGCGCGGCACGGCGACGACGTCCTGGCCGCGCTGGCGGAGTGGGAGGCGGAGCTGAGGCCGGAGGCGGAGAAGAAGCAGCGGCTCGGCCGCCGGGTGAAGGGGGTCTACGCCCCGCGCAACCCGCTGCTGCTGGAGCTGACCCAGCTTCCGCTGCGGCTGTCGTCGTGGGGGCCGGTGCGCCGGCTGGTCGAGCGCAAGTTCCAGCTGGCGGGCTGAACGGAGATGGCGATGCACGTACTGGTCATGGGCGGCACCCACCACGTGGGCCGCGCGCTGGTAGAGGTGGCGCTGCGGCGCGGCGACACCGTCACCACACTCAACCGCGGACAGTCGCGCCCGCCGGCGCCGGGCGTCGAAGCGCTGGTCGCCGATCGCACCGACCCCGCTTCGGTACGGCGGGCGCTCGGCGAGCGTTCCTGGGACGCGGTGATCGACACCTGGGCGTGGGCGCCGAGCGCGGTCCGGGACAGCGCCTGGCTGCTGGCCGACCGTGCGCGGCACTACGGTTACGTCTCCAGCCGCGGCGTCCACGCCTGGCCCTGGCCGGCCGGAGCCGACGAGAGCGCACCGCTCGTGGCGGGCGATCCCGGCAGCCAGGACGGCAGCGACTACGCCGCGGCCAAGCGCGGTGCCGAGATGGCCGTGATCGAGGCGTTCGGCGAGCGTGCGCTGCTGTCCAGGGCGGGCATGATCCTCGGCCCGTACGAGGACGTCGGCCGCATCCCGTGGTGGCTGCGACGGCTCGAACGCGGCGGTCCCGTGCTCGCCCCCGGACCGGCCGGCGCGGCCCTGCAGTACATCGACGCCATCGACCTGGCGGCCTGGATGCTGGCGGCGGCAGAACGTGGCATCGGCGGGACGTTCAACGTCGCCGGGCCGGCCGGGCACACCACGATCGGCGACCTGCTCACCACGGCCTCGCAGGTGATCGGCTCCGACGCCGAGCTGGTGTGGGCGCCCGCGGAGCTGCTGGAACGGGAGGGCTTCCCGCTCGGCATGGAGTTCGGGCTGCGCTACCCCGGCAACCCCTGCCCGACGGGCATCCACGACGCCGACGTCTCCGCCGCCCTGGCGGCGGGGCTCATCCTCCGGCCGCTGCGCGAGACCCTGGCCGACACGTGGGCCTGGCTGCGGCGCGAAGGCGATCCGGCCCCTCGCTCTGACACTCCGTCCCCGGCCCAGTGGTTCGACCCGGCTCAGGAGCAGCACGTCCTGGAGCTGGTCCGTCCTCGCCGCACATCGTGAAAACATCTGATCGACATGTTTCCACCCTCGGAAGGTGAACCTCATGCCTCCCGCCTTCTCGGCCGCGGAAAAGGCGCACATCACGCGGCTGCTCCTGGACAACGGCCTGCGCCTGTTCACCACGCAAGGGCTGCGCAAGACCTCCCTGGAGGACCTGGTCGCCGGGACCGGCATCGCCAAAAGCACCTTCTACGTCTTCTTCGACTCCAAGGAGGCGCTCTATCTGGAGCTGATGCTCGCCCAGATGGCCGAGGTCAAGAGCAGGGTCATCGACGGAGCATTGCGCAAGGAGGCCGGCACCCGCGCCGGGCTGCGCGCCTTCCTGCACGCCACGCTGGCCGAGCTCGACGGCAACCCCCTCTACGGCAGACTGATGACCCACCCCGAGGAGATGGAGGCGGTGGCCAGGAAACTTGACCTCGAACGGGTCACCTCCGCCCCGGACAACCCGGTCACCGCCCTGGCGGCCTACCTGACCGAGCACAGCGACGACCTCGCCGGCGACGACCCGGAGGTGATCGTCGGCGTGTTGCAGGCCGTCCTCATGATGCCGCTGTACCGGGACCGGCTGGCCAGCCCCGAGCTGTACCCGAAGATCCTCGACCGGCTCGTCGACCTCGTCGCCACCGGCCTCACCCAGGTGAAGCAGTGACGAGGCCGTCGCCCGCCTCTGACAGAGATGATGGAGGTGAGCGTCTCCCGGCAGGGTTTGACCCAGCCTCCGACTGACCTCGGGTCCTTGAAGGGGATCTGTCGGCCCTGTCAGGAGACGCTCATGCACGCGTCACGGGCGCGCCGCACGGGTGCCCGGCGACACGTACGCCATGCGGACTCTGCGCCCAGGGGTTCCCAAGGCACTCGAAACCGCCTCGTCGTACCCCTCCCGAACCACTGCCGGTGCCACGTGCCCGATCCCCGACGTAGAGCTAACAGCCAAGCTGCTACGCGAGCGGGTGATCGATCCGTGCACGCGCTCGGCACGGGCCGGCTTGTTCCGCTCGTGCGCCGCACTGCGCTACGGTATGGCCCGGAGTGCCGGGAAGTCTGGTCGGCGACGTCTATGGCCGCGCGACCGAACGGAACCTCCGCGATGGATGACGGCGTTGTCAGCATGTCCGGCAAGCCGCAGCGCCGGGCGATCTCATGACGCGGCGCCGCCCGGCTGTGCCGGGGCGTGGCCGGCATCCGACCGTGGTCATCGCGGCCGGGTTCGGCTCGGCGGTGCTGCTCGGGACACTCCTGCTCGGCACCCCGCTGGCCACCGCGGAAGGGGACAGCTCCCACTGGCTCACCGCGTTGTTCACCGCCACCTCCGCCGTCTGCGTGACCGGCCTGGTCGTGGTCGACACCGGGACGCACTGGTCGGTGTTCGGTGAAGTGGTGATCGTCCTGCTCATCCAAGCCGGCGGGCTGGGCATCATGACGCTCGCCACGCTGATCATGGTCATCGTCGCCCACCGCGTCGGCCTGCGGGCCAGGCTGTCCGCCCAGTTAGAGACCAAGTCGGTGGTCGCCGCCGATCTGCGTCACGTGCTGCGCAGGGTCGTGACGTTCAGCCTGATCTGCGAGGCGGCCATCGCCGCCGTTCTCGCCGTACGGTTCATCACCGGGTACGGCGAGCCGCTGGGCCGAGCCGTCTATCTCGGCATCTTCCACGGGGTATCGGCGTTCAACAATGCCGGCTTCGCGCTCTGGCCGGACAACCTGATGCGCTTCGTCACCGACCCGTGGATCTGCCTGACCATCGCCCTGGCGGTCATCGTCGGCGGCCTCGGCTATCCGGTCGTCTTCGAGCTGCTGCGCACCTGGCGACACCCGTGGCGCTGGTCTGTACTGACCCGCATCACAGTCGGACTGAGCGCCCTGCTCCTCGGCGTCGGCACCCTCGCGTTCCTGATGACCGAGTGGCGCAATCCGGGCACGATGGGCCCGCTGGACGACTCGGGCAAGCTGCTGGCCGCCTTCTTCGCCGCCGTCATGCCGCGCTCCGGCGGCTTCAACACCCTCGACATCAGCCAGATGTACCCCTCCTCCTGGCTGGTCACCGACGTGCTGATGTTCATCGGCGGGGGCAGCGCCGGAACCGCGGGCGGCATCAAGGTCACCACATTCGGCTTCCTGCTCTTCATCATCTGGTCCGAACTGCGCGGCGAGCATCAGGTCAACATCGGCCACCGGCGGCTGCCCTCCGCGACTCAACGCCAGGCACTGTCCATCGGCCTGTTAGGCATCATCCTGGTCACCCTCTCCACCTGGCTGTTGCTCATCCTGACTCCACACGGCCTCGACCAGGTGCTGTTCGAGGTCATCTCCGCCTTCGCCACCAACGGCCTGTCCACCGGCATCACCGCTGACACCTCCCTGGCCGGGCACGTGCTGCTCAGTGTGCTGATGTACATCGGCCGCATCGGCCCGCTCACGCTGGGGTCGGCACTCGCGCTGAAACAGCGCACCCGCCGTTACGAACTGCCAGAGGAAAAGGTGATCCTCGGCTGACAGCCGACAAGAGGGCGGCCGATCATCCTGCTGCCCGTGAGCCGGGGGCACAAAGGGAGACCGGTAGACCGACAAACAGGATGTTCTGTACAGAAGTGGAAATCGGGTAGATTAGGGCTCGGTGTGCCGGGAAGCCTGGTCGGCTGTTCTGTCGCCGACCCTTCCCGGAGTCCCCCTTGACCCAAGCACCGCCACGTGGTTTTCGCCTGTTCAGCCCCGGTTCCTGGAGTGAAGCCCGACGTGTCGTCGACATCCTGCGGGCAGAAACCGTCGGGGGCGCGCTGCTGCTCGCGGGCGCGCTGCTCGGCATGTTCTGGGCGAACTCGCCCTGGTCCGAAGCCTACGAAGGGCTACGCGCCGTCAAGATCGGCCCCGCCGCCCTGCACCTGGATCTGAGCCTGGCCGCCTGGGCCGCGGACGGGCTGCTGGCCGTCTTCTTCTTCGTGGCCGGCCTGGAGCTCAAGCGCGAGTTCGTCGCCGGAGACCTGCGCGATCCCCGGCGCGCCGCCATCCCGATCGCGGCCGCGGTCGCCGGAGTGCTCGTGCCCGCCGCCGTCTACCTGCTCATCACGAGCGGCGCCGAAGCGGAGGCCGCCAAGGGGTGGGCGGTGCCCACCGCCACCGACATCGCGTTCGCGCTGGCGGTGCTCGCGGTCATCGGCCGCCACCTGCCGGCCGCGCTGCGCACGTTCCTGCTCACTCTGGCCGTCGTCGACGACGTGCTCGCCATCGTGATCATCGCTCTCTTCTACACCGAGCATCTAGCGCCGCTTCCTCTGCTGGCCGCGTCGGCTCCGCTGGCCGTCTTCGCTTTCCTCGTACAGCGCGGGGTTCGTTCCTGGTGGCTCCTGCTGCCGCTGGCCGTGCTGGCGTGGGGCCTGGTTCACGCGTCCGGCGTGCACGCCACCGTCGCCGGAGTCCTGCTCGCCTTCACCGTTCCCGTCGCGGTGGGCAGGCGACCGGGTCCGGGCCTGGCCGAGCATTTCGAGCACCGGTTCCGGCCTCTGTCAGCGGGCGTGGCCGTGCCGGTGTTCGCGTTCCTGTCGGCGGGCGTGCCGCTCGGCGGGCTCGACGGCCTGGCCGAGGCGCTGACCGACCCCGTGGCCCTCGCCGTCGTGGCCGGGCTCGTCATCGGCAAGCCCGTGGGGGTGATGGCGGCCACCTGGCTGATGGCCCGCTTCACCCGGGCCGACCTCGACGAGAACCTGGCCTGGGTGGACGTGCTCGGGCTGTCGATCCTGGCCGGCATCGGCTTCACCGTCTCCCTGCTGATCGGCGAGCTGGCCTTCGGCATCGGCAGCGAACGCGACGGCCTGACCAAGATCGCGGTGCTGACCGGCTCCCTCGCCGCGGCCCTCCTCGCCGCCGCGATCCTGCGCCTGCGCAACAACGCGTACCGCCGCATCGAGCAGGCTTCCTTGGCGGAAGCGGAAGGATGACCGGGTGCGAAACCTGTCCCTCTGAGGGGCGCCGGTGGTGCCGGTGTGGTTGCGCCGCAGTCGCTGGACACTCCTGCGGTCTGCGCGTTACATTGTTTACGATGCCGTTCCGTAAATAAAATGGAGTGCACCGTGGAACCTGACGTTCTCGTCGCGGGGGCCGGGCCGGTGGGGCTCGCCCTGGCGTGCGCGCTGCTCCAGCACGGCGTCTCAGTACGGGTGGTGGACCGGGCTCAGGCGCCGGCCACCACGTCGCGAGCCAACTTCGTGCACGCACGCGGCTCGGAGGTGCTCGACCGGCTGGATGCGCTCAGTGGCCTGCCCGAGGAGTCGGTGCGGGCCATGACCATCACCAACTACGCCGGCGACCGCCCGATGATGCGCGTTCGCTTCGGCGATCCCGGCCTGCACACCGCCGCTCCCCCGATGGTGATCTCCCAGGCCCGCGTCGAGGCGCGGTTGCGCGACCGGCTGGCCGAGCTGGGCGGGCGGCCGGAATGGGGCTGCGCCCTGGTGGGCGCCGGCCAGGACGCCGACGGCGTCACCGCCGCGCTGGGCGACGGCCGCACCGTGCGAGCGCGCTGGCTGGTCGGCTGCGACGGGACCGGCAGCACCGTACGCAAGCTCGCCGGCATCGGCTTCCCCGGCGTCAAGGTCAGCGAGCGTTTCCTGATCGTGGACGCCCGCCTCGACACCACCCTCGACCGCTCCGGCACCAGCGGCTGGGTGCATCCGGAGGGCATGCTGGGCGCCATGCCGATGCCCGGCGGCCAGTGGCGGTTGCTCGCCTACGATCCCGTCTTCCGGCAGGACAAACCCACCGAGGAGCAGATCGTCGAGCGGATGCGCCACATCCTGCCCGAACGCACCCACGGCCTCGGCGGCCGGCTGCTGGACGCGTCCTGGGCGTCGTTGTTCAGCGTGCACCGCCGCCTGGCCGACACCTACCGTCAGGGCCGGATCCTCCTGGCCGGTGACTCCGCGCACGCGCACGCCCCCTTCGGCGGGCAAGGCATGCTGACCGGCATCGGCGACGCCGAGAACCTCGCCTGGAAACTGGCCCTCGTCATCGGCGGCCTGGCGGGCGAGCGGCTCCTGCAGACCTACGAGACCGAGCGCCGCCCGCTGGCCACCCAGGTTCTGCGTGGCAGCACCGCCGCCACCAGGATGAACATCGCCGCCGGGCCCGTCGGCCGGTTCCTGCGCGACCGCGTCATGGTGCCGGCGTTCAACCTGCCCGTGCTGCAGCGCTGGACCACGTACACCACCTCACAGCTCTGGGTGAGCTACCGGCGCGGCCCGCTCGGCGGGCGCGGCTCGCGGCCGCGCTCCGGCGACCGGATCGCCGATGTGGCCTGCGTGCGCGCCGACGGCATCCGTACCCGGCTGCACGCCGAACTGCGCGGACGCTGGGCCGTCCTCGGCGACGCGTCCCTGTTCGAGGCGGCCCGGCGGCGGCTCGGCGAGCACGTCGTCCACCTGCGCCCGGTGGACCCGCTGCCCGCTATGCTCGTACGCCCGGACGCCCACCTGGCCTGCACGGGCGACCCCACCCGTTGGCTGGACGGAGCACTCGCTTGACGGACCGCCGAGGACGCGGACGCCCCCGCGACCCCGAGACCGACGTCGCAATCCTGCGCGCCGCCCTCGACCTGTTCATCGAACGCGGCGTCGAAGGCACCAGCATGGAGCAGATCGCCAAACGGGCCGGCGTCGGCAAGCTCACCGTCTACCGCCGCTGGAGCACCAAGGAGGAGCTGATCGCTCAGGCGGTCGAGCAGACGGTCAGCGCCGACCTGGTCCCCTCCCCCGACGACATCCAGGCACTCGACCCGCAGCAGATCATCGAAGGCGTCATCGAGGCGGCGGCGGAGATGACCGCGAGCCCGGCGTTCCGCGCGCTGACCGCCCGGATGATGGGCTCGGCCGTCAGCCACCCCGAGCTGATGGCCGTCTACTGGAAGCACCACGTCCTGCCGCGCCGCGAGCTGGCCGCCGCCATGCTGCGACGCGCCCAGCAGGACGGCACCGTGGCCGCCGACGCCGACCTCGACGTGCTGATCGACATGATGGCCGGCGCGGTGACCTGGCGCGTTCTCCAGCCCGACCCGCCGGACGCCGCCGGCATGCTCGACTTCCTCAAGGCCGTCTACCGGCAGGCGGGGCTCTACCGGCCCTCACCGTAACGGCGTGCGCGACCGCTCGCGGCGAGCTCGGGAAGCGGCCGCCATGGCGCCTTCTCGCGTCACTGGAGAAGGTCGTTCTCGGCAGCGGATCCTGCAGGTGACGGTGCCGTACCAGGCCCACCTCTCACATCAGCGATCTAGCCGGTGCGCGGGGTGATCACCCGGGGTCCGGGGCGAGGAATTCTGTGCCGGTGTCGTATCCGGGCTTCCGCCGATCGTCTGTTATGTGAGGGCCGAGCCGTCAGCGGGCATGTCGCAGTGGCGGCTCGTGGTCAGGCGAGGTGAGCCCGAACGGGGGAATCTCGCGGGACCGCCTGGCTCTCACCTCAACGACCGAGCCCGAAGGAACGCCTCATGCATCCCACCCTGAACACCATCGACATCGTGGTGTCCGACCTGGACGCCTCGATCGCCTTCTACGCCCGCCTGGGCATGGAGTTCAAGCTCGACGAGCACTCGCCCGAGCACGCCGGCTGTGATCTGCCGAACGGGCTGCACGTCATGCTGGACACCGAGGGCTTCCGCACGCCGTTCCTGCCCGGGTGGAGCGCGCCGACCGGCGGGCCGCGTACCCTGCTGTGCTTCGAGTTCGACACCCCGGCCGGGGTGGAGGCCACCTACGCCGAGCTCGTCGCGGCGGGCTACCGCGGGATCGCCGAGCCGTTCGACGCGTTCTGGGGCATGCGGTACGCCACGGTGGCCGACCCGGACGGCAACGGCGTCGATCTGTACGCCACCCTCCCGGCGAGCTGAGACGGAAAGGCAGGCAGCGACCGTGAAGTACGTGCTGATGTTCATCGAGACCGAACAGTTCGCCGCGCAGCTGGAGGCGATGGACGAGCTGGAGCAGCAGGCCGCCTACGCGGCCGTCGCGCAGTGGTTCGCCGACCACGCGGGCAAGATCACGCACCATACGCATCTGGCGCCCGTGCACACCGCCACCACAGTGCGCCTGGGCCAGGGCGAGCCCGTCATCACTGATGGGCCGTTCGTGGAGGGTAAGGAGGTTGTCAGCGGGTTCGCCGAGGTGGAGGTGGCCGACCTGGACGAGGCGCTGAAGATCGCTCGCTCCTGGCCGGCCTGCCCGATCGTGGAGATCCGCCCGGCCTCATGAACGAGCCGGTGCACGGGCAGGTGAGCCAGGAGGTGCTGGCCCGCGTGGTGCGTGAGCACGCGGGCCGGCTGGCCGCGTCCCTGGTGTCGCTGCTGGGCGACTTCGCCGCCGCCGAGGACCTGGTGCAGGACGCCGTGGAGGTCGCGCTGCGGCGCTGGCCGGCCGAAGGGATCCCCGAGCGGCCGGAGGCATGGTTGTTCACCGTGGCCCGGCGGCACGGGCTGGACGTGCTGCGCCGGGAGTCGAACTACAGGGCCAAGCTCGCCCGGCTCACCTCGCCTGCTCCCGCGCCGCGTGATGACCGGCTGCGGCTGATCTTCACCTGCTGCCACCCGGCGCTGTCGCGGACCGCGCAGATCGCGCTCACCCTGCGGGTTGTGTGCGGGCTGTCGGCCGCGCAGATCGCCGCCGCCTTCCTGGTACCGGAGTCCACGGTGGCGCAGCGCATCACCCGCGCCAAACGCAAGATCGGCGAGGCCGGGATCCCGTACCGCATTCCCGCTGCGGAGGAGTTGCCGCAGCGCGTGGAGGAGGTGCTGGCGGTCATCTACCTGCTGTTCAACGAGGGCTACCTGTCCAGTACGGCGGAGCGGGCACAAGCGCGTGACCTGGTCGAGGACGCCGAGTGGCTGGCCACGCTGCTGGCGAACCTGCTGCCGAAGCAGCCCGAGGCGGCTGGGCTGCTGGCGCTGATCCGGCTGCACCGGGCCCGCGGCGCGGCCCGCTTCGACGGCCAGGGCCGTCTGGTTCTGCTGGCCGACCAGGACCGCTCGCTGTGGGATCGCCAGGCCATCGAGCAGGCCACCGCCCTGCTGACGCGCGCGGCCCGCGCCCACCGGCGGCCGGGGCCCTACCAGCTGCAGGCGGCGATCGTGGCCTGCCACGCCGAGGCCGAGACCTTCGCCGCCACCGACTGGGCGCAGATTCTGGTGCTGTACGACATGCTGCTGCACCTGGCGCCCTCACCGGTCACGCGGCTGCACCGGGCCATCGCCGTGCGGCACGTCCACGGCCCCGCGCAGGCCCTGACCGAGCTTGAAGACCTGGGCGCCGTGCTGGAGCGCTACCCGCTCTTCCACGCCACCCGCGCCGAGCTGCTGCGTGATCTGGGCCGCCGTGAACAGGCGCGAACCGCCGATGAGCGGGCCCTGGAGCTGACCGCCAACCCGGCTCAGCAAGCACTGCTGGAGCAACGTCTGGCCTGGCACTGAGGTGCCCCCTCATCGCTTCAGCCAGCGCTCATAGCGGTCACCAGGTGACCGGCCGCGCGGTCAGACCGCCAGTCAGCACATGGGCGTTTTCCGCTACGCAGCCCGCGAGGTCGTCGCAGGAAATCCACGTAGTGGTGGGCGTCGTGCGCCACGTCTCGCCACAGCGCGAGAGTCGCCGTGTCGCTCTGCCGGGCCGGGAAGGCGACCCATTCCCGCATGGTCCGCGTTCCTAAGGTCACAGGGGCGGCGGTTCCCGCGTCGATCTCCTCGAGCAGGTGTGACGTGCCTCGACCGTCAGCCATCGGCGGGGCCTCTGTTCGGGAGAAGGCGGTCGAGTGCCGCCGCGGAGCCCTCGACGATCAGCCCTTCGGTCTTGGCCGTCGCAGGGGTCATCAGTCCGGTGAAGAGCGCGACGAGTACCTGCGGTGGCGCGGTGATCGTGGCGTCGGGTCGGCGCTCGGTCGAGCAGGGACGTACGTCGATGCGGCCGTGGTCGGCGGTGATGTCGCAGCCGTCGTGCAGGTCGCCCAGGCGTACGGTGACGGCCGGGTCCTCGGGTGAGCCGTCGCGGCACAGGTGGCGCAGCGGCAGCGTGAACCAGTGCACCCTGAATGCGTCGCCGGCCGGCGGGGCGAGCATCAGGGGTGCGCCCCAGCGCGTCAGTTCGCGCACGACGCCGTCCAGGTCCTGGCCGCGACTGGTGAGCCCGATCAGCGAAGCGGCGACCGGTGGCGGCTCATCGTGGCGAGCGATCAGCCCGGCCGACTCCATCTCACGCAGGCGATCGGCGAGGAGGTTGCTGGCGATGCCGGGCAGGCCGCGTCGCAGGTCGGAGAACCGGCAGGGCCCTTGGGTGAGCAGTTCGCGGACGATGAGCAGCGTCCAGCGGTCGCCAACCAGGTCCAGCGCACGGGCCATCGAGCAGTACTGGTTGTACGAGCGCATTGCCCCACTCTATCCCGCCATGGTTGCCCTTCTCAACTTCATGGTTTATTTTCTCAACCACCAAGCGACGATCGAGGGAGACCGCATGACCGTCATCACCGGCACCGCCCCTCCCCTGCTCAAGGCCTACTACCAGGTCCTTACGGGCGGGATCGAGAACTACGACGAGGGCCGGGAACTCGCGCCCCTGCTGGCCGACGACCTCGCGTTCGAGGGCCCCCTCGCCGGACACGTCACCGGGGCGGCCCGCTTCCTGCAGGGCGTCAAAGGATTCATCGCCAACGTCGGCGAGATCGAGATGATCCAGGAGGTCCACGGGCCGGGAGGCAGCGCCGTTCTCTACGACGCCCACCTGCCCAAGGGCATCGTCAGGTTCGCCGAATTCTTCACCTTCGCCGACGGCAAGATCCAGCGGCTTCGCCTCCAGTACGACCCCGCCGCCTACATCGCCGGCGGAGGGGGCTGACCACGCCCAACCCCGGCGCCCGCCGGCCTTGTCGCTCATCGCCGACCCGGGGCCGGGCGGCCGTCCAGGGCGCCAGCCGTCGTGCGCGGCGAGGTCGTTGAACGCCCGAGATGGTGGACGCGGCGATCGCCGTCCGACAGGTCGGCGCCACGCTCGGCGTCGCCACGTGGGGCGCCGTCATGAGCCTGGGCACCGGCGACCGCACTGCTGCCGGCGGCGACAGGCTGTCAGCGGGCACGATCGCGGCGACGTGCCGTGCGTACGACCAGCGTCACCAGGGCGAGCAAGAGGAGAAGCACGAGCGTGAGCCATCCCGGGCCGAGCCCGGCCACCCAGCCGGCGACGGTCGACTGCACGGCGGTCACCGCGCCCACGATCGGATCGTCCGCCTCCTGGCCCGCGAAGACGCGCAGCTCGTACCAGCCGTAGTACAGGACGTACAGGCCCGCGAGGGTGAGCAGGCCGCCGCTGGCCCTGGACACATACGGCAGCAGCCGCCGCAACCGGGCCACCACGGCGGCGCGGGCGAGCGCCACCGCCAGCGACAGAACGGCGACGATCAAGCCCATGCCCAGCGCGTAGGCGGTGAAGGCCGCCACCCCACCGCTCACTCCGCCGCCGGACAGCGCGGCGGAGGTGACCGCCAGGAACGGCCCCGCCGTGCACGACAAGGAGGCCACCGCGTACGACAGGCCATAGCCGTACAGCGACAGCGGTGAGGTCGTGGGACGGCCGGTGGCCAGACCCGGCAAGCGCAGCACGAGCTCGCGGCCGGACAGCAACCACAGACCCAGCCCCACCAGAACCGCCCCGATGACCAGGGTCGCCCACGGCAGGTGGCCGCCCACCGACACGGCCAGCACGGTCACGACCAGCCCGAACAGACCGAAGACGGTGACGAATCCGGCGGTCATCGCCGCCGCCAGGACCAGTGCCCGGCGAACGGGGCCGGCTCCCCGGTCGTTGATCAGCAGGGTGAGATAGGCCGGCAGCATGGCGAAGCCGCACGGATTGAACGCGGCCACCATCCCGGCGGTGAGCGCCAGGGCCAGCGGCGCTTCCGACACACCGGTACCGAAGGAGGACATCGATTCGGCTACCGGGCGACCAGAGCGCGCAGGTGCTCCTCCAGCTTGTCCCGGCCGAGTGGACCGGATACCTTCTCCGCCGAGCCGTCCGGTTTCATGAACACGAAGGTGGACTGCTCGCTGACGCCGAGCTTCGTCCATACCGCGCCTTTGGCGTCGGCCAGGTGCACGAGATCGCCGGTCCCGGTGCGCTTGACGAACGCCCGCATCGCCGCCTGGGTGTCCAGTCCGGCGACTCCGACGAACGCGACATCGCCCTGCCGGGCGGCCGCCGCCTTGACGGCGGGCGCGTCCGACAGGCACTTGGGACACCACGGCGCCCAGAACCAGAAGACGACAGGCCTGCCCGCCAGGCTCTGCCCCTGAAAGGCCTTGCCGTCCAGCGTCTGGGCGGTGAACCGCAGTGCGGCGGGCACCGGAGCCTCGCCCGCCGACCGTTCCGGACCCCGCGGGGAGACCGGCGGGGAGACCGGCGGGGAGACCGGCGGGGACGCCGCCGACGCCGAGGTGTCCCCGGCCGCGGGTCCTGGTTCGTCGCGCGCCGCGGTGCCGCAGGCGGCGGCCAGCAGGGCGAGCATCGCCATCGCGGCGGCCGTCGTTCGCCTGTTGCTCATGCCGGTCACCCTAGAAGCGCATCGCCGCGTCACTTCTTACAAGGCGATGACGGCCACGGCGCACCCACCACGCGAGATGGCGCCGAACACGCCGTCACCCATCAAGGCGGCGCTGCTTGCGGCGTTCCCAGGCGTTGCGGTGCCGGATGACCACTCCTCCGGCACCGCCGGTGCCCGAGAGGCGGATCAGTGGTGTCCTGGGGAGGCGCTGCGATGTCGTCTTGTCCTTGAACCCACCGAGGCCCCCGTCCATCCGGGAGGTGTCCGCGGCCCAGCCGTCAGGGATGATGATGGTAATGCCGCCCATCTGGCCTTCCGCCTCGATCCTGATCTCGGGCAGCCGGCATTCGACCTGGGTGAAGTCGAGCTTGGCGGCGCCCATCCCGCCGTGGATGATGATGTGCCCGGGCACCTCCCAGCGCCCGGAGCGGGTCACGCCGTGCATGCCGCCCTTGAGGACCAGCGGCTCCTGGTTCACCGGGACGTCCGGCGGCAGATCGGCGGTGAGCCGGGCCAGGTCGGCGTACGTCTTGGCGTTCAGCGCCAGGTCGAGCCGCGCGTCCAGCTCGTCGAGGTCGATGCGGCCCTCGACCGCCGCCGTGTTCAGCCGTTCCACCACCGCTTCCCGCTCGTCATGGGAGACGCGCCACTCGTCACGGCCGACAGGTTGAGGAGGGCCAGCAGTCATATCCCAATAATAGGGACAGGTGCCGCCCATCGCGGTGAAGCGGTGAAGACGCCAGTGACCCGTGACACTTCGGCTGATGGCGAAATATCACGATCTTAGGCTGCGCTGCATGAACGCCGCACCCTTCCACGCCCTGCCCGCGCAGGCAGCCGCAGCCCACGTAGTGATCGAGCCGAGCATCCTGTACTTCGGGACGCCGGTGGTGCTCCTCTCGACGGAGAACGAGGACGGCTCGTTCAACCTCGCCCCGATGTCCTCCGCCTGGGCGCTCGGGCAGACGGTCGTCCTCGGCCTGGGCCGCGAGGGGCAGACCGCGCGCAATCTCGGCGAGCGACCCGACCTGGTGATCAACCTGCCCGGCCCCGCTCTGTGGCCGGCCGTGGAACGGCTGGCGCCGCTGACCGGCCGGAATCCGGTGCCCTCCACCAAGGCGAAGGGCTGCCGCTTCGAGCCGGACAAGTTCGGCGCGGCGGGCCTGGACGGTGAGCCTTCCCACGTGGTCCGGCCGCCGCGCGTCGCCGAATGCCCCATCCAGCTGGAGGCCCGCGCCGAGCGGGTACGGCCGGACGTCCACGGCACCTTCGTCATCGTCGAGGCCCTCGTCCGGAAGGTGCACGCCGATCCCCGGCTGCTCGTTCTCGGCACCGACCACGTCGACCCCGCCGCCTGGAGCCCGCTCGTCTACAACTTCCGCCACTACTTCGGGCTCGGCCCGGAGCTCGGCCATTCCTACCGCACCGAGACCCCCCGCAGGTCCGCGGCAGAACAGTGAGCCAGGGCGCGTCCTGTGGCTGAGGACGAAGAGTACGGTCGCCTCCTGTACCGCAGCCCGAGGCGCTACGCGACGTCGTCCGCTATACGTGGGAGGACACCCACCCGCCGCCGACGTCTGACACGGCGGCGTTTCGAGTGGTCAGCGCCCTGCGGCAGAGGCCGAGTAACGATCCCGAAACCGGCCATTTACGCCACGGCCCCCTCTTGACGCCACCTGACCCGCAGGGCAGCATGGCGTTTACATCTATTGCACAATTTGTCCCATTATCGGACAAAGTCCTGTGGATCGAAGTAGTGCGAACTTCGTTCCGCCCATGGTGGACGGAGGTGACGGTGAGCCCACGCATGATCATTCGCCGGCTCGGCGGCAGTCTGCTGGTCTTGTGGCTTGTGTCGATACTCACCTTCCTGCTGGTACAACTGATCCCCGGCGATCCGGCCGAGGTGATCGCGGGTGAGAACGCCACCGTGGCGGAGGTGGCCCGGATCCGCACCGAGCTCGGCCTGGACAAGCCGGTGCTGGAGCAGTACTTCAACTGGTTCACCGGCGTCCTGCACGGAGACCTCGGCCACTCGCTGTCCACCAACCGATCCGTCGTCTCGACGATCGCGGAGGCGGCGCCGGCGACGCTGGTCATCACCACGATGGCGCTCCTGGTCGCGGTCGTGATCGGCGTCTCGGCCGGGGTGGCCGCGGGGCTGACGCAGGGAAGCTGGGTGGACCGCGCGGTGTCGACGCTCGCCACGCTCGGCATCGCGATGCCGAGCTTCTGGCTGGCGATGGTGCTCGTCTCGCTGTTCGCGCTGACCAATCCCTGGCTGCCGGCGACCGGATACGTCGACATCAGGGAGGGGTTCGGGGTCTGGCTCTCGCACGTCGTCCTCCCGGCCACGGCGCTCGGGCTCGCCACCGCCGCCGAGCTCGCCAGGCACACCAGAGGGTGCGTCGCCGACGTGCTCACCCGCCCGTACGTACGCACGGCGCGAGCGCGGGGAGCCTCCGGCGCCTGGCTGGTGCGCAAGCACATCCTGCGCAACTCGGCCATCCCCGTCGTGACCGTGCTCGGCCTGCAGGCCGGACGGCTGTTCGGCGGCGTGATCGTGGTGGAGGCGGTGTTCGGGATCTCCGGCCTCGGCTCCCTGGCCATCAACTCGGTGCTGCAACGGAACTATCCGATGATCCAAGGATATGTCCTGCTCAGCGCCGTGATCGTGGTGTTGATCAACCTCATCGTGGACCTGGCCTACGGCTGGATCAACCCGAAGGTGCGTACCGCATGACCACGGCCACGCGGCGCTCCCGCCCGCTCAACGTCATCAGCGTGATCGTGCGCCGCCCGGCCAGCGCGGTCGCCGTCGGATTCGTCCTCCTCCTCGTCTTCCTCGCGGTCGCCGGGCCGCTCGTCTCGCCGCACGACCCGGAGGTCCAGGACCTGGGCAACCGGTTCGCCGGCCTCAGCTCGACGCACCTGCTGGGGACCGACGAGTTCGGCCGGGACGTGACCAGCCGGATCATCCAGGCCGCCCGCATCGCCGTCACCGCGCCGCTCATCTCGGTGGGCGTCGCGTTGCTCATCGGACTGCCGCTGGGGCTGTGGGCGGGGCTGCGCCGCGGCGTCGTGGACGCCGTCGCGGGGCGGCTGGCCGACACGATCCTGAGCCTGCCCGCGCTGGTCGGGGCGCTGGCCATCGTCGCCGTGCTCGGCCCGGGGCTGGTCAACGCCATGCTCGCGGTGGGCATCATCTTCGCGCCCGGCCTGTTCCGCGTCGTGCGCGGCGCGACGCTGGCGGTCGCGGAGGAGACCTTCGTGGAGTCGGCGGTGGCGATCGGCTCCTCCACCCGGCGCACCCTCTGGGTGCACATCCTGCCCAACATCGCCGCTCCGCTGCTGGTCCAGGTCACGATCCTGATGGGGGTCGCGCTGCTGGCCGAGGCGAGCCTGAGCTTCATCGGCCTCGGGGTCCAGCCGCCGGACGCGAGCTGGGGCTCGATGCTGAAGGCCGCGTACACCAACCAGTTCGACTCCCCCTTCTCGGTGGTGCCATCCGGGGTCGCGATGGTGCTGACCGTCCTCGCGTTCAACACGATCGGCGACTCGATCCGTGACGCCGTCGGCCTCAGGAGGCGCACATGACCCCGGGACCGGGACAGCAGAACGGCACCGGACAGCCGTCAGGCGGCGAGCCGCTGCTCTCCGTCAGAGGGCTCACCATCGACCTGCCCGGCGGCGCCGTGCAGCCGGGGCTCGTCGAGGACGTCACGTTCGACGTGCACCGGGGCCGCGCGGTCGCGCTGATCGGCGAGTCGGGCTGCGGCAAGTCGCTGACCTCCATGGCCATCCTGGGGCTGCTGCCCGCCGCCGTGCGCGTCGTCGCCGGTTCGGTCCTCTTCGACGGCGTGGACCTGCTCACCTGCACCAGGCGCCAGCTCCGCCGGGTCCGCGGCGGGCCGGTCGGCATGGTGTTCCAGGAGCCGATGAGCAGCCTCGACCCGACGATGACCGTCGGCGACCAGATCGCCGAGGTACGGCGGCTGCACCTGGGCGAGCGGCGCTCGGTGGCGCTCAAGCGGGCGGGTGAGCTGCTGGAGCGGGTCGGCATCCCGAAGGCGGACAAGAGGCTGCGTTCCTACCCGCACGAGATGAGCGGCGGCATGCAGCAGCGCGTCATGATCGCCGCCGCCATCGCCTGCGAGCCGAAGCTGCTGATCGCCGACGAGCCGACCACGGCGCTCGACGTCACGATCCAGGCCGAGATCCTCGAACTGCTGCGTGACCTGCGCCGCGACCTCGACCTGG
The DNA here is from genome assembly GCF_003001935.1 of Nonomuraea fuscirosea. Classification (GTDB taxonomy): domain Bacteria; phylum Actinomycetota; class Actinomycetes; order Streptosporangiales; family Streptosporangiaceae; genus Nonomuraea; species Nonomuraea fuscirosea. The sequence continues at coordinate 59,769 of NZ_PVNG01000017.1, read as the reverse complement.
CCGTCGTGCTGGTCACCCATGACCTCGGCGTGGTCGCGGACTTCTGCGACGACGTGGTCGTCATGTACGCCGGCCACATCGCCGAACGGACCCCCGTGGACGGACTCTTCTACGAGCCGAAGCACCCGTACTCCAGCGCTCTGCTCAGCGCCGTGCCGCAGTCGGGCCGGGCGCGGACCAACCTGACCGTCATCAAGGGGCGGGTCCCGTCGGCGGGGCACTTCCCGGCGGGCTGCCGGTTCGAGCCCCGCTGTGAGCACAGCGTCGACTCCTTCTGCGGACGGCCACAGGCCGACACCGCGCTGAGCGACGACCATCGGACGCGATGCGGCCGGGTGGCCGGCGGGGAGCTGATTCTGAAAGGGGCCGTCCGTGGCTGAGGATCAGGTGGTCGTGCGGGTGAGCGGCCTGACCAAGTCGTTCCCGCTGCGCCGCAGCCTGCTGGGCCGGACGCTGGAGAGCGTACGGGCCGTGGACGGCGTCGATCTGGAGGTCAAGGCCGGCACCACGGTCGGCATCGTCGGCGAGTCCGGGTCGGGCAAGACGACGGTCGGCCGCCTGATGGCCAGGCTGCTCACGCCGGACGGCGGAACGGTCGAGGTGGAGGGCAAGGACGTCACCCGGGCGCGCGGCCGGGAGCTGAAGGAGATGCGCGGCAGGCTCCAGGTCATCTTCCAGGACCCGTACGGCGCGCTCGACCCGACCAAGACGGTCGGCCACGCCGTCGCCGAGCCGCTGCTGGTCCACGGCCGGATCGGCCGGGGCGAGATGCGTGAGCGGGCCGCGCAGCTGCTCGGCCGGGTCACGCTGGATCCGGCGTTCGCGGACAGGTATCCGGACGAGCTGTCCGGCGGGCAGCGCCAGCGGGCCTGCATCGCCCGCGCGCTGGCGCTCTCGCCGAGTGTGCTGGTCGCCGACGAGCCGACCTCCGCGCTGGACCTGTCCACCCGCTCGGAGATCCTCAACCTGCTGCTGTCGATCCAGGAGGAGACCGGGCAGGCGCTGGTGCTGGTGTCGCACGACTTCGCCACCGTACGGCACCTGTCGCACCGGATCGCGGTGATGTACCTGGGCCGGATCGTCGAGGAGGGGCCCGCGGCGCAGATCGCGGAGAACCCGCGCCACCCGTACACCAAGGCGTTGCTGTCGGCGGTGCCCGTGCCCGATCCGGACGCGCAGCGGTCGCGGCGGCGCATCGTGCTCCACGGTGACCTGCCCGATCCGGCGAGCCCGCCGTCGGGGTGCCGTTTCCGTACGCGCTGCCCGGTCGCGCAGGACGAGTGCGCGGACCTGGACCCGCCGCTGCTGCGGATCGACGGGGAGCACAGCGTCGCGTGCGTGCTGCACCGGCCGGCACCCGCCGCGCCTTCGCCGCCGGTGCAGGACGGCGCGATGTTCGGCGAGTACTCGCCGGACCCCCGGGAGACGGCACGATGACCGGCTCCGAGGGGGTCCTGCACGGGATCAGGGTCGTCGACCTCGGCCATCACGTGGCCGGGCCGCTGGCCGCGATGCTGCTCGCCGACCAGCGGGCCGACGTCGTGCGCGTCGATCGCCCGGGGGCCGAGCCGCCGGTCGAGGACGCGTTCTTCAACCGCGGCAAACGGCGCATCACCCTCGATCTGAAGAACGGGCGGGATCTGGAGATCGCGCGTGACCTCGTCCGGCGGGCCGACGTCCTGGTCGAGAACTTCCGGCCGGGGGTGATGGACCGGCTCGGCCTGGGCTGGGCGGAGACGAGCGCGGCCAACCCGCGGCTGGTCTTCTGCTCGATGCCGGGTTTCGCCGCCGACGACCCGCGGGCCGGGGTGCCGGGCTGGGAGGGCGTCATCGCGGCCGCGACCGGCAACTGCCGGATCCGGGCGGGGCACGCGCCCGACGGCTGGGACGCCACCCGCCCGACCTATACCGCCCTTCCCGTCGCGTCGAACTTCGCCGCGTTCTGCGGGGCCTTCGCGATCGTGGCGAGCCTGACCGCCCGGCACCGGAGCGGGCGTGGTGATCGCATCGAGGTGCCGCTGTTCGACGCCATGTTCGAGGCCATCGGCGGGAGCGGCGCGTACCCGGTCGAGCGCGGGCTGCCGCCGGAGCGGGCGATCAGCAGCAACGGGAGCGGCACCTACCGCTGCGCGGACGGCCGATATGTGCAGTTCAACCCGATCGGGGCGACGACCCGTTTCCTCACCTGGTTCCTCGACGCGGCGGGGGTGACGGCCTGGGCGGGCGAAGGGCTCACCGACCGGCCCCGGCTGGATCGGGATCCTGAGCTGCGGCTGCTGCTCCAGGAGCGGCTCACCGCGCTGTTCGGCACCAGGACCGCGCGGGAGTGGGAGGACCTGGCGAACGCGGCCGGCGTGCCGCTCGCCGCGGTGCTGACCACGGACGAGTGGCTGGACAACGTCCACGCCCGTGCCGCCGGGCAGGTCGTCGAGGTCGAGGATCCGCTGCTCGGGACGACGGTGCTGCCGGGCTCGGCGGTGTGCCTGTCCGCGGCTCCCCCGCTCCGGGCACGGCCGCGCCACCTGCCCGACGCCGACCGCGCCGGCATCCTGGCGGACCTCGGCACGCCACTCCCCCAAGCGCCTCCTGCCGAGGCGGGCGACGGGCTTCCGTACGAGGGTCTGCGGGTGGTGGACCTCACCCAGATCCTGGCCGGGCCGAGCGCGGGCCGCATCCTGGCCGAGTTCGGCGCCGACGTCGTCAAGATCAACGCACCGCAGCGGCGCGTCGGCGCGCACGGCTTCGTCAACCGCGGCAAGCGGACGGCCCTCGTGGACGTGAAGTCCGGCGCGGGCCAGCGGGTCCTGTGGCGCCTCATCGACCAGGCCGACGTCCTGACCTGCAACTTCCCCGAGCGGACCGCCGAACGTTACGGCCTCGGCTACGAGCACGTACGGGCCCGCCGCCCCGGCATCGTCTACGTCTCGGTGAGCTGCTACGGGCCGGGCGGCCCGTGGACCGGCCGCAGAGGGTACGAGACCCAGGGCCAGGCCGCGACCGGCATCATGACCAGGACCGGCGGTGACGGCCGCCCGGCCGTCCTCGGCCCCTACAACCTGCTCGACTACGGCACCGGCACCCTGGCCGCCTTCGCCACCGCGCTGGGCCTCTACCACCGCGCGGTCACCGGCGAGGGCCGGCACGTGCGCACCTCCCTCACCCAGACGGGCCTCTACCAGCAGGCGAGGTACGCGATCCGCGCGGGAACCGCGACGAGCGCCGAGCCGCGCGGCCCAGAAGCACTCGGGACGGACCCGTGGCACCGCTTCTACCGGGCCGCCGACCGCTGGTTCTTCCTCGGGGCGACCCGCGCACAGCTCTCGGCGCTGCCCGCGCTCAAGCACGCCTTGGCGGCGGACGACGCGGAAGCGGCCCTGGAGGCCGTCTTCCGCGCCGGCGACGCGGCCGGGTGGGTCGAGCGTCTGACCGCGGCCGGGATGGGCGCGCACGCCGTCACGCCGCTCGCGGAGCTGATGACCGACCCGTACGTCCGCTCCCGAGGGCTGGCCGTCAGCCAGGTCTCCGAGGAGGCCGGCGAGGTGGTGATGCCCGGGATCGCCATCCGGGTCCGGCACAACCCGCCCCGCCTGGGACATCCGGTGCGCCGGCCGGGCGCCGACGGGCGGGAGGTGCTGGCCGGGATCGGGCTGGCCGACTCGGCCGACGCGCTCGAACAGGCCTGGGCCGTGCAGTTGACCGCCCTGCCAGGGGGCTGGGACCCCTTCTGACCGCGAGACGAGCAAACCGACACCACCCCCGGCTCGCCGAGCGGGACCCCGACAGGAGGACTGATGGACGACGCCCCGGCCATCCGGTGCGATCTGCTGATCGAAGGCGGACGGGTGCTCGACCCCGGCCAAGGACTCGACGGCGTCATGGACGTCGCCGTCACCGCCGGGCGGATCAGCGCGATCGGCGCGGACCTGCCGGTCGCCGAGGCGCGCCGGGTGATCGACGCGAGCGGCCCCGGCCGTTACGTCGTCCCCGGGCTGATCGACCTGCACACGCACGTCGCGCACGGCGCGATCACCCCGGGCGTGGGCATGGAGGGCTGCGACCCGGACGTCATCGGGGTCGGGTCGGGAGTGACGACGCTGGTGGACGCCGGGTCCGTCGGAGTGGCGAGCATCGGGGTCTTCTCCGCCTACATCCAGCCGAACGCCCGCACCCGCGTCATCCCGTTCCTGAACATCGGCAGCTACGCCCACACCATGCCGACCATGGTCGATGTCGGCAGCATGGACGAGATCGACCCGGTCGCCATCGCCAGATGCGTCGCCGCCAACCCCGGCCTGGTCCAGGGCATCAAGCTGCGGCTGGTCGGGCCGCTGATCGCGGAGAAGGGCAAGGACGTCGTGGCCGCGGCCAAGGCGGTGGCCCGCGAGCACGGGATGCCGCTCATGGTGCACATCGGCGACCTGTCCGCGCGCCGCCGCCCCGACCCGCACCTGCTGGAGCCGGCCACCCGGTTCGCCGTCGAGCAACTCGACGCCGGGGACATCCTCACCCACCTGTGCACCCCGAACCACGGCGGCGTGACCGACGCCGCGGACCGCATGATGCCCGCCCTGCTCGCCGCCCGCGAGCGCGGCGTCGTCCTCGACTCGGCCCTCGGCCGGGGCAACTTCGGCTACCGGGTCGCCCGCGAGCAGCGTGCGCTCGGCCTGGCCCCCGACACCATCAGCAGCGACCTGACCCTGGCCGGGCAGAGCTTCCACTCCCTGCTGGAGTGCATGGCCAAGTTCATGGCCGTCGGCTACGACCTGCCCGACGTGATCAGGATGACCACGGTGAACGCCGCCCGCGCGATCGGCGCCGCGGCCGAACTCGGCGCCGTCGCGATCGGCCGGGAGGCCGACCTGACCGTGATCGACCTGGTCGAGGGCGACTTCGCGTTCACCGACACCACGCAGGAGGTCTTCCACGGCGGCTTCGGCCTGCGGCCGGTGCACACCGTGCGGGCCGGCGCCCTGGTCCCGCCAGGGTGGGGGACGCATCCGTGGGGCTGGCTGCCCGCGCCGCGCTCCGGGGCGGCGTCATGACGGCGATCACGCGCGGGCGCGAGCGGCGCTTCGAGGTGGACGCCGGCTGGGAGCGGCTGCCCGGCGGCCTGGCCCACGCGGACGTGGCCGCGGTGGACGTGGACGCCGGCGACCGCGTCTACCTGTTCACCCGCTTCGACGGGCAGGTCATCGTGTACGAGCGCGCCGGCACGTACGTACGAAGCTGGGGAAAGGGCCTCTTCACCACCCCGCACGGCCTGACCGTCGGCCCGGACGGAAGCGTCTACTGCGTGGACGCGGGCGACCACACCGTGCGCAGGTTCACTCCCGACGGCGAACTGCTGATGACGCTGGGCACGCCAGGAGCGGCCTCGGACACCGGCTTCGTCTCCGGGCGGCCCGCGCGCGTGCACAGCGTGGAGGGCGTCCGGTACGGCGGGCCGCCGTTCAACCGGTGCACCGCTCTCGCCGTCGCGCCCGGCGGCGACCTCTACGTGACCGACGGGTACGGCAACTCCCGCGTCCACCGGTTCACCTCCGACGGCGAGCTGATCGCCTCGTGGGGCGAGCCCGGCACCGGCCCCGGCGAGTTCCACCTGCCGCACTGCCTGGACATCGCCCCGGACGGGCGGGTGTTCGTCGGCGACCGCGAGAACGACCGGATCCAGATCTTCACCCCGGACGGCACGTTCCTCGAGGAGTGGACCGACGTGCGCCGGCCGTGCGACCTCACCATCGCCCCGGACGGCTCGGTGTACGTCGTCGAACTGTGGCGGCCGGAGGACGGCAGCTCCTTCACCCGCGGGAGGGCGGAGCGGGACCAGCCCGCCCGGCTGACCGTGCTCAACCCGTACGGCGAGGTGGTCGAGCGGTGGGGCGACTCCTCGGAGCACCGCACGGAACCGGGCAACTTCATCGCCCCGCACGGGATCGCGCTGGACTCCCACGGCGACCTGTACGTCGCGGAGGTCACCTACAGCTTCGCCATCAGACCCGGCCGGGTCGCGCCCTCGTGCGGCCGGCACCAACTGCAGAAGTTCCTGCGCGTCGGCGCGGGAGCAGACACCTCGGCTAGGAGACACGCATGAGGCGCGGAAACCGGCGGATCCTCACCACACACGGCGGCAACCTGCCGCGCCCCTCCGATCTCGACCGGCTGATCGCCGGAGGGGACCGGGAGGCGATCGACGCACGCCTGCCCAGCGCCGTGGGCGAGGTGGTGGACCGGCAGCTCGCGTGCGGCCTGGACACGGTCAACGACGGCGAGTACGTCAAGGCCGCGAACATGGCCGGCTACAGCGGCTACATCCACGCCCGCGTGACCGGCTGGGAGAGGCTGCCCATCGACCCTGACCTCCCACCCAAGCGCGAGTACGTCGCGGCGCGCGACAAGGCCGACTTCCCCGGCACGTACGCCTCCGGCCTGTGGCTGGCCGGCTCCGGAGGGCCGGTCAGGCCGGGCTTCTCGACCCCCGGCGCCGTGCCCAAACTGCCGACGACCGGCCGCGTGTGCACCTCCGCGATCACCTACATCGGCCAGGACGCCATCGCGCGCGACATCGCCGCGCTCAAGAAGGCGGTGGCGGACAAAGAGGCGGCAGGCCAGGAGACAGACGGCTTCATCGCCGCGCTCGGCCCGCTCAGCCTGGGCGCGGGAGCCAGGAACGCTCATTACCCGAGCGAGGAAGAGTACATGTTCGCCGTCGCCGAGGCGCTGCGCGTGGAGTACAAGGCGATCACCGACGCCGGGCTGATCCTGCAGATCGACGAGCCGGAGTTCGCCACCACCTGGCAGTTCCACCCCACGTGGACGGTCGAGGACCTGCGGCGCTACCTGGAGTCCGCCGTCGAGATCATCAACCACAGCATCGACGGGCTGCCCGCCGAGCAGATCCGGATGCACACCTGCTGGGGCAGCGGCCACCGCCCGCACACGCAGGACATCGGGCTGGAGCACATCGCGGACCTGCTGATCAAGGTCAACGCGCAGGGCTACGCCATCGAGTCCGGAAATGTCCGGCACGCGCACGAGTGGCGGGTGTGGGAGGACGTGAAGCTGCCCGAGGGCAAGATCCTCATCCCCGGCGTGGTCAGCCACGCCACGGACCTGGTCGAGCATCCCGAGCTCATCGCCGAGAGGCTGTCCAACTTCGCCAGTGTCGTCGGGAAGGAGAACCTCCAGGCGGGGACCGACTGCGGGATCGGATCCCGGGTGGGCCACGAGGAGATCGTCTGGGCGAAGCTCTCCGCTCTCGCCGAGGGCGCCCGGCTCGCCGGTAACCGTTTGTGGGCCGGCTGACCCGCACCACCGCACCACTTACCCACCGCACCACGACCTGACGGGGCACAGTTCAGCGGCACGGCTGAAGCCAGGTCACCAACGACATCAGCTCGCTTCTGAAACATGGAGGCTAAGCCGTGAAACGAGCAGCAGTCAGATCGGCCGGCGCGATCCTCGCCACCGGCCTCGCCCTCGCCGGGTGTGGCGGCGGGACGTCCGCCCCGCAGCAGGGCGGCGGAACCGGCACCCCCGACGGCTCGGCCGTCCTGAAATGGGCCGTGCCGGGAATGCCGACCTCCTTCGACCCGCGCAAGGCGGCGCCGCTGGACCCGGTCTTCCTCGACGTGGTCTACGAGAGCCTGGTCGCCAGGAGCGCCGCCGGTGAGATCAAGCCGGGCCTGGCCACCGAGTGGAAGCTCTCGGACGGCAACAAGGTCATCACCTTCAAGCTGCGGGAGGGGGTGAAGTTCCACAACGGCGAGGAGTTCGGCGCCGACGCGGTCAAGGCGTCGCTGGAGGCGTACAAGAAGAGCGGCGCGCTGGTGACGACGCTGGCCACGCTGGACAAGGTCGATGTGGTCAGCCCGACCGAGGTGAAGCTGACCTTCACCGAGCCCGCCGGCTACATGATCAACGTACTGGCCGGCGAACCCGGCATCGTGGTCGCGCCCGGCGCGCTGGACGACCCGGACCTCGGCACCAAGCCGGTCGGCACCGGGCCGTTCCAGCTCGCCTCGTTCGCTCAGGACAAGGTCACCTTCAAGAAGTTCGACGGCTACCGGGACGCCGCCAAGACCGGCATCGGCGGCCTGGAGATGGCGGTCTACTCCGACGAGGCGACCCGGCTGCGGGCCGTGAAGTCGGGACAGGCCGACGGCACCTCGATCACCCCAGGGCAGATCAAGGAGTCGCAGGCGGCCGGCATGACGGTCATCCAGGCGCCCAACACCCAGTTCAACGCGATCCTGGTGAACACGAAGATCAAGGAGCTGGCCGACCCGAAGGTCAGGCAGGCGCTGCTGTACGCCATCGACCGCGAGTCGATCAGCAAGAGCCTGTACGCGGGCGCCTGCGCGCCGGCGGTGCAGCCGTTCCAGAACGGCTTCTGGGCGAACGTGCCCGAGCTGAACGACGTCAAGCCCTACTACGACCCGGAGAAGGCCAAGCAGCTCCTGGCCGAGGCCGGGCTGCCGAACGGCCTGGATCTGCAGGTCGAGGTCGGGCCCAACACCCAGTTCCAGACGCTGGCCCAGGCGCTGCAGGCGCAGCTGCAGAAGGTGGGGATCAGGGTCAAGATCAAGGTCCTCGAGTTCCAGCAGATGATCACCGCCCGCAGGACCGGCAACTTCTCCGCCACGGTGGCGCTGCTGCAGGCGGGACGGCCCGACCCGACCCAGTTCGTCAAGGACTTCTACACCAAGGGCGGCGCGTACAACCCCGGCGGCTACACCCTGCCGGGCGTTCCCGAGCTGCTGGCCAAGGCGCGGGTCAGTGACGTGAACGAGAAGCGGGCCGCGCCCATGCGGGAGATCATCACCAAGGTGTTCGAGGCGGGGCCGCCGGTGATCCCGGTCTGCGGCGTGACGTACGTGGCGGCCTTCCGCAAGGGCGTGACCGGGATGGAGCCGCCGGTGATGGGCGACTACGACTTCGCCTCGATCAAGATCAGCACGTGAGGGACCTGAGTAGATGAGGGAGAGGAAACCAGTGCGGCTGGACGGCAAGGTGGCGATCGTCACCGGATCAGGACGAGGGCTCGGGCACGCGTACGCGCTGGCGCTGGCCGCGGCGGGCGCCGCCGTGGTGGTCAACGACCTCGACGCGGACGTCGCCGAGAAGACCGCCGAGGAGATCAGGGGCGCGGGCGGGCAGGCCGTCGCCGAGGTGTGCGCGGTCGGCTCGGCCGAGTCGGCCGACGCGCTGGTGGGACGGGCCGTCTCCGAGTTCGGTCGGCTGGACGTGATGTGCACCAACGCCGGCGCACTGCGTGACCGGACGCTGGTCAAGGTCACGGACGAGGAGTTCGACCTCGTCGTGGACAGCCACGTGCGCGGCACCTTCACCTGCGGGCGGGCTGCGGTGCGCCGCTTCCGTGAGCAGGGCGGCGGCGGCCGGCTGATCCTGGTCGGCTCGCCGGCCGGCCAGTACGGCGGCTTCGGGCAGACCGCGTACGCCGCGTCCAAGGCGGCCATCATCGCGATGGTCCGGGTGTGGTCGGTCGAGACGGCGAAGCTGGGCGTGACCGTGAACGCGATCGTGCCCACCGCCCTGACCAGGATGGCCGCGACGATCCCGTCGCTGACCGAGGCCGTGGCCGCGGTCGAGGCCGGCGGCCCCGTCCCGGCCGACCTGCGGCGGCGCGGGATCGGCACGGTGGAGGACGTGGCGCCCCTGGTGGTCTACCTTTCCTCGGACGAGGCGGCCGGGGTCACCGGGCAGTACCTCGGCTTCGGCGGCGACAAGTTCGCGATCTGGGCGCATCCGAAGGAGGCGTTCGTGACGCATCGGGACGGCGGGTGGAGCGCGGACCAACTGGCGGAGGACTTCGCCGGGTTCGCGGAGCACCTGCAGAGCCACACGCCGCCCGGACGGTGACCACACGCTGAGGCCCACCCCGGCGCTGACGGGCCGGGGTGGGCTCAGGCGTGTCCGCGAAGTGAAGCACGCGGGCCCGGAGCGAGCCCGGCGTGGGCTCGCGCGGGATCAGCGGTGACGGCGACCGGCGCCGGTCAGTCGAAGTAGAACGCGTTCGCGGCTTGGGAGATGCGCCGGCGCAGGGCCGGGTCCGGGACGATCCGGGCGAACGACTCCACGGCGTCGCGGTAGGTGACCGGCTGCCGCGCGCCGACGAACGGCGCGTCGCTGCCCCAGAACAGGTGCTCGGGCCCGGCGGCGGCGAGCAGTGTCGCCGCGTACCCGGCCAGCGTGTCCGTGCCGACGCCGAAGCGGTAGCCCGCCGACAGCTTCACCCACACCCGGCCGGTCTCCAGGGCACGCAGCAGCGCCGCCCCCGGCTCCCCCGCGTACCCGGCGCGGCGGTCGGGGTCGCCGAAGTGGTCGACGACGATCTTCACCCCGGAGCGGACGAGCCGGTCGAGCACCGGCGGCAGCCGTTCGCCCTCGATGTTCAGCTCGACGTGCCAGCCGAGGTCCGCGACCCGGAACAGCAGCCTGCGGTAGGCCGGATCGCCGAGGTCGGGCAGCTCCGCGAGGCGCCGCCACTGGAACCGGATGCCGCGCACGCCGTCGGAGCGCATGCGTTCGAGCACGTACCGGTCCACGCCGGGCTCGACGATGACGGTGCCGCGCAGCCGGTCGTGCTCGCGCAGGGCGTCGATCGTGTAGTCGTTCAGGTCGCCGAGCAGGCTCATCGCCGAGATCACGGCGCGCCCGACGCCGTGCTCGTCCATCGTCGTCAGGAACTTCTCCACGGGCAGGTCCACGTCGGGGCGGGTCCAGGCGCGCGCCGCGAGCGGCAGCGCGCTGGTGAATAGGTGCACGTGGGCGTCCACCAGCGGCACCTCGTCATCCGGCATGTTCACCGGCCTCCGCGCCACCCTCACCGGCCTGCGGGCCGGGTTCAGCGGCCTGCGGGCCGGGTTCGCCGGTCTGCGGGAGTGGCGGGAAGCCGTAGAGTGCGGCCGCCGTCCCGCCGAGGACCAGGGCGGCGTCCCGCGCGGGCAGGCCGGCGACCGACTCCCGGGCGATCCGCGCCATGTCCGCGTACGTGCCGGCGGTCTGCGTGACGTCGGACCCCCACAGCACCCGCTCGGCGCCGAACCGGGACACCAGCCACTCCACGATCACCGGCGGCGCGACGCCGGCGGCGCTGATCCGGGCGAAGTTGAGCGTGGTCACCTTGACGTGCACCTGCGGCAGGTCGGCCAGCGCGAGCAGCCCGGCGGCGCCGGGGACGGGCTCGGCGCGGTGGGCCTCGACACTGGCGACGTGGTCGAGGACGACCGGCGTGCCGGGGAACGCGCGGGCGACCGCGGGCAGGGCGCGCAGGCTCTCGTCGCGGTTCCAGCGGTAGAGGTGCAGGCACATCGACAGGCCGAGCTCGCTCACCTGCCGCCACACCTCCAGCGCCGCCGGCCCGGCGAACCAGCCGGCGCCCGGCGTGCCGCCGTGCTGGTCGCCGCCGGGCGAGGTCAGGCGCATGGCCACGGCGCCGCGCTCGGCCCAGCGCCGCACGGTCTTCGCGGCGTCAGAAGCCCGCGCGTCGATGACGCACATGGCGCGCAGCCGGTCGGGGTGGCGGGCCGCCGCGTCCACGACGTAGCTGTTGTCGTAGCCGTACACGTGCGCGCGCTGGACCGCGACGGCGGCCGACAGCCCGTTGGCGTCCAGCGCGGCCAGCAGCCGCTCCGCGGTCATCGGGTCGTGGCGGACGGCGTCGCTGACCGTGCCGCCGGGCGGGTCGTAGGGGTAGGCCGGGTCGTCGGTCACCAGATGCGCGTGTGAGTCGATCACCGGATGCGCTCCCAGAGCAGGACGGGGGTGGGCGGCTGGCCGTCCGTCCGGTCGGCGCGCAGGGTCAGCCGGTCGCCCGCCACGACGGCCAGGCGGACCAGCTCGGTGCCGATCCAGTTGGGATAGATGCCGGCCTCCACCTGGTGCACGATGCGGTCGCCGAGCCAGGTGTAGCGTCCCGCGTACCCGCCGAAGGTCCGGACGGCGGCGAGCTTCTCCTCGTCGGTGGTCCAGCGCCAGTTCTCCGACGACAGGGGCGGGCGGTCGCCGGCCATGTACTGGACCGACATGTAGCCGTCGGGGCCGTAGATGAGCAGGCCGAGCGGGGTGTCCCCGAGCGGGCGGGCGCCCTCGCCGGGCGCCCCTTCCATGTAGTAGTCCGCCAGCCGCCAGGTGCCGACGATCACGCCGTCGCCTGCTTCCTGAACGCCTCCGTCATCGTGTGGGCCGTACGGGCGAGCATGGTCGCGTCGTTGCCCATGATCAGGAACTGGTGCCCGAGGGCCGCGGCCCGATGGGCCGACGCCGCGTCCACGCAGGCCGCCCCGCAGGGTTTGCCCGCCGCGGCGGCCGCCGTACGGGCCCGGTCGAGCGAGCTCCGCACCGTGGGGTCGTTCATGCCGACGCCCAGCGCGAGCGACAGGTCGCCGGCCCCGAGGAAGACCGCGTCCACCCCGGCCACGGCCAGGATGTCGGCGGCGGCGTCGATGGCGGCCGGGCTCTCCAGCTGCGGGATGCAGACGACGTCCTCGTTGCCGGTCCTGACGTACTCGGCGCGCGGGGTCAGCCCCCACCGGCCGGCCCGGCTGGTGCCGCCCGCCCCCCGCTGGCCGAGGGGCGGGAAGCGGGTGGCCGCGACGACGCGTTCGGCGTCGGCGGTCGAGTCCACGCGGGGCACCAGGATGCCCCTGGCTCCGGCGTCCAGGATCCGCCCGATCGTCGAGCCCTGGTGATCCGGCACGCGGACCAGCGGGTCGACGCCGTACGCCGAGGCCGCGCTGATCATCCGCGCCGTCATGGACAGGTCGAGCGGCGAGTGCTCCAGGTCGATGACCACGAAGTCGAACCCGGCGCCGGCCATGATGTCGACGCTCTCGACGGTCGCCAGTTTGATCCAGGTGCCGAGGCGCGGCGTGCGCGCCGTGGCGGTGTCGAAGAAGCCCATGCTCAGCCGACCGTGACGTGCTCGGAGGCGGGGTACTCGTCGGCGTTGAGCACCCATCCCTGCTTGGCGGAGAAGTCCGCGCGCGGCGGGCTGAAGATGTCGATGAGCAGGTGGGCGCCCTCGCCGAGGGCCTGGCTGGTGTGCACGGTGGGCGGCGGGATGATCGCGACGGCGGGGCTGGCGACGCGCACGTGGTCGTCGTCGCGCCACTGCGACAGCTTGGAGGTCCAGGGTGTGCGGACGTGATGGACGTAGTCGCCGGCGACGGTCAGCGAGCACTGCTCGAAGTCGTCGTGGTGGTGCGGCGAGAGCCGGTCGGGGTTACGCGGCCCGTTCCTGGGGTCGCCGAAGTTGACCATGAAGGCGCTGGACCGGAAGATCCGGCCGAACCGGCCCGGGTCCAGGGGATGATCGGCGTTGCGGTAGACCCGCAGGCGGTGCCCGGCGGGCGGCTCGGGCCACGGCTCCAGCAAGGCGACGCGCGGGTGCGGCTCGGCGTAGTCGTCCGCGTTGACACAGCGCGGCAGCACGTCGGCGGTCCGCACGTCGAACAGCCTGACCACCTCGGCGTCGGTGTGAGCGGTGACGGCGCTGTCGCCGGGCGGCACGATGACCACGCCCGCCCCGCTCACCTTCTGGCTGTCGGCGCCGGCCGTCACCTCGACCGTGGCGCCGTCGTGGGGCAGGACGATCACGTACTCGTGGCGCTGCTCGGCCGCGCCGCGCCGGAGGGTGTCCCCGGCGGCCAGGCGGCTGAAGGCGAGCACGAAGTTCTGGCCGCGGACGTACCAGGTCCTGCTGCCCGGCTCGCTCTCCTCGCCGGGCGGCAGCGTGAGGAACTCGTAGGTGGCGAAGGCCGCCACGGGGGCGTTCGGGTCGATCGTGGTCGTGGTGGCGGTGTTGAGCGCGGAGCGGGGGTCGCTGGGGCTGTACATGCGATGCGTCCTTCTGTTGGCCGGTCCTGGGTGAACGGTCAGTCGTCCAGGCCGAGCAGGTACGAGGGGTTGACGCGGACGATCTGTTGCAGGTCCTTCTCGGGCAGTCCGAGGTCGAGCAGCGCGGACCCGACCCTGATGAAGGAGTCGACGGGGAACGGGCGGCCGGCCTGCCCGAGGTCGGAGGCGAGGACGGTGTGCTCGGGCCCCACCTGCTCGATCCAGTCCATCAGCACCTCGGGGCCCCACTTCTTCTGGGCGACCTCGGGGTCGTACATGCTGGTCTCGTGCTCGATGTAGGCGCCGAGCTCGACGAACTCGCGGCACTGGGCGGGATCGGAGCCGATCACGAAGTTCGGGTGGCCGACCACCATGCGCCGCACGCCCGCCTCGCGCGCGGTGGTGAACACCTCCCGGATGTCGTCGGGGGCCATGTGCCCGGCCGACAGCAGCGCCCCGGTCTCGGCGATGATCTCGATCACCCGGCCGACCTCGGGGATCAGCGCGCCGTCGGGGCCGCGGACGTCCACCTGGGTCATGGTCAGCGGGACCGTCGGCTTGGGGAAACCGCCACCCGCGTTGTGATGGTCGATGTGGGCGCTGGAGGAGATGGTGGGGAACCACACGCACCGGCCGCCCATGCGCAGCGACATCTCCACCGCGTACGGGTTGATGCCGCCGACCTGGGCGTTCAACGCGATGCCGCCGTACACGGCGGTGCTCACGCCGGCCAGCCGGTCGGCCATCGCGAGCAGGTCCATCACGGTGTTGTGGTGGTGGGACTTGGCGAGGAAGGCCCGCATCCCCAGGCGTTCGCCGTCGCGGGCGGCCTCGACGTGGTCGAAGCGGCGCGGCAGCGGGTTGGGCCCGGAGTGGCAGTGCAGGTCCACCAGGCCGTGCAGGACGCGCTCGATGGCGGGTCGGGTCATGGTTGTTCCTCCTGCGCGGCCACGGGTGCGGCGACCCTTGACATGGACCCCGCCGCGAGAGCATTGTTACAAATTACGGACTTACTGTACGATAATTGCGAATCGATGGTCTGACAAGAAGTAAGAGGGGGCCACGTGCCGGAGCCGAGCTACACCTGGGCCGAGATGATGGCGATCTCCATCTCGCACGAGATGCAGGACGGCGACTTCGGCTCCGTGGGCGCCGCGTCGCACATCCCCGCCGCCGCGCTGCGCCTGGCGCAGCTCACCCACGCGCCCAACCTGTCCTTCTTCTGCGGTGGCAGCGGCGCGATGAACCCCAAGATCCAGCGGCTGACCGAGTCGTCGGCCGACTACCGCAACCTGGTGACCAGTGAGTATCACTTCAGCCTCGACGACGTGGTGGACTTCGAGACCGCGATGCGCTTCGACTTCGCGTTCCTCGGCGGCATGCAGATAGACAAGCACGGCAACCTGAACATGGCCATGATCGGCGACTGGGACAAGCCGAAGGTCCGCGGGCCGGGCACGATCGGCCTGATCTTCCTCGGCGGCTTCAAGACCAGCTACATCTACACCGAGCACCACTCGCCGAAGATCTTCGTCGACAAGGTCGACTTCATCAGCGGCGCCGGCTGGCTCGACGGCGGCGACGCCCGCGGCAAGGTCTTCCGCCCGGAGTCCGACGGGCCGCGCCGGGTGTTCACCCCGCTGGGCGTCTTCGACTTCGAGCCGGAGAGCAAGCGGATGCGGCTGATCAAGGTCCATCCGTGGACGAGCGTGGCGAAGATCCAGGCGGCGACCGGGTTCGAGCTGCTGATCGCCGACGACCTGCAGATCGTCGAGGCGCCGGACGAGCACGAGCTCGACCTGCTCAGAACGCAGGTCGATCGCGAGGGCGTGCTGCGCCGCTACCCGTCCGCGGCCTGAGCGTGGGCTCCCCTCGCGGGTGGGCCGATCGGTACGTCCTCGCCGACGGCGTCACCACCCACTACCTAGAGGCCGGGGACGGGCCGCCGCTGGTCCTCCTGCACGGCGGCGAGTACGGCGCCTCGGCCCTGCTCGCCTGGGAGAACTGCATCGAGGCGCTGGCCGAGCGGCACCGGGTGCTGGCGATCGACTTCGTCGGCTTCGGCCTCAGCGACAAGCTGCGCGACTTCGGCGGCGGCCAGCGGCGGCTCATGCGGCGGCAGATCGCCGCGGTGCTGCGCACGCTCCGCGTCGAGCAGGCGGTCTTCATCGGCACGTCGCTCAGCGGCCGGATGCTGCTCGACCTCGCCAACCGGTCATCGGCGGAGTGGCCGATCCAGGCGATGGCCGTGGTCGGCACCGGCCTGGCCGCTCCCGTGGAGGCGGCCCGCCTGACGCTGGAGCGGTTCGACGGCACCCTCGACGGCCTGCGGCCCTCCATGGACGTGCTCTTCCACGACCCGCGCTGGCGGGACAGCGAGGACTACCTGCGCCGCCGCCATGAGTCCTGCATGGTCCCCGGCGCGTGGGAGACCGCCGCGGCGGCGAGCCTGCGCGCTCCCGGGCGGGACGGCGGCGAGCGGCGCTCGCACGTCCGCCCGCCCGCCCGCGACTACGGCGGCGTCGCCGTGCCCACCCTGCTCGTCCGGGGCGAGCACGACCGGCTGGTGCCCCAGCAGACGTGGCGGGAGCTGGCCGCGCAGATCCCCGGCGCGCGTACGGTGACGATCGGCGGCAGCGGCCACTACCCCCAGATCGAGCGGGCCGGCGCGTTCCTGGACGCGGTGCTGGACTTCCTCAAGGACCCGACCCCCGACGACACGACCCTCAAGGACGCGCCGCTCAAGGGCGCGGGCGGAGGCGAGGCGTGATGGGCGAGGTGCACCTCGAAGCCGGCGGCGACGGGCCCGCGGTGCTGTTCCTGCACGGTTCGGGCGCCTCGGGAGCCGTCTGGAGGCCGGTGCTGAACGAGCTGCGCGAGCGCCGCACCCGCTGCCGGTGGCTGGTGGCCGACCTGCCGGGGCACGGCCGCTCGGCCCACCGCCAGGACTACTCCCCCGGCGGTTACGCCGGCCCCGTGGCCAAGGCGCTCACCGGCCTGCTGCCGGACGGCTCCCCGCTGACCGTCGTCGGGCACTCGCTCGGCGGGCTGGTCGGGATGACCCTCGCGGACGGCACCCGCGGCGTCGCCGTCGCGTCCCTGGCCGTGGTCGCGATGAAGGTGGCCTGGACGGAGGAGGAGCTGTCCCGGCGCTCCGCACTGGCCGCCAAGCCGCCACGGATCTTCGGCGACGAGGAGCAGGCACGCGAGCTGTTCGGCCGGGTGTCGGGGGTGCGCGGGCCCGCGTTCACCGACGAGGACCGTGACAGCGGGATCATCCGCCAGAACGGCGGCCACCGGCTGTCGGCGGACCCCGCCATCACCCGCGCCGCCCCCGCCACCGGCCCCGAGCTGGCCGCCCGCATGAGCCGGGTGACCTGCCCGGCCGAGCTGGCCTGCGGCGACCAGGATCCCGGCATCGACCCGGCTGACATGGCCGAGGTCCTCGGCCGCCCGGTCACCGTGCTGCCCGGCGCGGGGCACAACGTCCACATCGAACGCCCCGGCCTGGTCGCCGACCTGGTCGAGCGGGCACTCGGCCGCTGACGAACGGAACCCTCATGCGAATCGAGAGACTGCTGCGGCAGAACGCGGTGCGCCGCGGCCCGATGACCGCCGTCATCTGCGAGCAGACCCAATTGTCCTGGGCCGAGCTGGACGTCGAGTCCAACCGCCTGGCCAACGCGCTGATCGCCCTCGGGTACCGCGCCCAGGAGCGGATCGCGCTGGTGCTGTCCAACTGCCACCACATCGTGACGGCCTTCCACGGCGCGTGGAAGGCCAACCTGGTCACCGTCGGGATCAACACCCGGCTGACCGCGCCCGAGATCGCCAGGATCCTCACCCACTCGGGCGCCTCCCTGATCGTCTGCGACACACCGGCCGCGGTCGAGGCCGCGCGCACGGTGCCCGGCGTCCGCGGCGTCTACACCGTCGGCCTGGACGGTGCATCGTTCACCGACCTGGTCGCCTCGGGCGCCCCTGACGAGGTGCCGGAGACCGGCACCGGCGACGAGCTGCGCTCGCTGCGCTACACCAGCGGCACCACCGGCGCGTCCAAGGGCTGCATGGCCACACACGACCAGCAGGTAGCCAGCACGGCCAACTACCTGTGCGAGGTGAACGTCCCGCGCGGCGGCCCCACCTGGATCTCGGTGCCGCTGACCCTCGGAGTCGGCGCGTCCTTCGTGACGACCACCGCCTACCTGGGCGTCCCGCTGCTGCTGCGCCGGCGGTTCGACGCGGCCGGCTTCGTGGACGACGTCGGCAGGTACGGGGTCGAGCACGCGTTCCTGGTGCCCACGATGCTGGTCGACCTCGTCCGGGCGCTGCCCGAGCTCGACCTGACCCGCGCGAGCCCGCTCAAGCTGGTGGGCTACGGCGGCGCGTCGGTGTCGTGGAGCCTGATCCGCTCCCTGGCCGAGGCGCTGGACCTGGAGTTCTACCACGCGTTCGGCGCGACGGAGGCGGGCGGCTTCGTCGCGCTGCTCACCCCCGACGACCACCGCAACTTCCTGCGGACCGAGACCGCCTCGATCGTCCCGGTCGGCCGTCCTGCCGCGTTCGCCGACGTCAAGATCTTCGACGCGGAGGACAAGGAGGTGGCCGTCAGGGAGACCGGCGAGATGCGGATCCGGGCGGCCAGCGTGTTCTCCGGCTACTGGAGCCAGCCCGAGGCGACCCGCGCCGTGCTCAAGGACGGCTGGCTCCGGCTCGGCGACATGGCCTGGCGCGACGAGCGCGGCTACATCTACCTCGCCGACCGGGCGCAGGGCGTCATCCGCTCGGGCGCGCAGAACGTGTACGCCGGCGAGGTCGAGGCGGTGCTGCAGGCCTGCCCGGGCGTCGAGCGCGCGGCCGTGATCGGCGTCCCGCACGAGCGGTTCGGGGAGTCGGTGAAGGCGCTGGTGCAGCGGGTGCCCGGCGCGGACCTGACCGAGCGGCAGGTCCTCGACTACTGCGCCGAGCGGCTGGCCGGGTACAAGCGGCCGCGCGAGGTGGAGTTCGTGACCGGGCTGCCGGTCGACGAGGGCGGCAAGATCAGAAGGGCCGAGCTCAAGCGCGTCACCGGTACGCGCCCGCTCGGTGAGGTGACGACCAGCGAGGGTGAGGGACTCAGGCGATGAGCGCGAGCAAGGTGACGACCCCGGAGGAGGCGGTCGCCGGCATCCCGGACGGAGCCACGATCGCGCTGGGCGGCGTGCACTCGCAC
Organism: Nonomuraea fuscirosea; assembly: GCF_003001935.1. GTDB lineage: Bacteria > Actinomycetota > Actinomycetes > Streptosporangiales > Streptosporangiaceae > Nonomuraea > Nonomuraea fuscirosea. The sequence continues at coordinate 40,700 of NZ_PVNG01000017.1, read as the reverse complement.
AACGGCCCGATGGCGCTGGTCAACGCGCTGATCCGACGCGGGGTGAAGGACCTGGAGCTGATCCCGACGCCGAGCGCCGGCCCGCCGGTGGACATGCTCATCGCGGCCGGCTGCGTGCGGCGGCTGCACGTGTCGTACGTGGGGCTGGAGTTCCTCGGCATGGCGCCGAACTACCGGCGGGCCGCCGAGAGCAAGGCCATCGAGATCGTCGAGGCGGACGAGGCGTGGATCGTGTACGGCTTCCGCGCGGGGGCCAGCAGGCTGCCGTTCCTGCCGCTGCCCGCGCTCTACGAGGGCACCGACCTGCCCAAGGTCAACGACGGCATCAGGACCACGACCGACCCGTACACCGGGAACACCGTGACCACGATCCCCGCCCTGCGCGCGGACTACGGCCTGTTCCACGCCCAGGTCACCGATCGGAAGGGCAACGCGCAGATCTTCGGCCAGCGGCGGTTCGAGGACGTGATGGCCAAGGCGAGCGACCACGTCGTCATCAGCTCGGACGAGATCCTGGACGAGTACGCCCCGGCCCCCGATCCGCGCCTGGTGTCCATCCCCGGCGCGATCGTCGAGAGCGTCGCCCACGCGCCCTACGGCTCGCACCCGCTGTCCTCGCCGGGACACTACGGCTACGACCGGGAGCAGCTCGTGGAGTACCGGGACCTCGCGGCCCAGGACCGGACCAAGGAGTACCTGGAGAAGTACGTGTACTCGGTGGACGACCACCTGGGCTATCTGGACAAGCTGGGCGCCCGGCGGCTGCTGGGGCTCCAGCAGACGTTTCGCTGAGCCCCGGAGAGAGCTGAGCCCCAGAGAGCTGTGCCCCTGATCGGCGGCTGTGACCGGCGATCGGGGGCTCCTCCCACCAGGCGACCTACCAGGCGTAGGCCTCCGGCGCCGGTCCCGGGCCGGGGAAGACGGCGTCCAGCCGTTCCAGCGTCTTGTCGTCCAGGCTCACCTCGAAGGCGCGGGTGGCGGCGTCGAGCTGCGCCAGCGTTCGCGGCCCGATGATCGGCGCGGTCACGCCTGGCCGGCTCAGCAGCCAGGCCATGGCGACGTCCGCCGGGCTGTGGCCCAGTTCGTCGCACAGGTCCTCGTACTCCTGGATCTGGGCGCGGTGGCGGTCCAGCTTGATCAGCCGCTTGCCGCGGTGCGTGGCCACCTTCGCGCCGGGCAGCGGTGTGCCCATCGCGTTCTCCCGCTCCTTGCGCAGGATGCCGCCGAGCAGGCCGGCGTCGAGCGGCGACCACGGCATGAAGCCGACGCCGTAGTGCGCGCAGGCGGGCAGGACCTCCAGCTCGGCGGTGCGTTCGAGCAGGTTGTAGATGGTCTGCTCGCTGACCAGGCCAGTGTGGCCGCGCCGGGCGGCCCTCTCCTGCCCGCCGGCGATGTGCCAGCCGGGATGGTTGGACGAGCCCACGTAGACGATCTTGCCCTGGGTCTTGAGCACGTCCATCGCCTCCCAGATCTCCTCCCAGGGGGTCGATCTGTCGATGTGGTGCATCTGGTAGAGGTCGATGTGGTCCGTCTTCAGCCGCCGCAGCGACGCCTCGCAGGCGCGCCGGATGTGCAGCGCGGACAGGCCCGCGTCGTTCGGCCACGTGGATATGCGGCCGTAGAGCTTGGTGGCCAGCACGGTGCGCTCGCGGCGTCCTCCGCCGGTGGCCAGCCAGCGGCCGATGATCTGCTCGGTCAGGCCCTCGCCGAACTGCCAGCCGTACACGTCGGACGTGTCGATCAGGTTGATGCCCAGCTCGTGGGCGCGATCCATGATCGCGAACGCGTCCTCCTCGGTCGTCTGCGTGCCGAAGTTGTCCGTGCCGAGGACAAGCCGGCTGACCGTCAGGCCGCTGCGGCCGAGGTTCGTGAATTCCACGAGGGGTCTCCTGACGTTAGGAGTTCCATTTATCGGACGATGAGTCCTATATGTGAATACTGATGGTAGCGTTGGCGCGTAGGCGAGGTAAAGAGTGCCGGCCCTTCGCGCGGGCACTGCCAAGGAGGTCGCTCCATGAGCCCGGACCTGTCCGAACACATCGCCGTCGCCGACCTCCCGCCGGCGCACGGCTTCCTCGCCGGAGCCCTGCGCGGTGGCGGCGGGCCCGAGTTCACGACCCGCCACCCCGGTGACGGCTCGGTGCTCGCGACGGTCGAGGCCGCCACGGACGCCTTCGTGGACGAGGCCGTGGCCGGCGCCGTCGCGGCCCAGCCGGACTGGGCCCGCACCTCACCGCACGAGCGGGCGCGCATTCTGCGCGCGGCGGCCGACCTCATCGAGGCGCGGGCTGGGCGGCTGGTCCACCTCGTCGCGCTGGACAACGGCAAGACGCTCGCCGAGGCGTGCGGGGACGTCTTCGTCGCGGCGGCCCACCTGCGCGCGGCGGCCGGATGGGCGGCCACGCTCGAAGGCGTCACGCTGCCGGCCGACGGGTCCACCCTGCGGATGACCTTCCGCGAGCCGGTGGGGGTGGTGGCGGCGGTCATCCCGTTCAACACCACGTTCATGTTCGCGGCGCAGAAGGCGGGGCCGGCGCTGGCCGCGGGCAACGCGATCGTGATCAAGGCGCCCGAGCTGAGCCCGCTGGCGGCGCCCGTCTTCGCCGAGCTCCTCACGGCCGCCGAGCTGCCCGCCGGGCTGGTCCAGGTGGTGCAGGGCGCGGGCGAGGTCGGCCGCAGGCTGGTCGAGCATCCCGGGGTGAGCATGGTGTCGTTCACCGGCAGCACGGCGGTCGGCCGGCAGGTGATGGGCTCGGCGGCGTACGGGATGAAGCGCGTGCTGCTGGAGCTGGGCGGCAAGTCGGCGAACATCGTCTACGCCGACGCGGACCTCGATGCCGCCCTGCACGCCGCCGTCGGCGGCGTCTTCCGCAACGCCGGGCAGCGCTGTTTCTCCGGCTCGCGGCTGCTGGTCGAGGAGCCGGTCGCCGACGCGTTCACGGCGCGGGTCGTCGAGGTGGCGCGCTCGATCAGGGTCGGCGACCCGTTCGCGGCCGACACCCAGCTCGGCGCGCTCATCTCGGCCGAGGAGGCCGCCAGGGTGCGGGGGATGATCGACAAGGCGGTGGGCCAGGGCGCCCGGGTCCTGACCGGCGGGGACGCGCCGCCCGGCGTGCACCCCGGCGGCGCCTTCGTCGCGCCGGCCGTGCTGGAGATCCCCGCCGGGCTGCCGCGCGTGCCCGACATCGTCTACGACGAGGTCTTCGGGCCGGTGCTGACCGTGCAGCGCTTCAGCGGCGCGCGGCAGGCGGTCGAGCTGGCCAACGACTCGCCGTTCGGGCTGGTGGGCGGCTGCTGGACCCGCGACCTGGACCGGGCGCTGACCACCGCCAGAGCCGTGCGCTCCGGCTACTTCTGGATCAACTCCTACGGGGCGCTGGCGCTGGACGCCCCGATCGGCGGCGTCGGCCTGTCAGGGGTGGGCCGGGAGCTCGGCCGGGTGGGCCACGAGGCCTACACGGAGCTCAAGACGGTGATCGTGGACACCGCCGCTGCGGACGCACCCCGCTGGTACTGACCTCAACCCCGCTCCCGCCCTGGCACCGATCCGCCGACCTGAACCCCGCCTCCGCCCTCACCCGATCCGCCGACCCGCACCCCGCTTCCGCCCCCCTGACCCGCATCCCGCTTCCGTCCCCGCACCGATCTGAGGAGTGGCCCATGTCCGCGCACTACCGAGGCGCCGTCGTCCGGCGGCCGCACGGCCCGCTGAGCTTCGAGGACATCCCGCTGCGCGCGCCGGCCGGCGACGAGGTGCTGATCAGGGTGACCGCCTGCGGGCTGTGCCACAGCGACGTGCACTTCATGCACGGCACGTCGGGGACGGACTTCCCGTACCTGGTCGGGCACGAGGTGGCCGGCGTGATCGAGGCCCTGGGACCGGACGCGGCGGGCGTCGCCGTCGGGGACACCGTGGTCGTCGCGCCCATGGTGGCCTGCGGGGAGTGCCGGCACTGCCGGGCGGGACGGCCCGAGGCGTGCCCGTCGAGGCTGCCGCGCCGGCCGAAGGTCGGACTCGGCGACGGCGTCGCCGCGACCCCCGTGCTCGGCGTCGGCGGCCTGGCCGAACGGGTCATCGTGCCCGCCAGGCAGGCGATCGCCATCGACCCGAGGGTCCCGCCGAAGATCGCCGCGCTGCTCGGCTGCGGCGTGCCCAGCGGGTTCGGCGCCGCCGTCAACACCGCGCAGGTCGGCCCGGCCGACGACGTGGTGGTGATCGGGTGCGGCGGCGTGGGCGTCGCGGCCGTCGCCGGAGCCGTGTACGCGGGGGCGCGGCGGGTCATCGCCGTGGACACCAACCCGGACAAGCTCGCCGCCGCCGAGCGCTTCGGCGCCACCCACGTGATCGACGCGTTCGGCGAGGACCCGGTCGAACGGGTGCGGGAGCTGACCGGCGGCGCGGGCGCGGACGTCGTCCTGGACGCGGTCGGCGGCCCCGCCACCTTCGCCACGGCCGACGCGCTGCGGGCCCCCGGCTCGCGGCTGGTGGTCGTCGGCGCGCCCCGGCAGGGCGACACGGTCGAGCTGCCGCTGCGGCGGCTGTTCCTGAACGGGGGCTCGATCAGGGTCTCCATCTGGGGAGACTGCGTCGCCTCCAGGGACCTGCCGCTCCTGGCGGGCCTCTACCTGGACGGCCGGCTTCCGCTGGACGAGTACGTCTCCGGATCGTTCGGCATGACCGACGCGCAGGAGGGCTACGACCGGCTGCTGGCCGGAAAGGCGCTGCGCATCGTCCTGGTCATCTGAACGCCCGATCGTCCGGACAGTTGACAAGCGGACATCTACCGCCCGACAATCAACTCAAATTTCGGACTGTTTGTCCGATAATTGACACAGACAGGATCAGATGATGGCCACAGCCGATCTCCGCACTCCGCGCTCGCTCAACCACATCGCCTATCCGACCTGGAACTCCCAAGCGACGCACGACTTCTACACCGAGGTGCTGAAGTGTGAGCTGCTCACCGCGATCCAGCTCGACGAGGTCCCGTCGAACGGCGCCAAGACGCCGTACCTGCACACCTTCTTCGGCCTGGGCGACGGGAGCGCCATCGCCTTCTTCGAGGTCGACGACATGCCCGACCCGGGCCCCGACTCGGTGCCGTCGTGGGTGCGGCACATCGCGCTCAACGTCGACTCGATGGAGGAGCTGCACGAGTGGAAGGCGCACTTCGCCGCCAAGGGCGTGGAGAGCGTGGGCATCGTCGACCATGACGGCGTCTGGGAGTCGCTGTACATCTTCGACCCCAACGGCGTGCGGATCGAGCTCACGTACCAGACCCGCGAGCTGACCGCCGACGACGCGAGAGCGGGCGCCGAGACGCTGCGGAAGTGGACCTCACGCGGGTAGCGCGCGCCGCCGACCCACCACCTGCCCTTCTTGCGCTGATCAGGAGCCGCCCGTGCTGTCCCGCGAACTACTGCCCATCCCGATGTCCCAAGGCGGACGCCTGGACATCAACTCCGGTGTCGCCCGGATGAGCGGGAAGATCTGGGCCACCCTCTGGAAGGACGACCGGCGGCAGCCGACGACCGCCGTGCTGATCGTGCACCCCGCCTCCAACTTCATCGGCCACTACGCGCTGGAGGAGCTGGCCTCGCGGGGCGTGGCCGCGGTCGGCCTGGCCACCCGTTACGTCGGCAACGACTCCGCGCTGATCATGGAGAACTGCGTCCTGGACGTCGGCGCGGCGATCCGGCGCCTGCGCGAGCTGGGTTACGAACGGGTGGTCCTGGTCGGCAACTCCGGCGGCGGCGGCCTGGCCGCGCTCTACCAGGAGCAGGCCGAGCACCCCACCATCACCCACACGCCGGCCGGGGACCCCGTGGACCTGACCGGCGCCGGCCTGATCCCGGCCGACAAGATCGTGATGGCCATGGCGCACCCCGGCCGCGCGGTCGTCTACACCGAGGGGCTGGACGCGGCCATCACCGACGAGCGGCGGCCCTTCGACCGCGACCGGTCGCTCGACATGTTCGACCCGGCCAACGGGCCGGCGTACGGCGAGGAGTTCGTCGAGCGCTACCGCGACGCCCAGATCGAGCGCAACCGCCGGATCACCGGCTGGGCCGCCGAGCAGATCGAGGCGCTGCGCGAGCACACCAGGGAGTCGCCGGCCGGCCTGAAGGAGGCGCCGGACGACCTGCCCTTCGTCGTCCACGGCACCGCCGCCGACCCGCGCTTCCTGGACCTGGCCCTCGACCCGTCCGACCGCAAGGCCGGCACCCTGTGGGGCTCCCCCTGGGTGGCCAACTTCCAGCCGGCCTCGCTGGGCCACCTCACCAGCCTGCGCTCCTGGCTGAGCCAGTGGAGCTACGACCGCAGCCGGGCCAACGCCTACCTCGCCCTCCCTCACGTGCAGGCGCCGGTCATGGTCGTCCACGGGTCGGCGGACTGCGCTGCCTTCCCCAGCCACGCCCGCACCATGTACGAGGCCGTCGCCCACGACCGCCGCGAGCTGGTCGAGATCAAGGGCGCGGACCACTACTTCCAGGGCCGCCCCGACCTGGCCCAGACCATGTGCGAGCACATCGCCGAGTGGAGCCGATGATGGGCGTTCACGACGTGGCCGTGGTCGGCGCCGGCCCTGTCGGGCTCACCGCCGCGCTCGCCCTGGCCCGGCGCGGCGCGTCCGTCGTCGTCCTGGAGGAGAGCGAGCGGCTCAGCACCGAGTGGCGGGCCTCCACGTTCCATCCGCCCACCATCGAGATCGCCCGCGACCTCGGCGTCGTCGGCACGATGTTGTCGAGCGGCATCGTCGCCAGGAAGTACCAGGTGCGTGACCGGCGCGACGGGCTGATCGCGGAGTTCGACTTCGGGCTGCTGGCCGGCGAGACCGACTATCCGTTCAGGCTGCAGCTCGAACAGTACAAGTACACGCAGATCATCAAGGACGCCATCGAGGAGCGGCACGACCGGGTGGACATCCGGCTCGGGACCGGCGTCGTCGGCGTGAGCCAGGACGACGGCGAGGCCGCGCTGACCACCGCCTCCGGCGAGCGGGTCGCGGCCCGCTGGGTGCTCGGCGCCGACGGGGCGCGCAGCACCGTCCGCAAGGCGCTGGGCACGCCGTTCGAGGGACTCACCTACGATCACCGGTATCTCGTGCTGAGCATCGACTACCCGGTGGAGACCCTGCTGCCCGGCATCTGCGACGTCAACTACATCGCCGACCCCGTGGAGCACCTGCTGGTGCTGCGGGTGCCCGACCTGTGGCGGGTGGTCATCTCGGTGCCGCCGCACGTCACCAGCGAGGAGGCGGTCTCCGACCCGTACGTGGCCGAGCGGCTGCGCGGCCTGTTCGGCGACCACCCCGAGCTGCCGCTGCGCGAGCGGAAGATCTACTCGGTGCACCAGCGCGTGGCCGACGCCTTCCGTCAGGGCCGGGTGCTGCTGCTGGGCGACGCCGCGCACGTCAACAGCCCGATGGGCGGCATGGGCCTGAACGGCGGCATCCACGACGCGTTCGACCTGTCCATCCAGCTCGGCGCGGTGCTGAACGGCGAGGCCGGCCCGGACGTGCTGGACGCCTGGGCGCACCGCAGGCGCAAGGCCGCGATCGAGGCGGTCAGGGAGCTCACCCACCGCACCACCACCGCCATGGCCGAGCAGGACGAGGTCGAGCGGCGCAGGTACCAGCGTCAGATGTCGGAGATCGCCGCCGCTCCGCCACGGGCGCGTGACTGGATGATGGACGCCGCGATGATCTCCAATGTACGGACCCATGACCTCCCACCCCGTGCCGGATGAGCGGCTGGCCGCGTACCGCAGCGAAGGAGACCGGATGGCCCACGAGCCGAACGACCTGCCCGAACCCGCCGAGCTGAAGATGAGCGTCGCCACCGCCCTGCGCGCCGCGGCGCAGGCGGCGGGCGATCGGCCCGCCATGATCCAGGGCGAGCGCACCGTCGGTTACGCCGAGCTGGACGAACGCGCGGCGCGGCTGGCCGGTGCGCTGGCCGGGCACGGGGTCGGCCCCGGCTCGACCGTCGCCATCGGCCTGTACAACTCCTTCGCCTACCTGGAGACCATCGTCGCGGCGTTCAAGCTGGGCGCGCGGCCGGTCAACATCAACTACCGCTACCGCGCCCCCGAGCTGCGTTACGTGCTCGACTACACCGACGCGGCGGCCTTCGTGCACGACACGAGCCTGGCCGCCCACGTCCGCGAGGTGCCGGGCGACCGCCTGCTCCTGGAGGTCGGCGCGGAGGCCGAGCCGCTCGCGCCGGTCGTTCCGTTCGAGCGGGCCGTCGAGCACGAGCCGGTCCACCGCGACGCCGCCGCCGGCTCGCCGCACGGCATCATCCTGCTCACCGGGGGCACGACAGGCCGGCCCAAAGGCGTGATCTGGGACCGTGACGGCCTGCTGGGCATCCTGCGGGGCGTCTTCCGCCAGGCCGGGCTGGAGCCGCCGCAGACGCCGGACGAGGTGCGGACGCGGGTCCGCGAGCTGCGCGCGAAGGGCGGCCCGCCGGTCGTGCTGCCGATGTCGCCGCTCATGCACGGCACCGGCCTGTTCCACGCGCTGCGCACCCTGCTGGCCGGCGGGACGATCTGCTTCTGCACCTCCCGCTCCCTCGACGCGGAGGAGGTGTGGCGGACCGTCGAGCGGCACGCGGTCACCGAGATGGTGATCGTCGGCGACGCGTTCGGCCGGCCGCTGGTCGACGCGCTGGCCGCCGCCGAGCGGGCGGGGCGGCCGTACGACATCGGCAGCCTGCGCTCGATGACCAGCTCCGGCGTCATCTGGAGCGCCGAGGTCAAGCGGGAGCTGCTGCGGCGCGGCGGAATGACGCTGATCGACAACATCTCGGCGTCCGAGGGCGGGCCCTTCGGACAGGCGCTGGCCCGCTCGGAGGCCGACGTGGCCGACGGACGGTTCACGCTGTCCCCCGTCGCCCGGATCCTGGACGAGAACGACCAGGACATCAAGCCGGGCACCGGGCAGGTCGGGGTGCTGGCCAGCGCGGGACCGCAGCCGGTCGGCTACCTCAAGGACCCGGAGCGGACCGCCAGGGTCTGGCGGACCATCGACGGCGTCCGGTACGCGGTGCCCGGCGACCTCGCCTCGCTGGACGCGGACGGCAGGCTGATCCTGCTCGGCCGCGGCGACGGTGTGATCAACACCGGCGGCGAGAAGGTCTTCCCCGAGGAGGTCGAGGAGGCGCTGGTGACCCATCCGAACGTCTCCGAGGCGGTGGTCGTCGGCGTACCCGACCCGCGCTGGGGTCAGATCGTGGTCGCCGTCGTCGCGCCCGCGGACGCGCTGGCCGAGGTCGAGGACGAGGCGCTGAGCCGGCACGTGGGCGAGCGGCTGGCCGGGTACAAGCGCCCGCGCGCCATCGTCCGGGTCGAGGCCATCCCGCGCAGCCCGGCGGGCAAGATCAACCGGCCGTCCGCGCGGGAGCTGGCGGTCGGCCACCTGCGCCCGGCCACGAAGGAGTCGACCCTGTGACCGATGTTCCCTTTCCGATCGAGCGGGGCCACGTGCGGGCGTTCGCCCGCGCCCTGGGGGAGGACGCGGACGTCGTCCCGCCCACCTTCCCGATCGCCTTCTCCCAGTTCGACCCGGACTGGCCGTTGCGCATGAAGCCCGGCGAGCCCTGGAACGGGTCAGGAGCCGACGCGGGCCGCTCGTCCGGCGGAACCGGCGGCCTGCACGCGGAGCAGGAGTTCGAGTACTTCCGCCCGATCCGCGTCGGCGAGACGCTGACGGCCCGCAAGCGGCAGGGCCGGACGTGGCACAAGAGCGGCCGGGCCGGCGTGCTGAACTTCGCCGAGCGGCACGTCGACTTCCACGACGCCGACGGCAACCTGGTGGCCCGCTCCACCTCGGTCTCGGTGCGGATCACGAAGGAGGAGCCCTCATGACGGTGACGGCAGGCCGGCAGGTGTCCCAGGTCGTCGTGACGGACCTCAAACGCACCCAGATCGTCATGTACGCGGGCGCCTCAGGCGACTACAACCCGCTGCACACCGACGAGCCGTTCGCCACCGAGATCGCCGGGCATCCGACCGTGATGTCCCACGGGATGCTCACCATGGGCCTGGCCGGCCGGGTGCTGACCGACTGGTTCGGGCACGAGAACGTACGGCGCTACCGCGCCAGGTTCAAGGCCCCCGTCTGGCCCGGTGACACCATCACCGCGACCGCGGTCGTCACCGACGTGCTGACGGTCGACGGGCAGCGGCGTGCCGAGCTCGCCCTCACGGCGGTGAACGCCGACGGCGTGGAGGTGCTGTCCGGCACCGCCACCGCGATCATCGACGAGGAGGCGTGATGACGATCGACGTCACCTCGCTGGACGCGATCGACGTGCACACCCACGTGCACACCTCCGTCCGCGAGACCCAGGGGCCCGGCGACGGCGACGACAGGTTCGCGGCGATGGCCGGCTACTTCAAGGCCGGCGAGGTCAGGAAGTTCACCGTCCCGATGATCGCCGAGTACTACCGCGAGCGGAACATGGCGGCGATCGTCTTCGGCGTCGACTCCATGTACCTCAGCGGCCGCGAGCAGGTCCCCGGCAACCAGGAGATCGCCGAGCAGGCGGCCCTGCACGCCGACGTGCTCATCCCGTTCGCCAGCATCGACCCGCACCGGGGCGCGGCCGGCGTGCGCGAGGCGCGGCGGCTGATCGAGGAGCACGGGGTGCGCGGCTTCAAGTTCCACCCCACCACGCAGGGCTTCTTCCCGAACGACCGGATGGCCTATCCGCTGTACGAGGTCATCGCCGAGCACGGGCTCGTCGCGCTGTTCCACACCGGCCAGACCGGCGCGGGGGCGGGCACGCCGGGCGGCGGCGGGCTGCGGCTGAAGTACTCCGACCCGATGCACGTCGACGACGTGGCCGCCGAGTTCCCCGGCCTGCGGATCATCCTGGCGCACCCGTCGTTCCCCTGGCAGGACGAGGCGCTCGCGGTCGCCATGCACAAGCCGGAGGTCTACATCGACCTGTCCGGCTGGTCGCCGAAGTACTTCCCGCCGCAGCTCATCCAGTACGCCAACACGCTGCTCAAGGACAAGGTACTCTTCGGGTCGGACTTCCCGATGATCACTCCGGAGCGCTGGCTGGGCGACTTCGCCAAGATCGGCATCCGCGACGAGGTCCGGCCGAAGATCTTGAAGGAGAACGCGGCCAGGCTGTTCGGGCTCACCGGAGAGGCATGAGGCGCACGTACGGTCCAGGAGGAGGTCAGCATGCACCATACCGGTCCCTTTGACCGGACCGTCGACGTCGTCGTGCTCGGCCTGGGCGACGCCGGCGCGGTCGCCGCGGTGACCGCCCACGACGCGGGCGCCGAGGTGCTCGTCGTCGAGAAGCAGCAGGCGGCGGGGCACCGGCCCAACAGCCGTTACGCGGCCGGCTTCTTCCTCGTGCCGGAGGACCTGGAGGGCGCGGTCGCGTACCTGTCGGCCATGTACGCGGTCAACGGCGAGCTGTCCACGGTCGATCCCGCCCTGATCCGCGCCTGGGCCGAGGAGGCGGCGGCCAACCCGGCCTGGCTCGACCGGCACGGCGGCACGTACGTGAAGATGAACATCCACGGCGAGCACCCGTCGCTGCCCGGCCACGAGTCGATCCGGGTCTACAAGGCGCAGCCCTCCGGCTCGCCCGAGGGCTACACCGGCTGCCCGATGCACGGCTTCCTGCGCGGCCTGATCGCCGAGCGCGCCATCGAGGTGCGGTACGGGACCGCGGCCAGGTGGCTGCTCACCGACGCGGCGGGCGCGGTCGTCGGCGTGGAGACCGAGTGCGACGGCCAGGTGCGGCGGATCGGCGTGCGCCGCGGCGTCGTGCTGGCCGTCGGCGGCTACGAGTCCAGCGAACGGCTCAAGCGGCAGTACCTGCCGATCTCCCCCGCCCACTTCTACGGCACCGAGCACAACACCGGCGACGGCATCACCATGGCGATCGAGGCCGGCGCGGAGCTGTGGCACATGAACGTCTGGCCGGGGCACTTCGTGGCCAGGTTCCCCGGCGGCGGCTACACCGGAGGGACGGGCATCGACCTGTGGGGGTCGGGCCGGTTCGGGCCGCCGGACGACGTACGGGCGCCGGGCTCGATCTTCGTCGACGGCACGGCCCGGCGCTTCATCCGCGAGCCGGGCCGCCAGCACGCCGCCAACCTGGAGCTGCTGGCCATGGACGCCGACTCGCTCACCTATCCGAGGATCCCCACCTGGTGGATCTTCGACCAGGAGCGTTTCGAGCGGGCGACACTGGTGCCGACGTACTCGGGGCCGGCCGGGCCGGTCGGTGACTACACCTGGAGCGAGGACAACGTCGCCGAGCTGCGCGAAGGCTGGATCCAGTCGGCCGGCTCCGTCAAGGAGCTGGCCGTAGTGTGCGGGCTCGACCCCGCCGCGCTGGAGCGGACCGTCGCGCGCTACAACGAGCACTGCGCGAACGGCGTCGACGCCGACTTCGGCCGTGATCCCGTCACGCTGACCCCCCTCGGCGGCGACCGCTACTACGCGGTCCCGCTCTGGCCCGGAGGGTCCCACACCGTCGGCGGTCCACGCCGTGACGCGAACGCTCGCGTCGCCTCGATTCGGGGAGGTTCGATCAGCCATCTCTACTCCGCCGGAGAGCTAGGATCACTACACGGCCTGCTCTATCCGACCGGCGGTGGCAGCATCGCCGAGTGCCTGGCATTCGGCCGGATCGCTGGACGCAACGCGGCAGCCGACCGGGTAGGTGGAAGTTGACGCTCGAAGTGAGATCAGGCCGGCTTCATGCGGGCACAGCGGATGTCGGTGGCACCGACGGCGGTAGGGATGACGTGACGTGAGCACTGGTGATCGCGCCGGCGAGGGCGCGAGTCAGGGCAGCGGGTCCCAGACCCTGGATCGGGGCCTGCGGCTGCTGGAGCTGCTCGCCTCCGAGGACCGCGACATGACCGTCGCCGAGCTGGCCACGTCGCTGGGCATGCACCGGCAGGCCGTCTACCGGCTGCTCACCACGCTGCGCCTGCACCGCCTGGCCGCGGAGGGCAGCTCGGGGCGCTACCGGCTCGGGCTGGGCGTGATCCAGCTCGCCAGGCAGGCCAACCCGCAGCTCCGTCGCGCGGTCGTCCCCTACCTGCGTACGCTCGCCGAGGAGCTCGGCGTCACCACGCAGTGCGTCGTGGCCGAGGGGGCCGACGCCGTCGTGCTGGCGGTCGTCGAGCCGCCCGACGCGATCTTCCACCTGTCCCAGCGCAGCGGCGCCCGGCACGCCCTCGACCAGGGGGCCAGCGGTCTGGCCATCATGCTGTCCCGCCCGCCTCAGGCCGGCGACCCGCCCGCGGTGACCGAGGCGCGCGAGCTGGGCTACGCGGTGTCGCGCGGCACCCTGACCCCGGGCGCGGTGGGCGTCGCGGTGCCGCTGTACGACAGCGAGGGCCACTCGCTGGACGCCAGTCTCGGCATCGTGTCGATGGTGGACCTGGAGGTCGAGCGGACGGCCAAACGCCTGCTGGAGGCGGCGGCGCAGATCACGGCCCGCGAGCTGTAGCCCCGCTCGGGGCCGCACTCGCGATATCCGGCGCTCGGCGGGGACGCGCCGGATCGGCCTTTCATGAGCCGGTCTCGCGAGTGTCGTTCATCGCCCGAGCTGGCCGATCCGGCGAGTGGTGTTCGTCGCGCGTGAGCTAGCCGATCCGGCGGGTGTCGTTCATCGCGCGCGAGACGGCGCGCGCGGTGGCACGGACGGCGGGCACGTAGATCGCCGCGTCGAAGTCGGCGCTCGGTGCCACCACGGACACGGCGGCGACGACGCCGTCCGCGTTGCGGATCGGCGCCGCCGCCGTGGTGTGCGGCTCGGGCCCGGCCTTGCTCCCGATGGCGTAGCCGCCCCGCCTGACCTCGGCCAGCACCCGGCGCAGACTCTCGGCGGTGCGCACCCCGTCGTAGCTCTGCCCCTCCTCGAAACGCTCGAGGAAGTGCTCCTGTACGTCGGCGGGCGCGTGGGCGAGCAGCACCAGGCCGACCCCGGTCCCGGTCAGGGGCATACGGCCGCCGACCCGGTAATGCGCCGGGCTCGCGTCGTGCGCGGACAGCCGCTCCACCAGCGTGGCCGCGTCGCCGTCCCGTACCGCCAGCAGGATGTGCTGGTGGGTGACGTGGAACAGGTCCTCCAGGTACGGCATCGCCACGGCCCGCAGCCCGTGCCCGCGCGGGGCGAGCGAGGCGATCTCCAGCAGCCGCAGGCCGATGACGTAACGACCGTCGTCGAGGCGCTACAGCGCCCCGGTCTCGGTCAGCTTGCGCGCGAGGCGCAGAGCGGTGCTGCGCGGCAGCCCCGTCCGCTGAACGAGACCCGCCAGCGACAGGACGCGGTGCTCGGCGTCGAACGCGCTCAGCACCGCGAAGGCCCGGTCGATCACCGCCTCGCCCGCCTTCTGCGCCGGCACGGCCACCCCCGGCCCGAAGCCCGCCTCGGGCAGATCTGACGCCGCCACCACACATCTCCGTTCCACTGAGTGGCATCCATCGTGCCACTCAATGGCACCCTTCCTAACCTGAAGACACCGCACACCGCCACGCACCGTGGCCTGACAGGGGAACCATCCATGAACACGCCGGGCCTGATCGACGTCCACGCCCACTTCACCACGCCCCACTACATCGAGGCCGCCAAGGCAGCCGGCCATGTGCGACCCGACGGCATGCCCGAGACCTACTGGCCGAGATGGACCGCCGAAGAGCACCTGGCCTTCATGGACGAAGCCGGCATCGCCAAGGCGATGCTGTCCCTCTCCTCACCGGGAGCCCACTTCGGCGACGACCTGGCCGCCCGCCGCCTGTCCCGCGAGATCAACGAGTTCTGCGCCCAAACCGTACGAGACCACCCGGACCGATTCGGCCAGTTCGCCACCCTCCCCCTGCCCGACGTAGAGGGCGCGCTGACGGAACTCGCCTACTCCTTCGACGAACTAGGCGCCGACGGCGTGGCCCTGCTGTCCAACCACGCCGGGATCCGGCTCGCCGACGAACGGCTCATGCCGGTGCTGGCCGAACTCGACCGCCGCGCCGCCGTCGTCCTCCTGCACCCGACCACCTGCCCGGGCCACGAGGCGCTGTCGTCGGGACGCCCCCAGCCGATGATCGAGTTCCTCTTCGAAACCGCCCGCACGGTCATCGACTTCATCCTCAGCGGCGCCGCGACGAGGTTCTCCCGCCTCCGCCTGATCGTCCCCCATCTCGGCGGAGTGCTGCCCCTGCTCGCCGAACGCGTCGAAGCGTTCCGCACGATCAGCGGCGAACCGGCCGACCGGATCACGGTCACCGAAACGCTCGGCCGCTTCTCCTACGACCTGGCCGGCATGCCGTCGAACCAACAGATCACCGCACTCACCGCCATCGCCGCCCCGGACCGCCTGCTCTATGGCAGCGACTACGCCTGGACCCGACGCGACCTCGCCCTGCACCTGCTGACCTCACTCGACAAGACATTGTCCGACGAGCACGAGAACTGGCGATCCCTCACCACCCACAACGCCGAGTCGATCCTCCCCCACGCTCCCAGGAACGGGGCATGGCCTGAAGAACGGGGTGAGGCAACGGTCAAGAGTGGAAGAACGCGGTGAGCGCAGGGCCGAGGACCTTGGCGTTGACCATGTGCTCGCGCACGTCGAGAGTCCGGCGCTCGGCGTGGGGCAGGCGCGCGGCGACAGCGTCGGCGGCCTGGCCGAAGAAGCCGCCCGGAAGTCCAGCCATGTGCGGATCGACGCCCGCTCCGGTGGCCACCAGGACCGGCTGATCGATCGTGGCGAGCCGCGTGACGGGCGGAGGCCCCTCCCCCAGGCAGGCGGCGTCGTAGGCGAGGGTGTGCGCGAGGTTCAACAGCGGCGGCCACATCGGCGAGCCTTCCGCCCCGGCGATGTCCTGCTCGGACGCGCCGGCCAGCCGCATGAACAGCTTCAGCGCCTCGCCGTGCTCTCCGTCGGCGAGCGCGACGCGCAGCTGCCTGACGTACGCCTGCCAGGCCTGGACGGCGGTGTCGCCGATCGCATACGGCACGTCGAACACGGCGACCTTGCCGATGGGCAGTCCGGCCGCTGCCGCCTCCAGCACGAGCGCACCCCCGGAGGAGGCGCCGAACAGATGCGCCGGCCCGCCGACCGCGTCGATCAACGCCGCCAGGTCCTCGATCTCCCGTTCCAGCGCGTACGGCTGCACGTCGCCGCTTCCGGCGCGGCCACGGCGAGCGTAGTTGACGGCGGTGAAGTCATCTGCCAGCTCCTGGGCCAGCGGCCGGTTCTCCGCCCCGTCGTCCAGCCCACCGCCCACCAGGACGACGACGGGACCGCTGCCGACCCGCTCGTAGACGATCGACGTACCGTCCCGGGAGGTGACCTGCGGCATCGTTTCTCCTCGGTTCGTCTATACTCCTACCTCAGGAGAGGCTACTCCTAGAAGAGGAGAAACTGTAGCGTGTCCGGTTCCCGTAGTTATGGAGATCTGTGTGGCATCGCCCGGGCTCTGGATGTCGTGGGTGAGCGCTGGGCCCTGCTGATGGTGCGCGAGCTGGTGTTCGGCCCCAAACGCTTCGTGGATCTGCATCGCGGGCTGTCCGGCGTGAGTCACAACGTGCTGTCGCAGCGCCTGCGGGAGCTCGAGGACTCCGGCGTGGTCGCACGCCGCGTCCTGGGGCCGCCCGCTGGAGCACGCGTCTACGAGCTGACCCCGCGCGGCCGGGAGCTCGAGCCGGTTCTGCTGGCGCTCGGCCGGTGGGGCAGCTCCATCCTGCCTGCGAGCACGTCGGCGACCGAGTTGAGCCCGGACGCGCTGGCGTTCGCCCTCAAGACCACCTTCGCCCCCGCCGCAGCGGGCGATCTGTGCGGCCGCTACCAGCTGCGCCTCGGGAGCGACGCCTTCTCCGCGGAAGTCGCCGACGGGCGGCTGCACATCGCCCGAGGCGAGATCTCCGACGCGGCGGCCACGATCACCTGTGCCGTGCACGTCCTGCAGGACCTGGTGTTCGGCGGCCGGGACCTCGATGCCGCCGTACACGCTGCGGACGCCACGGTCACCGGCGACGCATCCACCCTGCGGCGCTTCCTGCGCTGCTTCGATGACTCACGAAAGGTCGAAGCTGAGACCGGACGTGGCGATGCCGATCTCACCGTCGTATCCGGCGGCCCCAGCGGCGGCTCGCGCGGCTGAGGCGTCCGTACCCGGTTGCAGGTGCGTCAGCACCAGGTGCCGGGCATCGGCTTCCATGGCTTGCCGGCCCGCCTGACGGGCGCTCGTCAGGTAACGCCGGGAATCCTCCGGGACCTGCTCCACATGGGTGGCCTCGGCCAGGAGCAGGTCAGCGCCACGCGCCAGTTCCACCCTGTCGGGACTCGGGCCGCTGTCGCCGGTGTACGCGAGCACCCGTCCGCCCGCCGTCAGCCGGATGCCGGCATTGGGTACGGAGTGCGGCAGCAGACGGGTCTGCACGCGGAACGGGCCGATGTCGAATCCGCTGCCGGCGGTGAACTCGTGCAGCGCATAGGCGTCGGTCAGCACCCCCGGGCGGTCCAGCGCGAGCACCGCGTCCAGAGCGCCGGGCAGCGAGTACACCGGCAACGGCGCCGGCGGGTCGTCACGCATGGTGCGCGCCCGCAGCAGCGGGTTCAGGTCGGCGCAGTGGTCGGGATGCCCGTGGCTGATGAACACCGCGTCGATCTGATCGGCGCCGACCCGTTCCAGCAGCCGCGGCACCGTCGCATGGCCGAGGTCGACGAGCAGCCTGAACCCGTCGTGCTCCACGAGGTGACCACTGCAGGCCTGGCCCGCGGCCGGCCACGCCCCGCATCCGCCCAGGATCGTCAGCAGCACCCGTGCACCTTAACGGAGGTCGCTCGTTCGCGGGAATATAATCCCAAGGTGTCTTGGGAAAATCAGGATGACCTTGTCCCCCTGCGCGCCCTGGCCAACCCGCTGCGCATCCGCATCGTGTCGCTGCTCACCGGCGCGTCGATGTCGGCCACCGAGGTCGCCGACCAACTCGGCATCGCGCACGCATCGGCCAGCTACCACCTGCGTCAGCTGGCCAAAGCGGGCTTCCTCCTGCAGACGGACGAGCGGCCGCGGGCCGGCAGGGGTCGCCCGCAACTGCGCTACCGCTACGACCCGTCCAGCGGCGAGCGCCTCGACCGTTCCGAGGGACGGCAACTCGTCCACCAGGCGATGAGCACTGACCTGGCCAGACGCCTGGCTGAGACTGATCGCGCGCGCACGTCCATGGACGCCGAGGTATGGCTGGCCAGGCCCGTCTGGGAGGAGATCGTCGGCCTGATCGACCAGGCCGTGACGCTCCTGCACGACAAGGCCGGACCACCGCACGACGGCGTCAAGGTCAGCATGACCGCACTCCTGCTCGAACTGCGTGACGAACGATGATCGCAGCGCTGCCCTGGCCCTCGTCGACCGGTTCGGCCCGGCTGAAAGCTCTGCCCTCGCTGGGGCCGGGTCCGGCGCCGGAGCGGCTGCCGTTCCTGCCCATGCGCCACAACGAACGCGAAGGAGCCACCTTGACCATTCCCCCCGCTGACCTGTCCGGCTATGCCGACGTCGTGTTCGACGTGGCCGTCCCCCTGCTGCCGGACGACCGGGTGCTGATCAACGCCGAGATCGAGCACGCCCCGCTCGCCCGCGCCCTGGCCGAGGCCGCCTACGCCAGAGGCGCCCGGTACGCCGACATCTGGTACTTCGACCCGTACGCCAAACGATCCCGCGTCCGGCACGCCGACACCGCGACCTTGGCCGAGGTGCCCTCTTGGCTCGACGCCCGCAACGACGAGCTGGAACGGCACGGCGGCATCATCGTCAACATCCGCGGCGCCGCCGCCCCCGACCTCCTGGCCGGACTGGATCCGGTACGCGTCGGCCTGGACCGCATGCCGTCGCTGACCTCACGGCAGCGGCTCCAGCTCGGCAACCTGGTCCGCTGGACGATCGTCCCCTACGCCACCCCCGAATGGGCCCGTGCCGTCTTCGGCGAACCCGACCAGGCCAGGCTGTGGCGGCACCTGCGCCGCATCCTCCGTCTCGACGAACCCGATCCGCGCGCGGCGTGGCGGCAGCGCATCGCCGAACTGCTTGATCGCGCTCGACGGCTCACCGAGATGCGCCTGGACGCCGTACGGTTCGAGGGCCCCGGCACCGACCTGACCATCGGCCTGCTCCCGGACGCCCACTGGACCGCCGCCCGCCTGGAGGACGTCAAGGGCCGCCCGTTCCAGGCCAACCTGCCGACCGAGGAGGTGTTCACCACCCCCGATCATCGGCGCGTCGACGGCATGGTCCGCTCCACCCGGCCGCTGTCGCTCGACGGCACCGTCATCCGCGACCTGGAGCTGACCTTCGCCGCCGGCGTCGTGACCGATGTCAGGGCGAGCGCCGGAGCCGACGTCGTCCGCGCGCACCAGGCCACCGACGCGGGAGCGGCCCGGCTGGGCGAACTCGCTCTGGTCGACCGTTCCTCGCGGGTGGGCGAAAGCGGCGTCACCTACCTGGAGACCCTGCTGGACGAGAACGCCACCTGCCACCTGGCCTGGGGCGCCGGGCTACCGCCTGGCGTACCCGCCCGCCTGCGCACGGACGATCCCGTACGGCTGGACGCGGCGGGCGTGAACACCTCCCGCGTACACGTCGACTTCATGGTCGGCGGCCCGGACGTCACGGTCACCGGCCTGGGCCCCGGCGGAAAGGTGGTACTCCTGCGCAACGACACCTGGGACTTCTGACGCCCCGCCACTCGGTCGGAAACAGGTTTGTCCGTCGCAGCCACCCCGCCGACGGTCTTGAACAAGTTGCTCTCAGCGGTGACAACACATGCGGGCCATCGGCCGCGATGTCTCCGGCTAGCCGGCGCCCGCACTCGGTTCAGGTCAGCGAGCGCACGTCCGCGACGTCGTACTCGGCCACCGAGGCGGCGAGGATCGCGGCGCGCTGCGGGCCGCTGGGGCCGCTGCCGCGGAACGCCTCGACGGCCGCCTGCGACTCCCAGCGCTCGAAGATGTGGATACGGCGGACATCCACCGGGTCCGCGGTGATGGCGAAGTCAAGGCAGCCGGGTGCGCGGCGGGCCAGCTCGATGATCCCCACGCAGTCCGCGAGATAGCGCTCGCGCTGCTGCGGGTCGACGACGATATGCCCCGCGACGATTACCATGTGCTGCTCCTCTGCCGAGTCCGAACCGACCGTTGCGGGCTATGACCGTCGACCGAGCAGAAACTCATCGGTACGCGCCCGACGAACACGACGATCCGCCACGCCCGAGGTGGTACAGCCGGATGAGGTTGCCGCGCAGCTCGGCGAGCGGAGCGCGCCGAAGAGGCGAATTGCGCACGGAAGGATCCAGCTCTTTTGCCTGTGCGTAGCTTTTCGCTGCTCAAGATCGGGGCACCGCTCGCTTAGCGGTCACGGACAGGGGAGGCACTGGTGGCGCTGCACCGCGTCAAATTCACCGAGGACATCGACGACTCCAGTGATCTGTTCGTCGGCCCCGTGAGCTCTCAAGCCCTGCCCAAGGACGCGATGCCCGACGCACACGCACGGCCCGACGTCGTCTACGAGGCCATCCACCAGGAGTTGTCGCTGGACGGCAACGCGGCCCAGAACCTCGCGACGTTCTGCACGACCTGGTCAGAGGACCAGGTACGGCGGCTCATGGCCGAATGCCTCGACAAGAACGTGATCGACAAGGACGAGTACCCCCAGACGGCCGCCATCGAGTCGCGCTGCGTCGCCATCCTCGCCAGGCTCTGGCACGCCCCTGGCGGGCACGACACGATGGGGTGTTCGACGACGGGATCCAGCGAGGCCGCGATGCTCGGCGGCCTGGCGCTCAAGTGGCGGTGGCGGGAACGGCGTAAGGCCGAACGCCGGCCGTACGACAGGCCGAACCTGGTGTGCGGGCCCGTCCAGGTCTGCTGGGAGAAGTTCGCCCGCTACTTCGACGTCGAACTCCGCCAGGTGCCGCTGGAGCGCGGCGCGACCGGGCTGCGCCCCCACCAGCTGGAGCAGTACGTCGACGAGAACACGATCGGGGTCGTCGCCATTCTGGGCGTCACGTTCACCTGCGACTACGAGCCGGTCAAGGCCCTGGCCGACGAGCTCGACCGTATCCAGGCGAGCACGGGCCTGGACATCCCCATCCACGTGGACGCCGCCTCCGGTGGCTTCATCGCGCCGTTCCTCCACCCGGAGCTGCCCTGGGACTTCCTCGTCGAGCGGGTCGTCTCCATCAACTCCTCCGGGCACAAGTACGGCATGGCACCGCTGGGCGTCGGCTGGATCATCTGGCGGCAGCCGGAGCTGCTGCCCAAGGACCTGATCTTCTACGTGGACTACCTCGGCGGCGTCATGCCCACGTTCGCGCTGAACTTCTCCCGGCCAGGCGGGGAGATCATCGCCCAGTACTACCTGTTCCTGCGCCTGGGCAAGCAGGGCTACCGCCAGATCGCCGAGGCGTGCGCCGCCACCGCACAGTACCTGGCCGAGGAGATCGCCGCGATGGGTCCCTTCCGGCTTCTGTACGACGGGAAGGGCGCGCTGCCGGCCGTCTCGTACACGCTCAAGGACCCGGCGAACGCCCCCTTCAGCCTCTTCGACCTCAGCGATCAGCTGCGCATGCGCGGCTGGCAGGTCCCCTCCTACCACCTGCCGGCCGACCAGCAGGACACCGTCATCCAGCGCGTCATGATCCGGCACGGCATCGGCCGCGATGAGATCTCACTGCTGGTCACCGACCTCCGGCACGCACTCGCCCGACTGACCAGCGGTCCAGCGAGCAACGCCGAGCGCACAGCGTTCCACCACTGACGCTTTTAATCTGCAGGTTCCGGGTTCGAGCCCCGGGCGCCCTACCGACGCCACGGCGAATAACGCGGATCAGCTCGCGCTATCCGCGGCATGCGCGGACGGGTTGTCCTTGCGAAAACCGTTGGTGCCCGGCTTGCTCCGATGATGGACTGACGCCCCGCCGTGAGTCTGCCGCGTGATGGAGGTAGTGGTTGTGACGGAATATGACGTGCTTGCCGAGGTGTATGAATGGCTCATCTCGGATGCGAAGTTGCCTCCAGCCGAGTTCGCTGCGTCGTTCGACGACGTCCTCAGTCTCCTGCCGTCGAACGCTCACGTCCTCGACTGTTCGTGCGGAACCGGCCAGTTGGCGGTTGGCCTCGCCGGTCGTGGCATGCAGGTTGTCGCAACTGACGCCAGCGAAGCGATGGTTCGTCGGACTGCAGAGTTGGCTGAGGAGTTCGGGGCATCCGTCCGGGCCATGCGGGCGAACTGGGAAGAGTTGCCCGACCATTTCGAGGACGACACGTTCGACATAATGTTCTGCGTTGGCAACTCGCTTCACCATGCCGCGGGCGCGACAGGCAGGGGTGCTGCTCTGGAGTCGATGTCACGGCTTCTGCGCCCTGGCGGGCGCTTGGTGCTCACATCCCGCACTTGGGAACTCGTGAGGGCCAGAGGTTCCCGGCTGGACATCAGTGACCGACTCGTCCGCCGGAACGGTCGCGATGCCGTCGTGGTCTACCGCTGGGAGATTGCGCCGCATTGGGAGGAGGAGCACCACATCGAGATTGCGATCGCGCAAGTTGATGCGACTGGGCCGGTTCTCGTCCGCTCGGAACTGCTGTCCTGCTGGCCCTACCGGTACGAGGAACTCGAAGTCGAGCTGCACCGGGTCGGACTCCGGACGGAAGTGAGCACGTTCGATCTTGAGGCCGAGAACTATATGGTGGTCGCGAGCAAGGTATAGACACCGGGCTCTCAGTCCCCGGTCGGACCGCGCTGTTACTCGCAGGACGCTTGCACCCTCTCATCGGTGCGGGTCAAGCGGTCCTACGACGCCGCCGCGACTGAGCCGCGCATTGATCGCACAGTTGGCCTCTTCCACTTCAGGCTGCTTTGAGCAGGGATGACGCGATCGCGGGTACCTGGTGACAGCTTCGTCAACGACAGGCCGAGTCCTTCGACTCGAACAGGGCCTTCGCCGGGGACGACCTCGGCACGGCGGTCGTCGAACCCGCCGCCCGGGCCGTCCTGCCGTCCTACGGCACCGCCGCGCGGGACGCCCCCGGATGCCTCACCCCGCGACGATCATCCCCAGGTCGTAGGAGCTGTCCTTCAGCGCCAGCCAGGCCAGCTCCCACGCGTTCATCGGGCGCACGTCCCGCAGCACCGCGAGCAGGTCGTCCTTCGCCAGCTCGCCCGTCACCTCCACGAGCGTGTTCCCCCGCACGGTGACCAGCGTCGAGCCCAGGTCCAGATGATCGCCCCAGATTCCCGGGGCCACTTCCTTGCACGCGCCCCGCACCCCGGAGCCGCAAGCCTGGCCGGCCGTCAGCCCATGAGGTCCCTGGACGGTGACGGCCACCTCCAGACCATCGCGCCGGCGCTCGTAGCGGAGGAAGAGGATCCCTTCCTCCTCGTTGACGGAGTCGAGACGGTAGTCCGGCTGGTCGGTGGCGATGATGGGCACTTGTTCACGCGCCATCATCTGTGCGGCGACCAGCGCCGAGAGGGGTCTGTCTCCCAGGACGACGGCGATGCCGAGGACGAGGACCGTCCCGATGGTGGCCATGCGCGTCACCACGCGCAGCGGCAGCACCGTGGCCCCGGCGAACAGGTAGCCGGCCGCTCCTATCCCCATGAAGACCAGAAGGCTGCCCCACCCGCCCATCCCCGCGATCTCGGCGGGCCGGACCGGAGCCGCGATGAAGCCCATGACGATGAAACCCGGTCCCAGGATCGAGATCAGCCACCACCAGGGCAGCCGGCCCCAGAGAGTCAGCAGCATCCCCGCGGGCAAGGGCATGGCCAGCATCGCCAGGAACACGAGGATGTCGTCATCCACTACCTGCGCCAGGGCGGCTTCCCCGATCCCGATCACGGCCCCCACCAGGGCCGCCCGGATTAAGGCGTTCATGTCCCGATCATGGACCATGATCGGGCATGGGCGTCAAGCCTTGGGCCGGGTCGCCGATCTTGGGCAGCGTCAGGACGAGGCTGGAGCGGCCCTCGGCCGTGACGTAGTAGTCGTAGACGGTCGGCAGCGCGGTGCAGCAGAAGGCCGAGATGTAGACCAGCCGGCTGACCAGGTGCGGCACGGCGCCGGCGACGCCGGTGATCGGCCCACCCTGCGTCACCGCGGCGGCGGTCTGGAGCAGGGAGCGGCGGTTCATCGGACGGCCCTCAGGTGAGTGCGGACGGCTGGACGGGTGAGGGTCCAGGCCAGGGCGATCAGGACGACGCCCTGGATCGCCTGCTCCACCCGTACCCACATCGGATAGGGCGTGTCGGGCAGCAGGGTGAGCACCCGCGATGCCGACAGAGCCCGCCACCGACACCCAGAGCAGCCGCCGGCAGGCGCCACGGTGACCCTCGTGTACCCGCGCGGTCCAGCGCAGCGCGAGCAACGACAGGGCCAGCACGCCGATGGCGCGGATCCAGACGACCGGCTTGACGAGGGACGGCGACACGAATTGCAGGACCGCCGTCGCGACGACGAGCGCGGCACTGAGGGCGGAGACTATCCGCATCAGCCGCAGCGGTGCGTTGGTCATGCTCCGACGGTAGGAAAACCGGGCGCCGGGGAACATCCGTCCAGACCCCGAGTTGGATGGGGCTGGCCCCACCGGTGAGGATGAACGGCGTGCGACGGCTGGCGGAGGTGTCGGGACGGTCGATGGCGTGGCTCGCGCTCAAGGCGTCGGCCCGGTCCCTGACGTGCTCGCGCTCAAGGTACCAGTCGCCCTGCTGGTGGCCCTGCCGGTGCTGGTCCTGCTACGGCTGAACGGCGTGGTGCTGTCCCCCGCGCTGCTCGTGCTCGTGTTCGCCGGCCGCCGCCTGGCCGACGTGGCCCGCCGGCTGCAGGGACGGTGGGCCGGTGTGGGAATCGCCCGGCCGTACCTGCCCCGCCCCGAGCTCCAGCCGACCCCACAGCGCTGGTACTGGACCGGCTACGACTACCACCGCTCCCGGCTGTGGGCGGCGGTGTCGTCGTGGTTCAACTGGGTGCTGCGCGACCCGGCGATGTGGCGGGACCTGGTCTGGATGGCGCTCGACGCGGTCCTCGGCACCGTCCTGCTCGCGCCGGCCGTCGTGGGGTGGTCGCGGCCGTTGCGGTGGCACGCCCGGTGGACCCGCGCGCTCCTGTCCCCCACCGACCAGGCGAAGCTCACGGCACGCGTGCGGGAGCTCGCCGAGACCCGTACCGAGGCCCTCGACGCCCAGGCCGTCGAGCTGGAACGCATCATTGGGACCTGCACGACGGCGCGCAGGCCCGGCTCATCGCCGTCGGCCTCAGCCTGGCCCAGCGGCAGCTGCGGGACGATCCCGACGCGGTCGAGAAACTGCTCGCCGAGGCGCGCACGACGGCGACCGACGTCCTGCACCCCCTCCGCGACCTGGTGCACGGCATCCGCCCGCTGGGCCGCGCTCACGCGGCCGGCGGGGCGTAGCCGAGCAGGCCCTCGTTGACGACGCCCTGCCCTTCGCAGTCGGCGGCGGTCGACACGAAGTGGTCGCCGAAGCCGGGGATCTGGCAGCGGTAGAGCGGGACGTACGCGCTCGACGGACGCGCTTGGTGGATCCAGCCCTCCGTCTGCACGATCGTCGTCTGCTTGCCCTCGCAGCCGGGATCGACGGAGATGAAGTAGTCGTCACCGCCCCCCTTGCAGTTGTACAACGCGCGGGTGCCGGAGCTCGGCGCCGACCACAGGGCCCAGCTCCCCTCGCGGGTGTAGCCGGCGGGCGGCGTGCCGGTGGTGACCAGGTGGTGGTGGTCCTTGACGTACCGGACGAACGACTTGCGCACGGGCGTGCGGCCGTCCGCGCAGGTCACCTTGCGGCGCATGACGCGGGCGTTGTCCCAGTTCGGCTTGAGGCTGGGCCACTGCAGGTAGTAGAGGGAGAAGTCCGTGCCCAGGTCGGCGGGGTCGGAGCCGTTGCCGACGGGCGTCACGTACGCGTTGAAGTACCCCGGATCGCGCGCCACCGGGAAGCCGGCCGACCATCCGGCGAGGCCGTCACCCGAGGTGGACAGGACGATCTCGCGCTCGGAGACGCCGGCGGCCATGACGTAGGCGTCCATGGCCTCGCTGCGGACCACCTGCGGGCCCCAGGCCATGGGCCGGCCGGGGTTGATGTCGGCGGACGATCCGCCCCACGCCGGCTCGTCCCATTTTCCGCCGCCGCTGTACTTGTGCCAGGGCACGACCGTGCCCTTCTGCGCGGCCCCGACCACGTCCATGAGGGGAGCGCGGGCCACCGACAGGCTGGCCGGCACCTGCTTGCCGTCGACGAGGCGGTGGTCGGCGAAGTAGAGGTGCAGGTACCGGACGCCGTCGCCGCCCTCGACCACGGTGAGCTGGGGGATGCCCAGGTCGGCGTTCCAGGTGGTCCGGTCGATGGGGATGTCGGGCTGCACCACCTTGCCGAGGTAGGTGGTCACGCCGGTGGCGGGGTTCAGCCGGCCGAGGTGGAGCTCGGCGTAGAACTGGTCGCCGGCGACGCGCCGCTCCAGGTGGAGGGTCTGCAGGACGATCCCGGTGCCGGGGTCCCGGTAGACCGCGCCGCCGCCGGCCCAGATGTAGCCGTCGGGCACGCCCTGGAGCTGGGTGGAGAAGGCGACGCCGTCCCGTACCGGGTTGGCCAGCGTGCCCTTGACGGTCACGTTGCGCTGCGGGCGCGAGGTGACGCCGCCGCCGAAGGCCGCCGCGATGTGGAAGTAGTACGTGCCCCCGCCGAGGGCGGTGACGCCGAACGGGCCGTCGGGCCAGCCGTTGAGGCCGAGCCGGTCGCGGGTGGCGTCCGACACGGCCACCTCCGGCTGGCCGACGACGAACGCGCCGCACCCGGCCGAGGCGGTGGCGGTCTTCTTCGCGCCGGCCGGCGCCGGTGTGCCGTGCAGGGTGATGACGGCGCCGAGGGTCAGGGCGAGCGCTCCATACCAGGCGTGCAACAGATCTCCAGATGTCCGGTCGTGTCGTTGGCGCGGGATCTTACGGACCGATCTCCGGCGTCACCGGACATATCAGCAAATGTGGAAACGTCCTGATCACTCGCTCTCACCCGCGCCGAGCAGTTCGGGCGCGGCCCGGCCGGCCGGTCGGCGGCGCGGGGCGGCCAGGTCGTGGGCGGAGCGGGCCAGCCAGATCATGACCAGGACGCTCGAGACCGCACCGAGAGCCAGGACGGTGCTGTCCGCGTCCGAGAACAGCACTGACCGCCGGCGCGGCGCCGTACAGGGCCGTGAGGAGGAGTGCGGGCAGGGCTGAGCGGTGACGACGTAACGTGCGACGCTTCCGGAGGGTCGAAGGCAAGAGGGAGCGAATGCCTCACCCTACAATCGATCATGAGGGGCGGCACCGGCCTCCTCACGTCGCCGACTTCACGGACTCGCGCGGGTTCCCAGAGATACGACCGCGCGAGTGGTCCAGCGGTACACCCACTCCGGCTCAAGGACCCGGTTCTGCTCGCCGGGACCTACGACCCGGCCGGGCCCGGACGGATGCTGTTCGCGTTCTTCGCCGCCATGGCCGAGACCGATCGGGAGGTGTCGCCGGGCCCGCCACGGCCAGATCTCCCGTTCCCGGCTCTGCACCCAGCCCGACCTGCGCACCGAGATCCGACGGCTCCGGGACACAACGCGGCAACGCTCCGACACGCCTTCCGTCCCCGGCCGGCTCGTCGAAGGGGCCAGGACCTAAGGCTGGACCGAGGCCCTCAACGGCACAGAGCTGCCGAACCTGGCGCTCAACGGTGAAAGGAGCTGCGGTAGAACCCAGGATTCGCGACCTCCGCCTCTGCGGCGCGGGCGAGGCGTTCGACCCAGTCCTGGTGATAGCGGTAGAGCGCACCGGGCTGCTTGCGCCCGAGCTCCTCCAGGAAGAAGGGGCCCTGCTGCGTTTCCTCGGTCAGCACGTGACACCCGTCATGCGTGGGCGTGATCACCCAGCCGTGGTACGCGCTCGAACCGGTGCCGTCGCCGTCGACCACCGTCTCCCACGCGAGCCTGCTGAAGGGCTCGCACTCCGTCACGTTGAGACTCATCGGGAATCCAACCGTCACCCGGCTGTACCTGGTTCCCAGCGCCAGTTCAGGCTCACCGCTCCGGATCTTGACCTGGTCTTCGGGGGGAAAGTAGCTCGACCAGTTCTCGGCGTCGACGAGCAGCTTCCACACCACTTCAGGGGGCGCCTTCACGTCAATGTCGTTGAGCGCGTAGATGGCCGACGTTTTCGGGTCGTACTGCTTGGGCCAATTCACTTTGTCGTACATAAGCCACTTCTCCTTGTTCGTCGTGTATGCCGGAAGTGTCGCGTGTGCCGGAAGTCAGGCCCAGCGCCCGCCGCCGTCGACATGGAGGGTCTCGCCGGTGATGAAGGGGTTGGTCAGCAGCGCGCGGGCTGCGCTGGAGACGTCGGAGGGCCGTCCGACGCGGCGGGCCGGTGTGGTGGCCGCGACGTGCTGGAACAGTCGTTGTTTGTCGGGTACCGCGGTGTCCCAGGCGTCGGTGGTGATCACGCCAGGGGAGATGGCGTTGACGCGGGTGGGCGCCAGCTCGACGGCGAGGGCGGAGACGAGCGTGGTGACGCTGCCGTTGGTGGCCGCCATCGCGACGCCTCCCGGTGCCGGTCGCCAGGCCCCCAGACCGGAGAAGAACAGCAGCGAACCTCCCTCGGCGATCAGCGGGGCGAAGTGCTTGGCCAGCAGGATCGGACCGACGGCCTTGGCGTCGAAGGCCGCGAGCAGCGCGCGACGTTCAAGGGAGGCGACCGGTCCGGAGGCCCGTTCCGTAGCGACGCTGACGAGATGGTCGAGCCCGCCGGCGGTCCCGGCCTGGTCCGCGGCCGCCCGGATCGACTCCTCGTCCGAGAGGTCGAGGGCGATGGCCCGGACGGTGTCACCGATGGCCTTCGCCGCGGCGGCCGTCCTCCCGGCGTCCCGGCCCGCGAGCGTGACTCGCGCACCCTCCTGGAGGAGATCGGCGGCCAGCGCGGCAGCGATGTCCGAGCCGCCACCCACGATCAGAACGTCCTTGTTCTTCAGCGAATATGTCATGCGGGAGAGCCGCCGCGCTCGGTCGCGAGCCTGGCTAGCGCTGCGAGAAGTTGCTCGTGCGTGCGCCAGAAGACGTCGGGAGCCTTCTTGGCCAATTCGATCCAGAACGGCCCCTGCATCGTCTCTTCGGTCCAGAGATGGCACCCCTTCGGCGTGGGTGTGATGATCCAAGCGTGATAAGCCTTCGATGCTTCCGCGGCCTTGGGATGGCCGCCCCAGGCGATGCGCGTCACAGGCTCGAACTCCCGCACGGACGCGAAGACGTCCTGGCCGGCCAGATTGGTCTCGAACCGCGTGCCGAGGCGCAGCGTGTCATGGCCGTCGAGCAGCCGGACATGCTCGACGCCAGGATAGAAGCGGGGCCAGGCCTGAGGATCCACCAGCAGGGACCACACCGTTTCGGGAGACGCCGCGACCTCGAGCTCGTTGGTGAAGTGGATCGGGGAGCGGCTGGGGACCATGGCCTCCGGCCAATTTACTGCTTCGAACACATCAACCTCCAGATGGTGAAGGGAACGGGCGAGCGCTCATCAGAGCTCGCCGGGCACCGCGAATCGATAGAACACACCTCCTGTCGGGGCCACACCCATGAGCAGCCAGACCGCGTTCTCGAAGTCGCGGGCACGGGAGAGGTCCCCGACGCGTACCGGGTCGTAGCCGGCGTCGCGGATGAGGCGCTCGGTGATCTCGCGGGCGGCCTCGTCGGCGACGTACCAATTGCTCGGCCGTACTCGCTGCTCGCGCACTGCGCCGAACAACGATCCGAAGTTCATGTTGAAACTCTTGGCCACCGGCCCGCCCGTGAAGGATTTCACCTCCTCGGCGTACGAAGGAAAGTCTCCGTGGCGCGCGGGCAGGATGTTCGTCGCGTCGATCGCGATCTTCCCCTCAAGCCCCGTGAGCTTGCTCAAGGCGGGCGAGATCTGGTCGCCGGGCACAGCCACTAGGACGACGTCAGCGTCCGACGCATCCCCGCCATCACGGCCGAGTTCTTCGACGTCGTGTCCTGCGGCCCGCCACAGGCCGGCCAGCCCGCCGCCGATCGTTCCTCTTCCGATTGTGACAATCTTCATTTCAGTCTCCTTCTGCTTGAATGGATGTGAAGCCTTCACACACCGCTGAGTGCCACCGAATCCCTGACAGCGTCGAGACCGGCGGCATGCGAAACAATGGGCTCGTATCCGAGCTCGGCTGCGGCCTTGTCCGTCCGCAGGATGCACGGCTGCCCGAGGAACCAGCGAACGGGAACCGGAACCTCGCGATCCGCCGTCTCCGCATCGAGGTCGGGGATCGGCGCATCGACGCCATAGACCGCGAACAAGGTCTCCATGAATTCGCGCAGGGTGACGCGGCGCCGGTCCGTGATGAAGTAGGCCTGGCCTGGCCGGCCCCGCTGCCATCCGAGCATGAGCCCCTCGACGGCGTTGTCGACGAACGTGACGTCGGTCGTGTGCCGGCCTCCGTCGATCCAGGCGAACTGCCCCGCCTTCGCCGCCGCGACCAGGCCTTCGATGAGGATGCTGCCGGGACCCCAGACGAACCTCGGACGGATCGACACCGTGGCGAAATCCGGGGCGTCCGCGTCGAGCACGATCTTCTCGGCAACGGCCTTCACCGCACAGTAGGCGGCTTCCGAGTCCGGCCGCAGCGGCGCGGTCTCGTCGATGTCCACCAGCGGGTCGCCGGCGAGGAGCGCGGCTTCGCTCCCGCAGTGGACGAACCGAGGAACCCGCGCGAAGCGGGACGCATCGACGGCGGCCTGGGTGCCGCGAACCGTCACAAGCTCATGACGCTCACGGTCGGCCGCGACGTCCGTCTCGGCAGCGAGGTGAAACACCACGTCACTGCCTGTCACCTCGTCCCGCCACGTGGCCGGGTCGGTCAACTCGCCCCGGACGGGCTCCGCGCCCAGCGCCGCCACCTTCGCAGCCGACGCCTCACTTCTGACCAGAGCACGGACCGAGTGCCCCTCGTCGAGGAGCCGGCGTACCAGCACCCGGCCGATGAACCCAGAACCCCCCGTGACGAACGCCTGCGCCATGAAACTCTCCTCCTCCTAGTGCGGTTCCCTCGCTCGCCTTGGACGAGAAGGTGTCGTGAGGTGGAGCAATCGATGACCCTGAAGGGATTCCCTCGGAAATATTCATACTTCGAGGACATGCCATAGAATTCTTGGATGGCTTCTCTTCGGGCGCTGGAGTGCCTTGTCGCGGTAGCGGACTCCGGGTCGATCACCCAGGCCGCGCGGCTGCTGCATTCGTCGCAGCCCGCCGTCTCTCATCAGCTCGCGACGCTGGAGCGCGAGACAGGAACGACCCTGCTTCGCCGCGAGCCCCGGGGGGTCCGGCTCACTCCCGCCGGGCGGGCCGCCGTAGCGGATGCCAGACGGGCGATCGAAGCGGCTGCCTCTGCGGTGAGGTCGGCTCGTGCCGCCGGTGAAGCGACCGGAGGGTCGCTGCGGCTGGCTTGTGCGCAGAGCCTGGTGTCCGTGCTCGCCCCGGTCATTCGCGAGTGGCATCGCCGCCACCCGGAGGTGGCGATCACCCTGCGTGAATCCACGTCGCCGGACGAGCTCCACGGCCTCGTCGACTCCGGCGAGGCCGACCTGGCCCTGATGCCCGCTCCCGTGCCCGGCCGCTTCACGTCCACCGCGGTCGCCGAGGAAGAGATCGTGCTGACGGCACCCACCGGCCATCCCCTGGCCGCACGGCCGGCTGTGCCCTTGGAGGATCTCGAAGGTGCGCCACTGGTTCACTTCGCACCGGAGAACGGCCTCAGCGCCTGGCTCGATCGCTCGTTCGCCCGCGCCGGGGTCCGCCCGGAGCCCGTCATGAGGACAGCGGTGACCACCGCGGCACCGCAGCTCGCCGCCGCCGGCCTGGGAATCGCCGTGTGCCCCGTGAGTGCGGTCAGCGATGGTTTTCCTGGCGCAGTGCGATCGTTCTCACCACGATGGGTCAGACAGTTGGTGGCGGTGACGTCCGCAGAACCGGATCCACTCGCCGCCCGATTCATCCGCAACCTGCGCAATCACGGCGTACATGTGCCTCGCGACGTGCTAACCCAACTCGCAGCGGACAGCCCGACGTCCGCGAAGACGCGATAGGTCGTGTGGTCACCGGCGGCGGCGCCATGAGGCCCGGCCCCGCCGTCCAGAGGCGCGTTCGAGGCGTAGTAGCAACACAGCTGATCAATTGCCGGTGACAGCCGGCATAGCGAGGTGGTCACCGCTGAGGCTGCAAAGAGATTTCTTCTGGGACGAATGCGCTCGCGCCTTCTCGGATTATCTGGAAGGGGAAGGGTCCGGTCATGTCCCCTCGTGGGCACAACTTCAGACTGGTCCTCGACAAAACCCCGGTTGACAACACGACTCAAGTCACAGTTCAGTACGACCCCGCGCAGCGACCGCAACTCCGCATCGAACCGCCTCCCGGCGCCGGCGATTGGAAGAGTCCGGACATCAACATGACCGGCCCCGCAGGCAGGAACGTCCTAGCCGCAGGCCGAAATCACACCATTGACATCACCGTGCACAACCGAGGCGATTGGCCGGCGAACAACGTCAAGATCCGCGTGGCGTGGCTGCCCATCCCCACGGCTCCGGGCCCCTGGAACCAACTCCCCGTGCAGCCCGCACCACAAAATATCCCGGCCCACGGCAAGGTCGTCTACCGCGCCTCGTGGGACGTGCCGAAGATGACCCTTGATGGCGTCGACTCGTTCGGTGGTACCGACACATCCATCTGGTGGGCGTCGATCGCGCGCAACCAGGTCAGTTTGTCGATCGCGGTCTTCACCGAGGTCGCCGAGGCGTTCCCGGGCCGGGCTGACCAGCCACTCCAGCCGGGTCATCCCCAGCCCCGCAGCCACCACCAGCATCCGCTCCAGATCGGCGCGGACCTCAGCGGTAAGCAGGCGCCCCACCGGCGGCGCGCTGGTGCGCCGGCCCGATCTGTGGGCGGCCATGGCGATCCAGGTGCCGACGGTGAACGGCACGCGGAACGAGTTCGGCGAGAGCGGACCGATCAACGTGCCGGAGTTCGGCAGCGTCACCACGGAGGCGCGCCTGCATGCCCTGCTGATCATCGACGCCTACTTGCGGTTCAGGGAGGCGTGCCGTACCCGGCGGTGCTGCTGACCACCGGCCTGCACGACGCGCGGGCGCCGCCGTGGCAGCCGGCAAAGCCGGCCGCCCGCCTTCAGGCGGCCACGGCCTCCGGCCGACGCCGCTCGATCCCGGCCTGCCGTTGACGCCCCCGAAGTGACCGCATGGTGCCGCTGTGCCGTCGCTGTACCTCGCGCCCGCCCACGACCCCGTCGCGGCTGGCATCGACGGGTCCGGTGCGCGGGGCAGCCCGAGCAGACGGTCCTTGCGAGAGCGAGGTCAAGAATGGCGGCCCAGGGTCACGGGCGCCCGGGCCACTTGAGGGAGCAGACATTGACGGTGCGGGTCGAGAACTTCGGAATCTGGATGAGCCTGGATCTCGGTGCGATGCGTCCGTTCGCGAGGCGCTTCACCCGGTAAGCGCCGGGCCGGCCCCGGAAGTAGTGCGTGCCGTTGTCGTCGCGCGCGCTGGCCGCGACGCCCGGACCCACGACCTTGACCGACACGCTCCCCACGTGGGCACACCTGAAGACCAGCTTGAGGAGTCCGTACGGCGGTGTCGCCGCGGCCGAGGGAGGTGCGAAGCCGACGGTGGCCACGGCGAGGCTCATCGCGAGCGCGCCTGCAAGGGCAGAACGCCGGACAATGCCGAGCATGGTGATCCTTTCCTGGAGAACTCGGCCACTCTAGCCTCGTCTCCCATATGCGCAGCGTGGTTCGGAAAATGGTGCAGCGCTTGCGGGGGTTTCTCGCAGCGTGCGGCGGATAAAGCGCTCTAGATCTGGCCGAAATGCCCCGGCACTCGGGCCTGGCTTCCTTTCGTGGCCACGCCGGTTCCGTGGTGGACGTGGCTCGGCCTCAGGGTTCGCGGGTGCAGAGGTAGGCGTCCAGGCCGGGACAGATGTCGCGCACCGTGAAGCCCCGAACGACGACCTTCTTCGGCTTGACGAAGTCGACGGTCCCCCGGACGGACCCGCCACCATTGTTGCCATGGGGAGGCCAACGTAGGCGGAGGCCTCCTCGACTCACGCCTGCGCCGGGCTTGCCACCAGCAGCCCGCCCCATACTGCGATTCCCAGCGCGGCTCCCAGCATGCGTGTCTTCAACAGTCCTCCAGTAAAGATGTTTCGGTTGGCCGTGGAACGTGCACTTCAGCGCTTCCGCGTGGCCGGCGGTGGGAGATGTGCGAGGTATCGCCTCGTGGCGGATTACGACAAAAAGCGGCAATGCATGGTGCGGGGGCCCTGCGTGAGCGTCAGGTCTGGAAGGTGAACGTCCCGCGCAAGGCGATTCCAGTAGCTCTCGTGGACGGCCCGGTAGGTGACCTTGCCGAAGGCGGGGAGCACCGCGCAGGTGGCGCCGGGGTGCCGGATGTTGTTGTCTCTTATGACGATGAGCTTGCCGATCAGACACGGGCGAGTCAGGGTCACCTCCACCCCGCTGTCCCTGTGGTGTCATCGGCCCGGACGCACAACTCGTTGGCAGGGTCGGCGTAGCGGACGATCCCGTCTCCGACATCCCGTTGAAAACTCGCCGCCAAGGCCGGCTGCGCGAGAAGGACGCTCGCCACCGCGACACCGACGCCGACGGTGACCGTTTTGAGCGGGTTCATCGTTCTTCCTTCTCTCGCACGAAGATCAGCCCGCCGAAGCGCCTGGGGCCAAAGGATGGAATACGGCCTCCAGGAGGCTTCTGACATGAGCGATCCCGGCGTCCCGGGGTTCACCGGAGTGATCGTTGCACGCGTCGGCAGCAGCGTGGAATACGTCGGGAATACGCCCGGTCCATCCGGCATCGAGAGATGACTTCGGGCGGAGCCCCTTTGCCGGGGCGCCTGTCTTTGCGGTGATGCTGAAGGAGTCGGGGGTAACGGCGATCAGCGGCCAGATGCGCCGGCAACCCAGCTGATCGTCAGATTGCACGATCTTCGGCCGCTGTCGCCGTCGAGTCTCCAGTGATATACAGCGTCAGGCGGTCGGATCCAGGAGGGCTGCTCAAAGGTGGACCGAGACGTCTCATGCGTCGTATGCGCGTCCGGCGCCAACCCGCCGTGGCGATGCCATCGCCACGGATCGGCCCGGAGCGGCGCCGGGCCATCTTGTTCTGGTTCCTCGATGACCACTCCAGCGCGGTGATGGCCGCCCGGTTCGGCTTCGCCGAGGACGTGGTCCGCCTGGCCACGGCGCTGCGCCCCGCGCGGGCCTGCCGTGGTGTCCCGAAGGCGGTCTATCTGGACAACGGCAGGGCGTTCATGGACTCCTGGCTCCTGCGAGCGCTCCGGTGGTGGGCGATCTGCTGCGCGCGACGGGGTTCAGTCTCCAGGGATGGCCAAGCGGCGCGCCGGCAGCCAGGTCCCCGACCGCGACGCCCAGTTCCAGCACATCAACACCACGGTCGAACAGTTCCTCGCCGACGGTTCGCCGGTGGTGAGCGTGGACGCCAAGAAGAAGGAACCGATCGGTGACTTCGCCCGAGCCGGCCGCACCTACCGGCCCCAGGGGAAGCCGATCACGGCCCCCGATCACGACTTCACCTTCGCTGATACCCCGGTCGCGATCCCGTATGGCGTCTATGACCTGGGCCAAGACGTCGGATGGGTGAACGTGGGCACCGACCGCAACACCGCGGCGTTCGCGGGGGAGTCCATCCGCCGCTGGTGGAACCAGCAAGGCCAAGGCCACTACCCCGACGCGACCCGACTACTGATCACCGCCGATTCCGGAGGAGCGAACTCCGCCGACTCCCACCTGTTCAAGAACGACTTGGCCGCCTTCGCCGACGAAAGCGGGCTGGCCGTCACCGTGCTGCACTTTCCGCCGGGGACATCAAAGTGGAACAAGGTCGAGCATCGCTTGTTCTCCCGCATCACCCACAGCCTGTGCGGACGGCCCCTGACAAGCTACGAGGTGCTGCTGCAGAGCATCTCGGCCACCCGCACCAGCACCGGGCTGACCGTCAGCGCCGTCCTGGACGACAACAACTACCCCACCGGGCGCACGCTCACCAAAGAGCAGCGCCAGGTGCTCCTGCATCGCGTCCAGCGCGACGACTTCCACGGCGAATGGAACTACACCATCGCCTCCTATGACCCCAGCACAGCACCACTGGCCGAACCCGAACAAGCGAAGGCGCCCCCGATCCCGACCGAGGCCACCTACCTGCTCACCCACCCTGCCCTGACCGGCATAATCCGCGACCAGTTCGACCGGCTCGTGACAGAACTCGAGCCCTGGCGGAGGACCCTGGCCGAAGCCGAACGCGAGAAGCGCAAGGGTATCAACCGGCGCGGATACAACCCGGCTTCGGATTTCTCGACCATCGACATCGCGTCCTGGCCGCTGCCCTGAACCACCGCAACACCGTCACGCTCACCCTGGCAGCCCGGCTACTCGGCCGAGACCGCAACACCCTCAGCTCCCATGCCCACCGGACCAGGCCTCTGCTGGGCTTCGCGGCCCCCGACCTCGCCGCAATCCTCGCCCAGCCCCGCCGCCGGACCCACCCACCCCGCTCGATCGAGGCACTCCAGAACGAGATCACCGCCTACGAAACCAACATCAAACCGGGCAGTAGTTAGTTGACGGATCCTGAACCGCTTCCAGTTCGTTGACGACCACCGGGACACCTTCGGAGCGAAGCGGTTGTGCCAGGTGATCGGTCTCAATCGGGCCAGTTACTACAAGTGGCGCGCGGCCGCCGGCCGCCGAGCTGCGCGCCAGGCCGCCGATATGGCCCTGGCGGCGCAGATCCGCGCGGTACACGCCGAGTTCGGCGGCACTTACGGCTCTCCGCGCGTCACCGCTGAACTCCGCGGCCAGGGCATGGTGATCAACACCAAACGCGTTGCGCGGGTGATGCGGGCCTTCGCCATCGCCGGCACCCGCCTGCGCTGGCGCGTGCGCACCACCATCCCCGAGCGGCCGCCACCCCGGTGCTGGACCTGTTCTCCCGCGACTTCACCGCTGCCGAGCCGGGCCGCAAGTACATGGGCGACATCACTTACCTGCCGCTCAGCGACGGGACCTTCCTCTACCTGGCCACCGTGCTGGACTGTTTCAGCCACCGGGTGGTGGGCTGGTCGATCGCCGATCACATGCGCACCGACCTGGTCGCCGACGCACTGATGATGGCCGCGGCAGCCCGGGGCGGCCTGGCCGGCTCACTGTTTCACAGCGATCATGGGGCGCAGGGCGGATTCAACTGGTCGTCGCAACACCTTGATCCCCGAGGAGGGGTGTTGTGGCGCAGGGAAGAGCACGCGCGGCGCTCCAGGCTGGTCGTCTGCCGCCTCAATCACCGGGACGGCCGCCGGTCAATCGGCGGGAGGAGCGGCAGCGTTTCTGGCGGTTGATCGCCGAGGAGCTGCAGAGCGAGGCGACCGCCGTCGCGTGCGGCGTGTCGATGCCGCTGGGACCGCGGTGGTTCCGTGAGGGTGGCGGCATGCCGCCGGTCCAGCCCGGCCGGCCTGCTCCTGCACCACCGCGCCTAGCTGGCCGGTCAGCCTGTTCGTCCGACGCTGGTAGCGCTCAAGCAGCCCGGGAACCTGCTCACGGAACGTCTGCCGAGGACATCCCCGCGCTGGGCAGACCAGCCGCCGAACCTGTAGCGACACCATCACCGGCCGCCCGTCGACCAGCACATCCCTGACCGTCCGACCGTCGTAGCTGTGCACTCGACCGGTCGGCATCCCACACGCCGGGCACGGCATCGGTTCATCGCGCGTACGGGCCATCACCCGGATGTAGTTGCCCTCGTCCTCTACACCCTCGATGACCAGGGCAGACAGTCCCGCGAACACAACATCCGAAAGATCGTCGATCTTCAGCACGGCACAGCCTGGCAGGGATCAGCCAGCGCCACCACCGATTACGGACCAGAGCCAGTCAGGAGCCACTCATGACCTCGCCGCTGGCCGCGTCTTACCGCATCGCCGAAATGCTCACCGACCCGCGCTCATCGGCAGTCCCCACCGCGGCGGCCGCCCCTGGCCACAGTCACTCGCGGGCGGCGCAGCGGGCAATCGCCCTGCTACACAGGTTGAATTCGTAGAGCCGGTCATGTGGTCACGGTGGTCTCCTCGATGATGAGTCCGGTCTGTGCCAGGCAGCCATTGATCAGCTGGGCCGGTACTGGATCTTCTTGAGCTTGCGTTTGACGATCCGGACGAGTGCGGTCAGGTCGGTGAGCACGAAGTTGGCCATGGTGCGCCGCATCAGCGACCATGCCTTCCGCCGGGTTCAGCTCGGGGGCGTAGGCCGGGAGCCGGTAGATGCGTAACCAGTCGGCGTTGGCCTCGGTGAAGCGGGCCAGTTCGGCGGCCAGGTGCACGCTCAAGTTGTCCCAGCACCACACGAGCGGCGTGCCGAGCTGCTGGTGGACGGCGACGATCAGGTCGCGGTAGTCGCTCCAGGTGAAGCTCTTGGGCTCGTCCTTACGCCCGTGGTAGATGAGCAGCTTGTACATCAGGTGCGGGCGGTGCCCGGGCCGGTAGCAGACCACGCCGGCGATGTTGACCCGGCCGCTGCCCTTGCCGCGCACTGTTACCACCGGGCGGGCGCCGCGCGGTGCCCACGTTCGTCCTTTCGGCGGCCTCAGCCCTTGACCCGCTTCATCCTCGAAGCAGATGTAGGCGCCCAGGTCCGCCGCGGTGGCTTTACGGCCGGCCACACCTCCTGCTCCCAGGTGGCGATGGCCTGCTCTTCGCGTTCCATCGCGTGCCGCGCCGGGACCTGCACCGACCAGCCGTGCCGTCGCAGCAGCTTGCCGACGCCCTCGATGGTGTAGCCGATATGGACCAGCTTGCCGATCAGCGTCTTGACCCGGCCCAGGGCCCAGCGCTGGTCATCGCCGAACCCGTGCGCCAGCGGGCCCCGCTTCAGCTCGGTCTCCAGCCGTGCCCACTGCGCCGGCGTCAGCTTCTCGCGTGAGACCGGCCCCTTGGAGCGCAGCGCCTCGATGCCGCCCTCCCGCCAGGACATGCGCCATCTGGCCACCGTCCGCTCGTGAACCCGCAGCTCACGAGCGATCTGCCTGGTGCCATGCCCGTCCTCGAACCATCCGGCCGCCTGTAACCGCAGCCGCTCCCGTCGTTCCTGCTCTGCGGGCGTGTACCCGCCTCGTTGCCCGTACCGCATACATCGGTCGTACACCAGCAACGGCGAACCGTCACGACTCTATGACTCTACGAATTCAACCTGTGTACACATCGAACGGGTGACTATCAGCGCTTGAATCCGGCTCCGGGTCAGCTCTTGTTCCGGCACCGGGATAGCTCGATGATCGCGAGTGTTTGAGCGCTTGGAATGGCCCCGGGGCTGGTCAGGTTTCCGGTTGCTCTGAGAGCGCGTTTGGTTTTAGTAGATTGCGGCTTATGTTCTAGTAAGCACCTCGCCAGGTTGGGGTGATTTCGTCCGTTATGCGCCTGGTCAGGTTATTGATTGACGCGGCATGGATCATGGCTTGGGAGCTGGCGGGTAGGGTTTCATAATCGCGGGTTAAACGGCGATACAGCATAAGCCAGCCCAGGCTGCGTTCGACGACCCATCGGCGTTTGACGACATGGAAGCCACGGGTTTCGGCTTTTTGGAGACGACTTCGACGTCGATGCCTGATGTGGCGCCGTGTTCGATTACGGCGTTCTTGAAGCCGGTGTCGACCCAGGTTTTGGATATTGTCGGGTAGGCGCTTTTGGTTTGATCGAGTAGCGCTTTGCCGATGATGTTGTCGGACAGGCCTGCGGCGGCGACGGTCACGGCGAGGATGAGGCCGAGTGTGTCGGTGACGATGCCGCGCTTGCGGCCGACGATCTTCTTTGCGGCGTCGGTTCCTTGGCTGGTGAGGGGCACGTTGGTGGAGGTCTTCACGCTCTGGGTGTCCATGACGCAGGCGGTCGGTTCGGCCGTGCGGCCTTCCTTGACGCGGGCCAGGCCGGTCAGCTCGTAGTTGAGCTGTGCGAACATTCCCTCATCGCGCCAGGCTGCGTAGCAGGCGTAGACGGTGTTGTACGACGGGAAGTCATGTGGCAGATATTTCCAGGCGATTCCCGTGCGGTTGACATACAGGATCGCGTTGAAGACGCCCCGTAGTTCGACTGAGGCTGGTTGACCGGTGGGCCGGCGGTCGAGTCTGGCCTGCCGCCAGGCGGTCAAGGTGGGTTCGATTAAGGCCCAGCGGGCGTCGGATATGTCACTGGGATACGGCTTCCGCTCGCTCATGGCGGAGCTTCTACCCGAAACAGGTGATCGGTAGTGTCCCCCGATCGGCCCGGAGCGTCTATCTCATTTCTAGACCAAACGGAATTCGGGTGTCATTTGGCAGATAAACGGGTGCTGCCATCATCGATGATGGATGCGCAATTCTGTGTCTATAGGACAAAAAGCCTAAAAGCCTGCGACCGCAAGCTAGGGCATAGGCAAACCAATCATGCCTAAATCCCCACTAAGTGGGCGTTTAGGCATGGTTGATGAGTGTATGCCCGCTCTGCACTCACGGTCCTTTGGACTGTTTGCCCGGTGGGTGTAGATCTGTCTAGTCAG
>NZ_PVNG01000016.1 GCF_003001935.1 Nonomuraea fuscirosea | reverse complement strand
CCTAGAGAAACGCCCTCCAGGTGGACACATCCATGTCACCCCTGGTCAGACCCCGAATCTGCGCCTTCAGCCCGCTGAATTACGCGGAACGCAGGCGAGTGTGGCCGAGCTCGGGCGACCGGTAAGTGACGCGGAGGGGGGCGAAGTCGGCATCGGACATGATCAGAAACTACCGATGGATTTGATGCCCTGTCTGCCCTGCTTGTCCCGGCGGGCTCGCCTGAGGCGATGTAACCCTCTCCCAGGGGCGTAGTCCTTCACCGGCCAGGGGGACTGTTCGGTCTACTGGACAGACCCCGGAACCAGCCGTACCACCTGTTTCCGCAAAGAACGCGGGCCTGTGAGGGCTCTGTCTTTCGTGACGGGGGCGGGGGAGTTGTGCCGAGGCACGATAGTTGTCACCAGTGGTGCCTGTGACCTGGGCTTGTGGTCGCAGGAAGGCGCGGTAGCTGTCCCAGATTCGGCGCGCTACTTGTCACCAGCGCCGTCAGAAGCACGCTGGTTGTCGCTGGCTTCGGCAATCGCGGTCGATCGCCGGCCGTCCGAGGCTGGAGGGGGCCAGCCGATGTTTCCCTCGATCATGCGGCGAGCGAAGTCCCGGGCCTCGTCGAGGTACTTGATGTGGCGTGCGGAACGCTTTGTGCGGAAGTCGTGGTCGGCGCTGCCATTCTGCCCATCAGAATCATCGGGCTCATCGGATTCGTCCATGTCGAGGTGTGTGAGAAAGGCGACCAGCTCAGGGCGAGTGGTGCTTGCTGATGCGAGGCTCTCCCGGACGTGGCTGGGAAATCCGCTGGAGTATCGGGCGCCGTGGTACTCGTCGACGACGCCGAGGAACATCGTGTCGAGGCTGGGAAACGATGCCTGGTCGATGACTTCTGCCGGTAGTGGCAGAGCGTGCTTTCGCGTGCCGGCGTTCCAGCAGTCTTGTTCAAGGTCAAGTTCGAGAAGCAGCTGGGCTGCTCGGGATGTGGCGAGTTCGATCAGGCCGTCGTCCCCGATGATGTTGTCGTGCAGGTTCAGGTCCCAGAGCTGGGGCAGCATCGCCCACGAGGCGAGGGCTATCGCGCCGCGCGTCCCGACGCTGTTGTAGGCCAGCGAGATGCCGCGGAGGCGGGGCGCGGAGATCGTTGCCGTGAGTGCTTCTATGTCGTCGTCGCCGAGACCGCACTCGGAGACGTTCAAGGTTTGCAGCGTGCGCCAGACCGGGGCGTTCGCGAGCGCGCTGGGCCAGGTTCCGACTGGATTGTCTGACAGGTCGAGGGTCTTGAGCCGCTGCAGCTGCTCGGACTTCATCAAGGCGGCGAAGCCGTCCACTCCGAGCCCGGTGGCGGCCATGTTCAGGTACGTCAACTTCGCGGCGTTGTCCGACGAAGCCCATGCGCCGGCGCCGGCGTCGCCGACCGGTTGGATGTCGGGGCGCCCGTAGTACGGTGAGCCACTCTTGCGGCCGCTCAGGTCGAGGTATTCCAGTGCGGGCATCCGAACGTCGGTCGCCAGTTGCCGCGCCGCGTTCATGCCGAGCCGGTTGCGGCTCAGGTCGAGGTGGCGCAGGCGCGGAAAGGCTCCTGCAGCAGTGAACGCTCCGGTCGTGATGTCCGTGGCGACGAGATCTGCGAGCACCAGCTTCTCGATGCGATCGTGGTTGATCGCCCCGAGGATGTTCACGATGGTCGCGTCGCCGACCGGAAGCAGTTCCAGGGTCAGCTCGGTCAGCTGAGGGAGCACGCTGCTGGCGATGATGGCGTCCACGCCCCGATGACCGAGTCCCTCCCGACCCAGTCCCATGGACTTGCCCAGCACCCTGAGGGTACGCAGGTTCGCGAGATCGGCATGTGCGAAGAACGCCTCGCATGCGCTGTCGTCCTGCTCGATGATATTGCCGAAGTACGGCTTCCACAGCGGCTGGCGTCCGTCGTGGCCGCAGCGGAAGCCGATCGCCAGGTGGTCGAGCTGGGCGAGGCCCTCACAGTCAGCAAGGGCTTGGGCTTCCTCGATGTCGCACACGAGTACATCGGCGGAGCGCAGGTCCGGCACAAGTCCCGAACGCATCAGGCGCACCAGATCAGGCGCCCGCAGACTCGAGTGCCGCAGCCGCCACGGCGGCCCGGCGACCGGGCGGAACGGTGGCTTCCTGAAATGGAGCAGGTCCTCCCGCACGTCCACCAGGTTCAGCGATTCG
Source organism: Nonomuraea fuscirosea (assembly GCF_003001935.1). Lineage (GTDB taxonomy): Bacteria > Actinomycetota > Actinomycetes > Streptosporangiales > Streptosporangiaceae > Nonomuraea > Nonomuraea fuscirosea. Next base: position 298,307 of record NZ_PVNG01000016.1, on the reverse strand, counting down.
AGCCGCCTTATGGCAGAAGTGCGAGCGAGCCTTGCGACCAACTCCTCATCCGTTTCGGTGAGACCCCGGACCTGGATCGACCGCAGGTTGTCCCAGTGGTCCATCGCTTCGACCAATGCCAAGAGTTGATCGCGCGCGTACCAGGCGAGGTCGAGATGGGTTACGCCACGCACTTCAGGATGAGCGCGTGGATCCGGCAGGACGGCGTCGAGAGTGCCGCAGCGTTCGGTTTTCAGCGCCAGTGATCGGACGAGAGGCCAGACCGGTTTCGTGTGGCCGGCCTTCAGCGCGGCAAGCCAGGACCACGGTGCCTCGCGCTCCGTGTCAGGCCACGAAGCGAGTCGCTCCTCACACGACGAGAGGAACTCCTGCGGACTGTCCGCACGGCCCAGAGCAGCGCAGAGAGCACGGAAGGCGAGCTTGCTCGGAGGGCCTTGCAGTATCCGCTCTGCCTCGGCGCCGTAGTCGATCACGACCGTAAAGTACAGCCTGTCGACACCCATGGTCACGAGGGACCAGCTCGAGACCTTGGCCGGACAGCACGCTGACGCCGATCCACCCCGGTGACAGGACGCCCGCTTCCACGACAACTAGGGTGCTTCGGCTCAGGGGTGGCCGACTACCGCTCTCAAAGTGGCCAGCTACTGCTCCCACTGGCCATCTATCGCTCACACGCTCACATCCCCGATGGCCTGCTGCCACGTTCTCTGACATCTCCCGTGCCGTTCTGACATCTGCAAGCGCGCCAGACAGCGAGGGGCCTGATGAAGCCCCGTGGGCTTGACTGGGCAAATGAACGCTTTTTTAATTCGCTCAACGACGTGTCCCACCACAGACGGGAAACGAGAGCCCATGAAGGTACAGATCGACCCCGGACGTTGTCATGGTCACGGGCGCTGCTACGACCTCGCGCCCGGCCTGTTCGGCGAGGACGACGAGGGCTACGGCACCGTGCTCGGCGGTGGCGAAGTGCCGCCTGAGCAGGAGGAGGGCGCACGCCTGGCCTCGTCCAACTGCCCCGAACGCGCGATCGAGGTGCTGGACGGAGCGCTGCGATGACGGCCGGCGAGCGCTTCGGCGAGGAACTGGAGGAACAGCGCAAGAGCCGCCCGATCGGCACCGTCACCGAGATCGTCACCGACCCGGTCTCCGACTGGGCGACCGATTTCTCCCATGTCGATCCCGTATGGGCGGCCGATCCTTATCCGATCCAGGACGACCTCCGGCAGCGCTGCCCGATCGCGCACACCGAGCGGTTCGGCGGGGTGTGGCTGCCCACCACGTACGAGGACGTCGCCGCGGTCGCGTACGACACCGAGCGCTTCACCTCCCGGGCCATCATCGTGAGCAACGTGCGCCCGCCGAAGGACCTGGCCCCGGTGGGAGCCGTGCCGCCGATCTCCTCCGATCCGCCCTTCCACCACGACGCCAGGAAGCTGCTGCTGCCTGCGTTCACCAAGTCGGCGGTGGCCAAGCGGGAGGAGGCGACCAGGGCGTTCTGCCACGCGCTGATCGACCAGATGGAGGGCCGGGAGGTGGTGGACGCCGCCCGCGAGTACGCTCAGCACATCCCCATGCGGGTGATCTCCGACATGCTCGGCTTCCCGCCGGAGGACGGCCCGCGCTTCGCCAGGTTCGTCGAGATCGCGCTGGAGAGCATCAACAAGCCGCAGGACGAGCGGCTGCAGGGCTTCGACCAGCTCACGGACTACCTGGTGGCGCAGATTCAGGACCATGTCGCCAACCCGCGCGACGACCTGACGACGTACCTCATCAACGCCGAGCTGTACGGCCGCAAGCTGGAGCCCCTGCACGTCGTCGGCACGATGACGCTGCTGCTCATCGCGGGGATCGACACGACGTGGAGCGCGATCGGCGCGTCCCTGTGGCATCTGGCCAAGACGCCGGCCGACCGCGAACGGCTCGTGGCGGAGCCGGGGCTGCTGCCGACCGCGATGGAGGAGTTCCTGCGCGCCTACGCGCCGGTCACCATGGCCCGCCTGGTCAGGGAGGACATGACCTGGAACGGCGTGGACATGAAGGAGGACGACTGGGTCCTGCTCTCCTTCCCCGCCGCCAACCGCGACCCGGCCCAGTTCGACCGGGCCGGCGAGGTGGTCATCGACCGGGAGGTGAACCGGCACGCCGCCTTCGGGCTGGGCATCCACCGCTGCGTGGGCTCCCACCTGGCCCGGATGGAGCTGCGGGTGGCGCTGGAGGTGTGGCTGGAACGGGTTCCGGTGTTCGAGCTGGCCGATCCGGCGTCGGTGACGTGGGCCGCCAGCCAGGTGCGCGGGCCTCGTGCGCTTCCCCTGCGCATCGGCTGACCCGGCGGGCATGGCCCACGCCCTGGACGGCGGGATGGAGTGAATCTAGAATCGAAATCTAGAATTAAGCTCTCATACCTGAGGTGGGCCATGCCACATCGGATCTACGTCGACGGCGAGTGGGTTCCGGCCGGCGGCGGCGCGGCGATACCGGTGGTGAACCCCGCCACCGAGGAGGCCTTCGCGGAGGTGCCGCGCGGCGACGCCAAGGACGTGGCCAGAGCCGTGGAGGCGGCGGCCGCCGCGCTGCCCGCGTGGTCGGCCCGGCCCGCCGCCGAGCGCGCGGCGCTGTGCGCGGCCGTGGCGGACGCGCTGCGGGACCGCACGGACGAGCTGACCGAGATGATCGTGGACGAGCTGGGCATGCCGCTCCGGCTGACCCGGCCCATCCAGGTGGGCGCGCCGGTCCGCACGTTCGCCTCCATGCCGGACATCGCGGCCGGGCTGGAGTTCGAGGAACGGCTCGGCGACTCGGTGGTCTACCGGGACCCGATCGGCGTGGTCGGCGCGATCACGCCGTGGAACTATCCGCTGCACCAGATCGCGGCCAAGGTCGCCCCCGCGCTCACCGCGGGCTGCACGGTGGTGCTCAAGCCGAGCGAGGTGACGCCGCTCAACGCGTTCGTGCTGGCCGACGTGATGCACGAGGCGGGGTTCCCGCCGGGCGTGTTCAACCTGGTCTCGGGCACGGGACCCGAGGCCGGGGAGGCGCTGGCCGGGCATCCGCTGGTGGACATGATCTCCTTCACCGGCTCCACCCGCGCCGGGCGGCGGGTCGTCGAGCTGGCCGCCGCCGGGGTGAAGCGCACCGCCCTGGAGCTGGGCGGCAAGTCGCCGAACGTGCTGCTCGACGACCTCGACGACGCCGCCTTCGAGGACGCGGTACGCAAGGGCGTCGGCGCCTGCTACCTCAACTCGGGCCAGACCTGCTCGGCGCTGACCCGGCTGCTGGTCCCGCGTGAGCGGCTGGCCCAGGCGGAGCTGATCGCGGCCGAGGAGGCGCGGACGTACACGACGGGCGATCCCCGCGACCCGGCCACGCGGCTCGGGCCGCTGGTGTCGGCGGTACAGCGGGAGCGCGTACGCGATCATCTGCGGGCGGCGGCCGCGGCCGGCGCGACGGTCGTGACCGGCGGGCCGGACGCCCCCGAGGGGCTGGAGCGCGGCTACTACGTGCGGCCGACCGTGGTGAGCGGCGTCACGCCCGAATCGCGGATCGCCCAGGAGGAGATCTTCGGGCCGGTCCTGGTCGTGCTGCCCTACGACGGGGAGGACGACGCGGTCCGGATCGCCGACGGGACCGCGTACGGGCTGGCGGCCGGCGTGCGCTCCGCCGACCCGGAACGCGCCCGCCGGGTGGCCAGGCGCCTGCGGGCCGGGCAGATCCGGATCAACGACGGCGCGCACAACGGCCTGGCCCCCTTCGGCGGCTTCAAGCAGTCGGGGTACGGCCGCGAGTACGGCCGCTTCGGGCTGGAGGAGTTCCTCACCACCACGTCCGTGCAGTTCTGAATCCCGGGGGAGATCACATGCGAGGCGTCGTCCTGCGCGAGGCGGGCAAACCGGTCGAGGTCAGCGACGAGCTGACGCTGCGGCCGCCGGGGGCCGGGGAGGTGCGGGTACGGCTGCGGGCGGCCGGAGTCTGTCACTCCGACCTGTCCATGTGCGAGGGCAGGCTGCCCGCGCGCCTGCCCCTCGTGCCCGGCCACGAGGGCGCGGGCGAGGTGGTCGAGCTCGGGCCGGGCGTGACGGGCCCGCCGGTCGGCACGCACGTGATCCTGTCCTGGATCCCGCCCTGCGGCGCCTGCCACCTGTGCCTGGGCGGCCAGCCGAACCTGTGCGTCAGCGTCCGCCCCTCCGGGCCGCCCGCGCTGCGGCTCGGCGCCGAGCCCGCGCACGCCGCGCTCGGCGTGGGCTGCTTCGCCGAGGAGTGCGTGGTCGACGCGCGGGCGGCGATCCCGATCCCGGACGACGTGCCGTTCGACGTGGCGGCGGTGGTCGGCTGCGCGGTGCTCACCGGCGTGGGCGCCGTGGTCAACACCGCCCGGGTCCGGCCCGGCTCGTCGGTCCTGGTGATCGGCTGCGGCGGCGTCGGGATCAACGTGCTGCAGGGCGCCGCCCTGGCCGCGGCCGCCCCCGTGCTGGCCGTGGACCGCGTGCCGGAGAAGCTGGAGGTGGCGCGCGGGTTCGGCGCCACGCACACGGCCACGCCGGACGAACTGGACGAGGTGGCCGAGGAGTTGACCGAGGGGCGGGGCTTCGACTACGCCTTCGAGGTCGTGGGCCGTTCGCAGACCATCAGGCAGGCGTGGCGGGCCACCCGCCGCGGCGGCACCACCGTCGTGGTCGGCGCCGGCAGCGCCGACGACATGGTGTCGTTCAGCGCCGCCGAGCTGTTCGCCACCGAGCGGCGGCTGCTCGGCTGCCTGTACGGCTCCGGCGACGTGCGCACGGACTTCGGGCGGCTGCTGCGGCTGTGGCGGGCCGGGCGGCTCGACCTGGACGGGCTGATCAGCAGGCGCATCACGCTGGACGACGTGGGTGAGGCGTTCACGGCCATGGGATCGGGCGACGTGATCCGCTCCCTGGTCACGTTCTGACGATGCCACGACCCACACCCGCACCGACCTCGGGGGCCCGCCCCAGCCCTCCCGCCGAGCAGGACGAGCGGGCGCGGCTGCGCTACGCGTGGCGGGTGCTGTCGGTGGTCGGCCTGGCCAGCATCGTCACCGCCCTCGGCAGTAGCTCGCTGAACGTGGCGCTGCCCGAGGTCGTGCGGCACTTCGATTCGAGCGCCGCCGCCGCGAGCTGGATCCTGCTGTCGTTCATGCTGGCCAACACCGTGCTCATGGTGGTGTTCGGCCGGCTGGCGGACATGTTCGGCCGGCGTTCGCTGTATCTGTGGGGCCTGGCCGTCTACACCGGCGCCAGCCTGCTGCTGGGCTTCGCGCCGACCGACTGGTACGTCGTCGGGCTGCGGGTGGTGCAGGCGGCCGGCGGCGCGATGTTGCTGACCAACAGCGCCGCGCTGCTCACCGACGCCTTCCCGCGCCGCCACCTCGGCCGCGGCATGGGGATCTACATCGCCTCCTTCTCGGTCGCCCAGCTCGCGGGGCCCACGCTGGGCGGGTTCCTGACGCACCGGTTCGGCTGGGAATGGGTGTTCTGGTACAACGTGCCCCTCGGCGTGCTCTGCCTGGTCTGGGGCGCGGTCACACTGCGCCGCACCGAGGCCGCCACCGGGGAGCGCGGCATCGACGTGCCGGGCAACCTGCTGGTGCTGGTGTCGCTGGGCGGGCTGCTGTTCGGGCTGTCGCAGGCGGCCGACCTCGGCTGGACGGATCCGGTGGTGCTGGGCGGGATCGTACTGTTCGCCGTGCTCGTCCCGGTGTTCGTGCTGGTCGAGCGGCGCAGCCGTCATCCGGTGGTGGACGTGCGGCTGTTCGCCGACCGGGTGTTCGCGCTCGACCTGCTGGCCTCGTTCCTCAGCACGGTCGGCCGGATGGCGGTCGTGCTGCTGATCGCGCTGTTCTACCAGGCGGTGCACGGCGAGGATCCGGTGTCGGCCGGGCTGAAGGTGCTGCCGCTGTCCGTCGCGATGACGGTCGCCTCGATGTGCGCGGGGCCGCTGCACGGGTGGCTCGGCGCGCGGATGACGGCCCTGCTCGGGAACGTCGTCGGCACGGCCGGGCTCCTGGTGCTGCTGTCGTTCGTCTCGGCCGACGCCGGTTACGCGGTGATCTGCCTGGGGATGGTGCTGGTCGGGGCCGGGGCGGGGATGTTCATGCCCGCCACCGCCACCTCCCTGCTGGACCGGCTGCCCGCGCACCGGGTCGGCATCGTCAACGCGATGCGGCTCATGGTGCAGAACACCGGCGTCGTGGTCAGCACGGCGCTGGCCCTGTCGCTCGTGACCGGCCCGCTGCCGGCCGCCCTGCGGCCCGCGGTCTTCGCCGGCACCCTGTCGCACGTCTCCCCCGGCGACGTGGCCCACCTCGTCACCGGCTACCGGATCGCGCTGGGGGTGCTGACCGCCGTCTCCGTGCTCGCCGTGCTCGCCTCCCTGTTCAGCCGCCGCCAGCCCGGCCGCCGTCCGGAACCGGTGCGGCCGAGCGGCGGGCCCGCCTCGTGATCCTTCCTCCCGACACCTCGCGGGACGTGCGCCCCGGCTGGGTGCGGGTCGACTGTCACGTGCACACCGTCGCGTCCGGCGACGCCGTCACCACGATCGCCCAGCTCGCCGAGCGGGTCGCGACCCACCGGATCGACGTCGTCTGTCTCACCGAGCACAACCAGCTCGCGGGGACGGCGGAGCGGCTGTCCGGGGAGATCGGGGCCCGGGTGGTGCCCGGTGAGGAGATCCGCACCGGCTCGGGGGAGCTGATCGGGCTGTTCCTGACCGAGCGGGTCCCGTACGTGCTGGCGGCCCGCGAGGTGGTGCGGCGGATCCGCGCGCAGGGCGGGATCGTGTGCGCGCCGCACCCGTACGACCCGCAGCGCTCGGGCGTCGGTGCCGAGCTGGTCGAGCTGTGCGCGGCCGGGCTGATCGACGCGGTCGAGGTGTTCAACGCCAAGGTCGCCGACCAGGAGCACAACCGGGCCGCGCTGCGGACGGCGCTGGCGTACGGGCTGCCCGGCACGGTGGGCTCGGACGCGCACGACCCGGACGGGATCGGGGCCGCGTACCTGGAGATGCCCGACTTCGACGGACCGGACTCCTTCCTGACGGCCCTGCGCGAGGCGGTGCGGCACGGCGAGTACCGCCCGCACGCGCCCCGCTACCCGCGAGGTCCGTCCTGAGCGGTGCCGCCCAGGGTGCCGAGGGCCATGGTGAGGCCGGTGACGGCCGTGACCAGGTCCGCGCCGAGCCGCCGCCACGCCGCCGCGGCGACCGGGGCGGGCGGTTGCTCCCGGGCCAGCTCCGTCTCCAGCTCGGCCGACATGTGCACGATGAGCTGCCGGGTCATGTCCTTCGACCGGGCGCTGCCCGGGTGGCCGGCGTCGTGCAGGCGGCGCAGCGAGGCCGTGTTCAGGTGCGCCCGCACGGCGTACTCGCGCAGCGCCGGCTCGACCGTGACCTGCGCGAGGAAGCGGCCGTACCAGGAGGGGGTGCCCAGCTCGATGTGGTGCTCGATGCGGGGCAGCACGATGTGGCCGACCCGGTCGCGCGGCCCCGGCTCGCCCCGGCGCGCCGCCAGGGCGAGCCGGTGCCGCTCGATCGCCTCGGCGTGCTCGGCCAGGATCGCCTTGATCAGGTCGTCGCGGCCGGAGAAGTGGTACTGCACCGCCGACTTGTTCCGCTGCCCCGCGGCCTGCCCGATCTGGCGCAGGGAGACCTCGGCCAGGCCGTGGGTGGCGTACAGGCGCTCGGCCGTACGCATGATCACGTGTCTGACCAGGGCGGAGCGGGCCGACGCCGGCGCGGAGGTCACCAGGTGACCCACACGTCCTCGAGCCCGCCGGACAGCAGCCCCTTGCGCAGCCGCAGGTCCTCCACGCCGTCGCGCAGCCGCAGCGTGGGCAGCCTGCGGACGAGCGTGCCGAGCACCACCTGCAGCTCCAGGCGGGCCAGCGGCTGGCCGAGGCAGTAGTGGGCGCCCGCGCCGAAGCTCAGATGCTGGGCGGCGTTGGCCCGGCGCGGGTCGAACCGCTCGGGCTCGTCGAACCTGCGCGGGTCGCGGTTGGCGGCCGGGCGGCACGGGATGACGGTCGCTCCGGCCGGCACCACGGATCCGTCCAGGTCGGCGTCCTCGGTGGCGACGCGGGGGAAGCCGATGACGCTGAGCGTGGTGTCCAGCCGCAGGACCTCCTCCACGGTGCCCTGGATCAGCTCCGGGTCGTCGATGACCGCCTGGTAGCGCTCACGCTCCGACAGGAGCATCGCCGCCATGACGGCGATCATGTTGGAGGTGGTCTCGTGGCCGGCCAGCAGCAGGGCGCGTACCGTGGCGATGAGCTCCTGGTGGCTGAGCCGCCCGTCCTCGCTGTCGGAGATCTGGGTGAGCTCGCTGAGCAGGTCGTCGCCCGGGTCGGCGCGCCTTTCGTCGACGAGGGCGGAGACGTAGGCGTCGAACTCCCGGTAGGCCTCCTCCACCTCGGCCTGGCTGTAGCGGGTCAGCGTGAGCATGACCTGCGACCAGCGGGCGAACTTGTCCTGGTCCGCGCTCGGCGCGCCGACCAGCGCGCAGATGACCCGTACCGGCAGGGGCAGCCCGAGCCCGGCCGACAGGTTGGCCGGGGAGCCCCACTTGACCAGCTCGTCCACGAGTTCGTCGGCCATGGCCTGCACGCGGGGCCGCCAGGCCTCCATCCGCTTGATGGTGAAGGAGCGGCTCAGCAGCCGCCGCCAGCGCATGTGCCCCTCCCCCTCCCGCATGTCCGTGCCCTCGCCGGCCCGGGCGAAGATGCCGCCGTCCTTCGTGGTGGACACGCGCGCGGCGTCCCCGCCGCCGCGGCGGAAGCGCGAGTCGGTGAGCACGGTACGCACGTCGTCGTAGCGGGTGAGCAGCCGGGCGGTGTCGCCGCTGGGCAGCCGCACGTGCGCCACGGGGCAGCCGGCCTGCAGCTCGGCCCACTCGTGCGGCGGCTCCAGGGTGGCGGATCGGTCGAACGGGTAGTTCGGCAGGCTGTCGCTCATCGGCCCCTCCATCGTTGACATTCCGATCAACTTTAAGGCGATCGCCTTAGTTAGACCAGAGCCCCGGTGGATTCCACCTTCCCGAAGCAGGCAGGCGGGGTACGAGTCTCCCGATGTGTGCATGAAACACTCGATGTGTAGAGTGCACACCGCTCTCGCGTCGATCACAGAAGGGGGAATCGCGTGGCCGAGCCCGGTTCCGGGGGCCGCCCCCAAGGCATCGTCACCGTGATGGCGGTGGCCGGCATCGTCGCCTCTCTCACCCAGACCCTGGTCGTGCCCCTGATCGGCGAGCTGCCGGTGCTCCTCGGCACCTCGGCGTCGAACGCCTCCTGGGTGGTCACGGCCACACTGCTGGCCGGAGCGGTCACGACGCCGGTGATGGGGCGGCTGGGCGACCTGTACGGCAAGCGCCGCATGATGCTCGTCTGCACGGTCCCGCTCGTCCTCGGCTGCGTCGTCTGCGCGCTGGCCGGCTCCCTCACCCCGATGATCATCGGCCGTGGCCTGCAGGGCATGGGCATGGGGATGATCCCGCTGGGCATCAGCGCCCTGCGCGACGTGCTGCCGCCCGACCGGCTCGGCCCGGCCATCGCGCTCATGAGCTCGTCCATGGGCATCGGCGGCGCGCTCGGCCTGCCGGTGGCCGCCGCGGTCGCCGAGTACGCCAGCTGGCGGGCGCTGTTCTGGGCCACGGCCGTGCTGAGCCTCGCGGTCGGCGTCCTCATCCGGCTGCTGGTGCCGCCCACGCCCGCCGGAGCGCGCGGCCGCATCGACCTGGTGGGCGCGCTGGGACTCGGCGCGGGCCTGATCTGCCTGCTGCTCGGCGTCTCCAAGGGAGCCGACTGGGGCTGGGGCAGCGGCACCACCCTCGGTCTGCTGGCCGCGGCGGCGATCGTCCTGCCGGTGTGGGGCTGGTGGGAGCTGCGCGTCCGCGACCCCCTGGTCGACCTGCGGGTCACCGCCCGGCCCCAGGTCCTGCTGACCAACGTGGCCTCGATCGTGGTCGGCTTCTCGATGTACGCCCAGTCGCTCATCGTGATCCAGATCCTGCAGCTGCCCGAGGCCACCGGCTACGGCCTGGGCCAGTCGATGCTGGCCTCCGGTCTGTGGATGGCGCCGTCGGGGCTGATGATGATGATCGTCTCACCGGTCGGCGCCCGCCTGTCGGCCGCCCGCGGCCCCAAGGTGACGCTGATCGTCGGCAGCCTCGTCATGGCCCTCGGGTACGGCTCCTCCATGCTCCTGCTCGGCAGCCCGTGGGGCCTGCTGATCGTCACCTGCCTGTGCGCCGTCGGCATCGGGTTCGCCTACGGCTCGATGCCCGCCCTCATCATGGGCGCGGTGCCCCGCTCGGAGACCGGCGCGGCCAACAGCTTCAACACGCTCATGCGCTCCATCGGCACCACCGTGTCGGCGGCGGTGGTCGGGCTGGTCCTGTCGCAGCTGACCATCGACTTCGGCGGCCGGGCGCTGCCGTCGGAGGCGGGGTTCCGTACCGGCATGCTGATCGGGTGCGGGGCCGCGCTCGCGGCCGCGGCGATCACCCTGGCGCTGCCGGGGCGGCGCGATCCCGACTCGGCGGCCGTGCCCGTCTCCGCCGTCGGACAGCACTGACCCCTCAAAGCTCGCGCGCGGGCACCATCATGCCGCCTTGACCAGCGCGGACGTCGGCCCGACGCGGTCAAGATTCCTTGAACGTCATGACGCGGGGTGGTTCGTGGCGCCGCCGCCTCCCCTGGCTTAGCGTGCCGCTGCAGATCTCTTCTGCGGGTGTACCAAAGGGGGTAATCCATGCTGCGTCATTCCCTGGCCGGCGGTCTCGTCCTGGCCGCCGCGAGCTGTTTCCTGGCCGCCGGATCCGTCGCGCACGCCGACATCTACGCGCCGTACGCGAGGGCCGGCGCGATCGTCGACGCCGACGGTGGACTGAACAACTACAAGAACGTCATCTCCTCCGAGCGGGTCGCCACCGGCCGCTACTGCGTCGAGGTCTCCCACAAGGTGGACGTCACGGGCGCGCTGATCCAGATCACCCCGCGTGACGCGCGGCGGCTGCCGCACATCGCCTACCGGAACCCGTCCCCGACGTGCGAGGGGCACAACACGCTCGCCGTCCACGTCTACGACACCAGCACGGGGCGTCTGGCGGACGGCGGCTTCGACGTCACCATCTCCTGACCGGGTCCCGGGACAGAAAGGCACACAGACATGAACACCATCAAACGCCTGGCCGCGGCGGCGCTCACCGCCGCCGCGGTCCTGGCCCCGGTCGCTCCCGCGCTGGCCGACACGCCGTACGCCCAGGCGTCGATCGTGATCGGCCGGGACGGCTCGCCGGTGGGTGACAGCAAGAACGTCGTGCACGCCTGGCAGGTGCGCGAGGGGCTCTACTGCGTCATCCTCGGCCACGAGGTCGACCTGGAGGGCCCGGTGGCGGTGCACGCCACGCCGGTGGGCCTGTGGGGCGACCCGCGCTGGCTGAGCGTGACCGTGAAGTCCCCGTGGTGCCACGCGGGCCTGCACGGCGTCTCCGTCCGCAGCCTCGACACCGAGGGTCATCCGAGCGACGCCTCGTTCGTCCTGACCGTCTCCTGACGGATCTTTCCGGGGCCCGCCACCATCGTGGCGGGCCCTCGCCGGTTTCCCGGGACTTTCGTCCCTACGATCGCGGCCGCGCCCGCTGTAGCGTCGGGAGCATGATTCGGGTGTTCCTGCTGGACGATCACGAGGTCGTCCGGCGCGGGGTGGCGGCGTTGCTGGAGTCAGAGGACGACATCGAGGTGATCGGCGAGGCCGGCACGGCCGAGTCCGCCATCGCCCGCATCCCGGCGCTCGCGCCGGACGTGGCGGTCCTGGACGTACGGCTGCCCGACGGCAACGGCGTGGACGTCTGCCGCGAGGTGCGCTCCCGGGTGCCCGGGCTGGCCTGCCTGATGCTGACCTCCTTCGCCGACGACGACGCCCTGTTCGACGCCGTGATGGCCGGGGCCGCCGGCTACGTCCTCAAGCAGATCCACGGCTCCGACCTCGTCGGCGCGGTCCGTACGGTCGCCTCCGGTCAGTCGCTGCTCGACCCCCAGACCACCGCCGCCATGCTGCACCGCCTGCGCGACCAGGCCGCCAGGAAGGACCCGCTCGCGGCGCTGACCGAGCAGGAGCGCCACATCCTCGACCTCATCGGCGAGGGGCTGACCAACCGGCAGATCGGCGAGCGCATGTTCCTGGCCGAGAAGACGGTCAAGAACTACGTCTCCAACCTGCTGGCCAAGCTCAGCATGCAGCGCCGCACGCAGGCCGCCGCGCTCTCCGCCCGGCTGCGCGCGGGACGCGGCGACTGAAGGCCACCCCGCTCACTCCACGGTGAAGACGAAGCGGTGCGCGCCGGAGGGGACGCGGGCGGTCAGGCGCACGCGGTGGATCGTCTCGATCTCGCCGCGATGGCCGCGTACGTCCCGTTCCTCGGTCTGGGCCCGCCATCCGGGCGGGACCGCGAGCGCGAGCGGCCCCCACGTCACCCGCCCCGGCTCCACGGACGGGCGTACGCGGGAGACGAACAGCTCCTCCACCAGCGCCTCCCCGCTGCCGAGCGTGAAGTCGTCCTCCAGCTCCAGCCGGCCGGCCCGCCAGCGGAACGTGCGGACGAGCCGGTCGAGCGCGGGGGCGTCGTAGGCGGCGGTGAGGTCGAGCGCGAAGGTCAGCGCGCCGTCGCCGGCGGCGTGCGCGACGACCACGGCCCGGCGGCCCGGCCCCGGCTGCTGGCCGGCGCCGTCGATCAGCGGGACGGAGTGCCATTCCGCCGAGGCGTGGGGCACCTGGTAGCGGCCCTCGCGGAAGTAGTCGCGGGTGTACTCGGGCGCGCCGAGGTCGTCGAGCAGCGTCCGCCCGTGCCCGCGCAGCACGAAGTGGCCGAGGTCGAGGTGGTTGTGCGGCTCGTCGTTGTGCCCGCCCTTGGCGGCGAAGGCGGTGCCGTCCGACCTGGCCACCACGATCGCGGCGTCCGGCAGGTACGAGTGCGGCTCAGGATCCGTCTCGGGGACGTCCTGCGACCACCACAGCGTGCGGCTCAGGTGGGCCCACCGGTAGCAGGGGTCGTCGTGGAAGGACGGCTCACCGGTGCGGACCGGCAGCGGCACGCCGAGACGGCCGGACAGGCGGCACAGCAGCCCCAAAGGGTAGCCGCCCTCGCCGTGCGCGTCGGCGAAGGCGGGCCTGGCGCCGTCGCCGAGGTCGATCCTGGCCGGGTAGGCGGCCATCTCCCGTACGTGCGGATCGTCCAGCAGATTCTCGCCGGTGTGCTCGCACAGCGCCTCGGCGAAGTAGGTGAAGTAGCCGAACCCGTAGGTCCAGTAGTCCGGCCCCTCCAGGCAGGCCCCGTCCCGGCCCGCGCCCGACAGGAACGCCTCCATGGCCCCGCGCAGCCGGGGCAGCAGCGCGGGCAGGTGCGGAGAGCCGAGGGCGAGCGCGGCCATCCCGGCGGCGCCGGCGCACACGGCCGGCCAGTTGTGCCGCGCGCTCTCCCACCACATCGGGGCCGGATCGGCGTACAGGGGACGCAGCACCCTGCGGTCCACCTCCTCCCGGACGCGGGCCAGGACGCGCGGGTCGGCCAGGCCGTCGAGCAGGACGGCGGCCTCGGCCAGGGTGTGACCGGTCTCGGCGGCGAACAGGTCCACGAACGCCTCCCCCGGGCGGTCCTGGGACTCGTGGGCCGGCAGGACCCAGGTGCGCTCGTCGCACACCGACCACAGCAGGTCGTCCAGGGCCGGATCGGGCCGGCCGTCGAGGTGCGCGGCCAGGACGAGGGCGGCCAGGCGCCGTCGGCGTTCGAAGTAGGCGCGCTCGTAGGCCAGCCGGTCGCCGGTGTCGGCGAAGCGGCGCCAGAGGGTGAAGGTGAGCTCGGGGGCCGGGGTGGCGCGGGCCCGGTCGGCCTCCGCGCGGATCTCACGGACCAGCCGCCCGAGGCCGGCCTGCTGGGGGATGGGGGTGGCGATCATGCGTCCTTCCGTTTCCTGGCCTCGCGGCGCGGTCGTACCAGGAGAAATTGTCTCGCGACCGGCCGCGGCCCCGGATAGATTCGCTGGTGTGCACGAACCCCTCGAGATCGCGTGTGACGAGTCCGGCGCGGAGGGCGAGAAGCTCATCGGCGGCAACACCGACACGTTCGCGCACGCCAGCGTGCTGATGGACGCCGAGACGGCGGCGGCGTGCGTCGCGGAGCTGCGCGTGCGGGCGCCGACCCCCGCCACCCAGTACTCCGCGGGCCACGTGCTGCGCGACAAGCACCGGGCGGGGCTGCTGTGGCTGCTCAGCCCGAGCGGGCCGGTGCTCGGCAACGTGCGCGTGTTCCTCACCGACAAGACCTTCTACCTGGTGGGCAAGGTCGCCGGGCTGCTCCAGGACGACCACGCGCCGCGCCTCGGCCTCGACCCGGCGGCCGCGGCCACCGCCGTGACCCTCTACCGGGAGGGCCCGCGGGCGTTCGGCGCCGAGCGGTGGGCGGCCTTCCTCGACTCCTTCAACTACCTGCTGCGGGCCAAGAACGGCCAGGGGGTCGTCACGTCGGTCGAGGAGACGTTCGGGCTGGTGGACGAGCTGCGCGGGGCCGGCGGCGCGGCGGAGGCGATCATGGAGTCGCTGTGGCGGTCGCGGGACCGGGTCGAGGCGTTCAGGGAACGGCTGCTCGACGACCCCTACGTGTTCCCCGCGCTCGACCCGCTCATCCCGGCGATCGTCCGCGCGGTGACGTACTGGGGCGCGGATGGCCGCCCCGTCATGGTCGTCCACGACCAGCAGACCACGCTGACCGACGAGCGCGTCGCGCAGATGCGCGAGATCGCCGGCGGCCGGATGGCCGGGCTGCACCTGGTCGACTCGGAGCTGGACCAGCGGGTGCAGGTCGCCGACGTGATGGCGGGCGTGGTCCGCAAGGTCGCCACCGACGAGCTGCACGGCCGCGGCGATCCTGTGCTGACCGAGCTGATCCGCCCGTACGTGGATCCGGAGTCGATCTGGGGCGCTCCCGGCGTGGCCCCCGACCAGGTCATGTCCCGGTAAACAGGGCCACCCCACCTCTATCGTCACGATACGTGTCGTTAGAGTGACTTATTGTGAACAACTCTAAGCAAGTAGAGATATCGTGGCCGAGCCTCGGCATCACCGTGGCCGCCGAACTCGACCAGCGCAACCCCGCCCTGGCCCAGTGCCTGTGGGACGCGCTGCCCTACCGCAGTCTGCAAGGACACGCCCTGGTCGCCGGGTACCACCTGTACCACCTGGCCCCGGTGCACTCGCTGCTGCACACCGACGCCGAATACCGGGTGGACCGGCGTACGGTGCCCGACGGCACGCTGTTCTGCTCGCGGCTGCAGCACCTCGGCATCAAGTACGGCGAGCTGACCGAGCCCATGAACGCCACCCCGGTCGGCCTGGTCGCCGAGGACGACCTCGACGCCCTCGCCGAGGCCGGCCGCGAGGTGTGGCGCTCGGTCTACACCACCAAGGAGCCGGTCATCGCCGAGGTCCGCCGGGCCGGCCAGAGCGGCGGCCACGAGCTGCCCCGCCTGCCCATCGGCGACCCGGAGCTCAACCGGCTCGTCACCGAGGTGCACGCCGAGACCCAGCGCATCTGGCTGGAGCCGCCGCAGGAGTTGCTCGACCTGCACGAGGGCCGCATCCCCTCGGGCGCGGGCAGCTACGAGACGGTGCTGACCACGCTGCTGTTCGTCAACGGCGAGACCCGGCCGCTCGGCTACAGCTGCTACGGCGGGCTCGTCCGCGCCGCCCTGGACGGCATGCCGATGCCGTGGCTGCGCCAGATGACCCGGCAGCTGGCCCACACCCCGGCCGAGTTCCTCGGCTACTGCGGGCTGGACCGGCTGTGGGACTTCACCCAGCGGCTGCTGGCGGGGCTGGAGCGGCTGGACAGCCACGAGGACTTCGTCGCGGTGATGGCCCACATGGCCCTCTACTGCAACTGCCTGGGCGGGTGGAACCTGCACCTGTTCCCGTGGCAGGCCGGTGAGAACCTGCGCAGACTGCAGGCTCCCGCATGAGCCGCGACTCGCGCGTGGTGGTGATCGGCGGCGGCGTGATCGGGCTGTCGATCGCCTTCCACCTGGCCGAGGCCGGGGTCGACGTGACACTGCTGGAGCGGGGCACGCTCGGCTCCGGCGCGTCCCGGGCCACCGCCGACGTGGTGCGCTCCTACTTCGCCGGCAACCCGGTCAGCTCGGCGCTGGCCGTGCGCAGCCTCGACGCCTACCGGGCCTTTCCCAGCAGGCCGGGCACCGAGCTGCCGCTGCGGCGGGTCGGCTACCTGGTGCTGTTCTCCGAGCCCGAGCAGGTCGCCGCGTTCGAGGCCGACCTGCCCGCCCAGCGGGCGGCCGGGGTCGACGTCGGCCTGATCGGCGTCGAGGAGGCCAGGGAACGCAACCCGCTCATCGGCGACGTGCCGCTGGTCGCGGCGGCGTACTCGCCCGACGCCTACATCTCCGACACCACGGCCATCGTCACGGCCTACGCCCGCGCCGCCGAGCAGGCCGGGGCGGCGCTGCGCACCGGCTGCGCGGTCACCGCCATCGACGCCGAGGCCGGCCGCATCCAGACCGCCGACGGGGAGATCTCCGCCGACGCCATCGTGTGCGCGGCCGGCGCCTGGTCGGCCTCGCTGGTCCGGTGCGCCGGGGTGGACATGCCGCTCACCGACCCGATCGAGCAGGAGCTGCTCACCACCGACCCGCTCCCGCCCGCCACGCCGGACATCCCGGTCACCCTGCACGCCGCCACCGGCCTGCTGGTGCGGCTGCGCGGCGACCGGCTGCTCATCGGCATGGGCTATCCGGGCGCCGACCGCGAGTCGTGGCGGCGCGAGGTGGCGGAACGGCTGGCGGAGACGTATCCGAGCCTGGCCGGGCTCGCGCTGCACACCGCCGTCACGGGGCTGCGCGACGCCAGCCCGGACAAGACCGCCTTCATCGGGCACCGGCCGGGCCCGCCGGCCTTCCTGTACGCGACCGGCTTCTCCGGCCACGGCCTGTGCAACGCGCCGGCCGCCGGCGAGCTCGTCCGCGACCTCTACCTCGACCAGGACCCCGGCATGGACGTGGCCGCGCTGGCGGTCAGCGCGCGAAGGACGGGATGACCTCAGATGACCGACGACAGCCGCTTCATCCTCGACCCGGCCACCGCCGACCTGCACGGAGACAACGAGCGGCTGCGTGAGGCGGGCCCGCTCGTCCCCGTGACCGCGGAGGGCGTGCGGGCCTGGGCCGCCACCGACTACGCCACGCTGATGACCGTGCTGACCCATCCGGACATGTCCAGGGAGCTGCACCACTGGGCGGACCGGCACACGCTGCCGCCGGGCACGGCCATCGACCGCATCGTCACCGACACGTCCATGCTCAACGCCGAGGGCGAGCGCCACCGCCGGCTGCGCATGCCGCTGACCGCCGCCTTCTCGCAGCGGCGGCTGAACGGGCTGCGCCCGCGCATCGAGGAGCTCACCGCCAGGCTGATCGACCGGCTGGCAGAGCTGCCCGCGGACGCGCCGGTGGACCTGCGGCTGGAGTTCGCCTATCCGCTGCCGCGCGAGGTCATCTCCGAGCTGATCGGCATCCCGGCCGCCCACCAGGACGATCTGCACCGGCTCAGCGACGCCATCGCCCAGGTCGGCGGCCTGGAGGATTCGCCCGCCCTGCGCAGGGAGCTGCGCGAGCTGCTCGACGAGATCATCGAGGAGCGCCGCGGCACGCCCGGCGAGGACCTCATCACCGACCTGTTCGAGCTGCACGAGAAGGACGGCGGGCGGCTGTCGGAGGACGAGCTGTTCGCCACGATCGAGCTGCTGTTCATCGCCGGTCACGTCACGACCGTCAACCTGATCACCAACGCCATCCGCGTCCTGCTCAGCGAGCCGGACCAGCTGGAGCTGCTGCGTTCGGGGCGCTGCCCCTACAGCGCGGCCGTGGAGGAGACGCTGCGGTGGGACTCCCCCATCGCCTACTTCCCCATGCGGTACGCCGTGCGCGACGTCGAGATCGACGGGGTCCGGCTGCGCGGCGGCGAGCCGGTGCTGGCCTGCTTCGCCTCCGCCGGTCGCGATCCCGGCCAGTACGAGCAGGCGGACGTCTTCGACATCACCCGGCCGCAGGTCACGCACCTGGCCTTCGGGCACGGGCCGCACTTCTGCCTCGGCGCGCCGCTGGCCAGGCTGGAGGGCGAGATCGCGCTCAGGGCGTTGTTCGGGGCGTTCCCGGCGATGAAGCCGGTCGCGTTGCCGGACGAGCTGCCGCCGCTGGACACGCTGCTGGGCAACAGCACCCGCACGATGCCGGTCATCCTGGGCCCGCGCGCCCGCTGACCGGGCCGCACGGGGCCGCACAGGGCCGCACGGGCCCGCACAGGGCCGCCTTCCTCGCGCGCTCGCGCGGGGCGGCGGTCCTCAACCCGTGCGGGCGGTCCTGTCGTAGTGGCGCAGGAACAGCTCCTCCAGCGTGGGAGGCCGGCTGACCAGGCCGCGGACGCCCGCCCGGGTCAGCCGGCGCAGCGCCGGGTCCAGCGCCGCGGCCACCACGGTGAACCGCACCCGCCCGCCCGAAGTACTCAGGTCATGGACGCCCGGCAGCTCGGCCAGCCCGTCGGGCGGGCCGGCCAGCTCCGCCTCGATCGAGGTGCGGGCCAGCCGGCGCAGCCCGTCCAGGGTGCCCGTCTCGACCGTCCGGCCGTCGCGCACGATCGTCACCCGGTCGCACAGCGCCTCGACCTCCGCCAGGATGTGGCTGGACAGCAGCACCGTACGGTCGCCGCGCCGCCGCTCCTCCCTGACGCAGTCGCGGAACACCTCCTCCATCAGCGGGTCGAGACCCGAGGTGGGCTCGTCCAGGATGAGCAGCTCGGCGCCGGAGGCCAGCGCCGCGACCAGCGCCACCTTCTGCCGGTTGCCCTTGGAGTAGGCGCGGCCCTTCTTGCGCGGGTCCAGGTCGAACCGTTCCAGCAGCTCCGCCCTGCGCCGCCGGTCGAGGCCGCCGCGCAACCGGCCGAGCAGGTCGATGGCCTCCCCGCCGGACAGGCCCGGCCACAGCGTCACGTCGCCCGGCACGTACGCCAGCCGCCGGTGCAGCTCGGCCGCCTCCGTCCACGGGTCGCCGCCCAGCAGCCGGGCGGTACCGCCGTCGGCGCGGAGCAGCCCGAGCAGGATGCGGATCGTGGTGCTCTTGCCCGCGCCGTTGGGCCCGAGGAAGCCGTGCACCTCCCCCGCGCGTACGGCGAGGTCGAGCCCGTCGAGGGCGGTGGTCGTGCCGAAGGTCTTGCGCAGGCCGGAGACGGCGATGGCGTCGGTCATGACGGAGCTCCTTCGAGCGCGGCCCTGGCACGCGCCGCCTCCTCGGGGGTGAGCAGGGAATGGGAGTGGATGTCGAGCAGTGCCCGCAGCAGCTTGTCCTGGCCTTCCGCGCTGTCGATCGCGGCTCCCATGCCCCGCTCGACCAGCTGCGACAGCACGGTGGGGGCGAGCGCCATCGCGGCCAGCACCGCCGCGCGGGTGCGCGGGTCGACGTCGGGGGGCTCGGGCCGGTCCTGGTCGGCCTCGGCCAGCCACCGCTCGCCGACCCGCACCATCTCGTCGAAGAACGGGGTCGCCCAGCCCTCCGACAGCGCCCGCGCCAGGTAGCGCCGGTAGGGCCCCATGACCGCGACCGGGTTGAACCCGACCGGCGGCCGCTGTCCGGCCTGCTCGTGCAGGCGGTGCATGGTCTTCGTCAGGTGCTCGTCGCACGCCTCACGCAGCGCCTGCTTGGAGCCGTAGTGGTGGCGTACCAGGCCCGGTGACACGCCGGCGGTCTCGGCGATGCCGCGGATGGTGGCCCGCTCGTAGCCGTGCTCGCCGATGTGGCGCAGCGCCGCGTCCCTGATCCGGGCACGCGCCGTGAGGTCCGCTGGGTCCGGTGCGGTCGTCACTCCGCGCCTCCTGTCCGTATGTACAGCATGCTATTCGTATGGAAAGCAGACTATACCTACGTATAGCAGGCGTCGAACGGGCGCCCCCGGCCGCGCGTACGCGGCGCTACCGTTCTACGCTCCAGTACGACGATTGGAGCCGACGCCGTGCCACAGCCCGACCTGCCACCGGCCAGCGCGCCCATGCGCCTGGCCACCACCGTCCGCCCCTACGACTGGGGCTCGGTCACCGCCCTGCCGCGCCTGTTCGGCACGGAGCCGACCGGGAAACCGCAGGCCGAACTTTGGATGGGCGCCCATCCAGGCGCCCCCTCGACCGTCGGGGACGTCCCGCTCGGCGACCTCATCGCCCGTGATCCCGCCGGCACGCTCGGCGAGCGCACCGCCGCCCGGTTCGGGGCCGAGCTGCCCTACCTGCTCAAGGTCCTGGCCATCGAACGCCCGCTCTCCCTCCAGGTCCATCCCACGAGCGAGCAGGCCGCGGCCGGTTTCGCCGACGAGAACGCGCGCGGGATCGCGCTCGGCGACTTCGCCCGTACGTACAAGGACGCCTCCCACAAGCCGGAGATGGTCTGCGCCCTCACCCCCTTCCACGGCCTGTGCGGCTTCCGCGCGCCCGCCTCCGCCGCCGGTCTGCTCGACCGGCTGGGCGTGCCCGGCCTGCGGCCCTGGATCGACACGCTCATCGGCGGCGAGCCCGCGCGGGCGGTGCGCACCGTGTTCGCCGAGATGCTCGGCGACGCCGCGCGCCCCCTGCGCGACCTGATCGAACGGGCGCTGCTCGACTCGGACGAGCCCGAGCTGGCCGCCTACGGCGACATCGCCCGCGCCTACCCCGGCGACCCGGGCATCACCGCCGCCCTCCTGCTCAACCACGTCGAACTGCTTCCCGGCCAGGCCCTCTACCTCGGCGCCGGGGTGCCGCACGCCTACCTCGGCGGCATCGGCGTCGAGATCATGGCCAACTCCGACAACGTCCTGCGCTGCGGCCTGACCTCCAAGCACGTGGACGTGCCCGAGCTGATGCGCGTCGTCGACTTCGGCCCGTCCGAGCCGTTCCTGGTCGAGCCCGAGCGCGACCCCGCCGGCGCGTACGACTACCGTCCCCCGGCCCCCGAGTTCGCCCTGACCCGCTACGAACTGGCCGGCGAGAGCACCCACGAGCTGGCCGGGGGCGTGCCGCGGATCGTGCTCTGCGTGGAGGGCGGGGCCAGGCTCGGCGACGACCTGACGCTGCGGCCGGGCGAGTCCGCCTTCGTGGCCGCCGCCGCTTCGACGCGGCTCTCCGGCAAGGGCACCGCCTACGGCGCCCGGCCCGGGGCCTTTACAGTGTAGATCCGTTAGTGCAGGCGCCGGAGCAGGAGCAGGTTGTCCGTACGGGTGGTCGGCTGCCCTTCCGGATCGTTCTGGAGGCGTTCCTGCTCCTCGCTGCGCAGCACCTCCCACTCGCCCTCGGCCGGCTCCAGCGAGTCGAACACCTCCTGCGGCGTCGGGAAGTGCACGCCGGGGATCGGGTCGGGGTGCCAGGACGGCCAGCCCGCGTGCCCGGCGACCAGCAGCACCCCTCCGGGCGCGACCGCCGCGGCGGCCCTGCGCAGGATCTTCTCGCGCGGCATCTCCATCGTGGAGTGCAGGAAGCAGGCCGAGACGAGGTCGAAGACGCCCTCGGGGAAGGAGACGGCGAGGTCGTGCCGCCGCCAGTCGATCCGGTCCGCCACGCCCGCCCGTTCGGCCTGCTCGGCGGCGCGGCGCAGGGCGACGCCCGAGACGTCGGCGGCGGTGACCCGCCAGCCGCGGCGGGCGAGCCAGATCGCGTCCCCGCCCTCGCCGCTGCCCAGGTCGAGCGCCCGGCCCGGCGGCAGGTCGGAGACCTCGCGGACGAGCACCGCGTTGGGCTCGCCGCTCCAGATCTGGCCGCTCTCGGTGTAACGGGCGTCCCAGTGCCGCTCCAGTTCCTCGGTACGGCGGGCGGCGACGGCCTCGCGGGTCTCCTGCGCGACCAGGTCGGCGTTGATGGCCGCCCCGGCGCGCACACCCGCGGCGGCGGCGGCGACCACCTGGTCGATCACGCTGGTCACGTTGCCCGCCACCCACACGCCGGGCACCGCGGTCTCCCCCATGGGCCCCGAGGGCACGTACACGCCGAGGACGTGCCCGCCCATCTCCTGCTCGGCCGTCTCCAGCCCGAGCCCCTCCAGCAGCTCGGTCCGGCCGGTCATGCGCGAGGCGACGGCCAGGGCCTGGCAGGGCACCTCGCCGCCGGCCGCCAGCCGTACGCCGCTCAGCCGTCCGCCGCTCACCGCGAGCCCGGCCACCTCGCCCTCGACCACCGTGACACCCCTGGCGGCGAGCTGCTCGCGCGCCTCCTCCCCCGGCTCGGGGCCGGTGTGCAGGTAGAGGGTCACGTCCTGGCTCAGCTGCCGCCACAGCAGGGCCTGGTGCGTGGCGAGCGGTCCGGTGTTCAGGACGCCGATGATCTGGTCGCGCACCTCCCAGCCGTGGCAGTACGGGCAGTGCAGCACATCCTTGCCCCACCGTTCGGCCAGGCCGGCCACCTGCGGCAGCTCGTCCACCAGGCCGGTGGTCACCAGCAGCCGGCCCGCCTCGACGGCGGAGCCGTCGTCGAGGACGACGCGGAAACGCCCGTCGCCGGTCCGCTCCGCCTTCTCCACCGTGCCCGTCACCACCTCGCCGCCGTACCCGGCGACCTCTTCGCGTCCGGTGGCGAGCAGCTCACGCGGCGGCACGCCCTCGTGCCCCAGGAACGTGTGCACGCCCGCGGCCGGGGCGTTGCGCGGGCTGCCCGCGTCGATCACCAGCACCCTGCGTCGCGCCCGCCCCAGCGTGAGCGCCCCGCTCAGCCCGGCGGCCCCGCCGCCGATCACCACCACGTCGTATGTAGCGTCCATCACCCGATTCCTCTCGAACGTCTGCTGTGCCTGTCTGCGCTCCGGCCACTTTCCGTCCGTGGGGGCCCGCTTGACAAACTTCATTGCCGAAATGGCAATCTGGAGCGCATGGAACTCGACGACGTGCTGCGGGCGGTCGGTCCCCGGCTGAAGGCGCTGCGGCAGAAGCGGGACACGACGCTGGCGCAGGTCTCCAAGAGCACCGGCATCTCGGTCAGCACCCTGTCGCGGCTGGAGTCGGGCGGCCGCAAACCCACCCTGGAGCTGCTGCTCCTGCTGGCCAGGGCCTACCACGTCCAGCTCGACGAACTGATCGACGCCCCGGTCACCGGCGACCCGCGCGTGCACATGACCCCGATCGACCGCCACGGGATGACGTACATCCCGCTGAGCCGGCGGCCGGGCGGGATGCAGGCGTACAAGCAGATCTATCCCCCGCGCTGGCCCGGCTACGAGCCCGAGCAGCAGGTCCACGAGGGTTACGAGTGGCTCTACGTGCTGTCGGGGCGGCTGCGGTTGCTGCTCGGGCAGCATGACGTCACGCTGGCAGCGGGAGAGGTGGCGGAGTTCGACACGCGGACGCCACACGCGTTCGTCAACCCGGACGAGGAGCCCAGCGAGGTCCTGGCCCTGTTCGGCCCCCAGGGCGAACGCATGCACGTCCGCGCCCGCCCCACCGCCAAGTAACCCCGCCAAGTAAGCCCGCCACCTGGTCCGCCACACGACCCGCGGCCGATCGACCCGCCACCAGTCAACCCAGCACCAGTCACCCCGGCACCGGTCACCCCGGCACCGGTCAGCCGACTGTCACGGTCAGTCGGTCATCACCTCGTCACGGTCAGGTCGAGGGTGGCCAGGCGGTCCGGGTCGGCCAGGATGTCGATCCCGACGATGCGCCCGTTCTCGATCGTGAAGCTCATCACCGCGGACGGCCGGCCGTCGATGGTGTTGACCAGCCCAGCCTGGCCGTTGACCAGCGCCGGGTGCGCCGACGACGGCGAATGGCGGCGGAACGTGACCGCCTGCCCGGCCACCTGCTCCGCGCCGCGCAGCTCCGCGTAGCCGCCTTGGGCCAGCGCGCCCACCTTGGCCCGCGGCCCCGCGGCCTCGGCCAGCGCGCCCGCGTCGACCCGCAGCACCACGTCCGGGTCGAGCACGGCGACCAGCGCGGTCAGATCACCCCGGTGCGCGGCGGCCACGAACGCCTCGACGACCTCCCGCTGCCGGCCCATGTCGGGGTCGGGCACGGGAGCCGACCCGCGCACCCGCCGCCGCGCCCGGCTGGCCAGCTGCCTGGCCGCGGCGGGCGAGCGCCCCACGAGCGGCGCGATCTCCTCGAACGGCACCGCGAACATGTCGTGCAGCACGAACGCCAGCCGCTCGGCCGGGCTGAGCGACTCCAGCACCACCAGCAACGCCAGCCCGACGGAGTCGGCGACCAGGGCCGCCTGCTCGGGGTCGAGGCCGTCGGGCGGGCTCACCACCGGATCGGGCAGCCGCGACTCAAGCGACTCCTCACGACGCGACGTGCGGGTGCGCAGCATGTCGAGGCACACCCGCCCGACGACCGTGGTGAGCCACCCGCCCAGGTTCTCCACATCTCCCGCACCTGCTCGGCTGAGCCGCAACCACGCCTCCTGCACGGCGTCGTCGGCCTCACTGAGCGACCCCAGCATCCGGTACGCCACCGCCTTCAGGTGTCCCCGGTGCTCCTCGAACCGGCCGGCCAGGAATTCGTCGTCGTTCATGGCGCCCTACCTCGTCATAGCGATCCTTCACCGCTTTGACGTTCCCGACCGCCCCGATGTGACGAGCCCGCGGCAGCGGCCACCGGCGGAAGAGGAGGATGGGTGCTCAGGGGGTGGGGCCGCTGGAATCGGGTGGGGTGGCGTTCAGTGCCGAGTGGCGGCGGCTGTAGGTGAAGTAGATGATCAGGCCGATGACGAACCAGACGCCGAAGCGGAGCCAGGTCTCCGGGGCGAGGAAGGTGATGAGCCAGATCGAGAAGACGACCCCGACGGCCGGCACCACAGGCATCCAGGGTGTGCGGAAGGAGCGGGGCAGGTCGGGCTGGCGGTAGCGGAGGACGATGACGGCCACGCACACGACCACGAACGCCAGCAGGATGCCGATGTTCGTCAGTTCGGCCGCCTCGCGGATCGGCAGGAAGCCGGCGATCACCGCGGAGGCGGCCCCGACGATCCAGGTGACCCGGGTCGGCACCCGCCGTACCGGATGCAGCTTGGCGAACCAGGCGGGCAGCAGCCCGTCCCTGCTCATCGAGAACCAGACGCGGGTGACGCCGAGCATGAACGTGAACATGACGGTGAGGATGCCGATGATGGCCCCGACCGCGATCAGGGTGGCCAGGCCGGAGAGCCCGACCGAGGCGAAGGCCGTGGAGAAGCCGCTCTCCGGGTCGATCTCCCGGTAGTTCTGCATGCCGGTCAGGACGAGGGTGGCCAGCACGTACAGGATCATGGCGATGATGAGCGAGTAGATGATGGCCCTCGGCATGTGGCGGGTGGCGTCGCGTGACTCCTCCGCGGCGGTGCTCATCGCGTCGTAGCCGAAGACGGCGAAGAAGACGGTGGCGGCGCCGGTGATGGCCCCGCCGATCCCGAACGGGAAGAACGGCGTGTAGTTGGCGGTGTTGATGTGGAAGAAGCCGACGACGATGACCAGCAGCACGACGGCGACCTTGATCCCGACCACGACGGTCTCGAACCGGGCGGCGGCGCGGATGCCGAGGTTCAGCAGGAAGGCGATGAGCAGGCAGAGCACCACCGCGAACAGGTCGACCACGTGTCCCTCGCCGGTGCCGGGCGCGCCGAGCATCCACGCGGGCAGGCCGAGGCCGAGTTGCTGGAGCAGGAAGCCGAAGTAGCCGGAGATGCCGATGCCGACGACCGCGACGATCGCGGTGTACTCCAGCAGCAGGTCCCAGCCGATGAACCAGCCGACGATCTCGCCGAGGACGGCGTAGCCGTAGGTGTAGGCGGAGCCGGCCTTCGGGATGAGCCCGGCGAACTCGGCGTAGGAGAGCGCGGCGGCGGCGCTGGCGATGCCCGCGATGAGGAACGACACCAGCACGGCGGGCCCGGCGGTCTCGTTGGCGACGGCGCCGGCCAGGGCGAAGATGCCCGCGCCGATGATGCCGCCGACCCCGATGGCGGTGAGCTGCCACAGGCCGAGCGACCTTTCCAGCTCTCCCTCGTGTTCGGTGGCGATCCGGTCGACCGGTTTGCGCCGGAACATGCTGCGCGAAGTGACCATGACGCCCCCACTGCCGATCGTCTCCCCGTGGATGCGATCTTCCCCGCTGGGTGTTCCTTAACCTATGTCCGCAGGTGAGGCGGCCTGCCGGCGGAGCACGTTCTTCTGGATCTTGCCGGTGGAGGTCTTCGGCAGCTCGCCGAAGCGGACCGCCTTGGGGGCTTTGAAGCGGGCCAGGCGGGTGCGTACGTGTTCGATGAGCTCGCCCTCGGTGACCTGAGCGCCGGGTGCGAGGGTGACGTAGGCGACGGGCACCTCGCCCCAGTGTTCGTCCGGCCGCGCGACGACCGCGGCCTCCGCCACGCCGGGATGGCTGAGCAGCGCGTTCTCCACCTCGACGGAGGCGATGTTCTCGCCGCCCGAGATGATCACGTCCTTGGCGCGGTCGACGAGGCGCACGTAGCCGTCGGGGTGGACCACCCCCAGGTCTCCGGTACGGAACCACCCGTCGGGCGCGGCCCGCTCCGTGGCCTCCGGGTCACGGTGGTAGCCCACCATGACGTCGTTGCCGCGGACCGCGATCTCGCCGATCGTGGCGGCGTCGGCCGGCACGTCGCAGCCGTCCTCGCCGACGACCCGCACACGCTGGGCGATCACGTTGCCCACGCCCTGGCGGGCGGTCAGCGCGGCCGACTCCTCGGCGTCCAGGCCGCTCCACTCGGGCTGCGGCTGGCAGATGACGGCGGGGCCGTAGGTCTCGGTCAGGCCGTACAGGTGGATGACGTCGATCCCGGCGCGCAGGGCGCGGCGCAGCAGCGCGGGGCTCGGGGGCGCGCCGCCGACGCAGGCCAGCAGGCGGGGGTCGAGCTCGGCCGCGGGCGCGTCGTCATGTGCGAGCAGCGAGGTGAGGACGGTCGGGGCGCCGCACAGGTGGGTGACGCGGTGGGCGCGGATCAGCCGCCACGCCTCGCCCGGCTCGACCTTGGGCAGGCAGATGTGGCGGGCGCCGGCCAGCGTCACCGCCCATGGGAAGCACCAGCCGTGGCAGTGGAACATGGGCAGCGTCCACAGGTAGCCGCTGCCGGCGTCGAGCCTGGTGTGCAGGGCCATGGCCAGGGACTGGAGGTAGGCGCCCCGGTGGTGGTAGACGACTCCCTTCGGGCGCCCCGTGGTGCCGCTGGTGTAGTTGATCGACAGGGGCGACAGTTCGTCCTCGACCGGAACGAGGAGGGGGTCGGCCGCTTCGACGCGCTGCTCGTACTCGGCGGACGGCACCAGCAGCACCGCCGTTCCGCGGGCCGCCGCGCGGGCCAGCTCCGCGGACGCGTCGTCGTGCAGCAGCACGGACACCTCGGCGTGGCCGAGGATGTAGGCCAGTTCGGCGGCGGACAGGCGGATGTTCATCGGCACCATGACGGCGCCCGCGGCGGGGACGCCGAAGGTGGCCTCCAGCAGCTGGTGGCCGTTGGCGGCCAGCACCGCGACCCGGTCCCCCGGCCGCACTCCGGCCGCCGCCAGGGCGCCGGCCAGCCGCTGCGCCCGATCCCACAGCCGGGCGTACGTGAGCGTCAGCTCGCCGTCCACGACCGCCGTCCTGGGGCCGAACACGGCGGCCGATCGCTGGAGGAAGCTCGTGGGGGTCAGGGGTTCGTACGAGAGCGCCGGCCTGGGTCGTTCGTTCCTCATGTGCGCTTGCTCACCTTCATCACCTCCATGCCATGGTGATCCCTTACCGGGGATCGAGCCAGGGGCGGGACCCGGCTGGACTCTCCCCCCGGGGGAGACGGCATGCTCGGTCCCGTGCCCTTCGACCCGACGCACCACTGGAGCAGGACATGACGATCGTGCCGGACATCGACGCCCGGGGCGGGCACCACTGCGAGACGACGGCGCTGGGCGTGCTGCTGCGGCACGAGGGGCTCGACCTGTCCGAGCCGATGCTGTTCGGGCTCGGCTCCGGGCTGTCGTTCGTCTACTGGGACAGCAGGAACCAGCCGTTCCCGTTCCTCGGGGGCCGGGTCAAGCCGTACGCGCTGACCGTGAACCTGGCCGCCCGGCTGGGGCTGACGTCGCGCACCGAGGAGACGACATCGGCGGGCAGGGCGTGGCGGAACGTGGCCGGGCCGATCGACGCGGGCCGGCCGGTCGGCCTGCAGCTCGACTGCTACCACCTGGAGTACTTCGGGACGAGGACGCACTTCGGCGGTCATGTCGTGGCGATGTACGGCTACGACGAGCACGAGGCGTACCTGGTGGACACCGCGCAGCAGGGCGGCGCAGTGCGGACGAGCCTGGCCTCCCTGGCCCTGGCGCGGGCGGAGCGGGGGCCGATGACCGCGCGGAACCGGTCGTTCACCGTCGCCGTCCCCGGGGACGCGCCCCGCTGGCAGGAGCGGCTCGTGCCCGCGATCAGGGCCTGCGCGGAGGCGTTCCTGGCCCCGCCCATCGCGAACCTGGGTCATCGCGGCATCGAGAAGGCGGCCGGGCTGCTGCCCGGCTGGCTCGCCCGCGCGGAGCGGCCGGGGCGGGACCTGGCGCTGGCCGCCGACCTGATGGAACGGGCCGGAACCGGCGGCGGCCTGTTCCGTGCCCTGTACCGGGACTTCCTCGGCGAGTGCGCCGGCCTGATCGACGCCGCCGCCCTGCGTACCGGCCACCGGCTGTACGGCGAGGCAGCCGTCCTGTGGGCGGAGGTGGCCGCCCTGGTCGCGAAGGCCGGGGAGAGCGGCGACGCGGCGCCCCTCCAGCAGGCCGGCGCCGTCCTGCACGACCTGACCCGCCTCGAACGGGAGGCCATGCGGGCCCTCAGCGGCCTGTGACCCGCGCCGGTGGCCACGACGCGAGGGGGTTAGCCAGGCACCGGTGGTACCTGGCTGACGCCGGCGGCGGCCGGGCAGACTGGGAGCATGGACAGAAGAGAGCTGGCCGCCTTCCTGCGCAGCAGGCGCGAGCGGATCGCGCCGGCCGACGTGGGGCTGCCCGCCGGGCCGCGCCGCCGTACGCCGGGGCTGCGGCGCGAGGAGGCGGCGAACCTGGCCTTCATCTCGACCGAGTACTACACCCGGCTTGAGCAGGCCCGCGCCCCGCGCCCGTCGCGCGAGGTGCTGGCGGGGCTGGCTCGCGCCCTGCGCCTGTCGGACGCCGAGCGCGCCCATCTGCACCATCTCGCCGGCGCGCCGCCCGGACCAGCGCCCGGCCCGTCGCGCGAGGTGCGGCAGAGCATCCTCGACCTGCTGGAGCGGCTGCCGCAGGCGGCCGCGATCGTGACGTCGGCGGCGTTCGAGGTGCTCGCCTGGAACGACCTGGCGGCGGCGCTGATGGAGGACTTCTCCGCGGTGCCGCGGCGCGACCGCAACCTGGTGCGCCGGGCCTTCCTCGGCCCGCGGCCGGACGGGCGGCGGCTGTACGGGGTCTCCGACGTGGCCGAGTTCGCCCGGTCCGCGGCCCGCGACCTGCGCGCCACCACCGCCCGCTACCCCGATGACCCCGAGCTGGCCGGGCTGGTGGCCGAGCTCCTGGCCGGCAGCGTGGAGTTCGCCCGGCTGTGGGCCTCGCACGACGTGGCCGCCGAGCCCGTCCTGTGCAAGACCTTCCAGCATCCGCTGGTCGGCCCGATCACCGTCAACTGCGACGTGCTGGAGATCTCCGGCCGGGACCAGCGGGTCGTGATCTACACCGCCGTTCCCGGCTCGCCGTCCGAGCAGGCGCTAAGGCTGCTGTCCGTGGTCGGCACCCAGCGCATGGACGTGGCCCGCTGAGCGGCGCCCGCGCGCGATCGTGACGGCGACCAGCAGGACGCAGACGGCCGCGACGGCCGCGACCACGGCGGTCACGCCGATCCCGGGCGCGGCCAGGGGCAGCAGCAGGACCGCCGCGACGCCGGCCGCGACCACGGGCGGGCGTACGGCGGCCCGCGCCGTGAGCAGCGCGTGCAGCGCCGCGATCAGGACGAGGAACACGGCGACGGGTACGGCGACCGCGTAGCCGACCGCCAGGGGCGAGACCTCCAGCCGGTGCCCGCCCTGCTCCACCGCGACCTCCAGCCCGGCGCCGAGCGCCGCCAGCGCGGCGAAGATCCCGTAATGGCCGTAGCCCCACAGGAACGAGCGGTGGCGGCGCTCGGTCAGCCCCTCACCGGCCTCGACGAGGAAGTACAGCCACCACAGGGCGAACAGCAGCACCAGCCCGGAGCCGGCCACCACCACCAGGGCGCCGCCGCCCCGGCCCGCTTCGAGTGCTCCCTGCACGCCCCTGCTCGCGGCCAGGACGCTCTCGCCGAGCAGAATAATGGTGAACAGGCCGTAGCGTTCGGCGATGTGGTGCGGGTGCCAGGTGGTCGGGTTCACCCGCTCGGCCCAGCGCGGCACCGCGAGCTCCAGGACGGCGAGGCAGAGGAAGAACGGCAGCCGGAGCGAGGGCGGCAGCACGCCCGCCTCGTCCAGGACGAGCCGGAGCACCCAGCCGACCTGGAGCAGCCCGACGCCGGCCGCGTAACGCAGCGCCGTACGACGCCGCTCCCGGTCCTCGAGCCCGGCCCGCGCCCACTGGGCGACGAGGCCGAGCCGCATGATGAAGTAGCCCAGCGTGACGATCGCGTAGTCGTCGTGGCCGGCCGCGGCGGGCACCCCGGCGGCCAGCACCAGCACGCCGGCCATCTGCACCATGGTCAGCAGCCGGTAGGCGACGTCGTCGGTGTCGTAGCACGAGGCGAACCAGGTGAAGTTCATCCACGCCCACCAGATCGCGAAGAACACCTGGAGGAACGGGATCAGCCCGGCGAGGCCGTGACCGCCGGCGATGTGGTGCGCGAGCTCGGCGGTGGCGGCCGCCACGGCGACCACGAAGGTGAGGTCGAACAGCAGCTCCAGCTGGCTGGCGACGCGGTGCGGCTCGTCGATGGGACGGGCGCTCATCCGGATCCGGATCCGGGACGGGGGGCTGGCGGGTGGCAAGGGTCTGGCTCCTGTCGCTACGTGACGTCCGTACCGACAAGGACAGGACAGCCCGCCGCCCTGTGACGGCGGGCTCCGGCCCGACCCGCGTCGCGGTCAGCGACCGTGCCGGTGGGCGCGCAGCTCACGGCGCGCGGCGCGGCGGTCGCGGCGGCGGTCCTCACGCCGGATGAAGGCCCACTCCCCGGCCCCGCCCGCGCCGCCGAGGTCGAACAGGTAGAAGGAGGTGGCCTGCCAGTGGCAGCCGCTGAGGCGGCGGTTCAGTGACGCGCTCGCGGCGGTGACCTCCTCGGTCAGCGTGCACGGCCCGAAGCGGTGGTCGTGCACGGGCGCGCAGGTCACCATGGGCGCGTCGGCCAGCCGCACCCACCACGGCCGGGTCTTGTCGGTCTTGCTCATACGGTCACCTTTCGGCTCCGTGACACCCCGGGATGGGGCTGTCATGGGACCGGATGCACCGTGATCACCTCCTGACCTGCGCTCAAGACACGGGCGGCGCCGTGGTCTCACATTACCCAGTCGTGATCGCGGTGGGGCATGACGGTTGCGGCGCTTCGCCGGCGTAGGCGAGACTCGTCCGCAGTCGAGGTGGGCGGAGGGGTCGATGAGCACCGCTGGCAAGGGCAACGCCTATCTGGACCAGGTCGTGGCGCAGCAGGCGGTGCTGGAGGACGATCTCAGGGCCCGCCGCGCCCCCGCCGAGCAGCCGCCCATGGCCGCCGGCCCGCTGGCCAAGCGGGAGCGCGCGCTCGGCGGCGGGCAGCCGGACCGCTCCGGGCCGGGCCCGGTGGACGTGCGGATCACGGGCTTCTGGCGGTGGAAGAACGTGCTGGTGCCGCCCAACGCGTACGTGGTCCACACCAGGCGCGGGCGGGACCGGCCGCTGCACATCGGTCTCGGCGTCTCCTTCCGCTTCAACCCGGCGATCGACTCGTTCCTGGTGGTGCCGGGCGCCACCCAGACCATCCTGATCAACGCGTACTGCGTCTGCCGCGAGCTGCAGGGCGTCCTCGTCCAGGGGTACGTGCAGTGGGGCATCCAGGCCTTCCCCATCGCCTACCGCAAGCTGGACTTCGGCGACCCCGAGGACCCGATGCGGCTGGTCAACCTCCAGCTGCGCGAGCAGGCGGAGGCGGCCATCAAGGACAAGGTGGCCACCATGGGCGTGCGGGACGTGCTCAGCGACAAGCAGCCCATCATCGAGGAGCTGACCGCCCGGCTGCGCGCGGTGGCCGAGGGCGAGGACCACAGCGACCAGGGGCTCGGCCTGCGCATCGTCACCGTGCAGATCAAGGAGGCGGTGGTCAGCTCGGCGCAGCTGTGGGAGAACCTGCAGAAGCCGTACCGGGCCGAGCAGGGGCAGGTGGCCCGGCTGGCCGAGCTGCGCTCCGAGGAGGCGATCGCCGAGCGGGAGATGGCGGCGGCCCGGCTGAAGGAGACGCGGCGCCTGGAGCACGAGCGGGAGCTGGCCGAGCTGCGGGCAGCCAACGAGGCGGTGCTGTTCGACACCGAGGTCGCCGAGCGGCTGCGGCGGACCCGGCGCGAGCACGACGACTCCAGGGCGGTCGCGGAGCTGGAGGCGGAGACGATCAGGCACGGGCTGCGGATGGAGCGTGAGCGGCACGCGGAGGAGGCCGCGACCGGCAGGCTCAGGATCGAGCGGGAGCAGGAGCTCAGGCGGCTGGAGCTCGACGGCGAGCTGCGGCTGACGCAGTCCAGGGCGCTGGCCGACCACGAGCGGGCGCTGCTGGAGGTGGAGCGGGCGCGGTTACGGGCCGACATCGACAACGCGCAGACGCCGGCCAGCCTGCAGGCCAGGCTGATCGAGTCGCTGCCCGAGATCATGGCGAAGCTGCCGAAGCCGGATGAGCTGCGCATGGTGTCGTTCAACGGCGGCGATCGGACGACGGTGTCGGGGCTGCTGACGGAGCTCGCCATGGTGGTCGGGGTGCTGCGGTCGGCGATCGACGGTGACGACCGCCCCTGAACGGCACCATCGACGCGTGCGGGCGGCAGATCGACGCGTGCGGGCCGGCGCCGGGCGGAGATGTCCGGCCGATAGGCTGCGCCCCTAAGGGTCGACACCACACAAAGGGGCCGAAACAGGATGGGCGGCGCTGTCACGGCGGTCAGCAGCAACGGCGAGCACTCCTTCTCCAAGCCGACCCGCGAGAGCATCACGCTGCTCGCGGGCCTCGGGGTCGAGGGGGACGCCCACATGGGCGTCACGGTCAAGCACCGCTCCCGGGTCGCGCAGGACCCCACTCAGCCGAACCTGCGCCAGGTGCACCTCATCCACGAGGAGCTCTTCGCCGAGGTGCGCGCGGCCGGGTTCGCGGTCGCGCCGGGCGAACTGGGCGAGAACATCACCACCCAGGGCATCGACCTGCTCGGCCTGCCGGTGGGCACGCTGCTGCTGATCGGTGGCGAGGCCGTGGTGGAGGTGACCGGCCTGCGCAACCCGTGCCCGCAGATCGACGGGTTCAGCAAGGGCCTGCTCAAGGAGGTCGTCGGCCGCGACGAGGCCGGGAACCTGGTGCGCCGCGCGGGCGTCATGAGCGTGGTCAAGGCGGGCGGCGTCGTCCGTCCCGGCGACACGATCGAGGTACGGCTTCCGGACGGCCCGCACCGTCCCCTCGACCGGGTCTGACCCGAAGACCTGGGAACGCCTTCCGGGCCACCCTGCAACGCCCGCTGGCTCCCCGCCGAATTAATCCGGGTTATTGACCGAATTAGCGCGAATTAGGCAGACTAGCCGGACATAGCCGGACTAGACCCGGCAGTTGCCGATCTGAAGGGACATGGCTGATGAGTGGTGCTGAGCCCGGAGCCGACGTCGGCCGGCGCTCCTTGCTGGCGGGCGCCGCCGGCCTCTTAGGAGCCGCCGCACTGCCCGCCACGGCCGCACAGGCCCGAGCACAGGGGCAGGCGCAGGGCGCCGAGGCGGCCAAGCGGTATCCGCCGAACTGGCCCGCCCCCGAGCCGTACGGCCTCGCCGACATCCGGCCCGACCTGTGGCCGCGCGATGACAACTCCTTCGTCCTGCCGCTCGAACAGCGCCCCCGCGACAGGGAGCTCGGCCGGGTGTGGATGCGCGACACCTACGTCAACTGCTTCGTCGTCGGCGGCCGGCCGCTCTACGTGGCCACGGGCACCACCCGCGTCCCCGGCCTGCCCGCGGCCGGGCCGTGGAACGACGGCATCTTCGTCTGGACGGCCAGGTCGCTGCGCGGGCCGTGGCGGCTGGCCGACACCACCCGCGTGCGGCCCGGCGCCGAGAAGGGCAAGGTCTGGTCGCCGGAGTTCGCCGCCGAGAACCGTCCCGGCCGCACGGTCGTGGCGCCGTGGCAGGAGTACTGGACCGACGAGCAGTTCGGCAAGCGCGGCAACGTCTGGGCTCCCGAGGTGCACCGCTTCGGCGGCAAGTGGTACATCGTCGCGTGCATGGGCGACCACTCGCAGAAGGTCGGCTCGTTCCTGCTGGTGAGCGAGGGTGGCGTCGAGGGGCCGTACCGGCTGGCCGAGGGCAACCTCGACAAGCCGTTCGGCGACTCCTTCATCGGCGGGCCCGCGTTCATCAAGCCGGGCGCGTACCACCACATCGACGGCAGCCTCTACACCGAGGGCCGCGACGCCTGGCTCGTGCTGCACAACAACCTGTACGCGAAGTTCAGGGACGACATGGAGGACATCGTCCCCGCGACCGATCTGCCGGCCTTCCGGCAGACGCCGTACACGCCGGAGCCGTACCTCGAAGGCGCGTACGTGTTCAAGCACCACGGCAAGTACTACCTGCTGCACGCCGCCTGGGACCGGGTGTCGGGCGGCGGCGAGCGGCACGCCTA
The DNA here is from genome assembly GCF_003001935.1 of Nonomuraea fuscirosea. Lineage (GTDB taxonomy): Bacteria > Actinomycetota > Actinomycetes > Streptosporangiales > Streptosporangiaceae > Nonomuraea > Nonomuraea fuscirosea. Next base: position 263,462 of record NZ_PVNG01000016.1, on the reverse strand, counting down.
CGATCCGCCCGGCGCGGGCCGCACGCAGTACCAGTACGACGCGGTGATCGCGGTCGCGGACCAGTTCGAGGGGCCGTACTCCGAGAGGTGGACGGCGGGGGTCGGGGCCGGCCACAACAACCTGTTCGCCGACCACGCGGGCCGGTTGTGGGCCACGTTCTTCCGCAACCCCGCCGCCGGCTACTGGTCCGACCCGTCGCGCGTCGCCGAGGCCGCCGTGCCCGGCGTCGTCCGCGTGGAGTGGACCGGGCCTGAGGGCAACCGCCTGTACGTGCAGCGCCGCCACGGCCGCTGACACCGCCAGGCCGGTGCGGGCCCGGCCGTCCCGCCCGGGTCCGCACCGGCGGTTCGCGCGCCCGGGACGCCGCCAACGCCGTACCCCATCGTTACGGTGAGTACATGTCCTCTCACGATTCCCGCCCGACGGCAGGGTCGGCGGCGGCGCGGGCGGCGATGTTCGGCGAGCTGATCTCCGCCAGCCACACCTCCACGCTGGAGCAGGTCCCCGGCCTGGTGTCCGAGCACGCGGCCCGGGTCGGGCTCTGCGACGTGCTGATCTACCTCGCGGACCTGCAGCAGGAGGTGCTCTCCCCGCTGGTCGCCGAGCCGGCCCCGGCCGGCGAGCGCGAGCGCGACGAGATCGCCATCGAGGGCACGGTGGCGGGGCGGGCCTTCCAGCACGGGAAGATCATGCCGGCGACGGTACGCGACCCGCTGCAGTGGTGGGTGCCGCTGGTGGACGGCACCGACCGGCTGGGCGTGCTGAGCGTGACCCTGCCCGCCGTCGACCATGACGCGCTGCTGGACATGGAACGGCTGGCCGGGCTGGTGGCGCTGCTGGTGGTGTCCAAGCGCACCCTGAGCGACGTCTACGCCAAGCTGGTGCGCCGCAGGCGGATGAGCGTCTCGGCCGAGATGGAGTGGCGGCTCATGCCGCAGCGCACGTTCGCCACCGACCGGCTGGTGATCAGCGCGGTGATGGAGCCCGCCTACGACGTCAGCGGCGACGTGTACGACTACTCCTTCGGCGGCACGAAGGCGCACCTGGCGATCTTCGACGCGATGGGCCACGACACCGGCGCCGGGCTGACCGCGAACCTCGCGCTGACGACGCTGCGCAACAGCCGCCACGAGGGCGACGGGCTCGCCGTGTCGGCGGCCAGGATCGACCAGGCTCTGACCGAGCAGTTCGGCGGCGACCGGTTCACCACCTGCGTGGTGGCCACGCTCGACATCATGAGCGGCCACCTCGAATGGGCCAGCTGCGGCCACTACCCGCCGGTCATCGTCCGCAGGCGCGCCACCGTCGAGCTCGGCTGCTCCCCCGCGCCGCCGGCCGGCACCGGGCTGGGCCTGCCGGTGACGGTGTGCCACACCCAGCTCCAGCGCGGGGACCGGCTGCTGCTCTACACCGACGGCATCACCGAGGCACGCAACCGGCACGGCGAGGAGTTCGGCATGGAACGCTTCGCCGACTTCCTCATCCGGCACCAGGCCGACGAGCTGCCGGTGCCCGAGACGCTGCGCCGCCTGATCCACCACCACCTCGACTACCACGAGCACCGGCTGCGCGACGACGCCACGGTCCTGCTGGTCGAATGGCCCGGCTCACCGTACTCCAGGCACGAGGTCGAGGCTCTCAGCGGCGTCCCTCCTGAGGACGACCTTCCGTAGCCCCCGGCGTACGGGCGCGGCTCACTCGCTCGCTACCATCCGTCGTCGAGCGAGACGAAAGGCCGGCATGAGCGAGCACCCTCTGTGGCCCACGACCGGCGCGGCCACCATCACCGCCTTCCCCGTACGCGCGGACGCGCCGGCCCCGGCGGTCGTCGTGTTCCCCGGCGGGGCGTACCACCACCTGGCCGGCCACGAGGGCGCCCCGGTCGCCCGGTGGCTGAACTCGCTGGGGATCGCCGCGTTCGTCGTGCGCTACCGGATCGCGCCGCACCGCCACCCGCTGCCCCTCCTCGACGCCGCCAGGGCCGTGCGCTGGGTCCGGCACCACGCCGCCGGCACCGGCGTGGACCCGGCCCGCGTCGGCGTGCTCGGCTTCTCGGCGGGCGGCCACCTGGCGGGACTGCTGGCCACCGAGACGGGCCCGGCGCTCGCGGAGGGCCCGTACGACGCGATCGACGAGGCCGACCACCGTCCCGGCCTGGCCGTGCTCTGCTACCCCGTCACGACGCTGACCGGGCCGGCCGCGCACCGGGGTTCGGCGGCCAACCTGCTCGGGGAGGACGCGCCCGAGTCGCTGCGCGACCGGTTGTCGCTGCCCGGCCGGGTCGGGCCGGGCACGCCGCCGACGTTCCTGTGGCACACCGCCGACGACGACGGGGTCCCGCTCGACAACACCCTGCTGCTGTCGACGGCGCTGGCCCGGCACGGCGTCCGCCAGGAGGTGCACGTGTATCCCAGCGGCAGGCACGGGCTCGGGCTGGCCGGCGAGGAGCCCGTCGCCGCCGACTGGACCCGGCGCTGCGCCGTCTTCCTGCGCGGCCAGGGCTGGTGATCCCCCAGGCTTCAGCCGCGCGGGAGCCTCGTCTCGGGCGCGGGGAGACCTCGGCCATACCTTGCCGACCGTACTCAGCGACGGTCGGCGAACATTACTCATGCGGCGCGCGCCCGATGGCCTCATCATGGAGTCCCCCCGCCGAGGGAGAGGTGACGCGCCATGCCGCAGCACACGTCCCACGCCACAGGTCACCACCCGGACGGGCTGTCGGGGGTGACCGAACTGCGCCTGCACGGGGTGGGCGGGACCTCGCCCGGATCGCTGCTCGGCGACCTCGCGCCCACGCAGGTCGCGGGCGACCGCATCGCCGGTTTCTACCGCACGGCCGACCACGAGGGGCGGCACGTCGAGGCGTACTCGTGGGGTGGCCTGACCTCGGGCAGCTCGTGGCGGGTGCTGTGGCTGGTGCTGCTGCCGTTCGCGCTGGCCAACATGGCGGCCCACATGTTCCCGCCGTGGCTGTCCGATCGCCCGGTGCGGTTCCGGCTGTTCCGGTGGGCGGCCCGGCTGGCCTCGTTCGGCCTGACGCTCAACCTGGTGCTGCTGGCCGCCGCCGTACCGATCGACTACGTCGCCTACCAGTGCGGCGGCGTGCCCTCGTGCGCGCGCTGGCCGGCCTGGGTGCTGCCGCCGGACCTGCCCGCGGTGCGGATCCTGGTGGGGGCGCTGGCGCCGCTGCTGCTGATCGGCGCGCTGTACCTGCTCGCCCACACCACCCAGAACCGCTACGACCAGATCAAACCGGCCGCCCCCGACCCGGGCAAGGAGCGCCGCCCCAACGCGGAGGACGGGTTCCCCGGCCTGTCCGACCCGGCGTTCTGGAACGGCGTCCAGCACACCCGCGTCCTCACCCGCCTGCACGTCGCCGGCTCGCTCGCGCTCGTCGCGGCGCTGGTCGCGTGGACGGCGCACGGCGTCAGGCCGGTGGCGGGGCCCTGGCTCTGGCCGCTCCTGGCGGTGCCGGCGGCGGTCGTCGCCCTGTGCGCGATCGAGCTGCGCGCCGACACGGCGGGCGCGGGCGGCCGGTGGCGGTCGTGGGCGCTGCTGGGCGTCGCGGGCGCGGCCGTGGCGGGGGCGGCGGTGCTGGCCGTGACCCGGCCGCCGGGGGATCCCCTGGGGCCGGGCCCGCACGAGCTGCCCGGTCTGCAGGTCTTCATGGACGCGGTGTACGGGGTCGTCTTCCTCACCCTCTTCCTCGTCCCCGTCACGCTGGTCGCGGGCGCGTGGACCAGGGAGAACTGGGCGGGGGTCGCCCGGCGTACCGCCCTGGTGGCAGCGGCCTTCGCCGCCGGGGTGGCCGTGCTGGCGATCTGGGGCACGGACTCGCTGTGGATCTGGATCGGCACGGGGCTCGGGATCGCCGTCGGCGCGGTCGGAGCCCTCTCCGAGCGCCGCTCCGGGTCCGGGGACGGCTCTGACGGCGGGTCCGGCGGCGGGAGGTTCCGGTGGGCGGCGCCGTTCGTGGTCCTCGGGGTGGCCATGGCGGTGCTCAACACGTTCATGCTGGCCACGCTGCTGCTCGTCGCCGAGTGGCTGGGCACGCTGCGGCCCTGCCACGACCCGCGCCTCGGCGGCTGCCTGGACGTCGCCACGCCGCCGGGAGGCGAGCCGCCGATCGCGGTGTTCCCGCTGATCAGGAACATCACCCCCTACCTCGTCGCCGTCCCCCTGCTGCTGGTGACCTGCTTCGCGCTCCACCAGCTGGCGCGCTGGCTGATCAGCGGCTGGACGGGCCGGCAGGCCGTGTTCGACTACTACTGCCCGCGTGACGTCGCCCGCGAGCCGCACCCCGAGTGGTGGGTCTCCACGGTCGCCCGCGGCCCCGTGCCCGAGTGGCAGCGGCGGCTGGTGCGCCGCTGGCCCGGCCGGGTGGCCAGGGCACGGCGGCTGGCCCGGGCGCCACGCGACCTCGATCTGCTGCTCACGGCGGTGGCGGTGGTCGGGGGCGTGCTGTTCGTGTGGATCCAGTGGCGGCTGCGCACCTCCGGCGGGCCGCCGGCGAACCCCAACTGGCTGATCACCGCCTGTTCGGGGGCCGCCATGCTGCTGCCCGCCCTGCTGCTCGTGCTGCTGCGGCTGGGCTGGAAGGACGAACGCCACCGCCGCTCCATCGGGGTGCTGTGGGACGTGGCCACGTTCTGGCCGCGTCACTCGCATCCGCTCGCGCCGCCGTCGTACGCCGAGCGGGCGGTGCCCGAGTTGCAGCGGCGGCTGTGGTGGCTGCACGACAACGGCGGGATCCCGCTGCTGGCCGCGCACAGCCAGGGCTCGATCATCGCCGTCGCGGCGCTGGCGCAGGCGGACGCGCGTCCCGTCCGCGACCGGGTGGCCCTGGTCACCTTCGGCTCGCCGCTGCGCACGCTCTACGCCTGGGGCTTTCCGGCGTACTTCGGCGAGGCGTTGTTCCGGCGGCTGGCGTACGGGCCGGGGATCAAGGTGGCGTGCTGGCGGAACTTCTGGTGCGACACCGACTACATCGGCGGCCCCGTGCGCGACAGCACCGTGGACGAGCGCTTGCCCGACCCGCCGACCAGCCGTTTCCTGTACGGGCAGCCGTTGCCGCGGGTCGGCGCCCACACCGGCTTCTGGGCCGACGAGGAACTGCGCCGGCAGGTGTCCGCCCTGGCCGCGAACCTGGCCGGTCCGCCGCCCCGCCCGTAAGTGGCCGTAACGTCACATCGTCTTTACGCCGGGACAGCATTCCTCACTGCCAAGATACTCTACGCTTAGTGTCCGTATAACTACGTTGAGTAGCGACCGCTTGCCCGACCCCCCGGAGGAGCAATGCCCACCGAGCCCACGGACACTCGGCTGAGCCTGGACACGCGGGCCGCGCGCAACCTGGCCACCACCACCAAGACCCGCCCGCAGATGCAGTCCATCAGCTCGCGCTGGCTGCTGCGCATGCTGCCCTGGGTGGACGTTCGGGGCGGGACCTACCGCGTCAACCGCCGGCTGACGCACCGGGCCGGGCGCGGGCGCGTCGCGGTGGCCCAGGCCGGGGCCGGCGACGTGCGGATCGTGCCGGAGACGCTGACGGAGATCCCCGCGCTGCGCGGCTTCGGTGACGCGGGCGTGCTGGCGGCCGTCGCGGAGTCGTTCACGGCGCGCGAATACCGTCCAGGCGAGGTCGTGGCCCGGGCCGGTGATCCGGTCGGCGAGACCTGCGTGATCGCCCACGGCCGGGTGGAGCGGCTGGCCACCGGCCGATACGGCGACGCCCAGTTCCTCGGCGTCATCGCCGACGGCGACCAGTTCGGCGACGAGGCCCTTACGGACGACGATCCGCGCTGGCCGTGCACGTACCGGGCGGCCACGGCCTGCACGATCCTGTTCGCGCCGCGCGAGGCGCTGCACCGCCTGGCCGAGCGCTCCCCCGCGCTGCGCGAGCACGTCGCCCGCCACCGCGAGAGCCTGCTGCGGCCGGTCAACCGGCGCGGCGAGGCGGCGGTGGCCGTGTCGGCGGGGCACACCGGCGAGCCCGTCATCGACGGCACGTTCGTCGACTACGACCTGCACCCGCGCGAGTACGAGCTCAGCGTCGCCCAGACCATCCTGCGCGTGCACACCCGGGTGGCCGACCTCTACAACGACCCGATGAACCAGATCGAGCAGCAGCTCCGGCTGACCGTGCACGAGCTGCGCGAGCGCCAGGAGTGGGAGCTGCTCAACAACCGCGAGTTCGGGCTGCTCCACAACACCGACTACGACCAGCGGATCTACCCCTGGTCGGGGCCGCCGACGCCGGACGACCTCGACGAGCTGATCGCCATGCGCCGCAAGACCCGCCTGCTGCTGGCCCACCCCAAGGCGATCGCCGCGTTCTTCCGCGAGTGCAACAAGCGCGGGCTGGTCGTGGGCAGCATCGAGGTGAACGGCCACGAGGTGCCCGCCTGGCGCGGCATCCCGATCTTCCCCTGCGGCAAGATCCCGATCTCGGCCGGGCGCACCACCTCGATCCTGGCCCTGCGTACGGGCGAGGACGATCAGGGCGTCGTCGGCCTGCACCAGACCGGCATCCCCGAGGAGTACGAACCCGGCCTCAACGTGCGCTTCATGGACATCAACGAGCAGGCCGTCATGTCCTACCTGGTCAGCGCCTACTACTCGGTGGCGGTCCTGGTGCCCGACGCGATCGGCATCCTGGAGGACGTCGACATCGCGGCCCCACGCTCCTGACCCGCCGACCCCTGGGAAGATCCTGACCGCCGAGCCTGGAAGAGACCCGACATGCTGGACTTCTCCGCATTCGATCCCTCCGCGACGCCGGTGCCCGCCGGGCCGACGGGGCTGGGCGCGTACACGCTGAGCCTGCGTTCGGCGCTGCGGCCGTACCGGCCGGGCTTCGAGGAGGGCGACGGGCACGAGGACGGCGTCCCCGGCGGGCCGCGCCCGTCGGGCGGCGACCGCGGCCTCAGCCTCGCCCCGCTGGCCTGCCGCGAGCGGGAGTGGGGCGACGGCACCTACCCGCCGCTCTACGTGCCCGAGACCGTCCGCGTCGACGACGACCTCGGCGCCGAGGTCGATCGGCGGCTGGTGGCGTGGGCGGAGCGGACCGGCGTGCACGAGGGGCGGATGGAGCAGTTCGCCGCCACCGGCTACGGGCGGCTGGCCATGCTCACCCACGCCGACAGCGACGACCCCGACCACCTGCTGATCGCCGCCCAGCTGAACGCGGCGTGGTGGGCCGCCGACGACTACTACGCCGACGAGAGCGACCTCGGCGCCACCCCCACGGAGCTGCCGCCCCGGCTGGCGCTGGTCACCTCGGCCATGGACCCCCCGCCCGACGCCGGCCGCTACACCGCGCAGCTGGAGGAGCACATCAGGAGCGATCCCGTCCTGGTCGCGCTGCGCTCGGCCACCAGCCACGCGGCCCGCCACTCCACCCCGGCGCAGGTGATGCGGATCCGCGGCATCACGAGTCAGATGTACGTGAGCTGGGCCGCCTACGCCGCCTGGCGTTACCTGGAGACGCCGCCGCCCGTCTGGCGGTATCTCGCGGCCCGCCAGCACGACAGCTTCTACACCTCCATGGTCCTCATCGACGTCGTCGGCGGCTACGAGCTGCCCGCGAACCTGTTCGGCGAGCCGCGCTTCCACACCGCGCTGATGCAGGCCGGCACCGCGAGCGTGCTGGTCAACGACCTGCACTCGGTGGAGCGGGAGGCGGCGGACGAGCTGCCCGACTCCAACGTGATCCTGCTGATGGCCGCCGAAGAGGGCTGCTCGATCCGCGAGGCCACCGAACGCACCGTCCACCTGCACAACCATTTCGTGCGCGGGTTCGAGCAGAGCCAGCGTTCGCTGGCCGCCCTCCCCTCCCCCGAGCTCAAGCGTTTCCTGCGCGGCGCGCAGGCGTGGATGGCCGGGGGCCTCGAGTGGCACCAGAGCACCAGCCGCTACCAGTCCTGACGATCCACCTGACGCAAGGAGCCCGCCGTGACCGTCACGTCCAACGCCTCGCCCGTTCTGAGCAGCCTCTATCAGCAGTCCGTCGCCGACTACTGGAACACCGAGGAGAATCCCGTCAACCTGAAGCTCGGTGAGGTGGACGGCCTGTACCACCACCACTACGGCATCGGCGACGTGGACTGGTCCGTCCTTGACGCCCCCGCCGAGTCCAGGGAGGAACGCGTCGTCCAGGAGCTGCACCGGCTGGAGAGCGCGCAGGCGCACACGCTGATGGCCCACCTCGGGCCGCTGCGCCCCGAGCACCGCGTCCTCGACGCCGGCTCGGGCCGGGGCGGCTCCAGCATCCTGGCCAACCTGCGCTTCGGCTGCCAGGTCGACGGCGTGTCCATCTCCGAGTCCCAGGTCGCCTTCGCCAACCAGCAGGCCAAGGAGCGCGGCGTGGACGACCGGGTGCGCTTCCACTTCCGCAACATGCTCGACACCGGCTTCGAGACCGGTGCCTTCCAGGCGAGCTGGAACAACGAGAGCACCATGTACGTGGAGCTGTCGCTGCTGTTCGCCGAGCACGCCAGGCTGCTGCGGCGCGGCGGGCGCTACGTGTGCATCACCGGGTGCTACAACGACGCCTACGGCCTGCCGTCCAGGGCGATCAGCCAGATCAACGCCCACTACATCTGCGACATCCACTCGCGCAGCACGTACTTCAAGGAGCTTGCGGCCAACCGCCTCGTCCCGGTCAGCGTCGTGGACCTCACTCCCGCCACGATCCCGTACTGGGAGCTGCGGGCCAGGACGCATCTGGCGACGGGGATCGAGGAGGCGTTCCTGGAGGCGTACAAGGGGGGCAGCTTCCAGTACCTGCTGATCGCCGCCGACCGCGTCTGACGCCCCGGGCGGGGACGCGGCCGCACCCGCGTCCCCGCCCGGATGCCGCCCGGAACCGGCCGGAAAGGGAAGGCGCGGCGGCGGTGCGATCGCCTGCGCCGGCGGGCTGCCGCCCGCGGGACCGGGTCTGGCCGCTGCTGACGGGGGCCGCCGCGTCCACTGGATGCTCACCCGGGGGACGACGCCCTCCGACGGTTATGTCGCCTTTCTCATCGACGAGACGGATCCCCCATCGAGCGCCACCTCCTGACGCCCGGTGGTCATGCGCACGGCTACCGGGCGGCGCTCGGGGCGGGCGTGGACAGGTGGCGGCGCAGGAGCGTGGGCAGGTCGGTGAGGTCGTGGCCGAGGAGGGTGGCCAGGGCCGGGTCCGTGGCGGCGAACTCGCCGGCGCGGGCGGCGGTGAAGGCGCCGAGCAGTTGCTCCGCCGCCTCGGCCGGGACGCCGTGGCCGGTCAGCCCGTGCACGAAGCGCTCGTCGGACACCGTGTTCCTGGTGATCGGGCGGCCGGTGATCTCGGCGGCCTGGCCGGCGATGTCGGCGAAGGTCAGCGCCCGTGACGCCGTGAGCGGGGGTGTGGGGCCGTCGAAGCGGCCCTCGTCGGCCAGGATGGCGGCGGCCGCCTCGGCGAGGTCCTCGTGGGCGGTCCAGCTGACCGGCCCGTCCGCGGGCAGGTCGGCCTGGCCGGTGCTGGGCGCGTCCCCGAGGAAGCGCAGCGCGTTGGCGGCGTAGAAGCCGTTGCGCAAGGACGTGAACGGCACGCCGCAGGCCCGCAGCGCGTCCTCGGTGGCGGCGTGGTCGCGGCAGGGCTGGAACCGCGACGCGGCGGCGGCGCCCATGTGACTGGTGTACAGGACGCGGCGGGCTCCGGCGGCGACGGCGGCGTCGATGGCCGTACGGTGGCGGCGCACGGCCTCCTCCCCCATCAGGTCGACGGAGACGATCAGCACCTGGGCGGCCCCCTCGAAGGCGTGGGCCAGGCTGCCCGCGTCGGCGAAGCTGCCCTGGCGCACCCGTACGCCCCGATCGGCGAGCGCCCGCGCCTTCTCGGGGTCGCGGACGCTGACGCCGATCCGGCCGGCCGGTACGCGGGCCAGCAGCCGCTCGACGATCTGACGTCCGAGCAGCCCCGTGGCCCCGGTCACGATGATCATGATGCACTCCAAGCATTGGTTCCAGTGGAAACACTTCAACGTTAGCACTGATAATAACGCCGGAAGCAAGGGTGCGATATCGTTGATATATGGCACCACCTCCGCCCGCGGACGAGTCCGACGCCACGCTCGCCGGTCGTGAGCAGACCCGGCACCGCGTCATCGAGGCCGCCGCCGGCCTGCTGGCGCGGGAGGGCCGCGACGCCGTCACCACGCGCGCCGTCGCGGTCGCGGCGGGCGTGCAGGCGCCGGCCATCTACCGGCTGTTCGGCGACAAGGAGGGGCTGCTCGAAGCGGTCGCCGAATACGGCTTCACCAAGTTCCTCGCCTCCAAGCGCGTCGACCCCGACCCGCCGGACCCCATCGAGGACCTGCGGGCGGGCTGGGACCTGGCGGTCGAGTTCGGCCTGGCCAACCCCGCCCTCTACACGCTGATGTACGGCGAACCGAGCACCTTCGCCTCCCCCGCGTTCCAGGCCGGCATGGAGATCCTCAAGGGCCGCATCCGCCGCCTGGCCGCGGGCGGCTGGCTGCGCGTGGGCGAGGAGCTCGCGATCGCGATCATCCACGCCACGGCGCGCGGCGCGGTGCTCACCTGGCTGTCCCTGCCCGAGGAACGGCGCGATCCGGTCCTGCTGACCACACTCAGGGAGTCGATGGTCACCGCGGTGACCGTCCTGGAGCCCGCCGTCCGCGACGCGGGCCCGGCCGGCGCCGCCCGCGCCCTGCGCGCGGCCCTGCCCGAGCAGACCACCCTCAGCGGCCCCGAGCGGGAACTGCTGAAGGAGTGGCTCGACCGGCTCGCCGCCGACGGCTGACCGCTCGGGGCCCGGCGGGGCGTCGCGGATGGGACAAGCTTTGCCAGGCGTTGAGCCTGGGCTGGGCTCCAAGGGCGGACATACGGGCAGGTTCGTCGGCAGATCGGCTCAAAACCACCGCACCGGGAGATGATCGTGCCCGCCAAAGGCAACAGCACCACCAGCAAAGCGTCGCGGAAGACGACGAGCAGCCAGCCCTGGCTGCACGTGGACGGCACCCAGATCCAGGAGTTCGGCACGGTCCGATCGTGGCCGCTCGGACTGTCGGACGAGGCCCGCAGCTACTCGTGCGGCCGGCTCAACCAGATCCTGGCCGACACGCAGATCCTGTACGCCCTGTACAAGAAGCACCACTGGCTGATGCGCGGCCCGACCTTCTACCAGCTCCACCTGCTCCTGGACAAGCACGCCGGCGAGCAGCTCGAACTCGTGGACCAGCTGGCCGAGCGGGTCCAGACCCTGGGCGGCATCGCGGTCGGCGACCCGCGGCACGTCGCGGAGATCACGGTCATCCCGCGCCCGCCGAACGGCGCCGAGGAGGTGCCGGCGATGCTCTCGCGCCTGATCGAGGCGCACGAGACGATCCTCGTGGCCTGCCACGACGCCGCCGCCCGTGCCGAGGAGATGGGCGACGACGGCACCAACGACCTGCTGGTCTCCGGCGTCATCAGGACGGGCGAGCTGCAGACCTGGTTCCTGGTCGAGCACCTGGTGGACACGCCGCTCGTGGAGACCCCGCACAACGGTCACTCCGACCGGTCGCGCCCGGGCATGAAGTGATCGGAGCCCCGGAAGCGCCGGGTGCGGCGCCTCCGGGGTGGGCCGGGTCAGAACTGCTGGTTGTCCAGCGAGTTGACCTTGACCGCGGTGATCTTCACCTGCTGCATCCGCACCTGCGCCGTGCCTCCGGGCTTGGTGCAGCCGAAGCTGAGCAGGCCGGTGCTGGTGTAGTTGTGCACGACGTTCAGGAAGACGCTCACCTTGCCGTTGGCGGGCAGGGTGACGTCCGTCCTGTCGGTGTCGGCGCCGCCGGCGGCGCTGATCAGGCACGTGTAGTCGATCGCCGCGGAGCCGGTGTTGACGGCCGTGAGCTTGGCGGTGATCGTGTACGGCCCGGTCGCCAGGAACTGGTTGAACCCGGGGCTGAGGCTGCCGGAGTGGATCAGCTCGTTGTTCCAGCGGCTGATCACCTCCGGCGGGACCGCCTCGGCCGACGTGGCGTTGCCCGCCAGCAGCGCGCCCGTGGCCACCGCGGTCGCCGCGGCGGCCAGCACGGTGAGGCGCAGGCGCCCGGCACGGCGGGACGGAACGGTTGACGACATGGTCATGCGAATCTCCAGGGTGTGGATGCGATGCCCCGCGCGGGATCGCGGGAGGCGCGGCACGCCCGTCGCTGGCCGAGGCGGCGCCCACCGGCTCACGTGCACCCGAGGAAGGTAACGTCCCGCCACCCCGGCCGACCGCGCACAAATACCCGCCCCAGGTGTGCCCCGCGTCATCGCACTCACCCGCCTGCCCGCGGCGTCAGGACGCCGTCGCGCGGAGTGCCGCGACATGGCACCGGCCGGCGGCACCGCGCAGGTGCCGCGCTCATCGCCTCCGCCGGCCGGCTGCCGGCGTCAGGACTCGGTGCCGAAGCCGTCCATCTGTTCCCGTTCCTCCTGGGTGGTCAGCTCCTGGAAGAGCGTGATGTGCAGGCCGGCGGGCGCGTCGAGGCGGGAGTTGAGCGACTGCCAAGGGGTGAGGGTGGGCGGCGCGACCTGGCTGGCGCCGGCCGACACGAGCCGGCCGGTCGCCTCCTCCGCATCGTCCACCTCGAACGCGACCCGCAGCTTCGGCGCCACCTGCCGGCCCACCTCGACCTCGTCGATCATCTTCTTCTGCGCCGGGTTGGCGATCTCCAGCGTGGCCCGGCCGGCGTCCAGGATGGCCACCCGCGCGCCGCCGTCCGCGGTGAACGCGGCCTCCTCCGGCAAGCCCAGGACGTCGCGGTAGAAGGCCAGCGCGGCCTCGTAGTCCTCGGCCTCGACGACCAGCCTGAGCTGCCGGACGGCGGGCCGGCCCGCGGGGTCTGCGTTCGTGGTCATGGGGGCTCTCCTCGTGACAGGGGCCCCGGGCGGTCCCGGGGCGTCGCAACGTTAACCCGCCCGCCCCGCGGGCTTCATCCCGTACGAGCCGAGCGGCCTCAGCCCCGCCCGTAGCGGTCCTCGGCCCGCCAGAAGTACCAGAACCCGGCCACGAGCGCGACGAACGCCCAGACCAGGCATGACAGCCACACCAGCGGCGGCGGGGCGTGGCCGGGGATGAGGATGTCCCGCATCCACTCGATGTAGGAGGCCGCCGGGTTCAGGTACATCACCGTGGCCACCCACTCCGGCAGCCCCGCGGACCCGACCACCTTGTCGTGGATGGCGAAGAAGACGCCCGAGGAGTACAGCCACGTCCGCATGATGAACGGCAGCAACTGGTTGAGGTCGCGCATCGACGAGCCCACCCGGGCCAGGACCAGCCCGGCCCCGATGTTGAACATCGTCTGCAGCACCAGCACGAGCGGGATCATCAGCCAGAACCAGCTCGGCAGCTCCCCGGTGACGACCACGATGATCAGCAGCACGCCCATCGAGAACGCGAGCTGCTGCAGCTCCTGGATCGTGTACGCCAGCGGCAGCGAGGCGCGCGGGAAGTGCAGGGCGCGGATCAGCGACAGGTTGCCGGAGATCGACTTGGCGCCGGCGGAGACCGTGCGCTGCGTGTAGGTGAAGACGAACATGCCGGTCAGCAGGAACGCGGTGTAGTTCTCGATGCCCCGGCTGCCGCCCAGGATGAGGCCGAACATCACGTAGTAGATGGCGGCGTTCAGCAGCGGCGTGATCACCTGCCACAGCTGCCCGAGCGCCGAGCCGGAGTACTTGGAGACGTTGCGCGAGGTCGCGTACGTCAGCACGAAGTGCCGCCGCTCCCAGAGCTGGCGGAGGTAGACGGTGAACCTGGGCCGCGCGATGGCGGGCCGCAGCCCGTGCTTGCGGGCCAGCTCCGCCAGTGACTCGCGGGCCGGGTCTTCCACGTGGCTCATACGCACCTCGCCGGGTCGTCCTTTCGAGGATCATCCCTTGTCGGAGGGGGTCCGGGTCCAGTCTCGGACCGGAGCGTCGCGGAGTCGAGCATCAAGCTCACGAGGGCCGCCCGTGTTCATGGCCCGAGCGGCGTGCCGAAGGCGCCCGTGTCCGTGGCCCGAGCCGCGTGCCGGAGGCGCGCCCGCGTCAGCCGGCGGAGGCGGCGGCGGCGCCGGGCTTCCCGAGGTCGGGCAGGTGGCGGCGGGCGTGCTCGATGAACGCCCTGGCGGCGGGACTCATGGGGCCGTCCGCGCGCCACACGACGCCCATCCGCCCGCGCAGCGCCGGCTCGGCGACCTCCAGGACGCGCAGCTGGGACGCGGCGCCGGCGACCGCCGACTCGGGCAGCACGGCCAGGCCCAGGCCGCGCGCGGCCAGCTGACCCAGCACGTACGGCTCGCTGGCCTCGTACGCCACCTGCGGCGCGAACCCCGCCCGCGCGCACGCGTCCTCCAGCGCCGCCCGCAGTCCGGTGCCGACGGGCAGGCTGACCAGCCGCCGGCCCGCCAGCTCGGCCACCGTGACCGAACCGGCGCCGGCCAGCTCGTGGTCCGGGTGCACGACCGCCACCAGCTTCTGGTCCACGACGACCTGCACCGCCACGCCCGGGGGCAGCGGGGCCCCGAGCCCGAGCAGGCCGAGGTCGAGCCGCCCGGTGGTGATGCCGTCGAGCAGCGAGTCCGGGTCGTTCTCCACCAGTGCGATCTCCACGGCGGGGAAGCGGTCGTGGAAGGAGGCGAGCATGCCGGGCAGGTCGAGCACCGAGGGCGTGGAGACGCCGCCCATCACGACCCGGCCGCGCAGCAGCCCGGTGAGCTCGTCGGTGACCAGCCGCATGCCGGAGACCGCCGCGAGGGCGGCCCGCGCGTACGGGAGCACGGCCTCGCCGACCGCCGTCAGCCGCACGGCGCGGGCCGACCGGTCGAACAGCGGCTCGCCCAGCTCGCGTTCGAGCTGGCGGATCTGCGCGCTGACGCCCGGCTGGGCGACGTGCAGCCGGGCGGCGGCCTTGGTGAAGCCCGCCTCCTCGGCGACCGCCACGAAGTATTCGAGCTGCCGCAGTTCCATGGCCGAGATGCTAACGGCCACCACCACACCCGGCCCACGACCCTGGCCGCCGGTCCAGTGCTCAGCTCGGCAGGGTCACGCCCGTGACGGCGAAGCGTTCGACGGTGGCGACGTGGCCGCCGGTGGAGGCCACGACGGTCAGCGTCCCGCCCGGCTGCGCCGTGAAGTCCACCTTGGCCGTCCAGGCCGCCTTCTCCCCGCCGGCGCTCAGGCAGCAGCGCTCGCCCAGCGGGCCGTCCGCGCCGGGGTGGAGCACCTGGACCCTGATGCTCTCGTCCACGCCGGTGATGCGCCCGCCGACGGTCAGCGGCGAGGACGCGGACGCGCCGTACGCGGGCTTGGTGAGGGTGAGCGAGGTGTCGTCGGTGCCGACCACCTCCCAGGGGGCGTCCTTGCCCTTGCCGTAACGCATGAGGTGCACCACGGCCGCCACCAGCGGCTCCGGCCCCTCCTCGGCGCGGTAGCCGACGTGCACCCGGGCGTGCTCGCCGTCCTTGACGACCTTGACGGCCTGGTCGATCTCGGTGAAGCCGAGGTAGTCGCGGGAGAAGGCGACGGCGGTGCGGCCGGCGTCGAGGTGCCAGGCCCCGCGGCCGTCGGCCTGGTGGGCGCGCTGCCACGCGGCGGCCTCCGCCGGGCCGGCGAACGGCCACAGGGGGTGGTAGTGCCCGGCGATCAGGCTCTCACCCGGGCCGGGCGACGCGTCCGCGGTCTCACCCGGGTCGGGTGAGACCGCGGTCTCGGCCGGGTCGGGGGCCGCGGTGGACGGCGTGGCGGGTGACGGGTCCGAGGAGGTGGCGGTGGCGGGCGGCTCGGCCTGCCGGGGGTCCGCCGGCCGAGGGTCCCCGCAGCCCGCCACACCCATTCCCAGCACGATCAGCAGCGGCAGGGTTCGTACGGCGAGCACTCTCATGCGGATACCTCCAGTGACGTGCCGACGGTACGAGGATGACGTACCCAACGGCGGGACGAAGGTCCCTTGCCGCGAGGTCCTACGGCCATGGCTGAGGTGCGCCTGCGCGGGTACCGTCCACGCATGGGGGCCATGCCCGTCGGAACGGGGCATACCGGTCGCGGCGTCCGCCGCCGGGGGGCGGGTCCTCACAGGGCGAGCGCCGACGGCGCGGCCCGCACCCATGACGCGAGGAGAACCGATCATGACAGGCACCGGCGATCTCGGCCGTCGCATCATCCATCACCGCGAGCGTCTCGGCCTGACCCAGGAGCAGGTCGCCGAGCGCGCGGACATGTCACCCGGTTACCTGAAATATCTGGAGGAGAACGCCGACAACCCGGACACCGGAGCTCTGTTCAGGCTGGCCGACGCCCTAGACACGACCACCGACGAACTGCTCGGCGGCGGCCAGGACCGGCCTCCCGGCCAGGGGCCCGCCACGGCCCACCCGAGGCTGGAGGCCATGGACGAGGCCGAGTGCCTGCGCCTGATCGAGCCGGGAGGCATCGGGCGGGTGGCGTTCAACGGCTCGTACGGGCCGACCGTGCTGCCGGTCAACTACACGATGCACGACGGGGCGATCGTCTTCGTCACGGCCGTCGGCGGGGCCATGGACCAGGACCTGCGTACCGGGACGGAAGGCGTCGAACTGGTCATCGCCTTCCAGATCGACAACATCGACGAGGCCAACCGGGAGGGGTGGAGCGTGCTGGTGCAGGGGCCGGCGCACCACGTGCCGGAGGAGGAGGCGGCCAGCGTGGCCGGGGCGGAGGTGACCCCGTGGGCGGGCGGCGACCGCAAGCTCTTCATCCGGATCATCCCGCAGCGGGTCACCGGCCGCCGCATCCATGCCATGTGAGCGCCCGCCCCTCAGCCGCGGCCCGTGGTGATCGCCGTCGTCAGCGGCGGCTCATGCCGGCGAGGCGGCCCTCGTCAGCCGGCCCGTGCCGGCGGGGCGTCGTCGTCAGCGGCAGCCCGTGGCGGCGAACGCCATCATGAGGGTCATCTCCCGCTGGTCGAAGTTGTCGTCGGAGCCGATCACCAGCGTGCACTCGCCGCTGCGCAGCCGCGGCCCCCAGGCCAGGCTCTCCAGGTTCTGCACGGGAGGACGGAACTCGCCCAGGTCCTTGACCAGGCGCTTGGCCACCGGCCGGTAGCCGCCGCGGATCAGGGAGTCACGGTCGAGGACGTTCGTGGCGCCGCGCAGGTCGATCTCGTACAGCCTGACCCGGTAGCCCACGCCCTGGATCCAGGCGCGTTCGAGGGCGAGGTAGCGGTAGTCGTCGATGGCCAGGATCTCCGACACGCCGCTGTCGGTCTGCCCGGTCGGCGGGTTGGGGGCGGCGGGCAGGCGGTCGAGCGGGTAGGCGTACTGGCCGCGTACCTCACCGTCGCGGTTCCAGACGGTCAGCCGGGTGACCGCGCCGCGCTCGGCGGTCGGGACCGGGCCGTCCTCGTAGCGCGGGCCTTCCGTCACGGCGGTGATGGAACGCGCTGTTACGGCCAGTCCCTCGAAACCGAAATTGCGCCGGGGGCCGCGTTCGGTGTCCGTCAGCCGCAAATTCGGCGGCGTCCGCATTTCTCCCGTGTGCCGCCCGTTCAGGTCCATTCCGCGTACTGCTGCGCGTGAAAGGGGAATATCCGGATGGGCCGGGTCGGGCCGATCGCCCTCGTCGCCCCAGAGCAGCCGCCCGCTCCACCGGTCGAGCCTGATCGACTCGGGGTCGGCCGCCTCCGGGTTGCCGTAGCCCGGGTACGGCGTCCCGTCGCGCCGGGTCAGCGTGACGGCCCCGGTCATCCGCACGCCGGTGAACGCGCCGGTCACCCGGTCGATGTCCAGCTCTCCGGTGTAGAAGCGGGCGGGGTTGTAGCGGTGGCGGTCGTCGGAGACGAAGTACCACGTCCCGGTGCGCGGGTCGCGGTCGATGCCGGACAGGCCGCCCACGACGGTGCCGTCCAAGCGCTCCATGTACGGGATCCGCTGCTCCCCGAGGAAACGGGTGATCCGTACCGGCTCGCGCCGCTCCGCCGCCGCCGGCGGGGCTGCGGCCATTACCGCCGTGAATGCGATGGCGAGGTGTAGTATTTTCCGCGAACGAGCCATTTGATCCTCCGTCATGAAAATCGACGGAGGACATGAAAGCGCGATTCGGCGGCCGAGTCCACGAACGGACATCCGCGTGCCCCGCTGTAAAAGGGGCGAATTCGCTAATCGATGTCGGGCAGGGTGACGAGGTGCACGGCGCCGTCGCGCGGCCCGGCCGCGGAGAGGTCCAGAACGCTGCCGTTGGCGTCGATCTTCGTCGCGGACGTGCCCCACGTCCCGGCCGGCGTGCGTGTGCGGTCCCAGACGCCGGCGCCGGGCACCACGGTCTGGACGTGCAGGCCGCCGTCGGGCCGTCCGGCCGCCGAGAGGGCGCTCACCGAGCCGTTGGCGTCGATCCTGGCGCGGGCGCCCCAGGCTCCCGCCGCGCTCCTGGCCAGGTTCCACACGCCTGAGCCCGGCACGGCGAGCTGCACGTGCAGACTGCCGTCGGGCAGGCCGGCGGCCGAGACCGCCGTCACCGCCGGGCCGGCGTCGATCTTCACCGAGGCGGCGGCCCAGGTCCCGGTGGCGGAGCGTGTCCGGTTCCACACGCCCGCCCCCGGCACGACGGTCTGCACGTGCAGGGTGCCGCCGGGCAGGGCGGCGGCCGAGACCCCGGAGACGAATCCGTTGTCGTCGATCTTCACGGCGCTCGCGTCCCAGACCCCGGCGGCGGAGCGGGCGCGGCCCCACACCCCCGAGCCCGGCACGGCGAGCTGCACGTGCAGACTGCCGTCCGGCAGGGCGGCGGCGGAAATATCGGTGATGTCGCCGTTACCGTCGATCTTGACGGCGTGCTCGTCCCACACGCCGGCCGCGCTGCGGCCCCGGTCCCACACGCCGCTGCCCGGCACCACGGTGAGCAGGCGCAGCCCGCCGTCCGGCAGCGCCGCCACCGCCACCGCCGAGACGCCGCCGTTGTCGTCGATCAGGGCCGCGCCGCCGTCCCACGCCCCCGACGCCGTGCGGGCACGGCTCCAGACGGTGCCGCGCAGGCTCTGGTCCACGACGCCGTAGTACGGGCTCCACACCCGCGCCTTGTAGAAGGCCGCGCCGACGCGCCTGCGGGTCATGGCGGGCGCGAAGAAGTCCACGGTGTCGGTGCACCAGGTGCTGGCCACGCACGAGCCGGGCGGCGACTTGGCGGAGTCGGCCCGCGTCTGGACGATCTGGCCGGACGGCTGGCTGCCGATGGACTTGACCGCGTTCCTGTCCGCCCCGGCGGGCGCGGGGGTGAAGGTCTTCGCCGTCTTGTCGTACAGGTAGGCGGCCGAGCCGGTGGTGAGCCAGAGCTTGCGGGGGTCGAGCGGGTGGGCGTACACGTCGTGGCCGCCGCCCGTCGGCAGCTCGGCCCGGCGGCCGGTGTCCTCGCGCAGCGCCGGGGCGGCGGGGGTGCCCTCGACCGCGAGCGCGGTGAGGATGTGCCGGTCGGAGCCGGGATCCCGGCCGATGACCCACAGCCGCCTGACGGCCGGGTCCCAGAGTGCGGCGTGGGCGTCGGTGAGCCTGAACTCCGCGTACGTGGCCGCGCCCGGCCCCTGCGAGGAGGCGTACACCCTGATCCAGCCTCCGGTGGAGGCGGCCACCGCGATGTTGCCGTCGGGCAGCAGCTCGGCGGCGTGCAGGTTGCCCGGCAGGACGCGCGCCCACTGGCGGGTGCCGCCCGGGTAGGAGACGACGGCCGCCACTCCCCTGCTGCCACCGGCCGCCACCACGAGGCTCTGCGCGCCGGAGGGGCGGCGGCGCAGCTTGAAGTCGGCGATCAGCCCGAAGGCCGAGACCTCGTCGGCGCTGAAGCCGCCGGGGGTGACGGTGGGTTGCCAGGTCCACTTCACGGCCTGGACGGTGTTCCAGTCGGCGACGGCGGGATCGTAGGCGGTCAGCCGCCTGCCGGTCTGGTCGCCGCCGACCACCCAGTAGTCGTCCGTCGTCGCGGTCGCGTCCGTCGTCACGGTCGTCGTCTCGGTCGCGTCCGTCGTCACGGTCGTCGTCTCGGTCGCATGCGTTGTCACGGCCGCGTCCGTCCTCACGTGCGTCGTCGCGGCCGGTGCCGCGTTGGTGGACGCCTCCGCCGTGGGGACTCCCGTTCCGGCGAGCAGGGTTCCGAGCACGGCGGCGATCACCGCTGCGGTCCGCACCCGATGCCTCCTTCGTCCGGCCTCGAGACGATGATCGCCGATCAACGAGGGATCAGGAAGGGCGCGTGCCGATGATCGCGGTGGCGTCCAGCTCGTCCGAGGTGGTCACGCGGGCGTCCAGCCCGGCCGCCGTCACCGCGCCGGCCGTGGCCTCCGCCTGGCGTTCGCTCGTCTCCACCAGCAGGTGGCCGCCGGGGGCGAGCCAGCCGGGGGCTCCGGCGATCACGCGGCGCACCACGTCGAGCCCGTCCGGGCCGCCGTCGAGGGCCATCAGCGGCTCGTGCAGCCGGGCCTCGGGGGGCAGCAGGCCGACCGACTCCGTCGGCACGTACGGAGGGCTGGTGATGAGGACGTGCACCCGGCCGCGCAGGGTGACGGGCAGGGGGTCGTACAGGTCGCCCTGGTAGACGTACGCGCCGGGCAGGTTGCGGCGGGCGCAGGCCACGGCGGCGGGGTCGAGGTCGGCGGCGTGCAGCTCGGCCCGGTCGAGGCCGGCCGCCACCGCCGCGCCCATCGCGCCGGTCCCGCAGCACATGTCCAGGACCACCGCCGCTCCGGCGGCCGCGCGCCCCAGCTCGACCGCCTGCTCGATGAGGAACGCGGTACGCGGCCGGGGCACGAACACCCCGGGCGCCACGGCGACGCGCAGCCCGCAGAACTCCGCCCAGCCCAGGACGTGTTCGAGCGGTTCCCCGTCCATGCGGCGCGCGACCATGGCGGTCAGAGCCTCGGGAGTGGGCGCGGCGGAGACGAGCAGCGCGGCCTCGTCCTCGGCGAACACGCATCCGGCGGCCCGGAGCCGCAGGACGATCTCAGCGGTGGTGGTAGATGACGAAGAAACCGACATGAATGCCTTTCGGAACGCCGATGGGCGCTCCCGCGGCCACCTCAGTCCTGGTGGGCCGCTTGGCTGATGGAAGGGAGCACCCAGCCTGACACAGCGTTGATGGGGCTCACCTCCTCCGGCCGATCTCGTCGAACGACCGTCACAGTATCAGAACCGTTCTCACCTCCTGGGTTCGGGCGATGGAGACCACCCGCCCGGCGGTGCGGGCGCGGAGGAATGTGGTCAGGGGGTGGGGGGCGGCGTACGGTCGGGAAGAGGAGAGGAAGGCGGGGCATGGGGCCGGTTGTGGTGACGGGTGGGTTCGGGCGGGTGGGCAGGCTGGTGCGGCCGGCGCTGCTGAAGGAGTACCCGCTGCGGATCGTCGACCGGGTGACGGGCGTGGCGGCGCCGGGCGAGGAGGTCGTGACCGGCGACCTGGCCGAGCCGGGGCTGGCCGAGGAGGTGCTGGCCGGGGCGTCCGCGGTGGTGCATCTGGCGGCCGATCCCAGGACGGACGCCCGCTGGGAGGAGGTCTACCGCGCCAACGTGGCCCTCACCGAGCGGCTCCTCGACGCCGCCGCGACGCGTGCCGTGCCGCGGGTGGTCCTGGCTAGTTCGGTGCACGTGATGGGCGAGTACAACCGGCCCGAGCACCGCCCGGTGGACCCCGGGTGGGAGCCGCGCCCCTGCTGCTCGTACGGGCTGAGCAAGCTCGTCGTCGAGTCGCTCGGCCGGCTGCACGCGGAGCGGACCGGCGCCTCGGTGGTCTGCCTGCGCCTCGGCGCGACCGGTTATCCCCTGTCCGAGCGGCGCTACCTCGGCGTGTGGCTGTCGGACCGCGACGCGGGCGCGCTGATGGCGGCCGCGCTGCGGGCCGGTCCCGGCTGGAGCGCCCATTTCGGCATGTCGGCGAACACGAGGCGGCATTGGGACATCTCCTCGGCCATGAAGCTCGGCTACGAGCCGCGCGACGACAGCGAGCCGTACGCGGCCGCGGCCGGGCCTCCGACGGTGCCGATCTGCCGCATGTTCGTCGGCGAGGACGCCCCTTAGGCCGGATCTACTTCGGACCGGATCTACTTCGGACCGGATCTACTTCGGACCGGATCTACTTCGGACCGGGTCCGCCGGGCGCAGGGTGACGGGCAGGGAGGTCAGGCGCAGGGTGCCCGGGTCGGGCAGGTACGCGGCCTGGCCGGCCGGCTCCAGCCGGGGGAAGCGGCGCAGCAGGGCCCCGAGCGCGATGCCGGTCTGGACGCGGGCCAGCGACGCCCCGACGCAGAAGTGCGGCCCGTGCCCGAAGGCGAGATGCGGCCCCGGCTCCCTGGTGATGTCGAGGGTGCCGGGGTCGCCGAACACGCGCGGGTCCCGGCCGGCGGACAGGATCGAGGCGGTGACGCGCTCCCCCTTCGGGATGCGTACGCCACCGATCTCCACGTCTTCGGCGGGGAAGCGGGGGACGGTCATCGGCTGCGGGGTGCACCAGCGGGCCAGCTCCTCGACGGCGCGCGGCATGAGCGCGGGGTCGTCGCGCAGCGCGGCGAGCTGGGCGGGGTGGGCGAGCAGGGCCGCGACGGCGTTGGCGATGAGGTTCGTCGGCGTCTGGCCGGCCAGCACCAGCAGCCAGACCATGGTGACGAGCTCGTCGTCGGACAGGCGGTCGCCGTCCTCCTCGTTGACACGGGCCAGGTCGGAGAGCAGGTCTGCGCGCGGCTCGGCCCGCACTCCGGCGATGGCCGCCTTGGCGTCCTCCATGATGGCGGGGATGGCCCGTGCGAACGTCTCGCCGTGGCCCGCGGCGACGGCGGCGCCGTACTCGCGCCAGGCCGGGCGGTCTTCGGCGGGGATGCCGACCAGCTCGCAGATGACCTCCATCGGCAGCGGCCTGGCGAAGCGCGCCAGCAGGTCCACCGGCTCGTCCTGGGGGAGCTCGTCCAGCAGGCCGGTGACGATCTCCTCGATCCGCGGCGCGAACTCGGCCGCCCGGCGCGGCGTGAACGCGGGCGCGACCAGCCGGCGCAGGCGGGAGTGCTCGGGGCCGTTCATCTCGGACATGGTGCGCATGTAGCGCAGGCAGTGCTCGGGCACGTCGGGGCGCATGAAGCTGGTGCCGCGGATCTCCATGCGCGGGTCGGCCAGCATCGCGCGGGCCTCCTCATGCCGCGTCACGGCCCAGAACGGGCCGAGCCCGGGAGCCACCAGCCGCGCGACCGGTGATTCCTCCCTGACCGGCGCGTACGCCGCGTACGGGTCCGCCAGCACCGCCGGGTCGGTCAGGTCGATCTCCGGCACTTCGGTCATGTCCTTGCCTCCACTTTCACATGTTCAGAGATTTTGGATGATGCCATCATCCGAATGGCCACGGTATCTTGGTTCGAGCGCGTACGGCAACGAGTGGAGGACGGTTGGCCCGGCTCACGAGGGCGGAGGCCCAGGAGCGCAATCGCGCGAAGGTGCTGGCCGCGGCAAGGGAGGAGTTCGCCGAACGCGGATTCAGGGACGCCAAGATCGACGAGATCGCCGATCGGGCCGAGCTGACGCGCGGTGCGGTGTACTCGAACTTCCCCGGCAAACGGGCGCTCTACTTCGCCGTCCTCGCCGACCTGGCCGAGCGCGCCCCGGTGATCCCGCTCGACGAGCCGGCGCTCACCGTACGGGAGGCACTCGGGGAGGTCGCGCGCGCCTGGGTGACCCGGCTGCCGCTGATGACCGAGGACCGGCACGCGCCCAGCAGGCTCGGGGCCGATCTGATGCCCGAGATCCTCGCCGACGAGACCCTGCACAAGCCCTTCGCCGAGCTCACCCGGCTCAACGCGATCCTGCTGGGGCTGGCCATGGAGCGGCTGCGGAAGCCGAAGGAGCCGGACGGGCGGCTGGTGCGGCTGGCCGGGGCGGCGCTCACGGTGCTGCAGGGGGCCGGGCAGCTCTCGGCGGCGGCGCCGGGGTTCGTCGACGCGTTCGACGTGATCCGGGTGTGCGAGGGGCTGGCCGAGCTCGACCTGGACGACCGCTGGACGGTCGCGCCCATGATCCCGGAGGTGCAGCAGACCGACGAGCCCTGGTCGCCGCCGCGCGCCGTCCGTGGCCTGGCTGACGGCGAGGCGGCGCGGCTCGGGCGCGACGGGGTGGTGGCGGTGCTCGGGGTGCACCGGCTCTCGGCGGCCGAGGAGTCCGTACGCGCCGCGCCGCCCGGGGCCGAGGTCACCGCCGTGGTCGTCACCCGTACGCCCGCGGAGGTGCTTCCGCTGGCCCGGCTGGTGATCGCCGAGGTCGGCACCTGCCTGCGCCAGGCGTTCCCGAAGCCGGCGTGGCCGAGGCTGCGGATCGTGTACGACGAGTCGGGCGCGCTGGCGGCGGCGGCCGGGGTCCCGGAGCCGGAGGACACGACGGAGGTCGCGATCCGGGTCCGCTCAGGCCGCATCGTCCTGCGCACGGAGGGCTTCGGCGCCTGCCACGCGGCCGCGTCCCAGCGCGACCGGCCTTGACGGCGCCCGCCCACGGGGGTGACCCGGCCACGGGGGTGACCCGGCCGCACTCGCAGCCGCTGCGAAGGCTCAGCCGGTCCACGCGGATCCAGCCGATTCACGGGGTTCAGCCGGTGAAGTGGATCACCACGCGGCGGTTCTCGGCTCGGCCGGCCGGGTTGTCCGCGCCGCCTTCCGTATTGGGGGCGACCGGATCGGCTTCGCCGTGGCCCGCCGCCACGACGCGCGGCCGGCCGGCGAGGACGCGGTCCAGCTCCCGCTTGACGCTCTCGGCGCGGCGCCTGGACAGGCCCACGTTGTACGCGGTCGTGCCCAGCGCATCGGTGTAGCCGTCCACCCGTACGGTGCCGGTGGCCGTACGCAGACGAGTGGCCACGGCGGCCAGGTGGCGGACGGCGAGCGGCGTCAGCGTGGCCCGGTCGAAGCCGAACAGCACGTCCGACGAGATCGTGATCCTGCGCCCGCGCCCTTCGGCGGTCTCGGTCCGCAGCGGCTGAACGGTGAGCGTCAGGTCGAGCACCGCGGCCCGCAGATTCTCCTCAGGCACCTCGGCCGGCGGGCTCAGCGACACGACCCCAGCCAGCGGACTCAGCGACACGCCCCCAAGAGGCGGGCTCAGCGGCGCGACTCCGGACGGTGGGCTCAGCGGCACGGCCCCGGATGATGGGCTCAGCAGGGCGATCGCCAGCGCCAAGACGAGGGGGCTCACGGCGTCACCGGCACGTCGCGGAGCGGCGGTTCGCTTCCGATGCTCACGTCGAGCGCCTTCACCTCGGGCCCTGGAGCCGGGAAGGTGTAGGTCCGCACGCTGGGCTCGCCTGCCTTGACGATCCAGTTCGGCGGCTGCAGCGGCCGGTTCTCCGAGTCCCGGACGATCAGGTACCGCTTGAGCCTGACGTTGTCCACCAGGGTGATCGCCGAAGGGCCGGCGCCGGTGAACTCCTGGGCCGAGACGTAACCCGCCCCCTTCGCGTGCGCGGTGATCGACAGCACCAGGTCGAGCAGCTTGCCGCGACGTCGCAGCGCGATCACCGCAACCTCCGCACTGCCCGCCGTCCCGGCCTTGAACGTGGCTCCGGCCACCGGCTCGGCCCCATCCTGCGGCCTCCCACCCGAGGGATCCGCTCCAGGGCTTCCGTCCGGAAAGCCCGCCGCCGGACCTGCGCCCGAGGGGTCCGGTGCCGGTGGCCGGGCGGCGGGCTCGCGGCCCGGTGCGGGGGCCGAGGTGGGGGCGGGGTCGATCGCGGACGGGGTGGCACGATCGATCCCGGCTGCTGAGCAGGCCGTAAGCGCCAGTGGCAGCACCGCCACAACGGTCCACGTACGAGCTCGCATGACACCCTCCCCCCACCGTCGGCCTGACCTCAGAGTAGGAAGGGCCGGGCCGGTGGGTCGAAGGACAAATACCGCCTCCGGGGGCGTACTTTTCCCTTGCCAGCACGACATGTCGTCAGGCGTCGCACCGGAGCGGGAGCCCGACCCGCGCGACATGAGTCTTCACCGTCGTCGGGCTGAGGCTCAGCCGGCCTGCGAACTCGGCGTTGCTCAGCCCGGTCGCGAGCAGGAGCAGTTCACCCCGTCACGAGCAGACACAGCTCATCCCGGTCGCGAGCAGGCCCAGCACCTCCGGCTCCCGGGGCGTGGTGCGCCGCCGCGCGGACGGTGCGCGTGGCGATGACGGCAGGCGGGGCACCGGCAGCTTCAACTGGTACCGGCACCGATGGAACCGGCCGGGGTGGACGGGCGGTCCAAGTCATGGGCGACGTTCACGCCGGCGCCCCGCCGCCCGCCGTCCGCCTGTGAGCGGCCGCGGGTCCCGCGGAGCCGGCTGACGCCGCTGACGGCCCTTCCCGTCCGCGGGCGCGCGCTGAGCGTCGCCCCCCGCCAACGTCCCAGCTGTCAGACGTCGCCCCGCCAGGCGTCTCAACCGCCGTACATCGCCCCGCCAGGCGTCTCAACCGCCGTACATCGCCCCCGCCAGCGTCTCGAGCGCCGAACGTCGACCTCGCCAGCGTGCCTGGGCGTCGTCCTTCCCGCCGACGGGCTACCCGCGCGCCTGGCGCGTGCCGGCGAGGTCGCCGTCGAGGACGCGTTCGAGGAAGGCGTCCAGGTTCGCGGCGGCCCTGACGACGCGCTCCGCCACGTTGAGCGACTCGAACCGCTCCCCCAGCTCCGTCTGCTTCTTGTCCCGGATGTAGAGCGAGCAGTCCAGGTCGGCGCACATGTAGAGGCCGACCGTGTTGCCCTGACGGCCGGCCGGGCCGACGCGGGGCGCGGTGAACAAGGCGACGCCGGGGCCGGTGTGCGGTGTCACGCAGACCGAGCAGAGCGTGGTCTTGGTGACGCTCCTGCGTACGCCCTGGGCCAGGCGCAATGCCACGCCGACGGGGCTGCCGTCCCGTTCGGCGACCAGGTAGGCGCGCTCTGGCGCCCCCGGATCGCGCCAGCCCAGGAAGTCGAGATCGGGCCAGGGGGCGCGGAGCAGGTCGCGGGGGACGCCGAGGCGGCGGGCCTCGCCTTTGGAGCAGTTGACGAAGCTGGCGCGGATGCCGGCTTCGGTGATGGGGGTCATGACGGAACGCCTCCGGTAGCCTAAGGTCTCTAGTTTCAACCTAGAGCCCCTAGGCAAGGCGGTGCAAATCCTTTCCGCGCGAGCTCAGAGAGCGTCAGGGCGGAGCACGCGGGCCTTAAGGGTGCGGGCTCAGAGGGGGTGGGCTCAGAGGGTGGTGGGGAGCACCGGCAGGCCGCGCACGCCGGGCTCGGCCGTGAACAGGCTTCCGGCCAGCGGCTGCTCCGCCCGATCCACGTCCAGGGCCGAAGTGGTGATGAACAGCCGGTCGAGGTTGTCCCCGCCGAACGTGACCGCCGTGACCTTGCGCGCCGGCAGGCTGATGACGGCGTCGAGCCGGCCGTCCGCGTCGTACCTGTGCACCGCCCCGCCCTGCCACAACGCCACCCAGACGCCGCCCTCGGCGTCCACCGTCAGGCCGTCGGGGCCGCCCTGCTCGGGGTCCACGACGGCGAACGGCCGACGCCCGCTCAGCCCGGTCTCAGGGTCGTAGTCGAGCACGTCCACGCGCCCGACCCCGGTGTCGGCGTAGTAGGCCCGCCGCCCGTCGGGGCTGAAGCCGAACCCGTTGGAGATCGTCGTCCCGGCCAGCACCACGCTCAGCTCGCCGCCGGGACCCGCCACGTAGAACGAGCCGCGGCCCGGGCCCGCGTCGTAGCCCATGGTGCCGATGTAGAACCGGCCGTCGGGGTCGCAGCCGCCCTCGTTCATCCGGATCGTCGGGTCGCCGAACGCCTCGCCGAGGGAGCGCAGCGGGGCGTCCAGGTCGTCGGAGTCGGCCAGCAGCAGCTCGCGCTCGGCGGCGACGACGTAACCGCCGTTCACGCGCGGGCGTACGACGGCGGCCACGGTGCCGACGTGGCGCCGGCGTACGTTCCCGTCGTCGCCGAGCTGCAGCACGTCCCCGGCCATCATGTCCACCCACCGCAGGCCCCAGCGGTCGGACCACACGGGCCCTTCACCGTGGTCGGCGACGGGGTCGGTGACGGGGTGCGCGGTGATGGTCATGCCGCCCTCCTTGGCGATGGCAGAAGTACAGATCATGACCTTATGCGCAGCGGCCACTTCCCTACCGCGCGCCCCGGGAACGAACCACCGTCAAGCCGTGGCGCCAGTCCAGCCCGAGGTCCGATGCGCGCACCGGTGGAAGGGCTGGCGCGGGGACAGCGGCAGCGATTCGGACGCAAGGGCCGGCGCCGGGGGCCGGTGCGGGGGCCGGTGAGCGACGGCGGCCTTGGGACGGGCGCCGATTCGACCGAGCGCGGTGGGTCGGGGCCGGAGCGGCCGGGTCCCCCGCCCAGTGACGTGGGTGGTTAGCGGCGGCGGCCTCGGGACGGGTGGCGGGGCGACCGGGGGCGGGGGGTCTGGGTCGGCTTGGCCGATGCCTCGGTCCAGTGGGTGGGGCGGGTGAGGGTGGGGGGTAGGTGGGTGGTGGTGTCGCCTTTGGCTGCGTTGAGCTGGGCCTGGGTGAGGAAGACGGCGCCGGTGAGGTCGGCGCCCGACAGGTCGGCCCCGCGTAGGTCGGCGCCGATCAGGTCGGCTTGCCGTAGGTCCGCGCCGCGCAGGTCGGCTCCGATCAGGTACGCCCCGCGCAGGTTGGCGCCCCTCAGCCGGGCTCCGCGCAGGCGGGCGCCGATGAGGTCGGCCCCGCGTCGTTCCGTGCCCTTGAGACCGGCGCGCGCCAGCTCGCTCGTACGCAGCAGCAGTTCGTTGACCTCGGCCCGGTGGGCGGACACGTCGAGCCGCTCCAGCGTGCCGGCCTCCTCCCGGGTGAGCCGCTCGGTCTCGTCGAAGGCCCGGCGCAGGGAGGCGTGGATCGGCTCGGCCGCCTCCAGCGTGAGCGCCTCCGCCAGGTACCACAGCAGCTCGTGCAACTGCCGCATGACCGGGAACACCGCGTACATCCGCGCGGCCGTCTCCGGCGCCTCGCGCCAGCTTCGCCCCTCGAACGTGACCTGCGAGACCTTCTGACCGGCGCCGAAGCAGTCGAACACCGTGCAGCCGGGGAAGCCGCGATCCCTGAGGCGCTCGTGGATCGAGCAGCGGAAGTCGTCGCGCAGGTTGTGGCAGGGCTGCCCGCCCTCCTTGTCCACGGCGAAGTCGGAGGAGGCCGAGAACGGCAGCGCGACGCAGCACAGCCCGAAGCAGCTCTCGCAGTCGGCGGTCAGGCCGAGCTCGCGCGGATGGGTTCCGGGCAACGCGATGGTCTCCTAAACGGGTCAAGGAGGGTGAAGGGGGTGAACGGGTAAGCGGGGTCAACGGGTGGCGCGGCTCACCAGCGTACTGGCGGGTGACGGGTAGGGTCGCTCGCCAGCGTACTCACGGATGGGCGTACGGCGTCGTCGTGGTCAGCGATGCGAAGCCCAGACGTTCCAGGATCGGCCGGCTCTGGTCGGAGGCGTCCACCTGGAGGTAGCGGTAACCGCGCGCGACCGCCTCGCGGGCCCGGTAGGCCACGAGCGCCCGGTAGACGCCCTTCCCCCGCCAGCCCGGCACGGTGCCGCCGCCCCACAGGCTGGCGAACGCGGTGCCGGGGTGCAGGTCCATGCGGGCCGCACTGATCGGCGTGTCGCCGGCCATGGCGACGACGGCGATGACGGTCCCGGCGGCGAGCTGGGCCGGCAGGGCCTTTCTGAGGTGCTCGTGGACGGCGTCGAAGGCGAGGTCGTGCACGTCGGCCAGCAGGTCGACGCCGTCCTGACCGGTGACGGGGACCAGCCGCACGCCCGCCGGCACCGCGTCGGGCTCCGCAGCGATGCCGGCGGCTTCGGCGACCATGAGCGTCTCGGCCGGTTCCGGGGTGAAGCCGGCGGCCAGGAGGCGGCGGTCGAGGTCGGCTGGCCGGTCGTGGGCGTACAGCTTCCACTCGAACGGCCGTCCCAGCGCGCCGAAGTAGCGCACCTGCTCGGCGATGGCCGCGTCGGCGCCGGCGTCGCCGAGGCCGGACCAGATGATCCCGTTCCAGCCGTGCTCGGGCCCGACCATGCGCACGACGTCGCCGTCCCGCTCCACCACGCTGCCGGCGCCCTCGGGCGCGGCCTCGCGCCGCAGCTCCCTGTCGAACGCCGCCAGTACCTCTTCAGAATTCATCCGCACACCTCACCAGCCGCCCCTGCCACCGGGCAACCGGTTTACGCCCGCGCCGCCGTCAGCCGCCGTAGCGCCGCTGCCGGGCGGAGAAGCTGCGCAGGGCGCGCAGAAAGTCGATCTCGCGGAACGCAGGCCAGTACGCCTCGCAGAAGTAGAGCTCGGAGTAGGCGGACTGCCAGAGCAGGAAGTTCGACATGCGCTGCTCGCCGCTGGTCCTGATGACCAGGTCGGGGTCCGGCTGCCCGGCCGTG
This sequence comes from Nonomuraea fuscirosea, assembly GCF_003001935.1. Taxonomy (GTDB): domain Bacteria; phylum Actinomycetota; class Actinomycetes; order Streptosporangiales; family Streptosporangiaceae; genus Nonomuraea; species Nonomuraea fuscirosea. The sequence goes on along the minus strand of NZ_PVNG01000016.1, from coordinate 233,097 downwards.
TAGAGGTGGGGGGCGATGTCGTCCACCGTCAGCGCCGCGGCCAGCTCCACCATCGACTGGCCCTGCTCGGCCCGCTCGTACAGCAGCTCGCGCAGCGCTTCGACGACCTCCTGGCGGCCGCCGTACCCGATGGCGAGGGTGAGGTGGAAGCCGGTGGCGCAGTCGCGGGTCGCCTCGACGGCGCTCTTCAGCGCGCGGGCGGTGGTGTCGGGCAGCATGTCGAGCATCCCGGCCACGTGGACCTGCCAGCGGGCGTCGGGACGGTCGAAGTGGTCGGCCACCAGCTGCTCGATGACGCGCAGCAGAGTGGCCACCTCCTCGTCGCCGCGGCGCTGCAGGTTCTCCGTCGAGCACAGGAACACGGTCACGTGGTCGATGCCCAGGCCCTCGCACCACGACAGGACGTGGGCGATGTGCTCGGCGCCGTACTTGTGGCCGATGCTGGGGTTGGCCATGCCCATCTGCCTGGCCCAGCGCCGGTTGCCGTCAGTGATGATGCCGACGTGGCGGGGCAGGGGGCCGGTCATGACCTGCCGCCGCAGGCGCCGGGCGTAGAGGGGGTGAAGGAGGTCGGTCATCCGCATCCCTCAAGGATGGACCCACCGGCGGACCGGAATCCGATCTTTCCCGATTTCCGGCTCAACCGGCCGTGCGGCCCGCCCAGGACACCGACACGGACAAATCACCGTCACGAGCCACCAGCTCTCAGGGGCGGATCACGGTCAGGTGGAACGGTTCCGCGTGCTCGGCGGCGTGGGCCACGGCCGCCGGCGCGTCGTCGAGCGTGAACTCGGTGACGTCGAACCGACCGAGGTCGAGCAGCCCGCTGCGGGCCAGGGCGGCCAGCCGGACGGGGGCGTCGCGCGGGTACATCCACTGCCCGCGCACCGTGACGCTGTTGCGCATGAGCCACGGGTACGGCAGCGCCAGGTCGTCGCCGCCGAGCATGCCGACGCCGCCCATGAGCACGACCCGGCCCCGCTCCCGCACGGTCATCGCGGCGGCCCGCACGGGGACCGTCCCGGCCTGGGGCGGGAGGAGGTCGAGCACGAGGTCCACGGGGGCGCCGCCGGCCGCCGCGACCATGCGCTCGCGGTCCTGGTCGGCGTCGCCGGTGAGCCGTACGGTGCCGGCCCGCTCACCGAACCGGCGTTCCAGCGCGGCCAGCGCGCGCTCGTTACGGCCGGGAGCGATGACGCGGGCGGCTCCCATGGCCAGCGCCACCGCCACCGCCGCACCGCCGAAATTGCCGGTCGCCCCGCTGACCAGCACCGTCTCCCCCGGCTGGAGTCCGCCCGCGAGCAGCCCGCCGTACGGGACGAGACACAGGCACAGCGCGCTCCAGCGTCCCGCCTCGGCGGGGTCGAGCGGGCCGAGCGGCACGGCGTTCTCCGTGGGGACGAGCAGGCGCTCGGCGAAGGAGCCCTGGCCGAAGTGGCGCTGGAGGAGCAGCCCGCCCTCGCCGCGCGCGCTCAGGCCCTGCAAGGTGATGTCCGGGGTCAGCGCGTCGTCGCGGGCGCGTACGGTCGGATCGCACAGCACCCAGTCGCCCGGGGCGAGCTTCGTGGCGTCGGGCCCGCACGCGCGCACCCGGCCGACCGCCCCGGCGCCGGGCGTCACCGGCAGCGTCAGCAGGTACCGCCGCGCTCCGGCGAACACCTCGGCCGCGTACGGCAGCACCGGCGCCGCCACGACGTCCACCACCACCTCGCCCGAGCCCAGCACGGGCTCCGGCACCCGCTTCATCGACAACGGTGACCCGAACTCCGTCAGCACAGCCGCCTTCATGATCGTGACGCTCCTCTCTCGTCGGCGGGCTTCATCCTGGCCGTCGGCGGGTGGCGCAACCAGGGCCGGTATCGTCATGGGACAGCTCGATACCACCTTGCGGGGAGGCGGCGATCATGACCGCACCGGCCGGCCGTGCGCTCGGTGACTTCCTGCGCTCCAGGCGCGAACGGCTGACGCCCGAGCTGGTGGGGCTGCCGCCGCGCCCGCGCCGCCGTACGGCGGGCCTGCGCCGGGAGGAGGTGGCCGAGCTCGCGGACATCGGCATCGACTGGTACGTACGGCTCGAACAGGGCCGTGCCGTCACCCCCTCCACTGCCACGATCGACGCCCTGGCCGGCGCGCTGCGCCTGGACGAGACCGAGCACGCCCACCTGCGCACGCTGGCCCGCCGCCCGGCCCGGCCCGCGTTCGTCAGGGAGCGGGCGCCGGAGGGCTCGGCCCGCCTGGTGCACGGCCTCGCCCGGCCCGCCTACCTGACCGGACGCCGCTGGGACGTCCTGGCCGTCAACGCCGCCGCGGCCGAGCTGTTCACGGGGATCGACCGGCTGCCGCCCGGCGACCGCAACGTGCTGGTCTACCTGCTGCTCACGCCGATGGCCCGCGACCTGCTCGGCGACGGCTGGGCCGAGCAGGCACGGCACGCCACCGCCCAGTTCCGCGCCGCCTTCGATCTGTGGGCGCCCGACGCGGCCTTCACCGGCCTGGCCACCAGGCTGCGGCGCGGCTCGCCCGAGTTCGGCCGCTGGTGGGAACACCACGACATCGCCCAGGGCGGCGCGGGCGGCAAGGTGCTGGGCGGGCGCGCCTACGACTACGCGACCTTCCAGGCCAACGAGGATCCCGGTCTCCGCCTGACCGTCTACACGCCGCGATGACGCGCGGCCGGGTTTACTGAAGCCCAGGCCCCGCCCAACCCGGATCGAGCCTCTCGGGAACCTCTAGCCGGCGCCCGGGAACGTGAGGACCGACGGCACGGCGCCACCGTGCGCCCGGCCGAACTGCTCCTCCACGGCGGCCAGCAGGTCACCGGTGGTCAGGACGGAGATCTTCCACATGCCGCCGCCCTCGCTCCCCGATCCGGCGACGGGCGCGAGGTCGATCGAGACGGCGAGTCCGGTGCTGAGGAGGTCGTGGGCCAGGTCGACGGCCCGGTCCTCACCCTCGACATTCGTGTGTACCTCGATCATCTCGGCCATGGCGCCGTCCTTCGCGGAGGTGGGAGCTCCACCCTATCCACGCGAATCGCTCGGCGAGCCGGGTTCGCGGCAGACGGCAGGCAAACGGTTTCACGCCCGCGGCGGGCCGGGTTCGCGGCAGACCGCGGGCCAACGGTTTCACGCCCGCGGCGGGCCGGCCGTGTGCCGCGACAGGAGGGTCTCGACGGCTGAGGCCAGCAAGTCGCGGTGACCGGCGGGAAGGTCGCCCGCCAGCGTCTCCAGCCGCGCCGCCACCCCTTCGTGCGCCAGCTCGCCCATCCGCTGCCCCTCGCCGGTCAGCTCGATGAGGCAGGCGCGGCGGTCGTGGGAGGAGCGGGTACGCCGGACGAGCCCGCGTTTCGCGGCCCGGTCCACGAGCCCGGTCAGGCTCGACTTCTCCAGGTGCAGCGCACGGCTCAGCTCGCCCATGCCCACCGGCCCGCCCACGAGCAGGCAGAGCAGCTGCGCCTGCTGCGGCGTCAGGTCGTGCTCGCGGCTGACCTCGCCGAAGACCTGCTGCACCAGGTGCGCGAGCCGGACCAGCGCGGAGGTGAAGGACAGCGTCGGCTCTTTCGTCGTGACCACGGGCCGAGTCTAGTTGACAAAAGTTCGTAAAACGAACTACTTTCCTTCGCATCACCAACTGTTCGTAATGCCAACTATAGTCTCGGCCACAGGAGCCCTTCCATGCCCGACTACGGCCACGACCTGCTCTTCAGCGTCAGCGTGGTGCCGTCCGCGCAGGAGGCGGACGGCGTCGTAGCCCTCGCCCGGCTCGCCGAGCGCGCCGGACTCGACCTCGTCTCCTTCCAGGACCACCCCTATCAGCCGGCCCTGCTCGACACCTGGACCCTGCTCGGCTACGTGGCCGCCGCCACCGAGACCATCAGGCTGGCCGGCAACGTGCACCCGCTGCCGCTCCGGCCGCCCGCGATGCTCGCCCAGGCCGCCGCGAGCCTGGACCTGCTCAGCCATGGCCGGTTCGAGCTGGCCCTCGGCACGGGCGGCTACTGGGACGCCATCGCCTCCATGGGCGCGCCCCGTCTCACCCCTGGCCAGGCCGTGGACGCGCTGGAGGAGGGCATCGCGATCATCCGCGCCGCCTGGGACACCGACGCTCCCGGCGGCATCCGGCACCTCGGCGAGCACTACCGGGTGGAGGACGCGCCACGGGGGCCGCGACCGGCGCACGACATCGGCGTCTGGCTCGGCGCGTACAAGCCGCGCATGCTCCGCCTCACCGGCCGGCTCGCCGACGGCTGGCTGCCGTCCCTGCCCCGCTACCGGTCCTTCGCCGAGCTCGGGGCGGGCAACGCGGTCATCGACGAGGCGGCCGCCGAGGCGGGCCGCTCGCCCGCCGCCATCCGCCGCCTGCTCAACCTGGACCGCGAGCGGGCGCCGGAGGAGCTCGCCGAGCTCGCCCTCGACCACGGCGTCAGCGTCTTCATCCTGACGGCGCGCGACGCGCGCACCGTCGAACGCTTCGCCGCCGAGACGGCGCCCGCCGTCCGCGCCCTGGTCGCCGCCGGCCGCTCCCCCGCCGTACCCGAGCCCCCTGCCACACTGGAACGCCACCCAGCCACCTCCGAACGCGCACCCACCACGCCCGAACGCCACTCCGCCGCCTCCGAGCGTGCCCCCGCCTCAGCAGGAAGGTCACCGATGCCCGCAGAACCGGGAAAGCCGCCGCCGTCCGCGCGGACGGGAGGGGCGCCGCTGGCCGCCGTGCCGACGCCGGACGACGGGGTGCGGCTCAGCTCCGTCCGGGTCTGGGACGAGTCCACCCGCCCCGCCGGCCCGGCCCCCGACCCGCACCGCCGCTACTCCCCCAGGGAGCAGGCCGCCGGACGGCACCTGATCGACGTGCACGACCACCTGCGCGCCGAGCTGGCCCAGCTGCGCGACCTGGCCGACCAGGTCGCCGCCGGAACGCTGGACGCGGGTGCGGCCCGCGACCACATCAGCACCATGACCATGCGCCAGAACAACTGGACGCTCGGCGCCTACTGCGAGTCCTACTGCCGCCTGGTGACGATGCACCATTCGGCCGAGGACGCCATGCTCTTCCCGCACCTGCGCCGGGTGGAGCCCGGCCTCGCCCCGGTGCTCGACCGCCTGCGGGAGGAGCACCAGGCCATCCACAAGGTCCTCGAACGCGTCGATCGCGCCCTGGTCGCCTTCGTCACCGATCCGGCGGGCCTGGCCGACCTGCGCGGCGCGGTGGACCTGCTCACCGACACCCTTCTGTCGCATCTGTCGTACGAGGAGCATGAGCTGGTCGAGCCCCTCGCGCGGCACGGCCTCTGACACCCACCGGCCGTCAGCGCACGGCCCCGCGCAGTGCCTGCGCCGGCTGCCCGGGCAGGTCGCGGTGGCGCGCACTGGCGGCCCGTCCGGGAAAGGCGTGCCGCCGGGCCGCCACGACGATCGTCAGGGCCACCGCCACCACCGGGAACGCCGTCCACGGCAGCGCCCCGGCTCCGGCGCTCTCCAGCACCACCCCGCCGGCCAGCGAGCCCGCGGCGATGCCGGCGTTGTAGACGGTCGTCTGCAGCGAGGTGGCCACGTCGGCGTTGGCGGCGCCGGCCGCGTCCACCAGCGCCGTCTGCAGCAACGTCGGCACGCCGCCGAACGCCGCCCCCCACAGCCCGGCGGCGGCCAGGACCACGCCGCCGGCTCCGCCAGGCACCCAGCCCGACGTCCCGAGCAGGGCCATCGCCGTCGCCACGGCGGCCAGCGCCGCGATGAGGGTGCGGCGCGCGTACCGGTCGATGACGGCGCCGACCGCCCAGATGCCGGCCACCGTCCCGGCCCCGAACACCAGCAGCACCAGGCCGGCCGGCCCGCCTCCCGACGCCTGCGCCAGCGGCGCCAGGTAGGTGTAGACCGCCTGGTGCCCGAGCAGCGTCAGCAGGGTCACGCCGAGCGCGACGCGTACACCGGGGAGGACGACCACCCGCCGCAGCGGCACCCGCGCCGCGGCGGGCTCGCCGGGGAAGTCCGGCACCCGCCACAGCACCCACGCGATCAGGACGACGGCGGCCACGGCCAGGCCGCCGAAGGCCGCGCGCCATCCGGCCACCGCCGCCAGCGCCGCTCCCGCCGGGATCCCGGCGCACAGCGCGACCGTGATGCCCGCGGAGACGATCGCGATCGCCCGCCCCCGCCGCTCCTCGGGCACCATCCTGGCCGCGTAGCCGACCAGCATCGCCCACAGGACGCCGCCCATGACCCCGGCCAGGATCCGGGCCGCGAAGGTGAGCGGGTAGGAGGAGGAGAGCGCGGTCACCCCGTTCAGCACGGCGAACCCGGCGAGCGTCCCCACCAGCACGGGACGCCGGTTGCAGCCGCGCAGGAGCGCCGTCACGGGGACGGCCGACACGAACGACGCCACCGCGTACGCCGTCACCAGGAACCCGGCGCGGCCCTCCGGCACGCCGAGCGCGCCCGCGATCCCCGGCAGCAGCCCGGCGGGCAGCAGCTCGGTCATCACGGCCGTGAACGCCGCCGCGAAGAGCGCCAGCAGCGCCGGCCAGGGAAGTCTCCGCGAACTGGCGGCGGTTACGTCAGACATGCGACCATGCTGAAACCTTCACATCAATGTGAAGGCAAATCCGGAGGAAGCACGCATGAGGATCGGGCTGTTGGCGCAGCGCACGGGCGTTCCGCCGCGCCTGCTGCGCTACTACGAGGAGCAGGACCTCCTGCACCCCGAGCGCGCCGACAACGGCTACCGCGACTATCCGGAGTCGGCGGTCCGCCTGGTCCAGCAGATCCGCGGCCTGCTCGACTCCGGCCTCACCACGGAGATCATCCGGCGCATCCTGCCTTTCCTGGACGATCCCAGCCGGATCCACCTGCATCCGCAGTGCCTCACCCCGGACCTGGCCGCCCTGCTGGAGGCCGAGGCGGAGCGCCTCCAGGAGCGCATCGACTGCCTGTCCCGCAACCGCGACGCCATCCACGCCTACCTCGCCGCCGTACGGGCGCTGCGGAACGGGCCGGCGTGACGACCCTGGCCGAGATCCTGGCGAACGTGCGGCGCGGTCGCTTCCCGCCGGCCGACGGCGGGCTGACGATCGTGCCGCAGCCCTCGCCCCGTGACCTGGGCGTGCTGTCCTTCACCGCGCACGCGGTGGTCTTCGCCGACGCCGACCCCGCCTGGATCCGCGGCCTGCTGCCGCCCGGCGACCTGTCGGCGCCGCTCGGGCCGGCGTTCCTCCAGGCGCTGGCGGGCCGTACAGGGCGCGGCATCGGCAACGTGGACCTGCTCGGCCTGGCCGCGCCACTGCCGGGACCGCCGCCGGTCGCGCTGGACGAACTCACCCGCAGCGACCACCCCCGGGTGGCGCGGGCCCGCCGCTACCGCGACTCCGTCCGCGTGTGGACGGCCGCGGAGGGCGGCCTGCTGACCGTGGGGCGCGGGGTGGCGGGCCGCTGGGAGGCGGCGGTCGAGGTCGAGCCGGAGTGCCGCGGCCGGGGCCTGGGGCGGCGGCTGGCCGCGGCGGCCAGGCACGTCGTGCCCGAGCCCGTGTGGGCGCAGGTCGCGCCGGGGAACGTGGCGAGCGTGCGGGCGATCCTCGCGGCGGGGTACGCGCCGGTGGGCGCCGAAGTGCTGCTCGCCTGACCGTAGGCGTCTGACCTTCGGCGGCTGAGCGTGTGTGCCGGAACGTGCGCCGCGAGCCGGCCGCGTACACCCCTGCCCTGGAGCCCGGTGGTGAGTTTGCTGGTAGAGGGTCGCCTGTTGGGTGAAACAGGGTGTGGCGCTGCCTTCATCGCCCAAGATCGCTCCGTAGAGTGATGGCCGATGTCACTTCGTGATTACAGGGGGAGATCATGAGAAAGAGCCTCATCGCCGCCGGGAGTGCGCTGCTCACCGCGGCCGCGCTGTTCGGGACCACCGGCACCGCGGCCGCCGACATCTGGACCGACTGGAACCACACCTACCCGAAGGACTGCGGTGTCGGCCTGAACGAGGACACCACGTACCACCACGTCACCGACCACGGCGTCTTCGCCGGCACCCGCGACGCCGACGGCTGCAAGGGCGGCGGGCGCCACGGCCACCACGGCGACCACTGGTACGGCCAGTACGGTGACCACGACGAGGTCCGTAAGTGGCTGCATCGCAACTGGCCCACCAGCGGAAACGGCAACTGGGTCGGCCACGGGCTCGGCCCCGGCGTCGGCGCGGGCGTCCGCGGCTGACCTCCCGTCACGTGACCGTCCCGGCACCCGCGGTAGGGGTGCCGGGACGTTGCGCGTCCCCACCTGAGCGGTGCTGGTTTCCGCGGTGGGTGATCACTCGATAGCCTGACCGGGTGCGACTAGGTGTGAACGTCCCCAATTTCGGTCCGGGCACCGACCCCGGCGTGATCCGCCACTGGGCGCAGACGGTGGAAGGACTCGGGTTCGATCTGCTCATGGTCTCCGACCACGTGGCGATCACCCCCGACGTCGCCGCGAAGTATCCCGCGCCCTTCTACGAGCCGTTCACCACGCTCTCCTGGCTGGCCGGCGTCACCACGCGCGTCGCGCTCGGCACCACGGTGCTGATCGTCCCCTACCGTCATCCGCTGCTGGTGGCGCGCATGGCGGCCAACCTCAACGACCTCAGCGGCGGCCGGCTGGTGCTGGGCGTCGGGATCGGGTGGGCGCGGCAGGAGTTCGAGGCCCTCGGGGTGGCCCACGACCAGCGCGGCCGGCTCACCGACGAGCACCTGGCGGCCATCACCGCCGCCTGGGCCGACGAACGCGACTACCGCGGCGGCGTGCCGATCTGGGTCGGCGGCGAGAGCCCGGCGGCGCTGCTCCGCACGGTGCGCTTCGGCCAGGCCTGGCACCCGCTCTGGAACACCCTGCCCTACCTGCGTGAGACCTATCCGCGTGTGGTGGCCCTGGCCGCGGAGCAGGGCGTGGCCGCCCCCGCGCTGGCCCCGCGGATCCAGCTGCGGGTGACGCCCGAGCCCGTGACCGGCACCGACCGGCTGGCCGGCGTGGGCACGATCGAGCAGATCATGGACGACCTCGAGGAGCTGCGCGTGCTCGGCGCGGAGACCGTGGTGCTCGACCCGTTCCACGGTGACCCCGAGCAGACCCTGCATCCGGAGACGTCGTGGGAGATGCTCGCCGCGGTGATCGCGCGGAGATCGGGGAAAGAACGCCGCTGATATCCTTATGCCGTAAAGAATTGTCCAGGACGGGGAGTTCCGCTTGGTCGTCTACGCAGGTCAGGGTGACGCGCGGCGGTCCATGGCACTCCTGTGGCGCAGCGGCGAGCCGGGCGAGGTGCGGCCGGGCCCCAAGCCGGGGCTGAGCGTCGACGCGATCGTGGAGGCCGCGATCGCGGTGGCCGACGCCGAGGGCATGGCGGCGCTGTCCATGCGGAAGGTGGGCCTGCGGCTGGGCCGCACGGGCATGGCGCTGTACACGTACGTGCCGAGCAAGGGCGAGCTGGTCGACCTCATGTACGACCGCGCCCTGGCCGAGTTGCCCTCCGCCTACGACCTGAGCCGGGGCTGGCGGGCGGCCGTCGCCGCGTGGGCCGAGGACACGCTGGCCTTCTACCTGCGTCACCCCTGGGTGCTGCAGGTGTCGCAGGCGCGGCCGGTGCTGGGGCCCAACGAGTTCGCGATGCTGGAGAGCGTGGTGGCGGTGCTGCGCGGCACCGGGCTGCGCCCGCGCCGGCTGCGCGGGGTGGTGGCGCTGCTGTTCGACTTCGTCAGGGGGGCGGCCAAGACGGTCAGCGAGTCGCGGCTGGCGCCGTCGGAGACCGGGGTCTCCGACGAGGAGTGGTGGCAGGCGCGCTCGTCCCTGCTGGAGGAGGTCGCGCCGGGGTTCGCCGCCCGGTTCCCGATGGTGGCGTGGATCGAGTCGGAGGACGACGGGCCCGGCGACGACGAGCCGTACCTGGAGCATCGGGTCAGCGAGACGTTCGCGGCGGGGCTGGGCGTGCTGCTGGACGGCATCGAGACGGCCGTCAAGGCGGGCTGAGCTCCGCCGAACCGGCCGGACGGCTTCGGGGCGGCCGTGCCGGCGTCGCTTGTCGAGCGCGGGCGGAGGTCGGTGACGTCAGCCGAGAGTCCCGTGGCGGGTGGTCAGTTCCTCGTCGTCGCGGACGAACCAGAGCTGGCGGCCGCGGTTGCACTCGTAGATCCAGTCACGCACGGACGAGCTGCTCGCGGCGTGGCCGGAGACGTCGCCCACGATGGCCAGGCCGATGCCGTACTGGGCGAACTTCTGCGTGATCTCGCCCGCCACGCCGTTGCTCAGCGTGAAGAAGCCGCCGGGCAGGCGGTCGGCGGGCACGGAGACCCAGGTGGCGCGCGTGGACCAGGCCTCGCCGATGAGGTCGAGCACGTCGCGGACCTCGCTCAGGGGCCGGCCGTCGGGGTCGTAGCGCAGGATGTCGGTCATTTCAGGGAATCTCCAGGAAACGGGTGGGTGCCGGGGATCAGGGGCGGACCAATGCGTCGATGAGGCGGAGGACCTGGGCACTCTCCTCCAGGCCGCCCAGCACGACGACCTTGAGGTGCTCGCGTTCCTCGTCGTAGACGAACTGCACGCGCACGCCGCTCGGCTCCCCGCCCAGCGCGCCCAGGACCGCCGTGCTGAGCCGGTCCATCGCGGGTCTGGGCAGGCCGTCGACCTGCACGATGCTCGACACCTCCGCGCGGCGGGACGCGGCGGGCCCGGCCGGCGTCACGGGAACGCCGGTGAACGCCTCGAGGTCCTCCTTGGCGATCCGGTATCGCTTGCCGATCCTGACGGCGGGCAGCCGCCCCTCGCGTACGTAGTTGCGCACGGTCTTGACGTGCAGCCCGAGCAGATCGGCCACCTGCTCGACGGTATATCGCTCCATATCACTCCCTATTATGCCGTACGAAAGGGAGTGACATGGAGTCTGTCAGGCGTGCGCGCCCACGGTGACCGGGCCGATGGTCAGGCGCGGCCGGGCCTCCAGCACCTCGCCCAGCCGCTCCACCTGCTCCTCCAGCTCGCGCGACCGCCCGGCGGTGAGGTCGCGCAGCGGCTCGACCGTGATGTCGATCCGGTTCCCCGAGCGCCGCTGGTGCCAGACGCCGGCCACGTTCCCGTCCACCAGCAGCACGGGGAAGTTGCCCGCCTGGCCGCCGGCCAGCGCCCGCGCGGCCGCCTCGCCGGCGTACAGGAGCTCGCGGGGCCGGCCCGCCACCACGTACGCGTCGAAGTACGGCAGCAGCCGCACCCCGCGCGGCGGCTCCTCCGGCACCGCGGTGTCGCCCGCGAGGACCCAGGCCCGCCGCCCCTCGAACAGCACCTCCTCCAGCTCCACCGCGCCGAACCCCTCGCCGGCCCAGCGCACCGGCCCGCCGGCCCAGCGGGCGAAGTCCTCGGGCGTGGCCGGCCCGTACGCGGTCAGGTAGCTCGTGACGAGCCGGGCGAGCCCGTCCGTCACGGGCGGCGCGTCCGGCGGGGCGGTGTAGGTGACCTTGCGGCCCCGTACCGGCCCGAACACGAACGCGCCCCGGTGCGCCGCCAGCGCCATCGCCTGCCGCCAGCGCGGCCAGTAGGTCTGGAACGCGGGCATGACCAGGTCTGCCGCCCACGGCCCGGTGGCGGCGACGACCGCCTCGCTCAGCTCGTCGATCGTCAGCGCGGCCCCGGTGACGGCCTTCCCGATGGCCTCGACCACCTGCTCGGTCTGCTCGCCCGTCATCCTGACGTCGCCCGTGGCGACGGGGGTGGCGGCGGGGGCCGACGACAGGGCGCTGACCCAGATCGGCAGGTCACGGGCGGGCAGCAGGTGTACGGTGCCGCGCGGGCCGTACGTCTTGACCAGGGTGCGCTCGCTCCACAGCGCCTCGCGGACGGCGGCCCGGGTGACGCCGGGCAGCCGCAGCCCGATGGACGCCTCGGCGGCCGACATCACCTGCGCGTGCGCCCCGCACATCGCCGCCACCGCCGCGACGGGCCCCGCGGCGTCCGATCCCGCCGCATCCGGCCTCGCCACGTCAGGCCCGGTGGGGCCCGGTGGGCGGCCGTTCAGGCCGGCGCGTTCCAGCCGCCGCGCGCTGACCTGCGGCCACGACAGTTCGATCACCATGTCCTCCTCGTCCGGTGCACCCACGCTAGAAGAGAACGCGGAAAGGGTCGTTCCGCATGTGCGCCGTTATACCGATGAAAGTGGACTTAAAGCGATCTTTCATCTGATCGCACTAATGTCACCCGTCATGATCCGCCTCAGCCCCGCCCTCGGGCCGCTCACCCCTCGCCAGCGCTGGCGCAGAGCCCGGCTCCAGGCCTACTCCTGGGCCCTGACCGGCGCGTACCGGCTGGGCGCCCTGCACCCCGCCGTCTGGCGATTCGTCGCCCGCGGCTACCACCCCGCCCTCGACCGGGTCGCGGCCAGGCACGCGCGGGTGGCCTGCCAGTTCGCGGCCGTGGACGTGCCCGCCTACCGCCACTTCCTGCGCGCGAACGGCGCCGAGCGGGCCCGCGGGCTGGCGGACTTCCCCGAGACCACCAAGCAGAACTACGCCGGGGTCTACGACGAGGCGAGCCGCTGCCAGGAGGGCCGGCTGCACCGGCCGGGCGTGATCGTGGACGAGTCGTCGGGGTCGAGCGGCAAACCGTACAACTGGGTACGGGGGCCGCGCGAGCTCAAGGGCATCTACCGCAACGCGGCCGGCTACATCGAACTGGTCTTCCCCGGCGAGCGGCTGTTCGTGATCAACGCGTACTCGATGGGCGCGTGGGCCACCGGGACCACCACGGGCGCCGCCATGGCCCGCATCGCCATGGTCAAGAACACCGGCCCCGACCTGGAGAAGATCGCCGACACGCTGGAGCACTTCGGGCCGGGCTACGACTACGTGGTGGCGGCGTACCCGCCGTTCCTGAAGCATCTGCGCGACCGCCTCGACGAGGCGGGCTTCCCCTGGGCCGAGTACCGCGTGCGCGGCATGGTCGGCGGCGAGGGCATGACGGAGGCGCTGCGCGACTACCTGGAGGAGCGCTTCGAGGAGGTCCGCTCCGGCTACGGCGCCAGCGACCTGACGATCGGAATGGGCGCGGAGAGCGGGTTCAGCGTGCGGCTGCGCAAGCGGCTGGCCACCGACCAGGGCCTGCGCGACCGGCTGCTCGGGCCGGGCGAGCAGCGGCTGCCGATGATCTTCCACTACAACCCGCTGGAGACGTTCCTGGAGGTGAACGCAGACGGCGAGCTGCTGTGCACGATCAACACCAAGAGCTGCCTGCAGCCCAAGCTGCGCTACAACGTCGGCGACGAGGCTCGGCTGCACACCCTGGCCGAGGTCAGGCGGGCGCTCGGCGACGACGCGTACGCCCGCATGTGGACCGACGAGCGGATGAGCCTGCCGCTGCTGTTCCTGTTCGGGCGCAAGGACTCGACGATCTCCTACATGGGAGCCAACCTCTATCCGCAGGACGTCGAGTACGGCCTCTACCAGGGCAACCCGCACGCCGCCGCGATCAACCGGTTCTGCCTGTCGCTGGAGGAATTGCCCGGCCTGGAGTACCGCCCGGTGATCAACCTGGAGGTGCGCGGCGAGGTGGACCGGGACGATCTCGTGGCGATCTGCCGCAAGGGCGTCGTGGCCCACCTGAGCGCCGTCTCGCGTGACTTCGCCGAGTCGCTCAAGGAGGACCCGTCGGCCGCCGACCTGCGGATCAGGGTGTTCGGGCTGGGCGAGGGGCCGTTCGCGGGGCTGACCAAGATGAAGAACGTCTATCTGGTGAAGGACGCATGAGGACCACAGACTTCAGCCAGGCGCCGCCGCAGGGGCGGGCGACGGCGATGTTCGTCGGGGCGACCCGCTACCGGGGGCCGCTGTCGATCATCAAGCTCACGCTGACCTGGTTCCGGATGGTCCGTGACATGGAACGCATGCGCGGCTACCGCTGGCACAAGATCTACTGGGAGTTCCCGTACACGCTGGGCACCATCGCGTTCTTCGAGGACCGCGACGCGCTGCTGCGCTTCGCCCGCAGCCGGCACCACCGCGAGCTCATGCGATGGGTGACCGACGGCACCAGGAACGCCACCGCCGGCTACATCCGGCTCTACAACGCCGAGCCCGAGGGCTACAGCAACGGCGCGTGGCGGGCCGAGGGCGGCCCGATGGCGCACATCGAGACGTTCACGCCGCTGTCCACCGAGGACGGCGAAGGCCCGCGGGTGGTGCGCCCGTGAGCCCTGGAGCGCTGAGCCGGGTCGAGACGCGCCGCGACCTGCGCGACTTCCTGGCGCTGACCGACCGCCTGTACGCGGGCGACGAACGTTTCGTGCCGCCGCTGCACGCGACCGTGCGCGCGTGGCGGCGCCGCGGTGTGCCCCTGTACGTGCTGCGGCGCGGCGGCCGGGTCGTGGCCAGGACCACGCTGCACACCGACGCCGCCCTCGACGCCAGGCTCGGGCGGGCCACGCAGCTGTTCGGGCTGACGGAGTTCGCCGAGGAGGCGGCGGAGGAGCTGTTCGACGGGATCGCGGCGGCGGGGGGCGGGCGGCCGCTGTTCGGGCCGGTCTCGCTGCTGCCCAACCAGGCGGGCGGCGTCATCACCTCCGGGTTCGCCGAGCGCGGCTTCATCGACAGCGCCTGGAACCCTCCGTACTATCCGGCCGCGTACGAGGCGCACGGCTTCACCCGGCGCTTCGAGTCCGACACCTGGATCTGCCCCGTGCCGGACAAGCCGGTCTTCGCCTTCGACGACGCCCGCCTGCGGGCCGAGGAACTGCGGGTGCACCGGGGCGACCGGCGGCGGGTGAAGGAGCAGCTGCCGATCCTGCGGGAGATGCTGAACGCGAGCTTCGCCTCGCTCGGCTACTACACGCCGATCTCGGCGGAGCAGCTGGCCGAGCAGACGGACGGGCTGGCGTACCTGCTGGACGAGGCCCTGCTGCTCTATCTGACGAAGGCGGGCCGGCCGATCGCGTTCGTCCTGTGCCTGCCCGACATCTCTGCCTTCGTGACCCGGATCCGCGGGAACCTGCATCCGCTCAACCAGCTCCGCCTGCTCGCCACCCGCTCCCGCTTCCGCCGTGAGGCCGTGCTGATCGTCAAGGGCACGGTCCCGGACGAGCAGGGGCGCGGCTACATGCGGCTGCTCTCGCGCGAGCTGCACGACGGGCTGCGGCGGGGCGGCTACCACACGCTGCGCAGCACGTATGTGGAGCGGACCAACCCGGGCTCGGCCGCCCAGTACACCGCGATGGGCGGCCGGCCGCTGCACGGCTACACCTTCTACGCCAAGGACCTCGTGTGAGAGAGCTGCGGGCGCTGGAGCCCGACTTCTGGCGCGCGCCCAGCGCGCACAACACCCAGCCGTGGACGCTCACGTACGACGGTGACGAGGTGGCCGTCGGCTGGGACCCGGCCCGCGCCCTGCCCGTCAGCGACCCGACGGGGCGTGACCTGCGGCTCAGCCTGGGGGCGTTCGTCGAGTGCTGCCTGATCGTGTGCGCGGACGCCGGCCTCGACGTCGCCTTCCGCCCCGATCCGGGTCCGCTGCGGGTGGGCTTCCTGCACGCGGCCGAGCGACGGTACGAGACGCCGTTCACCACGGCCGACGTACGGGCCAGAGGGGCCAATCGCGGCGAGTACCACGGCGGGCGGCTGCCCGAGGAGGTGGCCGGCGCCATGGAGGGGATGCGCCGGCTCCCCTGCCGGGACCTGGCGGACCTGCTGCACGCGGCGGACCTGCACCAGTTCGGCGACCGGCGGGTGACGCGGGAGCTTCGCGCCTGGCTGCGGCTGACCCGGCGGCACCGGCGCTACTTCCTCGACGGCCTGAGCGACCGGGCCCTCGCGCTCACCAGGGCGGAGGCGCTCGGGCTGCGCGCCTCGCTGGCTCTGTACCCGGCGCTGCGGCGGCTCGGCCTGCCCAGGGTGCTGGCGGGGGCGTCGCGGGGGCTGCTCGACTACGACGGGGACGTCTTGGTGCTGGTGGGCGACGTCACCGAGGAGGTCGGGCTGGGCCGGGCGCTGATGCGGAACTGGCTGACGTTGTCCGGGCTCGGGTACACCACGCATCCGCTCAGCCAGGTCATCGACTGCGAGCCGACCAGGGAGGTGCTGGCGGGGCGGCTGGGGGTGTCTGATCCGGAGACGCTTCTCCACGTGGCCCGCGTCGGCCGCCCGAAGTCCCCGTCCCCGCCGTCGGCCCGCTGCCGCTCATGACCGCACTGAGACGGGGCAGCGGCGCCGGGGCCGGCCCGGTGCCGGTGACGGCGTCCAGCGGGGAACGAGCGCCGCCGTGTTCGACCACGCCGCGGCTGGGATGGGTGACGGCTCCCAGCAGACCGAGCAGGGCGCTCTTGCCCACCACGTTTGAGCCGAGCTGCTCCTCCGACAGCTGATGACATACCCGGACCGCCACCCGGCACGGCCCCAAATGACATGCTTCGACCTATGAGCGTCGAGCACAGATCCATCCAGATCCGTCCCGTTCGCGTAGAAGATCGCCAGGCCGTCATGGCCCTCGTCTCCCGGCTGGGCGAAGGGCTGCCCGAATGGACCGACCCCGACGCCGTCGTCGAGGCGGCCAGGCAGTGGCTCGCCGGCTACTTCACGCCCGAACAGGACCATCCCGGCGCCGTGTTCGTCGCCGAGGGCGAGGGCGAGGTCGTCGGCGTGGTCTCGGTCAACACCCGTCGCCACTTCACCGGGTCGATGGAGGCCTACATCGGCGAACTGGCCGTCGCCCCCCACACCGCCCGGACGGGCCTAGGCCGCCGGCTGCTCAGCACGGCGGAGGCCTGGGCGCGCGAGCAGGGCGTGAGCCAGATGACGCTGGAGACGGCGGCGAGCAACACGACCGCCCGCCGCTTCTACGCCGGCGCGGGCTACCGGGAAGAGGCCATCCGATTCACCCGCGCCCTCGACCAGCCGGTCTGAGCGCCGAGCCGCCCGCCTCCGGCATCGCGTTCAGCGACGCAATACCACCTGCATGTCGGTCGGCGGGTGGTCGCGCAGATCAACCGCGAAATGCTCCAGGATGTTGAGTATCGAACTGCCGGGCAGCCCCTGCAGCTCTCGCTCCTTGCGCACGAACGGTTCGAGTGCGGCCCAGGCTTCGACATAACGCCTGCGCAGCAGGGACCTGATGAACTCCCGGTCGATGACGTCAAGATGCGCGAGGATGCTGTAGAGCTGGAAGAAGTATCCGATGTCGTAGATCTTGCGCTGGACCTCCTCGTCCAGCCCGGAGATGCCCAGGTCACTGGAGAGTTTCGGGAGCTCGTTCCTGATGAAGGCGTAGTTGCGGTGAAACTCCAGCGAGCGGAACTCCTTGAGCAGTTCGACGAGCGGGCCGACATGGTTGCCGTGCCGTTGCGCCTTGAACTGGTTACGCGCCAGCAGCGCCGAGGTGACCAGAGCCAGGATCGACACGATCACCGCTCCGATGTTGATGAGCACGGACACGTCCACGATGGCATCCCCTCATCCGCCGATAAGTCCGAGCCGGGTCAGGAACTGGTGCAGTGCCGCGTTGACCGCGTCAGGACACTGCACGTGCGGCCAGTGCCCGCCGCAGCGCGGGCGCAGATCCGCTGTCGAGATCAACGGGTTGAGCGTCCGGAGCAGCCGCAGGTCGGTGTCGCGCCGGGACCTGATGTACAGGGCGGGCACCGTGACGCGGCGCCACAGGTACTCCGGCTCGAAGGCCAGAACGCTGTGCCAGAACGGCTTGGCGACGTGCATGGGCGTGCGTTCCAGCGTCCGGAACACCGCGGCCCGGCCGTGCTCGCCCGTGCCCCACGCTTGGGTCATCGCGCCCATGAAGTGGCGCCGCCAGTCACTATTGTCCGATTCGGTGGAACGTGCCCGGTTTGCCTGGAGCTCGGGCTCCGTGAGCGCGATGGTGGAGTCCACGACGACGACACCACGCACGAGATCGGGTCGTGTCGCAGCGACCAGGAGGGCGGCGATGCCTCCTGCGCTGTGCCCGACCAGGACGATCTCGCCCAAGCCCCGCCTGACCAGGTCGTTCTCCACCGCCGCGGCCACCGTCGCCACCCCGTACCCGCCACCGGGCAGCGGCGGTGACTCGCCATGGCCGGGCAGATCCAGGCTGAGCAGCAGCAGCCGCCGATCGAGGCCCGCGAGCTGGGCGGCGAACTGGTCGCGGGCGCAGCCCACGCCGTGCAGGAACACCACGACAGGGGCGTGCTCCCCCGCGGTCGCCGCCCGCTCGGTCGCCGCCAGGGGCGGTTGGTCGTCCGGCATCGCCAGTACAACGCTCGCGGATCCGCCGCGGTTCCGGCGGTACGACGCGCGCTCCACGAAAGTTCCGGGTGCGGGCTTGAGCGGTCGGGCACCCGGGCGCCGGCTTGAGCGGTCAGGTGCTGCGGGCCGTACCCTGTCAGGTGCCGCAGGCTGTACGGACGTCGGTGATGAGGTGGGTGGCGGCGTCGATGGTGTGGCCGATCTGCTCCGGGGTCTCCCCCACCGCCGCCAGGAGTGCGCGCGCCCGGTCGCCGAAGCCGTCCGGGGCCGACGGGAGCCGGTCGGCCGAGGCGATCATGCCCTTCTCGTTGATCAGCCACGTCTCGTCGGCCGCGTGCAGTGCGTGGCAGGCCACGCCGATCGCCCGGAACAGGGTCGCCGCCGCGTACGCCGGATCGCGGCCGGCGGCGCCGTACCGGGCGGTCGTCAGGGCGAAGTCGCACTCCCACAGCCCGCCGATCAGCGCCTCCCGCAGTGCGGGAGGGTAGTGCTTGGTCTCCTCGCGCACCGCGGCGAGCTCGCCCCCGGGGTCGGCGAGCACCTGGCACAGGGCCACCTCGCCGGCGTAGGCGTGGGAGTAGAAGCCGAGCGGGTGACCGACCTGGAAGCCGATCTCGTAGCGGCCGGCCTGGCAGTCGTCCCAGATGCGGCGTACCCGGTCGAGGTCGCGGTAGATCCAGTCCACCCGCCAGCCGTCCACGGTGAGCCAGCCGCCCCCGTCCACCCAGGGACCCCAGCCGCCGGGCTCGGTGACCTCGGTGTCCTGGCCGGTCAGCTTCGCGGCGAGGGTACGCAACTCGCCGACGTCGAGGTCGCCGCGGTAGTAGAGGCCGAGGTCGATGTCGGAGTCGGGCCGGTGGGTGCCGCGGGCCCGGCTGCCGCCCAGGACGACGGCCACCACACCGGGGACGGCAGCCAGCCGATCGGCGATGCCGGCGAGGTCGGGGGCGGGATCGGGGGTACGCACGGTGTCAAGGGTAGACGTTCGCCCTCACCCGTGACGGCCGGCCACTCGGCTTCTTGACAAGGATTTTTTTCGGTGGCATGGTTCAGCCATGCATGAAGTGGCGGTGATCGAGGACCCCGCGGCGGCCGAGGCGTCGCTCGACCCCATGCGCTCGAAACTGCTGTCCGAGCTGGTCGAGCCGGGTTCGGCGACCTCGCTGGCCGCCAAGGTAGGCCTGGCCAGGCAGAAGGTCAACTACCACCTGCGCACGCTGGAGCGGCACGGGCTGGTGGAGCTGGTCGAGGAGCGCAAGAAGGGCAACGTCACCGAGCGCGTGATGCAGGCGACGGCCGCGTCCTTCGTGATCTCGCCCGTCGCGCTGGCCTCCGTGCAGCCCGATCCGGGCCGGTTCTCCGACCGGCTGTCGGCGCGCTGGCTGCTGGCGCTGGCCGCGCAGCTCGTACGCGATGTCGGCACGCTGATCACGGGGGCCGCCAAGACGCGCAAGCGGGTGGCCACGTTCGCCCTCGACGGCGAGGTGCGCTTCGCGTCGGCGGCCGACCGGGCGGCGTTCGCGGAGGAGCTGGCGCAGTGCGTCACCTCACTTGTCAGCAAATATCACGACGAGAGCGCCGAGGGCGGGCGGGACCATCGGCTGATCGTGGCCGTCCATCCCGCGGTGAAGGAGCACTGACGTGGGGCACGGGTTCGAGCTCCCCCAGGAGGCGCAGGTCGGGGCGAGCCCGGAGGAGGTCTGGGAGGCCATCTCGACCGGCCCCGGCATCGACTCCTGGTTCATGGGGCGCACCGAGGTGGCCGACGGCGTCGTCCGCACGGCGTTCGGGCCGTTCGAGCTGCCGCCGTCCACCGTGACCGAGGCCGAGCCGCCGGCCCGCCTGGCGCACGGCAGTGACAAGGGCGAGGACGGCCGTTTCGTCGCGTACGAGTTCATGATCGAGGGGCGGGAGCGGAGCAGCACCGTCATCCGCATGGTGACCAGCGGGTTCCTGCCGGGCGACGACTGGCAGGACGAGTTCGAGGCCATGTCCAGGGGTCTGGAGATGTACTTCGCGACGCTGGTCGAATACCTCAACCACTTCGCGGGGCGGGCGGCGACCCCGCTCACCGAGTTCAGCCCGCCCGTCACGGACTGGCCGCACGCGTGGGAACGGCTGAACGCGGCGCTGGGCGGCCCGCCGTCACCCGGCGACCGGATCCGCTTCGGGCCCGGGGACGGGGTCGAGGGCGTCGTCTTCTATCGCAACTCCCAGACGGTCGGGGTGCGGACCGGCGACGCGATCTACCGCTTCCTCCAGGGGTTCGGCGGCTCCATGATCGCCTCCCACCTGCTGTTCGACGGTGGCGGGGAGGAGCAGGGCACGCGGTGGCGGGAGTGGCTGCGAGAGTTGTACGACACGGCGTGATCGCCTCGGGAGGGCTGGGTCGCGGCCGGTTCCCGCGGCCGGTTCGCGGAGGTGAGTGGGGGGTGAGCAGGAGTCGCGGGGGTGAGGCGCGGCTGAGTGGGGAGGACTGAGCGGGTGAAGGTCGTCGCCCTGTCCGACACGCATGCGCCCCGACGCTGGCGTGCGTGCCCGCCGCAGGTGGCCGGGCACCTGCGGGGCGCCGACGTCATCCTGCACGCGGGTGACGTCTGTGTCCCCTCGGTCTTGGACGAGCTGGCCGCCTACGCTCCCGTGCACGTCGTCAAGGGCAACAACGACGGCCCCGACGTGAAGGCGCCGGAGACGCTGGAGCTGACGCTGGACGGCCTGCGGGTCGGGATGATCCACGACAGCGGCCCGGCCAAGGGCCGCCTGGCCCGGATGCGCCGCCGCTTCCCGGACGCGGACCTGGTGGTGTTCGGGCACTCGCACATCCCGCTCGACGAGTCCGGCGAGGGCCTGCGGATCTTCAACCCGGGCTCCCCCACCGACCGCCGCCGACAGCCGCACGGCACCATCGGCCTGCTCACCATCAAGGGCGGCGTCCTGACGGCGGCGGAGATCGTCCCCGTCACCTGATCCGGAATCCGGCATCTCTTCAATCTTCATCGGCTGGGCACGCCCGCTCACGAGGATCACGTCGGCCGGGTACTTGTCGGCGTTCTCCCAGCTGAGCACCTCCCAGAAGCCGCCCTCGCTCGCGGTCGGCTGCTCGGGGGAGACGATGTTCAGGCCGAGCTCGCCCCAGTACGTGATGTCGGGGTGATCCGGCAGATAGGCGACGTACAGGGACTCGGGCGTGCCGGTGACGATCACGACCTTGAGCCCCGGCCGCTCGGCGGCGAGAGCTTGGAGCGCGCGCCGGCGGCCTCGAAGCGCCTCCTGGCCTCGACCACGGGCGCCGCACCCGGGTCCGCGCCGAGGGCGGCGGCGAGTTGCTCGTACTTCTCGATGTCGAACTCGCCCCACACGTTGCCGATCGACTCCACCTTGGTGATGCCGACCTCGCCGACCTCGGGGTCGGGCCCGCCGCCCTTGAGCTTGTGCGGCCCGAACACGCCGACGGGGCGCACGCCGAAGCCCCACAGCGCGGCGACGGCGCCCGACTGGGCGACGACGCGCTGCGGCCGCCGCGGGAGTGAGATGTTCTTGCCGCGGTCATCGGTCCAGGCCCACGAGCCCTCCCCCGAGTCAGAGGTAGCGGCGGGGGCGGAGGGCGGTGCGGGACGTCCCGCCGCACGTGGGTCTACGACGGTGTACGCGGACCGCCCCTCTCCTACGCCCCTCGGCGTATCCCCCGTGGCGACGAGCGGCCGATTCGGCGGCGGCCCCGGCCGGACGATCCTGGAGTCCTTCAGGCGCTTAAGGGCCGCGGTAAGGCGATCGGAACAAGGCCGTAAGCGCCCTCCAGCACAGTGATCTCAGATCACCGAGGACGAGAAGGGCCGCAGACATGAGCCAGCCGTACACCATCCAGGACGAGATCCGCCTGCCCGGGTTCACCGGACCCGTGCACCTGCCCGGCGAGGCCGGCTACGACGAGGCGCGCCGTTCGCTGAACCCGGCCGTGGACTCCCGCCCGGCGCTGGTCGCCGAGGCGTACGATGCCGCGGACGTGCGCGCCGCGCTGCTGGCCGCGCGGGCCAACGGGGTGCCGTTCGCGGTCCAGGCCACCGGACACGGGACGCACACCGCCTGCGACGGCGGCATCCTGGTCAAGACCGCCCCGATGGCGTCGGTCCTGGTCGACCCCGCCCGCCGGATCGCCCGTGTGGGGCCGGGCGCGCGCTGGGGCGAGGTGGCCGCCGCCGCCGCGCCGTTCGGGCTGGCGCCGCTGTCCGGTTCGTCGCCGTCCGTGGGCGTCGTCGGCTACACGCTCGGCGGCGGGCTGGGCTGGCTCGGGCGCAAGCACGGCTTCGCCGCCGACAGCGTGGTGCGGGCCGAGGTGCTGCTCGCCGACGGCCGGCAGGTCACGGCGAGCGCGGACAGCCATCCGGAGCTGTTCTGGGCGCTGCGCGGCGGCGGTGGCGGGTTCGGGGTCGTGACCTCGCTGGAGTTCCGGCTGTACCCGGTGTCCGAGGTGTTCTCCGGGTTCGCGTACTTCCCGGTGAAGGTGGCGGCGGAGCTGCTGACGGCGTACCGGGACTGGATCGACGACGCCCCCGACGAGATCAGCACCGCCGTGGTGCTCAGGCGGATGCCCGGCGACGAGGGGACGCCGGCGGCGGTGCGCGGCAGGCACGTGGCGATGGTCAAGGTCGTGCACACCGGACCGGCGCGCGAGGCCCGCGAACTGCTCGCGCCGCTGTGGCGGGCGGCCGGCCCGGCGCTGCTGGACGAGACGAGGACCAGCACGTACGCGGCCACGGCCATGGGCGGGACCCCGAACCGGCACATGGACATGTTCGACACCGTCCCCGACGCGCTGATCGGCACCCTGGTGCGGGCCGCCGAGCGGGCGCAGACGGTGGAGATCCGCCACTGGGGCGGCGCCCTGGGCCGTCCCGGACCGGACGCCGGGCCTGTGAGCCACCGTTCCACCCGGTTGTCGGCGATCGTGGACACCGTCGTGCCGGGGCTGGCCGAGGAACTGCGGCCGTACGCGAACGGCGGGACTTTCCTGAACTTCCTGGCCGACCCCGCGCGGACGGCGCAGGCCTTCACCGCGGCGGACTACGCGGGGCTGCGCGAGGTCAAGCGGGCCTACGACCCGGACGGCTTCTTCCGCGTCGGCCACGTCGTCTCCCGGTGAACGGCCGGAGCCTCACGGACCCGGCACGGCCGGTTCCGGACGGCCGGAGCCTCACGGACCCGCCGGTCACGGCCGGTTCCGGACGACCGGAGCGTCACGTGCCCGTCGGTCACGGCCGGTTCCGGACGGCCAGAGCGTCACGTACCCGCCGGTCAAGGCCGGTTCCGGACGGACGACGATTCCTCCGCCGAGTGGCACGGCCGGTCGGCGCCGGCCGTGTCACATCGGAGGTCACCCCGGCCGGGGGCCGAGGTCTGGCCTTGTCACGGGCGCTGGGTGCGGTGCCCCATGTGCTCGGCGCTGCCTACGTGGTTGCGCTGCTTGCGCATACCGGCGAAGCCGAGCAGACCCAGCAGGCCCAGCAGGCCCCACAGGCCGGCGTTGCCGCCGCCTTCGTCTCTCCTGTCGTCCTGTGGTGCGGGTGTCACCTGGCTCTGCGCGACGGGCGCGACCGGCGAGTCGGCCGTCGCGACAGCAGCCGGAGCTAGCGTCAAGAAGAACGCCAGGCCCAGCCCGGTGAGGGTCTTGCGCATTGGGTTCCCCCGATCCGGCGGTCTCAGTAACCGCGGAGACCGCCTATCACGCCTTCTCTGAAGGCTCCCGATAGCGGGGCGATCTCCATATCCCCTGCTAAATACGCCTCTACCATTCTGCCGACGGCATCAAACACCTTCTCCCCGCGCCCCGGGGCGGTGGTGGCCCGGATGCCCGCGCGCACACGGGTCTCGGACATTTCCTGACAAATCCCCCTACAGGGGCCGCACCACCCATCGTGACGTTACGTGACCAGATAGGCACCCAAAGCCGCACTTTGAGCGGGGAAATTCGATTTCCTCCGCCGTACGCCGTCGCTACACTCCTTGATCGACGCCATCACGGGACGAGGAAGGGAGCCGGCCATGCGTGACCACACCGCCGCCGTCGTCCCCCCGTCGCGTTACGAGGTGATCCTGGTGTCTTCGCCCTCCCGGCGCCGGCTGCGCGGCCGCCGCTGGATGCTGCCCTGACGGATTCCCCTTCGCCGGGGTAATCGCGCCGTCCTCGAACGACAACGTCCCGGAAGGGGCAAGGGCCGTGCGTGCTCACCTGCTCAACTCCCTGACCACCGTCCGCAACATCGGCATTCTCGCCCACGTGGACGCCGGCAAGACCACCGTCACCGAACGGATGCTCTACCTCACCGGCGCCACCTACAAGCGCGGCGAGGTGCACGACGGCACGACCGTCACCGACTTCGACTCCCAGGAGCGCGACCGCGGCATCACGATCTTCGCCGCCGCGGTGAGCTGCGACTGGGACGGGCACCGGATCAACCTGATCGACACCCCCGGCCACGTCGACTTCTCCGACGAGGTGGAGCGCTCGCTGCGGGTGCTCGACGGCGCGATCGCGGTGTTCGACGGCGTCGCCGGGGTCGAGCCGCAGAGCGAGTCCGTCTGGCGACGGGCCGACCGGCACGGCGTGCCGCGCGTCGCGTTCGTCAACAAGCTGGACCGGGCCGGAGCCGACCTCGACGCGGCCGTCGAGTCGATCCGGCGGCGGCTGCATCCCGCGCCGCTGGTGGTCCAGCTGCCGATCGGGCGCGAGGACGGCTTCACCGGCGTCGTGGACCTGCTCACCCTGCGGGCCCTGGTCTGGAACGACGGCGTCTGCCACACCGGCCCGGTGCCGGCCGACCTGCGCCAGGAGGCCCTGCGGCGGCGCCGCCTGCTGGAGGAGGCGGTCGCCGAACTGCATCCGGCCGCCCTGGAGGAGTTCTGCGCGGCCCCGGCGGATGCGGGAATGCCGGATTCGTGGCCCGCGGATCCGGCATCCCCGGCCCCAGGGCCGGCGATCTCCGAGGCGACGCTGGCCGCCGCGTTGCGTGACCTGACCGGCAGTGGTGCCGGGCTGGTCGTGCTGTGCGGTGCGGCGTACCGCGACCGGGGGATCGAGCCGCTGCTGGACGCGGTCGTCCGGTATCTGCCCTCGCCGCTCGACGTGCCTCCCGTGCGCGGGCAGGACGGCGGGGAACGGGCCGCCGACCCGGACGCGCCCCTGGCCGCGCTGGTGTTCAAGGTCAGCTCGACCGCGACCGGGCGGCTCACCTACGTGCGCCTGTACGCGGGCACGGTACGGAAGGGGGACACGGTGCTGGACGCCGGCACGGGCCGGACGGAGCGGATCAGCCGGATCCTGCGCGTGCAGGCCGACCGGCACGCCGAGACGGAGCAGGCGGCGGCCGGCGACATCGTCGCGCTGGTCGGGCCGAAGGCGGCCCGCACCGGGACGACCCTGTGCGCGCCGGGTTCGCCGCTGCTGCTGGAGCCGCCGGGCGCGACCGAGCCGGTGGTGTCCGTGGCGGTCGAGGCGCGCAGGAGCACCGACGCCGACCGGCTCGCGGCGGCGCTGGCGCGGCTGGCGGAGGAGGATCCGTCGCTGGCCGTGCGGACCGACGCCGAGACGGGGCAGACCGTTCTGTCCGGGATGGGCGAGCTGCATCTGGAGGTGGCGGCGGAGAAGCTGCACCGCGACCACCGGCTGGAGGTCTCCGTCGGCCGGCCGCAGGTGTCGTACCGGGAGACGGTCGGGCGCGGCGTGTCCGGGCTGCTGTACCGGCACGTCAAGCAGGACGGCGGCGCCGGGCAGTTCGCGCACGTGGTGATCGACGTCGAACCGCTGGCGGAGGGCTTCGCGTTCGCCTCGGCGGTGACCGGCGGGCGGGTGCCGCGCGAGTACGTGCGCGCGGTGGAGGCCGGCTGCCGGGACGCGCTGGCGGACGGCCCGCTGGGCGGTCATCCGGTGACCGGCCTGCGGGTCACGCTGACCGACGGGGCCACGCACGTGAAGGACTCCTCGGAGATGGCGTTCCGCACGGCGGGGCGCCTCGCGTTGCGCGAGGCGCTGCGCTCGTGCGCGATGGTGCTGCTGGAACCGGTGGTGGAGGTGACGGTGACCGTTCCCGACGACATGGCGGGCGGCGTGCTGGGTGACCTGCCGGCTCGCCGCGGCCGCATCTCGGGCTCGACGGCCCGTGGCGGCACGGTGGTGATCACCGCGGTGGTGCCGCTGGCCGAGATGTTCGGGTACGCCACCCGGCTGCGCGGCCGTACCCAGGGCCGCGGCACGTTCACCACCCGCCCGGCCGGTTACGCACCCGCCTGACCGGCCGAGCGGGCTGACGCCGCCCGGAGTCGGGCCGCCCGCGCCTTGGACGCCGGCGGCCTGACGGGGGTGCGGCCCGGCCAGGTGTCAGGCGGTGAAGGAGATCCACACGTCCGGGGGGACGCCGGGCCGGTGCGGTACGGGCCGGCGTTCCTCGGTCCACGCCTGGCCGGCGAGCTCGGTGGCCACGCGGCGCCAGAACGAGACGGCCGTCGTGTTGGCGTCCTGGAAGGCGATCTCCCAGGGGCCGGGATGACGGGAGATCACGTCCCGTACGGCCGCCATCCCGATCCCGGAGCGGCGGGCGCCGCGTACCACGAAGAAGCTGTTCAGCACGCGCGCCGGGCCGGACAGCGCGCGGACGAACGCGAAGCCCACGGGATGGTCGCCGCTGGTGAACAGGTAGGCGGCCCAATCATCGCCGGCGAGCGCCGCGTTCAGCCGGTCGCTGTGGTACGTGGCGTCGCGGCTGGGCAGTCCGCCCTGGTAGTCGGCCATGTCGTGGCGGAACATGAGCCACAGTCGTTCGGCCACGGGACGGTCGGCGGCGCTCATGGGCCGCACCGATGCTGGTGTAGAGGTCATACGAACACCTTCCGGCCGGGATCAAATCCGGCCGGAAGGTGTGAATCTAGCACAGTCTGATCATGGGCCTGGTCAAGGGGTGGTGACCGTGACCGAGCTCGACCAGTACACCGCCCTGGCCACCTGCGCGAACAGGCCCTTGGGATGGTTGCGGAACATCGGCTCGGTGCCGAAGAGCACCACGGCCGCACCCCGCTCGTCCCGCCCGCTGACCACGGCCGCCTGGCCCCTGGCCGCGTCCGGGCCGCCCGCCCCCTGCCCGTCGGGCCGCCAGTGGCCGGACACGAGGGGGCCGTCGGCCGCGTACGACTGCTCGACCGTGACCTCGGGCCCGAGACCGGTGAACCAGAGCGGCGAGTACACGAACGAGTGCGCGGGCGATCCGCCGCCCACGGGCCCGCCGGAGGCGACGGTGCGGACCACGCCGTTGGCGTCGCCGCGGCCGGGCACCGTGGTGGCGGTGAGCAGGCCCGCGTCGGTGTTGAAGCGGGCGCCCGTCTGACCTCGGGTGATCACGCCGCCGCCGGCCAGGAACGCCTCCAGCGCCGTCCTGGCCGCCGGGTTGAGCGCGGCGTGGCTGAGGCCGCTGGAGACGTACAGGACGTCGGTGCCGCTCCAGTCGAAGCCGGCGTTGAGCACGGCGGTGGAGACGGGCGTGACGGGGAAGCCCAGCTCGCGCAGCGTGAACAGCTCGTCCGCCGAGGCCGCGGCGGCGACGCGCACCTGTCCGAGCGGGGTGCCGGCGGCAGCACCCGCCGGAGTGCCCGCCGAAGCACCTGACGATGTGCCCGACTGAGCGCCTCCCGGGGAGCTCCCGTGAGCGCCCGCGTGACCGCCCGCCGGGGTGAACGCGACGCCGTGGCGTTCGGCGACGGTCCTGGCGGCGTTCCTGGCCGAGGCCGGGATGATCGCCGCGCCGCCGTTCCACGTCACCGCGACCCCCTGGGCCAGCAGGTCGTTGAGCGCCCTGACCTCCTTGGCGTCCCCGACCCTGAGCGCCAGCGGCCCCGGCGCGCGCGGGACCGAGCCGGTCGGCGCGGCCGCCTTGACGGAGACGGTGTCCGCGCGCAGCGACGAGACCGGCTCCACGGTGGCGCCCCAGAGCAGGGCATGACTCCAGCCCGAGATGTCATACATGGCATCGACCCGAGGGGAGATGTCCGCGCCGGGCTCCAGCATCACGTTGGCCAGACCGCGCTTGGGCTGGCGCATGTCGACCACGTACGACCCGGCCGGGTACGTCCTGCCGCCCGAGCGGAAGGAGCTCCGCGCCCGCTCGACCCGGACGTCGTTCGCGATCAGGTGGTCCACCAGGCGGGCGGCGGCCGTGGCCGAGCGCTGCCCGGAGCCCGCGGGGATGACGTACGCGCGGGGGAAGGTGGTGGTGTAGACGTCCTCGGGCCCGAAGCCGGGCACGATGCCGAGCGGCACGGGCTTCGACGGCTCGCCGGCCGCGCCACGCCTGAAGACCTCGATCTGGTCGGCGATCAGCCGGTCGTGACGGGACCGGACGAAGCCGTACGTCGCGCGGATCGCGGCGGCGGCCACGTCGGTGTTGACCGCCGAGCGGCGGCGCAGCTCCTCGGCCGGGGTCTGGTCGTAGGCGGAGCCGTTGACCCGCAGCGGGATCTCCACGGTGTGCGCGGCGACCGCGCCGTGGAAGGGGGCGTACTGCGGGGTGAAGATCGGCGGCCAGTCGTCCCAGCCCTCGGCGGAGTCGCGGAACGGGATCTGCGCCGGCTCCACGCCGTCCTTCGCCGGGGTGTAGCCGAGGCCGTTGATCGCGGCCTCCATGCCCAGGCCGTTGGCGTAGGCGTTGGTGATGAACAGGTCGTACTCGTAGTTGGCGCCGTGCGGCGGCGTGGTGGGCTCGATGAGCGTGCCGTTGACGTAGCCGTGCAGGTCGAGCATGGCGACCGGCTGGGTGTCGATCATGATCTGGCGCATCGCCCTGACCTCGGGCTGCGAGGCGGTGACGAAGTCGCGGTTGAGGTCGAACTCGGCGCCGTTCTGGCGGGCGTTGTTCACCCGGCCGTCGGGGTTGGCGGTGACGTTGAAGTACAGGCGGGTGCGTTTGAGCAGGTCGGTGACGGCGGGGTCGGTGCTGGTGGCGAGCTGCTCGATGGTGCGCAGGGCGGCGTCGGCGCCCTCCCACTCGTTGCCGTGGATGTTGCCGTTGACGAAGATCGGCGCCTTGTAGGTCCTGGCCAGCTTGCGGTCCCGGGCGGCGGCGGCCGGATCGTCTCCGATGCGCTCGCGGATGCGGGCCTGCTCGCGCGCCTGGGCGGCGCTCTCGGGCGCGGTGACGGTGACGAGGTAGAGGTCGCGGCCCTGGGCGGAGCTGCCGATGATCTCCGCGCTCACCCGGTCGCCGCGCCACTGCAGGTCGTTCAGCTTGGGCGCGATGCCGTGGTACGGCACCAGACCCAGCTTGATCGAGGCGTCGGCCGGGTTCTCCGGCGGCAGCGGGAGCCGGGTGCGCCTGGGGTAGCCGCGGTCGTGCGACCATCCGTACGGGCGCTCCCCGGCCGGGGCTCCGCGCAGGGCGGCGGCCTCGCCGGGCGTGCCGGCGGCGACCTCGTTCCGCTCGGGGCCGTTGCCGAAGTCGCGCACCGCCGGGGGCGCCGGCTCGGCCGGATCGGCCAGCGCGGGCAGGCCGCCGGCCTGCGGCACGACGATCAGCGCGACTGCGACGACGGCGCCGAGCAGACGGGCGGGCAGACGGGCGGGCAGACGGGCGGACGGTGCGGCGGGCAGGCCGGCAGGTGCTCTGAGGCGCGGATCCATCACGGCTCCCGGTAGTCGGCGGCGATGCCGATCAAGGAGATCAGGCCCGCGGCGAACTCCATCGCCTCGGCGTGTCCCTCGCTGAACGGCGGCTGGAACCCAACGCCCTCCCACCGGCGGGTCGAGGGGTTCCACAGGTCGGCGCCGACCTCGAAGTCCCACCCGTAGACGCCGTAGTCGTACCACAGCTCGTCGGCGGAGTTCCCGGCCGCCGAGTACAGCACGTCCGTGACGGGGCCGGTCTGCTGCGGCCAGATGACGGTGCCGCGCTCAGCGACGATGGCCTGCTCGATGGTGCGGGCCGAGCGCAGGAAGTACGCCTCCTCCTGGCGCGTCGGCCTGGGCAGGGTGACCCGGCCGTCGAGCCGGTAGGCGCCGGGCGGCCACATGAAGTAGCCGCCGTAGCTGTGCACGTTCATCGCGAACCTGATGTTGCGGTAGCGCTGCGCCAGCCAGATGACGTTGCGGCTCTCGGGCTCGGAGTGCTCGGACGGGCCGGCGTACGTGCCGGACTGGCAGCTCGCCGACGCGCCGAAGTAGCCGTCGGACAGCGAGCCGACGGCGTAGTTGCGGTTGACGTCCACGCCCCACGTGTTGCGCGCCGCCGGGTCGGCCTGCTGCGCCGGGCAGTGGTTGGTCATGTTCTTCCGCTGGGCGTTGAAGTCGTAGAAGCTGTAGTTCGCCCCGTCGGGGTTGACGGTCGGCACGATGAAGATGTCGGTACGGTCGAGCAGCCGCCGGGTGGCCTTGTCCCGGTCGTGGTTGCGCAGCAGCCGTTCGGCGGCCTCGATGGTGACCAGCGGCGTCACCCATTCGCGCGCGTGCTCCTGGGCGTAGGCCAGCACGCCGGTGCGCGAGCCGTCGCGGCGGCTGCCGATGCGCAGGGCCAGCACCTGCGCGGGCGCGCGGGAGACGTCGGCGGGGGCGCTGAGGAAGTCGTCGAGCTGGACGGGCGGCGCGGGCGCCATGACGCCGGCGCCCGGGTCGGTGCGGTAGACGGAGGCCCTGACGGGCAGGCCCGGCGTGGCGTTGATCGCGGCGGCGACCTGGGCGGCGGTGCTGACCGGCGCGCCGGAGTCGTCGGTGGCCAGGCTGACGGCGACGAGCTTGCCGTCGATGCTGACGCGGAGCGGGCTGCCGGGCGTGCCGGGATCGGTAAGCTCGACGGACAGGTCGTTGCCGCCCTCGGAGCCGTAGGCCGTGGAGGTGATCACGACGGCGGCGGCGGGCGCGGTGCCGATCAGCGCCTGGGCGTGGCGGCGGTAGCCGTTGGTCCGGTACGGCAGCGCGATCAGCTCGGTGAGCTTGGGGTAGCGCCGGTTCAGCGCCCTGATGCGCTCGTTGAGCTGGGCGGGCGTCATGTACTGGGTGACGAAGTCCTTCTGGTAGCCGGGGCCGGTCTTGGCGGGCCGGTCACCGCCCGGCCATTCGGCCACCCGCGCCTCGGCCTTGCCGCCGCCGGCGGAGGTGACGGTGATCCGGGTCGGCTGGGCGTCGGCCGGGACGGGGGCGGTGAGCTGGTGGCCCAGGTAGGCGCCGGCGTCCACGTACGCGACCATCTCGGCCTGCCCGCTGGTGCCGCGCCGGCCCTTCCAGGCGACGGTGAGCGTGGCCGCCTGGGCGGCGCTGCTGGAGGCTTCGACGGACAGGAAGTACCCGTCGCGCGACTTGTACCAGACCGCCCGCTCGATGACGATCCGGTCCCGCGTGCCGCCGGCCGTCGTGCTCGCCCGGGGCGCCGCGTCGGGGGCCAGGCTCGCGCCGAGCTGGGGCAGGGCGGCGAGCTGGGTGGGGGTGAGCACCGCGTCGACCTGGACGCTGCCGTCCGGCTGCGGGCGTACGCGTTCGGTGAGATCGGCCCCGGACTCCACCAGCCGTTCCATCGCGGCCGCGTCGGGCACGGAGATGGTGACCAGCGAGACGGGTTCGGGATCGGCCGGCCCGGCTACGGCCGGGGCGGACGGCTGTGCGCCGAGGAACGCGGCGCCGACGATCAGTGTGAGGACGGCGGACACCCGTAAGCCGTGCATGTAGCCCCTTCCAGGGATCACCTGTATGGGGATCATTCAAAGCCGACAACGGGCGACCGGCAAGACCCAGGAACGTCATCGCCCGCCGGGCGGGCTGGCGGTCACGAGGCCGTGACGTGCGGCACGGCGTCGTAGGCCGCCCAGTCGGCGCTGATCGCGCTGGCCGTCCTGAGCAGCAGCGGCAGGTGCTCCTCGGTCAGCTGCTCGATCGAGGTCTCGGCGGCGTGGGCGTTGACGTTCACCGCCGCGATGACGTTGCCGAGCCCGTCGCGCAGCGGCGCCGCCACCGAGCGGATGCCCAGGGCGAGCTGCTCGTCGGTCATCGCCCAGCCCTTGGCCCGCACGGCGCGCAGGGCCGCCTCCCGCTCGCCCGGGTCGGGCCGCCAGCGCGGCTCGATGCCGGAGCGGCTCGGCTCGGCCAGCACCCGCTCGACCTCGGCCGGGGACAGCGCGGCCAGCAGCACCTTGCCCAGCGAGGTCTGCAGCGCGGGGAAGCGGGTGCCGATCTGCACCGACAGCGCCACGATCTTCGGCACCGCGACCCTGGCCACGTAGACGATGTCGGAGCCGTCGAGCTGGGCGATCGAGGACGACTCGCGCGTCTCCTTGACCAGGGTCTCCAGGTGCGGCCTGGCCACCTCCCACAACCCCATCGAGCGCACGTAGGTGACGCCCAGCTCCAGCACCCGAGGTGTGAGGGCGAACCCGCCCCGCTCGGCCCTGGCGTAACCCAGCTCCTGCAGGGTGAGCAGGATGCGGCGGGCCGTCGGCCGGGCCAGCCCGGTGGCGGCCGCCACCTCGGTCAGCGACATGACCGGGCAGCCCGGCCGGAAGGCCCTGATGACGTCGAGGCCTCGGGCCAGCGCCTCGATGAAGTCAGGTCCGGTCTCACCACGTGCCATGTACGCCCTCACTCGCTCGGATCTGTCGATCCGACTCTAGACGGTCGCCCGTCCGCACAGCGGCCGGTCAGAGGCGGTGCGTGGCGTCGCTGCGATAGTCCGTGTACGTGTACGGGTTGTCGAGCACCTTCGCCGAGGGGATGTCGGGGTTCATCCCCCGCTCCCACGCCTCCTCCCCCATCTCGCCCCTGAGGTACTCGATCGTGCTGTCGGCCTGGGCGCGGACGGCGGCCAGGTCGATGCCGAGCAGGCGGTGCTCGTGCTTGACCACGCGCCCGTTGACCAGCACGGTGTGCACGTCGCCGCGCTGCGCCTGGAAGGCCACGTGCCCGAACGGGTTGAGCAGCGGGAACGACACGGGCGACGCGTCGTTCTTGATCAGCACGAGGTCGGCCTTCTTGCCGGGCTCGATCGTGCCGAGGTCGTCGCGGCCGATGGCGCGGGCGCCGCCCCTGGTGGCCCAGTCGACGACCTGGTCGGCGCGCAGGGCGCAGTGGGTGACGGTCTCGCCCTTGGCGTGCGCCTCCAGGTGCTCGCGCGAGCGGTCGGCGCCGAGCGTGGTGCGCATGGCCGAGAACAGGTCGCCGCTCCACCATACGCTGGTGTCCATGGACAGCGAGACGGGGATGCCGTGGGCGCGGATGGCCCACGTGGGCGGGTAGCCCTGGCCGGCGCTCTGCTCGCTCTCGGTGGAGACCGAGATCGAGCCGCCGGTGGCCGCGATGCGGTGGTAGGAGTCGGCCGACAGCGAGGCGGCGTGCACGTAGACGGTGCCGGGGGTCATGAAGCCGTGGTCGTACATGAGGCGGATGCCGTCGTCGCTGGTGGCGCCCCACACGCCGGCGTGGGTGGTGACCGTCGCGCCGAGCTCGCGGGCCACCTCGAAGGCGGGGCGCTCGGGGAAGGACGGGTCGCCGGTCACGTCGAAGGCGATCTGGAAGCCGAGCAGGTCGTCGCCGGTGACCCGGCGGCGGACGAAGTCGCGGAACTCCGGCGCGGCGGTCCACTCGGCGGGCGGCTGCTGGATGTTGCCGTAGGCGAGCACGTACCGTCCTGGCACGGCCTGCAGCGCGTCGGCGGCGGCGTCGGCGTGGTCGGGGGTGCGCAGGCCGTGCGACCAGTCGACGACGGTGGTGACGCCGGCGTCGAGGGCCTCGATGGCGGCCAGGGTGTTGCCCGCGTGCACGTCCTCGGGCCGGAAGAGCTTGCCGTGCTCCAGGTAGTACCAGACGAAGTACTGGGTGAGCGTCCAGTCGGCGCCGTAGCCGCGCATCACGGTCTGCCACATGTGCCGGTGGGTGTCGATCATGCCCGGCATGACGATGCCGCCGGTGGCGTCGATCTCGGCGGCGCCCTCGGGCGCCTCCAGCTCGGGGCCGACGGCGGCGATCCTGTCCCCGGTGACGAGGACGTCCGTGCGGGTGAGCACCCGCCTGCCGTCCATGGGCAGCACGGTGCCGCCGCGCAGCACCACGGGGCGTCCGGCCTCGAACTCGTTCATGGCACGCTCCTCGATTGCGAACATTCGTCCGCTGTACGGTCAACGCCACTGTGATGAGATGCCGCCGCACTGTCAAGATGGTTGACGAGACAGCTTTTAGATGCTGGGATCGCTTCAGCGGACATACGTCCGTTGAGCGGACGAACGAGCTGAGCGAACGGAAGAATGGATCCGGATGACTGACCACGTGCCCGACGGGCCGCTCTCCGGTGTGCTGGTGGCCGACTTCTCCCGGGTGCTGGCCGGCCCGTACGCCACGATGCTGCTCGCGGACCTGGGCGCCGACGTCGTCAAGGTCGAGGGCCCCGGCGGGGACGACACCCGCTCGTGGACGCCGCCCGCGCGCGGCACCGCGTCCACCTACTACCTGGGCGTCAACCGGGGCAAGCGGTCGATCGCGCTCGACCTGCGCCAGGAGGGCGACGCCGGGCTCGCCAGGGAGCTGGCCCGGCGGGCCGACGTGCTGGTGGAGAACTTCCGCCCCGGCGGGCTGACCAAGTACGGCCTCGACTACGACACCGTCAGCGCGGCCAACCCCGGCCTCGTGTACGCCTCGATCAGCGGGTTCGGATCGGGGGCCGGCGCGCGGGTGCCGGGCTACGATCTGATGGTGCAGGCCATGTCGGGGCTGATGAGCCTGACCGGCGAGCCGGACGGGCCGCCCTACCGGGCCGGGATCTCCGTGTTCGACGTGATGGCGGGCAACCACGCGGTGATCGGCGTGCTGGCCGCGCTGCGTCACCGCGAGGCCACCGGGCAGGGGCAGCACGTCGAGGTGAACCTGATGTCGTCGGCGCTGACCGGGCTGGTCAACCAGAGCTCGGCGTACGTGGCGGGGGACGTGGTGCCGTACCGGATGGGCAACGCGCATCCGAGCGTGTTCCCGTACGAGCCGCTGCCGACCGCCGACAACGACCTCATCGTGGCGGCCGCGAACGACGGGCAGTTCCGCAAGCTGTGCCAGGTGCTCGGCATCCCCGAGGTGGCCGACGACCCGCGGTTCGCCCGCAACGCCGACCGCACCGAGCGGCGGGAGGAGCTGCGGCCCCTGCTCGTCGAGCAGCTGGTCCGGCGGCCTGCCGACGAGTGGTTCCAGCTCCTGGTCGAGGCCGGGGTGCCGAGCGGGCCGATCAACACCATCGACGGCGGGTTCGCCGCGGCGGAGCGGTTCGGGCTGGACCCCGTCGTGGTGGTCGGCGAGGGCGATCGGGCGGTGCCGACGACGCGGCACCCGATCCGCTTCTCCCAGACGCCCGCCGGGTACGCCCTGCCGCCGCCCGACCTGGACGAGCACGGCGCCGAGCTGCGCAAGTGGCTGGAGGACGGACGTGCCTGAGTATCCGACCGCGCTCGGGGCGTCGACGCCCGACACGATCACCCTGCTGGGCCACGACCTGGCCGCCGACGTGATGGGCGAGGTGGGCTTCGGCGAGCTGGCCTTCTGGCTGGCCACGCAGCGCCGCCCGTCGCCCGGCGAGGTCCGCGTGTTCGAGGCCGTGCTGGCCGCGCTGGCCGACCACGGGTTCACGCCGACCGCGATCGTGACACGGCTGACGTACCTGTCCGCGCCCGACTCCGTACAGGGAGCTCTGGCCGCGGGCCTGCTCGGCGGCGGCTCCCGCTTCCTCGGCGTCACCGAGGACTGCGGCCGCTTCCTGCACGAGGTGATCGTCGCGCACGACCCGCTGCCGGCCGAGGAGCCCGGCTGGGACGCGCTCGCCCTGGACACCGTGCGGGCCCGCCGCGAGTCCGGGCGTCTCATCCCCGGGCTCGGCCATCACGTGCACAAGAACGGCGACCCGCGCACGCCCAGGCTGTTCGAGATCGCGGAAGAGGAGGGCCTGCTCGGCCCGCACCTGTCGCTGTTCGCCGCCATCGGGCGCGTGCACCCGCAGGTCCTCGGCCGCACGCTGCCGCTCAACGGCGCCGGCGTCTGCGGCGCGGCGCTGGCCGACCTGGGCCTGCCGCTGGAGCTGCTGCGCGGGTTCGCGCTGCTGGCCAGGACCGCCGGGCTCATCGGGCAGCTCGCCGAGGAGCTGCGCCGGCCGGTGGCCAACGAGATCTTCCTTTCGGTGGACCTGAACAACCGGTCCATCCCGCCCGAGCCGTTCCCATCCCCCGACGGAGGTTCGCATGACTGAGGTCATCGGAGGTTCGCATGGCTGAGGTCGTCGCGGTCATCGCGTCCACCCACCACCCCTTCTACTACCGCGCCAGCACCGCCACCGGAGAGGACCGCCCGCCGTTCGCCGACGAGTGGGTGCGCAAGGTGGAGGCGTTCCGGGAGACGCTGACCAGGGCCAGGCCCGACGTGCTGGTCATGGTCGGCTCCGACCACTTCCACCAGCTCTGGCTGGACAACATGCCGCAGTTCCTGATCGGCAAGGCGCCCTTCTACGACGCCAACTTCTACAACGAGGAACGCGAGTTCGGGCTGCCGCGCATGGTGTGCCAGGGGCAGGAGGAGCTCTCGTCGTACATCCTGCGCGAGGGCATCGACGCCGGCTTCGACCTGGCCTTCTCCAACGAGCTGCGGATCGACCACTCGATCACGTGCCCGATCATCACCCTGCGCCCGCAGAACGACCTGCCGATCGTGCCCGTCTACACCAACATCTTCGCCCCGCCGCTGCCGCGGCCGAAGCGGTTCGTGCAGCTCGGGCAGACGATCAGGGAGCTGGTGGAGTCGTGGCCGGCCGAGCAGCGGGTCGCGATCATCGGCACCGGGCACCTGTCGCTGGAGCTCGGCGGCCCGCGCCAGTTCGGGCCGCACGGCCCCGACCCCGAGTTCGACCGCAAGGCCGTCGAGTGGATCTCCTCGGGCGACATCGAGGGCTGCCTGGCCGAGGTCACCCTCGACAGCCTGCACCTGCCGGGCAACGCCACCCACGGGTTCATGGACTTCATGCTGATGATGGGGGTCGCCGGGGAGGGCCGCAAGGCGGACTACGTGGACACCTACGACCTGTTCCACACCATGGAGGCGTACTTCACCTGGTACCCGGACGGAGGCGCCGGCGCATGAGCAAGTATCTGCTGAACAAGTTCCTGTTCACCGTGGACCGCGATCCCGAGCTGGTCGAGCGCTACCGCGAGGAGCCGCGCGCCACGGTGGAGTGGTGGGAGGGCGAGTACGCCAACCGCATCCTCAACTGCCACGACGGAGAGTCGTCCACCTGGCTGCGCTTCGACGACGTGGAGCGGGAGGCGCTGGCCGCCCACGACTATCCGCGGCTGTTCGAGCTGGGGGCGCATCCGTTCCTGACGCTGACCCTGTTCATCGCGATGTTCGAGCGCGACCATCCGCCGCTGGGCTTCCAGACGGAGTACGCGCGGCGGCTGTCGCACATGCGGCTGCCGTATCCGGACATCGCCACCTGATCCACCTTCCGGCAGCGGCGGTCCCGGAGGTCCGGGGCCGCCGGTAGGCGTACGACGCAGGAGCCCGATGATGCGTGCCCTCCAGATCGACGAGTGCGGGCGGCCGCCGGCCGTGGCCGCGCGCCCGGAACCGGTGCCGGGTCCCGGCCTGGAGCTGGTGCGGGTCGTCGCCGCGCCGATCACCCCGCTGGACCTGCTGTGCGCGACCGGCACGTCCTACTTCGGGCTGCCCGCGCTGCCGTACGTGCCCGGCGTCCAGGGCGTCGGGTCGGCCGGCGGGCGGCTCGTGTGGTTCCCGACCGCTGCCGGGATGGCTCCAGGGGACGGCAGCATGGCGGAGCTGGCCCTGGCGCGGGCCGAGGACCTGGTCGAGCTGCCGGAAGGCGCCGATCCGTTCGCCGTGGCGGCGCTCGGGCTGTCGGCGGTGGCCGCGTACCAGGCGCTGACCTGGCGGGGCGAGCTGGCCGCGGGCGAGCAGGTGCTGGTGCTCGGCGGGGGCGGCGCGGTCGGGCAGGCGGCGATCCAGCTGGCCCGGCTGGCGGGCGCGCGCCGCGTGGTGGCCGCGGCCCGCTCGGCGGCCGGCCTGGACCGGGCCCGCCAGGCGGGCGCCGACGCCGTCGTCCCCCTCCCCCCGGCCGTTCCCACGCCCGGTTCTGCTTCCGACGGTCCCGATCCCGCCGCCGGCGAGCTTGCTTCCGGCGACGTGGACGGGCTCGCACGGCGGTTCGCCGACGCCTGCGACGGTCCGGTGGACCTGGTCCTCGACCCGCTGTACGGCGTCCCCGCCGCGGCGGCGGCCAGGACGCTGCGCCCGGGCGGGCGGCTGGTCAACCTCGGGAGCGCGGCGGCGGAGACGTGCCCGCTGGACTCCGCCACCCTGCGCAGCCGGTCGCTGCGCGTCCTCGGCTACACCAACAACGAGCTGTCCAGGGAACGGCGGGCGGCGGCCGTCGCCCACGTCGCCGAGCAGTCGGCGGCGGGCAGGCTCGCCGTGACGCACGAGGTGGTGCCGCTGGACCAGGCCGCGCGGGCCTGGCACGGCCAGACGTCCGGCGCCTCCGGCGTACGCATCGTGCTGGACCTCGGCTGACCAGCCCCCAGACCAACCGCGACCGGCCCCCGCCAACGTGGCTCCGGTCTGACGGCGTCAGCCGCGCGACGGCCTGACCGCGTCAGCCGGTCGAAGGGGTCAGCACGAGCCGGCCGAACACCTCGCCGGCGTTCATCTTCCGGTGTGCCAATGCGGCCTGCTCCAAGGGCAGCACTTCGTGCACCACCGCCTCCAGCTCGCCCCGGCCCGCCGCGGCCAGCAGGCCGGCGGTCGCGGCGCGCCGGTCGTCGTGGGACACGGAGTCCGCGCTGAAGACCGCGAACGACAGCGACCTGCGGAACGCCGCGAACACCTCCATGCCGAAGTCCGCCGGCGGAAAGCCCGCGACCGCGCCCAGGGCCACCATGCGCCCGTTCGGGTTGAGCTTGGCGAAGAACGACGGCAGGCCCGCGCCGGCGACGATGTCGATGATGACGTCGTACGCCTCCGGAGCCCCCTCGTCCCCTTCGCCGGAACGATCCAGCACGTGGGTCGCGCCGAGCTTGCGCAGCCGGTCGCCCCGCTCGGCCGACGACGTCGTGACCGCCACCACGCCGGCGCCGTCACGCGCCGCGAGCTGGACCGCCATGATGCCGATGCCGCCGGCCGCGCCGCGCACCAGCACGGACTCGCCGGGAACGAAACGGGCATGGCGGAGACCGAAGCGGGCCACCGTGCCGGAGCTCCCCAGGGTCACCGCATCGGCGGCGGACACGTCCGCGGGGAGCGGGACGAGCGCCGAGGCCGGAGCGACGGCCTGCTCCACGTAGCCGCCGCCCCCGTCGGTGAACGCCCACACGCGCCGGCCGCGCCAGGACGCATCCACGCCCTCGCCCACGGCGGTCACGGTGCCCACCACCTCGCCGCCCGGGATGTGCCCCTCCTGGAAGCCGTACCCGGCCAGGGCGCCGCTGAGGATCAAGGCGTCGACACCGCCGACGCCGATCGCCTCGGTGGCGATCACCACCTGGCCCGCGGCGGGGCTCGGGTCGGGCACGTCGATGACCGCGAGTCCTTCCGGGCCGCCGAACGTCTGGATGGCCACTGCCTTCATCATCGTCTCCTGCCGGTCGAGGCGTTCTCTCAGAGCGCTGAGGACACTAGTGGACGCCCCCGTCCGTTTAGCTAAAGTGAGAACGGTGAACGACCGTTTGACTCACAAGCTGCGCTCCGACGCCCTCGACAACCGCGAACGCATCCTGGAGGCCGCCCGCGCGGTGTTCGCCGCCGAGGGCCTGAACGTGCCGATGCGGGAGATCGCGCGCCGCGCCGGAGTCGGCCCCGCCACGCTCTACCGGCGCTTCCCGACCAAGGAGACGCTGGCCACCGAGGCGTTCGCGGACCAGATGCGCGCCTGCGAGGTCATCGTCACCGGAGGGCTCGACGAACCTGATCCGTGGCGCGGCTTCTGCCACGTGATCGAGCGGATCTGTGAACTGCACGCCCGCGACCGGGGCTTCACCGCGGCCTTCATGGCCACCTTCCCCGGCGCGATCGACTTCGCGGCGAGCCGGGGGCGCACGCTGGAGGCGATCTCCGAGCTGGCCCGCCGGGCCAAGGCGGCCGGGCGGCTGCGCGCCGACTTCGTCCTGGACGACCTGGTGCTCGTCCTCATGGCCAACAACGGCCTCCAGGCCGCCTCACCGGCCGGCCGGGTGGCGGCCTCCCGGCGCTTCGCCGCGCTGACCATCCAGGCGCTGCGCGCCGCCCCCGGCGCCACCCCGCTCCCGCCGCCCGCCCGGCTGCTGCCCGGCCGCCCGCTCTCACCGACGGCCTGAACGCCACCCGGCCGAGCACCCCCCGACCGGACGCCCGCCCGGCCCGGGGCGGGCGCCGCTCATTCGCGGCGGACTCGGCGCGTCATTCCCCGCCGGGCTCGGCGCGTCATTCCCCGCCGGGCTCGGCGATCCGCTCCCACATCGACTTCATCTCGGCGAACCCCTGCTCCATGATCCGCACCATGGCCCGCCTGGCCCGCTCGCCGTCGCGGCGCTGGATGGCGTGGGCCACGTCGGTGTGCAGCTGCAGCGCCTCCTCGTCGGGATAGTGCGGCATCAGGTGGTAGTGGTGGCGGCCGGCCAGCACCTCGGCCACGATCAGCTGGAGCTCGGCGAACATCTCGTTGCCCGAGGCGACCAGCACCCGCCGGTGGAAGTCGATGTCCAGGTCGAGGAAGCGGGCCTCGTCACCCGCCTTGCCGGCGGCCCACATCTTGCCGGCGAGTCCCACTAAGTCGCTCGCCGCGTCGTCGTGCACGCGTTCGGCGGCCAGCCAGGCCGCGTACGGCTCGATCGCCGTACGCAGCTCGGTGATCGAGCGCATCTGCGCCATGCGGTCGTCCGAGGCCAGCCGCCACCGGATCACCTGCGGATCGAAGACCTTCCACGCCTCGGCGGGCTGGATCATGATGCCGACGCGGCGCCGGGTCTCGACGAGTCCCATGG
The DNA here is from genome assembly GCF_003001935.1 of Nonomuraea fuscirosea. Taxonomy (GTDB): domain Bacteria; phylum Actinomycetota; class Actinomycetes; order Streptosporangiales; family Streptosporangiaceae; genus Nonomuraea; species Nonomuraea fuscirosea. The sequence continues at coordinate 191,879 of NZ_PVNG01000016.1, read as the reverse complement.
AGGCGAGCACCCGCAGCACCTCGCGGATCACCGAGCGGGAGACCTGGTAGCGGTCGACCAGGTCTTCGATGCTGAGGACGGCGCCGGCGGGCGGGTCGCCGTTGCAGATGACGGTGCCGAGTTCGTCGAGGACACGAGCATGAAGCCCAGCCTCGGCAGGGGTCTGTGGGCTCGATGCGCCCCTGGGGGAGGACTGGGTCACGGACAAAGCATATCAATTGAACGTCGATACTTGAATAAGTCAGCTTTTTTGGCCTAGCATCCCGACATTAAACGGATGTTACGGATGCGTGGCGCTCTACCGGGGGGCGGCGACCATGACGAAAGGCGAGATGACGTGCGACATCGATCGATAATCGGTCCATCTCTGGCCGTGGTTGTGGCCATGAGCCTGTCCGCGTGCGGCGGCGGTGGCGACGGCGGCGGTGAGGGCGGATCGACCACGGTCCGGGTCACGCTGGCCAACCACGTGTGGACCGACAACATCAAGAAGGCGCTGCCCGAGTTCGAGAAGCAGTCCGGGCTCAAGGTCGAGGTCACCCAGCTCGGCGAGGACCAGCTCTCCGACCAGTACAACGTCAAGCTCAACGCCGGCTCGTCCGACATCGACGTGATGATGTACCGGCCCCTCCAGGAGGGCAAGCTCTTCGCCAAGAACAAGTACCTGGCGGACCTGTCGGACCAGGTGAAGGCCAACGCGAACTGGGACTTCGCCGACTTCCAGGCCGGCCCGACCGAGGCCACCACGTACGAGGGCAAGCCGGTCGGTGTGCCGATCATCACCGAGCAGGAGGTCCTGTACTACCGCAAGGACCTGCTGGAGAAGGCCGGCCTGGACGCCGCGCCGAAGACCCTCGACGAGCTGAAGGCCGCCGCCGCCAAGATCAAGGCGGCCGACCCCGGCGTCGCCGGGTTCGTCGCCCGTACCGGCAAGTCCACGGCGGTCACCCAGTTCTCGAGCTTCCTGTACAGCTTCGGCGGCGACTTCGTCGACGGCGGCGGCAAGTCGGCGGTGGCCAGCGACGCGGCCAAGCAGGCGTACGCCTTCTACGGCGGCCTGATCAAGGACTCGGGACCGGCGAACGTCAGCACCGACATGGGCTGGCCCGAGGCGATGGCCATCTTCACCCAGGGCAAGGCCGCCTTCTACACCGAGGCGAACTCCCTGTACAAGAACGCCACCGACCCGGCCAAGTCCAAGGTGTCGGACCAGGTCGGCTTCGCGCCGTTCCCCGCCGGCCCGGCCGGTTCGAAGCCGTACAACATCCCGTCGTGGGCGCTGGGCGTCAACGCCAGCTCCGAGAACACCGCCAACGCGTGGAAGTTCATCGAGTGGGCCACCGGCAAGGACCAGACGCTGGCGCAGCAGAAGTCCGGCGTGCCGGGCGCCCGCACCTCCGTCTGGGCCAACCCCGAGGGCACCTCGACGTTCCCGAAGGACCTCGCCGACGCCATCGCGGCCAGCACCAAGACCGGCGTGGGGCATGACCGCCCGCTGGTCGTGAAGGTCGCCGAGTCGCGCGAGATCGTCGGCCAGCCGATCGTGGACGCCATCACCGGCAAGGACGCCGCGGCGTCGGCCGATGCCGCCAACACCGCGTTCCAGAAGTTCCTGGACGACGAGGCCAGGTAAGCGGCGCACGCGGGTGACGGGCACGGCCCGTCGCCCGCGTCCTTCCGCAGTCCCGCCTCATCTGGAGACCTCATGGCAACGACCACCACCAAGGCGCCGCCCGGCGCCGCCGCCACCCCCGCCACGCCCGGCTGGGCCCGCTGGGTCGATCACCACCGCAAGTGGCTGTTCGCCGCGCCCGCGATGACGTTCGTGGCCGCGCTGCTCATCTTCCCCCTGGCCTGGACCGGCTACCTCAGCCTGACCGACGCCGAAGGGTCCGTGCGGGCGGAGAGCGAGTTCATCGGCCTGCGGAACTACCTCGACGTGCTCACCGACGTCGAACGGTTCTGGCCGGCCGTCGGGCGGACCGCCACGTTCACCGTCGTGGCGCTGCTGTTCGAGGTGGTCCTGGGGATGGCGATCGCGCTGCTGCTGTGGCGGCCGTTCAAGGGCGAGCGCTGGGTCCGGGTCGCCGTGCTGCTGCCGCTGGTCGCCACCCCCGTCGCGGTCGGCATGATGTGGCGGCTCATCTTCGACCCGAACATCGGCCTGGCCAACCAGGCGCTCGGCTGGGTCGGCATCGGGCCGCAGCCGTGGCTGGCCGGCCAGCACACGGCCCTGCCCACGACGATCTTCATCGACGTGTGGCAGTGGACGCCGATGGTGGTGCTGATCCTGCTGGCCGGCCTCACCTCGCTGTCGGAGGAGCCGCAGGAGGCGGCGCGCATCGACGGCGCCAGCACCTGGCAGCGCTTCCGGCACGTCACGCTGCCACTGCTGATGCCGACGCTGACGGTGGCGATCCTGCTGCGCGGCATCGACGCGCTGAAGACCTTCGACATCCTGTACGCCACCAAGGGCCGCGGCGGCGGCTCCTTCCACGAAGTCGAGACGCTCAACGTGTACGCCTACGGCCTCAGCTTCGACTACAACGAGTACGGCGTCTCCTCCACCGTCCTCATCCTCTTCTTCCTCATCATCATCGGGGCGATGTGGGCCCTGACCACCCGGCGCAAGGAGGCCCAGCGATGAGACCCCGGACCTCGTACCAGGTGTTCCGGGGGGTGGCGCTCACGGTCGTGGTGCTCGGGCTGATCGCGCCGCTGGTCTGGATGGTCGCCGCGTCGTTCAAGACGAACGTCGACATCTACGACCCCGGCAAGGCGCTGGCCTTCGTCCCCACCCTGGCCAACTACGCGACCGTGCTGCAGCAGGCGAACTACATCGAGTTCATCCTCAACAGCCTCTGGGTGGCGTTCGCCGCGACCGTGGCCTCGCTGATCCTGGGCGTGCCGGCGGCGTACTCGATGAGCCGGTTCAACATGCGCAAGTCGGCGCTGGTGGTGCTGATGGCGCGGGTCATCCCCGGCGTGTCGCTGCTGGTGCCCTGGTTCTACGTCTTCTCCAACCTGAAGATGGTCGGCGGCTTCGGGGTGCTGATCATCAGCCACATGTTCGTGTCGCTGCCGCTGGTGGTCTACATCATGATGGGCTACTTCGACAGCCTGCCGGAGGAGCTGGAGGAGGCGGCGCTGGTCGACGGGCTGACCCACGTGGGCGCGTTCCGGCGGATCACGCTGCCGCTGTCGGTGCCGGGGATCGCCACCGCGGGGATCCTGTCGTTCATCTTCTCCTGGAACAACTTCATGTTCGCTCTGGTGCTGTCCGACGCGGACACCAAGACCCTGCCCGTGGCGATCTTCGACTTCGTCGGGTACGCCAGCATCGACTGGGGCGGCCTGATGGCCGCGACCACCGTGGTCACGCTGCCCATCATGGTGATCGCCCTGTTCGTGCAGAAGTACGTCGTCTCCGGCCTGACCGCCGGCGCGACCAAGGGCTGACGGCATGACGACCATCACGCGCGTCGAGACCTTCCTGGTCGCCCCCCGCTGGCTCTTCGTCCGGGTCGAGACCGCCTCCGGCGTCGTCGGCTGGGGCGAGGCCACCTGCGAGGGACGTTCCGAGACCGTGCGCACCGCCGTGCACCAGCTCGCCGAGCTGCTGATCGGCCGGGACGCGCTGCGCATCGAGGACCACTGGCAGGTGATGACCAAGGGCTCGTTCTACCGGGGCGGGCCCATTCTGGCCAGCGCCGTGGCGGGCCTGGACCAGGCGCTGTGGGACATCGCCGGCAGGCACTTCGGCGCGCCGGTGCACCAGCTGCTCGGCGGCCCGGTCCGGGACCGGATCCGCGTGTACGGCTGGGTCGGCGGCGACGAGCCCAGCGAGGTGCGTGACCACATCTCCGCCCAGGTCGAGGCCGGGCTGACCGCGGTGAAGATGAACGCCTCCGGCCGGATGAGCCCGCTCGCCTCGGTCGCCGAGCTGGACGCCGTGGTCGCCCGGGTGGCCGCCGCCCGCGAGGTGCTCGGCGACACCCGCGACGTGGCCGTGGACCTGCACGGGCGCTTCACCCTGGCCAACGCCCGCCGGCTGGCGCCGCTGCTGGAGCCGTACCGGCCGCTGTTCCTGGAGGAGCCGGTCGTCCCGGAGAACTCGCACCTCATCGGCGAGTTCGTCCGCTCGACGCCGGTCCCGGTGTCGACCGGGGAGCGGCTCTACAGCCGGCAGGAGTTCCTGCCCGTGCTGCAGGCCGGCATCGCGGTCGCCCAGCCGGACCTCGCGCACGCCGGTGGTATCACCGAGGTACGCAAGATCGCCGCCCTGGCCGAGGTGTACGACGTGCAGCTCGCCCCGCACTGCCCGCTCGGCCCGATCGCGCTGGCCGCCTGCCTCCAGGTGGGCTTCGCCACGCCGAACTACCTGATCCAGGAGCAGAGCATCGGCATCCACTACAACCGGGGCGCCGACGTGCTCGACTACTGCGTCGACCGGGCCGCGCTGGCGTTCGCGGACGGCCACATCGAGCGGCTGACCGCGCCCGGCCTGGGCATCGAGATCGACGAGGCTTCGGTCCGCGCCGCCGACAAGCGGGGGCACGCCTGGCGCGGCCCGATCTGGCGGCACCGCGACGGCTCGTTCGCGGAATGGTGAGCCCCGTTCCTGTTGTGAGAAAGGCACCCTTGTGAAGATCATCGCCGCGGACGTCGTCGTCACCAGTCCGGACCGCAACTTCGTCACCTTGAAGATCACCACGGATGACGGGATCACCGGGCTGGGCGACGGCACCCTCAACGGGCGCGAGCTGTCGGTCGCCTCCTACCTGGCCGACCACGTCGTCCCCCTGCTGATCGGGCGGGACGCGCACCGCATCGAGGACACGTGGCAGTTCCTCTACCGCTCGGCGTACTGGCGGCGCGGGCCCGTCACCATGGCCGCCATCGCGGCCGTGGACGTGGCGTTGTGGGACATCAAGGCCAAGGCCGCCGGGATGCCCCTCTACCAGTTGCTCGGCGGCGCCTCCAGGACCGGGATCATGGCGTACGGGCACGCCTCGGGCCGGGACGAGCAGGAGCTGTTCGACTCGATCCGCCGGCACCTGGAGCAGGGTTACCGCTCGATCCGGGTGCAGACCTCCGTGCCGGGCATCAACGCCGTGTACGGCGTCGCCGCCCAGCCCAGCGTGGACGGCAAGCGCTACGACTACGAGCCGGCCCAGCGCACCCCGCTGCCCGCCGAGGAGGACTGGGACACCCGCGCCTACCTGCGTCACCTGCCCGGCGTCTTCGAGGCGGTGCGTAACGAGTTCGGTCCCGAGCTGCCGCTGCTGCACGACGGGCACCACCGGATGACGCCGATCCAGGCGGCCAGGCTGGGCAAGGCGCTGGAGCCGTACGACCTGTTCTGGCTGGAGGACTGCACGCCGGCGGAGAACCAGGACGCGCTGCGCCTGGTGCGGCAGCACACGACCACGCCGCTGGCGATCGGCGAGGTGTTCAACACCGTGTGGGACTACCAGACGCTGATCCGCGAGCAGCTCATCGACTACGTGCGCTCGGCCGTCACCCACACCGGCGGCATCACGGCCATGCGCAAGCTGCTCGACTTCGCCGCCCAGTACCAGATCAAGTCCGGCATCCACGGCCCGACCGACATCTCCCCGGTCGGCATGGCCGCGGCGCTGCACCTGGACCTGGCGATCCACAACTTCGGCATCCAGGAGTACATGCAGCACGGGGCGGCGACCAACGAGGTGTTCCGGCAGTCGTTCACCTTCGAGGACGGCTACCTGCATCCGGGTGAGCTGCCGGGGCTCGGGGTGGAGCTCGACGAGCAGGCCGCGGCGCGGTTCCCGTACCAGCCGGCCTACCTGCCGTTCAACCGGCTCAAGGACGGCACCGTCCACGACTGGTGAGCACGGGGCTCAGCCCCCGGTGCCTGGTTCGCGCGGGCGCCGGGGGCTTCGCCGTCTCTCGCCGGGCGTCAGGGCCCCTTCTCCGCTCCGCGCGAGCGGGCGTACCAGGTCCAGCCGCTCAGCCCGGCGAACAGCAGGGCCACGAACGGCGATCCGGCCAGCAGCGAGATGACCGCGAACGCCGCGCCGAACACGGTCATGATCGTGTACGCCTCCCTGGGCAGGAGCGGTGTCGCCGCCCGTTCCAGGCGCTGGGCGCCGGCGCCGAACGATCGGGCGAAGTCCGGATCGTCGTCTGATAACCGGCGCTGGATGTCCCGCAGGGCCGCACGTTCGTAATCATCGAGCACGACACACCTCCAGGGCGATGCCACCAGGCACGCTCCCACGCCACCTGGACATTTTGTATCGTAGCACGATATAAAATGAAGTCCATGGACGCTGTCACCCGCGGCCCGGGCCGCGGGTGACCCGGGAGACGCGAGAGAGAGGCGGCGCGGTCGTGGACGACGCAGCGGCGCAACCTGAGCCCCTGACCAAGCAGGACTTCGAGGCGCTGGCCAGGTTCCGCTTCGCGATCCGCGCCTACCTGCGCTTCAGCGAGGACGCGGTGCGCGCCGCCGGCCTGACCCCGCAGCAGTACCAGTTGCTGCTGGCGCTCAAGGGGTTCCCCGGCCGTGACTGGGCGAGCGTGCGGGAGCTCGCCGACCGGCTGCTGCTGCGTCACCACAGCGTGGTCGAGCTCGTCGGCCGGGCCCAGAACCAGGGCCTCGTGCAGCGGAGCGCCCATCCCAGCGACGGGCGGGCGGTGCGGGTGGCGCTGGCTCCGGCGGGCGAACGCGTCCTGACCCGCCTGGGCGCGCTGCACCGCGACGAGCTCCGGCGGATGGACACCGCGATCCTGCCCCCTGAGTGGGAAAGCGCCTCGCCTTCGCCCTCGTCCTCACCCGAGCCCTCGCCCTCGTCCTCGTCCTCACCCGAGCCCTCACCCGAGTCCGAGCCCGCGCCCTCGCCCGACTGACGCGCGTGTGCCCATCGGCTCCGGTTCGCTCCGCTCCTCTCGAAGGAAGGGATCATGGATACCCAGACGACGTTGCCCATGGAACACGCCCACCTCCTGACCCAGGTCACCGGCCGGGCCCGTGACGTGCTGCGGGTCGCCGCCCAGGACCGCTGGCCGGGCCGCGAGCTGACCGCGCTGGCCGGCTACCTGCGCGCCGAGCTCATCAGGCAGGTCACCGACGAGGAACGGCTGCTCTTCCCCGCCCACGAGGCCACGCCCGAGCTGTCCCGGCTGGCCCGCGACCACGCCCGGCTGCGCGCCTGCGTGGACACCCTCGCCGCCGCGGCCCGCGAACGCGGCGCCCGCTCCCCCGCGCAGATCGCCACGACCGTCCGCGACCTGCTCACCCAGCTCGGCGACCACCTCGCCACCGAGCAGGCGGTCCTGGCCGCGCCGGGCGGACCGGCCTCCTCCACCTCCGCCCTCGGCGCCTGCCCGCACCGCTGGTACCCGCTGACCGAGGGCCCCGCCGTCGACCTGGACGCCCTTCCGGCCGACCGGCTGACGGAGGCCATCGGCGACCGGCTGCACCGGCTGTCCCGCGGCGAGCAGCTCGATCTGTGCTCAAGCACCGACCCGGGCGACCTGTGCGACGCGCTGGCGGCCGGCCACGACGACTACGGCTTCACGTACCTGGCCTGCGGGCCCGGCTTGTGGCGAGTACGCGTCACCCACCGTCTCGGCCGCTGACCCGGCCGGCTCAGGCACTGAGACCGGCCGGCTCAGGCACTTGGCTCCGGCCGGCCGCGTCACCCCTCAGCTCGGGCGCTGGTTCCGGCCGGCCGCGTCACCCACCGGTTCGGGCGCTGGTTCCGGCCAGCTGCGCCACCCCCGACCTCGGCGACGACAGCACCGGCACGCCCGGCGCATCGTGCCCCTGCGCCGCCTCCGCCACGATCCGCGCCATGGACGCCTGGGCCAGCACCACCACGTCCACCTCCCCGCTCAGCTCCCTGAAACCGTCCAGGACCAGCCGGTCGTGGCGGGCCGGGTCGCCGGAGCGCAGCGCCTCGAAGGCCCCTTCGCACAGGTACGGCACCACCTCCCGCTCCGCCTCCTGCCGGACCGCGGCCCGCTGGACGGCCCGGGTGGTGGGGCCGAGCGTGGTGGCGAGGGTGGCCAGCACACCGACGCGCGCGCCGGACCGTACCGCCTCCTCGGCCATCGGCTCGTCGATGCGCAGAACCGGCAGCCGCGTGAACGACCGGGCCAGCTCGGCGGCCTCGCCGATGGAGGAGCAGGTGACCAGCAGCGTGCCCGCCCCGGACTCCTCGGCGTAGGAGGCGTACGACACCACCCGGCGCAGGACGTGCGGCGGCGGGCCGCCGTGCGCGATCGTGTCCTGGAGCAGGCTCTCGTCCACGAAGTGCAGCACCCGCGCGCCGGGCCGCACCTCGGCGGCCAGTTCGGCCAGCGGCGCGGCGAGAGCGGGCACCGTGTGCAACATCGCGATCGCCGTCCCGGTCATCGGGCGTTCCAGGGTCGCGCGTACTCGTCCACGATGGCGGCCAGGCTGCGCAGCCGGGGCACCGAACGCGCCCGCAGCTGCGCGGCCAGGTCAGGTTCGCCGACGACGTCGCTCCAGATGGCCCGGCCGGCCAGCATGCCCGAGGCGCCCGCCCGGCAGGCCGCCCGCACGGACGCCGGGAAGTCGTCGCGCTCCACGCCCTGCGAGAGCACCACCCACGGGACGGGGATCACCTCGTCCAGCAGGGCACACTCCTCCAGCAGCTTCTCCTCCGGCGCGGCCCCGCCGAGCGGAACCTGCGCCTTGTACAGGCTCGGCCGCAGCCCGGCCAGCTCCCGCGCCGCCTCCCTGATCGCGGCCGGCCCGTCGAACCCGGTCTCCCCGGCAGCGGGCTTGGCGACGCCTTCGAGCACGGAGAGCAGTCCGGCCGCGGCACAGCGCCGGACGAACTCGGCCGCCGTCTCCAGCCGGCGCTCCCGTTCCTCGTCGTCGCGCCAGATGAGCAGCAACTTGGCCGCCACCGCCCCGGCCGCGCGCGCGGCGGCCAGGTCCACCCGCTCGTCGATCCCGGTGTCCTCGACCGGCCCGTCCGGGTCCTGCCGCAGACTGTCCACGGCGACGATCAGCCCGCCGGGCACCACGCCCTCGGCGGCCACCTGCTCGAACCCGTAGTCCTGGTCGATCAGGAACCCGGAGCCGTACGGCCCGACCTCACGTGCCACCGCCAGCTTGAACGACGTCAGCACCTCATCGCCGACCCGCTCGCCCGTGGCGGCGGCGTACATCTGCCGCAGGCTCTCGCGCTGGTCCATGGCGACCATCGCGAACCCGCCGGAGGGGCGGGCGAGCAGGTCGAGTGTCGGCTCGGGGGTAGTGCCGGGGCTGGTCATTGGTGCTCCTGTTCTGTGCTGCAGCTTCTGGGGTTCTTCTGTGTCCCAGCTTCTGGGGTGCTCTGGGCTGTGGCTCGGGTCAGGAAACGCTCGTATGGGGGCAGGTAGGCGGCCTGAAGTGCGGGGTCGGACGGCATCGGCTCGCGCGGCAGTACGGGAACGTCCTGCAGCGACCCGCCCGCCTGCCCGGCGATGAGCGCCGCGCCCGCGCAGACCGCGTCGTCGGAACGGACCACCTCCACGGGGACGGGCGAGACGGCGGCCTTGACCCGCATCCACAGCGGAATCCTGACCTGCCCGCCGAAGACCGCCAGCCGTTCCGGCGCGGTGCCGGTCACGGCGGTGAGCTCGTCCAGCATCCAGCGGACGTGCAGGCAGGTGCCCTCAACGGCAGCGGCCAGCAGATCACCCGCCCCGTGCCCGGAGCCGACCCCTGACACCGCCACCCGCCTGTCCCGATCAGGCGCGGGCGCGACCCGGCCCCGCAGATACGGCTCAACCACGATCCCGGTAGGCAGCGGCACCCCGGCGAGCAACCCGGGCAGCGCCGTGTAGTCACGTCGTTCACCGGGCCGGGAGTGCGCGGGGTCGTCACCTGTCGGCGGGCTCAGCAGATCGAGGAGCCAGTCGAGCATCGCGCCGCTCGTCGGCAGCCCGCCGACCAGCACCGTTCCGGTTCCGTCCAGCGACGGGTCCGCCGTCACGCCCAGCGCCAGTCCCGTACGAGGGTCGGGGCGTTCCCTGGCCGGCACCATCACGGCCTCGGCAGTGCCGAGCGAGTCGGCCACGTCGCCCGGACGCCGTACCCCGGCGGCCCACGACCCCACGGCGTGATCATGACCCGCGACCACCACCGGAACGCCCGGCGCCACCCCGGGAATGGCGGCCGCCAGCCCACCGACCGGCTCCACCGCCGACACCACGGGTGGCAGCCGGTCTGCGGACAGTCCCGCCAGCGCCAGCAGGTCCTCGTCGTAGCACCCGCGCCGCACGTCGTAGGCCAGGGTGCGCGCGGCCAGCGTCGGATGAGTGCGCAGCACCCCCGTCAGCTCGTACGCCAGAGCGTCCGGCACGCTCGCCCACCACCGCATCGCCCGCAGCACCTCCGGCGCGTGGGCCCGCAACCACAGCCACTTGGCCAGCGGCGCCTTGGCGTCGGCCCACCTCCCGGTCAGCGCGTACAGAGCCACCGCGTCCCGCCCCAGCCGGGCCGCCTCCTCCGCGCCTCTGGGGTCGTTCCACCACAACATGGGACTGAGCGGGCGTCCCGACGAGTCGAGCGGCACCCCGGTCTCGGCCATCCCAGCGATCCCGATCGCCTCCGGCCCCCGCCCCGCCCGCGCGGCACACTCACCAAGCGCGTCCGACACGACGGCGACCAGCGCGGGCAGCTCGCGCGGCGTCTCCCGCCGCACCGCCGCGACACACCCACCCCACCGATCGAAGAGCCCCACCTTGACGTGAGTGGTGCCGACATCAACCCCAGCCAACAACCCGTCCTCCGCCACGACGACCTTCACCCGCTCCCCCGGGCACCGCACCACCGGCACCCTCGCTCACAGCCACCGTCGTTCCCCTCCACCCGCAGGCCCTCAGCACGCGAAGCGGCGAGAGGGGCGGGCAGGGGCCGTGGTGTCGTCATGTTGTCACTATAAATCCAGAAGTTGGCGGAAAAGCGCCAACCCATGAGGCATCATGGTCACATGAGCCGCGCCCCGGAGGCCACCAGCCTGCGCTACACGTCCGCCCCGGCGCGCCGCGAGGCGATCCTGCGCCGTATCGAGCTGGACGGGTACGCAGCCGCCACGGACCTGGTCACCCACTTGGGCGTCTCCCCCAACACCGTCCGCCGCGACCTGCGCAGACTGGCCCAGGACGGCCTCATCCGCGTCGTGCACGGCGGCGCGACGGCGGCGGACGCTACGGCGCCGCCGTTCGCCGACCGGTCGGAGCAGGCCGCCGTCGCCAAGCACGCGATCGCCGCCGCGGCCGTGCGGCATGTCGAGCCCGGCACGACCGTGGCGCTCGACTCGGGCACCACCACGCTGGAGATCGCCAAGCTGCTGCCGCCCGACGCCGGCCTCACCGTGATCACCCATTCGCTGCCCGCCATCGCCGCTTTGGCCCCCCGCCCGGACGTCACGCTGATCGGCGTCGGCGGTCAGTACGGCAGGGACACCCGCTCCTTCGGCGGCCCCGAGACCCTGGCCGCGCTCGAACACCTCAGCGTGCGGACCCTGTTCCTGGCCGCCACCGCGCTCGACGCCTCGGGGGTGTACGGGGCCACGCCGTACGAGGCCGAGACCAAGCGCCGGCTCATCTCCGTCGCCCGCAGGACGATCGTCGTGGGCGACGCGCGCAAGTTCTCCTTGAACGCCCCGATCCGGGTGTGCGACTGGGACGCGGCCGACCTGCTGGTGACGGACGGCGTCCCCGCGGGCTTCACCGGGGTCGAGGTGCAGATCGCGCCATAGGCGTTTCCGCTCACCGCCCGCCCGGCGAATCGCCTCATTTCCACTAACGACTATTTCGCGGCGAACGCCCCATTTCGCCAGGCCAGAAATCGACCGGTAACAAAGCCTTGACAGAGGCCGCCATCCACCAATACTCTCCCAGCTAAAATTATATCGATTTAATCTGCGGAGCTCGTGACCATGAGACCCCCCAGCAGCATCCGCCGAGCGCTGGCCACCGGCCTGGCCACTCTGCTCTGCCTGCCGCTCACCGCGCTCCCCTCGATCGCGGACACGGCAGGCACCCCGGGCGCCGGAGCCGCGAAGAGCACGAGCGCCTCCAAGAGCTCCAAGGCCCCGCACGCCTCCGGCCGCCACCGCCCCGGCCCCCGGCTGGAGCAGCTGGACCGCGGCCTGGTCGCCGCGTCCACCGGCGAAGGCGTCTTCCTGAGCTGGCGTCTGCTCGGGGACGAGGTCGCCGGCCACGGCCCGAACGGCATGACGGGCGCCACCTTCCGCGTCTACCGCGACGGCCGCCCCATCGCCACCGTGACCGACAGCACCAACTACAAGGACGCCAGGGGCACGGCCCGTTCGGAGTACCGGGTGGCGCCGATCGTCAAGGGCCGCGAAGGCCGTAAGAGCGATTCAGCCACGCCTTGGCTTAAAACGTTTTACGACCTTCCGCTGAAGAAGCCGGCCGACGGCGTGACCCCCGCCGGCGAGGCGTACACGTACGCGGCCAACGACCTGAGCGTCGGCGACGTGGACGGCGACGGCCGATACGAGTACGTCGTCAAGTGGGACCCGTCCAACAGCAAGGACGTCTCCCAGCGCGGCTACACCGGCAACACCTACGTGGACACGTACGAACTGGACGGCACCCTGCGCTGGCGCCTCGACCTGGGCGTCAACATCCGCTCCGGCGCCCACTACACCCAGTTCCTGGTCTACGACCTCGACGGCGACGGCCGTTCGGAGATGATGCTCAAGACCGCCCCCGGCACGAAGATCATCCGGTACGGCGGCAGGGGCCAGGTCGTCTCCGAGCGTTATGTCACGATGCCGCGCGCGGACGTCAAAGCCGGATACGCGAATACCGACGACTATCGAAAAAGCGCCGCAGACTATTTCGACCATGTCGCCGCCATGTTCGAGAAATGGCACGAGCACCCGGAGGTCGTCGCCGGACGCTGGCCGGCCACGCTCGAAGCGGCGTTCGGCATCGCGCCCAAGTACCGCTACCCGCTCTCCCACGCGGACGCCGTCGAGCTGGCCACGTACTTCGTGGACGTCTACGCGCCCGCCCGCAGCGGCAACAACCGGCTGCGCGAGTTCGCCGGCTTCGTCCTGACCGGCCCCGAATACCTGTCGGTCTTCGAGGGCGCGACCGGCCGCGAGCTGCAGACCATCCCCTACAAGCCCGGCCGCGGCGACGACGGCCTGCTGTGGGGCGACTACGCGATGGCCAGGGTCGAGCCGGGCAACCGGGTCGACCGCTTCCTGTCCTCGGTCGCCTACCTCGACGGCAGGCGGCCGTCGGCGATCTTCGCCCGCGGTTACTACACCCGCACCACGCTGGTCGCCTACGACTGGGACGGCAGGCGGCTCAAGGAGCGCTGGTACGTCGACAGCGGCCACGTCCCGATGGCCAACCCGTTCAACGCTAGTCCGCACGGCGTGGACGGCAGCGACCCCGAGTATGCCAGCCTGACCACGCAGGGCTTCCACTCGATGAGCGTGGCCGACGTGGACGACGACGGCAGGCAGGAGATCGTCTACGGCTCCGCCACCATCGACGACGACGGCGACCTGCTCTACTCCTCCTTCGCGCAGGCTCCGCCGCAGAGCAACGTGCCCGGCCAGAACGTCCGGCTCGGCCACGGCGACGCGATGCACGTCGGCGACATCGACCCCGCCCGGCCCGGCCTGGAGATCTGGACCGTGCACGAGGGCGGCGCCTGGGCCCCGTACGGCTGGGCGCTGCGCGAGGCGGCCACCGGCAAGGTGATCCACGGCGGCTACAGCGGCGTCGACACCGGGCGCGGCATGGCCGGCGACGTCGACCCGGCCGTCCCCGGTCTGGAGACCTGGTCGTCGATGCCGCCCGACCAGGCCATCCAGGCCGGCCTGTGGTCGGCCCGCGGCGAGTACCTGGGCCGCGACGCGCCCGGCACGAACATGAGCATCCGCTGGGCCGCCGACATGACCACCCAGATCGTCAACGGCACCGCCACCACGGAGCTGCAGACGCCGACGATCGACGACCGCCGGCGCGGCACGCTGCTGACCGCCGAGGGCACGCTGACCAACAACTGGACCAAGGGCAACCCCGGCCTGGTGGCGGACGTGTTCGGCGACTGGCGCGAGGAACTGCTGGTCCGCACCGCCGACAGCAGCGCCGTCCGGATGTACGTCAGCACCGAGCTGACCGACAGGAAGCTGTACACCCTGATGCACGACCCGCAGTACCGGGTGGACGTGGCCCGGCAGCAGACCGCCTACAACCAGCCCGCCTACCCGAGCTTCTACCTGGGCTCGGACATCGACTGGTCGAAGGTCCCCGTCCCATCCATCAGGTGACCGGGGTCCGGCGGGCGGGCCTCCAGGACCCGCCCGCCGGACCCCGCACCAATGGTCTGGCGGGCCGGAAAACCGCTTGCCCCGTTCAGCCACCCGTGCGAGGCTCCGCCGGGACGAGACCGGCGGAGGAGGCGGGCGTGAGCAGGTCCTCGATCTTGAACGTGACGTTCGACTGCGCCGACCCCGAGTCCATGTCGCGCTTCTGGAGCGCGGTCACCCGCTGGCCCCGCTCGAAGGTGGACATGCCGGGCAACCCGTTCTGGTGGGTGGGCCTCGACGGCGGCGGCTCCCCTCACCTCGTCTTCGTCGAGGTGCCTGAGCCGAAACGGGTCAAGAATCGCCTGCACCTCGATCTCGTGCCTCGTGACGGATCACAGGAGCAGGAGATCGCCCGGCTCGAATCGCTGGGCGCGCACCTCGTGGACGACCGCCGGAGCGTCAGCCCCGGCGGGTGGGTGATCATGGCCGACCCCGAAGGCAACGAGTTCTGTGTCGAGGGCGGCGAATAGCCCTCACCGAATCGGATGGTGACCACCCCGCGTTCCCGGGCACAACCACCTCCGTGCCAGAGAACAACTTCGACGAACACACCGCGCGCACGTACGAGGACAAATGGCCGGAGCTGTTCGATCCCGCGGTCGTCGACCCCGCCGTGGACTTCCTCGCCGGCCTGGCCGGCCCGGGCGGCGCCGCGCTCGAACTGGGCATCGGCACCGGCCGCATCGCGCTGCCGCTAAGCCGGCGAGGCGTCCGGGTGCACGGCATCGAGCTGTCGCCGGCGATGGCGGCCGAGATGGACGGCAAACCGGGCGCGGAGCACGTGGGTGTGATCATCGGCGACTTCGCCACGACGAAGGTGGGTCACGACTTCACCCTCGCCTACCTGGTCCGCAACACCATCACGAACCTGACCACCCAGGATGAGCAGGTCGAATGCTTCCGTACCGTGGCGGACCAGCTCGGACCCGGCGGCTCGTTCGTCATCGAGGTCTACATCCCCGAGCTCCGGCGCCTGCCACCGGGCCAGACCGTCCACCCGTTCACCGTGACCCCGGCGCATCTCGGGTTCGAGGAGTACGACGTGGCGTCACAGACCGCCGTCTCCCATCACTACTGGGTCGTGGACGGCCGGCTGGAGACCCGTTCGACCCCGCACCGCTACGTGTGGCCGTCCGAGCTCGACCTGATGGCCCGCATCGCCGGAATGACCTTGCGCGAACGGTGGTCCGGCTGGAACCGCGAGCCCTACACCGGCGACAGCCGGAGCCACATCTCGGTCTGGCGGAAGACGTCGTGACGGCTCAGGCGGGTGCGGCCCTCCGCCGGTGCGCGATGATCGCCGCCCCGAGGACGACGACGACGTAGCCGCAGGCCACCGTCAGACCCGCCCACGGCGCAAGCGGGTGGTGGCCTTCGAGGAGTGACGGGCCCACGTCCACGTGCGCGAACGCGGGCACGCTCTGCGTGATCGCGAACCCGGCGGCGGGAGTGATCGCCAGCAGCCATGGCGCCACCCCCGCGCTCGCCAGCAGATACGGCACCACGATCAGCGCGACGGCCAGGCCGGCGGCGAGAATCCTGCTCCTGACCAGCGCGGCCAGCCCGAGAGCCAGCAAGGCGGAGATCGCGGCCAGCGCCGCGTACCCGATGATCACCCGCAGCTCGGTGCCCAGGGTGATCGGCTGGATCGGGTTCCGGTGTGCTCGCAGCAACGCCAGCCCGGCGGGAACCACGACCCCGGCGGCCACCAGCCCGGCCACGAACGCGACCGCACCGACCACCACGGCCTCGGCCGCCAGCACGCTTCGCCCCCGTTCCGCCGGGGGGAACATGACGGCGGCCACGAGCACCAGGATCAGCCCCAGGCCCCCGCCGCTCAGCAGGAGGTCGGCACGCAGGCCGCCCTCCACCGTGGCGGGCCCGATGTCCCCGCCGCCGGTCACGACGACCTTGCCGCCCGACTCGACGGCTCCGCCCGGGTGATGCGGGGTCCTGCCGTCGGGACCGAGGGTGACGCCGACGTCGTCATGCCGCCACGAACCGCTCGCGCCCCGCAGCGTGATCCGGTCGAAGGTGGCCGTCGCCTGGGCGAAGGCCGAGGCCATCGTCCACAGCGCGCCCGGCGAGGTGGCGAAGAGCCCGATCTCGACGGTCTCCGGCAGCCCGGCCAGCCGGGCCTCGCCGACCCGGGTCCACGTCCTGCCGTCGCCGGACTCGTACCCGGTGAGGAGGTCGCCCGACCTGTCCAGCCGCAGCCACCGCGGCCCCCGCGCGGCGCTGCCGGCCACGTCGTGGATGAAGTCGTGCTGCATCCGCACCCCGTGACCGCGGGTGATCATGACGGCGGCGTACGACGTGCCCTGCTGGAGACTCCGCCTGACGAGGAGCCCCGCCTTGGCCCACGGCACCGCCCCGTGCTTGACGTTGCGCACGCCGGGCACGAGGTCCGGCTGCCGCATCTGCCCGGTCAGGTCCGACACCCGGGCGGTGATGCTGCCGTCGCCCTTGAGCGGCTGGTGCACGAAGTAGTACTTGTCGCTGACCGCCGTACCGTCGGGACCCACCAGGGGCGCGGGGCAGGGCCCCTCTCCCGCCGAGGTCACGCAGGTGCTGCGCACGCCCCCGGCGATCAGCAGTCCGAGCGACACGGTGACCAGCACGGAGGCCGCCATCGCGAGCGTCCGGCCGCGGGCGGAGCGGAGGCCGGCCCACCGCGCACGCAGCAGCCGGCGGAAGCCGTCCCGCGAGCCGGTGGGGCTGGAGGTGAAGGAACTCATGGCGACGGTTGTACGCGGCACCCGGTTCCGGTGAGGTCGCGGCCGCCGCGACCCGGCTGCGACCGGGGATCTGACATCGTTGCCCCATGGCACCCCGATCCCGTGTCCGGTCCGGCCGACCCGCCCGCACGACGGCGGGCGGTGAGCGGCGATGAGGGTCCTCGTCGTCGAGGACTTCGAGGTTCTCGCCCGCTCCATCGGCACCGGCCTGCAGCGCGAGGGCATGGCCGTGGACGTCGTCCTGGACGGGACCGCCGCCCTCGACCGCCTGGCCGCCACCCGCTACGACGTGGTGATCCTCGACCGCGACCTGCCCGGCGTCCACGGGGACGAGATCTGCCGGCGGCTGGCCCACGGCCGCTGCGAGTCCCGCGTGCTGATGCTCACCGCCTCCGGCACCATCGAGGACCGCGTCGCCGGGCTCGGCCTCGGCGCCGACGACTACCTGCCCAAGCCGTTCGCGTTCGCCGAACTCGTCGCCCGCGTCCGCGCGCTGGCCCGCCGCGCCACCCCGCCGCTCCCGCCCACGCTGACGTGGGGCGACCTCACCCTCGATCCGGCCCGCCGGACCGTGTCACGGGCGGGCCGGCGGCTGGAGCTGAGCCCCAGGGAGTTCGCGCTGCTCGAATGCCTGCTCGCCGTGCCCGGCCTGGTCGTCTCCGCCGAGGAGCTGCTCGAACGCGTCTGGGACGAGGCCGCCGACCCCTTCACCAGCGCCGTCAAGCACACCGTGCACCGGTTGCGGGTCAAGCTCGGCGACCCGCCCGTGATCGAGACCGTCCGCGAGGGCGGCTACCGCGTCGGCCCGTCATGACCGCCCGCACATCCGCCAGAAGGTCCCTGCGGACCCGGCTCGCGCTCGCCTACGCGGCGGGCGTCTACGCGGCCGGGGTGTTCGTGGTCGTCCTCGTCGACGTCCCGCTGGCCAGCGTGGAGATGACCACCCCTGTGGGCGGCCTCTCGCCGGGCGTGATCACCGGGTCGGGGCCGGGGATCAGCCTGACCCGGCTTCTCGCGGGATCCGCGGTCGCGCTGGTCCTGCTGGTCCCCGTCGCCCTGGCTATCGGCTGGTACGTCGCCGGCCGGTTCCTGCACCCGCTGCGCGCCATCACCGCCACCGCCGGGATCATCTCCGCCGGCACCCTTGACCGGCGCCTCGGCCTCGGCGAGCCCAGGGACGAGCTGACCGAGCTCGGCCACACCCTCGACGGCCTGCTCGCCCGTCTGCAGGCCGCGTTCGACGCCCAGCGCCACTTCGTGGCCAACGCCTCCCACGAACTGCGCACCCCTCTCGCCGGCCAGCGCACGCTGCTCGAAGTCGCTCTCACCGACCCGGACGCCGATGCCGGCACGCTGCGATCGGCCTGTCAGGAGGCTCTCTCCCTCGGCGAACACCAGGAACGGCTCGTCCGGGCACTGCTCGCCCTGGCCACCAGCGAGCGCGGCGTCACCCGCTGGGACGCCGTCGACCTCTCCTCCGTCGTCGAAGAGGTGCTCGCCTCCCGCCGCGAGCACGCGATCCGGGAGGGTGTCGACCTCGCCGGGCACCTGGCGCCCGCGACGACGTCCGGGGATCCGCGCCTGGTCGAGAGCCTCGTCGCGAACCTCGTCGACAACGCCGTCCGCCACAACCACGCGGGCGGGCACGTGACGGTCACCACCTGGACCTCGGGCACGGAGGCGTCCCTCACCGTCGCCAACAGCGGGCCGGTCGTCCCCGGCGACCAGGTCCCGCGCCTCTTCCAGCCCTTCCAGAGGCTCGCCTCCGAAAGCCGCGGGCGCGGCGACGGCTACGGCCTCGGCCTGGCCATCGTGGACGCCGTCGCCCAGGCCCACCAGGCCACCCTCGCCGCCGTCGCCCGGCCGGAAGGCGGTCTGTCCATCACCGTGCGGTTCCCCGCATCGTCCCTGATCACGGCCCGGACGGTCGCTCGCGCCGCTAGCAGACGCGAGCGACCATGAGGCGCACTTCGTGGAACGTGCTCAGCCGACGGCCGGGCCCGGGACCGGGGTGAAGCCGCCGAACTTGTGCGGCGGCTGGAGCGTGGGAGAGGGGTCCACGTTCAGGCCCAGGGATCCGCCGGCTAGGCGGGCCAGCAGGAGGCCGGGCCCCAGCGCGCTGACGCCGGGGCCGAACGCCGCCGGGTTGCCGGCGACGGCGCCGTCGATCCGCTCGTAACCGCGGTAGGGGGCATCGGGCGAGGCCGCCTTGTTGACGTAGAGGGCGTCGTCGGTGCCCCGGACGTACAGGGAGGTGACGTTGCCCTGGAAGCTGATGGCGGGGTCGCTGGTGGCGGTCCCGCCGAGGGGCTTCCATACGTACGGGATCGTGAACAGGTTGAGCGTCCAGACACCGCTGTCCGTGCCCCGGGCGGCGATGAAGCCGCCACCGAAGAGGGCGTCCTCGGCGACGGCGATGTTGCTGGTGACCTGGAGGTCGCCCAGCGGCTCGAACGCGGTGACGCCGCCGGCGCTCACCCTGCTGACGTAGACGCGGTGGTCGGCACCCCGGACGAACACCCGGACGGTGTCGTTCGGGACGGCGAAGGTCCGGGTGGCGGTGATGTCGCTGGTGGCGAAGCCGCCCAAACTGCTCCATCCCGCCCACGCGCCGGCGCTGAGGCTGTTGGTCCACACGGCGCCGTCCTGGCCGCGCGCGAAGATCCGCAGGCTGCCCGCCGGAGCGAGGTTGGGCACGAGCGCCTCGACGTCGCCGGTGACGGTCAGGCCGGGCACCGTCGAGTAACCGGTCACGGCGCCGGACGGGGTGATCGTGTTGGTGTAGACCTGATCGTCGGTCCCGCGGACGAAGAAGTGGGTGCCGAAGGAGTTCACCACCACCGACGGATCGCCGACGATCACCCCGCCGAGCGACTGGAGCGGCCCGAACGTGGAGCCCGAGCGGGCGCTGTAGAGCAGCGCGCCATCGGCCCCGCGCACGGCGGCACCGGTCGCGACGGGCTGACCGGCACGGTCGTAGGCCACGGCCGGGGTGCTGAGATCGGGCAGGTCAGCCGCGTAAGGCGGCGGCACGACGGCGGTCGAGACGCCGGCTGCCGAGGCGGAGGATGCGGGGGCCAGAACGCCCGCGGCGGCGGCCAGGATCGCTCCGGCCGCGAGAGCCTTGCGTAACCAGTGAGGCTGGGCCATCGAAGTCCCTTCTCGGAGAGGTGACCTTGATTCGTCTTCCGTACGCCACTTGGATCACCGGACGGTCATTCAGCCGGGCGCCTTTACAACGTAGATCACTCATCTGGCGCCAGAGTGTCGACGATCGCGACGGCGCCGCCGGGCCGGGTTCTCATGGGCGCAGGGCGTAGATGTTGCCGCCGCCGCCCGAACCCACGTCCCGACCGCCGGAGAACACCCAGGCCGGAGAGCGGATGACCGATCCGTCGGCGCACACCGGTGACACTCGGCCGAACCGTTGGCCAGAGACGCCGCGGAGCATCACCACCCCGTTGGCGAGGCCGGCCATGCACCGCCAACCCGCCGGCTCACCTTGACAGCGCGCGATCGGCCTGTCGGCGCACGTGGCGTTGCACTCCGGGATCGTTGATGTGCCGCTTGCCGGGGCGACACCTCGACCCGTGAAACACATTCCGTACACGAAAAGGGCGCCCCTGGCGGTGGAGGGGCGCCCTTGCGAGCGTGCGGCCATGTCGGCCGGCGGAAGAGGTCAGCCGGTGGGAGGCGCCAGCCGGAGGGAGGCGTCAACCGGCCGGGAGGCGCCAGCCGGAGAAAGACGCCAGCCGGTGGGAGGGGTCAGCCGGTGGGCTTCTTGACGGACACCGGCTGGGTCACGGGGTTGGTGTCCTTCTCGGACCAGGAGCCGGTGGAGAAGGCGACCGGGTAGTTCTTCCGGCCGACGCCGTCGCCCCACTTGGTGACCACGTAGTCGATCTTGATGTGGCCCTCGCCGCCGATGCCGTCCACGCCCAGGGTCTCGGGGTTGAAGCGGCCGCCGGTCAGCTCGGCGAAGGTCTTGGCGTCGAGGTCCAGCATCACACCACGGCTGGAGGGGTCGCCCGGGCCTCGGTCGCCCACGAAGAAGGGCATCTTCTTGCCCTTGTAGACGACGTAGCCCTCGGTCATGAGCGGCCAGCTCGGGCTGGCGACCAGGCCCTTCTGCATGGGCTTGCCCGCGGCGGGCAGACCGGTGTCTCCGGCGCGGCCGGAGGAGTCGTCCCAGAAGTAGGACGCGGTGGTCGAGCCTTGCAGAACGCCGCGCTGGCCGGTGCCGGTTTCGGCGTGCGCCGTGGCGGCCGAGCCGACGGTCAGCGCGGTGACGGTGGAGGCGGCGAGCAGAGCGATGGAACGCAGGCGAGCAGACATGAAGAAATTCAGGTCCTTTGTTAGGGGACGGGAACTTGCGCTCGCTGGACGAACGTAACCTGGGCAGCGTGCCGTGACGGACGCTGCGTGGAGCGCGGGAGGAATCCACTGGAGTCGGGATCCGGAGATCCGGGCGGGGCCCACCTCGAGACGTGAAGTACTGGACCCTTCGCTGGGAACGAGACCTACGTTACGGTCCAAACCGGACAAACGCAAACATAACCCCATGAAACCGGCAAAGATCTACGTTGCCGGTAAAGCGAAATCAGCGCACTTCCCTCCTCAGCACCCGCAGAACGCCCACCCCAGCGGGGATGACGATCCAGAGCACCACCGACACGGCCAGCCGCGCGGCGTCGCCGCCGGTCAGGTCGGAGCTCATCAGCACACTGATGGTCCTGTTGGGATCGAGCCACTCCCCTGCCGACTCACCCACCGGGCCGAGCTGCCCGACGAAGCTCCACAACATGGGATTGACCAGGTAGATCACAATCGCGGCCGGCGCGTTGAGCAACAGCAGCCCCAGGGCGAGCCCCTGCGCGGTGGACAGTACCGTCGTCGCGATCCAGCCCAGCACCTGGCCGGGGTCGAGCTCCCAGACGACCTGCCCGTCCTGGGCGGCCGAGGCGAGGGCGGTCGCCGGCACGGCCACCAGCAGCGCCAGCAGGCACCCGGCCACGGCCGCGGCCAGCACGGGCAGGCACTTGGCCGCCAGCACCCGGCCTCTGCGCGGCTCCAGGGTGAACGTGGTCAGCGCGGTGCGATGGCTCCACTCACCGGTCAGCGACAGGATGCCGAGCACGGGCAGCAGCGTCCCTGACGCGATCCCGGCCGTGCCGGCCAGGGTGAACAGGTCGGTCGGCCCACCGGCCAGGGCCCGGCCGACGACGAGCGCCACCGCCACCCCGATCAGGACACCCATCATGATCAGGCTGGTACGCGTGTCGAGCAATTTACGGGCCTCCACCCGCAGCAACCTCCCGAAGGGAAGGCGGTACGCAGTCGGCGTGTCGGTGGTCATCGAATACCTCCGAGAGAAACCCCGCCTTTACGCGAGGGAGAAATCGGACTCTTGTCAAGCAGGACAGGCTGCAGGCGATAGGCCGCTGGACGGATCACCGTCTGCGCACAGCGCGATGCGCACGGCTCGACAGCGTGTTCGACGGTCGCGAGAACCAAGCCGCCGAGACAGCGCTCGGACATCCCCTCGCCGCCGGGCCGGCGGAGCGGTGAAACGCCTATGGAGTTGGTGTAAGACCTCAACGAGAGATCCTCGTCTCGGGGCGGGCGACCGGCGGTGAAGCAGGAAGCCCTCACGGACGACCGTAGGAATCCCCTTCCCGTCAAGAGGGGGGAGGCGATCAAGCCAAGCCCCGATCGACGCAGGAGGCGAGATCGGCGGTCAAGCCAGGACCCATCGTCGACACGTAGGGGATGAGGGCGGTGCTCAGGCCAAGCTCCGGTCGGCCTTGGAGGTGAGGTCGAGGAAGGTCTGTTCGAGGTCGCGGCCCCGGCCGAGGTCGGCGAGGGTGCCCTCGGCCAGCACCCGGCCGCCGCCGATCATCACGATGCGGTCGGCCACCTGCTCGACCTCGTGCAGCAGGTGGGAGCTGAGCAGCACCGCGCACCCGGAGCCGGCCAGGTCGCGCAGCAGGCCGCGCATCCAGTGGATGCCCTGGGGGTCGAGGCCGTTGGCCGGCTCGTCGAGGATGAGCGCCCTGGGCCGGCCGAGCAGCGCGTGGCCGAGGCCCAGCCGTTGCCGCATGCCCAGGGAGTAGCCGCCGACGGCCCGCTTGCCCTCCTTGGGGCTCAGGCCCACCAGCCGCAGCACCTCGTCGACGCGCGAGCGGGGCAGGCCGAGCATCATGGCGCCCAGGGTCAGCACCTCGCGGCCGGAGCGGCCGGGATGCTGAGCGCCGGCGTCGAGCAGGGTGCCGACCTCGTAGCCGGGCCGCTCCAGCTCGGCGTACGGCCGCCCCAGCACGGTGCCGGTGCCCGAGGTGGGGCGGGACAGGCCGGCCAGGATCCGCATGGCCGTGGACTTGCCCGCGCCGTTGGGACCCAGGAATCCGGTGATCGTGCCCGGCTGGACGGTGAAGGACACCTCGTCCAGTGCCTTCACCTCGTTGTACGCCTTGCTGAGGCGGTGGAATTCAATCACGGGTCAAGTTCATCGAAAAGGCGGCCGGATCTCATCGGTCCTGGGTCCAGCGTTGGGGCCGAGAATGTGGACCACGGTCGGCAGTGAGGTGGACCTGGGGTGCTAAAGCCCTGGACAGGAGGTCTCTAGGCTGGGAGACGTGCAGGACCACCCCGACGAGCGCCGGCCGTCCCTCGGAGCGGGGCCGCCGCCGCCCTCCAGCCGACGGCCCTCCGAGCGCGCCCGGCCCGCCGAGCACGGGCGACCACCCCACCCCGGCCCCGCGCTCCCCGAGGAGCCCCACTCCACCGAAGCCCTCCCTGCGACCTCCCCAGGAAACCCTCCGCCAACGCCTAGGAGTGGCTTTCCCGCAGGGGCCGGCCGGCTGCCGGTGGCTGATCGGCTGGGTACCGTTCTGCTTTATCTGTTCGCCTCGCTCCCCCTGCTCTTCTACGTGGTCGTGCTGGCCACGCTCGGGCCGGGGCGGGCCGGGTCCGACGATCACCGGCTGATTCTCGACATGGGCATCGGCGCGGCGGGGCTGGTCCTGCTGGGGTTCCGTGGCAGGTGGCCGGTGCCGGTAGCGCTGGCGCTGATCCTGCCGACCGTCTTCTCCTTCACCGTCACCGGTCCCGCCCTCGTCGCCTTCGCCTCCCTGGCCACGCACCGCCGCTGGCGGCAGGTGGTGCCGGTGGCGGTCGTCTTCTGGTTCTGTACGCTCGCCTCCACCCGATGGCAGGACGGCTGGGTGCTGACCCTCGTCTTCGGCGCGATCGGCGCCGCCGTGCTCGGCGTGCTCACGGTCCTCGGCCTCTACCTGCGCGGGCGCGGCGAGTGGGCGGACGCGCAGCGGGCCGCGGAGGTGGCGGCGCAGGAGCACCGGGTGGAGCAGGCCAAGCTCGCCGAACGCCTGAAGATAGCCCAGGAGATGCACGACGTCCTCGCGCACCGGATCTCGCTGCTGACGATGCTCGCGGGCGGCCTGGCCTACCGCAAGGACCTCGGCCCCGAGGAGATGCGCGAGACCGCGCTGGCGATCCAGGACAACGCCCACCAGTCCCTCAACGAGCTGCGCGCCGTGCTCGGCACGCTGCGCCGTGACGGCGGCCTGGAGGCGCCGCAGCCGACGCTGGCTCACCTGGACACCCTGTTCGAGGAGGTACGCGCGGCCGGGCAGCGGGTCGAGGTGGACGACACCGTGCGCGGCAGGGAGCACCTGCCGGCGCAGACGGGGCGGCACGCGTACCGGATCGTGCAGGAGGCGCTCACCAACGCCCGCAAGCACGCGCCCGGCAGCCCCGTGCGGGCCGAGCTCGGCGGGCGGCCGGGGGTGGGGCTGCGGATCCGGGTGAGCAATCCGGCCCCGGCCGGCGTCGTGGCCGGGCCGGGCGGGCGGCTGGGGCTGGTCGGGCTGGCCGAACGCACCCGGATGGCCGGTGGCACGCTCAGCCATGACGTACGGGACGGGCGCTTCGTCCTGGACGCCCTGCTGCCGTGGGAGGCGTGACCTCGTGATCCGAGCCATCATGGATGCCCTGTTGCCCGTGGGAGGCGTGACCTCGTGATCCGAGTGGTGATCGTGGATGACGACCCGATGGTGCGCACAGGGCTGCGTCTCATCCTGGGCGGCGAGGCCGACCTCGACCTCGTGGGTGAGGCGGCCGACGGGAAGCGGGCCATGGCCGTGATCCGGGAGCTGCGGCCCGACGTGGTGCTGATGGACATCCGCATGCCGGAGCAGGACGGGCTGACCACCACCGAGCTGCTGCTCTCCCGGCCGTCCCCGCCCCGCATCCTGGTGCTGACCACGTTCGACGCCGACGACATGGTGATGCGGGCGCTGCGGCTCGGCGCGCACGGGTTCCTGCTGAAGGACACGCCGCCGCCGAAGATGATCGAGGCCGTGCGGGCGGTGGCGAAGGGCGAGCCGGTGCTGTCGCCGAGCGTCGCCCAGCAGGTGATCGCGGCGGCCACCGGCCGTTACGAGCCGCAGCGTCCCGAGGCGGCCCGCGAGCTGGCCACCCTCACCGAACGCGAGCGCGAGGTCGCGATCGAGGTGGCCAAGGGCAGCTCCAACGCCGAGATCGCGCGGGACCTGTCGGTGAGCGTGGCCACGGTGAAGGCCAACGTCACCCGCATCTTCGCCAAACTGGGCACCGACAACCGGGTCCACGTGGCCAACAAGGTCCGCGACGCCGGCCTGCTCTGACCACATCCGACGGCCCCTCCCCAAGAGCCGGTTTCCAAGGCCCAGCGTCCAGAGCGCCGTTTTCGAGTTCGTCTTCCGATAACCGGCGCGGGGCCGATCACCGGTGCTCGGCTACGGACGGGCCCGGCGTGGCGTGGTTCCCGGTGGCCGGGCCGGGTCGGGGTGGAGCGGGGCGGTGCTGCCGCGGACGACGAGGGTGGTGGCGAGTTCGATGCGGGTGCCGGAGGGGCCCCGTGGGTGGGTCAGTTCCTCGGCGACGAGCCGTACCGCTTCGTTGGCCATGTCGTCGAGCGGCTGGCGGACGGTGGTGAGCGGCGGCGAGAGCATGTCGCACAACATCGAGTCGTCGAACCCGACCACGGACAGCTCGCCGGGCACGCGGACACCGCGCTCGGTGGCGGCCTGGTAGACGCCGGCGGCCTGGAGGTCGTTGCCGGCGAAGACGGCGGTGGGCGGATCGTCGTGGTCGAGCAGGTCGCCGCCGATCGCCTTGCCTCCGGTGACGAGGAAGTCGCCGTAGCGGGCGAGCGCCGGGTCGGAGTCGATCCCGAACGTACGGTGGGCGGCCAGGTAGCCCTCGTACCGGTCGAGCGTGCACTGCGTGTCGAGCGGCCCGCCGATGAAGGCGATCCTGGTGTGCCCCTGCTCCAGCAGGTGGGTGGTGGCCATGACGCCGCCCAGCCAGTTGGTGGCGCCGACCGAGGACAGGCGCGGGTCGCGCTGCCCGACCGGGTCGACCAGCACCAGGGGCACGTGCAGCAGCTCCTCCAGGGCGGTGATCTCGCGCTGGTCGGCGCGGGAGAGCACGAGGACGACGCCGTCGGTGTTGCGCTTGCGCACCATCCCGATCCAGCGCCGCAGGTCGAAGTCGGAGCGCGCGGACGAGGTCACGACCAGCGAGAACCCCCGCCGCGCCGCCGCCTTCTCCGCGCCGCCGATGAGCACCTGCGCCCACGGTGAGCCGAGCCCTTCGATGAGCAGGTCGACGACGCCGGCCCTGGGCCTGCTGGGCGGGCGCGGCGCCTCGTAGCCGGAGGTTCTGACGGCTTCGAGCACCTTGTCCCTGGTGGCGGCGGAGACGTGTTTCTTGCCGCTGAGGACCTTGGAGACGGTCGGCACCGACACTCCGGCGGCGGCCGCGACATCGGCCAGCGTGGCTCTGCGCACCGGATCTCCCGTTCTGCCGTGCTGCCGCGTCTCGGCGGCATCAGGACACGAAAACTTTCGGCAGTCCAGATCGGCCTGGGTCAACCCATCTGACCTGGCGGTGTCGCCGTGGGTCGAGGACTGTTGACAGTGCTATGAGCCGGAGCCTAGCGTAATGATCCGACAATGTCACGGTCATCTTTCGGCAACATTATCCGAAACTTTCCGATCCAGCAGAGGCGCGCTCCAGCAGGGGCGGAGCGGTTCTGTCAGCGCTATCAACGCCGCGCGGGATGACTCCTGATCGGGGACGCACGCGAGGCTCAAGGACCGAAGAACCATGGGAGTCAGTGAAATGTCACGCATGGCAGCCTTCCGCCGACGCGTGGGCGGTTTCGCCTTCGGCGGGGACTACAACCCCGAGCAGTGGGACCGCTCGGTCTGGCGCGAGGACGTGCGTCTCATGCGCGAGGCCGGCGTCAACATCGTCAGCCTGGGCGTCTTCGCGTGGGCCTCGCTGGAGCCGGAGCCCGGCACGTACGAGTTCGGCTGGCTGGACGAGGTCATGGACCTCCTGCACGACCACGGCGTCAGCGTCAACCTGGCCACCCCCACCGCGGCGCCGCCCGTCTGGCTCACGCACCTGCACCCCGAGGTGTTCCCGATCAGGGAGGACGGGCACCCGTTCGGCTTCGGCAACCGCCTGCACTACGACCCTTCGTCGCCGATCTACCGCGAGTACGCGGCCCGCATCACCACCAGGCTGGCCGAGCGTTACTCGTTCCATCCGGCGCTGGCGATGTGGCACATCAGCAACGAGTACGGGCCCACGTCGTTCGGCCCGGCCGCGGGGGCCGCGTTCCGGCGCTGGCTGCAGCGCAGGTACGGCGACCTCGACCGGCTGAACGAGGCGTGGACCACGCGGTTCTGGGGCCAGGTCTACACCGACTGGGAGCAGGTCGACGTGCCGCACATCCCGCGTACGTGGATGAATCCCACCCGCCGACTCGACTTCAAGCGCTTCACCTCGGACGCGCTGCTGGAGTGTTACCTCGCCGAGCGGGACATCGTCCGCTCCTTCCGCGACGACGTCCCCGTCCTGACCAACTTCATGCGCTTCTTCCGCCACGCCGACTACTGGAAGTGGGCGCCCGAGGAGGACGCGGCCGCGCTCGACATCTACCCGAACCCGGCCGAATCCGACTCGCACGTGTCGGCGGCCTTCAACTACGACCTGTTCCGCTCGCTCAAGGGCGGGCAGCCGTGGATGCTGATGGAGCAGTCCAGCAGCGCGGTCAGCCAGTGGCGGCTCAACGTGGTCAAGGAGCCGGGCCGGATGCGGCTCGGCTCGCTGCAGGCGGTGTCGCGGGCGGCCGACTCGGTGATGTTCTTCCAGTGGCGGGCCGGCCGGGGCGGGCAGGAGCGCTTCCACTCGGCGATGCTGCCCCACTCCGGGCCCGATTCGCGCACGTTCCGCGAGATCAGCGACCTCGGGCGGGAGATGCGGCTGCTGGCCCCGGTCGCCGGCACGCGCTCTCGGGCGGAGATCGCGATCGTGTTCGACTGGGACGGATGGTGGGGGCTGGAGGAGGTCTTCGGCCTGCCGCGCAGCGACTTCAGCTACACCGACACGGTCATGCGGCACTACACGCCGCTCTGGGAGCGGCACCACGCCGTGGACGTGGTGCCGCACGGGGGGTCGCTCGACGGGTACAAGGTGCTGGTCGTGCCGAACGCGTACCTGATCGACGACGAGGGTGCGGCCCGGATCCGCGAGTTCGCCGCGGACGGCGGGACGGTGATCATGTCCTTCTTCTCCGGCGTCGTGGACGCCGACAACCGGGTGCGGCCGGACGGGTATCCGGGAGCGTTCCGCGAGCTCATCGGGGCCAAGATCGACGAGTACTGGCCGGCCAGGCCGGACGAGGTGTTCGCCGTGTCCTTCGCCGATGGACGTTCGGCGACGGCCACGTGGTGGCGGGACGATCTGCACCTGGAGGGTGGCACGGCGCTGGCGACGTACGCCGACGGGCTGCTGGAGGGACGCGCCGCCGTGGTCGAGAACCGGTACGGGGCCGGGCGGGTGGTCTACTTCGCGACGCTGCTGGAGCAGGGCGCGTTCGACGACGTCGTGGCGCGGGTGGTGGCGGAGGCGGGGGTGCGTTCGCGGTTCGAGGGGGTGCCGGCGCACGTCGAATGTGCGGTGCGGGGGGACGACGCTTACGAGTACGTGTTCCTGCTCAACCACAGCGCCGCCGAGAGCGTGTCCGTTCCCGTGGGAGGGGAGGGGACGGATCTGCTCACCGGGGCGCCGGTGTCGGGCACGGTGTCGCTGGCGCCGCTGGGCGCGTCGGTGATCCAGATCGCCCGCGGGTGACAGCGGGGGCCGGAACCGGGCCCCCGACGCCTGCCAGGCCGGTTGCGCTCGCCCGCGACCGAGGGCCTGAGTCATGCCCTCGGCCCGCTGCCTCACGGCCGCCACCCGCCGCCTTCTGACCGCCATCTGCCGCCTTACGGTCGCCATTCCTCCCGGTAGCCGGGGTGGTCGGCGTAGGGGGCGGCGAGGTCGCGCAGGTCCGGGCACGGCCACGGCTGTCCGTCGTGCTGACAGCGGGGCGGGGCATCCGGCTCGGCCTCGGCCGCCGACTCGGTCCCGGCCGGCTCGGTCCCGGCCGGCTCGGCCCCGGACGGCTCGGCCCCGGACGGCTCGGCCCCGGACGGCGGTTCGGCGTTCGGGAGTGGAGCGGTCTCCGTCTGCGGGTCGTAGCCGTGCCGGGCCACGGTTCGGCGTCCGGCCTCGGTCGGCGCGGCGGGGGCGTGTCGGGCCAGGGTGCGGCGTCTGGCCTCTGTTTCGCGCAAGGTGCGCGCCGGGTCGTGGGCGGCGATGTACTCGGCGTCCTTGGCGGACTGCGCGTGCCCGGCGTCGCCGGTGATGCAGACGGCGCCGCGGAAGGGGGACAGGCCGCCGTAGCCGACGAACTCCTGCCCGTTGGTCATGGTGACGAAGTCGTCACCGTCGTACCACTCCTTGCCCGGGTCGTACGACCACGGGCCCGGCGTCGCGTCCCGCCCCCCGCGCTCGTCTTCGTCGAGCCGGGCCCGCATGAATGTGATCAGCTCGTCCATCGAGACCCATTCTCCCCCGTACGGCACCGCGCCGGCGTGATCGCCCTCAGGACGCCGGCGGGTGCCGGACCGCTCCCCCAGGGTGCACGGGCCCGCGATCGGCGTGGGAGAGCGCGACCTCGATCGCCGGGCGGTGGACCGCGAGCTGGTCCGGGGTCCAGCCCGCGGGCCCGTCTACCAGGTCAAGGGTGACGATCCGGTAGATGAGCGCACGTATCAGCATCTGCCCCCATTCGGGCAGGTGAGCCCAGCGGGCGGCCAGGGCGGGTGAGGCGCCGTACCAGCACAGGGCGTCGGCGACGGCGACGGCCGCCGCCCACGACGGCGGCCTCCAGTAGACGGGCCAGTCGATGATCGCCGGCGGCAGGCCGTCGGCGAACAGCACGTTGCCGGGCAGGTCTCCGTGGACGGCCTGGCAGGGCAGGTCGACCGGGCGGCGCGCTCGTACGAGCGGCTCCAGCAGACCGCCGGCCGCGCCGGGGACGGGCAGCTCCTCCCAGGCGACGCGGTCACCCTGGGTCCAGGGGTCCTCGCGCCGGTCGAGGAAACCGGGTCTGGGCAGGTGCGCGATCGCCTCGTGGAAGGCGGCCCCGGTACGCAGCACGTCGTCCTGCCGCCGGACGTCGGGCACACCCGGCACCATCCTGCTCGCCTCCCAGCCCTGGCTCACCCAGCCGCCACCGGCCGCCGCGACGGGACGGGCCACCCGGAAGTGCGGCGATTCGGGCAGCTCGGCGAGCACGCCGGCCCGCCAGAGCGTCTCGGGCAGGAAGCCGACCTCCTTGAGCGCCAGATCGCCGGCCCGCCACGCCCCGCCCATCCACACCGGCTCCCCCGCCGCCCCGAAGGCCGCGAGCACCTCCGGAGGCGGCGGCTCCTCTCCTTCAGGCGCGGCCCCCTCCTCAGGCACAGCCCTTCTCCCAGCCATGGGCGGCCCTTCAGGCGCAGGCGATCCCTCAGGCGCGGGCGATCCGCCGGCGGCGGGCTCGGAGGTCATGAGGCCGTCTCCGGGGTCGCCAGCCAGGCGTTCACCCCGGCCCTGAGCTCGGCCTTCATCTGTTCAGGAGCGAACGCGGCGTCGATGGAGGCGTGGGCCAGGTCGGCCAGGTCCGCGTCCGTGAAGCCGAAGACGTCGCGCAGCCGGGCGTACTCGTCGGCCAGCGCCGTCTCCCCGTCGGTGTTGATCGTGACCGTCAGCCCCGCCTCCCGCAGCCGCGGCAGCGGGTGCTCGGCCAGCGAGGGCACCAGGCCGAGCAGCACGTTGGAGGTCGGGCAGACCTCCAGGGGGACGCCGCGCTCGCTCAGTTCCGCCACGAGCTCGTCGTCGTCGAGCACCCGGATGCCGTGGCCGAGCCGCTCGGCGCGTCCCGGGCCGAGCGCGTCGCGGATGCTGTCCGGCCCGGCCGTCTCGCCCGCGTGGTGCACCAGGTGCAGCCCCGCGTCCCAGGCCGCGGCGAACACCTCGGTGAACGGGGCCAGCGGGTGGCTCTCGTCACCCGCCAGCCCGATCCCGATCACCCCTTCGTGGCGGACGGCCATCCGGTACGTCCGCCACAGCCGCTCCACCGGCCGCCGCCTGGAGTGGTCGAGCAGCACCCCGCAGTCGATCCCGTACCGCTCCCGCCCTTCGGCGAGCCCGTCGAGCACCGCCCGCAGCGGCATCTCGTGATCGCCCACGCGCTCGCCGTGCGCGGCGGCGGTGAAGGTCACCTCGGCGTAGCGGGTGCCCTGGGCGGCCTCGTCCGCGCAGAACTCGACCGCGATCCGCCGGAAGTGCTCGGCCGTGCGCAGCACCTCGCGCACCTTGGCCCGCTGGTCGGCGAACTCCCTGAAGGTGGCGAACGCCCCCTCGGGCTCGGGCGGGCCGCCGAGCTCGCGCACGGTCCGCGGCCGTACGGTGCTCTCCAGGTGAACGTGCAGGTGGGCCTTGGGCAGGGCACGTACGTCTCTCACGTGCGCCCACCCTACGCGCTGCCCGAAATCCGGTGCACCTGGTTATCGGCGGGGGTAGGAAGGGCGTGAGCCCTCGCCGGAGATGGAGCCGATCATGACCGTAGTCCTGGTCCATGGCGTGCCGGAGACCTCAGCCGTCTGGGACCCTCTCCGTGCGGTCCTGCGCCGCGATGACGTGCGCGTGCTGGGGCTCCCCGGGTTCGGCCGTCCCCGGCCCGAGGGGTTCACCGCCACCAAGGAGGAGTACGTCGCCTGGCTGACCGCCGAGCTGGAGGACCTGGCCGGGCAGGACGTCGACCTGGTCGGCCACGACTGGGGCGGCGGCCTGGTGGTGCGCCTGGTCAGCCTGCGCCCCGACCTGGTGCGCTCGTGGGTCACCGACGCCGCCGGCCTCGGCCACGCCGACTTCCGCTGGCACGATCTGGCCAGGCTGTGGCAGACGCCGGGCGCCGGTGAGCAGTTCTTCGAGCGTCGGCGCGGCCTGCCGGTCGAAGAGCTGGCCCTGCCGTACGAGGGCTTCGGCGTCCCGCGCGAGCACGCCCTGGCGATGGTGGCCGAGGCGGACGAGGTCATGGCCGGCAGCATCCTGGCCCTCTACCGGTCGGCCGTGGACGTGGGGCGCGAGTGGTCGCCCGCCTTCGCCGGCGTCCCGGTGCCGGGGCTGGTGCTGGTGGCGTCGGAGGATCCGTTCCTGGACGGGGACGCGGCGCGGGCGGCGGCGGCCAGGGCGGGCGCGGCGGTGGCCGAGCTGCCGGGCCTGGGCCACTGGTGGCTGCTGCAGGACCCGGCGGCCGGCGCGGCCCGGCTGGAGGAGTTCTGGAACAGCCTCGCCCAGTGACCGGCGACGGCCTCCCCAAGTGACCGGCGATCAGCGTGCCTCCGTACGCCGATCAACGGCCGCCCATCAACGGCCGCCGATCAGCGGCGGGTCAGGCGGCCCGGCGACGGGTGATGCGGATCTTCGACTGCTTGTGCCGGTTCTCCCAGTCCTCCATGAAGACCGCCCGCAGCCCGTGCTTCTCGGCCAGCGCGACGAGGGTCTCGGTGCGGTAGTAGAAGTCCTCCCGCAGCACCTGGTGCTCCTTGCCCTCGGTCCGGTCGAAGGTGAAGTCGAACCAGCCGTCCGGCTTCATGATCCGGCCCACGTGGGCGAAGCACTCCTCGATCACGCCGGGCGGGGAGTGGGAGAAGACGCTGTGCGCGTGGACGACGTCGAAGTACTCGTCGGGCAGGAAGGCGAAGCGCAGGTCCCGTACGGGGGTCAGGTAGGGCATCTTGTCGCCGAGCCCGTGCCTGACGATCGTGTCCTGGGCCGCCATGAGGATGTCGGGCGAGATGTCGATGCCGTAGTAGTTGCCGGTGTAGAGGTAGCCGACGAACAGCCGGCCCGCCCGCAGGTTGCCGCAGCCGATCTCCAGCATCCGGCATTCGGGCTTGAGCCCGTGTTCGAGCAGGTAGTCGAACTGGAGCCGGCCCAGGGCCAGCCAGCGTTTGTGGGTGTGCGACCCGACGGCGCCCTCGGGGTCGCGGGCGGTGTCGGACTTCATGACCGCCCGGTAGTAGGCGACGTGGTCGCGCGTACGCAGCCGGAACCACGTGTCGCGGGCCAGCCGGCGCAGATGGGGCAGGATCTTGTGGGGGTTCTTGGTCGCGTACGTCACCTGGTGGACGAGGCTCGAACGGGAGCGTTTCACGCCTTGGAATGTAGGTCACCGCGGAGGGGGCCCATGGGGCAGCGGCGACACTCTTGAGTTCCCGTTTGCGCAGCCTTTCTGTCCGCACCTCGTACCAAGCGGCGAGCCGGGTCAGCTCAGGTAGTCGCGCAGCGCCAGCGACCGGGACGGATGACGCAGCTTGGACATCGTCTTGGCCTCGATCTGGCGGATGCGCTCCCGGGTGACGCCGTAGATGCGGCCGATCTCGTCGAGGGTCATCGGCTTGCCGTCGTTGAGGCCGTACCGCATGCTGATCACCCCCGCCTCGCGCTCGGAGAGCTGGTCGAGCAGGGCGTGCAGTTGCTGCTGGAGCAGGGTGAAGGAGACGGCGTCGGCGGGGGAGACGGCCTCGGTGTCCTCGATGAGGTCGCCGAACTCGCTGTCGCCCTCCTCCCCCAGCGGCGTGTGCAGGGAGATCGGCTCACGGCCGTAGCCCTGGATCTCGCTGACCCGGTCGACCTCCAGCTCGCACTCCGCCGCGATCTCCTCGGGGGTGGGCTCGCGGCCGAGCTCGCTCTGCAGCCGGCGCTGGGTGCGCGCGACCTTGTTGATCAGCTCCACCATGTGCACGGGGATGCGGATCGTCCTGGCCTGGTCGGCCATGGCCCGGGTGATGGCCTGCTTGATCCACCAGGTGGCGTAGGTGGAGAACTTGTAGCCGAGCCGGTAGTCGAACTTCTCGATCGTCCGGATCAGGCCGAGGTTGCCCTCCTGGATCAGGTCCAGGAAGAGCATGCCGCGCCCGGTGTAGCGCTTGGCGATGGACACCACCAGCCGCAGGTTGGCCTCCAGCATGCGGCGCTTGGCCTGCGCGCCGTCGGCGGCGATCCACTCCAGGTCGGCGCGCATCTCGTCGGACAGGCCCGGCTCGGAGTCGAGCCGCTCCCTGGCGAACAGGCCGGCCTCGATGCGTTTGGCCAGCTCGATCTCCTGCTCGGCGGTGAGCAGCGGCACGCGACCGATCGCCTTCAAGTAGACCTTGACCGAGTCGGCGCCGACGGCCGCACCGCTCTCGGCAACGTTGTCGTCCAGTTCTAGAACCTCTGCTGCTTGGGACAAAACCTCACTCCTCGCTCGCTTTGGGGGCTGTGGACGGCGGCATAAACTTAGGTCGCGCCTAACATTAGGTTGCCTCAAAAGAAGAGTCAACCTAAAATAAGGTCGAACCTAAAATTTTGTGGAAGACTGCGGCTATGAGCATCGACACCTTGGGCTTGAGGGAACAGAAGAAGCGAGAGACCAGGCAGGCCATCTCTGACCACGCTACCCAACTGTTCCTGGTGCGCGGCTTCGACCGGACCACCATCGCCGACATCGCCGCCGCCGCCAGGGTGGCCAAGATGACCGTGACCAACTACTTCCCGCGCAAGGAGGACCTGGCGCTCGACCACCACGAGGAGTTCGTCGCGGGCCTGGCGCGGGTGGTGGCGGGCCGGCCTCCCGGCGAATCGGCGCTGGCCGCGGTGCGCCGGGAGTATCTGGCGGCGCTGGACCGTCGTGACCCGGTCATCGGCTTCACCGGGCCCGCGTTCACCCGGATGATCGCCGACAGCCCGACCCTGGTCGCCCGGCTGCGCGACCTGCACGAGCAGCGCGAGCAGGCGCTGGCGGCGCGGCTGACGGCGGAGGCGGAGACGACGGGAGGGGATCCGGTCGTCGCCCGCGCCGTGGCCGCCCAGCTCGCGGCGGCCGACCGCCTGCTCTTCCGCGACCTGCACGAACGCATGCTGGCGGCCTTCCCGAACGACGACGACGAGACGGCGGACGCGCTGGCGCGGGCTCTCGCCGAGACCGCGCCCCGGGTGTTCGGTCTGCTGGAGCCGGCGATCGGCGCGTACGCCGTCCGCTGAGCACGCCGTCGGCCCGGTCAGCGGATCAGCCCTTCCCGCGCCCCCACCCGTTCCCCTCTCCGCCGGACCCCGGCACCGCGCCCTCCCATAGGTTCCCCCGCTCGCGCGGCGGAAAGCTCCTGGAGGCCAACCATTCGATCTCCTCCTCCGCGGTGACGGGAGCTATCGCGGTGGGACGACGTCCACGTCGAGCAGCTCGTCCAGCGCCTCGCGCAGGTTTCCGGCCAGCTCCCACGCGTCCGGCACCATCTCCCTGTCGGTGACGACGCCGATGTCGAGCGAGCCGTCGTAGGAGAAGGCGGTGATGTTCACGCCGCCGCTCACGTCCGTGATGACCGAGACGGGATAGTGGCTGAGCAGCCGCGCCCCGCACACGTACAGGGGGAACTGCGGCCCCGGCACGTTCGAGACCATCAGGTTGATCGGCGGCGCCGCCTGGCCCACGAGGTCGAACGCGGAGCGTGAGGCCAGCCCCATGAGCGCGGCCGGCATCGACTCGCTGAACTCGCGCAGCCACCGCGCGGGGGACAGCGAGAAGCGGTCCTTGATCCGGTGCATGGCGTGCCGGACGTGGCGCAGCCGCTCGACGGGATCGGCGACGTGCACGGCCAGCGGCGCTGTCATGATCGCCACCTGGTTGCCCGGCCCCTCGTCGCCGGCCGCCCGCAGCGAGAACGGCACGCCCGCCACCAGCGGCTGGGCCGGCACGCCGCCGTGCGCGGCCAGCCAGCGGCGGAGTCCGCCGGCGCACACGGCCATGACCACGTCGTTGACCGTGACCCCGGCCTTCCCCTCCGCCGGCGACTGGAACGCCTTGCGCACCCGCTTGATCTCCTCCAGCGGCAGCGACACGAACGCGAAGCGCCGGTGCGCCGACAGCGGCCCGCTGAACGGGGTCCGCGGCGCCGGGAGCGGCGGCAGCTCCGGCACCCGGCCGCTGCCGGCCAGGCGGCGGGCCAGGCTGGAGACGGTCCCGGCGCCGGGCAGCCAGGAGACGACGGGGATCTCGTCGAGGTGCGGGATGGCGCGGGCGGCGAAGCGCACGGCGTGGGCGGGGTTGCCCGCCAGCCTGGCCAGGCCGCGCGCCAGCATGCCCGCGGGTCCCGGCGGGGCCGGGTCGTGCTCGGGCGCGGCCTCGGGCGGCGGGGCGGGCTCGGGCGTGAGGTCGAGCAGCGCGGCCAGCACGTCGGCGCCGCCGACCCCGTCCACGGCGGCGTGGTGGATCTTCGTGTAGAGGCCCATGCGCCCGCCGGACAGCCCGTGGATCAGGTAGATCTCCCACAGCGGGCGGCCGCGGTCGAGGCGGCGGGCGTGCAGGCGGGAGACCTGGTCGGCCAGCTGCCGCTCGTCGCCCGGCGGGGGCAGCCCGATCTCGCGTACGTGGTAGTCGAGGTCGAGGTCGTCCTCCTGGGTCCAGTACGGGTGGTCGAGCCCCAGGGGCACCGGCGCCAGCTTGCGCCGCATCGCGGGCACGTGCGGGAGCCGCTGCTGGAGCAGAGCCTGCAGATCGGCGCGGTTGACGTCACGGTCGAGGATCGCCAGGCCGGCGATGTTGGCCGGATTCGTGGCGGTCTCGAAGTGCAGGAACTGCGCGTCGAGTGCGGTCAGCTGCGGCATCGTCACACCTCCGTCCCCGAACCAATCAGACCTGATCCGCCAGTTCAAGCGAGCGCGTCGCGGCGTCGGGCTCGGCGAAGGCGAGCAGCCGCAGCCCCTCCTCCTCCAGCGGCTCCAGGCCGGCCGGTCCGAACGGGCTGACGAGCAGTTTGGCCTTCTTGCCCGACCGCTTGATCTGCCAGGTCCCGGCCGCGAACCCGTCGACCAGGTAGACGGCCCGCACCCGCAGGTTCTTGGTGGCGACGCGGTTCTTGTGCTCGTCGGCCAGCACCCGGGTCCGGTCCGCGTGGCCGAGGATCAGCGTGTCGAAGTCGGGCAGGAAACGTACGGGCGCGGGCACGTCACCGCCCGGCCGCGGCGCCCCCGGCAGGTCGAACAGCTCCCTTCCGGCGAAGTCGGTCACTCTGTCCAGCTCCATACCCTCCATGACCTTGCGCAGTCCGTTCAGCCCGGACCAGGTCTGCACGTCGGCGGGGGTGGCCGGGCCGAACGCGGCCAGGTAGCGCTCGATCAGGGCCGGCCTGCCGGCGGGCGCCGGTTCGATGCCGGGCAGTCCGAACGCCGCCTCGCGCGGGAAGCTCCACCGGTCCTCGGTCGGCTCCATGATGAGCGGGGTGAGCATGCGCACGGCGTACCCGAGCGCGCGGTCGTACGCGCCGGGGAACTCCGCCAGCAGCCGGGGCCGCAGCTCGTTGAAGGTCATGGGCCCCGCCGCGAGCAGCCGGTCCGCGGCGGCCACCACCGCGTCGAAGTCGATCC
Organism: Nonomuraea fuscirosea; assembly: GCF_003001935.1. Lineage (GTDB taxonomy): Bacteria > Actinomycetota > Actinomycetes > Streptosporangiales > Streptosporangiaceae > Nonomuraea > Nonomuraea fuscirosea. The sequence goes on along the minus strand of NZ_PVNG01000016.1, from coordinate 153,922 downwards.
CGTCGAAGCGGCGGGCCGCGGCGGCCAGCACGGGCGCCACCTCCGGCCGGAACGCGGTGAAGTCCGCCGCCGTCACCAGGTGCAGCGTGGCCCGCCACAGGGTGGCCCGGACCAGCGTGCGCGCGTGCAGCGCCGCGTGCAGGTCGTCGCGCTGGAACCCCTCCAGCCGGGTCCAGACCGCCAGGTAGGGCGGGCGCGGCTCCTGCGCCTGCAGCCCGGCCAGCCGGTGCACGACGTCGGCCGCGTTCCCCTGGTGGCGGGAGAGGAGATGCTGGCGGGCCAGCGTGGCACGGTTGAGGTCGCGGAGGCTGAGCATCTACATATCATGCCCTTCCCCATTAAAGAGGTACGCGCCACGTACCCCGCGCTGTCCGACGGTTACGCCTATCTCGACGGCGCGGCCGGCACGCAGACCCCCCGGCCCGTGATCGACGCCATCGCCACCGCCTACCGGACGGGGATCGGCAACGTGGGCGGCGCCTTCCCGGCCAGCCACCGCTCCGACGCCATCGTGGCCGCCTGCCGCGCCGCCGTGGCCGACCTGGTCGGCGGCGATCCCGGCGGCGTCATCCTCGGCCCCAACATGACCACGCTCACCTACCGCCTGGCCCGCGCCATCGCGGGGCCGGGGGACGAGGTGGTGCTCTCCCGGCTCGACCACGACGCCAACGTGCGCCCCTGGACGCAGGTCGGCGCCACCGTACGCTGGGCCGAGGTGGACCCGGTCACCGGGGAGCTGCCGGTCGAGCAGTACGCCGAGCTGATCAACGAGCGCACCAGGGTGGTCGCGGTCACCGCGGCCAGCAACATCCTCGGCACCCGCCCCGACGTGCCCGCCATCGCCGAGCTGGCGCACCGGGCGGGCGCGCTGATGTACGTGGACGGCGTGCACGCCACCCCGCACGGCCCGGTGGACATGCGGGCGCTGGGCGCGGACTTCTACGCGACGAGCGCGTACAAGTGGTCGGGCCCGCACATCGGCGCGGTGGTCGCCGACCCGGCGCTGCTGGAGACGATCAGGTCGGACAAGCTGGCCTCCTCGGCGGACACGGTGCCGGAGCGGTTCGAGACGGGGACGGCGGCCTTCGCCGACCTCGACGGGGTGACCGCCGCCGTGGACCACCTGGCCGCGATGGTGCCGGGCCCGGGCAACCGCCGCGAACGCCTGCTGGCCTCGATGAGCGCGGCCGAGGAGCACGAGACGGCGCTGTTCTCCGTGCTCACCGGGGAGCTGGAGACGATGCCGCACGTCACCCTGTACGGCAAACCGGCCAGGCGCACCGCCACCGTGTACTTCAACGTGGCCGGGCACACCCCGCGCCAGGTGGCCGAGCACCTGGCCAAGCGCGGCGTCAACGTGTGGAACGGGCACAACTACGCCTGGGAGCTGACCGGCGTGCTGGGCATCCGCGACACGGGTGGCGCGGTGCGCGCGGGCCTGGTCCACTACAACGACCGCTCCGACGTCGATCGGCTCCTGGAAGGGGTGGCCCGGCTGGCCTGAACCGGAAGCGGATCGTCCTGAACCTGTCCTAACGTGACGGCCATGACCTCCGAATTCCACGAGCAGGACCTGACAGGGGCACGCTTCGAGCGCGTGACCCTGTCGGGCTCCACCTTCAACCGGGTGAAGCTGGACGGCGCGAGCATGCGGTCGGTCGACTTCTCCGGCACGCGGATCCGCGGCGCCTTCTTCGAGGGCACCCGGTTGCGGGGCGTCGAGCTGGTCGACGTCGAGATCAGCGGCGAGCTGGGACACGTCGTCGTGAACGGCGTGGACATCGCGCCGCTGGTCGACGCCGAGCTGAACCGCCGCATGCCGGACCGGGCGAAGATGCGCCCCGCCGACGCCGACGGCTTCCGCGAGGCCTGGGCGATCCTGGAGCGGCTGTGGGCGGGGACCGTGGCCCGGGCCAGGACGTTCCCGGAGGCGTCGCTGCACCGCGAGGTCGACGAGGAGTGGTCGTTCATCCAGACGCTGCGCCACCTCAACTTCGCCACCGGCGCCTGGGCGGGACGGATGATCCTCGGCGACCTCTCCCCCTGGCATCCGCTGGACCTGCCGTGGGACGAGGCGCCGGAATGGGCCGGCTTTCCGTGGGACCGCGCGGCCCGGCCCGCGCTCGACGAGGTGCTCGCGATCCGCCGCGAACGCCAGGCCATGGTCCGGCGCGTCATGGAGTCGCTCACCGAGGAGCAGCTGGCCTCCGAGGTGTCGCGTCCCGAGCCCGGCTGGCCGCAGGCCGACAGCTTCCCGTTCAGGAACTGCCTGCGCATCATCCTCAATGAGGAGTGGGAGCACCGGCTCTACGCCGAACGCGACCTGACCATCCTGGAGAAGGAGGGGGCGGGGCAGGCGCCTGTCCCGGAGGAGCAGGGCTGACCTTCACGGCGACCGGCCGGAGCCTGGCGGCGGCAGGCCGGCGGCGCGCGGTGACCGGCCGTCGCTGGCGCCTGGCGGCGGTGGGCCAGCGGCGCGCGGTGACCGGCCGTCGCTGGCGCCTCGCGGCGGCAGGCTAGCGGCGCACGGTGGCCGGCCGTCGTGGGGCGCCCAGGCGGGTGGCGGTCTGGGCGAGCAGCGCGCCCGACAGCAGGATCAGCCCGCCCACGATCTGGAACGCGCCCAGCCGCTCCCCCACCAGCGCCCAGGCCACCACCGTCCCGCCGACGACCTCCAGCGACGCCACGGTGACGGCCACGGCGGCCGTCAGCCGCCGCACGGCGTTGACCCCCATGATGTACGCGATCACGGTCGCGACCAGCACCATCCACAGGTACGCCAGCAGCACGGGCAGCCGCTGACCGCCGGCGGCGGGCGTGACGGACACCGTGAACGCCTCCCACTTCATCGCCCAGGGCCGCGCGAACGGGATCAGCACCACGGCCGCCCCGGTCATCCCCCAGGCGACGAGGCCGAGCGGATCCATCTCCGCCCCGAAGCCATCGTTCATCAGGAAATATCCGGCGGAGCACGCTGCCGCCAGCAGTCCCAGCAGCAGGCCCAGCGCGTCGAGGCGTACCTCCTGCCAGACCTCGGCGACGATCCCGAGGCCCGCGATCGCGACGACCGCCCCGGCGTACGCGGCCGGCGCCGGCCGGGCTCCGCGTACCAGCCGTACCCAGGCGACCACCATCACGGGCGCCATGTAGACGAGCAGCAGCGCGATTCCCACCGGCAGGCGTGTGATCGCGGCGAAGTACAGCGACTGCACGCCGGCCACCGCCATGATCGCGTACAGGCAGACGAACGCCACCCTGGAGCGCGGGATCCGCAACGCCTGCGGCCTGACCACGGCCAGCACCGCCACGAGCAGCAGCCCCGCCCCCGCCATCCGCGCCCACACCGCCTCCATCGGCGCCAGCCCGGCCGCGTCGAGGTACTTGGCCATCGGCCCGGAGAACCCGAAGCACCACGAGGACCCGAGCGCGAGCGCCGGCCCCGCGTACCGCATCCCCATCACCTGCCCTGACATCACGTCCAGCGACGCTGACACATCGAGCGCCCGTCGGGCAATCGGATATCGACTCGCTGATGGGCGTGGCCGGCACTCGGAGCAGGTTCAAGCCGGGCGCGGGAGTTCGTTCGAGCCGGGCTCCCGGAGCGGGTTCGATCCGGTCGGTCCTCGGTCCGTCGTCAGCGGCCCGCCTGCTCGGCGTATTCGAGCAGGTGGCGGACGGCCGTCCGCAGGTCGGCGGCGGCGGTCACGCAGGCGGCGCAGTGGGCGTGCACCGCCGCGCGCAGCCAGGGTGGCGCCGCGCCGGCCGCTTCCAGGGCGGCCTCGATCGCGCGCAGGCGTTCGGTGCAGGCGGTGAGGGCTTGAGCGTCCCTGCGCAGAACCTCGGCGTGCGCGGCGATCGTGCTCTGTCCGTCGGGCATGGCGTCCTCTCAGGCGGGCGGTACGGGAACGGCGGCGTCCCGGATCGATTGACGGGTGGCCGCCGACAGGCACAGCAGCGGGCGAGCGCCGTCGACTCCCAGTTCGCGCAGCCGCCGAGCCAGCGGATGGGGCGACCGGGGCTCGACGCTCAGCCGCATCGGTGGCGCGGGGTGCAACCGGGCTGACCCCCGCGCCCGTACGGACGACCGCAGCAGAGCACCGGCATCACCGGCGTAACCCACCGAGCCGGGATCGCTCATGGGCAGCCCGGGACCCAGCCGACCCTCCATCGTGAAAATCCCGTCGGCGACGACCAGCGCCGACCGGACCCCCGGCCCGGCCCCGCGCCGGACGCCGACCCGCACGTCCAGGGCCGTCAGGTACGTCTCACCGCCCCACAACCGCGGGCCGAGCTCACGCGCCATCGGGGTGTCGACCGCGGAGCCGAGCAGGAAGTCGCCCGACCGGCGCAACTCCGCCCGGCGGAACAAGCCACGCCGGCCCGACCACGCGGATCGGCGGCCTGGGCCGGAGACGACGATGCCGATCTGCAACTCGCGGTGGCCGCCCGCACTGCTGCGCCGGTTCCACGCCGCGTGCACGCCGACCAGGGCCCGGCCCGCCACCAGCAAGGGGGCGAGCCCGCTGCCCTTCAGCAACCGGGCCGCCACACCCGGGCGCGCGGCGAAGTAGGCGGTGAGGGCGGAGCCGTCCCGGCACCGGATCGGCAGGTCGGCCGTCGCGCCGGCGGTCTCGACCGGGCGTGTGGGCACGGTCAGGAAGGGGAACTCCTCCGGGTCCGGCGGCCGGTCGAACAGCAGGTACGCCTGCGAGCGCACGACCGGCCCGTGGAAGGGCTTCAGCCGTTCGTCGATGTGCGCGCGGGCCTCGGGCAGGTCGTCGGCGAGGTTGGCCAGGTAGTGCTCGATGCCGTGGCAGAGCGGGAACAGGTGGGTGGAGTCGGTGTAGTCGACGACGTACCAGCCGGGGTGCAGGTCGAAGCACGAGCCGGCGCCCTGTCCGTCGAGGGTGGGGATGAGGTCGTGCTGGTTGGTGACGCTGGCCACCCACGTTCGCGGGTCGGCGGGCCGTTTGAAGTCGACGGGAGCGCCGACGGCGATGGCGTGGGTGACGCGGTGGCGGGCGCAGAAGCCGGGGTCCTGCGCCAGGTTCATGATCGCCGCCCCGCCCGCGCTGTGACCGACGAGCGCGAGTTCGGCGTCCGGAGGCAGCCCGTAGTCGGCCACGGCCTGGGCGAGGGCGCGGCTGTAGGGGCTGCTGTCGAGGACGGCGCTGCTGAACGCGCCGAGCAGGTCCTGTGGCGAACGTCCGTCGGGGTGTCCCACCCGCATGCCCGGCGCCTGGAGGATGTGGCGGATCACTCCGTCGGGGCCTTCGACGCTCTGGATGAGGGCCCGTCCGGTGGTGCCGATCGTGCCGATGTTGCCCAGGACGCCCAGCAACGACCCTCGTGTGCTCAGCCGGGCCGACTCGGCCGGGGTCGGCTCGACCCGGCGGGCGCCTCCTTCACCGAGGTCGAGGAGCGCGACGGCCCTGTTGCTCATGCCCGTGAATGGGTCGGCGGTGGCGAAACCCCTCCCGGTGGCGATCAGCCAGGCGGTGGCGTCGTTGAGCGGATTCTCGTCCAGCAGCGCACGCAACGCGAGCACCTCGCCGAAGACGGGGGCGAGCAGGCTGAGCGCCCGCACCGCGCCCCGGTCCTTGAGCAGGGCACGCAGCGCCCGAACGGCCTCCAGATCCCGGTCCGCGGCGGCGGCCTCGATGAGCCTGACCACCAGAGGATCCTCGCTCAGCTCAGGATGATCGACAGCCACGGCCGCCACCCGCAACCGCAACGACGTAGCCAGCACCCGAACAGCCAGACTCTCACCCCCCAGCATCGCCCCGACCTTCCCGGCCAACGTGGCCAGCACACCGAAGACGGCCGAGCTCGTCGAACCGGTCAACGCCACGGGGGTAGTCGCTGCGGTGGTCAGAGTCGCTGGGGTGGGCCCGGTGGGTGTGTGGGTGCCGGTGAGCGCGTAGCCGAGGCCATGCCGGTTCGTCGCGGCTCGCAGCAGCGCGCGGTAGGCGGGGCGGCCCGTGGCGGAGGCGTGGGGCAGGGCACGGAGCAGCGCGGTGTCGGTGAGGGCGGCCGTGGTGTGCGCCGCCGCGTCCTGGATCAGGATCGCGATGTCCACCAGCTCGCGGGCGGCAGCGCGCAGCGACCCCGCCGGGTCCTCACCGTCGTTCGCGGCGGCGCCGGTGGGACCGCCGGTGGGAACATCGCCGCCGTTCACGGCCGCATCCGGCGGAACAGCACCGGTGCTCACGGTCGCATCCGCAGGGTCGTCGTCTTCGTCGGCGACCGCGTCCGCCGGATCGGCGCCGCTGCTCATGGGCGGGTCCGGCGGGACATGCTGACGAAGCGGGGAGTCGGGTCCTCGGGGGTGTTGCGGCGTACGACGTCGGCGAGGGTGCGGGTGGCGGTGATGACGCGGGCGCCGTACGGGGAGAAGGTGGCGGCGTTGAAGACGCGCGGGGCCAGGAGCGGGTTGGTGAGGGCCTGGGAGAAGGCGTCGATCGCGATGATCTTGGTGAGCAGCGGGGGCAGGATGGCGTCGGGGCATCCGGGTTCTTCGGCGAACAGCCCGACGTACAGGTCGATGTCGTCCACGTCGCGATAAAGCTCGCGCAACGCACCACTGACCCGCGGATCACCGTTGATGTGCTCGAAGCGACGCACCGCCGGAAAGCGGCAGTGCTCGCGGTAGCTGTTGTACGGCGCCAGCCCGAGCGCCCGGGACTCGGCGATGCTGGCCGTCTCGATCGGGTGCAGGACGGGGTCGGTGTTGAACAGGCCGATGCGGCCGGCCCGCTGGCCGGAGGCGTCCTCGAAGAGGCGGGCCAGGCCGGCCTCCGGGATCAGCGGCCCGGCGAGCAGGGTCTCGGCCAGCGGCAGGTCGCGCCCGCCCACCGACAGCCGGGACGGGATCAGGCTGTGCCAGCGGTAGACGAGGTTGAACTCGACCGACGCCCAGTTCTCGCGGTGCCACGGCGCGCGGGCCAGCGCCGCCGACAGCCGGGGGTCCAGGGTGAAGCGGAAGTGGTAGGGGGTGATGTGGTTGATGTACTCCTCGACGACCAGTTTGATCAGCAGCACGATGAGGACGTTGCGGGCCGTCTGGAAGAGCCGTTCGTCGTCCCAGCGCGGATGACGCCGGGCCAGCAGCCGGGCCACCCGGTTGTGCTCGCGCAGGAACAGCACCGTGAGCATGGTGAAGCCGATCTGGATGTTGCCCCGGTCGCTGCCGGTGGCGAACAGGGTGTCGCGTCGCGCGTCGGTGAGTTCGTCGAAGTCGATGACGCTCAGCGGGGCGAACTCCGGTTTGATCTTGCCGTGTTCGCACAGGTAGGGCGGGAACTCGCCGCCGTTGATGAGCCGGCTCTTGAGCTGCCCGCCTTCGAGCGTGCGCAGCGCGGTGGTGGCCGCCGCGTCGAGGCCGTACACCTGGTTGAGGTCGATGTGGTGGTTGGAGCTGTTCTTGCGCGGGTCGCGCGGGACGTTCGCGTCGCTGCGCAGGAAGCCGTCGGTGAACCATTGGGCGAAGTACGCGAACAGCACCGTGGAGCGCCGGCACGGGACCATGGACTCGCCGCGGGCGAACAGGCCGGCCGCGACCTCGGGAGCGGGCCGGCGATTCTCGTCGGCGTGCACCGGCGGCAGGTGCCTGCCGCTGTAGGTGCGGTCGGTGAGTGAGGCCCACGAGGTGTAGTCGGCCATCGTGCTCAGCGGCTCGGGGCGCGGCGGCATCTCGCGGACCGCGTGGTCGATCAGCGTGGCGTTGACCCGGCGGCGTACCGGCGGGCACTTCTGCACCAGGTCCCAGAACGGCCGGCCGTTGGTCAGGGCCAGGAACCTGAGCCGGTTCGCCAGGCCGTCGGTGGCGATGCCGCGCGCGCTCGCCGGGCGTCCCGCCGCCATCGGTCCTCCTGCCGCCACCGATCCTCCCGCCGTCACGGGCCCTCCCGGTGTCGTCGATCCTTCCGCCGTCGTCGGTTCCTTCCTCGTCATCGGCCCTCCTGCCCCTTCGCGCCGGTTCCGAGGACGAACGCGTCGGGGAAGATGCCGAGTGACCGTTCGACGCGGCCTCGCGGTGGCGGCAGCAGGTGTACGCCGGGGCGCAGCAGCAGGCGGCGGACGGTCTCGGCGATCACGGGGCCGGCCACGTGCACGCCGAGGCAGGCGTGGTGACCCGAGCCGAAGAACAGCCGGTGGTGGCGGGGACGGTCGAGGCGGAACTCCTCGGGCTGGGGCACCACGTCCGCGTCGAACATCGCCGAGGCCGGCGCCGCGAGCACGAAGGTGCCGGCCGGGATGAGCGTGCTGCGCGGAGTGCCGGCGGCCAGGACGTGATCGCGCTCGCACAGCCGGGGGATCAGCTTGAAGAACGGGCTGAACCGCAGCGCCTCCCAGACGTACGGGTCGAACCGGTCGGGGTCGGGGGCGGCGGCCACGGCCTCCGCGCGCACGTCGGGGCGCAGCAGGAGCTGTTCGACCGCCTCCGCCATGGCCCCTGGCGCGCTCTCCACGAAGCCCAGCGGCATGCCCGCCATGTTGGTCACGATGCGTTCGTCGGTCAGGCCGGTGCCGGCGGGCAGGGACGAACGGACCAGGCGGGTGAAGACGTCGTCGGGCAGGTCTCGTCCCGCCGCCAGGTCGGCCCGGTGCCGGGCCAGGAGGTCGCGCAGGTGGCCGACCAGTTCGGCGCCCGCCTGCTCGGACGCGGCCCGCATCGCCGGGTCGCCGACGAAGTTGGCGAAGCCGTCGGCGACGACGGCCCGCGTCCAGCGCGACAGGGTGGCCTGGTCGGGTCCTGGCACGCCGAAGTAACGCGCGCACACGGCGAGAGCGACGGGCCGGAACAGCGCACCGACCGCCTCCACGCTCCCGTCCGAAGCCCCACCTGAGAGGGCCGCGTCGAGGAGGTCGTCGGCGAGGCGGCCGGTCAGGTCGCGGACCCGGGCCGCGTCGCCCGGGTCGAGGATGGCCTGCATCAGGCCCTTCTCCCGCCAGTTCATCGGGGTGGCGTCCCGGCCCAGCATGAACGGCGCGCCGAGGGCGGCGTCGAGGCGCGGGCCGAAGGCGCGGACCGAGAAGACCTCCTCGTGCGAGAGCACCTCGGTGACGTCGGCGAAGCGGGTCACGACGGTGAAGGCGGGGGTGACGAAGACGGGCCGACGTTCGCGCAGCTCGGCGAACAGGTTGCGCCAGTCGGTCCGCATCCACTCCCTGACCAGCCCGAACGCCGACATCGGGGCACGGGCGAGAGCCTGCTCGTACGCCTCCAGGTAGCCGCCCGCGGTCGTCTGTTCGACAGCACCCATGGCGCAGACCTCCACCGATATCGGAACGAACGGGCATGATCACACTGTGCAATCACAATCTATGGAGGGGGCCCGGCTTTCCTTCATGGCTACGGCGCGCATTGTTTTGCTTCCCGAGAGTAACTGATCCGTCACTGCGGGGACATTGCCGCGCTCCAGGGGGCTGGCCCTTCAATGGGGACCTCATCCTCTTGTCGCACCCGTGGGGGTAACGTGACGTCACCCATGCCGCAGCCGGACCCCACCGGAGCGAGCAGGGCGGAGACGGTGACGGTCACCGCCGGCCGCCGCGCGGCCTATCTGGTCGTCCTGATCGTCCTGCCCGTGCTGCTGCCGGTGCTCGCGGTCCCGGCCGCCTGGGGCTGGGGCGTCGGCCCGCGTGACCTGGTCATCGCGGTCGTCATGTACCTGGTGAGCATCTTCGGGATCGCCATCGGCTACCACCGGCTCTTCACCCACCGCGCCTTCAAGGCGAACCGGCCGCTGCGGCTGGCGCTCATGCTGGCCGGCGGCCTGGCCGTGGAGGGCTCGGTGTCGTTGTGGGCGGCCGAGCACCGCCGCCACCACAAGTACGCCGACCGCGAGGGCGACCCGCACTCGCCGTGGCGCTACGGCGACAGCGGCCTGGCCCTGCTGCGCGGCATGCTGCACGCGCACATCGGCTGGTTCTACACCGCCCGCCGCCGCTCCAGCCGCGCGCACTGGGTGCCCGACCTGCTGGCCGATCCCGACGTGCGGCGGTTCGACGCCGCCTATCCGCTCGTGGTGCTGCTGTCGTTCGCGCTTCCCGCCGCCGCGGGCGGGTTGTGGTCGATGTCGTGGGCGGGCGCGTGGAGCGGGCTGCTGTGGGGCGGGCTGGTGCGGTACGCCGTGGTGCACCACGTCACCTGGTCGGTGAACTCGATCGCGCACACCTTCGGCGACCGGCCGTTCCGTACCAGGGACCGCTCGTCCAACGTGCGCTGGGTGGCGCTGCTGACGCTGGGCGAGGGCTGGCACAACTGGCACCACGTGGAGCCGGCCTGCGCCCGCCACGGCGTGCTCAAGGGCCAGCTCGACCCGAGCGCGCGGCTGATCCGCTGGTTCGAGCGGGCGGGCTGGGCCCACGACGTGCGCTGGCCCCGCGCCGACCGCCTGGTGGCCCGGACGAGCAGCTCGACGACCGGCTCGACGGGCGGCCAGATCACCGATCCGACGGCCGGCCGGATCGCCGACCAGATGACCGATCCGACGAGCGGCCGGATCTCCGAACGCGGCGCGGGCCCGCCGTCCTGAGGCGCGCGCGCCGTCCCCCGTCTCCGGTCCCCTCGCCGTCCCCCCGCCCATGGAGCTCGTATGGAACGAACGGTTCTCGCCGCGATCGCGGAGCGTCCCGACGCCGACACGGCGCTCGCCGAGCAGGTCCGCCGCGTCGGCGCGGCGATGGGCCGGCTCGGCGTGCAACTGCGCTGGACCTACCGGGTCCAGGACGCGCTGGCGGTGATCGGCTCGGACGCCTCGCTCGCCGGGATGCTGGCCGACTGGGACGCGCCGGGCGCCGAGCAGAGCCTGGACGCGGTCCTGCGGCGCTTCCGCGGCCTGCCGGTCTTCCTCATGACCGCCGAGCAGGAGCTCCCCCTGTGGGTGTACGAGGTCATCCAGGGCTTCGTCTTCCCGCTGGAGGACACGCCCGACTTCATCGCCGGACGCATCGTGCACGCCACCGAGGAGTACGCCGACCGCATCCTGCCGCCGTTCTTCCGCGCGCTGCGCGACCTCCAGGACCACCACCAGTACTCCTGGCACACCCCGGCGCACGCGGGCGGGGTCGCGTTCCTGAAGTCCCCCGTCGGGCGGGCGTTCTTCGACTTCTACGGCGAGCGCCTGCTGCGCACCGACCTGTCCATCTCCGTCCCCGAGCTCGGCTCGCCGCTGGAGCACACGGGCCCGGTCGGCGAGGCCGAGCGCAACGCGGCCCGCGTGTTCGGCGCCGAGCGCACCTTCTTCGTGATGAACGGCAACGCCACCGCCAACCGCGTCGTCGGCCACCACGCCGTCGCCCGCGACGAGACCGCCCTGGTCGACCGCAACTGCCACAAGTCGCTGCAGCACGCGCTGACCATCAGCGGCGCCCGCCCGCTCTACCTGGTGCCGGAGCGCAACGGCCTGGGCCTGGCCGGTCCCATCCCGCCCGCGGCGCTCGACCCGGCCGCGCTGCGCGCCCGCCTGGCCGACCATCCCCTCGCCGAGACCGATCCGGTCTACGCCGTGATCACCAACTCGACGTACGACGGGCTCTGCTACGACGCCGTACGGGTCGCGGAGCTGCTCGGCGAGAGCGTCCCCCGCGTGCACTTCGACGAGGCGTGGTTCGCCTACGCCCGTTTCCACCCCTTGTACGCCCGCCGCTACGGCATGGCCGTGACCGAGGAGACGCTGCCGGGGCCGCGCCGGCCCACGGTGTTCGCCACCCAGTCCACGCACAAGCTGCTGGCGGCGCTGTCGCAGTCGGCGATGCTGCACGTCAGGCCGGCCGAGCGGGCGCCGGTGGACTACGAGCGGCTCAACGCGACGTACCTCATGCACTGCTCCACCTCGCCGCTCTACCCGATGATCGCCTCCCTGGACGTGGCGGCGGGCATGATGGACGGGCCGTCGGGGCCGTACCTGGTGGGCGAGGCCGTCACCGAGGCGGTGCGCTTCCGCCAGGCCATGGTGCGGCTGGCCGGCCGCATCAGGGAGGACGGCCGGCGGCCCGACTGGTACTTCGGCGTCTGGCAGCCTCCGCACGTCACCGAGCCCGGCACCGGCCGAACGGTCCCCTTCGCCGAGGCCGACCCGGTCAGGCTGGCCGCGGATCCGGCGTGCTGGGTGCTGGAGCCCGGCGCCGCCTGGCACGGCTTCCAGGGGCTGAGCGACGGCTACTGCCTGCTCGACCCGGTGAAGGTGACCATTGTCTGCCCGGGGGCCGACGCGGTGGCGGGCACGCTCGGCTGGGGCATCCCCGCCCGGATCGTCGCCGCCTATCTGCGGCGGCGCGGCATCGTGGTGGAGAAGACCGGCGACCACACGCTGCTGGTGCTCTTCTCCATGGGCATCACCAAGGGCAAGTGGGGCACGCTGATCGACGCGCTCACCGACTTCAAGCGCGCCTACGACGACGATCTGCCGCTGGCCGAGGTGCTGCCGGGCTTCGGCCCGCCGGCCGCGACGCTGCGCCGGTTCTGCACCGAGGTCCACGAGCGGCTGCGCGCGCTGGGGCTCGGCGAGCTGGTCAACGAGATCTTCACCGACCTGCCCGAGCAGGTGCGCACCCCGGCCGACAGCTACCAGGCGCTGATCCGCTCGCGCACCGAGCGGGTGCCGCTCGACCGCCTGGCCGGCAGCGTGAGCGCCGCCATCGTGGTCGTCACGCCGCCGGGCATCCCCATGCTGATGCCGGGCGAGGCGGCCGGGCCCGCGGACGGGCCGCTGATCACGTACCTGCGGGCGCTGGAGGAGTTCGACCGTTGCTTCCCCGACCTCGCCACCGACATCCACGGCGCGCACCGCGACGGCGACGGCCGCTATCACGTCGAGGTCGAGGTCCGTTGAACGGCGGCGCCGCCGGGTAAACCTTCGCTTGGCCGCCGTACAGAGTGGAGAAATCTCTAGCCATCGGGCCGTGAGGTGTCTATATTCACACCATGTTCACCCTCGAAGCCCTGGTGAGTGACGCGGCGCTCGAACTCACCGTGCTCGTGCCTGGACCGGCGGGCGCGCTGGAGGCGCCGGTGGTGTGGGTGCACAACACCGAGCTGCCCGACCCCTCGGCGTACCTCCAGGAGAAGGAGCTGGTGCTCACCAACGGGCTCTGGCTGGGGCAGGTGCCGGCGGCCGAGTTCGTGGCGAACGTCAAGCGCGCCAGGGCGGCCGGGATCGTGTTCGGGCTACGGGCCGAGATGCCGCGCACGCCGGAGGAGCTGATCCGGGCGTGCGCGGAGGCGGGGCTGCCGCTGCTGGAGATCTCCCAGGCGGTGCCGTTCACCGCGATCTCGCACACGGCCGCCGCGATCTACACCGACCAGCGCCAGCGCGGCCTCATCGGCATGGTGCGCCGCGGCGACGCGCTGGCCACGGCGATCTCGCGCGGGGCGGGCGCGTCCGGCGTGCTGCGGGTGCTGACGAAGGACCACGATCTGCCGCTGGCGGTGGTCGACCGGATGGGCCGGCTGCTCGCGACGACCGGCGCGCGGCTCGACGAGGAGCAGCTGCGCATCGTGGCCGCGGGGCTGTCGCGGCGTCCGCCGGCGCTGGAGCTCGACCTGGGCACCGGCCTCGCGGCGCTGTATCCCGTGGGCGCGGTGGGCGACATCGACGCGGCGCTCGTCTGCCTGCGCCCGCTGTTCGGCCTGACCCCGGCCGAGCACGAGGCGCTGGAGCAGGCGGCCAGGTTCCTCAGCCTGGAGGTGGCCAAGCAGCAGGCCGTCCAGGCCATCGAGATGCGGTTCGCCGGCGAGCTGCTGGAGATGGTGCTGTCCGGCGGGCGCACGACGGAGGTGGCCGAGCGGCTGCGGGCGTTCGGGGTGAACCCGGCGGGGCCGCTGACGGTCTGCGCGGTCGCCCTGGCCGGCGCGGAGGCGGGCACGCCGCACGGGCTCGCGCAGGTCATCGGCGACTTCCTGGGCGGCGAGGGGGTGCCGGCGGTGGTCGCGGGCGGCACCCAGGACGTCGTCACGGTGCTGGCCTGGAACCGGCCGGAGCCGGAGCTGTCCCTGCTGGCCGAGCGGCTGGTCAAGGCCGTGGACCAGCGGTTTCCCGGCCGGCGCGCCGTCGCCGGGCTGGGCGGCCTGGCGCCGCACTCGGCCGGGCTGCGCCGTCCGTTGATGCGGTCGAGGGAGGCGTGCCGGGTGCTGCGCCGCGCCCCCGGCGGGCCGGCCGTGCGCGGCTTCGCCGAGCTCGGCACGCACCGGCTGCTGCTCGGGCTGGTCGACCAGGACACGCTGCGGGCCTTCTCGCACGATCTGCTGGCGTCCCTGCGCCGTCACGACGCCCGGCGCGGCGGCGATCTCGAACGGACGGTACGCGCCTTCCTCGACCACGACGCGCAGTGGGCGACGACCGCCGCCGCCCTGCACATCCACGTCAACACGCTGCGCAACCGGCTGGCCAAGGCGGCCGAGCTGACCGGCAGGGACGTCAACCGCACCGAGGACCGGGTGGACCTGTTCCTCGCACTCGCTATCGACGCCATGGAGTGAGCGGCCGTCAGGCACTTTCCCGGGACGCGGCCGTCAGCCGGGAGACCGATGGGACTGCGGGCCGTCAGCCGGGGTAGACGCCCAGGCCGGCCGTCAGCCGGGGTAGACGTCCGGGCCGGCGTCCGGCGGGCGGGGCCGGCGGGTGGGCAGGTCCTGATCCACCGCCGCCGCCTCGGCCACCTCCCGGCACCGGGCGAAGCGCACGTCCCCGCAGGCGAGCGCGTACTCGATGAACCGGCGCAACGCCTCGGCCCGGCCGGGACGCCCCGACAGGAAGGGGTGGGCGCACAGGTTGAACAGGCACCGGTATCGCCGCATCCCGTCCAGCTCGGCCCGCCACAGCTCCAGCACCTTCGCCGGCGACTCGATGACCGAGCCGACGTGCGGCTCCGGCAGGAAGGCGTACTGCTCCCAGTCGTCGAGCGACCAGTGGACGGGCAACTCGACGATGTCGCCAGGAATCGCCGCGATCCGGTAGGGACGGTCGTCGCCCATCAGCGAGGAGTCGTAGCGCAGGCCGTGCTCGGCGACCAGGTCCGTGGTCCGCCACGACGCCTCCCACATGGCCGCGCGGTGCCCGGCGATCTCGATGCCCTGATCGGCGAAGACCGCCAGCGCGCGCTCGAAGTCGGCGCGTTCCTCGGCCGGGGTCATCGAGGTGGCCGGCCGGTGGCTGTAGGAGTGGTGCGCCACCTCGTGCCCGCGCTCGGCGATGGAGGCGGCCAGTCCTGGCCGGTGCTCGGCCACCCAGCCGGGCACGAAGAACGTGGCGGGGACGCCCAGGTCGTCCAGGATGCCCAGGATGCGGGGCAGGCCGACGTCGGGACCGTATGCCTGGTGCGACATCGTGCTCGCGTGCCCGGCGTAGCGGCGTCCCTGGGCGAGGACCGGGGTCTCGGCGTCCACGTCGAACGTGAGCGTCACGACCGCCGCGGCGTCCTGATGCCAGTGGGTGGTCACACCGACCGCCTGCCTCTCCGCTCAGATCCTCGCCGCCTGCCGCCACAGGCGGGCGTTGCCCAGGGTGGCCATGGGCTGCAGCATCATATGGTCGAACTCGGCCGGCGCCCGCCCCTCGCCCAGGCGGCGCGGCAGGTCGGGGTTGGCCAGCGCGCCCCGTCCCACGGACACCAGGTCGGCGTGGCCGTCGGAGAGCACCTGGGCCGCCCTGGTGAGGTCGTGCATGCCGCCGTTGGCGATGACGGGCAGGCCGGTCACCTGGCGGGCCAGGCCGGTGATGGTGGCGCCGCCGTCCAGGCGGGCGGTCTCGATCCAGTCGCGGCCCTCGCTGGCGATGTGCAGGTAGCTCGCGCCGGCCTCGGCCAGCGCGGCGAAGATGATCTTAGCGTCGTGGCTGCCGCCCGGCCAGCGGTGCGTGAAGTCGTTCACCTTGGTCTGCGAGAGCCGGATGCCGACGCAGAAGTCCGCGCCCAGCTCGGCCCGGATCGCGGCCACGACCTCCGCGGCGAGGCGGACCCGGCCGGCGACCGGGCCTCCGTAGGAGTCGTCGCGCAGGTTGGTGTAGTCGGTGAGGAACTGGTCCACCAGGTAGCCGTTGGCGCCGTGCACCTCGACGCCGTCGAACCCCGCCTGCCTGGCGCGCACCGCCGACCGCACGAAGCCGTCCACCGCCGTCTCGATGTCGGCCGGGGTCATCGCCTTGGGCGCAGGCCAGGTTCCGTTGCCACCGTACTCGGGCATCTTCTCGCCGCGCGGGAGCACGGCCGACGGGCCGGCCGTGTCGTCGCGGTAGCGGTTGCCCTGGGACAGCGCGCCGGCGTGCATCAGCTGCATGATGAACCGCGATCCGGCGGCGTGCACCCGCTCGGTGATCTGCCGCCAGGCTTCGGCGTGCTCGCCGGAGACGATGCCGGGCTGGTTGAGGTAACCCTGGCTGTAGACGGTGTCGGTGTAGGTGCCCTCGCTGATCAGCAGGCCGAAGCCGCCCTCGGCGTACGCGGCGTAGTAGTCGGCCATCTCGGGCGTCGGCGTGCCGTCGGGAGCCGCCGAGACCCGGGTCATGGGTGCGACGGCGAGGCGGTTGGCCAGCGTGAGCCGGCCGATCCGCTCAGGGCGCAGGGCCGGATGGGAGCCGGTGCGGATGTCGTTCATGGAAGCTCGCTCCTTCTGAGGATGGATGCCGGAGGTCAGGACCGCAGGTCGACGGCCAGCGCGGTCGGCCCGCCGTCGTTGATCTCCACGAGGTCCTGCGGGCAGGCGGACACCACGACCACGCAGTCCGTGACCGCCTGGAAGGTGATCGCGTCTCCCGGGCGGCTCGCGGACGGCAGCCAGCGCAGCCGCCCGTCGTGCTCCACGGGGATGCGCATGAACACGTTCACGGGCTGCGGCGTGAACGGGACGGACAGCCCCGTGCCGGCCAGGGCCCGCCGCAGGTTGTCCGCGCAGGACGCGTGCCCGCCCGCCGCTCCGAGAGCGGCGTAGCGGGCCGGGTCGCAGGCCGGGATCAGCATGTCGTGAAAGCCCGGAGACGTGTCGGAGACCAGGGTGAGGACGGGGCGGCGGCGGTCGGTGACGAACCGCTGCCCTGCCTCGGGAAAGAGCCGGTTCGTGACAGCGCGGGTGTGCGCGGCGCTCAGGTGCTCGGGCGGCGCCGCGGCCGCGCCGGTCCCCTCTGGTACGGGGACGAAGGCGAAGACGTCGCCGACCTGGCCGCCCTCCAGGTCGACGACGCTGAGGCGCTGCCCGGCGGCGACCCGCACGGCGCGGCCTTCGCGGGCGGGCACGACCGTGCGTCCTTCGGTGGTCATGGATCTCATGACCCCCAGACAACCATCCCGGCCTCCACCTGGCCATGGAGGTTCATCCAGCAGTTACGGCTTCCGATGGAGCTATCTCCAGCCCGGGACTTAGGCCTCGGCGCACAGCGGAATGGTGACCGCGTGCCAGGAGTACGCCACGCCGCCCTCGGCCTCCGCCGCGCCGGCCGTGCCGTGGTCGAGGGCGGCGGACACGTCGAGGCGGTCGATCAGGACGTGGTGCTGACCGTAGTCGCCGATGCCGGCGGAGATCATCCCGCCCGCGCTGATCGCCACCGTGCCGGCGGGGCAGGCCACGGCCACGGACTTGGGCGAGGACGAGTCGCCGACGCTCCAGTTCGTGATCGAGGTCAAGCCGGGAACCGGGTCGGCGCACATCAGGACGAGCGTGGCGGACCAGTTCCCGCTCAGGCCGGCCTTGTCCTCGGACGCGTACAGGTGGCCGCTGACCTGGGCGAACGGCTGCAGCGCGTTGAGGAAGACCCGGCCTTCGAAGCCGTTGAGCCGGGCGCCGAGGCCGAGGGTCCGCTTCCCGTTCGGGCAACTGGCGGTCAGGTCCTTGTCGTCCGAGTTCGTGGCGCTCTGCGTCGCGACCCGCTGCAGGCCGGACGGCGGGTTCGCGCACACCGCGACGGCCGTGACGGACCAGTTGCCGGCGTAGCCCGTGGCGTCCTCGTACGCGACGGCTCTGACCTTGGTCAACTGCGTGTCCGGGAGGATCTCGGTGAGCACGACCTGGCCGTTGCCGCCGGTGACGTACCCGCCGGTGCCGATCACGTTCTTGCCGGCCGGGCAGGCCGCGGACGCGACCTTGGGATTACCGACGGAGTTGAGGGGGCTGGTGGTCACCACGCGCTGCAGTCCAGGGATCGCCGCCGCGGCCGGGGAGGCGGGCAGGAGGCCCGTCGCCGCCAGCGTGAGCAGTGCGACCAGCCAGGCGAACCGGGCCGGTACGAGAGCAGATTTCACGATATTTCCCCTTTTCGGAGGACGCCTGCGCCTGAGCGTGGCGTCGCATGGCGGGAAGACGCGGCCCTAGCCCCGCCAGGCGAGCCGGGCACGACTTCCGTGGTCGCCGTTCAGCCTGTTACGGGGCCGGGCGGGCGGACAGGCCGATCTCCGGACCGGCGGCGACCTGAATCCGAACCGCAGCCGGGCCGGTACGGAATTCGCACTTCCCCTCGCGGCCCGGCGCGGCCATGGTGGGCGCATGCGGGGATACGGCCAGTACTGCCCCATCGCGCTGGGCGCCGAGGTGTTCGCCGAGCGGTGGACGCCGATCATCTTGCGGAACGTGTTCGTCGGATGCCACCGCTTCGGCGAGATCCTTGAAGGGGCGCCGGGGCTGTCGCGCAGCGTGCTGGTGCAGCGGCTGCGGCGGCTGGAGCGCGACGGCGTGGTCCAGCGTGAGCGGCGCGGCCGGGCGGTCGAGTACCACCTGACCGACTGCGGGATGGAGCTGATCGAGGTGTGCACGGCGCTCGGAGTGTGGGGCGCGCGGTGGCGGGAGGTCCCGCCGGAGTATCTGGACCCGTACCTGGCCCTGTGGATGTTGTCGCGGCTGATCGATCCGGCGACGCTGCCGCGGCGGCGGATCGTGGTCCGGTTCGACCTCACCGACGGGTCCCGGCCGGACCGTTACTGGCTGCTGCTGACCAGGAGCGGGAACGAGGTGTGCGCCCAGCCTCCCGGGTTCGACGACGACGGCATCGTCACCGTGGACACCGCCTGGCTGGTGCGCTGGTACTCGGGGACCGTCAGCCTGGCGGCGGCGCAGCGGGCCGGGGGCATCACGGTGGCCGCGCCGCCGTGGCTGGTCAGGGAGCTGGCCGGTTGGGGCCGGCTGAGCCCGTTCGCCGACGTCCTTCCTGCTCGCCGCGCCACCGCGACGGCCGGCGGCTGAACGCCGTCCAGGCGTGCCAGGCGAGCACGTAGCAGGCGAGGGCCGCCGCGGCCCCGTCGGCGCCGCCCAGGATCGTGCTGCGGACGAGGTCGTAGTCGCTGACCGCGGCACGGTCCGAGGCCAGCCCCACGGCGGCGCCGGCGGCCGTGGCCAGCGTGGCCGCCGCCAGCACCAAGCCGCGCACCCGCCCCGCGAGGCCCGGCGACACGGCGCCGCGCCCCGCGAAATCCGGCGGCACCTCGCCGTGGCTGTGGCCCGCCAGGTCCGGCGGCGGCACGGGGCGGGCAGGCGTCCGCCGGTACCACCGTACGAGCCAGCCGGCCAGGATCAGCAGGCCGCCCGCGGAGCTGACGTACATCAGCACGTTGAACACCCGGTGCGCGCCCGCGACCGGCTGCCGCAGCGCCTCCCAGTGCATCACCGCCGGGCCGCCGACCTGCGTGAAGGCGTCCCAGAGCAGATGCGTGGCCATCCCGGCGAGCAACCCGGCCACCACCGCCACCGGCGCCGGCCGGACGGCCTCCGGCAGCCGGGCGCGCAGCCCCGCCGGAGCCAGCCCGGTCAGCGGCGCCCGCAGCACCTGGTGGAACAGCACCAGCAGCAGCACGCCCGCGGGCAGGCCCAGCAGCGGCGCCCCCCACCAGGCGTGCGTGCTCGCCGAGGAGAACGGCAGCGGCAGGTAGTACGGCACGTCGGGCACCACGGCCCCGACGGCCAGCGCGGACGGCGGTAACCACCGCCGCGCCGGCAGGATCGCGACGACATGGCTCAGGGTGAAGGGCACCCGCCATTATCAGCCGGGGTCGTGGCGGCCCTCCAATCGGGTGATCGCCTGGGTTCCGGCATTGCCGCGCAGGCCGGCGGCGTAGTGCCAGCCGTCCAGCGCGCCCGGCTCGGTGAAGTCGATCCGGTCCTGGGTCGTGCTCGACATGATCCGGGCCCAGCCCAGTCCGCGGTCGACCCAGATGCCGATCGCGTTGCCGTCCAGGACGAACGCCCACCGATCACCGGGTTCGAGCGGCGCGGAGGAGCAGCAGGCGTTGGTGAGCCTGCCGTCGATCCTGATGTCGATGCCGTGCTGACCCTTGATCCCGGTCCAGGCCAGGACGTAGTTGCGCTCGTCCTTGATCAGCCCGTTGAACAGGGCGTCCTGCCCCTTCCCCGTGCCGGCCCACTGGCCGTGATCGACGATCACCGCCGCGCGGGGGCTCGGCGGCCCGGACTCGTGGGCGACGATGCCGTAGTAGGCGCCCGGCCCCTCCGCCCGCAGGCTCCCGCCGCCGAAGGTGAGCCGGGGCAGCGCCTCGGCCGCCGACGGCTGGAACACCTGGTACGCGGCGCTGGAGTCGGTGTCGAAGGTGTCGTCCACCCCGGCCTCGGCGTAGGCGTCGGGGGCGAAGGTCACCGTGGACGTGCTGATCACCTGGACGGCGTGGCCGCTCCAGCTCGCCGTGGCGGTGAAGTCCGCGGTCTGGCCGGTGCGCACGCCCGACCCGGCCCGTACGGCGAACGCGACGTGCCGGGCCTCCCCTGGCTTCAGCGACCCGATCACGTCCGGCTCGGCCGCGGTCGCGGTCCAGCCCCCGGGCGCCGCCAGTGCCACCTTGACCTTCCTCGCCGTTCTGGCGGTGTCGTTGACGACCGAGACGATCACCGTGCCGGCGCCGGTCTCGGGAGAGATCGCGGCCGACGCCTGGTACACCGACAGCCGGGAGTCGACGGCGCGGAACCGTGGCCGCTCGTCGGGCACGGTGATCCGCCCGCCGGCCAGCGTGGGCGGTGTGCCGTGCCGGCCCGAGCGGACGCCGAAGATCGACAGGCCGCCCCCGTCGGAGGCGAACCGCAAGGTGACGGTACGGGCGTCGCCGAGCCGCCGCGCCGGGATCGGGACGGCCACGCGGTACCCGTAGCGGTTGCCGAAGTCGCCCGTGAGCGAGCCGCGTGATCGGCCGGCCAGCGCCGTCGGGCCGTGGGGATCGTCGGGCAGCTCGATCGCCGGCAGCGGGCTGCCGTCGACGGACACGGTGAGGCGGGTGGGGTTGCGGCGGGCGGTGGTCACGTTGTTGGGGTCGTACCAGCCGCGGGACTGGGCGGAGGCGACCTCCGCGATCAGGGTCGCCCCCGATCGGGCGGCGGTCTTGGGCACCTCGACCTCGTACTCGAAGTAGCCGCGGCCGTGGCCGGTGACCCAGTCCGCGCCGCCGGTGGTCTGGGCCTGCGCCCCGCCGGTCCACTCCTGGGCGCTCACGGCGCCGGGAGAGAAGCCGCCGCCGGGGGCCGGGGTGTCGAAGGTGAGGGTGTTCTCGGCGGCCGTCCGGCCATCGGCGTCGAGCCAGATCCACACGTACCCGGTCAGCAGTTCGCCGGGCACGGTGGCCGTCACGACGCCGGCGTCGGTGACGGTGTAGCGGGCGGGGGCGACCGGCCGGGAACCGCCGCCGGCGGCGGCGATCCAGCGGCCCTGGGCGTCGTATCCGCCGATCTTCCACCGGAGTGTTGCCCGGGACAGGTCGGTGTCGCTGAAGTGGCTGATCTTGACCGGGACCTCGATCTCACCGCCGCGGTCGACGGTCCGTGCCGACCTGCCCATCAGCGAGATCGCGTCGTCGCCCTGGAACATCTCGATGCCCCGGCGCCGGCCGCGATGGTCGACGAACTCCGGCTCGTTCGGCTGCCGGTCGAAGGTGACCGGGCTCTGCACCTCCTGCTCGGTCTCGGCCAGCTGGACGCCGACGTAGCCGTTGAGCTTGGGATAGGCGCGGAAGAGGCTCGCCGTGTGCGGGAACTGACCGGACTTGACGGCGAACTCGGAGTTGAGCCACGGCTGCCCGCTCTGGGCGCCGTCGTCGAAGTTCCAGCTGGAGCCGGGCCGGACCTGGGCGGCGAACCCGTCGAGCAGCTTCTTCCACTCGTCGTAGGTGGACAGGTAGTAGTGGAAGTCGTTCAGGTCGGTGTCGAGGTGGCCGTTCTGGCAGCAGGCGGAGTTGTCGACGATCAGCCGTGACGGGTCGAGGTCGCGCGCGACCTGGACCATCCTGCGCACGTACGGGAACGCCCGCGGCGGGATCGGCTGCTGCCACGGCTCCTCGTTGATGCCCCACGACTCGTTGAACATCGTCCAGATCACGATCGACGGGTGGTTGTGGTCACGCGCGAACGTGTTGCGCAGCAGCCCCTCGAACAGCCGCTCAGCCTCCGGGCCCAGGGAGTGCCAGCCCGCGTTGGGCAGGTCGTACCAGATCATCAGCCCGAGCCGGTCCGCCCAGTGGTAGTAGGCGGGCTCGTTGACCTTGAGGTGGTTCCTGATCACGTTGAAGCCGAGCCTCTTGGCGTTCTTCAGGTCGAGCAGGATGGAGCCGCGGCCCGGGTCGGCCTCGGTCCCGGTACGCAGGTCGGGTCCGGCGGTGACTCCGGTGTAGGTGTAGAGGCCCCACGGGTTGTAGCCCTGGTCGAGGACGCCCCGCAGGTAGATCGGCCGGTTGTTGAGGTGGACGTACTGGTATTCGCCGGTGTGTCCGGGCGCCCACGCGCGTTCGATCTTGCGCAGCCCGAACGTGGCGCGGACTCCCTCGCCGGCGCCCAGCCGGATGTCGGCGGTGTAGAGGGCCGGATCGTCCGGCTCCCACAGGCGTGGACGCTCGATCGGGATCGTGGCCGTGCCCTCGCCGTCGCTGAGCCGCACCTCGGCGGTGCCGACGACCTTGCCGCGCGGGTCCTTCACGGTGACGCCGACTGTGCCCGCGCCTGTGCCCGCGCCTGTGCCGGCGACGTCGATCCGCGCGCTCGCCGCAGACGGGGTGCGCGCGTCCCCTTCGAACGTCAGCTCGGGTGTCACCCGGGTCCGCGTGAGCCGCGCGCCGGCGTAGGGCTCGATCCACACCGACTGCCAGATGCCGCCGACGTCGCTGAACCAGCCGGTGTCCGCCCCGTTGGGCTCCCCCGTCTGCTTGCCCATCGGGTACGGGGAGTCCGCCGTCGTCGGCGGCGCCACCACCCGGATCGTCACCGTGTGCGACGAGCCCGGCGCGAGAGCGCCGAGCCCGGCGCTGATCTCGGTGTAGCCGTCGCCGGAGTACGGCAGCACGGGCTCGCCGTCCAGCCAGACCGCCGCGCCCCAGTCCGCCGCGCCGATGCGCAGCCGCACCTCCGAGCCGGAGAAGTTCTTCGGAACGGTGAAGGTGCGCCGGTACCAGACCGTGCCGCGATAGCGGGAGAAGGCGCTGCGGAAGATCTCCTTGGTCGCCAGCTCCTCCTCGCCCCACGCGGCGAGCGACTGGTAGCCGAACGGCACCCGGACGGCCTTGCCGAACGCGTGGCGGGGATCGAACCACCGCTCCCGCTCCCCCACGTCGCCGGGATCGAAGTCGAACGACCAGGTGCCGTTCAGCGACAGCCAGTCGCCGCCGGTGAACGGCCGCCGGTCGGCGTCGGGGCGCGGGTACTCCGAGCGGGCCGGATCGGTGTCACGGGCCAGCTTCAGGGTGACCGCCCGGCCGGCGGGAGCGGACGCGAAGGCGTACCCCTCCTTGGCGGCGATCACCAGGGCGGCGCTCCCGGGCACGTCGGTCAGGACGAAGGCGCCGTCCCGCCCGGTCGTGGCGAAGGCGGTGGTCCGCGAGGCGTGCACGCTCGCCCCTTCGACCGACGCGCCGGTGCGGGCGTCCACCACCCGGCCGCTGACCTCGGTCGTCGCCTCTGGGACGGCGGGGGCGGTCGCCGGTCGCGGGGCGGCGGCGACCGCGGGCGTGGTCGCCGCCAGCAGCGTCCCGGCGCTGATCAACGCGACGGCGAGCGCCAGGCGCCGCCGTAAGGGCGTACGGCTCACCGCTCGTCCTGCTCGATCGCGGCCGGGCGCAGCTGGGCCGCGCGGATGCGGGAGACGTCCAGCTTGCTCGACCGGTCGAACCGGTAGACGCCGTTCTGCTCCTGGAAGACGTCGGTCAGCTGCGTGTAGCAGTAGCCGAACATCCCCGGGTCGTCCAGCAGGACCGCGACCAGCCCGGCGAAGCGCTCCTGGAGCTCCTCCTCGCTGGTGGGGCGTTCGCCGTATCCCCAGGAGCTCTCGTCGGGGCGCGCCTCCGGGTTCCACCAGATGCCGCCGAACTCGCTGCAGAAGTACGGCTGCCCCGCGTACGGCACCGACCAGGCGGTCCCGTCGGGGTCGGCGTTGACGTACGGGGTGCCGTCCGCCAGGCCCTTCATCAGCTTGCCGAACCGCTCGGGATCCTGCTCGTAGCAGTGGGAGTCGTAGACGTCGGCGCCGGGCACCCGGTGCGCGTAGCCGGAGGCGTCGACCACGGGACGGGTCTGGTCGGCCGCCTTCGTGGCCAGGTACATGCCCCAGGTGACGTCGTCGAGCACGGTGATCCGGTCGTGCATCCGCTGCCAGGTCTCGTTGAGCGGGCACCAGCCGACGATGGACGGGTGGGAGTAGTCGCGCTCGACCGCCTCCACCCACTGGGTGACGAACGACGCGGTCGGCTGCTGGTTGTCGCCCGCGGGGCCCTGCATGTTGGCGCCCCAGTCGCCGAACTCGCCCCAGACCAGGAAGCCGGCCCGGTCGGCGTGGTACAGGTACCGCTCCTCGAACACCTTCTGGTGCAGCCTGGCGCCGTTGAAGCCGGCGGCCACGGCGAGGTCGATGTCGTGGCGCAGGGCCTCGTCCGTGGGCGCGGTCATCAGGCCGTCGGGGTAGAAGCCCTGGTCGAGCACGAGCCGCTGGAAGCGCACCTGGCCGTTGAGCAGCACCGCCTTCCCGTCGATGCTGACCGAGCGCAGCCCGGCGTAGCTGTCCGCGGTGTCGGCGACGGCGCCGTCACCGTCGAGCAGGTCGACGCGCAGGTCGTACAGGTGGGGGTCCTCGGGGGACCACAGGCGGACCCGATCGGCCGGCAGCGGCAGCCAAAGCTCGGGGGCGAGGTCGACGTCGGCGCGCGCCCGCGCGGTCGCGACC
The DNA here is from genome assembly GCF_003001935.1 of Nonomuraea fuscirosea. Classification (GTDB taxonomy): domain Bacteria; phylum Actinomycetota; class Actinomycetes; order Streptosporangiales; family Streptosporangiaceae; genus Nonomuraea; species Nonomuraea fuscirosea. The sequence continues at coordinate 128,801 of NZ_PVNG01000016.1, read as the reverse complement.
TCGCCGTTCTGGTCCGACACCGTCACCCGCACCTGGTGTCCCGCGCGGCCGGCCGGCGCCGCGACCGTCACCGGCACGGTGATCCGGAACGCGGACGCGGCGACGCTGGGCGTGATCCGCGGCCGGCCGAGGCGCACGGCGGGCACCGGCTCGCACCACACGGTCTGCCAGATGCCGGTGGTGCGGCCGTAGTGCGCGCCGCGGCCCTCGTAGCTGGTGGCCTGCTTGCCCCGCGCCTGGGGACCGCCGCGCGGGTCGCGGGCGCGGACGACCACGGTGTACGTGTGCGCCGGGTCGGCCGCGGCGGCCAGGTCGCAGGAGAACGGGGTGAAGCCGCCCCGGTGCCGGCCGGCCTCGACGCCGTCCACCCACACCGTGGCGTCGTGGTCCACCGCCTGGAAGTGCAGCAGGACCCGCTGCCCCGCCCAGTCCTGCGGCACCCGGACGGTGCGGCGGTACCACACGGCGGCGTGGAAGTCCGGGTCGCCGACGCCGGACAGCTCGGACTCCGGGCAGAACGGCACGACGATCTCGCCGGTCAGGTCCCGGTCGAGCAGCCCCCGTTCCAGGCCCGAGTCACCGGGGTCCCGCTCGAACTGCCAGGTCCCGTTGAGGCACTGCCAGGCGGCGCGGACGAACTGGGGGCGCGGGTACTCGGGGCGGGGGACGGCGGGATGCACGGACATGGTGCTCACTTTCTGGATGGGGACGGGGAGATGGGAACGGGGAGCGGGTCAGGACTTGACGGCGCCGGCGATGCCTTCGATGAAGTAGCGCTGCAGCACGATGAACAGGGCGACGACGGGCAGCAGCGAGATCGTCGCCGCCGCGGCCATGCCCGACCAGTCGGTGGCGTTCTCGCCGATGAACGCGAGCATGCCGACGCTGACGGTGCGCAGGTCGGGCCGCGAGAACGTGAACACCAGCGGCAGGAAGAACGCGTTCCAGGTGGACAGGAAGGTCAGCACGGTGACCGTGGCCGTCACCGGCTTGGCCAGCGGCAGCATGACGCGGAAGAAGACGGTGGCGAACCCGGCGCCGTCGATGAGCGCCGCCTCGGTCAACTCCTTGGGGATGCCGCGGAAGTAGCCGAAGTAGAGCAGGATCGCCGCCACGTTCGCCGCGCCCGACATCGCCACGATCATGCCGGTCAGCGAGTTGAGCAGGCCGAGCTTCTGGGACAGGTCGACCAGCGGGATGATGGTGTACCCGGCGGGGACGAACAGCGTGGCCACCAGGACGCCCATGATGATCCGGCGCCCGCGGAAGTCGTGGCGGGCCAGGACGTAGCCGGTCATGGCACACCGGACCACCACCACGACGACCGTGCACACCGTGACGATCACGGTGTTGAGCAGGTACTTCCCGAACTCCGCCTCGACCCAGGCGCGCTCGTAGTTGCTCCACGCGGGGTCGCCGGGCAGCAGGTCGAGCCCCTTCGTGAACACCTCGGCCGACGTCTTCAGCGACGCGGAGACCATCCACAGGAAGGGGTAGATCCAGATCAGGCAGCCGATGGCGAGCACGGCGGCGGCGATCCACCAGGGCAGCCGGCGCAGCGCCCGGCGCCGGCGGCTCACGCCATCCCCCTGGTCCTGCGGGTGGCGCGCATCGCGAGCAGTTGCAGCATCCCGACGAGGCAGACGAACAGGCCGAAGAGCACGGCCGCCGCGGACGCGTAGCCGAGCCGGGGGACCGTCGCGGCGAAGGCCCACCGGTAGATGTACACCTCGATCACCTCGGTCGAGTAGAACGGGCCGCCGTTGGTCATGGTCAGGACGAGGTCGAAGACCTGCAGCGACGCCTCGATCGAGAGCAGGGTGATGATGACCAGGAAGGGCTTGAGCAGGGGCATGGTGATGTACCGGAGCGTGCCCAGCGCGCCGGCCCCGTCGAGGCGGGCCGCCTCGTACACCTCGTGGGGAACGGTCTGCAGCGCGGCCAGCCAGTAGACCAGCGTGATGCCGAACCACTTCCATACGTACACGCCGATCGTCGTGCCCAGGGCCGTCGTGGACTGGCCGAGGAAGTCGACCCCGTCCGGCGCCAGGCCGGCCCCGCCCAGCGCGAGGTTCACCGGGCCGCTGGCCGGGTCGAACACGAACTGCATGACCACGCCGACGATCGCCGTCGTGGTGACCACCGGCAGGAACAGGGCGGTCCTGAACAGCTTGCGCAGCGGCATGCGCGGCGAGTTGAGCACGATCGCGATCAGCAGGGTGGCCAGCACCTGGGCCGGCACCGCGAACAGCATGAACGCCAGCGTCAGCCGGAACGAGCTCCAGAACATCGGGTCGGCCAGGACTTCGCGGTAGTTGGCCAGGCCGATGAACGACGGGCTGGCGTCGAACCCGTTCCAGTCGGTGAGCGAGTAGACGTAGCTGCCCACGATCGGGTAGATCGTGAACGCGCCGTACAGCAGCACGGTCGGGGTCAGGAAGAGCCAGATGTACAGGGTGGTGCGGTCGCGGCGGGGACGGGCCGCGGCGGGGGTCGCGGCCGTCATCCGCTCGTGCCCACGGTGCTCTCGTCCACCATCAGCCGCCAGGGCGCCTCCAGCTGGACGGGCGGGCTCTGGTCGCCTTCGACGCGCTCCAGCAGGCGGCTCACGGCCAGCTCGGCGATCTTCTCCTTGTCGGGCACGATGGTGGTCAGCGGCGGGGTGGCGAACCGGCCCTCCTCGATGCCGTCGAACCCGACGACGGCCACGTCCTCCGGGACGCGCAGCCCCCTGGCCAGCACCGCCCGCATCGCGCCGAGCGCGAGCAGGTCGTTGTAGCAGAACACCGCGTCCGGCGGCTGCGCCAGGTCGAGCAGCCGCTCCATGGCCTGCCGGCCGTCCTGGCGCTGGTAGCGCAGCACCGGCACGGTCAGCTCGGGCAGCACCGGCAGCCCCGCCTCCTCCAGCGCCTGGCGGTAGCCGGCCGACCGGTGCGCCGCGGTGTTGCCCGTCGGCCGGTCCACCAGGCCGATGGCGGCGATCCTGGTCCGGCCCAGCGCGGCCAGGTGCGCGGTCGCGCTCCTGGCGGCGTCGGTGTCGTCGATCGCGACGTGGTCCACGCCGTCCACCCGCACCTCGCCCAGCGTCACCGCCGGGCAGTTGCCCGCCCAGTCGCGCAGCTCGTCCGCGCTCAGGCCGAGCGGGCTGAAGATGAACCCGTCGAAGAGGGCCGAGCGGTCGCGCCGCATGACGATCTGCCGCTCGCGTTCCGCCACCCCCTCCGTGCGGTCGATCAGCACCGTGTAGCCGCGCTCCTCCGCCACGTCCACCACGTGGGCGGCCAGTTCGGTGAAGTACGGCACGTCCAGCGGCAGCACGAGGGCCAGCAGGTTGGACCGCCCCAGGTTGAGGCTGCGCGCCGCGACGTTGGGCCGGTAGCCCAGCTCGTCCAGGGCCCGCTGCACCTGGGCGCGGGTCTCCTCGGACACGTACGCGAAATTGTTGACGACGTTGGACACGGTGCGTACGGACACTCCCGCCAGCCGTGCCACGTCTCGTTGGGTCACCACACTCGTTCGCCCTCCCGGCGGCATTTTTTGATGAAGACAGTCTTGCCGCGTGGCATGCCGCGTGGCAAGAATGAATTTGCCACGCGGCAACATTACTCACAACCCCCTTCGGCGGGCCGTGTGGTGGAAGGCAGGACCGAATGACCGCGATGACTCGGCGAGGGTTCCTCGCCGCGGCGGGTGCTCTGACGGCCGCGGCCGCGACCAGCGCGTGCGGCGGCGGAGGCGGCGGCGGTGGCGCCGCAGGCAAGGGGCTGACCTGGTGGGATCACCAGAACCAGCTCCAGACGGCGAAGAAGGAGATCTTCGCCGCGTTCGCCCAGGGCCCCGGCGGCGTTCCCGTGCAGTACACCTACTACAACCCCGCGAAGATGGGCCAGGCGCTGCAACTGGCCAAGCAGAGCGGTCAGCTTCCCGACCTGCGTACCAACGCCGGCCTCACCCTGCCCGCCGCGGCGCTCGTCGCCGCCGGGTGGTCGCAGCCGCTGCAGCTCACCGCGGAGGCCGAGGCCAGGGTCGAGGACTCGCTCATCGAAGGCCTGCACACGTTCGACGGCAAGATCTACGCCTTCCCCATCTTCAGCCACCAGACCTACTCCGCGGTGACGTGGTTCAACAAGGAGCTGGTCGCACGGGCCGGGCTGGACCCGGAGGCGCCGCCGCGGACGTACGACGAATTCCGGGCCGCGGCCAGGAAGGCGCAGAGCGCGGGCGGCGGCCAGTCGTACGGCTGGGTGTGGAACATCGGCATGCCGAACCGCCTGGGCGAGCAGGTCAACGATCTGGCGCAGGCGGCCGGGTTCGCCGGCGCCGGCGGGGTCCGGTACCGCGACGGCGAGTACGCCTTCCACGCCGACGAGTACGTCGACGTGATCGAGTTCCTGGTCTCGCTGCGCCAGGACAAGGTGCTCGTGCCGGGCGCGAACTCCTGGCTGGACGACGTGGCGCGGGCCCGGTGGACCGCCGGGATCGCCGCCTACTACTTCGACGGCCCGTGGTGCCCCGGCGTGGCGCTGAAGGCGGCGCCCGAGTTCGGCGCGAAGCTCGGCGTGGGGCCCATCCTGACCCCCGGGCCGGGCGACGTGGCCACCTACCACGCACCGCAGGCGGGAGACTACTGGCTGTCGGCGACCAGTAAGAACGCCGCTGTGGCGAGCAAGCTGCTGAGCGACCACTTCACCACCGAGGAATACTCCCTCCAGGTCGCCGGGACCATGTCACAACCGCCGCGCGACATCTCCGTCGTCGACCGGTCGGCGGCGCATCCCGCGTACAAGAAGCTGATCACCTGGTTCAAGGAGAGCGTCTTCCTCGCCCCTGAGCCGATCGCCGGCAACGCGGACATCCAGCAGGTGCAGATCGCTTCGAAGCCGGTCACTCCCAACCTCGGGGACATCGTCCAGGGCGCGCTCACCGGCGACGTCACCGACGTCCGCGCGGCGCTGACCAAGCTGTCCAGCGACAGCGCGGCGCAGCGGGACACGGCCATCGCCGCGGCCAAGGCCAAGGGCGCTCAGGTCGGCCTGGACGACTTCGCCTTCCCCAACTGGAAACCGCGCTCGGACTACACCGAGCCGATGTACGCGGACCGCTAGCGGAGGCCCCGACCCGTGAACCGACCGAACATCGTGCTCATCATGACCGACCAGCAGCGGGCCGGCTGGACGGCCGCGAGCGGCTTCCCGCTGGACACCATGCCCTTCCTCGACGGGCTGATGGAGACCGGCGTGCGATTCCAGCGGGCCTACACCACGTCTCCGCTGTGCGTGCCCGCCCGGATCAGCCTGCTCACCGGGCGTTACCCGTCCGCGCACCGGGTCCGGCAGAACAGCGCCGCCCGGCACGTGCTGCGCGGCCCCGACCTGGTGGACGTGCTCCGCGACGCCGGGTACGCGCTGCATCTGGCGGGCAAGACGCACTTCCACCGCGAGGCCGCCGACTTCGACACGTTCGCCGCCCCGTACTGGCACGACCGCGGCCCGGACGGCGCGGCCACGCCCGATCAGGAACGCTTCGAGCGGTGGCTCGCGGGGCTCGACCACTCGGTCGCGCACGAGCCGACGCCGTTCCCGGTGGAGAGCCAGTTCCCGTACCGGATCGTCGACGGGGCGATCGGCGCCGTCGACCGCACGCCCGCCGACCGGCCGTTCTTCACCTGGCTGTCCTTTCCCGAGCCGCACAACCCGTACCAGGTGCCGGAGCCGTACTTCAGCATGTTCGGCCCGGAGGAGATGCCCGAGCGGCTGGCCGGACCCGAGGGCGCCGCGCGCAAAGGCGGCATGTACAGCTGGCTGCGCGAGCTGACGGAGGAGAAACGGCCCGGCTACGACGCCGAGTGGCGGCGCTACCGCGCCAACTACTGCGGCATGCTCAGGCTCATCGACGACCAGCTCCGCCGGTTCTTCGCGCACCTGCGCGCCACCGGGCGGGACGCGGACACGCTGGTGTTCTTCGTCGCCGACCACGGCGACTACACCGGCGACTACGGCCTCCAGCGCAAGGGCGCGGGCATGGCCGAGTGCCTGATGCGCATCCCGTTCGCGGTCACCGGGCCGGGCGTGCGGGCGGCGGCCGACGCGGAGTCCTTCGTCTCGCTCGCCGACCTGCTCCCGACGATCTGCGACGCCCTCGGCGCCGGCATCCCGGCCGGCGTCCAGGGGCGCAGCCTGTGGCCGCTGCTCACCGGGGAGCCGTATCCGGCAGACGAGTTCGCCAGTGCGTACGGCGAGCTCGGCTTCGGCGGGCTGTCCTACGACCCCGGCGAGCGCCCGCCGCTGCACTTCCCTTACCAGGGCCGCACCTTCGACGAGCTCAACACCGTCACCCAGTCGGGGACGACGGTGATGCTCCGGCGGGGGCGGTGGAAGCTGCTGTTGAACGAACGCGGCGCCGGCGAGCTCTACGACCTGGACGCCGACCCCGCCGAGCTGGACGACCGCTACGACGATCCCGCGCTCGCGGACGTGCGGGCCACCCTCACCGCCGAGCTGGCCGTGTGGATGATCCGCGTCCGCGACGATCTGCCTGAGGCGGCGTACACGCTCAAACAGGCCCCGCACAACTGGCGATCGGCCGGCTCCGGGCTCGATGCCGCACCCTGAGCCGGCGAGCATGATCGCCTCGCTACGGGCCCGCGTCCTCCGTGCGGGCGGCGGGCTCGCCCAGGGTCGCCTCCGCGGCGCGCTGGGCGATCTCGTCCGGTCTGGCGCGGATCAGGGTGTTGATGGAGCGCAGGTTGACGGGCCGGCCGGCGTCGCGCTCCGAGCCCATGATGCGCGCGACCGACGGGACGTTGCCGACGAAGGTGATCTCCAGCCGCCAGGCACGGCGGAGCAGCACTACTCCGGGGTCGGCGCTGAACTGCACGGTCCAGCCGTGCCGGCGCGCGCGGCGGGCGATGGCGTCAGGGTCCATCAGGGTTTCTTCCTCCTGTCAGGAGAGGATCGTGGTGGCGCTGACGGATGCGGTGGACGGAACCGGGCGGCGCTGCCCTCTCCAATGGGACGCGCCGAGGCCCGGTCCGGGATCCATCTCCTGCGCCGCGCGGACCATGACGCCGGCGCGACGATGGTTCCGGCTCCTCCGCCAGGCGGCCGGTTCAGTCGTCGACCTTGAGCTTCTCTCCTGTGTTGGAGATGTAGACGACCACCAGTTTCGCCGGTTCCGACTGGCTGGCGTTCTCCGTGAGCACGTGGTGCGCGCCCGGCGCCTCGACCCAGAACTCCCCTTGGCGGTACGTGCGCACGGGCTCGCCCCCGAGCTGGCTGCGCATCGTGCCTTCGACGACGTAGGCGTAGACGAAGGCGTTGCCGTGGCGGTGCGGGACCGAGCGTCCGCCGGGCGGGAAGGCCACGGTCTTCGACGTGAACGTCTTGCCCTTGACGCCGGGAAGCGGCTGTTCCAGCAGCGTTTTTACCGTTTCCTCAGGCGGCTGCGTACCCGTGGCGGTGGGCGTCCCCGTGGTGACGGGCGTCTCTGTGCCGGGGGGCGTCTCCGTCACCGGGGCTACGGCGACCGGCGCACGACCGGCGGCGGCCCGCTCCCCGGCCGCCCGCTCGGCGGTCGCGCGTTCCCCCGCGGGCCCGCAGGCGGCCGTCGCAGCCACCATGCCGGCGGCCAGAAGGGCACAAACTGGCCGTACTCGCATCATGACGGCTCCTCCCGTTCTGCTTCAGCCTCGTGACCGGCGGGCAGGACCGCGGCCACGGGCGCCTGGCCGCCGTCCGCGAGGACGCGGGCGGAGGCCGAGCGCCTGGTTCAGCTGTCCGGGCAGTCAGGAGGTTAACCAGGAGCCGGTTCAACTTTCGGCCAGGAGCCGCCGTGCTTTCGCCATGCCTCTTTCCTCTTTCGCTATGCCTCTTCCCTGACCTGGATGATCGTCTTGCCGGGGCCCGACCGGGTGAACGCGGCGGGCGCCTCGGCCAGTGGCCGTACGTCGCCGACGAGCAGCCGCAGCCGCCCGTCGCGGACCCGCAGCGCCAGGTCGGCGAGCCGGACGCGGTCGTGCTCGACGACGAAGAAGATCGCCCGCCCGTCGGCGGGCCGGACCGTGGGCGGCGCGGCGATGGTGACCAGCGTGCCGCCGGGGCGCACCAGCGCGGCCGAGCGGTTCAGAATGTCGCCGCCGATCACGTCGAGCACCAGGTCGACCTGGCCCGCGTCCTCCAGGGAGTCGGCCTGCAGATCCAGGAAGGCGTCCGCGCCGAGCCCCAGCACCGTGTCCTTGACGGCGGCCCGCCCCGTGCCGATGACCCGCGCCCCCGCCTCCCGGGCGAGCTGCACGGCGACCGAACCGACGCCGCCCGCCGCGCCGTGGATGAGCACGGTCTGCCCGCTCGTCAGGCGCCCGTGGTCGAACAGCCCCTCCCACGCGGTCAGCCCCGAGATCGGCAGCGCGGCGGCCACCGTGTGGTCGACCCCGGCCGGCAGCGGAGCTAGGTCGCGCGCCTCCACGGCCACGTACTCGGCGAGTGTGCCGTTACGGGCCGGGTCGGTGTAGCCGAACACCCGCTGGCCGACAGTAAGCAGGGTGGTCCCGTAGCCCACCTCGGCGACCACGCCCGACACCTCGTGCCCGACCACGCTGGGCGTGCGGTCCCGGCCGGCGCGGTCGACCCACGTCCCCGGCCAGTCGAGCTCCCCGGGGGTGAACGCGGCGGCGTGCACCCGTACGATCACGTCGTTCTCGGCGGCGTGCGGGTAGGGCTCCTCCGTCAGGGAGAGCCCGGCCACGCCCGCGGCGCGGTCTCGGATGGTGACGGCTCGCATGACAGGTCCTCGCCGGTGCTGGAGATCACGGACAGCACGAACGTACTCGCGCGGGCGCCGGTTCCGCTCGTTCAGCCGCGGCGCGGCGCGTCGCCCACAGCCGCGGTTGAGTACCGGCTACTCAGGCGGGGCGGGCCCGTGCGAGCACACGCTGTGTCCATGAAGTCACCTGCTCCGCACGGGACCGCCCGCAGGGCGGCCGCCGTCATCGCACCCCTGCTCGCCGCCGGCGCCGTCGCCGGCGCCGCCGCCGTCGCTCCGGCGTCGGCCACCGCATCGGCCACCGGGCCATCCCTCGGGTCATCCGCTGTGTCGTCCGCCGGGTCGTCCGCCGGGTCGTCCGCCGGGTCGTCCGCTCGGTCGTACGGGACCGCCGTCTGGGCCGCGTCGAACGTCCAGCTGGTGAACCGTCAGACCGGCAAGTGCCTGACCATCGCCGGCGGCGTCAGCACCGACAACAACGTCCACGCCGTCCAGTACACCTGCGACAGCCATCCGTCCCGCCGGTGGGACATCTGGGGCTATTCCAGCGCGTACCTCCAGGTCAAGAACCGTCAGACCGGCAAGTGCCTGACCATCGCCGGCGGCGTCAGCACCGAGAACAACGTCGTCGCCCTGCAGTACACCTGCGACACGCACCCCTCGCGGTACTGGGCGCTCGGCAACGGCACCGCCCAGTACGTCGAGTTCCGCAACGCGCAGACCGCCAAGTGCCTGACCATCGCCGGCGGCGTGAGCACCGCGAACAACCTGGAGGCCGTCCAGTACACCTGTGACGGCCACCCCTCCCGCTACTGGGAGATCCGCGACTACTACGGCTGACCCCGTGGCCGTCCGGAGATCGGCCGCCCCGGGATCAGCCGTCCGGGGATCAGCCGTCCTCGACGCTCAGCCGTCCTTGACGGTCAGCCGACCCCAACGCTCAGCCGTTCTCCGGGGCCGGGCGGCGCAGCACGCAGACCTGGCGTGGCCCGAGGTTGAGGTCCTTGGCCAGCGAGGGCGCCAGGATCGGCTCCCCCTCCACCCCGTCCACGGCGACGTCGTCGTCCGTCCGGTTGATCAGGAACCAGTAGTCGGCGTCGGGTCCGGAGCGGATGGTCAGCTCCACCGAGCCCGCCAGGGAGGCCGGGAGTTCGCCGGTCACGCCGGCGGACTCCAGCAGGCGGCCGAGCACGGGCGCGAGGCCGTCGGGGCCGAGACGGGTGGAGACGTAGGCCGCCGAGCCGGCGCCGGTGCGACGTCTGGTGACGGCGGCGCGCCCCGCCTGCGGTCCGGACGTGTAGCGGGCGACGATCTCCACGTCCTCCTCGGTGACCTCGACGCGGTCGGTCCACAGCGTGCCGGCCACGCCGAGGTCCAGCTCCACCCGCTCGCCGTCCAAGAGGGGCGCGAACTCCTCGATGCGGATGCCGAGCAGGTCGCGCAGAGCGCCGGGGTAGCCGCCGAGCCAGACCTGGTCGTGTTCGTTCACGATGCCGGAGAAGTACGTGGTGACCAGGTGACCGCCGGAGGTGGCGTACCGGGTCAGGCGGTCGGCGAGGTCCTGCGGCACCACGTGCAGAATCGGGGCCACGAGCAGCGCGTACCGGTCGAACGAGGTGTCGTCCTGCCCACCGGCCGGGATGACGTCCACGCGGATGCCGGCCGCGGTGAGCGCCGAGTACCAGTCGAGCGCCTCCTGCCGGTAGCGCAGCAGCGAGGTGGGGTGGGAGTCGAGTTCGGCGGCCCACCAGGAGTCCCAGTCGAAGACGATGGCCGCCTGGGCGGGGCGGCGGCGGGTGCCGGCGACCGGCGCGAGCGCCCGGAGGGTCGCCCCGAGGTCGGTGACGTCCCGGAAGACCTCGCTGTCGGTGCCGGCGTGCGGGATCATCGCCGAGTGGTACTTCTCGGCGCCGCCGGCCGACTGCCGCCATTGGAAGAAGCAGACGGCGTCGGCGCCGTGGGCGACGTGCGTGAGCGAGTCGCGGGCCAGGCCGCCGGGCGGTTTGGCCAGGTTGACCGGCTGCCAGTTGACGGCGCTGGTGGAGTGCTCCATCAGGAACCAGGGCCGGCCGCCCGCCAGGTTGCCGGTGAGGTTCGCCGAGAACGACAGCTCGTCGCGGGCCTGCGTGCCGGTCAGCAGGTAGTGGTCGTTGGAGACGAAGTCGACCTCGCCGGCCCAGTCGGCGTAGTTCATGTTCCTGGTCTCGCCCATCACCATGAAATTGGTGGTGACCGGGATGCCGGGGGTCAGCTCGGCCAGCAGGTCGCGTTCGGCGCGCAGGTGCTCCTTGAGCGCGTCGGAGGAGAAGCGGCGGAAGTCGAGCTGCTGAGTGGGGTTGGGGAAGGAGGCGGCCAGGCGGGGTGGCAGGATCTCGCTCCAGTCGCCGTACTGCTGCGACCAGAACGACGTGGCCCAGGCCCGGTTGAGCTCCTCGACGGTGCCGTAACGGGCGCGCAGCCAGGTGCGGAACGCCGCGGCGGCGTCGTCGGAGTAGTCGTAGGCGTTGTGGCAGCCCAGCTCGTTGGAGATGTGCCAGGCGGCCAGCGCCGGGTGGTCGCCGTAGCGTTCCGCCATGGCGCGGACCAGGCGCAGCGCGTGCTCGCGGAAGACCGGCGAGGTGGGGCGCCAGTGCTGGCGCCCGCCCGGCCACAGGGTGCGGCCCTCGTGGTCGACGGGCAGGATCTCCGGGTACGCGGCCGTCAGCCACGGGGGCGGGGAGGCCGTGGCGGTGGCCAGATCGACCGCGATGCCGCCCTCGTGCAGCAGGTCCATGACCTCGTCCAGCCATTCGAACGTCCACCGGTCGGCGGCGGGCTGCAACCGGGCCCACGAGAAGATCGCCAGCGACACGATGGTCACACCCGCCCGGCGCATCGCCTCGACGTCCTGCCGCCAGATGTGCGGGGGCCATTGCTCGGGGTTGTAGTCCGCGCCGTAGCTCAGCCCGCGGGGGGATGCGGCGGGCCGGCGAAGCCAGCGAAACGGGCGATCAGCCATCACTGTCGATCTCCAAGGGGAGGCTTACAAATGTTTACGTAAACATAGTGACGCACCCCACCACACGCCTCACCCCCGGGCCACCTCCCGCCACCCCTCCCTCACCGCACGGTTGCCCGGCTGATTCCCTTCGCACCCGCGTCCGCCCGGCGCCGCCCAGCGGGAAACGTCGACGCGGCCCCACCCATGACACATGATCAGGAAGAGCTCCGGCCCCGCGAGCGCTGGGCGAGGTCTGAGGCGAACGGGGGTGATGGCTTCGTCAAGCGGTTCTGACGGCCAGGCCGGGGTAGTCGAGGACGAGGCCGGACTCGTCGTACGTCAGGCGGCAGGCGACGTCGAAGACCGGCGCGGCGTAGTCGTAGCGCTGTCGCCCGCCGCCGTCGGGCAACCGGGCATAGTGCTGCTCCAGCCGTTCGACGGCCAGGTCGGTGGCTCGGACGAAGGCCGCGGGAGCAGGTGAGGCGGCGCCCACGTCGAGGTGCAGCCGGTGTACGGGGAACGCGTTGGTGAGGGCTGAGGACTCCAGGTCGACGTCGAGGCATCCGTCCAGCCAGGGTGCCGGCTCGCCGTCCAGCCGCCAGTGGCCGGCGCCGTCGGTCTCCAGGGTGAGGTGACGCTCGCCCCGGGCGGAACGGCTCGTCAGCCGGGCCGAGCGGGTGGCCCAGCCCGGGTCGAGTTCGATGATGTAGTCGACGACCCAGGCGTCGCCGTCCTCGACCGCGGTCGTGCAGCCCTCGACGCGATAGCCGCCGGGGGTGGAGCGGAGGTAGACGACCTCGAAGCCGGTGCGTACGTCGAGGTGCTGCCAGGCCGCGGTGGCCGGAGGCGGGGTGAAGACCGTCATGGCCGGATCATGCCACCGGCCACCGACGGAAGTGGCCGGCATGTGGATCCCTGCGCGTGCGCCACCCTCCGCGTCCGGGTCCCGCCGCGTGCGCCGCCCTTCCCGGTGTCCGGATCCCGTACCCATCCCGGGAGCACCGCCCTGCTGACCTGCGGTGAGGTCGCGCCGAAGCCCGTTTGTGCACGTCGTCGTGTTCGCTTGGAGATTCCAGTGAACGGCGGAAGGGAATCGGTATGCGTACCTGGCGGAAGCTGTCGCGACTCGCGGCCGTGGGCACGGTGGCCGCGTGTCTGGCCGTCAGCGGGGCCTCGGCGGCGGTCGCCGGCCAGAGCGCCGCCGCGCTGACCTGTGGCGGGAACGTGTTCCTCGACGGGCTCCGGGCTCTCGAGATCACCGAGAACGGGCACGACGAGGTGTACATCAACACCAGCACCGGGGTGAGGGTCTGGCCGGCGACCGCGGACTACGTGTCGATCGCCGTGAACCAGCGGGTCGAGGTCGACAAGTGCGTGGCCCCGAACGCGGTCCTCTACCTCTGGGAGGAGGACACCCTCGACGTCGACGACTACCTGGGCGCCGTCGCCATCGACGGCGACAGGACCAAGGACTACTTCTTCGCCGGCGGGCCCGGGCTGTACCGGATCGGCGCCGTCGCCTGATCGGCCGGCGGTCATTCTCGTTGATCCAGGAGATCTTCGGCGAGACCTGCGCGCTCCCGGCGGCCCCAGGTCAAGCGGTCGCCGGGAGCGCGCAGCCCGCGTGCCAGGCCGGGGCCACCGGGTGTTCCCGTGAACGGCCGCGTTCGCCCGAGCGGACGATCAGGCCTCAGAGTTTGCGGATCGATACGGCGTTGTCGCCGACCCCGCCGCCTCGGGCGTACACGCACAGGTAGGTCTGCACGACGGCGACGACGGTCCAGCCGGGCGGCGCCGACTGGACGCCGCAGATGACGAGCGTTCGACCGGAGGGAAGACCGTTGAGGTTGGTCAGCGTCTGCTGATTGTTCAGCACGCCGTTGGGCGTCTTGCTGATCTCACAATTGATGGAGTACGACAGCGCCGTGGCGTAGAACCCGGCCGGGGGCGGAGGGGTGATGCAGGTGGTCACCGTGCCGCCGGCGGAGGTGTCGCTGATGACCTTGACGGTTTTGGCGTTGTAGTAGATGGTGCCGGGCTGGCCGCATTGGTACCAGTCGAAATAGGCCGTGGGCATCGAGCCGGTGGGGATGGGGGCGTTGGCGCAGACGTTCGTGCTGGGGCCGAACAGCTGCGCCGACGCTCCCGCGGGCACGGGCGAAAGGCACATGACGGCGGCCACCGCGACGGCGACGGCGGTCAGCAGTCTTCTCATCAGCGCTCCTTGTCGAGTCGATGTGAGGCGAAATATCACGACTCATCATGACTGGGTGGCTGTCTCCGAGAAAGATTCATCGTCATGCAAATGGGCTAATGGCATTCTTTGTCACAAATATTGCGCATATCAGACAAAACTGCGATACTCCGGCGGAAATTCGGATATGCGAATCGGCCCTTTACGGCTGCGCCAGGTCAAAGGTCTCCGCTTTCTGCCGCCGAACCACAACTCCGGAGTTTCGGGTCGGCCGTTGCGGCTGCCGAGTGGGCCGAAGCCGGCTCTCGGTCAGGGGCGCAGTCGGCTTCTTGGACAGGGGCGGGGCGGCTGTCGGGTCGGAGCCGGGGCCGGGGTGGCTGCCGGGGCGGGGCGATCTTGGGTCTTCCCAGGACGCGAGCGGCGGGTGTATCTGTAGGGAAATCGATTTGCATGGCGCGTCATTCTTCGAACAGCTCGGCGAAGGAGAAGGCGATGGCAGGTCATGAAGGTCTGCGCCGGAGGTCGTTCATCAAGGCCGGCGGCCTGGGAGCCGCGGCGTTGCTGGGTGGTGGTGCGTCGGCGTTCACGGGCACGGCCTGGGCGGCGCCGTCCGGCCGGCTGCACCAGTCGCCTCTCTCCGGCGGGCCGGGGCAGGCGGCGCCGTCCGGACGGCTGCACCGGGCGGCGCTGGCCAAGGGGATCCGGTACGGCTCCTCGGCCGCGACGTGGCAGGTGCAGCCGGACGCCGGCTACGCGGCGCTGTACGCGCGGGAGAGCGGGATGCTGCTCACCGAGGACGACCTGCTGTGGTACCGGCTCAAGCCGACGCCGGACGCACCGCTGGACTTCGGTTACGGCGACCAGATCGTGTCGTTCGCCACCGGCAACGGACAGCCGGTGCTCGCTGCCCACCTGGTCTGGGACGAGGGGCTGGGTGAGGGCTGGGAGCCGGACGCCCTGTTCGGCCTCGGCCGCCGGGAGGCGCGTGAGCTGCTCTTCGGGACGATCCGGCGGGAGGTCGCCCACTACGCCGGACGGGTGCGGGCCTGGGTGGTGGCCAACGAGGTGACCGACGGGGAGGACAAGGACGCCGACGGCTTCTGGACGGCCGAGCCCTGGTACCAGACGATCGGGCCCGGCTACGTCGAGGAGGCGTTCCGGCTCGCCCACCGGTGCGACCCCGGCGCGCTGCTGCTCATCAACGAGTTCGGGTTCGAGACCGGGCCGGACGCGCCCGCCCGCCGCCGGTCGATGCTCAAGGCCATCGACCATCTGAGGAGCAGGAACGTCCCGGTGCACGCGCTGGGGATCCAGGCCCACCTGAACGCGGACGGGTTCGCCCAGAGCTTCGACGCACCCGCCTACCGGGCCTTCCTGTCGGCCGTCGCGGCGCGCGGCCTGTCCGTCTTCATCACCGAGATGGACGTCCAGGACGACGGGCTGGACGCCGACATCCCCAGCCGGGACGCGGCCGTGGCGGAGGTGTACGCGCGCTACCTGTCCGTGACCCTTCGCGAGCCGGCGGTGAAGGTGGTGCTCAACTTCGGGCTGAGCGACCGCTACACCTGGCTGCAGGAGGACTATCCGCGCCCGGACGGCGCCGCGCGGCGGCCGCTGCCGTTCGACCAGGACCTCCAGCCGAAGCCCGCCTACGCCGCGATCCTGCGCGCCTTCCAGCGGGCCCCCGCCCGCCCGCCGCTCTGACCAGCGACGCGCGCCGACGAGCGCAGCGGACGCCGACGAGCGGGGTGAGCGCCGGAGAGCAGGCGGGCACCGGTGAACGGGCGGACACCGGTGAACGGGCGGGCGCCGGTGAACGGGCGGGCACCGGTCAACAAGGTGAGCGCCGCGGTCGGTGCGGGGTGCGTCAGAGCCGGTCGCCGTACGTCTCCACCGCGTTTTCGCTGCTCACCCGCTGCCTGATCGCCGCCGGCAGCGTCCCCAGCGCGTGCCGCGGGTCGTCGAAGTCCCAGTGCGGATAGTCGGAGCTGAACATCAGCGTGCGCTCGGCGTGGGCGATCTCGCAGAGCACGTGCAGGTGGTGGCGGCGCTTCGGCTCCGGCAGCGGCTGCGTGGTGAACCGGACGTGGTCCAGGATGTACTCGCTGGGCAGCCGCCGCACCCAGGGCACCTCGTCGCGCAGCCCTCTGACGTTCTTGTCCAGCCGCCACATGACGTCGGGGATCCAGCCCAGCCCGCCCTCGGTGACGATCACCTTGAGGTTGGGGAAGCGTTCGAACACCCCGTGGCAGACGAGGCTGATCACGTTCGCCTGGAACACCTGGCTCAGCCCGCTGTGCCACTCGACGTAGTACGTCGGCGTCCCGCCCGCCATCGGCGGCGAGGTGCGGAAGATGCCCTCGCCGGAGTTGGGGTGGACGGCGACCGGCAGGCCGAGCTCGTTCGCGGCCTCGTAGATCGGATAGTAGTGCCGCAGCCCCATCAGCGTGTCGGTGAGCGGCAGCAGCACGCCGACGAAGCGCCGGTCCTCGGCCGCGCGCCGGATCTCCCTGGCCGCGAGCAGCGGGTCCCGCGCGCCGACCACGATGTAGCCGCGGTAGCGGTCGTCGGCGTCGAACCAGGTCGTGGCGAGCCACCGGTTGTAGGCCGAGGCGATCATCGCCGCGGCGTCCGGGTCGGGCATGGCGCCGAGCCCCAGCACCTCGCCGCCGATGAGCACCGCGCGGTCGATGCCGTTGCCGTCGAGCAGCTGCCGGGCGGTGAAGGCCGGGTCGGCGCCCGGCGCGGAGCCGTCCGGGGCGCGGGCGTCGTCGCGCAGGACGCCGGCCTGGTTGACGTAGAGCATGTTCCGCGGGATCGACACGGCCTCACGATGCCCGATCGTGGTCAGGTTCCGCCGCTCGTCCAGGCCCAGGCGGCGCTGCTCGGCCTGGGACAGGAACGGCCTGAGCTCCGCGAGGCCGCGCTTGGTGATCGGGTGGACGTCGCAGTCGACGAGCCGGTAGCGGCTCGGCGCGGACGCCTCGGCGAGGGTCTGGTCACGCGGGTCGGCCATGGGAACTCCTGTCCGGGCGATCGTTGCGGAGGCGGTGCGAAGCCCTCATAGTTATGGATAGCAAATCGATTGGCATGGCGGTAGAGGATCGTGGGGGTGCGCGTGGAGATCCTGGTCGGCAGCGTCGAGGAAGTGCGCGGGGACGGGTGCAGGACGGTCGAGGTGAACGGGCGGCCGGTCGGCGTCATCAGCGTCGGTGATGAGTTCTTCGCGATCAGCGACCGGTGCCCGCACATGGGCGCGTCACTGTGCACGGGCTCGCTGAGCGGCACCCTCGTCGCGGCCGGCCCGCACGAGTACGTCTACGGCCGGGCCGGCCGGGTGATCCGCTGCCCCTGGCACGGCTGGGAGTTCGACCTGGAGAGCGGCCGCTCGCTGCTGGAGCCGGAGCGCGTCGGGCTCAAGACCTACCGGGTCACCCAGCGGGACGGCCAGGTCGTGCTGCACACGTGACCGTCCGAGCCACGTCCGACGTCACCGCGCCCGGCCCGCGATGGACGGTGTCTCCGTGTGCAGGTCGGGTCCGAAGAACTGGAACACCATGAGGTCCTCCTGGCCCGTGTTGACGACCTCGTGCTCCCGGGTCGCCGCGTCGAAGCTCACCACCAGCTCGTCCATCCCCGGCTCACCCCCACGCACCTCCTGCCCGGCGTACCTCCCCTCCCCCGTCCAGGCGAACACGCTGTACACCCCGGGCTCGCGCACCCGGTGCACCCCGCCCGGCGGGACGACGAGGCGCTTGCCCGCGTACTTGCCGGTGTTGTAGAAAACCCAGGTCTCCGCGCCGTCGCCGTCCGCGCCGGCGACCGGCAGCGGGCTGAGGTGGCGGTTCTCGTAGAACCAGGGGTCGCCGTTGACCTCCCAGTCCACGAAGCCGAGCGGGAACCGTTCGCCGTGCTCGGCCCGGTCGCGCGGGCGGACGTCCTTGAACAGCAGGTCCTTGGAGATGATCCGGCCGGCGTTGAGCGCCTGGAACATCGCCAGGACGTCGGAGTCCTCCTGCAGTTCGAGGGTGAGGGCGGTGCCGGGGGCGTGCAGCACGCCGGACGGCACGTGGAAGCCCTCGCCGGCGACCTGGAGCTCCGCGCGGGCGTGCCGCAGGATCAGGTCGCTGTCCCAGTCGACGAGGTAGGGCAGCAAGACGTCGTACGCGGCCCGCTCCGCGATCCACGGGTGCACGCCGAAGAACGTCTCCGGATGCGCGCCCGGCTCGGCGCCCGGCAGGAAGTGGTACGACTCGTCCTTGGCGTTCCGGCCGACCAGGGAGGCGAACTCCTGGGGCGGATGGATGTGGTACGGCAGCCGGTAGGCGTAGTCGAAGATCTTCGCCAGCCGGCCGAGCCCGGCGGGGTGCGTGGCGGCGTACGCCGCGCCGAGGATCGCGGCGGGGTCGGCGGCCACGGCGTCGCGCAGCAGCAGCCGTTCGCCGTGCTCCCCCACGACGTGGCTGAGCCCTTCGTCAGGAGGGCCGACGCGGTTGTCGGCTTTCGTCGTCGAGGCGAGCCACCGCTCGCAGATCGCGCCGCGCTCCCCCGCGTCGTAGGCGTGCTCGGGCAGGCCGAGCCGCCGGCCCGGAGGCAGGAAGTCGCGCGCGACCCAGGCGGGCGCGCATCTCAGCACGCCGTTCCCGGCTTCGAGCAGCCGGGCGAGCACGTCGCGCACCTCGTCCCGATGTGCCGGATGTGCCGGATGTGCCGGATTTGCCATCGTCATGTCACCCCTTGATCCCGGTGAGGGCGATGCCCTGCACGAACCTGCGCTGGAAGACGAGGAACACGACGATCATAGGCAGGGCGGCGATCACCGAGCCGGCGAACAACAACGTCCACGACGTGCGGTTCTGCACCACGAAGAGCGCGAGGCCCACGGGCGCGGTGATCTTCTCCGGGCTGGACATGATGATCAGCGGCCAGAAGAAGTCCTCCCACGCCCCCTGGAAGGTGAAGATCGCGTTCGCCGCGAGGGCCGGCCCGCACAGCGGCAGCACGACGGAGCGGAAGATGCGGAACTCGCCCGCGCCGTCGATGCGGGCCGCCTCCAGCAGCTGGTCCGGGATGGAGAGCATGTACTGGCGGAGCAGGAAGATGCCGAACGCCGACACGATCCCCGGCATGATCAGGCCCCAGTAGGAGTCGAGCCAGCCGTGACCGCCGTTCCCCATCCAGTCGTTGCCGCCGAAGAAGGGGATGTGCTGGATGATGAGGTAGTTCGGGATGAGGGTGACCTGCCCGGGGACCATCATGGTCGCCAGGAAGAGGACGAAGATCCCGTTCCGTCCGGGGAAGCGGCGCTTGGCGAAGCAGTACGCGCACAGCGCGTTGAAGAACGTCTGCAGCACGGTGATCGTGACCGCGACGACGGCGCTGTTGACGAACCACCGCCAGTCGCCGTGCCCCTGGGCCTGCTGGGCCTTGGTGAGCTGGCCGACGTTCAGAAAGCCCTTGTACCCCTCCAGCGTCGCGTCCTGCGGGATCCAGTGCGGCGTGCTGGAGAAGATCTCCCCCATCGGCTGGAACGAGGCGCTGACCAGCCAGGCGAACGGCGCCAGGAACAGGATGGCGAGCGGGGCGAGCACCAGGTACGTGAGCGCCTTCTGCCGCAGCCCGAACTGGCCGGTCATGCGACGGCCCCGCGCCGGGCCAGGCGCAGTTGCAACGCCGTGAAGACGAGCAGCATGAGGAAGAGCGCGAACGCCAGCGTGCTGGCGTAACCCATGTCGAAGTACTTGAACGCCCAGAGATACATGTAGTAGACCATCGTCGTCGTCCTGTTGACCGGTCCGCCGTTGGTCATCACGAAGATCTGGGTGAAGACCTGCAGTGAGCTGATGATGCCCATGACGAGCAGGAACAGGGTGGTGGGCCGGAGCATGGGGATGGTGACGTACCGCAGGCGGTGCCAGGCGCCGGCGCCGTCGATCCGGGCCGCCTCGTAGAGCTCCTGGGGAATCGCCTGCAGCCCGGCGAGGTAGACCACCATCGAGAATCCGGCGCCCGCCCAGACGCTCATCAGGATGACGGCCGGCATCGCGATGTTCTTGTCCGACAGCCACAGCAGCGGGTCGTCGATGATGTGCGCCTGCAGCAGGTAGTAGTTGAACAGTCCGTAGTCACTGTTGTAGAGCCACTTCCAGAGGATGGCGGAGACCACGAACGGGGTGACGACGGGCAGGTAGAACGCGGCCCGGAACAGGCCGCGCATCCGCAGCGGCAGATTGACCAGCAGCGCGAGCAGCAGTCCCGTCACCATCGAGAGCGGGACCGAGGCGCCGCTGAAGTAGACGGTGTTCAGCACCGACTCGACGAACCGCTCGTCGTGCATCATGTCGCGGTAGTTGTCCAGGCCGACGAACGGCTTGTCCGGCTCGATGATGCTCCACCGGTGGAACGTCAGGTAGACGGCGAAGACCAGGGCGGCCAGCGTGAAGACCGAGAAGATCACCATGCCGGGCAGCAGGAAGACGTACGCCGAACGTTCCTTCCAGACCCGGGCCGGGAGGCCGCGCCTGTTCATGCCTTTTCCTCTCCTCCGTACGCCGCCGGGCCTGACCACTCGCCCGGTCAGCCGCGGGCGAGGATCGCCCGGCCCTGCGTGGCGGCGTTGTCCAGCGCCTCGGCCGGGGTCTGCTCGCCGTAGATGGCCTTGCTGAGCTCCTCGTTGAGCACTGTCTCGATCCGCGGATACTTGGGGTTGGGCGCCGCGCTCGCGACGCCGCAGGCCATCAGGTCGGCGAACGGCTTCAGCACCGGCTTCTCCTTGGCCAGGTCGTCGCTGCCGAGCAGCGCCTTCGTCGGCGGCAGCAGCGTGCCCTCGGTCTTGTACGTCCACGCGGCCAGGTTGTCCGGCTGGGAGAGGAACTCCATCCACAGCCAGGCGGCGTCGGAGACCTTCGTCTTGTTGAACATCACCAGCGAGTCCCCGGCGATGGTGGTCTTGCAGCCGGCGGCCCCGTCGGGCAGGGGCGCCGCGGCCCACTTGCCGGTGATCTTGGGGTATTCGTCGGCGAGGGTGCCGGCGAACCAGGCGCCCGCGACGTACATCGCCACGTCGCCCTTGGCGAAGGCCACCCGGCCGTCGTAGGAGTTGGAGTTGAAGTAGTCGCGCGGGGCGTACTTGGCCAGGTCCACGTAGAAAGCGGCGGCCGTCTTGCCGGCCGCGCTGTCGAAGGCGACGTCCTTGCCGTCCTGGGTCAGGGTCTCGCCGCCGGCCTGGTAGAGCCAGGGGTAGAAGTAGTAGGCCGCCTCCGAGGCGAACATCTCGAAGCCGTACTTGCCGTTCGCGGCGTCGGTGAGCTTGGCGGCGGCGGCCTTGAACTCCTCCCACGTCTTCGGCGGGCCGGCCAGGCCGGCCTCCTTGAAGCGGTCGGTCCGGTAGAACAGGCCGGTCGTCTCGCCGTCGAACGGCAGCCCCCACATCTTGCCGTTCCAGGTGACGAACGTCTTGAACCCGTCGACGTAGTCGTCCGGCTTCACCACCTGGCTGCGGCTCATGTAGCCGCCGAGGTCGACGAGCGCCCCTCTGGCGGCGTAGTCGTTGGTGTCGCTGGCGTTGATGTAGGCGACGTCGGGGGCGGTGTTGCCGGCGATGCGGGTGCTGAGCACCTGCTGCGCCTGCTCGGCGGGGGCGTTCTCGAACTTGATGGTGATGTTCGGGTGCTTGTCGTGGAACTCGGCGGCCATCTTCTTCATCTGGGGTTCGTTGCCGACCCAGGAGAAGAACGTCACCGTCTGCGGCGAGGCCGGGTCCGCCACCGGGCCCGTGCCCTTGCCCACGTCGGTGTTCGGCCGCTCGCCGCCGCCGCCGCACGACGCGAGGCTCAGAGACGTCGCGAGCGCCAACGCGATGACCGCCGGAGCCGACCGGGATCCATGGATTCTCACCACACCCGCTCCCTACTGCTCAGAGGAGATACGGAGTTCTTGACCTGATGCAAATCGATTGGCGTCTTGGCGGGCAGTCTCGCCAAGAGCTGGGCGTTTTGTCAATGGATTCACTTGGCGTCCGTGCAGATTGTGACGGCCCCGAGATCCCCCGGGAGCGAGCCGCTTCAGCCGGTCCGACGCGGCGGCGCCCGGCACGTCGATCATGACGACCGACCCGTCAAATCGTTTTGCCGCAGGATTCCCAGTAAGATACCGCCATGTCCAGGAGCGAGAGCGCGTCGAATCAACACTCTCGTGTGACAATCGCGCAGGTCGCCAGCCACGCGGGGGTGAGCCCCACGACCGTCTCCCACGTGTTGTCCGGCAAACGCGCGGTCGGCGCGGCCACCCGGGGCACCGTGCTGGCGGCCATCCGCGAGCTCGGCTACCGGCCCAACATCGTCGCCCGCAACCTGCGGACCAGGCGATCGCACATGATCGCGGTCGTCGTCCCCGACATCACCAACCCGTTCTACGCCGTGCTCACCCGGGGCCTGGCCGACGCCGTGGACGCCGCCGGCGTCGGCACGTACGTGTGCAACACCGACGGCCAGCACGAACGGGAGCGCAAGTTCTTCCAGGACGCCCTCGACCGCGGCGTCGACGGCATCGTCTTCGCCTCCGGCGAGACCGCCTCGCAGGTCGAGTTCGGGCAGGTCGAGCAGCAGACCCCCATCGTCTGCGTCGGCGGCCAGCTCGACCATCCGCTGTGCGACGCGGTCATCCCCGACGACGAGACCGGCTCCCGCGCCGCCGGCGCGCTGCTGGCCGCGCGCGGCTACCGGCGCATCGCGATGATCCAGGGGCCGCCGCACTACGGCATGACGCGCACGGCGGGCTTCCGTTCGGCGATGCAGGCCGCGAAGCTGAAGGTCCCGGGCGAGCGCATGGTGCGCGGCGACTGGACCCGCAAGGGCGGCTACACGGCCATGCGGACGCTGATGGCGCTCAAGGACCGGCCCGACGCCGTCTTCTGCGCCAACGACCTGATGGCGATCGGCGCGCTCGACGTGGCCCACGAGCTGGGCCTGTCCGTCCCTGACGACGTGGCCATCGTCGGCTTCGACGACGTCGACGCCGCCACGATCGTGACGCCGCAGCTGACCACCGTGCGCAACCCGGCCTACGAGGCCGGCGGCACGGCGGGCGACCTGCTGATGAGCCGGACGTCCGGCCGCTACACCGGGGCCGGGCGGACGGTCGTGCTGCCCTGCCAGCTGGTCGAACGCGGCACCGCCTGACCCGCCGGGCGTCACGCCTCCGGGAACGTCACCACCGCCTTCACGAACCCCTCGGGCTTGTCGCGCAGGGTGACGAAGGCGGCGTTGATCTCCTCCAGCGGGAAGCGGTGGCTGACCAGGCCGTCCATCGACAGCACGCCGCCGGACAGCAGCCGCATCCCGGTCTCCATGCCGCGCATGATCACCCCGACGTCGCGGAAGTGGGCGTTGACGATCGTGAAGGCCATCCAGTTCCAGTAGGAGAGCGGAACTGTGCGGTCGGCGCCCTGGTGGAAGCCGACGATCGCGATCGTGCCGCTCATCCGGGTGACGTCGCCGCACGCCGTGAGCGCGGGCTGGGTGCCGGTGCACTCGAAGGTGACGTCGGCGCCGCGCCCGCCGGTGAGAGAGCGTACGACGTCGGGCAGCGACTCCTTCGTCACGTCCACGGTGCGGGTCGCGCCGAGCCGCGCGGCGCGTTCCAGCGCGTCGGCGCGGGCGTCGGCCACGATCAGCTGCCGGGGGCCGCGCAGGGCGGAGAGCCGCTGCACCAGGTTGCCCATGAAGCCGGCCCCGATGACGACCACGTCGTCGCCGAGGCGGGCGGCGGCGGCCTCGACGGCGTTGAGCGAGCAGGCGATCGGCTCGGCGAGCGCCTCGTCGAGGGGGCCGTCGCCGGCCGGGAAGCAGTACGCCGCGCGCACCGCGACGTACTCCGCGAAGCCGCGTTCGGTGACCCAGACGCCGACCCGGTCACCGACCGCCGGCTCCGTGACCTCCGCGCCGGCCGCGGCGACCACGCCGCTGACCTCGTGGCCCGGGTAGCGGGCCTCCCCTGGTGGCGGCCCCGTCTGCCAGGTCTCCAGCTCCGACGCGCACACGCCCGAGGCCACGACGCGGATCAGCACCTCGCCGGGACCGATCGCCGGGACCGGAGCGTGCTCGATCTCGAAGGTCTCGCGCCCGCGCAGCGCCGCGATCCTCACGGCAGCTCCCCGTCGTGGAAGACCACGATCGTGTACACGCCCAGCGAGTCAAGCCGTACGACGTGCGCGTCGTCCTCGCGGGCCGGCGTCAGCGGCGTCCGCGTGCCGTCGCTCGCGACCATGGTCGCCTGTCTCCTGGCCTCGGGCAGCCGCACGCGGAGCGGCACCCCGGTGAGGGCTCGTACAGCGTCGGCGTCGCGGTCGTAGTCGTAGTTGACCAGGTGCAGCGCGTAGGAGCCGTCGGCGAGGTGCTGGAGGTTCGCGGCGACCTGCGCGGTGGTCCCGACCTGCCTGCCGTGCGGGAGCAGTTCGCCGAGCACGTCGTGGCGGGCGGTGCGGACGCCCGGGTGCGGCGGGAGTGAGCTAGCCGCCCGGTCGGTGACGACGACCGTCCCGCCGGCCGCGAGGTACCCCTCGACGGCGGCGGCCTGGCTCGCGGTCAGCGCGTGCACGTCGGGCAGGATCACGGTCGAGTAGCGCAGCAGCGCCTCGGCGCCGGACCGGTCGGGAGCGGTGACGCCGTCCGGCCAGATGACCACGTCGTACGGCACCGCGGCGTCCGACAGCGTCCTGGTCACGACGCGGTACGGCACCACCACCGACTCGTCGCGCGCGTTGCTGGTGTTGTCGCTGACGTCCGCCTTGCCGATCAGCTCGCGCGTGCTCTCGACGCTGAAGACGACCGCGACCTCGTTGGCGGTCCTGCGCGCGAACAGCCATTCGTGGCCGGCCAGGAACGCCTGGATCTCGCTCGCCAGCTCGTGGGGGGCGTAGAAGGAGTCCTCGATGACGCTGCCCATCCAGGAGCCGTAGGGCACCGACATGTTCGCACCCATCGCCGCCGCCTCGAACGACGACAGCCGGAACAGGTCGTGGCCCTTACCCTTCCCGAGCAGGCCGATCAGCTCGGGGACGACGCCGCCGTACGGGTTCTCGACCACGACGACGTCCTTGCCGCCGGCGAACGCGGCGACGTACCGGTACCACTCGGGCTGGCGGTAGGTCGTGTTCCGCATCTCCGTGATGATCAGGTCCACGTCGTCGGCGAGGGCGAGGTACATCGGTTCGAGGTTGAAGAAGTTGCCCGAGACGATGATCTCGCGGCCGCGCGACCTGCCGTACGCGCGGGCGAAATCGGCGAGCTCGGCGAAGTACTTCTTGATCGACCGGCACTGGAAGGCGTAGTAGTCGCCGAACAGCGGCGCCGACGCGCGGCCGGTCTTGAAGTCGTGGCCCTGGGCGAGCAGCCAGTCGCCGTAGTGGAACGTCTCCAGGTCGACGCCGTCGAGCAGCGCGTTCGCGGGCCTGCGCTCCTGGAGGTAGGCGCGGAAGCCCTTCATGCAGTCCTTGCAGAAGCAGGCGCCGTACTGGAACGCGCCCATCGGCAGCTCGGCCTCGTCCAGCTGGATGCCGTCGACGCCGGCGTCGATCTGGATCCTGATCACGGCCTTGAGGTACTCGCGCCAGACGGGGTTGTTGCGGTCCATGTAGAAGCACTGATGTTCGCGATCAGGGCATTCCACCCAGTGCGCGTGGCAGGGCCGGCCGTGGATGTCGCGGGCCACGCACTCCTCGATCAGGTCGGTGACCGGCTCGCCGTCGGAGTTGACCAGCCCGCCGGGGAAGTAGTGCTCCACCGGCTTCCAGAGCTTCGGGTAGCGGTTGGCGGAGAACTCGCGCAGCCCCATCCAGTCGCGCTTGCCCGCGCCGCGCAGCTCGTTCAGGGCGAGGACGGCGTCCTCCGCGTCGGTCAGCTCGACCGGGAACTCCCAGCCCTGGGCCTCGAACACGATGCCGAGCACCTTGATGCCGCGCTCGTGGCAGGCGGCGATGAACTCGCTGTCGTTGACGAAGCCGTAGAAGCGGGAGCGGGCGTCGACCGGGCCGAACGCCTCCTGTTCGAGGTACGGCAGGGCCAGCGAGCCGCCGCCCATGGCCGCCCACACCAGCACGGTGGCGTGGTAGTCGACCAGGTCGTCCACCATGCGCAGGCGGCGCGGCGGAAGGCTCGGGTGGTAGCAGTGCTGGCGGGGGAACCAGGCGTCGAAGTAGACACCGCGGTGCATGGGACGAGCCTCCTGGCGGGTCGATCAGGTGCGGGCCGATCAGGTGGGTCGAGCAGGTGGATCGAGCAGGTGGATCGAGCAGGTGCGGTCGTGCGAGGCCGATCAGGTGCGGACGTGCGGTCAGGTGCGGACGTGCGGCGCGGTCAGGTGCGGATGTGCGGGGCGAGGACGGCCTGGGCGATGGCCAGGCCCTGGCGGACGCGGCCGGGGTCGCCGCTCCAGACCGGGTCCTCGTGTTCTACGGAGACGACGCCGTCGTACCCGTTCCCGCGCAGCGCGTCGATCAGCCGCGGCCAGTCGACCTCGCCGTGGCCGGGGACGCGGTAACGCCACCAGCCGCTCTCCCAGGGCCGCCGGTCGAGCACCTGCCCGAAGACCCCGTACCGGTTGCGCGCGTCGGGGTGCACCTCGACGTCCTTGGCCTGGACGTGCAGGATCCGTTCCGCGTGCGCCTCGATCGCCGCGATCGGGTCGATGCCGAGCCAGACCAGGTGCGAGGGGTCGTAGTTGAGCCACAGCCCGAGCTCGGCCATCCAGCCCCACAGCTCGGGCGAGTAGGCGAGGTTGGCCGGGTAGCCGTCGGGATGCCAGCCCTCCATCGGGCAGTTCTCGATCACGAGGCGGACGCCGCGGGCGGCGGCGTACTCGGCCAGCGGCGGCAGCACCCGTTCGGCCAGCCGCAGGTTCTCCGCCGTCGTGAGCGTCACGTCGCGGCCGACGAACGTGCCGACCAGGCCGACGCCGAGCAGCTGGGCGGCGTCGACGCACCGGCGCAGGTGCGCGTGCGTCGCCGCCCGCACCTCGGGGTCCTGGTGCAGGTTGTTCTCGTAGTACGCGACCGCCGACATGCTCAGGCCGTGCCGGTCGAGCAGCGCGTTGACCCTTTCGGCCTCAGCCGGCCCGAAGTCCTCGACGTTCAGATGCCCGGCCTCCCAGTCGCGTCCCGGCCGCCTGGGCCAGGCCGCGACCTCCAGGGCGGCGTACCCGTGCGCGCCGGCCCAGCGGGCGATCTCCTCCAGCGGCTCGCCCGGCAGGCAGGCGGTCAGCAGCCCCAGCCTCATGCGCCGGCCGGCGCGTTCGCGTAGTCGTTGCCGGCCAGGTCACGCCCGCGGGCCAGCCAGATCCTCCAGCCCTCGTTCTGCGGGACGTCGCGCATCTTCACCGAGCTCGGGAAGTACCGCATGGTGTAGCCGGTGCGGCGCCTGGCGCTGGTGTTGGCCCTGGCGCCGTGCACGATCCGGCCGTCGTGCATCGAGAACTCGCCGCGGCGCAGCTCGAAGGAGACGGCCTTCGACTCGTCCACCCCGGCGAGCTCGGCGTGGAAGGTCTGCTCGGTCATGTCGGTCGGCCGGTAGCCGTCGGAGAAGCCGCCGTTCAGGTGGGAGCCGGGGATGACCCTCATGCAGCCGTTCTCCTCGGACGAGCCGTCTTCCAGGGCGAGCCAGATCGTGACGATGTGGTCGTAGTCGTCGAACCGTCCCTCCCAGAACGCGCTGTCCTCGTGCCACGGCGTGGCCCGGCCGGTGAAGGGGTCCTTCGAGATGAAGTGACTCGACCAGAGGGCGATGTCGGGGCCGATCAGCGGCTCGATCCAGTCGAGCACCTCGTCGGAGAGCAGCAGGTCCAGCAGCCGTTCGTCGCGGTAGTGCGGCGTGTCGAGCTCGTCGGAGAGTTTGTCGCCCTTGTCCCTGAGATGCTCGTTGAAGATCTGCTCCAGCCAGGAGAGGCGGGCCTCCGGCAGCAGCGGGCGGCCCGGCAGCAGGTAGCCGTGCTCGCGGAAGAACGCCACGTCGGCGTCGGTCAGGGTCTCGGTCATCGCGGTGGCGCCTTTCTGGGGTGGTCGGTCAGCGTTTGTCCAGGGCCCGGATGATGTCGACGAAGAGCTCCATGTCCTGGAGGTAGTCCTCCGGGGTCGTCTTGGGCGTGCCGCCCGTGGTGACGACGTCGTGGAAGTGCTCCAGCTCGTAGGTGTAGGGGTCCTTGAGGTGGGGCCGCCGCACGGAACGCACGTAGGAGTCGCCGTCGGTCAGCTCCAGGTGCAGCGTGGTCGGGAAGTGGCGGACGTACGGCGTGTCGTACTCGACCTTCATGGTGCCGCTGGCGCCGTACACCTCGATGTAGGTGTCGTAGCGCAACTGCTGGTCCACGCCGGTCTCGTAGGTGACGACGAAGTCGCCGTAGTCGAGCAGGGCGACGACGTAGCCGCCGGCGCGCCACATCTTCGCCGCCGAGACCTCCTTCGGGCGTCCGAGCAGCTCCCGCATGGCGGACAGGTCGTGACTGCCGAGGCCGCAGAGCAGCCCGTACGTCCACTCCAGCTCCTGGGGGACGTCGCCCAGCGCCTCCTTCACCAGCGCCGACCTGCGCGCCCACTTCTCGTCCACGGCCTCCTGGGGGACGTCGTCCGGGCGGTCGACGTAGGACGTCTGGTCGACGATCAGCCGGTTCTCGCCGATCACGTCGTGGACGCGGGCGTAACGGATCGGGCCGAGTTCGGGCAGCTTCGCGACCGCCTCGGTGAACGCCGGTGCGAAACGCCGCATGTAGGCGACCATCACCGTCCTGCCGGACCGGTCGCGGGCCGCGATGATCTCCCGGGCCTCGCGGGGGCTGAGGCACATCGGCTTCTCGACCAGCACGTCGAGGCCCGCGTCGAGTGCCGCGATCGTACAGTCGGCGTGGTATTCGTCGCTGTTCAGCACGATCACACAGTCGAGCCCGCCGTCGGCGATCATCTCGCGGTGGTCGGAGTAGCGGCGCCCGACGCGGTGACGGTCGCCGACGCGCTCCAGCAGGCCCGGCGAGAGGTCGCAGATCGCGGCGATCTCGTAGCGGCCGGGCAGCGACTCGAGCACGGGCAGGTGGATGACCTGGGCGACCTCGCCCAGCCCGATGACGCCGACGCGCAGCTTGCTCAACTGGGCACCTTTCGGTAGTCGGGGGTCCGGGGAGCGCTCGGATCGCCGGGCATGGTGGGCGCTCAGGCCCTCTCTCGGAGGCTGTGCAAATCGGTTTGCTAGACGCCACGGTAAGCCGCTCCGCGCCTTCCGGTCAACGCCGCTCGGACGCGCCGGGGCATGCGCGGAGGATGCGGGCCGGAGCCGCCGGCCCATCGGCGTGCGAACGGTCTCTCAGCTGACCAGGGCCTGGGTCGCCGACTCCTTCAGCCGCGCGTTCGCCCAGCGCGTCTGCCGCAGGGTCTCCGGATGGCAGCGCTCGGCGAGTTCGAGCAGTTCCCGCTGCCTCGCCCCCTGCGCGGCCTGGGCCAGCAGCTCCCAGTCGAGGGAGACCCCGGAGGCGACGCGGTACAGGTGCCGGAAGTCGGCCAGCATGAGCAGCGAGGGCTCGGAGCGGCGGCCGAGCCACTCCGCCGCCTTCTCCCTGATCCGTTCCATGACGGTGGAGTCGCCGGCGGGTGCCGGGTCGAGGTCGAGCCCGTAGTCCGCGCCGATCCTGGCCAGCTCGCGGACGTGGTCGTGGCACCACCGGACCAGGTCACGGGCGACGTGGTACGTCTCATGGTCGGCCTTGTGCCGTTCCGACAGGCGGAGCAGGACATGGGCCAGCTCGTTCTCCGAGCGGTGCAGCTCACGGATCACCAGATCGAGTTTCATGACACGCCCTCCGCCGGCAGTCTCCGCTCGCCGTCCCCCGCCGGTGGTATCCGCTCGCCGGCCCCCGCCGGTGGTATCCGCTCATCGGCCTCGGCGGCGCTTCCGCCCGCCGTCGCCGGAACCGCCGACGGCGCGACGGGCCTGGACGCGGTGGTCGTAGGCGCCTTCGACGGCACGCGGCCGGCCCGCTCCAGCAGCGCGACCCGCGCGGCCGCGGTCTTGAAGATCGGCTGTTTGGACACCGGGTCCCAGTCGGTGATGGTCAGCTCGTTCGCCGCCCGCCCAGGACCGTCTCCGGGGCCGTGCCCGCCCGGCTCGTCCCAGTATCCGTAGTGGAACGGCAGGAAGAGCACGCCGTCCCGGATGCCCGACACGCGCAGCCGGGCCCGTACGCTCCCCCGCACCGTCGCGATCTCCAGCAGATCGCCCTCGCCCAGGTCCCGCGACTCGGCGTCGCCCTCCGACATCTCCACCCACACCTCCGGAGCCGCCCGCCGCAGTTGCGGCGCCCTGGCGGTCTTGGTCCGGGTGTGGAAGTGGTACAGCGTACGCCCGGTGGTGAGCCAGAACGGGAAGTCCTCGCCGGGCGGCTCGTGCGGCGGGAAGAACTCGGCCGCCTTGATCACCGCCTTGCCCTCGGGGTTGAGCGCCCGGTACTCGGTGGGAGACAGCGGCGCGCCGGTGATCATGTCGCGGCCGTAGCTCTCGCAGACCTGCGGGGCGCTCCAGAACGCGCCATCGGCGTAGATCCGCTCGGTTCCGTCAGGGTGCTCCTCATCGCAGGGCCACTGGATACCGCCGTGTTCGCGCAGTTTGTCGTAGGACAGGCCGCTGTAGTCGCATGGCCGCCCTCGCGAACACTCCTTCCAGCCCTCGAACGCGCCCTCCGGGTCGCTCCACTTCACCAGCGGTGCGCCGTCGCGGTCCTTCAGGCCCAGCCGGTGGGCGAAGTCGAGAAAGATGTCGAGGTCCGGGCGGGCCTCCCCCGGCGGTTCCACCGCCTTCTCCGACAGGTGCACCGTACGGTCCACGTTCGTGAACGTCCCGGTCTTCTCCCCCCAGGTCGCCGCGGGCAGGACCACGTCGGCCAGCTGCGCGGTCTCGGACAGGAAGATGTCCTGCACCACGACGAACAGCCGGTCCTGGCCCAGGATCGAACGGATGCGGCGCAATTCGGGGAGCGACACCGCCGGGTTGGTGCCGCTCACGTAGAGGAAGCGGATGGAGCCCTCCTCCATGTAGCGGAACATCTGCATCGCGTGGGTCGGCGGCGAGTAGTGCGGGATGTCCAGGGTGTCGACGTTCCAGATCCCGGCCAGTTCCTGGATGTGCGCGTCGTTCGACCAGTTGCGAAAGCCCGGCAGGTCGCCGTCGGCGCCGCATTCGCGCGTGTTCTGCGCGGTGGGCTGGCCGTTCATCTGCAGGACGCCGCATCCTGGCCGGCCGAGCATGCCGCGGACCAGGTGGATGTTGTTGACCTGGACCGCGGCGGCCGTCGCCTGGTGCGCCTGGTAGAAGCCCTGCAGCACGGTGGACATCAGGCGTCGCGCCGTGCCGATCAGCCGGGCGGCCTCGCGGAGCGCGTCCACGGGGACGTCGCAGATCTTCGCGACCCGTTCCACCGGATACTCCCCGACCCTCCGCTCCAGCTCCTCGAACCCGACCACGTGGTCGCTCAGATACCGCTCGTCGATCCAGCCGTGCTCGATGATCTCGTGCAGCAGGCCGTTCATCAGGGCGACGTTGGTGCCGGGACGGTTCGCCAGGTGCACGGTGGCGGCGCGGGCGACCGGCGTCTCGCGGGGGTCGACGCAGATCACCGCGGGCGGGTTCGGCCCGGCGAGCCGGTCGAGGACGCGCGTCCACAGCACGGTCTGGGTCTCGGCCATGTTGTGGCCGTACAGGGCGATGACGTCGGCGTGGTCGAGGTCGGTGTAGGAGCCGGGCTGGCCGTCGCAGGCGAACGACTCCTTGAGCGCGGCCGCCGCCGTCGCCGTGCACAACCGCGTGTTGCCGTCGACGTGGTTGGTGCCGATGCCGCCGTGCGCGATGAGGGCGAGGGTGTAGTACTCCTCCAGGAACAGCTGGCCGGAGGTGTAGAAGCCGATCGCGCTGGGCCCCTGCTCGTCCAGCAGTTCCTTCGCCCGGCTCGCGACCAGGTCCATCGCGGTGTCCCAGCCGGCCTCGGCCAACCGGCCGCCCTCGCGTACCAGGGGCCGCGTCAACCGGTCCGGCGAGTGGTTGGCCTGCCAGCCGTACAGGTCCTTCGGCCCCAGCCGGCCGTGGTTCACCCGGTCCTCCGCCCGCCCCCGTACTCCGACGACGCGTTCGTCCTTGACCGCGATGTCCAGGGCGTCGCCGTTGCTGTGCAGGATCGACGCGCTCCGCACCCAGCGGTCCACGTCCTCCTCGCGGACTCCCTCACGCAGGAAGGAGTCCACCCGGACCGGCCACGGCTCCCCCGGACCATACGGCGTCCGCGTCCCCCAGGGCTCCGCGATCCTGTCCACCCGCGACATACGTCCTCCCGGCCGATCATTCGGATCCTGGACGCCTGCCCTCGTCTTCCCGGCTCATGCGCGTCGCGCGCGGCTTCACGAGGGCCTCACCTCCCTGTCCCGCGAGGGAACGCCGCATGACGCCGGGACGAGAGCGATGTACAACTGGGGCAGGGGCCCGGCCGATGAGGTGGCGCTGCTCGCCCGCGTCACCGCGAAGGTTGGTGGACAAGGTGGCTTTCGAGCTGGAACCCGGCGTCGAGGTGGAATACGACGAGCACGGGATCGTACGCGGGCTGGAGCACCTGGAGCGGCCCTACTTCGACCTCGGCGAGCGCGACCCGCTCCGGGTCGCGGCCCGGTACGCGAACGACGTGGCGGCCGTCTACGGCATTCCCGGCTCGATGCTCACCGACCTCTGGACGCCCGTGGGCGACGGGCCCGTTCCTGAACCGGCCCTGCTTCGCTTCGCCGAGAAGAAGTCGATCACCCAGGTGACGACCGTCTCGTTCGTGCAGACGGTTCTGTCGCTGCCGATCTGGGAGGCCGGTCTGAGCGTGTCGCTGCTTCCTGATCCGTTACGGGTGGTCGCCTCGCAGAGCAGCGTCCACCTGGAGGTGGACGTCGAGAGCCCGGACGACCATGCCCGCCATCTGCTGCCGATCCCGGACAAGGACCTCGCCTGGCTGCTCGGCCTGCTGGCGGACCCGCAGCCGTCCGACCCACTGCCGGAGATCGGCGGAAGCCGGCTGCTCGTGCACCGCTACGACCCGGCCGCCCGCTTCGATCCCGAAGCCGGTCCGGCCCCCGACGGCACCGCGGGCGGGGTGCCGGTGCTCCCGTTGCGCGCGCTTTCCGACACCGTCGTGGCGGGCCGGCACTACGTCGTCCGCGAGGTGCTGTTCACCTGGCCCGTCCCGGGCGCCGGGCCCGTACGCTGGCGGGCGTTCGTCGACGTGACGACCGGAGGGGTGCTGTACCTGCGGGCCGCGATCGCCGCCGTCCATGGGTACGTCTACCCTCGTGACCCCGTGACCACCGGCGGAGAGCTGAAGGGCGTGGCCGGGGAGCTCGACGCCCGCTGCGCGTTGGAGGAGCTCCGGGGTCTCCAACCCACCGATCCGCAGACGCTCCGCGGCGAGTTCGTGCAGATCGTCGACAGCGAGCCGCCGCACGGCCCGCCACCGTCCACGACCAGCGGCACCTTCCGGTATCCCGTCGACAGCCAGGAGTTCGCCGCCGTCAACGCCTACTACCATGTCGACCGGCTGTTCCGCCTGGTCCAGGAGCTGGGCTTCGTGCTCGGCAAGCTGTTCGACGAGACGATCGGCAAGGAGCCGGTCCCGGTCGACCATCGCGCCGTCCAGGACGAGGACAACGCGTACGCGCTGGGCAGGCTGGGCGGCGCCGGGCTGGAGCGGTTCGTCTTCGGCCGGTCGGCGAAGACGGGGGTCAGCCTGGCCGACGACGCCCGCGTCGTCGCGCACGAGTTCTGCCACGCGCTGCTGTGGGACGCCGTGCACGCGGCGAACCTGACGTTCGCGCACAGTCCTGGCGACGCGCTCGCGGCGGTGCTGTACGACCCGGGATCGAGGGCGCCGGACCGGCACCGGACGTTCCCGTGGACGAGGACGGAGCGCCACCACGGCGGGCCCCTCAGAAAGCTGGAGGACGGGTGGGCCTGGGACGGCGACCGTGACGTCGTCTCCGGCTACGGCAGCGAGCAGATCCTGTCGGCGACCCTGTTCTCCCTCTACTGCTCGATCGGCGGCGCCTCCCCGGACGTGCGCGTCCAGACGTGGGCGTCCCGGTACGCCGCCTATCTGATCATCGGCGGCATCGCCGCGTTGCCGACCGCGGCGTACACGACCGTGTCCCGGGCCGACGCCTACGCCAAGGCGATGATGGTGGCCGACGCCGCTCCGGCCGCCTACGAGGGGCTGCCCGGCGGGCTGCGCAAGGTCATCCGGTGGAGCTTCGAGCGGCGCGGGCTCTACAAGGCCCCCGGCACGGTCCTGCCGAGCAACGATCCCGGTGTCCCCCGCGCGGTCGACGTCTTCATCGACGACGGCCGGCAGGGCGAGTACACGTACCAGGGAGACTTCTGGGAGAGCACCGACATCTGGAACCGGCGGGCCGCGGACGGGGCGGGCATCCACCAGACGCCCGTGGCCGGCGCCGTGAACCACGCCTACGTACGAGTCGGGAACCGCGGCACCGGCGACGCCCGGAACGTCACCGTCCGCGGGTTCCACTGCGGCCCGTCGGCCGGACTCGTCTGGCCGGACGACTGGAAGCCGATGGACACGCCGTCGATCACCGTGCCGGGCCCGATCGTCCCAGGGGGAAGCGTGATCGCCGGCCCGTTCGCCTGGACGCCCACCGCCGGGCACGACTGCCTGCTGATGTGCGTGAGCGCACCGGGGGACCGGGCCGGCAACGATCCGGCCACCTCGCTCGCGTCCGCGAAGGGGCCGATCCCGCTGCACCGGCTCGTGCCGTTCGACAACAACATCGCCCAGCGCGGCATGACGCCCGTCGCGGGTGGCGGCGGGGCGAGCGGCCTCACGCGGAGCCTGCACGGCCGCGGCCTGCGGGTGCACAACCCCTGGCCACGCGGCGCGGACGTCACCGTCCAGACGGACCTGCCTGCCTTCCTGCGCCGGCGCGGCTGGGACCTCACCCTCGCCGCCGGCACGACCCATCGCCTGGAGCCCCGTGCCGGCCGGGAGGTCACCCTCGTCGTGCACCCGGGCGGGAACTTCACGGCCGGCGATGTCACGGCGGCCGGACCGGACGCGGTCATCCGCCTGCGCACCCTGATCGACGGGCTGGTGGTCGGCGGGATGAGCTTCATCCTCGATCCGGCACTGTCCGATCCCCCGCCCGGGCCACAGGAGTCGTCGTAAAACTTTCGATCTCGTCAGTTCGGGTCGGGTGCGTAGAACGTGGTGGTGGCCTCGACCGCGGCCGCGACGTGCTCCGGTTCGCCGCCGGCGGCCAGGTGAGCATCGCCCCAGGCCGCGGCGCTGCGCCTGATGAACTCGCGCCCTTCGGGCGACTTCTGGACCGCCTCGTGGTCGGCGATCTCGCCACCGGCCAGCAGCTGGGCCAGGGCGAGGAGACGCAGGTCCCAGCCGACGCCGCCGGCACCGGGGCCGTAGGTCGGGAAGAGGGGCTCCTCGACGACCGCCGCGTGGATCAGCTCGAACTCGGTGCCGCCGGTCGGGCACGGGGCCAGGCGCACTTCCACCTCGCTCGTGCCCGGCCAGGCGTCGGCCTCCGGCCCGTAGAGCCAGGACACCTTGAGCAGCCGCGGGGGCTCGCACCGGAGGATCTCGCCGTGCTCGCCACCGTCCAGCTCGAACCTCCCGCCTGGCCGCAGGTCCCCGGTGACCGGTTGCAACCAGCGCTGCAGCCGATCGGGGCTGGTCAGGGCGTCCCAGACGTCGTCGATCCGCGCCGCGTATCGACGCCGCAGCTCGATGGTGTACGCGTCACCTGCGGGCACGCTGCCCTTGCCCATCGCTCGGCGTGCGGTGGCCAGTTCATCCAAGATGTCCTTCAAGTCGTGTCCCTTCGCTGATGGATCGGTCTCGTCCGTGCGCAATGCGCCGCCGCACCGGGCCGCCGAGGATGTCGAACGCGTGCACGAACATGGACAATACCAGCATCCACTTATATAAGACAGCGCTGCTAGACGCCCCTCGTCCCGAACGAGACCTCTCAGGTGGGGTCCTTCATCCAGCTGCTCGCGTTGCGCCGGCGGTTGGCCGTGTCGTAGTAGACGATCCGCCAGTAGAAGCCGCGTCCCGGACGGCGGGTCTGCACGCTGTAGCGGCCTCCGCCGGTGTCTCCGCCCTTTCCGTCCTGGCTGTTGCGGATCGGCGCGTACGTGCCGGGATCGCCCGGCCTCGGCTTGGTCTTGCCCTTCGAGTGGTAGACGGCGATCCGTCCGGTGGCCTTGCGCCGGGCCGCGCTGCCCTCCGGGCCGACTTCGATCTCCACGGTGTGCCGCAGCCAGCCGTCCCCCGGCCACCGGAACGTACGGCTCCTGTAGTAGGCCCGGTCCCCGCCGATGTCGGGGTCGTTGACGGTGATGTGCGCGGCGACGCTCCGGGTGCCGGGGCCGGGCTGGGCGGTCAGTTCCAGCTCGGCCCAGAGCAGCCCGCTGGCGATCGGCTCGACCAGTGCCGAGAAGCGCCCGTCCGCGCCGGTGTCGACCTGGCCGAGCGAGTAGGACTCGCCCCGTACGTCCGTCAGGTAGTTCAACGAGACGATCTGGTGGCCGAACGGCTCCCAGACGTGCTTCACCTCTCGCTCGACCGTCCCGGTCACCTCGATCGCCTCGCCCAGGTCGATGCCGCCGCTGGACAGGTTCGTGGTGATCCGGACCGGCGCCCGCAGCCAGTCCCGGCGGACCTGGAACTCCTGCTCGACCTGGTTGCCGCCCAGCTCGATCACCAGCCGCCACCGCCCGGTGAGGGCGTCGGGCTGGAACACCCGGGCCCCGGACCAGACCGAGTCGGCGGCGGCGCCGTCGGAGTCGTCGCGGGGCTGCAGCGCCAGGTCCGTCGCCTGGCCGTCGGGGCCCAGCAGGCCGGCCCGGACGGCGGCGGGCTCGGTCAGGTACACCTGGAACTCGACCTTGACGCTCTGGCCGCCGAGGACGACGACCGGAGGCACGACCTCGATCTCCTGGACGATCGGATCGATCGGTTCGATCACCTCGGCCGGTCCGGTCTCGTCGGCCGCTCCAGTCGCATCGGCCCCGGTCGCGTCGGCCCCGGTGGCGTCGGCCGCTCCGGTCTCGTCGGTCGGCGGGGATGCCGGGGACAGCGGGTCATTCGGCGCTGGGGACATGGTGGTGCTCCTTCGGTGTCAGCAGATCTCTCGGTAATCCACTCCAGGGAGGATTCGCGTCCATTCCTCCTCGGTGAGCGTCGCCCCGCCGATCCGGCGGCAGACGTCGGCCGCGGCCGGCGCCGGATCCACGGGCAGGCTGTGCACCACGCCGTCGGCGCCCAGGCTGCGCAGCGTACGGCCGTCGTCGGTGAAGGCGAGGGCCAGCACCGGACCGGCGTGCAGCGGAACGGGAACTCCCAGCGGACGCTCACCGGCCGGGCGCCACAGCCAGACCCGCCCGCTGGTCCCCGCGGCGGCCAGGATCCCGCCCTTCGGGGCGAAGGCGGCCAGGGAGAGCTGCTCCTGCTCGTCGTCCACGCGCAGGGTGCGCAGCCGGGTGAACCCGGCGGCGTCCCACAGGTCGACGCCCGCGCCAGGACCGCCGGCGGCGATGAACCGGCCGGCGGGGTCGAGGGCGAGAGGACGGCCGCCGTCGCCGCCGGTGCCGAACAACTGGTTCCGGTACCGGCGCGGGCTGGTCAGCTCCGCGACACCGTTGTGCCCGGTGCCGTTGACCGCCAGGAGGCGGCCGTCCCTGCTGAACTCCATCCGCGGACCGCCCCGCAGGCCGAGCGTCTCCACCGGGGCCCCGTCGCGGCGCAGGTCCCACAGCCGCACCCGCTCGGCCTGGCCGCCGCTGTGCGGGGAGACGGCCAGCGTCCCGCCGTCCGGGCTGAAGGCCAGGCCGATGGCCTCCAGGGGCCGGCGCAGGGTGAACGTCCGCTTCCGGGTGCCGGTGGCCACGTCCCAGACGGTCACCCGGGCCGGGTCCGCTCCGGTCGTCGCCAGCATGGTGCCGTCCTGGCTGAAGGCCGCCACCCGCCCGCCGCCCCGGACGTCCAGCCGCCGCGGCGGCGCATCCGGCCCCGCGAGCGTGACGGTGCGGTCCCGCACGAAGGCGACGCGGGCCCGCGCGTCGATCGCGCCGCTCCCGGCGCGCGGCACGATCGGCCGGGCGGAGGTGAGTGCGGCGACGTCGAGCCTGGTCACGGTGCCGTCGCCGTGGCGGTAGCTCAGGGTGCGCGCCGACGCGTCGAAGCGGGGCTCGCCGACGGCTTCGCGGGCGGCGCGGGTCAGCAGCCTGGTGCCGTCGCGCCGCCACAACGTGACGCCCGAGTCGTCGAGCGTGGCCACGTGTTCGCCGTCCGGGCTGAGCGTGACGGCGTGTGCCGTGGCGCCCTCGAAGGCCGGTCCGGCCCAGGTGGTGGTGGTGAGGTCCCACAGCCGGACGGTGTCGCGCGTGCCCACCGCGAGTGTGGTGCCGTCGGGCGAGTAGGCGGCGACGTCGCCCGTGACCGGTCGTGCTCCCCCGGGCGGCGGTAGCGGCGCGCCTCCGCGATCCACCATCTCGTACGGCCGGTCCTCGTACGCCATGGTCGCCGCGGAGCCGTCGGGCGAGACGGCGATGGCCCGCAAGCCGGGATCGGTGCTCGTCCACACCGGCCGGGGCGGCGTGCCGGGAAGGCCGGCCAGGTCCCAGGCCCGCCCGCCGTCCGGGGCGTCCATGACGACCAGCACGTTGCCGCCGGCGTTGAAGGACAGCCGTTCGGCACCGCCGGAGCCGAACCCCGTGCCGATCGCCCGGCCGGTCCGCAGGTCCCACAGCCGGACCGATCGCCTGCCCGCGACGGCCAGCGTGGTCGCGTCCGGGCTCAGCGCGATCGCCGTGATCCCCTCGCCCACGTCGACCGCCGGGCCGCGCAGCCGGTGCCCGCCCCGCACGTCCCACCGCGACACCGTCCCACCGCGTACCAGCGCCAGGGTCGTTCCGTCCGTGCTGAGGTCGAAACGCGCCTCGCCGGGGCCGGCGGGCGGGACCAACACGCGCGACTCCCGCTGGGCCAGCGAACCGTAGAGCGCGCCGGCCGCGGCCGGCTCCGCGGGGGCCAGCCGCCAGGCGGCCACGCTCAGCAGCAGCGCCTTGACCGGGTCCCGCGCGCGCAGCAGCTCGGCCGTCTCCGCCGCCTTCCTGGAGGCGGCCAGCTCGCGCCGCCCGGTGTCGGCCGCGCCCCGCTGGATCAGGATCAGGGTGGTGGCGGCGCTCAGCGCCGCCAGGGCGGCCAGCGCCGCCCTGACCCGCCGGCGACGCCGCTCCGCGCGCCGCTCGTGTGCGGCCGACTCGGTCAGGAAACGCCGTTCGAGCCGGTTCACCCGCACCCGGGGCCCGCTCCCGGCCCACTCCTGCGCGGCGCGCAGCGCGGTGCCCCGGTACAGGTCGGCCGGATCGCGTCCGGACGCCTCCCACGTCCGGGCCGCCTGGCTCAGCAGGCTGTGCAGGCGCAGGCCCGGCCGGTCGGCGTCGATCCACTCCCGCAGCCGCGGCCAGGCACGGAGCAACGCGGCGCTGGCCAGCGTCACCATCTCGCCGTCGCCGGACAGCAGGTCCTCGCCGGCGAACCCGTCGATCACCCGCCGCACCCGCGCGGAGTCCAGGGTGCCGTCCAGCAGCTCGACGGTGTACGCCCGGCGCAGCGTGCCGTCGGCGTCGTCGCCGGGCAGCACCATGCGCAGCACGACGGCGGGAACGACCTCCCTGTCGGCGGGGTCCAGCCGGGTGTAGACGGTCTCGGCCACCTCCCCCAGCGGCCGGTCGGCCGGGGTCCTGGTCACCCGCGGCCGGGGCATCCGCCCGGCGGCGCGGCTGCCCTGGCTGAGCAGCAGCCGGGTCTCGCCCTTGCCGCCGACCAGGCTCAGCAGCAGCGACTTGGCCGTCGGCCGCTCGGCCGGGTCGGGCCGCATCGCCGCCTCGACCAGGTACCGGATGGTCCCGTCCAGTACGGAGAAGTCCGGCGGGCGGGTCAGCACCAGGTGGTAGACCGCCTGCGCCGTCTCCGCCACGAACGGCGGCCGGCCGGTCGCCGCGAACAGCAGCACCGCGCCCCAGGCCCAGATGTCGGCCGCGTACCCGGCCGGTTCGCCGCGCAGCCGCTCGGGGGACATGTAGGCCGGGGTGCCGGCCGGCCACAGTCCCTCGTCGGTGAGCGTGGCCCCGTCGAACCTGGCGATGCCGAAGTCGATCACCCGGGGGCCGTCGGTGCCCAGGACGACGTTCTCCGGCTTCAGGTCGCGGTGCACGACCTCGGCCATGTGGATGGCGGTGAGCGCGGTCACGATCCCGGTGCCGAGCCGGTGCAGCTGCGCCTGGTCGAGAGGGCCGCGCTCGGCGATCGCCCGGCGCAGGCTGGGGCCGTCGACGTACTCGCTGACGATGTACGGCTCGGCGGCGGCGACGTCGGCCGCGATCACCCGGGCGGTGCAGAAACCCGCCACCCGCTCGGCCGCGGCGACCTCCTTGGCGAACCGGGCCCGCGCGCCGGCGCTGTGCGCGCGATCCAGCCGGAGCAGCTTGACCGCCACCCGCTCCCCCGCGGCGTCGTACGCCTCATAGACGACGCCCTGCCCGCCCGCGCCGAGGCGCCGGCCCAGCCAGAAGCCACCGAACTGCCGGATCTCCCCCGCCGGCGATGCCGGGTACCCCATCGAGACCTCCCTCGCCTCGACACCCGCCATCGATAGTGAGGCCGCCACCAGGCTTTGCCAAGAACCCGGCGGGCCACCTCATCGGCCTCCGGGCTCCGGGAGGCTCACCGCCGGACCGGGCGGAAAACGAGTGGCCTCCGGCCGCCCGCGGGCGCTTCACTATGAGCCGTCTGCCACCGAAGGAGTTCCATGATCGTTGTCTCGGCCGCGTCAGGTGCGCTCGGCCACCTCGTCATCGACCGGCTGCGTACCCGGACGGAGGTGGTGACCGCGGTACGAGACCCAGGACGCGCGCCCGCGGGCGTCACCGTCAGGCGGGGCGACTACGACGACCCGGCGAGTCTCCGCGAAGCCTTCGACGGCGCCACGCGCCTGCTCCTGATCTCCTCCCCGGAGCTCGACCCCGCCCGCCGGATCGGCCACCACCTGGCCGCGCTCTCCGCCGCCGCACAGGTGGGCGTCGGCGCCGTCGTCTACACCAGTTTCCTGAACGCGGGCACGGTCGCCACCGGGATGACGGAGGCCCACCACGCCACGGAGCGGGCCATCCTGCGCAGCGGGCTGCCGTACACGATCCTGCGTCACCCCTTCTACGGCGACGCGTTCATCCCGGAGATCTCCGGCGGCGAGCTGACCGGCAGCGCCGGGGGCCGGGGCCTGAACACCGCCTTCCGCTCCGACCTGGCCGAGGCGGCGGTCAACGTCCTGACCGGCGACGGCCATCTGGGGCGGGCCTACGACTTCACCGGCCCGCTGTGGAGCCATCCGGAGGTGGCCGAGGCGCTCGGCGTGCCGTACCGCGAAGTGCCGGACACCGCTCCCGGCCCCATGAGCCGGCTCAACGCGCAGGTGCGAGCCGGCGCCCTGGAGCAGCAGACGCCGGACCTGGAGCAGGTGCTCGGCAGACCCGCCGAGACCATGCTCTCCCGCCTGCGGCGTCAGCCGCTCTCCAGCGAGGCCGGCCACCGGTAGCGGTGCCGCGTCTCCTGGCCGGGCCGGCCGCTCACCCCGGCCGGCGAGCGACTGAGCTGACCGCTGGGGTCGACCCGGAGTGAAAGAAGTTTGCAATCGTTTCTTCACCGCCTGGATCACCCAAACTGGCCGCTTAGGTTTTACAGTGCGTCCAGCCGAGGGAGCGCGATGGAGTTCGGAATACTGGGTCCCCTGACCGTGTGGCGCGAGGGTGAGCAGCTCGATCTCGGCACGCCCAAGGCGCGGGTGCTGCTGGCGGTGCTGCTGTGCCGGGCGGGCACGATCGTCTCCGACGATCAGCTGGCCGGGGCGCTGTGGGGGGACGACCCGCCGAGGAGCGCCACCAAGAACGTGCAGACGTACGTGCACCGGCTGCGGCGCCGGCTGGGTGACCCGGCGCGGATCGTACGGCAGGGCTCCGGATATCTGGTGCCGCCGGTCCGGGACGAGCTGGACGCGGCGAGGTTCGAGGCTCTGGCCGGGTCCGGGCGGGCGGCGGAGGACGCCGGTGAGCCGGAGCAGGCGACCCACCGCCTGCGCGAGGCGCTGGAGCTCTGGCGCGGGCCCGCGTTCTCCGGCCTGACCGATGTCCCGATGCTGGCCGCGGAGGCGGCGCGGCTGGACGAGGTCCGCCTGTCGGCGCTGCAGTCGCGGATCGCCGTGGATCTGCGGCTGGGCCGCCACGCCGAGCTGCTGGGCGAGCTGACCGCGCTCATCGACGCGTACCCGCTGCGGGAGCGGCTGCGCGCGCAGCTGATGCTGGCGCTGTACCGCTGCGGCCGGCGGGCGGACGCGCTCGCCGAGTACGCGCGCGCCCGCAGGACGCTGATCGCGGAGACCGGCCTGGATCCCGTCGAGGAGCTGCACGAGCTGCACCAGCGGATCCTCACCCAGGACCCCTCGCTCGACCTCGTGCCCCGCGCCGCGGCGACGGCCGGGGAGACCCGGCGCCCGCCGGCGAAGCCGGCTCACCGTTACCTCGCCGCACGCCCGGCGGATGACCCGGGGGCGCCCGTGCCCGCCGAGTTACCCCCGGACATCGCGGACTTCACCGGCAGAGACCGCGAGGTGGCCGATCTCACCGCGGCCCTCACCAGACCGCGGCCCGGCACCGTCGCCATGGCGAGCATCGCGGGCCTGGGCGGCCTGGGCAAGACCACGCTGGCCGTGCACGTCGCGCACCGGATCATGGGCCGTTTCCCGCACGGCCAGCTCTACGCCGACCTGCGCGGCGCCTCCGCCGATCCCGCCCGCCCCGAGGACGTGCTCAGCCGGTTCCTGTTCGCCCTGGGCGTCAGCACCACCTCCATCCCCGACTCGCTGGAAGAGCGCGTGGCGCTCTACCGGAGCAGCCTGGCCGGGCGCAGGATCCTCGTCCTGCTCGACAACGTCGCCGGTGAGGAGCAGGTGCGGCCGCTCCTGCCCGGAGCTCCCGGCACGGCCGTGCTGCTCACCGGGCGGGTCCGGCTGGTCGGTCTGGAGGGCGCGAGCCTGCTGGAGCTGGACGTCCTGCCGTCGGCGCAGGCCATGGCGCTGCTGGGCCGGATCGTCGGCGACGAACGCGTCCAGGACGACCCGGACGCGGCGCTGGAGATCACCCGGCTGTGCGGGCGGGTCCCGCTGGCGGTGCGCATCTCGGCGGCCAGGCTGCTCGGCAGGAGGCAGTGGAGCCTGTCCCATCTCGCCGGCGTCCTGGGCGAGGAGCGGCACCGGCTGGACGAGCTCGTGGCGGGCGACCTCGACATCCGGGCCGGATTCGAGATGAGCTACCAGACGCTTCGGCCCGGCGCGCAGCGCGCCTTCCGGCTGGCGGGCCTGCTCGACGCGCCCGACTTCGCCTCCTGGACGGTGGCGGCTCTGCTGGACGTGCCGGTACGTCAGGCGGAACGCGAGATCGAGATCCTGGTCGACGCCCACCTGCTCACCCTCACCGGCCCGGACGAGACCGGCGGGCTCCGGTACCGCTTCCACGACCTGATCCGGTTGTACGCGCGCGAACGGGCACAACGCGAGGACCCGGAGACCGAGCGCCTGGCCGCGCTCCGGCGGGCCCTGGGCGCGTGGCTCGCGCTGGCGGAGTCCGCGGCGGAGCACGTTCCCGGCCCGTGTCACGCGCTCATGCACGGTCCCGCGCCGCGCTGGCGGCTGCCCGCCGGGGTCGCCGGGCCGCTGCTGGCCGATCCGATGGCCTGGTTCGGCGCGGAGCACGCCGCGCTGATGACGGCGGTCGCGCAGGCGTGCGAGGCGGGCCTGCCGGAGTTCGCCTGGGATCTCGCCGGTTCCACCGAGACGTACCTGAACGTG
This sequence comes from Nonomuraea fuscirosea, assembly GCF_003001935.1. Taxonomy (GTDB): domain Bacteria; phylum Actinomycetota; class Actinomycetes; order Streptosporangiales; family Streptosporangiaceae; genus Nonomuraea; species Nonomuraea fuscirosea. The sequence continues at coordinate 84,884 of NZ_PVNG01000016.1, read as the reverse complement.
CGCGGCCTGTACGACGGCTGGCAGCGCATGCACGAGCAGGCGCTCGCGCTCTGCCGGCGCACCGGCGACCAGCGCGGCGAGGCCGTGCTGATGCGCGGCCTGCTGGAGGTCACCACGTGGAACTCCCCGGCGGGCCCAGGCCCGGCGATGCGGCGGATGCGGGCCGGCGCGACGGAGCTGCTCGACCTGTTCACCACGCTGAACGATCCGGTCGGCATGGCCGACGCCCTGGCGACCCTGGCGTGGAGCATGACGGCCGACGGGAACGGCGGCGCGGAGGCGCTCGCCCTGGCCGGGCGTGCCCTGCGCACGGCCGCCGACGCCGGCTACCTCGGCGGCCAGGCGCGGGCCTACCACGTGATGGCGATCATCCACGGCGAGGACGATCCACAGGCGGCGCACGCGGTCCTGCAGGAGGCGGCGAAGGTCGCCGAGGCGCTGGGCAACCCGCACTACACCACGACGGTCACCCAGTTCCTCGGCGCGGCGAAGGCGTTCTGCGGCGACGCCGAGGGCGGCCGCGAACTGCTGGAGAGCTCCCTGGCCATGGCGCGCCGGCTGAACTACCGCTATCTGGAGACGTTCTCGCTGCTCTACCTCGCCAAGCTGCTCGCCGCGATCGGGGACCCGCGGGCCAGGGCGACCGCCGAGCTCACGCTGTCCTACAGTGAGGACGGCAACTTCGGCCACTACCTCGCCGACGCGCTCAGCGTGCTCGGGCAGCTCGACCTGGCCGAAGGGGACGTGCCCGCCGCCATCGCCACCCTCGAACGCTCGGTGCGGGTGTGGCGGACCCGCGGCTCCATCCCCTACCTGGCGCGCACGCTGCGCTCACTCGGCGACGCCCACGCCGCCGCCGGGGACCGCCGCGCGGCCGGGGCCGTCTGGGAGGAGGCGCGCGAGCTGTTCCGCTCGATCGCGCACGAGAGCGGCGTGGAGACGCTGGACGACCGGCTCAGAGCGGCGAACCGGCGGTGACGTCCAGGACCAGCTCGGCGACGTGGTGATCGCCGCTCTGCGCGGCGGACGGGTCGGGCAGCGCCTCCTCGAACGTCACCAGCGCCGTGCCGGGCCGGCGCAGGGCCGCGGCGAACCCGCGTACGAGCAGCCAGCTGCCGAAGTCGAGATACATGGGTTTGTGCCACTTCTCCTGGGTCTGGGTCCACGATGCCGGGGACGTGGTCAGGCGCTCGGCCACGCTCTCCGGTTCTGGACGGGTACGGAAGAAGCACCGGCGGGGGATCCCCTCGGCCCGCCGCCACTCCGCGAGCCGGAGCAGGAACCGGCTCTCCTCCTCCCCCTGCCTGGGCAGCGGCACGTCGCCGGCGGGGAACCTGGTCTGCGCCCGTCCGGCCACGAGCGAGCCGACGACCAGGCGGGGCCAGTCGCGGCGCCGATCGCGCGGCGCGGCGCGGGAGGGGTGCGGCGGTGGCAGGATCGTGAGCGGCGGCACGTCGCCTGACAGCACCGTCAGCAGCAGCGAGAACGGCGGCAGGAACTCCCGCGCGGCCGCCCCGGTGTGCACGACGCGCACCTCGCGCCCGCCGGTCGTCGCCAGTCCGAGCAGGCCGCTCTCCCCGTCGAGCCGGACGACGAGATCCTCGATCCGCAGCCGGGCGGCGCCGTCGCGCCCGATCAGGCCGGGGGTGCCGCCGAGCTGGTACGGGAGGCATCGGCGGTGGTCGTTGAGCGAGATGCCGAACCGGCTGCCGAACGCCGCGTAGATCGGCCCCGCGCCCGGGTCCGCCACGCCGGTCCCCCGCCGGCCGGTCAGATGGTCGAGGCGGGCGCGTACGGAACCGAAGCCGGCGCCCAGCGCGTTGACCACGCCGAAACCACCGGCGGGCTGGACGTAGGCGCTGATGGACCGCACTTCGGGCACCCAGGGCGGGTAGGCCGCGATGGCCGTTCGCAAGGCTTCCGCGGGCACGGTGACGGGTCCGCTCGTGCCAGGTTCGCTCGTGCCTGGTCCGGTTGTGCTGGGTCCGATCGTGCCAGGTCCGCTCATGCCGGGTTCGCCGGCGTCGCGCGGGTAGGGCGAGAGGGCCGCGAGGGCGTCGGCCATCACGTCGCTCAGCCGGCGCACCCGGTCCAGCACGCTGTCCTCGGGATGCCGCGCCGACGGTGCGACGACGCTGCCGCGCAGCTCGGCGCCGATCTCGTCCTCCGCCGTCACGGCCCGCTGGTACTCGCGGTAGAACGCGATCACGGGAAGGGGGCCGCGTTCACGCAGCCGGTCGCCGAAGAGCTCGGTCAGGGCCAGTCTGGCCGGCAGGTGCGGCGCGAAGGGAGCGATCCAGCGGCGGATCAGGTCCAGGTCGCCGGCGACCGGCCGCCACGCGCGTGCCGAGCAGACGGCCGGCGGCTCCGCGGCCACCGCCGTGTCACGGACGTTCACGGTCGTCAGCGTGGTGAACATGGCGTGCTGCGGGTCACCCGGCGCGGCGAACCCGGCCAGCTCGCGCAGCCCGCTCACCACCGCCTCGCGGCGAGCCCGGTAGGAGACGGGATCGCCGACCGCAGGACGCACCGCCAGCGCGGCGGCCGCCCGCTCCAAAGCGACCGACAACGCCCGGGCCTCGCTTTCCATCCCTTGCCGTGCCCATGCGGCGGCTCCGACGAGCACCTCGTGCGGGTACGCGACCGGCAGCCCGGGCACGAGGAGGCCGGCGTCGAGCAGGTGGTCGAGGAAGGCGTCGACCTCCTCGTTCAAGGACGCGTCCCCTGCGGTGAGACGTTCCCTGAGCACGTGGCGGGGCAGTCCCTCGGGCTCCCCACCCAGCAGCTCCACCAAGGCGAGAACGGACGGCCGCGCGGGGACGGCGCAGTAGCGCTCGCCGCCGAGCAGTCCGAGCATCCCGAAGCCGCGCAGGAACACGACCTGCTCACCCAGACGCTGGGCGGAGGCGTTGAGCGCGATCGGCGCCCGGCCGGACAGGGCCGGATGGCCGAGCACGAAGGCGGCGATGCTCTCGCGGATGTGGTAGTAGGACAGCTCGAACGCGCCGGACCGATCCACCGGGCGCGTCCCGACGGCGGGACCACCGGCTCGCCACAGCACGGGGCCGCTGGTGGTGAACGTGCTGAGCGGGCTCGTCTTGGTCACGGCGCGGGCCAGGTAGCGCGCGAGCGTCGTCGTGGTGCCGGTCCTGGGCGTGCGTCTCGGGTCGGCGATCCATTTCTCCAGTTCGGCCGCGAGTACGGGGCTCGTACCGCCGAGCGCGATCCGGAACCCCGGGTCCGTCGCGGCCTTCAGCAGCGCGTTCAGGCCGGACTCCCGCTCGGCGGCGAGCACCCGGGGCAGGCGGTCCTCGGCGGCGGCGAGGGCGGCGGCGTCGGCCAGCCAGCCCGCGATCCCGCGCGACACCTCAGCCGGCAGCCGCCCGGCGATCTCCGGCGTCCACTCCCCCGCGCCCGGCCGCCGCCCGGCGTGCAGGGCCCGGCGCAGGCCGACGACGCGCGGGCGTACACCGTCTCTGGGCAGGTCGCCGATCACGCCGTGCAGCGCCTCGGCGAGAGCGCGCCCCTCCGCTCGGTGCCCGTCACGGCGCGTCAGCACGTCGTCGAGGGCGGCGGCCAGGCGCGGCGAACGGAGCCCGTCGAGAGCCGCCGCGGCCAGCCCCGCGACCCGGACCACCGCGTCTCCCGTCACGCCCGCCATCCGCGCGGACGCCTGCGCTGAGCTCATCGATCTCCTTCGTGCTCCGGGCTGCGGTCCGGATGGGTGAGCCCGGCCCGGTGTGCGTGCCGGGCCGGGCCCTTCACCGATGCCGGGGCGTCAGCCGTCCGGCCCGGATCACTTCGGTGACTTGGGCGAGCCGCTGCAGCAGCTGCAGCCGATGATCTGGCAGGAGCAGCCGCAGTTCCTGGAGGCGCCGTGCTCCAGCATCCCGTGGCCGCCGGTCAGCGACTCGATCTCGAGGTCGCCGGTCTCCAGTTCGAAGACGTCGACCGGCAGGTCGGCGACCGAGAACTTCGATTTCGCGGAGCTCATCGCGTTCCTTTCTCTCACCCGGTTCCCCCAGCGGGAGCCGGACACTTTCGGGAACCCGCCCCCGGCCGGTTCCTGGCCTGGTTCAGCTCGCCGGCACACCGGGAGCGACGGGCGCGGCGCCGCCCAGTTGGCTGGACAGGAGGTCGGCGTACAGGCGGTCGCTCCTCCTGAGCTCGTCGTGCGTGCCGACGGCGCGGGCGACGCCCCGGTCGAGGACGACGATGCGGTCGGCGTCCATGACCGTCGAGAGGCGGTGCGCCACCACGATGACGGTGACCGAACGCGCGATGGCGCGGACGGTGTCGCGCAGGGCCGCCTCGTTGACGGCGTCGAGGTGCGAGGTGGCCTCGTCCAGCAGCAGCAGGCGCGGCCGGCGGAGCAGGGCGCGGGCGATGGCCAGGCGCTGCCGCTCGCCTCCCGACAGGGTGCCGCCGCGGTGCCCGACGGTCGTGTCGAGCCCGTCGGGCAGGCCGGCCACGAACTGGTCGAGCCGGGCCATCCGCAGTACCTCGGCCAGCTCCGCGTCGGTCGCGCCGGGGGCGGCGAAGGTCAGGTTGTCGCGGATGGTGCCGGCCAGCACGGGGGCGTCCTGCTCGACGTACCCGATCGCCTGGCGCAGGCGCGCGAGCGGCCAGTCCCTGATGTCGCGGCCGCCGACCAGGATGCGGCCGTCCTCGTGCTCGTAGAACCGTTCGATCAGGCCGAACACCGTGGACTTGCCCGCCCCCGAGGCCCCGGCCAGCGCGGTCACGGTCCCCGGGGCGGCGGTGAACGTGAGGCCCCTCAGCACCGGGCGGGCGGCGTAGCCGAAGTGCACGAAGTCGAATTGCACGCTCAAGGGTGAGCGGTCCGTCTGCGGCGGCGGGGGCTCGTAGCCGGGCTCGGCGGCATAGTCCAGAGCCTCGGCGATCCTCGTCGCCCCGGCACTGGCCGACTGGTACGAGGCGAGCGCCTGGATCGCGTTCTGCATCGGCCCGATCAGGTAGAACACGTACAGCAGGAACGCCACCAGCACGCCGACACCGATGGTGCCGGTCGCGACCCTGGCCGCGCCGGCGGTCAGCACCGTCAGGAGTGCGAGCTGGTAGGTCAGGCCGGTGACGTTCGCGGAGACCACCTCCCACAGCGACGCCCTGGTCCTGGCCCGGCGTACGGCCTCCGCCGCCGCGTGCAGGCGGGCCTCCTCCGCCCCCTCCGCGCCGAAGGCCCGGATGGTGCGCAGGGCGCCGAGAGCACGTTCCAGGTCGGCGGTGAGCGTGCCGACGGCCTCGGCCGTGGCCATGCTCGCGCTCCGGATCCTGGGGGCGACCAGCCGGAAGGCCAGGAACGCGACGACGACCACCGCCAGCATCAGCCCCAGCAGGACGAGGTCGAGGAAGGCCATGAAGACGATCACCGTGATGATCACGGGGATGTGCACGCCCAGGCCGACGAGCACATAGCCGGCCAGGTCGTCCGCGCTCGCCGCGTCGGCGGTGGCGCGGGCGAGCAGGTCGCCCGGCCGGAGCCGGTCGAACTCCGGGATGCCCACCCGCACGAAGCGGGACGCGAGCAGGCGGCGGACGTCCCTGGTCAGGATGACGCCCGTCCGGTCGAGCAGGAACCAGCTGCCCGCGTTGAGCACGACGTTGACCACGACCAGCCCGCCGATCAGCAGCATCCAGCCGAGCGCCGGGTCTCCGGCGGCGACCTGCCCGACGAGCCGCTGGGTGGCCAGGGGCAGCGCCAGGACGCTCGCCGCGGACAGCAACGCCAGCACGAGGCCCAGGGCCAGCCGGGCGCGGTACGGCCGCGCCCAGCCCAGGAAGATCCGCCACACGGCCACCGGCCGGGCGGCCGCCGCCTGTTCAGTCATCGATCCTTCTCTCCGCAGTCTCGGACGGGTTTGTGACGTCTCGGGGTACGGGTGCGGTCCGGTGGTCTCGGGCGCTTCATGGGAACGGGTGCGGTTCGGTGTTGAGCTCGTCCTCGGTCAGGGGGCGCGGGGTGTGGCCGAGCCGGTGCGGGACCTCCAGCAGCCGGGGCAGTCCGGTGGTGCGCCGGTGGCGGTGCCCGAACGTCATCGGCAGCGTGCCGGGGATCAGCACCTTGACCGCGCGCAGGTCCATGGCGCGCAGTTCGTCCGGCGTCTGGTCGACGACCACGACGTCCAGCCCCGACCCGGTGTAACGGCGGACGACGGCGCGCATCAGCTCCCCCAGGTCGCCGGAGGCGAACTCCTCCGTGCCCACGCCGATCTCGCCGGCCGCGCGGGAGGGCGTGCCCGCGGTGAGGAAGCCCAGCCGGGCCGCGGCGCGCGGATCGTGGAACAGGAGCGGGTGGTCCTCCATCTCCTCCACCGCGGACGAGTCCTCGGCCATGGCCGCCGCCCTGGCCCGCGCCTCGGGGGTGACGCCGTACCGGATGCCGCTGGTGAGCATGTCGCCCAGCTCGGCCACCGCGCCCATGACCGCGCGGCGGCCGGACAGGTGCGCGCCGGCGGTGCAGAACGCGGCGGGCAGGCCGGTGCCGGGGGCGGCGGTGGCCAGGGCCCACACGGCGGGGATGCCGTGCTCGGTGGTGATGTCGAAGAGGCGCAGGTCGTAGCCGGTCTCGGCGCGCAGGGCGGCGAGGTGGAGCGCGTCGCGCCCGTCGAGGGTGGCCGGATCGATCTCCGGTACGGGCATGCGCGCGTACCAGGTCAGCAGGAAGCCGTCGCGTTCGGCGATCTCCAGCATCCCGTACAGGACCGCCTCCTCCAGGCTGGAGCCGAGCGCGCACCCGTTGGAGATCTCGTAGACGAAGGGGCGGTTGTCCGGTTCGTGGGAGTGGGTCCCGTAGTAGGCGAGCGTCTCGGGCACCAGGATCGGCTCGCCGCGCAGGAACGACCAGCCCCACACCCAGCGGTAGTCGCGGTCCGGGTCGAACGGCTCGTACCCGAAACCGGGCTCCTCGTAAGCCTGTGGTGAGTGCAGGCCGAGGGTGCGCGGGTCCAGGGCGCGGTCCGCCAGGTCGTGGTAGGTGCCCACGTTCGGCGGGTGCAGCCGTCCCGGCGCGGCGGAGAACCGTTCCAGCGCCTCCAGCAGCGCGATCGTCCGGCTGACCCGGCGTTCGGGGGCGCGGCCGTAGCCGCCCGACCCCCTGCCCCACCGGTGCGACACCTCCGCCGAGCTGAGGATCGCCCCGCCGGAGGTGCGGTCGTGCAGCAGCCACACGACGCCGGTGCGCTGGTCGACGTAGGTTTCGGTCAGCGCGTCCAGCTCGGCGACGAGATCGCGCCCGCGTACGGCGCCCTCGGCGTGGCTCGGGACCGGCCTGGGCGTCCCCAGCGCCACCGGGGGCTCGTCGGTGACGCGCGGGCCGCAGACCGCGCAGAGCGGGTCGGGCAGCACCCGGTGCGGGGTGATCGTGAGGTCGTGCAGGTCCACGGTGAGCACCGTGCCGCGGGTCCGCGGCCGCTCGCCGGCGGCGTGGGAGCGCAGGTCGTCGGCCATCAGCGCGGCCGCCAGGCGGACCGCGCCCTCGGTCAGCAGCGGCGACGGGCCGGCCAGCCGCTCGGCGTGGCGTTCGCGGACGGCTTCGTTGCGTTCGTGCATCGGGCCGGCCCAGGACTGCCGGTAGGCGGCGCAGGAGGCGCATCCCTGCTCGCCCGGGGTCTCCCAGGGGCCGATGACGATCGTGTCCAGCTCGGTGCGGGCCGGGAGCACGGGGCCGGTGAGCCTGGCGCGCAGGTCCGCCGTGACGACGTCGGCCCAGCCGTCGGTGGCGGCGACGGCCGGTGACGGGGGGAGGTCGCCGTCCGGGAGGGGGACGGGCCGTACCCCGAGCCGCTCCGCCACGGCGCCGGCGATCCGCCCGCCCGCCAGCACGATCACGGGGTGCTCTGCCATTCGCGCCTTCTTTCCGGGTTCGTTCGGGTTTGGCCGTGCCGGTCAGCGGGGGTCGGTGATCGCCACGCGCAGGCTCAGCGGGGCGATCGCCGCTACGGCGGGGTCGTGGTCGAGCGGGAGGACGACGGCGCGGCGGCCGGTGACGGCCAGGGCCGCCGCCACCTCGTCCGGGTCGATGGACTGTCCGGGATCGAGCCGCGTCGTGGACGCCGCGAGCGTGGCGGGCCGAGGGTCGTCTTCGCGGGGGCGGGGGTGGCCCGCGTGGATCCGTGTCTGGACGGCGAAGAGCGTGTCGAGAAGTCCTCTGGTCCAGGCCGAGGAGGCGGTTCCGGCTGTCCTGGCCACCTCTGTCCCGTCGTGGTGGAACGACAGCACGGTGACGCCGAAGCGGCCGTCGTGGTCGCGGACCTCGGGCAGCTCGCCGAGCTCGGCCAGCAGGGCGAAGCACCGCCGTCCTGTCTCGTCCAGCCCGGCCGGGTCGACCGTGGCCGGCGCGCCCGCGCGGTCCTCGATCAGCTCGGGGTCGCACGTCCAGTGGCTGCACAGTCCGCGTGTCACGGCCTCGTCCCAGCTCGCGCCGTAGCCCTCGCCCTGTCCGGGCATCTGTGCGGCCGCTCCGGTGGACGGGCGGGGGAATGCCTGTTCCGCCGGCAGCCGTACGATCGCCGCGGCGGCCAGGTCGTACGCGAGCGCGAACCCGCCGGGGACGCCGGCCGCCAGGACGGCGTGGAGATCGGCCGGATCGGCGTCCTCGGCGGCCAGCGGAGCACCGCCGGAGTCCACCAGGCGGCGTGGGTCCACCGTGGCGGCGACGTAGCGGGCCAGCGCCGCGCGGGCCGCTTCGATCCTGGTGGCCGCGTAGTCGAAACCCACCGCGCGCACGACGGTGGCTCGTCCGTCGCCGGCCGTCCCGAAGCCGGATGCCCGCTCGGACCTGGGCCCGGACGTGTGCTCAGACCCGGACCCAGATGCCGTTTCGAGCCCCGATACGAGCCCGCCTGCGGGCTCGCGTGCGACTCCGGATTCGAGCTCACCTGCGGCCCCAGCCGCAGGGCCGTCTATGGGCCCGGCTGTGAGCTCGCCTGCGGGCCCAGCTGCGGGCCCGGTTGCGATTCCGGCTGCGTGCGCGTCGCCGACCTCGGCCTCGGAGACGTGCAGCGGGCTCTGTGCGGCGGAGTCGTCGGGGAGGTAGCGGAACGGGCCGAACAGCTCGTCTGCGGCCCTGATCGCCGCGTCCGAGAACGCCGGCCCGTCCTCGGCGGGCAGCGACCGGAGGTGCTCAACCCGGCTCAGCACCGCCTCGGGGGTGGGCGCCGCCGCCGGCAGCTCGTACGGGTGCGGCGGGCAGTGGTGTCTGGAGGTGACCAGGCCGGGCCCGATCCTGGTCAGTCTGCCCGCGTGTCGTGGGTCCGCCGTACCGGTGGCCCAGCGCAGCACCGCCCGTCCCACCTGCGCGGCGGCGGCCTCCACGTGCAGATCGGTGATCGGCTCCGGAACTCGTGGCGCTCGGCGGAGGCGGGCACGCAGCGACCCCGGCCGTACCGTGGCGAGGGGGTCCTCCTTGGCCGCCCGTACGGGGACGTACCAGATGTCCGTTCCCTCCCGCAGGACGTATCCGACGGCGAGCCCGTCCCGCGCGACCGGGGCCGGGTTGCCGCCCCACGACCGTCCCTTCGCGGAGGCCGGGCCGAGCGCGGAGGTCAGCAGGAGCACGTCCAGGCTCCACAGCTCCTCCTCGCCCAGCTCGCCCGCGTCGCCCACCCGGACGTGCGCGGCCCCGGACGCGCGCAGGAAGGCCGCGATCGCCTCCGCCAGCGGTTCCTCCGCCGGATCGTCACGCGCGACGGCGACCTTGAGCTCACGGAAGCGGTCGAACGCGGCCCGCGCCCCCTCAACGTGGGCCGCCACGAGCGCGACCTCCCCCGCGAAACCACCGCCCGGCACTTCGTCACCACCGCCGAGGGCTGGCCCCGCGACCGATTCCTCGTCGCCGCTGTCGCGCGAGACCCGCGCGGCCGATCCCTCGACGCGACCGTCGGACTCGGGCCCAGCGGGGATTTCGCGGACGACGCCGGCCTCGCGGAGCCGGGTCAGGATCGATCTGGCCAGCTCCGCGTGCGCGGCCGGCAGGCCCGCCGTGATCTCGTCGAGGCTGAACCGCCCGTCCAGGTGGGGCACGAGGGCCTCGACCCAGCGGGCGATGGACGCCCCGGTGAGGGTGACCGGCCCGGCCGGGGTGACGATGTGCAGCCCGTTCTCGATCGGGGCCATGTACGCGTGGTCGACCAGACGCAGCCTCATGCGTCCCCTCCCGTTTGGTGCTCCACGGCGACGGTGCCGAGCATGAACTCCCCGACCACGTCCTCGCGGAGGGGATCGGCTCCGGAGATGCGCTGGAAGGCGCGTGGCGCGCTGCTCCCCAGGGCGCACCCGCCGAGCCCCATGGCGGTGGCGACGAGGTACATGGTCTGCACCAGGACGCCGAGGTTCTTCAGGATCAGCGCGTACGCCAGCCCCTCGTACACCCACATGAGCCGCTCGAACCGGGCCGTCACCAGCAGCAGCACCTGTGGCCGCGCCCGCGCTCCGGACATGGACCGCGCCGCGTCCAGCAGGACCCGCTCCGCGCCGGCCTTCCGTCCCAGGGGCTCCAGCCGGTGACCGTAGCCGTCGTAGTGGTAGGTCCCCGGCTCCAGCCCGTCCACCTGGTGCGCCACCACGTACAGCTCAAGCTCGTGGATCCCGCCGCCGCCGGGATAGGCGCGACGTGGCCGGTCGCCGTACGGCGTCGGGTGGTCGGAGGTCGCTGCGCAGCGGTAGAGGAACTCGGCGAGCTGCCCCGCCGTGATCGGCCGCTCCGCGTCGTGGTCGCGCACGGACCGGCGTGCCCGCAGCACCTCGGTCAGCTTCGGGTCAGCGGCGAGGACTCGTTCGAGATCGGGAAGTGGCAGGTCCATGGCGGACCCGGCGGCAAGCCCTGCAGCGGACCTGGCGGCGGGCCCTGGAGCCAACCCGGCAGTGGACCCGGCAGCGGACCCGGCGCCGGGCGCGGTGGCGGGCGGCCGGTCGGACGGATCGGTGAGGTGCTCCAGCCCCCAGTACGTGGCGCCGAACCCGCCGGCCACCCCCACCGCGCCGTCGATGCCCCGGCTGCTCCGGTGGAACGCCAGGTCGATCGCGGACCACTGCCGCACCCGGAACTCCGTGTCCTCCTCCCCCGTCACGGCGAGCCCGGACCGCAGCAGGTCACGCCGGAGCAGGGCCGCCGCCCGCGCGCCGATCCCCGGGTGCGGTACTCGAGCGCCGGGGTCGGCGAGGACGGCCAGCGCGCCGGGAGCGTGGACGGTGATGGCGGCCCAGGCCCGGGGCGACGTGGCCCGCAAGCCGCCGCCCGGAACCGCCGCGATGGTGGTGAAGCGCGACAAGCGGGCACCGACCGGCGGATCCACGAGTTCCGCACCCAACACGGGGTCACCACCGTCCGCGCAAGCACCCCCGCCCGACCGAGCACCACCATCCGCGCAAGCATCCCCGCCTGGGCAAGCACCCCCACGCGCGCAAGCACCGCCACCCGCGCAAGCGTCGCCGTTCAGGCGAGCATCCCCGTCCCGGCAGGCGTCGCCGTCCGGGCAGATGTGGGGGTCCAGGGTGTAGACGGGCGTGTCGCCGTCGTGGACCGTGGCGACGAGCCAGCCGTCCCGGCGCAACCCCGCCAGCAACCTACGCTCTCGCGGCGAGAACTCCCCGGCCCGGTGCTCACCGGAAGCAAGCGCTCGCACCAAGGCCAGATCCTCGTCGCCGATCGGCCGCACGTCGGGGTACCCCACCAGGTGAACGCCACCGCGCCCGCGACCGGCCGACACGCCGTCGCGCAACCGAAGGGTCTCGTACACCTCAGCCGTGCCGTTCAGCGCGCTCACCCCGCCTCCCCGCCCTTCGCGGCGAAATCGCGGAGCACGTCGGCGGCCTGTCTGCCGGTACGTCGTTCCACCGCCGCGGCGATCAGGTAGCAGAGGAAGAAGCGTCGCAACGGGGTCACTCCCAGGCGGGTGAACTGCAGGTACATCAGGTTCAGCACGAGCCGGAAGAGCGCGAACCAGGTGGACGGGAACACCTCGGCCAGCCACCGCTCGTTCTCGGCGAGGGCGCGGTGGAACGGGCTCAGCTCGCGGTAGGCGTCCCGCACCAGGGCCGGGTCCGCGTCTTCTTCTCCCAGCGGGAGCAGTCCGCGTTCGCGCAGGCCGAGCCCGCGTTCCCGGCTCCGCAGCAGGGCGTCGACCAGGCTTTCCGTCGCCTCGTCCACGGCCCCTGAGCCGGGATCGAGCAGGGCGTCCAGGCGAGCGCCGAGCACACCGGCCCGGTCCTGGAAGCGCGCCTCCCACTCCCGCCGCCGTGCCGCGCCGCCGTCCCGCTGGGCGAGGAAGGCGTCGGCGTGCGAGCGGAAGCTGAGGTAGCCGGCCTCGATGCCGTCCTCGTGGAACTCGTCGGCCACGACGACCATGGCGTCGAACGCCGCCGCGAGCACATCACGTCCCCGCGCCATCCCGTCCAGGACGGCGAAGGCGTGCTCGTTGGCGGCGCACATGAAGTCCGTGTACAGCGCGGCGGCCTCGGGCGTGCCGTGGACGGCTGTCCTGGCGTCGTACGGCTCGGTGTGCCAGGAGTTGTCGTCGTACCAGGGCCTCAGCGGGCCCGGCTCCGCCTCGGCCTCCGCCAGCCGGCGGTGCAGCGGCGCCATCGCGGCCTCGTCGTGGGCCGTGACCGGCAGCCGCGCCAGGTACGGGCCGATCCGCGCCGCGACCAGCGGCAGCACCTCCGCGCGGAAGGCCGTGCCGCCGGCCTCGACGTTCAGCCGGACGTGCGGGCCCTGCCGCCAGTGCCGGGCGAACCATGACCGATGCCCGCGCTCCGCCAGCTCGGCCATGACGGGACGTACGGCGTCCAGCAGCAGCCGGTCGGTGGCGTCGCCGTGGTGGTGGATGTGCACGCTGTGCCAGCCGGTCGTCATGCGAGGGCCTCCTCCCTGGCGAGGTCGGCGAACGTCCTGGCGGCCCAGTCGCGCAGGTGGAGCTCCTCGTCGAGGCTCACGCCGAGCCGGTTGCAGGTCAGATGGGCGCACATGTCCAGGACGGGCGCGACTTCGGGCTCCCCGAGCCGGCCGGCCAGCTCGGAGGCGGAGGCCGCGAGTGCCCCGGCGAACCCGGACGGGTCCCCCGGCGGGTTCGCGGCCAGCGCGCGCGTCCGTTCGGTGATGGCGCGCAGGGCGGGACGCCGGCGCTCGTACCGGGACCGCCCGCCGGGCGGCCACGGCGGCGTCTCCTGCTCCGGCCATCCGATGCCGCGCGCGGCGATCCACCGGTTCAGGGCGAGCACGGCGAACGCGGCCGTGGTGCGCCGGTCATGGGAGGGCCGCGTCGCCAGCAGCCCGCGTACCGCCGCGCTGCACCGCACGAAGTGGTCCTCGACGGCGTGCAGCGCCGCACCCGTGCCGTATTTTTCGGTTTCCGGCCGGTACGGGATGAAGGCGAACGAGTTCGGGGGCCGGCGGTGCCGCTCGTACGATCGCAGCCGCTCCAGCGCCGCCATCGAGGGCGCGTAACCGTCGTAGTCCTCCTGGGTCACCCGGACGGGTGCGGGGAGGCGGTTGAGTGAGTCCGCGACGGCGCCCGACAAAATCCGCCGTACGTCGTCCGCGCGTCCCGGCCCGGCCAGGACGCGCACCCGCAGGTGCGGCCCGCCCTCCCAGTACCGCAGGAAGAACAGCCCCTGGCCGGCCGCGGCGTGGTCGAGCCGGCTGTGTACGGTGTCCAGCAGGTCGGTGATGACGAGATCGAGGTCGCCGTCGTAGAAGATGTGAGCGCTGATCCACGACCGCGCGCCGGCCACCGGCAACACCCGCTTCCCGGACTCGCCTCCGCCACCGCGACCGGCGGACAGACCGGTCGTCATCAATGACTGGATTGCCGGGAGCGTAACCAGCGCCGGAATATCTCCAGCACACACTCCGTATACGCCCCTGGTCAGCCCCTCCTCGGCCCGGAACACGGATGGCGGGAGCAAGCCTGTTCCCGATACGCGACCACTGAGGAGCCGCATCATCCGGATAACGATGAGCGGTCGCGGACGATCTAGGGCCCCAGGTTGTCACCGCCGTCCGGCATGATCACCTGCCATGAAGCAAGCACTCATCGCCACGGCGGCCCTCGCCGCGCTGACCATGACCGCGACGCCCGCGCACGCGGCCCCCAAGGACCCGGTCAAAGCCCTGAACGCGAAGATCGTCCCCGGACACGGGGTGCACTTCACCGGCAACGTCACCTGGACGGACGGCACCAGCGAGCGGGGCGCCCGCGACATCAAGGGCGTCTTCCAGTTCGGCAAGAAGGGCGTCGCCGCGTTCGACATCAGCATGGAGGAGGGCGACGAACGGCAGCGCGTGATCGGCATCGGCAAGACCGGCTACTACTCGGGCGGCCTGTACGAGCGCCTGCTGCCTGAGGACAAGACCTGGTACAAGCAGAAGAACCGCGGCATGCCCGACTCGTGGTCGCAGTTCATCAACCCCGCGGAGACGAAGACCCTGGCCCGCTTACTCGAGAAGGGCACGGCCGAGGGGAACACCGTCTCAGGCTCCATCACCCTCAAGGAACTCAAGACCGTCTCTGCCTGGGTGTCCGCCGCCATGCTCACCAAGGAAGCCGACGGCGTGAAGATCTCCTACACGCTCACCCTGTCCTCGTCGGGCCTGGTCAGCCGGGTGAGTTCCACCTACGCGCTGACGGAGGACGGGACGACCTACACCAGCACCGTGGACAGCCGGTACACCGGGTGGGGCGGCAAGGTGTCGGTCAAGGCACCGGCCCCGGCCACGGTGACGACCGAGTTCCGCTGATCTCGTTCCCCCGCGCCGGCTCAGTCGTCGATCCTGATCAGGCCGGCGACCTCCTCGGGCAGGCCGGGTGAGGTCATGACGTGGCCCATTCCGGGCACGACGTGCAGGACCGCGCCGGGGATCGCTGCGGCCAGGGCCTCGCCGTGGGCGAGCGGATTGACCGGGTCCTGGTCGCCGTGCATGATCGAGGTCGGCGCGGTGATCGACGACAGGGGTGCGAGCAGGCCGGGGTCGTCCCTCCACACGGCCCGGTGGTGGTTGGCCGCGGCCGCCGGGTCGACGGCCCGTGACAGCGCCAGTTCGAGCATCGTTCTGGCCGCCCCCTCGTCGAACGGCCGTACCGGACCGTTGAAGACCCGGAACAGCGCCACGTCGGACTCCACGCCCGGCGGCAGATCGGCGGCCACATGGGCGAGGAACTCCGGCGCCGGCGGTGGCAGGTCGTCCGGGTCGGCCGGCTCCCCGGCCTGCGCCCGTGCCCACGCCGCGCTCGGATCGTGCCCCATCGGCGAGCTGGACATCAGCGTCAGGGACCGGACCCGGTCCGGCGCGTGCACCCCCAGCCACTGCGCGATGATCCCGCCCAGGGAGGCTCCGGCCACATGAGCGGAGCTCAGCCCGTAACCGTCCAGCACGGCCAGGCAGTCGCGGGCCATGTCACTGATCGTGTACGGATGCGCGTCGAAGTCGACGACGCTGGACCGGCCGGTGTCCCGATGATCGAACCGGATCACCTGGACCCCGCGCTCGACCAGCCGGCCGACGAGTTCGTCAGGGCAGCTGACCCCCTGCGCGGCCGATCCCATGATCATCAAGACGGCGGGACGTTCGGGATCTCCGGCCCGTTCCGTCCAGATGCGCAGCGGCCCTGAGGTCACGAATCGTTCGTGTGTGTCCAGCATGGAGGCACGGTAGCGGCCATATGCCGCCGAACGCTGATATTTATGTGCGGACCGGCCGAGCGCCGATCTTCGTGCCCGGTCCAGCGGCTGACGCGCGGACCAGCTGTGCCCGGCCGGCACCTGAGGCGTCATGAGAGGACCAGCCACCTCCGGCCGTCGAGCAGCTCGCGGGCCGCGTCGAGGTGGCCGGCGTGGCAGGCGGTCTCGGTGATGACGTGCAGGAAGATCTCCCGCACCGTGCGCAGCCGCCACTCGCCGAACCGGTCAGGCCACCAGGCGGGCGCCGCGTCCATCGGGGTGGCGGCGATGACGGCGTCGGCGGCCTCGATCTGGCGCCGGTAGTCGTCGAGGACGGCTTCGGCGGACTCCTCGGAGCCGACCTTCCATGAGTCACCGGCCCGGTCCAGGACGTCGATCACCGCCGGTTCGCCGGCGATCACGGCGCGGAACCAGTGCCGCTCGACGTCCAGGGCGAGGTGCCGGACCAGGCCCAGGCAGCTCCAGCCCGACGGCAGCACGGGCCGCCGCAGGTCCGCCTCGCTCAGGCCCTCCAGAATGCCCTGGACGTGCTGCCGCTGGTTGTTCTGAAAGGCGAGCAACGCCTCGGCCTCAGCGCTGATCATGATCCAAGCTCCTGTCGTGTGGTCTCGGCGGCGCGACCCGGCAGCGCCTGGCGTTCGACGTCAGCGGCGCGGTCCTGCGGTGCCGAGTGTTCGGTCTCGGCGGGGCGGTCCTGCGGTGCCGAGCGTTCGGTCTCGGCGGCGCGGTCCTGCGGTGCCGAGCGTTCGGTCTCGGCGGCGCGGTCCAGCAGGGCGCGGCGTTCGGGTTCGGTGTGCGCGGCGGCGGCCGCCCGGCGGAACAGGGCGGCGGCGCGGTCGCGGTCGCCCTCACGGGCGGTCAGGTCGGCCTCGGCGGCGATGGCGAGCGGATGCCCGTCCAGCTCGCCGCCCTCCCGCGCCCTGGCCAGCAGCGCCAGCCCGGCCCGTGCCCCGTGCGCGTAGCCGTGGGCGACGGCGCGGTTCAGCTCGACCACGGGTGTGGACCGGATCCCGGCCAGCGCGTCGTAACAGCGGGCGATCTCGGCCCAGTCCGTGCCGGGCACCGACGGGGCGGTGGCGTGGCAGGCGGCGATGCGGGCCTGCAGCGCGTACGGGCTGTCCCGCTCCGCCTCGGCCAGCACGTCCAGGCCCTCGGCGATGGCGGCCGCGTCCCAGCGGGAGCGGTCCTGCCGGTCGAGGGGCAGCAGGTTGCCCTCGTCGTCCTGCCGGGCCGCCCGCCGGGAGTGCTGCAGCAGGAACAACGCCAGCAGCGCCGACACCTCGCCCTGCCCCGGCATCAGCCGGCGCAGCAGCCGGGCCAGCCGGATCGCCTCCTCCGCGAACGCGGGCCGCCCGTCGGCGTTGTACCCCTGCGTGAACAGCAGATACAGCACCGCCAGCACCCCCGGCAGCCGCTCGGCCAGCGCCGGCCCGCTCGGCACCCGGTACGGGATCCCCGCGTCCGCGATCTTGCTCTTGGCCCTGGTCAGGCGGCGCGTCATCGTCGATTCGGTGACCAGGAACGCCCGGGCGATGTCCGCGGCGGGAACTCCGCAGATCGTCCGCAACGTCAGTGCCACGCGCGACTCCAGCGCCAGCGCCGGATGACAGCAGGTGAAGACGAGCCGCAGCCGATCGTCCACGACCTCCCCCTCCCCTATGACCTCGTCGATCTGGTCGGCCTCATAGGCTTCGGCCGACGCGAGCGCCGCCACCTCCGCGAGCTTGCGGCGCTCGACGGAGGCGCGGCGCAACGCGTCGATGGCCCGGTTGCGGGCCACCGTCATCAGCCAGCCGCCCGGATTGCCAGGTTCGCCCTCCTGCGGCCACCGCTGCACGGCGGCCGCCAGCGCCTCCTGGGCGCAGTCCTCGGCCAGCGTCCAATCACCGGTGACGCGGATCAGGGTGGCGACCATCCGCGGGTAGGCGTCGGCCGCCACCGCCTCCAGGGACGTGCTCACTGACCGTCGACGGCGAGCGGCCGCAGCTCCAGCCGCCCCAGCCGGGCCATCGGATGCGTACGGGCGACCTCGATCGCCTCGTCCAGGTCGGCGCATTCGAGCAGGTCGAAGCCCACGATCACTTCTTTGGTCTCGGCGAACGGGCCGTCGGTGAGGATCAGCTCACCCTCCCGTACCCGCACCGTGGTCGCGGAGGACTCGGGCGCGAACGCCGACCCGTCCAGCCGCCGGCCGCGGCCGTCGTTCTCGGCCACCCAGGCGTCGATGTCGGGCAGGTTCCGCTGGTCGGTGTCGGGCTCGGTGTCGCTGCAGACGAACATCATGTACTTCATGTCGCGCTCCTCAGGTGTTCGGCGATTCACCCTAGTGACGAACGGCGACCACCCGACCGGACACCCGCGCGCAGAACTTTCCCGATTATTTCTGGAGCGTCGGCTCAGCAGTCACACGTCACTCCCGCGGGAACCACGGTCAGGTCGTCCCCCTCGCGCCGCCGCAGGCCGGCCGGGGTACGGACCGGGAAGCCCTCACGCACCCAGTACTCGTAGCCGCCGATCATCTCCTTGACCTGGTAGCCGAGCTTGGCGAACGCCAGCGCGGCCTTGGCGGAGCCGTTGCAGCCCGGCCCCCAGCAGTAGGTGACCACCACGACGCCGGCGGGGATCTCCCGCGCTGCTCTCGTCGGGATCTGCCTGGTGGGCAGGTGGATCGCGCCGGGGACGTGCCCCTGCTCCCAGGCGTCGGGGCCGCGGGTGTCCACCACCACGAGCCCGGGCGCGCCGGCCTCCAGGTCGCTGTGGACGTCACTGACATCGGTCTCGTACGACAGCTTCGCGGCGAAGTGGGCGACGGCCCGCCCGGCGGAAGCGGGCGACGGGGAAAGGACGAATGACATGGAAGGATCCTCGGCCCGGTCCCACCACCGCGGCCAGTGGCGTCAGTGACGACGGGCGCTAACATTCCGCCATGCTGCGACCCACCCCGCGGGGGCCGACCGTGTCGGTGCTCGCCTACGACGGGATGTCGGTGTTCGAGCTGGGCATCGTCACCGAGGTGTTCGGCCTGCCCCGGCCGGAATTCGAGGTGCCGTGGTACGAGCTGACCGTCTGCGCGCAAGCGCCCGGCCCCGTACGCGTCATCGGCGGGGCCAGCCTGCACACGCCCCACGGCCTGGACGCCTTCGCCGCCGCCGAGACGGTCATCGTGCCCGGCGTGCCCGACGTCACCGCCGACCCGTCACCGGAACTGGTCGCCGCGCTGCGCCGGGCCTTCGACCGGGGCGCGCGGATCATGTCCATCTGCTCGGGCGCGTTCGCCCTGGCCGGTGCGGGGCTGCTGGACGGCCGGCCGGCCACCACCCACTGGCGCTACGCCGACCGTTTCCGCCGCCGGCACCCCGAGGTCGGCCTCGACCCGGACGTCCTCTACATCGACGACGGCCCCCTGCTCACCAGCGCCGGCAGCGCCGCCGGCCTCGACCTGTGCCTGCACGTGGTCAGGAGCGACTACGGCCCGGCGATCGCCAACGCGGTCGCCCGGCGGCTGGTGGTCCAGCCGCACCGCGACGGCGGACAGGCCCAGTTCATCGAAGCTCCGCTGCCCGCCGACCCGGCCGACGATCGCATCGCCCGCAGCATCGCGTGGGCCCTGGCCCACCTCGCCGAGGCGATCACGGCCGAGAAACTAGCTGGGCAGGCGCACATGTCCACCCGCACCTATCTCCGGCACTTCACCCGCGCCACCGGCACCACCCCGATCCGGTGGCTGATCCACCAGCGGATCCAGGCGAGCCTCGCGCTCCTGGAGACGACGGACACGCCCATCGAGAGGATCGCCAGAGCCGTGGGCTTCGACACGTCCGTCACCTACCGCCACCACTTCGCCGCCATCATGCGGACCTCGCCGTCCGCGTACCGCAGCGCCTTCCACACCGGCGAACCGGCCGCCCCTCACGCCCGCTGACGGCCGCCGCGGCAGGTTTCGCGTCACCGGCGTCCTTGCCGGGTGCCATCAGGCGAAGGGGTGCGGCACCTGATGCAGGTCAGCAGCATCCAGATCGGTGGTCCGCCAGCCGGCGCGCCGGAACGCGTTACGGGTCCGGGGCAGGTGCAGAGCGCGCTGCAGTGACCAGCCGAAATCGATGGGCAGGAGCCCCGGTGCGATCACGCGAACCGTGCGCAGGCCCAGCAGCTTCTGTTCCGGGGCCGTCTGGTTGACGACCAGGACGTCCAGACCGGCCTCGATCAGCTGATCGCGGCAGTACGACAGGTCCGTCAGCAGGTCCGGGCTCCTGGGCCGAGTCCGCTGCCACTCCTGGTACAACTCCCCCATGGAGGTCAGCCGGCTGTTCGACAGCAGGAAGTCGGCATGGTGTCTCATGCCCGGCGCCGCGAACAGCGCCGGATGGTCGATCAGCGTGCGGACCTTGCCGAAGTCCTCGGTCATCGCCAGGACCGCGTCGGGGCGTCTGGTGAACTGCTCGGGCATGGTCGGCGCGAAGGAGGCGACCTCTGACAGCGCGGACGCGACGGCCTCCGCCGGATCCAAGGAGGCGCCGGACGCGAAGGTCAGCGTGCCGGGACCGCCGTCCCGGCGGACCGCCACCGCGAGCACGGCGGGCACCGGCAGGTCGATTCTCATGTCGAACAGGCGGACGTCGTAGCCGCAGAGCCGCAGCCGGTCGATCAGGAAGCGGGATTCGTCGCGGCACGTGGCCGGATCGATTTCGGGTAACGCTGCCTTGCCGTACCACGCGAGCAGGAAGGAATCGCGCTCGATCAGTTCCAGCATTCCGTGCAGAATCGCCTCTTCGACGCTCGCGCCGCTCGCACAGCCGCTGGAGCACTCCATCACGAAGTTGTCAGTGCGATCCGCCCCGCCGTAGAAGACGGTGCGCTGCGGCACCAGAACCGCCCGCCGGTCACGCAGCGAGTAACCCCAGACCCAGGGAATCGGCCGATCAGGATCGAATCTCGAATACGCCCCCGACGCGTAGACCTCGTCCGCGTAGACGCCGCATCCTCGGGGGTCGATGGCCTGCGCGGACAACGCGTGGAAGCTGTCCACCGTGACTTCGGTCCATCGCCGTTGTTCGAGTCCGGCATAACGCTCGAGCGCTTCGAACAGCCCGCTGGTCTCACTGGTCGCGAATGTATTGGTCTGGCCGCTCCATTGGATCTCCTGCAGAGCGACGCCGTCGTGGAAGTGGAACATGCCGAAACTCGGCGACGTGGTGGGAGAAAGGTCGTCGCGGTGCGCGTAGCGGCCGACCACGCCGCAGATCGGATTCGTCAGTGCCGAGACCGGCAGGTCGTGGTCGCGCAGGTGAAACTGCCGGTAGCGGTTCGGCGCCGATTTCGGGATCGGACGCAGGTCGAGGACGGCGCCGGCCGCGGTGTCCGGTTCACCCGGCAGGCATACGGGACATGCGGCGTCCATCAGCAGCTCGTACCGGGACACCCGCAGGGTCCGCAGATTCAGTTCGTAGACCGGGGCGATCCCGGCGCGATGACGCCGGCCGTCCGTGGCGCTGGTCCGCAGCAGGTTCCACAATCGCCAGATCGCCTCAAGGGCGAAGGGCGTCAAGTACGGCGACGACGCCGGCGACCGCACCTGCCGCCCGCGTTCGATCGCATCACGTTCCGGTGCGGGGCGCAGGCGTTGCCACCGCAGGGCCAGACATCGCCCACACGGGGCCGAGCCGCTCTGTCCGGTGACCACCGGTCCGAGGACGGCCGAGCCCGCGGCGAAAGAGATCGGCACGAGGCCATGGCTCTTCTCCGCTGCGGGCAGGTGCAACGCGTCGCGCAGACCGAGTACCGCCACGTCGGGCAGGTCTCCCTGCTCCAGCCGCGCATCCAGGTAGCGCAGGAGCCGGTCCGGCGCCGATGCGCCGGTCTCCGTGTCCTGCTCCGCCGCTGATGCCACCTGCTTCCAGCCTTTCGCGCGAGATGAACGAGCACTTTCGCGTACGCCGCCACCGGCGCCCCGATCGAGCCGAGTCGGCTGCCCGCGGAGTCCGCGGGCAGCCGACGGCGTCAGCGGGAGATCAACGGCCGAACCGGGATCGGTGACGTCACGCTGCTCCCGCGGCGCGGGCAGCTCCGCCGCGGATCCCTAGCACTCTCCGCTCTGGGTTCCGCTGCTGCAGCTCGTGCTCGTGGTGCTGGTGGACCCGCAGCAGCTCGTGGCGGCCGCTACAGGGGACAGGTGGATGTCGACTTCGGTGTAGTCGGAGACCTCGAAAGTCTCCGACCCCAGCTGCTCCAGCTCCTGGAACAGATCCGACAGTGGTTTCTCGACGATGGTCCGCACAGCGCGTTTCCTTTCCTTCGCACGATCGGGCCGAACAGGCGCAGTATCGCAACGACCCCTTTCACGCTGCTGCCACCTGCGGCAACAGCCGAAAGAGACGCGAAAGAAGCCGCGGCCATACTCCTGAGACGTAACGCGCAGCGCCTGTCAGAGAGGTCGCGTGGCGGTCGGCCGCCCACGGTCTCCTGCCTGTTCATCACCACAACGCCCATGGCGTCGAACGCCAAGGAAGTGATCTCGACGATGACTGCTACAGAGCTTGAGCCAGAGGCGGGACAGGGAAAGCCGGCGACGGCCGATGATCTCGCGGTCCGGCCCAGGTTGGGTCATGACGTGCTGTTCTACGATGTCGGCGACAAAGTCGTGGTGCGCAACACCGAAAAGGTGTACGTCGTCAAAGGACGATGGGCCTACCGTTTCCTGTGCTCGCTCGCACCGTACTTGACCGCCGAACACACGCTTGCCGAGCTGTGCGCGGGCCTCGCGCCCGAACGGCAGGCGATGGTCGTCTCCCTGGTCCGGTCGTTGATCGACAACGGTTTCGCGCGCGACGTACCTCCGGCGGGCGACATCGATCTGGACCCCGCCGTCGAGCAGGTGTTCGCCTCTCAGCTGAACTATGTGGAGCACTTCGTCGACGAGGCCAAGTCTCGGTTTCTGCGCTTCCGTACGGCCAAGGTGCTGATGCTGGGCACCGGCCGGGTGAACCGGGCGGCGGCCGAGAGCCTGCTGCGCAACGGGCTCGCCTCACTGAGCCTGGTCGAGTCTTCGCCGGAGAGCCCGGCCGAGGGCTCCCCCACGGCTCTCGCGGGGCTGGCGGGATGCGTCGCGGACCTGACCGAGGCCGGAAGCCCTCCGCAGGTCCACCTGCCGGGCCTCACCTTGGACGAGGCCCTCACGCCGCACGCCCTGAACGGCTACGACTTCGTGCTCGCGTCCGGCGACGACATCGGCATGGCCACGCTGCGGCGGCTGATCGACGCCGGCGTGAACGGCGGTCCCGTGGTGCTGCCCGCCACCTCGATCGGTTCGAGCGTCGTCATCGGTCCGGTCACCCGCCCGGCGACCGCGGGATGCTGGACGTGCTCCATGCTCCGCTACGGAGCCAACGCCGAGCCACGCGAGGCGGCCGCCCTGTGGCGCGGCATCGCGTGCGGAGCCGCGGGCCTGGCCGCGCCGAGGCTCAATCCGCAGCTCGCGGCGATGGTCGGCAATCTGCTCGCCTTCGACCTGTTCCGGCTGGTCACCGGCTGCTTCGACGCGGAGACGGACCATGGCGTCCTGATCCAGGACGTCTCCACGCTGGAGGCCAGGCGCGAGCGGCTGTGGCCGCACCCGCTCTGCCCCTCCTGCGCGGAGCACCAGGATTTCGGCGCCGGGCCCGTCACGCCGGCCGTCGTCCACGAGACGCCACCGCGACCGTTCCGCGCCGCTCACGACGCCGCTCACGATGGCGCCGGTCACGATGGCGCCGGTCATGATGGCGCCGGTCATGATGACAAGGAGCGGCTCAGGGCGCTGCTGAAGGAGGCCGACGAACTGGTCGGCTCCCACACGGGTCTGCTGTCGTCGTTCGACGACGCGGCTCTGGACCAGTCACCGCTCAAGGTCAGCAGGGTCCGCCTCGGCGCCCAGGCCGGATCCGACGTGCGGACTCGGCTGATCACGGCGTTCGACCTGCACTACGTGCCCGTCGCGCGCCGGAGCGCGGTGCGCGCCGCGCTGCTCGCCTATGTCGGCCAGGTGGCGAGCGTCCGGAACGCGGTGACCGGCTCGACGGAGCTGCCGCACACGGTCGCCCCTGCCGACCTGTCCGTCTCCACGGGGCTGGCGATCGAGGGACGCGAGACGCTCCCATGGCTTCCCTCGACGTCTCTGGTGAGCGGAGAACAGCGGCTGGTGCCCGCCGCGGCGGTTCACCCGTTCTCAGGACTGAACGCCGACTCGTGGTTCGAACGGAGCGGGGCGGGTGCCGGAGCCGGGGCGAGCCTCGGTGAGGCCGTCCGGGCGGGCCTGTCGTCCGCCATCGCGTTCGAGGCGTTGCGCGCGGCGGTCTCGGGACGGAGTGAACCTCGTCCGGTCGTGTGCGGGGATCCCGAAACAGGTTCCGAGCTGGAGTTCTTACTGCGGACCTGCGGCAACCTGAGCCTCCGCCCGGAGGTGCTCGAGCTCTCCCCCTGGCGCAACGCCGGCATCGTGCTCGCTCGGGCCGCGGACTCCGCCGAGCGGCCGCTGTGGACCGTCCAGGCAGCGTTGTCCCGGCAGGACGCGCTCGTCGGAGCTCTGCGAGATCTCGCCGGGCAGGTCCAGCTGCGTCACCTGGCGAAGATCGAGGACGTCGACCTCGGCGAGCCGCTACTGCCCGGTTTCGACGCCCGGGCCGTGCCCGCGTCCGGGGAACCGGTGCCGGCCACGACAGACGGCTCCCCCAGCGACCCCACAGGCCCCATCGACCGCACCGACCCCGATGTCCCCAGCGACCTCGCGGCCCTGGTCGCCGAGCTCGCCGGCGAGGGCCGCGACGTTCTCGTCGTCGACACCACGACTCCGGAGCTCAGGTCTCAGGCGGCCGTGGTGACCTGCCGGGTCCTCCTGACGCGATGCACGTGATGAAGGAGCGGGTCCCCCAGGCGCTCGCGGACGATCGACGACTGGTAGCCGGTTACCTGCACGATCGACTGGCCGGGACGACCGGGCGGCCCGTGACGGTTCGCGTGGCGCTCCTCGGCGCGCAGAACGCGATGCGGCGGCTTGACGCACCGGACACGGACACAGGCACGGACCCAGGCACGGACACAGGCACGGACACGGACACAGACACGGACACGGCAGGCTTGCTGCCTGTCCATGTGCACGGCGACGCCGTGCTGCTCGGCCCGTTCGACAGCGCACGCCCCTGTTTCCACTGCCTGGCCAGACGGTGGCAGCAGCTGCGGACCGGCGTGGAACGTGAGGCCCTGCAAGGCGGGCCGTCGCTCGTCGCGCACCACACGTCCCCGTTCCTCTCCCGGTTCGGCCTGGAGGCGATCTGGCGGACCGTCCAGCAGATCGTCCGGGTGCCGCCGGAACGGAGACACACCGACCGGCACGGACATCCGTTCGTGCACGAACTACGGCTGAGAGACCTGACGGTGCGGCGTCACCCGATCGTCGCGGACTCGCAGTGCCCTCGATGCGCTGTTCCGGCTGAAGACAGCGCCGACGCCGCTCGCATAACGCTGCGCAGCCAGACGAAACGGTCGGTGGACGACTTCCGGATCAGCTCAGCCGCCGACCACGACCTGGAATTCGGAGCGTACGCGAACCCGGTCTGCGGGATGGCCGGCACCGGCGCGGAGCCGAGCATGACGAGCACGACGACGGCGAACGTGAAAGGCCGGATCGACGTCCCCGGTGGCGGGTACGTCCATGAGACGTTCTGGGCCGGTCACTCCGACAGTTACGCCCGCAGCGCGCTCCTGGGAATCCTGGAAGCCCACGAGCGGATCGCCGGCACCCAGCCTCGGCGCTTCTCCGATCCGGTGGTCGGCACCTACCGGAATCTGCGGGACTCGGCGCTGGATCCCGCCGAATGCGGCCTGTACACCGAAGAGTTCTACGCCAGGTCCCGGCATTACACGCCCTACCATCCTGATCTGGCGATTCCTTGGGTATGGGGTTACTCGCTGCGCGATGAGCGTCCCCTTCTGGTCCCAGCGGCGATCACCTATTACCACCTGATCGACCAGACCGGCAGATTCGTCCAGGAATGCTCGAACGGGTGCGCGTCCGGCGGCTGCCTGGAAGAGGCGATCCTCCACGGCCTCCTCGAACTGGTCGAGCGTGACGCGTTCCTGATCGCCTGGTACGCCAAGCCGCGGCTGCGCGAGATCGACCCGTACAGCAGCACGAGGGTCAGCAGCCGGCTGATGACTGATCGCCTCTCGATGTACGGCTACGACCTCCGGCTGTTCGACGCCAGAATCGAATTTCCGATCCCGGTCGTCATCGCCGTCGCCCAGCGCAGAGGGGGCGGCGTGGGCAGGCTGCTCTTCGGGGCCGGCGCCAGTCTCGATCCCGAGGAGGCGATCGCCTCCGGCCTGTACGAGGTCGCGTCCGCGATCCCGGATTTCCCCGGCTACACGAAGCTGCGCGCCGACGAGCTCACCGCGAAGGCGGCCGACTTCAGCCAGGTGGTTTCGCTGTCCGATCACGCCCCGCTCTACGGGTTGCCCGAGATGGCCGGGTACGCCGCCCATCTGCTCGGCGACGGCGGCCGACCGGCCGGGCTTCCCCCGGTGGAGGAGGTGTACCGGGGCTGGCGGCACGAACGGCCGCGCACCCTGGATCTGCTGGACGACCTCAGGTTCTGCGTTCAGTCCGTGGTCGAGGCCGGTTTCGACGTGATCGTGGTGGACCAGACCTCGCCGGAGCAGGCGGAGATCCGCCTGCACACGGCGAGCGTGGTGATCCCCGGCCTGCTGCCGGTCGACTTCGGGTGGGACCGCCAGCGCGCCCTGCACATGACGCGGACCCGCACTGTCCTGCGCCGGGCCGGACTCCGCGACAGCGATCTCGAAGCCTCGGGGCTCAACCGGGCTCCGCACCCCTTCCAATGAACCGGCCGATGAACCGGCCAACGCACCTGCTCGCCGCTACCGGCGCGCCTGAGGAGTCGTCCATGGACACGGAGCAAGCGTTCGAAACAGCGAGCGACTACATCGCCGCGATCATGCGCCGCAACCGATCGCCGGCGGAGGACTGGAGCCTGAAACCCGATTGGGCCGACCAGCCGCGCATGCACAACGTCTATCCCGGCGTCACGCCCGTCCCGCTGCCGGCCGCGAAGGTCGAGCTCGCCTCTCTCGAAGCGAGCCTGACCGGGCAGCCGCCCAGCGACGGCGGCGCGTTCACCCTGCCGATGCTCTACGAGATGCTGTGCGACTCCTACGCGTACGGCGGGCGCAGGCTGGCGGTCACGGTCAACGACGACACGGTGGCTCTGCCGCATTATCCGCGCGCGGTCTGGTCTCGCGGCACGGCGTCCGGGGGTGGCCTGTACCCGCTGGAGATCTACTGGGTCTGCGGGCCCGGCGGGCCGATGCTGCCGGGCGTCTACAACTATTCGCCGGCCCAGCACGGTGTGCAGAGACTGCTGATCGGTGACGTGACGAGCCAGGTGCGTCAGGCGATCGCGCCGGCGGAGGCCGTCGGCGACCAGTTCCTGCTCGTGACGGTCAAGTTCTGGAAGAACACCTTCAAGTACGAGGCCTTCGGCTACCACGTGGTCACCATGGACGTGGGCACGGCGCTGGGGACGTGGCAGTTGTGGTCGAGGGCGGCGGGAGTTCCGCTGCGCCCGCTGCTCACTTTCGACGAGGAAGCACTCAACCGGCTGCTGGGCGTACGGACGCACGAGGAAAGCGTGTTCGCCGTGGTGCCGCTGCCCGGCGGCGGAGGCCCGTCCCCCGAGGGCCGGCCCGGACTTCGCGTCACCGCCGTCCCCGCGGAACGGTCACGTACCGTCGTCCGGCATCCCGCGGTCGAGCGCGTGCACGCCTCGACCGTCGCCACTCCGCCGCCCGGCGATGCACCGGCTGACCAGCTGAAGGCGGCGAGGCCGAGCCACAGCGGCGGCAGCGGCGGCAGCGGCGACGCGATCAAGCTGGCCGATCCGCTCCCGCTCGACGCCACCGTGCGGGACGCCCTGCGCGCTCGCCGCAGCAGCTTCGGCAGATTCAGCGCACACCACCGCCTCGGACAGGCCGAACTGGCCGCGGTGCTGCGCGCGGGAACCCTGGGAGCCCGGCTCGTGTCGGATGTCAAACAGCCGGACGGCACGCCGGAGCTGACCAGGCTGGCCGTGCTCGCCGGCCACGTCGACGGCGTCCCCCCGGACGCGTACGACTACGACCTCGCCACCAACACGCTGCTCCCCCTCGGCGTCGGTGTGAGCGCGTCGTTCCTGCAGCGCAACTACTTCCTGAACAACTACAACCTGGAGCAGGTCGCCGCCGTCGTCACGGTGCTGGCACGGCCGCACGCGGTGATCGCGGCCACCGGCCAGCGCGGTTACCGGTTCCTCAACGCGGAGGTCGGCGCCGCCGCCCAGGCCATGTATCTGGCCGCGGCCGCGGCGAACATCGGCTGCGGGGCCGCGCTGGGCTTCGACAACGTGTCGTACGCCGAGCACCTGGACAGGCGGCGAGATCCGGGCGGCGATGACGACGCCCGGGAATGGCCCCTGCTGATCGTGATGCTGGGGCACGAGCGCCAGAAGGCTCCCGACTTCCACTTCCGGCTCCGTTGATCTCACCGACCCGAAGAGGTGACACCGGTTGATAGACCATGATTTCCCCCTTGGCACGGACTCCCCGGCAGGCCAGGACGACGGCAGGCAGTGGATCGTCACCCCGCAGTTCATGCTGCGGGTGGCCGGGATGCCCATCGACGCCGTGGCCCCCTTGACCAACCCCCGGGGGGTGCGATGGGCGGACGCCCTGCTGGCGGCCGAGACCGCCATGGACGCGGCGAAGCAGGTGATCGCCGACGCGCTGCAGGAGTCCATCGCGGACAATGACGACGAACGGCAGCGTCGCCGGCTGCTCACGCTGCGGCGCGATGTCTTCAACCGCCGCCTCCCCAAGGACCTGGCGTCAGCGCGGGCGCTCGCCGCGCACCTCGACGACCAGGGTCGCGCCGCCCTGCTCGGCTGGCTCGACCAGCGCGCCGCCTATGACGAGGAACTCCGGCGCGGCGCCGCCGTCGTGGCCGATGAAACCGGCCTGGCCCGCGCCCACCTGCGTGAACTCGCCCGCGATCCGAGACTGCGCAAGGGCGTGCTGCTGGCGTCTCCTTCGCTGGACCGCTACCTGCCGGCCTATCTCGACGCCGGGGCCGGCCCGCTGAACAAGCGCGCCCGCCGCATCGAGCGGTCGCTGCTGGAGTACGTGTACCGCACCGCCTGCAAGACGAGCCCGTTCAGCACGTTCACCGCTGTCGCGCTCGGGCGGTTCGTACCCGGCAGCGGGTCCCTCTTCCCGCAGGTCGACCTCGACGTCGTCTGGCGCGCTCACGCCCGTCTCAACGTCGCGGCGCTGGCCCGCCTGATAGACGTCATCGTCGACCAGCTCGACCTGCGGCCCGAGCTCACGGTGCGCCTGACGTCGGGCTCGCGGGCCGACACGGAGCGGGTGCGCTACGTGCGGCGGATCCGGGTGGTCGGTGACGACGACATCCCGACGGGCGCGGACAGCATGCGGGAGAACCTCTTCTTCCTGCGTCAGGGCACCCTGCTGCAGGAGGTCATGCGGATCCTGGGCGAGCGGGCGGAGGTGTCCTTCGGGCGGCTGGCCGAACTGCTCAGCGCCGCCGACCGGCCGAACCGTTCCCCCGAGGACGTGCGCGAGTATCTGCGGCGCCTGCTCCAGCTCGGCCTGCTCGTGGCGCCGGCCCTGCACCTGGACGTCCACAGCGCCGACCCGGTGGAGTCGTTCCGGAACGGCCTGGCACGGCTGGACGCGCCATGGGCGCAAGCGCTCGCCGACCGGCTCGGCGGCATCTCCGAGCTGGTGAAGCTGTACCCGCCAGCCGATCACGAGGCCCGCAGCAGGCTGCTCGGCATCATCAGGGCCGGCCTGGAGGAAACGCAACGCGAGCTCGGCGCGGGACGGCCCAGCACGCCGAGCAACCTGGTGTACGAGGACGTCAGCATCCCCGGCACCGGCGCGGTGGCCGACCCGGAGAAGTGGCGGCGATCGCTGACCCCCTCGCTGTGCCAGGTGGCACGCCTGTTGCCGCTGTTCGACTCCACGGTGCCGCAGCGGCTGAGCCTGCACGGGTTCTTCACCGCTCGTTACGGAGTCGGTGGACGCTGCGATGACGTGCTGCGGTTCGTGCACGAATTCCACCAGGACTACTACACCTACTACCTGAAGGTCACCTCGCGGCCGAGCTTCGACGAGGACGGCGTGTTCGTCCCCGACCCGAACTGGTTGCGGCTGCCCGAGGTGGAGGCGATGACGCGGGCCCGGCGGGAACTGATCCGCCGGATGAAACTGGCCGCGGCGTCCGGCACCGACGTGCTGCTCGACGACGAGTTCGTCGACGAGGTCTCCGGCATGGTGCCCGATCATCTGCTCGACCTGGAGCCGAGAAGTTTCTTCGTGCAGCTCGGCGACGACGGCGGTGCGCCGTTCGCCGTGGTGAACCAGACCTACAGCGGCTTGACCTTGTTGTTCTCCCGCTTCATGCACTGCTTCGACGACGCCGAACGCGGTGGGCTGGCCGCCGAACTGCGGGACGAACTCGCCAAGCTGCAACCGGCCGACGCGGTGTTCGCCGAGGTCACGGGCGGGTACGACACCACGAACCTGAATCTGCATCCGGCGATCACCCCGTACGAACTGGTCTGTCCCGGCGACGTGAGTTTCCGGGACGAGTCCGAACAGATCGCGGTGGACGACCTCAGCGTGCTCCACGACGAGCGGACCGGCCGGCTGCGGTTGTACTCGTGGCGCCTGGGCCGCGAGGTCATCCCGGTCTACCTGGGCTTCATCATTCCGCCGGCGCTGCCCCAGGTGCAGCGGGCGATGCTGCTGTTCTCCCGGACCATCTTCGCCACGATCGACCTGTGGGGCGGCACGCGCGCCCACGAGCGGGTCACGACGATCAGCAGCCGGCCGAGAATCCGCGTCGGCGACCTGGTCGTGTCGAGACGCAGGTGGACCGTACATCCCGGCTTCCTCCCCGCGCGCGGCGCCGGGGACGGCGAGGCGGAGTCGTTTCTCGCCTGGCGGCGCTGGCAGCGGGAGCACGGCCTGCCGCAGCGGGTCTTCGCCTCACTCGGCGCGGTGCCGCTCAAGCCCGGCGCGGGCACCTCCATACCGACGTTCAAACCCCAGTACATCGACTTCGGCAGCGTTCTCTCGCTCCAGTTGCTGGACCGGATGGCGCGCGAAGGCAACCGCCTGATCGTGCTCGAAGAGATGCTTCCCGACCTTGAGCAGATCTGGCTGAGGTCGGCTGAAGGACGGTACGTGGCCGAGCAGACCGTCGAGATCACCGGCACGACCCGGCCGCTTCGCGGTCACTGATCAGACAGGGAGTTCAGGGATGACAACAGAGCCGCACACCGTCGGCGATCCTCGGTCGCGACCTGCCCCGGCCCCGGGCGAGTGGCAGGCGCTGCACATCTTCTACAGCGCCAATTCCCAGGCGATGCTGACCGACTGCGTCGCACCGCTGGTTCGCGACCTTCGTGACCGCGGGCTGCTGGAGCGCTACTTCTTCATCAACTACTGGATGGAGGGCCCGCACGTCCGGCTCCGGCTGAAGCCGGTCGCGGAGGCGGCCACCTCCGCGGTGCGCACGGCCGCCGAGGCCGCCGTGCGGGACTTCCTGGCGAGCCGCCCGGCGCTGTACGCGTTCGACCAGGACATGCTGAAGGCGCAGGAAGATCTGTTCATCATGGAATATCCGGACGAGAACGAGCGGCGCCGGATGTACCCGGAGGGGCGGATCCCCGTCCAGGACAACAACACCTTCCATCACCGCCCGTATCATCCGGAATACGATCGCTACGGCGGGCCGGTCGGGATTACCCTCGCGGAGCGGCACTTCGAGTTCTCCAGCGATCTGGTCATCGGACTGCTGCGGACGGCCAACGTGCACATCAGGCCGGTGCTGCTGGGCCTGGCCGCCCAGCTCATGATGATCAGCGTCTCCACTTTCATGCGCGACACCGGCCGGATGGCGACCTTCCTGGAGCGTTATCACGACTACTGGAACTCGTCGTTCGGACTCGACTACTGGAGCTCGACGACCCGCATCGTCGAGGACAACACCGCCAGCTACCGCATGTGTTATGACTCGATGAAGGACGTGCTCACGACCCGGTTCCTGGACACGCACGACAGCATCAGGCGGGGCGAGCCGGATCGGCTGACCGGCTTCCGGGCGATGTGGGCCAGGCACTGGGAGAGCCTGCGCGAAGAGGTGCTGGAGCACGGGAGCGCCGGCCGGCTCACCTTCGTCAAGGCGGGCACCTCCAGGGCGCCCAAGGTGATCTCCGATCCCGAGATCCTGCTGCCGCATCTGCTCGCGTCGTACCTGCACATGACGAACAACCGGCTCGGCCTGCCGATAGCCGACGAGGCCTACCTGGCCTACCTCCTGGCGCGCACCCTCCAGGACCATGCGGAGTCCCCGTCCTGACGTCGCCCGTCCGCCGTCCTCCCGGACATCCGGCCTCCTCCTCGACCATGAACCTCGACCATGAACCTCGACCGTGAATCTCGACCGTGAACCTCGACCATGAACGAAGTGAGCACATGACCATGCAGACAGCCCACCCGCTGGATCTTCCCGCGCAACTGGAGGCCGCCGTCGGCGCGGCCGCCGCCGACATGGAGGCCGGGCGGGACCTCCCTGAGAAGCTGGTGCGCGAGTTGCGGGACAGCGGCGCCTTCCGCCTGCTCACGCCACGTGAGCTCGGCGGCTTCGAAGCCCCGCTGGAGACCGTGCTGAAGGTGTACGAGGGGTTCGGCCGGCTGGACGCCTCCGCCGGGTGGATCGTGTGGAACGCCAACTGGGGATTCATCGGCGCGCTGCTCGACGAGCCGGGCAACGCCCGGATCTGGGGATCGGGTGCCGAGCCGGTCTTCGCCGCGTCGAGCATGGTGGGGACCGCCGTACCGTGCGACGGGGGTTTCCGGCTGTCCGGGCGCTGGAAGCTCGTCAGCGGGATCAACCACGCCGACTGGTTCGCCGCGGCCGCCTACATCAAGGACGGCGACAACGTGCTCCTGACCGACGAGGGCATGCTCGACGTGCGGTTCTTCATGCTGCGCCGGGAGCAGTTCTCGGTCGAGGACACCTGGCACTCCACCGGCCTGCGCGGCTCGGGCAGCCACGATGTCATGGTCGAGGACGCCGTGGTGCCCGGCGACCTGGTGGCGCGCGTGGACGTGCCGGCCCGCGTCCAGCGCCCCCGTTACCAGGGCTACATTCCCTCGCTCGTCGTCCCCGGCTGCTCCGCCGTCGTCCTCGGGGTGGCCCGGAGTGCCATCGAGGAGACGGCCGCGCTCGTGGTCTCGAAGCGGACGATGACCGGCGGCACGCTCGCCGGCTCAGCGCACACCCAGACGGTCATCGCCCGGTCGGAGGCCGCGCTCCAGGCCGCCCGGCTGCTCCTGCTGTCCGCGGCGCGCGACATCGACCTCGCCGGGGAGAACGCCGAGCCCGTCACCCTTGAACTGCGCGCCGCGCTGCGCGGCGCCATGAGTCACGCCGCGCAGGTCGGCCGCGACGTGCTGACGGCCATGTACGAGCTGGGCAGCTCCGCCTCGATCTATCAGGGCAACGGCGTCGAGCGGCTCTTCCGCGACGGGATGGTCGCGCTCCAGCACCACAACCACTCCGCCGTCTTCTTCGAATCCGTCGGACGGGTCCGCCTCGGCATGGCCCCCACGCTGCCGGTCTTCTGAGGGGCCGGTCTTCTGAGGGGCCGGTCTTCTGAGGGGCCGGTCTTCTGAGGGGCCGGTGATGCTCGCTCGCGCTATCCCGAACGCGCAGCGGACAGGACGCGGCGTGGATATCTCCGGCACAGGCCCGTGGTTAGGCTCATCCGCGTGTGGCAGACGACCGAGGGCAGCCGGACGCCGGAAGGCCGGTCCGCGTGACCGCCGACGCGGGAAGGGAACTGCGCGTGGCCGTACTGGGCCCCTTCGACGTGCGACTGGGAACGGTCCGGGTCGAGCTGGGCTCGAACCGGCTGCGGACGCTGCTGGCCGTCCTCGCGCTGTCGGCGGGCGAGACGGTGTCGGTGGATCGGCTGGCCTCGGCGGTATGGGCGGGTGACCTGCCGGACAACGTCCGGCGCAGCGTTCACACCTACATCGCCCGGCTGCGTCACACGCTCGGCGCGGAGGCGATCGAGACGACGTCACTGGGCTACCGGCTGCGGGTGGAACCTGAACGGGTCGACGCACTGCTGTTTCGCCGCCTGCTCGCCGAGGCGGCGCCGGCGCTGGACACCGAAGCCGAGCCGGCGGCGCTGGAGCAGGCGCTGAGCCTGTGGCGGGGGCAGCCGTTCGAGGGGATCGAGTCTCCGGCGCTGCACGGGGCCGACGCCGCTCACCTGCTGGATCTGCACGTGACCGCCGCGGAACGCTGGCTCGACCTGGGGCTGGCCGCGGGACGCCACAGTGAGCTGGTGCCCGAGGCCCGCAGGCTGGTGGCCCGTCATCCGTGGCACGAGCCGTTGTGGGGGCGCCTGCTCCTGGCGCTGGACGGCTGCGGCAGACGGGCCGAGGCGCTGTCGGCGTACGAGCGGCTCAGGCGCGGGCTGAGCGAGGAACTGGGCACCACCCCCTCCGCGGAGCTGCGGCGCATTCACGCCGGCCTGCTGGAGGACCAGGCGGTGCGGGCGGCGCCGATCACGCCACGCCAGCTCCCGGCGGACGTGGCCGAGCTCACCGGCCGGGACGAGGAGCTGAAGCGGCTGGATGGGTTGCTCGACGGGAACACCAGCGTCTGCGTCATCACCGGCACCGCCGGCGTCGGCAAGACCTGCCTGGCCGTGCACTGGGCGCACCAGGCCGCCGAACGCTTCCCTGACGGTCAGCTCTACGCCGATCTGCAGGGATTCGGGCCGGGCGAGAGCGCACTGGACCCGCATGACGTTCTGTCCAGTTTTCTGCAGACCTTGGGCGTGGCGAAACACCGGATTCCAGTGGATCCGCAGGCCAGGATCGCGCTGTACCGGACCCTGCTGGCAGGCCGGCGCGCGCTGGTGCTGCTCGACAACGCCCGCGACGCCGAGCAGGTACAGGAGCTGCTGCCGGGAGGCACCGCGTGCATGGTGGTGATCACCAGCAGGCAAGGGCTGAACAGCCTGGTCAGCCGGCACGCGGCCGCGTTGCTCACCTTGGACGTCCTCACCCATCGCGAGTCCCGGCAACTGCTCGCCGGCCGGTTGGGCCGCGAGTGCGTCGAGGCCGACGCGCGCGCCACCGATGAGATCATCGACCTGTGCGGGCGGTTGCCCCTCTCCCTGACCATCGCGGCCGGCCGCGCGACCGCGGCGCCGTCCGCTCCGCTCGCGGCGCTCTCGGCCGAGCTGCGCCGTGTCCGCACCGACGTCAGCGTGCTGGCCACCCGGGATGCCCGCACCGACATGCGCACGGTGTTCTCCCACTCCTACGACCTCCTGCCCGCCAAGGCGGCCCGCCTGTTCTCGTTGCTGGCGATCCATCCGGGGCCCGACATCGCCCGGGCGGCCGTAGCCAGTCTGGCGGCCGTCAACAGGGTGCAGGCCGACCGGCTGCTGGACGTGCTCCTGGAGGCGCATCTGGTGGCCGAGGCCGTCCCCGGCAGGGTCACGCTGCACAACCTGCTCCGTACGTACGCGCACGATCTGGCCCGCGTCGCCGACGTCCGGCTCCACCGGCAGGCGGCACGGCGGGTGATCGAGCACTACCTGCACACCGCGTACCGGGCCACGCGGCTGCTCAGGCCGGAGGCGCTCGTGATCGTGCCCAGCCCGCCGGCCCCCGGGGTGCGGCCGGAACGCCTCGCCTGCCGCCGGCAGGCACTGGAGTGGTTCCAGGCCGAGCACACGGTCCTGTTCACCGTGGTGCGCCAGGCGCTGAGGAACGACTTCCCGTCCCATGTCATCCAGCTGGCGGCGGCGTTGACGCCCTGGTGCGACCATCGCAGCGACTGGCGCGCGAAGGCCGGCCTCCATGAGGCCGCGCTGAAGGCGGCCGAACAACTGGGTGACATCGCGGCCGTGGTCAGGGCGCGGCAGATCATCGCGGCGGTGACGATCGACCTCGAACGAGCGGACCAGGCACCCGCTTGAACGGGCCTGCTCAAGGTCGGGCGGCCACCCTGCTCACCGGCGTCCTTGCCGGGTGCTGGACGGCGGCCGGCCGTAGGTCTGCCGGTACAGGGCCGCGAACCGGCCGAGGTGGGTGAATCCCCACCGGAGCGCCACGTCCGTGACGGTCATCGGGCTGTCCGTCCCGGCGACGCGGACCAGATCGGCGTGGGCGTGCGCCAGCCGTACGGAACGGAGATAGGCCATCGGGGTGGTCCGCAGATGCTCGCGGAAGCCGAGCTGGAGGGTGCGGACGCCGACCCTGGCCGCGGCGGCGATGTCGTTCAGGCTGATCGGCTCGCCGGCGTGATCTTCGCAGTAGCGGGTCGCCCGCCGCAGAGCGGCCGGGGTCCACGAGGCGGGGAGCTCGCCGAGCTCGTGGGAGTAGTTGTGCGGCTGGGAAGAGAGCAGGGTGTGCAGCAGGAACTGCTCGAAGTGGTGCTCGGCGATTTTCGAGGCCGAGAAGGGCAGCGAACCGGCCGTCCCGACCGACGACAACATTCTGAACGTGCGCCCCAGCGCGCTGCCGTGATCCGCCCCCGGTTCGAACCGCAACCGCTCCTTGACCGATTCACCCAGGTAAGGCTCCAGCGCATCCTGCAGCAGCGCCGACGGAATCTGCATCACCATCACTTCGTGGTCGATGCTCCACCGCATGTCGATCTTCTGCTGGGGGCCCAGGAGGGAGATCGGCGCGCTGATGTCCTCCCCGTCGAGCGTCACGGAACCGGCCCCGCGCAACGGCATGACCGCGTAGAAGTTGAGCGACTCCGACGTCCCGGTCCTGATTTCTCCCCCGTATGACGCGGTGTAGAGCATGGCCTTTCCTCGGTGGAGCAACTGATGCCGAGCGCCGCGCGGATGCGGCTTGATGACTTTGAGGAAGTACGACGGGTACTGCTGCTCCAGCAGATCCCGCAACTGATCGACCCCCGCGCTGACGGCCGGATATCTCCCCGATAACTCCGAGACTCTTTCCGACCTCGGCGAGATTGAATTCTTCATCGCGCTGTAATCCCCCGCACACTCTCGGATCGGTCATATCCACGCCATTCCACAATGCAATGATCATGGACTTCCTCCTGCGGTCAGCAGGCTAGCGAGAGGCCGCGACACTGTGAAGTCGAACCCGGACAGTTCCAAGTACTTCTAAATAAGTCGCGCTTGCGCGGATCACCGATAGGCTGGCAGCAGCTCGCAGACCCCTGGTGCCAGGTGCAGGCGGTGCCGAGGCTCGAGAACATCCAGGTGATGGCCATACAGGCACTGAGAGTCGGCGATCGGAACAGTGAACCCATGGGACAGCCGGAGATTCCCGATCCGATGAATTCGGCCATTCATCGGAGTCGAGCAGTTTGGCGAGACGAAGCCCTGGCCCCACCTACGCCATTTCTCATGAACTGAATTCCGCCGGCTTCTCTTGCGCACTCGCCACCTTTCACATGCCGGCGGATGGAATGCGGCACCCACCACCCTCCTTGTCGAGAAGACGCATGTCGCTGACGGAGAGGTCGAGGGCGCGGGCAACCTGGTGGGGTGGTCGATGCGTCAGTACCGTCAACCGGCTCGTACAGGAGGCACGTCAAGTTGGCGGATAGGGCGATATTTCAGGATTTCGTGGTGGCGCGGTCGGACCGGCTGTTACGGACCGCGTACCTGCTGACCCGGGACTGGGGCGTCGCGGAGGACCTGCTGCAGGAGTCGCTGGCCAAGGCGTGGTTCGCCTGGCCGGGCATCGACGAGCCCGAGGCGTACGTGCGCAAGGTGCTGGTGACGACGTACACCTCGTGGTGGCGGCGGCGATGGCGCAGAGAGTTGCCGAGCGACGATCTGCCCGAGGCGGTGCGGCACGACCCGGCCGGCGATCCGGCCGCAGATGGGCGGGCGGACCTGTGGCGGGCGGTGGGCCGGCTGCCGGCCCGGCAGCGCGCGGTGATCGTGCTGCGTTTCTACGAGGACCTGCCCGTGAGCGAGGTGGCCGGGCTGCTGGGCTGCCAGGAGGGCACGGTCAAGAGCCAGACCGCGAAGGCGCTGGCCAAGCTGCGACAGGACGAGGCGATGGTGAAGGAGCTGCGCCGGTGACCGTACAAGATCTGCGTGACGTCCTGCGCGAGCGGGCCGAGGGGCCGTCGCCCGCGAACCCGCACCGCCACGACGAGGTCCGCGCGCGCATCCGCAGGACCCGGCTGCGCCGGCGGGCGGTGGCGGGCGGGGTGGTGTCGGTGGTGTCGGTGGTGGCCGCCGTCGTGGTGACCGTCGCCCTGCTGCCCGGTACGGCCGAGGAGCCGGTCGCGACGACGGTGACCGCCGAGCCCGCGCCCGGCCTGCCCGAGCGCTACACCGCCCCCGACGGCACCGTGTACCGCCGGCTGGCCGCGACCAGGCTCGTCGCGGCGGGGGTGAAGACCTCGGTCACGGTCCCGGTCACCGGAAATCCGCTGGACGTCGCGGCGCGGTGCGACGGCGAGATGAGCGCGCCGCCACGGATCCTGGTGAACGGCAGGAACACGGGCCCGCGAGGTTTCGCGCCGTGCCCCAAGGACATGGACCTGCGTCCGCTGATCGTGCCGGCGGACGCCAAGGAGGTCACGGTCACGTTCGACCGGAGCACCTCCGGCGGGGGCTGCGTCATGCGGACCAAGAACGGGCCGTGCGAGCCGGTCAAGCCTCAGCGGTCCGACTGGGACCTCGCGGTCTACGAGTGGGTCCCGCCCGCCCGGATGATCCTCCCCGAGCCGGTCAGGGCGATGCCCGAGCGGCTGGACGGCAAGAAGATGCTCGCCCAGTTCAGGGGCGTCTGGCCGGGCCAGTCCACGTTCGAGATGCAGGTGGTGGGCACCGGCGACCCCGTCGGCATCGACCAGATCTGCTCGGGCGCCCTGGCCGGACGCATGTGGTTCACGTACCAAGTCGGCGGCCAGGAGTCGCCCACGCGCTCGGGCTGCGGCATCTGGAAGGAGGGCCCGTTCCCGACGGCGATGCAGGAGTTCACGGTGCCCAAGGGCAAGCGCGTCACCGTCACGGGACGCGTGGGGCTCTGGGGCGAGTCCACCAACCGCCCGGTGAACTGGGCCATCGGCGTCTACCGCAGATAGCTCCGCCCTCCGTCAGCCGCCGTCGCGCAGGCAGGCGACCAGCGCCTGCACCGAATCGAGCCGGCGCGGGCCGACCCGCCAGCCGCCGGACGCCCGCACCTCGACCGTGACAGCGGGGTCCTGCTCGCCGACGCGGTATCCGGCGCGCTCCACCGCACGAACGGTCCAGGCCAGCAGGTCGGCCGGGCATTCGTTCGGCGCCGTGACGCGGGCGGTGGCCGCGTGGCCGTCGTCCCAGGCGAACGTGCCGGTTCGCGGGTCGAAGGCGGCGGTGTCGCCGAGCATGCGCCGCAGGTGCCCGCCCAGCCCGAGCTCCTCCGGCGCTCCGGTGATCAGCTCGCGTTCGGGGGTGATCAGCCAGACCGAGTCGGCGTGCCGCAGCAGGTGCTCGACGTCGTGGGTGGACATCAGGACGGCGAGGCCGTGCTCGTGGGTCAGGGAGAGCAGCAGTTTGACCAGCTCCAGCCGGGCGGCCAGGTCGAGGAACGCGGTGGGCTCGTCCAGCAGCAGGACGGAGGGCTGCTGGACGAGCGCCCGCGCGATCATGAGGCGCTGCCGTTCGCCGTCGCTGAGCTCCGTCACCGGGCGGCCGGCCAGGTGCCCGGAGCCGGTGGTGTCGAGGGCCCACTCGATCGTGCGTCTGTCGGTGTCGTCGAGCCGGCCGAACCATCCGGTGTACGGGGCGCGGCCGAGGGCGACGAGGTCGTAGCCGAGCAGTTGCCCGGCGGCGACCCGGTCGGTGAGGACGATGGCCAGCTCCGCGGCGAGCTCGCGGGGCGAGAGGTCGGTGATGGGCCGGCCGCGGAGCTCGACGCGTCCGGTGAGCGGTGACTGGGCGCGGGCGAGGGTGCGCATGAGGGTGGACTTGCCGATGCCGTTCGCGCCGATGAGGCAGGCCAGCTCGCCGGCGCGCAGGGTGACGTCGATGCCGGAGAGCACGGCGCGGCGGCGGTAGCCCACCGTGAGGTCCGTGGCGGCCAGCCGTTCGTCAGACATGGAAGCCTCCTCCTACGCGGTTGATCCGCAGCAGTACGTGAAGTACGACGGGCGCGCCGAGCAGGGCGAGGGCGGCGTTGAGCGGCAGCGTGAGCCCGGTTCCCGGAAGCTGGGCGAAGATCCCCGCGACCAGGGCGGTCAGCGCGCCGAGCAACGCCGAGCCCGGGATCAGCAACCGGTGGTCGGCCGTGCCGAGCAGGCCCCGCGCCAGGTGCGGGGCCGCGATGCCGAGGAAGGCGATCGGCCCGGTGTAGGCGGTGACCGCGCCGGACAGCAGGGCCGTGGCGGCGACGGCGACGATCCGCACCCGCCGCGGGGACAGGCCCATGCTCTGGGCGTACCGCTCCCCCAGCAGCGACACGTTCAGCTGTTTGACGAAGAGCGTCAGCAGCAGGGCGCCCGCGGCGACGACGGCGGCGAGCACGGGGAGCTGAACTGCCCGCACGCCCTCGAAGCTGCCGAACTGCCACTGCGTGAAGGCCACCACGGCCTCGGGCCTGGCGAAGAACACCAGCACGTTGGTGACGGCGCCGAGGAAGGCGCCGACCATGATGCCCGCCACCAGGACGATGACCATGTTCCGCACCCGCCCGGCGATGGCCAGCATGACCAGCAGGACGGCGAACGCGCCCAGGGCGGCCGCGCCGACGACGCCGAGCCCGTGCAGCGGGGCGAGTCCGGCCAGCAGCGAGGCGCCCACGCCGGTGGTCGCGCCCTGCGGCAGCAGGAGCAGGCCCACGCCGAGCCCGGCTCCCGAGGTGACGCCGAGCACGTACGGCTCGGCGAGGGCGTTGCGGAACAGCGTCTGCATGGCGAGCCCGGCCAGGGCCATGGCCGTCCCGGCGAGCACCGCCGTCGTCGCGCGGGGCAGGCGCAGGTCGAGGACGATGGCCCGCCAGGTCCCGCGGGCCGGCTCCTGCCCGCGCAGGATGGCGACGACCTCGTCCAGCGGCACGCTGACCGACCCCCAGGCCAGCGTGGCCAGGAAGGCGGCCGGCACGGCGGCGGCGAGCACGGCGAGGACGACGGCGCGGCGCGCGCTACTCGGCCGGGACACGCTTGACGAACTGGAGGTCATCGCCGCTCCTCAGGAGGTCGGGGTGCAGGAGGTGCACCAGGTCGCGCAGGATCAGGTCCGCCTCCAGCGCGCCGTTGAGGAAGTAGTCGGAGCCGCGCGCCCCGACGCGGTGGAAGGTCCTGCCGCTCTTCAGGGCGGGCAGGCGGGCGAGCCGGTCGTCGGCGGCGATGTAGTCGGCCCCCGTCCGGTGCTTGGGGAAGAAGACCAGGTCCATCCAGTGGTCGGCGTCCGCCCCAGCGTCGAGGAACCGCTCCAGCGACAGGGCCGCGATGCCGCCGCCGGGCAGGTCGGGCACCGGCTCCGCGCCGGCCGCGCGGATGAGCTGCGGCTCGAACCGCTCGCGCTGCCTGGTGGTGACCGTTCCCGACTCGCCGACGGCGCCGATCAGCACCTTGGGCTTCTCCTTGCCGGCGACGTAGGCGTCGATCCGGGCGCGCAGCTTCGTGTAGCGCTCCTCGATCGGGTCGAACACCTGCTGGGCCCGCTGCTCGGCGTCGAAGAAGAGGGACAGGAACTTGATCTGCTCGGCCGCGCCGAGCGGCGTTTCGGTGTACGGGAAGTAGTAGACGACGGGGATGCCGAGCTCTTCGATCTTGCTGAAGGTCTGGTCGTCCCCGGCGTAGTTGGTGTAGAAGTCGGGGTCGGCGTCGGCCAGGGCCTCGTAGTTGACCTCGTAGCCGATCTCCGCGACTTTGCCCCCCTTGATCCGCTCGGCGATCCTGGGCAAGTAGGGCGCCTCGACGTCACCGATGAACGGTTCGGCGGAGCCGGTCAGCGCGTCGGCCCGGCCCAGCTTCTCCAGCGCCGCGTACAGAACGCTGCCGCCGTCGACCATCGTGTTGACGGGCACCTCGATGACGGTGGCGCCCGCCAGCTCGCCGGTCAGCTCCGGCCGTGGCGCGCCGCACCGCAGGAGCACGTAGGTGCTGTCGATCTCGCGGCTGCCGGCCTCGGCGTGCCCACCGGCCGCCTGCACCGTCGTCTTCAGCACCTTGTACGAGCGCTCGTAGCGGACCTGCCAGCCCTGGGCGTACTCGGCCCGCACCCGGTGGGGGAAGTAGTCCTGCTCGGCGGAGAAGTCCGTCACGCAGCCGGGGCGGTCCGGAGCCGCCCTCGGCGGAGGACCGGCGGTTCCGCAGGCGGCGAGCCCGACGGCCAGAAGCACACACAATAAGCGTTTCATCCTTTTCCTCCGCAACTGTTGCGCACCCGTCGATGCCGGGTTAGCGTCCTTGAACATGACAACGGTTATCAAACCCGCGTCGACTCGGCAACGGGTTGCCCCGATGACGCCCCGGCTGTTACGTCTGGCCGCCGCCGTGCCCGGCCGGCTGGCGCTCGGCACGGCGGTGACGCTCGCCGTCACCGCCACCCACGTCGGCCAGGGCATCGCGATCGCCCAGGCCCTGGCCGTCGTGTTCGCCGGCGCACCGTGGCAGGGCGTGCTCGTTCCGCTCGCCGTCGTCGCGGTCATGCTGGTGACCAGGGCGGCCCTGCTCTGGGCGGGCGAGCTGGTCGTCGTGACCACCGGGCGGGCGGTGAAGGACTCCCTGCGCCGGCGCCTGTACGCCAGGCTCTTCGAGCTGGGACCCGGCTACACCGCGGCCAACCGGACGGGCGCCACCCAGGCGACGGTGGTCGACGGCGTGGAGAAGATCGACGTGTACGTCAGCCGCTTCCTGTCCCAGCTGCTCGGCGCCGCCCTCGGCGCGCTGGCGATCCTGACCGGGCTCGTCCTCGTCGATCCGGTCATCGGCGGCGTGCTGTTCGCCGGAGCGCTCGCGATCACCGCGACCCCGCTGCTCGCCCGGCGCCTCCAGGCCGAACGGGCGGGCTGGTTCTGGGGACTGTGGCGGCGGCTCGGCGCCGAATATCTCGACGTGCTGCAAGGCATGACGACGTTGAAGGCGTTCGGGGTCAGCCGC
Source organism: Nonomuraea fuscirosea (assembly GCF_003001935.1). GTDB lineage: Bacteria > Actinomycetota > Actinomycetes > Streptosporangiales > Streptosporangiaceae > Nonomuraea > Nonomuraea fuscirosea. Next base: position 41,959 of record NZ_PVNG01000016.1, on the reverse strand, counting down.
GAGCGCGGCCGGGAGCTGGCGCGCGAATCCCACGACTTCTACCGGGCCTCGATCGGCTTCGTGGCGGTGGCCAACCTGCGCACCGGCGCGATGGGGCTGCTGTCGGTCGCGGGCGTCTGCCTCGCGATCGGGCTCGGCGCCGTACGGCTGGCCGGCGGGCAGCTCGACGTGCTGGGCCTGCTGCTGGTCCTGCTCCTGGCCCGCGAGGCGTTCCGGCCGCTGGAGGAGCTGCAGAAGGCCTACCACTCCGCCTACCCGGCGATCTCCGCCGCCGGCGGGATCTTCGAACTGCTCGACGCCGAGCCCGCGGTCACCGAGGCGCGCCGTCCGCAGCCGCCGCCGGTGTCCGCGTCGATCTCGTTCGACCGCGTGTCCTTCGGCTACCGCGACGGGCGGGACGTCGTCTCGGACCTGTCGTTCGCGGTGGAGGAAGGCCGCACGGTCGCGATCGTCGGCCGGTCGGGCGCGGGCAAGAGCACGATCGTCTCGCTGCTGCTGCGCTTCTTCGACCCCAGATCGGGCCGCGTCCTGCTCGGCGGGCACGACGTCAGGGAGTTGTCTCTGGCGCGGTTGCGCGGCCTGATCGCCGTAGTGGCCCAGGACACGTACCTCTTCCACGGCACGGTCCGCGACAACCTCCTGCTCGGCCGGCCCGACGCCGACGCCGGCCAGGTGGAAGCGGCCGCGGCCGCCGCCGGCGCCCACGACTTCATCGCCAGGCTGCCCGACGGGTACGACACCGTGGTCGGCGAGCGCGGCGTCACCCTGTCGGGCGGGGAACGGCAGCGCGTCGCCATCGCCCGCGCGCTGCTCAAGGACGCGCCGATCCTCGTCCTGGACGAGGCCACCTCCAGCATCGACTCGGCCAACGAGGCGCAGATCCAGCGGGCCCTCGACCGGCTGGCCGCCGGTCGTACCACGCTGGTCATCGCCCACCGGCTGTCGACCGTACGCGACGCCGACCGCATCCTGCTGCTCGACCACGGCCGGGTCGCCGCCGCCGGCACCCACTCCGAGCTGCTCGAACGCTCGGCCGGTTACCAGCGGCTGGTGGCGGCGCAGGCGGTGAGCCGATGATCTCCGGACTGCGTCCCCTGCTGTCCGTGGTGCGGCCCTACCGGCTGCACCTGGCCGGCGCGATCGGCAGCGGCGTGCTGGACCAGGCCCTTACCGTGGCGATCGCCGCGGCCGGCGCCTGGGTGGCCGGCGCCGCGATCACCGGCGCGGGGGTCGCCCAGCTGCGTCCCGGGCTGATCGTGCTGGCCTGCCTGGTGCTCCCCCGCGCGGTGCTGGCCTTCGTGGAGTCGCACCTCGCCCACGACATGGCCTTCCGGATACTGGTCGACATCAGGGAGCGGCTGTACGTGGGCTTCGAGCGGATCGCGCCCGCGCACCCCAAGGGGCACCGCTCCGGCGACCTGGCCGCGACGGTCATGGACGACGTCGAGCGGCTGGAGGTGTTCTTCGCCCACACCCTGAGCCCGCTGTGCGTCGCGGTCGTGGTGCCGGCCGGGTCGGTGGCGGCCCTGTCGTTCATCCACCCGGCGCTGGCCCTCGTCGTCCTGCCGGTCGCCGGCCTGGTGGCCTTCGTCCCCGCCTGGCTGCGCGGGCGGGCCACCGTGCAGGGCCGCGCGTGGCGGCTACGGCTCGGCCGGCTCAACGCCACCGCCGTGGACGGCGTGCAGGGGCTGCGCGAGATCGCCGCCTTCGGCCAGGAGGAGCGCTTCCTGGTCCGGCTCGGCGCCCACGGCCGCGACCTGCACGAGGCGCAGCTGGCCCACGCCCGCCGGGTCGGCGCCGAACGTGCCGCGACCGACCTGCTGATCGGCCTGGGAGTCGTCGGCGTGCTGGCCGGTTCGGCCGTCCTGGTCGCCGCCGGCGCGATGCCGGTCGCGCTGTATCCGGCCGCGGTGGTCCTGGCCGCCGCCGCGCTGGCGCCCGTCACCAAACTCGGCGACGCCGCACGTGAGCTCGGCGTGGTCGCCGCAGCGGGCGAACGCGTCTTCGCTGTCGTCCACGCGCCGGCCATGGCCCCGGAACCGGCCGCGCCGGCGCCGCTGCCCGCCCGGCCGGCGGCGCTCGGCGTCTCCTTCCGCGACGTCTCCTTCCGGTACGGCCCCGGCCTCCCGCCGGCCGTGTCCGGCGTCACGTTCGACATCGCCGCCGGGGAGACGGTCGCGCTGGTGGGACACTCCGGCGCGGGCAAGTCCACGCTCACCAACCTGCTGCTCCGCTTCTGGGACCCGGAGGCGGGCTCGGTGCGCGTCGCCGGGCACGACCTGCGTGACCTGGCCGACCAGGAGCTGCGCGAGCTGATCTGCGTGGTCCCGCAGGAGATCTACCTGCTCAACCGGACGGTCGCCGAGAACATCGCGCTGGGCAGGCCCGGCGCGAGCCGGGAGGAGATCGAGACCGCCGCCAGGGCCGCGCTGGCGCACGACTTCATCACCGAGGAGCTTCCCGACGGTTACGACACCGTCGTCGGCGAATGGGGGGCGCGGGTCTCGGGCGGGCAGCGGCAGCGCATCGCCATCGCCCGCGCGCTGCTGCGCGACGCGCCCGTCCTCATCCTCGACGAGCCCGTCTCCAACGTGGACGCGGAGAGCGAGCGGCTGCTGGGCCTGGCCATGGCCCGGGTCCGCGCCGGCCGGACCACTCTGCTGGTGGCCCACCGGCTCTCCACGATCCGCACCGCCGACCGCTTGATCGTGCTCGACCGCGGCGAGGTGGCCGAGGTCGGCACGCACGCGGAGCTGGTGGCAGCCGGCGGCACCTACGCCCGGCTGGTCCGCCACCAGCTGCGATAACCACCCACAGGAAGGAGGTCAGCACATGATCCGTGAAATCAGCGCCGAGCGGCGTCGCGACACCGTCGCGCCGCACAACCACAGCACGGGCTTCCGCGCCTTCCGCTGGAGCTGATCGAGGTGAGACCCGTGGGGCCGGCCCGCATCCGGCCTCACGGGGCCCTGCGACGCGAAGGATGCGATCTTGACACACCTTCCGAGAGTCAACGTGGACGTACGTGCGCTTGGCGCGGACGCGGCCGTGCTCATCACGCCGGACGGCCGGATGTTCGAGATCGGACGGCCCGCGACGGAGGTCGTCCGCGCCCTCGAAGATCTCGCCGCGACATCACCGGATGCGTCTCCGCCGTGGCCGGAGCTGGCTGCCCTGCTCACTTCGACCGGCTCCCTCATCGAGCCCCCTGCTCCGTTCTCCCCCGCCGAATCCCCGCCCACCTCGGCACCTCCTGCCGAGACCGCACAGACTTCGCAGGCCCCGGTGCTTCTCACCGATGCCGCCCTGCGTCCCATCGTCACGGCGCTCGCCGCGCCCGGTGAACAGATCGGGTTCCTCGACGACGACGTTCCGCACGACCGGCCGATGGCGCTGCTGAGCACGCGGTTCGACCCCGAACTGCTGGCGCGGGTGGACGATCGCCGTACCGGAGCGTGGAGCTGTTTCTTCCTGGACCAGGGCAGGTGCTACTTCGGCCCGGCCGTCGAGCCCGGCCGCAGCGCGCCCTACCGGGATCTGCTGACCCGCCGGGCCTGCGTGACGCAGCGGCCGGACCTCGCCGAGGCGCTGCTGCGGCCGTCGCTGACCGGCGGCCTGCGTCCCCCTCCCCCGGACGTGCTGACCTGGCTCGTGTCGCTGTTCCTGGCCGAGCTGCGCCGCTGGCTGGCCGGCGAGCCCTGCGCCCTGGCCGGCAACGAGATCGAGGTGGACCCGGCGGGGCCGGAGATCCGGCTCCACCCGTTCCTGCCCCTGCCGGCCGGCCCGTTCCCCGAGGTGGTCAACCACCGCGTCACGGGCACGGACCTGCTCCTCGGCGACCGCCTCGGCATCGTGGCGGCCACCAGGGTCATCGAGCACGACCCGTCGATCCCGCGAACTCTGACCACCGTGCAGGCCGACGTCGCCGACATGAGCCGGCGCTTCCCCTGGGCCACCAACGTCCTGTGCGGGGCCAGCACGTTCGGCGACGTGGCAGGCGCGCGGGCGGCGGCGATCGGCGAGAGCGTGGAACGCTACTGCGCCAACTGGATCCAGCCCGAACGGTTACGCCAGGCGTCCTACGCCGAGCTGCGCCGGGCCGGCGAGAACGCCGTCGCGCCCGAGTCGATCGTCTTGTTCTCCGAGGCCCAGTACGCGGCGGACGGGTTCCCCTTCGTCCGCTTCGACGCCGGCCTGCCGGTGCGCTGGATCGCGGGCCGCTCCCTCACCCACGACCGGCCGGTCTGGGTGCCCGCCAGCCTGGCCTACTGCAACTACTACGTCGGCCCCTACTACCACGAGCCCGTCACGAACCCCCTGTACTACGCCGGTGTGGCGGCCGGGAAGTCCTTCGACGACGCCGTCCGGTCGGGGCTCGAAGAGGTGATCGAGCGGGACGCCACCATGGTCTGGTGGGCCAACCTGCCCGCCCTGCCGTCCCTGGAGCCGACGCCGCGCCTGGCCGCGCTCTTCGACGGCACGAAAGGACAGCGCGCGTGGCTCGTCCCGCTGCCCAACGAGTTCGGCGTCCCCGTGATCGCCGGCGTCGTCGAGCACGTCGAGGAGCGGATCCTGACGATCGGTTTCGGCTGCCGCGACACCGTCGAGCCGGCCGCGGAGAAGGCCTGGGCCGAAGCGCTCACGCTCCAGGAGATCGCCCGCGACCTCCAGGATCCCGCGGGACTGTACTGGGAGGCCGTACGCGCCGGACGCAAGACGCGGCACTTCATGCACGAGTGGCGAGCCGACCGCGCCTACCTCGACAGCTTCCGCCCCGACTTCAGGGACGTCGGCGACCTGGAATGCCAGCTGCAGGTCAACCTCGACCCCCGCGCCGTCGAACGCGTCCGCGACCGGCTCGGCGGCGGGAGCACCACCCCGGCCTCGGCCGTGCCCGCGCTGCCGGACCGCTCCCTGCGCACCTACCGGCAGCGGGTCGAGCGGGCCGGCTACGAGGTGATCGCCGTCGACCTCACCACGCCGGACGTCGCCGCCGCCGGGCTGCACGTCACCAGGACGCTCGTCCCCGGACTGGCCGGAAACTTCGCCGCCGCCTTCCCCTACCTCGGCGCGGACCGGCTGCGCGACGCCGCCACCAAGTTCGGCTGGCCCGCCAGGACAGAGCTGAACGTCTTCCCCCTCCCCCACGCGTGAAAGGAAAGCCCCCGATGAAAGACGCCGACGCCCTCAACGCCGTCGCCTACGGACCCGAATGGTCGGCCCGCTGGGAGGCGGAGTTCGGCGACCAGCCCGACACCCAGGACGCGGCCGACTACCTCGCCGGGCTGGCCGGCGGCCGGGCCGTGCTGGAGCTCGGCATCGGCACCGGCCGGCTCGCCCTCCCGCTGCTCGACCGCGGGCTGGCCGTGACCGGCGTGGACAACTCCCCCTGGATGCTCGAACAGCTGCGCGCCAAACCGCGCGGCGACGAGATCGACGTCGTGGAAGGCGACTTCGCCGACGTCAAGGTGAGCGGCGAGTTCGGCCTGGCCTTCATCTCCCGTTTCGCGCTGTCGGCCCTGACCACGCAGGACCTTCAGGTGCGGTGCTTCGAGAACGTCGCGGCGCACCTGGCGCCCGGCGGCTTCTTCGTCGTCGAGCTGATGGCGCCTGCCAGTGGCGTCCTGGAGAACGGCAGGGCCTGGACCTCCGGCGTCAAGCCCGACGCGGTCTCGCTGTTCGTCTCGACCGCGAACCAGGTGACGCAGGAGATGCGGACCTGCCACATCAGGCTCAGCGAGACGGACGGAGTCCAGCTGCGGCCGGGCGCGGTCCGCTACGTCTGGCCGTCGGAGCTCGACCTGATGGCCCGCATCGCCGGTATGCGGCCGCACGAGCGCTGGTCGAGCTGGGACAAGGCGCCCTTCACGCCCGCCTCGACCCGTAACATCTCGGCGTACCGGAAAGCGTGACCGGACGTGACCTCCCTTCCCATCACCTCACCAGGATCGTGGGTCTTCTCCGGCGACGTGCCCGCGGTGTTCGTCGATCACGCCCGTCACTCCGTACCGCTCTACGACGCCGGGCACGACCTCGTCTGCGACCTGTCCACGTGCTTCCTCGGCGGCGACCAGCCCCGGGTGGGCTACGAGCTCGGCTCGGCCACCGGCCAGCTCCTGCGCCGGCTGGCCGGCCACGGCCCGGCCAACGCCGCCACCCACTGGATCGGGGTCGACCGCGAGGCGGCGATGGTCGAGGCCGCCCGCGAGCACTGCGCCGGTCTCGGCAACGTCGAGGTCGTGGCGGGCGACCTCACCGAGATCGCCTTCCAGCCGTGCGATTTCGTGGTCGCGTACCTGACCATGCACTTCCTGCCGCCGGGACAGCGGCGGCAGGTGCTGCGCCGGATCTGCCAGGCGCTCCGTCCCGGCGGGGCCTTCTTCATGTTCGACAAGGTCCTGGCCCCGGGCGCTCAGCTAGAGGACCTGATCACGACGCTGCACTACCGGTTCAAACGCAACGCCGGCCTGAGCCCGGAGGAGATCCTCGACAAGAAGGAGAGCCTGCTCGGCGTGCTGCGGCCGGTCTCCACCGACGACAACCTCACCGTCTTCGAGGAGGCCGGTTTCACCAGTTACGGCACGATCCTGAAATATCTCGCCTTCGAGGGGTTCATCGCGATCAAGTAGCCGGAGGGCCTCTCCGGGACCTCTCAGATCGGGAGAAGCCGTGGCTGCCGGGGGCCAGGGCCGCGGCGGCGGGGGCGAGGAAGCACACCAGCGCGCACCCGGCCAGAACCGGCTGCCGGCCGAAGGCGTCCACGGCGGGGGCGAGGAAGGCGAGGCCGAGCGGGGCCAGGCCGTAGGAGACGAGGAAGTCGAGGGAGGAGACGCGGGCCAGCAGGCGCGGCTCCACCTCGCGCTGGGTGGCGGTGAACCAGGGCACGTTGAACAGCTCGATCCCCAGCCCGGCCAGGACGTAGGCGGCGAACACCGCCGCAGGGTGCGCCGGCAGCAGCAGGCTGAGCGGCGCGAAGCCGTACAGGGACAGGCCGGCCAGGGCGGTCCAGCCCTGTGCGCGCGGCTGCCACCGGGCCACGAGCAGCGCTCCGGCCAACGCGCCGAGGGTGTAGGCGGTCAGTGCCGCCGCGAGCACCACCTCGGCGCCGTAGTGGTCGCGGCTGACCAGCGGCAGCGCCACGCTCGTGGCCGAGTAGCCGGTGAAGACGACCGCGGCCAGTGCGCCCAGGCCGGCCAGGAACCAGGGATGCCGGCGCGCCTCGCGTACGCCCTCGCCGAACTCGGCGAGGAACCGTCCGCTGTCCGCCGTCCGCGCAGGGGCGGGCAGGCCCCGGGGCGGGAGCACGGCGGCGGCCAGCCACAGCAGCCCGGTGCCGATCAGCAGCCACCAGGTGTCCAGGACGGCGGCCAGCAACGCCGTGCCCGCCGGGGCGACGAGGGTGGTGACGCGCACGGCCAGGGTCATGGCGGCGTTGGCCCGCCGGCGGCGGCCTGCGTCCACGACCTCGGCGGTGAGCGCCTGGAACGCGGGCCGGCACGCCCCCTGGCCCGCGCCGACGACCGCCGCCGCCACGGTCATGAGCGGAATCGACCGTCCGAGCCCGAGCGCGATGAACGGGGTCGCGAGCGCGGCGGCCAGCCCGGCCCACCACACGACGGCGCGGCGCGAGTACCGATCGGCCAGGACTCCGCTGATCGGCACCGCGAGCAGGAAACCGGCCGTGCGGGCAGCCAGCACGATCCCGAGGCCGGCGGCGGTGAGCCCGCGGTCCAGCACGGCGAGCCCCAGCACGAACGGCAGCGCCCAGGTCGCCAGCCCCGAGGCGGTGGTACCGCACCAGAGCCGGACGAACCGCCTGTCACGCAGGACGGACCGCGACGTGTCCGAACCGGTGGACGCGATCACCTGTGGTCTCCTCCAAGCGCGATGGATGGAAACGGCTACCGGGTGGCGGCTGTCCGAAGCTCGCGCAGGTATTTCGCGAACCCTTCCAGCCCGTCGATGTTGCGCGGCCCGCTGATGCCCTCGTTGTAGTCCAGGACGTAGAAGCGATCGTTCACCACGGCGGGCAGCTTGCTGGTCGTGGGGAACTCCTTGAGGAACCTGATCTTCTCGGCGGCGGGCTTGTCGCCGTAGTCCAGGATGACGATGACCTCCGGCTCGGCCTCGACCACAGCCTCCCAGGTGACCTCGCCCCAGCGCGCGTCCAGGTCGCCGAAGACGTTCCGGCCGCCGGCGAAGCGGATGATGTCCGTGGGCGGCACCTGGCTGCCCGCGGTGAACGGCTTGTCGGTGCCGGAGTCGTAGAGGAAGACGGGCGGCGGGTCGCCCTTCGGCGCCTGGGCCACGACGGCCTCGACGCGTTGGCGGTAGCCGGCGATCAGGGTCCGGGCCCGGTCCTCGACGCCGAAGATCCGGCCGAGGCGTTCGAGGTCGGTGTAGAGGGCCTCGAACGGCGTCACCCGCTCCGGGTGACCGGGATAGTTGAAGCACGACTCGGTGTGCATGAAGCTCTGGATCTTCAACCCGTCGAGGATGGCCGGGGTGATGCCGCGCTGGTCGCTGAAGCCGGAGCGCCAGCCGGCCACCACGAAGTCGGCCTTGGCGTCCACGACGAGTTCCCGGTTGAGCAGGTCGTCGCCGAGGAACTTCACCTTGGCGTACTCGGCCGCCCAAGGCGACTCGGTGACCGGCGGGTTGGCGGGCGGCATGACGTAGCCGTGCACGTGCCTGGTCAGGCCGAGGGCGAACATCTTGTCCGCGCTGCCGCCCTCGTAGACGACCGCGCGGCGGGGCGTGGTGTAGGGGACGTCCTCGCCGCACCTCTTGACCGTCACCGTACGCGCGGCGGTGTCGCCGCCCTCCACCTGCGCGCCGCATCCGGCGAGCAGGAGCGCGCCCGCCAGGAGCGCGGCGGGAGTGCCTGTCTTCACTTCAGTTTCCTTTCGTGGCCGTGGCCGTGGCCGTGGCCGTGGTCGTGGTCGTGGTCGTGGCCGCGCCGAGGTCGTAGAGCACCTGGGGGACCCCGGTGAGCGGGTGGGGGACGACGTTCGCCTCGACGCCGAACGCCTCGCGGAGGAGGTCCTCGGTGAGAACCTCGGCGGGCGGGCCGCACGCGACGAGGACCCCACGGGAGAGCACGGCGAGCCGGTCGCAGGCGGAGGCGGCCAGATTGAGGTCGTGCAGGGTCACGAGCACGCTCAGTCCCGCGCCTCTGAGCATCGACAGCAGCCGGATCTGGTGGTGCAGGTCGAGGTGGTTGGTCGGCTCGTCGAGCACCAGCACCCGGGGCTCCTGCACCAGCGCGCGGGCGACGAGGACGCGCTGGCGCTCGCCGCCGGACAGCGCCAGCACGCCGCGCCCGGCCAGGTGCAGCACCTCCATCCGGGCCATCGCCTGGCGGCACAGCTCGCGTTCGCGGGCGCTGAGCGCCTGGTTGCCGCGCAGATGCGGGGCGCGGCCGAGGGCGACGACCTCCTCGACCGTGAGATCGAGATCCGCCCGCCCTTCCTGGGTGAGGGCGGCGATCACGCGGGCGCTGTCGCGCAGCGGCATCCGCGACAGCTCCCGCCCGTCGATCCACACGGCGCCGCCCGCCGGCCGCAACGCTCGGTACACGCACCGCAGGGCCGTCGTCTTGCCCGAGCCGTTGGGCCCGACCAGACCCACCACTTCCCCATCGGCGACGGCGAGCGCCAGGTCCCTGACGACGGCGGTGCCGTCGATGGACACCGACAGATCGTCCAGCAGCAGCCGGGTCATCAGCGGCCGCCGAACAGGTAGCCGCGGCGGCGCAGCAGGACGACGAAGACCGGCACGCCCACCAGCGCCGTGATCACGCCCAGCGGCAGCTCGCGCGGCGCCACCAGGGTTCTGGCCACCAGGTCGGCCCAGACCATGAAGATCGCCCCGGCCAGTGGGGCGACGGTGAGCACGCGGGCGTGCGCCGCCCCGGCCCACAGCCGCACCAGGTGCGGCATCACCAGCCCGACGAAGCCGATCGCGCCGCTGACCGCGACCATCGCGCCGGTGGCCAGCGACGTCAGCACGAACAGGCCCTTGCGCAGCCTGACCGTGTCCACGCCCAGGCTCACCGACGTCTCGTCGCCCAGGGCGAGCACGTCCAGGCTCCGCCCGGAGCGGCGCAGCGCCACGACGGTGACCACGGTGACGACCGCCACGACCGGCAGCGCTCCCCAGGTCGCCGCGCCGAAGCCACCCATCGACCAGAACAGCACCGTGCTCGTCGACTCGCCGTCCGGGACGAAGTACACGATCAGGCTCATCAGTGCCTGGAATCCGAACGCCATCGCCACCCCGGTGAGCACCAGCCGCAGTGGCAGCAGGCCACCGGAGCCGCGCGAGGCCAGGTAGACCAGTGCGGAGACGAGCAGCGCGCCGAGGAACGCGCCGGCCGACACCGCGTAGATCCCGAGGGCGGTGAGCGCGCCGGTGGCGCTGACCAGCACCGCCCCGGCCGACGCCCCCGACGACACGCCGAGCACGAACGGGTCGGCCAGCGCGTTGCGCACCATCGCCTGGATCGCCACGCCGACGACGCTGAGCCCCGCCCCCACCAGGACCGCCAGCAGCACGCGCGGCGTCCTGACCTGCCAGATGATCTGGTACGCGGTGACGTCCTCGGCCGTGAGCGAGCCGCCGGTCACGGCCGCCCACAGGAAGCGCAGCGTCTCCGCCGGCGGCACGGCCGCGGCGCCCAGGCCGATCGCCAGCAGCACCGACCCCGCGAGGAGGCCGGCCAGCAGGACGACGACCATCGGCATGGCCGGCCCCGCCGCTCCGCCGATGGGTGAATCATCGGCTCCCAGGGCCGCCACGCCGGAGTCCGATGAACTTGACTCACGCAACGCTCTCAACGACACTCCCGAAAATGAGAATCATTTCCGGCAGACCGTACCATCACCCATGAGTCGTACGCATCGGGGTGTAAGGGTTGATACAGCCGCGTTAGCCTGCGCCCGCGAATCTGCGTCCGTGTGGGTGGGAGAGTGATGTCGCAGCCGAGTACGGCGGATCGGCCGGTTCCCGGAAGTGACCGGCCGCCGGAGTCCGGGTCACGGCGGGGCCCGGCCGGGTTCCGGCTGCCGTGGGCGTTCATCGTCCTCGTGGCCCTGCTGGTGGCGGGACGGTTCCTGCTCGCGCCGCACCTGACGCATCCGGCGCTGCGGACCTGGGCGACCGTGTTCGTGGCGGTGTGCGTGCAGGCGCTGCCGTTCCTGGTGCTGGGCGTGGCGCTGTCGGCGGCCATCACCGCGTTCGTGCCCGCCTCGTTCTGGACGCTGGCGCTGCCCCGGCGGACCTCCGCGGCGGTCCCGGTGGCGGGCCTGGCGGGGACGGTGCTGCCCGGCTGCGAGTGCGCGTCGGTGCCGGTGGCCTCCGGGCTGATGGCGCGCGGTGTCGCGCCGCCGGCAGCGCTGGCGTTCCTGCTGGCCTCCCCGGCGATCAACCCGGTGGTGCTGGTGGCCACCGCGGTGGCCTTTCCCGACGACCCGTCGATGGTGGTGGCCAGGTTCGCCGCCTCGCTGGCGGTGGCGGTGCTGGCCGGCTGGATCTGGACCCGGTTCGGGCGCGCCGCGTGGCTGCCGGTACCCCGCCGCACCGCCGGGACCCACGCGGGCAGGGGGAGCGTCTTCGTGGACGCGATGCGTCATGACCTGCTGCACGCCGGCGGGTTCCTGGTGGTCGGCGCGCTGGCCGCGGCGACGCTGAACGTGGTGATCCCGCGCGACTGGCTGACCGCGGTGGCCGGGGTGCCCGTCGTGTCCGTGCTGGTGCTGGCGTTCCTGGCCGTGCTGCTGTCGATCTGTTCCGAGGCCGACGCGTTCGTGGCGGCGTCGTTCACCGCGTTCTCCCCCACCGCCAAGCTGGCGTTCCTGGTGGTCGGGCCGATGGTGGACCTGAAGCTCATCGCCCTGCAGGCGGGCACCTTCGGCCGAGCCTTCACCGCGCGGTTCGCGCCGCTCACGCTGGTCCTCGCGATCGGGGTCAGCTTCGTGGCCGGGTGGGCGCTGCCGTGAGCCGTCAGGCGCAGGGCGCCGTGCTGCTGATCCTGGGCGCGACGGTGCTGAGCGGCTCCGCGTTCTCCACGACGTACCTCAACTACGTCAGGCCGGGTTTCCGGCCGCTGCTCGTGGCGGCCGGAGCCGTGCTGGTGCTGCTCGGCCTGCTGTCCGTCGTCACCGACGTGCTGGACCGGCCCGGGGCCGCCGATCACCGGGGGACGCGGGTGGCGTGGCTGCTGGCCGTGCCGGCGTTCGTCATCGTGCTCATCGCCCCGCCCGCCCTCGGCGCCTTCGCGGCCAGGCGCGACGACGGCCCGCCGGCGCCCGTCCGGGCCGAGGGCTACCGCGCGCTGGCGGGAGGCGAGGTGACGGAGCTGACGCTGGGCGAGTTCATCGGCCGTGCGTACGCGCGGACGGGGCCGTCGCTGGCCGGGCGGAAGGTCCGGTTGGTCGGTTTCGCCGTACGGGCCGGGGACGGTGGGGGCTGGTATCTGACCCGGATGCGGATCGGCTGCTGCGCCGCCGACGCGCTCGCGCTGGAGGTGGTCGTCCAGGGGGCGGCCGCCCCGCCGGAGGACGCGTGGGTGGCGGTCACGGGGACCTGGGTTGCTTGGCAGGACGGTGTGCCGGACAACTACGTGGTTCCGGCCCTGGCCGCGACCGCCGTGACGGCCGTCGGGCGGCCGGCCGAGCCGTACGAATAGGGCGTGCGCCGAGCACGGCTGAAGACGATGTCCCACGGTGCTCGGCGCGTGTCCGGTCCGTTCACGTCGAGGAACGGCCAGGGACGCGCCGCGACTCTTCCGCCGCCGGAAGGACGCGGCTGCTCAGGCCGTCCAGGGTCAGCTTGAGCGTCGGGGCGGCGGTGCCGCCGAAGGCGGCCCGTGCCTGCGCCGCCCGCGCGTACCGGAGATCCAGACCCGGGTGTGACCGGTAGTTGGCGAAGCCGACGACGTGCAGATCCGGCAGCACCAGCCAGGCATAGGCCTGGTCCGGCTGGCCGGCGGGGTTTCCGATCACGAGCCCGGAGCCGTTGAGCGGCTCGTACGGCCCGGTCAGGGTGGGCGCGGCGAAGCCGTACAGGCCGGTGGGCGCGCGGCCGGCCGGGTGGAAGTTGTGGCGCTGGGTGCAGAAGAAGAGGTAGTACCGGGAGTCGTGCACGACGACGTGCGGGCGTTCGAGCTCGTGGTTGACGCCTTCGGCGACGAGCAGCGGCGGGAGCGGGGACCAGGCGCCGTCCCGTGGCCCGGCCAGGGCGATGGCGCCGGCGAAGGTGTCCTGCCAGGCCGTGGACGCGGCGACGAGCAGCCGGTCGCCGCCGCCGGCCGGATCGCGGAACCAGCCCGGATCGCGCCAGGCCCTGATGCGGCCGGGCGCTCCGTCGTCCTCGTCGGCCGGGAGATAGCTCCGCCCGTCGGAGCGCAGGACCTCGCGGTGGGGGACGTCGTGACGCAGCGTGATCCGGTCGCCGTCGGCGATCAGCGTGGGACGGGCCTCGATGACGCTCTGCCGGTACGTCGGACGCGCCTCGCCGCGCCGCCCGGCGGCCGTGTAGTACACCGACACGGTCCCGCCGGGGCGGCGGATCGCCGATCCGGACCATTCACGGCTACCGGGCGAGGCGCCGTCGGGGAAGGCGTTCCCCAGGTCCTCCCACGCGGCTCCCTTCCTGCCGAGCAGGCGGATCCTGGCCCGGTCGTGGCGCTCCTCGGGGTGGCCGAGCGCGGGAGCCGACAGGGCCATCCACAGCTCGCGGCCCGCTGCCACGCTGGTCGAGCCGTCCTCCTCCTGGATCGGCCACAGGTCCCAGAGGTCGTGGCCGGGCAGGATCCGCGGCAGGGCCGCGGGATCGAAGAGGGGCGCCGTGGTCGCGTCATCCTCGGTGAGCAGGTCGAGGTGACGGCGGGTCCAGCGCGCCGTTCGTGCACCGCTCACGCGGTCGCCGCATCTCGCGCGCGCCGTTGTTGCGTTCGGACAGGCATGGACGACCTCCGCTTTCGCTCGTGGGACGTGGTGGGCGACGGCAGGTGCGAGGACCTGCCTCATCACCCCTTCAGTGAGCCCTGGAGCAGGGCCTTGACGAAGTGACGCTGGAAGACGAGGAAGATCACCAGGGTGGGGGTCAGGATGAGCAGCGACCCCGCGCACAGCAGCGGGATGTCGGTCCCCCACTGGCCCTGGAAGGCGCCTAGGGCGCCGGACATGGTGCGCTTGGCCGGGTCGTCCACCAGGACGATGGCCAGCAGGAACTGGTTCCAGGTCCACAGGAACAGCAGGATGCCCAGGGACGAGATCGCCGGCATGGCCAGGGGGACGTGGATGCGCCGGAACAGCTGCCACACGTTGGCGCCGTCCATACGGGCGCTCTCGGACAGCTCGCCGGGCATGTTGACGAAGTGGGCGCGCATCCAGAAGACGCTGAACGGCATGAAGAGGCCGATGAGCGGCAGGATGATCGCCCACCGGGTGTTGAGCAGCCCCATGTCGCGGATCTGGTAGTACAGCGGCGTGATGACGCCCTCGAACGGCAGGGTCAGGCCGAGCACGAACAGCAGGAAGACCAGCCGGCCGCCGATGACGCGCAGGTGACCGATGGCGAAGCCGGCCATCGTGCCGAGCACGATCGAGATCGGCACCACGCCCAGCACGATGAGGGTGCTCGACCACAGCAGCGCGCCCATGTTCGCGGCCTCGAAGGCGCGCAGGAAGTTGCCCCACTGCGGGTCGCCGGGCCAGGCGAGCCCGGCCGGGTAGGTGCCGGAGGGGTGCAGGGCGGTGACGAACAGGCTGAGGAACGGCAGGAGCGTGACCGCCATCATGAGAATGAGCAGCAGCCTGCCGGTCCAGGCCTCCCGCCGGCCGGTGATCATTTGCCGCCGTCCTTCGCGAACCACTGGATGGGCAGGGCGCAGGCGATCACAAGAAGCATGAGGACCATGGCCAGGGCCGAGGCCGTGCCCACCTCGCGTTCGGAGAAGGCCAGGTAGAAGATCTGCAGGCCGGGCACCATGGTGGTGTTGCCCGGGCCGCCCTGGGTGGCGATGTAGACGATGTCGAAGCTGGCCAGGGCCGCGATGACGGTCACGGTGACGCAGACCGCGATCTCCTGCCGGAGGCTGGGCACCGTGATGGAGACGAACTCGCGCCACGGCCCGGCGCCGTCGAGCCTGGCCGCCTCGTACAGCGCCGGGTCGATCTTGCTCATGCCCGCCAGGAGCAGCAGCGTGCACAGGCCGAGCAGCACCCACGCGCCGATCATGCCGACCGCCGGCAGGGCGGTGGCGAAGTCGCCCAGCCAGGCGCGGGTCACCCCGCTGAGGCCGGCGAGCGTGAGCAGTTGGTTGACCACGCCGGTGGAGGCCAGCAGCCAGCTCCAGGCGATGCCGGCCGCGACCAGCGGGATCACCTGGGGCAGGAAGAGCACGGTACGCGCCACGAGGGCGAGCCGGCTGGCGGCGATGCGCCTGATGGTCGCGGCGATGGCCAGGCCGAGCACGACCGGGATCGCGCTGAAGAAGACGATGAGCTGGAAGGCGTTCACGAGGGAGTCGAACAGGTCGGGGTCGGTGAAGACCTTGCCGTAGTTGGCCAGGCCCACCCAGGTGGAGGGGCCGATGCCGTTCCAGTCGTACAGCGAGTACTGGAAGGTCAGGGTGATCGGGCGGAGCACGAACACCGTGTAGAAGGCGAGCGCGGGCAGGATGAACAGCCAGCCGGCCAGGCCGCGCGCACCGCGCAGTCGGGTGGCGGCCGGCCGCCGGTGCGCGGACCGGGGTGTCACTTCGTTCAGTTCCCTTCGAGCTGGCCGGCGTAGTCGGACTGGACGGTCTTCAGCAGCCCTTGCGGCGTCTGCTTGCCGGCCACCAGCTTCTGCAGGTTGGGGGTCCAGCTCTTGGCGTAGATGGCGCCGGTGGCGTTGGCGATGAAGTCCATCGCGCCGTCGTCCTTGGCGATGTCCGCCCCGGCCGCCAGGGTGCTCGCGGTGACCTTGTCCGCGGCCACGTCCGGCATGTACGCGTCGGCCGGCCCCATCGGGCGTGACCCGCCGATCTCGACGCCGATCTCGCGGGCCCGCTTGTCGGTGGCCACCCAGTTGAGGAAGAAGGCGGCGCAGTCGGCGTTCTTGGCGTTCGCGGCGATGCCGAAGGTGAGCGGCGCCGACATGGCGGCGCGCTTGCCGCCTTGCTCGGCGGGCGGCATCAGGGTGAAGCCGACGTTGCCCGCCATCTGCTTGTCGAGGTTGCCGGACTCCCAGTCGCCGTTGAACATGAACAGGCCCTGGCCGTCGATGAAGCGGCTCATCATGGTCGCGTAGTCGACCGCGTTGACGTCCTTCTGGAAGTAACCGGCCTTGATCCACTTCTCCAGGTGCTGGGTGGCCTGGAGGTTCGCCGGGGTGTCGATGGTGGCGCCGGGCTTCTGGAAGATCCAGTCGTTGATGGGCGCGGCGGGGCCGTAGGAGGCCATGAGGTTCTGCAGCGGGAACGCCAGGCCCCCGGTGGCTCCGCCGTTGAACTGCATGATGGGCGTGAGGCCCGCCTGCTTGGCCTTGTCGAGGGCCTGGTCGAGCTCGGCCAGGGTGGCGGGCGGCTCCGACATGCCGATCTGAGCGGCGAGCTTCTTGTTGTAGAACAGGCCGGTCATGCTCATGTTGAGGCCCAGCGCGTAGAGGGAGCCCTCGCCGCGCGGGCGGCCGCCCTGGCCCAGGCGCAGCTGCTCTAGCTGGGAGGCCGGCCACTTGTCCCAGCCGAAGGCCGTCGCGTAGCCGTCGAGGTTCTTCAGCAGGTCGTCCTTGACCAGCTCGGAGACCTGGGGCAGGCGCATGAGGTCGGGCGGGTTGTCCGCCAGCACGCGGGGGGCGTTCTGCGTGATGACGGCGAACTGGTCCTCGCGGACGTTCCACGTCACGTTCGGGTGCTGCTTGGTGAACTCGGTGGTCAGCGCCTTGGGCAGCGGGAAACCGGTCTCGAAGTAGCCGCTCATCGTGATGGGCGCCGAGCCGCAGGCGGGTGCCGCCGACGCCGGGGATGTGGCGGTGGCCTGGGGTTGCGGACTGTTGCCGCCAGGTGCCGCGCAGGCGGCGGCCAGCGTCCCCAGGGCGATCACCAGCGCGGCCCCTGACCTGCCGGAGCGGACTCGACGAGCCATGTGGATCTCCTTCGCTGCTGGGGACGACCGGCGCGCGGCAGATGTCCCCACTCCGTTGCTAAATCGTGTTAGCGCCCGATAGTCTCACCACCCGCGTCGTACGATGTCAACCCCCCCGTAACGCACTCGCGACGATCGGAGATTCGGTGAGCCCACGACGGGTCACGCTGGCCGATGTGGCCAAGGCCGCGGGCGTCTCCCGCACGACCGCCTCGCTGGTGCTGTCGGGCCGCGGTCGCGAGCTGCGGATCTCCCAGGACGTCGAGCAGCGGGTGCTGAGAACCGCCGAGGAACTGCAGTACCGGCCGAACATCGTCTCCAGGGGCCTGCGTACGGGCACCACCCGCACCATCGGCTTCGTGTCCGACACCGTCGCCACCTCACGGCTGGCCGGTGACATGATCAAGGG
This sequence comes from Nonomuraea fuscirosea, assembly GCF_003001935.1. Taxonomy (GTDB): domain Bacteria; phylum Actinomycetota; class Actinomycetes; order Streptosporangiales; family Streptosporangiaceae; genus Nonomuraea; species Nonomuraea fuscirosea. The sequence continues at coordinate 24,418 of NZ_PVNG01000016.1, read as the reverse complement.
CGCGCTGGAGGCCGCCCGGGACCGCGGCTTCATGCTGATCATCGGTGAGACCGAAGGCGACGCCGAACTCGAACGCCTCCTGCTGCAGGCCATGCACGACCGCCAGGTCGACGGGCTCATCCTGGCCTCGATGTTCACCCGCACCATCAAGGTGCCCAAGGCCGTCACGACCGCGCCCGCCGTGCTGCTCAACGCCCTGCCCAAGCAGCCCGCTCCCCTGCCCGCCATCCTGCCCGACGAGGTCGAGGCCGGCCGTCGCGCGGCCCGCGTCCTGCTCGACGCCGGTCATCGCGACGGCATCTACCTGATCGGCGTCGGCCCGCGCCTGCGCGACGTGCCCGCGGAGAGCCTCGCGGCGGTGGAACGGCTCGTCGGCATCCGTGCGGCGCTCGGCGAGGCGGGGGTCAAGGTGGCCGGCGCCCGCACCTGCCCCGACTGGCAGCCCGAGTACGGCCTCTCGGCGACGCGGGACCTGCTGCGGACGGTCCGGCCGCGCGCGCTGATCTGCTTCAACGACCGGATCGCCATGGGCGCCTACCAGGCGCTCGACGACTTCGGGCTCAAGGTGCCCGCCGATGTCTCCATCGTCTCCTTCGACGACCATCCGATCGCCTCGTGGATGCGGCCCCAGCTGACCACCGTGGCGCTGCCCCACTACGAGCTGGGCCGTAAAGCGGTGGACGTGCTGTTCGGCGAGATCGGCCGCGACCGCTCGGCCGGCGACGGGGCGGGCGAGGTGCACCGGGTTCCGATGCCCGTCCGCCACCGCGAGTCCGTCGCACCGTCGTCCGGCGCGGACGCGGGCGGCTGAACGTCAGAACGGGCGTGGCTCCTCCGCCGGGCCGACGAGCGCGCGGGTGACGGGATGGGACGGGGTGCGGAGCACCTGATCCGCCGGGCCGTGCTCGATCAGGCTGCCCTCGTGGACGACCGCGATCCGGTCGGCGATCCGCGCGGCCATGGGCAGGTCGTGGCTGATGAGGATCAGGGTCACGTCGAGCTCGGTGAGCAGGTCCAGAACCTCCGCCTCGGTGATGGGATCCAGCCCGGAGGTGATCTCGTCGCAGATCAGCACGTCCGGACGGGCGAGCAGGGCGCGGGCCAGGGCGGCGCGCTGCGACTCACCCCCGGACAGCCGGCCCGGGAGGCGCCGTGCGAGCTCGCGGCTCAGGCCGAGCGAGGCCATGGTCGCGAAGGCGTCCTCGCGCGCGGCGGGCGGGGTCGATCCGCGCAGCCGTACCGCGGTCCTGGCGACCTGTTCCACCACGGCCCGCCGGGGGTCGAACGAGGCGCGGGCGTCCTGGGGGACGTACTGCACCCGGGCCAGGTCGGCGCGGCTGCGGCGGCCGGAGGGCGGTAGCGGGCGGCCGTCCAGCCGTACGCTCCCCGAGGTCCAGGCGCGCAGCCCGGCGACGCAGCGGGCGAGCGTCGTCTTCCCGCTGCCGGAACGGCCGACGACGGCCAGCCGTTCGCCGCGGGCGACGCCGAGGCTCACCCCGCGCAGGACCTCCGTTCCGAGATCGGCGACGGTCAGAATCGGGTGCGGTTCCATGCGGGTCGCGGCCACGTGGGGTCGCGCGCCGACCAGCGCCTTGGCGTACGCACCGCGTGGCGTGTCCAGCACCGCGGGCCCGGACTCTGCGACGCGCCCGTCCTTGAGCACGACGACCTGGCCGGCCAGCTCCCGCACCAGGTCGAGGTCATGACTGAGCAGGACGACGGCGACGCCGGGTGAGACGAGCTCGGCGGCGACCTCGGCCCGGGTGATGGCGTCCTGACCGGTGGTGGGTTCGTCGGCGACGATGACGGACGGGCCGGCCAGCAGCGTGTGCGCCAGGACGAGCCGCTGCTGCTGCCCGCCTGACAACTGGTGCGGGAAGCGGCGCAGGAAGCTTCGCTCCTCGGGGAGCCGCGCCCTGCGCAGGGCGTCGGGGACGCTCGTGCCGTGCCGCGCCGCGATCTGGCGGAGCACCGTGCCGATCCGCAGCACCGGGTTGAGCACGGCGGAAGGGTGCTGCGGGATGAAGCCGACGGTCCCGGGCGCCGGCGGCCGTCCAGGGGTGACCCGGTGCCCGGCCACGGTGATCCGGCCGGTGACGCGGGCACCGGCCGGGTGCTCGCCGAGCAGCGCGAGCGCGGTGGTCGTCTTGCCGCTCCCCGAGGCGCCGACCAGGGCCAGCGTCTGGGCGGCGGGCAGGGTGAAGCTGACGTCGTCCACCAGGATCCGGCCGGGGACGGAGACCGTCAGCCGGTCAACTTCGATCATGATCCGCCTTCTCCGGCATGCGATCCAGGGTGAGGTTCAGCCCGACCGCCAGCATGACGATCAGCAGTGCGGGGGCGAGGACCGCCCACGCGTTGAGGAAGAGGCCGCCGCGGTTGCGGTCGACCATGACCGCCCAGTCGCTGCTGTCCGGCGGCACCCCGACGCCGAGGAAGCTCACGGCGGCGATGAGGTACAACGATCCGGTCAGCCGGGTGCCGGCGTCGGTGGCGAGCACGCGGGCCATGGCGGGCGCGACGAACCCGGTGGCGATCCGCCACCGGTTCTCGCCCTGCATCCGCATGGCCTCCGCGGCCGGCCGGGAGCCGATCTCCAGCGCGCAGGCGCGGACCAGGCGGGCGATGTCGGGCAGATGGACCAGCATGACGATCCAGACGAGCGCTCCGCCGGGAGCGAGCGTCGCCACCACCAGGAGCAGCAGCAGCGACGGCACCGCCATGAGGATGTCGAGCGGGCGCATCAGGACCTCGTCGACCACCCGGGGCGTCGTCGCGGCGGCCAGGCCCCACGCGACGCCCAGCAGGTAGGCGCCGCCGGTGGCGAGCACGGCCGTCAGCACCAGACCCTGTCCGCCCAGGAGCACCTGGTGCCACACGTCGCGGCCGACGAAGTCGGTGCCGAGCAGGCCCGAATCGGCGAACGGCGCACCTCGGACGAGGTCGTCGGGAACGAGCCACGGCCCCAGGAGGGCGACGGACAGGGGCACGCCGAGCAGCAGAAACCTCATGCGCGTGGGGCCAGGCGGAAGGCGGCCACGTCGGCGAGCAGGTTGACCAGGACGGTCGTGGCGGCGAACAGCAGCGCGAGTCCTTGCAGGACCGGGAGGTCCCGGTGACCGACCGCCTCGGCCAGGGTGCCGCCCAGCCCGGGGACGACGAAGACGGCCTCCACCACGATGACGCCGCCGAGCAGCCAGTCGACGGTCCTGGTCAGGTGCTGTACGGCCGGCGCGAGCGCGTTGGGCAGCGCGTGCGCGAACCAGCCGAGGCCCAGGCGCCGGGCGTGTCTCACGTACGGGGACGCCAGCACGTCGATCATCGCGGAGCGGACCAGCCGCCCGGTGGAGCAGACGGGACGGACCAGCAGCACCGTCACGGGCAGCACCAGGGCGGAGGCGGTGAGGCCGCCGAGCCCGGTCGGCGGCAGCCACGCGAGCGTCACGCCGAAGACCGTCACCAGGACGATGGCCAGCGCGAACTCCGGGACCGCGTAGAGCGCGGTGCTCGCCGCGGTCAGCGCCCGGTCGAGCCGGCTCCCTTCCCGCAGCGCGGCGGCCACCCCGAGCAGGATCGACAGCGGCACCAGCAGGAGCACGGTGAGCCCGGCCAGCACGGCGGTGGGAGCCAGCGCGTCCAGCACGATCCCGGCGACCGGGCGGCCGGAGACGAGCGAGACGCCGAGGTCGCCCCGCGTCAGGCCGGCGGCCCAGGCGGCGAAGCGCTCGGCGAAGGGGCGGTTCAGGCCCAGCTCGGCGCGGATCCGCTCGATCCGCGCCGGGTCCGGCTGGTCGCCGGCCAGCGTCACCGCGGCGTCGCCCGGCAGCGCCTCCACCATCACGAACACCAGGCAGGCGACGCCGGCGATCTGCGGGACGCCCGCGGCGAGCCGGCGGGCGGCGTAGCGGGTCAGGTTCAAGCCAGCCTCACCTTGTCGAACCGGGCCCAGTCCAGGGTGTTCGCGGGCGCCGCCCGTACGCCGCTCAGCTTCGGCGACGTCGCGACGATCCAGTCGGCGAATCCCCACACCAGCAGCCCGCCCTCGGCGTGCAGCATCCGCTGAAGCTGCAGGTAGGCGCTCTCCCGGTCCGCGGCGGCGCGCGCCGAGACGGCCGTCTCGTAGAGTGCGTCGAACTCCGGCCGCGCCCATTTCGTGGTGTTGGTCGTCGAGGTGGACAGGAGCCTCTGGGCGATGTGCGTCTCGATCGGCATGGCTCCGGAGCGGAAGCTGGCGATGGATCCCCGGGTGAGGATGTCCGCCCAGTAGGTGTCCTTGCTGCCGGTGCGGATCTCGGCCTTCAGCCCGGCGGCGCGCAACTGCTCGGCGAAGACGGTGGCGGCCTCGACGAAGCCGGCCGCGGCCGTGGACGTGGTGAGCTCGATGGGGAGTCCTTCGGCTCCCGCCTTCCTGATCAGCGCCTTGGCCCGGTCGACGTCGTGCGTGCGCTGCGGGATCTCGGAGGCGTAATGCAGGTAGCCCTTGCCGAACAGGTCGTTGCCGATCTGCCCGGCTCCGGGCATGACGGTGTCGACGAGCCGCTGCCGGTCGGTGAGCAGGAACATCGCCTCGCGCAGGTCCCTGTCGTCGAACGGGGCGCGGTCCACCTTCATGGCGAAGGCCTGCATCGCGCTGTTGGGGGCGCGGACGATCGTGACGCGGCCCTCGTGCTGCCGGGCGGTGGCGGGGGTGAGGTCGTGCGCGTACTCGACCTGCCCGCCCAGGAGCGCGTTGACCCGGGCGGACTCCTCGTTGGCGATGAGGAACTCCAGTTCCTCGATGTACGGCGCGCCCTCCCAGTAGTCCGGGTTCCGCTTGAGCAGCACGGAACGGCCCGGCTGCCAGGACACGAAGGAGAACGGACCCGAGCCGACGGGCTTGCTGAAGTCCGTGGTCCCCTCGGGGACGATGGAGGTGCCGAACGCCGCCAGCACGTTGGGCAGCTCGGCGAACGGCCGCCTGAGGCGGAACTCGACCGTGCGGTCGTCGACGGCCCGGCTGTTGGGCAGGTCGATGAGCGCGAGGCTGGACCTGGCGCGGAACGTCCTGCCCGGATCGGCGATCCTGGCGTAGCTGGCCAGGACGTCCTGGGCGCGCACCGGCCGCCCGTCGTGGAACCGCGCCTGCCGCAGGGTGATGCGCCAGACGGTGAAGTCGGCGTCCGGCTCCCACTTCTCGGCCAGGCGGGGCTGCGGCGAGACGTCCGGGCCGAGGTCGGCGAGCTTGTCGTAGAGGGCCTTGGCGCGGGCGGCCTCGTTGAACAGATTGGCCAGGTGCGGGTCCAGCACCTCGGTGGCGCCGCCGCCGGCGAACGCGGCGCGCAGCCTCCCCCCTGAGCCGCCGGAGGAGGGGGTGGCGGTGCCGCATCCGGCGAGCAGAGCGGCACCGGCGCTCAGGCCGAGGAAGCCGCGGCGGGTGGGGTGGTCGTGCATGGTGAGAGTCCTTCGCGAGCACGGGTGACAGGGGCAGGGCGAACCGTCGGGCGGTTTTCGTTCGGGGGTCGTGGGGGGTCGTGGGTGCGGGTGTTCACGCCGGTGCCGTCGTACGCCGCTCCTGGATCAGCACGAGCGTCGCGCAGGCCGGCCCGATGGCGGCGCACACCGCGGCCCCGGCCGGGCCCACCCAGCCGATCAGCGCGGTGCTCGCGGCGGCCACCATCCCGGAGACCAGGTAGAACATGCCGAAGTAGGTGCCGGTCAGGGACTCGCCGCCGAAGCGGCTGATCCGCTCGTACACGAACGGCTGCGCCATCATCACGCCGAAGGCCAGGGCCAGGACCGCCACCAGCACCGGGAGGAGCCCCGGCAGCAAGGCGGGCGCGAGGAACCCGGCGCCCATCACGGTCAGCCCCAGCGCCATCGCGCGGCCCGGGCTCGTCGCCGCCTCCAGGCGCTTGGTGATCCGGACCTGGAAGAGCAGGGTCGCCACGGTGGACACCAGGAACAGCAGCGCCACCGAGCTCGGCGTGCCGGTCGCCCGCTCGGCGGCCAGCGGCAGCACCAGGTAGAGCTGGTTCTGCAGCGCGAACATGCCGCTGAGGGCCAGGGTGAAGGCGAGGAAACGCCGGTCGGCCAGGCAGCGCCGCCAGTCGCCCAGCACCGAGGCGCCGCTGGGCGGCACGTCGCGCGCGGGCAGGACGAGTGTCTGCGCGAGGGTCAGCACCGCGAATATCGCCGCGGCGGTGAGCGCGGCGGCCCGGAAGTCCACCAGCAGCAACACGCCGCCCAGCAGCGGCCCGCACAACGCGCCCGCCTGGGCGAACACGTTGAACAGCGCGAAGGTCCCGGCCCCGCCGGGGGCATCGGCCGCGATGTACGCGCGCACGGCCGGGTTGAACAGGGCGCCGGCCAGCCCGCTGAGTACGGCGGCCGCCAGCAGCAGCGGCACCGTGACCCCGAACGCGAACAGGGCGAATCCGGCAGTGCGCAGCGCGCATCCGGCGATGATCACCCGGCGGGCCCCGAGGCGGTCGGCGGCCGAACCTCCGACGAGGAACATCCCCTGCTGGCTGAGGTTGCGCACCCCCAGGACGACACCCGTCGCCGCGACGGACAGGCCCAGGTCTTGGGTGAGGTGGCCGGCGAGGTAGGGAACCAGCAGGTAGAAGCCGGTGTTGACGCCGAACTGGTTGACCAGCAGCAGCCGCACGGCCCAGGGGAGCTCCCTCACGCCGTCCCCGCCCTCAGCGCGGGCGCACTGATCCGGGTCGCGCCGTCGTGGCGCTTTGCGTCGCGGCCCTCTGCGTCGCGGATGGAGCACGGCGGCAGCGTGCTCACCACCCGTGCCTTCTGATCACCAACGGATGACATGTCACTTCCTTCATCGGTGATGACAATGGTTATCATTTGCCATATAAGACACGCAAACGACGTCCACGGAGAGGCCGGGCGAAGAGGGATGTGCCAGTGCATCGGGTCGCGCAGAACCTGCCGCTCCCCCGGCCCGGCGGGGCGCCGTTGCGGATCTCCGCTCTCTCCGCCGAAGGACGGCCGGGTGAACACGCCGAGCCTGCTCGAGTTCGCTACGCCTTGCTCGGCGCAGGGGCCGGCCGAGCCGCCTGCGCGACGTCGGTCAGCAGCAGAACTTCAGATAATCCTGCAGGTCGCCGAGGATGCGGGCGACTCTGTCCCGGTCGCCGCGATACAGCACCTCTTTGCCGTCGCGGCGGGAGGTGACGATGCCGCCGCGGCGCAGCAGGGCGAGTTGCTGGGAGGCGGCGGACTGGCTGATGCCGGCACGCTCGGCGACCTGGTTGACCGACAACTCGGCGCCCTGGGCGAACAGCAGCATGAGCTGCTGGCGTCCCGGGTTGGCCAGGGCCTTGAGGAAGTCCTGGGCGGCCTGCGGCAGCTGCGGCGTGCATGTCGCGCCCCCTGTCGCGCCCACCGTCTCGTCCGCCGACGCATCCTTCGGCGCATCGATCGGCGCATCGATCGGCGCGGCTGAGGATGCCGTGGTCTCGGCCATGCGCGCTCCCTCCTGTCCACCGCACCCTATCCTCATACCAACTTATTGACATATTAGAAAATGACGGTACGTTCTGCGACATGCCCATCGACAGCGACAACATCGTGATCGTCGGGGCCGGGCAGTCCGGCCTGGCCGCCGCCCATGCCGCCCTGGAGCAGGGGCTGCGGCCCCTGCTGCTGGAAGCCTCCGATCGGGCCGCCGGATCCTGGCCGCGCTACTACGACAGCCTCGCCCTGTTCTCGCCCGCCCGCTACAGCAGCCTGCCCGGCCTTCCTTTCGACGGCGACCCCGAGCGTTACCCGCGCCGCGACGAAGTCGTCGCCTACCTGGAGCGGTATGCCGCCGCCCTGATCGAGCGCGGCGCCGAGCTGCGCACCGGCGCCCGCGTCGAGGCCGTCCACGCCGCCGGCGAGCCCGGCACGAGCGGCTTCCTCGTACGCCTGGCCGGCGGGCAGGAGCTGACCGCTCCTGCCGTCATCGCGGCCAGCGGCTCCTTCGGCCGCCCGCACCGGCCCGCACTGCCCGGCCTGGACGCCTTCACCGGCCCGGTGCTGCACGTCGCCGACTACCGCTCGCCGGCCTCGTTGCCCGGTGAGCGCGTCGTCGTGGTCGGGGCGGGCAACTCGGCGGTGCAGGTCGCCCACGAGCTGGCCACCGACTCGGCCACCGGGCGCCGGGTGACGCTGGCCAGCCGGGAGCCGATCCGGTTCGTGCCCCAGCGCCCGCTGGGACGTGACCTGCACTTCTGGTTCCGCCTGACCGGGTTCGACCGGCTGCCGCTGGCCCGAGCGGATAATCCGCCCGCCTCACCGGTGCTCGATGACGGCCGCTACCGCCAGGCGCTGCGCGAGGGCGGCTACGCGCGCCGGTCGATGTTCGCCCGCCTGGACGGCGATCACGCGCTCTGGCCCGACGGCGAGCGTGAGCGCGTCGATGCGGTACTGCTGGCCACCGGCTACCGGCCGAACCTGTCCTACCTCACCGGCCTAGGCGCACTGGACGATGACGGCGGCCACCCGCGCCAGCGCCGCGGCCTGTCGCTGACCCATCCCGGCCTGGGCTACCTGGGCCTGGAGTGGCAGCGCACGCCCTCCTCCAACACCCTGCGCGGCGTCGGCGCGGACGCCGCGCACGTGGTGGGGATGCTCGCCCGTCACCTGCGCGGCGCTCCCCAGCGATCCTGATGCTGCTCACACTCTCCTGTCCCGCCTCGACCACAAGCTGATTTGACTTCCGTCTAAGCAGTAGCGCATGATGACTCCTGATTAGATGAACTTCTATCCAAAGGGGTGCGTGATGCGCGCTCTGTTCACCCGCCGCCGCCCGCCCATCGACCGGTCCGGCTTCACCGTCGACAAGGCCACCTCGCGGGTGTGCGACCTCGACTGCCGCGCCGATGCCGCCATCGAGCGCGCCCGCCTCTACGCCACGTTCCCGTCCTTCCGCTAGCCCACACGCCCACTTGGAGAGCCGTCATGAGTGACAGTTGCTGCGGCACCACCACGTTCGAGATCGAGCAGTTCACCACTCCTCAGCAGACCGCCCCGGGGATGGCCGGCCTGCCGGTCGTCGTGATCGGCGCCGGGCCGGTCGGGCTGGCCGCCGCCGCCCAATTGACCGAGCGCGGCATCGACTTCCTCCTCCTGGAAGCCGGTGAGCAGGTCGCCGCGTCGATCGCGCAGTGGGGACATGTGCGGGTGTTCAGCCCGTGGAAGTACGACATCGACGCCACAGCCCGCCGCCTCCTGGAAGCCGACGGCTGGACCGCGCCCGATCCCGAATGGCTGCCGACCGGCGCCGAGCTCATCAATGACTACCTCGCCCCGCTGGCCAAGCTGTTCGGCGACCGGGTCCGCCTGGGCGCGAAGGTCACCGCGATCAGCCGCCTCGGCTACGACCGCGTGCGCACGACAGGCCGCGAGCAGGCCCCGTTCCTCATCCGCCTGGCCGACGGCACCGAACTGCGGGCGCGAGCGATCGTCGACGCCTCCGGCACCTACACCAGCCCGAACGTGCTCGGCGCCAGCGGCCTGCCCGCCCACGGCGAGGGGGAGGTATCCGTCGACCACGCGCTGCCAGACGTGCTCGGCGCCGACCGCGACCGCTACCAGGGCAAGCACACCCTGGTCGTGGGGGCCGGCCATTCGGCCGCCACCACTCTGCTCGCACTGGCCGAGCTGCCGGGTACGCCGATCACCTGGGCGATCCGCGCCGGCGACGCCACCCGTACCTACGGCGGCGGCGACGCCGACGCCCTCCCGGCCCGCGGCGCACTCGGCACCCGGCTACGGGCCCATGTCGAGTCCGGCCGCATCACGCTGCTCACCGGCTTCTTCACCCACCGCGTCAACGCCACCGGCCAGGACATCCAGGTGATCAGCCGCGACCCGTCCGGCCACGAGCAGAGCGTCACCGTGGAGCGGATCGTGAGCGCGACCGGCTACCGCCCCGCCCACTCCATCGCCGCAGAACTGCGCCTGGACCTGGACCCGGTGCTCGGCTCCACCCGCGCCCTGGCCCCGCTGATCGACCCGAACCAGCATTCCTGCGGCACCGTCCCGCCCCACGGCGTGGACGAACTCGCCCACCCGGAGCCCGGTTACTACGCGGTCGGGGTCAAGAGCTACGGCCGGGCCCCGACCTTCCTCATGGCCACCGGGTATGAGCAGGTCCGCTCCGTGGTCGCCGCGCTGGCCGGGGACTGGCAGGCGGCTCGCGACGTGCAGCTCGACCTGCCCGAGACCGGCGTGTGCTCCTCCAACCTGGTCCAGGCCCAGGAGCAGCGGGTCGGCCTGGCCACCGGCATCAGCGGCGGCCTGCTGGCGGCTCCGCTCCCGCTCACCACTGTCGGAGCTCCGGCGGAGTCCGGCGGCAGCTGCTGCGGCTGAAAGGAAGCACCCGATGTCTGACGGCTACCCCACCGCCGCCCAGAAGGAAGCGCTCCGCCTCATCTGCCGCCACGAACCGATGCCCGCCCACCGGCTGGCCGACGAACTGGTCGCCGCCCGCAAGCCCAGCACCAACCCCGGCTACGGCCCGGCGATCGCCCGGATGGCAGGAACGCTCGCCTGGCGGCTGCAGGCCCAGGGCTTCATCGCCGAAACCCTCGCGGGCGACTGGGCGACCACCGCTGAGGGCCGTGCGCTGATCGCCTGTCCAGCATGAGTTCCCCCGCCGAGACCGCCGCCCTCCAACAGCAGGGCGGCGGTCCGCCGCGTTCCGGACATGGCCGGCGGGTCGTCGCAGCGCTGGCCGTCACCCAGACCACCGGCTACGGCGTGCTCTACTACGCCTTCTCCGTCTTCCTCGTCCCGATGGCCCATGACCTGCACGCCACCAACGCCCAGGTCGCCGCCGCGCTCACCGTGTCCGTGCTGATCACCGCCGTCTGTGCCCCGCTCGCCGGGCGGTGGCTGGACGCCCACGGCGGGCGCGTCCTGATGACGCTCGGTTCGCTGCTCGGCGCCGGGGCGGTGCTGGCCTGGTCGCAGGTCACCGCACTGTGGCAGCTCTACCTGGTCTTCGCCGCCATCGGCGTCGCCTGCTCGATGGTGCTGTACGAGGCCGCGTTCGCCGTCATCATCGCCTGGTACGGCGCCGACGCGCGAGGCCGTGCGCGAGGCATCCTGGCGCTCACCATCGTCGCCGGGTTCGCCTCCTCGATCTTCATCCCGCTCACCGGCCTGCTGGTCGACGCCTACGGCTGGCGTCAGGCCCTCGTGGCCCTCGGTCTCGTCTACGGCCTGGCGGCGATCCCGCTGCACGCGCTGGTGATCCGCCGCCGCCCGGCCCACGCCCGCACACCCGAGGCCGCCGGGGAACGCGCCGACCTGGTCAGGGCCGCCGTGCGCCGCCGTCCGTTCTGGCTGCTGGTGATCGCCTTCACCGCCAGCGGCGGCGCGGTCGCCGTCATCGCCGTCGTGCTGGTCACCTACCTCATCCACCTCGGCCACACCCCGGTCCTGGCCGCGACGCTCGCCGGGCTGCTCGGCGTTCTGTCGGTCACCGGGCGACTGATCACCACCGGTCTGCAGACCCGTCTGCCCGCCGCTCTGATCGCCGCCGCGATCTATATCTTGCAAGGCGTCGCGGCGCTGCTCCTGCCGGCCCTTGGCGCGAGCGTCGCGGGCGCGATCGGCTGCGTGCTGCTCTTCGGGCTCGGCTTCGGCATCGGCTCCATCACGCTGCCGCACCTGCTCGTGCAGCGGTACGGCACCGCCGCCTACGCCACCTTGTCGGGCCGCATCGCGCTCTTCTCCGTCGCCGACAAGGCCCTGGCTCCGCTCGGTGCGGTCGCCCTGGCCCAGGCCGTCGGCTACACCTGGGTGATGAGCGCGGTGGCCGCCGTCTGCGTCACCGCCGCCTTGTCGCTGGTCGCCTACCATCGCGTATGATTTAGACGAATGTCGAATTAAGGAGCCCCGGATGACCGCCGTGACGACCCAGTGCTGCGCGCCGATCGCCCGCGCGCCCCTGTCGGAGGACGATGCGGCCGACCTCGCGGTCCTGCTCAAGGCCGTGGCCGACCCGGTACGACTGCGCCTGCTGTCGATGATCGGCTCCCACCCCGGAGGCGAGGCGTGCGTCTGCGACCTGACCGGCGTCTTCGACCTGACCGCCCCCACCATCTCCCACCACCTGAAGGTGCTGCGCACCGCCGGGCTGATCGACGGCGAACGCCGCGGCACCTGGGTTTACTACCGGATCATCCCTGAGACGGTGAGTAGGCTGGGCGCTCTGTTCACCCCGCTCGCCGCCCCGCCCGCTGCGCAGAGCGGTCCGGTGGACGTGGAACTCCTCACCGTATGACCGACGCGGCCCACCCGGCCGATGTCGTGGTCATCGGCGCCGGACAGGCCGGGCTGGCGGCCGGCTACTACCTACGGCGGGCAAGCGTCGACTTCGTCATCCTGGACGCCCAGCAGGCATCCGGCGGCGCCTGGCAGCATGCCTGGCCGTCCCTGCGGCTCTTCTCCCCCGCGCAGTACAGCTCCCTGCCCGGCCGGATGATGCCGGTCCCGGCCGACGGCGGCCATCCGGACGCCGCCCACGTCGTCGCCTATCTCGCCGACTACGAGCAGCGTTACCGGCTGCCGGTCGTCCGCCCCGCCACCGTCCGGGCCGTGCGGCGCGCCGGACCACGCCTGGCCGTGGACAGCAGCGCCGGCACCTGGCACGCCCGGATCGTGGTCAGCGCCACGGGCACCTGGTGGCGTCCCTACGTCCCGCACTGTCCCGGCATCGGTGACTTTCGGGGCGAGCAGTTGCACACCGCCGGTTACCGCGGTTCCGGGGACTTCCGCGATCGCCGGGTGCTGGTGGTGGGCGGGGGCAACTCCGCCGCGCAGATCCTCGCCGAGCTCTCCCAGGTCGCCCAGACCACCTGGGCGACGCTGCGCCCGCCCCGGCTGCTGCCCGACGAGATCGACGGCCGCGCCCTGTTCGACCTGGCCACCCGCCGCCACCAGGCCGCCCAGGCCGGACAGAACGCCGAAGGCATCGGCGACCTGGGCGACATCGTCGCCGTCGCGTCCGTGCGCGAGGCCCGCGACCGGGGCGCGCTCAAATCCGAGCCCATGTTCTCCCGCATCACCCCCGACGGGGTGGCGTGGGCCGACGGCAGCACGGCGGCATTCGACGTGATCGTGTGGTGCACCGGCTTCCGGCCCGCACTTTCTCACCTGGCCCCGCTACGGCTGCGCGGGCCCGGCGGCACGATCCCCACCGACGGCACCCGCGCCCTGGCCGAACCACGCCTGCACCTGCTCGGCTACGGCGACTGGACCGGCCCCGCCTCGGCCACCCTCATCGGCGCCGGCCGCACCGCCCGGAAGCTGGCCGCGGAGGTCATCGCCCAGCTTTAGGCGCACGCACTCCGGTGTATTCACACCATTGATTCGACCTTCGTCTATCTTGACGAACATCTAAGCAGCGTGAGATCGTGGAGCCTGATTCGACATACATCTAAGTGTTGACGGCCTCGACCTCGCACCGGCGGAAGGGCAACCACCATGACGACGAACCAGACCAGCGGCGGCTTCATCGGCGACCTGACGGAGGCCTTCGCGCCACCCGCCGCCGGTGGCTGCTGCGGAGCTCCTGCCTCCTCCCTGGCCAGTGACACGGCCCAGCAGGCAGATGCAGCCGCCACCGCCTGCTGCGGCAGCACGTCCGCCGCGCACCAGGCCGCCCAGGCCGGCTGCTGCGGTCAGGCCCCAGCCGCCGCCCCGGCCGCCGAGGCAGCTTCCACCGGCTGCTGCGGATGACCTCCACCACGCCGGACATCCCTCAGGCGCCCGATCTGGCCGCCGTCGTGGAGCGGGTGTCGGCGGCGCGGATGCTGGCCACGGTGCACGAGCTGGCCCGCGACCACTACGCGGGGCGGCGTGTGGGCACGCCCGGAGGCCGCGCCGCCGCCGCATGGCTCGCCGAGCGGCTACGCGAGCTGGGCGCCGAGGTCGAAGTCGACTCCTTCCCCGTCGCGGACGTGCGAGAGCTGTATGCGACCCCGGTGCTCGAGTGGAACGCGGGCGGCCAGGCGCTGCGCCTGAAGCACCGCCGAGACTTCGTCGAGCACCTCGCCTCGGCTGAGTTGCCGCACCGGCACACCGCGCCGCTGGCCGCCGCCTCCGAGGCCGACCTGCGCGGCCGATGGGTGCTGGCCGAGGCCGGAGACTGGGCGCAGGCGTGTGAACGAGCCGAGGCCCACGGCGCGGCCGGAGTACTGACCGCGCGCGGCACCGACGCCGAGGGGTGGATGCCCAAGATGATCGCCGGACCGGCCACCCGCGCCGTCCCGATCATCGCCCTGCGCACCGGCCAGCACGCCCGCCTGACCGACGCCCTGGCCATCGGCCCGGTGCAGGTCACCGGGTCGATGCCGCTGCGGCAGATCTCCACTGAGGGCCGCAACGTCCACGCTCGCTTCCCCGCCTCCTCCCGCGTCAGGGGTGCGGGGACGGGGCCGCGGGTACTGCTGGCCGCGCACTACGACGGCGTCGGCGACGACCCCGGCATGCGGCTGCCCGCAGCCGCCGACAACGCCTCTGGCGTGGCCGCCGTCCTGGAGGCTGCCCGCGTCCTGACAGCAGACCGGGTCACCCGGGCCGACCTGTCGGTGGCCTTCCTGGACGCCGAGGAGAGCGGGGCATGGGGCTCGGCCCACCACGCGCCCGCTGTGCCGTCCGACACGTTGGTGCTCAACCTCGACGGCGCCGCGCAGCTGCACCAGGCTGCCTCCGTCGAGGCCGGCGGACCTGCTCACGCCCTGCTGGCCACGCTCGACCAGGCCGCCCGCCTGGTCGGCGTGCCGCTGCGGGCCGGCGCGATGGCCTCCGACAATCGCCGCTACGCCGCTGCCGGTCTGGCCGCGGTCGGTATCGGCATGGGCATGCCGGGCTACCAGACCCCTGCCGAAACCCCCGACCGCGTCCAGCCGGACACTCTGGTGGCGGCGGCTCGCCTGGTGGTGGCCACCACGTGGCTGCTGTCCATGGAAAGGTAGCGCGCTGGCCGTCCGTGCCACTTGTCCCCGGAGGAGTAGTGACGCTTGTGGTCGAGGTCAAGCATCCGGCCCTCAACCCATCACAAGCTGCTGAGCAACTGCTCCACCCGCTGCCGGAGGTCGTCGCGAATGATCCTGACACTCTCGATGCCCTGCCCGGCGGGGTCGTCGAGCTTCCAGTCCTCATACCGCTTGCCGGGGAAGATCGGGCAGGCGTCGCCGCAGCCCATGGTGATGACCACGTCGGAGGCTTGGACTGCGTCGACGGACAGGACCTTGGGCTGAGCGGCGGTGATGTCGATACCGACCTCGGCCATGGCCTCGACGGCGACCGGGTTGACCTGGTCGGCGGGCGCTGACCCTGCGGAGCGGATTTCGACCCGGTCGCCTGCCAGGTGGGTGAGCCAGCCGGCGGCCATCTGGGAGCGTCCGGCGTTGTGCACGCACACGAACAGGACGCTCGGCTTGGCGGGGACGGTCTCAGGCACGGGTGGGCTCCTTGGCGGTGAACAGGCGGCGGCCGGCCAGGCTGACGTAGACCAGGGCGACCAGAACGGGGACCTCGATGAGCGGGCCGACCACGCCGGCCAGGGCCTGGCCGGAGGTGACGCCGAAGACACCGACCGCCACGGCGATGGCCAGCTCGAAGTTGTTGCCGGCGGCGGTGAAGGCCAGCGTGGTGGAGCGCTCGTAGCCCAGGCCGATCACCTTGCCGGCCAGGAACGACCCGCCCCACATGAGAGCGAAGTAGGCCAGCAACGGCAGCGCGATCCGGGCGACATCGCCGGGCCGGGAGGTGATCGTGCCGCCCTGCAGGGCGAACAGGATGACGATGGTGAACAGCAGCCCGTACAGGGCCAGCGGGCCGACGCGGGGCAGGAACCGGCTTTCGTACCAGTCTCGGCCGCGGGCGCGTTCGCCGAGCTTGCGGGACAGGTATCCGGCGGCCAGCGGGATGCCGAGGAAGATGAGCACGTACTGGGCGATGTCCCAGGTCGAGACCTCCAGCGCGGCCTGGGACAGGCCGAGCCATCCGGGCAGCACCTGCAGGTAGAACCAGCCCAGCGCGCCGAACGCGATCACCTGGAAGACCGAGTTGAGCGCCACCAGGACGGCGGCGCTCTCGCGGTCGCCGCAGGCCAGGTCGTTCCAGATGAGCACCATGGCGATGCACCGGGCGAGCCCGACGATGATCAGGCCGGTGCGGTACTCGGGCAGGTCGGGCAGGAAGATCCAGGCGAGCGCGAACATGACGGCCGGGCCGAGCACCCAGTTCAGCAGCAGGGAGGAGAGCAGCAGGCGGCGGTCGCCGGTGACGGCGCCCAGCCGGTCGTAGCGGACCTTGGCCAGCACCGGATACATCATCAGCAGAAGGCCGAGGGCGATCGGCAGCGAGATCTCGCCGACCTTCACCGCTTCCAGCGCGGTGTTCAGACCCGGTACCAGCCGTCCGAGCAGCAGCCCGGCGGCCATGGCCGCGATGATCCACACCGGCAGGAACCGGTCGAGCGTGGACAGGCCGGCGATGACGCCGCGCGCGGGCTGGGCGGCCGCCGAGGCCGATGAAGCCGGGGATGTGGAAGAGGTCATCGCGCTACCTCTCAGACGGTCACGGGCACGTCGAGCAGGGCCGACAGCTCACCGAGCGTCTCGGGGACGAGGCGGTAGTACACCCAGGAGGCGCGCCGCTGCGAGGTCAGCAGGCCGACCTCCTTGAGCACCTTCAGGTGGTGGCTGATGGTCGGCTGGGACAGCTCGAACGCGCCGGTGATGTCGCACACGCACACCTCACCGCCGGCGCGACTGGCGACGATCGACAGAATGCGCAGCCGCACGGGATCGCCCAGTGCCTTGAACACCCGCGCCACCCCGGCCGCCTGCTCTGCGTCCAACGGCTGGCGCATCAGCGGCGGACTGCACTCCAAGAGCTCCAGAGGTTCCACATCTACTCCGTATAGACAGCCATCGAAATCAATGTCTCTCTATATTGACACATATCAAAGCCAGGATGGACCGGCAAGGAGGAGGGCCGGTCCAGCCTCGGGTGACAGCGCTCACCAGTGCCAAGTCGCCGCCTGTCCGCGTGACGATTCACGATGCCGGCTTCCTTGCCCTGATCGCCCGGAAGATGACCGGAAGTCCGAGCAGGGAGGGAAGCAGCCAGAATGCCCACGTCGGCAGGCGATCCCACAGCGGCAGGTGCGGGCCGTTGTCGACGTAGAAGGCGGTCAGCAGCGCCACGTAGGACACGCCCATGCAGGTGATGTGCACTCGGTCGGACAGCCGGCCGCGCCGGTCCAGATAGCCGGCGCAGCCCGCGGCGAGGGCCACGACACCGATGAAGAACAGATGAGCGTTCTCCCGCCACCGGATCGCCGACATCACGGTCATCGTGCCGAACACCACCGCCAGGCCCCAGACGTACACGCGGCCGAAGCGCCGGTGCGCGGCGCCGCCCTTGCGGGTCAGCGCCGCCACGGCACCTGAAATCACGCAGGTCAGACCGGTGGGGATGTGAACGGCCAGCGCGGTCAGATAGACCGGTCCAGCGTCAGGGATCGGGATGCCGAGGATGTCCACCGCGCACTCCCTATAGGTTGTATCACTACCTATAGGGACGCTACTCCGGCCGTTGCCGCCCGCCAAGGCCCGATATAGCGTTACTACCTATGAGGGCCGAAGCGCTGAAAGGACACCTCGACGGGCTGCTGCTGGCCGCCCTCGAAGACGGCCCGCGTCACGGCTACGCCGTCAAGGAGGCTTTGCGAGAGGCCACAGAGGGCCGCATAGACCTGCCCACCGGCACGATCTACCCGGCACTGCACCGGTTGGAGCGCGCCGGGCTCATCGCGGGCGACTGGTCGGTCGTCGGCGGCCGTCGCCGCCGCACCTATGAGCTCACCGCCGCCGGCCGTACGGTGCTCAGCAGGGAACGCACCGGCTGGCAGGAGTTCGCCACCGCGATCACCGCCGCACTGGGGACACGGTCATGGCCGGCCACGAGTTGATCGCCGCGCAACTCGCCATCCTGGCCGCCCGCCTGCCCGCCGAAGCGGTCGAAGAACTGGCCGACGGGCTGCACGAGGCCTACGCGGATCAGCTACGCCGCCATGGCGATCCCGACGTCGCCGCCCGGGCGACGATCGCCGAGTTCGGCGACGCCGACACGATCACGGCCGCGTTCGTCCGCGTCTCACCCTGGCGGCGCACCGCTCTGATGCTGCTGGCCACCGGGCCGATCATGGCCGCCCTCTGGGCCGCGACGCTCATCACCGGCCAGGCATGGGCGTGGCCGCTGCCCACACCGGTCAAAGTCCTGTACGGCGTCGCGCTGCTGACCGTCGTCGGCCTGCTCCTCGCCGCGGCCCTGCGGCCACGGGTCCACCGCCGGACGCGCCTGACCGTGATCGCAGGCGCGCTCGGGCTGATCCTGCTGGACGGACTGATGATGACCACGGCGCTGCACTTCTCGACCGGCCCGGTGTGGCCGTTGGCCGCGGCCGTACCCGCGAGCCTGATTCGCCTCCTCGCCGTGGTGCGTGCCCTTCCTCCCATGCTGGCGGCTTAGCGCGCCGGACTGCGACGTTCGATGAGGACCACGTCGCGCCAGACGCCGTGGTGGCGTCCGACACGTTCGCGCACGCCCACCTTCCGGAAGCCGAGCGCCTGGTGGAGCGCGAGGCTGGCGGCGTTCTCGGGAAAGACCCCGGACTGGATGGTCCACACCCCCGCGCCCTCGGCGGCTGCGACGAAGGCTTCCAGCAGGGCGCGGCCGATCCCATGCGACTGACAGCCAGGGTGGACGTAGATGCTGTGCTCGATCACGCCGGCATAGACGGGCCTGGGCGAAACCCGGGAGGCCGCCACCCAGCCGACCAGTTGCCCCGTCTCGGTGTCGACGGCCACATGGCGCAGGTGCTCCAGCCGGGCGGCGGTGAAGCCTTCCCAGCTGGGCACAGCGGTTTCGAAGCTGGCCTGTCCCGTGTCCAGTCCGGCCTGGTAGATGGCCAGCACCTGCTCGGCGTCGGTCTCCCGCATCGGCCGGATCTCCAAGCCCGGTCCAGCGGCAGGCTTGGCGGCCTGGACGATCGCCGAATGTACGCCGTCGCCATGGTCGGCGGTCAAGGTGATCCGCACGCCGACGAACCCAGCCGCCGCCAGCGAAGCGCGGTACTCGCCCACGGGAAGCGCCCCGGCCACGCAGCCGATCCGCTGCTCGGCAGCCAGACGACGGGCCTGATCGACGTCATCCTCGACCACGACGTCGCTGACGCCGAACCGGCCGCCCGGCCGCAGTACCCGGAACGCCTCCGACAGCACCGACGCCTTGTCACCGGACAGATTGATCACGCAGTTGGAGATGACCACGTCCACCGAACGGTCCGGCAGCGGTATCCGCTCGATCGTGCCGTGCAGGAACTCCACGTTGCGCGCGCCGGCCTGCTCGGCGTTGCGCCGGGCCAGCGCCAGCATGTCCGCGCTGGCGTCCACCCCGTACACCTTGCCGTGCGGGCCGACCCGGCGCGCCGACAGCAGCACGTCGATCCCGCCGCCCGAGCCCAGATCCAGCACCACCTCGCCGGCGCGCAGATCTGCGACCGCCAGCGGATTGCCGCAGCCCAGGCTCGCCCGCACCGCCCCCTCGGGCAGCGCCCCGAGGTCGCCGTAACCGGCCGCGCCGAAGACTCCCCGGTCGAACTCCTCCTGCCCGCAGTCGACGACCGTCCGGCCGGCCTCCGCGGCACGGGCCAGGGCGGAGTAGCGGTCGATGATCTCATCGTGCGCCATGACGGACCTCCTTCACTCGCAGGTGGGCGCGGCCGGGACGGGGTTGCCCATGACCACGTCGGCGGCGGTCGGAAAGCAGCTCACGCAGTTCTCGTTGATCCGGTACAGGCTGGAGGTGCCCTGCCGCTCGACCAGGACGAACCGCACCTCGGCCAGGATCTTCAGGTGGTGCGACACGGTGGACTGGCCCACCCCGGAGGCGTTCACGATCTCGCCCACACTCATCGGCGTACGCTGCCGGGCCAGCAGCGACACGATCTGGATGCGAGTGGCGTCGGCCAGAGCCTTGAACCAGCTCGCGTACTCCTCGGCCTCCGCGCGCGGCAAGGGCCCCATGGTCTTATTCATCGTCAATCGACGATAGTCGATCAAATGGAAAAGCGGAACCCCGGTTCTCGCTGTCACGAGAAGCCTCATGTACGTGTTGATGACCTCGCATCACCTGCATGAGCGATCATGCCGGCGCACCGGCCATGACAACGTCTCGGCGGAGTGGTGGCCGACTCCAGCACGTTGTCCGGTACGTCGCAGCGAGCCCCGCGCCGCGCACGGAGCTCGCCGGCGACCCGCAGAACGCCGCACCGAAAGTGGCCGCGCCGCGGGGCGGGTACGTCACCCTCGCCGCGGCGGCCGAGGCCTTTGGCTGCGGCGGTGCAGGGTGTTACCGCGGGACGTTTTGTGCTTGGGCACGGCCACGGCTACCAGCTCGCCTTCGTGATGCCGGGCAGTTCGCCGCGGTGCGCCATCTCCCGGAAGCGCACCCGCGACAGCCCGAACTTGGTCAGATGCCCACGAGGACGGCCGTCGACGGAGTCACGGTTGCGCACGCGGGTGGCGCTGGCGTCGCGCGGCTGGCGGGCCAGCTCGCGAGCCGCGTCCGCGCGGTCCTGGGGTGCGCCGGTGCGGATGATCTCCTTCAGCTCGGCGCGCCGCCCGGCGTACCGGGCGACGACGGCCTTGCGCCGCTCGTTGGCGGCGATCTTGCTCTTCTTCGCCATCAGATCCGCTCTCCCCTGGCGCGGATCCGCGCGACGGCCGCCTCGACGCCGATCTTGTCGACCGTCCTGATCGCGCGGGCGCTGAGCGTGAGCCGGACGAAGCGATCCTCGCTCGGCAGCCAGTAGCGGCGCTGCTGGATGTTGGGGTTCCAGCGGCGCCGGGTGCGGCGGTGGGAATGGGAGACGTTGTTGCCGAACACCGACTTGACCCCGGTGAGCTGGCAGTTCTTCATCGCTCCTCCCTGAACAGGACGTGCCGGCGGAGGGTCGGGTCGTACTTGCGCAGGGTGAGCCGGTCGGGGTCGTTGCGCCGGTTCTTGGTGGTCACGTACGTGTAGCCGGTGCCGGCCGTGGACTTGAGTCTGATCACGGGTAGCACCTCATTCCTTGCCAAAGCGGTTCCTTTCGGCGTGCGATACTGTGCCAGCATAACGACAATGATTTTCATTCCGCAATTGGGAGGCTGGATGTCCACCCCTGTCGTCCTCGTCGCCGGCTTGCACGGCGCGGCTCGTACCGCTGCCGTCGACGAGTTGCTCACGCGCTGTCCCGGCTCCGTCGCCGTCCACCACGATCTCGCCGACGTCACCCGTGGCCGCGTACGGCGCATCGTCCGCGACGGCGGCCAGGTGCTGGAGACGGCCGACGTGCGTCTCGCCCACGGCTGCGTGACCTGCACCGTCCGCGAGGACCTGCTCCCCCGGCTCGTCGTGCTGGCGCCCGGCACGCCCCTGCTGATCGTGGACCTGTGGGACTCGGTCGAGCCGCGCTCGGTCGCCGAGGCGATCGGCTGCGCCGAAGCCCAGGAGATCCTGCGGCTCACGGCCGTGCTCACCGCACTGGATGCCGGCGGCCTGCCCGACGACCTCACCCGCGGCGAGCGCCTCCGCGAGGTCGGCCGGTCCGCGGCCGCGGGCGACCAGCGCTATCTGGCCGAGGTCCTGGCCCGGCAGCTCGAGTACGCCACCGGCCTGGTCCTGCACGGCGGGGACGAGGACGACCACGAGCTGTCGCTGCGGGTGCTCACCCACCTCGCCCCGCTCACCCCGGTGCACGACGTGGCAAGCCTGCCGGCGGTCACCGGCCCGGCCCTGTGCCCGGCCGAGCTGGCCGAACGCGTGGACCCCCGCACCGCCCGCCTGCCCGCCGACGCCAGGACCGAGCAGATCGTCACGACGGTCTGGCACAGCCGCCGCCCGCTGCATCCCGGCCGCCTCTTCGAGGCCGTGGACGAGCTGGTCACCGAGTCCGTTCGCTCCCGCGGCCGCTTCTGGCTGGCCACCCGCCCCGGTCAGCTCCTCGCGTGGGACGCCGTCGCCGGAATCGTCTCGGTCGAGGACGCCGGCCCGTGGCTGGCCGCCCTGCCCGAAGCCGCCTGGGACCTCGTCTCTCCCGCCCGCCGTGCGGCGGCCGCCCTCGACTGGGACCCCGAGCACGGTGACCGGGTCCAGCACCTGGTCTTCACCGGCCCCGACCTCGACGTCATACGCCTGCACGGCCTGCTCGACTCCTGCCTGCTGGCCGAGGGCGAACACCCCGGCCACGACGACCCGTTCGCTCCCATCCTCGACCTCAAGGAGATCGCGTGAAGCCCCGCCGCGCCCCGCGCAAGAAGCCCAACCCGCTGCTCAACACCGACCGCATCGACTACAAGGACACCGCGCTGCTGCGTAAGTTCATCTCCGACCGCGGCAAGATCCGCAGTCGCCGAGTCACCGGCGTCACCGTCCAGCAGCAGCGCCGGATCGCCCGCGCCGTCAAGACCGCGCGCGAGATGGCCCTGCTCCCCTACGCCTCGCGCCCCGGCACCTGAACGACCGGCGCCCACCTCCGGCCTGCCGGAGGTGGGCGCGGTATCGCGGCACTACTTCAGCCAGGCGTTGCGCTGGACGACCGGCAGGTTGCCGAGGCCGAGCGTGGTGCCGGCTCCGGTGAGGGCGAGGCCGACGAGGACGATCGCGTAGACGATGTGGTCGTCCATGAACGGGTTGTTGGCCAGGGGCAGCTCGGCGGCCCACATGAGGACCAGCATGAGCGTGCCCGCACCGGCGGCGACGCGGATGCCGATGCCCAGGACGAGCGCCAGGCCGATGCCGAGCTGGCCGGCCATGAACAGCCAGTCCACCCACAGCTGACCCGCCAGGCCGGAGAAGAAGCCGCCGAGCGCGTTCTCGCCGGTGCCCTTGAGGAAGCCGGTCGTGGGGCTGCCGCCGTTGATCCAGGCGCGGTCGGCGGGGGTGGCGAAGCCCCAGCCGAAGGTCTTGTCCAGGAACGCCCAGAGGAAGATCCAGCCGATCGCGATCCGGGCCGCGGCCCACACGTAGTCGACCGGGCGGCGAGCTTGCGTGGCTCCGGCCTGCACGGCGGGCCTGCCGATGGTGGCGTTCATGATGGCCCCCTTTCCGAGGGGTGATGCGCCGTTTCCGAGTCAGCTCCAGCACACCGCTCACGCGGCTTCCGCTGCAGTGCCGTAGGGCCCGCGGCACCAGGACCTTCGTCCCCTGCCGCGGCCGGTCAGTGCACCACGGCGACGGGGCACGGGGCGTGGTGGACCAGGGCCTGGCTGACGGAGCCGAGGAGCAGCCCCCGCACCTCGCCCAGGCCGCGCGCCCCGACCACCAGCAGGCAGGCCTTGCGGGCCGCTTCGAGCAGCGCCCGGCGCGCGGGCTCGTCCACGAGCTCGACGCTCGCCTGAAGGTCCGGATGGGCGCCCTGCCGGGCGGTCAGCTCGTCCCAGGCGAGCCCCTGGGCCCGGATGCGCGGCTCCAGCGGGTCCGCCTCCCCGCCGTGGCGGGCGATCACGACGTGAATCGGGCTGCCCAGCCGGTACGCCTCCGTGGCGGCGAAGCTCAGCGCGGCCCTGGACGCCGGGGAGCCGTCGAAACCCACCACGACCTCGCGCGCGCCACGCTCCTGCGAGTCACCGCGCATGACGATCACCGGACAGCGGGCCCGGGAGACGACATGACCGCTCACCGAGCCGACCGCCATTCCCTGGAGGGCGCCGTGCCCGCGGCTGCCCACCACGATCAGCTCGGCGGCGGCGGACAGGTCGGTCAGGAGCACGGACGGGGAGCCGCGGTCGATCAGCGTGTTGACCGCGACGCCGGGATGGTGCCGTCCGGCCCAGGTGGCCGCGGCCTTGACCAGCCGCTGGGCGGGGCGGCGGACGAGTTCGAGCGGCACCAGCTCACCCGGCCACTCGTGGTACGGCCAGTCCCACGCGTGGCACACCGTCAGCGGCACCCCTCTGCCGGCAGCCTCCGCGGCCGCCCATCGCAGGGCTTCCCGTGCCGGCAAGGAACCGTCGTAGCCCACCACCACACCGAGCTCGTCCAGAGACATCGCCGCCTCCTAGATCCGCCTTCAGATTCCCGCAGGCGGGACCCGCCGCTCAGAGGCGTCCTCCCTGTGCTGAGGGGACTTTGGTCCTCGTCTCGTCCAGCCCGGCGCTCATCCGTGGCGACCCGATCCAGCCCTCCGGCACGCGGGGCGTGGCCCTCACACAGGGATCGTCCACCTCAGCCGCGTGCCACCCTCGTCAGGGGACTCCAGCAGGGCGGTGCCGCCCAGCCGCCCGGCCCGTTCCTCGATGTTGCGCAGCCCGCTGCGCCGGCCGCCCTCGCCCAGGCCCACGCCGTTGTCGGAGACCAGCAGGGT
>NZ_PVNG01000015.1 GCF_003001935.1 Nonomuraea fuscirosea | reverse complement strand
ACGGCAAGGTGTTCACGAAGTGGTACGGGGTGGACAAGGTCGGCGGTAAGAAGGGCTGGGTCTGGTTCGAGGTGTACCAGGGCGGTCACTGGAAGCGGTTCAACAAGTCCTGGGACGGCGAGGTCGTCGGCGCGTGGAGCGGCAAGGGTGTCAAGAAGGTATACACCTTCACCTGCTGGGCCGGGAAGTTCGACAACTGCGGCAAGAAGTACCGCATCTACTAAGGACCGGCCAGCCCGATGCCGGCTCAGGACCGACTAGAAGTTCGCAGGCATGGGCGGGATCGTCGATCTTCCGCCCCGCCTCGAGATCGACCCAACGAACTCCCCGACTCGCGCTCTCACCACCCCATGATCGCGTAGTGAGCCATCACATGTGGTGCTGAACCGGGATCGTACGCGGCACCCGATCCTCCGTACCCGGCTTCACGATCACGAACTGCCCCATCATCCCCGAGTCCTCGTGCCGCAGGATGTGGCAGTGGTACATGTACGGCGTCCCCGGATCCGTGAACTCCCCGAACCGCACAGCCAGCCGCACCGTGCTCTTCGGCGGCACGTACACCGTGTCCTTGTGCCCGCCCGCCCACGCCTCCGGCTCGGTCCCGTCCACGTCGAGCACCTGGAACGCCACCTCATGGATGTGGAAGTTGTGGGCGTAGACGGTGTTCTCGATCTCCCAGATCTCGACGGCCCCGGCCGGCACGACCTCGTCGATGCGCGACATGTCCATCTCCTTGCCGTTGATGGCGTCGTGCCCGTTCAGCCGGAACCGCCGTACCCTCGCACCGGACGGCACCACGATCGGCGCCGGCGCGCCCGTCAGGCGGCCGGGCAGCGGCGGCGAGGCGGCCAGGCGCGGCGCCGCGACGATCCGCAGCAGGTCGAAGTCCCCCTCGTCGATGTCGTCCGACCCCGAGACCGTGCGCAGCAGCACCTGCTCCCCGCCGGTGAAGGCCACCACCACCTCGACCCGTTCACCCGGGCTGAGCGAGACCCGGTCCACCTCGACCGGAGCGGCGAGCAGCCCGGCGTCCCCGCCGACCACGTGGAAGGTACGGCCGTCGGCGAACGTCAGGTGGTACCTCCGCGCGTTCGATCCGTTGAGCACCCGGAACCGCACCCGCTCCGTCCGTACGTGCGCAAACCCCCGATACGTCCCGTTGACCAGCATGTGATCGCCGAGGATGCCGAAGGTGCCCTTGAGCGGATCGGGCGCGGCGTCGAGGACCTTGTCCTGGAGGATCAGCGGGATGTCGTCGACCCCGTACCGCGAGGGGAGCTCCGCCGGACCGTCGTCGACGATGAACATCCCGGCGAGCCCTCGGTAGACGTGCCGGGCGGTCGCGCCGTGCGGATGCGGGTGGTACCAGGACGTGGTGGCGGGCTGGTCGACGGTCCAGTGCGGGCTCCAGGTCGCGCCCGGCTCGATCGGCTGGTGCGGGCCGCCGTCCATCCTGGCGGGCAGCCGCATCCCGTGCCAGTGCACGGTGCTGGCCTCGGCCAGCCGGTTGGTGACCGTCATGCGAACGTTGTCGCCGCGGGCCGCGCGGATCGTCGGGCCGAGGTAGGCGCCGTTGAAGCCCCAGGTCTCGACCGGCCCGCCCGGCAGCAGCTCGCTCCGGGCGCGCCGCATCGTCAGCGCGAAGGTCAGCGTCCCGTCCTTGCCGCGCGTTGGTTCGAGCAGCGGTGGTACGCGCACCTCGGTACGGAAGGCGGCCGGGTCGGTCGCCGGCGCGGAGCCGCAGGCCGAGGCGAGGCCGGTCAGGGCGGTGGCGGCGAGGAACTGTCGGCGGTTCATGGTCATCTGTGGTGTCGGCATGGCCTGATCAACTGTGCGGTGCCAGGCGCTTCCGGCACAGTCGCCGGCGTCACCTCGTCGGCGTGAGATCCTCATGATCGTCCGGGGTACGGGCGAGGAGTTCGAAGCGGTCGCCGGTCCGGGTAGTGGTGAGCTCACCGCCGACGGCAGCCAGCCGGGCGCGCAGGTTCCGCAGCCCGGCGCCGGGCTCGCCGAGCTCGTGAGAGGCGCCGTCGTTGGTCACCCGCAGCCGTACGTGACCGTCCTCGACGGCGATCTCGATCACGCACTCGTACGGCGTACTGTGCCGCAGCACATTGGTCACCGCCTCGCGCAGCACCACCGCGAGAACAGACCCGGCAGGTCCGGCGACCGACGTGGCCTCGATCCGCACGATCGCACCCGTGGACTCCAGTACGGCCCTGGCGGAGTCGAGCTCGGCGGCCAACGACAGGCGGTGACCCGGAACGTTGACCCGGGCGGCGTCGGTGAGCGCGGCCCGTGCCGCGTCCGCCACCCGTTCAAGCTGTTCTGACGCCCGAACGGGGTCGGCGCGCAGCAATCGCAGCGCGAGCTCGGCGTGCAGAACGATCGCGGTGAGACCACGGCCGAGCAGGTCGTGGACGTCCCTGCCGACCTTGATGCGTTCGCGCAGAGCGGTCACCTCGACGAGCTCGGCCCGGGTCCGCCCCAGCTCGATGACGAGGGCGGCCAGCCGGGTCAGCCCGTGGACGGCCAGCGCGGTGGCGAGCGCGCCGCAGACCTGGTAGACGGCCACGGCCGGACCACGCGGCCAGCTCTCCAGAGCGGCCACAGCGCAGATCACCACGCACAACGGCCACGCCACCAAGCCCCGCACACAAAGCAGGACGACTCCAGCGAAGAACCCAGAAACCGCCAGCCCGTACGCGTCCCCTTGCAGCAGCGGCGCGTAGATGGCGACCGCCTGGGCCGCGAGCGTCCAGGCCAGCCACCTCGGGCGGGTGCCCGCGCGCAGAGCGGCCAGATGCCAGAACTGCAGCGCCAGGGTCACGGGCAGCAGGGCCATGTACGCGGCATGCCCAGACCCGAGGCCGAGACCGGCGTCCGCGGCGAAGTTGAAGATCGACTGCCCGATGGACAGGGCGTGCGTGACGACGAGAATCGGGGTGGCCAGCCGGAGCACCCGCGGATCGTCGCCACCGGACGGGACCGGAACCGCCGCTTCGGCGGCCGGCAGGGACCGGACCCGCTGCAACGCCTCCCTGGCGATGGCGACGGCCCGGCGGATCGCCTCGGGGTCGCGTTCGCGCCGCGCCAGCCGTTCGACGGCCGACACACTGCTCACGACCAGGCTGTGAACGTGCCCCCACAACCGCAGCCGCTCGACCTCACCGGCCCTGGCGGCTAGTTCCGCCCGCTCCCGCCCGGCCCGGTCCACCAGGTCGACGAGGCGGCTGAGACCGTACAGGATCAAACCCCCATTGATCGGGGCGATGATCGCGTAGTAGATCAGCACCGGCGGCAGGTCCAGCATGATCGCCGCGCCGCCCTCGACAACCACGATCAACGCGACGAGCGACCACGCCCACGGACCGCTCACCGCGAGCAGCATGGAGGCGACGACGAACCCCGAGCCACCGCCCCGCCACTCCCCGGCCCCGGCCCCGGCCACCAGGGGCAGCCAGTTCAGCACGATTTGCGGAATCACCAGGACGGCCCGCCGCCCACCCGAGAGCGAGATCGGCAGTTGCAGCGCAGCGACCGCGACGATGCACGCCAACATCAGCGGCCCTGTGCTGGTCTCCCCCAGATGGAAAGTGACGCGTAACAGACAGATCAGGCTGATGTACGCAGCGAGCAGGCGAGGCGGGCTCAGAGCCAACCGGATTCCTGAGCGATCCGTACGGCATGCAGCCGGTTGCGGGCGTTGAGCGTGGCCACGATCGCGGTGAGGTAATTGCGTACGGTGCCCGGCGACAGGAACAGCGCCCCGGCGATCTGAGCCACGTCCTCCCCCTCGGCGAACCTGCGCAGCACCTCCAGCTCACGCGGCTTGAGCGGGCTCTCCACCACCTCCAGCGCGGCCACGGCCAGCTGCGGATCGACCACCCGCTCACCCGCGGCGACCTTCCTGATCGCGTCGGCGAGCTGCTCAGGCGGGGCGTCCTTGACCACGAACCCGGACGCCTGCGCCGCGAACGCCCTGCGCACACTCGCCGGCCGGCCGAAACTGGTCACGATCAGCACCCGGCACCGGGGCAGCCTCCTGCGCAACTCGGCCGTGGCGGTGAGCCCGTCCATGCCCGGCAGTTCGACGTCGATCACAGCCACGTCCGGGACGTGCTCCAGCGCCAGCGGCACGATCTCGTCCCCGGCACCGGCCTCCGCGACCACCTCGATGTCCGGTTCGAGCTGAAGCAACGCGACCAGGGCGCCGCGGACCATGTGCATGTCCTCGGCCAGCAGAACCCGGATCATCCAGCGCTCCCACTCCCCGACCGACCCCGTTTCCGGCCATTTCTACCATCTCGTGAAATCTTCATGATGGATCATGAAAGCTTCACGCCAGGGCGCGGAGCTATGATCCAGCCCATGTCGGATCGAACGGTTAGTGAGTACGCGTACACGTACACATCGCCTACCTCACGACGCGCAGACGGCCGGGAGTGCATCTGGTACCGCTCCCACGAGGGCACTTATGACCTGATCCGCACCGGCAAGGAGGGCAGGCGTCGCTATCACGTCTTCGACGCCCGGAGCGGAGAGCACCTGGCGGAGTTCGCGAGCTGGGATGCCGGTCACCAGTGGATAGAGGAACGACTGCGATCGGCGTGAACGTGCGCACCAGAGTCCTGGACGACCTCTCCTGCCGCCGCATCGACTTATTGCGAGCCGCTTCCAGAGGCCCTCTCCCGGGGTACGGAGATGGAACGGATCATGGCCGCGTATTCAGCGCCTGGTCTCGTACCTGGTCAGAAGGACGCCGTCGGAGAACGTCCGAGTCTCCATCAGGGTCAGGTTCACCCAGTTGTCCAAGGCCGTGAAGAACGGCGTACCGCTACCCACCAGGACCGGCGCGGTGACGAGCACGTACTCGTCGATCAGCCCCGCCCGCATGGCCGCCGCGGCGAGTGTGGCACCGCCGATGTCCATGGGGCCACCGTCCTCGGCCTTCAGCCGGGCGATCTCGGCGACCGCGTCGCCGGTGACCAGCCGGGTGTTCCAGTCGACCGTACGAGCCGTCGAGGAGAACACCACCTTCGGCATGTCCCGCCAGCGGCGGGCGTACTCGATCGTCGCCGGCCTGGCGCCAGGCTGCTGGTCGGCGGTCGGCCAGTGGGAGCTCATCCCCTCCCACAACTTGCGCCCGTACAGCGCCAGACCGGTCGCCCCCACCCGGTCGGACCACCACTGGAACACCTCGTCGCTCGGTACGCTCCAGCCGAGGTCGCCACCGGGCGCGGCGACGTAACCGTCCACGCTCAGGTTCATGGCGAAGGTCAGTTTCCGCATGGCGTCAGCCTCCCGTGAGCCGATACTCGGCGTACAGACCAGCACCGCGCGAAAAAATCATCGATCAGCCCCACCGACCTGTCCGAGGCAGGTGAGCCGGGCGCACGGACGAGGTTGCCCTGCCTCGGACAGCGTTAACGTGTGATGAGCTCTTCGAGCCTGAATTGGATGTCGGAGCGAAGGAAACAGAGGGCGATGCGCTTTTTCTGGTGGGTGCTGGTGCCGGTGCTCGCCGGGCTCATTCTGCTCGCCGCCTGGCGCGAAGTGGTCCCCGCGTACACCGCCCAATTCGACACCGGAACCCCCGGCACTTTCACCGCCACCGGACGCGACTGCAGTGGGCGTACTTGCAGTTGGCGGGGGAACTTCGTCTCCGATGACGGCCTGGTCGTCAGACGTGGCATCGGTCTGGCGCCAGGGGCGGAGCCGGCCGCTGTCGGAGATCGCGTCGCGGCGACGGAGGTAGGCCATAAACGCAACGTCTATCCGCGCGCCGGCTCCATGGACTGGTTCCTGATCACCCTGCTCGCCACGGTCAGCCTGGCCGTGCTCGTGGTCTGGGGCGTCGGAGTGGTACGCGCGATCCGCCGATCGGTGCGGCAAGGCGCGGCCGGATCTTAAAGGCGAGAGCTTGACCCTTCATCTCGCTGCTGCCGCTGTGAAGCGCGAGGCGGGGGGACCTGTGATCTGGCGTTTCTACCGGTAGCAGATCCAAGGATTCCATCGACGCGATCGCGCTGTCGTAGGCTCCATACCCATGTTCGGATGGTGGACTGTGCTGCCCGAGAGCGAGCGTCAGCAGTGGATACTGACCCCGTTCGTGAGCGTAGGCCCACTGCACTTCGGGATGAATCCCATCGAGGCGACTGCCGCGCTCGGTGGGATCACGACACGCCCGCAGTACCGAGACGGCCGGGTGGAGATGGCCAGGTACCAGAAGGCCGGCTTGACGCTTCACTACAACGTGGATGAGAAGCTCAAGGCCGTTGCGATTGACGCCCTTCGAGGACCGCAGGTCTTCGCGGACGACACTGCCCTGGTCGGCCGCGTTCCCTCGGAGATAGAGCAATGGATGGAAAAGCGTGCCGCCAGCCGTGATCCCTGCGAAGAGCTCGCCTACATGAACGCCGGCGAGCCGGGCTCAAGGTCCCTCGGTGTGGTGGTAGGCGTGCAGCGGGCAGGCGACCGTTTGCTCACCCGACCCGTGTTCCTGCCGGCTGAGGCGATGGACGACCCTTCTCACTGGCTCCCGCAGGAAGCCTGGGCGATCCAAACCTAGCCGTCCTAATCCTGAATCCGGCTGATCGGGTTCGAAGCGGTACCGAGGTGCCCCACCTGCTGACGCAGTCTGACCATCAGCCGAGTTGCCAGCGCATCTGGCCGAAGACGGTCGTCTCCACCTCCTTCAGCATCACCGCAAAGACAGGCACGCCGGCAACGGGGTTCCGCCCGAAGTCATCTCTCGATGCCGGCCGACCAGACGTATTCCCGTCGTATTCCACGCTGCTACCGACGGGTGCAACGATCATCCCCGTGAACCACGGGCTGTCCGGATCGCTCCGGACAGCTGATCTCCGTGCGAGAGAAGGAAGAACGATGAACCCGCTCCAAACGGTCACCGTCGGGCGTCGCTGCCGCGATAGTGATCGTCAAACTCGCGCAACCGGCCTTGGCGGCGAGTTTTCAGCGGGATATCGGAGACGGGATCGTCGGCTACGCCGCCCCCGCCAAGGAGTCGTGCGTCCGGGCGCCTGACACGGCGCGACCTGTGCGGTGGTCACCGCCTTCGAAGACGTCATCTACCGGCCCGTTCAAGCGGGCGAGACACCGTCCCACGAGGGACGCTCACCCTCGGAACCTGACGCTCAGACAGGGCCCCGCACCATCGATCGCCATTCTCGTAGCGATCCGCCTCGAGGCGACACCTCGCACATCCCCCGCCGGCCACGCGGAGTACCGCAGTTCACAACCCAAGGCCAACCGAACCATCTCTTGCTGGAGGACAATTGAAGACCCGCATTCTGGGCGCCGTACTGGGAATCGCAGCATTGAGCGGACTGCTGGTGCCAAGCCCGGCACAGGCGAAAGACGGAGTGTCCACCGCCCGCGTGAACCCGGCAGGCGCCCACGGCGGCGGGTCCGTCCGAGCAACCGTCGACTTCGTCAACCGGAAGAAGGTCGTTTTCCGGAACTTCACGGTGCGCGACATCTGCCCCGGCGACAACCTCCCGGTGCGAGCCCGGATCTGGTGGAAGCACACCGACGGAACCACCGGCTACAGCGCCTGGAAGTGGGACCGCAACGGCTGCAGCGACAAGGGCACCAACTTCGGAAACGTCACCCGCAGCGGCTCCAAGTCCATATCGAAGGTCTACCTGCAGGTGGCCGTCAACTTCCGACCAGGCCAGTGGGTTTACGACATCAGCCCGATCCGAGACAACCAGTACACCTGAGCCGCTGAATTTGGGGCTTTCAGCTGGTGCCGGCGATCGCCATCAATAAGGCTCGGCACCGGATCGCGGTCAGCTGAGCGGCGACAACCCAAGTATCGAGCGCAGGAGGAGACCCGCCTCGCGCCGATGCGCCCGAGCTGTTGCCTCTCCTACGCGACCACCTGAAGGAATTCGGCACGGCGTCGGGCGGGCGCTTTCCTGGCCCGCACAGCGACGGAGAGGCCAATCACCGCGTTTCCCCTGGTGACGGGCCTCTTCTAACTGGTGTGGCAGGTGCGAGGTTTGAACTTGCTAGGCTGAGCCGACGGTTTCACAGTCCCATCGCGATCACGCGCTGACTTGGGCTTTCTCCGTCCGGCTACCTGATCTGGCCGAGACCAACCTCCGTAGGCCCGCGAGGATCTCCGAGGACGCGCTCCGCTTCCTACCATTTCTTAAGATCAGTTCGGCCCTCTGAGAGCCAACATCCCGCCAGCGAAACGCTCAGCTTCAGTGAATCAAGGTCGGATTACTGGCCCTTGCTGCGCAGCTCCACAGTTTCGGCGGAACCGGCAAAGATCTGTGCCTGTCTCGACAATCTGTCGCCATGGTAGCGAACCCCAAAGGCACGTTTCCCGTACGTCCTGGCAACGGTGCATCGACCATGCCTGGAATGATCATGCTATTAAGTTATAGGCCACTGCCGTGGCGTACGGAGATCAGCGATAATTCGGCGGTACTCATGCCGTTCCGTACTGGAGACCCGTTATGAGTCAGCCAGTGCCCGATCCCCTTCCCACCCCGCCCCCAGTGGCCAGGCCCGACCAGCCTTCTGGGGACCCGGCACAGCCGGCCCCCACGCCGTTACCCACACCGGACCGCCCCGAGAACAGGCCCACACCGCCACCAAGCGGAACCGGTGACCCCGATCCGGCCAGACCCTCCCAGACTCCCAAGCCTGCCAACTGGAACTACTCGGGCATCACGCCTTCGGAGATGACCCGCTTCGAGCGTGACCTCGGCAGGCTCGAAACGGCGCTCGGTATACACGAGCCACGGATCCGCCAAGCCCTGAGCCAACTCCACCTCGACACCTCGGCCTTGACGGCACTGCGTGAGATGGGCAACTGGGTCAGCTCCAAACGTCCGGAACTGCGCCGACGGAATGAGACCATCCAGTCAATGACCACGACCTGGGGTGCCGACTCCCCCGACATGATCCCCTTCGACGAGTCCCTCTACAACCGGTCCTCCAGCAACCCGGACGTCTACGCCGCCGCAGCCCAACTGGCCGAGACCGCCAAAACCGGCAAGATCGACGAAAAGACTCTTGCCGAGTTGGAGAAACGCATCCACGATCCCGCCTTCGCCACGACGCTCATGCACGCGCTGGGAGCTACCAAGTTCCGCGAGGTCATGGACAGGACGGTGAACGGCGACAAGTCATTGACACGTCTGCAGGTCGCCCTCAGCAAGGTCCTCGGCACGGCCAGTCCTCGGCTGGATGCCAATTGGCGTAAGGAGTTCACCTCCGGCCTGAAGCCGCAGGACCACCAGGCCCTCAGCAAGGCAATAAAGCACGGCTCATTCGACTCATCCTTCCTGCTACAGGTGGCCAGAGCGATCGACACGCAGGACCGCAAGTCAACCGCTCAAGGCGGAGCAGCCCTCAGAGATTTCCATAACGACCCGATCGTGGACATGATGGAGGCACTGAGCCGGAACCCCGCAGCCGCTCAAGACTTCTTCGCCGGCGATCCCACAGCGCTCCAACATTTCCTCACCGAACGTCCCACGCTGAACGGCAAGGCAACGGTGGGCAAGGCGGTGGAGGCGGCCACCACCGTCTTCCGGGACCATAACGGCTCCGCACAACATCCGTCTCGCGGTTTCACATCGGCCCTGCTGGCCTCGAACTTCGCCAAGGTGCAGGCTGATCACCTTCTCAAGGGGGGCAAATCCGCCGTCCCGGCCAGCACGTCAGCGCTCATCCTTGCTGCGTACATCCCAGATATCAATTACGCTGCGCCACGGTCAGGTCTTCGCCCGACGGGCGTTCGCACCGACGGCGACCCTCATGATCCCTGGGGTGCGGAGTTCGCAACCGACAGCGTACGCGAGGTCATGAAGTACGCATTCAACGAGGACCCCAAGACCGTCGCGACGCTGATGGCCGCCCAGACCACATGGGCGGACAGGTTGCTCAACCGCACTGCGGCAAGCGGCGACTCCGCGAGCTTCACAGGTGCAGCGAAACAAATCGGTGCCGGATTCGGCCTGATCACAGACGCGACCGGATTGGCTGAGATAGCCACCGGCCAGAGAAGGGATGAGGTCCAAGAGCAGAAGATAAAGGAGTTCATGGCGGTGGTGAACACTGCGCTGGCGATTCCGCAAACCGGCGGCTGGCCGATCACAGCCGGAGTCGTGGGCGCTTGGACCGGAATGATAGAGGACGCCGCAAAGACCGAGGTCAACAAGAACCAAGCGGTGTACGACGCCAACGTGGCGAAAGCTCGTGGAGAGTTTCTGGCGACCCAACTCGTCGCCCAGGCCATGTTCAACCACGGACTCTTCGGCAAAGACGCTCACGGCTCCTTGAGCTTCCGCAAACCCGACGGATCCCTGATGACGCTGGAGGAGATGACGCCCGAGGGCGCCGTCCAGCATCCCGAGCTAACCGACTACGAAAACTGGCTGCTAGACGACCACAAGGGAACGATATGGAAGGAAACAAGGGACGAACTATCCAAGGCATACGACCGCAGCTTCAGCAAATATCAAGGGGGCACAAACGAAGAAAAACCATAAAGGCTGCCACTGCTTTCGGCGTGACACTAGCGCTGATTGTCGGCTGTACTAGCACCCAGAAACCTCCTATCGACCGGACGTCACTGCCCACTGTCGCCGCACCGCCCTATGTATGCGACCACATTCCTCTTCGCGCTGTAGAGCTGATGACAGGAGTCCGCAAGCCGATCTCGAGCGGAGATTTCAACTTGGCTTTCGACGATGGCGTGGGCATGGGGGGATGCGCTGTCTACCAACCAACTGGCGAGAAAAAGAAGCTGCTGGAGATCGACTTGAATCCGCGAGGAGGGGAGCGCTGGGTCAGATACCAAATCGAAGCTGGCAACACGCCGCTGCCAGAGATTGTCCCAGGTGGGATCGGGTTCTACACCCAAGGCGGGACAACGGAAAAGACGCAAGCAGGCGCGGTGTTGGTAAGAGGGAAATCCCAGCTGTTCGTCGGATTGTCCAAGGGCGTCGAAGGGCGCGACAATGCGGCCGACGTGATCGCTCTGATGAAACTGATCGCCCCCAAGCTGATAACTGACGTCACCGCTCCTCGTAAGAAAAAGGACTAACTATGGCGGCTATGGTTGCCAACCCTCTCCACGAGGCCCTGAGCAAGGCCCTGCGCACAGTCGGTCCCATGCTCGAGGAAATCAGTAACAGCATGGAAACGCCCTACCGTCAGTTCCAGAGTGGAACCGTGTGGACCGGACCGACGGCGAAACTGTTCGGAGAACAGCTTGCCCAGTTCCGAGCCCGAATTCGCATGTCAGGAGACAGGATCGTCGGTGAGCTGCAGGCGGCACTGGGCCGTACGCCAGCCCAAGTGACCGAGGACGAAGCAGTAGCCATCAAGAGGAAATTCGGGCTTCCTTGAGCATGAGCCCAATGAATGGAAGACCCCGCGATGCGAGACCTGTCGACATGTGACGCCTGCCCGGTGCACGATCGAGCTGGCGATCCCGAAGCTGCAGTCGTGCTCCCACTACCCGGACTGGCTACTGGAGCGCCATCGCCGCGCGGAGCAGGCGCTGATCTCCTGGCGCTCGCATCACCTGACTGGCCATGATGGCGACAGCGCCGCCGTCCATACTCCGGAGACAACGCAGGAGTTCCCGCTCCTCAAGTAGCCGAATGGGCAATCGCATATGTCGGTCCTTGCGCCGAGAGCACGGTCGACCATGTCAAGAACGCGATCGAGCTCTGAGGCTTGATATACCGCAGACATACCGGCGATCCCTAGGGTCGACTTTCCGTGAGAATCGACTCTTGGGAGAGACCAATGATGAGCAGGCGTACCGGCTGGATCACCGCCGTCGTGAGCGGCCTGGCCGCCGCGGCGGTCGGACTCACCGTCTACGCGCCCGGCGCCCAGGCCGGCAGCGGCCTCGACGACCCGAGCAAGGCGAGCAACGTCAAGACCCGGGACACCGACACCGTCTGGTCGGGGCCGGTGGGCTTGAAGTGCCAGGTGCGCACAGGCACATACAAGGGCACGACCTATGTCTGGGGCCGTATGACCAAGGGGCGCACCGGCACCTTCAAATCGCTGAAGAACGGTGTCGGCATGAGCCAGCTGAACGTCAACCTGGGTTCAGGGCAGACGCACTACAGCCGGGGCATGACGTTGCAGAAGGGGTACACCTACGAGGCGTCCTTCTTCGACGGCAAGTACCGCTGCAAGGCCAAGTGGACAAACTAATAGACGGCTCCTGAGCCGGATGGACGGATTCCGGGATCGTCATTCGGCGTACGTTGTGATCTTCGTAGCGAGCCTGGCCGGACAGAGGTTCTGGCGGCAAGCCGTGGTTGCCGATCAGGTGGCGCATCTGCTCCATGCGTGATGCCGGTGCGCCGCACCCCACTTGCCGGAATGCCATGGCCAAGGCGCTCATGAGCTTGGCCCAGGAGTCAGGGCCCGCGAACGTCGGCCACCCGCTGGAAGGCCCCGCCCCGCGCGCCTTCGTCACCTTTAAGGCCCTCTGACTCCGGCCACCCCGAAGCTCCAGCTACGCCGGGCTCCGTCCGTCCAGCCCCTTCGGAAAGGAAACCCGTGCGTCTCGCTCGTCCTGTTGCCGCCGTCATGCTCGTGGCCGCCGCCCTGGCTGTTCCGCAGCCCGCACAGGCTGCCGGGTTCAAGCACCCCGGTGTCCTGGTCAGCCGTGTCCAGCTCGACTTCGTCAGGGCCAACCTCGACAAGGAGCCTTGGAAGTCAGCCTGGGACGCCCTGCAGAAAAGCTCCTTCGCCTCGCTGTCCTACCCGGCCAAGCCCCGCGCCGACGTGAACTGCGGCGGAGGTTCCATTCCCGACAACGGCTGCTCGGACGAGCGTAAGGACGCGATGGCGGCTTACACGCATGCCCTGCGGTGGTACCTCAGCAAGGACGCCCGCTACGCCAAGAAGGCGATCCAGATCATGGACGCCTGGTCGGCCGTGATCACCAAGCACACCGGAAGCAACGCGCCGCTGCAGACCGGCTGGGCGGGCGCCAACTTCTCCCGGGCGGCCGAGCTCATCAAGCACACCTACGGCGGCGGCTGGAGCCAGGCCGACCGGTTAGCGA
Source organism: Nonomuraea fuscirosea (assembly GCF_003001935.1). Classification (GTDB taxonomy): domain Bacteria; phylum Actinomycetota; class Actinomycetes; order Streptosporangiales; family Streptosporangiaceae; genus Nonomuraea; species Nonomuraea fuscirosea. The sequence continues at coordinate 321,270 of NZ_PVNG01000015.1, read as the reverse complement.
GCAAGCTCCGCACCGTGTACCTCCCGATCCTGCTCGCCGGACGGCCCAACAACAACGGCAACTGGGAATTGATCATGACCGATGCCGCCATCGGCATCGCCGTACATCTCGATGACCGGACCTCCTTCAAACAAGGCGGTCGCGACCTGGCGCGGCCGGCTGCCCGCCTACATCTACCTCACCACCGACGGGTCGATTCCCAAAGCTCCGCCGGGCAGCAAGTACAACACCAAGGCCGAGATCATCGAATACTGGCACGGCCAGACCAAGTTCGTGGACGGCCTGACCCAGGAGACCTGCCGCGACTTCTGGCACACCGGCTGGGGCCTCGCAGCCATCTCCCATGTGGCTGAGACGGCCCACCACCAGGGCATAGACCTGTATGCGACGGCCAAGCACCGGCTGCGCCGCGCGATGGACCTGCACGCCAAGATACAACTCGGCGGCTCAGTCCCCAGTTGGCTGTGCGGCGGCAAGGTCAAGGCCGACCTCGGCAACCACTACGAGGTCGGCTACAACGCGCTGCACAACCGGCTCGGCTACGACGACTTCCCCTACGCCGCCAAGTGGGTCGAGCGGAAGCGCCCCATGGCGACGTCGCACTTCCTGGGCTGGGAAACCCTCACCCATGCGCAGAACCCCGCCTCCTCCGCCAAGGAGACCGCTTCGATCTACGGGGCGTCGCCAGACGGGAAGTTGACCTACACCGCCATCGATGCCGCCACCGGACAGCGCACGCATGGCGCGGTGGTGTCCACGGCCACTCTGGTTTCACCCCCAAGGCGATGGCGACACTGGACTCCGACACCATCCTGGTCACCGAGGACGGGCGGGAAGGCCGGCTCTACCGGGTCGACATCCAGAGCAACAGCGGCAGCCTCACCTTCGATCGGCCGGTCTATCTCGGCCGCGGTTACACCCACGACCTCCTCGCCTACGACGGCAGCGGCCACCTGTTCGGCATCGCCGGCGGCACTTTGCGCCGCTACACCATCAACGCGGCCAAGCCCACGATCAGCGATATCAGCGGCAACACCAAGATCGGCGACGGTTTTACCCTCAAGACCCTGACCGCCACCGGCCCTGGCTGGATTCTCGGCACAACGACTGACGGCAGGCTGATCTCTTACCGGATCAACGGCGCCGGCTCCTGGCAGAGGTACCAGCTTCGCGACACCACCTGGCAGGTCTTCGACCATCTCCTGTCGCCCGGCGGGGGCGTGTATTACGGCCACCGTGGCGAGGGCTCCCTCTTCCGCTACGACGACGAGAACCCCTACGACGGCCGGGCCGACGACCTCCGCGGCCAGGGTGCCGTCGACACCACAGGCTGGACGCAAACCCTCCTGTCCGCCCAACCCGCCACCGTCAGCTGACCGAACAACCGACAGCCGCCGGAACTGCGGACTCTCGCCGTACTGACCCGGTGTCAGCACCAGCGCCGACATCCGGCAGCGGCCGTCGGCCGACAGTCGGAGTTTGGTGGCGAACCCGCCGCGGGGGTTTTTACAGCGCGTGACCGTTCCCGGTTCCACTGCACTCTTGACCTGCGCCGAATCCTACACCCGCTCTTGGCGGACAAGATCATTGCACGCATATTGGACAGCTCGGAATCGATCAGTTCCAGCGCGTAGATTCAGACGCATGGCCGCTGCCGCCCCTGAAGAGTACGACGACCTGCATCGGCTGGTCGACCAGCTCGCTGGACACCAACTCCAGGAGATCCGCGCGCACACGCTGCGGCTGGTTCACGCCTCCGGACACAGCGAGAGCGAACCATGGCCTCCGGCGTTCTTCGGCTCTGTCCATGCCGGCCGCTCGGACGAATCCGCCCGTACCGAGGAAATCCTTGCTGAGGGCTTCGGGCGCGAGGAGTGATCGTCGTCGACACCGGCCGGCTCGTGGCCGCCGCGCTTGCTGACGATGCCCATCATGAACGCTGCGTCCGCGAGTTCCAGCGCCTGCACGACGCGCGTGATGAGGTCCTCGTCCCCAGCCTCGTCACAGCGGAAGTGTGCTACATGATCTCTCGGTTCGGCGGCGCCTCGCCGGAGGCTGCGTTTCTCCGCGCTCTTGGACCGGACGTCTTCACACTCGTCGAGCTGACCAAGCGTGACCTCTCCAGAGCTGCTTCGCTGGTCGAGCAGTATGCGGACTTCTCGTTCGGCGCAGTTGACGCCTCAGTCGTCGCTATAGCAGAGCGTCTCCAGGTCAACGAGGTGTTCACACTAGATGTACGCCACTTTCCACGGTCCGACCAGCTCACGTCGGCGCCTTCACCCTGCTCCCCGCATAGCCCTCAGGGCTGGGCCGTCTGGCCGAAGCCCTACTGGGTGCCACACGATCACCGCTCGGGCCGGACCGAGCGCGGCGATCTCTTACAGCCATTGGACGGCGTCCGACCGCTCTGCGACGGGCAGCCACCCTTCGGCAAGAGGCGCACCCGCTCACGGACCTGGGTGCCCAGCCCGCCGACGACGATCACACCTCCATCCGCCCGATTCCCCCCTCGGCCGTGGCCTGCTGGAATACGTTGCTCCCATGAAGGTGCGCGTTACCGGCGTGGTCATCGAAGAGGGTCAGATCTTGCTGCTGGACCAGGACACCGACACCGGCCGCTCATGGTCGCTGCCCGGCGGAAAGGTCGAGCAGGGCGAGTCCATCGCAGGCGCGCTGCTGCGCGAGATGCGCGAGGAGACAGGTCTCGACATCCGGGTGGACCACCTCCTGTACGTATGCGACCACCTCCCTGGCAACGGCACCCATGTCATCCACATGACGTTCAAGGCCACCAGAGTCGGCGGGAGCGTGGCGGCCGCCGCCGACGGTGCCGACACCACCCCGATCCGCGGCGTCCGGTTCGTCCCGGTGACCGAGCTGCCGACCCTCGGCTTCTCCCCGCGGTTCGTCGAACTGGCGCAGAACGGCTGGCCCGGGGCCGGCTCCTACATGGGCGCCAAGTCCAACATCGGCCTATGAGCCCACGAGAGCCCTGAGGCCGCTCGGTCACGGAGCAGTCCCACGCCCATGGGGGGGTGAATCCAGCGCTTCAGGACAAGATCTCAGGGGAACGCGCTGTGGACGATCAGCCGCAGTTGGCTGGTTTCGGCCGTAGACATCCGGATGTGAAGCAGCGAGGCCCGTCACCACGTTTCCGTTACGGTGGAAGACTCGTAGACACTGGGGACCCAGCTACGCGCTCGCCGCAGGAAATAAGGATCACCTGCCCCCCGCCACTCACCTCTGTCGCCTGTAGCGGCACCCCGCGGCACCTGGTGGCTCGACGTCGGCACCGAGGAGCGGATCGCCGAGCCCATCCGGCGCGCGGCCGGCTGACCGCCCCGCGAGCGGCCAGGCTCGTGCGGAGCCAGGCGCCGCTCCGCCGGCGGCACCCTTCAAGGCTTCCGACCAGTGGGCGGCTGTGGCTCCTGGTGAGCCGTGGCGCGCAGGCCGTCGAGGACGACCGTGGTCAGCGGGCCGTCGAAGCGCGAGGCGGGACGGCAGACGGTGGCGTACAGCACGCCCACGGCCTGCTCGGGGGTGAGGTCGCGGCGCATCGAGCCCTCCTGCTGCGCCCGCCCGGCGATCTCCGCCAGCAGCTCGCCGACCTCGTCCCAAAGCTTCGCGCAGGACGGCGGCACCGCCGCCGACCCGGCGAGCGACGCGATCAGCGTCAGCGGTTGCCAGGCGCAGTAGTTCATCACGTCGAGCAGCAGCGCCCAGTACGTCTCCGGCCGCTCCTCCAGCCGGCCGCGGATGTGCGTCCGCAGCCCCTCCAGCGTGATCTCCGCCAGCTCCTCCACCATGGCCCTGCGATCGGGGAAGTGGCGGTAAAGGGTGCCGACGCCCAGGCCGGCGGTCTGGGCGATCTCCTCCATCGAGACGCCGGGCCCGCGCTCGGTGAACAGCTCTAGCGCCGTCATCAGGATGCGCTCGCGATTGCGCCGCGCATCGGCCCGCATCATCTGTTCATCCCCTTAACGTGAATCCTGGATTCAGGTTAGTGTACCGCGCAGGAACGGAACCGGAATCTCCCCTTCACCTTAGGACGCCAACATGAAACTGGGCATCGCCCTGGTCACCGGGGGCGCGGACCTGGAAACCCTGCTGGAGCAGGTGGGCACCGCCCGCAAGGCCGGGTTCGAGAGCGCCTTCTTCAACCAATATGCCTCGCTTGACGCGATCAGTGTGGCGGGGCTGGCCGGCCGGCTGAACCCCGGCATGGAGGTGGGCACCAGCGTGGCCATCACCTACGCCAGGCACCCGTACGCGATGGCTGAGCAGGCCCTCGCCGCGAACGCCATCAGCGGCGGCAGCTTCACCCTCGGCCTGGGCCCGAGCCACAAGCAATTCGTGGAGGCCATGTACGGGGTGCCGTACGACCGCCCGGCCGTCCACGTCCGCGAATACCTCACCGCCCTGCGCCCGCTGCTGCGCGGCGAGCCCGTCGACTTCCAAGGCGAGACGCTGTCGGTCACCGGCCAGATCTCCGCGCCCGGCGCCGAGCCCCCGCCCGTGCTGATCGCCGCGCTCGGCCCCGTGATGCTGCGCGTCGCCGGCGAGCTGGCGGACGGCACGATCCTCACCTGGGTGGGCGCCCCATTCATCGGCGACTTCGTCCTGCCCCGCATCACCGCCGCCGCCGAGGCGGCCGGACGACCCGCGCCGCGCGTGTTCGCCCCCGCCATGGTCTGCATCACCTCGGACCCCGACCGAGTACGCGGCGAGCTCGACGCGCAGATGGGCATCGCCGGCGACCTCGCCGCCTACCGCGCCGTGCTCGACCGGCAGGGCCTGTCGGGCGTGCACGAGCTGCTCATCGCCGGTGACGAGAACGAGGTCGAGAAGGGCGTCGAGAGGTTCGCGTCGGCCGGCGTCACCGACCTGGCGATCATCCCGATGGGCACCCCGGAGGAGAAGGCCCGCACCTTCGCGTTCTTCAGCCGCTGAGCCCCGTCCGCGCGGCCGCCGGCTCGCCTCATGGCAGCACCCGGCGTCCGCCGCCACAGCACCTGGGAGGCGGCCGCCCCGGCCCGCGTGATCCCGGGCGTCCTGTCGCCTGGTGCTGCCAGTTCATCGTGACCGCCTCGCTCAGGCTGTCCGCCGCCGAAGCCCAGCTCCACGACCCTTACCAGGGCACACAGACTGGAAGAGAATCGCCACGCGCCCCTCACCCGGCGCTGAACTCGTGTGGGACGAAGAGTGGGTACGCCGCTGCCCCGCGCCGCCACAGACCTCACGCTGAGCGAGGCGACGCCCGCAGGCACATCCAAGGCCGCGGCCCACCAGCCATGATCGCTAGGAACGTACAGGGAACGATCAACCGTAGAGCGCCGGTGTCAGCCGTAGACGGCCGGACACAACGAAAGAGGCCCGTCACCGCGTTTCCGCTGGTGACGGGCCCCTTCCCGCTGGTGTGGCAGGTGCAAGGTTCAAGCTTGCGTAAACTGAGCCGAAGGTTTTACAGCGCGTGACCGTTGCGGTTGAGATATATGGCCTTCCACCTGCGGCATGACCGTGTCTCACCCCGATGCGAACCCGTGATCATTGCACGTATATTGCACAGGAAGTGCACCGTATCGACCTTGTCATGATCACTTGCCTCTGCTTATGTGTTCGAAGTGAGTCGTGATTCCGATACAGGCGGGCGTCTCGAATCTGTTCCGGCGAAGGCCAACCCGGCGGGTGGGAGGGCGAACTACATCCCACTGCTCCTTGTCCTAGGCACGGTCCCCCTTCTGCTTGCCAACTGGTTCATCGCTGCCGCGATCCTTGGACATGACTGCACCTTTTTATACGAGGGCGGCAACATCACGGAATGTGCTGGCGGGCTATCAGAGGAAGAGATGACCGCCACATCGGGACTGATCGCCCTGGTGCTACTTGTCATCCAGATAGGGCTGATCGTCCTAGTGCGCCGGCGCACCCGCGGATCGTAGCTAGGTCGCATGAACGGCGACGCGCTGGACGAGCCACCGTTCCAATTCGTGTTGCACACGGTGATCAGCCTGTTGCCCGGTGGGCCAGGACTGAGGATCGAAGCCCTGCACCTTCGATCGCCCCTGACCATGTCCGGCGACCAGCCATGCCGTGGCGATCGTTGGGCTGCATCTGTGCGTTGGCGCGGCAACCCCCGTCGGAGCGTTCGGCAAGTACGGCGAGGTTGGCGTGCGGCGGCCGGCCCGGTGTCCCGCCACCGTCCGGGACCGGCCTCCAGGCCGCACGCCCGGACGGCGGGCGGGCGGAGGGCCGGGGTATGGCGGCGCGCCGCGCCGCCGCTTGAGTACGTCGTGGAGCTGGAAGAGCTTTCGGCAAATCCGCTGCACCGGATCAAATGGAAGCCGGCCAAGACGACTGATTTCCGTAGACCCGCGAATCTTGGCGAACCCTCGTCAGGCACAAGAGCTGCTGACCGCGGTGACCTACATAGGCAGACGGGGGCGCAGCTGGCGGCTCATGCCCCTGTTCTCCTGCATGTACTACACCGCTCTTCGCCCGCCGAAGCCATGGCCCTCCGCAGGGAGGACTGCGGCCTTCCGGCAATCGGCTGCGGACGCTTCCTCATCGACGTATCCCGCCCCGAGGTCAACAGGCAGTGGACCGACACCGGGGACACCCATGAGGAACGTGGCCTCAAGCACCGTGGGCGTGATGACGTCCGTCCCGTCCGCATCCCGCCAACTCTGGTGAAGATCCTTCGGCAACACATTGAAGATTTCGGCCTCGGTTCAGGCGGACGACTCTTCCAGAGCGAGCACGGCGGAGTCGTCGCCTCAACGGCTTACACAGAGGTCTGGCAGGAAGCCCGCAAGCTCGCCCTGACGCCCTCCCAGGTCGCCTCTCCGCTCGCCAGGCGACCGTACGACCTCGCGAACCGCCGGATAGCCGACGCCGTTGCCTCTCTCACACAACGAGTCCCAGATGATCTCCGGGGCTCGTTTGCGTCTCACGGGTACATCAACCTGCGAAAAGCAAGTCCTGACCAGGGAAAACGCGGCCAAGATCAATGAACGTATATTGCGCGACCAGCGACGAACGGCCGCTCAGCGCAGCGTCTGGCTGCGTACCCCCGAAACGCAGAAGAGGCCCCGACGGGCCTCTGACCTGCAGCTACTGCTGGTGGCAGGTGCAAAGTTCGAACTTGCGTAGGCTGAGCCGACGGTTTTACAGCGGGCTGACATTCCCGACCTCACCAGGCCTCTGACCTCGGGGTACAGCTCTCACCCGTCCCTTACCAGGGAAGATCATCCCGCACATATCCCGCGAGGCAGAACCAGTCACGATCATCCCCGGAACCGCGGATCTCTCGGGGAGAGAGGCCTCCCACTTGCAGAGGACCAGCGGTTTCTACCTCGGATTCGGAGGCCGGACGTTGCGCAGTGCGGTGGGGTAGCGGCGTCGCAGGTCGCCGACGGGCCTCCGAGGAGGATGAGTACAGAAATCGGCGCTTGATAGTAATCGCTGACTGTTGCTCCCGGGATGGTCTAGACCGTATTGTCACGCTCCGTGAGACTCCTCGTCATCGCCAGCCTGAGCTGCGTCTCAGTGCTGGCGTTAAGCACCCCCGCTGCGGCGTATCCAATCGAGAACGAGCCTCAGCTCACAGAAAACGCCCTTTACGGCTACGGCAAGCTGCCCGCGTCGAAGTGCGCCGAGAAGTCGATCAAGGCGAATGACTCCGTCTCCGCGAAGGCCTACATCCTGGCGATCTTCCGTTGCCTCGACGCCACCTGGGGCAAGCACCTCACCGCCAACGAGGTGCCCTTCGAGAAGGCCAAGGTCACCTTCGTCAAGAGGCTTCCCAAGAGGTGGTGTGGGATGAGGATTTCGGCCGACGACTCGCAGTCCTGGTACTGCCCTGCGACCGACGGCATCACCTACCAGCTCGGCAGAAGCTGGCTCGGGGAGCCTGACAATCTGTGGCTGTCCTACACAGCGGCAAGGGCCTATGGCCACCACGTGCAGCGCCTGGTCGGCATCCAGAAGGCGAAAGAAGGACTCCGCTACTACTCCTACGAGGAGTGGACGGAGCAACTGCGGCGTCAGGCCCTGCAGGAAGATTGCCTGTCCGGAGTTTTCCTCGGGAGCGTCTGGCCGCTGAAGGGCCGGTCCGCCAAGAAGGTGTCCGAGCTCTACGGCCAGTTCTCCGACTCCGTCATCTACGGCAAGAAGAAGAGCATCGCCTACTGGGTCAAGCGAGGCTTCGCCACTGGTGATCCCGGTTCCTGCAACACATGGACGGCCTCCTCGAAGCAGGTCGCCTAAAGCAGCAGGGCGATCCCGTACGACCACCGCACACGGCCCGGAACCCTCCCATAGCTCCGGCGAGCCGCCAGGCTGGTGACCGCAGCCTCGCGCAGGCCGCATGGTCGGCGGCTCGAACCCGAACCTAAGGATTGAAAGATCCAGTTTCAGCCGTTCCACATCGTTCAATGCAGGCCAGCGGCTATGTGGGGTCCATTCTGAACGGCTCCGAACGACCTCGTATTGCAACTTAAACTGCAACCCTGGCGGCCCGCTGCCGGCCGCGAGCGGGTACGGTCTGACCTTCTGTTCACAAGGTCCCCAAACGATGTGCGAGGGCGTTCAGGCGCATTCGCCACGCAGGTCGCGCACGTGGCGTCTGTCCGTATCAGTCCGGCCCGGTGCAAGGTCGTCCGGCCCGCTGGCTCCCAGCTTGGCTCCCAGGAGCGTCACGCAAAAGGTCAGTCGTGGCCGATACCGTCGCCCTCCATGAGTGCCGCGTACCCATGGTCTGATCTCTTGCCGGAGGATGAACCGGTGGCCGAAGGCCCTGACCATCCGCCGTTGCCGCCGGGTCACGGTCTCCACCCCCCGGCCAGTGAGTTTGAAGTCAGTCAACTCGAAGAGCGGTTGGGTGTGAGACTGCCGCCGAGCTATCGGCAGTTCCTCCTGTTCTCCAACGGCTGGGGCATCGAGGAGTACTCCGTGGCACCGGTCGCGGAAGTCGGCTGGCTCCGTGACGTCTGGCCCTCAGCGGTCGAAGCCTGGACCTCGCCCATGGGTGAAGAGCGCCCGAGCGTGCCCGATGACCTCTACTTCGTCTACGGAAAGGAGCAGAGCAGCGACAACATCAGAAACGAATATGTGCGTGACACTCTTCTGGTCGGGCTGTGGGACGGACTCCTACTCCTCAACCCCCACGTTATGACCTCCGATGGCGAGTGGGAGGCGTGGCTGCTCGCGGGCTGGAAGGCCGGCGCCAATCGTCACAGGTCCTTCTGGGACCTGATGAAAGACATTTGTACCCCTTGACGCCCTCCGGCGGCAGGGAAGGATGGCGTCCATCTCCACCCTGCTGCACCTCTCCACAGGCGCCGATGTAAACCCGGCGAGCGCGGCACGCAAAGGTGCTTCGGCGGAGTTTGGCATCCGAGATCAACCACGTTGCTCGGTGAGCCAGGGTGAGGAACAAACCCTGGATCGTCGATCGCCCCCGACCACGTATGGCGACCGGCCATGCAGTGGCGATCGTAGGGCTGCATCTGTGTGGCGGCGCGGCAACCCCGGCCGGGGCGTTCGGTTGGTACGGCAGGGCTGGCGTGCGGTGACCGGCCCGGTGTCCCGCCGCCGTCCGGGACCGGCCCCCAGGCCGCACGCCCGGACGGCGGGCGGGCGGAGGGCCGGAGGTACAGCGGCGCGCCGCGCCGCCACTTGATCGACGGCCAGGAGGAGATCGTCAACCAGCGGATCGCGGACGTACTCACTGCAGGAGATCACGGACGGCACCACCCAAAGGGCTCCGGTTTCCCCGGGGCCTTTCGGCGTTGCAGGGGCCACGTCATCCCGCGCATACTCCGGATCATGGGCCTCGACCTGGGGAAACGTCCCCGGATCCATCCCGCGTATATCCCGCAACCACCGACAAACGGCCGCTCACAGCGGCATCCGGCTGCATACCCCTGAAATGCAGAAGAGGCCCCGTAGGGCCTCTGAGCTGCGCTTACTGCGTGTGGCAGGTGCAAGGTTCGAACTTGCGTAGGCTGAGCCGACGGTTTTACAGTCCCGTCACGATCATGCGCTGACCTGGGCGTACGCCTATGACCACCTCAACTTGGCTGCGTATTGGCCGTGGTCAAGCTCTGGACGGAGTTGGACGAGTTGCCTGGTTAACCGACAACCGAGGCATCGTGTGGATGTCTACAGCGGCCGGCCGAAATGATGACCAACCGGCACGGCCACCTCCTGCCCGCATAGCTCCACCAGGCCGAGGCCACCGGCCTCAAGCCGCTCCGCAGCCTGGCTCGCGGCTTGCGCCAGGACTTCGACACTGCCAATGCCGGGCTGACCCTGGAGTGGAATTCCGGAGCGGATCAAAAGGGACGGCTACGGGCGTGCCAGCTTCGACCTTCTCCGCCTCCAGATCCTCCACGCCGACTGATTGTCGTCATACCCCGTCACCAGATCACAAGAAGCAAGAAGTGGATCAGAACCGCTTCTCACGGCCGCCGTCATGATCCCTTACCGCGGGCCTTGATGTCGCGCAAGCGCGGTGCCCGCGATGCGGTCTTCTTCGGCCGATGACGGGATGGTGTTCCTCCCGTCGACATGCCAAGGACCATCAGGTGCGTGCGTAGGGCATCGGCGGTATGCAAGAGAGGTTGATTCCTCTCCCTTCGATCTTGGAATAGACCTCCAGTTGGTCGGTACCGATGAGCCGCTGTACGTATTCGATGCCGTTCAGATGGTCGATCTCGTGTTGCAGGACACGCGCTAGGATTTCGTCGGCCTGGACGATGATCGTCTGGCTAGTAGGCAAAGTTGCCACCGCAGTAATAATCTTCGGGCGTACGACATCGGCGGCAGTACCCTCAATCTTCAATGAGAGGCAGCCCTCTCCATAGCTCCACGTGCCTTTAGAACGAAGGATCTCGGGATTCACCATGATCTGGGGAACCACGCGCCCGAAGTCGTGAGCCAGCACCTGTAATGGAACACCGACCTGGTTGGCCGCCAGTCCAATTCCTTCGGCACGATTCATCACCGAGATCATGTGGCGGCCGAAATTGAACAGCCCCCGGCTGATGACCCTCACTTGCTCTGTCGGCGCATGGAGCACAGGCGTGCCGATGGGGACGATGCCAGACTTTGCCAATGAACTCGTATGACCCGCTGGCCAGGTCGTCTTCTCTATAAGGATGTCAAGTACCCGGGCGGCGGGCGTGTCATGGGCCTCGGTGATTGCGACGTAGTCACCAGCCAGTTCGGCCAACCGGCGCTGAGCTGATCGTGAGAGCGCGAATCTCCGCCCGCAGGAACACGCGGAATAGAATTCGTCGATTCCGCCAGTTGTTCCCCTGATAAGCACCTGATTGAGCGGCACGCAGATCTGCTCGTCGCCGCGTACTGGGCAAATAGTGACGATGGGGCTCATGGTCGGGGCAGGAAGGCGAGGTTTCCGGACAGCCCGACGTTTCCTATCCGTCATTCGATGTCCCCTAGTTCGTTTCTGAGCGCACCGCGTAGCACCCTGACGCACTCCTCGTTCCATTGGAATCGCTCAGCGTTCTCCTGCAGAGTGGCCAGGCCGTCCTTGCGTTGGTCCTCGCTCGCGGACCGACCGCTGAGCGCCATCAGCGCCACACTCAACTCCATATTTTCGAGGAGGGCCGCGCCAAGTGCACCGTAGAACGCCACCACCTCCGATCCTGGTTCCAGGACGAGGCCTGCCAGCGCGGCATAAAGTAGCTGCATTCCATTTCCTTCGTTAAGATACTCACGCAGGAGATCATGCAACTTGTCAGAGTCCTCCATAAGCTTGCGGGACGCCTGAAGGCCATTCCGCAAAGCCACTTCCACCAAGAACTGATGCCCTTCATATGGATTCCATGCTGCCGTCATCTGGCAGGCAATTCTCAGCAACGCATGGCCTTCGGGGGTTACGATCACCGACTCGTTGGCGGCGAGAAACTGGGCGCTGCTCTGCGGACCACTGGACTGAGTGAGTATGACCCACTCTTCGATGGCGGCGGCGATGTACGAGAGCCGTCGCATTGGCTGCATGGTCTGCACGACATTGAACGGAGGGACGATCGATGGGTTGTCACGGATCTCTTGCTGGACGACGGCCGCCTGGCTGCGCACGAGTTCGGGATACCCACCTGATCGCGTGGCCAAGAATTCGACATGCTGCTCTGCGCTTTCGAGCTGCTCGTATTCGTCAAGCTGGCTGGTTGTCAGGAAGGAGAACACCTTGGTGCTCACTTTTTCCCTGATCCTATCGGCGACCCAGTCAGTGATCGCCTCCTTCTCCGCCTCGGAGGACCAGGTGATGCCCGCCTCTTCAAGGAAATGTGAGTCAAGCGTCAGGGGCGCTGGTGGCTCTGGCGCCTCCGCGATGGTCGCCGCATGAGCGGCAGGGAGGAGTGCCTCGACGAGTTCCTGGGACGCCCGCGGGCTGCTCAATAGCTGGAAGAGGGCGCGATAAGCCGCAGGCTCATCCCTCAACTGCGTCGACAACTGGTCGGCAACCTCGACCACTCCCTTGTCAGCGAGTAGGAGCGTGAGACGAGAGTTGGCAAATTTGGTGAACTGTTCTGCGAGAGATAGCGCAAGCTGGGCGGCCTCTCCCGGATTGGTGTCGGCCATGGCGTCGATAGCAAGTGCGCGATCCTCCTCGGCTAGTTCATTGTCCCGGGCTATCCGATCGAGGCTGGCGTATCCCTCCGGGCCAGCGGTCGCCAGACCGCCGATGAATTTCTTGCTGCCGGCATAATTGGCCTTGGACGCACGCTCGCGGCCTAGCAAGCTCACGGCGGCCGCACCCGCGCCGGGAATGTCACGCCCTGCCATGGCGATGATGAGCTCACCTTGGAAGTCGTGTTCGGGCTCGAAGTCGGTGGCCAGCTCTGCCACCACCGTATGTGGTATTGAGAGGTAACCGCGCTCCAAGAGGCTGGTGGCCACTCTCGTCCGTATCCACGCGGGCGCTCCGGGATCGGCGACTAGCTCGGCGGCTAGATCGAGACACTCACCGGCCTCGACGAGGGCGATGATGTGCCGCATCTTCAGGTCGATGTCGAGCGGTGAACGGACCTGAGTGAGCAACTCTTCGATTCCGGCTGGGCCTAGCTCGACCACCGACCGCGCCAACTGCCTGCGTTCCTCCCAGCTGATATCCCTCCTGCTCAACATCTGAACGGCCCGGGGCAGAACGGCGGTCTCGCCTCTCCGCACCAGTGATTCCACAAGGGTTACACGTTGGTCGGCCGACAGGTTGGGGTCATCGAACAACTCGAGGCCCAGTTGGAGGACATCGTCTTCGCCTACGGCGAGAAGTTCCGAGATGAGAGCCGCACGCAGGTGCCAGACGGTGAGCGGCGTCGCGGCGAGCTCCTTGGCCAAGCGGATGCGATGAGCGTCACCTGTCCGGATAAGGGCTGCGCCGACCGTAGCCCGGATCCGTGTGTGGACTTCGTGGTCCCGGAGAATCTGTGCAGCGAGATTGCTACCGACCTGACTCTCCACTGGGATCGCGTTGACGAGGATGCGCAGTTCACTCACAGTGCGAGCGTTTCTTATGGCGGATTGTAGGGCGACGAGACCTTCCGGATCATTCGCGAGAACGATCGCCCGCGCGTTCCACGCTCGATAGACGGTCGGTACGCCGCGGTCACTGACGCATTTCCGGGCGATCTTCAATCCTGCAGGATCACCGATCTCTGCAAGCAGGCCGGCGACCCTCAGAAGGGTAGAAGACTCGATCTCCTCACTGTTCAGCAACCGGCGCGAGGCCTTGACGGCTTCATCCAGTCGTGCATGAACGAGCTCGCCCAGATGGAGTAGAGCACGCTCACGGTCGAATGAGCGCCAACTCTGGGTAGCGGAAATCACAGCCGATAGCACGCGGGTCTTCAACTCGGTGGACATACGGGCGCCAGCGACCGCGACACAACGGCTCGCGAGGAACGTCTGCTCGTACCAGGAGTCCGTCGGCGTGTCGAGGAGCAATTCCACTAGGGTGCCTGGGTGCGCCATTAGACCCGCCGTCAGCGGCCAGATCTCATACCAAGGTGTGTCGAACCAGCGGTGTGCGGTGACGATGCCTCGCAACTCGTCCGCCGTCTGGGACGCCAGATACGAGGCCATGCAGTACTCAGCCAGAACGGGATGAGTGAACCGGATCATGGACTCGCTCGACTCGCTGAGATCGTGAGCAAGTAGTCCGTCAAACATATATTCCCATATCAACGGGTCCGAAAGCGGGCGGGGCTGGCTGCTCATCGCGGGTCGTAGTGTCTGCCATACATACCAGCGTGTGTCAGCCTCCGTAGCAGTTCTAGCGTGGTCCGGATGTTCGCGGAGTGCAACGGCGAGATTGGGACGGGAGAACCGATCGACGCGGGAGCGCCATGGACGACTCAGCCTGCCGATTGCATCAGAGAGAATTCTGAGCCGGAGAGTCGGGTCAGGCGGGCTATCTGGGTCCAGGGCCTGCAAGGTCGGGTCACGCCAACGACCCGACAAGGCGCCAAGCATGACAGACTGAAGCACCTCGACACGCGTTGAAGGCAGTACCTGGACGTTATTTCCTTCGGAGGCCAGTCGGCATAGGAAGGCGGCCAGCAGCGGCACCTTTGCCAATCTTCTTAGTTCTGGGCGGTCGAGCAGTTCAGCTTCAAATTCAGTACTCCTGACTGGGTGCCGGGCGAACCAGGAGCGGGCGAAAGCGAACACTTGGCCAGGGGAGAAACCGACGACATCGGCATTGAAGCAGCCACCCAATGCCGCTGTGTCAATGTGTAGCGTACGCGAAGGTCGTGAGGTGATCAGCAGCTGGTTTCCGCGCTCCGTGAGGATCGGCAGAGCCTGACGAATCTTTTGCCGATCGGCAATGCTCACTTCATCCAATGCGTCAAGGCACGAAATGAGCCTGCCGTCCTCATAAGCAAGCCGGATGATGGCGTCCACAGGAATTTGCGCCCAATCCGCTTCGGCATCGGCCTGGATCGCGTTTGCCAGCGCCCTCAACACACTGTCCCTGGTGATCGCGGTCGGCAGCATGCGCCCCAGATCTGCACAATCGATCAGGACAGGCAATGAGACCGATGTACCGTCAACGCGGTTATCGTTGAGCTTTTCCAAAGAGTCAGCGGCAACGGCGTTGGCATGGCTGTTCAGCAGCCATGACTTACCTAGTCCAGGCATCCCACGCAGGACGATGCTGCGCCATCGCACCCGCAACGGTGCCCACTGAAAGACGCCTTCGAATCGAACATCGTTGACGCCCAGCTCCTCAGACGATAGTTCGTCCTGATGGGCGGGTTCCGCGGGTCTGCCGTGTGATAGGGCGCGCACCGAGGGCATCTGGTGAATATCAGCCCTAACGGCACCGGGCGGCAAGAAGGCGGGACGTTCGGCGATCACCTGGTCAACCATTCGGAGAAAACCACGGGTCGCAGCTGTAAGATCCATCACCTGAGATGAATTTAGGCGGGCGAATTCCCATCGGCGGTCGGTGTGATGGAAGCGCGCGTTTGCCATCCAAAGGTCCGGATACAAGTCGGACAGTACGCTGGACGCGATAGCGATTCCGCCGATCGGCAACAGGCTGGTGCGCTGTCCTTTGGTAACACCGACCACCTCTCCCGATCCCAGATCAAGGATGGGGCCGCCACTCAAGCCGTCGTCGATGATCGAGTCTTTGCACTTGATGACTGAGAAGATACCTTCACTACGAACCGTTTCGAACTCCAGGCGAGCGCTATCCGGCGCATACCCACCACTCGTGCCCCGCGTGTACCCCTCGGCAAGCAGTGTAGAACCGGACAACCTATTGCCTAGCAGGACACAGGGATGGCCGGACGCGGCGTCATCGTGCACGCGGAGCAGCGCGAGATCCGGAAGGGGCCACGAGCCGGGGCCTTTAGGCGGTGGAGGGTCCAGCCATTCTTGGCTGAGTTCATTCAGTACGACACCGTTCCACTGCGCTCGCACGCCCTCGCCGGCCTGGTACACCACATGCGCTGCAGTCAGAACAAGACCTTCGGCGACAAAGAACCCTGATCCGGCTGCCTTGCCTTGCCCGTCTGTGATCAAAACTGTGCAGCTGCGAAGGTGCTTCTCGAGATGGACCGTCATGTCGGGGCAGGCCTTTCCCTGTCCCACTCCAAGGCGATCTTAATCGAGCCGTTCGCACCGCCTTCGACAAAGAAGGCGGTGATCTTCCCTGTCTTGGCGTCGACTCCGATGTTGAGCTCAACGGACGCCTTACTAGGGAGTATCTTCTCAATGCCCTGACGAAGCAGGGCACCGATCTCCGCCGCTACATCAACGAGATCTTGGAATTCGATATGGAAAGAGACGTCCTTGTACACGGGTTCGTCCGTGCTCTGGGCCGTCATCAGAGTGTCCGCGGGGACCGAAAGCAGCAAGATCTCTCTACCGCTCGGCAGCCTGACAGGTACCATGTCGTCTCTTTCGAAATTCGGCGTGCGGGAGGCCAGGCTACACCAGCACCCAAGAGCTCACCGCCCTCTAGATAGGGACGGCATTCGCCCAAATGTCCCTTTATCGGTCAATGGCTTCGAAATTTCACGATCACGTTGCGCTACGCGCGCGGAGAGGAGTCGGCCGCGTCCGAGATCGTGGTATATGAGAATGAGACCACTCTGCGATCTGTACCTATTTAAGCAGCAATAGCATCAATCGTCACATTAACATCATTGCTGTCTTCTGTTTCTTTTTCTCGACGGCCTTGCGGCACTCGGCCAGCACCGCGCCGACCAGGCGGATGATCGCCTCGCGGTGCGGGAAGATCCCAACGACGTCTGTCCGGCGGCGGATCTCCTTGTTCAGCCGCTCCTGCACGGTTGGACCAGATCTACCGGCACACCGCCTTGGGATAGGCGGCGAAGGCCAGGATGTCCTCGCGCGCCTCGTCCAGATGCTCGGCCGCCTTGGGGTACTTGTCCTCCAGCGCTTGCGTGACCGGACGGTGCAGGGCTCCGGCGTAGTGGAGTTATGTCCTGTTTCTCGATCATGGGAGGTCGAGGACGGTGAGGGTCCGGGTGGCGTCGCGGGAGATGTGGCGGATGGCTTGGGCGATGTTGCTGGCGCCGGTCAGGCGTAGGGCACCGATGGCGAGGTTGCGCAGGCTGGCCATGGCGCGTGGAGCGTTGCCGGTGCGGACTCGGCTGTGGTCATCGGCGTAGGTGACGTCGCGGACGTAATGCAGTCGTGGCCGCGGATCCAGGCGGCCAGGTCGGCGGGAGGGGCTTGCCACGCGGGCAGATCGGTGATGGCGTAGACGGTCACGGTCCGCCATCTGCCCGTGCTGCCGTCTTTGACCTGGCGCTTGACCTGGCGCTTGATCCGCATTGCCTGGACGGCGTGGGG
Source organism: Nonomuraea fuscirosea (assembly GCF_003001935.1). GTDB lineage: Bacteria > Actinomycetota > Actinomycetes > Streptosporangiales > Streptosporangiaceae > Nonomuraea > Nonomuraea fuscirosea. The sequence continues at coordinate 303,912 of NZ_PVNG01000015.1, read as the reverse complement.
GAACAGCAGCCCGGTGGTGAGAGTGACGGCTTTGAGGGTGCGGCACTCTTCACGTCCGTGTCCCCGGTCACGTTCGCGGTGCTGGACGGGAATCTGTTTCCAGGACAACCGTTTGACCTGCGCGTACAGGCTGGGCTGGTTCTTCTTGACGATCAGGACGTAGTGCGCCCGTTTCTGCTCGATGAGGAAGGTGGCGTGCTCGCGCTGGGTGTGCAGGGCATCGGCGGTGACCACGCGATCGTCCAGGTCGAGGCGCTGCAGCAAGTGCTGGAAGCGGGTGATCTCGTTGGTCTTGCCGTGCACGTCGGTCTGCGCGAGCACCAGGCCGTTGCTGTGGTCGAAGGTGGCCAGCAGATGCACTGGCTCACCGCCGCGGTGGCGTGCACCGCGCAGGGCTTTGCCGTCGACGGCCACAGCCTGACGACGCGCACGAGCCGGGCTGTGGATGGTGGTGTCGGCTGTGGCGGCTCGCCCGGCCAGCCAGGAGCAGACCGCCTCATCCAGGGCCTCGGTGTCGAGCTGCTCGAACAGACGCCGCACGGTGGACTCGTCGGGCGGCTGCCAGGCCCGGCTCAGTGGATCCCGGCGGACGCCGAGGACGGCCATCACCTGGGCGGGGGCCTCAGCAATCCACTCACCGATCGCGGTGAACGAGCGCGCGCCGGCCAGCACGGCCGCTGCGGCACCGGCCAGTAACGACGCCAGCGCATGCCGGACGCCACGCGGATCGCGAGGGTCGGGAAGTCGCTGGAAACACTCCAGCAAGCTGAGGGAATTACCGGTGGAGGCGGCCACCGGTCCATGCTCGGCCAGTTGGCCAAGGGCAGCACTGATCGGCAATGATGAGGCAACAGGCACGGTCTTCTCTGGTGATCATAGGCGTCGAGAACCTCATGATCTCGAAGGTCGTGCCTGTTCTCGTCCCTGGGCACGTCTCCAGGCGGCTCTTGCTGCCCCGGCACAGTCGCTCCGCGAAACGGCCACTCAGGCTGTTATCGATACCTCGCCGTGGCCCTGGGGGCTGGGTGGACTGGATCCAGGATCCGGTGCAGTTCGAGTGCGGCAGAGGCCACGAGATGGCACACCTGCTGACAATTGCGAGCTGGGAACTCGACATCGAGAGCGGCAAGCGTTGGGCTCCCATCGAAGAGCGTCCGCTGCTCACCCCTCACGCCCCTGAGGAAGTGCAGAACCCCACCGATCTCATGATCCAGGACGCTGGATCGCTCTACATGTTCGTCTGCTTGGAGTGCCCCGAGCGCCCGGTGGACTCCGTCAGCCAGGGGTCATGAACTTGGTCCGCATAGTGCACAACCGCCCACGCCCTAATCGGTGATCAGCCACCTTGCTCCGTGAGCCAGGGTGAGGAACGAACCCTGGATCGTCGATCGCCCCCAACCACGCACGGCGGCCGACCACGTCGTGGCGATCGTAAGGGCTGTATCTGCGCGGCGGCGTGGCAACCCCGGTCTGAGCGTTCGGTCGGTACGGCGCGCCAGGTGTGCGGCGGCCTGGCCCGGTGTCCCGCCGCCGTCCGGGACCGGCCCCCAGGCCGCACGCCCGGACGGCGGGCGGGCGGAGGGCCGGGGGTACGGCGGCGCGCCACGCCGCCGCCTTGATTCCTATGAGAACAATTCGGCAGTGAACGCTTTTCATCCTCATGCTGCCTGCGCAACTCGGTGGTTCTGAAGGACGGCGATGGCCTTGCAGAGGTGGCCGGCCTTGCTGGGGCTGCAGCGTAGCTTGCGGAGGATTTTCCAGCTTTTCAGCTGGGCGTTTGCGCGTTCGCCGGGGCCGCGAAGGCGGGCGTGGGCGCGGTTGGCCTGCTTCTGGGATGCGGGTTTGTTCTTGCCCTTGTACGGGGTGCGGACCGGGCCCTCGGCTCCCTGATAGGCCTTGTCGGCCAGGGTGATGATCCCGGCCTGCTCCAGTGCGCGCAGGATGCCCCAGATGCGGGCGGCACTCAGGTCATGGGCTTTGCCCGGCAGCGCGCCGGAGGTCCACAGAATCGTCCCGTCCGGTGAGGCGAGGACCTGCACGTTCATCCCATGCACGCGGTGCTTGCCGGAGAAGTACGGCCGGTCGGCCTTGACCCGGTCGATGTGGATCAGCGTGCCGTCCAGTACCAGGTAGTGCAGCCCGTCCCGCTTCGCTTTACGCAGTGCCTGTTCGAGCTTGGGCGAGCGCGCCGACAACAGCGAGACCGTCTCCTCTACGTACCGCCAAGCGGTCGCCGTCGACACCCCGAAACCGGCGCCGAACTCGGTGAATGTCTCGCCCTTGCGCAGGTAGACCAGCACCAGCAGTGCCTGCCGGCCGGGGTTGAGCAGCCGCCAGGCTGACCTGATCGCCTTACGGTGCCGGCGGATCATCCCGGCGACGTAGTTCAGCGTTGAACGCGACAAATCGACGGCGGCACGATAGAAAAGCATCCGGAGCCCCTGGTTGTGACGGATCTGGTTGTGGTGATCAATCCATCTACCAGGGGTTTCTTACGTCGTCAGGCGAACGCCAGACTAGCGATCATGCTGTGACCAGCACCCCGCCGCGAGGGGGATGTAGGGTCGGGAGCTGGCGCGGTTGCGGCTGATGGCGGTAGGGCTCGGGGCCTTTCTTCCGCCGGTTTCCCGGTCGGCTGTGCTTTCCCCGATGACCGTGGCCAGGCCGTTCCGTTTCCAGCTCCCGCCCGTCGAACCGTGCATGCGGTTCTCCCGCACACGGCTCACCGACGTCGTTCACCGCCGGCATTCGGTCTTTCCCGCCAGGGCTTACCCGCCCTGGGTGCGACGACGATTCCATACAAGCTGATCAGTCCCAGATCGACCGGTTGGGAGCGGGTCAGCACCCACCAACCGAATGCCATGCTGCGGCGGTGACGTCGTCGTATGAAGTGCGCCAGCCGCATCTGGGCGTATCGTCTGATCTTGCTGAGGCGCTGGGCTGAATGTCCGTAACGGAAATACCCCGCCCAACCGCGTAGGAAGTCGTTCAGGTCCTGCACGATTGCCTCCGGCCACAACAGCATCCGACGCCGGGCGGTGATCTCCCGGATCCGGTCGCGGGCGCGCTGCATGGCCTTGTCCGCGGGCCAGCGGGCGAGGAACACAAACGGTCGTTTCCCGTTGAGGCCCCTGGATCTGACGAGCCGATGATGAAAGCCCAGAAAGTCCAGGCCTTCCCCGCCAACCTCCAGATGGACGATGCGAGTCTTGGCCACCTTGGCCTCCAATCCCAGCTCGGCCAGCAGTTGGGTCAACCGGGCCAGAGCCCGCTCGGCCTGACTGCGTGACCAGCACATCGCGATCAGATCGTCGGCATAACGGACCAGCGTCCCGTCTGCTTCGTCCCATGCCCGATCCAGCCGGTGCAGATAGACGTTGCATAAGACGGGGCTGACCACCCCGCCCTGCGGGCTGCCAGTGACCTCACGTCGCACCTGCCCCTCCTGCATCACCCCGGCGCGCAGAATCTGTCGCAAGAGCTTCAGCAGGGACTGGTCGCAGATGCGTTCCTCGATCGCTCGCATCAACTCCTGATGCGGAATCGCCGAGAAACAATCGGCGATATCCGTCTCGACCACCCACCGGCGCCCCTTTGCCTGCTCATCCACGAGCACTTGCAGGGCGTCGTGCGTCGACCGCCTCGGGCGGAACCCGAAAGAGCAGTCGAGCATGTCCGCCTCAAAGACCGGTTCGAACACGATCTTTACGGCGGCCTGCACGATGCGATCCCGAACCGCCGGGATCGACAACGGCCGATACTCGTCCCTGACTCCCGGCTTGGGAATCAGCACCCGGCGAGCGGGCAACGGACGGTATCGCCCTTCCCGGAGTTCAGCGGCCAGTTCATCGAGCAGCCGGGCGACCCCGTACTCCTCGACCTGGCCCAGGGTGGTCTTGTCGATGCCGGGTGCGCCGTTGTTCGCGCGCACCATGACCCACGCGCGCGCCAGGACGTCTCTGCGATAGACCTTGTCCATCAGCGCGTGGAACCTGCGTCCGGGATCGGCCTTGGCCGCCCGGTAGAGCGCATGCTGCAAGGCACGAACCGGATCACGCGGACGCGACCCCGAAGCGGCGGAACTAGCCGAAACGGCACTCACCGGGCCTCCTCCTTCAAGACAATGCGCATCGACGAAGTAGTGGCCCTTCCCTCACCGCCGGTTGTGTTGTCCGGTCGGCTCAAGCAGTACTACGGCCACCTCCGACGCCCACCCGGCTCACCACCCACTTCCCGAGATCATCGGTTATAGGGCGCGCCACTCCAATGACATATTTCCGCAGGTCACCGGGCCGGGGAGGGCCTCCCCAGTTCCCGCCGTCACTATCGATGCGTTCCGCGCCCCATACGCCGGGGAGTCCTTGACGGCTGCACATCCAGGATCTTCACCGCGTCCATGGCCTTCGCCCCAATTTCGAGAGGCTCGGCACTCCCTCGTCCCACCCGCAGGCAGGCTGAGTAACGACGCCGCAGGCTTCGCTTCATGCTACGGACCGCACCGTCGCTCCCCCATCAGGGCCATTGACGCTGGGCTTCGACCCCGCCCGTTTCCAGACGAAACCGCCAGCCTGCTACCGGGCCTCCTGGCAGCTACCCGGACCGGACTTCCACCGGCAAGCGACGACGAGCTTACGAACAACAAGATCCACCGCTACGTCACGGCTTCACCTCCTGCTCTGCTGGGCGCACGAAAAGGGCTCACTGATCGCTGCGCCGAGCAGACCATCAGCGTCAAGGGCGAGTCCATCGACGCCTGGTACTCCGGCAAGGCCCACCAGCACGCCGGCAACCTCCAGGCTCTCTCAGCGCCTAAAGCGGCATTCCAGAAGTTTCGCTTGTAACCCGCGGGCAGCCAGGGGCTGGTCCACGGAGCTGCGGCGGTCAGCAGTTCGGCCGGTGAGCGAGCGCGGAAGAAAGCGTGGATCTGTCGGAGGCGGCCGGGCCAGCTGACGGCGGTGTTGGCGATGAAGGTCTTGAGTGCGGCCCAGATGCGTTCCACCGGGTTGTCATGCGGGCTGTAGCGCGCTCCGAACAGCACCTGCATGGTGGGGTGCTTGTTCAGGTAGTCGGTGACGGCATGGGCATGGTAGATGCTGTCGTTGTCGCAGATCACCACGATCGCCGGGGCTGTCGGAGCGACCAAGCGGATCTGTTCCAGCAGGGCGATGAAGTCGGCGGCGCAGCGACGGCCCAGCCGATACACCCACCGGCCGGTGGTCATCTCCAGCGCGCCGAACACCGTCACCTGCCGGTTCTTGCCCGGCGTGCCGATCTCCGGCCGACGCGAACGCAGCGTCCAAGTGGCCCGCACGTGCGGCAGCAGGTGCACATGGGTCTCGTCGGTGGCCCACACCAGCGCCCCGCACGGTAGCTCGCGCAGCCGGGCGGCGATGGCGGCCACCGCCCGCCACCGGTCCGGATCACCGCGGGCCACCAGCTTGGGGCGCCGCCAGATGGCCACCACCCGCAGGCGCCGATACAGGGTGCGCGGGCTCAGCTTCGGCCGGCCCAGGTACTGCCATAACCGGGGCACCGTCCACGGCCCGGCCCGCTCCAGCAGCGCGGCGATCCGATCCAGGAGGCGTGGCCCGCCGATGCGCGGCCGCCCGGGGCGGGGCCGATCGGCCAGGCCCGCCGGTCCGTGCTGGTTGAACCGGCCGATCCACCGCCGCACCGTGCTCGGACCACAGTCCAGCAGCTCGGCGATCTGCGCCGGGGACAGACCGTGGACCGACAACAGGACCATCATCGCCCGCAGGGCTTGCCGCCACTGGCCGCGCAGATGCGTGCGCAGGTGCTCGATCGAGGCTTCGGGACCGTTGGCGAACACGCTGACCGGGCGCATACTGACCACGACCTCGTCGGGTGGTTGGGCGTTGCAGGCAACTTCGATCCAACCCTCGGCGAGGGTTCTGTCAATGCCCGTCCGCGTCGACGATCTCACGTCCGTTACGCGCAAAACTTTGGGAATCCCGCTTTAGCGGGCTGCCCCTATGGATCGCCGAGGTCGAGCCGGGCTCGGTGCACGACCTGACCGCCGCCCGCACCCACGTACTCGCCGCGTTGTACGCCGCCTCAGCAGCCGACCTGCCCACCCTCGCCGACAGCGGCTACGACGGCGCCGGAATCGGCATTCACACACCCATCAAACAGCCCAAAGGAAATCACATTCTCAGCCCCGACAACCGCACGTACAACCGGCTACTACGTGCCCTGCGCTGCCTCGGCGAACGTGGATTCGCCCTGCTCAAAGGCCGCTGGCGGATCCTCCAGCACATCACTGCCAGCCCCAGCGCGATTAGCGACATCGCCCGCGCAGCCCTTGTCCTCACCCACTTCGAGCACAACTACCTACCGGCAATCGACTGAGATCACGTCAGTATCTCTAGAGAGCCATGACGACTTGACAACCTCCTTTGATGGAGCAGAGACCAGCCTTGCCCAGTGGCATTGCCAGCGGCACAGGTTCGTGCTCTTCTAGAGGTCGTCGGGAGTTCCAGCATGCGCTCGATCGACTCATCACAGTTCATGGGGAGGCTTCACCTTGTCTGCAAAATTCGCAACATATATTGCTGTTGTCGGCCCATCCTCCGCTACGCATAGGGAGCTAAGGATCGCGGAAGAGGTTGGACGCCTCCTCGCGAAGCGAAGTGCGATCGTGCTGTGTGGAGGTCTCGGCGGCATAATGGAAGCGGTTTCAAGAGGAGCTACGCAAGCGGGGGGTTTGGCGCTCGGCTTCCTGCCAGGCGTGGATCGCTTCGAGGGGAATCCGTATTTGACCATAGCATTAGCAACTGGCATGGGTGAGCTACGAAATGCCATGCTGATACGTGCTGCAGATGCAGTAATAGCGATAGGCGGAAGTTGGGGAACGATGAGTGAAGTCTCGCTCGCCATGCGAACTGGCAAACCTCTGGTGGCAGTGAGACCCTGGAGAATTTCTGGAAACTTATTCCACTCAAATCGGCGCATAAGAGTGGTTCGTTCAGCCAGGCAGGCCACCGACATCGCCTCAATGGCTTCTAGTGCTGCTACCCGTGCAGCACCCTCATTGCCGGGGCATAGCCGGTCCGATCCTGTCGACGTCTGGCGAGCTTACGAACTTGCACAAAAGCACTATGAATCTGATTTGCAGTTGTTTAGCACTCGGATGAATCTGTTCCTGCTCGTGCAGAGCGCCCTGGTTGCTTTGACTGCGACGCTTGCTAGTCAAAACGTGAAAGAATTTGACGCGAAAACCGTATCGGCATTCGGTCTGCTGCTTGCAAGTGGCTGGTTCGTCGTAGCGGCTAGCTCCTACGTGTGGATTCACACCTGGAGACTCCAGATGATTAAACTTGGTCTTGCAGCGCAAGAAGAAACCGGCGTATCAACATCCAGTGCTGCGTTTGATAGGCACACTCGGCGCGATCTTCATATAGGCAGTAGAGCTGCTAAACTTCCTGAAGTAATATCGTGGTACGTCCGCCCAACACTAATCTCTTGTCTTCTGCCACTACTTTTCATAGCAGGGTGGATCTATATCGGCTGGCTTCGGCTCTAGTGGGCTTTGTCCTCTAGATTAGCCGATGCAGAATTCCTAAGGGAGTCAGGGGCTGCCGCGGTACAGCAACGCTCCTACACTGAGGTGATCTCAGAGAAATATCTCGGGGTGAAAGGGGATTTTTGAGACGTCTGTGGTGACGTTCCGGACCTTCCGGGAGAAGTCGTCGAAGGCCGGAAACAGACGTGGAGCCTCCGGTAGACGAGTGCTCACCACAAGAAACACCCTCGGCCGAAAGGCTCCACGTGATTGCTCATCGTGCCATGCTCCACGTCTCCCGGCCGCTGGTTCGCCACGTTGCTCAACTGCTGCAGAACGAATGCCGCCGGCTCGGCACCCCCAAAGGCAGTCGCGCCCTGACTCCGTTCTGGCAGGCAGTGCTGATTCTGTGCTGGTTCCGGGGCGAGAACGACATCCCCAAGCTCGGCCGCGATCACCGCGTCTCGCGCGCCACCGCCTACCGCTACATCGCCGAGGGCATCGGCGTCCTGGCAGCTCAAGCCCCTGATCTGCACGCTGCGCTCGACCGTGCCCATGCCGACGGGCTGGCCTACGTCATCCTCGACGGCACCCTGATCCCCACTGATCGCTGCGCCGAGCAGACCATCAACGTCAAGGGCGAGTCCATCGACGCCTGGTACTCCGGCAAGGCCCACCAGCACGCCGGCAACCTCCAAGCTCTCTCAGCGCCCAGCGGGCTGCCCCTATGGATCGCCGAGGTCGAGCCGGGCTCGGTGCACGACCTGACCGCCGCCCGCACCCACGTACTCGCCGCGTTGTACGCCGCCTCAGCAGCCGACCTGCCCACCCTCGCCGACAGCGGCTACGACGGCGCCGGAATCGGCATTCACACACCCATCAAACAGCCCAAAGGAAATCACATTCTCAGCCCCGACAACCGCACGTACAACCGGCTACTACGTGCCCTGCGCTGCCTCGGCGAACGTGGATTCGCCCTGCTCAAAGGCCGCTGGCGGATCCTCCAGCACATCACTGCCAGCCCCAGCGCGATTAGCGACATCGCCCGCGCAGCCCTTGTCCTCACCCACTTCGAGCACAACTACCTACCGGCAATCGACTGAGATCACGTCAGTGACCACTGCATTCACTTCGTGCCTCCCCGTGCAGTCGCAGTGCCATGTCGACAGAGTGCCTCGGATGACGGACCCCCCAGCGAGCCAACCTCGCGCGTGAGGGCGCATCGGAAACGCAGCACACCCGGCCAAGGCCGTTCGCCCAATCCGCCTTCAGCCATCCACCATGCCGTGGTCTGATCCGCCACCACCAGGCGAAACAGCAACCGCTTCACCTGCTGATCCTTGCTAGAAGAGCTCATGAGTGAACAAGTAAGAACCTTGCTGACGTCCTCCTGACCGACGGAGAGCATACGCGACAGACCAGCGTACCGGGACAGACTAGCGATTACTAGTTGAAACGTTGATCCAAAACTGTACGATAGCCAATGTAAGGACGATCGGTCGAGGAGGCGCGGTGCTGTTCGAGCAGAGAGCATTCGCCAAGCTGAGCTTCTTACACAAGTTGCCAGACTTATACGAAAACGCGTTCGAGGATTTTTTTCATAACCTTATGGCAGCCCGCTATACAGACTATGTCGATGTTAGAACACATGGAAATATCGGCGATCAGGGCGGCGACGGCCTCAGCCTCCACAACCGCAGACTGTACGCCGTCTATGCCCCACAGGTCTTCGATGTCTACAAAATTAAGAGTAAGTTCTCATCGGACCTGAAAAAGGCCAAAGCGAAACGCAACGGTCAGTTCGACACCTTCGTGTTCGTACATAATGATTATCGTGGAACCCATCCTGACATGGCGTCCATAATTGCCATCGCTGCACGAGACCATGCGCCGCTGAAGTTTGATCACATGGGCCGAAGGCGCTTATGGTAGGAAATCATGAAGTTGAGTCTCGACCAAATCGAGGATTTACTTGGCTGCGTTGTTCCGGTACATGAGCGAACGTATGGGGTCGGCTTAGAGGATTTAGCCGAGCTCCTTAGCCATCTTCGTGAAAAGCGACGCGCCGCCGACCCCATGATGGACCTGCAGGAGGTCAGCGGCCTGAAGCTCGACTACAACGGGCTCGATGGCGAGAGTCGGGAAGATCTCGTAAAAGCCATGAAGTACACATACCTCGTAGAGGAGTACTTCGCAGGGCTCATCAACCCGCATGAGGTAGACGAGATTGCAGCCGGCTTCTCGATGTATTACCGTCAAACGCGTGATCTTTTGGACGATCCAGAAGATATCCTTTGGCATCTAGAACAGTATGTTCTCGGCAACGCCCGCCAACACCCACAAGTGCATCGTGCCGCCTGGGTTATACTCGCGTACTTCTTTGAGAGATGCGATATATTCGAGCAGCCTTCACCTGACTGGCTGCCAGCAACTCCAGGGATCGCGAAGTGATCACGCCCACAAAAGGGATCGCCCCCGATCGCGCACTGCTGGCTGTCGGCGCCCAGATTCTGCAGCAAATCGACGGGCCCACATCAGTTAGCCAGGCATGGTACAAACTCCGGGCATGGAGACTAGAGAATAGCCACCCTGCGCCTATATCTTTCAGCTGGTTCACACTATCCCTGGATGTTCTGTACGCAATGGGTCTGATCGAAGCCCGAGATGGCCTCCTGGTTACTAGGAGGGTAGATGCTTCGGAAGCTAACAGCCGATGACTCCCGCTTCAAGACACTTGTTTTTAGCCCGGGACTCAATATCGTTGTGGCAGACACCACCTCCGTCTCAGCTGCTACAGACAGCCGTAACAGTGCCGGGAAGTCCAGCATAATTGAGTTGCTCCACTTCCTTCTAGGAGCGCGACCAGACAAGCACCTAGCAACCAAAAAGGCTCTGCGTGGCATTCGTTTTGGTTTGCACCTAGATTGGCCGGGCGTTCCTGACACCCTGCGCGTAACCCGCACGGGAACAAATCAGAACATGGTAGAGCTTGATCACGACGTCACTACTGGGACACAGGGGCAACTCAACTTTGGTAGCACCGATATCCCTCTGTCGGAGTGGAATCAGCTTATCGAAGCGGCGTTGTTCGGCCTAAAAGATGAACATGACGGCATAAGCGGACGAAACCTTCTATCGTACTATATTCGCCGAGTAAGCTCTCATGCCTTCAACGAACCGATTCGCACCCATGCCCGCCAAACTGAAGCTGTTGCGGCGAGCAACTTGGCTTACTTGCTTGGTTTGGACTGGCGACTCGCTACACGCTATCGCGAAATCTCGGCGAGAGAAGCTACGAGAACTCAGTTGAGGAAAGCTGTCAACGACCCGGTATGGGGACGCATTGTTGGCAACACAGCGGAACTCCGCGGTCAAATTACAGTTGCTGAGGCGCGGATCACCCGGTTGCGAGAGCAGATAGACAGCTTCCGGGTCGTTCCTGAGTATGAGAACTTGAAGCAACGTGCGGACACCATAGCTAAAGAGATTCGGCGACTCACAAACGAAGATGCAGTGGACCGCCGAAATCTACAGGACCTCGAGTCGGCTATCCGCGAAACAACCGAAGTCGACGTCGATTATGTAGAACGCGTCTACCAGGAACTGGGCGTTGCGCTCTCCAACCAGGTTCGACGCCGTTTCGAAGATGTCCGTTCTTTTCATGAATCCGTCGTACGCAATCGCCATCGGTATCTGAGTGACGAAATATCTATAGTGCAACAGAATCTCGAAGAACGAAAAGTTCAGAGAGAACGTCTAGGGGATGAACAGGCACAGATTCTGCGACAACTCGACGAAGGGGGAGCGCTTGAGGCGCTTACAGTGCTCCAGCGCGTGTACGCACAGGAACAAGCGTCTCTAGACGCTCTGAGGAATCGGTTGGCAGCAGCACAAGCTCTAGAGGCGAGCGCTCGCCAGATAACCGCCATGCGAGTTCAGATTGAGGACGAGATGGCGGCCGACCTGGAAGACCGAGCTACGCAAAGCAGTGAGGCCACCCTTCTTTTCGACCAGTTTGCAAAAAAGTTGTACGGCGAGCAACGAGCAGGCTACCTTGCGATTGAGGCCGGGCGAAACAGCTTGAAGATCACGCCTCGCATTGATGACGATGACAGTCGAGGCATTGGCAGCATGGTTATCTTTTGCTTCGACCTCACATTGGCAGTCATTGCTCGTCGTCACAACAGGGGCCCCGACTTCCTTGTCCATGATAGTCATCTTTTTGATGGTGTTGATGATCGACAGCTCAAGGCTGCCTTCGAACTCGCCGAGCAAGTCTCTCGCGAAGAGGGGTTGCAATACATTGCTACTATCAATAGCGATGATTTGGGGAAGGCGCAAAGACGTGGTTTCAACTCGAGTCCGTATGAGTTGACTACCCGACTCACTGATGCCTACGAAGACGGCGGCCTGTTCGGCTTCCGTTTCTGAGTCAGCATGAAACCGTACGCTTTTCCGGGCTGACGCGTCGAACAAACGCCAGGACTGTGCGTCAAGGTGAGAAAGGCCAGGGTCCACGTCGGTAGAGTCCTTCTCCGGCTGCTGACTCACAGCCTTCGCACAATCCGCAGATTATGCGCATGGAGGCGTCCCCGCAGGTCAACAGGCTCCCGAGGTTGTCTGTGCTGGCATGACGGGCTGCCAGCAGATTGCCGCAGTATTCGCAGAACCGCCGCCCGCCGCCCATCACTCGCCGGGCGGCTCATCCTCCACGACCAGCTCCACCCGATCCCCACGCAGCACCCTGCGATGCTTCCGCGGCCCCGGCACCACCTCGAACACCGGCACGCCCTCCGGCATCCCACCGAACTCCCGCAACTCAGCGGACGTAGCCAGCTCCCGCCGCTCGTCCGGCGTAGGCATGCGCGTAATGACCCGCGCTCCAGCCGGTACCGCGTACGGCTCGCGCTTCGGCTCAACGGCCACCATCGACCCCCGCTTGCGCACCGTGGTGATCCGCCCCTCGGCGCGGAGATGGGCCAGAGCCTCGCGTACGGTGTCGCGGCCCACCTCGTACATCTGTGAAAGCTGAGCTTCCGAGGGCAACCACGCTCCGGGCCGGTAGCGGCCGGCCGTGATGTCGTCGCGGATCGCAGCCGCGACCTGCCGGTAGACCGGCACCCCAGAGCTGTAGTCGATCACAACACACAAGTGTCACAGGGCTATATTCCCATGGGCCTTGTGGCCATGAGGCCCTACGGTTAACGTGGGCAAACACCTCGTCCAGCGAATTTTCTGGGAACCGACTATGAGAAATTAGGACGGAGGACGCAATCCCCCATGACCACCGCCCGCGAAGCGCTGTCCGACCCTGACCTGCGTGGCGCGTTCCGACGCTTCTACGTCTGGCGCGACCCCGACGGCCTCTGGCACGCCAAGCCACTCCCCAAGCTCACCGACGGAGAGATCGCCTACCAAATCCTCCCGGAGCTCGTCGCCGAGACCCCCATCCGGCTCGCCTACCGGTGCACCTGGCAGCGCAGCCGCCGCAAGGTCTACCGCTACCTGCAGAAGTACGAGGTAAGGAGCGCGGCCCTTGAGCCAGCCCCCTGAACCCCCACCGGTGCAGTGGGAGCCTTACCGGCGCCGCCCCCGCGACCGCATCCGCATCAGGGAGACCTCATGCTGCGGCGCCTACGAATGGGCCGCACAAGGCGGGCTCTTCCTCATCCTGCGCTCCGCCGCCCGACCAGGCCGCTACGAGGAGACAGGTAGAGGGCTCTACCGCCAGGCCCGCGAGGTCTGGGAAGCACTCCAGAACTACCACGCCCTCCAACACCAGTACGAGAAGGCCGCCAAACGCAAACGCCGCCCCCGCAGGTCACGCGGCGGCGAACAAGCCGCATAAGCCCCCGAGCAAACTGCGAGTTTCTGCGGCATAACGCGGATCTTCACCGGCGCGTACCCGGGCCACCCACCGTCCCGACCCATACGCACCCCGACGAGTTCTGCGGTTAACGCGGCCGTACCAACGCAAGATCGCAGCCCATCGCCACGCGGCAACAACCTGCTGCCGTCCCGCGTCCGGCACCCTCGCGACGGGAAAGGAACAGAGGGACGCAAGGCCGGTAAGCTCAACCGACCACGCGTGCCCGCCCTACCCTAGAGACACTGTGCCTCGGCGAGGGAGCGCGATGAGCAAGGCGACGGATGCCCCTACCTACGTTCGCATAGCCCAGGACCTCCGCAACCGCATACTCCAAGGCGATCCCCCCGCCGGCACCATGCTCCCCTCCGAAGCCACGCTCGCCCGCACGTACGGCGTCGCGCGAGGAACGGTCCGCCAGGCGGTGGCCGAGCTGGAACGCTCAGGGCTGGTGGCGAGCGAGGCCGGCCGGGGCCGGCGCGTCATGGGCAGCGACCCGGCGACGACCACCCGCACCGCCGCCACCCAGTACGAGGTCATCGCCGAAACCCTCCGCAAGCGCATCGACAGCGGAGATCTCGTCGTCGGCCAGCAGCTGCCCGGCGAGGCCGCCATCGCCGAGGACTTCGGGGTGTCGAAGGGCACCGCCCGCCAGGCGCTGCAGCTCCTGGCCGGCGAACGTCTCATCGCGGCCGTCCACGGCAAGGGCTGGTTCGTCGGCGGCCCCGAGCATGCCCAGACTCGAGCGGACGCGGTCGCCGACGAGCTCCGGCAGGACATCGCCACCGGCAACCTCGCCCCGGGATCCGTCCTGCCCGGCGAGAACGCACTAGCTCAAGAACGCGGCGTAGCCCGCGTCACCATCCGGCGCGCCTTTGCCCTCCTGGAAGCGGAAGGAGTCATCGAGAAGAGGCCCGGCATGGGCCGCGTCGTCAAAGCACGAGCTAAAGGTGACACGTGACTGTATCCCAGACGCCCTCGATCCCCTTCACCACCACCGAAGCGCTGGCGACCCTGCACGAGACCTGCGAAACCGCAGGACTGGCCAGCCAGGACGCCCGCCTGATCCGCCTCGGCGAGAACGCCCTGTACGTCCTCCCCACGCACCTGGTCGTGAGGATCGCCCGCAGCGTCGAGGTACTGGGCGACGTACGCAAGGAAGTAGCCGTCTCGGCATGGCTGAACAACTCCGGCATACCAGCGGCGCGAACAACGCCTCACTACCAACCCCTCATCGTAAGAGGCCACCCGGTCACGCTCTGGCACCTCATCCCCCACAGCGACTCCCCCCGACCCCCGACGACCTGGCCGGCGTCCTACGCGAACTCCACAGCCTGACCGTCCCCCCCGACCTGGGCCTGCCACCGTTGGACATCCTCAGCCGCGTCTCCGAACGCATCAACGCAGCGCCCGTCCTCACCGACGAGGACCGAGACTTTCTGCTGGCACGGCGGCACGAGCTGCAAAGCGCCTACGACGCCCTTACCTTCCCCCTCGCCGCCTGCGCGGTCCACGGCGACGCGCACAACGAGAACCTCATCAAAACCACCGGCGGGAACGTCCTGCTCATCGACTTCGAGCGCTTCGCCTTCGGCCCACCGGAAACGGACCTCGCCGTCACTGCCATCGAGCACACCATCGGCTGGGGAACACGAGCCGAATACGACCGGTTCACCGAACGGTACGGCTTCGACGTCCTGGCCTGGGAAGGCTACCCCGTGTTGAGAGACATCAATGAACTGAAGATGACGACCTGGCTCATGCAGAACGTCAGCGAGAACGAACCCATAGCGCATGAGTTCCGCAACCGCATGCACTCGCTACGGAACCCCGACATGCTACGCCGCTGGCGAGCTTTCTGAAAGGTCGATGTCCTTGCCAGGAGATCACCACCCAGCAGGAAACTACATGCAGGTCGGAGGCTCTGGCGTGGCGCTCGCTCGGGGTACTCGCGGCGGCCCGGCTCGAAGGGCACATCAGCCACACTCACGCGGGGCGCGCTGGAACAGTTCTGTGCGACCGCCAAGAGGTTCCCGGAGTTATACGGCACTCGCTGGTCGATGCTTATCGATCCCATTGGACTGCGGAGGTTACAACGGCTTAATGCCGGCGATTGCCTCCGCCCGAGCTAGCAACTCGTCAAAAGTTACAATTTCAGGCTCAATGATGTGGCGTCGAAACAGTTCGAATGAACGTAGCTTGTCTGCGTGCACCCCGCCCGACTGGCCCAATAAGCTGGACAATTGCCCGATGACTAGGTAAGATTTTGGGCGAATGAGATAGGTGTCTGCGCCAGGTATGTCGGCGCCGTCGTCATCGCGATCGTGAAGCTGCTCTCCAATACTTTGGATGGCGCGATATACTGTTCCTTGTAGTTGAACTATACCTCCAGCTAGATGTTCTGATGGCCCCCAGCACCCCGATCTATACTCCCTTTGCAACAGCGGCGTATCATGCGTCTTAATTTCGGCAAGAACCATCGACTTGATGACGCCACTCGTACGGAGTAGTGCATCGACTCTCTTTCCTGATCCGGCTACTGACGCCCCAGCAACAATCTGTTCGAGCTGGGTAGGATTCCAGGACGTAAGAAGTTGCCCGGCGAGTGATGCCCCAAGAATCCAAGGGTTTCGTTCGAAGAACTTTTGCCATACTAGCTCCTTCTTCCCGCTATCCGAGAGCCTGCTCGCTTCCTGCAGAAAATAATCGTCATCCTCAAGGTATCGGCGAAATATCCCCACTTGTTTGCGCCTATTTGCAAGCGCAATCACGTCAGATGCGGATTCGTCGTCGATAATGAGACTTCGCAGGGTCCGGGGGTCGTAATCGTAGAAGCGCGACAAAACCCTGCTAGAAAAATCATCATCAACTTCAAATGCTACTACTGGGCAGCTCAGAATGACCCTCGCAACATTGGCCGCAGTGTCCCGATCTAGCGTGGCCACTTGCTTCCGGAAGAAGTCGTACGCCCTCGTGATGCTCGTCGATGCGCTCATTGCATCCCGTCGTCCCTCGGTGATGGCATGGAGTGCCGCCCTGTCAGCTTCGAGGGGGATTATGTCGCAACCGATATCGACGAAGAGGTCTGGGAAGTGGTCTCGGATGGCACACAAGCCGACCATCGCAGTCATGAGGCGATTTTGACCATCGACAATGATCCAACGAGTACCATCAGAATCTTTCGGGCTTTGAAGAATCATGGTGCCCATAAAAGGACCCTGCATCTCAGAGAATGATTGTGAGTGGCTGGATAGATCTTCCCAGAAAAACTTTAGCTGCGACACCTCCCATGTATACCCCCGCCCATGTGGAGGTGTGATGTATTGCCTGCCGGCGCTCAAAAGAAACTGGATAGAGGTGCTTTGTGTAGTCAGCATGACAGGCCTTCCCTCTTTAATCATATCCATTCTGTCTGTTCGGCCGACGCTCGCGGATATAACCATATATATGGACGGCCCCATAACCATGTTTGCGATCACGAAAAATGTCCGACCACGAAACCTGCGAGTAGCCACATCGTCAGCATCAAAGCCTTACGATACCCAGAATATACCGGCCGGGCGGCGGGATTTGATCCGCAGTTCGGTCAGCAGTGTCTCGGTGATGTCGGCGGCTTCCCGGCGTGCGTGTTTCTCCGGGCGCCCGCCGGTGTCCGGTTCGGACGGTAACGTCGTGAAACTCCCACTGCGCGTCGGTCATATCCGAGGGGCAACGAGCCGGGTTATCGGGCCACCTCGGCAGCGTCAGCGCTGCTTGCCACGCTGCCACGCCGAAGTCGAATTATCTTCTCGTACACGCATTCAGTCGCTCTCCTGCGAGTACTTCCGGGCGACGACTGCGTTGAACTGCACCACCTGCCCATCGCCCGCGTACGCGTCCAGGTTTGCTTGCAGGTCCCTGATGTACCGGAGATAGCGCTCCGACTTGAGCGGCCCGGCGAGGTCGATGGCCTCCAGGGCAACGGTCGCGGCCTGCGAAGGTTCACCCATATGCACGTAGCTCGCCGCCTGGACCAGCCGGTCGAAGGCCAGCGTTCGCACGTACATCGGGTCGCACAGCCCCACCGCCTGGCCGACGAACTCCATCGCCTGGGACGGCTTGCGCAGATCGCGGTAACAGTGCGCGCCTTCGCTGGCCATTTCAGCAGCGTCGAAGTACCCGACCCAAGAGGGGTCATCGTTCACGTTGCGCTTGGCGAACCATTTATCGGCCTCAAGCAGCGCTCGTGCGGACGCAGTCTCATCGCCGTTCCCGGCGTGCGCACGGGCCTCCATGGCGTAGAACAGCGCCATAGGAGTCGCGGTGGACGCGTTACGGCAGCCTTCCTGCGCCGCACGCGCGAGCTGGATGGCCTGGTCGTAGCGGCCCAGGTAATTGGCCTGGTGGCTCATGTCGGCCAAGATCAGGCCGCCCAGCATACGGTCACCGGACACCTGGGCGAGGCGCAGCCCTTGCAGGAAATAGCGCTGCGCGAGCCCGTGCCGACCGAGGTCGTACGCCGTCCAGGCCACCAATTCCGTGATTTCGGCCGCCGCCGCGAACAACGCCCGCCCTACCGATTCACCGAATTTCCCATCGAGCAGGGGAACGACTTTCCGGTTGTAATACTGGACGAGCGCCGAACGCGCATGTCCGCCACCGAACTGAAAACCCATGTTCGCGAAGAGCTGGGTGGTGGCACGAATGGTCTCTACATCCCACGGGCCGACAGAAGGCCGCGCGTACTCCCGTACCGGCATCGGCTCCGGCCGCGACAGCAGCCACGCGATGAGGGACTCGTTCCAGGCGTCGGGCACGACCACCGACTGCAGCGCCACCGGATCATCGGCGAGGTCGCGCCGCGTCAGCCCCAGCAGCCGACTGCCCACGTCGGAGATGCCGCCGCCATGGGCCAAGGTGCGTTCCAGCGTCTCGGGAGTCACGACGCCGGCGAACCCGATGTCGTCCAGCGTGAACGTGACGCCGGCCTTCCTGCTGAGCGCCTCAGCGATGAACCGCGCGGTCGCCGGCCGCGGCCTCACGCCGTCGAGCCAGCGCTTCACATCCACATGCGTGCAACTCAGCGTTACGCCCTCTTCTTGGGCAATCTGCCGCACTCGTGAAGCAAGTCCCGAATTAGAGCAGTCCGCCCGCCGCATTGCATCAGCAAGCCCCACATTGGGCATTCGAGACATCTTCACCTCCGCATGTGATCGCCTCCGCAATCATGGCGCGAACACGGCGTCGGACGCCCGCTTTCCCAAGAAATCCCGGCCCGCGTTTCTCCTGGTCAGGGCTTGAATCACCCCCAAAAATCACCCCCTGTGCATTCAGTCCCGATCACGAGCACAGTGTTGCCGCAGCGCCCGGCGCGGAACTCTTAGATCAGCAAGACCGGCTGAGCCGAGGACCGCAGGACTCCGACACGAACCGTCCCTAGGACTTGACTCTCCGTAGCTGTACATGTTCTATGTCTGTTAGTACCTGCTCTGCAGGTCAGAACCGAGAGGCTCAACATGCTCGTCCGTCCGCGCAAGGTGCTCCCGACCGTCATCACGATCTGCCTCGCCCTCTACGCCCTGAAGGACCCGGAGGGCGCGGCGACCGTCGTCAAGGCGGCGGCGCATCTGCTCGTGAGCGCTACCGAGTCGGTCACCCGGTTCATCCAGACCGTCAGCAACTGAAACCCAGAAAGAGACCCGACAGTGGCCTACACCCAGAACCGTCCGCTCCACCCGGCGCGCATGTCGCTCGCCGACCTCGAAACCCTCTGGCAGAGCGGCGACGAGACGCCGCTCCCCGAGTGCACCTACGACCCGGAACTGCACACCGGCCCGCGCCTCACCATCGAGAGCGCCGAGGAGCGCGCCGCCCGCGAGGCCGTGGCCCGCGACGTGTGCTCCACCTGCCCGGCCCTTCGGCTCTGCGAGCTGTACGCGCGGCAGGCCCGTCCGACCTCGGGCATCTGGGCCGGCCGCACGTCCGCCGAGCTGACCACCCACACCACCGCATCGGAAGACCTGGAGGTGGCCTGACATGGCCCGCCGCACCCGCACCCGCCTCTGGGACCCGTCCGGCCGCCGGTTCGGCATCCCCACCCACCCGAGGAAGAAGGTCCCGCCGCACCTGCGCACGCTGCGCCAGCTCGCCGCCGAGGGGCTCCGGCCGGGCGACCAGGGACCGCAGGCGCAGGTCCTGTGGTGCTCCCGCGTTCCCGGCCCGCCTCGGGTTCGAGCCGCCTACCTGTACGACGTGCGCCTCGCCATGCCGAAGCGCACCCCAGGCCGGCGCACCCGGACGGCGGCGCCCAAGGGCCGTACGTGCCCCGAGTGCCTGACGCAGCCCATCGACCACCGCCTCGGCGTGTGCCCGGACTGTGCGGAGGAGGCAGCAGCATGACCAGCCCCGTACCAACGAAGATGAGGCGCCCGCTGACCGACGGCGAGCGCACCGCGATAGAGATCACCGCAATCGCCACTGGAGCGCTCGGCCTGCTCGGGTTCGTCAACAGCTTCGAGCGCGTCGCCACCGCGGCGGAGCCGTCGTTCGGATGGTTCGCCTGGACCGTTCCACTCGGCATAGACCTCGGCATCGCCGTGTTCTCCGCGCTAGACATCGTCCTGGCCCGGCTCGGCATGCGGCTGAGCTGGCTGCGGTTCATTCCGTGGGCGCTGACGGCCGCGACGGTCTACCTCAACGTGGCCGCCTACCTCAGCGCAGCCGACTGGTTCGCCGTCGTGGCCCACGCGCTGCTGCCGCTGCTGTGGGTGTTCGCCGTCGAGGTGGGCGCGCACGTCGTACGCAAGCACGCCGATCTGGCCAGGCCGGACCACATGGACGGCATCCGCCGCTCCCGCTGGCTGCTCGCCCCGCTGGCCACGGTCTTCCTCTGGCGCCGAATGGTGCTCTGGGAGATCCGCAGCTACCCGGAGGCGCTTGGGCAGGAGCGCGAACGCATCCTCGCCAAGACAGAGCTGCAGGACCGGTACGGCCGGCTATGGCGCTGGAGGGCGACCAGGCGCGAGCGCGCCCTGTACCGCCTCGGCGAACTCACACCCAAGCACCTGGAGATTCCACCGCCCGAACCGACGCGGGCCGCCCTGCCACCCGCACCGCCGAAGCACCGCAAGCGGCGTACGCGATCGACGCCCACGCCGAACGTAGGAGACCTCATGCCTCTGGGACGGCACATCGCCGCCAACCTGGCCGCACAAGGCCAGCCCCTGACCCGTGACCGCCTCCGCGACGCCATCCGCAACACCGGCCAGAGCATCTCCACCGACCGCGCGAGCGCGCTCCTGACCCGGCTCAAAGCGGAGGTACTGGAAGGAGAAGCCGCCTGATGGGCCTCACCATCACCGACACGCACATGACCTCGGACGCCTGCCCGAACACGGCCGAACTCCGCGAAGGCGGCTGGACGGTCACCGGCCGCCCGGGACGACTGTTCGACCACCACCAGGCCATCACCGCCATGCTGCTCGCCGAGCTGCTGGCCCTGACCGCACAGGCGGACGGACCGCACGTACCGACCGCTCACGAGAAGAAGCGGTCCGACCGCACCTCGACCGCTCAGACCGCCGACTGGGACGCGGCCTCATCCGCCAAGACAACGACCGCGCCCCAGCACTCCACCGCCCTTCAGACAGCAGAGGTTCCTTCATCATGACGCAGCCACCGGACGACCCCAACCACGACTCGAAAGACGATCAGCCGGACGACAAGGGCGCGGACATCGTCGACCTCAACGCCGCGCGGTCCGGCCGCCGGTCCGAGCCGGAGCCGCCCGTCCTTGAGGGCGAGGTGCTCAGGGTGGACCAGCCCGGTCCGTCCCGTACGGACTGGCGGGCCAGCCTGGAGCGCAAGGCGACCACCCGCCAGCCGATCATCCCACTGTGGCTGCGCTCCCGCGCGGAGGCCATCGAGACGTTGAGGTGGGCCGGCCTCCACTACGCGCACGTGGCCAGCTACCAGCTCGTTCGCACACCGCTCTACGCCGGACGGCTCGTCGCCCGCGCTCCGCTCGGCTTGGTCCGCCTGGTGAGCGGGTTCGTGCGGTGGACGTTCGACCTCAAAGGCGAGCCTGCGCGCATCGCCGCCGTCCGCAAGTCCGACTACGACGGGTACCTGAAGTTGAGCAGGCAACGCGACATCCGTGTCCGGGCGCGCGGCTGGATGACCGGGCTCATCCTGCTGGGGCTGCTGGTCCTGGCCGTCGTCACGGTCAATCAGCCCACCGCCGCCCAGTGGGGAATGCTCGCCGTGGCCGTGGCTCTGCTGGGCATCCTCGGCAAGCCCGCCGACCGGCCGCTGATCAACCGCGCGGTGATGGCGTCCGAGGTGGAGAAGCTCACCAGCGACATCGTGGTCCGCGCGCTGAGCGTGCTCGGCATCGCCGGCATCACGCAGGCCCTGTCCAAGAACCCGAAGGACGCCATCCGGTTCGTCGCCCCGATCACCCGGGACGGCCCCGGCTGGCGGGCCGACATCGACCTGCCGTACGGCGTCACCGTGGCCGACGTACTGGACAGGCGCAAGCAGCTCTCCGGTGCGCTGCGCCGCCCGCTGGGCTGCATCTGGCCCGAGGGCGACCCCTCCGTCCACGAGGGACGGCTGATCCTGTGGGTCGGTGACAAGGACCTGTCCAAGACGGTCGTACGGTCTCCGCTCAAGCGAGCCAGTTCGCACGACGTGTTCAAGGGCGTTCCGTTCGGCAACGACCCGCGCGGACGCCTGGTCACGGTGCCGCTGATCCAGCACAACGTGCTGATCGGCTCCCAGCCCGGCCAAGGCAAGACCTCATCCATTCGCGAGCTGGCCGCCGGCATCGTCCTCGACGCCACGGTGGAGGCGTGGTTCCACGAGCTCAAAGGCACCGGCGACCTGGACCCGTACGACAAGGTCTGCCACCGCTACGTCTCCGGCATCGAGGACGAGGCCATCGCCTACGCCGCCGACTCGCTCACCCTGCTGCGCAAGGAGGTCATGCGCCGCTCGGCCGCGCTCAAAGCGCTGCCCGCGGACCTGTGCCCGGACAAGCGCATCACCCGCCAGATCGCCGACAAGCGCTCGCTGGGCCTGCATCCGCTGGTGTGCATCATCGACGAGTGCCAGAACTTGTTCGCCCATCCTGAGTACGGCGACAAGGCAGGCGATGACGCCGAGTTCATCATCAAGCTGGGCCGCGCCCTGGGCGTCGTCCTGATCCTGGCCACCCAGCGCCCGGACCGGGACAGCCTGCCCACCGGCATCTCCGCGAACGTCTCCATCCGCTTCTGCCTGCGGGTGGCCGGCCAGTTGGAGAACGACATGATCCTCGGCACCTCGGCGTACAAGAACGGCATCCGCGCCACGGTGTTCGTACCGGAGAAGGACGCCGGCACCGGGTACCTGGTCGGCGCGACGCCGATGCCCAAGGTGGTCAAGGCCGCGTACCTCAACACGCCGGAGACCCAGCTCATCGCCGACCGGGCGTACGCGCTGCGCAAGGCGCGTGGAACGCTCAGCGGCCACGCGCTCGGCGAAACGCCCGAGCAGGCCGCGCCCAGCTTCGACCTGCTGGCCGACATCCTCGCCGTGGTCCCGCCGTCCGAGGCCAAGGTCTGGAACGAGACCGTCGTGGATCGCCTGGCCGAGCTGCGGCCCGACGCCTACGGCGCGTGGGCGGCGCTTGAGGGCGGCGCGAAGACGGCCCAGCTCACCACCGCGCTCAAGCCGTACGGCGTGCGCACGATGCAGGTCTGGGGCACGCCGGAGAGCGGCGGCAAGGGCGCCAACCGCATCGGCATCGCCCGCGACGACATCACCACCGCCATCACTCAGCGCGACAAGGGAAAGGCGTCGTAGCCCTCGCCGATCGCCTCTAGACCTAGAGGCGCACCCCTCTAGGTCTAGAGGCTCCCCTAGAGCCCGAATCCCTGTTCTACCTGGGCTCTAGCGCCTAGAGCCCGACCTGCGAAAACCCTGGAAACGGCCCTGGAGGCCCCATGGACCACGCCATCGCCCTTCTCGCCACCTGCCTACCGTTCGTCACTCTCAGCTACATCATCGTGTGCCTCGCGTCGCCCTGGGGCCGCTGCACCCGCTGCCGCGACAGCCGCAGGAGCCGCACCTGCCGCGCCTGCGACGGCACCGGCAAGCGGCCCCGCCTCGGCTGGCAGCTCTACACCCACGTCCGCCGCCTGTACCGCGATCGCTGATGACCGCCCAGGAGACCCGCATGCGCGACCTCACCCGCTACGCCCTGGCCGCCGCAGCCCGCGGCTGGCACGTCTTCCCGCTCGCCCCGCACGACAAGCGCCCGCTACCCGGATTCACCGCATGGGAGACGCACGCCACCACCGACCCCGCCCTCATCCACGACATGTGGACGCGCGGCCCGTTCAACATCGGCATCGCCTGCGGCCCGTCCAACCTGGTCGTCCTCGATCTGGACGTCCCCAAACCCGACGAGCACCCGCCCGCCGCCTGGGCCCGGCCCGGCGTCAACGACGGCTCCGACGTCCTGGCCGTGCTCTGCGAGAAGGCAGGCCAGCCGCTGCCGCTGGAGACGTTCATGGTCCGCACCCGGCGCGGCGGCATCCACCTGTACTTCACCGCACCCACCGACCGCGACCTGCGTAACACCGCAGGAAAGCTCGGCTGGAAGATCGACACCCGCGCTCGGGGCGGCTACGTCGTCGCCCCCGGCAGCACCGTCACGCTGCCGGACGGCACCGGCTCCTACGACGTCCTGCACGACCCACCACCGGCCCCACTCCCTTCGTGGCTCGCCGACCACCTCACCACCCAGCCGTCAGTCAGCTCAGCGGGCGCGGTGCTGAACGCCTGCGGCGGAGACCGAGCCGCCGGCTATGCCCTGGCCGCGCTACGCGGAGAGATCCAACGCGTCCTGGACGCCGTCCCCGGCACCCGCAACACCATGCTCAACCTCGCCGCCTTCGCCCTCGGCCAGCTCATCGCCGCCGGCCTACTCCCGCGCGCCCTCGCCGAGGCGTGCCTGCTGAACGCCGCCGAAGCCACCGGCCTCGACCTGCGCGAAGCCTTCACCACCATCCGCTCCGGACTCGACAGCGGACACCGCCGACCCCGGAGGACAGCCGCTTGACCACCGCCACCACCGCTGAGGCCATCCTGAACACCTGCAACGCCACCCAACAGCTCACCGACCTGCACCACCCACCCACGCCCTGGGAGGCGCCCGCCCCACTCGGCCAGCGCGGCGACCTGCCGCCCTCCCCGGTCCACGCGCTCCCGGCCTGGGTCGCCGACCACATCAGCGCCGTCGCCGAGGAGACGCAGACCCCGACCGACCTGGCCGGCTGCGTCGCCCTGGCCGCCCTGTCCACCGCCGCAGGCGGACGCGCCGTGGTCAACGTGCGCGGCTCCTGGATCGAACCCGTCAACCTGTTCGTCCTGGTCGCCATGCCACCGGGCTCCCGCAAGTCCGCCGTCTTCCGCGCCATGACCGCACCGCTGACCCGTGCGGAGAACGTCCTGGTGGACCGCATCACGCCACAGATCACCGAGGCCGAAGTAGCCCGCCGCCTGGCCGTCGAAGTCGCTGAGAAGGCAGCACGAAGTGCAGGAACGGCACGCGGAGAGGCAGCACCGGAAGCCATCGCCGAGGCCCAGAGCGCCGCCCTGGCCGTGGAAGACATCAAGGTGCCCGTCAAGCCGCGCCTCATGGCCGACGACATCACCCCGGAGACGGCGGCAAGCCTTCTGGTCGAACAGGGCGGACGCCTGGCCGTCCTCTCGGCCGAGGGCGGCATCTTCGCCACCCTCGCCGGCCGTTACTCCGGCACGCCCAACCTCGACCTGTTCCTCAAAGGCCACGCCGGAGACCCACTCATCATCGACCGCCGAGGCCGCAGCGAACGCGCCGACAACGCCGCCCTGACCATGGGCCTGGCCGTACAGCCGGAGATCGTCTCGGACATCGCCACCATGCCCGGCTTCCGCGGCAAGGGCCTGCTCGGGCGCATCCTCTACAGCCTCCCGAAGTCCAACGTCGGCTACCGGCGCGTGGACTCAGCGCCCGTGCCCGAGCACATCACGAGCCGCTACGACGCCAACCTGCAACGCCTCACCATCGGCATGTACGAGTGGCACGACCCGGCTCGCCTCACCCTGACCACCGAGGCAGCCGAGGTCTTCACCGAGCACCGCCGCGCCACCGAACGCCGCCTGCGCCCGGACTCCGGCGACCTCGGCCACATCACCGACTGGGCCGGCAAGTTCGACGGCGCCGTCATGCGCATCGCCGGCCTCATCCACCTGGCCACCGACGTGGACTCCGCCTTCCGCCGTCCGATCACCACCGACACCGTCAACGCCGCCATCACCCTCGGCCAGTACTTCACCGCCCACGCCCTGGCCACCTTCGACGCCATGGGCGCCGACCCCGACCTCGAAGCCGCCCGCGTCGTCCACGCCTGGCTCCACCGCACTGGGACGGCCCGCTTCACCGTACGCGAAGCCTTCACCGCCCTACCCCGCAACCGCTTCCGCAAGGTCACCGAGCTAGAACCAGCCCTCGACCTCCTGGAACAACTCGGCTGGATCCGCCGAGAACCCGAACCACCCCGCACCGGTCCCGGCCGCCGCCCATCACCGGCCTACGCCGTCCACCCGACCCTGCGCTCCGCCTGACCGAGGAACCGCCCTTGAAGACAAACACCCGCACCGACGAAAAGCTCACCGTCGCCGAAGTCTGCGCCGAACTCAAGATCGCCCGCTCCACCTTCTACGACTGGCGCGCCAAGAAGCAGGGACCACGCTGCATCACCCTCGCCAACCGCGAACTCCGCATCCGCCGCTCTGAACTCGACCGCTGGCTCGCCGACCGAGAGGACGCCGCTTGATGCAGGAGATCACCTACGACGTGCGCATCCGCAGCATCGAGAAGCGCAAGAACGCCCAGGGCGCGGTCATCTCCTACCGGCTTTCGTGGAACGTGGACGGCGAAGTCTGGAAGGAGACTTTCAAGACGGCAGCGCAGGCAGACGCCTTTCGCGC
Source organism: Nonomuraea fuscirosea (assembly GCF_003001935.1). Lineage (GTDB taxonomy): Bacteria > Actinomycetota > Actinomycetes > Streptosporangiales > Streptosporangiaceae > Nonomuraea > Nonomuraea fuscirosea. The sequence continues at coordinate 277,525 of NZ_PVNG01000015.1, read as the reverse complement.
CGAACTCATGACGGCAGCCCGTCGCGGCGAACCGTTCTCCGTCTCCACCGGACGGCCGACCTCCTGGCAGCGCGAGGTCGAGCAGCCGGAACCCATGAGGTGGTACGCCTTCACCCTGCGATACGTAGAGGCCAAATGGCCCTACGCGTCCCCGAACCACCGCCGGGGCATCGCCGAAGCTCTGACCGACGCCACCGAAGCCCTGCTCACCGATGCGCACCCGTTCCCGAGAGAAGCCCTACGCGCCGCCCTGCGCTGGTCGTACAGCAACCGCGTCAGGGACACCACCGAACCGCCCCCTGAGTTCGTGAACATAGTGCGCTGGCTGGAGAGCCACACCACTCCACTCGCCGCTCTGACCGAGCACGGGTCAGGAGCCGTACTCACACGCCACGTACTGGCCCGCATCAGCCAGACCAAGCAAGGAAAGCCCGCCGCCGCGAACACCTCCAACCGCAAGCGCATGGTCCTGAACAACGCCATGGAGTACGCCCAGGAGATCGGCGAACTGTCGTCCAACCCGCTCAAGGCCGTCAAGTGGGCCAAGCAGCGCACCCTTACGACGGTGGACCCGCGCGTCGTCATCAACATCAGCCAAGCTCGCCGCTTCCTCAAGGCAGTGGAGAACCACAGCGAGCGAGGCCGACGCATGAAGGCGTTCTTCGGATGCATGTACTTCGCCGCACTCCGGCCCGAAGAGGTCGTAGACCTACGTCAGGAACACCTCGTCAGCCTTCCTGCGGACGGCTGGGGAGAGATGCGGCTCACCAACGCCGAGCCCCGCTCGGGCAGCCGCTGGACCAACAGCGGCAAGGTCAGGGAACGCCGGGAACTCAAGCACCGAGCCGTAGGCGAGATACGGCGAGTGCCCATCCACCCCGAGCTGTCCAACATGCTGATCGAGCACCTCAAGGAGTTCGGCGCCGGCCCCGGCGGACGCATCTTCATCGGCCCCCGCGGCGGCCTTATGACGGACCGCGCCTACCTCAAGGTCTTCCACGCAGCCAGAGCAGCAGCCTTCACACCGTCGGAGGCCGAGTCACCCCTGATGGAGGTCCCCTACGCCCTGCGCCATGCCGCCGTCTCCACATGGCTCAACGCCGGCGTCCCCGCACCCCAGGTAGCCGAATGGGCAGGCCACAGCGTTGACGTCCTGCTACGCGTCTACGCCAAATGCATCTACGGACAGCAGAGCGAGGCCATGCGCCGCATCTTCGATGCCACACACTAGATCCACAGGATCAAGCAGCAAGGATAAGGAGGTGATCAACAACTCACCCATGCGCTATGGATGCGGCCATATTCCGGCGAAGCTAGGAGCCGTCATAGGCAGGCGACAGGGTAGATGCCTTACGCCGACATACGAGGCACGGCATAATCGGGCAGGTGTTGGATCAGAACGATGACGTCGACGTTCCTGTCGCTTTTGTCTCTCATGCCAGCGAGGACAAATCCAGCTTCGCCGAACCGCTCGCCCATAATCTTGCCAGACTAGGTATCCAACCTTGGCTCGATAAGTGGGAGATCCGCCCCGGAGACAGCCTGGTACAGCGGCTCTTCGACGAAGGACTGGCCAGGGTGGATGCGGTTATCCTGATCACTTCCGAGTACTCGGTCACCAAACCATGGGTACGTGAAGAGCTCGACAGTGCGACTGTCCAGCGGATCACGCGTGGAACCCGGCTCATCCCGATTCGACTGGATACCGTGGAGATGCCTGCCCCGCTCCAGCATCTAGCTTGGCTGAACGCCGAACGCTCAGCGGAGGATGTGCGAGCGGCTGCCGAAAAGATCGCCGACACCATTCACGGACGCACGCTTCGCCCGACGGTTGCACCTCGCCCAGCGTACGTAGCGACCTCTCCGGACATTCCAGGCCTGAATTCGGCCGATTCCTTCGTACTGTCGGAGATCATCCGCAAGGCTCTCGACTTGGGACATTTGCCCATCCTCGATTGGGATGCGCTTGCCGGGCGCATCATGCAGGCTGGGCTATCTGAGGGCGCCCTTCTTGAGTCGATGCATGCGCTCGCTGAAGCCGATTACCTTGACGTTGAATTCCGAGGCCCGCAGGTCTTCACGGTGAAGCTCACCCGATTTGGCTTCGGCGCCGGTGTAGAGGCCCTCGTCCCCGACGTGCACGAGGCACACCGCAGGTGCATCGCGGCACTGGTCAACGGATCGAACGCAAGCATCGAGGTGGCCGAACTAGCTCAGCGGATCGACAGCCCTAAGCTGGTCGTACAGCAGCTTGTGCTCGACTTGCAGGACAAGAATCTGCTGAGTGTGACAAGAAGTCTCGTAGGAATGCGTGTCAACCGCATCAGTCCCACTCTTCGCCGCCTGCTGGACTAAACCCCGGTTGATGACGGCGAATAGCGCGCTCATTCCCGCAGGGCTAGCGGGGTGCCCTTCCGGTAGACACCAGCGAGTTTACGGCTACCCAACACCTGGTGACACCACTACATGTTGCCTTGGGCCCAGCGCAATTCGTTCACAACGTCCTGCAGATGGGCGACGGTGTCGGGAAGCCTCTGTAGGAAGGATGCTGCCTTCACCAATGCCGCCACAGTGTCATCGTCGGGTAAGTCGTCCACCACTGCGCACAGCACATCGACGAGATCGGCCGAGCTGTGAAGCTTTGTCGCCGCATCTACGAGACCAGGTAGCACGTCGGGAAGATGCTGAAGAGCGAGACTCGCCTGCGCAAGCATGGGGGCATAGTCCGCCAGGCTCATGAGGCGGGCAGAAGAACTGCTCAGCATGGTGATGAGGTCGGGATCAAGACCCACCGCGTTCAGCCGAGCTGCTGCCAGTTCGTCGATGAGGGTGCGTAGCAGCGCTGCGGCCTCTGCGTCGAATGCGGCGAACTCGTCCATCGCGAGTTTCATTCGCCCAGCGAGCACCTCGTTGGCCTCGATGAAGATGTCGCGAAGCCGCTCCTCAGTGATCCTTCCTAGACCTTCCAGGACCATCAGACCCGAGCCCTCCCGCCGGCGCTTCCACTCATGCAGCACCTGCGGCGGGTAGAGGTCTCGCCTACGCCCGTCGATCCTCCGGTGGTGTGGACGGCAGAGCAGGATGATGTTCGGGAAGTCATCCAGCTCTTCGGAGGTCAGGTTTTCATGCTCCCGAGGCCCGCCGGGATTGGCCGCGTAGATGTGGGCCTTCTCCACGTTGAGTTCCGGGATGCCGTCAATCATCTTCACGATTGGTTGGTCGCATGGAGGGTCGGGCCAATAGCACGTGCCCTGCGCCAACGCGTAGAGGGCGGCGAGAGTGCTGTCGGAGTAACTGCGTTGCCGTCCCAACGTGCTGGAGTCCTTTCGCGAGGGCTCTGTTGACGCTCCTTCTGACGGTAGACACACGCGCTGCGAAGGCCAGTGTCGTCGCAGACACATCCCCCGTGCCGCCGCCGACTCCATGATCGCTAGGGAACGTATAGGGAACGATCAACCGTAGAGCGCCGGTTCCAGCCGTAGACGGCCGGACACAACGTGAGAGGCCCGTCACCGCGTTTCCGCTGGTGACGGGCCTCTTCCCGCTGGTGTGGCAGGTGCAAGGTTCGAACTTGCGTAGGCTGAGCCGACGGTTTTACAGACCGCTCCCTTTGGCCACTCGGGCAACCTGCCGTGCCATCCGCTCTCGCGGCGACAGACAGAAGAATAGCGGACTTCGGGGGTGCACGTGACACCGGTTTGTCCCGCGCCAGATCCTGATCGCTTCGTGTCTTGGGGAGGGAGGGGTTGGAGGGCTCTCGCGCGGCCTTCGTCCCAAGAGGAGATCCGTTGTGGCCAGCGGTTGATCTCCGGGTTCGGGTGGGTCGGGGTGGTCGTGGGGGTCCGTGTGAGGTGGCGGTGCATGAGAGGTCTGGGGGCGATGGATTTGGTGTGAGGGGGTTGGGCGAGTCGGTGGGGGTGGGCGCGCACGGGGGATGGGTGGCCGTGGGCTTGCGGGTTGCCAGCGCGCGCCGCTTCGAGGCTTGGCGTGTCTGGGGAAGGGGGTGGGTGGGGGTGGGGATGTTGTGGTTGTGGGGGGTGTGAATGGGGGTTGGGGGTGGGGCGAATCGTGGTGAAACGGGGAGCCGGAGGGCTTGGGGTGGGTTGGGGTCCTGCACTGGGGGCCGATGCTGGCTAGGCTCGTTCGCTGGGTCCGGGCGTATCGGGGCCGGGCCGAATTCATCGCAGCTGAGAGGATGTGCGCTTTGGCCGATTCATCGTTCGACATCGTCAGCAAGATCGACCGCCAGGAGGTCGACAACGCTCTCAATCAGACGGTCAAGGAGCTCGGACATCGATTCGACTTCAAGGGCACCGGGGCGAGCATCGAGTGGTCCGGGCAGAACAACATCGAGATCAAGGCGAACAGTGAGGAGCGGGCTAACGCCGCGCTCGACGTGTTCAAGGACAAGGTGGTCAAGCGGGGTCTTTCGCTGAAGACGCTCGATGCGGGCGAGCCCAAGCTTTCGGGGAAGGAATACCGCATGGCGGTCGCCCTGAAGGAGGGGATCGATCAGGAGCATGCGAAGAAGATCTCCAAGATGATCCGCGATGAAGGGCCGAAGGGGGTCAAGGCTCAGATTCAGGGCGAGGAGCTTCGGGTGAGCTCCAAGAAGAAGGACGATCTGCAGGACGTCATCTCGCTGTTGAAGGGCAAGGACCTGGACATCGCCCTCCAGTTCGTGAACTACCGCTAGCCAGCCAGGGCATGCTGTACGGCTCCGAACTGGCACGAGCGTCGCGGAGAGCGCATCCGGGGCACGGGGAGTGAAGAGGGCTTCGTCGTTATATGTCGGCATCTATCGGTGTAGATGCGTGGCGGGCTTCTTCTCTCTGCCTCCCCTGTGTCCCGGGGCTGTCGTCCTCTCCCATGCCGCGGGCTTCCGGGTACTGTTCGTGGGGCCGTAATGTGCTGCTTTTGGGTGGGTTTCGATCGTATGCTCGGTAAGCGTGACGAAGATCCCCCTGCGCCGGTTCACGGCTCGTGTGCTGCCCGTTGACGAGAACGACCGCGTACTGCTGCTGCACGGCTTTGATCCGGCTCAGCCTGAACGGCGGTTCTGGTTCACGATCGGAGGCGCCGTGGAAGGCGATGAGACGCCTCAGGAGGCGGCGGCGCGGGAGTTGTACGAGGAGGTCGGGATTCGGGCCTCCGTGGAGGAGTTCAGCGGGCCGTATGCCGAAACGCTGGTCGAGTTCGAGTGGAGTGAGTACGCCTTCACCCAGGATCAGGTCTTCTTCGCTATTCGGGTGAATGGTGGGGCGGGGGCGGTGTCGTTCGAGCACATGGAGCAGATCGAGAAGGATACGACGACCGGGTATCGGTGGTGGAGTGTCGCGGAGCTGGAGGCCACCGAGGAGGTCGTTCATCCGGAGGATCTGCCGGTGATTCTGAAAAGGGTCGCGGCGGCCGGCGGCGGTGGCGATCAGCGGCGGTAGCCGGCCATCCGCTCCAGGCGGGCGACTCGCTCCGAGGTGGGCGGGTGGGTGGAGAAGAGGCGGGCGAGGCCGGAGCCGCTGAACGGGTTGGCGATCATCATGTGGGAGGCCGAGGTCAGGCGGCTGTTCTCCGGGAGCGGGAGGCGGCGGGCGCCCAGCTCGATCTTGCGGAGGGCGGAGGCCAGCGCGAGCGGGTCACCCGTGAGTCTGGCGCCCGATTCGTCGGCCTGGAACTCTCTCGTGCGGGTGATGGCCATCTGCACCATGGTGGCGGCGACGGGGCCGAGGAGCATCATCAGCAGGGCGCCCAGGAAGCCGGGGCCCTCGTCGTCGTCGGAGCCGCCGAAGAAGACGGCCACGTAGCTGAGCCAGGTGATCATCGTGGCCAGCGCGCCGGCGACGGAGGAGATGAGGATGTCGCGGTTGTAGACGTGGGACAGCTCGTGGCCGATCACGCCGCGCAGCTCGGCCTCGTCGAGCAGTTTCGTCAGTCCGTACGTGACGCAGACCGCGGCTCGGCGGGGGCTTCGGCCGGTCGCGAACGCGTTCGGCTGCACCGTCGGCGAGATGTACAGGCGCGGCATCGGCTGGCGGGCCTCCGTGGAGAGCTCGCGGACGATGCGGTAGAGGGTGGGCTGTTCGACCTCGCTGACCGGTCTGGCCCGCATGGCCGACAGGGCGATGCGGTCGGAGAAGAAGTAGGCGACACCGTTGCTCACCAGGGCGAGAACGAACGCGAACTGCGCGCCGGTGCCGCCACCCAACCACGCGCCCACCGCGACAATCAGCGCCGACAGCCCGCCGAGCAGAACGGCGGTGCGCAGACCGTTATGGTGCAAGGTTCCCCCCTTCGTGGTTCGGGTCCATACGTCCAACGACGATGACCCGGTCCTTCGTTCCCCGTTGTGCTCAGCCGAGGGCGGAGCGCGACTTGTCCATAGCCCCGTGCTGGTCGGGGCAGGGATTTTTCACCCGGAGGGGGACAAGGTGGTCAGGTCCAGGACGAGTTGGGGGGCGATCGAGAAGAGGACGGCGGCGGCCACGGCCAGGCCCATGGCCATGGCCAGCCACGGGCCCGTCGCGCGCCGCGGGGCGGGGGTCGTGGCGGGGGCGAAGAGGCGGGCCGTCCAGATGGCGTAGTAGTACAGGCCGATCACCGTGTTGACGGCCATGACCACGGCCAGCCAGCCGTACCCGCCGCCGACGATCTCGCGGAAGACGAAGACCTTGGCGAACAGGCCCGCCAGCCCGGGCGGAAGACCGGCCAGGCAGATCAGGCAGAACGCGAGCGCGATGCCCGCGGCCGGGCGGCGGAACACCAGGCCGCGGTAGTCGTCGAGCTCGTTGCGGGCGGACCACCTGGACACGAGCATGACGACGGTGAACGCGCCGAGGTTCATGGCGGCGTAGATGACCAGGTAGGCGATGGACGCGCTGATCGCTCCCCCGGCCGGGGCGGGATCGGGGCGGGCGGTCGTCGCCGCCAGCGCCAGCGGAGCGAGGATGTAGCCGGACTGCGCCACCGAGGACCAGGCCAGCAGCCGTACGGCCGAGCGCTGGCGCATGGCGAGCAGGTTGCCCGCGGTCATGGTCAGCGCGGCCACGATCGCGACGATGGGGGCCCACGTGGCCGCCTGCCCGGCCAGTCCGGTGACCAGGATGAGGATCAGTCCGGCGAAACCGGCCGCTTTCGAGATGACCGAGAGCAATGCCGCCACCGGTACGGGGGCGCCCTGGTAGACGTCGGCCGCCCAGGAGTGGAACGGTACCGCGGCGATCTTGAAGGCGAAGCCGGCGACGACGAGGACCACGCCGACCGTGACGACGGCGGGCAGTTCCTGGGAGGGGGGCAGCACACCTGGAGCCGGCGCCTGGCCGCTGAAGACCGCCGCCAGGCGCGACAGGAAGACCGTGCCCGAGATGCCGTACAGCAGGGAGACGCCGAACAGCATGACCGCCGTCGAGACGACCGACACGACGAAGAGCTTCACGGCGGCCTCAGACGCGCGGCCGTCGTAGCGCTTCATCGCGGTGAGTGCGAAGACCGGGAGCGAGACCAGTTCGAGCGCCACCACGAGCATGATCAGATCGCGGGAGGCGGGCAGGGTGACCGCGCCCACGAGGGTGCAGAGGAGCAGGAAGTACCACTCGCCGACGGGGATCGCGCCGCCCGCCAGCTCCGTCATCGACAGCAGCACGATCACCACGGCGGCCACGAGCATCAGTCCGGCGAAGGCCAGGGTGAACCCGTCGGTGACGTACGAGCACAGCTGCTCGCCCTCGGCGAGGTTCGGCGGGACGCAGAACGTCGAGCGCGGCGAGCCGCCACTGACCGCCTGGGCGACCACGAAGCCCAGGGAGAGCAGGACGCCTGCGAGCGTGACCAGGCCCAGGCCGGTTCGCGTGCGCGGGCGGGCCGGCAGGAACGCGTCCAGCAGCAGCACCAGGCCGGCCGCCAGGGCGAGCGCCAGCGCGGGCGCGATCACGAAGTAGTCGATCTGCTGGATCATGAGATGGCTCCCAGCAGGGCTTGGACGGGCGGCGTGGTCAGCGACAGCAGCAGGCCGGGCCAGAGGCCGAACAGGAGGGTCAGGGCCACCAGAGGTGTCCAGGCCAGGAGTTCGTGTTGGTTGACGTCCTCGATGGTGCCGTCGGCTGGGGGTGGTTCGAGGGTGGTCGTGGTGGTTCGCGCGGGCGCGCCGAGCGGGACGACGGGCTGCTCGTCGCGGGTTTCCGGGGGCGGGCCCACGACGTTCGTCCCGGACGGGCTCGTACGGGCGGGCGGCTGGGGGCGGCCGTGGGTGAGACGCGAGAGCATGACGAGGAAGTACGCCGCCGTCAGGACCGCGCCCAGCCCGCCGATCACCATGTACGTGAGGAACAGCCCGCGCGGAAGCCCCGCGCCCGGCTGGAACGCCCCGTACAGCGCCAGCATCTCCCCCCAGAACCCGGCCAGGCCCGGCAGCCCGAGCGAGGCGATCGCCGCGAACGTGAGCAGAGCGCCCAGCCGCGGCAGCGTCGCCAGCAGGCCGCCGCCCAGGGTGGGCATGTCGGCGGTGTGGTGGCGTTCTTTGATCGCTCCGGCCAGGAAGAACAGCAGGCCGGTGATCAGGCCGTGGGCGACGTTGGCGAAGAGGGCGCCGTTGACGCCCACGGGGGTGAGCGTGGCGAAGCCGAGCAGGACGAACCCCATGTGCCCGACGGAGGAGTAGGCGATCATGCGTTTCAGGTCGCGCTGGGCGAGGCAGGCCAGGGCGCCGTACACGATGCCGACCACGGCCAGGGCGCCCAGCCACGGCGCCACCGCGACCGCGCCCTCGGGCAGGACGGGGATGGCGATCCTGGCGAAGCCGTACGTGCCCATCTTCAGCAGCACGCCCGCGAGCAGCACCGAGCCGACGGTGGGAGCCTCGGTGTGGGCGTCGGGGAGCCAGGTGTGCAGTGGCCACATGGGGGTTTTCACCGCCAGGCCGATGCCGATCGCCACGAACGCCAGGATCTGGATGGACCCGGACATCCCCGCACCGTGGGACGTGCTCAGCGCCACGATGTCGAGGGTGCCGGTCTGGGCCCAGATCAGGAGCAGGCCGAGCAGCATGACGACCGAGCCGAGCAGCGTGTAGAGGATGAACTTGATCGAGGCCGCCCTGCGTCCTTCGCCGCCCCAGATGCCGATCAGGAAGTACATCGGGATGAGGACGATCTCGAAGAAGACGAAGAAGAGGAGGAGGTCGAGGGCGAGGAAGGTGCCGATCATGCCTACTTCGAGGACGAGCAGGGTGAAGACCAGTGCTCTTGGTCTGGCTCTTGTGATCGGCTCGGCTGCTGTGGCCGCCCCGGCTTCCGCGGGCGGCTTGGTGGTCAGGAGTTGGCCGGACCCCCGTGCGTTGCCCCAGCACAGGTAGACGAAGCACAGGAACGTCAGCAGGGCCGTGAGGGTGATCAGCGGCAGTGAGATGCCGTCGATGCCGAGGTGGAAGCGCAGGCCGAGGCCGGGGATCCAGGGCTGGTCGAGCTCGAACTGCACGTCCGCGGGCCGGCCGTAGTCGAACGTGGCGACCAGCAGCAGGCTCAGCGCCAGCGTGAGGCCGGACAAGATCAGCCCGTACGTACGGAGCCTGGGGCGGAGCAGTTGCGGGGCGAGGAGGAGCAGGAGCGCGCCCAGCAGCGGCACGGCGAGGAGCGCCACGGGGATCCAGGCCATCATGCGGGCACCCCTTCCTCCGTGGTGCCGCGTCGCGTCCCGGTCGTCACGTGAGCACCACCGCCCCCACCGCGATCAACAGGACGCCGGCCAGGACGCCGCTGACGTAGAGCTGGACGTTGCCGTTCTGGGCCAGGCGCAGCACGCCCGAGAGCCCGCGTGCCGACCTGCCGGAGCCGCGCACCGCCCCGTCGACGACCACGTCGTCCGTCCTGACGACGAACCTGGCCAGGGCCAGCACCGGGCGGACGAACAGCGCGGCGTACAGGGCGTCCACGTAGAACGCCCGCTCGCACGGCGCCCGCAGCGGGCCCAGCAGGCGGGCCGGGTCGGCGAGGGGGTCGCTGCGCCAGAACGCGTATGTCGCTCCCGCGCCCAGCGCCGCGAGCACCACGCTGATGGCCGCCACGCCGAGGTCGAGATGCGGTTCGCCGGTGAAGCCCAGCAGCAGGGCGGGGACGGCGAGGACGACGAGCGGCACGAGCATCGTCCGGGGGGCCTCCCTGACGTCCACGACGTGAGCGGTGCCGGGCTCCGGCTCGGGCAGCGCCACGGCCTTCGCCGCGCCGAAGAACGTGCGTAGCCAGGCTCTGGCGGCGTAGGCGCCGGTCACGGCCACGGTGGCGAGCGCGCACCCGTACAGGAGGAGGGCGGCCGCGTCGGTCAGGCCGCCTCCGCTCACCGGACCGCCGGTCAGCGCGTCGTCCATGGCCAGCAGCAAGCCGTCCTTGCTGAAGAAGCCGCTGGCCGGCGGGATGCCCACCAGGGCGGCGAAGCCGATCGTCATCGTCACGAACGTGACCGGCAGCTCGCGGCGCAGGCCGCCCATCTGGCTCATCAGGTTGGAGCCGACGTGGTGGATCACCGCGCCCGCGCACAGGAACAGCAGCGCCTTGAACGCGCCGTGGGTCAGCAGGTGGAAGATCGCCGCGGTGTCGGAGCCGGCGGCCAGGCCGCCCGCCATGTACGCGAGCTGGCTGACGGTGGAGTAGGCGAGAACGCGTTTCAGGTCGTCTTGGGCGAGCGCGGCCAGGGCGGCGCCGAGCATGCCGAGCGCGGCGACGACGGCCAGCACGTCGAGTGTCGGACGGGCGGCGAGGAACGCCGGGTAGAGCCTGGCCACGATGAAGATGCCGGCCGCGACCATGGTGGCGGCGTGGATCAGGGCGCTGATCGGCGTCGGGCCCGCCATCGCGTCGGGGAGCCAGGTGTGCAGCGGCACCTGCGCGCTCTTGCCCGCCACCCCCGCCAGCAGCAGCATCGTGGCCGTCACCAGCGTGGCCGCGGACATCTCCGGCACCTTGGCCAGTACGTCGGCGATGCGGAAGCTGCCCGCGCCGATGCCCAGGACGAAGATGCCGAACAGGAACCCGACGTCGCCCAGGCGGGTCACGAGGAACGCCTTCACCGCGGCGCGCGAATTGCCCCGGTCTTCCCACCAGTGGCCGATGAGGAGGTAGGAGCACAGACCCATGATCTCCCAGCCCACGTAGAGGACCAGGAGGTCGCCCGCGTAGACGACCAGCAGCATGGCGCTGGTGAACAGGCTGATGAACGCGCTGTAGGAGGGGTAGCGGGGGTCGGATTTGAGGTAGCCGACCGAGTAGACCTGTACGGCCAGGGCCACCACGGTCACCAGGACGCCGAGGACTCCGGACAGGGCGTCGGCCTGGAGGGTCAGCGAGATCGGGACGGCTCCGGTGACGATCGTGCCGTACGTTTCGCCGGTGGGTGGGGTGGTGGAGCCGGTGAAGTAGGACAGGCCCGGGGTCCAGGCCAGCCAGGTCGCCAGGATGGTCGCGGCCGCGGTGGGGAGGATCGCGATCCAGGCGGCTCGGGTGTTGGCTCGTTCGCCTGCTGCCCTGTCCTTCTGGCCGAGCCCGGCGGCGGTCGTCGTGGCGATCGTGCCGGCTGTCTTGCCGGTTGTCGTCGTGCCGTCGGCTGACGTGGCGGTGGCTGGTGTGGCGGCGGGCGTTCGGCCGCCGTGGTGGGGCCAGCGGGACAGCAGGAGGCCGGCGAAGGCTGCGACGAAGGGCAGGAGGATGGCCAGCAGCGGGAAGGTCGTCATCGTGAGCCACCGCCTCGCTTGACGGGCGCTTCGGATTCGCCGGTTGCCTCGGGGGTGGTTCGGTGAGAGGAATCCTCAGAGGACGGGGGTCCGCCGGTGGCCGGTGCGTCCTCCGTCTCGGTGGTCAGCTGGGGTTTTGAGGCGGGCTTCACGGCCGGAACCGGGGTTCGTGGCGGCGCCGGCGTTTGAGACGGGGTCGAGGTTGGAGGCGAGGTCGGCGTGTGGCCGTCGGTGGGTGGGAGGGCGGCTGCCTGGGCTGGGGTGAGACGTTCGTCGGTGGGTTCGGCCAGGTCGCGGAGGTGGTCGATGTCGACGGTGCGGCGGTTGCGGTAGAGGGCCAGCACGATCGCCAGGCCCAGGCCCACCTCGGCCGCCGCGATGACGATGACGAAGAGGGTGAGCACCTGGCCGCTGTGGAGGCGGTCGCCCAGCCACACGTCGAACGCGACCAGGTTGAGGTTGACCGCGTTGAGCATCAGCTCCACCGACATCAGCACGAGGATCGTGTTGCGACGGGCGAGCACGCCGTAGACGCCGATGGAGAACAGGAGCGCGGAGACGACCGCCGGGTAGACGATGTGCACTAATGACCCCCGGTCTGATCGGGTGGCGAGCCGTCAACTGTCCGGTCGGGTGATCCGGTGCTCCGGGTTTCGTCTGGTGAGCCGCCGGAGGTATCAGGATTTGCGAGATGGGCGGTGCCCGGGTCGGGTGAGCCTCCCGGGATGTCGGTGCGGGACAGGACGATGGCGCCGATCAGCGCGGCCAGCAACAGCACCGACAGTGCCTCGAACGGCAGCACCCAGGTGGCGAACACGCTGGCGCCCAGTTCCTTCGCGGCGCCGGGGCCCGGGGTGAGCGGGGCGTAGGCCGTACGGAAACCGTCGATCACCACCGTGACGAGGAGCGCAGCCGTCGCGAGCGCCACCACGGCGGAGACCACTCTGTTGTTGCTGTCGAGGTCGGCGGAGCGGCCGATGGGGGCGCGGGTGAGCATGATGCCGAACAGCATGAGCACGACCACCGCGCCCACGTAGATGAGCACCTGCACCCACGCCACGAACTCCGCGGTCAGGACGAGATAGCCGCCCGCCAGCGCGCCGAAGCAGAGCACCAGCCAGAGGGCGGCGTGGACGAGTTGTCTGGTCGTGACGACGAGCAGCGCCGATCCAACCGCTACCGCGCCCAGGAGCAAGAAGACGATCTCTTGCCCGGTGGGTGACAGGTAGGAGGGCACCGCCTCGGTCACGACTCCTCCTCGGACTCCCTTGTCTCGCCAGGACCGAGCCCACCCGGCGGGCGGATGGACCGTGGATCGGCCATCTTGCGCCGGCGAGGGCTCGCGGCAGAAGTCTGCTCCTCGGGATCGGGGCTCGGTTGCGCCTCGCCCGAGGCTGTGGACAACTTTTCTGGAGGCGGCCGGCCTGTGGATGAAGGCTCGGTCTCAGCCTGGCTCTCGGTTGGAGGCTCGGCCTCGCTCGGTCCTTCGGATGGAGGCTCGGGGGTCGCCTGAGTCTGGCTGGATGGCGTGTTCTCGCCGGTCTGGGGCCGGCTCTCGTCTTCGCCGGTCTTGGCTGACGGACGCGTGGCCTCTTCCGCGGGCGTGGTGGGGGCGTCGCCCTTGGGAGGGGTGGGCAGGGCGCCTGGAGGACGGATTCCTCGTACGTTCGCCATCGAGCGGCGGGGACGTCCGCTTGAAGCGGACGGCTCGTCCGAACGTGTCTGTGGGGTGGCCGGTTCGTCTGCGGTACGGGAGCGTCCGGCGGGTGAGACGTCCGTTGCCTCGGTGCCGGGTGCCGGAACGCCTGGTCCTGTGGTGCCGGCTTTCGGGGTGTCGGTCGCCTGGCCTTCTGTCGGCGTACCTGCTGAGTCGTCGCTGGACGAAGGCCTGGTCGGGCGGTCGGCGGGCGCCTGAGCCGGCTGATCCGTGGCCGCGGCGCGGGCGGGGCGTTCGGAAGCCGCGGTGCGGGCCGGCCGGTCGGCGGGAGAGGTGCGCGCGGGGCGGTCGGCGGCCGGGGTGCGGGGTGGGCGGTCTGCTGCCGCGGCGGTGCGGGCCGGGCGGCGGAGGGCGGCCGTCAGCTCCTTGGGAGGTTCGGCGCCGGGGTCATGGGCCGGGGGTGGAGGAACGGTCTGGGTCCAGGCGGCCAGTTTGTCCTTCTCGTGGAGGAGGTTGCGGATGTCGCCTTCCGCGTACTCGAACTCCGGGGACCAGAAGAGCGCGTCGAAGGGGCAGACCTCGATGCAGATGCCGCAGTACATGCACAGCGAGAAGTCGATGGCGAAGCGGTCGAGCACGTTGCGCTGGCGGGCGCGGCCGCCCTCGGGGGCCGGGATCGTCTCCTTGTGGGAATCGATATAGATGCACCAGTCGGGACACTCTCGGGCGCAGAGCATGCAAGAGGTGCAGTTTTCCTCAACCAGGGCGATGACGCCTCGGCTGCGGGGCGGGAGGGCGGGCTTGACCTCGGGATATTGCTGGGTGACGGATTTGCGCAGCATGTGGCGAAGGGTGATGGACAACCCTTTCGCCAGTCCGACTCCCGGAATCCGCGCCATGGTTCAACATCATGACGTACTTGGCCGCGCAGGTGAATGAGTGAGGCCGTTGTCCCCAGTTTTTCCACAGCTGTCCACAGGTTGACGGGTGGTTATCCACAACCTGTGCGCATGCCCGATATGAACCACGGCATGGCGATAGTCTCTCCGCCATGCAACACAGCCATCCGATCCGCCCCAGTGGCATGAGGTGGACGGCCGCCGTTGCTTGGGCCTGCCTGCCCCTGTTCACGTGCGGTCTGGCGACTCCGTTCACCATCGGGATCGCCGCGTTCTGGCTGCGCAACTTCTGGCACGCCGCCGCCGCGTCCGTCTACCTGGTCGGCATCGGCACCTTCGCGATCGCGACCTTGGCGTACAGCAACTATGAGGAATGGCCGCCGGGGGTGTCCGTGCTGGCGACGATGGGGTTGCTGGTCAGCTGGATCGGTGGGCTCATCCACTCGGCGATCCTGGTGCCGTTCATGGCTCGCGCGCGGTTGGAGGGCCCGGCGTACGGGCAGCCGCAAGGGCCCGCGCGCACAGGGTTGGACGGGACGGCGCACGGGCGGCACGGAGGGATGGCGCAGGCCCGGCATGGCGGGACGTCGCGTCCGCCGGTCGACCTGCGGCAACGGACGACCGCGCCCACGCATCACCGTTCGAGCACCGAGCCGCAGTGGGTGGGGCACTATCGCGTGCTGCAACCGCTCGGGCGGGGCGGGCAGGGCGCGGTCTACCTCGCTGTGGCGCCCAACGGGACGCGGGTCGCCGTGAAGGTGCTCCATGATCTGGTGGACGAGACGGCCAGAACGCGCTTCGCGCGGGAGGTGGAGGCGGCGCGGCGGGTCGCGACGTTTTCCACAGCTCGGGTGCTCGACGTGAGCATCACCGGGCAGCAGGCGTACATCGTCAGCGAGTACGTGGAGGGGCCGTCGCTGGAGCAGCTCGTCAAGAAGCGCGGTCCGCGCGACGAGGACAGCCTGACGCGGCTGGCGTTATCCACAGCCGGGGCGTTGGCGGCCATCCACAAGGCTGGAGTGGTTCATCGTGACTTCAAGCCGAGCAACGTGCTGATCGGGAACGACGGGCCGAGGGTGATCGACTTCGGTATCGCTCGTGCGCTTGATCAGGTGACGATGACGTCGGGGAAAATGGTCGGGACGCCGCCGTACATGTCGCCTGAGCAGCTGTCCGGTGAGACCGTGGGGCCGGCTTCCGATGTGTTCAGCTGGGCTGTGACGATCATGTTCGCGGCGACGGGGCGGCCGGCGTTCGGGGAGGACACGGTGCCGGCGGTGTTCAACCGGGTGCTCACCTTTCATCCGGACTTGTCGCCGTTGCCGCCGGGGTTGCGGGGGATTGTGGGGGCTTGCCTCAACAAGCGGCCTGACGAACGTCCGTCGGCTTCGGACGTGATGTTGGCGATCGTGCGCTGAGCTGGGCTTCTGGGCGTTTGAGGGTTTTGGGCGTTTGAGGGTTCGGGCATCTGCGGGTTTGAGGGTGCGGGGTCGGTTGGTGGCCGCTGGGTTCGGTTGTTGGTGGCCGCTGGGTTCAGTGGTCGGTGATTGGTGGTCACTGGGTTCGGTGGTGGTCGGTGGTGGGTGGCTGGTGTTGGCGGCGGGGGCAGCTTCCGCGGCGGTGAGTGAGTGGGGTTCGATCGTGGGCGGAGTGGGTGGGCGTGTGCTGGTCTGACGGGTGGAAGTCGACGTAGATAGGAAGTCGGCTCTCGTTCAGCCGGCGCGGGGGCCCCGGCGTGCAGGAACAGTCACTCTGGTTCGATTAGTGCGGGTCTCCGATGCAGGGAGAACTGCTGCTGGTTGCTTGTCGCGTCGAGGTGTGCAGGAGGGCCGTCCCCGTCTGGCTCACCCTGAGTCGGGGTATGCAGGGTGGACTGTTGCCATCCTGCTCGTTCGGGTTCGGGTATGCAGGGGGGCGCCCTTCCTGTTCGGATCGGTCGATCGGAGTGTGCAGGAGAAGGTTCCCTTCGGCTTTGTCTGGGTCCGGGTGTGTAGGAGGAGCTGTTCCCGTCCGCCCCGTCTGAGGCGAGGTATGCAAGGAGGGCTGGTTCCCCCTGCTCCCCTGGGTTCGCGTGTGCAGAAGGCGCCGTTTCCGTTCCGCTCGGACCGATCGAGGGGTGTAGGAGCTCGGGTCCCCTGCCGCTCGGCACGGTCCGGAATGTGTAGGAGGGACCGCTCCCTACCCGGTTTCCCTGGGTTCAGGTATGCAGAAGGCGCCGTTCCAGCTCGGTCGCTCAATCGGGATATGCATGTAGGCGGTTTCCCTCCGGCCCGTCCGGGTCGAAGTGTGTGTATGAAGAGGCGCTTCCGTCCGGGCCGTCTTGGGCGAGGTATGTACGGAGGGGTACTCCGCTCCCGCCTGCCCTCGGTTGGGATATGCAAGAAGGACCGGTGCGGTCCGGGTGCCCTGGTCGGGTTGTGTAGAAGCTCTTCTCATCCGGCTCGCCTCGGTTCGGCTATGCAGGAAGTACCGCTCCTGTCCGGATCGGCTCGATCGGGGGTGCAGGAAGGTGGTTCTCCTCCCGTTCGGCTTGGTCCGGGGTGTGTAGGAAGAGCTGTTCCCATCTGGCCCAGCGGCGGCGGGGTATGCAGGGAAGGCTCCTCCGGTGGGGCCCGCACGGGTACAGGTGTGCAGGTAGGGCGTCACGTCGCTGGCTGCGACTCGGTCGAGCTTATGTACGGAGGGACGTTCCGGTTGGGCCTGCCTGGGCTGAAGTGCGCAGGGCATGTTGTCGACTCAGGGCTTCACCACAGGTGAGGTGAGGTGAGGTGAGGGAGGCGATAGGTCCGGTGTTGCGGTTGGGGTGTGTGGTCGGAGATGGCTGTTCCGGGGTGGCTTGTCTGGGGGGATGGCCCGGTTGACCTAGCCGTAGCGCTCTGTGGTCTCGGTGGGTGTGCAGGTCGGCGCTGCCTCCAGCGCGGTTGTGTGGCCCGGCTCGCGAGATGCTGCGTGGCCCCGCCACGCTCGTCAGGTCGGCGGCAGGCGAGAGGCCCCGGCCGGATGCCGGTGGCGGCGTGATGGCGTCTGCTCGTAGGCCGTCAACCGCGCGGGAGAAGACCGCTGGGCGCCTATGTCGTCGGCATGGCCTGGTCATCCTGGAACTCGGGCGCGTGGTCCGCTGCCCACTGGTCGAACCCGGTCGCGGGGCGGCGCAGCGCCTCCTCGACGGTGGAGGTGGCGGGCGAGTTTCCGGCGGCGGCGTCGTCGAGGAACCGCAGCACCGCCTCGGCCTCCTCGCCCGGCATGAACCGCGAGAAGTGTTCCAGTGCGGCGTCTCTGGATAGTTCGATCACCGGGATCCTCCTGGCCGCCGCGCGGCCGATCGCCGCGACCTGCTCGCGCTGGGTGAGCCGCGCCGGGCCGGTGAGCATGCCGCTCATCGCCGGCGTGGGCGTACCGGTCAGCGCTGCGCTAACCACGGCGGCGACGTCGCGCTCATGGATCGGCGCGGTGAGGGCGTCCGGCCGGTACAGAGGCAGGCCGCCACCCTCGCGAATCGGATGAGCCCAGCCCAGAGCATTGGTGGCGAGCACCAGCGGCCGGATCGGCACCAGCTCGACCCCGGGCTGCGCGGCGAACGCGGCCTCGGCCTCGCGGTGCCTCTCGGTGATCGGGTTGCCTGCCGACGTCGGGTGGAGCACGCTGCCCGAGGACATCAGCACGACGCGTTCCACCCCGGCGGCACGCACCGCCTCGGCGACAGCGGGGGCGCCCTCGTGGGTGGCGTACAGGAACACCTGCGCCATCCCGTCGAACGCCGGACGCAGGCTGGCCGGATCGGTCAGATCGGCGGCGAACCAGCCGGGTTCCGGCCGTCGCGCGGAGGCGCGAACCGGGACGCCGTCGGCCAGTAGCTGTTCGAGCACGAGCCGGCCGATGTTCCCGCGGGCTCCCATGATCAAGGTCGGTCGGTGATCCACCACGGCTGTCTCCCATCAGCGCCATGGGGACCCGGGCGGCCGGCAGGGCGTTCCGACGCTTCACCCTGCTCCCGCCGATGCTACCGAACCCGTCACCGCGGCCCATCGGGAACCACCCGCGTGCCGAACCGCCGGTCCTGCCCCGGTCGGGCTTCTGGAATCGGCGGTTCGCACGGGATGCTGCGGCCCACGCTGAGATGGTGATGTCGGACGTGGGTAACTGGTCTACCCACTCGTCGCGGGTGTTGGTCCGCTCCCAGTCCTGCCGCCCATACTCGGACGCGCCCCCATACTCGGACGCGCCCCCAAGCTCGGGCGCGCCCCCAAGCTCGGGCGCGCCCCCAAGCTCAGGCGCGCCGCGCGACTGGTGGACGACGTGTTGCGTCGGCTGGAGCCGGCGTCTGGACGTGTACATGGTGCCGGTGTCGAATCAGACGACGCTCAAGCCGGAGGACCGCGCGGTAGCGATCACCATCGGGGTTCAGGACGAGCACCCTCCTGTGGTTCGAGGCGCAGTCGGGCATGGCCGCGCATGACCGACCCATCTCCGTGTGAAGAATCCGAGAGCCCTCGAGTCACTTTCTTCGTTTTCGTCCCGTGGACGGAGTCGGTGCCGACGCCCGTACGCGTGGGTGGGGTCAGGGGGTGGCTTCTCGGGTTCGCTTGGTCAAGGTTGTGTATTCGTCGCGGTCTATCTGGTGGATGGCCAGGGCGAGGTCGTGGCGTCTGGCGAAGTGTTCCACGTGGTGGGGGGACCACGGGCCTGGGAGGTGGTGGAGGGGGCGGTCGTAGCGGTCGCGGATGAGGAGGCCGGTCAGGTTCTCGTGGCGGTAGAGGAGGAGGCTGAACGCTTGGCCGTGGAGCTCTCCGAGGCGGAACTCGGCAATGACGGCGTTGCCGGTGCGGACCTGGAGCTTGTTGGCGGCGCCGAGGATGAGGTGGAGGCCGGTGTACGGGCCCAGGGCGAGGCCGCGCTTGACCTGGTAACGATGGAACTTCGCACGGAGGGGGCGCAGGAGCAGCAGGACGGGGCTGAAGGCCACCAGGAGCCACTTGCCGTCCACGAGGTCCAGGATGATCCGGCCGAAGGTGGACAGACCGCGCCAGGCCAGCCACAGCCCCGACATGGCGAGATAGATCATCAGTGCCGCGCCCGCGATTCCGGCGCAGATGGCCACCGGCTTACGCCAGCGCGGTGTCGGGGCTGGGCTGGGGAGGCCGTGCATACGGCGCCAGCCGGGAGCTCGGGCCGCGAGGGCGATGCGGGTCTCACGGGAGGTGTGGTTGCGGGCGTCTTGGAGGGGGATCTCCGCCCTGCGGGCGAACTCCTTCAACTGCTCGATGTGCCACTCGCCCGGTAGGTCGAGAAGTATCAGGTCATCGGCGTCCAGAGCGGCCAGGCCCGCGAAGGGCGGGGGTTCTTCGTCGGAGGTCGTCTGTCGCGTGTGGCGGTAGAGGTAGAGGCGGGCCGGGGTGAGGGTGGTCGAGTCGCCGGTGGTCGGGTCTGTGGCCGTCAGCGTGTGGGGATGGTTCGACGTGAGGATGGTCTGGGGGCATGGGGCGTCCTCGGTTGCGCCCGCGCTTGGGAGAAGCTTGTCGGTCACGCGTCGTACCTCCAGTGGGCCCCTACTGAGTACGACGGTTGGGGGTGCGGCAAGGTTTCTTCACGGTGGCGCGGCGCGTTGGGTGAGTGGGGGTGAATGGCCCGACGTGGCCGTCCGCCGTACATGTGTGCAGGGGTGGATGGTTGAACGTGGTCGTCGAGGTACAACGGCCGGACATGGTCAGCCTGCATGTACGTAGGTCGACGGCCGGACGTGGCCATCCGCCGTGCATGTGTGTAGAGGTGAGTGGGCGGGAGTGGTCATCCGCCATGCACATGCGTGGGGGTGAACGGTCGGGCGCCATGCATGTACGCAGAGCGGCGTGACCTGGGTGGGTCAGATGAGGACCTTGACGATGCCGGTGAGGGCGAGTTGGACGAGGGCCAGGGGGACGAGGACGGCCCAGGCCAGCTTCTGGAGCTGGTCCTCGCGAAGTCGCGGGTAGGTGACGCGGAGCCAGATCACGACGAAGGCCAGCAGGAAGACCTTCAGCAGCGTCCACAGCCATCCGGGCAGGAACGGGCCCTGCCAACCGCCCAGGAACAGGACGGTGGTCAGGAAGGACAGGACGACGATGCCGGCGTACTCGGAGAGCATGAAGAGCGCGAAGCGCATGCCTGTGTACTCGGTCATCGGGCCCATGATGATCTCGGACTCGGCGATCGGCATGTCGAACGGGGGGCGGCGGAGTTCGGCCAGGCCGGCCAGGAAGAAGACGATGCCGCCGATGGCCTGCCAGGGCAGCCACCACCACTGCCACGCTTCGACGATCGACGGGAGCGACAGGGTGCCGGCCGCCATGGCCACCGATGAGGCCGCGAGGACGAGGGGCAGTTCGTACGACATGAGCTGGGCCGCCGAGCGCATGCCGCCGAGGACGGAGTACTTGTTCGCCGACGCCCAGCCCGCCATGATCGAGCCGAGGACGCCGATGCCCATGACGGCGAGGACGAAGAAGAGGCCGAGGTCGAGGTCGACGGCCACGCGGTCGCGGTCGATGGGGATGACGATCAGGACGACGAGGTACGGGACGAGCGCCACGCCTGGGGCGATCATGAAGATGCGGCGGTCGGCCGCGGCCGGGATGACGTCCTCCTTCTGCGCGAACTTCACCCCGTCGGCGATGAGCTGCGCCCACCCATGGAAGCCGCCCGCGTACATGGGGCCGAGGCGGGACTGCATGTGGGCCATGACCTTGTGCTCCGTCTGCCCGATGATGAGGGGCAGCACCAGGAACACGATCAGGATGACGACGAAGCTCAGCACCACTTCAAGCATCGGGCGGCCCCCAGTCGGCGGGTACTCCTGGCGGAAGCGTCTTGCGGCGGCTCGGGGAGCCGTGTCCTGATTCGCCCGGTTCCTTCGCGCCCGGCCAGGGCTTGGCGACGCGGGCGGCGAGGATGAAATCCTTGCGCAGCGGGTGGCCTTCGAAGCCGTCGGGCAGGAGGAGGGGCACGAGGTTGGGGTGGTCGTCGAAGATCACGCCGAACATCTCGTACGTCTCGCGCTCGTGCCAGTTCGCACCCCGGTAGACGCCCACGGCGGTCGGCAGGTGAGGGTGGTCTTTGGGTACGCGGGTGCGCAGGAGCAGCCGGCCGCCCGTCTCCGGGTTGTAGACGTGGGCCACGACGAGGAAGGCGTCCGGTGGCTCGTCCACGCCGGTCAGCCAGTCGAAGAAGGCGTGGCCGAGGTCGTCGCGGGCGTAGGTGAGCAGGGCGATCCAGTCGGCGGGGGCCACGTCGGCGGTGGTGTCGCCGTACGACTCCGAGATGTCGACGCGGTCGCCGAAGTAGGCCGAGATCCGGGCGGTCACTGCGCCTTGGGCTGTTTCGGCCTCAGCTGTTTCGGTGTCGGTCGGGGCCGGGTCGGAGTTGTCCCGCCCGGTCGGGGTCGTGGTCGAGTCGCCCTGCCCGTGCGGGGTCGCGTCGGGGTCGTTCTGTCCGTTCGGGGGCGTGGCCGTCATGACTGGTCCGCTTCCGGGGAGTCGCCGTGCGGGCGGGACCAGACATAGCGGTCGCTGAGCTTCTCGCCGGCGATCTTCTCCTGGAGCTTCATGATGCCGTACAGGAGCGCTTCGGGCCGGGGTGGGCAGCCGGGGACGTACACGTCGACGGGGATGATCTGGTCCACGCCGTTGGTGACGCAGTAGGAGTCCCAGTACGGGCCGCCGGTGTTGGAGCAGGCGCCGAACGAGATCACGTACTTCGGGTCGGGCATCTGCTCGTAGAGGCGCTTGACGGCCGGGGCCATCTTGTCGGTGACCGTGCCTGAGACGATCATGAGGTCGGCCTGTCTGGGGCCGTTCGCGAACGGGATCACGCCGAAGCGGATGAAGTCGTGGCGGCTGGTGGAGGTCGCGATGAACTCGATGGCGCAGCAGGCCAGCCCGAAGTTGAACACCCAGAGCGAATAACGGCGGCCCCAATTGAGCACGAAACGCATCGGTTTGGGCGCCAACCGGGAGATCGGGCCCACGGTGGGCATCGGGAGATCCGTTGCTGCCATGTCGCCCATTCTTGCGCGGATCACTGGTCAGGCAAAGGAATGGCGCCAAAGGGGGTGTTCCGTAGGGGTTCGTCGGCGGCTCGGCTCGCGCGATTACGTGGTGGGTTGGCTGCTTCCGGAGGTGGGGGGCGCGCGCCGCTCGGGGGCGGGCTGGTCGAGGCGCACCGTCGGGGGTGTGGGTGGAACTTCGTGATCTGCAGGGGCGTTGGACGGGTGTGGGTAACGGTTCCAGTAAGAAGCGTTTACGCAAGGGAGACAGGCCCCGCCGTCAGGGTGAGTTCTCGACGAAGGTCCCGCACCGGCGCATGACGCCCCAGGAGCGTTATCACCGCAACTGGGGACGGAAGGCCGCGGCTCGGGCTCCTAAAGCGTCGGATCTCTGGATCTCCTGGGGTCTGCCGACGGCGGGCTTGGTGATCGTCTGCGAACTGCTCTACTTCTTCCTCGTCGCCGAGCAGTCGGGCGGGACGAGCGTCCTCGGGGTGCTGGGGGCCGGGGCGTGTGCCGCTGCCCTCTCATGCCTTCGCATGCTGCAGGAGACCGTTCGCGGGGCGGAGGACGAGGGCGGCAATCGGTTCGTCGTCATCAGCGTCGTGTCGGCGGGTGTGACGGCGCTCGCCGTGCTCGTCCAGCTTGTCCTCGTGCGCTAGCAACCTCGGCGCGCTGTGGGATGACGGTGCTCAGGTCCAGGTGAGGACGCGTTTGCGCCAGGCGTACACGATGCCGAGCGCGATGAACCCCAGGAACACGAACATCTCCACCAGCGTCGTCAGCCCGTAGCCGGGCGTGTCGAAGACGGTGGCCCAGGGGAACAGGAAGACGGCGTCCACGGCGAAGACGACGTACAGGTACGTGAAGACGTAGTAGCGCACCTGGGACTGCGCCCACCCCTCCCCGACGGGGTCGACCCCGCACTCGTACGTGGTGAGCTTCTCCGGGGTCGGGCGGTTCGGGCGGAGCAGGCGGTTGGCGAACAGGGCGCCGGCCACGATGGCGACGCCGATGGCGAGTAGTGCGGCGACCAGCGCGTACGAGCCGAAGTAGCCGTCCATGAACGCGATGGTAACCCGAGGAGAGGTACCCGCACCGGTCAAAGCCTCTGGACCTATCCCCCAAAATCGGAGTAAAAGGTAAGATCGGCACCATAACCTGACATGCATGCATAAATCGCGGTTCTGTATGGGGATCGCTCTGCTGGCCCTCTCAGCCTCCGGTTGCGGCATGGCCGCCGCCGGCGACGGGAAGGACGTCATGGTCCCGGCAGAGCCGACGATGATCGACTTCGTCGACCCCGCCGGCGTCGTCGGCCTGTCCACCAGGACGCTGACCGAAGGCGACTCCGTGGACAGCAGATATGTGCACATCAACTACCCCGAACTGCCCGGCGCCCCCGCGCTCACCAAAGCCCTGCGCGCCCAGGCCGAACGGCAGATGAAGGACTTCCACGACCGCACCCGAGGCGACGAGCACCTGACGCCCCGCCCCGAGCTGAACGTGGACTGGCAGCTCGCCGCCGCCTCGCCCCAGGCCGTCGCGGTCCGGCTGCGCACCGGCGAATATCTCGGCGCGCGATGGGGCAACTCCACCCGCACCTACTGGTACGACCCGGGCGCCGGCAAGGCGGTCGACTCGACCGGGCTGCTGGCGGGCAAGACGGCGCTCAGGACGCTGGCGGCACTGGTCAAGGAGCAGTTCAAGGAGCGCAAGCCGCGGATCGAGCAGGACGACCTGCGGCCCGGCGGTGACACGTTCGACTCGATGGCCTTCAACCGGAACGGGGACCTCGTCGTCGAGTTCGACGACTGCCAGCTCGGCCCCTGCTCGCTCGGCCGGCTGGCCGTGGCGGTGCCCGCCTGGCAGGCGGAGCCGCTGCTGTCGGATCTGGGCCGGCGGGCTCAGGAGGGCGTGCGCGCCGGCAGCGCGACGCACGGCGGCCCGCCCCGCTTCGCGCCCACAACCAGCCCCGGCACGGTCAGCAGCAGGGCCGGCGGCGTGGACTGCGGGCGGGTCAAGTGCGTGGCGCTGACGTTCGACGACGGGCCGGGACCGTACACGGGGAAGCTGCTCGACGCGCTCAAGGGGGCGCGGGCGCGGGCGACGTTCTTCACGGTCGGGAGCAACGCGATGGCGCAGCCGGCGCTGGTGCGCCGGATGAGCGCGGAGGGTCATCTGGTCGGCAACCACAGCTGGGCGCACAGGGACCTGTCGAAGCAGGCCAGCAGCAAGATCGCCGACTCGCTCGGGAAGACCAACAGCGTGGTGGCGGACGTCATCGGGCAGACGCCCACGCTGGTGCGCCCGCCGTACGGGGCGGTGAGCCCGCGGGTACGTGACGTCGCCCGCGACATGGGGCTGGCTCTGGTCAACTGGGACGTCGACACCAAGGACCAGATCGGGGGACGAGCCGGCGAATCGGGCGACATAGCGGACCTGACCGTGCGTGCGGCGCATCCAGGTGCGATCATTCTTATGCACGACATCCATCGGGAAACCGTCGCGGCGGTTCCGGACATCCTCAAAAGGTTGCGCGGGAAGGGTTACAGGTTCGTCACCGTTCCTGAGTTGTACGGCTCTGCGGGGATGCAGGCCGGACGCCTGTACGGGTCAGGAAACGAGCTGCAGGGTAAGCAGCCCCTGACGTAACGCACGTAGTAGGGGGACGTATAGTTGGCGCTCGTGACCCGAACCGTCCTGTTCGCCCGCCTGCATGTAGACCTCTGCAGGCTCGCGTCCGGGCTGTGTCGTCGCTCTCCCACCTCACCCTGACTGACGTCAACCGCGTTTACCCGCTCAACGCGGCTGGCAAACGCGTGACCTTCCGAGGATCTAGCATGGATACAGAGAACGCGCCCAGGCAACCGCGCATCGGCGCGTCGAGGAGGACTGAGCTGTGACAAAGCAGGTCCAGCAACTCGATCGCGTGATCATCAGGTTCGCTGGAGACTCCGGCGACGGCATGCAGCTCACCGGTGACCGCTTCACCGCGGGGACGGCGGAGTTCGGCAACGACCTGTCGACGCTGCCCAACTTCCCCGCCGAGATCCGCGCGCCCGCAGGCACCCTGCCCGGCGTGTCGAGCTTCCAGCTCCACTTCGCCGACCACGACATCCTCACGCCCGGCGACGCGCCGAACGTGCTCGTGGCGATGAACCCCGCCGCGCTCAAGGCCAACCTGGGCGACCTGCCCAGGGGCGCCGACATCATCGCCAACACCGACGAGTTCACCAAGCGCAACCTGCAGAAGGTCGGCTACGCCGCCAACCCGCTGGAGGACGAGTCGCTGAGCGAGTGGCGGGTGCACGCGGTGCCGCTGACCTCGCTGACCGTCAAGGCGCTCGAGGACTTCGACCTGTCCAAGAAGGACGCCGAGCGGTCGAAGAACATGTTCGCCCTCGGCCTGCTGTCCTGGCTCTACCACCGGCCGACCGAGCAGACCGTCAAGTTCCTCGAGCAGAAGTTCGCCAAGAAGCCCGATCTGGCCAAGGCCAACATCGCGGCCTTCCAGGCCGGCTGGAACTACGGCGAGACGACCGAGTCGTTCTCGGTCTCCTACGAGGTCAAGCCGGCGCGGCTGGCGCCGGGCGTCTATCGCAACATCTCCGGCAACCAGGCGCTGGCGTACGGACTGATCGCCGCGAGTGTGCAGTCGAAGCTGCCGCTGTTCCTGGGGTCCTACCCGATCACCCCGGCCAGCGACATCCTGCACGAGCTGAGCAAGCACAAGCGGTTCGGCATCCGCACCTTCCAGGCGGAGGACGAGATCGCGGGCGTAGGCGCGGCGCTGGGCGCGGCGTTCGGCGGAGCGCTGGGCGTGACCACGACGAGCGGCCCCGGCGTGGCGCTGAAGGCGGAGACCGTCGGCCTGGCGGTCACCACCGAGCTGCCGTTGATCGTCGTGGACGTGCAGCGGGCCGGTCCCAGCACCGGCATGCCGACCAAGACCGAGCAGACCGACCTGCTGATGGCGCTGTTCGGGCGCAACGGCGAGTCGCCGGTGCCGGTCGTGGCGCCGATGTCGCCGAGCGACTGCTTCGACGCGGCCGTCGAGGCGGCCAGGATCGCCGTCAAATATCGCACTCCGGTCATGTTGCTCTCGGACGGCTACCTGGCCAACGGCTCGGAGCCATGGCGCCTGCCGGAGATTTCCGACTTGCCGGACATCTCGCAGGAATTCACCACCGAGCCCAACGGCGCCGACGGCGAGTTCCTGCCGTTCAAGCGCGACACGGAGACCCTCGCCCGCCCGTGGGCCATCCCCGGCACCCCCGGGCTCGAACACCGCATCGGCGGCATCGAGAAGGCCGACGGCACCGGCAACATCTCCTACGACCCGAACAACCACGACCTGATGGTCCGCACCAGGGCCGCCAAGATCGCCGGCATCGACGTGCCCGACCTGGAGGTCGACGACCCCGACGGTGACGCGAAGGTGCTGGTCATCGGCTGGGGTTCGACGTACGGGCCGATCGCCGCGGCCGTGCGGCGCATCAGGAGGAGCGGGGGCAAGGTCGCGCAGACCCACCTGCGTCACCTCAACCCGCTGCCCGCCAACACCGGCGACGTGCTCAAGCGCTATGACAAGGTGCTGCTGCCCGAGATCAACCTCGGTCAGCTGGCGCTGCTGCTGCGGGCGCGCTTCCTCGTCGACGTGATCAGCTACAACCGTGTGCGCGGGCTCCCGTTCAAGGCCGAGGAGCTGGCCGGAGTCATCCAGGACGTGATCGACAGTGACTGAGCTGGTTAATGGGAAGGGCCTGTCGCTCATCCCGAAGACCGACGTGAAGCAGGGCATGAAGGACTTCAAGTCCGACCAGGAGGTGCGCTGGTGCCCGGGCTGCGGTGACTACGCGATCCTGGCCGCGGTGCAGAGCTTCCTGCCCGATCTGGGGCTCAAGCGGGAGAACATCGTGTTCGTCTCGGGCATCGGCTGCTCCTCGCGCTTCCCGTACTACCTCAACACCTACGGTTTCCACTCCATCCACGGCCGGGCGCCGGCCATCGCGACCGGGCTCGCCGCCAGCAGGCCCGACCTGAGCGTGTGGGTGATCACCGGTGACGGCGACGCGCTGTCCATCGGCGGCAACCACCTGATCCACGCGCTGCGGCGCAATGTCAACCTGAACATCCTGCTGTTCAACAACAGGATCTACGGCCTGACGAAGGGCCAGTACTCCCCCACCTCCGAGGTCGGCAAGATCACCAAGTCGACTCCGATGGGCTCGCTGGACAAGCCGTTCAACCCGATCTCGCTGGCCATCGGCGCCGAGGCGTCGTTCGTGGCCAGGACCATCGACTCCGACCGCAAGCACCTGCAGTCGGTGCTGCGCGAGGCGACCGAGCACCGCGGCACGTCGCTGGTCGAGATCTACCAGAACTGCAACATCTTCAACGACAACGCCTTCGAGCAGCTCAAGGACCCCGAGGTCCGCGACGACATCACGCTGCGGCTGGAGCACGGGCAGCCGATCACCAGCGCCTCGAAGGCCGTCGTCCGCGGTGCGAACGGCGGCATCGAGGTCGTGGCCCGCGACGGCGTGAGCGAGGACGAGATCCTCGTGCACGACGCGCACAACCCCGACCCGTCGGTGGCCTTCGCGCTCAGCAGGCTCGACGAGCCGGCCTTCGAGCACGTGCCGATCGGCATCTTCCGTCAGGTGGACCGGCCGGCGTACGACGTGCTCATGGCCGAGCAACTGGAAGAGGCCGTGGCCCAGAAGGGGCCCGGCGACCTGGGAGAGCTGCTGCTGGGTGGCGACACCTGGCGCATCGGCTGATTTTTCGCGACGATGCCGGGGTGGCGAGGACGTGGTCGTACGTTGTAGCCGCGGTCGCCGCCCTGGCACTGGTCGTGGCCGTCGCGGGTGAACTGACCGAGCCGGCCGGGCAGGCCGGGAGCCCAGCCGGACAGACGGCCGAACCAGCCGAGAAGGCCACAGACCAGGCCAAAAAGGCTGCGGACCAAGCAGGACAGGCCGCAGAGCAGCCGGGACAGGCCGCGGACCAGGCGGTCAGCCCCCCGGCGACGGTCCCGGCCGGCTTCCCCGACGCCGCCTCGACCGGCGTCCCCCCGGGCACGACGCTCACCGACGTCGCCGGTGACCAGATCTTCGCCAGGGACGGCGAGGTCGTCGAGGGCCAGGTCTTCTACGGCTTCGTCACCGTGACCGCGCGCGGCGTCACGTTCAGGAAGTGCGTCTTCCGCGGCGGCCCCACCGAGGAGACGCGCCCGCTGGTCGACAGCGAGCACGCCCGCGACACCGTGATCGAGGACTCCGAGTTCTACCCCACGCATCCCTCGCCGTCGATCGACGGCATCTGGGCGGGGCACACCAAGATCTACCGCAGCGAGTTCCACGGTACGGTGGACGGGATCAAGGCTCACACCGGCACCCTGGTCCAGGACTCCTACATCCACGACCTGAGCTGGTTCGCCAGCGATCCCGACCAGGGCGGCGAGTCCACGCACAACGACGGCGTCCAGGCCTTCGCCGAGCAGCGCGGCGTCACGCTGCGGCACAACACGATCGACGTCTCCACCACGGAGGACCCGAACGCGGCCGTCCAGTCATCGGCGGACGACCTGCGGGTGGAGGACAACTACCTCGACGGCGGCGCCTGCGTGGTCAACATCGACCACACGCCGCTGGGCCGGCCGCTGACCGGGCAGCGGGTCACCGGCAACCGGTTCGGCCGCGCCTCCGCGTACGACTGCCCGATCCTGCTGAGCACGCGCGCGGAGCTCCGGGCGGGGTCGGGAAACGTCTGGCACGATTCGGGCGATCCCATACCGTCACCCGAACAACACGACTGAAGGAACCGCGGAGGCCGCATGTCCGTCTGGAACGGGACGCGGGCCCTGATAACGGGCGCGACCGGGTTCATCGGCTCCCACCTCGTCCGGCGGCTGACCGAGCTGGGCGCGGAGACGCACGCGGTGAGCCGCCGCCCACCGGAGCGGGGAAGCCGGGGCTGGCACGCGGTGGACCTCACCGACGCCGCCGCCACCGCGAAGCTGGTCACGCAAGTCGAGCCGGAGGTGGTCTTCCACCTGGCCGGTGAAGTCACCGGCGGACGCGAGCCGGCCACCGTGGGCCCCACGCTGGCGGGCAACCTGGGCGCCACGGTGAACCTGCTGACCGCGCTGACCGGCACTTCGGTGCGCAGCGTGGTGCTGGCCGGGTCCGTGGAGGAGCCGCGTGACGGGCAGGCTCCCGGCTCCCCGTACGCGGCGGCCAAGGCGGCGGCGACCGGGTACGCGCGCCTGTACCACGCGCTGTGGCAGGTGCCGGTGTCGGTGCTGCGGGTGGCCATGGTCTACGGCCCCGGCGAGCCGAACCTGGCCAGGCTGGTGCCGTACGTGACGCTGTCGCTGCTGCGCGGGCAGAAGCCCGAGCTGACGTCCGGGACCAGACTGATCACCTGGGTGTACGTGGACGACGTGGTGGAGGCGTTCGTCCGCGCGGGCGCGAGCGGCGACGCGGCCGGGCACGTGCTCGACATCGGCACGCCGGAGCCGGTCTCCATCCGCGACACCGCGGAGCTGCTGGCGAAGATCGTCGGCGGCCCCGCCAGGCCCGTGTACGGCGCGGTGGCCGCCCGCCCGCTGGACCGCGCGCAGCGCTCCGACATCGAGCCGGCCGCCCGCGTCCTGGGCTGGCGGCCGGTCGTCTCCCTGAAGGAGGGCCTCAGCCGGACGGTCGATTGGCACGCAAGTCGCCTGTAACGGTCCATCCCGGGCGGCGATAACACTCTCGGCGGCACTCTGATCAGGGGGCGGGATGCGTGCGGTGACGAATCTGACCGTGCACGGCATCGGCGGCACCACCCGGGAGCTCGACCGGGGCGAGGACCAGACGTGGGTGTCGGTCGAGCAGTTCGAGCGGGTGGTCGACGCGGTGGCGGGGCGGCCCGACGTACGGCTCACGTTCGACGACGGCAACGCCTCCGACGTGGAGATCGCGCTCCCCCGGCTGCTGGAGCGCGGGCTGGAGGCGGAGTTCTTCGTCCTGGCGGGGCTGCTCGGTGAGCCGGGCCGGCTCGACGCCGGCGGCGTGCGCGAACTGGTCGGCCAGGGGATGCGGGTGGGCTCGCACGGCTGGGCGCACCGCGACTGGCGCACGCTGGACGCGGCCCAAGCGGGCGAGGAGCTGACCCGGGCCCATGAGGTGCTCGGCGAGCTGACCGGCACGCCCGTGTCCAGGGTGGCGATCCCGTTCGGCTCCTACGACAGACGGGTGCTGCGCCGCTTACGCCGCGCGGGGGTGACCCGCGCGTACACCAGCGACGGCGGCCGGGCCAGGGCGGGCTCGTGGCTGCAGCCGCGGACCAGCCTGCGGCGCGACCTGGACGCCGCGTGGATCGACGGAGTGCTCGCCGGGCCCTCGCCGGCCCGCCGGGTGGGCAAGCTCGGCATGCGGCTGTACAAGCGGGTGCGCTGATGCGCAGGGTCGCGGTGGTCATCGTCACCTACAACAGCGCGGACGTGCTCCAGGGCTGCCTCGACTCGCTGCCGGCCGGCGCGGCCGGGGTGGAGCTGGCCGCGGTCGTGGTGGCGGACAACGCCTCGAAGGACGACTCCACGGCGCTGGCGGCCGCGCGGGCGGACCTGCCGGTCACGGTGGTGCAGGTGGGCAGGAACGCCGGATACGCGGCGGCCATCAACGCCGGGATCGCCGCGCTCGACCTCGACCGGCTGGACGGCGTCTACGTGCTCAACCCCGACTGCCGGCTGCGCTCGGGGGC
The DNA here is from genome assembly GCF_003001935.1 of Nonomuraea fuscirosea. Classification (GTDB taxonomy): domain Bacteria; phylum Actinomycetota; class Actinomycetes; order Streptosporangiales; family Streptosporangiaceae; genus Nonomuraea; species Nonomuraea fuscirosea. The sequence goes on along the minus strand of NZ_PVNG01000015.1, from coordinate 246,488 downwards.
GATCGCGCCCCTGCTGGACTGCCTGGAGCAGCCGGGCCGGGGCATCGTAGTGCCGTACATGGTCAATCCGGACGGCACGCTGCAACCCTCGCTGCGCCGGATGCCCACGGTGGGCCGGGCTGTGGCCGAGGCGGTGGTCGGCGGGGCGCTGGCCGGGCGCATGGGCACGGCGGGCGAGCTGGTGACCGACCCGCGCGACTACGCCAGGCCGGGCGCCTTCGCCTGGGCGACGGGGGCGGCGCTGATGCTCGCGCCGCGGATGATCCGCGAGGTGGGGGCGTGGGACGAGTCGTTCCTGCTCTACAGCGAGGAGACGGACTACTGCCTGCGCGCCGCTGACCTGGGCTGGGCCACCTGGTACGAGCCCGCCTCGGTGGTCGAGCACATCGGCGGCGCGTCGGGGATCGATCCGGTGCTGGCGTCGCTGCTGGTCGTCAACAAGGTCCGGCTGTTCCGGCGGCGGCACGGGCCCGTGCGCGGGACGGCGTACTACGTGGCCGTGCTCGCCGGTGAGGCCGTGCGGGCGCTGGCGGGGCGGCGTACGTCCAGGGCCAGTGTGGTGGCGCTGTTGCGCCCCTCCCGGCGCATGACGGCCCTGCCCCAATGACGGGCCTGCGGGTCAGGACGTTCGGCGAGCTCTCCGCGGCCGAGCTGGACGCCTGGGAGACGGTACGGGCCGCGAACCCGGCGCTGGACAGCCCGTACTTCCATCCCGGCTTCTCCGCGGCCGTGCACGCCTCGGGGCGCACCGTCCACGTGGCCGTCGGGGACGACGTGTTCGTGCCGCACCACCGCGACGGCCGGCTGCTGCGCCCGGCCGGCTGGCCCGGGGCGGACTTCCAGGGGCCGATCCTGGCCGCCGGCGCCGGGTTCCGGCCGCTCGACCTGCTCGGGAACGGCGCGAGCGGCTACGCGTTCGACCATCTGGTGCCGGACGCCCCCGGCTTCGAGCGGTGGGTGCTCTCGCGCAGGCCGTCGCCCTACCTGGACGTCACCGGCGGGCTGACGGGCTATCTGGGCCGGGCCTCCAAGAGCGGCAAGGACAACATGGGGCAGGCGCGGCGCAGGGCCGCCAGGGCCGAGCGGGACCTCGGCGCGGTCAGGTTCGAGGCGGACTCGGTGGACGCCGGGGCGCTGGCACGGGTGATCGAGCTCAAGCGGGCCCAGTACGCCGCCACCGGCGCCCAGGACTACTTCGCCGAGCCCGACCGGATCAAGCTGCTCGAAGGGCTGCTCAGCACCCGCGACCCGGGCTTCGGCGGCGTGCTGTCCACCCTGCGCGCCGGGCCGCACCTGCTCGCGGCCCACTTCGGGCTCAGGTCGGGCGGGGTGCTGCACTGGTGGTTCCCCGTCTACGACCCGGCGTACGCCAAGCTGTCCCCCGGCTGGATCCTGCTGCGCGAGCTGGTCGCGGCGGCCCCTTCGCTCGGGATCGCCAGGATCGACCTCGGGCGGGGCGAGGACGAGTACAAGCGGCGGGCCAGGACCGGCGAGAGCGTGGTCTGCCAGGGCATCGTGACCAGGAATCCGGCCCGCCGGTGGACCGCCGCCGCCGGCACCCGGGCCAGGGCGGCCGTGCGGTCCCTCCGCGCCGGAAGAAATCGGTAACGTTCCAAACGGCATACCCGACATATCCCTTGGAGGCGGGGGATAACGCATTACGCCCTCCACATAGACGGTCCAACACGGAGGGCGGCTATGCGGATCAGTGTCTTCGGGCTCGGCTACGTGGGGTGCGTCTCGGCCGCCTGCCTGGCCTCCATGGGCCATCAGGTCGTGGGCGTGGACGTCAATCCGGCCAAGGTCGACCTCATCAACGGCGGGCACGCGCCCATCGTCGAGGAGCGCATCGGCGAGCTGATCGCCGAGACGACCGCCGGGGGCGCGCTGCGCGCCACCACCGACGCGGCCGAGGCGGTCGCGGCCACCGAGCTGTCGCTGGTCTGCGTGGGCACGCCGTCGGCGCCCAACGGCAGCCTGTCCACGACCTACCTGGAGCGGGTGGCCGAGCAGATCGGCCGGGCGCTGCGGCCCGGTCACGTCGTCGTCTTCCGCTCGACCATGCTGCCGGGCACCTGCGTCGAGCTGCTGGTGCCGATCCTGGAGCTGGCCTCGGGCCTGCGCGCGGGCGCCGGCTTCGGGGTGGCGGTCAACCCCGAGTTCCTGCGTGAGGGCACCAGCGTGCGCGACTTCTTCGCGCCGCCGAAGACGGTGATCGGCGAATCGGACGAGCGGACGGGGAACGTGGTGGCCTCCCTGTACGAGGGCCTGCCCGGCGACGTCTTCCGGGTCCCCATCCCCGTAGCCGAAATGACGAAATATGCGGACAACGCCTTTCACGCGGTCAAGATCGGCTTCGCCAACGAGATGGGCGCCATCTGCCAGGCGCTCGGGCTCGACTCCCACCAGGTCATGGACGTCTTCCTGGCCGACCGCAAGCTCAACATCAGCCCCGCCTACCTGCGCCCCGGCTTCGCCTTCGGCGGCTCCTGCCTGCCCAAGGACCTGCGCGGCCTGGTCTACGCGGCCAGGAAGGCCGACGTGTCGATCCCGCTGCTGTCGCACGTGCTGCCCGCCAACGACGCGCACCTCCAGCGTGCCTTCGAGCTGATCACCGCCTCCGGCCGGCGCCGGATCGGCATGTTCGGCCTGTCGTTCAAGCCGGGCACGGACGACCTGCGCGAGAGCCCGCTCGTGGAGCTGGCCGAGCGGCTCCTCGGCAAGGGTTACGACCTGCGCATCTACGACGCCAACGTGACCCTGTCGCGGCTGGTCGGCGCCAACCGCGCCTACATCGCCGAACGGCTGCCGCACCTGGGCGACCTGCTCGGCGACTCGGCGGAGGAGGTGCTCGACCACGCCGAGGTGTGCGTCGTCGGATGCCTGGACGAGCGGGTGCTCGCCGCCCTCGACCAGGCCGGCGACCGCACGATCGTCGACCTCGTCCGGATCCCGGACGCGGAAACCCAACGGGGCAGAAGGGACTACACAGGCATTGGGTGGTAGAGCGCTCATCCTCGTCGAGAACCTTTCCGTACCACTCGACCGACGTGTCTGGCAGGAGAGCACCGCCCTGCGCCAGGCCGGCTGGGAGGTGCACGTCATCTGCCCCCAGGGGGCCAGACAGGACACCGAGGCGGAGGCCGTCATCGACGGCGTCCACATCCACCGCTATCCGCTGCGCGCCGCCACCGGCGGCCCGGCCGGCTTCCTGCGCGAGTACGGCTCCGCCCTGTGGCACACCTTCCGCCTGGCCCGGCGGCTCGGCAGGTTCGACGTCGTGCACGGGTGCAACCCGCCGGACCTGTTCTTCCTGGTCGCGCTGGCCATGCGGCGCCGGGGCACCCGGTACGTCTTCGACCAGCACGACCTGGTGCCCGAGCTGTACCTGTCGCGCTTCGGCCGGGGCCGGGACCTGCTCTTCCGCGCGGTGTCGTGGATGGAGCGGATGACGTACCGGGCGGCGCACGTGGTGATCGCGACCAACGAGAGCTACCGGCAGGTCGCGCTGTCGCGGGGCGGCAAACGGCCCGAGGAGGTGTTCGTGGTGCGCAGCGCGCCCGTGGTCGAGCGGTTCCACCAGGTGCCGCCGGACGCGTCCGTACGGCGCGGGAAGCCGTACCTGCTGTGCTACCTCGGCGTGATGGGCCCGCAGGACGGCGTCGACTACGCGCTGCGCAGCCTGGCCAGGCTGCGCGACGAGCACGGGCGCGCGGACTGGCACGCGGTGTTCGTCGGCGGCGGCGACACGTTCGACGCGATGGTCGCGCTGGCCCGCGAGCTGGGGCTGGACGACTGCGTGGAGTTCACGGGACGCATCCCCGACGAGGACCTGATGCGCTACCTGTCCACGGCCGACGTGTGCCTGTCGCCCGATCCACGGAACCCGCTCAACGACGTCTCGACGATGAACAAGGTCATGGAGTACATGGCCATGTCCAGGCCCATCGTCTCCTTCGAGTTACGCGAGGCCCGCGTGTCGGCGGGCGAGGCGGCGCTGTACGCGCCCGCCGACGACGAGTCGGAGTTCGCCAAGCTGATCGCCCGGCTGCTCGACGACCCGGAGGAACGGCGGCGGATGGGCGAGATCGGCCGGGAACGGGTGGCCGGGCCGCTGTCCTGGGAGCACTCGAAGATCGCCCTGCTGGCCGCCTACGAGGCCGCCGTGGCGCCGCGCGAGGAGGCACCGCACGAGGGGGCACCGCGCGAGGAGACACCGCGCGAGGGGCCGCGGTGACGCCCGCCCCCAAGACCGCCTACGAACGCGCGGGGTCCTGATGACGGCTGCCCGCGTCGGTGCCCCAGCCCGTGGCGCCGCCGCGCAGTCTGGCCAGCAGCCGGTCCGCGGCCAGGACCGTCAGGTAGCAGGCGGCGTCCAGCGGACTGACCTGGCGACCGGCCAGCAGCGCGCCGAGCGCGGCCGGCCGCAGCGCCCGGCCCGGCCGGCCCAGCGCGGCCAGCTCGCGGTTGCCCCTGCGGACCCTGATCCGCCGGCGCAGGTGGGCGCGGACCGTGCCCGGCGGGCGTACCAGGGACCGGGCCGCATCGACCACGACGCGCTCGGCGCCGGTGAAGCAGCCGTCCACCCAGCCGTCGTCGGAGATCACGTCGGGCAGGGGGAACGCGCGCTCGTGGCCGCGCTCGTCGAGCACGTACACGCCCACGCCGGCCAGCGCCCGCGACGGCGCGACGAGCCGGTCGTGCACCCGGTGCACCCGCCGCACCACGGGGCCGGTGCCGCTCAGGTCCCACTCGGGGACGGGCGCGCAGGCCAGCACGCCCGGCCGGCCCGCCGCCTCGGCCAGGGCCCGTACGGAGGCCGCGTCGAGGCGTACGTCGGCGTCCAGGTAGACCCGGGGGAAGACCCGGCACGCGGCGTCGCCCAGGCGCAGCGCGTTGACCTTGCCGGGCACGGACGTCTCCAGCACCCGCACGCCGGGCCGCGCCGCCACCGCCGCCGTCCGGTCGGAGCAGGCGTTGGCCACCACCACGACGTCGAACTCCCCCGGCGCCGTCCCCGCGAGCAGCGCGTCGAGCCCCGCCGCGACGACCGTCTCCTCGTTGTGCGCCGGAATGACGACGCTCACCGACGCCTTCATCAGACCGCCTCCTGGAAGGACGAGACATGAAAGTGGAGCAGGGCGAGCTCGACGGGGTGCTGCTGTTCCGGCCGTCGCCGCACCGCGACAGCCGCGGCCTGTTCACCAGGACGTTCGACGCCGCCACCGCCGCCGCGGCGGGCCTGGACGCGTGCGCGTTCATCCAGGACAGCCAGTCCAGGTCGCGCCTGGGCACGGTCCGCGGCCTGCACGGGCGCTCCGGCAGGGGCGAGGGCAAGCTGGTGCGCTGCGCGAGAGGCGCGGTGCACGACGTGCTGGTGGACGCCAGGCCGCACTCGCCCACGTTCGGGCGCAGCATGGCGGTGCGCCTGGACGACGAGGACTTCCTGACCCTGTACGTGCCTCCAGGGCTGCTGCACGGCTTCCAGGCGCTGACCGACTTCGCGGACACCTGCTACCGCATCGACAGGGAGCACGATCCGAGCGCGGATCTCGCGGTCCGGTACGACGATCCCGACCTGGCGATCGCCTGGCCCCTGCCCCCGGCGGAGGTCAGCCCGCGCGACCTCGACGCGGGCTCGTGGGCCGAGCTGCTGCCCCGGCTCGGCGCCTGAGAGGCGGCCATGCGCGCCCGTCATCTCCTGCTCCTCGCCGCGGCGCTGGCCCCGGCCGCCTGCGACGCGGCCCCCGCCGCGACACCCACCCCGGCGCCCTCCCCCATGATCGTCCGGACGGACGGCTCGTCCTGCCCCGACCACCCCACGCCCGCCTGCACCGGCGCGCCCCGGGACGTCAAGCTGAAAGAGATCCGGCTGAACACGGAGAACGTCGCCTACCGCGTACGGACCGACGGCACCGTGCTGGACGGCGTGCACATCCCCGGGCACCTGCTGATCCACGCGAACGACGTGACGATCACCAACAGCGTCATCGACGGCGACGTGATCAACGCCGACGGGCCCGAGTCGTTCCGGTTCACGATCACCGACTCCACGGTGGGCACCACGGCCAAGTGCGAGCCGCTGCCCGCGATCGGCTACGACAAGTACCGGGCCACCCGCGTCCTGGTGCAGGGCCACAGCGACGGCTTCCGCGTCTCCGGCGACGATGTGGAGATCCGCGACTCCTTCGTCAAGCTCTGCTCGCGGCCGGGCGACCACTCCGACGGCATCCAGTCCTACAACGGCGGCAAGGGCCTGCTGTTCCACCACAACACCGTCGACCAGCGCGAGGCCAAGGACATCACCGCGCCGATCTTCCTGGTGGACGAGAAGTCGGAGGACGTGGTCGTCACCGACAACCTCATCATGGGCGGCACCTACAGCCTCCAGGTGCGCAACGCCCGCGGCCGGCAGGTGGTGCGCGGCAACAAGGTGGTGGACAAGTCCTGGGCGTACGGGCCCGCCGACTCCGAGTGCGGCCGGACGGAGTGGTCCGGCAACGAGCTGGTCACCATCGACGAGAACTATCGGATCACCTCGATCGTCGGCCCGCTGGCCTGCGCGGGAGAGAGCTGATCCGCCTGCCGACCCGCCCGCTGATCGGACCTGGCCGCCCGTAGCAGCGCTCCGGCCGTGCCGACCAGGACGAACGCCAGGCCCGTCACGGTGGCGAAGGACAGCAGGTCGAACGTGAGCGAGCCCACCAGCGGCACGACCAGGCAGGCGGCGACGGTGAGGCACAGGTCGCGGTCGCCTGGGTCGGTGCTGAGGTGCCTGGCCCGCAGTGCCGCGTAGCAGGCCACCACGAACAGCGCGGCGAAGGTGACGGTGCCGAGCAGGCCCGTCTCGACCATGGACAGGATGTACTGGTTGTCGAAGATCTGGTGCTTGGGGGCGTACCAGGTGCCCAGGCCCCGGCCGAGCCAGAAGTGCTGGCCGATCTGCTGGGCGGCCACGGCGTAGTCGTGCGTCCGGTACTGGATGCTCTCGTCGTTGCCGAGGTCGGTGAACAGCCCCGTGATGGCCCCGAGCAGGCCCGGCACGGTCACCCTGATCACCACCAGGAACCCGGCCGCCACCAGCAGCGTGGCCAACCGCCGCCGCCAGGACCAGCCGGCGAACAGCACCACGCCGACGACGAGCAGGCTCAGCATGGCCGAGCGCGACACCGAGAACATCAGGCCCAGCCCGATCAGCGCCGTGCACACCCACCACCGCAGCGCCGGCTCGGCCCGCAGCCGGGCCCGGGTGGCGTAGTGGGCGGCCAGCGGCAGCAGGATGGCGCAGGTGACGCCGAACTCGATCGGATGGCCGGTCGTCGCGGCCACCCGGCGCAGGTCGGCCCGCTCCAGCACGAACGAGTCGCCCTCACTGGTGTAGCGCAGGATCGGCAGCTCAAGGAACCTGGTCAGGTCGATGGAGAGCAGGAACTGCAGCGCCGCGATCACCGAGATCACCGCCCCGCAGACGACCAGGGTCCTGAGCACGAAATCCAGCCTGCGCCGGTCGCGCACGCCGTCGCAGACCGTCAGCGCCAGCCCCACCGTCGCGATCACGAGCACGAACGAGTGATCGCTCAGGTTGAGCTCGTCGGAGTCCATGTAGCCCCAGGTGGACATCCCGTAGGTGGCCACCATCGAGGTGAAGTAGGCGAACAGTGCCGTGCGCACGGGGTTGCGTCCCTTGGCCGCCCCCAGCGTGAGCGTGAGCTGCGCGCACAGCCAGAGCACCGCCGCGCCGAGGCTCACCACGTTGGCCGGGGTGAGCGACAGGGGCAGACCCTTCAGCACGAGCCGGGCCGGCACGATCAGCAGCACGGCGGCGAACACCGCGGCCACGGTCGCCCCGTCGGCCCGCCCCGGCAGCGGCGGCGCGCCGGGCAGCCGGGCGGTCGCGGGCGCCTGGGCAGGGGCGGCCACCGGTCACGCCCCCGTCTTCCCGGCCAGCCGGCGGACCCGGAGCGGGCGGCGCCGGGCGAGGCGGGCGCCGAGCGGAGCCGCCAGGCTCTCGGCCGCGAACGCGGCGGACAGCGAGGCGATCACCCCCAGGCCGAGCGCCGCCGCCGCCGAGCGCAGCTTCCTGCCCTGCTGGGGTGCCGGACTGGTCGGCGGCACGGCCTCGCTGATCGTGATGTACGTGCCCGCGGGTGCCCGCACCTGCCGCTGGCGGGTGTCGAGTTCCTGCCTGATCCGCGCGACGGCCTTGTGCACGATGGCCGTGGCCTCCTGCGGCGACCGGCTCTCCCCCTCCACGAACACCAGCGGCCCCGTGGCCAGCGACTCCAGGTTGTTGGTGCCGTTGGTCACCGCGTACTTGGTCGGGCCCTCGCTGGTGACCCCCATCTCCGCCACCATGTCCGGCGTGCTCATGACGCTGATCAGGATGGAGGCGGCCACCTCGAGCCCGTGGTCGAAGTTGAGCAGCGGGTTGACCCGGGGCAGGGGCAGGTCGGGGTCGGACGGGAGGGTGCCGCCGCTGTTGGGCGCGGTGAGCAGGAGGACCGCGGTCGTGGTGTAGGTGATCGGGACCGTGGAGTAGGCGTAGAAGGCGGCGCCGACGGCGGCCAGGAAGGCGGGAACGGCGACGTACCACCGACGCGCCAGGACGAGGACAGTCCCCCAGAAATCCACGCGCCCTCCCCTGCGAGTCCCGCCTCATGGATGTCGCCCGAAACAGGGTGGAGCGTTACACAAGCCGTGTAACACCAGCTATCGCCCGCCGATATGGATACAAGAGGCTAACTTTCACCCGGCCACCGCCGCGCGGCCGAGTGGCCCCAGCAGGCGGTGAAGGCGGTGCTCATCGCGCGGCGCGACAGGGGCGGGCCCATGGCGGCCGGGCCGGGGGCGATCGAGCGGTGCTCCCGGATCACCGGACCCGATGGGAGTCATCCGTGAGCAAGCTGGCGGTCATCACCCCGTCCTACGCCCTGGACGCCGAGCTGTTCGCCGAGTTGCACCGTTCCGTCCTGGAGTTCACCTCCGAGGACACCATCCACCACGTCTTCGTCCCGCCGGGCGACCGCGCGGCCTTCGCCCGCTTCGAAGGCCCCCGCTGCCACGTGTGGGTCCGCTCGGAGTTGCTGCCCCGCCGCTACCTGCGGCTGCCCGGCACCGACCTGTACGTCAACTACCGCCGCCCCTGGCCCCCGCTGCGCGGCTGGGTGATGCAGCAGACGGTCAAGATCGCCTCGGCCGGGATGCTCGACGCCGACGCCATGCTCATCATCGACTCCGACACCGTGCTCGTCCGCCCGACCAGCGCCGAGTCCTTCACCGTCGACGGGCGGCTGTGCCTGTACCGGCTGGAGAACGGCGTCACGGCCGAGATGGAGCGGCACGTCATCTGGCACCGGGTCGCCCGCGAGCTGCTCGGCCTGCCGCCCGCCCCGTCCCCGCCGCTGCCCGACTACGTGACAGCGCTGACTTTCTGGGACCCGGAGATCGTCCGGGCCATGCAGCGGCGCATCACCCAGGTGACCGGACGCGACTGGCTCGACGCGTTCAACTCCCAGCTGCACGTCTCCGAGTTCATCCTGTACGGCGTCTTCGTGGACGAGGTGCTGAAGGCGGACCCGCCGATCAACACCACGATCTGCCACCTGAGCTACAACCACGAGCCGTGGGACGTGGCGCAGGCGGTGGCCTTCGCCGACCGGCTGCCGCAGGAGGCGGTGGGGATGATGATCTCGGCCAAGTCGCACACGCCGGCGGAGGCCAGGGCGGCCGCCATCGCGCGGTGCGCTCAGGTCGTCGAGTCGAGCTGACCTTCCTTCGGCCCGTCCTCATCCGGCCCGTCCTCATCCGGCCCGTCGTCCTTCTCGGACTCGTCCTTCTCTTGCTCGGTCTCGATGACCTGGATCGGGCCGGTGGTCTCCTCGGCCAGCTCGTCCACCGTCAGCGGGAAGCCGGACATCATGGGCAGGCGCGACCTGGAGCCGTTGACCGCGGGAACGCCGTCCGCCACCGGCTGCTCGGCCACGACCTCGGCCCAGACCCCCTGCTCCGCCTCCTCCGCCTCCGTCGAGTCCTCCGAGGGCTCGGGTGCGGGCGAGGACGAGGAGTCCGTGCCGGCCCGGCGCGTGGAGCGGATCCGCTGGACCGCGTAGGCCAGGCCCAGCCCGCCGACGACGCCGAGCACGCCGCCGAAGCCCGCGGCGGCCAGCCGGTCGCCGATGGACGCCCTGGGCGTGGTGGGCGGCATCACGTCCATGATCCCGATGTGCGTGCTGATCGGCGCGTCCAGCGCGGTCTGCCGTTTGGCCAGCTCCAGCCGTACCCGCAGCTGGGCCTTGCGCATGACCTCCCGCACGGTGGCGGGAGAGTCGCTCTCGACCTCGACGTAGATGAACGGCCCGTTGGTGCTGATGCCGAGCAGGTCGGGGTTGGTCCGCCCGTCGTTGACGACCACGGCGGTGGGCCCGTTCTCCGGCGCGCCGAGCTCGGCGTACACGTCGCGCGTGTTGGTGGCCAGGATGAGGATGCCCGCGGTCGTGCGCAGGGCGTCGTTGAACTGCAGCAGCGGGTTGGTCAGCCCCGTCCGGCTCTGCGGCTCGGTCTCCAGCGTGCCGCCGGTGGCGGGCACGGTGAGCACCATGGACGCGGTGGAGACGTAGCGGCTCGGCATGAGGAAGTAGGCGGCCAGGGCGAGCCCGATGGCCGCGATGACGACAGGCGGCCCCACGACCTTCTTCCGGGCCAGACCAAGGATGGTCCTCCAGAAGCGCACTTTTCCGCCCCCGTCACATTTTGTCCCGCTGCAAACGGGAAATCGCTCTGTTCATCGGACGTGTTACACGAGACGGGCCAGGGAGAGAAGCTTGCGGCTCCTGTGCGCGATGGTGCGCCGCTGCCGTCGCGCGAACATGCGCAGCACCGCCGTACGGGCCCGGCGGCGCTGCGCCTCGGTGAGCTCGGCCTGGCGCAGCCAGCGCAGCAGTTCCCGGCACTGGAGCGTGTTGGCCAGATGCGACTGCCAGGGCGGCACGTCGAGCCGGCCGGCCAGCCGGGTGATCCGTTCGGCCCGCCAGTTGCGGTGCGAGAGCACCTCGGGAACATGCGCCCACGGCCCGGCCAGTGCCAGCTTGGCCGCGTACACCTCGTCCTCGCGCAGCATGTTGCGCCGCGGGATCTCGGTCGCGGGCCCGCGCCGCAGCAGCCCGTAGAGCGGATCGATGAGGAACGGGCTCTCGTTGAGCAGCCTGAGCATCTCCGTGAACCGCTCGACCGGGTCGTCGGAGCCCAGCCCGGCGCCCTGTGCGGGGCCCGGGTAGGGGATGGTGGTGACCTGGCCGTCGCCGCGGGTGTAGGCCACCTGGTTGGTGACGAGGACGAGCCGCTCGTCGGCGGCGAAGGCGGCCAGGGCGCGGGAGACGCAGGAGGGCTCCAGGCGGTCGTCGTCGCCGATCCAGCGGATGTACGCGCCGCGCGAGATCCTCGCCGCGTGGGTGAAGTTGCCGAGCAGGCCGACGTTGCGCGGGTGCCGGTGGTAGACGATCCGCTCGTCGGCCGCGGCCAGGTCGCGGCAGAGCTCCTCGGTGGCGTCGGTGGAGGCGTTGTCGGAGATGACCAGCTCGATGCTCGGATGGTCCTGGCCCAGCACCGAGCGGATGACGCCTTCGAGGCGTTCCGCCCCGTTGCGTACCGGCAGGGCGATCGAGACGAGCTCAGAGTCGCGCATGGACCCTCCCTTGGCGTACGAGTCGCTTCAGCACGGCGCGCGGCACCACGACGAGCACGAACAGCAGCAGCCCCGCCCCGCCGGCCACGCACAGCTCGAAGAAGGCGCCGTCGATCACCGTGGCCAGCGCCGTCATGACGCCGCCGGCCAGCGCCCCGCCCAGCAGCGGCCGGGCCAGCCCCGCCCCGACCAGCCGCACGGGTACGCCCGAGCGCCGCAGGGCCACGGCGAGCAGCGGCAGCGCGACCAGCACCGCGATGACGGCGTGCGCCATGGCCGCGCCCCTGATGCCGTCGAGCCCGGCGCCGATGAGCAGCGCGGGCAGCAGCGCGGCGGCCCAGCACAGGTTCACCCACATGGTCGCCTTCGTCCGGCCGAGCGCCGCGAGGATGTCGGTGATGAGCAGGCTCAGCATGCGCACGGCCATCACCATGGCCAGGAAGCGCAGCGCCTGGGCGGCGGGCAGCCAGGACGCGCCGTACAGGAACTCCACGACCGCGGGCGCGAGCGTGCTCAGCAGCGCGGCGATCGGCAGCACCAGGCCGGCCAGCAGCGGCACGGCCTGCCGCACGCCCTCTCGCGTCGACTCCTCACCCTCCTCGGCCAGGCGCGCGAAGCTGGGCAGCGCGACGTAACGGATGGCGGTGCCGATGAGGCCGGGCACCCAGCTGGAGATGTTGTACGCGAGCAGGTAGTAGCCCAGCAGCACGGGTCCGAGCACGTCGCCGACGATGACCGCGTCCATGTTGAGCAGCAGCCCTTCCAGGCCCAGGCTGACGCAGAGCGGCAGCCCGAAGCGCAGCAGCCGGGCCGCCAGCACGCGGTCGAAGCCGAGCTCGATCTTGACCCGGGCCAGGACGAGCACGAGCAGGCCGGTGAGCACGCCGCCGCTGAGCTGCCCCCAGGCGAAGCTGTAGGCCCCGGCGCCGTTCGCGGCCAGGGTGATGGAGACGGCGGCGGTGACGACGAAACCGGCCAGGTTCGCCCAGGCCAGCTTGTCCTGCTCGAACCTGCGCATGAGCGTGGCGCTGCGGACCGCGGTGAGCCCGTAGACGACGTTGGTGGCCATGAGGACGCGGATCACCCACGTGGCGTCCTCGCTGCCGGCCAGCCGCGCGTAGAACGGCGCGATCACCCAGAACAGGGCGTAGAGGGTCAGGCTGGAGGCGATGGCGACCACGGTGGCCGTCGGGGCGACCTCCTCCAGCCGGCCGCGCCACTGCACGGTCGCCGCGATCACCCCGGCGTCGTTGATGTAGATGACGAACTGGGTGGCGGCCAGGGCGATGGCGAACACGCCGAAGTCCTCGGGCACCAGCAGCCTGGCCAGCACCAGGCTCATCGTGAACGAGCCCGCCCGCATCACCAGGTTGCCGAGCAGGCTCCAGCGCAGGCCGCGCCCGGCCTTGCGGCCTATGTCGCCGACTTCGCTCACGGGGCTTCCCCGCCGGCCGGCACCCGTTCCAGCCAGATCTCCCGCCAGAACGGGACGAACTCGCGCGGGCAGTTGGCGTTGTAGACGCCCTCGCAGACCAGGTCGTCGAGGATGATGCAGGGGCTCTTCATGTGCAGCATGCGCCCGGTCTTCTCATCCAGGCAGCGCTCGACCCTGGCGCGCACACGCGCGGTCCTGCCGCAGTAGCGGGCCATCTCCTCCTCGAACCCGAGGCCGCGGTTGAGCAGGTCATCGTTGAGCGTGTCCAGGATCTCGTCCTTCGACTTGATCCTGACCAGCTCGCCCGGCCGCAGGTCCAGGCTGCCCGTCGGGGTGACCCGGCCGGCCCGGCCCTGGACGAAGCCCCAGCGCAGCCCGCCCCTGATCCACAGGCGGCGCGGCAGCAGCTTCCTGCTGACGTCCTGGAAGCGGTTGAACAGCCCGACGAGGAACGTGCGCACGGTCGCGAGCACGCCCGCGTTGCCGGTGCGCACGTCCGTGACGTACTGGCCGAGGTCGCGGAAGGGCAGGCAGGTGGGGGCCGCGCGGAGCAGCTCGGTGGCCTGGCAGGCGTAGCCGTCCTCGCCCTTGCGGGTGTTGACCTCCAGCAGCTTCAGCAGCCGCTCCTCGGGCACGGCCGGGGCCTGGGGCGCGTCTGGTTCGACCCGTTTGAGCCAGGCCTCCTTCCAGTAGAGCGAGCAGGCCGTCTGGCAGCCGCCGTGCCCGCCGCCGTCGCAGCGCGCCCCGGTGAGGTGCACGGCACGTTCCATCCGCCGCATGCCGCTGCGGCTGATCGTGTCGCAGAGCTTGTGCGCCACCTTGTGCACGGTCATCCGCCGCCCGCAGAAGGCCAGCATCTCCGGCATGAACGGCAGGCTCTCCAGCTCGCCCCGCTCGTCCAGCGTGGCCAGGATCTCCGCCTCGCTCCGCACCTCGACGAGGTCCCCCACCCGCAGGTTCATCCGCCCTCTCCCACCCGCTTGAGCAGGCCCGCGCCCTCCAGCGCGCCCGCCGCCTCGGCGACCGCCCCGAAGGGCAGGCCCGACCGCTGCGCGATGTCCAGCAGGCCGTGATCGCCGTCGGACAGGTTCAGCACCCATAACATCGCCATCTGCGCCTGTTTCGTGTCACTTCTGCCGCCGAGTGAGCCGTACAGGCCGCGCCGGCCCAGCTGCGGCTCCCCGTACGGGCTCAGGTTCTGGTAGCGGCCGTCACGTTCCAGCACCTGGACCGCCGCCCACAGCGCGTCCAGGGTGTCGGCCATGGCCTCCGGCGAGACGAAGCCCACGTCGTCTCCCGAGGTGTGGTATTCGGGGTAGCCCGCGTACGGCGTCCTGGTCAGGCTGCCGACGGGCAGGTTGAAGCCGGGCGAGCAGAACTGCCGCTCGTCGTACCCGTACGGCGCGAAGTCGACGACCGTGTGCGGCCTGTCGCGCAGCACGGCCGTCATCACCCGGTCGATCGGCGCGTCCCCGCGCCGGCTGCGCTTGTACGTCAGCGCACCCGGGTCCCCCGCGCAGGCCAGCGTGAGCCCGTGCCGCACGCGCCCGGTGCGCTCCCGGTTGCGCGCCAGCCAGGTGATGGCGCCGATCGTGCCGGGGGCGAACAGGAACCGGTAGGTGTGGCGGGGCTCGCGCAGCCGGCCCGCGAGCGCGGTGGCCACGGCGATGCCGGCCAGGTTGTCGTTGGCCAGCGACGGATGGCAGACATGGCAGGAGATGAGCACCTCCTCGTCGGTGCGCCCCCGTACGACGTGCTCGGCGTACGTCAGGTGCCCGTCGGCCAGCGTCGAGTCGATCACCACCTCGTACGGCCCCGGCCCCATCCCGTCGAGCGTGTCCTGGCTCAGGCAGAACCCCCACGTCTCGGCGTAGTACGAGGTCCGGTAGGGCACCAGGCCGGGCTGCTCGGGCAGCGTGTGCAGGTGGGGGCGCAGCTCGTCCAGCGTCATGACGGCCGAGACGGGCACGCTGTAGCCCACGACGTGCAGGTTCGACCGCCGGAAGTCCACCACCCTGGTCCCGGACGGGTCCTTGACGTAGGCGTCGCGGATGTTCCACTCCCTGGGCACGGTCCAGTCGAGCACCTGGGTGCCGGTGGGCACCTCGTGCACCTCCAGCTCCAGGTGCTCGCCGACGATGTCGAGCGTGGCGCGCACACCGTCGCCCGTGATGGAGCGGCACAGCGGGTAGAGCCGCTCCACCAGGGCGTGCATCTCCTCGCCTGTCACGTCCGCAGGTCCTCGGAGACCGTGCCGGCCGCGCGGCGGTCGGCCAGCCAGGCCAGCCTGGTGAAGCGCTGGCGGAAGTCCGTGACCGTCAGCCCGTGGCACCGGTAGGCGTCGGCCAGCTCGACGGCGCCCGCCTTCACCGTCCAGCGGGCGTGCAGCTCGGGCAGCGCCGCGCGGATGCGGGAGAAGTCGACCCGGTACGAGCGCGGGTCGGCTCCCGTCTCACCGGTGACCAGCAGCTCGGAGCCGGGCACCGCCTCCACGACGTGCTCGGCGATCTCGGCGACGGTCAGGTTGTTCTGCTCGCCGCCCACGTTGAACGCCCTGGCGTGCACGGCCGCGCGCGGCGCGGTGAGCGCGGCGGCGAAGGCGTCGGCGATGTCGGCCACGTGCACGAGGGGCCGCCACGGGGTGCCGTCCGACAGCACGCGAACCTGCCCGGTCAGGTGGGCGTGGCCGACGAGGTTGTTCAGCACGATGTCGGCGCGCAGCCTCGGCGAGAAGCCGAACGCGGTCGCGTTGCGCAGGAACACCGGGGTGAAGTCGGCGTCGGCCAGCTCGATCAGCTCGTCCTCGACGCGGACCTTCGACTCCGCGTACGGGGTGACGGGGCGCAGCGGGGCGTCCTCGCCGAGCAGGTCGTCGCCGCCGGAGGCGCCGTACACCGAGCAGGTGGAGGCGTACAGGAAGCGGCGCACGCCCGCGTCGCGGGCCAGCCTGGCCAGCCGGACCGAGGCGTGGTGGTTGATGTCGTAGGTCAGCTCGGGCGCGAGCGCGCCCAGCGGGTCGTTCGAGAGCGCGGCGAGGTGGATCACCGCGTCGAAGCCTTCGAGCAGCCCGGCCGGCACGTCGCGCAGGTCCATCCGGTGACCCGGCGGGTCGTCCGGCGGCGGGCCGAGCACGCACTCGGCGAACAGCCCGGAGTCGAGGCCCACCACCTCGTGGCCGGCCCGGGCGAGCACCGGCGCCATGACGGTGCCGAGATAGCCCTGGTGCCCCGTGAGTAACACACGCATGCCGATCAGCCTCCAGCTAGATCTAGGGCGAGTTTGTGCAGGTAGAACGCCTCCGCATGGCGTGCGTGACACTCGATGCCGCGGATTCTGGCCAGCCCCAGGAATGCCTCCCTGTCGAACCAGGGGCGGTGCCGCTGCGAGGGGTAGTGCTCCCACAGCAGGTTGACCTTGCGCTCGGCCAGGGCCAGGTCGAGCGGCTGGTAGGCGTTGGGCCGGCCGAGGTCGCCGTCCCATTTGACGATCTCGTACCCGAGTGTGAGGTGGTCGCGGAAGGCGGTGGGCACGAGCTGGGCCAGCCCCCGGTGGTCCTGGTGCGCGTCGCCCGCGTGCGGCGCCAGGATCAGGTCCGGCTCGGTACGCAGGCGCAGCCCCTCGACCGCGGCCTTGGCCTCGTCCCAGTGGGCCGGCAGCCGTCCGTCGGGCAGCTTGCCCACCTCGACGCGCAGGTCGGCGCCGGGGCAGAAGGCGGCCAGCGCGGTGCGTTCCTCCTCCTCGCGTACGGTCCCGCCCCCCGACAGGATGAGCGCGTCGACCTTGATGCCCGGGTGGGCGGTGCACATGACCAGGAGCGTGCCGCCCGCGCCGATGGCCAGGTCGTCGCAGTGGGCCGCCAGCAGCGCGATCCGGCGCAGGCCGGCCGGGAAGAGCCGGTTCACACCCGCTCCCACAGGGCCCAGGGCCGTTCGCCGCGGGTGTAGGCCCGGTCCAGCTCCATGCGCTGGTTGACGGTGTCGGTGGGCCGCCAGTAGCCGCGGTAGGGGTAGGCCATCAGACGGCCGCGCTTGGCCAGCTCCTTGCAGCCGTCCACGAGCAGGTCGCCGTTCTCGGGGATGTGGTCGAAGATTTCCTGACGTAAGACGAAATATCCGCCGTTTACCCATAAGGGCATTTCGGTGACCGCGGTGATCTGGCCGACCATCCCGTTCTCCCCCACCTCCACGCAGTGGAAGGTGCCCGGCGGCGGCACCGCCATGAGCGTGCCGCCCGCCCCCGACGCGGCGAACCTGCCGATGATCTCCGGCAGCGGCGCGTCCGTGAGCACGTCCGCGTAGTTGGCCAGGAACATCTCCTCGCCGTCCAGGTGCTCGCGCACCCGGCGCAGCCGCTCCCCGATCGACGACTCGACCCCCGTGTGGATGAAGGAGATCGTCCAGTCGGAGATGTCGTTGCCGAGCAGCTCTACGTCGCCGCCGCGCAGGACGAAGTCGTTGCTGGCGGTCTCCTCGTACCTGAGGAAGAAGTTCTTGATCTGCTCGGCGCCGTAGCCGAGGCAGAGCACGAACTCCTTGTGCCCGAAGTGCGCGTAGTAGCGCATGACGTGCCAGATCAGCGGCCTCGGGCCGACGAGCTGCATCGGCTTCGGCATGTCGCCTGAGCCGCCCGTACGCATGCGCGTGCCGTACCCGCCGCAGAAGAGGACGACCTTCACACGACCTCCAGTGTGGGGATGGGGAAGACCAGCCGGCCGCCCCAGTCACGGATGTAGGACAGCTGCTCGATCAGCTCGTCCCGCAGGTTCCACGGCAGGACGAGGACGTAGTCGGGCCGGTCCGCCGCGATGCGCTCGGGCGGGAAGATCGGGATGCGCGCGCCGGGGGTGAACTTGCCGTGCTTGTACGGGTTGCGATCCACCGTGTACGCCAGCAGGTCGGGCCGAACCCCGCAGTGGTTCAGCAGCGTGTTGCCCTTGCCCGGCGCCCCGTACCCGACCACCGTGCTGCCCTCCTCGGCCGCGTTGACCAGGAAGGTCAGCAGGTCCCGCCGGACCTTGGCCACCCGTTCGGAGAAGTCGATGTAGCCCGAGAGGTCGTGCAGCCCCGCCGCCTTCTCCATCGCCAGCACGTCGGCCACCCGCTGCGAGGGCGTGCCCGAGGGGCGGGCCCACAGCCGGATGGAGCCGCCGTGCGTGGTCAGCAGCTCCACGTCCACCAGCGTCAGCCCGCCGCCGGCCAGGGCGCGCCGGGCGGAGGCGACCGTGTAGTACTGGAAGTGCTCGTGGTAGATCGTGTCGTACTGGTTCAGCCGCATCAGCGTGAGCAGGTGCTGCACCTCGATCGAGACCACGCCGTCGTCGGCGACCAGCGTGCGCAGGCCCTCGGTGAAGCCGATCACGTCGGGGATGTGCGCGTAGACGTTGTTGGCCACCACGTGATCGGCGGTGCCGTGCTCCCGTACGACGGCACGGGCGCTCTCGGGGGTCAGGAACGCCGTCACCGTCGGCACGCCGCGTTCCCTGGCCGCCTCGCCCACGTTCACCGACGGCTCGATGCCCAGGCAGCGCACGCCCCGGTCCACCACGTGCCGCAGCAGGTAGCCGTCGTTGCTGGCCACCTCCACCACGAACGCGTCCGGCCGCGGGTCCAGCTCGGCCACGAAGGCGCGGGCGTGCTCGACCCAGGAGGCGGAGTAGGAGGAGAAGTAGGCGTAGTCGGTGAAGGTGTCCTCGGGGGTGATCAGCGGCGGGATCTGCGCGAGCCAGCACGACGTGCACACGCGCAGGTGCAGCGGATAGGTCGTCTCTGGCTCTTCCAGCTGCTCGGCGGTGAGGATGCGCTCGCAGGGAGGTGTGGCCCCGAGGTCCACCACGCTGGCAAGCTCCGCCGAGCCGCATAACCGGCAAGTCATCATTCGCACGCTCCAAGAGATTGATATTTCGCCGGGGCCGGTGATCTCGTTACTGTCGGACCATGGATCCCCTCGGCATCGATGGCGCCTGGCGTCACACGCCGCGCGTCCACACCGACCCCCGCGGCGCGTTCTTCGAGGCCTTCCGCGCCGCCGACCTGCCCCGGCGGTTCGACCTGGCCCAGGTCAACTGCTCCGTCTCCGCCCACGGCGTGCTGCGCGGCGTGCACTTCGCCGACGTGCCGCCGGGACAGGCGAAATATGTGATGTGCCTGTCCGGCAGCGTCATGGACGTCGTCGTGGACCTGCGCGCGGGCTCGCCCACGTTCGGCCGGTGGGAGGCCGTGACGCTCGACGACGAGTCGCGCACGGCGGTGCTCATCGGCGAGGGGCTGGGGCACGCGTTCATGGTGCTCAGCCCGAGCGCCACGGTCGCGTACCTGTGCTCCGAGCCCTACGCGCCGGCTCGCGAGCACGGGGTGCACCCGCTCGACCCGGACCTGTCGATCGGCTGGCCGGCCGGCGTCGCGCCCGTGCTGTCGGAGAAGGACGCCAAGGCGCCCACCCTCGCGGAGGCGCTGGCCGGCGGGCTGCTGCCGGACCACCGCGCGTGCGAGGAGTTCTACGCTGATCACACCACGCTCCGCTGACGGCTCATCGCCAGCACGGGCCAGGCCGCGTGCAGGGCCTCGCGCCAGGGCCTGATCGGCTGCCATCGGGTGTGGGCCAGCACGCTGTTGGCCGGCCGCACCGCCGCCCGCGGCAGCCGTGCGGACGGCACCGGGCGCACCCGTCCCGGATCCTCGCCGAGCAGCGCGAAGATCTCCTTGGCGAACCCGCACCAGGTCGTCTCCCCCGAGCTCGTGCCGTGGTAAACGCCGGGCGGCAGGTCCGACTGCGCCAGCCGGACGAGATAGTCGGCCAGGTCGGCGCTCCACGTCGGCTGCCCGCGCTGGTCGTCGACCACGTCCACGGTCGGCCGCTCCCCGGCCAGGCGGATCATCGTGCGGACGAAGTTGACGCCGTGCGCGCCGTACAGCCACTCCGTGCGCACCACGTAGTGGCCGTGCTCCAGCGCCGCCGCCTCGCCCGCCAGCTTGCTCCTGCCGTACGCGTTCACCGGCCCGGTCCGCGCGTCCTCCCGGTACGGCAGCGCGGCCGTGCCGTCGAAGACGTAGTCGGTGGACACCTGGACCAGCCTCGCCCCCACGAGGTCGCACGCCTCGGCCAGCCAGCGCACGGCGGTCCCGTTGACCGCCAGCGCGTCGGCCTCGTTCGCCTCGGCGTCGTCCACCGCCGTCCAGCCGGCGCAGTTGAGCACGACCCTGGGCCGGTAGGCGGAGACGAAGTCGCGCACCGCCCGCCGGTCGCGCACGTCCAGCTCGCCACGCCCGAGCGCGAGCACCGGCTCACCGGTCAGCGCGGTCCGGTCGAGGGCGTCGTTCGCGAGCATGCCGCCCGCCCCCGTGATGAGCCACCTCATGCCGCCTCCAGGCATAAAAGAGCGATCATCGCGCCCACCAGTCGCGGTGCTCCGCGTACCAGCGGACGGTGTCCTTCAACCCCTGCTCGAACGGGACCCTCGGCCGGTAGCCGAGGCCGCGCAGCTTGGTGTCGTCCAGGGAGTACCGGCGGTCGTGACCCTTGCGGTCGGCGACGTACTCGACCATGTCCCAGTCCCGGCCGCAGGCTTCGAGCAGGCGGGTGGTGAGCTCCTTGTTGGTCAGCTCCGCCGTGCCGGCGATGTGGTAGACCTCGCCGGGTTCGCCCCGCTCCGCGACCAGGCGGATGCCCGCGCAGTGGTCGCGGACGTGGATCCAGTCCCGGACGTTGCCGCCGTCCCCGTACAGCGGCACCTTCCTGCCGCGCAGCAGGTTCGTGATGAACAGCGGGATGACCTTCTCGGGGTACTGCCTGGGCCCGTAGTTGTTGCCGCAGCGGGTGATCGAGACGTTCATCCCGTACGTGATCGCGTAGGCGCGCGCGATCAGGTCGCCGCCCGCCTTCGAGGCCGCGTACGGCGAGCGCGGCCGCACCGGCGCGGCCTCGTCCCATGAGCCGATGTCGATCGACCCGTACACCTCGTCCGTCGACACCTGAACCACCTTCGGCACCTCCGCCTCCAGGCAGGCCTGGAGCAGGGTCTGGGTGCCGAGGACGTTGCTGTGCATGAACGGCGCGGCGCCCTCGATCGAGCGGTCGACGTGCGACTCCGCGGCGAAGTTGACCACCAGGTCGTGCCCGGGGACGACGCGGGCGAGCAGCTCGGCGTCGCAGACGTCCCCGTGCACGAACGTGTGCGCGACCCCGTCGAGGTTGGCCCGGTCGCCCGCGTACGTCAGCTTGTCCAGAACGGTGACGTCCAGTTCGGCCCCATCCAACGGCGGGGGGTCGGCGGGGGTCGTCTCGCGGAGGCTCCGGACGAAGTGGGAGCCGATGAATCCCGCACCACCCGTCACCAGAATTCTTGTCATGGACTGATCTGTACCTTGCTGTGATCGCCCAGTACGAGACGGTGGGCTTTGGGCGTGTTGGGGGCCGACGTGATCTCGACGTCGTGTCCGATCAGCGACGACTCGATCCGGCCGACCCCGGCGATGGTGGCTCTGGGCAGCACGATCGAGTACTCGATCTCACTGCCGGTGATGGTGCACGAGGCGCCGATCGAGGTGGACGGGCCGATGTAGCTGTCCTGGATCCTGGCGCCGGCGCCGACGATGGCCGGGCCCACGACGCGGGAGCGCTCGACCACCGCCCCCGGCTCGATCGCGACCCGGCCGATGAGCTCGCTGACCGCGTCCACCTGCCCCTGGACCAGGGGTTCGACCGATTCGAGCACCAGCCGGTTGACCTCCAGCATGTCGGTGACATTGCCGGTGTCCTTCCAGTAGCCGGAGATCACCGAGGACTCGACGCGCAGCCCGGCCTCGATCAGCCACTGGATCGCGTCGGTGATCTCCAGCTCGCCCCGCCCCGACGGCTTGAGCTCGGCCACCGCCTCGTGCACGGCCGGACCGAACAGGTAGACGCCGACCAGCGCCAGATCGCTCTTGGGCCGGGACGGCTTCTCCTCCAGGCCGACCACGTGCCCTTCCGTGTCCAGCTCGGCGACCCCGAACTGCCGCGGGTCGGCGACCTTCGTGAGCATGATCTGCGCCGCCGGCCGTTCCCCGGCGAACCGCTCCACCAGGTCGTTGATGCCGCCCACGATGAAGTTGTCGCCCAGGTACATGACGAAGTCCTCGTCGCCCAGGTAGTCGCGGGCGATCAGCACGGCGTGGGCCAGCCCGAGCGGCGCCGGCTGGCGCAGGTAGGTGACCTGCAGCCCGAACGCCGAGCCGTCGCCCACGGCCGCCTCGATCTCGGCGTGGGTGTCGCCCACCACCAGGCCCAGCTCCGTGATCCCGGCCGCGGCGATGGCCTCCAGGCCGTAGAACAGGACCGGTTTGTTGGCGACCGGGACCAGTTGCTTGGCCGAGGTGTGCGTGATGGGTCGTAGCCGTGTGCCCGACCCCCCGGCGAGCACGAGTGCTTTCACCGCTAGTACGCCCCTTCTCCACGGGTGACGACGGACCAGGTCTTCCAGAGGATCTGCAGGTCCAGGATGAGCGACCAGTTCTCCACGTACCGCAGGTCGAGGCGGACGGACTCCTCCCAGGTCAGGTCGGAGCGTCCGCTGACCTGCCACAACCCGGTCATGCCCGGCTTGACGACGAGGCGGCGGCGCACGTCGGCGCCGTACTTGCCCACCTCTTCCGGCAGCGGGGGGCGAGGGCCGACGAGGGACATCTCGCCGCGCAGGACGTTGAGCAGCTGGGGCAGCTCGTCGAGGGAGTATTTCCGCAGGAAAGCGCCCACCCGGGTGATCCTTGGATCGTTCCGAATTTTGAAGAGCACGCCGTCGAACTCGTTCTCTTCGAGGAGTGCGCCCTTGAGCCTCTCCGCATCCACCACCATCGTACGAAATTTCACGACCCGGAACTCTTTGCCGTCTCGGCCGACCCGCACCTGGTGAAACAGGGCGCCCCCGGGGCTGGTCAGGCGGATCACCAGCGCCAGCACCAGCAGCGGCAGCGCCAGGACCAGCAGCGCGATCCCCGCGCCCATCCGGTCGAACACGGCCTTCACGAACTGCCGGCTGCCGTTGAACTCGGGATGCTCCACGTGCAGCAGCGGCATCCCCGCGACCGGCCTGATGCTGATGCGCGGCCCGGCCACGTCGAGCAGGGCCGGAGCCACGAACAGATCCGTGCGCGCCGTCTCCAGGCTCCAGGCCAGCCGGCGCAGCGCGGCCCCGTCGAGTTCGGGGCAGGCCAGCACGGCCACCGCGTCGGCCCGCTCCCGCTCCACCACGCTCGCCACGTCGCCGAACGATCCCAGCACCGGGATCCCGTCCAGGTCCACGTCCATCGCATGGTCAGGAAGGCAGGCTCCCACCACCCGCATTCCGTGATAGGGCTGGCGCCGGAACTGCAGCACCAGGTCGAGGATCGACTCCCGGTGCCCGACCGCGATCACCTGGCGCATGTAGTCGCCCGCCGCTCTCCTTCGGTGGAGCCGCTTGCGCATGCGATAGCGGT
This sequence comes from Nonomuraea fuscirosea, assembly GCF_003001935.1. GTDB lineage: Bacteria > Actinomycetota > Actinomycetes > Streptosporangiales > Streptosporangiaceae > Nonomuraea > Nonomuraea fuscirosea. The sequence continues at coordinate 222,922 of NZ_PVNG01000015.1, read as the reverse complement.
AGTAGAGCGTGGCCAGCAGCGCGAGCGGCAGCATGGCCATCACGAAGCTGCGCGCGATCACGGTCTGCGTGGCGTAGGCCATGATGGCGACGGCGGCCATCAGCCCGGCGCCGCCGTTGAACACCGCCTTGAACTCCTCCGTTCCCTCGCCGTTGGCGCGCTGGCGGTACGCGCCGCCCATCATGAGCGCGAGCGGCCAGGCGGCCACGAGGCCGAACCCCAGCACGTACTCGGCCGCGGGGATGTAGGCGCCGGCGATCAGCCGCACACCCAGCACGCATACGCAGGCGAACAACGCGCACATCGTGTCCCCGGATAACAGGAGCCGTAGGTACGCGCGCGTCCAGATGCTCGACGCGCGGCGTGGTACGGCCTCGAGGAGCACGACGGCGGACTCCCCAGTCCCCACCCTCATAACACCATCCTGACAACTCTGTGCACCGCGATAACCGGACGTTCCTTGAGCCTCGTGGGTTGACAGCTCCCACGAACAACAAGGGCGGCGGCCCCCACTAAAGAGTAAAGATCGATTCCGGCCCGGGAAATACCGTCAAATGTCCACAATCGGACGATTGCCGGGCGGGTGAAGGGGTTGACGGAACGATCCATCAGTGGCAGCAGTACGCAGGTGAAATGCGAGTTTTGCCAGGATATTTCGGGAGGTTACCGTTATGCGAAACGGCTAGTCGTACACGAGATCAGAGCTGGTCCTGCGCGGCGTAGAGCCGGCCGAACTCCCGAACCAGAGCTAGTCGTACTCCAGATCGGGAAGCGCCGACGGCGGGTCGGGGCTGCGCCAGACGACCACGACGCCGTCGTGCGCGGAGTCGCTCGCCACCGTCAGCCGATCGAGGTCGAAGTCGGGCAGATAGCGCAGGCGGGCCAGGAACGTGGCGTCCGTGGCCGAGCGCGGCACGACGCAGCCCTCGCCGTCGCGGTCGAGCAGGATGTAGAGGACGTCTTCCCCGGCTTCGGTGACGACACGGACCTCCACCACGTCCTCCCAGGCGAGGGCTTCGACGCTACCGTCCGCGTAGTGACGAGTGACGCCCTCTTCCGTGACATACACGTAGGAGTCCGGCATCGGATTGCCGTGCATGGCCGCGATTCTTGCGAGTTACGGGGCACCACCGCAAGGGTTCGCGCTCATTGGCGCTCAGGCGGGACCCGGGGGACGCTCCTCGCCGCCCCAGGAGTGGCTGAGATGCGCCGCCACCGTCGCCCGCGCGACCTCCTCCGGCCCGTTCGCGATGGCCTCCAGCAACTCGCGGTGCTCGCGGACGAGCACGTCCCTGTCCTTGTAGACGGCGCGCAGCCGGACCAGCCCGAGCCTGGTCTCGACGGCCAGCGCGCCGTAGAGCCGCTCCAGCCGCGGACTGCCGACCGCCTCGATGAGCGCCTGGTGCAGCGCCATGTGCTCGCCCACGATGTCCGACCAGGGCGCGTCGGCGGGCAGCGCGGCCATCCGGTCGAGCGCGGCCTGCGCTCCCGGCACCGTCCGGCCGGTCAGGGCCCGCGCCATCAGGTCCTCCAGGGGGCGGCGGACGTACATGAGATCTTCGAGGTCCGAAAGCGTCACCTCGGGGACATAGGCGCTGCGGTTGCGCTCGCGCCGCAGCACCCCCTCACTGACCAGGACCGCCAGCGCCTCGCGGACGGTCGGCCTGGCCACCCGGTAGGCCGCGGCGATCTCCTGCTCGGGCAGCGCGGTGCCGGGCCGGATCTCGCCAGACAACACCCTGCTGCGCAGGGCGTCGGCGAGCGCTCCGACGGTGGAGACGGGTCTGAGGGGCAAGGTCACGGCTGCGACTCTAGCCGCATTTCCGGTGTACGTTCCGGTACGGCCACAGCCACCAAACTGAGACCCAGCAGCACCAGCCCGGCGATCGAGACCGGGGCCAGCCGCTCGCCCAGCACCACCAGACCGAGCAGCGCGGCGACGGTCGGCTCGGCCAGGGCCAGCGTGGCGGCCGTGGCCACGGGGGTGGTGCGCAGGCCGCGGCCGTACAGGAAGTAGGCCAGGCCCGTGGTGCCGAGCCCGAGGTAGAGCACGGCGGCCAGGGCTCCGGGCGAGGCGATCCAGCCGGTCCCGCTCAGCATCAGCACCGGCAGCATGATCACCGCGGCTCCGCCGAACATGACCCCCATCACCGCGTTGGACTCACCGCCCTGCCCGATCGCCCGCGCCGCCGTGACCGCGTAGAACGCGTAGAGCAGCCCACCCAGCAACGCGAACAGAATCCCGGCCATCACCTGCGATCCACCCTGCGCGGCCACCTGCGCACCTGCCTCTGCGCCCGCCTGCGCGCCCGACCGTGCGCCCGCCTGCGCGTCTGCTCGGATGCCGCCGCCGGCGATCAGCGCCGCGCAGCCGCAGACGGCGGCGGTGGTCGCCGCGGCCCAGCGCCCGCTCGGCCGGCGGCCGTGCAGCAGCCACGACAGCAGCCCGGTGAACACCGGCCCGCTGCCGATCGCGACGACGGTCCCGATCGCGACCCCGGTACGGCTCACGGCGGCGAAGAAGCACAGCTGGTAGGCGGCCACCGCCACCGCGCCGAGCAGCAGCGCCGGGCTGACCGCGCGGCGCAGCCCGGCTCCGGCCAGCAGGGCGAGCGCGGCACCGCCGATCACCAGCCGCGCGGCGGCCAGGGCCACGGAGTCGGCGGTGACGAGCAGGCCGGCCGTGCCCGCGGTTCCCCAGAGCACGGAGGCGCCGACGACGGCGAGCGGTCCCTTCCTCATGAACCTATTGTCAGACAACCAGACACTCTTCGTCTAGTTGTCCGACAATTCTTCGAGCAAACCGTCGATCAACCGCACCGCCGGAGCCGCCACCTCCCCCGCGTAGTCGTCGAACACGGCCAGTCCGTCCTGGATCGCCTGCACGCTCTTTCGCGGCAGCTCCAGCAGCGGCTCGCCCTCCGCGTCGATGCCGCCGTCCACGTGGAAGACGTCGCCGCCGGTCACGATGGACACCTCGAAGCGCACCTCGCGGCCGTCGGGCAGGGTGAAGACGGCGCCGACGCGGACGCCGGCCGGAGGAAGGAAAGTGGTGAAGCGCTCACTTCTGACGAAGGGGTGGCGTAACTCCGCGAAGATCTCCGACGCCCGCCCCAGGGCCGCCAGCAGCCCGGCCGCGGCCAGACTCGCGCTGTCCATCCCGCAAAGGGTAGTTCAGCCCCACTCACCCTGACCAGGCCACGGGCGTGCGGCCGGTCAGTCCGTCACGAGGCGGGCGTGGCGTTCGACGTCGTAGCGGACGCCCTCGTCGCTGAGCTTGCCCCGCTCGATCCCCTCGGGCAGGAACCCCGCCTTGGTGGCCACCCGGCACGAGGCCGGATTGGTCGTGCGGTGACCCAGCTCCAGCCGGTAGAGCCCGCGCTCGTCGAACGCCCACCGGGCCAGCAGCTCGACAGCCGCCGCCGCGACCCCCTTCCCCCTGGCCTCGGGCACCACCCAGTAGGACACCCATCCGTTGTCGTTGCCGTCGATCCGATCCACCGCGACGTTGCCGACGACCCGCTCCCCCACCGTCACCGCGAAGGTGTGGCCGACGCCCGACCAGGCGGCGATCCAGCCCGCGGCGTCCTGGAGCGTGAGCACGGGCAGCGGCGCCTGCGGCCGCAGATCGGGCGTCTGGAAGGCACGCAGCACGACGGGCGCGTCCTCCTCGGACCAGGGCCGCAGCCAGACCGGCGCGTCGTCGTCGGACCAAGGACGCGGCCGCACGTTCACAGAAGTCACGTTGCCCGAGATTACGGCGCTTGCACCTTCTGTCCGATCGGGTGGGTGGCCTCGAAGTCGTCGACGAGCTGCCTGGGCGCGGTCAGGCACCACGCCTCGGCCATCAGCTCGAACAGCTCCTCGGCGTCGATCCGGTCGAGATGCACCACCACCCAGCCGAACCGCCCCGCCGTGAACTGCACCTCGAACACCTCGGGCCGCTCACTGACGAGCGCGATCTGCTCCTCGATCGTGGCCTTGAGCCCGACGGTCTCGGTCGCCTCCCACAGATAGCCGAACCCCTTGCCGTGCACCCTCAGCGCGACCCACTCACCGCCGTGGCCCTGCTGGACCTCGGGCAGCTCCTTCAGCAACTCCAGGAACTCATCGACGCTCACACCCATGCCGCCTGTGTACCAGAACCGACCGACACTTCCGAGCCTCTTGAGCGACTGCTTAAATAGCTCTAGTCTGCGATTAAGCGTCCGCTCAACTTCTGGCGGTGTCAGTATGCGCGTGTACGTCGAGACCCTGATCAAGGCCGACCTGGAGGAGGTGTGGCAGGCCACCCAGGACCTGGCCCAGCACCAGCGCTGGGACCTGCGCTTCGGCCGGATCCAGGCAAAGCCCGGCGGCCGGCTCCGCTACACGACGCTGGGCATTTCCGGCACGGGCCTCGCCACCCGGAGCCGCCGCCTCACCAGAAGCCCGACCGAAAGCCGCACTGGCAGCCTGTCCGGAAGCCGTATCGGAAGCCGCTCCGAAAGCCCTTCCGGGAGCCGCACCTCCGCGCTCCGGTTCGGCTCGGCCCACCCGCTCTCCCCCATCCGCTCAGGCTCCGGCTACTGGCGTTACCTCCCCGCGCCCGGCGGCGGTGTCCGCTTCCTCACCGGCTACCGCTATCGCCCGAACGTCCTGCCCGCCCGCCTGATGTGGTGGGCCACGGCCTGGTCGTTCGACCGGCTGCGCCTGTGGCTGGAGACCGGCAGGACCCCCGAACGCCTCCTGCGCCAGGCCCTGGCCGAGGCCGCCCTGCGCACGGCCGCCGTAGCGCTGGCCGCCTGCGCGCTGCCGCCCCTGGCCGTCCTGGCGGTCGCCGCACTCGCCCTCGCCGTCCCGCCCCTCCCGACCACACCGGCGGCCCGCCGCTGCCTCCGCCGTCCCCCGCGAAACCCCACCGACCATCACGACTCCCGCGCCCAGTACGGAAACGGAGCGACCCCACCATGCCCTCGATCTTCGAACGCGCGCTCGGCCCCGACTTCGCCCGCCTCCACCCCCAGCTCCAGCGCCGCTTCCGGGTAGGGCTGGACAGCGGCGAGGCGTGCGTGGGCACCGGCGTCATGCACCGCGTCTGGAACGCCGGCCTCGTCGTCCAGCCGTTCCTGGCCCTCGGCCGCCGCCGCAACATCCTCGTCGCGGAGACCGGCCACGATCTCCCGTTCCGGATCGAGAACTATCCGTACGCCGACTCGTACGGACGCGAGACCGTGACCTTCGTCCGCACCTTCCCGCACAGCCGCTTCGACGCCACCATGATCTACGACGAGACCCGGGCGCAGGTGCTCGACTACCTGGGCAGCCACCAGCACATCGCGGCCCCGCTCCAGCTCGCCGTGGACGACCGCGGCGGCCTGGTCATCCGATCCGGCCGCCAGCGCCTGCTGGAGGGCCCGCTCGCCGTCCGCATCCCGTCCGCCGCCACGGGCACCGCCGTGGTCAGCGAGCACTACGACGACCGGATCGGGCGCTTCAGGATCGGGGTGACCGTCTCCAACCCGCTGCTCGGCCGGATCTTCGGCTACTGGGGCACCTTCACCGCCGCGTACGTGGACGTCGCCGAGCACGGCGTGCCCGCTAGCGTTAGGCCGAGACGGGAGGACGCCCGTCGCTGACCCGTCCCGACGATCCGGGGAACCTGGTGGCCGACACACGTACCAAGCTGCTCGACGCGGCGCTCGAAACGCTCAAGAAGCAGGGCATGGCCGGCGTCTCCGCCCGGACGATCGCCACCGCGGCCGGCGTCAACCAGGCCCTCGTCTTCTACCACTTCGGCAGCGTCGACCAGCTGCTCGCCGCCGCCGTCGAGCGCGGCTGCGAGCAGCGCATGGTCCTCTACCGCGAGCGCTTCGCCGCCGTGACGACCCTGCGCGAGCTGCTCGACCTCGGCCGCGCGATCCACGAGGAGGAGCGTGCCGAGGGCAGCGTCGCGGCGCTGGCCCAGCTGCTGGCCGGCAGCCAGACCGACAGCAAGCTCGCCCCGGCGGTGGTCGGCGGGCTGAACCTCTGGATCGGCGAGGTGGAGCAGGCGCTCGGCAGGGTGCTGGCGACCTCGCCACTGGCCGAGTTCGCGGACGTGTCGGGCCTGGCCAAGGCGACGGCGGCGGCGTTCGTCGGGCTGGAGCTGTACGAGGGCGTCGACACCGACGGCGCCGCCCAGGCTCTGGACGCGCTTGAGGAGCTGGCGGTGCTGGTGACGGCCCTGGAGGACATGGGCCCGATGGTCCGCCGGGTCGTGCGCGCCCGGCTCACTCGTAGTATCGGACCTCGATCACGTTCCCATCGGGATCGGGAAAGTAAATAATCTCCGGCGCGATTCCGCGGGCCCCGAAGGAATTGGTCCTGGTTCCGGAGACCTCCACGTCGTGGCGCTTCAGCCGTACCTGGAGCGCCTCGAAGTCCTCCTCGTTCACGGCCAGGCAGAAATGATTCACCGGATGCCCGGCGCTGCCCCGTACACCGGTCGCCTCGTCCACGCCGCGCATGGCCTCAAAGGACATCAGGTCGAGAATGGTGTCGGGCGAGATTCGCACGCTCGGAAAAGGCGCCCTCCCATGGCGGAACTGCTCGGCCCTGACTCCGGGGAGCCCGACCACCTGCTCGTAGAACTGCAGGGATAAGAGCTGATCCGAGACCCAGCAGACGAGGTGGTCCAGGCGTGCGCGCATTCAAGCACCTCCGTTTTTCCTCCAATATCTGCTGTACGAATCGCCCTGTCCACCTGGCCGCCCGTAAGAAAAGCGGATTCGGCGCCGGACAACGCCGAATTTTCCCGTCGGCGGCGGCCTTGACGGGTGTCATGAACGGCGGGTCAGCGCTGTCGCAGGGCGAGCAGTTCGGCGACGGTGACGAATCGGTAGCCTTGCTCGCGCAGTTCGGTGACCAGCCCCACGATGGACTCCCGGGTGGCCGCGCCGCCGGCGTACCAGGGGTGCAGCAGGATGATCGATCCCGGCCTGACCTCGTCGCGGACGGTCGTGACGATCTCGGCGGCGGTGGGGGTGGCGCCGGAGTCCGGCTCGATGTCCCACATGACCGTGTGCCGCTGGTGCTCGTCCAGGTAGAGCGGCAGGCTCAGCAGCTTCTTGCCGGTCGGCGGGCGGAACACGATGTCGCCCTGCTGGCCGGCCGCGCGGATGGCCCGGTCCGTACGCTCGATCTCCTCGGCCACGGTGGCCTTCGACACGAAGACCATCCGCCGGTGGCTGTAGGTGTGGTTGCCGAGCTGGTGCCCCGCGTCCACCAGCGCCTTGGTCAGCCGGGGATGCGCCTCGACCTGGGAGCCGACGACGAAGAACGTCGCGCGCACCCGCTGCTCGGCGAGCACGTCGATGAGCTCGCGCGTGTGCTCGTCGGGCCCGTCGTCGAAGGTCAGGGCGACGACCTTCTCGTTCGTCTCCACGCGGTCGGTCAGCTCTCCCGCCAGCTGGAAGCTGCGGGCGTTCATCAGCTGGTAGAGACCCGTGGCGGTCAGCAGGAGGACGACCGGGAGGAGTGCGAGCAGCAGCCTGACCCCTCGCCGGTGTCCGGTCGTTGCGGCTGTCTTCATGGGTGATCATGGAATCACGTGCGGCGGGCCCAGGTGACCCGTTTGCCGACGAAGACGGGTCAGTGCTGGTGCTGCTCGGGCAGGTGGCTGTCGGCGTGCGCCCAGACCAGCACGTTCGCCACGTCGTCCTGGCGCTCGAAGAAGTCGAGCACCTCCTGGTCCGAGTGACGCAGGCTGAAATGGGTCAGCACGAAGAGCGTGTCGGGGTGGGCGACCACGTACGGCTTGAGCTCGCTCCACACCGTGTGCCCCACGCGCCGCGCCCGATCGAGCTCGGCGTCGTCCAGATAGGTGCATTCGGTGATGATCACCGGATACTCGGACAGCCACCCGCCGCGCCCCAGCGCACGGGCGTGCGTGTCGCCGAGATAGGCGAACAACGGCCGCCGGACCTGCCGATCGACCGCCTCGCCCCGCTTCCTCCTGTCCGCGACGGCCCGGCCGAAGGCGCCGGGATCCAGCGTCTCCTTCAGCGCCTCGATCTCCGGCAGGAGGGCGCGCCGGTTCTCCGCGACGCCGTACCCGACGCTGGGCACCTTGTGCTCGGTCGCCAGCACCCGTACCGTGTGCGACCCGTTCCTGCCGAAGCGGAACTCCGCGCCCGGCCGCACTCCGTGCACCCGCGCTCCCGCCGCCAGCGCCGGATCGAAGGCGGCCGCCTGGTTGAGTTCGGTCGTCGCGCGCAGATAGTCGCGCACGTACGGCAGCGCCGCCTCCGGCACGTACATGTCGACCCCGGTCGACCGCGTGGCCAGGAAGTCGAGGTCCTTGGAGTGGTCGAGATGCGCATGCGTCAGCAGCACCGTGTCGGCCTGCCGCCCCTCGGCCAGCCCCGCGTCGAGCGCCAGCTTCAGCTCAGGCACGTGGAAGAACGTCTTGTCGTTGGCACGCGAGTAGCCGGTGAGGGTCAGCGAGGTGCCCGGCATCCGCCACGTCTTCCACTGCCGGAACGGATGCCCGCGCTCCAGCCGGTCCGGCCTCATGATCATGGCGAGAGGATAGCGCTCACCGCAGGCTGGGAGTGTGCTCGTGCAGCGCCTCCAGGAACGCCTCGACGAGCGGCCCCCGGTGGCCGCGCCCGCGACGGATCACGACCACCGGCAGGCGCGCGTCCAGCCCGTCGATCTCGATCGCCCGCAGGCTGCCGAGCCGCAGTTCCTCGCGCACGCTGCTGGTGGGCATGAGCGCCACCCCGAGCCCGGCCTGCACCAGCCGCTTCTGCGCGGTGAGACTGTCCACCCTGGTCACCGGCGCGCCCGCCGGCAGGAGCCGGTCGAGCAGGGCGCCGAAGGAGTCGGGCTGACCCCGTTCCGGCGAGAACCCGAGCCACCGCTCGCCGCGCAACTCCCCCAGATCGGGCAGCCGCCCGGCGGTGACGGGATGCGCGGCCGGGACGACGACCGCCAGCCGCTCCGCCCCGAGCGGGATCGATTCCAGGCGCGGATCGGCGTCGGCGAAGTACCGCAGCCCGAGGGAGGCCTCGCCGGTCCGGACGAGCGCGCTGACCTGGCGGCTCGACGCGGTGGTCAGCTCGACGAAGACGTCCTCGTGGCGTGACTCGAACGCGCGCAGCGCGTCCACGATGTGGGAGTCGGCCAGGGTGCCCACGATGGCCAGGCCGAAGGTCCTGCTCCCGCCCGGCCGCGCGGCCTGCTCACGGACGGCCCGCTCGGCATCGCGGACGGTCGCGAGCACGGTCTCCGCGTACGGCAGCAGCGCCCGCCCCGCCCCGGTCAGCCGCACCCGGCGGCCCGCCCGCTCGAACAACGGCACCCCCACCGACCGTTCCAGCTCGCGGATGCGGCGGCTGACCGCCGGTTGGGAAAGGTTGAGCCGCCGCGAAGCCTCGGTGAACCCACCCCACTCCGCGACCGCCACGAAGGCCACCACCTCGTCGATCGTCATCACTTCCATCAGTTTTCCTGATGAACAGCATCCGATCTATGCATTTGCCTTCAGAACCCCGCAGCCGGACAGTGGACCACACCACCCCGACTTTCCGCCCGCACCTGAACCACCCACCCCTCCAGGGACGACCACGACGGGAAAGCCACCATGACCGACCAGGCCGCCGCGGCCGTCCGCTTCCGCGAGCTGCACGAGCGCCCCGAACCCCTCCTGCTCCCCAACCCCTGGGACCCCGGCACCGCCCGCCTCCTCGCCTCGCTCGGCTTCGAAGCCCTGGCCACCACCAGCCTCGGCGTGGCCAACCAGCTCGGCCGCAGGCGGGCCAGCAGACAGGCCATCCTCGGCAACCTCCGCGCCATCAGCGACGCCACGCCGCTGCCCGTCAACGCCGACCTGGAGAACTGCTACGCCGACGACCCCGCCGAGGCGGCCACGATGATCGCGGACGCCTGCGCCGCCGGCGCCGTGGGCGCCTCCATCGAGGACGCCACCGGTGATCCGCGAGCGCCGATCTACGACTTCGGGCTCGCCGTCGAACGCGTCCACGCGGCCGTCGAGGCCGCCCGTGCCCTGCCCATCCCCTTCGTCCTCACCGCGCGAGCCGAGAACCTGCTGTGGCAGGCCGGCGACCTCGACGACACCATCAGCCGCCTGCGGGCGTTCGAGGAGGCGGGCGCGGACGTCCTGTACGCCCCCGGGTTGCGCACGCTCGACGAGATGCGTGCGGTGGTGTCCTCGGTCGGCGGACCGGTCAACGTCGTGATGGGCTTCGCCGACCCGGAGATCACGCTGGCCCAGCTCGCCGAGATCGGCGTCCGCCGGGTGAGCATCGGCGGAGCGCTCTCCCGGGTGGCGCTGCGCTCGTTCATGGACGCGGCCAAGGAGATGCGCGCCGGCCACTTCGGCTTCGTCACGCGCATGGCCCCGCTCACCGACCTCCACCCTCTCTTCACCTGACAACCGTCGGCCCCCGTTCGCCTGCGCAGGGCCTCGTGCGCCGGCGCAGGGCCCGAGTCCTCCTCCTCCTGTCACGGGACGTCCCGTCTGCGCAGATACCGACCGCCCAGGACCGCGTACCAGATCATGACGGGCAGGTGGAGCGCGTACCCGAGCTGCTCCAGCCCAGGGGCGGGGCCGGCCGCGCCCGTCGTCCAGGGCAGGACGACCGCGCTCAGCCCGGACAGGGCGGCGATCAGGCCGGCGACCCGGAGCCCGGCCGGCATCGCCCAACCCACGGCGCCGGCGACGGTGGCCGCGACCCACAGCAGCCCGGCCAGGTTGACCGTCCACTTCGCGGTGAGCAGCACACCCATGGCCACGGTCTCGACCCCCGGAGCCGCCGGCCGGGCCGCCAGCTGGGTGACGGCCAGATTCCCCGCATCGTGCAACACCCCCGCCAGCCCCGCCCCGGCCAGCAGCCCCCCGGCCAACCTCTCCAGGTACGGCCTCCACGCCTGTGCCGGCACCGGCTCGGCGTGCACCGCCCCGGCCAGCACCAGCCCAGCCGCGGTCAACCCCATCCACCCCACCACGTCGAACGCCAGCTCGGCCAGATGCACCCCGACCTGCTCACGTACCGCGATCAGCACAGCACCGGAGTCGTACGGATTCAGGGTCAACCCCGATGGCACCACGAGGGCCGTACCGGCGACCATGGCAACCAGCGAGATCAGCAGCAGCACGCCGGCGAGCCGGCGCCGGGGGTTCGGATCGCTCATGGACCGGACGCTAGAACCCTGACGCGGCGACAAGGTCAACCCATCGGGAGAGGAACGTCATGTGGCGGATCGGCCAACTGGCCCGCATGGTGGGCGTATCCGAACGAACCCTGCGCCACTACGACAAGATCGGCCTCCTGATCCCGGCAGCGACCGACCACACCACCGGCTACCGCTGGTACGGCGTCACCGAACTGTCCAGACTCGAACGCATCCGCGGCCTGCAACGCCTCGGCCTCCCCCTGCGCCAGATCGCCGACCTGCTGGACGCCCCGGAGTCACAGCTGCGGCAGGCGCTGACCGAGACCGTCGCGACCCTCCGCCGTGACATCGCCACCCTGACCACCACCGCCGCACACGCCGAAGACCACCTCACCGCCCCGACGTCGATCCTGCCCCAGCAGACCCGGGTAGGCCCACGCCGCCTACGCGTCCACCGCATGACTCTCGACCACCCCGCGCAGCTGGCGGCACTCTGCCCACCACCCCCGGCGACCCTGCTGACCTGGCTCCACGGAAACCCGGCCGGCACCTTCACCGCCGCCCTGACCACCGAAGACGCCACCGAACACCTCACCCTGCCGCCCCGCACGGTCGTACGAGCCGTCGTTCCACCCACGACCGGCGTGATCCGCGCCGGCCAGGACCTGTTCGCCTGGCTGCACCGCCACCACCTCACCATCACCGGCCCCACCATCGAGGACCACCTCACCGACGCCGACGGCGCTCACGCCACCATCCTGGAGATCCCCTGCACCCCCACCCCGGACCCAAGCCGACCACACTGACGACCACGCCATCCCCAGACCCGTGATCGTGCATCTTCCCGCCGGATGAGCCCTCAGTACGCATGGTCTGAACGCTTCCCCGCGCAACCGGCCACCAGGCGATCAGTCCACTCGGCGAGCCGTACCCTTGGGCCGCCGAAGCGGAGGTCCGCGGAGCTGGAACAGCGGCTGAGCACGCGGCCCCCGCCGAGTTACCGGCAGTTCCTCCTGTTCGCCCACGGATGGGGCAGCGACGACGACTGCCTCCTGTTGCCCGTCGAACAAGTCTCCTGGCTCCGTGACGCCGATCCCATGATCGCCGAAATCTGGTCCGGCCCCAAGCCCGAGAACTGCGCTCCCGAGCCCGCGATCGAGGTCAGTTACGCCCGTAGAGGGCGGGCAGGCCGACGAGGTGGAGTTCGGAGGACGATGTTGCCGCTTGGCGGGCCTTGTCGTTGAAGCCCGCTCCGCCGAAACAGATCAGCTTCGTCTGTGAGGTGTCATAGCGGCCGGCCCGGGTGATGAGATCACGGATGTGCCGGAGCCGATCGATGTGCGCCGCACCCATGGTGTCGTTCCATTCGGCTTCCCCGATGGCTAGAAGGGGCGCTTTGCCATGGTCGGCGACACCGATGACGGCCACGTCGATCTCGTGGCCGGTGCGGGTGGCGGGGTCGTGCACGGTGCCGTGCCCCACGCGGGCGGGCAGTCCGCCGAAGAGATCGTGTTCTGCGTGGTGCAAGGCCCAGTCGCGGCAGACCTGTTCGAAGTGAGGGCCGAGGACATTGCTGACGAAACGGCGGCGGCTGGCTTGCCAGACCCGGTTCGCGCTGCCGGGACGTTCCAACTGGTCCCAGACGGGCCGCATGATCGCGTGGTAGAAGGCGATCAGCGGTTCCGCGATGCGGTAGGTCGGGCGGTTCTCCCGGAAGACGTCGGCATCTCGGCGCAGCAGGCCGGCGTCTTCGAGGACATTGATCGGGTGCGCGATATCGGTGGCCTTACGTTCGAGATAACCAGCCATGCCACCGCGAGTGGCGTTCCCATCGGCTACCGCACCCAGCACGGACAGGTACAGGGTGGTGTCACGGAGGTCGGGTTCCTCCGCGAGGAGATAGCGCGCCTCCCGGAAGAGAGGCGTCTCTGGGTTGAGGACCGTACGGACCACCCAATCATCGAAATCCGCCATGTCCGCCGGGGAGTCACCGCGGGCGAACTCACGCCTGTAGGCGGGCGTACCGCCGACGATCGCATGGACCATGAGAGCCAGGCGCGGATCGGCGATACCCCAGAACTCGGCGGCGAGGCGGTGATCGAGCGGGCGAACAAGCAGGTCAAGACCGGACCGGCCACGTAGCGGCGCGTTGCCCGCCAGGAGCTTGCCCATGAAGGACAGAGCAGAGCCGCAGAGCAGGAGTCTCGTCCGGGAGGCGGTCCGCTGATCGCGCAAAGGCCGGAAAGCTTCCTGCAGCAGTGACGGCAGCTCAGGGTTGACTTTGGCCAGGTACGGAAATTCGTCGATCACCACAGGCAACGGACGTTCGGCGCCGAGCGCGAGAAGCGCGTCGATGGCTTCGGACCAATGGGCGAAGTGATACGGGGTCGCGGGTCGCGAATAGTCGGTGAGCGCGGCACTGAACCGACGAAGCGACTCGGCATCAGCGGCCTCGGTCGCACCGAAGTAGAACCCACCGGCCGCCCGGCACGCGGCATCGAGCAGGAAGGTCTTCCCCTGCCGTCGGCGACCGGAGACCACACCCAAGGTGGCCCCGGGCTGGGCATCGGTGATGAACCTGGTGAGCGCCGACCACTCGTACTCGCGATCAAAGATCTCCGTCGGCTTGTCCACTACGACCTCCGATATAGAACTACAGTTATGTTAACTGCAGTTCTACCTTGATCCCGTAACGACGACAGGCGACGGTCTGTGAGGAGCACTGGAGCCTTACGAACGACGTCGCTGCCGACCGGGCTCGCACCCCCTGCCGAGCGGTGCCGTGTGGCAACCCGAGATCAGCGGTCGGTCGCTCGGGCTCAGGCCGGTCGAGCAACGGGACGGAGACCGTCCATCAGGAGGTCCAGCAGGCGGCCGGCCTTGGCTTCGTGCTCGCGCCGGGGAGCCACCGTGAAGATGCCGATGAGGGAGGCGGCGATGTCCTCGGCGGAGACGTCGGAGCGGAGGTCGCCCGCCGCGCGACCGGCGTCGAGGATCGTGGTGATGGCCGCCAGCAGCTCGCTCCGGGTCTGCGCATGGGCGATCTCGCCTGACTCGATCATCGTCAGCAGCGTGTCGAGCATGCCGTTCTTGGTCGCGATCCAGTCCCCGAACAGGTCCATCCAGCGTCGCATCGCCTCGGCCGGGGGCAGGCGGCCGAGCAGTTCGCGGGCGCCGGTCGTCAGTCGTACGACCTGGTCCCGGTAGACCGCGTCGACCAGCGACTCGCGGGTCGGGAAATGCCGGTAGAGCGTGGCGATGCCGACCCCGGCCTCGCGGGCGATGGCACGCATCGACGGCTCGGCGTCAGCCGACATGAACGCGCGGGTCGCCACCGCGAGCAACTGGTCGCGGTTACGGACTGCGTCCGCCCTTGGCGCGCGCATCTCCTCGTCAGCCAAAACGGATCACGCTCCGGTTGTGTTAGTGTCGTTCATGGAAACGGAGCATAGTCCGTTTCACCGTGTTCCCTCCAAGGAGACAGGCGTACATGCAGGAACAGAGCACTCAGCAGCCGGCGGCCAGGAGCAGGGCGGTCCGGCTCGACGCGTTCGGCGGCCCCGAAGTCCTGGACGTCCGTGAGGTTCCCGCTCCGCAGGCCGGGCCGGGACAGATCCGCGTACGGGTCACCGCAGCAGGCCTGAACCCGATGGACTGGATCATGACCGCCGACGTGGACACCGCCGCCCGGTTCGGCCTGAGCCTCCCGGCCGGGTTCGGGACCGACTACGCGGGCGTGGTCGACCAGGCCGGCGACGGGGTGACCGGCTTCGCGCCCGGCGACCGGGTGTTCGGGGGCGCGCTGTCCCGCGCGGTCGCCGACTTCGTGCTGATCGACCTGGACGAGGGGGTCGCGGCGAACGAGGCCCACCACACTCCCGAGGGCGTCGACGACCGCACCGCCGCCACCCTCGCGATCGCCGGCCGTACGGCATCCGCCGCCCTCGCCGTGATCGCCCCCGGCCCGGACGACACCGTGCTGATCGGCGGCGCGGCGGGCGGGGTCGGGGTGTTCGCCGTCCAACTGGCCCGGCTCGCGGGCGCGCGCGTGATCGGAACCGGATCGGCGGCCTCAGCCGGCTTCCTGCACGACCTCGGAGGCGACCCGGTCACCTACGGAGACGGCCTGGCCGACCGGGTCCGAGCCCTCGCTCCCGGCGCCGTCACCGCCGCCATCGACCTGCACGGAACGGAGACGGCGCACGTCGCCAGGAAACTCGGCGTACCGGACGACCGCATCTGCACCATCGCCGCGCAGATCGACGGCGTGCCGGCGGCCAACGGCGCGAACGCCGCCCCCGGCGCCCTGGAAGAGATCGCCCGCCTGGTCGCGACGGGCCGCCTGCGGGTGCCCATCGCGGCGACCTTCCCGATCGACCAGATCCGCCGCGCGGTCGAACTCCAGGCCGGCCGGCACGTACACGGCAAGGTCGTCATCGACCTCTAGCTCTCCCTGGATCAAGGCCGTCGCGACGATGAACACGAGGCCGTCGTCACGTCACTGACCAGGCGAGGACGACCTCCGGCCCACGGCTGCCTGCCGCGAACGTTCTCCGCGTTTAGGGCTCACGCAGTGAGCTGCACCGGTCCGAGATCACCGCTCGTAGGCTTGCGAGCCTCGGCGTAGTGCGCAGGATCCGCCTTGATTCTGGCAGTGGCCCGCCAGCCCACGATGACCTCTCGGGTGGTGGCAACGACATCCAATTCGGCCGTGTCGGAGAGCGCCTCAACAAGCTCCAAGGTGAAGGCACGAAGCTCATCCGGAGAAAGGTGACGCACCCAGGGAAAGACGTCCGGCAGGGCCAGGACCAACCATCCGCACGTGTTGCAGTTACCGCTCAAGACAGCGACCCCAGATGGCGGCGGATATAAGAATCGAAGTTGGAACCAGAACAAGGCAGGCGCATGCCGGTGGCGACGAGGGAGTCCACGATGTTTCCAGCGGCGACTCCGTTGAGCTTCCCCTGATCGCATGCTCGGTGAAGCAGCCAGATGGTGCCGTGAACTTTCAGGCCGTGTGCCCGCCCCACGGCCACGGCTTCTCGGTCATCCGTGATAGCGACTCCGGGTGTCAGTTCGGCCGCGGAGAAAACACTGGCCTCGCCCAGGTTCCGCTCGGAAGAGCCGATGCGCTGGGTCCACTTCACAAAACACTTGATCTCCTCCATCGAGTCCAGCCTCGCCACGCCAAGCCACTCCGCCTCCAGGACCGCAACAGAGCGGGATGCATCCGAGCGCCCGTCCTCACCTCCTCCCGCACCACATGGGTGGTGAGGCATCGGTCATCCACCAGGAGGTCCCGCAGCACATCCAAGCGTTCCGCTCGTGCGAAATGATTGAGGCACATCGCATCGAAGACGAGGACATGGCCGGGTCCCGCGTCGCTCAAGGCTCCAGCTCCGCTTCATCCCGTACGGGCAGATCGGCTGCCACAAGTTGCCCCCGCATGAGCTCGACAGCGCGCGGCGTCGTTATGAGCGCCTTCTTGTAGGCCTCCACCACCGCATGTGCATAGCTCGGCGGTACCCGGACGCGTTCGAGGTCGGGCTGGGGTGCCCAGCCGACCGCTTCCATCAGCTCCGCCTTCGTGGGATTGCGCTGTCGCATCTCCCTGGCAGTGACCTTGTCAACGGCACCCGCCGCGACCGCTTGGCGGATGGTCAGAGTCCAGGAAGTCCGGTACCGGGCGGCGAGAACGACCAGATCCTCTCTTCGCAGCGACGCTCCGTCGGCTGCCGCAATCACGCGTATCGGAAGAAGAAGCTCCGACGCGAAGGCATCGACAATCGCTTCTCTTCCGTCACGGGACACGTGGACTCCCATGTCGGTGGAGTACTCGTCACCGATGATCAGATGTCCGAGTTCATGAGCGGCGGTTGCCCGGCGGCGCCCGGGTTCGCCCCGCTTGCTGACGACGGCGACGGCGAGGTCGTCTTCGATCAGTGATGCTCCCTCGCCTGGCACATCCACAACCGCGACCAGTTGTCCCAAACGCTCACACACCCTCATGAGCGAGTCGATCGGCTCGCTGTTCACACCGACTTGCGCTCTCACCCACCAGGCCGCGCGGCGGGCGGCCGGCACGTCCTGAATCGGTTCCTCGTAGCGCTGGATGGCAGGTGCGGAGAGTGTCCCTATCTCCATGAGTTGCCTGACGTCGTTCAGCCATGCGGTCAGAGCCACTTCCAACGAGTAGGACTGCCGGGCTGCCTCGGTATCCCCGTCGTCCACCATTTCGCTACGCCTCGACACGACAAGAGGCGGCGGACTGAGGAAATAGGCCAGTGGAACATCCAGCGCCGCCGCGAGTTTCGAGAGTTCCAGCGCGTCTATCCGGCGAATGCCTCGCTCGATCTTCGCGATCATCGTCCGATCGAGATTGAGGACCGCGGCAAGCTGCTCTTGCGACAGATCGGCCGCGATGCGACACTCACGCACCCGCTCGCCGACGTCTGCCCACTCCGTACGGTCGCCCATGTTGCGATAATCGCGCGGCATGCGTGCGTGACCGTTGGCATGACACGACGCCGCTAGCGCAAGATGTGGCACTGTGGATCTACCGGACCTCGAAGACCATCTCACGGCGATGGGGTTGCTCAGATGAGCCGAATTCGACAAGGCGGCGATCGGTCGGGCCTCGCAGACGAGAGCCACGGCGAGTCCGGCCATAGGGGACGATCGCCAAGAAAGTGGACGCTAGAGAAAATCGGCGTGTTGGCGTCGCTCATCTTGGGGGTGACTGTCTTATTCTTCGGCGACGGATGGTTGCGCGGCAAAGACGAATCCCCGCCGGCGTCCTCTGCCACCAGCCCCCCGCCTGCGACATCGCCAACCGCCTCCGGCACGGCCCCGAGCAGGCCGACACCCTCGTCAGAAGCCAGCGCCACGCCGGCCCCTTCGCCGGAGCCCACCGTGCAGTGGACTGGAGTCGTACGCCTGGGCGCCGGTGTCGACCTCGACCAGGTCCCCCCGACGATTCGCACGTCCGAAGCGAAGGCGGATATCCGTGAATCGTCGTCCTTCTTCGTGAAGTCGATCAAGGCGCAGGAACAGTCGCTCGCTCCATGGGACGGCTCCGCCACACCGACCCGGCGGCAATGCGTCGAGACGCTTTCAACCCAGGGCACGACGGAGTGGGGAGAGTCGGGCGAGGAAGAGGTGGAGGATGACTCCATCTTCTGCGTCAGAACCTCAGAAGGGCGCATCGCAGTCATGAAACTGAAAAAAGCCATTTATCATGAAATGCAGGCAACTGTGAAGGTCTGGAATTCGCTGGAGTCGCTCTAGTACCGATTCTTCCGCACGCCGGAACAACCGCTGCGGCTCAAGTCAGGATCCCACTCTTCCCGCAGGCAGAGGTGAGAACGATGACCGGCCGGACCGAGCGCGCCGGATGCCGGTGAAGGCAGGAGCGCTGAGCCCGTCAGGCGGACGCCGACAGACGGATCACTTCGACCTGGCCGTCCAGAAGGACCGGGCCGGCGGCGTACGGAACCAGCAGCGTGTCTCCCCGCTGGAGCGACAGGTCGTCCTTTTCGCCGATCAACCTGCCCTCTCCGGCCACCACGACCAGCACGCTGAAGCCACGCTCCAGGCGTTCGCCGCCATACAGGCGGCGAACGGCGAAGAACTCGTCCGCAGCCTCGGGCAGCAGGCGCGCTGGGTTCCCGCGGAGTTCGTCGAGGCGTGATGGCGTCCAGGCGCCGCGGTCAACGCACTGCAGCGCCAGGTCGTAGCCGAGGCCGAGGTGACCGCCGGCGAGGCCGAAGCCTTCGTACTCCAGCAGCACCGAGAAGTCGGTCGGCTCCTGGACCTCGACCAGCAGGATGCCGTCGCCGATCGCGTGCGGAAGCCCGGCCGGGCAGAGGATCGTGTCGCCGGCCGCAACCGGGATCTTGTTGGTGGCGGCGAGCATCGCCTCGGTCTTCTGCCCGTCCACCCAGCCGGCCAGCTCGGCGGCCTCCACGTCACGGGCGAAACCCAGATGGACGTACGCGCCGGGCCGCGCGGAGACGATCACCCATGCCTCGGTCTTCCCGTACGGCGAGGCGAGGTGCGCGGTGGCGAAGCGGCGGTCAGGGTGCACATGTAAGGGCAGCCGCTGGCCGGCGTCGAGCAGCTTGACCAGCACGCCGGTGTCGGCGCGTTCCGGGCCGAGCCACCAGCGCGGGTCCGCGGCGATCGCCTCGGCCAGTACACGGCCGTCGGCCAGGGTGGACAGCCCGGATGGGGCGAGCCCGAACCTGGAGGTCACCGAACCCACCCAGTCCTCCGGGCGGTCGGGCAGCCCCGGCGCGTTGCGGAACTCGGCGATCCGGCCGGCGCCGCGATAGAACGTCTCGGGCTGGTTCGCAGGCAGTATCTCGACGGTCATCGATGTCCCCTCAGGGCTAGCTCGGCGAGGAAGCCACCGACGAACGTGTCGCCGAGCCCGACGGTGGTGGGATTCTGAACGTCGAGTGCGAAGCCGGGGACACAGTCGACGGTCGCCCCCATGCGCGAACGCAGCGCCGCCGCGAAGGCGACGGACTCGGGCCGCCGGGCCAGTCGGCGCACACGCTCGACGTCCTCCTCGCTGAATACGTCGCCGTGGCAGTAGCGGGTGGCGGCCATGACCGTGCCGGTGTCGAGGGCGTCGGCGTAACCGCCTGCGCCGAGCGCCGCAGCCCAGTACTTCGTGTGCAGCACCAGCGTCGGCACCGGGATGAGCGCGTGCACCGCCGTGAGGGCCTCCGCGACATCCTCGGCCGAGAGCAGGTCGACCGGGCGCCCGATGTGCGACTGCAGCTCGTCCTCGTTCAGTCCATACACGTTGATCTCGTCGAGCAGCGCATCCCGGACCCGGCGGCTGAAGGCGGGCTCGTGGTACGCAGCGTCCTCGAAGTAGGCCACCGCCCCGTCCGGCAGCTGCCGCATGTGCTCTTTCAGGGAGGCGAGCCTCTCGTCGAGCTTCGCCTTGTCGCGCATGGCGTTGAATCCGGAGATCAGAAAGATGTCCGCCTTCCGCAACCGGTCACCGAGATCGTCGGTGAGCAGCATGGCAGCGTTCGCCGGGTCGTTGACGTAGATCAGGCGGTTCGGGAACGGCGCGACGATGTCGATGTCGCCTGCCCGGACCCGCAGGCCCTTGTCGTACTGGACGATCAGGTGTGGATAGAAGGTCTCCCCGACACCGCTGTTGATGTACTCGCAGTTCGCCGGCAACAGCCGGCGGAAGATGTCGTTGACGCTGACCAGGTGCAGCGTAGACGGCACGCCGAGCCGGCTCATCACGATCCCGGCCCGCACCGAAGTGCCGCCCAGAGTCTCCCGATGCGGAGACCGGTTCGCGAAGGTCGACAGCGCGGGGGCGGAGTCGACGAAGTGTTCGCCGCCTCCGCCCCGGGCGACGTACCCGAGGATCGACACCACGAGGTCCCGCTCACTGGTCACCGTGGCCGGCGACGCCAGTTCCGCGGCCACGATGCCGTACTCGGCGACAAGCTGTTCCAGGACATCGGCGGTCAGCTTCAACTCGTGGTCGACGCAACCGCCGAGGCCCAGGATTATCCGGGACGCGTCGGCCATGTCAGTAGAGCGAGCCCTTACCGGCGGCGCCGAACAGCTCGATCTTCTCGGCGGCGACCACCTTCATGGCCTCGATGCAGGCGGGCTGGACGGCGTTCGGCTCGCGCACCTTCCGGTCGCTGCCCAGCACCTCGCGCATCTTGTCATGGTAGGCGACCTTGATATCGGTGGAGATGTTGATCTTGTTGATGCCGATTCGCGCCGCCTCGCGGATCTCGTCATCCGGGTTGCCGGAACCGCCGTGCAGCACCAGGGGGATCTGCACCCGGCTCTTGATCTCCTTGAGCAGGTCGAGCTTCAGTTCCGGCTTGAGGTGGGCCGGGTAGAGGCCGTGGAACGTCCCGATCGCGACGGCGAGGCTGTCCACGCCGGTCTGCTCGACGAACGTGACCGCGTCGTCAGGGTCGGTGTAGATGATCTCGGCGGCGCCCGCCTCGGCGTAGCTGTCGTTTCCGCCGATCGTGCCGAGCTCGCCCTCCACCGACACTCCGAGAACGTGCGCGGAGTCGGTGACCTTCTTGGTGATCGCGATGTTCTCCTCGAACGGCTTCAGCGACCCGTCGATCATCACGGAGGTGAAACCGTACTGGATCGCCTGCAGGATCTGCTCATAGGTGGCGCCGTGGTCCCAGTGGATCGCGATCGGGACGCTGGAGTTGTGCGACCGCTCGACGATGCCGGTGATCATCTCGCGGCCGATGTGCCGAACCTCGTCCGGGTGGATCCCGACGATCAGAGGGGCGTTCGTCTCCTCGCTGATCTCCACGATCCCCTTGAACATCGCCCAGTCGCTGATGTTGAAGGCGGGCACGGCGAAGCCGTGTTCGTTGGCGACGTCAAGGATCGCCTTGCCGGTCGTCAGCATTTGTGCGTTCTCTCCTTTTGCGTGCTGGGTGTGTCAGGCCTTGACGGCGCCGGCGGTGAGCCCGCCGATGAACCGTCGCTGGAACAGGAGGAAGAGGAGGAGGACCGGAATGGACCCGAGGATGCTCATCGCCATCATCTGATTCCACTCGTACGAGTGCTGGCCCATGAGGAGTTGGATGCCGATCGGCACGGTGCGCATGTCGTCGGTACGGGTCAGAGTGAGCGCGAACAGGTACTCGTTCCACGAGATCATGAACGTGTACACGCCGACCGCGATCAGACCGGGCACCGAGATCGGTACCAGGATCCGCCACAGTGCGGTCCAGTTGGTGCCGCCGTCGACCTTGACGGACTCGTCCAGCTCTCGTGGCAGCGTGTTCAGGTACGCGGTGATCATGATGATCGCGTACGGGAGGGTGAACACCATGTGCGTGAGGATCAGGCCGGGATAGGTGTTGTACAGCCCGAGCGCGACGACGAGCCCGAAGTACGGAATGACGAGCGTGATCGGCGGCACAGCCTGGACGCTGACGATCACGGCGTTGACGGTCTTCTGGAACGGGAACGTGAAGCGGCTGAATGCGAACCCGGCCAGGACGGCCACCAGCAGCGTCAGGATGGTCACCGCGAAGGCGACGATGTAGCTGTTGAGGAAGTACCGCAGCTGGGCACCGTTGCCCAGGATCTCCCAGTAGGCGTCGAACGAGAAGCTGCCGGTGATGAGCTCCGGCGGGTTCTGGAAGACCTCTCCGTTGCTCTTGAACGAGGTGGACAGCAGCCACAGGACCGGCAGGCCGGCGAACAGCCCGCCGATGACGAGGCCGGTGATGACGCCGGCCTTGGCGAGGGTGCGACGAGTCCTGATGGTGGTGGCCATGCGTCTCACCGCTCCCTTTGCTGGCGTACGTAGAAGAAGGCGAGGATCATCGTCAGCAGCAGCACGATCACGGCGGCGGCGGACGCGGTCGCGAACTCGTACTCGCTGAAGGCTTGCTTGTAGGTGTAGGTGCTGAGCATCTCGGTGGCGTGCAGCGGCCCGCCGCCGGTCGTCATCCAGATCAGTGCGAACTGCTGGGACGTCCAGATCAGGTCGAGCACCCCCATGCTGACGATCACCGGTCGCAGTTGGGGCAGCGTCACGTGAGTGAACCGCTGGAACCAGTTCGCCCCGTCCATCGCGGCCGCTTCGTACAGATGATGGGGGATGCCCTGCAGCGCGGCGAGCAGACTGATCATGAAGAACGGGTAGCCGGACCAGATGTTGACGAACGTGACCGCCCAGAGCGCCTTGCCCGGGTCGCCGAGCCAGTTCACGCCCTCCTGAACGAGACCCAGCGTGTGCAGGACGTAGTTGACCACGCCGGACGGGTCGAGCAGCAGCCGCCAGATGACGGCGATCACCGCGATCGTGAACAGCCAGGGCAGGATGTAGACGATTCGGAAAACGGCCTTGGTGACCCCGCCCAGCAACTGGGTGTTGAGCATCATCGCGAAGGCCAGGCCGAGGACCAGGTGGGCCACGGTGCTGACCGTGATGAAGATGGCGGTGTTCTCCAGCGCCGCCAGGAAGTCCGGGTCGGTGAGTACCTTGGCGTAGTTGGCGAACCCGGCGAACACCGGGTTCTCCTGGACGATCACGTTGTCCTGGAACGAGTAGCCGATCACCATGACGATGGGGACCACCATCAGGACCACGATCAACAGCACCGTGGGGGACAGGTAGCCGTACGGGATCAGGCGCCCGGCCAGGGTGGAGCGGGTCCGGCCGGGTGTGACCCGCTCCTCGGTGGGCGCCGTCTTCGGCGCCGTCATGGATGTCATCGCTTTCTCCTTGATCCCGCGCCGCGCCGGGGGACCGGCACGGCGCCCGGGCGAGCTACCCGAACACCGAGGTCCAGGACTCCTGCGACTTGGCGAGGGCGTCGTCGACACTCGTCTTGCCGGTCAGCACGAGCTGGAGCTGCTCGTCGAAGCTGCGCATCAGGTCCTCGGACTTGGGCAGGCCGACGAACTCGTTGGCGGGGTAGCCCTGCTGGTAGATGTCGAAAGCGGTCTTGAACAGCGGGTCACTGTCGCTGAAGTCGGGCTGGGCGTTCTTGTTACCCGGGAAGCCGTTCGCGATCGTGCTCAGATTCGCGTTGGTCTCCTTGCTGAGCAGGTAGGACACGAACTTGAACGCCTCGGCCTTGTGCTCGGTGGAGCTGGAGATGCCGATCCCCCACGACGCGTACGGGATGCCGCGCTTGCCGGTGTAGCCGTCCTCGGCCGGAAGGGCCGCCACCTCGAACTTCAGATCCGGCTTGTTCTTCTTGATCAGGTTGATGTGCGCGAGCGAGTCGATCATCATGCCGACCTGGCCGTTGGTGAACTTCTCGACCTTGTCCTGTTCTTTCATGGTGAGCGAGCCGGGGGCGATGACGCCCGCGTCGTTCAGGCTCTTCACGAACTCGACCACGCTCTTGACCGGCGCGCCGGTCAGGTTGGGCTTGCCGTCGGTCAGCATGCTGCCGCCGGACGCCCAGAGCCAGGACATGACGTCGTTCTGGATGCCGTTGGGGACGGCGGTGTCGAGCGGGAGCGCCCAGCCCTTCACGTCACTGCCGGTTGCGCTGATCTTCTTGGCCGCGTCGAGGAACTGGGTGCGCGTGGTGGGCACCTTGGCGACGCCGGCCTTGGTGAGCAGGTCCTTGTTGACGAAGAGCGGGTAGACGAAGTTGACCACCGGGATCATGTACGTCTTGCCCTTGATCTGCACCTGACTGGCGAGCTGGCCGGTGTCGTAATTCGCGTCGGACATCAGCTTGGACAGATCGGTGATCGCGCCCTGCTTGGCGAAGTCGTTGACCCAGGCGCCGTCGAGGCCGACCACGTCGGGCAGGGTCTTCGACGCGGCACCGGTGATCAGCTGCTGTTTCGTCGAGGCGTACGGCGCGCTCAGCAGCTTGATCTTGATGTTCGGATTTTGTGCGGTGAAATCGTTGACGATCTTGTCGAACTCCCCGGCCGGCAGCTCGGCCCCCCACCACTGGGCGAACTCCAGCGTCACGCTGCCGTCCGAGGCGGTGTCGCCCGAGGAGCCCGAGCCACACGCCGCCACGAGCGCGACCGTCGCGGCCGCTGTCGCTGCCCCTATCACTCGTCTCACCCGTATTCCATCGACCACCATGACGGGCTCCTTCTACATCGAGATCTTTCCGTCCTCTGCCGAGTTGGCCGTCACGTTAGCAGCGCGTTACGGACGTAGACAAGAGAAGAACTGCAGAAAACTGCGGAGTACGGCATAATGTGGTGCCATGAAGCAAGATCCGGCGCCCCATCGCCGTCCCCTGATCTGTAGATTCCCCCGTCTCCACCGGCCCTCGGCTGCACCTGCCCACCATTGCGGCTCTCGGCAGCTCTATGCGGCAATGTGCCCAATCGGCGCAGACTTGTGGAATACTGCCGCACTGACAAGGGGGAATCAGTGAGCGTTGACAGGGACGAGCGGCAGCGCCACCTACCCGCCGGGCGCAAAGCCCAGCTGGCCGCGTACGTCGCCGACACTGGCCAGGTCACGGTGAGCGAGCTCGCCGAGCGCTTCGGCGTCTCCATCGACACCGTGCGCCGCGATCTCGATCAGCTGGCCGCCGAGGGCATCCTCGTACGTACATACGGCGGCGCTGTCAGCCTGTCCACGGTCTCCCGCACCGACCGCGCCGTCGACCAGCGGCTTGCCGTACAGGAGCAGGAGAAGGAGAAGATCGCGGCACTGGCCGCGACACTGGTCGACGACGGCTCGACCATCATGATCAACGGCGGGACGACCACCCTTGCGCTCGCCCGCAGCCTGGGCCAGCATCGCGACCTCACGGTGGCGACGAACAATCTGCTGGTGCCGAGCGCGCTCCCGCCTACGGCCATCCGCGACATCTACGTCTTCGGCGGCGCGGTGCGCGCGCTCACCCTCGCCACGATCGGCCCGGTCAGCTTCCGCGCCAACACCGGCGCCGAGCTGGACATCAGCTGCGATCTGGCGCTGGTCGGCGTCGGCGCGGTCGCCGCCGACGCCGGCTACACGACGAGCAACCTCGCCGAGGCCGCGATGATGCAGGAGATGATCTCCCGCGCGGCCCGCGTGGCGATCCTCGCCGACTCCTCCAAATTCGGCCGCCGCCTGTTCGCCCAAGTGTCGGAACTAGGAGCTGCCGACTACCTGATCACCGACGCCGCACCGCCACCCGACCTGCGGGGCGCCCTGAAGGCGAGCGGCGTGGAGGTGCTCACCCCCGCGGCCAAGGCCTAGCGCCACGGCAGGCGTGACCGTTCCTGGCAGTAACGACCTTCGGATCAGTGGTGATGTGATCGGCTGAGCGACCCCGCACAGGCCGTGTCAGACCCCGACCACCTGCACGGTCTTCCCGCACAGTTTCCTCATGTCGTCCTCGTCAGAGGTGAGAACGATGACCGGCCGCACTGAGCGGAGCGCGGTGGCCGCCACCACCGCGTCGACGGCGTACTGGTGACCGTGCGGGCGAGCATCGCGAAGCAGTTCGATCGCCAGCGCCGATATGTCCTCGGCCACAGGCTCGATCCTCAGCCTGGACAGGTGCCACCTAAGACGATCACCCTTTGCCTGGACGTCCTGCGCTTCGATCGGCGTCATCGCGCGCCTGTGGGATCGGCCCCGAAGTGGCCTCATTGGCCTGCAGTGCCTCCTCCGGGAGGTCCCGCTCGATCTGGCGACCCAAGCGGTTGAGTGATCACAGGTGCCAGCCGAGCAAGTTCCAGTGCTGGCAGAACCAGAGGAGGGCGAGCAGCCCCGCCAGCACGACCACCTGATGGCCGCGGGCCAGGACGCCCGCGTGCCGCCAAGTCCTCACGGTCGTGGCGACCGCGGCGACGGTGAGTGCGAGGACCAGCAGCGGCAGCACCAGGAGGACCTGGACGTTGGTCGGCACGCCGTACAGGATGCTCGTGTCGCCGGTCAGAACCAGCGTGAACAGCACCACGAACACCAGTCCGACCGCGGCGGCGAGCCCGGTCAGGACACGCACGGCGCGCCAGACACGCGAAACGGGACGCTTCTTGGCCGGACGGACCACAGCGGCCACCGGCAGGCCGAGCACGGCGGTCAGTGCGGTGACGGCGAACAGCAGGACGATGATGGCATTGACCGGCGGGGTGTCCCACCAGGGGACGCGTTGGTAGGCGGGGCCGTCTGTGGCCACGTACGCGGCATCGCTCCCGCCGGGCACCAGCGCCAGCCGCTGCGTGCCGCCGTCCTGCTGATAGAGCCCAGGCCCCAGCGGGCTCCACGTCGAGCCTCTGAAGGTGAGCTTCCCGCCCGCCACCCGCAGCCGGGTGGAACCGGTCAGGGCGACCACCTTCTCGATGCTGGACTCCGCGGACCTGGTGAGCTTGTAGAAGCCTTCGACAGGCACGACGGAAGCACCGCCACCGGGCACTGCGCGCTTTCCAGGCAGGAAGCGGTCGAAGAAGGCGGGAATGATCTTGGTCATGGCGTCGGCCCCGCCGAGACTGTTCGTGGAGACGAACAGGCCGAGGTCGGCGTCGGGCACCAGCAGCAACGCGCTCTGGAAACCCTCCCAGCCGCCGTCGTGCATGATCACGCGATGCCCGTTGAGTGTCTGCTCCTTGAACCCGTGGGCGTACCCGTCGATGCGCGGATCGGCCGCGAACGTCCGCCGGTGCATGAGCCGGGCCGTCGGCTCGTCGAGGATGCGCCGGTCGCCGAAGCGTCCGTCCAGCAAGTGAGCGATCATGAAGTGGGCCATGTCGTTCGCGGTGGCACTGATCGACCCGTCAGGGGCGAGGTTGTCGAAGACGAACGGCTTGCGCCGATACGCCCCGTCCTCGTAGTCGTAGCTGCGCGCCAGATCCGCGGCCAAGGGGGCGGGAACGGGCTCGGCGGCCGTGCTGTGCCGCATCGCCAGCGGGCCGAGGATGTGATCGCGCACGTACTCGTCATACGGCTGCCCGCTCACCCGCGCCACGATGTGTCCGGCCAGCGCCGCCCCATAGTTCGAGTACGCCGACACCTCGCCAGGCGGACGCACCCGCGCGGGCATGTTGTCGGCGAGATAGTCCGCCAAGGGCGGCACGTCGTCCTTGCTCCGCGACCCCACGCCGATCGTGCGGTCCTCGAATCCGGCCGTGTGGTCCATCAGGTCCTGCAGCGTGATCGGCCGGGGGTAGGTCGCGGGGATCCGGAACGCGGTGAGGTAGCGGTTCACGTCCGCCTTCAGGTCCAGCTTGCCCTGCTGAACCTGCTGCATCACTGCGGTCCAGGTGAACAGCTTGGTGATCGAGGCGATCCGGACCATTGAGGTGGCCGGGTCAAAAGGTCTGCGGTTCTCGACGTCGGCCAGCCCGTACCCCTTGCTGAAGAGCATCTTCCCGCTGCCCACCACCGAGACGACCGCGCCCGGCACGTGGTCGGCCGCCAGCCCGTCCGCCATCGCGGCGTCGAAGAAGGCGGCCAGAGCACGTTCGTCCGGAATCTCGCTGGCTGCCACGGCGGGACGCGGCACGAGGATCATCAGCGCCGCGCACACCGCGACGAGCATCGAACGGAAGACATACACGGGCGGCTCCTGACCTTGTCGAGGCCATCCACGATGCGGCCGGCGAGGGCGCGGCCGCATCGCCATCGCGGCCATGGGCGTCTCCGACGAAAGTCGGAGACGCCCGGCGTCCAGCGCCGACGCCGGTATGAGGTGATGCGCCGCCGCCCTGGCTACGCTGGACCGATGCTGTCGTTACGCGCGGTGCCGCGGCGGATGGCCGCGCTCGGGCCACACGCGATCAGCGCGGCCTCCGTGGCGCTCTGCCTGTTCCTCACCGTCCTGGCGGTCAAGACGCCCTGGGCGCCGCTGCCGCGACCCGTCATCGCCGCCGCCGGGCTGGCAGGCACGGGTGCGGTGTGGTTCCAGGGCCGGTGGCCGGTGGCGGTGACCGTCGCCGGGGCGGGCGCGTACGTGCTGTCGGGCAATCCGGGGCCGCTGCTGATCAGCCTGTTCTCCGGCGCGGGCAGGCGTTTCCCGGCGCTGGCGGCGATCGGCATGGCGGGGTTCTTGGCCCAGCAGTGGGTGGACGGCGGCCGGTTGGGCACGGACGCGCTGATCTCGGCGGCGACCGCGACGGGGGTCACGCTGGTGGCAGGGGCGTACGCCACCACCCGCCGCGAGCTGACCCGATCGCTGCGCGAGCGCGCCGAACGCGCCGAGGCCGAGCAGCGTCTGCGCAACGAACAGGCGAGGTCCGCCGAGCGCGGCCGGATCGCCCGGGAGATGCACGACGTGCTCGCGCACAAGGTCACGCTCATCTCGCTGCATGCCGGCGGCCTTGAGGTGAACGCGAGCGCGGGACCGGAGCGCATCGAGCGAGAGGCGGCGCTGATCAGGGTCAGCGCGCAGGAGGCCCTCGAAGAGCTGCGCAAGATCCTTGGCGTGCTGCGCGCCGGGCCCAGCGATGACGACGACGGCTTCCCCGACCTGCGGCGGCTGGTGGACTCCTGGCGATCGGCCGGCGGGACCGTCACCCTGCACGGCGATATCGGCACGTGGCCATGGGAGACGGCCAGAGCCGCGCATCGCCTCGTCCAGGAGGGCCTGACCAATGCGCACAAGCACGCCCACGGGGCCCCGGTCACGGTCACGACGACCGGGAGCAGGGAAGACGGCGTCACGATAGCGGTCACCAACGGACCATCGCTCCAGCCCAGTCTGGAGACCGGCGCCGGGGTCGGTCTGGTGGGCCTGGCGGAGCGTTTCCGGCTGATCGGCGGAACGGTGCGCGGCGGGCCGGACGATGCGGGAGGCTGGCGTCTGGAGGGCCGGCTGCCGTGGCACGCCACGGACGCATCCCCGGGGGAATCACGTGATCAGGACACTGCTGGTTGACGACGAGCCGCTGATCCGCGCGGGACTGCGGTTCATCATCGAGTCCGCACCCGACGTAGAGGTCGTGGGCGAGGCCGAGGACGGCAACCAGGCCGTCGACGCGGTCCGCCGCCTGGGGCCCGACGTCGTTCTGATGGACGTCAGGATGCCCCGGTACGACGGCCTCGCCGCCACCGGGGCCATCCGCCGGCTCGCCCGGACACCCGCGGTGATCATCCTCTCCACGTTCGACAGCGACGAGCACGTCTTCACCGCCCTGGAGGCGGGAGCCTGCGGGTTCCTGCTCAAGGACACCTCGCCGCACGACCTGATCCAGGCCATCCGTCTCGCGCACGGCGGCGACTCGATGCTGTCCCCGCGGATCACTCGGCGGCTGATCCACCGGCTCACCACCGACCAACCCATTCGGCGCCGCCGTGACGCGCTCGCCCGGCTGGAGACCCTGACCGGTCGCGAGCGCGAGGTGCTCGTCGAGGTCGGGCTCGGCCGCTCCAATACCGAGATCGCGGCCCGCCTGAACATGAGCGAGGCCACGGTCAAGAGCCACATCTCCCGCCTGTTCGTCAAGCTCGCCGTCACGAACCGCGTACAAGTGGCCATCGCCGCCTACCGGGCCGGCCTGGTCGACTGACCATCCGGGTCCCTCGTCGCGGCGTCCAACAGACCAGACAAGGTCACGCCCGCTGGTATCCGGCGCCACACTTAAGCATGTCTACATATTTCCGTATAGTGGACGAAGTTTGTGTCCAAGGTGGTAATGTCCCAAACTGAGTGACATGCCTGACGCTCGGCGTGGTGTCCTGCTCGGGATCGCCGCCTACATCATGTGGGGACTCTTCCCCCTCTACTGGCCGCTCCTCAAGCCGTCCGGAGCCATCGAGATCCTCGCCCACCGCATGGTGTGGTCGCTGGTGATCGTGGTCCTCCTGCTGAGCGTGCGCAGGCACTGGTCGTGGCTGCGCGAGATCGCCGGGCAGCCCGCCAAACTCGCCCTGCTGACGCTGGCCGCCGTCGTGGTGACCGTCAACTGGGGCACCTACATCTACGCGGTCAACGCCGGGCACGTCGTCGAGAGCGCGCTGGGGTACTTCATCAACCCCCTGGTCAGCGTGCTGTTCGGGGTGGTGCTGCTGCGGGAGCGGCTGCGGCCGCTGCAGTGGACGGCGGTCGGGTTCGGGGCGCTGGCGGTGCTGGTGCTGACGCTCGACTACGGGCGGCTGCCATGGGTCGCGCTCACGCTGGCCGTCAGCTTCGGCCTGTACGGGCTGGTCAAGAAGCAGGCCAACGTGGCGGCCACCGAGAGCTTCGCGATCGAGACGATGGTGCTGTTGCTGCCGGCACTCGGCTACCTGATCTATCTGCAGGCCAGTGGGGGCACCACGTTCGGGCACGCCGGGGCCGGGCACGTGCTGCTCATGGTGGGGGCCGGCGCCATCACGGCGGTGCCGCTGATCTGCTTCGGGGCGGCGGCCATCAGGGTGCCGTTGAGCGCGCTGGGCGTGTTGCAGTACATCGCGCCGATTCTGCAGTTCGCGTGCGGGGTGCTGATCGCCAAGGAGGTCATGCCGTCCAGCCGGTGGATCGGGTTCTCGATCGTGTGGCTGGCCCTGGTGATCTTCACGTACGACGGGCTCCGGGCGGCACGTACGTCCGCCCGGAAGACCCGGAAGCGCGTCGCGCTGGAGACGCCTCAGCCCGAGCGTTCGACCACGTAGTCGCAGAGGGCCAGGAAGGCGTCTCTGGCCGGGATGTCGGGCAGGCCCGAGATGTCGGTTCGGGCCCGGTCCACCCAGGCCACCAGCTCGGCCCGCGCCCTGGCCATCCCGGGATGCGCGCGGAGCAGGGTGAGGGTCTCCTCGACGTCCTCGTCGGCCACCGGCCCCGACAGCAGGGCCGTCAGCCGCGGCGAGTCGCCGGCCGCCAGCGCGTACAGCACCGGCAGCGTCTTGACGCCCTCGCGCAGGTCGGTGCCCTGCGTCTTGCCCGACTGGGCGCCCGTGGAGGAGACGTCCAGCAGGTCGTCGCCGAGCTGCCAGGCCACCCCGATGGCCTCGCAGGCGCGGCTGAGCCGCTCCTCGACGTCCGCGGGCGCGCCCGACAGCAGCGCGCCGAAACGGCCCGAGGCGGCGATCAGCGAGCCGGTCTTGTCGGACAGGACGCTCAGGTAGTGGGCGACCGGGTCCTCGTCGTCCCGCGGGCCGATGGTCTCGCGGATCTGGCCCTGCACCAGGCGGGAGAACGTCTGCGCCTGGATGCGGATCAGCTCGGGACCGAGGTCGGCGAGGATGTCGGACGCCTGGGCGAAGAGGTAGTCGCCGGTGAGGATGGCCACGGTGTTGTCCCACCGGGCGTTGGCCGACGGCGTGCCCCGGCGTACCGGGGCCTCGTCCATGACGTCGTCGTGGTAGAGCGAGCCCAGGTGGGTCAGTTCGATGACCACGGCGCCGGGGACGACCCCCGGCGCCGACGGGTCGCCGAACTGCGCGGCGAGCAGCACCATCAAGGTGCGGAACCGCTTCCCGCCCGCCTCGATGAGGTGCTTGGACGCCTCCGTGACGAAGGCGTCCTCGCTCTCCACGGACGAGCGCAGAAGCTTCTCGACCGCGGCCAGCCCGGTGGCCACGTCCTGCGCCAGCCGTTCGTCCTCTATGGGAAGGTCAACCACGGGAGGCGCAGACATACGAGATCCCCTTATCTGATGAACAGGCTGCTGGCAGCGTCGTTGGCGACACCGAGCACGGACTCCGGGTAGAGGCCCACTCCTACGGTAACCAGCAACGAAACGGCGATGACCGCCACGGTCCCCATACTGGGGGCCGCGACGGCGGGGCCGTCCGCCGCCGGCTCGTTGAAGAACATCAGCACGATCACGCGGACGTAGAAGAACGCCGCGATCGCGCTGGCCACTACGCCGACGACGACCAGGCCGGCCATCCAGCCGCCCATGGAGTCGCCGGGCTGGGTCCCGCTGTTGAGCGCCGCGGCGAAGACGGCGTACTTGCCGAAGAAGCCGCTGGTCAGCGGGATGCCGGCGAAGGCCAGCAGGAAGAAGGCGAACACCCCGGAAAGGACGGGCGCGCGCTTGCCGAGCCCGGCCCAGCGCGACAGGTGCCCGGCCTCGCCGCCGGGATCGCGCACGAGCGTCAGCACCGCGAACGCGCCGACCGTGGTGATGCCGTAGACCGCCAGGTAGAACAGGATCGCCTTGAGCGAAACCGCGTTCTGCTCGGCGCTCCCGTACGTGGCCAGCACGCCGACCAGCAGGAAGCCGGCGTGCGCGATGGACGAGTAGGCCAGCATCCGCTTGATCTCGGTCTGGGTGATCGCCAGGATCGAGCCGACGACCATCGTGAGCGCCGCGACGCCCCAGATGACCGGCCGCCAGTTCCAGTCGAGGTTCCCCAGACCCACCCAGAACACCCTCAGCACGGCCCCGAAGGCCGCAACGAGCGTGCCGGAGGCCATGAGGGCGGTGATGGGGGTCGGGGCGCCCTGGTAGACGTCAGGCTTCCAGGCCTGGAACGGCGCCGCGCCGATCTTGAACAGCAGGCCCACGCCGAGCATGGCGAAGCCGATCAGCAGCAGCGGGTCGAGCGTGTTGCCCGCGGCCATGGCCTGGTTGATGCCCGGCAGCGAGACGGTGCCCGCGAAGCCGTAGATCATCGCGGTGCCGTACAGGAAGAAGGCCGAGGAGAACGCGCCCAGCAGGAAGTACTTCATCGACGCCTCCTGCGACAGGAGGCGGCGCCTGCGGGCCAGGCCGCACAGCAGGTACAGCGGCAGCGACATGACCTCAAGGGCGACGAACATCATCAGCAGGTCGTGCGCGGCCGGGAAGAGCAGCATGCCGCCGACCGCGAACAGGACCAGCGGGTAGACCTCGGTGTGGCCGGTGCCGTTGTCGTGGGCCTCGGCCTCCTCCTCGTCGGAGCTGCCCGGCACGGACGCGGCGGAGGCCACGAAGTGCCCCTCGTCGTTGATCAGCAGCACGCAGACGAACGACAGGATGAGGATGACGCCCCAAATGAACAGCGAGGGGCCGTCGACCGCCACCGCTCCCATGGCGGACGGCGTGGTGGAGACCTGACCGCGCAGTGTCTGCACCAGGACCAGCGCGAACGCGCCGGCCAGGCTCAGCAGCGTGAGCGGCACGTGGAAGGACTTGCGCAGGTAGCGCGGCGCGAACGCCTCGATGAGGACGCCGATGCAGGCCGCGCCGAAGACGACCAGCAACGGCGCCAGAGTGCCGTACTCGATCGTCGGCGCTTGGATGACGTCGTTCACTGACCCGTCCCCTTCTCAGCGATGGTGGAGGTGGGCACCTTCACGTTGGTCAGCGTCTGTTGCACTGACGGGTTGATCACGTCGAGCAGCGGCTTGGGGAAGAAGCCGAAGCCGATGATGAGGGCGACCAGCGGGGCCAGCACCCAGATCTCGCGGGCGTTGAGGTCCTTGAACGCCTTGACCGGCTCGGCCGTCGGCCCGTTCATCGTGCGCTGGATCATCCACAGGATGTAGACGGCCGCCAGGATCACCGCGACCGCGGAGACGATCGCGGCCACGGACAGCGCGCCCGAGCCGTGAGCCTGGCTGGAGTACGAGCCGATCATGACCATGAACTCGCTGACGAAGGACGACAGGCCCGGCAGTGAAAGACCGGCCAGACCGGCGACCAGGAAGAACCCGGCCAGCACCGGAGCGACCTTCTGCACGCCTCCGTAGTCCCCGAGGAACGGCGAGCCGCGCCGCGCGATGAGGAACCCGGCGGCCAGGAACAGCGCGCCGGTGGCGAAGCCGTGGTTGACCATGTAGAGGGCCGCGCCGGACTGGGCGACCGAGGACATGGCGAACACGCCCAGCACGATGAAGCCGAAGTGGGAGATCGACGTGTAGGCGATGAGCCGCTTCATGTCGGTCTGCCCGATGGCGACGATGGCGCCGTAGATGATGCTGATGACCGCCAGCACGACGATCGGCATCGTGAACGCCTTGGCCGCGTCGGGGAAGAGCTCCAGGCAGAAGCGGAGCATCCCGAA
Organism: Nonomuraea fuscirosea; assembly: GCF_003001935.1. Taxonomy (GTDB): domain Bacteria; phylum Actinomycetota; class Actinomycetes; order Streptosporangiales; family Streptosporangiaceae; genus Nonomuraea; species Nonomuraea fuscirosea. The sequence continues at coordinate 188,391 of NZ_PVNG01000015.1, read as the reverse complement.
CGTGCCGACCTTGTCCAGCACGCCGACCAGCAGCACCGCGGCGCCGGCCGGAGCCTGGGCGGCCGCGTCGGGCAGCCAGGTGTGCACCGGCCACAGCGGCGCCTTGATGGCGAAGGCGATGAAGAATCCGGCGAACAGCCACTTCTGCATGGCCGGGTCCTGGATGACCCCGACGAGCTCGGGGAACATGAACGTCTTGCTGCCGGCCACCACGTAGAGCCCGATGACCGCGACCAGCATGAGCAGGCCGCCGAAGAGCGAGTACAGCAGGAACTTGACGGCCGCGTAGGACCGCTGGGCGCCGCCGTACGAGCCGATCATGAAGTACATCGGGATCAGCATGGCTTCGAAGAAGACGTAGAACAGGAAGATGTCGGTCGCCGCGAAGACGCCGATCATCATCGTCTCCAGCACCAGCAGCAGCGAGAAGTACGTCTTCACCGACCGCTTGGGCGTGATCAGCGTGCCGTCGGCGGTCTTGACGCCGTCGGCGTCGTGCCAGGAGGCCAGCACCACGATCGGCACCAGCACGACCGACAGGGCGATCAGCACGAGCGCCACGCCGTCCACGCCGACCCCGAACTTCACGCCGAAGCTCGGGATCCAGTCGTACTCGGCCTTGAACTGGAAGCGCTCGCCGCCCGGATCGAACCCGGCGGCCATGACCCCGGTCAGGACCAGCACCAGCAGCGAGACCAGCAGCGTGACCTGCTTGGCCAGCTTGTCACTGCCCTTGGGAAGCAGGGCCACCACGATGGCGCCCACCACGGGCACCGCCATGAGTATCGGAAGCCAGGGTGACATCAGATGGTCCCAACGAGGAGCAGGGCGCCGGTCAGCAGGGCGGCACCGATCAGGATGGACAGCGCGTACGTTCTGGCGAAGCCCGTCTGGATCCGCCGAAGGCGCCCGGAGCTGCCGCCGATGCCCGCCGCCAGGCCGTTGACCAGCCCGTCGATGCCCCGGTTGTCGAAGAACACCGCGAGGCGGGTCAGCCACTGGCCGGGGCGCATGAAGAGCGACTCGTTGAGCGCGTCACCGTACAGGTCGCGCCGGGCGAACGTGGTGAGGAAGGAGCCGCGCGGCTGCACCGCGGGCACCTCGGCCCGGCCGTACTTCATCCAGGCGATGCCCACGCCGACCGCGACGAGCGCGAGGGTGGCCAGGCCGGGGGTGGTGAACGGGTCGAAGTGCGGGGCGTCGGCCGGGTCTCCGCCCACGGCGGGGCTGAGGAACCGGTACAGCGTCCCGTTCAAAACGAGGTAGGCGCCCAGGCCGAGCGAACCGAGCGAGAGGATCATCAGCGGGATGGTCATCACGAGCGGCGACTCGTGCGGGTGCGCGTCCTCGGCCCAGCGCTTCTGGCCGAAGAAGGTCATGAAGACCATGCGCGACATGTAGAAGCCGGTGATGCCCGCGCCCAGCACGGCCAGCCAGCCCAGGATCGGCTGGTGGTGCACCGCGGTCTCGATGATGCCGTCCTTGGTGAAGTAGCCGGACAGCAGCGGGAAACCGATGATCGCCAGGTAGCCGATGAAGAACGTGACGAACGTGATCGGCATGACCTTGCGCAGGGCGCCGTACTTCCTCATGTCGACCTCGTCGTTCATGCCGTGCATGACCGAGCCGGCGCCGAGGAACATGTCGGCCTTGAAGAAGCCGTGCGTGATCAGGTGGCCGATCGCGAAGGCGTAACCCGCCGGGCCGAGGCCCGCGCCGAGCATCATGTAGCCGATCTGCGACATCGTCGAGCCGGCCAGGCCCTTCTTGATGTCGTCCTTGGCGCAACCGATGATCGCACCGGCGAGCAGCGTGGCCGCGCCGACGATGGTCACGGCGAGCGCCGCCCCCGAGCCCTCGGGGAAGAAGAACGCGCCGGATCGGACCACGAGGTAGACGCCGGCGGTGACCATGGTCGCCGCGTGGATCAGGGCCGAGACCGGGGTCGGGCCCTCCATCGCGTCGAGCAGCCAGGACTGCAGCGGCAGCTGCGCGGACTTGCCGCAGGCCCCGAGGAGCAGCAGCAGGCCGATGGCGAGCATGGCCCCGTTCGTCTGGCCGGCCGTGATCTGCTCACCCAGGTTCTTGAAGGTCAGCGTGCCGAACGTGGTCCAGATGACGAACATGCCGACCAGCAGGCCGAAGTCGCCGACCCGGTTGACCACGAACGCCTTCTTGGCGGCGGTCGCCGCGGACGGCTTGAACTGCCAGAACCCGATCAGCAGGTACGACGCCAGACCGACGCCCTCCCAGCCGATGAACAGCCCCACGTAGTTGTCGGCCAGCACCAGCAGCAGCATCGCGGCCACGAACAGGTTCAGATAGGCGAAGAACCTGCGCCGGTGCTCGTCGTGGGCCATGTAGCCGATCGAGTAGATGTGGATCAGCGAGCCCACACCGGTGATCAGCAGCGCGAAGCTGATCGACAGCGGGTCGATCAGCAGCCCCATCTTGACCATGCCGGGGATGAAGTCGTACAGCTCGACGGCCTTGCGGCGCTGCTCCTCCCCGAACCCGATCAGCTCGAAGAACGCCAGCACCGCCACGACGAACGAGGCGAGGGACATGGCCACGCCCAGCAGATGGCCCCAGCGGTTGGTGAAGCGGCCGAGCGTGAGCAGGATGAGCGCTCCCAGCAACGGGAAGGCGATCATCAGCCAGGCGCTGCCGATCACTCCGCCGGTGTGCTGGGTGATCTCAGCGATATGAGATTCCACCAGTCACCTCTTAGTACTTCAGCAGGTTGGCGTCGTCAACGGACGCGGACCTGCGGGTTCGGAAGATCGTCACGATGATGGCCAGGCCCACCACGACCTCGGCCGCGGCCACCACCATCACGAAGAACGCGATGATCTGGCCTTCCAGGTTGCCGACCTGCCGGGCGAAGGTCACGAAGGCGAGGTTGCAGGCGTTGAGCATCAGCTCCACGCACATGAACACCACGATCGCGTTCCGCCTGATCAGCACGCCCATGGCGCCGATGGCGAACAACAGGCCGGACAGTACGAGGTAGTGAGTCGTCATTTGGTGACCTCGTTGTTTTCCTCGGCGTCGTCCTCGGCCGTCTGCTTGATGGCCTCGGCGAGCTTGGGATCATCGGGCAGGTGCCCGTGCTCGACGTCGTAGCGCGCGATGTAGCGGTTGACCGAGGACTCGGCGACCGACCCGTCGGGCAGGAGCGCCGGCATGTCGATGGCGTTGTTCCTGGCGTAGGTGCCGGGGCCGGGCAGCGGCGAGGGGTGGTCGCCGAGGAAGCGGGCGCGGGACAGGTCCTTCTGCGTCAGCTTCTCGGTGAGCTTCTCGCGGTGCGCCAGCACCATCGCGCCGAGCGCGGCGGTGATCAGCAGCGCCGAGGTGATCTCGAACGCGAACACGTACTTGGTGAAAAGCTGCAGCGCGATCGAGCGGATGTAGCCGCCCTGCTGGGTGGCCGCCGTCAGCCCGACCTCCGGAGCGAAGATCGCGTTGCCGACCGCGGCGACGACCAGCGCCAGGAAGCCGAGGCCGGCGATGATCGCCCAGAAGCGCTGGCCCTTGAGCGTCTCGACGAAGGAGTCGGAGGAGTCGACGCCGACGAGCATCAGCACGAACAGGAACAGCATCATGATCGCGCCGGTGTAGACGATGATCTGCACCGCGGCCAGGAAGGGCGCGTCCTGCACCGCGTACAGGACGGCCAGGCAGAGCATCACGGTGCCGAGCATCAGCGCGGAGTACACGGCCTTGCGGTTGAAGACCATGCCGAGCGCGGCGCCGACGGAGACGACGGCGAGCACCCAGAAAGTGATGGTCTCACCCATTGGTCCGCCCCAGCCGGTAGTAGTCCTCTTCGGTCTCACCGAGCCGCATGGCGTGCGGCGGCTGCTCCATGCCCTGGGTCAACGGGGCGAGGAGCATCTCCTTGGTGTAGATGAGGCTCTCGCGGTCGGTGTCGGCGAGCTCGTACTCGTTCGTCATGGTGAGCGCGCGGGTCGGACACGCCTCGATGCACAGTCCGCACAGGATGCAGCGCAGATAGTTGATCTGGTACGTGCGCCCGTAACGCTCACCCGGCGAGAAGCGCTCCTCGTCGGTGTTGTCCGCGCCCTCCACGAAGATCGCGTCGGCCGGGCACGCCCAGGCGCACAGCTCGCACCCGATGCACTTCTCCAGCCCGTCCGGCCAGCGGTTGAGCTGGTGACGCCCGTGGAAGCGCGGAGCCGTCGGCTTCTTCTCCTCCGGGTAGTTCGTCGTGACGGGCTTTTTGAACATCGTGTGGAAGGTGACCCCGAAGCCCTTGACGGGGTTCAGCCAATCAGTTAGTCCCACTGGGAATCTCCTTGTGCTGCACCCCGTGGTAGTGCGGCAGGTCGAGCGGCGGCACAGGGAAGCCGCCGGCCTCCGGCTCGTTGGACAGTTCCTCGAACTCGGCCTCCACCTGAGCCTTCTTCGCTTCCTTGCGCCGCTGGTTGACGGTGTCGAAGCGCATCCAGATGGCCAGCGCGCAGATCACGATCACCACGCCGAGCCCGATGCCGAGCGTCTTGTTCCCCTCGTTGACCACCACGTTGCGCACGGCGGCCACCAGCAGGATCCAGGCCAGGTTGACCGGGATCAGCACCTTCCAGCCCAGCGACATCAGCTGGTCGTAGCGAACCCGCGGCAGCGAGGCGCGCACCCACACGATGAAGCAGAAGGTCAGCACGAACTTGATGAAGAACCACAGCACCGGCCACCAGCCCTGGTTGGCGCCCTCCCACAACGAGATCGGGAAGGGAGCCCGCCAGCCGCCCAGGAACAGCGTCACGGCGATGCCGGTGGCGGTGAAGGTGTGCAGGTATTCGCCCATCATGATCAGGGCGAACTTCAGCGACGAGGAGTATTCCGTCTGGAAGCCGCCGACCAGCTCGCCCTCGCCCTCGGGCAGGTCGAACGGGATGCGCGCGGCCTCGCCGAACATGCAGACCACGTAGACGAGGAACGACGGGATCAGCAGCACCGCGAACCAGGTCTGCTCCTGCGCCTTGACGATCTCCGAGGTGGACAGCGTCCCGGCGAACAGGAAGATGGCCACGAACGACAGGCCCATCGCGATCTCGTACGAGACCACCTGGGCCGCCGAGCGCAGACCGCCCAGCAGCGCGTACGGCGAGCGCGACGACCAACCGGCCAGCACCACGCCGTAGACCGAGACGGCGCCCATGGCCAGCATGAACAGCACCGCCACCGGCAGGTCGACCAGCTGCAGCGGCGTCTCCACGCCGAACAGGTTCACCATCGGCCCGAACGGCACGATGGAGAAGGCCAGGAACGCCGGCACCACCATGATGATCGGCGCCAGCAGGTAGAGCACCTTGTCCACGGTCCGCGGGAAGAGGTCCTCCTTCAGGCCCATCTTCAGGCCGTCGGCCACGGACTGCAGCAGGCCGAACTTGCCGGCCCGGTTGGGGCCGTAGCGGTTCTGCATCCGCGAGATGAGCTTGCGCTCGAACCAGACGCCGAACAGCACGCTCAGCATCAGGAAGACGAACAGCATCACGGCCTTGATGATGGTGATCCACACCGGATCGTGGCCGAAGTTCTCCAGGGTGGGACTCATGAGGCGCTCCCGATGGTGACGATGTCGCCGGCCACCGCGCGCAGGTCACGGGTGACCGAGCAGCCGCCGGAGTTCGCAGGCACCCAGACGACGCGGTCCGGCAGGTCGGCGACGCGCACCGGCAGCGTCACGGTGTCGCCGACGACGAGCTTGTCGCCGTCCGCGACGCCGAGCTCGGCCGCCGTGCTCACCGAGACCAGGGCCTCGGCGGTGCGGGCGGTGCCCGCGAGGTACGGCTCACCGTCCTGCAGCCGGCCGTCGTCGAGCAGCAGGTGCCAGGTCGCCAGTACGGCCTGGCCCTGCTCGGGCAGCTCCTGGGTGCGGGTCAGGGCGCTCGGCGCGTTGACCCGGCTGCCCCGCCAGTGACCCAGCGCGGACAGCTCGCGCCGGACCGCCTTGGCGTCCGGCAGGCCCAGGTGGACGTCCATCCGGTCGGCCAAATTGGAGATCACGGCGAGGTCGGACTGCAGGCCGGGCACCTTCAGCGGCGCCTCGAACGAGCGGCCCCTGCCCTCCCAGTTGACGAACGTGCCGCCCTTCTCCTGCACAGAGGCGACGGGCAGGACCACGTCGGCGCGGTCGGTGACGGCGCTGGCGCGGATCTCCAGGCTGACGATGAACGGCGTGCGCTCCAGCGCGTCGAGCGCCGCGGCGGGGTCGACCAGGTCGTAGGGGTCGACGCCGGCCACGACCAGCGCGTCCAGCTCTCCGTCCGCGGCGGCGGCGAGGATGCCGGCGGTGTCGCGGCCGGGCGTGGCGGGCAGCGAGGCCACGTTCCACGCCCTGGCGACCTCGGCCCTGGCGCTCTCGTCGTCCACGGGGCGGCCGATCGGCAGCAGGTTGGGCAGTGCGCCGGCCTCGACGGCGCCGCGCTCACCGGCCCGGCGCGGGATCCAGGCGATCCTGGTCCCGTCGGAGGCGGCGGCCAGGCGGACGAGCGCCGACAGCGCGCCGGGCACCGTGGCCAGCCGCTCGCCGGCCAGCACGATCGTGCCCTCGGCCAGCGTGCCGACCAGGTCGCCGATCGCGTCGGCCTCGGCGCCGGGCGCGGTGCGGACGAGCGTGCCGCCCATCTTCACCAGGCCGGGGGTGGCGAACGGCGCGATCGAGGTGACCTTGAGGCCCTTCTTCTGCCACGCCTTGCGCAGGCGCAGGAAGACGATCGGCGACTCCTCCTCGGGCTCGAACCCGACGAGCAGCACGTGCGGAGCGTTCTCCAGGTCGGTGTAGCTGATCTCGATGCCCTTGCCGGCCACCGCGTGCGCCAGGAACTGCGCCTCCTCGGCGGAGTGGGGCCTGGCCCTGAAGTCGACGTCGTTGGTGCCGAGGGCGAGCCGGGCGAACTTGGCGTAGGCGTAGGAGTCCTCGACCGTGACCCGGCCGCCGACCAGCACGCCGGCCTTGCCGCGAGCCCTGGCCAGGCCCTCGGCGGCCACCATCAGCGCCTCCGGCCACGAGGCCGGCACGAGCACGCCGTCCTCGTTGCGCACCAGCGGCGTCTTGAGCCGGTCGGGCTGCGTGGCGTAGGTGAACGCCCAGCGGCCCTTGTCGCAGTTCCACTCCTCGTTCACCTGCGGGTCGTTGCCCGCCAGGCGGCGGGTGACCCGGCCGCGCCGGTGGTCGGTGCGCTGGGCGCAGCCGGAGGCGCAGTGCTCGCACGCGCTCGGCGTGGACACCAGGTCGAACGGGCGGGCCCGGAACCGGTAGGCGGCGCCGGTGAGCGCGCCCACCGGGCAGATCTGCACGGTGTTGCCGGAGAAGTAGGAGTTGAACGGCTTGCCCTCGGCCGTCCGCACCTGCTCCTTGGCCCCGCGCTCGAAGAACTCGATGAGCGGGTCGCCGGCGATCTGGTCGGAGAAGCGGATGCAGCGCGCGCACTGGACGCAGCGCTCGCGGTCGAGCAGCACCTGCGTGGACAGCGGCAGCGGCTTGGGGAAGGTCCGCTTCTGCTCCTGGAAGCGCGACTCGCCCTGGCCGTTCGACATGGCCTGGTTCTGCAGCGGGCACTCGCCGCCCTTGTCGCAGACCGGGCAGTCGAGCGGGTGGTTCATCAGCAGCAGCTCCATCGCCCCGCGCTGCGCCTTCTCGGCGACCGGCGAGGTGAGCTGCGTCTGCACGACCATGCCCTCGGCGACCTCGATCGCGCACGACGGCTGCGGCTTGGGGAAGCCGCGGCCGTTGCCCGCGTCGGGGATGTCGACCAGGCACTGACGGCAGTTGGCCGCCGGGTCGAGCAGCGGGTGGTCGCAGAACCTGGGAATCTGGATGCCCAGCAGCTCGGCGGCCCTGATGATCAGAGTGCCCTTGGGGACACTGACCTGGAACCCGTCGATGGACAGGGTCACCAGGTTCGTTTCGGTCTCTACGACGGTCACTGCTCACCCCAGAGAGTGGACTTCTTCGGGTCGAACGGGCAGCCGCCGATCTCGAAGTGCTTGAGGTACTCCTCGCGGAAGTACTTCACCGAGGAGTGGATCGGGCTCGTGGCGCCGTCGCCCAGCGCGCAGAACGAGCGGCCGAGGATGTTGTCCGCGATGTCGGTGATCGTGGTCAGGTCCTCCTCGGTGCCCTGGCCCTTCTCCAGGCGCTTGAGCACCTGCTTGAGCCAGTACGTGCCCTCGCGGCAGGGCGTGCACTTGCCGCAGGACTCGTGGGCGTAGAACTCGGTCCAGCGCAGCACCGTACGGACCACGCAGGTGGTCTCGTCGAAGATCTGCAGCGCCCGGGTGCCGAGCATCGAGCCCTTGGCCCCGACCGCCTCGAAGTCGAGCGGCACGTCGAGGTGCTCGTCGGTGAAGATCGGGGTGGAGGAGCCGCCCGGGGTCCAGAACTTGATCTGGTGCCCCTCGCGGATGCCGCCGGCCATGTCGAGCAGTTCGCGCAGCGTGATGCCGAGCGGGGCCTCGTACTGGCCGGGCCTGGTGACGTGGCCGCTGAGGGAGAAGATGCCGAAGCCCTTGGACTTCTCGGTGCCCATCCCGGCGAACCAGTCGGCGCCGTTCGCGATGATCGAGGGAACACTCGCGATCGACTCCACGTTGTTCACCACAGTAGGCGAGGCGTAGAGGCCCGCCACGGCCGGGAACGGGGGCTTGAGTCGCGGTTGACCTCTGAAGCCTTCGAGCGAGTCCAGCAGCGCCGTCTCCTCGCCACAGATGTAGGCGCCAGCCCCGCTGTGCACGACGAGCTCCAGGTCGTAGCCGGAGCCGAAGATGTCGCTGCCGAGGAAGCCCTTCTCGTACGCCTCCCGCACGGCCGCGTGCAGCCGCCGGATCACGTGCAGCACCTCGCCGCGCACGTAGATGAAGGCGTGGTTGGCCCGGATCGCGTAGGCCGTGATGATGATGCCCTCGACCAGCGAGTGCGGGTTGGCCATCATCAGCGGGATGTCCTTGCAGGTGCCCGGCTCCGACTCGTCGGCGTTGACGACGAGATAGTGCGGCTTGCCGTCGCCCTGCGGGATGAAGCCCCACTTCATGCCGGTGGGGAAGCCGGCGCCGCCGCGGCCGCGCAGGCCCGAGTCCTTGACGGCCTGGATGACGGCGTCGGGGTCCATGCCCAGCGCCTTCTTCGCCGCCTCGTACGCGCCGTAGACGTCGAGCGTGAACGAGTTGGGCTGGTCCCAGTTGGCCGTCAGGACCGGTGTCAGAGTCGTCGTCATGCTTCCGGGGCCTTCCATCCCTTGGCCTTGGCCACCTTCAGGCCCTCGAGCGAGGGGCCCGCGGCCGAGGGGCCGTCGCCCGCGAGGTCGTCGGGCAGGCCGGCGAGCACGCGGGAGGCGTCCTTGAAGGTGCACAGCTTCTTCGGGCCGCGCGTGGGCCGCACGTCCTTGCCGTCACGCAGGTCGTCGACGAGCTGCTTGGCCGACTCGGGCGTCTGGTTGTCGAAGAACTCCCAGTTGACCATCATGACCGGGGCGAAGTCGCAGGCCGCGTTGCACTCCAGGCGCTCCAGCGAGATCTTCCCGTCGGCGGTGGCCTCCTCGTGGCCGACGCCGACGTGCTCGGTGAGCTCGTCCCAGATCTGGTCGCCGCCCATGACCGCGCACAGCGCGTTGATGCACACGCCGACGTGATAGTCGCCGGCGGGCCTGCGCTTGTACATGGTGTAGAAGGTCGCCACGCCGGTGACCTCGGCCTTGCTGATGCCGAGCATCTCCGCGCAGAACTCCTGGCCGTCGTCGGAGACGTAGCCGTCCTCCGACTGCACGAGGTGGAGCAGCGGCAGCAGGGCGGAGCGGGTCTTGGGGTAGCGTCCGATGATCTCCTTGGCGTCCCGCTCCAGACGCTCACGGATCTCCGGTGAAAATGTCACCGGTCAACACCTCCCATGACGGGGTCGATAGATGCCACCGCGGCGATCACGTCGGCGACCTGGCCGCCCTCCGCCATCGCGGGGAAGCCCTGCAGGTTGCAGAAGGACGGCTCGCGGAAGTGCACGCGGTAGGGCCGGGTGCCCCCGTCGCTGACCACGTGGGCGCCGAGCTCGCCCTTGGGCGACTCGATGGAGGCGTACGCCTGCCCGGCCGGCACCCGGAAGCCCTCGGTCACCAGCTTGAAGTGGTGGATGAGGGCCTCCATCGAGGTGCCCATGATGTGGGCGATGTGGTCGGGCGAGTTGCCGAACCCGTCGGGGCCGAGCGCGAGCTGCGCGGGCCAGCCGATCTTCTTGTCCTCGATCATCACCGGGTCGCCCTTGAGCGGGCCGGCGATGCGGTCGAGCGCCTGCTCGACGATCTTGAGGGACTCCTCCATCTCCTTCATGCGGACGAGGTAGCGCGAGTAGACGTCGCAGCCGCGCTCGGTGGCGACGTCGAACTCGTAGGTCTCGTAACCGCAGTAGGGCTGCGACTTGCGCAGGTCCCACGGGAGGCCGGCGGCGCGCAGGATCGGCCCGGTGATGCCGAGGGCCATGCAGCCGGTCAGGTCGAGGTAGGCCACGTCCTGGGTGCGGCGCACGTAGACGGGGTTCTCGTCGAGGAGCTTGCGGATGTCCTTGATCCGCTTGGGCATCTCCTTGAGGAACTCGCCGACCTTGTCGACCGCGCCCGCGGGCAGGTCGACGCTCACGCCGCCCGGCCTGATGTAGGCGTGGTTCATCCGCAGGCCGGTGATGTACTCGAACAGGTCCATGATCAGCTCACGATCGCGGTACCCGAACAGGAACGGCGTGGTCGCGCCCAGCTCCATGCCGAACGTGCCCATCGCCACCAGGTGCGAGGCGATCCGGTTGAGCTCCATCATCATCACGCGGATGGCCTGGGCCCGGTCGGGGACGCGGTCCTCGATGCCGAGCAGCTTCTCCACGCCGAGACAGTAGGCCGTCTCGTTGAAGATCGGCGAGAGGTAGTCCATCCTGGTCACGAACGTGGTCCCCTGGGTCCACGTCCGGTATTCCATGTTCTTCTCGATGCCGGTGTGCAGGTAGCCGATGACGCCGCGCGCCTCGGTGACCGTCTCGCCGTCGAGCGTCAGGACCAGGCGGAGCACGCCGTGCGTGGACGGGTGCTGCGGGCCCATGTTGACGACCAGGCGCTCCTCATCGGAGTCGCGGACGCCGGTGACGACCTCGTCCCAGTCGGCGCCGGAGACGTTGTAGACCTTGCCTTCCGTCGCCTCGTCATAAGCGGTGCTCATGAATAGCTCCTCCTCTGGTCGGGCGAGGGAACGGTGGCGCCGCGGTATTCGACCGGGATGCCGCCGAGCGGGTAGTCCTTGCGCTGCGGGTGCCCGTCCCAGTCGTCCGGCATCATGATCCGGGTGAGCCCGGGATGACCGTCGAAGACGATCCCGAAGAAGTCGTACGCCTCGCGTTCGTGCCAGTCGTGACCAGGGTAAACGCTCACTGTGGATGGGATGTGCGGGTCGGCGTCGGGTGCGCTCGCCTCGACGCGTACGCGCCGGTTGTGCGTGATCGAGCACAGGTGGATGACCGCGTGCAGTTCCTCGCCCGCCAGATGCGGGTAGTGCACGCCCGAGACGCCCAGCGACAGCTCGAAGCGCAGCGCCGGGTCGTCGCGCAGCTTCTGGCAGACCTCGACCAGGCGCTCACGCTTGACGTGCAGGGTCAGCTCGCCGCGGTCGACGACCACGCGCTCGATCGCGTCGTCGAGCCCGAGGGTGTCGACGAGCTCGTCGAAGTAGCTCCCGTACGGGCGGGGCGTCGACAGCTGCGGCGCCCGGCGCACGACGAGGCCGCCGTAGCCGGAGGTGTCGCCGGTGTCCTGGGCGCCGAACATGCCCCGCCTGGCGACGGGCGGCTCCTGGGCCGCCGGCACCTCGGGGACCTGTGCGTCCGGGACCTCCGGCAGGTTGTCTGGCGAGGTCACTTCGCGCTCCCCTGGTCGATCAGCGGCAGCGTGCGCAGCGCCTGCAGTTCGAGCTCCTCGATCTGCTCGGCTCGGTGCGCGCCGAACTTCATGTTCTGGATCTTGTCGTGCAGCTTCACGATCGCGTCGATGAGCATCTCCGGCCGCGGCGGGCAGCCAGGCAGGTAGATGTCCACGGGCACGACGTGGTCGACGCCCTGCACGATCGCGTAGTTGTTGAACATGCCGCCGCTGGAGGCGCACACGCCCATGGAGATGACCCACTTCGGCTCGGCCATCTGGTCGTAGATCTGCCGCAGGACGGGAGCCATCTTCTGCGACACCCGCCCGGCGACGATCATGAGGTCGGCCTGGCGGGGAGACGCCGAAGCGCGCTCCATACCGAAGCGCGCCAGGTCGTAGTGGGGGCCGCCGGTGGCCATCAGCTCGATGGCGCAACAGGCGAGACCGAACGTGGCCGGCCACACGGAGTTCTTGCGCGCCCAGCCCGCGGCCGCTTCGACCGTGCTGAGGATGAACCCGCTGGGGAGTTTCTCTTCAAGTCCCATTTTCAGTCCCAGTCCAGACCCTTGCGGCGCCACACGTACGCGTAGGCGACGAGCACGGTGACGATGAACAGCAGCATCTCGACGAGCGCGAACAGCCCCAGGCCCGAGGAGAGCACGCGGCCGAGGTCGTCCGTCTGCGGAGCGAACGAGACGGCCCACGGGTAGAGGAAGATGATCTCGATGTCGAAGACGATGAAGAGCATCGCCGTGATCATGTATTTGAGCGGGAACCGTCCGCCACCGACCGGCTGGGGCGTCGGCTCGATGCCGCATTCGTAGGCGTCAAGCTTGGCGCGGTTCCAGCGCTTGGGACCGGTGAAGGGAGCGATGGCGACCGAGAAGATCGCGAAGCCCCCCGCGAGAACGGCGAGCACCAGGATGGGCACGTAAAGGTCCATCGCTACGCCTCCTCTGGAGTCGCCGCGCGCGCGGGCGCGCAGCCGGATCTGTTGATTGCGAGATTCATGCTGGTGGCGCGACCTTCGAGAGTGCGTTAATGATCATGTCCGACGCATCGCCTCGCCGGTCGGTGAGATTACCAAGGAGTTTCAGCGCGAAGCGCATCAGCCTCGGGTGAGGCAGCCCGTGCTTGGTGCCGAAGCTCATCACCCCGGGCTTCCCGATCGCCTCGACGAACAGTCTCCCCAGGGTGAAGTAACCGCCGTAGGCGTCCTTCAGCACTTGAGGATAGGTCCGCAGGGTCCGTTCCCGCTGCGCGGGGGTGGTGGTCCTGAGGGCCTTCGCGATGATCTCGGCGGCGATCTCGCCGGTCTCCATGGCGTAGGCGATGCCCTCGCCGTTGAACGGGTTGATCGCCCCGCCGGAGTCTCCCACGAGCACCAGGCCGCGTGTGTAGTGGGGCTGCCTGTTGAAGGCCATCGGGAGCGCGGCGCCGCGGATCGGGCCCGTCATGTTCTCCTCGGTGAAGCCCCACTCCGCCGGCATCGACCGGCACCAGCGCCGCAGCAGGTCGCGGTAGTCGATGTTGCCGAACTGTGAGCTGGTGTTGAGCAGCCCGAGCCCCACGTTGGAGGTGCCGTCGCCGACGCCGAACACCCAGCCGTAGCCGGGCAGCAGTGTGTCGCCGTCCCACAGCTCCAGCCAGGTCTCGAGGTAGTCGTCGTCGTGGCGCGGGCTTTCGAAGTAGGTGCGCACGGCCACGCCCATCGGGCGGTCTTCGCGCTTGTGCAGGCCCATGCCCAGGGCCAGGCGGGTGCTGTTTCCGTCGGCGGCCACGACCACGCGGCTGCGGAAGGTCCGGCCGTCCTTGGTGGTGACGCCGACGATGTGGCCGCTGCGGTCGTCGAGGACGGGGCCGGTGACGGTGACGCCCTCCATGAGGCGGACGCCGTTCTTGACCGCGTTGGCGGCGACGATCTCGTCGAAGTCCTGGCGGGTGCGGACGAGCCCGAAGTCGGGGAAGCGGTCGAGCTGCGGCCAGTCGAGCTCGAAGCGCAGGCCGCCGCCGACGACGCGCAGTCCCTTGTTCCTGATCCAGCCGGGCGCGTCGATGTCGACGCCCATGTTCTGCAACTGCTTGACCGCGCGGGGGGTCAGACCGTCGCCGCAGACCTTCTCCCTGGGGAACGTGGTCTTCTCCAGGAGCAGCACGTCGAGCCCGGCCTGCGCGAGGTGAAAAGCGGTTGCGGAACCGGCGGGACCGGCGCCGACGACGATGACGTCGGCGGCGTCAGCCTGTATGGCTGTTGGCACGGTCACTGGACTGTCCTGTCCCTACACGCTCGAAGGCCGTGGGGGTGTCGCGCCTTCGTTCCTTTGTGAACCCCTTCACAAACTTACCGGCCCGCAGTCTACTGCTTTTCGGGTACATAGTGGCAGTCGGGGTGCCGTTCTGTGATCCAAGTGGACGGCGTGTCGCCTGGGGCCAGCGCACTCATGATCCGTCACGCTAGCAGCAGGCCCTGACTGGATCCGAGCCCGGCCGGTCAGGAGCCCGCTCCGCTCCCGAGCGCCGCGCCGTCCATGCGTCCGGCACCCGCGCATTCGCCGCGGCGATTTCTTTCACCGGACTCGTCCCACTGAAAATGCCGCGGAAACGCGCCCGGCCGCCGCGCTCAGGCGGGCTTGAAACCCCGGTGCACGGCCACGATCCCCGCGGTGAGATTGCGCCAGGCCACGCGTTCCCAGCCGGCTCGCTGGATGGTCCCGGCCAGCGTCCGCTGATCGGGCCAGTCCCTGATCGACTCGGCCAGATATTCATAGGAGTCGTCGTTGGAGCCGAACACCTTGGCCACCTTCGGCAGCATCCGCATCAGATATTCGCGGTAGACCAGGTCGAACGCTTTGACGGTCACATGGGAGAACTCCAGAATGACCAGCCGGCCGCCCGGCTTCGTCACCCGCAGCATCTCCCGCAGCGCGAGGCCGGTGTCGTGCACATTGCGCAGCGCCACCGAGATCGTCACCGCGTCGAACACGTCGTCGGCGAACGGCAGCCGCATCGCGTCACCCGCGAGGAACGGCACCCCGGCCCCCGACAGCGCGTTGCCCCCGTGCCGGGCCACGCCGGTGCGCAGCATGCCGAGCGAGAAGTCGGAGGCGATCGCCCGCGCGCCCAGCGTGGTGAACGCGTCGGTGGAGGTGCCGGTGCCGGCCCCCAGGTCGAGCACGAGCTCACCGGGACCCGCGTCCACGGCGGCGGCCACCACCTTGCGCCAGAGCCTCACCTGCCCGAGCGAGATCACGTCATTGACCAGGTCGTAGCGCCGGGCGGTGCGATCGAACATCGCGGCGACCTCATCCGGCTGTTTGTCCAACTGAGCGCGCGTCATGCCCCACACCCTACGGGCAGGCGCCCCCGGGCCGGCGGGCATGCCCATCCGGGACAATCGACGGAAAGTAGCCATGAGACTACGCAACGTCTGCTAGATATTGGCGAATGCTTTCCCGTGTCGCCCTTGCGGCCATCATCGCCTCGGCTCCCGCCGCGCATCCGCGCGTCGTGTCGGCCGACCCGATAGACACCACCCCTCATGTGCTCGACGGCATCGTCAACGCCATCACCGTCGTCGGGCGCACCGTCGTCGTCGGCGGCTCGTTCAGCGAAGTGAGCGACGCCTCCCGTGGAACGATCCACGCCCGTGACAACCTGTTCGCCTACGACCTGGCCACCGGCCGGATATTGCCCGGCTTCGCGCCGAGCGTGGCCGGGCCGGTCTTCGGCCTGGCCGCCGGCGACCGGGACACCGTCTACGTGGGCGGCGAGTTCCACGGCGTGAACCAGCAGCGGGCCCGCGGCCTGGCCAGGCTCGCGCTCGCCGACGGCTCGCTCGCGCCCGGCTTCGATCCGCGCATCGGCGGCGGCATGGTGACCTCGGTGGCCAGGCAGGGGGCCAAGCTGTACGTCGGCGGCGACTTCACCAGCCCGCGTACGGCGCTGGCCAGGCTCGACGCCACCACCGGCGCGGCCGACCCGGCCTTCGCCATCACGCCGGGCGGGCCGCTGACCGCCCGGGTGAAGGTGCACGCGCTGGCCGTCTCGCGCGACCGGCTCGCCGTGGACGGCTCGTTCACCACGCTCGGCGGCCACTCCAGGCCGCAGCTGGGGCTGATCGACGTCGGCGGCGCGCAGGCCAGGGTCGCGCCCTGGCGTACGGAGGCGTACGCCAAGCCGTGCAGCCCCAACTTCCCCTCCTACGTACGCGGCCTCGACTTCTCCCCCGACGGGAGCTATTTCGCGGTGGTCACCACCGGCGGCGCCAGGGGCGGGATCTGCGACACGGCGGCCAGGTTCGAGACCTACAGCAGGGGCTCGGCGATCAGGCCCACCTGGGTCAACGCGACGGGCGGCGACTCGCTCTACGCCGTCTCGGTGACCGGCGCCGCGGTCTACGTCGGAGGGCATCAGCGCTGGCTGGACAATCCGCGGGGCCGTGACTCGGCGGGGCCGGGCGCGGTGTCACGGCCGGGGATCGGCGCCATTCATCCGCGCACCGGAAAGGCGCTCAGTTGGAATCCCACTCGGGAGCGCGGCATCGGCGTGAAGGCGTTTTACGCGCACGGCGGCGGACTACTTGTCGGTAGCGACACAACGAGACTCGGACGGGAGTACCATGCCCGGATTGGCATGTTCCCCCTGCCCTAGTCGTCTTGCGGCTTCGGCCGGTCGATCCTGTCGCTGAGTCGCTCGCTCACGGCGTCACGCTGCTTCGACAGCAAGACGTAGCTCGCTATGCCGCTGATCAAGAAAGAAGCCACGATCAGCGCGATCGGGTTTTGCAGTCCGAGCAGGAACAGGACACCGAGAGTCACGAGAAACAGGGCGAGTCTGGACGCGGTGTAAAGGAGAACGGGACGCACAGGTCGAGGTTACTCGGACCTGTGTACGGCTCGCTCTTCGCATCGGTCGCGAGCACTGCTACTGTTCCCAGTTAGGGAGTTTCGTAAAGAAACACCCACGAGAGCCCCAAAGAGGCTCTATCATATAACAATCGGGCAGTCAGCTGATAACAACCCGTGATCTTTGTCGAAAACCACGGATAAATCAGGCTTCGCTCGACACACTTGTTACCTGTCCGCCCGCTGGCAGGAAGCGGGATGCGAGGGGGAGAGATTGGTGGAGAGTAGCAGCGAGCGTCTGCTGACCCCAGGAGAGGTTGCCGCCCTCTTCCGGGTAGACCCAAAGACGGTTACGCGCTGGGCTGCGGCAGGCCGCATCAGCAGTATCCGCACCCCCGGAGGGCACCGGCGCTTCCGCGAGTCGGAAGTCCACGCCCTTCTCCGAGGCGAGGACGTTCTTACGGCCGACAGGCCAGCAGGTGAGTCCCCGCGCGTCTGACGTTCCGTCAAGTCGGTGATCCTGCACGGTGGCCCGTCGTTCAACGGCGACCACTGCCACCAGGATCACCGCTGGCGGGACCCACTGTTCGGCGTGCTTTCCGGCCACACTTCCGTACGGCGAGCACGGGGCGGCGCCAACCGCCGACCGTGGCTGGCGCCTGCCCATTCTCCCCGCCCAGGCAGCGACCGGTCATCCGTCCTGTCCCCCGCTCGGACAGCGACCGATACTCCGTCCTGTCCCCCGCCCGGACGTGCCTCGCGCCGCCGGCTCAGGCATCCTCCTGCTGGGCCTTGAAGGCCAGGAACTCGCGCTCCAGCTCGTCGTTCTCCTCTTCCCAGCGACGGCGGCGCAGCTCCGCCTCCTCCTCGGTCAGCGACTCCGGCAGCCACTGCTCGTAGTCGGGGTCACCGGGTTGCACGTCCACGTACGCGTTGCCGATCAGACGCCCGTCTTCGCTGGACAGGCTCTGCGGCACGCGCAGTGTCCCGTCCGCGAGCCGGATGACGTACATCGCCGATCACCTAGATTCCGTAGCGCCGGTTGAAGAACAGCATGATGTCGAGCGCCATGCGCGTGTCGCCGCCGAGCATGTCGACGAGGGCCGGGCGCTGGCGGGAGGCGATGGCGGCGAAGGCGTCGGCGAAGAACTCCTTGCGGCCCAGCCCGCCGCCCTGACGGTGGAACGTCGAGGCCAACAGCGGGACGGCCGCCTCGTAGAGCCGCACGAACTCCGGCGAGTCGGACACCCAGTCGCCGTGGGCCGAGTCGATGTCGTCGATCGCGTGGCCCACCTCGTGCATCATCACGTCGGGTGTGGGTGAGGGGCGGTCGCCCACGACGATCTTGCGGTCGCCGTACGCGCCCGCGCAGATGTCCCAGGTCGCGCGGCCCGACGGGAGCGGGGCGCCGCGTAAGTAACCCATGTCGTCGAGGTCGGGAACACCGCCGGGGCCGACGTAGATGCCCTCCAGGCCCTCCGCGAGCAGCTCCTTCAGCCGCTCCGGCAGCCTGGCCAGGCTCTCCACGGCGCGGATGACGTCCACCGGCGGCCGGCTCCGCCTGGCGTCCCACTGGCGGTGCAAAATCGTCTCCAGCTTGCCGCAGTGACGCAGGCCGTCGCCGAGCGAGGGCGCGTCGGGGCGGTTGGGCTGGGCCCTGAGCGGCTGGTCGGCCAGCTCGAAGTCGTACCAGGTGTAGCGGGGACGGTCGATCATGACGGCGGCCGGCAGCCGCTCGCCGCGTTCGCGCAGCGTGAATCCGTCCCGGCTCATCTCATGACGCCTTTCCCACGACCCGGGGGCCTCGCCGCCCGGCCACGTCATCCGGTCACGCTCGCCACCCGGCCACGTCATCCGCTCACGCTCGTCGCCGCCGGGCCACCTCGCCCTCTCCCGCCCGCCGGCGCCGGACGCCCGCTCGTGCTCGCCGGGCCAGGCCACCCGCTCGGCGCGTTCGCCGCCGGGCCAGCCGGACCGATCGGGCGGGCCCGCGCCGGGACGCCCCGCCGCCGCCTCGCGCCGCGCGGCGGCCTTGGCCTCCTGGCGCCGCTCACGGGTCCTCGACCAGAAGGAGCGCTGGGCGTCGGGCGGGGCCTCGGCGCGGCGGGAGAAGAGGTAGGAACCGCGCCGCCACCAGCGGCCGCGCCGATGCCGACCTTTGTCGCCCGGACTCCTGTCCGCAGAAAAGGCCATCGCACCTCTCAACGCCCGTGGATGCCCACCCGGCCTCTCGGACCTCCGTGGACACCGCCACATCCGTTTCCACCGTACGACGCGGATCTTCCGCTAGTCACCCGATATGGGACATCGGGCAGCACGATCAGGTCGTGCGATGGCTTACAGTTCGGGCATGGCAGTTGTTCTGATTGGCCTGGCGCTGCTGGTCTTCTGGCTCTTCTCGCTTTTCGACGTGGTCACCACGCCCGAAGACGAGGTTAGGAACGTACCAAAGGCACTGTGGATCCTCATCGTCGTAGTCATCCCTCTGCTCGGCGGCGTGGTGTGGATGGTCCGCGGCCGTCCGCGCGCCCCGCACGCGGCCTGGCCCGTGCCCCCGGGGCCCGGCATGCCGAAGGGGCCGGATGACGACCCCGACTTCCTGCGCGACCTCGACCGCCGCATGCGCGGCGACGACGTGAGCTAGTGCTGTGACCGGGCCCGCCGATGGTCGCCGCTCGCGCCGTCGATGAGCTCACGCACGATGTCCATGTGACCGGCGTGCCGGGCCGTCTCCTCGATCATGTGGATGAGCACCCAGCGCAGCGTCACCTTCTCACCGCGCTCGTTCCTGCCGAGATCCTCGAGGCCGAACTTCCCGATGACCTCGTCCGACGACGCGCGGGCGCGGGCGTAGAAGGCGAGGACCTCGGCCGTGCTCTCGCCGGCATCGACGCGCAGATCGGCGTTCTCGTCATCGTCGTCGAACGGAAGCTCCTCGTGCTCCTGCCCGAACGTGTCGGCGAACCACCAGTACTCGACGGCCGCCAGATGCTTGACCAGGCCCAGCAGGTTCGTCCCCGACGGGGTCATGGGGCGTCGGAGCGCCTCGTCGTCCAGGCCCTCGACCTTCCACAGCACGGCGTCGCGATGACGGTCCATGCTGGCCTGGAGACTTTCCTTCTCACCACCGGTGAACGGCACTGTTCTCATGCCGGGAACCTAACAGCCGACGGCATGGACCCTGGCCGAGGCGCTCACGCCGTCATCGCCGTCAGTCGACGTCGGCGTAGCTGTGCAGGCCGTCGATGAAGATGTTGACGCCGATCAGGTTGAACATCAGGCAGCCGAACGCCACGAGCTGCACGATCGTGGCGGCCCTGCCCTTCCATCCGGCCGTCGCCTTGGCGTGCAGGTAGGCGGCGTAGGCCACCCAGGTGATGAAGGCCCACACCTCCTTGGGATCCCAGCCCCAGTAGCGGCCCCACGCCCGGTCCGCCCACAGCGCGCCCGCGATGACGGCGAACGTCCACAGCGGGAAGGCGAACACGATCGCCCGGTGCGCCACCCGCTCCAGGTCCGCGCGGGCCGGCAGGCGTGACGCGCCGTCGCCGCGCACCAGGTAGAGGATGCCGGACACCCCGGCCATCGTCATCAGGCCGGTGGCGATGATGGCCGCGGTGACGTGGATGGCGATCCAGTACGAGTCCAGCGCCGGCACCACCGGCCCCGCGACCGTGTAGAACACCTTGACCGCCAGCCCGAGGCCGAGCGCGGCGGTGACCATGACGAACGCGCCCAGGAAGCGCACGTTGTGCCGGATCTGGGTGACGAGGAACGCGGTCACGGCGGCGAAGCAGATCGCGACCACGAACTCGTACATGTTGCCCCACGGCCACCGGTCCGCGGCCAGGCCGCGGGTGACGAGGGCGCCGAAGTTGGCGGCCCAGCCGAGCCAGGCGAGCGCCAGAGCCACCGTCCCGGCCCGCGCGGGCACGTTCGGCGCCGTCGGCCCGCTCGCCGTCCCGACGGCCCCCGCGCCCGCCTCAGCGGCCCCGGCTCCCGCCGCCACGGAGGCTTCGGACGTGACCGAGGCCGGCTCGGACGTGGCGGACGACTCACCGTCCCGCACGGCGGCTCCGACCGCGACCGGCCGCCTGGCCTCGACCGGCTCCCCATCGGCGGCCCGATCGGTGGCCCGGTCGGTGGCCCGGTCGGTGGCCCGGTCGAGGCGGGTCCGGCCGAAGGCGAGATCGACGGCGAAACCGACCATGGCGACGACGTAGAGCAAGACGGCTGCGACGACGAAAAGGTCGCTCAGCTCGGCGAGTCGCTCAGCGGACATCCTTGTCTCCTGCTGCTGATAGAACCTTGACGATTTCGGCGAACTCCTCGGCGAAGCCCGTCGCGGACCCTTCCGTACGGGTCAGGCCGCCCACCTCGGCCCGGCCGCCCGCGATCCGGACGAACACCCGGCGGCGGCGGATCATGAGCGAGAGCGCGATGGCGACGACGGCCGTGCCGGCGGCGAGCAACGCGGGCATGCGGCCCGGGTCGTAGGCCATCTGGAGCGTGATCCACTCCTTGACGCCGATGTACTCGAGCTTGCCCAGCCCGCCGGGCAGATCGACCGACTGCCCCACGGCCAGCGGCTTGGGCATGTCGGTGCCCATGAGCACCGGCTTGAGCTTCTTCAGCACCTCGGGCTCGGCCAGCTCGTAGACCGACTGCGGCTTGCCCGAGCGGACGCCCAGATCGCCGGAGAAGGCGCCGAGCACCTGCACCTCCGGGTTGAGCTCGCCGGGGAAGGCGGAGGCGTGGTTGCCGTCGGTCAGCGGCACGCTGGTCGGCAGGAACCGCAGCAGGAACCCCAGCTGCGACGGCTGCGCGTCGGGCACCTTGACCACGCAGCCCGAGGTCATCGTGGCCTTGTCCTCGATCAGGCAGGCCACGGGCCCCTCGAAGGCCACCTGCCCCTTGCCGTCGGTCACCTTGAACACGGGCGCGTAGCCGTTGCCGATCAGGTACGTCTGCGTGCCGTCGATCTCCAGCGGATCGTTGACCTTGAGGTCGTAGTCGCGGGCCGGCGCCTGCGGCGAGTCGTTGACCTTGAGGTGGGCGCTGTAGTCGAGCGCCTGCCCGCGCTTGTCGTCGGTGACCTGGTAGGCCACCTTGAAGTCCTGGAGCTGGAAGGAGAACGGCTCCAGCGACTCCGCCGAGACCTGGCTGCCCGGGAAGAACCGGTCGTAGGCGGCCACGGTGTTGGCGAAGCCGTCGCCCTCGACGACCAGCACGTTGCCCCGGTAGCCGTAGAGCGAGCCGCCCGCGATGGCGAGCAGGATGCCGAGCAGGGCGACGTGGAAGAACAGGTTGCCGGTCTCGCGCAGGTAGCCCTTCTCGGCCGACACCCAGCCGTCGCCCGTCACGACGCGGAAGCGCAGCCTGCGCAGCCGCCGCGCGGCCTGCTCGACCGCCGGCCCGTCGTCCAGGCCGGTCTCGAACGCGGCGGTGTGGGGCAGCCTGGACAGGTTCTTCGGCGCGGCGGGCGGCTTGCGGCGCAGCTCGCGCACGTAGGTCGCGGTACGCGGGATGACGCAGCCGATCAGCGAGGTGAACAGCAGCAGGTAGATGGCGGCGAACCAGACCGAGGTGAAGACCTCGAAGAGCTGGAACCGGTCGTACCAGGCGGCCAGCGCCGGGCTCTGCTCGTAGAGCCGGGCGACCTTGTCGGGCTCGACACCGCGCTGCGGCACCAGCGAGCCGGGCACCGAGCCGAGCGCGAGCAGGAACAGCAGGATGAGGGCCGTCTTCATCGAGGTGAGCGTGCGCCACACCCAGCGCGCCCAGGCCACGGGCCCGAACGAGGCCCGCTCGGGTGCCCGCTTGCGCTCCAGCTCTTCGACGCTCATCAGATCACCGGCTCGAACGCGCCGATCAGGCCCTGCATGGCCGCGATCATCTCTCCCCAGAGCCCGGTCACGAGCAGCACGCCGACGGCCACCATCATGCCGCCGCCGATCCTGGTGATCAGGCGCGAGTGCTTGCGGATGGCACGGAACGTGCGCAGGGCCCGGCTGTAGGCCAGCGCCGCGCCGATGAACGGCAGGCCGAGGCCCAGGGCGTACGCGACGGCCAGGAGCGCGCCGCGTCCTGCGCTGCCCTCGTTGAGCCCGAGCGTCAGCACGACGGCCAGCGTCGGCCCGATGCACGGCGTCCAGCCGAGCCCGAACACCACCCCGAGCAGCGGCGCGCCGGCCAGTCCCGCGGCGGGCAGGCGGTGGATGCGCACGTCGCGCATCAGGCCGGGCAGCACGCCGAGGAAGGCGAGCCCGAGCCCGATGGTCAGCACGCCGAGCACGCGCGTGATGATCTCCGCGTTGCCCAGCATCATGGACCCGAGCCCGCCGAACAGCGCCCCGCTGAGCACGAACACCAGCCCGAACCCGGCCACGAACAGCGCCGTCCCCAGCACCAGCCGCCCCCGCCTGGGGTCGGCGCTCATGCCGGTCACGTACGACAGGTAGCCGGGGACCAGCGGCAGCACGCACGGCGACAGGAACGAGACCACGCCGGCCAGCACCGCGATGGGCACGGCCAGCAGCAGCGAGCCCGAGGCGACGACATCACTCATCGCGCACCTTGGTCACCGCGTTCATCAGGTCGGTGTACTTGACCGCGCCCAGCGCCCTGGCCGCGATCCTGCCCTGCTTGTCGATGATCAGCGTGGACGGGATGGCCGCGGGCGGCACCGTGCCCTGGAAGGCCAGCGCGACCTTGCCCGGCTGGTCGAAGAGGTGGGGGTAGCCGGTCTGCTCGGTGCGCTCGAACGCCTTCGCGTCGGCCTGGCGGTCCTTGAAGTCGACGCCGAGGAACTCGACGCCGCCGGCCTTGGTCTTGGCCGCGACCTCCTTGAGCACCGGCGCCTCGGCCCGGCACGGGCCGCACCAGGACGCCCAGAAGTTGAGCACCACGACCTTGCCCTTGTGCGCGGCCAGCGAGGCGGTGCCGCCGTCGAGGGTCGGCCCCTCGATCGCGGGCGCGGTCTTGCGCTCGCTCGCCTCGAACACCTGCATCTTCCCGTCGCCCGCGACGAACCGGGTGTCACCGGCCGCGGGCTGACCGCCCTGGGCGCCCGCGCAGCCGGCGGCCAGAAGGGCCAGGGGGGCCAGGAGAAGGAGGGAGATGGACTTGGCGCGCACGGAGGAAGATCTCCTTGTACTACAACCGGTAGAGCTTGCAACTCTACCGGTGCGTCCTTCCGCCCCGGACATCAGGCCCCGGGGACGGCGGGCCCGTCTCGCCGGGCTCTTCGCCCGGGACATCAGGCGCCGGGGACGGTGGGTCCCGTCTCCAGGCCTCCGGCCGGCTCGCTGTAACCGATGCTGACCAGACGATCGCCGTCGAACGTGAGCGTCGTGAGGCTGGCCAGCGCGCACTGCCGGCGGCGGGGGTCGTGCCACAGCCTGCGGCCCTCCGCGGCCGACCTGATCGCCCAGATCGGCAGCTGGTGGCTGACCAGCACCGTCTCGTGGCCGCGCGCAGCCGCCCGCGCCTCGTCGATGATCGACTTCATCCGCTGGACGATGACCGGATAGGGCTCGCCCCAGGACGGACGCATCGGATTCCAGAAATAGCGATAGTTGCGCGGGTTGCGCAGCACGGCCAGTCCCTGGCCCAGCACCCGCCCCTCCAGCAGGTTGCCCGCCTCGATCAGCCGCTCGTCCTGGACGACCTCGATGCCGAGTTTCGCGGCGAGCGGAGCCGCCGTCTCCCGCGCGCGCTCCAGCGGTGAGCTGTAGAGGGCGACGATGTCACGGCCGCCGACCGCCTTGGCGACCGTCTCGGCCATGAGCCGGCCCGTCTCCGACAGGTGGTAGCCGGGCAGCCTGCCGTAGAGGACGCCCCCGGGATTGTGCACCTCACCGTGGCGCAGCAGGTGGACGACGGTGGTTTCAGCCATGGTGGGCCCAGCCTATCCGCTCGGCAGGACCGTGCCGCCAGGGCCTCGCGGGGCGCGCGCGGTAAAGTCGGGCCGGAAGGGAGCCTCCCGCGTGAGCCCATGGGCACTCGTCCTCGTCATGACCGCCGCCGTCTCCCACGCCACCTGGAATCTGCTGAGCAAACGGGCCGCCCAGGCCGACGGAGCGGTCTTCCTCTGGCTCGTCGCCGTCGCGGCGGCCGTCGTCTGGAGCCCGTTGTTCGCCGGGTTCCTCCTGGTCACGGGCACTCCCGTCACTCTGAAAGACCTCGCGGTGGCGGGCGGCAGCGCCACGCTGCACCTCGGCTACTTCGTGCTGCTCCAGCGCGGGTACGGCCGCGGCGACCTGTCACTCGTCTACCCGGTCGCCCGGGGCACGGGGCCGCTGCTGGCCTCCCTGGTCGCGGTGTTGTTTCTGGGCGAGCGCCCGTCGGTGGCCAACATCGCCGGGATCGTGCTGATCGGGGCCGGGGTGTTCCTGATGAGCGGCGGGCACGCGGAGCTCAAGGGGCTGGTGCCCGGGCTGGTCGTGGGGGTGTTCATCGCCGCGTACACGGTGTGGGACTCGCGGGTGGTGAGCGCGTTCGCGGTGGCGCCGATCATGCTCAACTACCTCGGCGAGGTGGGGCGGGCGCTGGCGCTCACGCCCTTCGTGCTCGGCGCCCGGCGGGCCCTGATCCGGCCGGTCTGGCGGGAGCACCGGTACCGGGTGCTGGGGGCGGCGGTGCTGATCTTCCTGTCGTACCTGCTGATCCTGTTCGCGTTCACGATGGCGCCGGTCAGCGTGGTGGCGCCGGCCCGTGAGGTCAGCGTGCTGATCGCGGTCCTGCTCGGGGGGCGGCTGCTGGCCGAGGGCGACGTACGGCGGCGGTTGATGGCCGCGGCCGTCATCCTCGGCGGCGTCGTGGCCATCGCCCTGAGCTGACTCCGCCCTGAGCTGACTCCGCCCTGAGCCGGCCCCCTCAGCCGGGCGCCCGCTTGTCAGGTGACGGCCCAGGCGTTCTCCTGTTGTTTGCTGGCCTCCACCAGCGCGTCGACCATGGCGCGGATCGCGGGGCGGCGGGCCGCGTCCTGGCGCCAGATCGCGTAGATGCGCCGGGACTGGCGCGGCAGCAGCGGGACGAGCCGGGCGCCGTCGGGCACGCAGTCACGGCCGAGCCGCGGCACGATCGCGCAGCCCAGGCCGGCCGCCACCAGCGCGAGCTGGGTCGGGTACTCGTCGGCCATGCACGAGATCTCCGGCTCAAGCGAGGCGCTGCGCAACGTGTAGACCAGCCAGTCGTGGCAGACCGTGCCGGGGGCGCCGCTGATCCACTGCTCGCCGCTCAGCGCGGCCAGCTCGATCTCGCGCCGGTCGGCCAGCGGGTGCGTGGCCGGGATGGCCACGTCGGCGATGTCGTCCAGCAGTGTGGCCTTGGACAGGCCCTCGGGGATGGCCATGGGCCGGTTGAGCCAGTCCTGGATCACGCCCAGGTCCAGCTCGCCCCTGGCCACCTCGCGCACCACCCGCTCGGGGTCGCGCTCGCTGAGCTGCACCTGCAGGTCGGGATGGCGTCCCCTGAGCGAGACGAGCGCGCCCGGCATGAGCCCGCGCGAGGCGGTGGGGAAGGCGGCGATGTTCAGCCGGCCGACGACCTCGCCGCGCAGCGCCTCGAAGTCGGCCTCGGCCGTCTCGACCAGGGCGAGGATGCGTTCGGCGTGCTCGGCGAGCAGCCCGGCCGCGTCGGTCAGGCGCACGCCGCGCCCGTTGCGCTCCATGAGCCTGGCGCCGGTCTCGCGCTCCAGCTTGGCGATCTGCTGCGACACCGCCGACGGCGTGACCATGAGGGCGTCCGCGGCGGCCCCGACGGAACCGTAGACGTGGACTGCGTGAAGTGCCTTCAACCGGTTCAAGTCCAACATGTAAGCCAGCCTAAACGGTTTAGCGTAGAAAGTCTCGCTTGTCGTTGAATGTGTAGCAGATGAAAATAGATGCATGAGAATCATCAAGTCGAAGAAGCAGCAGACCGGTTCCGTCTCCTACCTCAAGGTGCTCGCCGAGCAGGCTCGCGACCAGCGCATCCGGTACCAGAAGCCCGCTCGCTGAGTGAGCCCCCGCCACCTCGCCCTCGCCGTCGGCCTCGCGGCCGTCTGGGGCTTCAACTTCGTGGTCATGCAGGTCGGCCTGCAGCACTTCCCGCCCCTGCTGTACGCCGGCCTCCGCTTCGCCATGGCCGCGTTCCCCGCCCTGCTCTTCGTGGGCCGGCCGGGAGTCCCGTGGCGCTGGGTCGCCGGGGTGGCGGCCACCCTGGGAGTGGGCCAGTTCGGGCTGCTGCTCGTGGGAATGCGAGCGGGCATGCCGGCCGGCCTGACCTCCCTCGTCCTGCAGATGCAGGCACTGTTCACCGTGTTGTTCGCGGTGACGCTGCTCGGGGAGCGGCTCACCGCCCGCCGCGTGCTGGGGCTGGCCGTCGCCTTCTGCGGGCTGGCCCTGGTCGCGTTCGACTTCGGCGTCGCCGGCCCGCTGGGCGCCTTCGCCCTGTGCGTGGCCGCCGCCGCGGCGTGGGGGCTGGGCAACGTCGTCCAGCGCCGCGCCGCGCCGCCCGACTCCCTGCGCTTCATGGTCTGGGTGAGCGCCCTCTCCGCGCCCCCTCTCCTGCTCCTGTCGGTGCTGGTGGAAGGGGCGCCGGTGCTGAGCACCGCGACGGAGGGGTGGCTGTCGCTCGTGTACGTGGCCTTCGTCTCGACCCTGGGCGGCTTCGGCGTCTGGGGCTGGCTGCTGCGGCGTTACGACGCCTCGACCGTGGCGCCGTACACGCTGCTCGTGCCCGTCTTCGGCATGTCCTCCGCCGCCCTGGTGACCGGTGAGGCGCTGTCCTGGGTCAAGCTGCTGGCCGCCGCGCTCATCGTCTCCGGCGTCCTCTACGCCGGCACCAGGCCCCGCCGCCCCGCGCCGGCCGAACCGGCGGCCACGCCCTCGTAACGGGTCAGAGGACGGCGGCGGCCGCCTTGGCGGCGGCGGGCAGGGCCTCGGCCACGCGGCCGAGCGCCTCGTCGTCGTGGGAGGCCGACAGGAACCACGCCTCGTACGCCGACGGCGGCAGATAGACGCCCTGGTCGAGCATCGCGTGGAAGAAGGCCGTGAACGCCGCGGTGTTCTGCGTCTTGGCCTCGGCGAAGTTCGTCACCTCGGCGTCCGTGAAGAAGATCGAGAACAGGCTGCCCGCCCGCTGCAGCCGGTGCGGCACCCCGGCGGCCGCCAGCGCCTCCGAGGCGGCCTGCCCGACCTTGAGCGCCGCGTCGTCCACCCGCGCGTACGCCTCGGCGTCGAGAGCGCGCAGCGTCGCCAGGCCGGCCGCGCAGGCCAGCGGGTTGCCCGACAGCGTGCCCGCCTGGTAGACGGGGCCCTCGGGCGCGAGGTGCCCCATGACGTCGGCCCGGCCGCCGAACGCCGCCGCCGGCAGCCCGCCGCCCATGACCTTGCCGAACGTGATCAGGTCGGCGTCGACGGGGTCGAGGCCGTACCAGCCGGCCGCCGAGACGCGGAAGCCCGTCAGCACCTCGTCCACGATGAGCAGCGCGCCGCCCGCCGTGCACAGCTCGCGCAGGCGCGCGTTGAACCCGTCGCGCGGCGGGACGACGCCCATGTTGGCCGGGCACGCCTCCGTGATGACGCAGGCGATCTCGCCCGTCGCGAACGCCGCTTCGACGGCCTCGACGTCGTTGTACGGCAGCACGATCGTGTCGGCCGCCGAGGCCCCCGTCACGCCGGGGGTGTCGGGCAGCCCGAACGTGGCGACGCCGGAGCCGGCCGAGGCCAGCAGCGCGTCGACGTGGCCGTGGTAGCAGCCGGCGAACTTGATCACCTTGGACCGCCCGGTGAAGCCCCTGGCCAGGCGTACGGCGCTCATCGTCGCCTCGGTGCCGGAGCTGACCAGCCGCACCTTCTCGACCGGCGCGACCCGTTCGACGATCGCCTCGGCCAGCTCGACCTCGCCCCGCGTGGCGGTGCCGTAGGAGAACCCGCCCGCCACCGCGTCGGAGACGGCCTCGACGACGGCGGGATGGCGGTGGCCGAGGATCATCGGGCCCCACGAGCAGACCAGGTCGACGTAGCGGTTGCCGTCGACGTCGGTGATGTAGGGGCCCTGCCCCGAGGCCATGAAGCGGGGAGTGCCGCCCACCGCGCCGAACGCGCGCACCGGGGAGTTGACGCCGCCGGGGACGATCTGGCGGGCGCGGGCGAACAGGTCGTCGGAGTTCTGTGTACGGCTCACCGATCCAGGTTAGCCGCGCCGCTCAGTCGGCCAGCCACTCCAGGAGGAGCAGCGGGTCGGGCAGCGGCCGCCCGTCGGGTGCGCGCAGCCAGGTGACGTTCTGCCCGCCGGGCAGCGTCGAGGGCGGGGCCACGACGTAGCTGTCGCGGCAGTGCCAGCGCAGCCCCGGCGTGTCGTCGATGGTCGCCGGGTCGCAGTCGAGGTGACACGACCACCACTCGTCCTCGTCCTCCGGATTGCCCCTGGTCGCCACGTAGAACAAGACCCGGTCGCCGTTGGCGGCGACCGGGCCTGGGTGGGCGCCGGCGGCGTCGATCCTGGTGAGGGCCGACAGGCCGGCGGCGAGCGGTACGTCGAAGACGTCGAACACGCGCCCCGTGGGCAGAATCACACCCGCCTCGGGCTCGGCCTGCCACCAGCGGGTGAGCAGGGCCGGGTCGGTCGTGGCCTGCAGATGCCAGGCGGGCGACAGCGGATGGGCGCCGGGGTCGGGACAGCCGACCCGGTCACAGGAGCAGGCCCGCGGCCCCGTGCGGAGCGCGTAGGCGCCGGGCACCACGGGCCAGCCCAGGGCGGCGTATTCGAGCACGGCGTCGATGCGTGTCGGCCGCGCGCGTTTTTTGGTACGCCGAGCCAGTGGTACCCCCACCATGGTGTCTCCCGTCGCCTCACAGTGCCTGAGGAGGTCCCGGATCCCGGGCTGTACGCACACGCGGGACACACCAGCACTTGTCCTGCAACTCTAACCCACGGGCCCCAGGAGTTGACGGGAAACCCCTAGGTTAGAGCCCTCGTGCCACTTCCACGGCCCAGTAGGTGAGGATCAGATCGGCCCCCGCGCGCTTGATCGCGACCAGCGACTCGTGGATCATCCGGTCCCGGTCGATCCAGCCGTTGGCCGCGGCGGCCTCGATCATCGCGTACTCGCCGCTCACCTGGTAGGCGGCCACGGGCACGTCGACCTCGGCGCGGACGCGGGTGATGACGTCGAGGTAGGCCCCGGCGGGCTTGACCATGACGGCGTCGGCGCCTTCGGCCAGGTCGAGCCGCACCTCGCGCAGCGCCTCGTCCAGCGGGCCTGCCGGGTCCTGCTGGTGCGTGCTGCGGTCGCCGAACTGCGGGGCGCACTCGGCGGCGTCGCGGAACGGCCCGTAGAAGGCGGAGGCGTACTTGACGGAGTAGGCCAGGATCGGGACCCCGGCGTGACCGGCCGCGTCGAGCGCCGTGCGGATCGCGCCGACCTGGCCGTCCATCATCCCGCTCGGCGCCACCATCTGCGCCCCGGCCTCGGCCTGGGCGACCGCGACGGACGCGTACCGCTCCAGGGTGGCGTCGTTGTCGACGTCGCCCGACGGGGTGAGGATGCCGCAGTGGCCGTGGTCGGTGAACTCGTCGAGGCAGGTGTCGGCCAGCACCACGAGGGAGTCGCCGACCTCGGCGTTCACGTCGCGCAGCGCCTGCTGCAGGATACCGTCGGGGTCGTCGGCGGCCGAGCCGCGGGCGTCCTTCACGGCGGGGATGCCGAACAGGATCAGCCCGCCCACGCCGGCCTCGGCGGCCTCGTGGGCGGCCTTGCGCAGCGAGTCGCGGGTGTGCTGGAACACGCCCGGCATGGAGGCCACGGGCTGCGGCTCGGTGAGCCCTTCCTTGACGAACATGGGCAGGATCAGGTCGGCGGCGTGCAGCCGGTTGCCCTGGACCAGGCGGCGCACGGCAGGACCGCGGCGCAGCCTGCGGGGGCGGGCGACGGGATACTGCGCGCTCACGTGCGCACTCACTGGGGCACTCACTTGACTCTCCTCCTGGCGCCACGGCGGTTCTGCGAGGGCCGGCGCGGGGTGTCGCCCGCGGCCAGCGCCGCCTGGCGCTGCTTGGCCCCGAACTCGGCCACGGCGGCGGCCAGGGCGGTGGCGGACGGTGTGTCGGCCATGACGTCGACGCGGAGCCCGAACTCCTCGGCGGTCTTGGCCGTCTGCGGCCCGATGACCGCGATCACGGTGACGTTGTGCGGCTTGCCGGCGATGCCGACGAGGTTGCGCACCGTGGACGAGGACGTGAAGAGCACGGCGTCGAAGCCGCCGCCCTTGATGGCCTCGCGGATGGGCGCGGGCGGCGGCGCGGCCCGCACGGTGCGGTACGCGGTGACGTCGTCGCACTCCCAGCCCAGCTCGGTGAGCCCGGCCACGAGCGTGTCGGTGGAGATGTCGGCCCGCGGCAGCAGCACCCGGTTGATCGGGTCGAGCATCGAGTCGTAGGGCGGCCACTCGGCCACGAGCCCTTCCGACGACTGCTCGCCCGACGGCAGCAGGTCCGGCTTGACGCCGAACTCGACCAGGGCGCGCGCGGTCGCGTCGCCCACGGCCGCCACCTTGAGTCCGGCGAAGGCGCGGGCGTCGAGGCCGTATTCCTCGAACTTCTCGCGCACCGCCTTGACCGCGTTGGCGCTGGTGAAGGCCACCCACTCGTAGCGGCCCGTGACCAGGCCCTTGATCGCGCGGTCCATCTGCTGCGGCGTGCGCGGCGGCTCGACCGAGATGGTCGGCACCTCCTCGGGCACCGCGCCGTAGGCCACGAGCTGCTCGGACAGGCTGCGCGACTGCTCCTTGGTCCGCGGGACCAGCACCCGCCAGCCGAACAGCGGCTTGGTCTCGAACCACGAGAGCTTGTCGCGCAGCCCGACAGCCTCGCCGACCACGATCAGCGCGGGCTCGGTGAAGCCGGCGTGCTTGAGGTCGGCCTGGAGCCGGCCGAGCGTGGACACGACGGTGTACTGCTCGGTGGTGGTGCCGCCGCTGCTGACCGCGACGGGCGTGGTGTCGGGCTTGCCGCCCGCGATCAGCGCCTTGCCGATGGGCACGGCGTCGCCGATGCCGTTGTAGACGACCAGCGTGCCGCGGCAGGCGGCGTGGGCGGCCCAGTCCTGCTCCTGGGCGGCGTCGACGACCCGGAACTCGGGCACGGCGCTGGCCGGCGGGATGCCGGCGTAGGTGAGCACGGCGGTCGCGGGCGGCACGCCGGGCACGATCTCGAAGTCGACCTCCGCCGCGGCGCAGGCCGCGACCTCCTCGGTGATCGAGGAGAACAGCATCGGGTCGCCCGCGCACAGGCGCACCACGAGCTGCCCGCGGGCGGCACGCTTGACGAAGTCGCGCTCGGCGACCTCGACGCCTTCACGGCAGTGGCGCAGCAGCGGGGTCTGGGTCTCGTCGTCGAGCACCACCGCGTCGGCCTTGCCGAGCAGTTCGGCGGCGCGGAGCGTGAGCAGGTTGGGATCACCGGGACCCGCGCCCACGAACGCGACGAAACCGGAGGTCGGACTATCGGAGCTCAATGGGATTGCTCCCCCATCAATCTGTCGGCCCCTTCGGCGATCATCTCGGCCGCTAGGAGGCGGCCCAGTTTCGCAGCCTCCGAAGGAGAGCCGGCGGCGGACTTGCGGACCGCTTCGCGGCCGTCGATGGAGACGACCACAGCGGTCAGGTTCAGAGTGTGCCCGTCATCGGCCGCGAAAGCACCCACCGGGGCGGAACACCCGGCTTCCAGCGCGTTCAGCACGGCACGCTCGGCGATCACCGCCGAGCGGGTGGACGGGTCGTCGAGCACCCGCAGGAACTCGATCAGGTCGGCGCGGTCGGCGCGGCACTCGACGGCCAGCGCCCCCTGGCCGGGGGCGGGCAGCAGTTCCTCGGTCTCGAAGATCTGCGCGATCTCGTGGCTGCGGCCGATCCGCTCCAGGCCGGCCGAGGCGAGCACGACGGCGTCGAGCTCGCCCGAGGTGACCTTGCCGATCCGGGTGTCGGCGTTGCCGCGGATCGGGACGTATTCCAGGTCGGGGCGGAGCGCGCTGAGCATGGCCACCCGGCGCGGCGAGCCGGTGCCGACCCTGGCGCCCGGCGCGAGGTCGGCGAACTTGTGCGTGCCGACCAGCGCGTCGCGGTGGTCGTGGCGGGCGGGGATGGCGGCCAGGACGAAGCGCGGGTCCTGCGTGGTCGGCAGGTCCTTCAGCGAGTGGACGGCGAAGTCGACC
Source organism: Nonomuraea fuscirosea (assembly GCF_003001935.1). Classification (GTDB taxonomy): domain Bacteria; phylum Actinomycetota; class Actinomycetes; order Streptosporangiales; family Streptosporangiaceae; genus Nonomuraea; species Nonomuraea fuscirosea. The sequence continues at coordinate 155,440 of NZ_PVNG01000015.1, read as the reverse complement.
TCGTCCTCGATCAGCTTGTCGCGCAGCGCGTTGACGAACACGCCCGTGCCGCCGAGCTGGGCCAGGTGGGCCTTGGTCACGTCGCCGAACGTCGTGACGCCGACCAGCTCGATCGCGCGCCCGGTGCGCTGGATATAGGCGTCGGCCACCATGCCGGACTGCGTGGTCGCCATGAGGCTGCGTCGGGTGCCGAGCCGCAGCGCGCCCGTACGGGTCGTCACAGCTCCACCTCCCTCACGGCCTCGGGCATCTTCGGATCCAGGTCGAACAACTCGCGCAGGGCTTCGGCATAATGATCGCCTCCCGGGCAGGTGGCGAGCTGCTTGACACGCACAGTCGGCTCGTGGAGCAGCTTGTCCACCACCCGCTGCACGGTCATGGCGACCTCGTCTCGCGCCCGCTCGTCGAGCTCGGGCACGCGCATGAGGAGCCGGCCGAGCTCGGACTCGACCACGCCCGCGGCCTTGCTGCGCAGCGCCACCACGGTCGGGGTGACCTTGGCCGCCCGCTCGGCGTCGAGGTAGGCGCGCAGTTCGCCGGCCACGAGGTCGCGCACGGTGCGTACGGCGTCGCCCTCGGCGGAGCCGATGCCGGACTCCTGGATCGTCTCCAGGTCCACCAGCGTGACGCCGGGCACCTCGCGTACGGCGGGGTCGATGTCGTGCGGCAGCGCCAGGTCGAGCAGGAACGCGGGGCCGCTCAGCATGCCGGGGGTGATGACGTGGCGCCCGGCGCCGGTGCAGGTGATGACGATGTCGGCGCCGGCCAGTTCGCCCGCCACGGCGCCGAACCCGACCGCCCGCCCGCCGACGGACTCGGCCAGCCTGGCGCCGCGCTCGAAGGTGCGGTTGGCCACGGTGATGTCGCTCACGCCCGCGCGGGCGAGCGTGACGGCGGCCAGGGAGCTCATGGAGCCGGCCCCCACCACCAGGGCGCGCCGCCCGGTCAGGTCGCCGGCCAGGGCGAGCCCGGCGGAGACGAGCGAGGCGCCGTGCTTGTCGATGCCGGTCTCGTGGTGGGCCCGCTTGCCGACCCGCAGTGCCTGCTGGACCAGCTCGTTGAGGGTGGCGCCGACGGTGCCCTGCCGCTGCCCCAGCTTGAGCGCCTGGCGGACCTGGCCGAGGATCTGGCCCTCGCCGACGACCATGGAGTCGAGCCCGCACACGAGGGAGAACAGGTGCTCGACGGCCCGCTCCTCGTAGTGCACGAAGAAGTGCGGCCGCAGCTCCTCGACGGGAACGCCGGAGTGGACGCCCAGCAGGTCGGTGATCGCGGTGACGGCGGCGTGGAAGCGGTCGGCCGTGACCAGGACCTCGACCCGGTTGCAGGTCGAGATCACCATGGCCTCGGCGACGCAGGAGTCCTGCCGTACGTCGTGCAGGAGCTTGACCAGCGCCTCGCCCGTCATCGAGACGCGCTCCAGCAGGGCCACCGGCGCGGTCCGGTGACTGAGTCCTACAGCCAGAACACTCATTGACCGTCCATCGCCATGAGTGGCCCCCCAGCCTTGCGTTGCTCGTGGAACGCGAGAATCTGCAGTTCGATTGATAGGTCGACTTTACGGACATCGACGCTGTCCGGCACGGAAAGTACAACAGGGGCGAAGTTCAGGATGCTGGTGACGCCCGCGGCGATCACGCGGTCGCAGACCGCCTGCGCCGCCGCCGCCGGTGTCGCCAGAACCACGATCGAGACTCCGCGCTGCCCGATCACGGTTTCCAGTTCGTCGATGTGCTCCACATTCAACCCCGCGATGGTGTCGCCCACCACTTCGGGGTCGGCGTCCACGAGCGCCGCGACGCGGAAGCCCCTGGAGACGAAACCGCCGTAATTGGCCAGCGCGCGGCCGAGGTTACCGACTCCGACGATCGCCACCGCCCAGTCCTGGGTCAGTCCGAGCTCGCGGGAGATCTGGTAGACGAGGTATTCGACGTCATAGCCTACGCCTCGCGTGCCGTAGGAGCCCAGGTGAGACAGATCCTTGCGCAACTTGGCCGAGTTGACCCCGGCGGCGACGGCCAGGTCTTCCGAGCTGACGGTCGCGATCCCCCGCTCGGCCATCCCGTGCAGCGCCCGAAGGTACAACGGGAGCCTGGCGACCGTGGCTTCGGGGATGCCGCGGTCGCGGGGCTGGGACGGGCTCTTCACGTGCCGGTGCTCCAGGGAACGGGCGGCTTGGGGACCGCGTGATAGGAATCGAACCGTCTTTCAGGTTAATCCCTTTGTGAACCGATGCACAAAGTCGGCGGGGTACGGTTGCTCACATGCATCGCATCACCTTGCTCGGCAAACCCGGATGTCACTTGTGTGACGACGCGCGCGAGGTCGTCGCCAGGGTCGCGGGCGAGCTGGGCGTGCCGTGGGAGGAGGTCAGCATCGAGTCGTCGGCGGAGCTGACCGAGAAATACTGGGAGATGATCCCGGTCACGCTGATCGACGGGGTCCAGCACGACTTCTGGCGGGTCGACGAGGCCAGGCTGCGGGCCGCGCTCGAAGCGTGACGGCTCGGGGAGGCGCAGGCCGCGCTCGAAACGTGGCGGCCCGGGCGGCGGAGGCCGCGGTCAGTACGCGACGGTGGGCAGCGGCACCACCTTCGCGGCGTTGACGTCGAGCTCGATGACGTTGGTGGCCAGCACCATCGTCTGCCGCTCGTTGACGAACCGCTCCACGTGCGGCTGGCGCTGGTGGTCGCGGTAGGCGACCTCGTCACGGTAGAGCTCGTAGACGATGCGCTGCAGCGGGGCCGACTTCACCGCGTGGCAGGCGTACACGAGCGTGTCGGGCTCGCCCCTGCGCACGGCCTCGACGGTCGCCTCGGCCAGCCGGTCGAACGCGTCGCCCGCGCCGTCCATGATGGTGAAGACGGTGAGCAGGCCGTAGATGGTGGGCGAGAGCCGGCCCGAGCCGGGCTGCTGCTGCGCGGGGGTGAACACGTCGGCGCCGGGGAAGACCGCGCCGGTGCCGGGCGCCGACGGTGACAGGTTGTAGTCGGGCCGCTGGGGCGGCGCGCCGTTCATGATGTAGCCGGTCGAGGGCCCGGAGTCGGGCGGCGGCGCCATCCGCGCCGCGTAGTCGACCTCCTGGTCGCCCGCGCGATATTCGGCCACCAGATCCCCCAGGCCCGACGACCTGCGCGGCGGCGCGGGCGACAGGTCGGCCGCCTGCATCGGCTCCGGCATGCCCCTGCGCCCGCCGCCCGGCACCTCGTCGCGGAACATCGGACGGTCGCCGGGCGGCTCGTCGCGGAACATCGGGCGGTCGCCCGGCGTCATCTGGCGCTCGTCCAGCGGCATGGGGCGCTCGTCGCGCGGGACGCGGTCGCCCCGCGGCGTCCGCTCGTCCCGCGGCACCCGTTCCTCGCGGCGCTGAGAGCGCTCCTCGCGGCGCGAGAGGCGCTCGTCGCCGTCGGGACCGAAGTCGTCCTCGTCGTCGTCCTCGTACGGCGCCAGCGGCCGCAGCACGGTGTACCAGACCGCCGCTCCCGCCACCGCCAGCAACGCGGTGGTGAACAGCGGCGGCACCGCGAACCGCATCGCCCCCACGAGCGCGAGCCCCGACGGCACGATGACCACGGTCGCGTGCAGGTTGTCGGTGTCGTACTCGTCGCCGTTGCGCCACTTGATCCCGGCCACCACCAGCATCGCCAGCATGAGCAGCACGGCGACGGCGTGCACGGCGATCAGCAGGTAGCCGGGGAAGAGGTTCCAGTGGTTGGACGCGGCCGGCAGCGACCTGCCCATCTCCTGGCTCTTCAGCGGGTCCCACACCATGATGACCACGCTCACGAAGCTCAGCGCGATGCCGGCCAGCCACGCCAGGAACCTCGGCGGCGCCTTCTCCGACAGCAGCTGCACCAGCCCGACCGCCAGCCACAGCGGCGCCAGCAGTGATCCCGTCACCTGGTAGACACGGAAAGTGACACCGCCGAAGCCGATGAGGTAGCCGAGGCCGATCACGCCCAAGGCGAGACAGAGCGCCACGACTGCAACGGTCCAGGCGACAAGCCATCCCTCAGGGTCGTCGCGCAGCCGTTGGATCAGGGCACCGGCCGCGACGGCGGCCAGGAGCGCGCCGGCGAAAGCTATGACAGCAACGAGGATCTCCATGGTGACTCCAATGCTGCCGGACGATGCCTCCCAGCCGGTAGCCGAAGAGGGAACGGGTCGGTCCAACACGGTATCTGCCGATTACGCCTAGTCATGCCATCACGCTGTGGATTGTGGAATTTCCGGTTGATTTCTAGAGTGTTCGAGCACGCCGCACCCCTTACCCCTAGGGATACCGGATGCCTGACTCGTCGCCGTTCGCCGGGCTGCTCGCTCCAGCCGTCGCTGGACCTGCCCGGACGGGCGAGCTCGTCGTGCACGAAGACGTGCCCGACGACCTCCGCATGCTGGTGATGCACGCCAAGAACGGATGCACGCAATCCTTTGGCACGCTCTACGACCGCTACGTCGACCTCGTCTACCGCTACATCTACTTCCGGGTGGGCTCCCACCCGCTGGCGGAGGACCTCACCAGCGAGACCTTCCTGCGCGCGCTGCGCCGGATCGGCGACTTCACCTGGCAGGGCCGCGACTTCGGCGCCTGGCTCGTGACCATCGCGAGAAACCTGGTGACCGACCACTTCAAGTCGGGACGCTACCGGCTGGAGGTCACCACGGGTGAGGTGATCGACGTCCCGCTCGACGGCTCCCACATCCCCGAGAACGCCGTGGTCACGGCCATCATCAACGACCGGGTGCTGCGTGCCGTACGCGATCTCAATCCCGAACAACAGGAGTGCGTCGTCCTGCGCTTCCTGCACGGCCTCTCGCTCGCGGAAACCGCGCTGATCATGGGGAAGAAGAGTGGAGCGATCAAAGCGCTGCAGTTCCGGGCCGTACGGTCGCTGGCCAGAGCTCTCAAGCACGACCTGGCGTAACCTACGCCGACCGCGCGTCGTTAGGCCATTGTCACGAGAGGAAAGGCCCAGGGGTTCGCATGAGTAGTGCGCGCAGGCGGCGGGAGCGCGTGCTCGATCACCTCACCGAACTCCAGGAGCTGCCGATCGGCGCTCCCCAGCCGGCCTTCAAGGAACGCCTGCGGGCGGAGCTGATGTCGCTCGCCCACGAGCAGGACGAGCCCGTCACCGAGCGCGCGCACCGCCGCCGTCCCGCGCGGCGCCGGCCGCTGCTGTCCCAGCTCGCCGCCGTGGGGCTGGTGGCGGCGATGATGGTCTCCTCCTTCGCCACCTACCAGGCGGTGCCCGGCGACTCGCTCTACCCCCTCAAGCGCGCCGCCGAGACCACGCTCGTCCGGCTCAGCTCGGGCGCGGAACGCGGCGAGCGCGAGCTCGACTCGGCCAAGACCCGCGCCAAGGAGGTGGCCACCCTGCTCGGCTCCACCACCACCGAAGCCCCGCTGATCAACAAGACGCTGAAGGACATGGAGGAGTCGACGCGCGTGGGCGTCGAACGCCTCGAAAGGACCGAGCCGCGTTCACCGAAGATCAAGAAGTTCGCGCAGGATCAGCAGGAGGTCGTCGAACCCATGTTGGACCAGCTCGGAGAGGCCGACCTGGCCCGCGCGGAGGACTACCTCGACTACATCGAAGGTCTGGTCGCGCCCGAGTAGGTAAGTAAGCTGAAGCCCATGTGGCGGCTTATGCGACGACGACAGGAAGTGCACCCCGAGGTCGCAGGCGAGGCCGCGGCGCAGGCGGCGGTCACGGTCGCGCCGATCACGCCGGTCGAGCCCGACCTGGAGGCCGCGGCCTTCTTCGACGTGGACAACACGATGATGCGCGGCGCGTCGATCTACCACTTCGCCAGAGGGCTGGCCACGCGCGGGCTGTTCACCACGTCCGACCTGTTCAAGTTCGCCGTGGGGCAGGCGGTGTTCCGGCTGCGCGGCAACGAGAACCCCGAGCACATCGCGGTGGCCAGGGAGACCGCGCTGGCGTTCGTGGCCGGGGCCAAGGTCGACGACGTCGTACGCCTCGGCGAGGAGATCTACGACGAGGTGATGGCCGACCGCATCTGGGGCGGCACCCGGCTGCTCGCCCAGAGCCACCTCGACGCCGGCCAGCGGGTCTGGCTGGTCACCGCCACCCCGGTCGAGCTGGCCAGGGTCATCGCGCAGCGGCTCGGCCTGACGGGCGCGCTCGGCACCGTCGCCGAGACCAGCAACGGCGTCTACACCGGGCGGCTGGTCGGCGACCTGCTGCACGGCCCCGCCAAGGCGGAGGCGGTGCGCGCACTGGCCCGCAGGGAGGGGCTCGACCTGTCGCGCTGCACCGCCTACAGCGACTCGGCCAACGACCTGCCGATGTTGTCCCTGGTCGGCGAGGCCGTGGCGATCAATCCGGACAACGAGCTGCGTGAGCACGCCAGGAAGCACGACTGGCCGATCAGGGACTTCCGCACCGGGCGCAAGGCCACGATGACGGCGCTGCCCATCGCGGCCGGCGTGGGCGCGCTCGCGGGCGGCGTGGCGGCGGGCATCGCCCTGCGCCGCCACTACCGCGGCCGCGTCTGACCCCTGGGTGCGCCTGACGAGGAGCCCCCGCGAGGCTCCCCTACTGCAGCGACCCGAACAACTTGCCCGCCTCCGGCTGCTTCCACTGAAGCCGGACGCGGTCGTCCGGATGCGGGCCCGTGGGCACCACCTTGAGGCTCACCTTGGTCTCCGCGAGCTGGGTGCCGAGCTGGTACATCTCCTCGACGGTGAGATCCGTCTTCACCGATCTGCGCACCACGTCGAGGAAGCCCTGGAGCTCGGCCGGGTCCGCGACGGCCCTCTGCGCCTTCTTCAGCAGCGCCATGACGACCGTGCGCTGCCGCTTGATCCGCGACAGGTCGGAGCCGTCCCCGTAGTAGCGCAGCCGCACGTACCCGAGGGCCTTCTCGCCGTCGAGCACCTGCTCGCCGGCGCGCAGCCGCAGCTTGGCCTTCGGCTCGTTCACCGGCGCCGGCACCTTGACGGTGACGCCGCCGAGCGCGTCCACCATGTCCTCGAACCCGGCGAAGTCGACCGCCATCGTGTGGTGCAGCCGCAGGCCGGTCAGTTTCTCCAGCGTCGTCCTGAGGCACGCGGCGCCGCCCTCGTCGTACACGGCGTTGATCATGACGGTCCTGGCCGGGCCTGACGTGCACGGGGCGGCCCGCACCAGCGAGTCGCGCGGGACGCTGACCGCGGTCGCTCTGCCCCGGTCGGCCGGCACGTGGACGATCATGATCGTGTCGGCGCGCTGGCCCGTGTTCCGGCTCGACGGGCCGTACTTGGCGTTGCCCTCGCCGTCGCGGGTGTCCGAGCCGATCAGCAGCACGTTGACGGCGCCGCTCACGTCCACCGCCTCGCCCCCGGCCGCCGGTCCCGCCGGTCCGCGGTGCGAGAGGAGCACCGTGGGCACCGCGACGGCGCAGACCGTCGCGACCGCGACCAGGCCGGCCGTCCACCAGCCGGTCCACCGGCGGCGGGGCCGGCTGTGCAGGTATCGCGTGCGCTGGCGGACGAGCGTGGGCGGCGGCCCGTGCTCCAGCTCGGCCCCCAGGTCGCGGAGCAGCTTCAGGTCGTCCATCGTCACTCCTCCTCCATGGGGTTGGTGTCGCCGAGCGCGGCGCGTACCTTCCGCCTGCCCCTGTTGAGGCGGGAGCGCACGGTCCCGACGGGGATGCCGAGCGCCCGCGCGACCTCCTCGTACGTGAGATCGCCCCAGGCGATCAGCAGCAGCACGTCGCGGTCCTTGGCGGGCAGCGCGGCCAGGGCGCCGGCCAGCTCACCGCGGACGGCCTGGGCGCTCACCCCGGCCGCCACCCGGTCGGCCGGCGACTCCACCTCCGCCTCCACGGGGGCGCGCAGCAGAGCCCGGTAGCGCGTCGCCTCGGAGCGGTGGTGCCGGGCGACGAGCTTGGTCAGGATGCCGAACAGCCACGGCCGGGCGTCCGGGTAGGACAGGTCGTAGCTTCTCCGCTTGGAGAAGGCGATCAAGAACGTCTCACCGACGAGGTCCTCGGCGGGCCCGGGGCCGAGGCGTTTGGAGACGTACCGGTAGAGCATGGCGGAGTAGCGGTCGAAGAGCTCGGCGAACGCCTCGGGGTCGGACCACGAGGCGCTCACCAGCTCCGAGTCCACACCCCTGACGGCGGGTTGCGTGATCATCTCCGCCCTTCTGTGGGGGATCGGTCACGGATGTCTCTCCACAACCCGCCCAGCGGGTTCAGATCTCCTTGAGCTGGCCCCCGTCGATGACGACCTCGGCGCCGGTGGTGCCGCCCGAGCGGGGCGAGACCAGCAGGGCGACCGCGTCGGCGATCTCCTGCGGGTGCACCAGCCGGCCGGTGGTCAGGTTCATCATCGCAGGCGCCACCTCCTTGATCACGCTGTCCCTGTCGGAGCCGACGAATCCGGCGAACACCTCGGCGGCGCCGCCGTCCTTGGTCCACCAGTCCGTCAGCACGGGTCCGGGCGAGACGGTGTTGACCCGGATCCCCTGCGGCCCGAACTCCTCCGACAGGGACTTGCCGATCGCCAGCACGGCCGCCTTGGCGGCGCCGTAGTCCACGTTCATGGCGCTCGGCTGCCTGGCCATGGTGGAGGACACGTTGACGATCGAGCCGCCGCCCCGCTCCAGCATCACCGGGACGGCGGCGCGGATCATCCGGACGACCGCGAACAGGTTGAACTCGAACATCGCCCGCCAACCGGCGTCGTCGGGCGTCAGGAACCCGGCCCGCGGCAGCGTCACCCCGGGCGGCGGGCCGCCGGCGTTGTTGACCAGGATGTCCACCCCGCCGAACTCCCGCACCGCGTGCGCGACGACCTGGGCGGGCGCCTCCGGGTCCATGAGGTCCACCGCGACGTGGCTCACCTTGGCGTCGGGCACGGTACGGGAGGCGGCGACCACGTGGGCTCCCTCCTCGGCCAGGGTGCGGGCGACGGCCAGGCCGATGCCCTTGGACGCGCCGGTGACGACGGCGACGCGGCCGGAAAGCTGCAGATCCATGAGGGTTGTCCCTTTCGGTGTTCAGTCGATCGATCCGCAGAACACCGCCGGGGGCCGTCCGGTTGCACCCGGTCTTCGGCCGGCCGGTCAGAGGAAGGGCGGGAAGGCGTGACCCCTGCGCAGCCGCAGCTCGTTGAGCAGCTGCTGGATGACCTCGCGCACGTGGTCGGTGATGTTGAAGACCAGCATGGGGTCGTCGGCGGCCGACGGGTCGTACTCGTCGGTCCTGATCGGCTCGCCGAACTCGATCATCCACTTCGACGGCAGCGGCACCAGGCCGAGCGGCCCGAGCAGCGGGAAGAACGGGGTGATCGGCAGGTAGGGCAGGCCCAGCAGCCGGGCCACCGTCTTCAGGTCGCCGATCTTGGGATAGATCTCCTCCGCCCCCACGATCGCGGTGGGCACGATGGGCACCCCGGCCCTGATGGCGGAGGCCACGAAGCCGCCGCGGCCGAAGCGCTGGAGCTTGTAACGCTCGGAGAAGGGCTTGCCGACGCCCTTGAAGCCCTCGGGGAACACCCCGACCAGCTCGCCCTTGCGCAGCAGCCGGTCGGCGTCCTCGGGGCAGGCCAGCGTGTGGCCGGTCTTGCGGGCCAGGTGGCTGAGGAAGGGAAGCTGGTAGACCAGGTCGGCGCCGAGCAGCCGCAGCGCCCGGCCGGCCTCGTCGTGCAGTGCGACCTGGAGCATCAGCGCGTCCATCGGCAGCGTCCCGGAGTGGTTGGCCACGATCAGGGCGCCGCTGTCGTCGGGGATGTTCTTCAGCTCGACGGGCTCGACCCGGAACCAGTGGTTGTAGAGCGGCCTGATGAGCTCCAGGACGACCTTGTCGGTCAGCTCGGGGTCGTAGCCGAACTCGTCGACCTCGTAGTCGCCGGTGACCCGCCTGCGCACGAAGGCCAGCAGCCTGGCCATGGGCTCGGGCTCCGCGAACGAGGGCGCCGCGCTGATCGGGATCACCCGGCCCTCCTCCTCGTGCGGAACGCTCACGGCCGGGCACCTCCCAGCGGACGCAGGTCGTGGGAGCGCAGGAAGTCGTCGAAGGCCGCGGCGGTGCTGAACTTGGGCTTCCAGCCCAGCTCGGCCTCCAGCCTGGCGGTGTCGACCGCGCGGCCGTGGCACAGCAGCCTGACCTGCTCGGGCGAGTATTCGACCAGGCCGACCCTGCGCACTGCTCCGCCCAGCACGCGGAAGGCGGACGAGGGCAGCGGCAGTGACGGCCGCCCCGCCCTGCGCGCGCACTGCGACAGCAGCAGCACGCCGGCCCCGGCCACGTTGAACGTGCCGGGGTGATGCTCGGTGGCCATCCGGCGGAGCACCTCGACCGCGTCGTCCTCATGGATGAACTGCAGCCGCGGGTCGAAGCCGAACACGCTCGGCAGCACCGGCTGGGTGAAGTAACGCGTCAGCGGCGAGTCGACGCCTGGACCCATGAAGTTGGCGAAGCGCAGCAACGACACCGTCACGTCGGGACGGCGCCGCGCGAAACCCCGCACGTAGCCCTCGACCTCGGCCGCGTCCTTGGCGTAACCGTGGACGGGGCCGTCGTGCGGCTCCAGATCCTCGGTGAACACCGCTGGATCGCGGGGCGACGAGCCGTAGACGGCGGTGGTGGAACGCACCACCACACGTCGCACGGTCGCCGACCGCTGGCACGCACCGAGCAACTGCATGGTGCCGATGACGTTGTGCTCCTTCATGGCGGCCCTGCCACCACTCCGCGAGGGAGCGCTGACGAGGCTCATGTGCACAACGGTGTCGATGTCCGCGGCCGCGATCACCTGAGCGATGTCGGGGCTGCGCAGATCCACCCGGACGAACTCCGTCCGGCCGAGGGAGCTGTCACCGTCCCGCGTCAGCGAGGGGGGCGGTACGGTGTCCACTCCGATGACACGGCTGATGTCCGGGTCTGCCGCCAGGGCACTCGCCACCCGGGCGCCGATGTGGCGCGAGACCCCGGTGACAAGCACAGTGTGGGTCATCAGCGCCTCGCAGCTGCGTCGGTTACTTCTTGTTGCGCCGCTGGATGCGCGTCTTCTTGAGCAGCTTGCGGTGCTTCTTCTTAGCCATCCGCTTGCGGCGCTTTTTGATCACAGAGCCCACGGGACCCCCAGGTACTGATAGCAAGTCTGAATCGATGTGCGAGCGCACACCGGCTCACAGACTACCGGCGATCCACGGTAGATCGCCCATCGGGGGGCGAGAGCCCGGTCGCATCAGCGGCAACCGGGCCTCTCCCGCGACAGCATTCACGACACGACCGGGCGTGTCGCTACATCAACCTGCCTCGATGTAGGCCTCCCGCAGATAGTCGTGTACCGCCTGCTCAGGCACCCTGAACGAGCGGCCGACTCTGATGGCCGGCAGCTCGCCGGAGTGGACGAGCCGGTACACCGTCATCTTGGACACCCTCATGACCGTCGCCACTTCTGCGACGGTCAGGAACTTCACCTCGCTGAGAGGTCTTTCGCCTGCAGCCATCGGACGCCTCTTCCGCACGTGTTTCCGGGTTATCCCCACTGGTGCCATTGCTCACGCACGTGTACTGCCGTCAGCGTAAGTCGGGACTCCGAGTGCGCAAACCCCCTATTTTCTCAGTTGCCGGAGCCGCCTGTCAGCCGAACCAGCAAAATCGCTGGCCAGCAGCCCGGCCGAGCACCTCACCTGGACGTTGGAACTGTCCAAGTTGCCACACATAAGAGTCGCCGGAGCCCTGTCAAAAGTTGGCAAAGGGACAGCGAGCCTCTTGGAATGCAGGCGCGAAAAGACGGTATGGGGAGGACCGAATTAGACAGGAAGGGCTTGTGAGACTCTTGTGACCAATCGGTCGGTCAACGGAGCGTAGTAGCGGGGTAGCACGTTGTCGTCGAGTGGCACGACGACGTCAATCTTGCCTTCCGCCTCCCCGACGAAGAGCCCGGGGTCGTTGCAGTCGGCGAAGGCCACAGTCGGCACACCCGCCTCTCCCGCCGCTCCCGCCCAGCCGTGGTCGGCGATCACGAGGTCGGGAAGGTCGCCGTCGAGCTCGCCGAGCATGTGCCGCATCGGGTCGGCGTCGTGCGTGTGCACCAGCGCGCCCTTGTCGTCGAGCATGGCGACGTCCTGGAGGTATCTGATCCGCCGCGGCCGGCCGAAACCCGACCCCGCGTAGGTCCATCCCTCGCCCGGCGTCAGCAGCCGCGCGCCCTTCGCCACGCACAGGGCCGCCAGCGGCAGGTGCACGGCCAGCAGGCCCGTGGGGTGGCCGGTGGCGATCAGGACACGCGCGCCCGGCCGGGCCAGCACCCCGGCGATGCGCTCGGCCATCGCGTCGATCGCGTCGATGGTCAGCTCGGGGTCGATGGTGTCCTGGCCCCAGCGGTGGCTCGGGTCGGCGACCACGCCGGCGGACTTGGCCATCAGCGCCAGGATGTCGCGGTAGGACCACGGCTGGTCGAACGTCAGGCCCAGCGCGTAGTAGGCGTCGCCGTTCGCGAGACTGCTGTAGTGGTCGAGGTTGTTCTCGCGGGAGGTCGCGACATCGCCCGCGATGCGGGTCTGGACAAGCTGTTCACGGAGTTCGTCGCGACTGAGCACTGCATCTTCCTCGTCAGGGCATCGGATCGAGGCCGTGCAGGGGGAACACCGCGTGCCGGGTCGCCATGACCGCACGGTCAATGGGGTCCGCAGGATCATAACCATCAGAGAAGTGATGAAATTCCGGTTTGCGCCCATCCGTCATGGTGAGCGGTGGCGTCTCCCCCGTGCGCTCGCGTACGAACCGGCGCCATTCCTCGCTCGTCGGCGTGGCCGGATCGATGGGGTGCCCGGCCGCCTCGGCGATGAGGTGGGTCCACACCCTCGGCACCACCTGGACCAGCTCGTAGCCGCCTCCGCCGGTCGCGAGCCACCGGCCGCCGGCCGTCTCGTGGGCCAGGCGGTGCAGGGCGGCGTACGCGGTGCGCTGGCCGTCCACGCTGAGCATCAGGTTGGCCAGGGGGTCGAGCGCGTGGCTGTCGCAGCCGTGCTGGGTCACCAGGATCTCCGGCCCGAACTCGTGCAGCAGCGGCGGCACCACCGCGTCGAAGGCGCGCAGCCAGCCGGAGTCGCCGCAGCCCGCGGGCAGCGCGACGTTGACGGCCGTGCCCTCCGCGCCGGTCTCCTGGGGGAATCCGGTGCCGGGGAACAGCGTGCGCGGGCTCTCGTGCAGGCTGATCGTCAGCACCCTGGGGTCGTCGTAGAACGCCGCCTGCACGCCGTCGCCGTGGTGGACGTCGACGTCCACGTACGCGATGCGGCTCACGCCCTGCTCCAGCAGCCAGGCGATGGCCAGCGCCGGATCGTTGTAGACGCAGAACCCGCTGGCCGTGGCGGCCATCGCGTGGTGCAGCCCGCCCGCGATGTTGAGCGCGTGCTCGGCCGAGCCCTCGTGGACGGCGCGGGCGGCGGCCAGCGTGGCGCCGGCGATCAGCGCGGAGGCCTCGTGCACGCCCTTGAACGCGGGGTTGTCGGTGGTGCCCAGGCCCACGCCGAGATCGGCCCGGCCGGAGACGGACACGCGCTTGACGGCCTCGATGTAGGGGCGATCGTGGACCAGGGCCAGCTCGTCGTCGCTCGCGGGCTCGCACCCGGCCAGCTCGACCTTGTCGAGCACGCCGAGCTCGCGGGCCAGGGCCATGGTCAGCTCGACGCGCACGGGGGCGAGCGGATGGCTCGGGCCGAAGTCGTAGGAGGTGAGAGCGTCGTCCCAGATCACCCGTGCCGACCGGCTCATGCCAACCCCTCCACGTGCTGCCTCGCCTTGCGCCGACGTTACCGCAGCCACGGACCTCCCGCTGTGGCGCGGGTTCCGCGGCGGCACAGCCCGGTTCGGCGGCCGGAGACGTTCAAGCTCCACCCGGAAGTCGTGACTTATGGTGTCATCGTGCGCATCGCGCGGATCTTACGGAAGATCGGCCGGATCCCCGGGTTCTTCAGACGTCCGATCGTCTTCGACCGGACGCTGGTGATCGTGCTGGCCTTCCCAGCGATCCTCGGGCCCCTGCTGATGATCGGCCGGGGCGAGGTGCAGGTCCCCCCGAACGCCTCCCTGCACTACCTGCTCGGAACGGCGCTGCTGCTCACCCGCCGCCGCCACCCGGTGCCGACCGTCGCGCTGGTCCTCGCCGTGGACGCGGTGTTCATCCTGAGCGGGATCGTGACCAACACCAATTTCCCCACGCTCATCGCCCTCTACAGCGTGGGCCGCTACACCAGCGGCCGGACCACCGCGATCACCTCGGCGGCGGCGTACGTCGCCGCCGCCGCCATCATGACGTTCGGCATGGAGGGCCAGGGGCTCTGGCTGGTGTCCCTGTTCACCGTCGGCGCCGCCGTGGGCCTCGGCCAGCTGGTCCGCCTGCGGGCCGAGCTGAAGGACCGTGGCCTGCGCGAGGCCGCCGACGCCGCGGTCAGGGCCGAGCGGCGGCGCATCGCCAGGGAGCTGCACGACGTGGTGGCGCACCACATCACGGTGATCAACGCCCTGGTCGGCGGCGCGCGGGCGACGCTGCCGCCGGAGCAGGAGGTCAGCAGGAACGCCCTGGAGAGCGCCGAGCAGACCGCCAGGCAGGCCATGTCGGAGATGCGCCGCCTGCTCGACGTGCTGCGGGCCGACGGCCAGGAGGGCCCCGACGCGGCCACCGGGGTCGGCGCGGAACGGCTGCCCGCGCTGATCAAGGAGGCGAGGTCGGCCGGGCTGCCGGCCAGCCTGACCGTGACCGGCGAGCCGGTCGAACTGCCCGCCACCGTGGACCACGCGGTCTACCGGATCGTGCAGGAGGCGCTGACGAACACGCGCAAGCACGCCGTCAGCGCCAGGGCCAGCGTGCTGCTCGCCTACGAACCGGCCGCCGTGGAGGTCGAGGTGCTCGACGACGGCCTGAAGAAGGACCAGGGCACGCCGGGGTTCGGGCTCGGCGGCATGGCCGAGCGGGTGGCCCTGTGCGGGGGCCAGCTGTCCACCGGCCCCCGCCTGGAGGGAGGATTCCGCGTGCACGCCCGCCTCCCCCTGGAGCGGACATGACCGCCGCCGGCCCCATCGAGGTGCTCCTCGTCGACGATCACGAACTGGTGCGCAAGGGCTTCCGGCTCATGCTCGACGCCCAGCCCGACCTGAGCGTGGTCGGCGAGGCGGGCGACGGCGAGCGGGCGGTGGACCTGAGCCGGCGGCTGCGGCCCGACGTGGTGCTGATGGACCTGCACATGCCGGGCATGGACGGCGTGCGCGCGACCGAGCTGATCACCGCGGAGCTGCCCGGCGTGCGGGTGCTCGCGCTGAGCACGTTCGACCTGGACGAGAACGTGGTCGCGGCGCTGCGCGCGGGCGCGGACGGCTTCCTGCCCAAGGACGTCTCCCCCGAGGAGCTGATCGAGGGCGTACGGGTGGTGCACCGGGGCGAGTCGGCCGTCGCGCCGCGCCTGCTGACCCGGCTCATCGGCACGTACGTCCGCACCTCACCTCCGCGCCAGGCCCCCGCGGTGCTGTCCGGGCTCACGGACCGCGAGCGGGAGATCCTCGTCCTGATCGCCCGCGGCCGGTCGAACGCGGAGATCGCGACCGGCCTGTCCGTCTCCCCCTCGACCGTGAAGAACCACGTGACGAGCCTGTTCGCCAAGATCGGCGTGCGGGACCGGGCCCAGGCCGTGATCGTCGCGTACGAGGCAGGCCTGATCCACCCAGGAGAGTAGGACCAGGGTCCTAGATCACGCCGGTGCGAACGGTCCCGGGGCAGGAGGTGATCGGAGCCGCGCGACGGCAGGCTGTGACCATGACCGCTATCCGGGCAACGAACCTGAGCAAGCGCTACGGCGGGACCCTCGCCGTGGCGGATCTGTCGTTCGACGTCGAGCCGGGTCAGGTGACCGGCTTCCTCGGACCCAACGGCGCGGGCAAATCGACCACGATGCGCATGATCCTCGGCCTCGACCGGCCCTCAGGCGGTTCCGTGCTCGTGGGCGGGCGGCCGTACGCGGAGCTGCGGCATCCCCTGCGCAAGGTCGGCGCGCTGCTGGACGCCAAGGCCGTGCACGGCGGGCGCAGCGCCCGCAACCACCTGCTCGCCATCGCGCAGAGCAACGGCATCCCCTCCTCCCGGGTCGGCGAGGTGCTGGAGACCGTGGGCCTGCGCGAGGTCGCCGGGCGGCGGGTCGGCGGGTTCTCGCTGGGCATGTCGCAGCGGCTCGGCATCGCCGCCGCGCTGCTCGGCGATCCGGAGATCCTGCTGTTCGACGAGCCCGTCAACGGGCTCGACCCCGACGGGATCCTGTGGATCCGCACGTTCATGCGCCAGCTGGCCGCCGAGGGGCGGACGGTGTTCGTCTCCAGCCACCTCATGAGCGAGATGGCGCAGACCGCCGACCACCTGATCGTGATCGGCAAGGGGCGGCTGATCGCCGACACGAGCGTGGCCGAGTTCATCGGGCGCAGCTCGCAGGGCTACGTACGGATCCGCTCGCCCCGGCTGGCCGAGGTCGCCGACCTGGTCAAGGTGGGCGAGCTGCACCCCGACCACCTGCGGGTCACCGCGATGAGCACGCTGGAGATCGGCACGCTCACCGCGCGGGCCGGCATTCCGCTGGAGGAGCTGACGTTCGTGCGTCCCTCGCTCGAAGCGGCGTACATGGAGCTGACCAAGGACAGCCTGGAGTTCTCCTCATGACCGACATCCTCAGGTCCGAATGGACCAAGATCCGCTCTGTGCGCTCGACCGTCTGGACGCTGGCGGCCGCCGCGATCCTGCTGATCGGCATCGGCGCGCTCATCAACGCCGCGCAGAAGGGCAGCGTCGACGAGCCGGTCACCGCCGCGACCGCGATCCAGCTCAGCCTGGTGGGAAACATGTTCGCCTCGCTCGCCATGGCCACGCTGGGCGCCCTGGTGATCTCCAGCGAGTACCGGACGGGCGGCATCCGCACCTCGCTCATGGCCGTGCCGAAGCGGCTGCGGCTGCTCACCGGCAAGATCGTGGTCTTCACCGCGACGGCGCTGGTCGTCTCGGCGGTCGCCTCGGCCGTCTCGATCCTGCTGGGCCTGCTCATCGCCCAGCCGCCGTCGGTCGATCCGGGCGCGGTCGCGGGGGCGGCGCTCGGGTCCGCGCTCTACCTGACCGCCTGCGGCCTGTTCGGGCTGGGCCTCGGCGTCCTGATCCGGCACACGCCCGGGGCCATCGTGTCGGCCATCGCGCTGATGCTGGTGCTGCCGCAGCTGATGTACCAGCTGCCGGGACAGTGGGGCAGGACGGTGGCCGACTACTTCACCACCAACGCCGGCATGATGATCGTGCTGCCGGTCCGGGGCGACAGCGCGCTGGGGCCGTGGAGCGGGTTCGGCGTCTACCTGGTGTGGATCGCCGTCACCGTCGCCGCGGGCGCCGTCCTGCTCCAGCGCCGCGACGCCTGAGCCGTTCCCCTGCCTCGGACCGCCGCGGCGCCTGAGCCGTTCTTCCGCCTCGGGTCGCCGCGGCGCCTGCGGCCCGCTCCCGACTCACTCGGCGCGCAGGGCGATCACCGGATCCAACCGGCCCGCCCTGCGCGCCGGCGCCACGCCGAAGAACACCCCGACCGCCGCCGACACCCCGAAGGCCAGCGCGATCGACCACCAGGTGATCGAGGCCGGCACCTCGGTGAACGCCTCGATGGCGAGCGCGCCGCCCACCCCGAGCAGGATCCCGACGAGCCCGCCGATCGTGGTCAGCAGCACCGCCTCGATGAGGAACTGGGCCAGGATGTCGCGCTGCCTGGCCCCCAGCGCCTTGCGCAGCCCGATCTCCCGGGTGCGTTCGCGCACGCTGACCAGCATGATGTTCGACACCCCGACGCCTCCGACCAGCAGCGAGATGCCCGCGATGGCCGCCAGCACGCCCGTGAGCATGCCCAGCACGCTGCCGATCGTGCCGAGCAGCGCGGTCTGCGTGACGGCGGAGAACTGCTCACCCGGATACCGGTCGCGCAGCGCCGCCGTCACCCGGTCCGAGAGCGGGTCGATCTCGTCGGGGCCCGAGGCGCCGACCGCGAGCCCGTTGATCCGCTCGATCCCGAGCAGCCGCTGCGCCGTCGTCACCGGGATGTGGATCTCCTGGTCGCGGGAGAGCCCGAACGTCTGCCCCACCGTCGCGTACACGCCGACCACCCTGAACCTGGCCCCCGCGACCGTCACCTGCCGCCCGATCGGGTCCAGGTCGCCGAACAGCCGGTCGGCCACCTCGGAGCCCAGCACGGCGACCCGGCGGCGGGTGTCCACGTCCGTCTCGCTCAGCGGGCGGCCCTTGCCGACCGGCCGCTCGAAGATGTTGACCAGGTTCTGGTCGGTGCCGATCACCGTGACGAACACCTCGGTCCTGCCCACGCGCACGGTCTCGCCCGACTGCAGTGAGACCGTCACCTTCGACGGGTCGCCCACCACCCGCCGCACGTAGGCCACGTCGGCCAGGCCGAGCTTGCTCTGCGTCGGCGCCGCGCCCAGGCTGATCCGGCCGGGGACGACAAGGATGATGTTCGTGCCGAGGCCGGAGATCTGCCGCTCGATCTCGTCCTTGGCGCCCGTGCCGATCGCCACCAGGATCACCACGGCCAGCACGCCGATGATGACGCCGAGCATGGTCAGCACGCTGCGCAGCCGGTTCACCCGCAGCGCCTCCATCGCCATGACCAGCGCCTCGGTCGCGTTCACGGCCTCCACCCCGCCCTGGCGGGCCCGGGGAGCCTGCGTGCCGCCGTCACGAGGCACCGTCCTCTGCCAGGCCGTCCCGCAGGTGGATCCGTTCGATCAGGCCGTCCCGTACGTGGACCTGCCGCCTGGCGTGGGCCGCGACCTCGGCCTCGTGCGTGACGAGCACCACGGCCACGCCACCGCCCGCGTTGAGCCGGTCGAGTATGGCCATCACCTCAGCCCCGTTGGCGGTGTCGAGGTTGCCGGTGGGCTCGTCGGCCAGCAGCACCTTCGGCTCGCCGACCAGCGCCCTGGCGATGGCCACCCGCTGCTGCTCCCCGCCGGACATCTGCGAGGGCCGGTGGTCCATCCGGTGCCCCAGCCCCACCGACTCCAGCGCCGCGCGGGCCCTGGCGCGCCGCTCGGCCCGCCCCAGCCCCCGGTAGACCAGCGGCAGCGCCACGTTGTCCAGCGCCGTGGTCCTGGCCAGCAGGTGGAAGGACTGGAAGACGAAGCCGATCGTCCGGTTACGCAGCTCCGCCAGCGCGGCGTCGGACAGCCGGGCGATGTCCACCCCGTTGATCCGCAGCACGCCGGAGGAGGGCCGGTCGAGACAGCCCAGCAGGTGCATGAGCGTGGACTTGCCCGACCCGGACGGGCCCACGATCGCGGTGAACTCGCCCTGGTCGATCCGGAGCGAGACGCCTCTCAGCGCCTCGACGGCCACGCCGTCGAGCTGGTAGCGGCGGGTGAGGTCCACCGCCTCGATGGCGGGTGCGGTCATGGCAGCCGCTGCCCCTCCCGTACGGAGTCCGCGCCCTTGACCACGACCCGCTCGCCCACGGACACCCCGTTCAGCACCTCCACCACGGCGTCGCCCTGGGCGCCGAGCTTGACCACGCGCCGCCGCGCGACGCCGTCCGCCACCGCCCAGACCACGCTCTCGCGCCCGCTGGAGACGATGGCCGAAGCCGGCACCGAGACGGCCGACGGCGACTCGCGCACGGTCAGCCTGGTGACCGCGCTCATGCCCGGCTTGGGGGCGGGGGCCTTGGCGCCGTCGTCGAAGGCGCCGGGGCCGAGCTTGAGGCGTACGGGGTAGCTGACGCCGCCCGTCGTGCCCTCCATGGGGTTGACGCCGATGCCGGTGACCACGGCCGTGTACGTGGCTCCTGGGACCGCGTCCAGCTCGACCGCGGCCTCGACGCCCTCGCGTACCAGCAGGACGTCCGTCTCGTCCACGTCGGCGTCCAGGGTGAGCCGCGACACGTCGGTCACGGTGACGATGCTGTCGCCGGGCGAGACCGGGACGCCGATCGCGACGGGAGCGCCGGAGCCGGATCCGCCCGAGGGCACGGACGGGAGCTGCTGCCCGCCGCCGGGCAGCCGGCCGAGCAGGCTCTCCACGCCGCCCGGCGCGCCGCCGCCCGACACGCGGCCCAGGCTGACGACGCCGGAGAACGGCGCCTTGATCGTCAGTGACTTCACCGTGCTCTCGGCCGCCTTCACCGCGGCCTTCGCCTGCGTGCGCGAGGCGGCCTGGAGCGAGGCCATGGAGCTGGACAGGCCGCTCGTCACCCCGGTCAACACGCCGCTGATCGAGCGGTTGAGCTGGGCGGTGATCGAGGCCAGCGCCTTCGTCTGCGCCCTGTGCTGGGTCTGGGCCAGCCCGATCGCGGTGAGCAGTTGCCTGCGGGCCTGCCGGTCCTTCACCTTCCTGGCCTCCTGGCGGGCCTTGGCGAAGTGGGCGGCCACCTTGCGGTCGAACGCGCCGGTGTCGAGGGACGGGAGGCGGACGTCGCCGCCGAAGCTCGCGGGGGCCGGCATCCTGGACGCGCGGCGGGCCTGGCTGAGCTGGTCCTGGGCCTGTGGCGAGCGGATCCTGGCCAGGATCTGGCCCTTGCGGACGCGGTCGCCCTCGCTGACGTGCAGCTTGGCGATCGTGCCCTGGGCGGGAGAGCGCAGTGTCGCGGAGGCGCGCGCGCCGATGGTGGCGGGCGCCTCGACGACCTCGGTGACCGGTGCCCGCCGGACCTCGGCGACCTGGACGGTCGCGGGTTCCTCGGCGGTGCAGCCGGTCAGTGCTAACAGGACGAGCAGCGGGGCCACCCCGCGTCGGACCGTCACGGCCCCATCGTAGGAGCCGGGCCCGCCGCCCTCACAAGCGCCCGCTCGGTCGCTGGGGCACGGCCGGCCGGGCGCGGTGGTCAGCCGGGCGCGGTGGTCAGCCGGGCGCGGTGGTCAGCCGGAGGCGAGTTGGCGCCCGCGGTCGCGGGCGGCCTCGATGGCGGCCAGGAAGGCGGCGCGCACGCTGTGCCGTTCGAGCTCGGCGATGGCCGCGATCGTCGTGCCGCCCGGCGACGTGACGGCCTCGCGCAGGATCACCGGATGCTCGCCCGAGTCGCGCAGCATCACCGCGGCCCCCACGATGGACTGGGTGACCATGTCGAGGGCGGCGGCGCGCGGCATGCCGAGCAGGATGCCGGCGTCGACCATGGCCTCGACCAGGTAGAAGAAGTAGGCGGGACCGCTGCCGGACAGCGCCGTCGCGGCGTCCTGCTGCGACTCGGGGATGCGCAGCACCTTGCCGACCGGCTCCAGCAGCCCCTCGGTCAGCTTGAGGTGCTCCTCGGTGGCGTGCGCCCCCGCCGAGATCACGCTCATCGCCTCGTCGAACTTGATCGGCGTGTTGGACATCACCCGCACCACCGGCACCTGCACGCCGAGCCGCTGCTCGACGAAGGAGGTGGTGATGCCGGCCGCGGCGCTGATCACCAGCCGCTCAGGAGCCACGTAGGGGGCGATCTCGGCCAGCAGCGTCGCCATGTCCTGCGGTTTGACCGCGAGGACGAGGGTGTCGGCGGACTTGGCCGCCTCGGCGTTGGAGACGGTGCGCACGCCGTAGGCGTCACGCAGGGCCTGCGCGCGCTCGGCCCTGCGGGTCGTCGCCATGATGTCGCCCGGCTTGAGCCCGGCGCGCAGCAACCCGGACAGCAGGGCCTCGCCCATCTTGCCCGTGCCCAGAATCGCGATCATTTCGGCCCCTCGATGAGTGGAACGCTGGTCTGGCAGCCTATCCGCTACCGCCGCGAGACCAGGGAGCGCAGGAAGAAGGCCAGGTTGCGGGGGCGCTCCGCGAGACGGCGCATCAGGTAGGCGTACCAGTCGGCGCCGTAGGGGACGTAGACGCGCACCCGGGAGCCGAGCCCGGCCAGGCGGGTCTGCTCCTCGGGGCGCACGCCGTACAACATCTGGTACTCGAAGCCCGTCGTGTCGCGGCCGTCGAGCACGGCCAGCGTGGAGGCGATGCGCAGCAGCCTCGGGTCGTGCGTGGCGACCATGGGGTAGCCGGTGCCGGCCATGAGGACCTTCAGGCACCGGACGAACGAGCGGTCGATGTCGGCGGTCCTGCGGTAGCCGCCGGGGGCGGTGTAGGCGCCCTTGCAGAGCCGTACGCGGGCGGCCCCGATCTTCTCGCAGCGGTCGAGCGAATCGGGCAGGTAGGCCTGCACCACCACGCCCACCTCGGGATGCTCCCTGCGCAGCACCGCGTGCACGGCGTGCAGCCCGGCGATCGTGTCGTGCTCCTCGGCGTCGAGCGTGACCGTGACGCCCTTCGCCTCGGCCGCCGCGCAGATGGCGGCGGCGTTGGCGGTGGCCAGCCGCTGGGAGAGCCGCAGCCCGAGCGCGGTGAGCTTGACCGACACGTCGGCGCCGGCGGGCAGCAGGTCGAGCAGCGACACGTAGGTGTCCACCGCGGCCCCGGTCTGGGCCTCGTCCGTCACCTCCTCGCCGAGGTGGTCGACGCTGACGAGCAACCCCTGGCGGGTCAGCGCGCCGACGACGGCGCCGACGTCGCTCGCGACGTAGCGCCTGACCACGTCGGCGGTCAGCGGTGAGGTGGTGACGAGCCGCTCGGCGCGCGGGCTCTTGGAGAGGGCGAGCATGGCCTGACGGAGCACACGATCCACACTAATCAGTCGGCCTGCCGATCGTGCGCCGCCACCTCGCAACTCTCGCTCTGACCAGGATCCGGCCGGGGAGTTGAACCGGCGGCGGGCGCGGTCCGTCGTAGGGGTATGCGGACAATGACAGCGACTCTCCTGACCGGATGCCTGGTGCTCGCCGCGGGCTGCGGCACGACCCCGCCGGTCGAGCGGGCCTCCTCCTCGACCCCGGAGAAGCCTCCCGTCGTGTCGGAGCCGGTCACCACCTCTCCCACGAAGCCGCCCGAGGCGGTCAAGCCGACGGGTGACGCCCTCAACGTCCACAAGGTCCGCTGGACCAAGGCCAAGCCGGTCTCGAAGGGCCGCAAGGTCCAGCTCACCTGGTGGTCGGGGGTGGAGCCGTGCACGGTGCTCGACCGGGTCAAGGTGAAGGAGACGAGCAAGCGGGTCACCGTCACCCTGTACGAGGGCACCGGCCGCAAGGCGAAGAACGTGTCCTGCATCATGATCGCGGTCGAGAAGACCACGACGGTCACCCTGAAGAAGGCCCTCGGCAAGCGGAAGCTCGTGGACGGCGCGAAGTCCTGACATGTCCACTTACGGACAACCGTAGTGACAAATGATCGATTTGTTGCGATACATCGATCAGAACACCCCGCCGCCGGGCCCGCCGCCGGCGAGGTCGCACTCCCTTGGAGGGCATGAACGCCCGGGTCACGTGAGCCATCTTATACGCGGACCCCGGTGCGCGCCCACCGCGCCGGGGTCCGCCCACGTCGATCAGCCGCTCACCGGCTTACCCGCCCCGTGGAACCCCTGACCGCGCGGCCCCGTTACGTGAGGTGTGCACTGTCACGCCCGCTCTTGCCCGGAATTCGGGAATGCTTTCACGCTCACGAGGGTTGAGTCGGGTAGGCTCAAGTCGTTTGACAAAGACGACACGCATCCATAGGTTGAGTCCAACCGACTCAACTTTGACTACAAGGACGTACTCATGGCACGTGCGGTAGGTATCGACCTTGGGACGACCAACTCCGTCGTCTCGATCCTCGAGGGCGGTGAGCCCACCGTCATCGCCAACGCGCAGGGCTCGCGGACCACGCCGTCCGTGGTCGCCTTCGCGAAGAACGGCGAAGTCCTGGTCGGTGAGGTCGCCAAGCGGCAGGCCGTCACCAACGTGGACCGGACGATCCGCTCCGTCAAGCGGGAGATGGGCACCAACTGGTCCCAGGAGATCGACGGCAAGAAGTTCTCCCCGCAGCAGATCAGCGCGTTCGTGCTGCAGAAGCTGAAGCAGGACGCGGAGGCCTACCTCGGCGAGAAGATCACCGACGCGGTGGTCACCGTCCCCGCCTACTTCAACGACGCCCAGCGCCAGGCCACCAAGGAGGCCGGCACGGTCGCGGGCCTCAACGTGCTGCGCATCATCAACGAGCCGACCGCGGCGGCGCTCGCCTACGGGCTCGACAAGGAGCAGGACCAGACGATCCTGGTCTTCGACCTCGGTGGCGGCACCTTCGACGTGTCGCTGCTCGACGTCGGCCAGGAGGACGGCCACGGCTTCGTCGAGGTCAAGGCCACCTCCGGTGACAACCACCTGGGCGGCGACGACTGGGACCAGCGCGTCGTCGACGAGCTCGTCAAGCGCTTCCAGAACGCGCACGGCGTCGACCTGGCCAAGGACAAGATGGCGCTCCAGCGCCTGCGCGAGGCGGCCGAGAAGGCCAAGATCGAGCTGTCCAGCCAGTCCGAGACCAACATCAACCTGCCCTACATCACGGCCTCCTCCGAGGGCCCGCTGCACCTCGACGAGAAGCTGACCCGCTCCGAGTTCCAGCGGCTGACCGCCGACCTGCTCGAGCGGACCAAGGGCCCGTTCCACCAGGTCATCAAGGACGCCGGCATCAAGGTCGCCGACATCGCGCACGTGGTGCTCGTCGGCGGCTCGACCCGCATGCCCGCCGTCTCCGAGCTGGTCAAGGAGCTGACCGGCGGCAAGGAGCCCAACAAGGGCGTCAACCCGGACGAGGTCGTCGCCATCGGCGCCGCCCTGCAGGCCGGCGTGCTCAAGGGCGAGGTCAAGGACGTCCTGCTGCTCGACGTGACCCCGCTGTCGCTGGGCATCGAGACCAAGGGCGGCATCTTCACCAAGATCATCGAGCGCAACACGACGATCCCGACCAAGCGCTCCGAGGTCTTCACCACGGCCGAGGACAACCAGCCGTCGGTGCAGATCCAGGTCTACCAGGGCGAGCGCGAGATCGCCTCGTACAACAAGAAGCTGGCCACGTTCGAGCTGACCGGCATCGCGCCGGCGCCGCGCGGCATCCCGCAGATCGAGGTCACCTTCGACATCGACGCCAACGGCATCGTCAACGTCTCCGCCAAGGACCTGGGCACGGGCAAGGAGCAGACGATGACGATCACCGGCGGCTCCGCGCTGCCGAAGGACGACATCGAGCGGATGATGCGCGAGGCCGAGTCGTACGCCGAGGAGGACAAGAAGCGCCGCGAGGAGGCCGAGGTCCGCAACAACGCGGACGGTCTGGCCTACCAGACGGAGAAATTCCTCCGCGAGAACGACGACAAGGTCCCCGGCGAGATCAAGACCGAGGTCAACGACGCCCTGGCCGAGCTGAAGAAGGCTCTGGAGGGCACCGACACCGACGTCATCCGCACCTCGGCCGAGAAGCTCGCCACCGTCAGCCAGAAGATGGGTTCGGCGATCTACGCTCAGAGCCAGGGTCAGCAGGCCGGCCCCGAGGGCGCCCCGCAGGACGCCACCACCGGCCAGGGTGACCAGAAGGCCGACGACGACGTGGTCGAGGCCGAGATCGTCGACGACGACCAGCCGAAGAAGGACCAGTGATGCCACCGCGTGAAAACGGGCACGAGGAGCCGGTGATCCGCGACAACCGCAAGATCGACCCGGAGACGGGCGAGGTTCGACAGGCGCCGGCGGCGCCACAGGAGGTGCCGGGCGACGTGCTCGAGCCGCAGGATGGCGAGCTGGCGGCCCAGCTCGCCGAGCGGACCGCAGACCTGCAGCGACTCCAGGCGGAGTACACCAACTACCGCCGCAGGGTCGAGCGCGACCGCGTCGCGGTGCGCGAACAGGCCGTCGCGGGGGCCCTGTCGGAGCTCCTTCCCGTGCTCGACGACATCGGCCGGGCCCGCGACCACGGCGAGCTGACCGGCGGCTTCGCGAAGGTGGCGGAGTCGCTGGAGTCGGCGCTCACCAAGCTGGGCCTCAGCTCCTTCGGGCAGAAGGGCGACCCGTTCGACCCGACGGTCCACGAGGCGCTGATGCACAGCTACTCGACCGAGGTGAGCGAGCCGACCGCCGTCGAGGTGCTGCAGCTCGGATACCGCATCGGTGACAGGGTGCTGCGCCCGGCGCGGGTGGCCGTCGCCGAACCCGAGGACGCCCCAGCCGCGTCCAATGACGACGACAACTGATCACAAGGACGAAGGGCCGTAGATGAGCACCAAGGACTACCTGGAAAAGGACTACTACGCCGTCCTTGGTGTGCCCAAGACCGCCACCGCCGACGAGATCAAGAAGGCGTACCGCAAGCTGGCCAGGCAGTACCACCCCGACACCAACCAGGGTGACGCGACCAAGGAGACCAAGTTCAAAGAGGTCTCCGAGGCGTACGACGTCCTGTCGGACACCAAGCGCCGCAAGGAGTACGACGAGGCGCGCACGCTGTTCGGGTCCGGGGTGGGCGGCCAGCGGCCGGGCGGTGGCGGTTTCCCGTTCGACTTCGGTGACCTGTTCGGCGGCACCGCCCAGCAGGGCGGCCAGACCGGGGGTGCGGGCGAGCGGCTCGGCGACCTGTTCGGCGGGCTGTTCAACCGGGGCGGATCGACCCGCACCACGACCACGTCGAGGCCGCGGCGTGGCCAGGACATCGAGTCCGAGGTCACGCTGACCTTCACCGAAGCGGTCGAGGGCACCACCGTGTCCCTCCGGCTGACCAGCTCCGCCGCCTGTGCGGCGTGCACCGGCACCGGCGCCAAGGCGGGCACGACCCCCAGGGTCTGTCCCACCTGTGAGGGCACCGGCGCGGCCAGCCGCAACCTGGGCAACTTCGCCTTCTCCGAGCCCTGCCGCGACTGCAAGGGGCGCGGGCTGATCGTGGACGTCCCCTGCCCCGTGTGCGAGGGCAGCGGCCGGGCCAAGAGCACCCGCACCATCCAGGCGCGCATTCCCGCGGGGGTGGCCGACGGCCAGCGGGTCAAGCTCAAGGCGAAGGGAGCGCCGGGCGAGAACGGCGGCCCGGCGGGCGACCTCTACATCCAGACGCACGTCAAGCCGCACGCCGTGTTCGGCAGGTCGGGCGACAACCTGACGATCACCGTGCCGGTGACGTTCTCGGAGGCCGCTCTGGGCGCCGAGATCAAGGTGCCGACCCTCAAGGGCATGCCGGTCACGCTGCGCATTCCCGCGGGCACTCCCAACGGGCGCACGTTCCGCGTGCGCGGCAGGGGCGTCACCCGCAAGGACGGAACGAAGGGCGACCTGCTCGCCAGCGTCGAGGTCGTCGTGCCGAAGACGCTCGACGACAAGTCGCGCGAGCTGCTCAACGAGTTCAGCACCGCGGTCGCGAGTGAGGACCCGCGGGCCGAGCTCATACAGCGAGCCAGAAGCGAGTAAGCCGATGGACGCCAACTATTTCGACCTCTCCGATGACACCCCTGTCTATGTGATCTCGGTGGCCGCGCAGCTCTCCGGGCTGCATCCGCAGACCCTGCGGCAGTACGACCGGCTCGGGCTGGTCAGTCCGGGGCGCACCGCGGGGCGCGGCCGCCTCTACTCGACCCGCGACATCATCCAGCTCCGCGAGGTGCAGCGGCTCTCCCAGGAGGAGGGCATCAACCTCGCGGGCATCAAGCGGATCCTCGAGCTCGAGAACGAAGCTCTGCGGCTGCGTGAGGAGGTCGTCCGCCTGCGCGCCGAGATGCGCATGGTCAGAGCTCTGATCCGCTACGAGTTGCCACCGGGGGCCTAGAAAGACATGGACTACAAGCTCACCCAGAAGAGCCAGGAAGCTCTCTCGGGTGCCATGCGGCGCGCCGCCGCGGAGGGCAACCCGGAGATCTCCCCCGCTCACCTGCTGACCACGCTGCTCTCCCAGACGGGCGGCACCGCCGTGCCGCTGCTCGAAGCCGTGGGCGCCGACTGGCGCACGCTGCGGGCCCGCACGGAGGAGCAGCTCGCGGCGCTGCCGAAGGCGCAGGGCTCGACGGTGGGGGCGCCGTCCAGCTCGCGTCACCTGCTGACGGTGCTCAACACCGCGGCCCAGCACGCCAACCGCCTCGAAGACCTCTACGTCTCGACCGAGCACCTGCTGGTCGGCCTGGCCGCCGACGGCGGCCAGTCGGCCGAGCTGCTCAAGTCGCAGGGCGCGACGCCGCAGGCGCTGCTCGACGCGTTCGAGAAGGTACGCGGCAACGCCCGCGTCACCAGCGAGACCCCCGAGGACACCTACCAGGCGCTGGAGAAGTACGGCGTCGACCTCACCGAGCGGGCCCGCGGCGGCAAGCTCGACCCGGTCATCGGCCGCGACTCCGAGATCCGCCGCGTGGTGCAGGTCCTCAGCCGCCGCACCAAGAACAACCCGGTGCTCATCGGCGAGCCCGGCGTCGGCAAGACCGCCGTCGTCGAGGGCCTGGCCCAGCGCATCGTGGCCGGCGACGTGCCGGAGTCGCTGCGGGACAAGCGGCTGATCTCGCTCGACCTGAGCGCGATGGTCGCGGGCGCGAAATACCGCGGCGAGTTCGAGGAGCGGCTCAAGGCCGTGCTGTCGGAGATCAAGGACAGCGACGGGCAGGTCGTCACGTTCATCGACGAGCTGCACACCGTGGTCGGGGCCGGGGCCGCCGAGGGCGCGATGGACGCCGGCAACATGCTCAAGCCCATGCTGGCCCGCGGCGAGCTGCGCATGATCGGCGCGACCACGCTCGACGAATACCGCGAGCGCATCGAGAAGGACCCCGCGCTGGAGCGCCGCTTCCAGCAGGTCTACGTCGGCGAACCCACGGTCGAGGACACGATCGCGATCCTGCGCGGGCTCAAGGGCCGCTACGAGGCCCACCACCAGGTGCAGATCGCCGACAGCGCGCTCGTCGCCGCGGCGGCGCTGTCCGACCGCTACATCACCAGCAGGTTCCTTCCCGACAAGGCCATCGACCTGGTCGACGAGGCCGCCTCGCGGCTGCGCATGGAGATCGACTCCCGTCCGGTGGAGATCGACCAGCTCCAGCGCAACGTCGACCGGATGAAGATGGAGGAGCTGGCCCTGTCGAAGGAGACCGACGAGGCCTCCGTCCAGCGGCTTGAGCGGCTGCGCCAGGAGCTGGCCGACCGGCAGGAGGAGCTCAACGCCCTCGTCGGCCGCTGGGAGCACGAGAAGGCCGGGCTCAACAAGGTCGGCGAGCTGAAGAAGCAGCTCGACGAGGCGCGCGGAGCGGCCGAGCGGGCGCAGCGCGACGGCGACTTCGAGGCGGCGTCCCGGCTGATGTACGCCGAGGTGCCCCGGCTCGAACAGGCGCTCAAGGCGGCCTCCGACGCCGCTCCGCCGGACAACGCCATGGTCAAGGAGGAGGTCGGGGCCGACGACATCGCCGAGGTGATCTCGTCGTGGACCGGCATCCCCGCCGGGCGGCTCCTTGAGGCTGAGACGAGCAAACTGCTGCGGATGGAGGAGGAGCTGGGCCGGCGCCTGATCGGGCAGCAGCGGGCCGTACAGGCCGTCTCCGACGCCGTACGCCGCAGCCGGGCCGGCATCGCCGACCCCGACCGGCCGACCGGGTCGTTCCTGTTCCTCGGGCCGACCGGCGTGGGCAAGACCGAGCTGGCCAAGGCGCTGGCGGAGTTCCTGTTCGACGACGAGCGGGCGATGACCCGCATCGACATGAGCGAATACTCCGAGAAGCACAGCGTGGCCAGGCTCGTCGGCGCTCCTCCCGGCTACGTCGGCTACGAGGAGGGCGGCCAGCTCACCGAGGCGGTCAGGCGGCGCCCGTACACCGTGGTGCTGCTCGACGAGGTCGAGAAGGCCCATCCCGAGGTGTTCGACATCCTGCTGCAGGTGCTCGACGACGGGCGGCTGACCGACGGCCAGGGGCGCACGGTCGACTTCCGCAACACGATCCTGATCCTGACCTCCAACATCGGCTCGCAGTTCCTCGTCGATCCCCAGCTGGAGAACGGCGCGAAGCGCGAGGCGGTCATGGGGGCGGTGCGCGGCTCGTTCAAGCCGGAGTTCCTCAACCGGCTCGACGACGTGATCCTCTTCGACGCGCTCGGCACCGAGGAGCTGGCGCAGATCGTCGACCTCCAGGTCGAGCGGCTGGCGCAGCGCCTGGCCGACCGCAGGCTGACGCTGGAGGTCACGCCGGCGGCCCGCGAGTGGCTGGCGCTGACGGGCTACGACCCGATGTACGGCGCCCGCCCGCTGCGCCGCCTCGTCCAGTCCGCCATCGGCGACAAGCTGGCCAAGGCCGTGCTGTCGGGCGAGATAACCGACGGCGACCACGTCCAGGTCGAGCTGGGCGACGACGAGCTGCTCATCCAGCGCGCGTCCTGAACGAGCGCCCGCACGACGACTGCTCGTCCAGCGCCTGAGAGCCCGGAGATCCCGCAGATCTCCGGGCTCCGGCGTGTCATGGCGAGGTCATCGGGCCGTGCCTTCGGTAAGGTTCGCCCCACTCTTCGGACAAGCCGCCGTTCCCCGTCCGGACAGGTGACTACGTTCAGCGTTCGTCAGATCACCGAAGTCGATCGGGGAGACGTGCAGGTGTCATTCCAGAGGATGCGGAGCATGATCGCGGTGGCCGCTCTGACCGCGGGCGTCAGCTGGCTGGTCGCCGGTCCCGCCACGGCCGCGAACTGCCAGAACGCCGAGCCGGGGCTGCTGTCGCCGCGCTCGGTCGCCACGTACTGCGACGAGCACACGAAGCTGCGCGTGAACGACGGCGGCTCGGGCAGCAGCCGGATGGTCGCGTCGGAGAGCAACAAGCTGGCCATGGCGGCCGGCGAGCTGGCCAGGCGGCTCGGCCTGACCGGCCTGGCGACCGGCCGGGCGGTGCTCGGCTCGGCCGACTTGGGCGGGATGGCCGCCACCTGGGGCATGCCGTCGCTCACCTCGGCCTCGCCGGCGATCCCCGTGGTGCCGGGGCCGGCCGCGATGAAGGACCTGTCGACGGTCGCGGGCATACCCGCCCTGCCGGCGCTGCCCTCGCTCCCGTCGGTGCCCGAGCTGCCCCCGCTGGCGCGTACCCCGCTGGAGGGCGACGCGCGGCGCGCCCAGGCTCCGCACCACAACTCGATCGGGGGCACCGGGATCCAGTCACCGACGGACCTGCAGCGGCCGGTGCGCGAGGTCGGCGAGGACGTCATCGGCGTGCTGCTGCCCAAGGCCGTGGAGAGCATCGAGGGCACCTCGATGCTGCCCGGCGGCGAGACCGCGGTATCCGGCTTCACCGGCCTCAAGCAGGCCCTCGGCCTGTGACCGTGCCTGTGACCGTGCGTGTGCCGTGCCTGTCACCGTGCATGTGATCGCGCCTGGGACCGTGAGCCCCGCGAAATGAGCCATCCGTCCGGGCGCGAGTCGTGCCTGTCGCACCCGGACCTCCCCACAGCGGAGGGGCCGCGGTCAGCCGCCGCGGCCCCTCCGACCGGCCTCACGCGCGGGCGGCAGGGCGCGGGTCAAGGCTCACGTTCGAACCGGCGGCACGCGCGTACGCGGGCACGGCGAAGCGAGCCGTGCCGGAGACACGTGCTCCGGCGGGAGGTCGAGCCGTCAGGAGACGAGCTCGTCCAGCTCGTCCTCGGGCAGCCCCAGATCGACCCTGATCCGGTAGCGGGTACGCAGCAGCGCCACCTGCTCAGGATCGTTCTCCTCGCACCGCAGGGCGGCCTGGGTGGCCCATTCGAGCCCCCCTTTCAGGTCACCGTAGGCGACGAGGGTCTCGGCGATCGTATGGGCGGTCGCCGTGGAGACGTCGCCCTCCTTGCGGATCGTCTCGATGACCTCCCTGGCCTCGTCCGGCCGGTCCAGCTCGAAGAGCGTGTCGGCGATGCCGGCACGCGGATCGAACCCGGCCTCGCCGCCGTCCTCGACCGCGCGCTGGAAACACTCCATCGCGCGGGCGGGCTGGCCCGCCGCTCGCCACTCCTCGGCCGCGAGGACCAGGATGGATGCCCTCGAAACGTCTCCGGAGGAGTAGTCGAGCGCCACGTCGTAGAGCCGACTGGCCAAGGAACTGTGGTCGTCGGCCAGCAGGGCCTGCTCAAGCAGACGATCAAGGTGCTCACGGGTCACATGCGCCACAACGCCGAGACTACCGAGCCTGCCTGCCCTTTGCCCGGTCAATCCGCATCGCCGGTGAGGTGCAAATTCGGTAACGACTTGTCCATTCCTGGTCACGGAATGCCTATCTGCGCAGGTCATCGGGCATATAGAAGTCCTCAGCCGCCATGCGAGCGGAGGGACTGTGATGGGCATGTCCAAGCAGATGACCTTCACGCTGGCCTGTGCCGTCGTCCTGTCGGCCCTCGGCCCCGGCGTCGCCGGCTATCTGTCGGCCCGCTTGGAGGCCATCGAGGCCGCGGAGAGCAACCTGCGGGCGCTGGAGGCCAGGCTGAACGTGCGCGAGGCCAGGGACGCGAGACCGGCCTCCTATCGAGCCCCGTGCGTGCGCACACCGGGCGACGAACAGACGCCCACGACCGAACAGGGCGAACGCTGGCTCCATGACGTGCCGGGCTGGCTGGCCGGCCCGTCACGGGACCTCGGCGACAACGGCCACAACTGAAAGTGGCCCGCGCGCCTTCTTCAGCGCGTCTTCTCAAGCGGCGACCAGGACCTGAGCCGGCGGGCCAGGAAGCT
Source organism: Nonomuraea fuscirosea (assembly GCF_003001935.1). Classification (GTDB taxonomy): domain Bacteria; phylum Actinomycetota; class Actinomycetes; order Streptosporangiales; family Streptosporangiaceae; genus Nonomuraea; species Nonomuraea fuscirosea. The sequence goes on along the minus strand of NZ_PVNG01000015.1, from coordinate 122,944 downwards.
CCTGATGAGCTCCTTGGCCGCCTCGACCAGCTCGGGCTCGCCCTCGGGATCGTGGCGGAAGGCCAGCTTGAGCACGGCGTCCCCCGCCTCGACCGCCACCATCACGGCCAGGTCGAGCTCAGCGCCGTCGGCCAGCCCGAACTCCTTCAGGCACAATCCGCGCAGCCGTCCTGCGATCACCATGTTGTTGTCGGAGTCGGAGTCGAGCAGGTTGAGGTCGACCGCGTCACCGAAGCGCAGGCTGCGGAATCCGGCGACCGTCCTGTGCATGTCGACGTAGATGTCGATGATCGCGTCGACGGCCTCCCACCAGCCGCGGTAGTCCTCCTCCAGGAAGGTGCGATCGACTCTGCGGACGAACTCCTCGACGTTGCGCCGGGTGAGCTCCTGGGTGATGGCCCGCTTGTCGGGGAAGAACTGGTAGACGGAACCGATCGCCACGCCCGCCCGTTCGGCGATGCGCGTGGTGGACAGGGCCTCGTAGCCCATCTCGTCGAGCAGTTCGGCGCAGGCGTCGAGCATCCGCTCGACGCGGCGTGCGCTGCGGCGCTGTGCGGGCTGCCGCCTGAGGGCTTGGGGTTGGACGCACTCATCATCCATTTGCGGCGAAGACACGGATTCATCTTCTCCTGTATGAGCGATCGTTACCCGCGATTTCCCGATTCTCCGCGACCACGCTCAATCGGGCCAGGCCGCGCATCGCACGAGGGGAAACCCGTGACAGGACATATCCGATTTTTCCCTCCAGATTCACTGGCACCACAGCCTCATTTCTGTGCACCGCCCGGAGAATGTGCGCCGCCACCCGCTCGGGCGGATACCCGCGCCGCGCCAGCCCTCTGACGGCCTCCTCACGCATGCTCTCCGTCGGGTACGCGGCGTTGCGCGCGATGGCCGTCGACACGAAACCGGGACAGACGGCGCTCACCCCGATGCCCTGGTCGGCCAGCTCGGCCCTGAGACAGTCGCTGAGCATCTTCACGGCGGCTTTCGAGGCCGAGTACGCGGGCAGCACCCTCGACGGCGCGAAGGCGGCCAGGGAGGCGACGTTGACGATGTGCCCGCCCTCGCCGCGCTCGGCCATGGCGGCGCCGAAGAGCCGGCAGCCGTGGACGACGCCCCAGAGATTGACGTCGAGGGTCCTGCGCCAGTCGTCCAGACTGTGATCGAAGAACCGCTTGGCGACCGCGATCCCGGCATTGTTCACCACAATGTCCGGCACTCCATAATCAGCGATGATATTTCGCGAGAAGTTCTCCATCTGATCGGCATTCGCCACATCGACCCGTACCGCGTATGCCGTTCCCCCGAGATCCCGGCCAATGGCCTCAACGGCCTGTTTCGCCGCGTCAAGGTCGATATCAGCGCACACCACCTCGGCCCCGTGGGCCGCGAACGCCCGCGCGGTCGCCAGCCCGATCCCGGACCCGGCGCCGGTCACGACCACCAGCCGCCCGCCGAACGCCCCGCCGGCCCGCGCCCGGCGCAGCCCCCGCCCGGCCGGCGCGCCCTCGACGTGCTCGACGAACTCGCCGATCATCGCGGCGACGGTCCCGGGGCGGCTGCGCTGCACCCAGTGCCCGGCCGCGACCTTGCGCCGCCACAGCTCGGGAGCCCATCGCCCGACCGCCTCCGCCAGCGCCGGGGTGACGTACGGGTCGCGGGTGGGCTCGATGAGCTGCACCGGAACGCCGGGCACGCGCGGATCGAGCCCGGGGTCGCCGAGCGTGGCCGGCATGTTCCGCCGGTAGAGCCAGAGCCCGTTGCGCCCGTCCGCCGCCATGGTGGCCGCGGGATGCCCGGGCCGGAGCGCGACGCCCTCGCCCCGCCGCAGCGTACGGGAGACGAGCCGGGGCATGACCGAGCGCCAGGCCAGTTCGGGCAGCACCGGGAGCAGGAACGCGCCGATGTACCAGGACCGCAGCCGCTGCGCGGCGACGTCGCGCCGCCGCCCGTGCCGGAAGAAGTCCCCCACCTGCCGCAGCCCTGGCCCGCCGAGGCTGGTGAACGAGGCCAGCCGGTCGCCGGTCCCGTCCCTGCCGAGCGCCTCCCACCCCTGCAGCGAGCCCCAGTCGTGTCCGACGAGGTGGACCTTGGGGACGTCCAGGGAGTCGATCACCGCGCCGAGGTCGGCGACCAGGTGGTCGAAGCCGTAGTCGCGGCGGTCGCGGGGCGGTGACGACGCGCCCGCGCCGCGGACGTCGTACCGCACCACCCGGAAGCGGTCGCGCAGGAGCGCGGCCACCTCGTCCCAGACGCGGTGCGTGTCCGGGTAACCGTGCAGGAGCAGCACGACCGGATGGCCGGGATCGCCCTCCTCGTGCACCGCCAGCCGTACGTCACCGGACTCGACCCACCGCATCGCGACCTCCTATTGGACGCCCTGTCCAGCAGGGCTGTCCGCAGGATAGATCGATCGGGCGCGCGCGGCCACCCGCGGCCGCGAGGTCAGGGGCGGGCGGCCAGGCCCGCGCAGCCGCGCAGTTCCTTCCAGTCCGCCACGGCCCGGGTCTTGGCCGAGCCCGCCATCGGGACCGGGACGCCGCCCTGGATGGTGGCCGGCGTCCACGTGTCCTTGAGGATCTTCCGCCCGTTGATCGTCAGCGTCAGCACCCCGGTCCTGCCGGTGGTGGCCGGGTTGGAGTTGTAGAAGACGAAGTTGCCCATGCCGTAGCTGACGTAGGCGTCGTCGAGGTAGCCGGAGCCGAGCAGGATGTGCGCGTGCCCGCCGACCACCACGTCGGCCCCCGCCTTGACCAGCTTGGGAGCCAGCGACAGCTGCGCCTCGTTGGGGCATTTCTGCAGCTCGGTGCCCCAGTGCAGGTGGACGATCACGGTGTCGGAGTTCTTGCGCGCCTGGCGTACCGCCTTCAGCAGGGCCGGCTCGTCCTTGGCCGAGGCCAGCCCGCCCTTGTCCGCCGTGGCCGTCCACGCCTGGATGAACTCGGCGTCCATCACCTGGGTGGCGCCGATGATCGCGACGCGGTTGCCGTTCACGGTCGTCCGCCACGGCCGGTACGCCTGTGCCGCGTCCTTACCGATCCCCACCACCGGGAACTTGCTGCGCTTGATCGCCGCCAGCGAGTCGGCCAGGCCGGTCTCCATGTAGTCCATGCCGTGGTTGTTCGCCATGGAGGCGACGTCCACCCCGGCGGCCTTGAGCGCGGTGAACGCGCTGGCCGGCGCCCTGAACGTGAACTGCTTGCCCGGCGCCGGCGTCCCCCCGGTGGTGACGGCCGTCTCCAGGTTGATCATCGATAAGTCGGCCTTGCGCAGCACGCCGGCGATCGGCCCGAGCGCGGTGCGCGGGTTGCTCAGCCGTCCGCGCAGCATCCCCTCGAAGTGCACGTCCCCGCCGAACGCGATCGTGTACGGCCGGCGCTGCGGCGTCGGCTTCTTCGACTTGGACGGCGTGGCGGTCACCGGCTGCTCGACCTGCTTGCGCAGCGGCTCCCGTTCCGGCACGGCCGAGCACGCGGCCAGCGGCACGAGGACGGCGGCGACCACCGGGAGGGCAAGGGGGAGTCTCATCTGCGGCACTTCCGCTCGAATACTGACTTTCAGGGATCGAGCATGCCATGCAGGACGGATTACCGCGCAGCCCCCCTGAGCTTCGCCAGCACCTCCCAGGTGTCGTCGTCCATGGGCGTGTAGACCACCAGCCGGATCTCGGGCGCGGCCGTGAGGTTGGTCGTGCTGAAGCGCAGGATCCCGTGCGCCGCGTGCTTGAACGCCTTCACCCTCGGCCCCGGCTCGGCCACCTCCTGCCGGGCCCAGAGCCGGGCGAACTCGGCGCTCTCCGAGCTGAGCCGGCGTAGGAAGTCCTGCCAGCACGGGTCGTCGGCGTGCCGGCTGTAGGCGCTTCTGAAGACGGCCACGGCGCGGCCCAGATCCTGGTCCCGGTCGAGCAGCGTCGTGGTGGGCGAGGGGTTGAGGCAGGTCTGCCAGAGCGAGTTCCGCTCCCCTTCCGGGGCGTTCACGATCTCGGGGAACAGCTCCGCGTAGACGTCGTTCCAGGCCAGGGCGTCGCACCTGCTGTTGGTCACGCACGCGGGCAGGCCGCCGAGCCGGTCGAGGATCACCCGCATCTCGGGCGTCACCTGGGCCGAGTCGGCGGGGAACGGCTCGGCGGGCTGACCGGCCAGCCGGTAGAGGTGGTGGCGCTCGGCGCTGTCCAGCCTGAGCGTGCGCGCGATCGCGTCCAGCACCTGGCTGCTGGCGTTGATCGGCCGCCCCTGCTCCAGCCACGTGTACCAGGTCACGCCGACGCCGGCCAGCTGGGCCACCTCTTCGCGGCGCAACCCTGGGGTGCGCCGGCGCGGCCCCGGCGCGAGGTCGACCATCTCCGGTGTGATCCGTTCCCGGCGGGAGCGCAGGAACGCGGACAGGTCGGCACGTCTCTTCTCTGCCACCGTCATTCCTCCACTATGGGGTGACAGGGCGATGCTTAGCCAGTTATCCCCAGTACCAGTATAAAGGGGCACTCGTTACTGGTACTGGATCACCGGCAGACTGGCCATCATGTCGCAAATTGCCGCTTCCTCCCCTCCTGCGCACACCAAGCCGCAGGAGACCCCCAAGGCCGGCGGCCTGCTGCTGACGATCATCCTCGTCGGGCAGTTCCTGGCCGTCCTGAACGTCAACATCGTCAACGTGGCCACCCCGACCATCGAGTCGGACCTGCACTCGTCCGGTGCCGGGCTGCAGATGATCATCGCCGGTTACACCATCGTCTATGCCGTCCTGTTGATCACCGGCGCCAGAGTGGGCGACCTGTTCGGCTACCGCCGGGCGTTCCTGGGCGGCCTGGCGCTCTTCACGTTCACCACGCTCCTCGCGGGCCTGGCGCCCTCGACCGCGTGGCTGGTGGGCAGCCGGCTGCTGCAGGGCGCCGGGGCCGCGATGATGGTGCCGCAGGTGCTGACGCTGCTCCAGCGCAACTATCACGGTGCGGCCAGAGGCCGGGCGATGGGTCTGTGGTCCTTGATGATCAGTGGCGGCATCGTGGCGGGTCAGGCAGTGGGTGGGATCCTGCTCGGCGTCGGCCTGGGCTGGCGGCTCGTGTTCCTGGTGCTGGTGCCGGTCTCCGCGCTGCTGCTGGTGGCCGGGTTCCGGGTGCTGCCCGCCGACACGGGCGGCGCCAGAAGCGGGCTCGACCCGTGGGGCCTGGTGACGCTGTCGGCGGCCGTGCTGCTGTTCGTGGTGCCGCTCGTGCTCGGGCGCGATCTCGGCTGGCCCGTCTGGGGCTGGATCTCGATGGCGCTGAGCGCGGCCGCCTTCTACGCGTTCGTCCGGGTCGAGCGGTGGGTCACCGCGAGCGGCCGCCGTCCGCTGGTGGACGCCGGCGTCCTGCGCGCGCCCGGCATGCGGCCGGGGCTGGCGGTGCTGCTGTTCGGCCCGGCCACGTGGGGGGCGTTCCTGTTCACCTCGGCGCTGCACCTGCAGGGCGACCTGCACATGACGCCGCTGGCCTCCGGCATGATGCTGGTGCCGTGCGCGCTGGCGTTCGGCCTGGTCGGGCTGGTCTGGCCGCGCCTGCCGCAGCGGCTGCAGCGCTCGCTCGTGCCCGTCGGCTACCTGGTGGCCGCGCCGGCCTATCTCGGGCTCGGGCTTGCCGCGGGGGGCGGGGTTCCGTACGCGGTCATGAGCGCGCTCATCGGAGCCGGGCTCGGCGTGCAGATCGCGGTGACCACCATGGTGACCGAGCGGGTGGACCGGGCGTACGCGGCCGACGCCAGCGGCGCGCTGCTCACCGTGATGCAGCTCGGCCAGGTCATCGGCGTCTCCACGGTGGGCACGCTGTTCATCACGCTGGAGTCCGCGTCCGTGGCCGCCTCGCTGCCGACCGCCGTCGCGATGGCGGTGCTGGCCGCGCTGGCCGGCCTGTGCGCGATCTTCCTGGTACGGCGGCGCACCCCCGCCCTGGCCTGATTTGGACAACTCGTTTATTTGAATGATTCAAGTTAAGGGGGTAGCTTGACGTGACGGCGACCTTCCCCCGCGCCGCAGGTCGTACGCGCCGGGCCGCGGGAGACAGGTCGCACCAGCGGCGACGTCGAACCCCCGGAGGATCGTGATCATGAAGAACAGGCCCATCAGCACCGACGACGCGGGCATCCCCGCGCCGAGCGACGAGCACTCGCTCTCCGTCGGCCCGAACGGGCCCCTGCTCATGCAGGATCACTACCTCATCCAGAAGATGGCCCACTTCAACCGCGAGCGCGTCCCCGAGCGGGTCGTGCACGCCAAGGGCGGCGGCGCCCACGGCATCCTGCAGATCACCGAGGACGTCAGCCAGTTCACCAAGGCCAAGCTCTTCCAGAAGGGCGTCCAGACCCCGCTCTTCCTGCGCTTCTCCACCGTCGCCGGTGAGCTGGGCAGCCCGGACACGGCGCGTGACCCGCGCGGCTTCGCGATCAAGTTCTACACCGAGGACGGCAACTACGACCTCGTCGGCAACAACACGCCGATCTTCTTCATCCGCGACCCCTCGAAGTTCTCCGACTTCATCCACAGCCAGAAGCGCCGCGCCGACAACCACCTGCGTGACAACAACATGCAGTGGGACTTCTGGACGCTGTCGCCGGAGTCGGCGCACCAGGTCTCGTTCCTCATGACCGACCGCGGCATCCCGGCCTCCTGGCGGCACATGCACGGCTTCGGCTCGCACACGTTCCTCTGGTACAACGCGGCCGGCGAGCGGTTCTGGATCAAGTACCACTTCAAGACCGAGCAGGGCATCAGGAACTACACCGCCGACGAGGCCGCCGCGCTGCTCGCCGACCCCGACCACCACATCCGCGACCTGCACACGGCCATCGCCAACGGCGACCACCCGTCGTGGACGGTCAACGTGCAGATCATGCCGTTCGAGGCCGCGGCCGACTACCGGTTCAACCCGTTCGACCTGACCAAGGTGTGGCCGCACAGCGACTACCCCGAGATCACCATCGGCCGGCTCACGCTGACCAAGAACCCGGTGAACTACTTCGCCGAGGTCGAGCAGGCGGGCTTCGAGCCGTCGAACCTGGTGCCCGGCATCGGTGCCTCCCCCGACAAGATGCTCCAGGGCCGGCTCTTCTCCTACCCGGACGCCCACCGCTACCGGATCGGGCCCAACTACCTGCAGCTGCCGATCAACCAGCCGCGCAGTCCCGTCAACTCCTACAACTTCGACGGGCCGATGACCTTCACGAACCCGCAGGACCCGGTGTACGCCCCCAACTCCGCGGGCGGCCCCACCGCCGACCCGTCGCTGTTCGAGGGTGAGCGCTACCACGTCACGGGCGAGATCGTGCGCTCGGCGTACCGCAGGCACGCGGAGGACGACGACTACGCGCAGCCGCGCGCGTTCTGGGAGAACGTCCTGTCCGAAGGCGACCGGACCAGCATGGTCGGCAACATCGTCGGCCACGCCTCGGCCCCCGAGGTGACGTCCGCGATGAAGCTGCGCGTCGCGGACTACTGGACCAACATCCACAAGGACCTCGGCGACCGCGTCCGCAAGGGCCTGGGCCTGACCTGACGCCGGCGAACTTTGGGTTCCCTTAGGGAACTTCGACGTGCTACCTTTCTCAGGGTTCCCCCGAAGAACCCACCTGGAAAGGGAGTCGATGACCTTCATCAGGCATTTCGACCACGTCGGCATCACCGTCGCCGACCTCGACGCCGTGACGGCGTTCTTCGTCGGCCTCGGCCTGGAGGCCGACCAGAAGATGGCCGTCGAAGGCGAGTTCCTGGACACCGTGATCGGCATGACCGGCGCCCGCACCGAGATCGTCATGCTGCGTCCGCCCGGCGGGGGCACGACGCTGGAGCTGTCCAGCTTCACCCGCCCGGACCACCTCCCGGGTTCGCCCGCCGCACCGGCCAACGAACTGGGGCTGCGCAACGTCGCCTTCGAGGTGCACGACCTGCGGGCCGCGGTCGAGCACGCCGCGGCCGGCGGCTACGGCCTGGTGGGAGACATCGGCGAGTACGAGGGCATGTGGCGGATGGCGTACGTCCGCGGGCCGGAAGGCATCATCGTCTCGCTGGCCGAGCGCGTCGAGAACTGAGGAGACGGCATGAGCACCACTGTGACCGACGAACAGATCCAGGCCCTGGCCGCGACCGCGAAGCCGTACAGTGTGGCGATCCTGCGGTGGGCGCCCGGACGGACGATGGACGGCGCGGACGCGATCGAACTCGAACACCAGCGGCGCATGGTCTCACTGCGCGCCGACGGGGTGATCGCCGTGCTGTGCCCGGTCGCCTCGGACACCGTGGCCGGCATCGCGATCATGACCGTCCCGGCCCCGGAAGCCACCGGCATCATGACCGCGGACCCCTGCGTGCGAGCCGGAATGATGCAGGTCGACGTCCACCCCTGCCACGGCTTCCCCGGGGACACCCTCCCCGCGTGACCCGCCGCATTCCCCATAAAGAATGTCCGCGGCCGGGAAACGCCTTTTCCGCCTTTCCGATGAATCGCCGGCGAAAAAGCTCCCGTCCGCTGCCTCTCCATTGTCCGGAACAAAAGGCATGGGGGCACCTGGGCGTGGCGACATGAACCCGTGGCGTTTCTCAGGAAAGATCAACTGAGTTGCGCGCACAGGTCATTCGGTGCCACGATGTGCGGGTTTTCCGCGGCACGCCGGACGGCGTGTCACCTACGACAGAGGCGCACCCCAGGCCTCTTACAGGACGGCTCTGGACGGTTGTGCCAGCAACATGCCAGAGCCGTTCGTCATGCGCGCGCGACCAGTGTGGCCAGGTCGAACTCGTTGTCCATGACGCCGGCTACGAAGGCAGTCCACTCGGCGGGCGTGAAGACGAGGACGGGCCCGTCCTCCTGCTTGCTGTCACGCAGTGCGACGTTGCCGTCCGCCAGCGGAGCGACCTCCACGCACGCCGTGGCGCCGTTGCAGTAGCTGGCCTTGCGCCAGGCCGCCTTCGTGATGTCGTTGTGCATTGTCTCCCCAAAGGGTGCAGAGGCTTCGTTGCCTCTTTGTTGAGGTAGCTTGTCAACGCCGCCAGAGCATGGCTTTGCGCTGGATGAGGACACGTGACTCGTCCACGTCGAGGGCCTCCGACCTGATGTGGTCGAAAGCCGACTCGTAGCCGGCCACCCGTTCCAGGTCGTCGACAAAGTGAGCAGTGTACAGCTGTTCCAAATACACGACATCGTCGAATGCCGTGAACTTCAGATGAATGAACGCACCGGTGTTGACCGGATGTAGTGCGTCCAGTGGCAGGACGTGCACGCTGACATGCGGCAGCAGGGAGATCTCCAGGAGATGCTCCATCTGCTCACGCATGACCGCGGGCTCGCCGAACCGGCGCATCAGCGCCGCCTCGTCGAGCACCACGCTCATCCGGCAGGGATCGCTCCTGTGCAGGACGCGTTTCTGCCGGTCGAGTCGGGCCTCCACCCGGCTGCGGACACCGCTGTGCGTGATGCGCGCGATGCCGCGGGTGGCCAGGATGACCTCTCGCGCATAGTCCTCGGTCTGCAGGAGGCCGGGCACAGCCTGGGGTTCCCAGTTGCGCTGGTAGGTGGCCTCCGCCTCCAGCCCGAGAAATCTTGTGTACTCCTCGGGCAGGGAGTCTTCGTAATCTTCCCACCACCCCCGCTGCTCCGCATCACGCAACAGGCCAACGAGCTCGTCAAGTTTGTCACCGTCAACGCGATAGAGCTTCGCCATGGCCTTGATGTCGTCGGCGCTGGGCATCGTCTTGGCCGCTTCGATACGGCTCACCTTGCTGGCTGACCAGCCGAGATCTCTGGCCGCCCTGGCCCCGGTGAGCTTGCGCCGCTCGCGGAGGAAGCGAAGCTCCTGCCCTAGACGAAGTCGCCGAACCGTTGGACTGCCCTGCTGCGTTGGCACCGTCCACGCTCCTTCTCGGGAATGGAGGTGTAGCCGGAAGGGACCGTTTGGAGCCCGGCTTTCTGGGCCGTCCAGCAAATCTTACCCTGCAAGTTGCACGTCCACTGCCGCACAGCCTTGCCAGAAGGCTTTCATGGGTAGAGCGTAGGAGCAAGACAAGCTCCGCTGAGTGGTCTGTAACGGGCAAAGATCTCCCGGCGACCCTTTATGGCCGACACTTCTCCTGCAAGTTGCACGGCAAGCCGCAAGATTCTTAAATCTTCCCTTGCTCAAGCTATTGCAGCATCGACGACCTCGGGGGACGATCAGATCCAGGAGGGATCTCGATGGTGGTGAGGAGGCCTGACATGACGACAAGGCCGCACACACCGAGCCTTCCGCTTCCGCTGGCGAGCCCCCGCAGGGGCCGCCTCTCCGGCAACGTCGCCGTCCCGGATACGCAACTCCACCCCAGGGAGGCCACTTGCCGGAAGGATCGCGCATTCACCTAGAAAAAGCCGCGCGAGTCTGCTCGATCGAGCACCAAAAAAGCCGGGCCGAGGCTGACCACCGGTTCACCGCATATGGGCTGCCACCCTGCGGAGAAACCGGTCATCAGCCGTCGGACCGGCCAAGAAGCCACCTCTAAAATGCCGCGAAAGGGGTCTTCTATGTACTCACAAGGTACCAAGGGACTCAGCCGAATCAAGTCCTGGATCCAGGAACTCATGGCGCCGGCCGACTACCGAATCTGCGTCGAGCCCGACGAATTCGCCTTCCGGATGGGCTGGACCGTGACGAAAACCGGTTTCGGTTCCCGCCGCTACCGCGACCCGCGCTTCGACCAGCTCCACCTGCCACGCAAGGTGACCGAGGAGGTGTCCTAGATGCCGAGGAACCCGCGTAACCAGATCTTCCCCGCCAACGAGGACCTCCCGGCCGCCGGGGGCGGCGGGCCGCTGGTCAAGCTCTGGCGGGCCCGCGCCGAGCTGCTGCTGCTCGCCGGGCTGGCGCTGTTCACGCTGACCCTCCTGGGCGCCGCCCAGGAGGGCCGCTGGATGCCGTTCATCCTGCTGACCAGCGCCATCTCGGTGCCGGCCGCCACCAGGGCGGGCCGCAACTGGATCGCGGCCCACGTCTGGTGCGTCATCTCCCGGCACCGCCTGCGGCGGGTCTGCCTGGAGACCACTATGCACACCAGGGCCGGACGCATCCCGCTGGTGCTGTGGATCACGCCCACGGCCACCGGCGAGAAGGCGCTGATACTGGTCAGGGCGGGCATCAGCGCCGAGGAGTTCGAGGCCTACAGCGAGGAGATCGCCGCGGCCTGCTGGGCGCGCAGCGTCAACGTCTACCGGCACCGCACGCGGGCCCAGTTCCTGATCGTCGAGATCATCCGGCGCGACGAGGTGCCGGGGGCCCTCTCCCCCGGCCTGGAGCGCCTGTACGGCCGCCGATCGTGGATCTCCATGAGACCCGACCTCGAGGAGCCGCCCGATCTGCGTACCGAGGTGGCGCTTCCCCTGATGGGCCGATGAGACCTTCCTGAGAAGACCTGGGGAATCCGGGAAATTCCCCGGGGGGCGAAGCCCCGGAGACCGCGGGGGCTCCGGGGCTTCCCCGTCTACATCGACGCAAATCTTCGGCGAAAGAGCGCAGGGATGTTTCCGACATACCGGCTCTATACCGCCGATCCCTAGGTTGAGGCTACTTATCCGACCCAGCGATGATCGACTGGGCGCCTCGAAAGGGAGAATCTGAATTGCTGAGACGTAAGATCGGCACCCTGGCAGGGGGAGTCATCGCAGCGGCGGCGCTCATGGGTGGAGCCACCCCCGCCCTGGCATCTGCCGAGGTCTCCTCGGCAACCAGCGTCACGACCGCTTGCGGTATTTCCGTCTCGAAGTGGTATTCGGAGAAGCAGAGCCGTTACGTTGAGGTGAAGAACACCTGCACCACGTCCAAGACCTTCTGTGTGGACATCAACAACTGGCCCGATAAAGGCCCCTTCACCATCTCCGGCGCCGACCTCTACAAGTCGTTCCGATACGCCGGCACCGGAGCCCCTCGGGGCCGAGGAATCTACACGGCATCGGACTGCGGTCCTCTCTAGAGGGTGACAGGCCGCCTTCGGCGCCGCCGGCTCTGATCACCTTGCCGGTTCACCGTGAGGCCGGTTGGATCGACCGGCTTTCCTCCGCACGGGCCAGGCGGGCGCACCGAACCCTGGCCCGTGCCAGCAAGCGTGATCCGTATGAGGATGCGCACATACCGGACCGGTCCATGACGTGTCCCTCGCCGGCTTCGAGTCGCTCATCCCGGCGGCCTGAACACTCCGCAGAGCAGTGATCCGGGGCTTCCCCATGGGCGGGGGGCGCGCGAAGATGAGTTCAGCTGGCGAACTCAGGAGTCGTGATGACCTCGACCGTCCACCGGACCTGTCCCCTGTGCGAGGCCGTCTGCGGCCTGACCCTCACCCTCGACGCGGGCGGGCACGTCACCAGCGTCAGGGGCGACAAGGATGATCCGTTCAGCAAAGGGTTCATCTGCCCCAAGGGGGCCAGTCTGGGGCGGCTGGACGAGGATCCCGACCGGTTGCGCAAGCCGCTGATCAGGGAGGGCGAGCTGTGGCGCGAGGTCGGCTGGGACGAGGCGTTCGAGGCCGTCAGGGCGGGGCTCGAACGGGTCTCCGACCGCCGTTCCGTCGCCGTCTACCTGGGCAATCCGAGCGCCCACACCATGGCGGGCGCCCTGTACGGCGCGCCGCTGATCAAGGCGCTCGGCACCCGTAACGTCTTCTCCGCCAGCACCGCCGACCAGATGCCGAAGCACGTGGCCTGCGGGCTCATGTTCGGTCATCCGATGGCGATCCCGGTGCCCGACCTGGACCGGACCGACTATCTGCTGATGCTGGGCGCCAACCCGCTGGAGTCCAACGGCTCCCTGTGCACCGCGCCCGACTTCCCCGGGCGGCTCAAGGCGCTGCGCGGGCGCGGGGGGCGGCTCGTCGTGGTCGATCCGCGCCGCACCCGTACGGCCGCGCTGGCCGACGAGCACCTGTTCATCCGGCCGGGTACGGACGCCTACCTGCTGTTCGGCATCGTGCACACCCTGTTCGCCGAGGACCTGGCCAGGCCGCTGGCCGAGGTCAACGGGCTGGCCGAGGTGCGCGAGGCGGCCAAGCACTTCCCGCCGGAGAGCGTGGCCCGGCGCACCGGGGTGCCCGCCGAGGTGGTCGTACGGCTGGCCAGGGAGCTGGTGGCGGCGCGTACGGCCGCCGTGTACGCCAGGATCGGCACGTGCACGACCGAGTTCGGCACGCTGGCCCAGTGGCTGGTGGACGTCGTCAACGTGCTGACCGGCAATCTGGACCGTCCCGGTGGCTCGATGTTCCCCAAGTCCGCCACCGAGACCCGCGGGAGGCGGAGGCCGTACACGGTCGGCAGGTGGAGCAGCCGGGTCAGAGGGCTGCCCGAGGCCAACGGCGAGCTGCCGGTGGCGACGCTCGCCGACGAGATCGAGACGCCCGGTGACGGGCAGGTCAAGGTGCTGTTCACGGTCGCGGGCAACCCGGTGCTGTCCGCGCCCAACGGGGACCGGCTGGACGCGGCCTTCGGGCGGCTGGACTTCATGGTGAGCGTGGACCCGTACCTGAACGAGACCACGAAGCACGCGCACGTCATCCTGCCCCCGCCCCGCGTCCTGCAGTCGGGGCACTTCGACTTCGCCCTGCTCGGGTTCGCCGTGCGCAACTACGCGCGATACTCGCCGCCGCTGCTGCCGCTGGACGAGCGGCCGTCGGAGGCGCAGATCCTGGCCAGGCTGGCCATGATCGCCTCGGGGCTCGAAGGGGACCTCGACGCGTTCGTCATCGACGACACGCTGCGCAAGGCCACGCAGACGCCCGGCTCGGGGATCGAGGGGCGGGACGTGGCGGAGCTGCGCGAGCTGCTGGACGGCGAGTCGGGCGGCGAACGGCGGCTCGACCTCATGCTCAGGCTCGGCCCGTACGGCGAGTGGGCCGGCAAGGGGGACCTGTCGCTGCGCAAACTGCTCGACCATCCGCACGGCCTGGACCTGGGCGCGCTGGAGCCGCGGCTCGGCGAGGTGCTCAGGACGGCCTCGGGGCTGATCGAGCTGGCCCCGCCGCAGCTCATCGAGGACGTGGAGCGGCTGCGCGGCAAACTGGACGAGGAGCCGCCGGAGATGGTCCTGATCGGCCGGCGCCACCTGCGCTCCAACAACAGCTGGATGCACAACGTGGGCCCGCTGGTCGGCGGCAGCAACACGTGCACGCTGCAGATCAACCCGGCCGACGCGCGGCGGCTGGAGCTGGCCGGACAGGCCGTGGTGCGCTCGGCGAAGGGCCAGGTCACGGTGCCCGTCGAGCCCACCGACAGCATCATGCCCGGCGTGGTGAGCCTGCCCCACGGCTGGGGGCACGCGGGCAGCACGCAGAGCGTCGCGGCCGGGCACGCGGGCGTCAGCGCCAACGCGCTGACGGACGAAACCGCCCTTGACGTTCCAAGTGGTAACGCAGTGTTCAACGGAGTTCCGGTCACGATTTCACCAACCGGGGTGATCACCGCACAATAGGGTGTCGCGCGTGACTATCGCGCCAGAAGAGGACCGCCTGAACGCCCAGATCGCCTTCGCCGTCGAGATCGACAAGTTGAAGCGGGTCATCCGCCGCAACCATCTGATCGACGGCTCGCGGCGGGAGAACACCGCAGAGCACTCCTGGTACGTGGGCACGCTGGCGATGGTCTTCGGCGAGCATGCCCCACCCGGAACCGACCTGCAACGGGTGGTGGCCATGTTGTTGGTGCACGACCTGGTGGAGATCGACGCCGGTGACACCTTCATCTACGACCCGGTCGCGGTGGCCGCGCAGGCCGAGGTCGAGCGGGCCGCCGCCGACCGCATCTTCGGGCTGCTGCCGGGAGAGCAGGGGGCCTCGATGCGTGAGCTGTGGGCCGAGTTCGAGGACAGGACGACTCCGGAGGCGAGATTCGCCAAGGCGCTCGACCGTTTCGCCCCCATCTTGGCCAACCATCTCAACGAGGGCGGCACCTGGCCGCTGTTCAAGGTCACCGCCACGCAGGTGAAGGAGAAGGTGCGGATCATCCAGGAAGGTTCGCCCACACTGGGCGCGTACGCCCTGGAGCTGGTCGAACTCTCCGTGGCCAGGGGACACCTGCCCGAGTGATCCCCACATGGCCGGGGTAGGGGACTTGTCGTGAAAGAGACAGTACGAGCGAGACGTCGGCAGTTGCGGGGTTTCGCCGGGCCGGTCGCCATCGCCGATCGGCTCGAGAAGTCGAAGGCCATGGACTCGCCGATCAGAGGACTCGCCAAGGCCGTGCGCCGGCGGCTGCGTCAGGGCCGCCTGCGTGACGTGCTGCACGGCGTGCCCCTCGGGGAGCCCGTGCATCCGCCGCTGGCGACGGTCTCCCTGGGCTGCTGGCTCTCCACGGCCGTGCTGGACCTGGCCGACGCCGATCCGCGCGCCTCCCGCCTGCTGCTGGCCACCGGCCTGATCAACGCGCTGCCTACGGCGGCGGCGGGGCTCACGGACTGGTCCTCACTCCATCGCGAGCAGCAGCGGGTGGGTTTCGTCCACATGCTGGCGAACGCGGCCGCGCTCGGCCTGTTCTCCGCGTCCCTGCTGGCGCGCCTGCGCGGGCACGAGCGGCCGGGCCGGATGATGTCGTACGCGGGCCTGGCCGTCGGCGGGCTCGGCGCCTACCTCGGCGGGCACCTGGCCCATCGCCAGGCGGCCGGCGCCAACCACGCGCCGCAGGTGACGCACCTGGTGCCGCTGGGCTGGCACGACCTGTGCCCGCTCAAGGACCTGCCCGACGGGCGGCCCGTGGCCAGGCGGCTCGGCTACATCCAGCTCTTCGTGCTGCGCCAGGGCGAGGGCGTGACCGTGCTGGCCGATCGCTGCCCGCATCTGGCGGGCCCGCTGCACCAGGGCAGGCTCGTGATGGAGGACGGCGAGGCGTGCGTGGTCTGCCCGTGGCACAGCAGCACGTTCCGGCTGTCCGACGGCTCGGTCAGGCACGGGCCCGCGACCGCGCCGGCGCCGGTGTTCGAGACGCGGATCAGGAGGGACGGCACCATCCAGGTGCGGCCGGGGTTGACCTGAAGTTTGGTTGAGGTCCTACGGTCGCTGTCATGAGCAAGATTCTGGTGACCGGCGCGACCGGCAATGTCGGCAGTCATGTGGTGTCCCAGCTCGCCGGGGCTGGACTGGAGGTGCGGGCGTTCGCCAGGCACCCAGAGCGGGTGCGGGCGGCCGTGGAGGTCGTCCAGGGCGACCTGTACGACCCCGCGACGCTGGAGCCGGCGCTGAAGGACGTGGAGAGCGTGTTCCTGCTCTGGCCCGGCTTCACCACCGGTAACGCCGCCGAGGTGGTCGCGGCCGTGGCCCGGCACGCGCGCCGGGTCGTTTACCTGTCCGCGCAGGCGGGCGACGGAGGCGAGGCCCCGTCGCACTACGCGGAGATCGAGGAGCTGATCCGGCGCTCCGGCCTCGGGTGGACGTTCCTGCGGCCGGGCGGGTTCGCGGCCAACACGCTGGGCTGGGCCGGGCAGATCAGGCAGGGCGTGGTGCGCTGGCCGTACGGGGAGGCGTCCAGGGCGCTGATCCACGAGCGGGACATCGCGTCCGTGGCCGTGCACGTGCTCACCTCGGCCGGGCACAACGGGGCCGCGTACGCGCTCACCGGCCCGGAGGAGCTGACCCAGGCCGAGCAGGCGCGGGTGATCGGCGAGGTGACCGGGCGCGAGGTGCGCTGGGAGGAGCAGCCGGTCGAGGAGGCGCGCGAGCGGCTCATGGCGGCGTGGGGGGAGCCGGCGTTCGTGGAGAGCGCGCTGACGACCTGGGAGAGCTTCGTGACGCGGCCGGAGCGGGCCACGGACACGGTGCGGCGGCTGCTCGGCCGGCCCGCGCTCACCTTCCGCCGGTGGGCGGAGGACCACGCGGCCGACTTCGCCTGACCCGGGACCTCGTCGCGGCCGGCCTGCGCCCCCGCCGGACCTGTCGGCGTCCGGCCGGCGCCCCCGCCGGACCTGTCGGCGTCCGGCCGGCGCCCCCACTGGACCTGTCGGCGTCCGACCGGCGACTGGCCTGCGGCTTCCTCGCCGGCCCGCTTCAGTCGCCCGCGTCCGAGGAGTCGGCGGGGTGTTCGACGAGGGCAAGGATGCGGCTGGACATGAACCGGGCCGTACGCACCGGTGTGCCGGTGCGGGTCACCTCGCTCACCTCCACGAGCCCCCGCCGGTTGGCCACCTCGACCCGCCGCCCGGCGCGGGTGGCCGTGATCTCGTACGTGCGGGGTGACGAGCCTCCCGCGTCGATGACGATCTCCACCCGGTCACCTTTCATGACCAAGTTATACCCATCCCGACTTATCCGTACACCAGTACGATAATCGCCATAAGTCCCACGAAAACGATGATCGCCCGCAGCACCCGCGCCGGGATCCGCCGCCCCACCCTCGCCCCCAGGAACCCGCCGGCGATCGCGCCCAGCGCCACCCCGGCCACGGCCGCCCAGTCCACCTCCGCCACCACCACGAACAGCAGCGCGGCCACCCCGTTGACGATCAGCGCCAGCACGTTCTTGGCCGCGTTCACCCGCTGCAGGCCGTCGTCGAGGAAGATGCCGAGCAGCCCGATCAGCAGCACGCCCTGCGCGGCCCCGAAGTAGCCGCCGTAGATCCCCGAGGCCAGCACGCCCACCCACAGCGCCGCACCGCCGTGCGCGCGGGGCTCCTCGCGCCGCGCGGCCACCCACGCGTTCAGCCTGGGCTGCGTCATGACGAGCACGCAGGCCACCGCGATCAGCACCACCACCACGAACTCGAACACGTCGGGATCGAGGAACAGCAGCAGGATCCCGCCGATCAGCGCCCCGAGCGCGGAGGCAGCGCCCAGGCGCAGGAGGCGGTCACGCTGGCCGCTGAGCTCGGCGCGGTAGCCGTACGCGGCGGTGTAGGAGCCGGGGACCAGGCCGATCGTGTTGGAGACGTTGGCGGTGACCGGATCGACGCCGAGCGCCACCAGCGTCGGGAACGTGATCAGCGAGCCCGACCCCACCACCGCGTTGATGGCGCCGGCCACCAGACCGGCGGCGCAGATCGCGGCCAGTTCCCACCCAGTCACGCACAACCCCCGCTCGGACCGCAGCCGCGTCGAAAGGCCCGGTCAAGGCCGCGGCGGCAGTCCGTTCGGCAGGGTTCTCACCGGGTGTCCTGGTCTTTCGGGGGAGTGAAGAGGCCGCCAAGGTTCTCCAGGACCTTGCCCATCTCGGATGGGACGATCCAGATTTTATTGGCGTCGCCCTTGGCGATCTCCGGCAGGGTCTGCAGATACTGGTAGGCCAGCAGATGCTGGTCCGGATTGCCCTCGTGAATGGCCTTGAAGACCATGCCGATCGCGTCCGCCTGACCCTTGGCCCGCATCGCCTGGGCCTCCGCCTCCGCCTGCGCGCGCAGCACGGCCGCCTCCGCCTCGCCGCGCGCCCGCAGCACCGACGCCTGCTTCTCGCCCTCGGCCGCCAGGATCGCCGCCTGGCGCTGTCCCTCGGCGGTCAGCACGGCGGCGCGCTTGTCGCGGTCGGCGCGCATCTGCTTCTCCATCGAGTCCTGGATGGAGGCGGGCGGGTCGATGGCCTTGAGCTCAACCCGGTTGACCCGGATGCCCCACTTGCCGGTCGCCTCGTCCAGCACGCCGCGCAGAGCCGTGTTGATGTCCTCCCTGGAGGTCAGCGTGCGCTCCAGGTCCATGCCGCCGACCACGTTGCGCAGCGTGGTGACCGTGAGCTGCTCGACGCCGGTCAGGAAGTTCGCGATCTCGTACGTGGCCGCCTTCGGATTGGTGACCTGGAAGTAGATGACGGTGTCGATGGACACCACCAGGTTGTCGGAGGTGATCACCGGCTGCGGCGGGAACGACACCACCTGTTCCCTGAGGTCGATCAGGTCCTTGATCCGGTCGATGAACGGCACCACCAGGTTGAGCCCCGGGGTCAGCGTGCGGTGATAACGCCCGAGACGCTCGATGATGGCGGCCGTGGCCTGCGGGATGATGCGAATCGTGCGGGCCACTCCGAAGCCCACCGCCGCGACCACGACGATGGCGACGACGAGCTGTTCGACGGACATGGCGACGCTCCGGAGCCGAGAAAACAGACTCCGTAGATCCTATGGCGTTTCAGGTTTGGGCGTCTTTTATCGTCATAAATGGTGATCTAGTGAGCTCGCGCGTACCAGCGGCCCTCGGCGCTGCGCTCCAGCGAGAGCGGCACCCCGAACGTCTCGGAGAGCGTGTCAGAGGTCATGACGGTGTCGAGCGGCCCCTGGGCCACCACCGAGCCGTGCCGCAGCAGCAGACCGTGGGTGAACCCGGCCGGCACCTCCTCCACGTGATGCGTCACCAGCACCAGCGTCGGCGAGCGGTAGTCGCCGGCCAGCACCGACAGGCGGCGCACCAGGTCTTCCCTGCCGCCCAGGTCGAGCCCGGCGGCCGGCTCGTCGAGCAGGAGCATCTCGGGGTCGGGCATGAGCGCCCGCGCGATCTGCACCCGCTTGCGCTCACCCTCGGACAGGGTGCCGAAGCGCCGCCTGATCAGATGGGCCGCGCCCAGCATGTCGATCAGCTCGACGGCCCTGGTGACGTCGTTGGAGTCGTATTCCTCGGTCCAGCGGCCCATGATCCCGTACGAGGCCGTCAGCACGAGGTCGATGACCTTCTCCTCCGGCGGGATGCGCTCGGCCAGCGCGGCGCTCGCCAGCCCGATCCTGGGCCGCAGGTCGAACACGTCAGCCTGCCCCAGCCGCTCGCCCAGCACCTCGACCACGCCCTCACTCGGATAGAGCAACGTGGCCGCGACCTGCAGCAACGTGGTCTTGCCCGCACCGTTGGGACCGATGACGACCCAGCGCTCGTCCGCGTTGACCGTCCAGTCGATGCCGCGCAGCAGGGCCGCTCCGTCGCGCCTGACGGCGACGTCCTGGAGCCGCAGCACCTGACCACCCATCCCCGATACCTCCTTAGGAGTCACCCTCGGGACAAACCTATTGCAGGGCGAGCGCTTATCGTGGATCGGTGCGCCCTGAATCGACTGTCTGCCCATCCCTGGTCGCCTGGGGCAACGCGTGGTTGTCCGGTCACGTCGGCCTCGACGAGGCGGCTGACCACGTAGAAGCCGCCGGCGGACCCGTCGTCGCCGGCGACGTCCCCTTGCGTAAATACCTCGCAAACCTGCGCGGCGGCGGCCTGCGCGAGGTGCGGCTGGCCCTGCCCGCTCCCGGTGACCCGCTCGGGTTGTCGGGACCGGCGGCGTTCAACTCCGCCGCCGTCGACGCCGGCCAGGCCGCCATCGCCGTGCTCGGCGACCGCAACCTCGGGCTCGTGCCGGTGCCCGACCTGCGCGGGTCGTCGTACGTCGGCGTGCGCCTGGAGATCCACGACGCCGGGCCCGTACGCCATGACCTGCCCACGCTGTCGGAGGCCGAGCGGGAGCTGTCCGACGCGATCCGGGCCGCCACCGAGGCCCTGACCTCGGTCGACGGGCCCGCCCAGGACCGGCCTGAACGGGCGCCGCGCGGCGGTGAGCTCGCGCCCGGCTATCCCGGCCGGGCTCACCGGGTCTCCGCCCTGGCCACCCGGCTGGCCGCCGTGCTGCGCCTGGCCGACGAGCGCGGCCTCACCTCGGGACAGGTCGCCGCGCGGGCGACCGCGCTGCGCGAGCTCGACCGGGCGGTACGCCGCGCGCTGGTGGCGGCCCACCACGCGATCTTCGAACCGGTCAGAAACCATTGACGCGCTCCCCAGCCTGAAGGCCGGGGGTTGCGCCTGTGCCGCGCGTGCGGCACTTCTGACAGCTTCCTGTTTCCCTGGGTCCTGCCCTCCGCCAGGCGGCGGGTCTCACGGTCCCTCCGCAGGCGTCAGCCTCTCCGCCCGTCCGGCGGCGAGGATGTCGATCGCCGCGTCGTCATCCCCGGTCGCTCGCTCAGGCGAGGCCGTGGCGGACGGCGTAGAGGGCGGCCTGGGTGCGGTCCTGGACGCCCAGCTTCATCAGCACGTTGGAGACGTGAGTCTTGACCGTCTTCTCCGCCACGGCCAGGCTGCGCGCGATCTCCCTGTTGGACCGCCCGGCCGCGATGAGCGCCAGCACCTCGCGCTCGCGCTCGGTCAGCGGCACCGGCGCGGGGGCCGCGCCGCCGCCTCTGGACGACAACATCGCCTCGGCCGCCTCGGGGGCGAGCAGCACCTGCCCGCCGTGCACGGCCCGCACGGCCTGGACGAGCGCGGGCGGGTCGACGTCCTTGTAGAGGAACCCGGCCGCCCCGGCGCGCATCGCCGGCCCCACGTCGGACGGGTCGCTCACCGAGGTCAGCACCACGATCCTGGTCGTGGCGCCGCTCAGCCGCTCCAGCGCGCCGAGCCCGTCGAGCACCGGCATCCTCAGGTCGAGCAGCAGCACGTCGGGCGCCAGCTCCGCCACCAGCTCGACGGCCTGGGCCCCGTCGCCGGCCTCGCCGACCACGGTGATGTCGTCCTGGAGATCGAGGAACGTCCGCAGCCCCTGCCGCACCACCGGATGGTCGTCGGCGATCAGCACCCGGATCATCCGCTCACCCCCACCGGACGATCCTCGGCGATCAGCACCCGAATCATCCGTCCACCTCCACCGGGACGGTCCTCGGCGGCCGGATCCCAGATCATCCGCCCACCTCCACCCGGACGGTGGTGCCCGTGCCCGGGGCCGACTCGACCGTCATGACGCCCCCCATGGACTCCGCCCTGTCGCGCATCGACGCGAGCCCGAGCCCGCGCGACTCCCCCTGCTCGAACCCCTTGCCGTCGTCGCACACGACCAGCGTCAGCCTGCCGTCCGCGTAGGACAGGCCGACGGAGACCCGCTCGGCGCCGGAGTGGCGCAGCGCGTTGTGCAGCGCCTCCTGGGCCACCCGCAGCACCGCCACCTCCACCTCGGGGTCGAGCGGCGGCAGCTCGGCGCACTCGAACGTGACCACGGCCGGATGGAGCCGGTCGAGCATGCGCACGTGCTTGCGCAGCGTCTCAGGCAGCCCGTGCCGGTCGAGCTCGGCCGGGCGCAACTCGACGATCACCGCCCGCAGCTCCGACAGCGCCTCGCCGGCCAGCCGCTGGACGCGGTCGAGCTCGGCGGCGGCCTTGTCGGGCGCCTTGCCGATCAGGTCACCGGCGGCCTGCGCGGAGAGCCGGAGCGAGAACAGCTTCTGGGTGACCGCGTCGTGCAGCTCTCTGGCGACCCTGTTGCGCTCCTCCATCATGGCCAGCTCGCGCCCGCGCTCGTAGAGCGTGGCGTTGATCAGCGCGATCGAGGCGTGCGCGGCGAACAGCGTGAGCAGCTCCTCGTCGGCCTGCGTGAACCCGCCGCCCGAGCGCTTGTTGGCCAGGAAGATGATGCCGAGCACCCGATCGCGGTCACGGATCGGCATGCCGAGGAAGTCGCGCATCACCGGATGAGCCTTCGGCCACCACTCGAACCTCGGATCGCTGCGCAGGTCGGGCAGCCTCACGGGCGCGCCCTCGCGGAGCATCGCGCCGAGCATGCCGTGCTGCCTGGGCAGCGGGCCGATCGCCTCCCACTGCTTGTCGGTCAGGCCCTCGGCGACGAACTCGGCGAACGACCCGTCGTCGTCGGGCACGCCGAGCGCGGCGTAGCGGGCGTCGAGCAGGCGCTGCGCCGAGCGGACGATGACCTGCAGCACCTCGCGGACCGACAGGTGACGGGTGACCGCGAGCACCGCGGAGCTCACCGCCTGAAGGATCTCGTCCCGGTCTGAGGTCACGGCCCCACTCTATGGTCCGGCACCGACAGGACCACGGGTCCCTGGACCTAGGACGATGTGCCGAGGACGTCGCGGGCCCACAGCCCGATGTGCCGCGTTCCTCGCGTTCCTACCGTCGGTTCCATGCCGAACACGACGAACACCGCACTCATCACCGGAGCCTCCCGCGGGCTCGGCCTCGCGCTGGCGCGGTCCCTGGCGGCCGCGGGCTGGAACCTCGTCCTCACCGCCCGCGGAGCCGCCGAGCTGGAGCGGGTCGCCGCCGAACTGGGCGCCACCGCGCTGCCCGGAGACGTCACCGACCCGGAGCACGTGCGGCGGCTGGCCAGGGCGGCGCCCGAGCTGAACCTGCTGGTCAACAACGCCAGCGACCTGGGCGTGACGCCGCTGCCGCCGCTCGCCGGATATCCGCTGGAGGCGTTCAGGGTGCTGCTGGAGACGAACGTCACCGCGCCGCTCGCCCTCATCCAGGCCACGCTGCCCGCGCTCCGCGCGGCCGGCGGCTCGATCGTGAACGTCACCTCGGACGCCGCCACGGGCGCCTACGAGGGCTGGGGCGGCTACGGCGCCACCAAGGCCGCGCTGGAGCAGCTGTCCAACGTGCTGGCGGCCGAGGAGCCTGACGTGCGCGTCTGGTGGGTCGACCCGGGCGAGATGAACACCCGCATGCTGGCCGACGCCGTGGGCCGGGAGGAGGCGGCCGGCGCGGCCGACCCGGCCAAGGTGGCCGCCGCGCTGTCCGGCCTGGTGGGCTCCCGCCCGACGAGCGGCAGGGTGAGCCTGCAATGACCGCCTCGCTGGACTTCCTGCTGCCGCCCGGCCTGTCGGCCACCGAACCGCCCGAGGCCAGGGGCATGGCCAGGGACGCGGTGCGGCTGATGGTCTCGCGCGGCGACGCCGAGCCGGGCCACCACCACTTCAGCGACCTGCCGCGGCTGCTGGAGCCGGGCGACCTGATCGTGGTGAACAACTCGGCGACCCTGCCCGCGGCCGTCCGGCTGGACCGCCTGGCCGTGCACTTCTCCACCGCGAGGAACGACGGGACGTGGCTGGTGGAGCTGCGCCGGCGTACCTCGAAGGCGTCGGAGCCGTACGCGGGGGGCGAGCCGGGCGAGTGGCTGCCGCTGCCGGGGCGGGCCACGCTGCGGCTGATCGAGCGGGAGACGCCGCGGCTGTGGCGGGCGGAGCTCGACCGGGACGTGCAGGCGTACCTGCGGGTGCACGGCACGCCGATCCGCTACTCGTACGTGGAGCGGGACTGGCCGATCGAGGCGTACCAGACCGTGTTCGCTACCGTGCCGGGGAGCGCGGAGATGCCGAGCGCGGCCAGGCCGTTCACCGCCGAGCTGGTGACGGCGCTGGTGGCGCGCGGGGTCGGCATCGCGCCGATCACACTGCACACCGGGGTGGCCTCGCCGGAGAAGGACGAGCCGCCCTACGCGGAGCGGTACGAGGTGCCCGCGTCCACCGCCCGGCTGGTCAACCTGACCAGGGCGAACGGCGGGCGAGTGGTGGCGGCGGGGACGACCGTCGTGCGGGCGCTGGAGACGGCCGCGGGGGCCGACGGCCTGGTCTCGGCCGCCGCGGGCTGGACCAGGCACGTGGTGACGCCGGAAGGCGGTGTACGGGCTGTCACGGGGTTGATCACGGGGTTGCACGAGCCGCGCTCCAGTCATCTGCTCATGCTGACCGCCATCGCGGGGCGGCCGGCGCTGGCCCGCGCGTACGAGGCGGCGTTGCGTGAGGGATATCTGTGGCACGAGTTCGGCGACACACACCTGATACTGAAGTAACTGGCTTTACATAGATTTTGCATTCGTGATAGGAAAAGCCGACATTCACGGGGGCTTAGTCTGTCGCGTCCCCGCATTCCTCTCACAACGGAGACGTTGAATGCGTAACTCGGTAACCAAGGTCGCCTCGCTCGGTTTACTTGCGGGCGTCCTGCTCCTCCCGGCGGTTCCGGCCGCCGCGAACACGACCGCGGCCGGCACCGCCGCGGTCTCGGCGTCCGTCCTGGACGATCCGTTCAACGTCTTCAAGGTGTCGGTCAAGGCACCGAAGAAGGCGAAGGCCGGGGGTAAAGTCACGTATCAGGTCAAGGCGCTCAACACGGGGCCGTACATCGCGGACGCCTGGTTCCTCGGCGGTCAGTTCCCCAAGGGCGTCGATCTGAAGCGGGTCACCTACCGCAGCAGTGTCAAGAAGACCCAGTGCTTCTCCGAGGGCCGGGCGTTCCTGTGTTTCGCGCCGAAGGCGCTGAAGAAGGGCGAGTCCGTCTCGTTCTCCTTCTACACGAAGCTCACGAAGAAGGCGAAGGGCACCCAGACCGCGGCGCTCGGCGTCATCTCCTATGACGTCCAGACCGGCATGGAGAACCTGAGCAAGGAAGAGCTGGATCGCCTCGGCATCCCGGCTCACGGCTACCTGAAGACGGTCAAGACCAAGATCGTCCGCTAGTTCCCGCACCCTGCGCCCGCGCCCGAATGCCCAACCTGCTTCACGAGCATCGGACCGGGCGCAGTACCGTGGCTGGATGTGGACCAGCGCACCCTCCTGATCACACTGACCGGCCCTGACCGCCCGGGCGTCACTTCGCGGCTTTTCTCGGTTCTGTCGAGATTTCCGGTGGCCGTGGCGGACATCGAGCAGGTCGTCATCCGAGGCAGACTCACGTTGGGCGTGCTCGTGGCGTACACGGGCGGCCCCTCGACCGGAACCGGCACCACCCTCGGCGCGATGTGGACCGCCGTCGAGCGGGTGGCGGAAGACCTCGGCATGGAGGTGGAGCTCTCCACCGGATCGACGGCCAAGGAGGCGCGCCGCCGCGGCCGGCTGTCGGTCAGCGTGCTCGGCGCCACCCTCCAGCCGGCCGCCATCGCGGGCATCGCCGGCCGCATCGCCGCCGCCGGCGCCAACATCGACCGCATCGAGCGCCTCGCCCAGTGGCCCGTCACCTGCATCGAGCTGTCCGTCTCCGGCGCCGACCCCGACGCGCTGCGCGTGGAGCTGGCCGCCGAGGCCGCCGCGCAGGAGGTCGACGTCGCCGTGCAGCGCACCGGCCTGTCCCGCCGGGCCAAGCGCCTCATCGTCATGGACGTCGACTCGACCCTCATCCAGGGCGAGGTCATCGAGCTGCTCGCGGCGCACGCCGGCTGCCTGGAGGAGGTCGCCCGGGTCACCGAGGAGGCCATGCGCGGCGAGCTCGACTTCGCCGAGTCCCTGCGCCGCCGGGTGGCGTTGCTCGAAGGGCTGCCGGCCGAGGTGTTCGAGCACGTGCGCAAGGAGGTCGTGCTCACCCCCGGCGCGCGTACGCTCGTCCGCACGCTCAAGCGGCTCGACTACCGCTTCGCCATCGTCAGCGGCGGCTTCACCCAGATCACCGACGGGCTGGTCGACGAGCTCGGCATCGACTACTCGGCGGCGAACGTGCTGGAGGTCGTCGACGGCCGGCTGACCGGGCGCGTCGTCGGCGAGATCGTGGACCGGCCGGGCAAGGCGCGGGCGCTGGAGCGGTTCGCGCGCGAGGCGCGGCTGCCGATCTCGCAGACGGTGGCCATCGGCGACGGCGCCAACGACCTGGACATGATCGCGCGGGCCGGGCTGGGCATCGCGTTCAACGCCAAGCCCGTCGTCCGTCAGGCGGCCGACACCGCCGTCAACACGCCCTACCTCGACTCGATCCTCTACCTGCTGGGCATCTCACGGGACGAGGTCGAGGCGGCCGACGCCGAGGACGGCGCGCTGACCGGCTCCTAGCGCTCCTCGGCGTCTCAGCGCTCCTCGGGGTCCTCAGGTCAGTGGTCCTTGAGGTCTCAGTGGTCCTTGAGGTCAGTGCTCCTTGGGGTCCCAGTGGGAGATCAGGCGGCCCTCGCCCGGGTGCAGCTCCTCCCACGGCGACTCCACCCCGATCACCGCGTACGCCCCCGGCCGGAACGCGTAGTCGCCCGCCGCCAGCGCCAGGGCCAGCTCGTGCACGCCCGGGTTGTGCCCGCACAGCACCACCGTGCCCAGGCCGGGATCGGCGCGGCGGACCAGCTCCAGCAGCTCCTCCGGGTACGCCTCGTAGATGTCGCGCTCGTAGCTGATCTCCGCGCCGGGGAAGGCCAGCTCGGCGGTGCGCCTGGTCCTCAGCGCCGGCGAGCAGAGCACCACGTCGGGGTCGAGGCCGGCCGCCCTGAGCTCGTCGCCCACCCGCCTGGCGTCCCGCTCGCCGCGGTCGGTCAGCGGGCGTTCGCGGTCGGCCAGGCCGGGCACCTGGGCGGCCTTGGCGTGACGCAGCACGATCAGAGTACGCACGAGGTCATCCCGTCCTCGAGGCCCACACGGCCAGCCCTACGATCACGGCCAGGACGGCGAACATCGCCAGCAGGATGAGACCCAGGGTCTTTCCGCCGCTGGGCGGCTTGTCATCGTTCACGCGCCCAGTTTCCCACCGAAGGGGCCTGGGGCCGCGCCCGGCTCGGGCAAGCACCCCCAGGCCCGGCTCGGGCAAGCGACTCAGGACCCGGCTCGGGCAAGCGGCCCCAGGCCCGGCTCGTGCGAGCGGCCCCCTACCCGGGCCCGCCCCTACGCGAGGCACCCCGTACACGCGTGAGGCACCCGCCCCCATCGGGGAGCGGGTGCCTCGGCGTTGCTTCGTGCCGGTTACCCGACGGTCAGGACGCCACGGGCTCGTGCTCGCGGTCGTTGTTGTTGTCGCTGGCCGGCGCGCTGCTCACGGACCGCCGCTTGGAGATGATGATGGCCGCGACCACCACGCCCACCGACACCACGGTGACGCCGATGCGCAGGGCCGGGTTGCCCGCGTACAGCACCACGGCCGGCGCCACCAGCAGCGCCACCAGGTTCATCACCTTGATCAGCGGGTTGATGGCAGGACCGGCGGTGTCCTTGAACGGGTCGCCGACCGTGTCGCCGATGATCGTGGCCTCGTGCGCGGGGGAGCCCTTGCCGCCGTGGTGCCCGTCCTCGACGAGCTTCTTGGCGTTGTCCCAGGCGCCACCGGAGTTGGCCAGGAAGACGGCCATCAGGGTGCCGCAGGCGATGGCTCCGGCCAGGAACGCGCCCAGCGGCGCGTAGCCAAGCGCGAACCCGACCGCGATCGGCGTCATGACCGCGAGCAGGCCGGGCGTGGCCAGCTCGCGCAGCGAGTCGCGGGTGCAGATGTCCACGACGCGGCCGTACTCGGGCAGCTCGGTGCCGGCCATGATGCCGGGCCGGGTGCGGAACTGGTTGCGCACTTCGAAGACGACCCGCATCGCGGCCCGTCCGACGGCCGTGATCGCCAGGCCGGCGAACAGGAACACGACCGCGGCGCCGATGATGAGCCCGACGAGCACGTTGGGGTTGTCGATGCCCAGGTTGAAGTTCTGGAAGGTGCCCAGCGCGCCCTTGATCGCCGCGTCGGCCCTGGCCAGCTCCAGCTCCACGGCGGTGCGGAAGGCGCCGAACAACGCCGTGGCCGCCAGCACCGCCGTGGCGATGGCGATGCCCTTGGTGATCGCCTTGGTGGTGTTGCCCACCGCGTCGAGGCTGGTCAGGACGCGGGCGCCCTCACCCTCGACGTCGCCCGACATCTCCGCGATGCCCTGGGCGTTGTCGGAGACGGGACCGAAGGTGTCCATCGAGACGATGACGCCGACCGTGGTGAGCAGGCCGGTGCCGGCCAGGGCCACCGCGAACAGCGCGATCGTCACGTTCCCGAAGCCGAGCAGGAACGCGCCGTAGACCGCGCCGCCGATGATCAGGGCCGAGTAGACGGCCGACTCCAGGCCGACGCTGATGCCGGCCAGGATGACGGTCGCCGGGCCGGTGGCCGAGCTCTCGCCGATCTCGCGTACGGGGCGGCGGTTGGTCTCGGTGAAGTAGCCGGTGAGCAGCTGGATGGCGCTGGCCAGCACCAGGCCGATGAGCACCGCGCCGATGGCGATGATCCTCGGGTCGGCGTCGGACTGCACGCCGGCGTTGGTCAGGCCGGAGAAGCTGCTCGGCAGGTACCAGAACGCGGCCGCGGCGACCAGGACGGCCGAGATGCCGGCCGAGATGAAGAAGCTGCGGTTGATCGCGGCCATGCCGTTGCGGTCGCGGTCGCGCATCCCGGTGACGAAGATGCCGATGATCGCGGTGATGACGCCGATCATCGGGACGATCAGGGGGAAGACCAGCCCCTGCTCGCCGAAGGCGACCTTGCCCAGGATGAGGCTGGCGACCAGCATGACCGCGTACGACTCGAACAGGTCGGCCGCCATGCCGGCGCAGTCGCCGACGTTGTCGCCCACGTTGTCGGCGATCGTCGCCGCGTTGCGCGGGTCGTCCTCGGGGATGCCCTGCTCGACCTTGCCGACCAGGTCGGCGCCGACGTCGGCGGCCTTGGTGAAGATGCCGCCGCCGACTCGCATGAACATGGCCAGCAGCGCCGCGCCGAAGCCGAATCCTTCGAGCACGCCCGGCGCGTCACCCTGGTAGACGAACACGACCACCGCCGCGCCCAGCAGGCCGAGGCCCACCGTGAACATGCCGGCCACGCCGCCGGTGCGGAAGGCGATGCGCATGGCGCGCTTCTCGCCCGAGTCGTTGGCCGCGGCGGCCACGCGCACGTTTCCGCGCACGGCCAGCCACATGCCCATGAATCCGGTCAGCGCGGAGAAGACCGCACCGACCACGAAGAAGATGGAACGTCCGATGCGGACGTCGGTTTCTCCAGGTAGCAACAGCAACAGGAAGGGAATCACGACCACGAAGATCGCCAGCGTGCGGAACTGGCGCGTGAGATAGGCGGCCGCGCCTTCCTGTACGGCACGCGCGATGTTCTGCATGCGTTCGGTGCCCTGGCCGGCGGACAGCACTTCGCGCACCAGTCCGCCTGCGACGGCTAGCGCGATCAGTGCGACCGCGGCGACCACGATCACGATGGTGAGATTGTTTGCGCTCAGGGCCAGATTGGACGCTGGCTCCGCTGCCAGCATGTGCCTGCTCATCGTTCTCCTCGGCAAGACCGGTCGTCCTGCCCGGGCGGTGCTGCAGTTTTCCTCGGCGGGTGTTGCGGCACCATCCGGGTTGTGGGTGCCGCTTCCGGTTGAATCCGCGTTCCGCCGGATCACCTTGGCCGGTGCCGGGAGTCTACGCAGGCACTCCGCGGATATGAAGGCTCTCGCGCCCGCTAATTGTGGCAGTGTCTAGTAATCCCCTGACAGTGACCCGATTTGTGATCTGACAAGGAGAATTTCCGCCACTTTACGGTCGCAGCAAGCCGGGAAAACGGTCAGACCGAAATCCGGTTTTGCAGGGAGGATGACGGAGCGCCCGCCCCTGTCAACCAGGGGTACCGGAGAACGCGGGGAGGCGGGGCGTCCGGCATCCGCCGCTTCTCCCCCACGCCGATAGGGTGGCGCCCAAAACGGAGATCAACTTGTCACGATTAGCCCTGGCCACCTGGCTGGGAGCACTGTGCGCCGCGCTCTTCCCCACCTGGCGGCTCTGGCGCGACTTCTTCGGCGAGCCGGAGATCTTCTCCTGCGGCGGCATGTTCTTCCGGGGCACGAGCGTCTGGCGTGAGCAGCTCGACCTCATCGCCGCGCCCCTGCGCTCGGACGTGAACAGCGTGCTCTACTACGCCTTCGCCGTGGGGGCTCCGGCGATCGTCGTGCTCGTGTGCTTCGGGCGATGGCATTCGGCGGTCGCGGGAAGGCGGGCGGCGGCGGTCCTGGGCCTGGCGGCCCTCCTCGACCCCGTCTTCTTCCCCCACTTCGACCTTCGAGAGTGCCGGCAGGTCCCGGTGCTCAGCGGGCAGTGGTTCGGGGAGGTGATCGGCGGGTGGTCGGCCACCAGCACCTCCCTGCTGCTGGCCGCCGGGCTCGTGCTGGTCGCCACGCAGCGGCTCGGCCCGGCGGAGGAGCCCCTCGCGCGCACGGCCGTCCTCCCCTGGCCGCGGATCGCGCGGTGGACGCTGCTGCTCGCGATCGACTACCTCGCCGTCCTGACGATCTTCAGGCTCGCCTTCACGCTGTTCGAGCAGCGTCCTGACGATCTGGAGTACGGCCTGCTGTTCTGGTTCTACCTCGACCACCTGATCGCCGAGCCAGAACGGGCGCTGCTCCTGCCGGTGATCGTCCTGTACGCCGTGGCCAGGTGCCTGCTCCTGCGGCGCCGGTCAGGCCGTGGCGCCGCCGTCGATCACGTGGTCCGCGCCCACGACGAAGCTCGAATCCGCTGACGACAGCCACAGGGCCGCGGCGGCGATCTCCTCAGGGGTGCTGACGCGGCCGATCGGCAGCGCGGTCCTCATCCGCTCGTCGCGGTCCGCGCGGGTCTCCCCCGGCCGTGTCGACATGGGCGAGTCGACCGGGCCCGGGCTGATGGCGTTGATCCGGACGCCGTCGGCGATGTGGTCGCGGGCGGCAGTGCGGGTCAGGTGACTCACCGCGGCCTTCGAGGCGGCGTACGCGCTCGCCCCCGCCAGGCGCCAATGCGCCCCCAGGTTGG
This sequence comes from Nonomuraea fuscirosea, assembly GCF_003001935.1. Taxonomy (GTDB): domain Bacteria; phylum Actinomycetota; class Actinomycetes; order Streptosporangiales; family Streptosporangiaceae; genus Nonomuraea; species Nonomuraea fuscirosea. Next base: position 91,761 of record NZ_PVNG01000015.1, on the reverse strand, counting down.
AGGACACGTTGACGATCACCCCGCCGCCGTGCGCCCGCATGTGGGCGATCTCGTGCTTCATCGACAGGAACACGCCCTTGAGGTTGACGGCGAGCACGTCGTCCCAGATGTCCTCGTCGTAGTCGGCCAGCGGCGCCATCTGCCCGAAGATCCCGGCCGTGTTGAGCGCCACGTCGAGGCCGCCGTAGCGGGAGACCGCGGCCTCGACCATGGCGGCGACCTCGGCGGAGCGGGTGATGTCCACGGTGAACGCGCTCGCCCGGCCGCCCTCCGACTCCGCCAGCTTCACGATCTCGGCCAGCCTGGCGGCGTCGCGGCCGGCCACGAGGACGGCGGCGCCCTCCCGCGCGTACGCCAGCGCGGCGGCCCGGCCCACCACTCCGCTCGCCCCGGTGACGAGCGCGACCTTGCCTGCGAACCGTTCAGTCATTATTTCATACCTATCGTTCTCAAATATGGATGGCCGTCATGGCCTGATCGACCGCGTCACGCAGCCGGCGCGGGTCGGGATCGGCCCGGCCGAGCACCCTGACGCCCTGCAGCAGGACGAGCAGGAATCTGGCCAGCGCGTACGGGTCCTTGCCCGCGGCCAGCTCCCCCTGGGCGCGCGCCCTGACCAGCGCGCCGGACAGCGCCGTCTCCAGCTCCGTCCAGCTCCGCGTCACCCGGCGGAACATCTCCGCGTCGCGCCCGCCGAACTCCACGGCGGTGTTGACCACCATGCAGCCCCGCCGGTCCTGGTCGGCCAGGCATTCCGCCACGTAGCCGTCGAGGAACGCGCGGATCGCCGGCAGCGCGGGCCCCGGCTGGGACAGCGGCCCCACCACGTCGCGCTGCCGGTCGTAGCGCTCCAGCGCCTTGAGGTAGAGCTCGCGCTTGCCGCCGAAGGTGGCGTAGATGCTGGCCCGCGCGATGCCGAGGCGTTCGACGAGGTCGGCCATCGAGGTCGCCTCGTAGCCGCGCTCCCAGAACAGCTCCAGCGCCCGCTGCAGCGCGACCTCGGGATCGAACTCCTTGCTTCTGCCCACACGAGCAAGCTAGCAGTATCGAGAACGTTCGGTCAAAAAAAAGAGGACCGGGCTGCCCGTGCAGGCCCGGCCGGCTCGGTGCGCCCCCGGCCGGCTCTTCGATGGCCGGCCGGGGGCGCGCTGCCGCGTCAGCGGGGTGTCAGGACCCAGCGCCAGGCGCCGTCGCCGTTGGTGTCCTGGTTGCGGGCGAGCTGCGTCATCCTGGAGCCGTCCACGCTGACCAGCACCAGACCCGCGTTGAACTCGTTCTCGCACGCGCCCGCGCAGCCCAGCGCGATGACGTTGTCGTTGTCCGCCCAGGCGTGCAGCTGCAACACCCGCTGTGAACCCACCACCGCGCCGGTCGCGGCGTCGGTGATCTTCGTCGGCAGTCCCGGCGAGCCCAGGACCAGCCTGCCGTCCGGCGAGGTGGCCGGCTGGTTCGAATTATCGACGTACCGCTGCCCCTCGGGCCAGGGCCGCTCCTCTCCGTCGAGAGTGAAGAAGACACGGTCGGGCCGGGTGGAGGTGGGCCCGTAGATCATCGTGCCGTCCAGGCTCCAGCCGAGATCCTGGCGGGCGTTGACGTTGAAGGGCCTGCCCTCCGGGTCGCCAGGCCTGCTGTCGGCCATGGGCGGCAGCTCGTGGTAGTCGGCCGTGCCCTCCCGCACGTCCACGATGTAGTAGCCGGTGCGCGGACTCTCGCCGTTCATCGCCGGCATCGCCTCCTCTCCTTTCCCCACGAGCACGTCGGGATAGCGGGAGTAGGCGGTGGCCAGGATCCTGGTGCCGTCCGGCGACCAGGCCACGGAGCCCACGGGGTGCTCCAGGTCGATCCAGGTGAGCATCCGGCGGGTGTTCAGGTCGAGCACGCCCAGCCGCCTGCTGAGCAGGTCGCCTTCGAGCACGGCCGCGACCTGGAGCCCGGGGGCGACGTCCACCCAGGCGTACGGGGTCTGCTCGTAGCCGCCGGTGCGCGGGTCGTACAGGGACCAGGTACGCCGGATGCGCGCGTTCCTCTCGTCGATCGCCTCGTGGCCGTAGACGTAGTACGCCGACACGGCCATCCGCCCCGCGGCGATCAGCTTCTTCGGCGGGCTGTCGGTCGTGTCGGTCCGCACGTCCGTCGGGGCGGGCGACGGACGGGCCGGCAGCGTGACGCCGTCGGCCGGGCGGATGACCGGCTCGGGGTCGCGGTGCCCGGTGACGAACACGGCCACGGCCGCGATCATGACCGTGACCAGGGCCGCCGCGCCGACCGGCCGCCAGGCGCGCCTCCGTAGCGCCCGGTCGGCCAGGTCGTGCGGCACCCTGGCCTCGTCGGCCCAGTCGTCGAGCGTGTCGCGCAGCAGTCGGGTCACGTGGCCACCTCCAGGTCCTGGGCCAGCTCGGGGGCGATCTCGCGCAGCCGGGCCAGCGACCGGTGCGCGGTGCTCCTGACCGTGCCGACGGAGCAGCCCATCACCTGGGCGACCTCCTGTTCCGGCAGGTCCTCGAAATAACGCAGCACGAGCACCGCCCGCTGACGGGCGGTGAGCCTGGCCAGCGCGGAGCGCAGCACCAGGCGCAGCTCGCTCTGATGGTGCGGGTCGCGTGCCGCCGTCTCGGGCGGGCTCGCGCGCACCACCTCGCCGCGCCGCGCGCTCGTCCGCCACCAGCTGACCTGCTGCCGGTACATGATCTGCCTGACGTACGCCTCCGGCGTCTCCACGCGCCGCCATCTGGTCACCAGCTTGGCCAGCGCGGTCTGCACCAGATCCTCGGCCGCGTGCTGGTCACCGCCGGTGAGCAGGAAGCCGAGCCGGATGAGGGCGGGAGATCGGGCGGCGACGAACTCGCGGAAACGCTGCTCGTCCGCGGCGTCCACGGTCACCTCCAAGGGATTGACATCACCCTCTCAGACGCCGCCGGGACCGCCCGCTATGCGTCCACCACCACAACGGGTTCCGCCGCCTCCTCACGAGCGAGTCGTACGCCACCTGACGGGCGAGCCGTCCGCGCCTGGCGAGCGGCCGCTATCCGGCGCGGGACAGCAGGTCCTCGGCCTGTTCCAGGACCAGGTCCGGGTGCACGTCGCAGACCCAGGAGTCGTCGTGCGGGCAGCGTTCGGCCAGGGGCTGCACGCCGGGGGCGCCGCAGCGGGGGCAGGCCGTGGTCCACGAGATCAGCGGCCGGTGCATCGTCCTGCTGAGCGGGCCGGCGTTGATCAGGTTGCCGCACCAGTAGACGGCGACCGTGGGGGTGCCGACGGCCGCGGCCAGATGGCGCGGTCCGGTGTCGTTGGCGATCAGCAGGTCGCACCGTTCGTACAGGGCGGCCAGTGCGCCGATGCCGAGCGTGCCGACGACGGGGATCGCCGGGCGGCGCATCGCGGTGACCACCCCCATCACCAGGTCCTTCTCCTCCGCCGTGCCGGTGACGGCGACGGGACGGCCGAGCGCGTCGGCCACCTCGGCGAAGCGCTCGACCGGCCAGCGCCGCCGTGGATCCCTGGCGCCCGGGTGCACGGCGACGAGCCCGCGCGGCGGCGAGCCGAGCGCGCGGGCCAGCTCGGCGCGGTCGTCGCGGGTGATCGCCACCCGCGCCTCCAGTTCCCCGCCCACCGCTCCCACCAGCGCGGCGACCTGGAGGAAACGCAGGGTGTCGTGGTGGTAGTCCGTGTACGGCAGCCAGCGGTCCAGGCTCTCCGCCCCCGGCGCCCGCATCCCCGCGGTCACCCGGGCGCCCAGCCGCCGGACGAACGGGTTGGAGAAGCGCCCGCCCCCGTGGATCTGGACCACCAGGTCGTACGCGTGCTCCCGCAGCCGTTCGCACAGCCCGTCCGGCACCGGGTGCCCGCTCTCCAGCGTGGACACGCCGGAGATGGGCGGCAGCGCCACCACGTCGTCCACCGGTCCAGGACGTCCGGTGAGGAAGGCGGCGTGCCACGCGGTGCCCAGCAGCGTCAGCCGCGCGCCGGGATAGGCCCGTTTGAGCGCGTCCAGGGCCGGTATCGCCATGATGTAGTCGCCGAGCGCGTTGGCCCGCAGCACCGCCAGCCGCCGTACGTCGCCGACCAGCGCCGCCGGGTGGCCCGGTGTGGTGAGCACTTCGAGCTGCTGCATGACGAGCGGGCTACCCCGGCACTTCGTCCCCATAACTTGAGCAATGTCTGGTTTGAGCAGGGCTCTCCCAGGTACTCGCTCCTCATGGGCACAGACGAGGTCATCGAAGCCGTGGTCGTCGGCGACGTCATGCTCGACTCGTGGCTGCACGGCTCGGCCAAGCGGCTGGCCCAGGAGGCGCCGGTGCCCGTGATGCGCCTGGAGGCGACCGAGGACGCCCCCGGCGGCGCCGCCAACACCGCGGCCAACCTGGTCGCGCTCGGCGCCCGCGTCCGGCTCGTCGGGATCGTCGGCGACGACGCCTGCGGGGCGGAGCTGGAACGGGTGCTGCGTCTGGCCGGCGTCGGGATCGACCTGCTCACCGTGCCGGGACGGCGGACGGCGCACAAGCGGCGGCTGGTCACCAGCGGCCAGCTGACCGCGCGCTACGACGAGGAGGACCACGGCGTCCTGCCGGGATGGGCCGAGCGGGAGCTGCTGGCGCGGCTGGCCGGGGCCGTGGCGGGCGCGGACGTGGTCGTGGCCTGCGATTACGGCGGCGGGGTGTTCACGCCCGCCGTGCGCCGGGCGCTGGCGGGCGCGCCGCTGCTCGTGGTGGACGCGCACGCGGTCGCGCCGTGGCATGAGTGCGCGCCCGCCGCCGTGCTGCCCAACTACGAGGAGGTCGTACGCCTCCTCGGCGGCACGGCCGGGCCGATCGACCGGCTGTCGTACCTGACGGCCCACTCGGAGCGGGTGCTGGAGCTGACCGGCGCCGCGATCGTGGTGACCACGCTGGACGGCGAGGGGACGCTGCTGCACCGGAGCGGCAGCCCGCCGTACCGGACCTACGCCAGGCCCGCGCCGCAGCACATGGCGACCGGCGCGGGCGACACCTACACCGCCGCGTTCGCGCTCTGGCTGGCCGGCGGCGCCGCGCCGGAGGAGGCGGCGGAGGCGGGGCAGGCCGCGGCCGGCGTCGTCGTCCGCCGTCCCGGCACCGCCGTCTGCCCCCGGCACGAGCTGCTGCGCGCCCTGCGCCGCCACGAGGGCACGGTGCACCCGGCCGAGCGCCTGGCCCTGCTGCTGGACGAGCACCGGCGCAGGGGCGAGCGGGTGGTGTTCACCAACGGCTGCTTCGACGTGCTGCACCGGGGCCACGTGACCTACCTGGAGCAGGCGGGCCGGCTCGGCGACGTGCTGGTGGTGGCGGTCAACAGCGACGCCAGCGTGACCCGGCTGAAGGGGCCCGGCCGCCCGGTGAACCCGTGCGAGGACCGGATGTCCGTGCTGGCCGCCCTGTACGACGTCGACTACGTGACCGAGTTCGACGAGGACACCCCGGAACGGCTGCTGCGGATGATCCGGCCCGAGCTGTACGTCAAAGGTGGCGACTACACCGTCGAGATGCTCGCCGAAGCCCCGCTGGTCCGCTCGCTGGGCGGCGAGGTGCACGTGCTCGGCCACCTGCCCGACCGCTCGACCACCGCCATCATCGGCCGCATGCGCTCACTGCCCTGACCGCCCGTGACCGTCACGGCCGCCCGCTTCCACGGAACGCCCGCGTTCCCTGCCAGAAAGAGACCGATCATGACCCAGACCCTGAACGCCCGTCCCGAGCTGCACGAGCACGTCATGCTGGAGCACCGGCGGCGGCCGATCACCCGCTCGGCCGCGCGCGGCGCGATCGCGGCCATGGCCATGTCGGGCCTGCGGCGGCTCACCGGCTCGCTGGGCATGTTGCCGGCCACGCCGCCGGAGTCGGTGATCGAGCGGACCGCGCCCACGGCCTTCCACCGCGTGCCCGTACGGCTGCGCCCGGCGGCGGTCGAGCTCGTGCACTGGGCCTACGGGGCGGTGGGCGGGGCCGCCTTCGGCCTCCTGCCCCGGGGGCTGCGCCGCCGGCCGTGGGCGGGCCCGGTGTACGGCGTGCTGGCCTGGACCGCGTTCGAGGCGGGCCTCGCCCCGGCGCTCGGCCTGCACCGGGGGCACGGCGGTGCGGCCAGGCTGGCACTGCTGGCCGACCACGTCCTGTACGGCGTCGTGGTGGCCGCCTCCCCCTGGCCCCACGAGGACCGCTGACCGATCATGCGGACCCCGGACCAGGGCCCTGGCTCCGCGAACACCGCTGACGGGTTACTTCCGCAGCGCGGCGGTGAGCCATGGACGCAGGACCGGCAGCACGTTCGCCGCCTGCATGGCGCTCATGTGGTCGAGCCCGTCGAGCACCACGACGTCCCAGCCGAGCGCCTCCAGCTCCGCCCGGTGCCGCTTGAGCGGCCCGGCCAGGTCGACGACCACGCCGCCCCACCGCTCCTCGTAGGTGATCGCGTCGTCGGAGCCGGCGAAGCACAGCCGGGGGCAGGAGAGCCGGACCGCCGTGTCGTCGAAGCCGCGCAGCGCCTCGTACAGCGTGACGAACTGCCTGCTCTGCTCCACGGTCGTGCTGACCTCGACCGACGACCAGTCGAAGGCGTCGTCGGAGCTCTTCTCCTGCGGGGCGGGGGCGGGCGTGGGCGAGACGGCCTGCTCGTACGCCGCCACGGTGACCTTCAGCATCTCGGCGTACGGCCCCGCGTACGGCGGATATCCGCCCATCGCCAGCGCGGAGAGCCGGTCGGTCCTGATCGCGAGCTGCAGCCCGCTGAGCGCGAGCCACGAGTAGCCGTAGTACGCGAACCGCTCGGCCTGGACGGCGTCGGCCACGGCGAGCAGGTCGGCGACCACGTTGCCTGGGGTGAGCGTGTCCGGCTTGGGCGCGCTCAGGACGTGCCCGGTGTAGTCGAAGGCGACGACCTGGAAGACGTCGCTGAGCCCGTCGATCAGGGAGCGGCCGAGCGCCGGGTCGGTGCCCCATTTGCGCATCTCGTCGGCCTGCTCGCCTTCCACAGGCTGTGGATCGACCGGCAGCAGCAGCGTCGGCCCCGAGCCGTGCACCTCCGCCTCGATCGTGCTGCCGTCGTGCATCGTGACCTGAACCATGAGCCCGCCCCTAACTCGATACGCCGTAAAGGATTGTGCGGACGACAATAGCTTATGCCGTAAAGAGTCTCAACGGATTGGGGATGGGCACCCAGCGCATGGCCCCTCCGTCGGCGTCCAGCCAGCGCAGCAGCAGGTTGGCCTTGGCCGGGATGTGCGTGGCCGCCAGCAGGTCACGCAGCTCGGCCGGATCCCCGTGGTCCTTCGCGGCGGCGGCGAACACCGCCCTGGCCCGCGCCCACAGCTCGCCGCGCAGCCGCGGATGGCGTTCGGCGACGGCGCCGGCGATCTCGCAGAGGTTGTTGGTCAGCAGGCAGTACACCAGCCGCTCCCAGGCCCGTCCCGCGCCCAGCACGGGCGCGCTGAGCCGCGGATACCGCTCGGCCACCAGCTTGACGCCCTCGGCGTCGCGGAACAGGACCTGCGCGGGCAGGCCCAGCTCGTCCACCGCGACCAGCACGTTCTGCAGATGGGACTCCAGGACCAGGCCATGACGCAGGTACGCGTGCAGCACCGGCGGCACCACGTGCTCCAGGTAGCGGTCCCACCAGACGAAGGCCGCGGCCTCGTCCAGCGCGTCGAGCGGGTTGCCGGGGAAGCCCTCGCTGACGCCCGCCGCCAGCAGCGCGGTCAGGCCGGGGCGCAGGTGCCCGCCGAGCCCGTCGCGGACGATCACGGCCAGCGCCTCACCGCCGTCCCCGCCCAGCCGTGCGCCGCGCCAGCCGCGGTCGCGCAGCACGGCGGGGCGCGGGAGGTGGCCGGGCAGGTCGTCGAAGACCTCGTCCAGCAGGGCCGTCACCAGCGTGAGCCGGCGCAGGTCGTGCAGCCAGAGGCGGCGCACGTCGTTGGTGATCCGCACGTCCAGGCTGAACTTGCAGAACAGGTCGGGCTCCGGCAGGTACACCGTGCGGATCGACGCGGTCGCCACCGCCGTCGCCCCGGTGAACCCGAGCTGCCGCAACCGCCCCCCGCGCAGGCCGCCTACCAGGTCGCCGGGCCGGTCGCCGAGCGGGTGGCCGGGCCGATCACCGGGCCGGCCGTCAGGCGAGACGCCAGGCGGGCCGCCGAGCAGGGTGATCTGCCACGGGTGGGCGGGGAGCAGGGCGAGGCCGTGGCCGGCCGAATCGCCGAGCAGGTCGAGGGCGCCGGCGTCGCCCTCCTCGACCAGGTCCTCGACCGGCACCCCGAGCAGCGGCAGCGCGAAGCTCGCGCCCACCTCCGGCGCGTACGGCAGCCACGACTCCGGACTCCCGCCACCCCTGGCCTTGGGCGCGGGATGGTAGCGGTGTCCGGCCACCAGGGCCTGCTCCGAGCGCAGATAGAGGTCGGGGGGCGGCACGGCGGCCCGCCTGGCCAGCAGCAGCGCGGCCGTCACGTCGCGGCTGTGCAGGATCTCGGCGAGCAGTTCGTCGTTGCGGGCCCCGGTGCCCGCCCGCAGCTCGGCGGCCGTCAGCGCGACCAGTTCCGGCAGCTCCAGCGGGCACCAGCCGTCCGGGGTGCGCAGGGAGGGAGCGGCGGGATACCGGTCGCCGCCGACGCGCAGCACGTGGCCGGTCGCGGGCAGGATGTAGTCGCCGGGCCGGCCAGGGTGTCCGCCTGCGCCGTCAGGCCGCCGGCTCGCCGGGTCGGGCCGGGCCACTTCCCGGATCAGGCAGTTGAGCAGCGCCGTCACCGCGAGCGCCGAGGCCCGGGTCGCTGCCTCCCGCTCCGGCTCAGGGGACGGAAGGAGGCCGTCGGTGGATGCCATGGCGACCGTACTCCTACCCTTTGCCTCCTCCGTGCCCACAGGGTAGCTACCAGGCAGATTCATGGGATAGATGGGATATATGAGCCTTTTGGCCGCGGAGTTCGCGGCGCAGCTCCACCTCGTACGTCCCGACCTGTCCGCCGCGTACGCCGAGGCGCTCCCCGGCGCCCGCGCCGCCGTCCTGGGCCGGCTGTGGCGGGGGCTGCTGTACGAGCCGCTTCCCGGCCTGACCGCCCACGGGCCGGCTCTCGTGCTGCTGGCCGACGGGCGCCGGCTCACGGGGCGGGAGCGCAGGCCGTACGACGTCGGGGGCGAGCCGGTGCTGCACCTGGACGGCGAGCCGCACACGCATCCCGCTACCTTGCTGGCCGCCCTCGGCCTGCCCGGCGCCGGCCGGTTGATCGCCGACCTGGACAACAGCGTCGCCTCGCTGGCCCTGTCGCGGGCCGGCGCCCCTCCGCACAGCGCCAAGGGGCTGGAGGAGCACGAGCAGAGCGTGGTGGACGGCCATCCCTACCACCCCGGCTGCCGCAACCGGCCGGGTGTGTCGGTGGCCGAGCAACTGGCGTACATGCCCGAGCACCGGCCCACGGTGCTGCTCGACCTGCTGGCGCTGCCCGCCGCCCGCTGTCTCGTCTCGGGCCCGTGGCCGTCCGCCCTCATGGACGGCGACCGGCTGCTGCTGCCCGTGCATCCGTGGCAGACCCGGCACGTCCTGCCCGGTCTGGGCCTGCGCCCGTACGCGACGGGGGCCATCCCGGCGCGCCCGCTCATGTCCGTACGCACCCTCGTGCCCCTCGACGGCGGCCCGCATCTGAAGACGGCGTTCAGCACCCGCATGACCTCGGACGTCAGGGACATCTCCCCCGGCTCCGTACGTGACTGCGTGCCCCTGTCCGACCTGCTCACCCGCCTGTCCGCCCGCTGCGGCGGCACGCTCGGCATCGCCCGCTACCTGACCGGCGCGGCCGGCCCGCACGACGCGGCCGGATCGGCCGGCACGCACAGCGCCGACCTGTCGGTGATGTTGCGTGAGCCCGTGACCGCCCAGGGCACGGTGCTGCCTGTGGCGGCGCTCACCCGGAGCATGGTCGGCGATCCCGCCGCCTGGCTGGACGCGTTCGCCCGCCTGGCCGTGACGGACGCGTTCGGCCTGCTCGCGCTCGGCGTGGCGCTGGAGGCGCACGGCCAGAACCTGCTGGTCGCGCTCGACGGCGACGGGCTGCCGTACCGGCTGATCTACCGCGACCTGGCCGACGTCAGGATCAGCCCCGCCAGGCTGGCCCGCAACGGCGTCGAGCCGCCGCCGGTGAGCGCCAGGCTGCTCAGCGACGACCCCGCGGTCCTGCACGCCAAGCTGCTCGGCTCGCTGGTCGGGACGACGTTCGGCAGCCTCGTCGCCCTGTTCGGCCAGGGTGATCGCACCCTGGAGGACCGGCTCTGGCGCGTGCTGGCCGCCGCCGCGCGTGCGGCCTCGGACCGGCTGCCCGGCACCCGCGACGTACGCGCCGACCGCGCCGCCCTGTTCGGCGAACGGATCGCGGCCAAGGCCCACCTGGCCGCCGGACTGGAGCACGCCCCGCCCGGCGGCAGCTGGACGACCCTGCCCAACCCGCTGACCGCGCACAACGCGTAAGCGCCTGGCTCTTTCCCGTGTCCGGGAGGACAATGGCGGCCGGGCCGGTGAGTCGCGCGGGCGTCCATCGCGCGGATGGCCGGAGGGAGGAACGCGATGATGCAGCTCTCGGTACGGCTCGTCCCGATCGATGACGCCACCCTGGTGATCGCCCTGACAGGAGAGCTGGACACGACGACGAGGCCGGTGCTGGCCGCGTTCCTCGATCCGCTGCCCAGGTCCCCCGTCATGCACGTGCTCGTGGCCGCGGGAGACCTCTGGTTCTGCGACCTCAACGGCCTCGAACAACTGGCGGCCACCCACGACGCGCTGCTGGCCAAGGGCGGCCACCTCGCCGTGGCCGAGCCCAGGCCGCCGCTGCGCCGCCTCATCTCGCTGATGAGCGAGCAGGACCAGACGTTCTTCCCCGTCTTCGCCAGCATGGCGGAGGCGCTCGCGTCCGCCGGGGTGGCGGAATACCGGACGGAGGCTCCGCCCGGCGGCGCGTACCGCCACCTCCCTTACATGCGTCCTCTGCCGCGCCTGCAGTCCGGCGCCCGCCGCCTCAGGACGCGGCGCGAGCCGTCACTCGCCTTCCAGACCGGTGGAGCGACGACACGCGAGGCGCCGGCCGCGAGCCCGGTGGCTCCCATCCCGTCCGGCGGTTCGCTGGCGCCGCTGGTCGAGCGCTCGCGCATGCTGCGCCGGCAGGCGTTCGACCAGAAGCAGACGCTGGCCAGGCGGCGCGCGACCGCGGTCGAGGCCCGCTCGCTGCTGCACACCACCCTGGAGCGGTGCGACGACAACCTGGCGGCCATACGGAGCAACCTCGTCCAGGCCCGCGCGGTGGTGAGCCTCGGTCATCTGAGAGTCGGCTCGCTCAAGCTCCCCACGTCGTTCCGACTGAACGGAGGATGAGGCTCTCACCAGGCTGAGCGCACCGGATCGGCGTAGGCTTCGCTCGTGACGACAGAGGAAGAGCGGAGGTTCGACGAGCTCCTCCTTCTTCTCAGGGAGACTCGCGGCTTCGACTTCTCGGGCTACAAGCGCTCCACCTTGATCCGGCGCGTCGCTCGCCGGCTCGAAGCGCTGGGTCTGCGCGACTACGACGCGTACCGCGATCTGCTGGAACTCGAACCGGGCGAGTTCACCAAGCTCTTCGACAGCCTGCTGATCAACGTCACCGGCTTCTTCAGGGACGTGACCGCCTGGCAGCGGCTGCGTGAGCTGGTCGTCCCGGCGCTGCTGGACCTGAAGCCGGCCGGCCGGCCCATCCGGGTGTGGAGCGCCGGCTGCGCGAGCGGCGAGGAGGCGTACACACTGGCCATGATCCTGGCGGAGGAGCTCGGCGCGGACGAGTTCCGCCGGCGGGTCAAGATCTACGGCACGGACCTCGACGAGCAGGCCGTGCACGCGGCCAGGGCCGGCGTCTACAGCGGCCGGACGCTCGCCGACGTGCCGGCGGGCCTGCGGGAGCGCTACTTCGAGCCGATGGACGGCGGCTTCGCCTTCCGGCACGACCTGCGCGGCCGGCTCGTCTTCGGCCGCAACGACCTCACCCGCGACGCCCCCATCTCCCGCGTCGACCTGCTCGTGTCCCGCAACACGCTGATGTACTTCAACACGCGGACGCAGCTCGACGTGGTCAGCCGCTTCCACTTCGCCCTGTCCGACCCCGGCTTCCTCTTCCTCGGCAAGGCCGAGACACTGCTCGGCCAGAGCCACGCGTTCGAGCCGGTGGACCTGGCCCTGCGGCTGTTCAGAAAGCGCGGCCCCGTTACCAGCGGCACCACCGACCGGGGTTCCCGGCCGCCCGTGCTCGCGGCCGTGGCGCTCGACTGCGGCCCCGTCGCCCAGATCGTCGTGGACGTCCCGGGCAACCTGGCGCTGGCCAACTCCAGGGCCGCGGCCCTGTTCGGGCTCGGCCCGCGTGACGTCGGCCGTCCCTTCCAGGATCTCGAGGTCTCCTACTGGCCCGTCGAGCTGCAGACCGTCATCGAGCAGGCGTGCGAGGGACGGGGTCCGGTGGAGTTGCGGGAGGTGAACTGGTACCGCGCCGGCACCCCCGCTCCCGAGGTGTTCGACGTCTCCGTCGTCCCGCTGCTGGTCTCCGGCGATCTGGCCGGGGTGAGCATCCACTTCTACGACGTCACCCGCTACCGCCGGCTCAGGGACGAGCTGAAGCAGGCCAACCGCCGGCTCGAACAGGCCTCCACGGAGCTGCGCTCGCTCAACGAGGCGCTGGAGGCGACCAACGAAGAGCTCCAGGCCACCAACGAGGAGCTGGAGGCGACCAACGGGGAACTCCAATCCACCAACGAGGAGCTGGAGACGATGAACGAGGAGCTGCAGTCCACCAACGACGAGCTGCGGCACCTCAACGACGTCCTGACGGCCCGCACGATCGAGCTGGACGAGGTCAACCGGTTCGTCTCCTCGGTGGTGCGCAGCCTCGGCGACGCGGTGGTGGTCCTGGACGAGCAGTTGCACGTGGTCGTCTGGGGCCCGGGGGCCGAGGCGCTGTGGGGGGTACGCGCCGAAGAGGCGGCCGGTCTGCCGCTCGCCGAGCTCGACGTCGGCCTGCCCCTCGACGTGCTCTGCCCCCGGCTGCGCGCCGCCCTGGCCGACCGGTCCCGGCCGCCGGAACAGGGCGAGGGCCTGCTGCTCGACGCGGTCAACCGGCGCGGGCGTCCGACACGGCTCGACGTACGCCTGTCACACCTGCGCACGGAGGACGACGCCCTACACGGCCTGATCATGGTGATGAAGGAGCTCCGCCCTCAGCAGCCCTGACCGCTGCCAGCTCGGCGACGGGGATCCGGCGGAAGGCGATGCTCTCGTACGGGCCGAAGTTCCCGGTCTCGAACAGCAGCCCGACCGTGTCGCCGTCCACCCGGACCAGGTCGGAGTAGGCGGCGGGCAGCCCCGACACCGTGTGCGCCACCCGCCAGGTGCGGCCGTGGTCGTCGCTGGCGCGCACCGTCATCAAAGCCCGCGCGTCGGGAGCCGCCGGTCCCGAGAACAGCAGCGTCTCCGGCCCGTCGCACCACAGCACGCTGCCCTCCACCACCGGCCCGGTCAGGTCGGCCTGCGGGCGGAAGGGCAGCTCCAGCGTCTGGCCGCCGTCGGCCGAGTAGGCGTCGGCCCTGGTGCCGGGGGCGGTGGAGTCGGTGCGGGTGTTGAGGTAGAGGCGTCCGCCGGGCAACTCGGCGGCGGTGGTCTCGTTGACGTTGACGTACCCGTCGGGGTTGTCGTCGACGTAGCCGATCCGCCAGGTCGTGCCGCCGTCGTCGCTCAGCAGCGCGTGGCCGCCGTCGTACCTGCCCTCGGTCCCGTCGTCCTCGCCCGCGGGCGGCAGCGAGTGGTTCGCGGGGACCACCAGGCGGCCGGCGTGCGGGCCGTGGCGCAGCACGAGCGCGTGTCCGGGAGTGGTCGCGTACCAGCGCCAGCCGGGCCGCTTCACCTCGCCGGTGATCTCGCGGGGCGCCGACCAGGTGACGCCGTCGTCCGCGCTGACCTGGACGAACACCCGCCGCCCCGCGTCCGCCGCCACCTGGCCGCGCCTGATCTTCTCCTCGGTCGCCGTCGGGCCCTGCCGCACGTGCACCAGCACGATCCGCCCGTCGCCGAGCACCGCCGGCGCGGGGTTGCCCGCCGTGCCCCGGCTCGGCTCGGTGGCCACGACCTGCAACGTGCCCCACGTACGCCCGCCGTCCTCCGACCGTTTGAGCACGAGGTCGATGTGGCCGGAGTCGGACGCCGAGCCGCGCCGCCCCTCCGCGAACGCCAGGACCGTGCCCGCCCCCGTGACCACGGCCGCCGGGATCCGGTACGTGTGATAGCCGTCCGTCGCCTGCCGGTACGGCACCGAGGTCGGGTAGCGATCAGCCATGCGGGCACGCTAGAACTTCCGGGTGAACGGACTCCGACGGGAGTCGTACGCGCGGGCGAAAGCCCCGGACGGCGACACTGGGGCCGGCACCACGGTAGCGGCGCCTCGGCGTGAAACGATGCGAGAAGAGGACGAATACCGTGCCTGGGGAGGCAGCAGTGGCTGACGAGTTCGACGTCATCGTGATCGGCGCAGGTCCGGCCGGCGAGAACGTGGTCGACCGGGCCGTGCGCGGCGGCCTGACGGCGGCCATCGTCGAGGAGCGGCTGGCCGGCGGCGAGTGCGCCTACTGGGCCTGCGTGCCGAGCAAGGCGCTGCTGCGGCCGGTCGACCTGGCCGGCGAGGTGAGCAGGGTGCCAGGGCTCTCCCTGGGGCCGATCGACGTGCCCGCGGTGCTGGCCAGGCGCGACGAGACCGTGTCGAACTTCGACGACAGCGGCCAGGTGCGCTGGATCGAGAGCGTCCCGGCCGAGTTCTTCCGCGGCAGGGGCCGCATCGACGGGCCCAGGCGCGTCCGCGTCACCGCCGAGGACGGCGGCGAGCGGGTGATCACCGCCCGCCAGGCCGTCGTCCTGGCCACCGGCAGCGTCCCTGCGATCCCGCGTACGCCCGGTCTGGCCGAGGCGCGGCCGTGGACCAGCCACGAGGTGACCGCGGCCACGTCGATCCCCGAGCGCCTGGTCGTGATCGGCGGCGGCGTGGTGGCCTGTGAGATGGCGCAGGCCATGCACGGGCTGGGCGCACGCTCGACGACCGTGCTCGTCCGGGGCGACCGCCTGCTCAGCCGGATGGAGCCGTTCGCGGGAGAGCTGCTCGCCGAGTCGTTCGCCGACGCCGGGATCGAGCTGCGCACGCACACCGACGCCGTCCGCGTCGAACGCCCCGAGCCGGGCGGGAAGGTGACCGTGCACCTGCCGGAGGGCCCGCCGCTGGAGGCGGACGAGCTGCTGGTGGCCACCGGCCGCCGGCCCGCGACCGGCGACCTGGGGCTCAGCACGGTGGGCCTGGCCGACGGCACGATCGTCGAGGTCGACGACAGCATGCGGGCCACCGGGGTCGCCGACGGCTGGCTGTACGCGGTGGGCGACGTCAACGGGCGCGCGCTCCTCACCCACATGGGCAAGTACCAGGCCAGGATCTGCGGCGACGTGATCGCCGCGCGGGCGCGCGGCGACGAACTGCCCGCGATGCGCGACCTCGTCGGCGGCGCCCGCTCACCGCAGGTCGTCTTCACCGACCCGCAGGTCTGCGCGGTCGGCCTCACCGAGGAGGCGGCCCGCGCGGCGGGCATCAGGGTCCGCACGGTCGAGTACGACCTGGGCTCGGTCACCGGGGCCTATCTGATGGGCGACGGCTATCGCGGCAAGGCCAAGGCCGTGGTGGACGAGGACAGGAGAATCCTGGTCGGGGTCACGTTCGTCGGACCCGCGACGGCCGACCTGCTCCACTCCGCCACGATCGCGGTGACCGCCGAGGTGCCGCTGGACCTGCTCTGGCACGCGGTCCCGACCTTCCCGACGGTGAGCGAGATCTGGCTGCGGCTCCTGGAGGCCTACGGCCTGTAGAACTCCGATGCGGCGGCGGCGCGCGTCGGTTCAGCCGCGGCGCGTCAGGGGCTGACCTCCGACTGGAGCATCAGCTCCGCCACCGTCTCCTCGACGCTGCCGCGCAGCTCCACCCGCGACAGCAGGTCCGTCAGCCGCAGCACGGACAGCAGGTGGTCCGAGGGCCGTACCAGGATGATCCGGCCCTCGCCCTGCTCCTCCATCCGCTGCATCGCCATGGCGAGCACGCCGATGACCGAGGAGTCGAAGAAGTCGAGGTCGGCCAGGTCGAACACGAGGACGGGGCCCACCGACCAGTTCCACACCTGGTTGATGCGGTCGCTGAACCGCTCCCGGCCGGCGTGGTCGAGGACGCCGCCGGCGCGCAGGACCGTGCAATGGAGGTGCCTTGTCGTCTCGATCCGCAAACCGCCATCGCCCACAACAACACACTGCCCGCTGAGCGGTGATAACACGGGGTATTTGCCATTTTTCCCGGCTAGTTACGTCATCCCGTCGTCTCGCTCGCCGAGCGGGCCGTCGGCCGGCTTGCGGAGGAGCCCGGCCAGCGTCTCCCTCTCGTCGCGGCCGAGCGGGGCGGCGCTCGGCCAGCCCGGCCGCCTCCAGCCGGTCGAGCCGGTTGGTCATCCCGGCCATGGCTCCGCATCCTCTTCGAGGCGGACCCCCTCGCCTTTACCGGTGCTCGGTGCCCGACTCCAGGGTCGGGATGGCGTCCGGGCACGGGCCGAGGATCACCAGCAGGGGCGAGGTCGCCGGGCCGGACAGCTCCAGCTCCGTGATGTTCCCCCGGACCCGTTGCGCGGGCTCCCCCAGGTCGCCGTCCCGCACGCTGATCACCCGCTCGACGGACGGGGCCGCCGACTGCAGCAGCCGCCTGGTGGTGTGGCGCAGCCAGCGCAGTTCGCTGTTGACCCGGCGCCACGTGGCCGGGATCATGCTCACCGCCTCGGCCTTGGTGCCGAGCCGCAGCGTGATGCGGCCGCTCGACCCGAACCGGTCCTTGAGCACGGGGTTGACCACGAACATGCCGGAGCGCAGCACGCGTGCCCCCTGCCGGTTGGCGTTGGCCAGCCCGCCCGCGCTGATCAGCGAGTACAGCTCGCAGCGGGCCCCGTCGAGCGTGTCGGGGTCGTAGTCCACCGCGGGCGGCTCCTCGAACACGACCTTGTCCAGCCGCACCCCGGCCACCCCGTCCTCGGCGACGCGGCCGGCCACGGCCGTGCGCACCTCGTCGCGGACGCCGTCGCCCTCGGTGATGTCCAGCGCCTCGACGCAGATCAGCCCGTCGTCGGGGATCTCGTCGGGCGACAGGTCGAAGGCCACCCTGGCGTGCGCCTTCCGGCCACGCAGCAGCACGCACTGGCGCAGCCGCCCCTGGGAGAGCACCTGGATGAGGCGGGGCCGCGGGCTCATCTCCGTACGGCCCTCGTGCCAGCCGCTCACCGACCGCTCGTCCGTGGACAGCGACACCTGCACCCGCAGCGCCCGTCCCTGGGCGGAGACCTTGAAGCCGGCCAGCCCGGACGTCTCGAACCGGCCCAGGATCTGGCTGCCGCGCCGCAGCCGGTCGGTCACCTGCAGCGCCGACAGCCGGCCGCTGGACAGGTGGACGGGCGGGATGGCGGGAAGGACGACCTGGTCGAGGTCGGTGGCGGGTCCTGAGCTGGTCATCGGATGCTCCTCGAGGGGACGCGGGTGGCGGTCGTCGAAGGGATGAGTGCGGCGGCGGTGGCGGCCGGGTCGTGGAAGTCGAATCGGGTGAGTACGGGATCGCGCCATCGCCACATGCGGCCGACCGCGCTGTAGAGGGCGTCGCCGTCCCGCTCCGCGTGCCGCAGGTTGACCGTCATGGCCCTGGCGTAGTCGTCACCGTGCTCCCAGTGCGGCAGGAGCTGGCTCGGCACGTCGGCGCCGCAGCGGCGCAACCAGAGCCACAGCCGGGCCCGCTCGCGCTGCTCGGGCCCGAGGAAGCCGGCGCCCTTGGCGCTCCTGGCGATCGCCTCGGCGAGCAACAGGTGGTGCTCGGACGGCGAGCCCGCCATGTGCGTGGCCCCGCAGGCGCCGCCCTCGGACCAGCCGGCCTGGATGACGGGGATGCCGAACGCCGGCAGGTCGCTGTCGCCGAACGCGACGCCCACGTCCGTCGTGCTCCACAGCAGGTTGGCCGACATCGTCCCGGGCACGTGCCTGATCCGGGGCGTGCTCCCGAGCTCACGCCTGGGGCCGTTGCGACAGCCGGTCCCCGAGGCGTCATCGGCGGGCGCGTCGAGGAAGAGCCAGTTCGCGCTCTGGTCGGACGCGGCGAACTCCGTCGTCGCCGCGAACAGCTCCGCGTCCCCGCCGGGCTCGTGGCCGAAGACCGCGACGGTGGGCCGGTCGGCGTCGATGCCCAGGCGGGAGCAGGCGTAGTGGCGCAGCTGGCGGCGTTCGGTCTCCGTTCGGACCTGGTAGGCGCGTCCCGCCCGCCGGGCCACCCGCTCGGCGCCGGGCCTGATCACCTCCCTGTGCGGCCAGACGTGCCGCTCGAAGAAGGCGCCGACCCTGGCGGGCAGCTCGTCCTGGATCGTGCACGTCCCCTGGTCGGGGAAGAGCGCGTACGCCCGCAGTGTCCCGGTGCCGTGGACGTGGACGACCGGCACCTCCCTGGGCACCGCGCGTTCGGCCCGGCTGGTGACCAGCGCGCGGGGCGGCACGTCCGGCCGCCCGCCCACGGTGCCGCCGAACGCCTCGGCCAGCCGCGTCCACCCGGGATCCGTCAGCACGACCAGCCGCGCGGTCAGCAGCCCGCAGATCGCCTTGGCCACGAGCAGCGTGCGCACCACGACCCGCAGGTCCTCGTCGTACGCCTCCGCGACGACGCACCCGTCGTCACCGGCGCTGTCCGCCCACCAGGTCCTGGCGGCGGCGAGCAGCCGATCGACGTGCTCACGGTCCCCGACGCGACGCATACAGCCCCCTCCACCAAGGCCCGGGAAGAAATGCCCTGCCAGACGTTGCCAGACCGGCCCGCGACGACCCGGCGGACAACACGCTTCTTTGCCTTGGCCTGGTGGAAACTCGGCCGCCACAGAAGACGGCGCGGAAGAAGGCGGCGGAGAGGGCGGCCGCTACGGGCTCACGTCACACGCGGCACAGCAGTCCCGTACGTCCCGACCAGGTCGAACGCCACTTTGCCTATGAATCCGGAGAAAACCCCGCACAGGAGCAACATTTCCGGGTCAACGAGCGTCCAAGTTTTTACCCGGAGCACGTCATGCCCGGGTTTAGGATGCACCCAAATGCCACGAGGGGGAGGGTATACCGTCATGGGTTCCCGTTTGTCGAGTGTCGCGCGCCTGACGGCGGCCGCGGCGGCGGCCGGCGTGGTGGCCGCCGCCATCGCGCTGCCCGCGGTCGGGGGTACCGGGGCGATCTTCGTCTCGGCGTCGGAGGACCTCGGCATCAAACCCGAGGAGCTCAAGGAGCCCCCGCTGGCCGAACGGACGACGCTGCTCGACGCCAAGGGCAACGAGATCGCCTACTTCTGGGAGGAGTACCGCGAGAGCGTCACGCTCGACCAGGTGGCCGACATCATGAAGACGGCCATCATCTCCATCGAGGACTTCCGCTTCTACGAGCACGGCGCGATCGACATCGAGGGCACGATCCGGGCCCTGGCCAAGAACGCCACCTCGGGCGGCATCGCCCAGGGCGGTTCGTCGATCACCCAGCAGTACGTCAAGCAGGTGCTGCTCAACTCCGCCGCAAGCGACGAGGCGAAGGCCGCGGCCCTGGAGGCCAGCTACGCGCGCAAGCTCAAGGAGCTGCGGTACGCGATGGCGGTCGAGGAGAAGTACACCAAGGACCAGATCCTGGAGAAGTACCTCAACATCGCCTACTTCGGCGCGGGCGCCAACGGCGTGGAGGCCGCGGCCAAGCGCTTCTTCGGGGTGAGCGCGTCGGACCTGACGCTGGCCCAGGCGGCGACGCTGGCCGGAGCGGTGCAGGACCCCAACGCGACCGACCCCAACATCGGCAAGGCCCAGCAGAAGCGGCTGCTCTCGCGGCGCAACGTGGTGCTCGACCGGATGGCCGAGCTGAAGAAGATCACGCCGGAGGAGGCCGCCGCGGCCAAGGCCCAGAAGCTCGGCTTCAAGAACACCCCGATCCCGGGCGGATGCGGTGAGAGCAAATATCCGTACTTCTGTATGTACGTCCGCAACGAGGTGCTCAGCAACCCGGCCTTCGGCAAGAAGGCCAAGACCAGGAGCGCGTTCCTCAACCGGGGCGGCCTGACCATCCAGACCACGCTCGACCCGAAGATGCAGCGGGCCGCCGAGCGGGCCATCAGGAAGCACGTGTTCGCCTCGGACGACCCGGTCGCCTCCGAGGCCCTGGTCCAGCCCGGCACCGGCGCGATCAAGGCGATGGCCGCCAGCCGCAAGTACGGCAACAACAAGCGCAAGAAGGAGATGTCGTACAACGTGGTGGCCGACGCCGTGCACGGTGGCGGCACCGGGTTCCAGGCGGGCTCGACGTTCAAGACGTTCACCCTGGTCACCGCGCTGAAGAAGGGCATGAAGCTCAACCAGGGGTTCTCCGTCGGCGGCGGCTACCGGTCCCCGTACTACTCCTCGTTCAAGAACTGCAAGGGCGAGAACATCGGCGACCCCTCGCACACCGTCACCAACGACGAGGGCGGCGGCGGCTTCATGACGCTGCAGACCGGCACCTGGAAGTCGGTGAACACCTTCTTCGTGCAGCTGGAGCAGAAGGTGGGCCTGTGCGACACCATCAAGACGGCCAAGGACCTGGGCATCAAGCGCTCCGACGGCCTGCCGCTGACCGAGTACGAGACGTTCACGCTGGGCACGAACGAGATGGACCCGGTGACCGTCGCCAACGCCTACGCCACCCTCGGCGCGCGCGGCAAGCGCTGCACGCCCATGGTGATCACTAAGATCACCGATCGTGACGGCAAGGTGAAGAACTACAAGCCCGACTGCGAGCAGAAGCTCGACCCCGAGGTCGCGGACGCCGCGGCGAGCATCCTGTCCGGCGTGTTCACCAAGGGCACGATGAGCGGCGTCGGCGGCATCGGCCGTCCGGCGGCCGGCAAGACGGGCACCACGGACAACCAGGCCAGTGCCTGGTTCGCCGGCTTCACCCCGGACCTGGCGGGCGCGGTCAGCATCGGCGACCCGCGCGGCGCCCAGAACCACAAGCTCAACGGCGTCACCATCGGCGGCCGGTACTACGCCAACGTCTTCGGCGCCTCGATCCCCGGGCCGATCTGGAAGGACACCATGCTGGCCGCCCTCAAGGGCACGCCGGCCACCGCCTTCACCCCGGTCAACACCGAGCGGTTCGGCGGCTGCGGCTCGGGCTGCGCGCCGCGGCGCGAGACGCCCGACGAGGACAGGGACGACGTCACCGGCGGCGACGAGGACTACACGGGAGTGGACACGGGCCTGGGCGGAGAGTGACCGAGACGGCTGCCGAAGTGCCGGATGGGACAAACGGGCATTTATCAGAATGTCCTGCGCCCCATCCGGCACAGAAACCTCTGACGGTTACCAGCGCCCCGAGCTGAGCAGATTCGGAGTGCGTCCGTACAACGGGACGCACTCCTTGCAAAGGCCCTATTAACAACGGCGAAACATTGGTAACGTGGGAGCGCTCCCAGGATCTTTCCGCGAGGTGCTCCATGACCGAGCAGCCCACACTGGCACAGGTGGCGGCCGCTGCCGGGGTTTCCCCCGCGACCGCATCTCGAGTCCTCACGGGCTCGGTGCGGGTCAGTACCTCGACCCGCCGCCAAGTCTACGACGCCGTGTCCCGCATGGGATACGTCAGGCAACGCGCACCCCGGGGAACGGCCGCCAAGACCATGGCCGACGGCGTCACGGCGGTGATCTGTGACCATCTCCCCCGGCTCTTCTCCGAGCCCTACTACGCCAGGCTCCTGTCCGCCGCCGGCGCGGTGATCGCCGAACACGGCACCCACCTCATGGTGACCACCATCTCCCCCACCTCCTCCACGCTGCCCGCCCTCTCGGGCGCGGTGCTCATCGTGGGCGCCAGGGAACGCCATCCCCTGGCGATCAAACTGTCCACCTCGGGCGTCCCGGTGCGCAACATCGGCCGGCCGCCCCACGACCTCAAGCTCCCGTACGCCGACGTCGACAACCTCGACGGCGGCCGTCAGGCGGCCGAGCACTTCCTGCTGTCCGGCCGCAGAAACGTGGCGGCCATCGGCGGGCCGCCGTCCTTACCCGGCGCCCGAGACCGGCTGGAGGGCCTCGTCCGCACCCTCCAGGCCGCAGGCGCACCCGACGTCCCCGTCGCGTACGGCGACTTCACCGCGGCCTCAGGCACCCACGCCATGCAGTGGCTGTTACGCCACGCCCCAGGTCTGGACGCCGTGTTCGTAGCCTCCGACCTGATGGCGGCCGGCGCCATCCAGGCCCTGCGCAGGGCGGGCCGCAAGGTGCCGACCGACGTCGCGGTGATCGGATTCGACGACGCCCCCGTCGCCAGGCACACCGTGCCCGCCCTGACCACCGTCCGCCAGCCCGTCGAGGAGCTCGCCACCGTCGCCACCCGGCTGCTCCTGACGGGGGCCGCGGGCATCGACCCCGTCCTCCCCACGGAACTGGTCGTCCGTGAGTCGGCTTGAGCCCGGGGACGTACTGGCCCGCAGGTATCTGTTGCTGGACCCGCTGGCCAGAGGAGGCATGTCGGTCATCTGGCGGGCTTTCGACCAGTCGCTGCACCGGATGATCGCGGTCAAGGTGCTCACCGCCTCCCTGCACACCGACTCGGGAGAACGGGTCAGCGTGCGCAGCGAGGCCCGCGCCGCGGCCAGGTTCATCCACCCCGACTCGATCGAGATCTACGACTACGGCGAGACCGTCACCACGAGCGGCGGCGTCGCGGCGTACGTGGTGATGCCGCTGCTCGACGGCACTCCGCTGGCCGAGCGGATCGAACGGGGCCCGCTGCCGTGGCAGGAGGCCGCCTCCATCGCGCTGCGGCTGGCGCGGGTACTGATGGCCGGGCACGCTCGCGGCCTGGTGCACAGGGACGTGACGGCGGAGAACGTGCTGCTCACCGCGGCCGGCCCCAAACTGCTCGACTTCGGCATCGCGGCCTGGGCCGGCGACCCCGAGGACGACCGCGGCACCCCTCCCTACGTCGCCCCCGAGCGGCTGCTCGGCGCGCCCACCGATCCCGCGGTCGACGTCTACGCCCTCGGCGTGCTGCTGCACACGATGCTCACCGGGCGCACGCCGTACCCGGAGACCACGTGGGAGGAGATCGAGGCGGCCCGCAGGACCGAGCCCCCGCCCAGGGTGGCCGGCGTGCCGAACGCGGTGGCCTCGCTCTGCCAGCGCTGCCTGGCGCGCCTGCCGGAGGAGCGGCCGACGGCGGCGCAGATCGTCTCGGCGCTGACCTCCGCGCTCGGCACCGCGACCCTGGGCCGGCACGTGCGGCGCGGGCTCACGGTGGCGGGCTCGGCGGCCATCGCACTGTCGATCCTGCTCTGGTTCCAGCAGGCCAGGCCGCCTGAACAGCCGCCCGAGCAGCGGGCGGCCGTGCCGCCGCCGACGCCCACGGCCGTCCTGGCCGAGCGCTCGACGGCCACGGCGATCACCGTCGAGCAGGCCGCGGCCGACTTCAGGACGGCGCTGGAGGCCAGGACGCCGTGCGGCGCCACCGACGACGACGTGGTGCTGGACCTGCGGCAGGTCCTGGACGACACGGTGACGCCGCGGCACGGCCCGTCGGAGGTCAGGACGGCGAGCCTGCGCGCCAAGCTCTCCACCCGGCTGCGGGAGGGCCGGCTCACGCCGGCCTGCCTGAGCGAGTTGCAGGCCAGGCTCGACGACATCGACGCCGCCGTACAGCGGGACTGAGACCGCGGGACGCGAGGCCGGGACGGCGAGGGCGAGCGCGGCGGTTCTCGATTGATGAGGGGTACGGCCGCACCAGCCGTACCCCTCCGTCGCGCGAGCCAGACCCCTCACAATGCGTGGCCCCGCGCGAGCCTCACGGGTGCCTGACGATGATCGCCAGGAGGCGCCCAAGCCTCATGACCTATCGCTTCCCCGGGCCCCGCCACGGGAAGTGTAGTGGGAGCGCTCCCAAAAAGGCAGTCCCAATTATTCGCCATGACTAAGATCGCGTGAAAGTTTCACTGAAGATTGTCGAATCACTAAATGTCGTGATTCAATGCGCTGGCCGGGCGGGCAGGTCGTGGGCAGTTCTCCTCTGTCGTCAGCGCAAGGGAATCCCATGAAGTTATTCAAGTCGGCGGCACTCACCGCCGTCCTCGTCCTCATCACCAGTGTCCTGATGGCTCCAACGCAGGCACAGGCGCACGGGGTGTCGATGTTCCCCGGCGCCCGTACGTTCCTGTGCTGGCAGGACGGCCTGCGGGACAACGGGCAGATCCTCCCCTACAACCCCGCGTGCGCCGCCGCCGTCAACCAGAGCGGCACGACTCCCCTGTACAACTGGTTCGCGGTGCTGCGTTCCGACGGCGCCGGCCGGACCTCCGGGTTCATCCCCGACGGGCAGCTCTGCAGCGGCGGCACCGGCGGGCCCTATGACTTCTCGGCCTACAACGCGGTCCGCTCCGACTGGCCGCTGACCCACTTGACCTCCGGGGCCTCCATCACGATGCGGCACAGCAACTGGGCCGAGCACCCCGGGGCGTTCAACTACTACATCACCAAGAACGGCTGGAACCCGAACGGGCCGCTGAAGTGGTCCGACCTGGAGCCGTTCGGCAGCGTCACCAATCCGCCCAAGTCCGGCGGCGCCGGCGGGCTCAACTACTACTACTGGAACGCCCAGCTGCCCTCCGGCAAGAGCGGACGGCACATCATCTACACGCACTGGATCCGTTCGGACAGCAGCGAGAACTTCTACAGCTGCTCCGACGTCGTCTTCGACGGCGGCAACGGCGAGGTCACCGGCGTCGGCCCCGGCGGCAGCACGCCCGACCCCGACCCCGACCCTGACCCCGACCCGACCGACCCCCCGCCCACCGGCGGCTGCACCGCCACGTGGAAGGCCACCGACACCGGCTGGGCCGGCCACTTCCAGGGTGAGGTGACCGTGAAGAACACGGGGACCAGCGCGCTGAACGGCTGGACGGTCAAGTGGACCTACAGCGGCGGCCAGGGCTTCGAGGGCCAGCCGTGGAACGGCGTGCTGTCCGCGCAGGCGCCCAACGTGGCGGTCAAGAACGCCACGCACAACGCGCAGCTCGCACCGAACGCCTCCACCACGTTCGGGTTCAACGCCACCGGCTCGGTCCCGAGCCCCGCACCCAGCCTGACCTGCACCAGCCCGTGATCTCAACCCGTCGCGGGCTCGTCGCGGCAGTCGTCACCCTGGCCGGCCTGACCCTGGCCGGGGTGACGTTCTTCGTGTCCAGGCAGCCGTCCACGCAGCTCAACGAGGAGCTCGCCGCCCAGGTGACCCTGATACTCGAACAGGCCTCGCCAGGCGAGCACCACTCCCACGGGCACAGCTTCGACGCGGCCGTCGTGTGCGCCGTGGAGCCCTTCGGCACCGAACCTTCCGATGTCACCTCGCTGGTCGAGGTGCGCTGGGTCTACGCCCGGCACATGTGCGCCATCACCGGGCAGAGCAACGACTGGGCGTCCTCCGTCCGGGCCTCGGGCCCGATCGCCGTGAAGATCGACATCCCGCCCCAGGTCAGGGTGCCCGAAGCGGGCGCCGGTTACCCCGAGCGGGTCAGGCGGCTCATCCCCGCGCGCTACCACGAGCAGGCGTTCGCCGAGTTCAGCGACGACGCGGCGATCGACGCGGCGCGGGAGAGGTTCGCGCTGGCGACAGCCGCGAAATGACACCACAGCACACACAAAACGGACGCGGTCGAGTGGAGGTTCGACCGCGTCCGTCCCATCCGGGCGGGATGGTGTGTCGGGCAGGGATTGTTGGTTGGCCCTCACCTCCTCATACGCAGCCGTCGGCCGGCCGGTTCAGTCGGGTCGTTGGATCCGCCCCCGCCGCTGCTGCGGCGGGGGCGGGGTCGCGGATCAGCCGGGAGTGCAGCTGATCGGGTCGGGGGTCGTGGCGGAGCCGCCCGCGATGAAGCCGAACGTGGTGCTCGCGCCGGGCGCGAGAGCGCCGTTCCACGCCTCGTTCCGCACCGTGACCGTGCTGCCGGACACGGTGTGCCGGCCGCCCCAGAGCTGGGTGATCGTGCCTGAGGCGGTCCAGGCGACCGTCCAGGCGCTGGTGGGCGACGTGCCGGCGTTCTTGACCGTCACCTCGGCCTGGTACGCGCCGCCCCACGAGTTGACCACCTGGTACGTGGCCGTGCACCCGCCGACGGGCCCGGGGGCGTCGGTGGTGGTGAAGGAGACGCTGTCCGAGGCCGCCGAGGTGTTGCCCGCCGCGTCCCTGGCCACCACGTGGGCGGTGTAGGCCGTGGCAGGGGTGAGCCCGCTCAGGTCGTAGGACGTGCTCGTGGCGGTCGCTACCTTGGTGGACCCCAGGTAGACGTCATAACCGGTCACGCCCACGTCGTCGGTGGAGGCGGCCCAGCTCAGCCTGGCCGAGGTGCCCGTGATCGCGGAGACCGCGGGTTCGCCCGGCTTGCCGGGAGCGCTGGTATCCTCCTCCACCGGACCCGGGGGCTCACCCCAGATCGTGGTGCCGCCGCTGTGGAGGGTGATGTTCGAGGTGCGCACCGGCGTCGCTCCGGGCGTGGTGGGGATGTTCCGGTACGACCAGTCGTTGGCCGGATCCCACGTGCCCGCGCTGGTGATCCTGAACTGCACCTCCCTGCGGTGCTGCGACTGCCCGGCGGGCGCGATGGCCTGTCCTGAGCAGTCGACGTTCACGTAGTACGTGCTGCCGCTCGCCTGGCGCACGGTCGGCGCCGCGCACTGCGTGTAGGCCGACGAGACGCTGATCTGCGCCGGGGTCGTCGAGCCGTCGAGGGTGAAGTAGTAGCGGAACGAGCCGTCGGACAGGACCCGGGCGGGCCAGGCCGACTGGTTGCGGACGATGGCCTTGATCTCGGTGAAGCCGTTCCCCGAGGCGTTGACGCCCGCCTCGACGAAGATCTCGGGGCCGTCCGGGGTCTCGGCCACGGGGAAGTTCGCCGCCGGCGCGCCGCCGTACTCCTGGTAGAGCCGGGCCACCGCGCTGGTGAAGCCGGCGTTGTAGTCGGTGGCGACCTCGTTCATGACATAGTCGTCGCGTTTGTCGGTGTAGGCGTCGTTCGGGTCTGGCGGTCCGCCGACGAGCGCGCCGTACAGGGTGTGACGGGTCTGCTCGGGGTTGGTGATCTGGTCGGTCCACGAGCCGTGCGCCGTACGGTGGTGCGGGTTTCTCGGCGGGTTGGCGCCGAACCCGATCAGGTACGACGAGTTGCGCGGGTTGTCCCCGAGCGCGTAGCCGATCTGCCGGACCGCGAAGTCGTGGTAACGGGCCTTGCGGGTGGCGTCGGTGATCGTGTCACTGTGCACGAGCGCGGCGAACGAGGTGTTGGCCGCGTACCGCAGCGAGCCCCACCGGTCGAGCACGGCCTGGCCGCCCGGCGAGTAGGCCACCTTCGACCCGTTCACGCCGACCGTCCACCAGTCGAGCCAGCGGTTGGCGTCGTCGAGGTACTGCTGCTTGCCGGTCAGCTTGTGCAGCAGCACGTACGCGCCGTACGACTTGTCGTCCCAGGCGAGAGTCCACTTGTACGACTTCGTGTTGCTCTGCGGTTCCGTGCCCAGGTTGGCGTAGCCGCTCTCGGCCTTGGCCAGGTAGGAGGCGTCGTTCGTGGCCCGGTAGAGCCAGATCGCGCCCCACACCAGCTCGTCGTTGTAGCCGCTCCACGAGTTGTAGAAACTGGAGGCGTCGGTGATGCACTCGCTGTACTTCTTCCTGACGGTGTCGGCGAAGGAGTACAGCTGCTTGGCGTGCGTCACCAACGTGTCGGCATAAGACGGATTTGTCGGGCGGAAGACGATCGAGGAGGCCGCCATCGCCGCCGCCGTCTCCCCCGCCAGGTCCGACCCGCCGCACGACGCGTCGATCTTGTACGCCGGCCGCGCCATCGCCATCGCCTCGGCCGGGCCCCACCAGGCGTGGTCCGTGCCGCCGCTGCCGACCTGCCCGTAGAGCACGTTCGGCGACGGGTGCGCCTTGACGAAGTAGTCGTTGACGAACTTGAGGTTGTTCAGCAGGTGGGAGAGCTGGCCGGAGGAGGCGTAGGCGTCGCGGTACTCGACCGCGCCCCAGGCCAGCATCGTGGCGGAGAAGGCCATCGGGAAGCCGAACTTGACGTGGTCGCCCGCGTCGTACCAGCCGCCCGTGAGATCGACTCCGGCGTCCTCGCCGTCGTCCAGGCCCGAGTCCCCGCGCCAGGAGACCCGGTTCCAGCCGGGCAGCTCGCCCGACTGCTGGGCCTCGTAGAAGAACAGCGACTTCTGCAGCGCCTCGCCGTAGGCGAAGGCGGGCGCCGCCGCGTCGGCCGGGGCCGCCGGCCCTGCCCCCATCAGGGACAGGACCAGCGACGCCGCGGCTGTGATGGCTGCCTTTCTCACGGGAAGAGCCGCCCGTACTCGGCCAGGGCGACGGCGACGTCCACCTGCGCCCAGAACCGGTGGTAGTTGAAGACCGGCGCGGAGCCGGTGCCGTTCAGGAACGCCTGCACCCGCGGCCAGTCCGGGTCGTCCTCGTAGAACGACCTGATCGACATGAACGTGGAGTTCGAGTTGATCGGGTCGCCGTTGGGCATCTCGCCGCTCCAGCCGGCCGGGACGTACACGGGGTCGTTCAGGCGCTGGTAGTCGGTCTTGGTCTCCGGCACCGACACGCCCTCGGCGTCGCGGTTGTCCCAGACGCCGTCGAGCAGCGCCTTGGCCGTGTCACGGGCCTCGGCGTGGTCGGCCCTGGCCGCGTAGTACATCAGGACCTTGGCGTACGAACCCGCGACGCCCACGTCCTGCGTGTGGTCCACGACGGTCACGTGCAGGCCGGGGTTGGCCGGCGGCATGCCGGAGGCGGAGCTGAAGTTGCCCGCGGGCTGGCCGGTCCAGCGCAGCGTGGACGGGATCTCGTAGCTGCCGTCGGCGTTGATCGTGGTGTTGTCCAGCGCCCACGACACCCACTTGTCCAGCAGCGCCTTGGCGTCGGCGTTGCCGGTGGCGTAGTAGAGCTGCGCCACCCGGTCCATCGTCCACGCCTGGAAGCCGAACCACTGGTTCGACGGCGGGTCGTGGTAGACCGGCTGCCAGTCGTAGGTCATGCCGTGGAACTTCGGCAGCCCGGACGGCGGCGTGGCGTAGTGACCCTGCCAGCTGTTGGTCGCGCCGCCGGCGATGGCGCCCTCGGCCGACTGCAGCCACGTGTAGAACTGCAGCTGCCTGGTCAGGCTGGTGCTCCAGTCGGTCGCGCCGGTCGAGCTCTTCGGCCGCAGCTCGGTCACGTTGGACAGCGCCCACGCCGCGAACGGGTTCTGGTAGCCGGCGTGGTTGTGGCTGGAGCCGATCCGCCAGGCCCAGCCGGCGTTGGAGTCGGTCGCGCCGCCCCAGGCGTAGTACCAGGACAGCAGGTAGTTGGAGGCGTTCTTGCCGGTGCCCGCCGGGCACGAGGGGCTCGTGCACCCGGGCTGCTTGAAGTACTTGTCGTACATCGCGTAACGCAGGTAGTCGCCCATCTTGGCCGCCTTGGCCACGGTGGCGGAGATGTCACCGGCCTTGTTCTGCTCCTTGGCCCAGGTCAGCGCCCAGTAGGCGGCCTGGACCGCGCGGGCGTCGGCGTCGGGGGCGTTGGTGTACTTCCACTGCTTGGCGTACGAGGAGTCCTTGATGAACAGGTCCAGGAAGCCGTTCGTGCCGCCGTGGGCGAAGGTGTCGCAGGACGGCTGCGGGATCGTCTCGAAGACCGACTCCTCGGGGCCGCGCTGGTAGGTGTTGATGTAGGCGGGCCTGGTCGTGCCGTCGCCGCAGCGGCCGAAGCCGTAGGTGTTGTCGACGTCGAGCAACCAGTGCATGCCGTAGACGTCGCGGCTGCCGTACGCGCTCTGCAGCTCGCCGGCGATCGGGTCGGTGCCGACGCTGACGCTGGAGTCGATCTGCGTCGGGTAGCTGTTGATCGTGTCGTACTCGGCCGCGTACGTCGCCGGCTTCGAGGGGTCGTAGAAGGAGTTCGTCGGCTGGTCGGCGGTGGCCGGGATGATGTACTTCTCCATCGAGGCCCACGCGGCGTTGAACTTCGACCAGTCGCCGGTCACCTGCCCGTACGTCGCCTCCAGCCACAGGTAGTAGCTGTAGGCCTCGGACGTGGTCTCGTGCCCGTGGTCCGGCGCCTCGACCATGAACGTCTCGATCGAGTGGTACGGCACGCCCTCGGGCGAGAAGTAGCCGTTGGCCGGGTCGTGCAGCTCGTTGTAGAGCTCGACGAAGCGGGCCACGTACTCGTTGTCGCCGCCGACGTCGTCGTCCGCCTCGTTGGCCGTCACGTCGACCGGGGTGTAGCCGCTGGCGCTGACCCGGAAGACGGCCGAGCCCGCCGTGGTGTCGTCGTCGTCGGCCGCGGCCAGCGTGACGTCCTGCACGGTGTTCCAGTTCGACGGTGTGAACGTCCTGGTGGCGGAGCCGGAGACGGTGAGGTCGGCGTCACCGCTGACGCGGGCGACGGAGACGCTCACGTTCGCCGACGGGGCCTGCGACAGCCGCACGCCGAAGGACGCGGTGCCGGTCTCCGGCACGGAGATCGTCGTCGGGCTGACCACGAGTGCCGGGCCCGAGTTCGGCGAGACCGTGATCCCGACCGGGGCGGAGGTGGTGACCAGGCCGCTGTTGTCGGTGGCCCTGGCGGTGATCGAGTAGCTGCCGGCGGCCACGTTCGACCAGGTGTAGGCGTACGGGGAGGAGGTGTCGGTGCCCAGCAGCGTGGAGCCCTGGTAGAAGTCGACCTTGGCGACGGTGCCGTCGGAGTCGGCCGCGGTGGCGGTGATCGGCACGGTGGCGGGGGCGGTGAACGTCTGGCCCGCGGTGGGCGAGGTCAGCGAGACGGTGGGCGCGTTGCCGGTGGCGCCGCAGGTGACCCCGTTGACGCTGAACGTGGCCGGGCTCGGGTTGCTGCCCGTCCAGGTGCCGTTGAAGCCGATGTTCGTGGAGGCGCCGGTGGCCAGGCTGCCGTTCCACGGCATGTTGGTGCCGGTCACGCGGGTGCCCGACTGGCTCCAGTTGGCGCCCCAGCCGGTCGGGGTGTACCGCTGGCCCGTGGTCGGGAAGTCGAAGGCCAAGGACCACGACGTGATGGGGTCACCGGTGTTCTTCAGCGTGATGTTCGCGGTGAAACCGCCCTGGTTCTGGCCGCTCGTCCACTGGTTGGCCGCGTACGTCACGTCGCAGGCCACCGCGGCCTGGGCGGGAGTGGCCGTGACGGCCGCGGTCGCGCCCGCCACGAGGACGAGGGTCGTCGCCACGGCGAGCCGCCTCGCTAAGCGGGTCAAGAGAATCGGAGGTCTGTACTTCACGGGGTCTCCATGGGAGTAGGGGTGTGGGAGCGCTCCCAAACGGGATTGTGGGTGCCGTACGGCGTATGTCAACGGAATGGCGTGTCGGTGACCCCCGTGTTTCCTCTCACCAGGCTGCCCGGGATGAAAGTTTCATCTGCGTTAGAGGGCATTCGGCGAGCATGCGGGGCGGCGGAGGCGTCGCGATCAAGCGGGCTCTGTACACGAATCCGACCGCGACAGACCATGGGAGCGCTCCCAGCCACCTAAGCACTGGAGATGATCGCAAGTGAGACTCCACCGCGGCCTCCGCAAATGGGCCGTGACCATGACCGCCGCGAGTGTCGCGGCCTTAGGGCTCGTCGCCGGCCAGAGCACGGCCGCGAACGCCGCCGTCGCCTGCGACGTGACCTACACAGCCAACTCGTGGACGAGCAGCCCTGGTCAGGGCGGTTTCACCGCGAACATCACGTTGAAGAACACCGGCGACCCGATCTCGTCGTGGTCGCTGGCCTTCGACTACCCGACGACCACGCAGAAGTACACCCCCTCGGGCTGGGGCGCCAACTGGAGCCAGTCGGGCACCCGGGTGACCGGCACCAACATGCCGTACAACGGCAGCCTGGCCACGGGCGCCTCGGTCTCGGTGGGCTTCAACGGCACCTGGTCCGGCACCAACCCGGACCCGACCGCGTTCAGCGTCAACGGCACGAGCTGCGGCGGCACCAACCCCACCACCCCGTCGGTGGTCACCTCCGCCAGCGCGGTCGCGGTCAACGAGGGCGGCACGGCCACGTTCACCGCCAGGCTCTCCTCCGCGCCGAGCTCGAACGTGACCGTCACCACCGTGCGCACCAGCGGTGACACGGACCTGACGGTCAGCTCGGGCGGCTCGCTCACCTTCACGCCGTCGAACTGGAACACCGCGCAGACGGTCACCCTGGCCGCCGCGCAGGACTCCGACACCACGGCGGGCACCGCCTCCTTCAGCGTCAGCGGCACCGGCGTCACCGGCGCCACGGTGAGCGCCACCGAGGTCGACGACGACGCCACCGTGGAGCAGTCGCTCGTCGTCACCCCGACCTCCGTCACCGTGCCCGAGGGCTCGACCGGCACCTTCACCGTGCGCCTGGCCGCCCAGCCCTCCTCCGGCGTGACCGTCACGACCACGGCGGGCAGCGGCGACAGCAACCTCACCGTCTCCTCCGGGGCCAGCCTGAGCTTCACCACCTCGAACTGGAACACCCCGCAGACGGTCACCCTGGCCGCCGCGCAGGACTCCGACAGCGCCGCGGGCAGCCGCACCTTCACCGTCGCCTCCAGCGGCCTGACCTCACGCACGGTCACCGCCACCGAGGCCGACGACGACGGCGGGCCTGCCCCAGCCCACGTCGAGAACCCGTACTCGGGAGCCACCGGCTACGTCAACCCGAACTGGAGCTCCAGGGCCGCGGCCGAGCCCGGCGGCTCGGCGGTCGCCAACGTCTCCACGGCCGTGTGGATGGACCGCACCGCGGCCATCGCCGGCGCCTCCGGCGCCATGGGCCTGCGCGAGCACCTGGACGAGGCCGTCAGGCAGGACGCCGCCAACGGCTCCACGCCGCTGACCATCCAGGTCGTCATCTACAACCTGCCCAACCGCGACTGCTCGGCGCTGGCCTCCAACGGCGAGCTGCGCATCTCCGAGAACGGCTTCAACCGCTACAAGACCGAGTACATCGACCCGATCGCGGCCATCCTCCGCGAGTCCACCTACGCGAACCTGCGCATCGTCACCATCATCGAGCCCGACTCGCTGCCGAACCTCGTCACCAACCTGGACAGGTTCGCCGACTGCCGCGAGGCCAACGGCACCGGCGGCTACCGTGACGGCGTCCGGTACGCGCTCAACCAGCTGCACGCCATCACCAACGTCTACACCTACATCGACGCCGCCCACCACGCGTGGCTCGGCTGGGACTCGAACTTCCAGCCCTCCGTCAACCTCTTCTACGAGACGGTGGCCGGCACCACCGCCGGCGTGGACAGCGTGGACGGCTTCATCGTCAACACCGCCAACTACTCGGCGTCGACCGAGCCGTACTTCACCATCAACAGCACGGTGAACGGCACCTCGGTGCGCCAGTCCGAGTGGGTCGACTGGAACTACTACGTGGACGAGCAGTCCTTCGCCCTCGCCCTGCGCACCGCCCTGATCGCCAAGGGCTTCCGCTCCGGGCTCGGCATGCTGATCGACACCTCGCGCAACGGCTGGGGCGGCAGCGCCCGCCCGAGCGGCCCGAGCACCTCGACCAACGTGGACCAGTTCGTCGACCAGTCACGGACCGACCGCCGCATCCACGCCGGCAACTGGTGCAACCAGAGCGGCGCGGGCCTAGGCGCGCGGCCGACCGCGGCTCCGGCCAGTGGCCTCGACGCCTACGTCTGGATCAAGCCGCCCGGCGAGTCCGACGGCGCCAGCACGGACATCGAGAACGACGAGGGCAAGAGGTTCGACCGGATGTGCGACCCGACCTACCCCGGCAACGAACTCAACGGCAACAACCCGTCGGGCGCGCTGGCCGACGCGCCGCTGTCGGGGCAGTGGTTCTCCGCCCAGTTCAGGCAGCTGCTGCAGAACGCCTACCCGCCGATCAACTGAGAGACCCGGCCGGCCGGCGACCCGCCTGACCCGGGACGCCGGCCGGTCAGAGGGACCCGCCTGACCCGGGTCCCTCGGCAACCGGGAAGGGGCCGGGGCCATCGCGCCCCGGCCCCTTCCTCAGGTCCATCGCCCGCGGCCCCAGGCCCGTCGCCCCGCGGCGCCCAGGTCCATCGCCCGCGGCGCCAGGTCCGTCGCGCCAGGTCCGTCGCGCCCGGCCCCTACGCCGGTGCGGCGGCTCTACCGGTGGGCCCGTCGCCACTCCGCGACGATCTCGTCCTCGTCGAAGGGCATCAGGTTGAGCGGCGGCCCCTGCAGCCCCGTCCTGATCGCCGCGCGGATCCGTTCGTTGATCTCCGTCACGATCCGCCTGGCCTCGGTCTCCGACCGGGCCCCGCGCGCCTCGGCCAGCGCCCGCTCGGCGTCCTTGCGCAACGCCAGCGTGGGCGGCAGCGGCATCGACAGCCCTTCGCTCTCGACCTTCTGCTTGATCCACCACATGTCGTCGAGGTGCCGGTCGAGGTTGGGCAGCGGCTTGCCCTTGCCGGGCAGGTCGTCGAACTCGCCGCGCTCCTCGGCCTCCCGGATCTGCCGGTCGATCCAGCTCTCGAAGGGAAGTCCGACGGGCTTGCGCTCGCTCACGGGTGTGCTCTCCTCACGCCAGGTTGTGACTGGGGGCCACGGGGCCGCGCCAGCCGAGCACGGCCTCGGTCATGCGCACGGACGCGACGGTCGCCGCGACGTCGTGCACGCGCAGGATGCGGGCGCCCTTGAGGATGGAGACCACGTTGGCGGCGATCGTGCCCTCCTTCCGCTCCCCCTGGGGGCGGTCGAGCGTCTCGCCGATGAAGTCCTTGTTGGACAGCGCGACCAGCGTGGGGTAGCCGATCGAGGTGATCTCCTCCAGCCGGCGCGTCAGCTCCAGGGAGTGGAAGGTGTTCTTGTTGAGGTCGTGGCCGGGGTCGATGATGATCCTCTCCGGCAGGATGCCGGCCTTGAGCGCGGCCGAGACCCGTTCGCGCAGGAAGTCGGCCACCTCCGACACGACGTCGGCGTAACTCGGCCGGAAGACCCGGCGGCCGGGGCCGCCCAGGCTGTGG
This sequence comes from Nonomuraea fuscirosea, assembly GCF_003001935.1. GTDB lineage: Bacteria > Actinomycetota > Actinomycetes > Streptosporangiales > Streptosporangiaceae > Nonomuraea > Nonomuraea fuscirosea. The sequence continues at coordinate 56,645 of NZ_PVNG01000015.1, read as the reverse complement.
GTGACGATGACGCCGGCGCCGGTCTCGGCGGCGACCTCGGCCAGGCCGGGCTCGCGCAGGCCGTTGGTGTCGTTGATGACGTCGGCGCCCGCCTCGACGGCGGCCCTGGCCACCTCGGGGCGGTGGGTGTCGACCGAGATCACCGCGTCGGTGGCGGCCCTGACCCTGGCGATGACCGGGGCCACCCGGTCGATCTCCTCCGCGACGTCGATGTGGACCTGGGCCGCGGAGAAGGCGAAGCCGCCGATGTCGACCCAGTCGGCCCCCTCGGAAACGGCCCGCGTCGCCGCCTCGACCGCGCGGTCGAGCTCGAACGTGCGGCCCTGGTCGTGGAAGGAGTTGGGCGTCCTGTTGACGATGGCCATGATGGCGACCTGGCGCTCGAAATCGAACTCGCGCCGCCCGATGCGCCGGACGGGAGCGATGATCCCGGGGGAAAGCTCTTCGCCGCTCACGTAGTGATCCCTTTCCGTCGTCTTGAGCCTACCTGGCGCTCGGCCAGGTCAGACGGCCCGGGACCCGGCGCCGGGGAGCACGTGGCGCGGGTGCGGAAGTCACGTGGTGCGGCGCCGGAACCCGGAGCGGGATCAGGCGGTGAAGCGGCCGGGCGGGCTCCCGCCCGGTGCGGTGACCCGGATGCGCCGCATGCTGCCCGACGCCGTCAGGCCGCTCTCCCGTGGTAACCGCATGGTCAGCAGGACCGTGGTGCCGCCCGGCCCGGTGCGGAAGTCGGCCGCGTCGCACAGCCGCCTGATCAGGTAGATCCCCCGCCCGGTGTGGGACTCGTCGGACGGCCGCTTGCCGCCGTTCACGTATGCCTCCGGGATGCCCGCGCCCCGGTCGCTGGTCTCGGAGCGGATCACCCCGTTGACCGTCCACAGCTTGAACCACCCGTGCCCGCCCGCGTGCTCGATGGCGTTGACCACGCTCTCGTGCACCGCCAGCACGAAGTCGTCGAGCCTCGGGCCGTGCAGCCCGCAGCTTCTGGCCTGCTCGGACACGGCGTGACGCAGTTTCGTGACGTCCTGGAGACTGAAATCCTGGGTGATCAGGGTACGCATGCGCTCCTCCGTGTCGTTCCGACACACAGGCCACGCTTCAGGACCCCGCGTGATCTTAGATCTTCCCCTGCGGCCGAGTCTTACACACCGTCATGTCGTTACGGGCGTCCGCCGATGCCGGTGGCCAGTTCGCGTACGCGGGCCATCGGTCCCCCGTCGGGCGCCAGTGGCGCGGTGTCCATCCCCGCACCGTCGTGCATGCCTTCGAACAACTCCCGCATGGCCTCGAAGGAGGAGTGGCGCGGGGTCCAGCCGAGCACCTCCCGCGCCCGGTCCGTCCGCATGACCGGGATGCGCAGGAACAGTTCGAGCAGCCCGGGCGCGGCGGGCACGAGCCGCAGGTGCCAGCCCGCGGCCACCGCCGCCCTGGCCAGGCCGCTCGGCACCGGGACCGTGCGGGCGCCGAGCAGCTCGGCGAGGTCGTGCGGGTCGAGCACGGGCTCGGCGGCGATGTTGAACGCGCCCCGCACCTCCCGGGTGACGGCCAGCCGGTAGGCCTCGGCCGCGTCGGCGGCGTGCAGCACCTGCATGCGCAGGCCGGGGATGTCCGGCACGAACGGGATCCGCCCGGCCCGGACCAGCCGCCTGGGCACGAACGGCCCGCCGAACAGCCTGCGCTGCTCGGTCGCCGCGGCGCGCTGGAAGATGAAGCCGGGCCGCATGCGCACGACCCGGACATGGGGATGGTCGTGCTCGAACACGTCGAGCACCCGTTCCACGTAGGCCTTCTCCCGCCCGTACGCCGCTCCCGGCCAGCCGTGCGTGGGCCAGCTCTCGTCGACCGGCCGGTCCTTGGGCCCGGGCGAGTACGCCCCCACGGACGAGGCGTGGACCAGCGCGGGCACGCCCGCCTCCGCCGCGGCGCGGAAGACCCGCATGCTGCCCAGCACGTTGGCCCGCCAGGTGACCGCTGGGTGCCGGGTCGGCTGGAACAGCCAGGCCAGGTGCACCACGGCGTCCGCGCCGTCGAAGATCGGGGTCAGGTCGTCGGTGGCAACGTCGGCCTGCCGCCACTCGGTGCGGTCGATCCGCCAGCCGGGAAGCCGGCGGGCGACCCCGACGATCGAAGTCACGTCCTCGTCCGCGGCCAGCGCGCGTACGACGCTGGTGCCGACGTTCCCGGTAGCTCCCACCACAACCACTCTCATGGCTGCACCGCTGCCCGCGTCCCCGGTCACGAAACCCCGATCACTCGCCGGTGACCTGCGACATCAGGGCTGCAGCAGTATCTTCACCGCGCCGTCGGACTTCTTCTGGAACATCTCGTACGCCTGCGGGGCCCGCTCCAGCGGCATCCGGTGAGTGGTCAGATCCATCACGCCCAGCGGGTCGGCGTCATCGGTCACCAGAGGCATCAGCGCGCTGATCCACCTCCTGACGTGCGCCTGGCCCATGCGCAGCGTGATGCCCTTGTCGAACATGCGCAGCATGGGCATCGGGTCGGTCATCCCGCCGTAGACGCCGATGACCGATATCACCCCGCTGCGCCTGACGGTGTCGATGGCCTGGTTGAGCGCCGCCAGACGGTCCACGCCCGCGTTCGACATGAGCGGCGCGGCCACCGCGTCGGGCAGCAGCCCGGTGAGCGTCTGGGCGATCTTGGCCGCGGTCGAGCCGTGGGCCTCCATGCCGACCGCGTCGATGACCGCGTCCGTGCCGCGCCCGCCGGTGAGCCCGCGGACCTCCCCGGGGACGTCGGTGACCTCGCTCGCGTCGATCACCTCGATGCCGTGGCGGCGGGCCATCTCCAGGCGGGCGGTGACGCCGTCCACACCGATCACGCGGCGGCCGAGGTGGCGGGCGATGCGGGCGCACATCTGGCCGATCGGCCCGAGGCCGAAGACCGTGACGCTGCCACCCTCAGGGATCTCCGCGTACGCGACGGCCTGCCAGGCGGTCGGCAGCACGTCGGACAGGTACAGAAAGCGCTCGTCCGGCGGCCCCTCCGGGACCTTGATCGGGCCGAACTGGGCCTCGGGCACCCGCAGGTACTCGGCCTGCCCGCCGGGCACCTGGCCGTAGAGCCTGGTGTAGCCGAACAGGGCGGCGCCCATGCCGTGCTCACGCACCTGGGTGGTCTCGCACTGCGCGTACAGCTCCAGCCCGCACATGTGGCAGTGACCGCAGGCGATGTTGAACGGGACGACCACGCGGTCGCCCGGCCGGATGCCGGAGACCGCGGACCCGACCTCCTCGACGACGCCCATGGGCTCGTGCCCGAGGATGTCGCCCTCGGCCATGAAGGGACCGAGGACCTCGTACAGGTGCAGGTCGGAGCCGCAGATCCCGGTGCTGGTCACTTTGATGACAGCGTCGGTCGGCTCCTTGATCGACGGGTCGGGGACGTCCTCGACCCGCACGTCGCGCTTGCCGTGCCAGGTGACTGCCTTCATCCTCGTCTCCTCAGCCAGAGGTTACAAAAGCCGCATACCCCCACGTAGCTCTCCAAACGGCTCCCACGTCGCAGCGAACGCCTAGACTGCCCCCATGGCGCCGACACCCCTCACCCCCGACGAGGCCGCCCGCTTCCGGGTGACCATGTCCGAATGGCTCGCGAAGGAGCTCGTGGAGAAGGGCTCGGTCCGCCTGTCCGCCGTGGAGGACCCGGAGCTGCAGCGCCACTTCCAGGAGGTGGTGCACCGGGTGAGCGAACAGCTCGGCCGCCCGGTGACCAGCGTGGCCGGCCGGCGCGGCATGACGTTCGAGCTCGGGGCCCAGCCGCTCACCGACCAGGAGCGCCCGCCGCTCACCCCGTGACCTTCCCTTCCTGACCTTTCTCCGCTCCGGCCCCGCACGGTGACGACACCGTCAGGGCCGTTTTTTGTCGTGCCGTGGATCGGCCCCGGCGACCTGGTGTTTCCTCCCGCGTGCCCATGGCCAAGCCGCGGGAGAAGCTTTACACTCTCCGTATTCGATGAGTAACTAGGGGTAGCGACCGACTCGAGAGAGAAGGAGCCGTGCGTATGCCGGTGAGCTTCACCCAGCATTCCCTTGGTTCACGCATTGATCAGCGTCTGAGCGGTTTCCTGGAATCCTGGGGCGCCCAGATCTCCGACCCGGGCGTCGAGGCCGCCTACGGTCTGTTGTCCTCGTTCATCCTCGGCGGCGGCAAGCGCGTGCGGCCGCAGCTGTGTTACTGGGGCTGGCGCGGCGCCGGCGGCGACGACTGTGAGGAGATCATCAGCGCCGCCGCCGCCCTTGAGCTGTGCCATGCGGGCCTGTTGATCCACGACGACATCATGGACGGCAGTGAGCTGCGCCGGGGCCGCTCCACCATCCACATGAGCCTGGCCGGGCTGCACGACGGGCCGGGGGCGGAGGCGTTCGGCCGGGCGGGCGGCATCCTGCTCGGCACGCTCAGCCTGGCCTGGTCCGACGCGCTGCTGTCGTCGTGCGGCGTGGACGGCGCCCGGCTGCGGACGGCGCACCACGTGTTCGACACCATGCGCACCGAGGTCATCAGCGGCCAGTACCTCGACGTGCTGGCCCAGCTCCGCTCGGGCGCGACCGAGGCGGAGGCGCTGACCGTGATCCGCTACAAGAGCGCGAAATACACCGTCGAACGGCCGCTGCAGATCGGGGGCGCGCTGGCCGGCGCGCCACTGGAGCTGCTGGACGAGTACTCCCGCTTCGGCGTGCCCCTGGGCGAGGCGTTCCAGCTGCGCGACGACGTGCTCGGCACGTTCGGCTCGTCGGCGCAGACGGGCAAGTCGGCGCTGGACGACCTGCGGGAGGGCAAGCAGACGGTGATGTTCGCGCACGCCGTGCAGCACGCCTCCCCCGCCCAGCTCGTTCACCTGCGGAGCTGGCACGGCAACCCGGCGCTGGACGAGGAGCACGCCGCGGAGGTGCGGCAGATCCTGATCGACACGGGCGCGCTGGCCAGGGTCGAGGAGATGATCGAGGAACGGGTGGACCAGGCCATGACCGCCCTGGGCCGGGCACAGATCAAGCCGGAGGCGGCCGGCGTGCTGGCCCTCATGGCCGACCAGCTCGCCCACCGCACCACGTAAGGGGACCTCCGGATGGGACGGGTACTTCTCGCTGCCCCGCGCGGCTACTGCGCGGGCGTGGAACGCGCGATCATGACGGTGGAAGAGGCGCTGAGACGCTTCGGACCCCCCGTCTACGTGCGTAAACAGATCGTGCACAACACCTTCGTGGTCGACGACCTGACCCGGCGCGGCGCGGTCTTCGTCGAGGAGCTCAACGAGGTCCCCGACGGCGCGCTGGTCGTCTTCTCCGCCCACGGTGTCTCGCCCGCGGTGAAGGACGAGGCCGGGTTGCGCGGCCTGCGCTCGATCGACGCCACCTGCCCCCTGGTCACGAAGGTGCACAAGGAGGCCGCGCGGATGGCCGAAGAGGGCTACGAGATCGTCCTCATCGGCCACGCCGAGCACGAGGAGGTCGAGGGCACGGTCGGCGAGGCGCCTGAGCGCATCCACGTCGTGGATCCGGCCAGGCCGGACGACCTGGTGACGGCCGGCTCCGGCCGGATGAGCTGGCTGTCGCAGACCACGCTGGCCGTGGACGAGACCATGCGGGCCGTCTCGGCGCTGCGTGAGCGCTTCCCCGGCCTGGTCGATCCGCCGAGCGACGACATCTGCTACGCCAGCCAGAACCGCCAGCAGGCGATCACCAGGATCGCGCCGGAGTGCGAGCTCGTCATCGTGGTCGGCTCGCCCAACTCCTCCAACAGCCGGCGGCTGGTCGAGGTCGCGCTCGACGCCGGCGCGGGCGCCGCCCACCTGGTCGACCGGGCCGCCGACGCCGACGAACGCTGGCTCGACGGTGTCGCGACCGTCGGGGTGAGCTCCGGCGCGTCCGTGCCGGAGAGCCTGGTCGGCGACTTACTGGCCTGGCTCTCGGCCCGCGGATACGCCGACGTGGAGCAGGTGACGCTGACGGAGGAGACCCTCACGTTCTCGCTGCCGCTCGAACTCCGATCCTCCCGCAACCCTCGCTAGGTCCCATCCACAGATTGGCGGTGCACCACGATGACCGAAACCACGCACACCACGGCACCCGAGAACGGCAACGGGAACGGGCAGCTCAGCCTCAGTACCGACGCGGCCAAACAGCTCTCGACGACCACCAAGACGCCGCCGCAGATGCAGGAGATCACCAGCCGGTGGCTGCTGCGGCTGCTGCCGTGGGTGCAGTGCTCGGGCGGCGTGTTCAGGGTCAACCGGCGGCTGACGTACACGCTGGGCGACGGCCGGATCACCTTCACCACCACGGGTGCCGAGGTGCGGGTGATCCCGGCCGAGCTGACCGAGCTGCCCATGCTGCGCGGCTTCGACGACATGGAGGTGCTCGGAGCGCTGGCCGACCGGTTCAGCCAGCGCGAGGTGGAGGCGGGCGAGGAGATCGTCTCCGAGGGCGGCGAGGTGGACCGGCTCGTGCTGATCGCGCACGGCCGGGTGGCCAAGGTCGGGCGCGGCTCGTACGGCGACGAGCAGAACCTCGGCGTGCTGGCCGACGGCGACCACCTGGGCGAGCTGAGCCTGGCCGGGGGCGGCAGGCACGAGTTCTCGGCCCGCGCGAAGACGGCCACCACCGTGCTCACGCTCTCCCGCCAGGACTTCGAGCAGATCGCCGAGCAGGTCCCGGCGCTGCGCGAGCACGTCGAGCGCTGGCGTACCAGCGGCGACCGGAAGCAGAACGACTACGGCGAGGCCGCGATCAACATGTCGGCCGGCCACGTCGGCGAGGCCGTCCTGCCCGGCACGTTCGTGGACTACGAGCAGAGCCCGCGCGAGTACGAGCTGAGCGTGGCCCAGACGGTCCTGCGCGTGCACAGCCGCGTCTCCGACCTGTACAACCAGCCGATGAGCCAGCTCGACCAGCAGCTGCGCCTGACGATCGAGGCGCTGCGCGAGCGCCAGGAGCACGAGCTGATCAACAGCAGGGAGTTCGGCCTGCTGCACAACGCCGACTTCGGCCAGCGCATCCGCACCCGCTCCGGCCCGCCCACCCCCGACGACCTCGACGACCTGCTGTCGACCGTGTGGAAGGAGCCGTCGTTCTTCCTGGCCCACCCGCAGGCCATCGCCGCGTTCGGCCGCGAGTGCAGCAAGCGCGGCGTCTACCCGCAGTCGAGTGAGGTCAGCGGGCACCGCGTGCCGGCCTGGCGGGGCGTGCCGATCTTCCCGTGCAACAAGATCCCGGTCTCGGGCACCCGGACGACGTCCTTCCTGCTCATGCGCACCGGGCAGGAGAACCAGGGCGTCGTCGGCCTGCACCAGACCGGCATCCCCGACGAGTACCAGCCGAGCCTGTCGGTCCGGTTCATGAACATCAACGAGAAGGCGGTCATCTCCTACCTCGTCAGCGCCTACTACTCGGCCGCCGTGCTGGTGCCGGACGCGCTCGGCGTGCTGGAGGACGTCGAGCTCGGCCGCAACGGCTAGCAGCCGCCCTTTCCCGTCAGGAGTTGGTGTGATGACAGCGGAGCCCGGCCAGAGGTCGAGCCTCGGCGCCCCGGCGGCGCGCAACCTGGCCACGACGACCAAGACGTCCCCCCAGATGCGGGAGATCTCCCCGCGCTGGCTGCTGCGGGTGCTCCCGTGGGTGGACGTCGCGGGCGGGGTCTACCGGGTGAACCGGCGGCTCACCTACCCGGTCGGCGGCGGCCGGGTGAGCTTCGCCAACACCGGGGCCAGGATCCACGTCGTCCCACCGACCCTGGCCGAGCTGCCGCCGCTGCACGGGCTGGCCGGTGACCCCGTGCTCGACCTGGTCGGCGACCGGTTCGAGCAGCGGGAGTACGAGCGCGGCGACACGATCGTGCGGGCCGGACGGCCGGCGGACGAGCTGATCGTCGTCGCCCGCGGGCGGGTGCGGAGGATCCGGGCGGGCGAGTACGGCGCCCGGGCCTTCGCCGGCATCCTGGCCGGCGGCGACCACGCCGGCGCCGACGAACCCGCCCCTGGCGAGCCGTGGGACAGCACGCTGACGGCCGACACCGCCTGCACGGTGCTGTTCCTGCGCTGGGAGGAGCTGCGCGCGCTGAGCGAGCGGTCACCGGCGCTGCGCGACCGGCTCGCCGCCTACCGCGCCCGCCGGGCCGCGCCGCAGAACAGGTGGGGCGAGGCCGAGATCGCCACGGCCGCCGGGCACCGCGGCGAGGTGACGCTGCCCGGCACGTTCGCCGACTACGATCCGGGGCCGCGCGAGTACGAGCTGAGCGTCTCGCAGACCGTGCTGCGCGTGCACACCCGGGTCACCGACCTCTACAACGACCCGATGGACCAGAAGGAGGAGCAGCTGCGCCTGACCATCCAGGCGGTACGCGAGTCGCAGGAGCGCGAGATGATCGTCAACCGCGACTTCGGGCTGCTCCACCAGGCCCACCCCGGCCAGCGCGTGCACACCCGCACCGGCCCGCCGGGCCCCGACGACCTGGACGAGCTGCTGTGCCGCAGGAAGAAGTCCCGCTTCTACCTGGCCCATCCGCGCGCCGTCGCCGCCTTCCACCGCGAGTGCAGCGCCAGGGGCGTCTATCCCGACAGCGTCGAGATCGACGGCTCGCGGCTGACCGCGTGGCGCGGCGTGCCCATCCTGCCCTGCGACAAGATCCCGATCAGCCGGGACGGCACGACCTCGATCCTCGTCCTGCGCACCGGCGAGGAGGATCAGGGCGTCGTCGGCCTCCACCGCGGCGGCGTCCCCGGCGAGCGCGAGCCGGGGCTGAGCGTGCGCTTCACCGGCATCGACGCGAGAGCCGTCGCGTCCTACCAGGTCAGCGCCTACTACTCGGTCGCGGTCCTGGTGCCGGACGCGCTCGGCGTGCTGGAGAACGTCGAGGTGGCGCGCTGACCGTTCACGTGAAGGAGCGATGATGTCCCAGCCGTTCGAACTGCCGGACTTCTACCAGCCGTATCCGGCCCGGCTCAACCCGCACCTGGACGAGGCCCGCGCCCACTCCAGGCGGTGGGCGCGCGACATGGGCATGCTGGAGGGCTCGGGCGTCTGGGAGGAGGCCGACCTCGACGCCCACGACTATCCGCTGATGTGCGCCTACACCCATCCCGACTGCGACGGCGCCGAGCTGAGTCTGATCACCGACTGGTACGTGTGGGTCTTCTTCTTCGACGACCACTTCCTTGAGGTCTTCAAGCGCACCGGTGACCTGAAGGGCGGCAAGACGTATCTCGACCGGCTGGCCGGGTTCATGCCGATGGGCTCGGACCTGACGGTGCCCGAACCGTCAGGCCCGGTGGAGGCCGGTCTGGCCGACCTGTGGCCGCGTACGGTGCCGGGCATGTCCGCCGACTGGCGGGCGCGGTTCGCGGAGAGCACCCGCAACCTGCTCGACGAGTCCCTGTGGGAGCTGGCCAACATCAACAGGGGCCGGGTGGCCAACCCGGTCGAGTACATCGAGATGCGGCGCAAGGTCGGCGGCGCCCCCTGGTCGGCCGGGCTCGTCGAGCACGCCGTGGCGGCCGAGGTGCCGGCCAAAATCGCGGCGTCGCGGCCGATGCGGGTGCTGCGCGACTCCTTCTCCGACGCCGTTCACCTGCGCAACGACCTGTTCTCCTATGAGCGTGAGGTCCGTGACGAGGGTGAGCTGAGCAACGGGGTGCTCGTGCTGGAGACGTTCCTCGGCTGCGGCACTCAGGAGGCCGCCGAGGCGGTCAACGACCTGCTGACCTCGCGGATGCAACAGTTCGAGCACACGGCGGCGTTCGAGCTGGGGCCGCTGTTCGTGGAGCACGCCGTCGACCCGATCGGCGCGGCCGACGTGCTGGCGTACGTGAAGGGGCTGCAGGACTGGCAGTCGGGCGGGCACGAGTGGCACCTGCGCTCCAGCCGGTACATGAACGCGCGGGCCAGGGCGAGCCGGCCGCTCGGCATGTCGTCGGCGCTCGACCTGCTGGGCGCCAAGCGGCTGCGGAACTTCGCGCACGTGCCGTACCCGCGCGTGGGTCCCTCGCGCATCCCCGACCTGTACGTGCCCTTCGACCTGAAGCTGTCGCCGCACCTCGACCGGTCACGGCGGGAGACCGTGGACTGGTGCCGGGCGATGGGCATGCTGGAGCCGCAGCACGGGGTGGTCGGCACGGCGGTGTGGGACGAGGCGAAGCTGGTCGACTACGACCTGCCGCTGTGCGCGGCGGGCCTGCATCCGGACGCCTCGCCGGAGGAGCTCGACCTGGCCTCCTTCTGGCTGGCCTGGGGCACGTACGGCGACGACTACTTCCCCGTCGTCTTCGGCGGGACCCGTAACCTGTCGGCGGCCAAGGTGAGCGTGGACCGGTTCAAGGAGCTCATGCCGCTCGACTGCTCCGCCCCGCCGCAGCCGGTCGGCGCGCTGGAGCGGGGGCTGGCCGACCTCTGGGCCAGGACGGCGGGGCCGATGCCGGTCGAGGACCGCCGCGAGCTGCGTACGGCGGTCGAGGACATGTGCGCGGCCTGGCTGTGGGAGCTGGCCGGCGAGATCGCCCACCACATCCCCGACCCGGTGGACTACCTGGAGATGCGGCGGCACACCTTCGGCTCCAAGCTGACGATGAGCCTGTGCCGGTTGCGGCACTCGAAGGCGATCCCGAGGCAGTTCTACGCGGCCGGTCCGATGGTGGCGCTGGAGAACGCGATGATGGACGCCGGGATGCTGGTCAACGACATGTTCTCGTACCAGAAGGAGATCGAGTTCGACGGCGAGGTGCACAACGCCGTGCTGGTGGTGCAGAACTTCTTCGACTGCGACTACCCGGCCGCGCTGGAGGTCGTCAACGACCTGATGGCCTCGCGGGTGCGGCAGTTCGAGCACATCGTGGCGCACGAGCTGCCGATCCTCTGCGCCAACTTCGGCCTCGACGCCGCCGCGCGGCGGGACCTCGACGCCTTCGTGGCCGAGCTGCGCGACTGGCTTGCGGGCGTCGCCCACTGGCACCGCGAGTGCTCGCGCTACGACGAGCCGTCGCTGCTCCGTCACCACCGCTCGGCGCGGTGGCGGCTCGGCGGCCCCACGGGGCTGGGCAGCTCGGCCGCGATGACGAGCTCACAGGGGCACGTGGTGGACCGTGGGCTGGTAGTACCACCCCATCAGGCGCAGCAGCCGCCGCTGAGCCGGCGTGACGTTGTGCAGCCGGATCCAGCGTTGCCCGGCGGGCAACATGGGCATGACCAGCACACGCAGGCCTGACACGTCGATGAAGCTCAGCGCGCCGGTGTCGACATCGATGTAGGGGCAGGGGCCATTCTGAACGACGGCGTTCCGCTCGGGGTCCTGGCGGCAGTTCGCCAGGACGCCGGCCAGCGCCGGACTGTTGGTGGCGTCGATCTCGCCGATCAGCGTGACGACCGGAGCCGCGGACGTCATCGCCACGGTGATGCTCAGCTGCTCGTCCTGGTAGAGCAGTCGCTGCTGGACGCTACACACTCCTCGCACCCCCCAACACGCACCTATGGGGGTCATATTGCCGAATTTCCTGAAATACAGGCTACACGAGGAATTAATTAATAGGTATTCTTCGCCGTGTTATGACCGTTTTTAGGGTGAATGTTGGTAGGTAGCGCTTTCCGAACAGGCGGGCCGTACCCGCGCCGGCTGCGGGCTTGACGGACACCGGCCTGTTCGGATTCGCGATCTACCGAGGACGGTGACCCGCCGCGCCCGGCTCCGCGTACGCGACCGGCGCGGAGCACTCCGGCAAGGTGCCGCCACGAGGGGTTCGTGGCTGCCGGAGCGCCGTCACACCGAGGCGCGCGGACCTGGGCGTCGAGCCGCCGCCGCCCTCAGGCGATCAGTTGTTGTCGCCCACGTTCTCCAGGTTGCTGAGAGCGTTGAGGTCGATGTCCTGCAGGTGCAGGGCCGTCAGGATGTCGATGTACTTGACGGAGTCGTTGAGGACGTCGTTGGCCACCGTGGCGTCGTCGAGGATGCTCAGCTGGCTGAGGATCTGCTTGCCCTTGTTGAACGCGTTGGGACCGACGTCGGCCGAGGCGCTCGTGGCCGACATCCCGAACATGCAGCCCGCGATCGCTGCACCAGCGAGAATGCGACGGATCATTTGTTTGTTTCTCCTTCGTCGGAATCGGCGCGGGATGCGCGTCATCGTGAATCACTCGCACAGCACTGCGAGATTCCCTGAATAACAATCTCGCGGCCCGTCGGCGCGCCGCAACCCGAGCACGCTAAGCCAAAGTCAAATACCCGCCCCAATTCCTTGGCTGCCGATCATCCCCAGTCGGGATATGTCCGAGTGGTCCTGATATGCCCGGGGCGGCATGACGGCAATTTTTCATCTTATGCCCATACACACACCCTGCCTGACCAAAGGGCGTTTTATCCGCATAGGGATGGAGGAATGTTAGCGGTAGAGCGCCGTGACCACGGGCTCGGCGTCAACGAGTCGAGGAGCGCTGAATATGCCATGAACGGAATAAGGCCGGTGCTGCTGACCGTACTGGCGGGCACACTTGTCAGCGCGTTTCCCGGCGCTGCCGTGGCGGCCGCCGGCGCTTGTCCCGCGCAAATATGCCGGCCCGTCGCGGCGATACGGTCAGGAGCCGGGGCCATCGCGGCGCGGGCGGCGATGGAGATGATCGGAATTCCCTACTCGTGGGGCGGCGGCGGGGTGCGCGGGCCCGGATTCGGGATCGGGAAAGGCGCCAAGACGCTCGGCTTCGACTGCTCGGGCTTGACGGAGTACGCCTGGGCGCGGGCGGGGGTGCTCATCGGGACGACCACGCACGAGCAGTGGCGCTCGGGGATCCGCGTGGCCAAGGAGCAGGTGGAGCCGGGGGATCTGGTCTTCTACGACAGCGACCCGGGCAGTCCGGGGCCAGAGCACGTCGCCGTGGCGGTGGACGCGACGCGGATGGTGCACGCCCCGTACACGGGGCAGGTCGTCCGGGTGGACGCGCTGGATCGGCGGACCTTCATGGGCGTGATCCGGCCCAGCGAGACCTCGGCGAACCTCGATCCGCTCGCCTGAGAAAACGACGATCGCGCGGCCCGGGGTCGTCCTGCAGTGATCGACCCGGACCGCGCGATGCGCGTAGCTCGGTGCGCACCAAGCCAGTGCCGTGGTCGCGATGTCCACGGCCCGTACATTCGGCCTACCTCAAGGCACCAGAAAGACGATCTTGGCCGGGCGGGCTCTCCGCATATTCGGAAAGCCGCCGATCACCTTCCTGCCTACGCCATGTGAGGAGTCGTCAGTTGTTGTCGCCGGAGTTCTCCACGTTGCTCAGGACGTCGGCGTCGATGTCCTGCAGGTGGGCGATGGTCAGCACGTCGACGTACTTGACGGAGTCGTTCAGGACGTCGTTCAGCGCGGTCAGGTCGTCCAGGATGCTGAACTGGCTCAGAATGCTCTGCCCGCTGTTGTGCGGGTTGGGGCCGACGTCGGCCGAGGCGGCGGACGCGGAGAAACCGAGAGCGACGGCCGCGATTGCTGCACCGGCGAGAATGCGACGGATCATGTGTGCTTTCCTCCATGGATCGGCGCGGAATTCCCGACGCCATAGTCGTTTGTGCAGGGCTGTGAGGTGCCGCCAATAACAATCGCGGCAGGCAGCGAGAACCGCAACTCATTTGGCCCTGCCGGAGGCCGAGCCGGAACCCCTCTTTCTTGGCACGGTGTTTTCACGCCCGTCGACCGCGCCCGGCATTTAACCGCCACCGGCAGGCCGGAAATCGACATCCGTTTTGGCTCTCCGCGAGAATGCCCGCCTATCGGCTCACCACCGGTTAGGCAAGGATCGCCCGAAACTTGAATATCGCCCTACGCCCTGCGGTGTATCCGGACGGCCGCCCGAGGGGGGACGTCGCGCGCGCCTGGAGCGGTGAGGATGGCCGCCTGGACCAGGAAAGGAGGCGGGTGCGATGCGGCCGCGAATGAGGAGGACGATCGTGGTCATCCACGTCATCGCTTCGGTCGCGCTGGTCGGGGAGGTCTGGGGGCTGGTCGTGCTGAATACGGCGGCGACGCTGGCGAACGATCCCGCGCTGACGCACTCGGCCTATCGGATGATGTCGCCGCTGGTGTTCGCGGGCGGGATACCGCTCAGCCTCATCGCATTGACCAGCGGCATAACACTGGGCCTGACCAGCCATTGGGGGGTGTTCCGCCATTACTGGGTGGCGGGCAAGCTGGTGCTGCTGCTGGCCGTGGTCGGCGTGGGCATGTTCCTGTTCGATCCGGAGGGAATGGCCGCCGCCACCTCGGGCGGCCGGTCCGTGGCGGAGGCGCGGCAGTGGGGCCAGGTGGCGGCGCTGGGCGCCCAGATCGTCATGCTGATGACGGCCACGACACTCTCGGTCTTCAAACCACGCCGCAGAATCCGCCTGACCGGGAGCGGGGACCTGGAGTGACTGGCGTGTCCGGGACCGGCGTGGCGCGACCGGGACCGGGGTCGTCAGGGGTTGTCGCCGAGCCGGTCGAGGGCCGCTGACAGCCGGCGCAGCGCCTCCAGGCAGTCTCGTGCCGTCTCCACGCCCAGCTCCCCCACGAGCCGGTCGGCGAACTCCCGATGGCCGGGGATGATCTCGGCGATGGCCGCCCGCCCCTCGGCGGTGGGCCGCAGCAGCTTGGCCCGCCGGTGCGCGGGGTTGGGCCGGTATTCGGCCAGCCCCCGCTCGACCAGCAGGTCCGCGATCCGCTGCACGCCCTGCCTGGTCATCCCCATGGCGCGGGCGATCCCGGCGACGGGCAGGGGCTCGTCCAGCACGGCTCCGAGCACCTGCCACCACGCCGCCGTCATCCCGGCCGGCCGGGCCAGCCCCTCGGCGACGTGCAGGAACTGCCCGTTGAGCCGGAACGACCCCAGCGCCATCCCCGACAGCAGCTCGGCACTCTCGCTCATGCGGCCGCCAGCACCTCGAACGCCGTGGCGTCGCTGTGCCCGAACAGCCGGAACCAGGCGTCCAGCACCTCGGGCCGGTAGACGTCGAGCCGCCGGAAGATCTCCCTGGCGAAGGCCACCGGCTCGGTCGGCCCGGCCGTGATGAGGTCGCCCCCGAGCACCGCGTCCCGGTCGAGGTAGCGCCCGGCTCCGGCGTAGCCCTGCTGCGCCTGGAGGTAGTGCACCACGGCGCTGGTGTGGTCGCGCTCGTCGAGCAGCCCCTCGCGGGCCAGCCCCGCCGTGGCGCCGCAGATGGCCGCCACCGGCACGCCCGCGTCGAGGAACTCCCCCGCCTTGCGCGCGAACGGCGCGAGCGAGTCGCCCGCGTCCCACAGGTCTGCGCCGGGCAGGATGAGCAGCGCGCTGCCGGCCGGCGACAGGTCGCCGAGCGCGAGGTCGGGCGTGAGGCGCACGCCGCCCATGGTGACGACGGGGTCGCGGGTCAGGCCCACCGTGACGATCTCGAATCCGCCGGGCTCACGCATGTAGCGGCCGTTGCGCAGGTGTGCGGTCGCGTGACCGGTCTCCCAGTCGGCGAGTGTGTCGTAGACGGCGTGGTGCACGATTCGCTTCATGACAGCATCTTGTCATTTCGACAGTATGTTGTCAATGCGATCCCATGCGAGGATAGTCGTCATGGCAGAGATCGTCGGCGGCGGACGCCCGGTGAACGACGCGGAGCGGCGTGTGATCGCCTATCTGCGCGACCACGCGCCCGGCGACTGGCTGCTGCTGCACAACGTCGAGGTCCCGCGCGGCCACGACGTGTTCGAGGTCGACCTGATCGTGCTGACCGGCCACTCGCTCGTCGTCGTCGACGTCAAGGGCACCAGGGGCCGCATCGAGGTGTCCGGCACCCGCTGGTTCCCCCCGCGCAGGGAGGCGTTCGGCTCGCCCGTGGCCAAGCTGCGGGGCACGGCGAAGGCGCTCAAGGGCCTGCTGGTGTCCAGGGCCACCCAGCTCGAACGGGTCTACGTCGACAGCCTGGTCGTGCTCACCTCGCCCGACGCCGAGCTGATCGACCCGGCCGGGCGCGACGCGGTCAACGTCACCGACCTGCCGGGCCTGCTGGCCACGCTGAGCGACGTCTCCCGGGTCAGGCGCGGGTGCAGTCCCGACGCGAAGCCCTACCTGACGGCGATCCTCGACGCGCTCAACCAGACCGTGCGCCGCAGCACCGCGCCGCCCAGGTTCGGCAACTGGGAGGTCGAGGAGCAGCTCGGCGGCGACGCCAAGGTGACCGAATACCGCGCGTTCAACGCCACACTGCCGGGCAGCGAGACCGTGCTGCTGCGGGTCTACCAGGCCGATCCGCTGGCCGACCACGAGTCGCGGGCAGCCGAACGGCAGCGCATCGCCAACGCCTACCAGTCGCTGGCCAGGATCCCGCCCCATCCGTGCGTGGTGCGCTCGCGCGACTTCTTCGCCATCGACGACGAGAGCCGGTTCGTGCTGGTGCTCGACGACGTCCACGGCCAGGCGCTGCACCTGGCGATGGGCAAGGGCGCCGCCCCGATGCCGGTGATCCAGGACCTGCTGCGCGGGCTGGCGCACGCGCACGCCAACGGCGTCGTCCACCGCGCGCTGACCCCGGCGTCCCTCCTGGTCACCGACGCCGGGCACGCCGTGCTGACCGGGTTCGACTACGCCAAGCCGGGGCCGCGCAACTACACCGTGGCCCACGAGCTGGGCAACGTGCTCGACGCCCACTACGTGGCGCCCGAGTGCCAGGAGCGGCCCGACCAGATGACGACCGCCTCCGACGTCTACGCGGCCGGCGCCATCGCCTACCAGCTCCTCACCGGCCAGCTGCCGACCAGCGCCGACGCCCACGGCGGCCCCGACGTGCCCGACGTGGTCCGCCGGATGCTCGACCACTCGCCCGCCAAGCGGCCCACGGCCGAGCAGGCGCTGGAGTCGCTGCGCAGCACGCCGCAGCAGGGGTCGAAGATCAGGCGGCTCGTCCGCAGGATCGTCTCCGGCTCCTGACGAACGCCGGCACAGCTCGCCGAAGACGACGACCGCCCGCGCATGCCGCCGGAACCGCACAACCCGCCGGAGACGACGATCGCTGTCGTCCCCCGCCGGAGACGACGATCCGACGGGGTGCCCAAGGCCGGACTACGCGGACGTGATCGTGTCGAGGATGTCGATCACGTAGAGCATGGGCAGCTCTCCCGGCGACGGCACGGCCACCCGGCTGCCCACGTGCTGCCCGGTCAGCGCCTTGACCCAGGACATGGGCGCGGCGCCGGCCTCCAGCGTGTACGCGCTCGGTCCGCCCCGCCGGTAGGAGGAGTCCACCACGGTCCGCGACGGCCAGGACGCGGCCACGTACTGGACGATCACCTTCGCACCGGCCTCCACGCGCGGCCCCGACCCGTCGATGAGCGTACGCGGCGGCTCCGACGGCGTGAGGTCGGCCGGGACCACCGGCAGCGCGCGCCCGACGAGCCGGGCGTCGGGCGGATAGCCCCCCAGGATGTCGAAGACGAGCACCAGCGTGTCGGCGGGCGAGAGGCCGCCCAGCGGCACGTTCGGGCCCGTCGCCTCGCCGGCCGGGCTGACCAGCATGACCCGGCTGCCCGCCGGCCGCCCGATGAGGGCCTGCCGCCAGGTCTCCGACACCTGCCGGCCGTCGAAGACGACCGTGGTGGGCTGGTTGCCGTCCCAGGTGCTCAGATAGGGACGATTGCCCGACCAGCGCCGGATGTCCACGTCGGCGAGCACCACGTCACCGGGCACCGTACGCCGTCCGCTGCCCATCGACAGCACCGTGATCCGCGGCGTGCGCCCCGGCTGGCCCATGGGTATGGAGACGTTCGGCTTGCTGCCGAACCGCCCCGTCACGACGGGTTGCGTGCCCTCTTCCGCCACCCCGCACGTGGTGGCGAGCATGAGGAGGGCAGGCCAGAACAGACGCACGATTTCCTCCAGGACCAGATCCGAAGGAGTTACTTGCCGTAAGTGTCCAAAGGAAAGCTTCGGGGCGCGCCATCTCACGACAAACTTGGAACGTGAGTGAGGGGACCATCGGACGCGGCCCGCTGACGGGCCCGCGCAAGGAGAGCCTGTGAGCAAGCCCAACCTCGCGCGGCGGGTCGCCGAGGCGGCCGAGATCGCGTTGACCACCCGGAAGTACGTGACGTTCATCGACGTGGTGACCGCTCTGCGCTGGCTGCACACCCGGCACGTGGACACCTGGCGGCAGGGCAGGGCGGCCACGCTGGCCGAGCTGGCGGCGGTCGACGAGGACCGCCTGCTGGCCACGGCCGGCCTGCTGCGCGACTGGGCGCGGGCCAAGGGGCTCAAGCCGGTCGACACCCCGTACGTCGCGGGCACGCGGGACCGCCGCGAGCTGCGCTTCACCGCCGCGCACGCGCAGGAGCCGTTCCGGGTGCACTGGCTCTCGCCCGACCTCAGCGAGGCCAGGGTGCGCCGGCTCACCGAGGCGCAGAGCAAGGCGCCCGACCTGGTGGCGGTGTCCCCGCTCGACGACTGGACGTGCGCGTCCTGCGCCGGCACCGGCCCCTACCTGATCATGGAGGACGACACGCCCCACTGCCTGACCTGCGCGGACATGGACCACCTGGTGTTCCTGCCGTCGGGCAACGCCGCGCTCAGCCGCCGCGCCAAGCAGGAGAGCGGCCTGTCGGCGGTGGTGGTCCGCTACAACCGGCGGCGCCGGCTCTACCAGCGCCAGGGCCTGCTGGTGGAGGAGGCCGCGCTCGCCGCCGCCGAGGACCGGTGCCTGGCCGACGAGGAGGTGCGGCTGCGCCGCCGCGAGCGCGACCGCGTCCGCAGGGCGGATCAGGACGTCGAGTTCCAGGCGCGGATGGCGGCCGAGATCGCCCGGCTGTTCCCCGGCTGCCCCGAGGAGCGGGCGCGGGAGATCGCCGAGCACGCCGGCCTGCGCGGCAGCGGCCGGGTCGGCAGGTCGGCGGCGGCCAGGGCGCTCGACGAGAACGCCATCACCCTGGCCGTCATCGCCTCGATCCGGCACCTCGACACCGACTACGACAGCCTGCTCATGTCCGGCGTGCCGCGGATGGAGGCCAGGGAGCGGATCAGAGGAGCCATCGAGCGCAAGCTCGAAGAGTTCCGCGTCCCACGCTAATGTCGAAAACATGAGCGATTGGCACGACGTGAGGCGAGAGCTGCGCGCGTTCGCGCTCGGCCTGCCCGAGAGCCACGAGGACCATCCCTGGGGCGAGACGGTCATCAAGGTCAACAAGAAGGTCTTCCTGTTCCTCGGGATCGACGAGCAGACCGAGAAGTGGGACCCGACCTTCGGGGTGAAGCTGCTGTCGGAGACCCATGGCCACGCGCTGACGGTCGAGGGGGCCAAGCCGAGCGGTTACGGGCTGGGCAAGGCCGGGTGGGTGACCGTGCCGTTCCTGGCCGAGCTGCCCGAGACCGAGGTGCTGCTCGACTGGGTCGAGGAGAGCTACCGTGCCATCGCACCCAAGCGCGCGGTCAAGGAACTCGACCTCAGGTGACGGCCGGACGGTGCCGGTTACGGAGCGGGAACGGCGATGAGTGATCTACAGGACCGGATCCAGCGGCACCTCGACACGCTCGTCGGCACAGACGTGGAGACGGGCGTGCAGGTCGCCGTCTATCAGGACGGCACGCTGATCGTCGACGCGGTGGCCAGCCTGGCCGATCCGGTCACCGGCCGGCCGCTCACCTCGCGTACGCCGATCTTCAGCTTCTCCACCTGCAAGAACATGGCCGCGACGCTCGCTCACATGCTCGTCGCGCGCGGTTTCCTCGGCTACGACAGCCTGGTGGAGGATCATTGGCCCGAATTCGGCGTACGCGGCAAGGCCACGACGACGCTGCGCCACGTCCTGACCCACACGACCGGTCTTCCCGCCATGCCGCGCGAGATCACTCCGGCCGAGCTGCCCGACTGGTCCAGGGTGTGCGCGGCGCTGGCCGCGGCCGAGCCGCGCTGGCGGCCCGGCGCCGCCATGGGCTATCACGCCTACACCTTCGGCCATCTCGTCGGTGAGCTGGCCCGCCGGACGACCGGGCGGCCGATGCGCGAGCTGCTGCGTGAGTGGATCACCGCGCCGCTCGGCATCGAGGGGCAGCTCTTCTTCGGCGCTCCGCCGGAGTCGCTGCCGGGGCCGGCCCGCCTGGAGCAGCGGGCGGAGCAGTGGCCCGCCGTCCCGGACGGCGGTGACGCGATCCTCGCGCCTTGGGAGAGCGGGCCGCGGGCGGACTTCGGCAACGACGAGGCGATCCTGCAGGCCGACATACCGTCGGTGGGCAGCGCCACCGCGCACGGCCTCGCCGCGATGTTCGACGCCCTGCTGCGGGGCGAGCTCGTGGGCTCCGCGCAGCTGGAAGAGCTGTGCGCGCCCGCGTACGTGGGCGTGGACCAGGTCTTCGGCACTCCGGCGCGGATGGCGCTGGGCTTTCCGATCGGCCGGATCGGCGCGCCCGCCGCGGAGAGACCGGTGGCGTTCGGCTGGCCGGGTGGAGGCGGCAGCTACGCCTACGCCGACCCCGCGCGCGGCGTCGCGTTCGCGCTGACGAAGACCCGGCTCGTCCCGAACTTCGACACCGCGCTCTCGGTCACCACGATTCTGTCGGACCATCTCGCCAGAATGACCTGAGCCGCCTCCGCCTGAACCGCCACCAGGAGAGATCATGTCCACGCCCACCACCGGCGACCCGGCCGTGCCGCAGACCGTCCTCGGCCCCTTCTCCGCGCCGGATGCCACTCCGACGCCGTGGGAGGAGACGGAGTGGGCGCTGCGCCGGATCCAGAAGTTCCAGCTCTGCACGGTGCGCCGGGACGGCCGCCCGCACGTGACACCACTCGTGGCGATCTGGGCGTTCGGCGCGATGTGGTTCATCACCGGCGAGAACGAGCAGAAGGCCAAAAACCTCAGCGCCAACCAGCACTGCGCGCTGACCAGCGGAACCGACACCCTGACCAGCACCAACTACGTCATCGAAGGCACCGCGAGCCTGGTCACCGACCCGGACACCCGGCACGCCGCGGCGGCCGCGTTCGAGCAGTCCTACGGCTGGCAGTTCACCCGCGACGACGGGACCTGGTACCAGCTGGGCGACCGCGTCCGGGCCGGAGCCGTCCAGCTCTACCGGGTCCAGCCGGACAAGGCGTTCGCCTTCGCCGACGGGAAACGGTCGTCCCAGACGCGCTACCTGTGGCGCTGACGGCCGCCACCGCCCGGACACGTGTCAGGAGACCTCAGGTGACGGCCAGGCGGGTGGCGTAGGCGGGGTCGCGCCAGAGCTCCTTGTCCAGCACCTCCAGCAGGGTCGTGGCGGCGTCGTGCACGTCGGCGTAACCGATGTAGAGCGGCGCGAAGCCGAACCTGAGGATGTCGGGCGCGCGGAAGTCTCCGTGCACACCCCGGTCGATCAGCGCCCGCATCACCGGATAGCCGTCGGGGTGGCGCAGGCTGACCTGGCTGCCCCTCTCCGTGGGGTCGGCCGGCGAGACCAGCTCCAGCGCGTCGCCGACCAGGTCGATGAAGAGCGAGGTCAGCGCCATGCTCTTGGCCCGCACCTGGGCCAGGTCCACCCGTTCCCAGATGTCCAGCGTGGCCTCAAGGGCGGCGAACGACAGCACGTGCGGGGTGCTCACCGCGAACCGCCTGATGCCCTCGGCCGGCCGGAAGTCCTCCTCGAACGCGAACGGCTCGGCGTGGCCGTGCCAGCCGGACAGCACGTTCTCGGCGGTGGCCTGGTGGCGCGGGTCGACGTAGAGGAACGCGGGCGCGCCAGGACCGGCGTTCAGGTACTTGTAGGTACATCCAACCGCGAAGTCGGCACCGGCGAAGTCGGCACCCCCGCGATCGGCCTCAGCGGCGGCGGCCCCAGCGAAGCCGTCGCCCGAGACGTTCACCTCCATGGCGCCCACGCTGTGGCACAGGTCCCAGACGATGAGCGCCCCCGCCGCGTGCGCCTCGGCCGTGATCGAGCGCATGTCGCGCCGGGCGCCGGTGCGGTAGTCCACCTCCGACAGCAGCACCACGGCCGCGTCCTCGAAACGCCGCTCGGCCAGGTCGCGCACCTCGTAACGGTCCTGCCCGCCGCCCAGCAGCCGGGTCAGCCCCTGCACGATGTAGTGGTCGGTGGGGAAGTTCCGCACCTCGGAGACGATCACCCGGCGGTCCGGGCGCAGCCTCAGCGCCGCCGCCACCGCCTGGAAGATCGCGATCGAGGTGGTGTTGCCCACCACGACCTGCCCCGGCCCGGCGCCGATCAGGGGGGCCAGCCGGTCGCCGGTGGTCAGCGGCTGGTCGTACCAGCCGGCGTGGTTCCAGCCGCCGACGAGCTGCGCGCCCCACTCGTCCTCGACCGCCTGCCGCATCCGCTCGGGCGTGCGCCGGGGCAGCGCGCCGAGCGAGTTGCCGACGAGGTAGATCACGCCGTCCGGCAGCACGAACTCGTCCTTGAGGGCCCGCAGCGGGTCCGAGGCGTCGAGGGCGAGACACTGGTCGCGGTCCACGGCCACTCCTGTCCTGACGAAATAGTGAATTTCACCCTATTTACGCCATTATGGGACCTGACCGAGGAACACCTCCGCGTTACCCCCGAGCAGCTTCGCGCGGGCCGGACCGGACGGGAAGCCGGCCCGCCTGATCAGGCCGCCCGCCGGCAAGTCGATGGGGACGATCACGATCGCTCCAGCGGATGGTAGGCCACGGCCTGCATCTCGATGAGGAGGTGGGGGTGCGGCAACTGGTGCACCGCGACCGTGGCCCTGGTGGGTCCCTCCTCGTCGAAGAACTCCGCGTAGACCTCGTTGTAGCCCCTGAAGTCGTTCATGTTCACCAGGTATGTGGTGATCTGCACGAGGTCGGCCAGTGAGCCGCCCGCGGCCTTGAGGATGTCGCCGACGTTCTCGATGACCGCGCGGGTCTGGGCGCGGATGTCGAGGTTCGTCGTGCCGTGCTTGTCCACCTCCACGCCCACGAACGTGTCGTCGAGGCGCCGGCAGCTCGTACCGGAGATGTACAGGAAGTCACCCGCCCTCTTGACGTGCGGGAACCTGCCTCGCGGCGCGGCCTTGCCCGGAACGCGGATGGCCTTGGGCCTCACTTCCCGAACACCGCCCGCACCGATCCCAACCCCTCGACGCGCGCCTCGAACACGTCTCCTGGACCGACCGGCACGACGGGGCCGAGCGCGCCGGTCAGCACGACGTCGCCGGCCCGCAGCGCGTAGCCGGTGCGGCCGAGCCGGTCGGCCAGCCAGACGGCGGCGTTGAGCGGGTGGCCCAGGCACGACTCGCCCGACCCGGTCGAGACCTCCTCGCCGCCGCGCGTCATCGTCATCCCGGCCGCCCGCAGGTCCAGCCCCATGAGCGAGGTCGGCGTGCTGCCCAGCACGAACGCGCCGGCCGAGGCGTTGTCGGCGACGGTGTCGGCCAGCGTGATGTCCCAGTCGGCGATCCTGGAGTCGGCGATCTCGATGGCCGGCAGCGCGAAGTCGACCGCCCTGATCACGTCGGCCACCGTGAAGGGGCCGCCCTCCAGGTCGGCGCCGAGCACCAGCGCGACCTCCGCCTCGGCCTTGGGCTGCAGGAACGGCTCCAGCGGGATCGGCAGCCCGTCGCGGTGGTACATGTCCGCGAACAGCATGCCGAAGTCGGGCTGGTCGATGCCGAACTGCTGCTGCAGCAGCGGGTTGGTGACGCCGATCTTCCGGCCGATCAGCCGCCGCCCTTCGGCCAGCGCCCGCTTCGTGCCGATCTCCTGTACGGCGTACGCGTCGGCGGCGGTGCTGACCAGGTCCCTGATCGGCGCACAGGGCTTGCCGGAGAGTGCTGCCTCGGCCAGCCGGTCGGCGGCCTGGGCGTGCGCGTTGACTGCCTGGGACCATTCGTCATGCATCGGACTGCTCCAGTTTGATGGTGATCGTGGTGGGTTCGGAGTAGAAGTCGAGTGACCGGGTGCCGCCCTCCCGGCCGATGCCCGACAGCTTCACGCCGCCGAACGGCGTCCGCAGGTCGCGCAGGTACCAGGTGTTCACCCAGACGAGCCCCGCCTCCAGGCGCTGCGCCACCCGGTGGGCGCGGTCGAGGTTGGTGGTCCACAGCGTGGCGGCCAGGCCGTAGTCGCTGCCGTTGGCCAGGTCGATCGCCTCGGCCTCGCTGTCGAAGGGGGCGACGTGACACACGGGACCGAAGATCTCCTCCCTGTTGAACCTTGACCACTCCGACAAGCCTGTCACTACCGTCGGTTCCACGAAATATCCGGAATCGCGGTGGTCGCCGAACAGGGGGACGCCGCCTCCCGCCAGCACCTTGGCTCCCTCCGAGCGGGCCAGGGCGTAGTACGAGAGCACCTTGTCGCGATGTTCGGCCGAGATCATCGGCTGCAGCTCGACCTCCTGGGCGCGCACGGCCAGCCGGGCGCAGAACTCCTCGAAGATCGAGCGTTGCACGTAGAGCCGCTCGGTGCACAGGCAGACCTGGCCGCCGTTGGTGAAGACCGACTTCACCGCGCCCTCGACCGCCCGGTCGAGATCGCAGTCCTCGAAGATCAGCCCGGCGTTCTTGCCGCCCAGCTCGAACGAGATCGGCTTGACCCGCTCGGCCGCCGTGATCATGATCGCCGTGCCGGTCCGGGTGGACCCGGTGAACGTCAACCCGTCCACGCCGGGATGCTCCACCAGCAGCTGCCCGACCGGGCCGTGCCCGAAGATGATGTTGACCACGCCCGGCGGCAGCCCGGTGTCGGCGCAGATCTCGGCGAACACCGCCGCCGAGCCGGGCGTCTGCTCCGACGGCTTGACCACCACGGTGTTGCCCGAGACGAGGGCGGGGGCGAGCTTCCAGGTCATGAGCAGGAACGGCAGGTTCCACGGCACGATCACGCCGACCACGCCGAGCGGCCTGCGTACGGTGTAGCTGAGCGTTCCGGACAGGTGGAAGGCGTCGTCGGGACGCTGGGCCGCGATCTCGGCGAACGCGCGGAAGTTCGCGATGCCGCGCGGGATGTCCAGCGTGCGGGTCTGGTCGAACGACTTGCCCGTGTCGGCGATCTCCGCGGCCACCAGGTCGTCGAAGCGCGCCTCGATGCCCTCGGCCAGGCGCCGCATCCACCCGGCGCGCTCGCCGACGGGCAGCCCGGCCCAGTCGCGGGCCGCCTCCCTGGCCGCGCGCACCGCCCGGTCGACGACCTCGGGGTCGGCCTCGTGCGCCTGCCTGACCACCGCGCCCGTCACCGGGTCGTGCACGGGGAACACCTTGCCCGCGGCCACCGGCTCGCCGCCGATGAAATGGGTCAGCACAGCACTCTCCTCATCTCTCCCTCGCCTCCCGGTCTGGATCGACCGGTCCGGATCGACGTGCGGCTCGTGGACCTTGGAGCGTCCCGGGGACACGGAACCTCTGATCGCATCGTCTCGCCGGATCGCGCGGCGCGCTATGAGCGATGCTGGTGAACATGCAGATCCGAACAGACAGAATCGCCGCCCATGACGGCTCCTTCGACGTACGCGTGTGGCTGCCCGACGGCGGGAGCGGCCCGGGGATCCTCCTCGTCCAGGAGATCTACGGCGTCGGCCCGTACATCGAGAAGGTCGCCGCCGACCTGGCCGCGCGCGGTTACGTGGTGGCCGCGCCCGATCTGTTCTGGCGGTTGCAGCCGCACTGGATCGGCGAGCACACGCCGGAGGGCACTCAGACCTCGATCGCGCTGGCCGAGGGGTTCGACTTCGCCCAGGGCGTGGCCGACTGCGCGCTCACGGTCGCCCATCTGGGCGCGCTGCCCGAGGTGCGCGGCGGCGTCGGCGCGGTCGGCTTCTGCCTGGGCGGCTCGATCGCGTACATGCTGGCCACCCAGGTCGAGCTGGGCGCGGTGCTGTCGTTCTACGGCTCGGCCGTGCCCGAGGGGACCGGCATGATGGAGCGCATCCAGGCGCCGCTGCTGCTGGTCTTCGGCGGCGACGACCCCTTCATCGCCCGCGAGCGGGTGGCCGTGGTCGAGAAGGCCGCCGAGTCCCGGCCGAACGTGATCATGCATGTGGAGGAGGAGGCCGGGCACGCCTTCCACAACAGCGAGGCGCCGATGTTCTACCGGCCGGAGGCGGCGGAGCGTACGTGGGGGGTCGCCATGGCCTTCCTCGGCGAGCATCTGCCCGCCCGGTGAGACCTGTCCAGATGGACATCTTCCGGTACCCCTAGATCAATCGCCATGATGGTCGGATGGCGCGGACGTGGGAATTGTGGGGAAACGTCATTATTGCTGGTACGTTTGCACTCCCTGTCGCGTTGCTAGCAATCTTGGTTCTCCACCGCCACCGCGCTCGCGCCGGCCGTCCCGCGGCCCTGCGCACCGCGATCGCCGACGTCGGCATCGTGGCCGGGACCGCGCCCTGGATCTGGATGATCCTCACGCCCTCGGACGGCCGGGGAGGAGTCGGGCTCGTCCCCTTCGCCGACCTCGCGGACCTGCTGACGGCACCGTGGGAAGCGGTGTCGGTGCAGGTCGGAGGCAACCTGCTGGTTTTCGCCGCGCTGGGCGCGCTGCTGCCGGTGCGCAGCGCGGCGATGTCCTCTCCCGCCCGTGTTGCGGCCGTCGCGGCGGCATTTTCGGTCCTGGTCGAGGTGCTCCAGTACGTGCTGCGACTGGGTCGTTTCTCCTCCGTGGACGACGTCATCCTCAATACGGCCGGCGCCGTGATCTTCTCTTTGGTTACTCGCCGCTGGTGGGCCGATCGAATACCGGCTGGGACCGTTCCACGCTAACGGTCCGCTAAAACATCGCGGAATTCACCACACGGGCACGATCCTCTCAAAATCAGCCCGCGACCAAGCCCTGCATCTGTGCGATCGTGGACAAGACGGGGCAAGTTCTCTGGAGACGCCACTACCCGGTCGGTGACAGAGGGTGATCAAAGTTGTCTGAATCCCCGGTACCCCACGAGCCCCCTATCTATCGACGCATCGCCGACGGCCTCCGCGCCCGGATTCTGTCCGGCGAACTGCGCGACGGGGACCGACTACCGGGCGAGAACGCGCTGATGGCCGAATACGCAATCGCACGAGCCACCGCCAGGCAGGCGCTTGCCGTACTGATCAACGAAGGGCTGGCGGTGCCCAAACGAGGCTCGGGGGTTTACGTGCGGCTGTTCAAACCGATCCGCAGGCACGGCTCGCGCCGCCTGTCACGAGAGCAGTGGGGTCAGGGACGGGCCATCTGGGACGCCGACGCGCGCGGCAGGCCGTTCACCGTCGACCGGGTGGAGGTGGTGCTGGAGCGCGCCACCGAGGAGGTGGCCGCGGTCCTCCAGAGCGGCGAGGTGTGGGTCCGGCGGCGGCGCTACTCGGTCGACGCCAGACCCGTGCAGCTGGCCACGTCCTCCTTCCCCGCCCACCTGGTCGAGGGAAGCGCGATCACCCTCGCGGACACCGGCCCGGGCGGCGTCTACGCCCGGCTGGGCGACCTGGGCCTGCCCCCCGTGCACTTCACCGAGGAGGTACGCGCCCGCATGCCGGGACCGCGCGAGAGCGGGCTGCTCGACCTGCCCGGCGGCACGCCCGTGATCGTCATCTCGCGGACCGCGTACACGTCGGGAGGGCTGCCGATCGAGCTCAACGAGATGGTGCTCGACTCGGCGGCGTATGTACTCCAGTACGACTTCGACGCGTAATTCAAGGGGATCTGTCAAGCGATAGGTTGACCTGTCCGTCACGATCATAGAAATTCTCTAGAGAGGTGGCGCATCTTGTAGGGAGATGGAACCTCGCCTGGGGCCCGGGAAAGGCGGACGGAGATGTCCTTTGACCGACATCTTGCCGACATTGCCCGGGACTACCCCCACTGGACCGTCTGGCGGAGCGACGCGGGCCGCTGGTGGGCCACGAGACACCATCCGCTCAGCGTGGCGCAGCGCGACGCCGGATGTGCGATGACCATCGACGCGGACGACCCGGAGGGACTGCGCGACCATCTCCGGGACCAGGAGAGGCGGGCCGGTGAGCACCAGACGTGGCGGGCCGGCCCCGCACCTCCATGACGCGGGCCGTGGAGCGTTCCCCGGCCCGCGCACACGAGCAGCCCGGTGCCGGGTTCAGCGTCTCGGCGGCCCCGGTACCGGGCCCCCAAACAGGAGGGGCCACGAACGCGGAAGCCTCCGACCCTATCGGGGGCGGGGGCTTCCGCTTACGACCGCTCGCCGGATCTGCTCGGGCCTGCTCGCGGCTTGCTTGTGTGCCGACTTGTCGCCTACTTGTGCGCCTCTGACAGCCGGGCGATATTGACGTCCGTATCGTCCGAGATGCCCTCTTCCCGGCCCTGAGACCGCTGCTCGGCCGCGTCCTTGTCGACGACGACCTCAACCGTCTCCTCGGGGTCGAGGACCACGCGTACGTCCTCCTGAGCGCTTGGAGCGTCCTCCGCGCCCTGGCCGGCCGGCGGCGCGATCGCGTCGGGGACCAGCGGGCCGGCGTTCGCCTCCGCCCGCATCAGGTCGCCGAGCACCGCGCTGACCTCGGTGAGCCGGCGCACGACCTCGGAGTGCGTGTTGCTCAGGTAGTCGACCCGCCGCCCGGCCTGCTCGTCCAGCGCGGCGGTGCGCTGGCGCGCCTGCTCCAGCATGGAGTCGGCCTCGGCGCGCGCGCCGGAGACGATCTGCTCGGCCTGGGCGTTGGCGGACTGCACGGTCTGCTCGGCCTGCGCGTTGGCGCTCGCGACGGCCTGCTCCGCCTCGGTCCTGGCACTCGTGATGGTCTGGTCGGCCTCGGTCCGCGCGCCCGTGACCAGCCGCTCGGCCTCGGCCCTGGCCCCCTTCAGCGTCTCGTCGGCCTCGGTGCGGGCGGAGGTCAGCTGCTCCTCCGCGTCGCTGCCCGCCTGGGCGAGCATGTTCTCGGCCGCCTGGGTGGCCTCGCTCACCCGCCGCTCCGCCTCGGCCTGCGCGGAGGTGAGGATCTTGTCGGCGGTCTCGCGCGAGGTGCTGAGGAGCCGTTCGGACTCGGCCTTGGCGGACTCGCGCACGCTGGTGGCCTCGGCCTCGGCGTCCTCGCGCTTGGCCGCGGCCTCCTCCTCGCCTAGCCGGAGGATCTGCGCGAGCCGGGGGCTCAGGTCCTCGTAGCTCTGCGGCGTCTCGACCATGCGCCGGCGGGCCTCGGCCAGCTCGATCCGGCCCTGCTCGGCCTGCTCGATGGCCCGTGCCAGCCGCTCTTCCAGGTCCCTTATCTGGTTACGGGTTCGCATCATGTAGTCGTGGACCTGGCGGCGGTTGTAGCCGCGCATCACGACCTCGAACGTGTCCTCTTGCATCAGATCGGGAATGCTCTCGTGCTGGTGTGTCATGGGGGTTACCTAAGGGTGGTTTGCGTGAGGCGGGGGAAAACTGCGGGTTGTGAGGGTCTGGCAACGGGACGTCAGGAAACGACTTTCCTGCCATCTGCCCACGTCCGCAACCCGAACGCCATACCCCGAGCTGGAATTACGATGTCTCGAATGTACATAGCAGCGTTGGACAACGGAGCAGTGCCCGACATACACCCCGATGCGTACATAGCCCACGGCGTCGTCGTGGTCGGCGACGTACGCGTGGGCCGGGCATCCAGCATCTGGTACGGCTCCGTTCTCCGGGGGGACGGCGAGCGGATCGAGATCGGCGAGGAGTGCAACGTACAGGATCTGTCCTGCCTCCACTCCGACCCGGGTGAGCCCGCGATCCTGGAGGACCGCGTGAGCCTGGGCCACAAGGCCATGGTCCACGGCGCCCACATCGAGTCGGGCGCGCTGATCGGCATCGGCGCCATCGTGCTCGGCGGCGCCAGGATCGGGGCGGGCACGCTCGTGGCCGCCGGAGCGCTCGTCGGCCCCGGCAAGAAGATCCCCTCGGGCGTGCTGGTCGCCGGCGTGCCCGGCAAGATCGTGCGCGAGCTCACCGACGACGACCGCGAGTCCTTCGCCGGGACCCCGGACACCTACATGGCCAAGGCGATCAGGCACCGGCAGGCGTCATCGCTTTGATGAGCACCTCGTCCGGCACCGAGGCGGCGTTGAGCGGATCGGCGTACTCGGGCAGCTCGGGCCGCAGGAAGCGGACGAAGTCGACCGTGAGCTTGAGGTCGGGCGTGCCCGTGACCTGCTTGGCGTTGCCCTTGGTGGCGTCCTTCTTGAGCAGGCTGTAGCTGTCCCAGTCGGTGTAGGCCGTCACCCCCCATTGGAGCACGTCGGGCAGGGTGGACGGCCAGCGCCGGCCCACCTTCCACTTGCCGCCGTCCTCCTTGTAGAGCGCGACGAAGACACGGCCCACCCTGGCCAGCGTGAGCTCGACCCAGCCGCTCTTCACCGCGAGTTCCTGCGGCTTGGAGCTGCCGTCCTGGGTGTACTTCACCTCGACCTGGCCGCTCTTCTCGCCCGTGCCCACGGCGACCGACACCCAGTTGGGCTTGGCGTACGAGCCGGGCTGGCGGGCCATCAGCCCGCCGAGCGAGAACTTGCGCTTCGGCCATCCGCTGCCGCTCTTACCCGTGACCTTGATCCGGGCGTGCATGACGATGTCGCCGGCCAGATCCTGGTAGACGAAGGGCCCGCGGAAGCCGTCGAACCAGGCCGAGGTCTTGGGCTCCAGGTACATCGAGCCCTTCACGGTCTTGTTCACGTCGTACTTGCCGATGCGGTCGACGTCCTTCTCGGTCTCGCTGAGCTTGGTCCACGCCGACAGGTCGGCGGCGTCGTCGAACTCCGTGGAGGCCTCACCCACCTCCCCGCCGGGCGCCGGCGGAGAGGCGTTCTGTAGCGTGAGGATGCCGGGGCCCGTGAGCGTCGGCTGCGGCGCCGCTGCGGTACCGCAACCGGAGAGCACACAAACGACCACCGACAACCCTGCTACCTTCGCCCTCATAGCGGACATTGTGCCGTGAAAAGCCGATGGATGATCCGAGTACCACCAGTACGATGACCGCCGTGCCACCCTGGGATGCGTTCACCGCCACGGAGGCGGAGGTCCGTGCCATGGTCGCGGACCCACGTTGGCAGCGCCTTTCCGTGCCCGATCGCGCCCACGTCCTGGCGGCCAGAATTCTTGTGACCCCAGATGGCGACCGATGGCTGTTCGGCGCCCACGCGCGCTGGCACCTGCTCGACCCCGCCGACGGCCGCTGGCACCTCGCCCCGCCGGCGCGGCGCGTACGCGCGCGCCAGGTGGGACACGCGACGACGACCCTGCCCGACGCCGTGGTGCCGCAGGGCTACGACTTCCACGCCGAGCCCGGCTCCACGCAGGCGTTCGTCGGCCCCGACGTGCCCGGGAGCCTCACCGAGCAGCTCAGGGTGCTGCTCCGGAGCAGCGGGCGCAAGTCGGAGCTGGACTACCCGCTGACGGCGTTCGGCGAGATCTTCGCCTCCGACGTGCCCAGCACGGTGGCGGCCGTCTGGGGGACGATCATGTGGTGCGCCTACGCGCCCGCCTTCGACGGCAACGAGCGGCTGATCACGGTGTTCGGCGAATACCTGTGCCGTCCCCTGCCCGGCGACGAGTGGGTGCGCTGGCTGCCCGCGCCGCCGCTGCTCGACCTCGTCACGCTCGTGGCCGAACGGCTGCGGGCCGGGCGCTCG
Organism: Nonomuraea fuscirosea; assembly: GCF_003001935.1. Taxonomy (GTDB): domain Bacteria; phylum Actinomycetota; class Actinomycetes; order Streptosporangiales; family Streptosporangiaceae; genus Nonomuraea; species Nonomuraea fuscirosea. The sequence continues at coordinate 25,156 of NZ_PVNG01000015.1, read as the reverse complement.
CGGCAGGCGCTGCGGCTGGCCGCCGTGATGGCGGACGCGGCGCAGATCCTGCTGCTCGACACCCGGTTCAGGCCGCGCGCGCTGGCGCTGCTCACGATGGTCGAGCCGATGCTGCGCACGGCCAGGCCGGAGGACTTCCGCGGCGAGTTCACCAGCGGCCTGCACAGCGCCTACCAGGACAACGCGGACAACGGCTCACCGACCGGCCCGCACAGCCGGTCGCCGGAACTCCGGCGGGACTTCCAGGGGGACGACGCGGGGCTGCGCGAGGCGTGGCTGGAGCGCGTGCCCACCAGGCTGTGCCGGGCTCTGCTCATCGAGAACGACCCCGAGGCGCACTTCACGCACACCGTGTACGACCTCGTCGAGGCGCTGTCCTTCATGCCGGACCCGCCGGCGGCCGCGGCCACGTTCCTGGCCGACCTGTCCGACTCCAGGCGACTGCTGCCGGGGCGGCTGGACCATCGGCTGCGGATGGCGTACGAGGAGCTGGCGCGCGCGGGGCGGGTCGGGACGTCCGCGGCCGACTCGACGGAGCCCGACGGCTTCCCGGTCCGTACGGGAGGGCTCTCGGTCGCGCCCGCGCCGGTGCTGGAGGTGGCGCCGCCCGACCGGGCGAGCGCGGCGGCGGTGCTGGGGGCGGCCTACGCCATGGGGCTCGCGTGGGGGCGGCTGACGGGAGCCAAGGTGCCCGAGCGGGGGCTGGCGAGCCAGTCGGCACTCGTACGAAAGATCGTTCATGAACGCGACGACCATCACACAGGTCACATCTAAACCACAAATACCGATATTTCCACCTTACCTCCCCTATATCGTTCTAACACTTCCGATAACAGTCAATTAGCTGAATTGTGATCTCGGCTTCGGGAAATGATCCCCGAGGGGCCCCCGCGGCGCTGAAAGGAATGACTCCGATGGGCCATGTCGCCCGCAGAGTCTCCGCCGTAACCTCGTAGAGGGTGTGGGCTGCGGAAGGAAGGACGACGCGGTGGGGCACAATGACCTGGACTCTCGGGTCCACGACCGTGTCGCGTTGGACGAGATTGCGCTCTACGCCGAGGTGCTCACGGCCGTGGCTGTCAGCGAGCGGCGGCTGACCTTGGACGAACTCGACGACGCGCTCGGATTGCGGACTTCGGCGAGCCGCTGAAGGACCGACGATTACTAGCCCCGGGGACCTAGTTCCCGGCTCCAATGGGGTCGGGAACACCGGTTTCCGGGGTTTCACATAACTAGTCAATCCATCGCCCGGCGGTCCGACTTTCGGACGAGAGGCGAACTACGAGCGGACGAGGCGGGCGATCGCCGCCGAGGCCTCCTTGACCTTCGCCTCGGCCTCGGGGCCCCCGGTGTTGATCGCGTCGGCCACGCAGTGGGAGATGTGCTCCTCCAGCAGCCCCAGCGCCACCGCCTGCAGAGCCCTGGTCGCCGCGGAGACCTGGGTGAGCACGTCGATGCAGTAGGCGTCGTCGTCGACCATGCGCTGCAGACCTCTGATCTGCCCCTCGATCCGTCGCAGGCGCGTCAGATATGCCTGTTTGTCCCCGCTGTACCCATGCATGCTTCTACGGTACCCGGAGAAGGTATCGCTCAGCGGAGGCCGTCGATCAGCTTCTCCCACTGCTCGGCCACCTCGTCGGCCGAGTGACGCACCGCGGTGTCCAGGGCTCCTGCCGCGAGCGAGCGCCGCCTGCGCTCGTCGTCGATCAGCGCCAGCAGCGCCCCGGCGAACAACTGCTGCTGGTCGCTCTCGGACTCGGGCACCAGCACCCCGTTGTAGCCCGTCGCCACGAACTCCCTGGGCCCCCTGGCCCCGTCGAAGGCCACCACCGGCACCCCGCACCCCATGGCCTCCAGCACCGTCATGCCGAGGTCCTCGCCGCGCGAGGGGTTGGCCACGATCGACGCCTTGGCGAACTCGCCGGCCAGGTCGGGGGTGGTGCCCATGAAGTAGACGTGGTTGTGCAGGTGCAGCTCGCGCACCAGCGAACGCAGCCGGCGCTCCTCGGGGCCGCCGCCGTACAGCCGCAGCCGCCAGTCGGGGCGCTTGTCGGCCACGATCGCGAACGCCCTGATCAGCCGGTCGTACGCCTTCACCGGCACCCACCGACCACCGGCGGCGACGATCCTGTTGTCCATCCGCGAGCGCGGCCACGGGCCGCGCGGCAGCGCGTCCAGCACGCTGTGCACGACGGGCCCGCCGTCTCCCGGCGGCAGATCGAGCAGCCTGACCCAGTCCTCCTGGGCCGACTCCGTGGCCGTCACGACGGCGTTCAGACGCGGGTAGAGGCGTTGCACGGGCCCGGGCACCGACGGCCTGCCCCACTCGCGGGCGATCTTGATGGTCTCGCGCGGCGCGTGCCTGGCCGCCTGGACGCCCAGCCCCGGCCTGGTCGTGATCAGCACGTCGCACCTGAGGTTGCGCAGCATCCGCCACAGTGCCACCTCGGTACGGACCTGGCCGCGCGGCAGCAGGTGCCTGACCCCCGGCCTGGCGTCCACGACGCTGCGCATGGCCACCTTGGGCCCGACGGGGAAGAACGGCTTCTCCTTCTGCCGCCGGATGCTGATGACCTCGACCTCGTGCCGCTCCGCGAGCGCGGTGGCCAGGTTGAGCGTGGCGCGCACGTCGCCGCGCATGGCGTACGCGGAGGTGAGGACGAGGCTGACCTTCATCCGCCGACCTCGATCCGCAGCTCGTCGTCCGCGGTGTAGCAGGGTCTGATGAGCACGCCGTCCACCCGTGAGGACGGATAGTGCAAGCGGCGCCGTTTGCCGTCCACGTCGTCGAGCCTGGCGCCGAGGCGCAGCGGCGTGGGCACGCCGTCCACCTCCAGCGCGGGCTCCCACGTGCCCGCGCCCTCGGCCTCCTCGTGGTCGGCCGCCACCAGCACGTCCACCAGCGACACGGCCGCGTGGAAGCGCACGCCCTGGACGGTGGCCGTGGCCGACAGGTGGGCGCCGGTCAGGCGGCGGTCGAGCGTCAGCGTGGCCTCGTGGCGGGTGTCGTCGTCCTCCAGCCCCGTGTACGCCAGCAGGCCCATCACCTCGAACCGGCCCTCCCTGAACCAGATGGAGCGCACCTCGGCCACCGGTTCGGCGTCGGAGATCTTCAGCGCCAGGAAGCCGTTGCGGGTGCGGTAGGAGCGGTAGGCGAGGGTGCGCCGGCACAGCGCGTACGCGTCGAGGTGGTCGAGGGAGAAGCCGGGATCGACGCTGCGCAGCCTGCTGCGTTTGCCGTCACGGCGCAGATAGGCGTCCCAGCGGCCGGTGCTGAGCTCCAGCGGCTCCAGTGAGACCGTCAGCGTGGCCTCGCGCGCCCGAGCGCGTGAAGTGGCGAGCAGCACGTCGCGTTCCACCCCCGTGGTGCGATGCCTGAGAACGAGTTCGGTGCCGTCTTCCAGAGGTTCGTCGATGGCTAGCCGCAGGGAGAGTACGTCGGCCAGGGTGACTTCGGCGTCCGTGACGACGACGCCCATCACGAGCCCCCTCCCCGTCGAATAGAGCCATGCGACGTTGAGGTTACCGTGATTTTCCCGTTATGTGGATGCCGGATTTCTTCCAGCCACACGCGTTGACATGCGAAACTCCTCCACAACTGGTGTGGAGGAGTCCGACTGACGGCGGTCAGGAAGTGCCCTTGACCGACTTGATCAAGAGCTGGGCGACGTCCACGACTTCGAGCGTCTCCTTGGCTTCGCCGTTGTTCTTCTTCTCGTTGATGGCGTCGCCGAGCATCACCATGCAGAACGGGCACGCGGTCGAGACCGTGTCGGGATTCGTGGTCAGAGCCTCGTCCACCCGCTCGGTGTTGATGCGCTTGCCGATGCGCTCCTCCATCCACATGCGCGCCCCGCCGGCGCCGCAGCAGAAGCCGCGGTCCTTGTGCCGGTGCATCTCCTGGGTCTGCACGCCGGGCACCTTCGCCATGATGTCGCGCGGCTGGGAGTAGACCTTGTTGTGGCGGCCGAGGAAGCACGGGTCGTGGTAGGTGATCTTCTCCTCGATCGGCGTGACCGGGGTGAGCAGCCCCTCGTCCACCAGCTTCGACAGCAGTTGCGTGTGGTGCACGACCTCGTACGTGCCGCCGAGCTGCGGATACTCGTTGGCCAGGGTGTTGAAGCAGTGGGGGCAGGTGGCCACGATCTTCTTCACCCCCGCCTCGTTGAGCGTCTCGATGTTCTGCTGGGCGAGCATGTTGAACAGGTATTCCATGCCCAGCCGCCGCGCCGGGTCGCCGGAGCACGCCTCCATCGGGCCGAGCACCGCGAACTTGACGCCCGCGATGTGCAGCAGCTCCGCGACCGCCTTGGTGGTCTTCTTGGCCCGGTCTTCGAGCGCGCCCGCGCAGCCCACCCAGAACAGGTATTCGGTGTCCGCGGGCATCTTGTCCTCGATTATCGGAACCTCGAAGTGTTGTCCGTCCACGGAGGTGGCCAGCTCCTCGATCCAGTCGGCCCGCTTCATCTCGGACATGCCCCACGGGTTGCCCTTGTTCTCCAGGTTCTTCACCATCACGCCCGCCTCGGACGGGAACGACGACTCCACCATCACCTGGTAGCGGCGCATGTCGAGGATGTGGTCGATGTGCTCGATGTCCACCGGGCACTGCTCGACGCAGGCGCCGCAGTTGGTGCAGGACCAGAGCACGTCGGGGTGGATCACGCCCTCCTCGCCGACCAGCGGCTTGTCCAGCAGGGCGAGCACGTCGGTGTCCTTGTGCTCGACGCCGTTCGCGGCCGCCAGCAGGTAGGGGGCCACCGCGAAGGCGTGGTCGCGCTGGTCGAGGATGAGCATCTTCGGCGACAGGGGCTTGTCGGTGTTCCACGCCGGGCACTGCGACTGGCAGCGGCCGCACTCCGTACAGGAGTAGAAGTCGAGGAAGCCCTTCCAGGTGGTGTCGGCGATCTTGCCGCGCCCGAGCCGCTCGGGGTCGAGGTCCTCGTCCTCGAAGTCGACCGGCTTGCCGTCCACGCGCATCTCCGGCGCGCCGCCCATGCCGTCGGGGCGGCGGGAGAAGAGCACGTTGATCGGCGCGGTGAAGATGTGCAGGTGCTTGGAGTTGACCACGATGACCAGGAACACCAGCATGAAGCCGATGTGCAGGAGCAGCGCGATCTCCTCCAGCAGCGGGCTGGCCGGCAGCGCGTCGCCGAGCGCGAGCGAGACGAACGCGCCGGAGGAGTAGGGGAAGTTCCCGTTGGCCGCGGCCGCGCCTCTGGCCAGGAACAGCGTCCAGATGATGTTGAAGATCATGAACAGGACGAGCCAGGCGCCGCCGAGGTGCGAGCCGGAGAAGCGGGACTCACGGCCGAGCGCCTTGGGCGAGTTCTTCACCCGGATGACCGCGAAGGCGATCAGGCCGAGCACGCACGCCACGGCGATGAAGTCCTGGAGGAGGCCGAGCACGCCCCAGGTGCCGATGAGCGGGATGTGGAAGTTCGGGGTGCCGGTGATCGCGCCCTGGATGATCGCGCCGTACGCCTCGATGTAGACGGTCAGCAGGATGAAGAACGCCCACATGACGAAGAAGTGGGCGACGCCCGACGGCGTCCACTTGAGCAGCTTGCGCTGCCCGAACACCTCGACGAGCTGCGCCTTGATCTCGTCGCCCGCGTGCGTCCTGGCGTAGTCGATCCGCTCGGGGGCGGGTGGGCCCACGGTCGCGAGCCGGTAGAGGAACATCACTCTGCGGCCGGCCACGGCCACCGCCAGGATGGTCATGACGAGCCCGACGATGGCTACCCAGAGCACGGGATCCTCCCACAGACGACGTTGGCTGTCAGCGTACGGTGACCCGCCGAGCAGGCGTGTACCCCGATCCTACCCGTGAGTAACTTTATCGGGTCACTCGACATACCCTAAGGTCATCGCCGCCTCCAGAACAATGCTCTAATTCGGATCGTCGCCCGTGAAGTACCGCTGGAGGGTCGGGCCGAGCAGCTTCACCAGCTCCTCGTGACTGGCGCTGGCCATCGGCTCCAGCTTGAGCACGTAACGCGCCATGAGCACGCCGAACATCTGCGCGAAGCCCGCCTCCACCCGCAGGTGCGGCACCTGGAGCCGGTCGGCCACCTGGTAGAGCAGGGCGTTGGAGATGAACTCGCGGAACATCGCGGCCACCTGCTCGTTCGTCATCGCCGAGCGGATCAGCGCCACCATCGGGTCGCGGGTCTCGGCCGAGGCGGTGACGCGCAGGATCATCCCCACCAGCCGCTCGCCGATCTCCGTACGCGGGCCCTCCAGCAGCAGCGGGATGACTTCCTGCGGAGTGATCGGCAGCTGCATCGCCGCGGCGAACATGCCCTCTTTGGTGTCGAAATAGTGGTGCACGAGGGCCGGATCGACCTGGGCCTCCCTGGCGATGCCGCGCACGGTCGCCTTGTCGAAGCCCTTCTCGGCGAACACCCTCCTGGCCGCCGTGAGGATCTCGCCGCGCGTGTCGGCCGAGCCCGGCCTGCGTCCCGGGCGCCGCGGCGTACCGCTCACCGGCCCACCGCCAGGTAGGCCCGCATCGGCACGGACAGCACACCCTCGGGGAAGGCCGCGCGCAGCTCCACCCGCTGGCGATCGACCAGCTCGTCGGCCCGCTCCTTGGACAGCGCTGCCATGTAGGAGTGGGAGCGCAGGTCGAGCAGGAAGTGCTCGATGCCGACCAGCCTGGTCCAGGGGATCCAGCGCTCCTCGACCACCTCGAAGGCCGAGGCTATCGGCGGCACCGACCACTCCTCGACCGCCGGCCCCCAGTAGGTCGGCACCGCCTGCGCCAGCCGGGCCTCGTAGTCGGCCAGCCACTCGGCCTGGGAGGCGTGGTGGAAGTTCCAGCAGCCCGCGATCGAGCCGCCGGGCCGCAGCACCCGCCGTGCCTCGGCGATCGACAGCACGGGGTCCAGCCAGTGCCACGACTGGGCGTACATCACCAGATGCGCCGCCTCGCCGGCCAAGGGCAGCACGTTGCCGTCGGCCAGCACCGCCGCCACGGGCGCGTCTTCACCGGCTCCCCCGCCCGCCTGCTGGTCGGCGGCGCTCCTGGACACCAGGCGCGCCAGCATCGGCTCGCCCGGATCGACCGCCACCACCCGGGCGCCGCGCGCCCTGAGGCCGCGCGTCATGATGCCGGTGCCCGCGCCGACGTCGACCACGGTCGCGCCGTCGAGGTCGACGCCGGTCACCTCGCCCAGCGCGCGGTAGACCTCGTCGGGGTAGCCGGGCCTGCCCTCGTCGTACGCGTCAGCCACTCGGTCGAAGGTCCTGCCCAGGTCCTTGATCGGCCCTGCGTTCATGTGGTCGCCGCGTTCATGGAGGATGCCACCAGGATCATGTGGACGCCGCCAGGTGCAACCTGGCGAAGGCCAGCCCTTCCGCCAGATCGTCGATCCGTTCGGTGCGGCTGGCCGCCTTCCGGGTGTTGATCTCCAGGACCACGAGCCCCGAGTAGCCGTTGCCGGCCAGCCGCTCCAGCATCGGCGCGCACGGCTGGTTGCCCCGGCCGGGCACCAGGTGCTCGTCCTTGTTCGTCACGCCGAGACCGTCGGCGAGGTGCAGGTGCGCGAGCCGGTCGCCGAGCTTGACCGCCATCTCCATGGCGTCGGAGCCTGAGACCGCCGTGTGTGACAGGTCCAGCGTGACCTGGGGGAAGTCGTAGTCGATCGGATTCCAGTCAGGCGAGTAGGGCACCACGTCGTTGGCCCTGGCCCGCAAAGGGAACATGTTCTCCACCGCGAACGCGACATCCGTCTCATCCCGCATCCTGGCCAGCCCGTTCTCGAAGTCACGGGCGTAGTCACGCTGCCAGCGGAACGGCGGATGGACCACGACCGTGGAGGCGCCCAGCCGTTCGGCCGCCTTCTGCGCCTTGACGAGCTTTGCCCACGGGTCACGGCCCCAAACCCGCTGGGTCACCAGCAGACAGGGCGCGTGGATGGCCAGCACGGGCACCTGGTAGTGCTCGGACAGCCGCTCGATCACGTCGATGTCCTGGCTCACCGGGTCGGCGCCGACCATGATCTCTACGCCGTCGTAGCCCAGGCGCGCGGCCAGCTCGAACGCATCGGGAGTGCGTTCCGGATATACCGAAGCGGTGCTCAGCGCGATCTTCGCGCTGGGCACGCGGATGACATCAGCCACATTGCCAGCCTAAGCCGGAGAAGGCGTTCTGGCGCGCGGTCACCCGTGGTGAGCCGTGTCTCAGCGTCTCACCGGGGACGCCGACACGCTCGTGACCTCGGCGTCGGCGCTGCCGGAGCGGCGACACATCGGGGCTCGCGACCTCGCCCCCGACGTTCCCGGGCGGCGGCTTTCCCAGGACGAAGGTGCCTCTACCGTTGTGGCATGTCCCGGATAGCGAAAGGCGCGATCCCCAGCCCCAACATCTGGAACACCCCCCAGATCTACGAGCTGGAGAACCGCGCCGTCGACCCCGACGGCGCGGCCGACGCGGCGATGCGCGCCCTGCGCCCCTGGGGCGGCGCCACCGTGCTCGACATCGGCTGCGGCACCGGCTACCACCTGCCGGTCCTCGCCGCCGAGGCCGCCAGGGTGATCGGCGTGGAGCCGCACGGAGACCTGGCCGCGCTGGCCCGCCGCCGCTGCGCGGACCTGCCCAACGTCAGCGTGCACGCCGCGGCGGCCCAGGACCTGCCGCTGCCCGACGCGGGGGTGGACGTGGCCATCGCGCGGTGGGCGTACTTCTTCGGGCCCGGCTGCGAGCCCGGCCTGCGCGAGCTGTCCCGGGTCGTCCGCCGCGGCGGGGCCGCCTTCGTCCTCGACCTCGACGCGGCGCGGGGGTCGTTCGGGCGCTGGTTCTCCCGTACGGTGCCCGCCTACTCCACCCGCGAGGTCGAGGCGTTCTGGGACCGGCAGGGCTGGCAGCGCCGGCCGCTCGATCTGCGGATGACGTTCCGGCGGCGGGCGGACCTGGAGGCGGTGCTGCGCATCGAGTTCACGCCCGAGGTGGCCGAGCAGGCCATCGCCGAGACGACCGGGCTGGAGCTGGCCTACCCGAACGTCCTGCGCTGGCGCTACTTCTGACCACGACCCCGTTACTCCATCGCTTGACCTTGACACAGGCGTCAACGTTTACCGTGGACGCATGCGCATCGGTGAGCTGGCGGAACGCACCGGAGTGAGCACCCGCTCGCTCCGCTACTACGAACAGCACGGGCTCCTCCGCGCCCGCCGTGGCTCCAACGGCTACCGCGACTACGCCGAGGACGACGTCCGGCTGGTGTCCGAGATCCGGGCCCTGCTCCAGATCGGTTTCACGCTGGAGGAGACCAGGCCGTTCGTCGACTGCCTGCGCCGGGGGAACAGCACCGGCGGCTCGTGCGCCGAGTCGGTCGAGGTCTACGAGCGCAAGCTGACCGAGATCGACCAGGAGATCCGCGTCCTGCTCGCCCGCCGCGCCGAGGTGGCCGCCCAGCTCGCCCAGTCCTGCCCAGGATGCTTTGTGAGGGGATGAAGATGATCACGTTGACCACGGACAACTACGAGGAGCAGGTGCTCAAGAACGACAAGCCGGTGCTGGTCGAGTTCTGGGCCGAGTGGTGCGGGCCGTGCCGGATGGTCGGGCCGGTGCTGGAGCAGATCGAGGCCGAGCACGGCCTGACGATCGGCAAGCTCAACACCGACGAGAACCCCGAGATCATGGCCCGGTACGGCGTCATGGCGGTGCCGACGATGCTGCTGTTCGAGAACGGCGAACCGGTCAAGCAGATCGTGGGCGCCAAGCCGAAGCGCATGCTCGTCTCGGAGCTGGGCCTGGCGTAGCGCCGCCGCCGTACCCGCGGGCCCTCGAAATCCGCTCGGGCGCCCGGCACGACATCCGCCGCCGCGCCCTCGAAGATTGTCGGCCCCAGCCGCTAGCCTGCCTGGCATGGCCAAGACAGCCCAGAAGCCCGGATACCGCTGTGCCGAATGCGGGTGGCGCACCACGAAGTGGGTCGGCAGGTGCGGCGAGTGCCAGGCGTGGGGCACGGTCGACGAGGAGGGCGCCCGCGCCGGCGTCAACGTCGTCCAGGCGGGCGCGACCACCGCGCCGGCCCTGCCGATCGGCCAGGTAAAGGCCGAGCTGGCGACGGCCCGCACGACCGGCGTGGCCGAGCTCGACCGGGTGCTCGGCGGCGGGCTGGTGCCGGGCGCGGTCGTGCTGCTGGCCGGCGAGCCCGGCATCGGCAAGTCCACCCTGCTGCTGGAGGCCGCCGCCCGCATCGCCGAGCGCGACACCGTCCTCTACGTCACGGGCGAGGAGTCCGCGGCCCAGGTGCGGCTGCGGGCCGACCGCATCGGCGCGATCCAGGACCGGCTCTACCTCGCCGCCGAGACCGAGCTGTCGGCTTTGGTGACCCATGTGGAGAAGGTGGAGCCCAGGCTGCTGGTGGTCGACTCGGTCCAGACGATCGGCTCCGCGCAGGCCACCGGAGTGCCGGGCGGGGTGACGCAGGTGCGTGAGGTGGCGGCCAACCTGGTCCGGATGGCCAAGGAGCGCAACATGGCCACCGTCCTGGTCGGCCACGTCACCAAGGAGGGCTCGATCGCCGGCCCGCGCACCCTTGAGCACCTCGTCGACGTCGTGCTCAACTTCGAGGGCGACCGCCACTCCCGGCTGCGCATGGTGCGCGCGATCAAAAACCGGTTCGGCCCGACCGAGGAGGTCGGCTGCTTCGACCTGCACGAGCGGGGCATCGAGGGCATCACCGACCCGAGCGGGCTGTTCGTCTCCCGGCGCAGCGAGCCGGTCCCCGGCACCTGCGTCACCGTCACCGTCGAGGGCACCCGTCCGCTGCCCGCCGAGGTGCAGGCCCTCGTCGCCCGCACCGACGCCCAGCAGCCCCGGCGCACCTCCTCCGGCCTCGACACCTATCGCGTGCAGATGATCCTGGCGGTGCTGGAGCGCCGGCTCAACGCCCGGCTCGGCGGCTGCGACGTGTTCACCGCGACGGTCGGCGGCATCAAGCTGTCCGACCCGGCGGTCGATCTGTCCGTCATGCTCGCCGTCGCCAGCGCCGCCGGCGACAAGCCGCTGCCCTCGGGTCTGGTGGCGCTGGGCGAGGTGGGCCTCGCGGGCGAGTTGCGCCCGGTCAAGGACGTGCGCAGGCGGCTGACGGAGGCCGCGCGCATGGGTTTCAAGCGCGCTCTCGTACCCGCCGGATCCCTCGAAGAGGCCGGTCGCAGGCGCGGCGGGCAGCGCGCGCTGGTGCCGGTGGGCCCGGTGGCGTTCGCGCCCGGGTTCGAGGTGGTTCAGGCGGAGAACGTCTGGGACGCACTCACACACGTCACATGAGCACGGCTAAGCTGAGGTGACCGATCGACACGGGGGTCAGGTGGATAGGAGTCTTGACGACCGCCGTCGCGAAGCCCTGGCCGCTGTGGCGCCGGGCACACCTCTGCGCGACGGCCTGGAGCGAATCCTGCGCGGACAGACCGGCGGGCTGATCGTCCTCGGCTACAACGGGGTCGTCGAAGAGGTCTGCAGCGGCGGCTTCGAGCTCGACGTCGACTTCTCCGCCACCAGGCTGCGCGAGCTGGCCAAGATGGACGGCGCCATCGTGGTGAGCGGCGACCAGAAGATCGTCCGCGCGGCCGTGCACCTCGTGCCCGACCCCGCCATCCCCACCGACGAGTCCGGCACCCGCCACCGCACCGCGCAGCGCGTCGCCCTGCAGACGGGCCTGCCGATCATCGCGATCAGCAAGTCGATGCGCATCATCGCCCTCTACCTCGACGGCATCCGCTACGTCCTGGAGGAGTCGGCGGCCATCCTGTCCAAGGCCAACCAGGCCCTGGCCACGCTCGAACGCTACAAACACCGCCTCGACGAGGTCTCCGGCACCCTGTCGGCGCTGGAGATCGAGGACCTGGTCACGGTCAGAGACGTGGCCGCCGTGGCGCAGCGGCTGGAGATGGTCCGCCGCATCTCCGACGAGATCAAGGGTTACGTGGTCGAGCTCGGCACCGACGGCCGGCTGCTCTCCCTCCAGCTCGACGAGCTCGTGGCCGGCGTCGACTCCGAGCGCGAGCTGGTCATCCGCGACTACCTCCCCGCCCCCGCCGGCCGCCGCCAGCGGCGGCTGCTCGAAGCCCTGCACGAGCTGGACAAACTGTCGGGCAACGAGCTCCTCGACCTCTCCACCGTCGCCCGCGTCCTCGGCCACACCGGCAGCGACCAGCTGGAGAGCGCGGTCAGCCCGCGCGGCTTCCGTCTGCTGGCCAAGGTCCCCCGCCTGCCCGCGACGGTGGTGGACCGGCTGGTCAACCACTTCGGCGGCCTGCAGAAGCTGCTGGCCGCCAGCATCGACGACCTCCAGGCGGTCGGCGGCGTCGGGGAGTCCCGGGCCCGCAGCGTCCGCGAGGGCCTGTCCCGCCTCGCCGAATCCTCCATCCTCGAACGCTACGTCTGACGCCCTTCCCGGCCTCGAAACGCCAGTCGAATGAACTCGACCAGGGCGGTCAGCGGAGGTGGAAGACTCCCTTGGTGCTGCGCATCTTCCCCATGCGCACCGTCGCCACGTACGTCCCCGGCAGGGCCGCCGACGGGGTCGCGCGGCAGTCGGAGCTCGACCGCCGCCTGTCCCACTCCAGGGACCGCACGTACGGGACGCCCCGCTGCAGTTGCCTGATCTCCGTGCCCTCACCGCTCACGCAGTCGGCCGTGGACCAGATGCGGTCGGCCCCCGAGGTGATGCGGAGCTCCATCGCCCGCGGCCCCACGTCGGCGGTGCACATGACCGTGCCCGTGTTCACCAGCGTGACCATGAAGCTGGGACGGGAGCCGCCCGGGTAGATCTGCTCCTTGCCGCCCTGGAGGCTGAGCACCAGGTCCTGCTCGGGGCAGGGCTCCCCCGGCCGCCTGGGCCGCTGGGTGGGCGTCGCCTTGGGGGTGGCGGTGGGCGAGGGGCTGGCCGTGCCCATGGCGAGCGTACGCAGCCCCGCGAGCAGCGGGTCGACGGAGGGCGTGGCGCTGACGCTCGCGCTCGGCGAGGTCTGCGCGCTGGACGAGCGCTCCGGGCCGCTGCCGCTGGAGCACGCCCACGCCACAACGGCCACCACGACGAGCACCGCCACCAGAAGGCTCATCCGGCGCCGCCAGTAGATGTCACCGCCGTCGCCACGCATCGTATCCGGGTCCATACACCAAGTCTGGTGACGAGTCAGCGACGGTGAGTGACGACACGCCGGGTCTTGGCCATCACGGAATACCCTTGACCGCGTGGCCGAGCCGAACCTCCTGCACACCGCCATTCTGGACTGGTACGCGGACAACGCCCGCGATCTCCCCTGGCGTGCCCCCGACGCGACACCGTGGGGGGTGCTGGTGAGCGAGATCATGCTCCAGCAGACCCCGGTCGTTCGCGTCCTGCCCATCTGGCACGAGTGGATGGAGCGCTGGCCCACTCCGAAGGCGCTCGCGGCGGAGCAGCCCGGCGAGGCCGTACGCCATTGGGGCCGCCTCGGCTACCCGCGCCGGGCCCTGCGCCTGCACGCCTGCGCCAGGGCCATCACCGACGAGCACGGCGGCGAGGTGCCGTCCGACCACGAGACCCTGCTGGCGCTGCCCGGCATCGGCGAATACACCGCCGCCGCGGTCGCCAGCTTCGCCTACGGCGGGCGGCACGCCGTGCTCGACACCAACGTGCGGCGGGTGTTCGCTCGGGCGGTGCGCGCGGAGGAATACCCGCCGACCGCCACCTCGGCGGCCGAACGACGGCTGGCGGAGGCACTCCTGCCCGAACTGGGCGCGCCCCGGTGGGGGGTGGCCGTGATGGAACTGGGCGCCCTGGTGTGCACGGCCCGGGCGCCCCGCTGCGCCGACTGCCCGATCACCCACGTGTGCGCGTGGCGCCTGGCCGGCAAACCACCGCACACCGGCCCACCACGCAAGGGCCAGACGTACGCCGGCACCGACCGCCAGTGCCGCGGCCGCCTGTTGGAAGTGCTGCGCAAGGCACACGGCCCAGTCCCGAAAGCGGCACTCGACGCGGTATGGGACGACGCTCCGCAACGCGAACGCGCCTTGGACGGCCTGATCACCGACGGCCTGGCCGAAGTCCTCCCAGACGACACCTACCGCCTCCCCCAGGCCTAACCCCGCCACCCCGGCAACCAAGCCCCTCCAAAGAGACACCCCCACCAATCCACGAACCTCCACACGCCGCACTCCGCACTCCGCAATTCGCCACCCCTTACTCCGGCCCCAGGATTCGCGAACCCAGCACTCCCAGCCCCGGGATTCGCGAACCCCGCCCTCCGACCCTCAGGACCCGCGAGCCCAGCACTCCCGGCCCCAGGATCCGCCAGCCCCGTGCTTCCCGACCGCAGGACCGGCGAGCCCAGCACTCCAGAATCGCGGGAACCGTCGAATCACGGCATCTGCATCACAACTGAGCGGAGCCCCGCACACGCGGACTGCAGGGTCCACGAGTTACGGCACCCGGAGGTGTCACCGTGCCCAGAGTGGGACCAGGCGTTCGGTGGCCTTGGGGGCCAGGGCGCAGGCGTCCGGATCCGACACACCGCCTGGGTTGTAGACCCGAGCCCCGGCCGACGCGACCACGACCGACACGAACCCGTGCTCGGGGTCGGCGTACATCTGCCGGCTCACGTCCGCCGGCAGCACCATCGTGTCGCCGGGCCCCACCTCGTACCGCTCGCCGCCGAGCCGCACCACGGCGGCCCCGGACAGCCACGTCCACACCAGCTCGGTGTCGAACGCGTGCACCGGCCCCACCATCCCGGGCTTGGCGTCCACCCGCCACACGGCCTGCCCCGCCCGCCCCTGGGTCGGGGAGGCGAGGGTGGTCATCACCCCATTGGGCGTCTCGATCCTGCGGGCCTCAGTCCCGGACACGAAGGACCCGGGTACCACGGATTCCGGTACGACAGACATCGGCAACTCCTTTCACGCGATCCACGGCGGGACGCCGTACTCGGTGCCGTCGGCGGCGAAGGCCCGGGCGCCGGCCGCGGCCGTGACGACGGCCGTGTAGCCGGTGGCGGGGTCGGCGAGGACGCGCCGCACCGTACGGGCGGGCATGACGACCGTGTCACCGGCCGTCACCTCGAACCGCTCCCCGCCCAGCTCGACCGTCGCCGCCCCGGCGACCCAGCTCCACACCTGCTCCACGTCGAAGTCGTGCACGGGCCCCTCGGCGCCCGGCTTGGCCTCGACCTTCCACAGGGCCCTTGAGGCCCCTCCCTGCGTCGGCGAGGCGAGCGTCGTCATGACCCCGCCAGGAGTCTCCGACCGCCGCGCGTCGTCCGCATGGATGACGGCCATGCCACTTACCCCCTAAGATAGGCAACCACGTTGTCCATATAGTTAACCAGGTTGTCTATCGTGTCAAGTCATGGCTTCGAACTGCCCCTGCGCCTGCTGCTCGCGTTCCGGATGCTGATCGACGAGCTGCACGCGGAGCTAGCCCGGCAGGGTCACCCGGACATCAGACCCATGCACGGCTTCGTCATGCAGGCGATCGGCCCGGACGGCACCACCGCCGTCGAGCTGGGCCGTACGCTGGGCGTCTCCAAACAGGCCGCGGGCAAGACCATCGACACCCTGGAACGCATCGGCTACGTCGAACGCACCACGGACGCCCGGGACACCAGACGCAAGATCGTCCGCCTCACCCCGTACGGCATGGACGCACTCAACCGCTCGGCCCGCATCTTCGACACCCTGCGCGCCCACTGGGCCGGCGAGCTGGGCGAGGATCGCCTGAACGCCCTCGAAGCCGACCTGCGCACGATGACGCCGGGCAACCCCTGGCGCCTGGACACCCCCGGCTGGTTCGGCAACCTCTGACCCCCTCCGCCCAGAGGCCGTCTCCTCTTCACCTCCCGAGCCCTAACAGCCTCCTCCCAGAACCTCGACGGACTCGTCCCGAACCCCTGACCACCTCCTCCAGCTGGCCGTAACCGTCCTACCGAGGCCCGACGGCACCCTCCGGCCGCCTCGTCGCGTTGGACGACGCCCGGTCTCAGGACGCGGACGGACGGGAACCGAGGCCCGCCGTCCACCCGTTCCCATCGACCCCGGCCAGCGCCCGCGCCTGCCGGACCCGTACGCGGACGTCGCCTCCAACCGGAGGAAGCGAGGTGCCGGGCAGATCGCCGGGATGCAGGCAGGTCAGCGGGCCGCCCGCGGTGTCGACGTCCACCCGGGTGGCGATGCCGAGCGCGACCGTGCGACGCAGCGTTCCGGGCACCGGCCGTACGTCGTCATCGCGCTGACCCGCGGGACCGTCGGACGGATCGAGGATGAGGTGGGTGTGCTCGGGCCGGGCCACCAGCGGATGGGTACGGCCGGTGAGCGCCGGCGGAAGCAGGTTGGTGTACCCGAGCAGCCGGGCCGTGTCGGCGTCGCTGGGATGGTCGAGCACCTCGGTGGTCGGGCCGTGCTGGCGGATCCGGCCGCCGATCAGCAGCGCGGTGTCCTCGGCCAGGGCGAGCGCCTCCTGCCGGTCGTGGGTGACCAGGATCGTGGCGGTCGGCTGTCCGCTCAGCGCGGCGCGCAGGTCGGCGATCAGGTCGGCGCGGGTGGTGCTGTCCAGTCCGGTGAACGGCTCGTCGAGCAGCAGCACCTTGGGCCCGACGGCGAGCGCGCGGGTGATGCTGACCCGCTGGGCCTCGCCGATCGACAGGCTGCGGATGTCCCGGTCGGCGAACGGAACGAGGCCGAGCGCCTCCATCCACGGCCACGCGCGCAGCCGGGCCTCGCGCCGGCTCATCCCGCGGAACCGCAGCCCGCTGATCACGTTCGCGGCGACCGTACCGCGGCGCAGGATCGGCCGTTGCAGCACAGCGGTGATGGCATGACGCATCAGCGGCCGCGTGGCGGGACGGCCGTCCAGCAGGATCACCCCGCTCACGCGGTGGCTGCTGAGCAGACCCAGCGCACGCAGCAGGGTGGACTTGCCGGCTCCGTTCGGACCGAGCACGGCCAGCGTACGTCCTGACGCGACGTCCAGCTCGGGCACGCTGAGCAGCTCACGGTCGCCGGCCCGCACGCGCAGATCCCGGCAGCCGATCCCAGCACCTTGGCCACCCACCCCAGCGCCCTGGCCCCCCATCCCGGTGTGCTGGCCACCCACTCCAGCGTCCTGGCCACCCACCCTGGCGCTCTGATCGCCTATCCCAGCGCTCTGACCACCCATCCCAACGTCCTGACCGCTCATCGCGGCACCGCCCGCTGCTGCTGGACGAGGGTCAGCGACAGATTCACGCCGAACGCGATCAACAACAGAATGAGCCCGAACGCGATCGCCAGCGAGAACTGCCCCCGGCTGGTGGCCAGCACGGCGGCGGTGGTGAGGACCCGGGTCTGCCCGACCAGGTTGCCCCCGACCATCTGCGCCGCCCCCACCTCGCTCACCACCGCGCCGAAGGCGGCCATCGTGCCGGCGAACAGCGGCAGCCTGGCCTCGCCCAGCAGCGCCGCGAACGCACGCACGCGGTTCGCCCCGAGAGCCTGCATCTGTACGCGGAAGTCGGGATCGACCTGTTGCAATGCGGCCGCGACCAGCGCGATCACGACCGGGGTGGCGATCGCGGCCTGGGCGACGATCATCGCGGTCGGTGTGTAGAGCAGCCCGAGCCCGCCCAGCGGCCCGCTGCGCCACAGCAGCACGGTGACGAACAGGCCGACCACCACCGGCGGCATGCCCATCCCCGTGTTGGCCGCCGCCAGCAGGACCCGCCGGCCGGGGAAGCGGGCCAGCGCCACGATCGCGCCCAGCGGCAGGCCCACCAGCAGGGCGATCGCGGTCGCCGTCAACGAGACGCGCAGGGTCAGCGCGATGATCGTCCAGCTGTCCTCGTCCCCGGACAGCAGCAGCTCGACCGCGTCCACGAACCCGTCGAACAGCACGTCCATTAGGCGGCCTCCCCGACTGTGCTCATTCGCCCAGCTTCGCTTCGTCCTTGCCGGCGTCCGGGGTGAACAGCGGCTGGCCGAACTTCGCCCGTCCGAACTCGCCGATGAGCCGCTGCGTGGCCGGGGCGACCATCCAGTCCGCGAACGCCTTGGCGCCGTCCGCCCGCACCCTGCCGCCGGCCTTCTGGGTCATCTCGATGACGTGGTAGACGTTCAGCAGGCCCGGGTCGCCCTCGCTGAGCACCTCCAGCTCCAGGGAGTCGCGCTGGGTGAGGTACGTGGCCCGGTCCGACAGGGTGTAGCCGGCCTTCTCACCGGCGACCCGCAGCGTCGCGCCCATGCCCTGCCCGGTGGACTGGTACCAGGAGCCGCCCGGCGTCACGCCGGCCTGGGACCAGAGGCCCTTCTCCTTGGCATGCGTACCCGACTCGTCGCCCCGCGAGACGAACACCGCCTCGGCGTTCGCGATCTTCTTCATCGCGTCCGCGCTGCTCGTCCCCCGCACACCGGCCGGGTCGGCCTTCGGGCCGAGCAGCACGAAGTCGTTGTGCATCACCAGCCGCCGGGCGCCGGCCGAGCCCTCGGCGACGAACTTCTCCTCCGCTTCCGGCGAATGCACCAGCAGCGCGTCCGCCTCCCCGCGACGGCCCAGCTCGATGGCCTGCCCGCTGCCGACCGCCACGGTCTTGACCTGCCAGCCGCTCTCGCGGGTGAACACGGGCAGCAGCTCGTCGAGCAGGCCGCTGTCCTGGGTGCTGGTGGTGGTGGCCAGGATCAGCGACTTCTCCGCCGGAGCCGCCGACGCCGCCGACGCACTCGCGGAGGGCCCGCCGGCGGAGGGGGCGGTCCCGCACCCGGCCAGGAGAACCGCCACGATCCAGGCGATACCGATCAGGATCCCTCTACGCATGGCTGTGACCCTATCTGCGCTACTTCAGAGTAGTGCAAGGGTAAGTTATTGCGATGTGACCCGATATCGGGAAATCTGCAGCGACCTCGCCCACCAGATCAGCGCCGGGGCCCTCCAGCCCGGCGACGAACTGCCGGGTGTGCGCGACATCGCGCAGCAGTGGCACACCACCGCCTCCACCGTCAGCCGGGCGCAGCGCCGGCTGGCCGACGCCGGCGTGCTCGAACTCGCCGAACGCCGCCGCGCCCGCGTGGCGCCCGGCGCGGCGCTCGCCGCCCGGCGCTTCATGCACGAGGACCAGGTCTTCACCCTGGCCGGCAGTGACGACCCAGCGCTCGACCTGCTGGTCGGAACGTTGTCCGGCCAGTTGAAGATCACCCAGCGCGAGGGCAGCGTCTCGGGCCTGGCCGCGGTACGCGAAGGCCGCGCCGACGGGGCCGCGATCCATCTGCTGCACCACACCGGCGTCTACAACGCGCCCTTCGCGCGCGGCATGCTGCGCGGCCTCGGAGCGCACCTGATCCACCTCTGGCGACGCGAGCAGGGCCTGATCGTGCCGCCGGGCAACCCCGGCCGCATCACCGGCATCGCCGACCTGGCGAACCGGCGTATCTCCACCCGCCGCCCCGGCACCGGAACCCGGATCCTGCTCGACCGGCTGCTCCTCGCCGCCGGCCACGACCCGGACAACCTCAGGGGTCCGCAGGTCGGCACTCATCTCGAAGTCGCCCTGGCCGTGGCCACCGGAACGGTCGACGCCGGTCTCGGCATCCGCTCGGCCGCCATCGGCCTGGACCTCGACTTCGTCCCCCTGACGTGGGAGGACTTCGACATCGCCCTGGTCAAGAACGGCCTCGACCCGGCGGCCCACCTCATCGCCGCCCTGCGGACGCCGTCCCTGCGCGAGAAGATCACCGCCCTCGGCGGCTACGACACCTCCCGCTCCGGCCAGGTCACCGAACTCACCGACACGGAACGAGCCCGGCGTTGAGCAGGCGTCAGTGAACTAGGCGGCCAGTTGCAGACCCAGGCTGGTCAGATTCGTACGCGCCCAGGCCAGCTCCTCGGCCAGCAGCGACACCAGCGCCCCCGGCCCCTTGGCCCGCCCGGGAACCATGAGGTTGTGCGTCTCCACCTCGATGTGCGCACTGCCGCTCACCGCGCCCGACAGCAGGGCCGTCAGCGTGTCGTGCAGCACCGCGCCCGTGCTCGGCGTCTCACCGGTGTGGTTGTGCACGTGGCCGAGCTTGACCACGGGCGCGCCGGCCGCGGCCAGCCCCTTCAGCGCCACACCGGGCTCCTCGGCGCCGCACGCGAGGTGGCAGGCGTCCAGGCACACGCCCAGGTGCTCGGAGTCGATGCCGCCGACCCGCTCCAGCGCCTGCTCGGTGGTCTCCAGCACGCAGCCGGGCCACGGCTCGAACCCGACCCTGATCGTCTTGCCCGACGTGCTGTAGATGCCGCGCAGCTCGCGGGCCAGCCGCTCGAGCCGGCGCGTGGCGATCGCGTGCAGGTCGGCGGGCCAGTCGCGGCGCCAGCCGATCGGGATCGTCGAGATGCTGCCGAACCGTACGTCCTCGGGCAGCAGGAACGCCAGGATCTTGGCCAGCGCCATCGTGTAGCGGTAGCGCTCCGGCTTGGCCCAGTCGGGCCCGGGGACCTCCTGGTTGCGTCCGCCGGTGCCGTTGAGGCTCACGACCTCCAGGCCGCGCTCCTCCAGGGAACGACGCAGCCGTACGAGCTCGATGCGGTCGGCGGTGAGGTGGTCGGCGACGGCCGGGGACAGCCAAAGCCCGATGCCCATCCGCTCCACTCCCAGCCGCTTGCGCACCGGAACCGCGTATCGCGTCAGGTGGGCGATGAGGTTCTCCAGGTCCTCAGCGGGGTGGACGCCTGCGTTGTAGGCGAGGTGAACGAGCGTTCCGTCATCGTGACGCAGGCGCATCGGTTT
Organism: Nonomuraea fuscirosea; assembly: GCF_003001935.1. Lineage (GTDB taxonomy): Bacteria > Actinomycetota > Actinomycetes > Streptosporangiales > Streptosporangiaceae > Nonomuraea > Nonomuraea fuscirosea. The sequence goes on along the minus strand of NZ_PVNG01000015.1, from coordinate 4,426 downwards.
CCTCCACGGCTTGCTTTGAGTGTTCCCCTCGCCCGCCTCGGTACGTACGAGCCATGTGAGCATGCCTGCTTGCGGGTGGCACGCGCGTCCGCCCTGAGTTGACATCTCGCTACTCCCTGCGGAGCAGCCTTCAACCTAGGGACACGCACTTGTCGCTCACTTGGATGAGACTTGGCGAAGCTCTACGCAGTGTAGTACTACTCGCGGTGGCGTCATACCCGTTGGCCCAACAATTACGCAACGACCGCAACCTTCTCACTTCTGCTCATCTCGTACGGTGAAGATCGCCAAGATGCCCGTACGCGCCCCTGAACACCCCGCCACCACCCCGGCGATCCCCGCGGAGGGGTCACAGCCCGGCGCCACCGGTCGCGTCGATCACCCTGCCCGTCACCCAGCGCGCGTCGTCGGAGGCGAGGAACGCGACGACGTCGGCGATGTCCTCGGGCTGCCCGACCCGGCCCAGCGCATGGAGCGACGCGGCGTGGGCCTCCGCGTCCGCGTTGCCGCGCAGCCATCCCGCGTTGAGGTCGGTGTCCACGATCCCGGGGGCCACGGAGTTCGCCGTGATGCCCCGCGGGCCCAGTTGCTTGGCCAGGTTGAGGGTGAAGGTGTCCAGGGCGCCCTTGGTGGAGCTGTACGCGATGATGTCCGGCATGGCCAGCCGCGCCGCGCCGCTGGAGATGTTGATGATCCGCCCGCCGTCGCGCAGCCGGCCGAGCCCCTGCTGCACGATGAAGAACGGCGCCCGTACGTTGACCGCGAAGATCCGGTCGAACTCCTCCTCGGTGAGTGCGGCCAGATCCGAACTGCGGCCGATGCCGGCGTTGTTGACGATGATGTCCACGCCCGCCGGAAGCGAGTGCCGCTGGAGGTGGGCGTCGAAGGCGGCCCACAGCGCGGCCGCGTCACCGTGCCCGCCCAGCTCGGCCCGGATCGCGAACGCCCGGCCACCCTTCTCGCCGATCCTTTCGACGACCTCGTCGGCCGCACCCTGATCGCGGGCGTAGGCGACGGCCACGACGGCGCCGTCCCGGCCGAGCCGCTCGGCGATGGCTCGCCCGATCCCCCTGCCGCCGCCGGTGACCAGCGCCACCCTGCCCTCCAGCACGCGTCCGCCCATGACGATCCCGCCTCTCAGTTCTTGAGTGTTCACTCAACAAATAAGCTAACACGACTTCTTGAGTGAACGCTCTAGAATGTGTGGCATGGGTCAAGCAGCACGTGGCCGTCCGCGTACGTTCGACCGTGACGCGGCACTCGCCGCGGCCACACGGCTGTTCTGGGAGCGCGGCTACGAGGCCACCTCGCTGAACGAGCTCACCGAGGCGATGGGCATCCGGCCAGGCAGCCTGTACGCCGCCTTCGGCGACAAGAAGGCGCTGTTCAAGGAGGCCGTACACGCCTACACCCGCTCGCCCGTCGGCGCGTTCGTCGGCGTCGCCCTGCGCGAGGAGGCCACGGCGCACCACGCCTTCGCCCGCATCCTGCGCGAGGCCGCGACGATCTATCCCGATCCCGCGCACCCCGCCGGCTGCCTGACCATCAGCGCCGCCACCAACGTGACCGTCCAGGACGCCGAGGTGGCGGCGTTCCTGCGCGATCTGCGCAACGCCAACCTCGCGGTCTTCCAGGACCGCCTGCGCGCCGCTCAGCGGGACGGCGAACTGCCCCCGTCCGCCGATCCCCGCGCGCTGGCCGGATACTTCGCCGCCGTCATCCAGGGAATGTCGCAACGCGCCCGGGACGGAGCCGACGCGGCCGAACTCACCCAGATCGCCGACCTGGCGCTGGCCGCCTGGCCGAGCCGTTCCCCAAGCTGACGCGCACTCCCACGTGACCAAGGTCGTGTACCGCTTGCGCGAAGCCGAGAGCGGGTGCCGTCGGACGGCGCCGGGATGTGCGCCATCAGAGAGCAGGCGTCGTCGCAGGCAGGTCGGCGCGTCTCTCCGAGCGGCCGCCACACGGCGGAGTGATGGTCATGACGGTGCTGGGGATGTCGAGCTGGATCCGGTGCCACCGTCCACGCGGGACGACGGCGGCGGTGCCGGCCGTCAGCCGGAGCTCCTCCTCGCCCTCCCCCGGCCATTCCGTACGCAGATAGAGGCGGATCTTGCCGATGACGCAGGACACGATCTGCTCGGCCTCGGTGTTCACCTGCCAGTGGTCGGCGTGGACGTCGGCACCGGTCCTCGCGTGGAACGCCTTCAGATGCCAGCCGTCGCGCCCGGCGTCCACCGGCCGGGCTCTGGTGTGGATCCGGCCGCCCTGGGACAGGTGGATGACGGACGCGGAGAGCTCGATCGGGGTCACGGTCATGGAGTCTCCGCGGTGGCGGTCAGGACCGCGCGGGCGAGGACGTGGCCGGCGATGGTGAAGCCGAGATACGCGGGGGTGGCGTCGGCCGGGACGCCGATGGCGTCGGTGCCGAGGGCGTGCACCACGACGAAGTAGCGGTGCGGGCCGTGCCCGGCCGGCGGGGCCGCGCCGAGGTAACGCGCCACGCGAGCGTCGTTGGGCAGCTGGTACGCGCCTTCGGGCAGACCGGAGCCGGTGTCGTCACCCGCGCCTTCCGGCACCTCGGTGACGGTGGCGGGGATGTCGGCCACGGCCCAGTGCCAGAACCCGGAGCCGGTCGGCGCGTCCGGGTCGTACACCGTGACGGCATAGCTCTTCGTCCCCTCAGGGGCGCCGCTCCACGACAGCTGCGGGGAGATGTCCTTGCCTCCCGGGACGCCCGCGGACATCTGCGCGGCGGGCCAGGGAGCGCCGTCGGCCAGCGTGGTGCTGGTGACGGTGAAGGAGGGCACTTCGGGAAGGCGGGCGAAGGGGTTGTTCACGTCTGCTCCTTCATTGAGCTGGTGAGGGATGTCGGCAGCCATGGACGGCACCATCCGAGGCGCCGTCCGCGACACTATCGACCATAACACGAATAATCGATTATTTGGCGAATGGTCTATCCTGAGGGCATGACGCAGACGGCCGACCCATCGGCGAAACCGATGCTCTCCGAGCGGGTCCACACCCTGCTCCAGACAGCGATCATGAGAGGCGAGTACGCACCGGGCGAGGCGCTCAAGCCGCAGGAGCTGGCCCAGCGGCACCACGTCAGCCTGGCCGTCGTACGCGAGGCTCTGGTGCGCCTGGTCGGCGAGGGCATCGCGGTGCGGCTGCCCAACCGCGGCTTCGCCGTCCCCGACTTCTCGGACCAGCGGTGGCAGCAGATCGCGCAGGCCCGCCGCACCATCGAGCCGGTCATGCTGCGCCTGGCGATCGAGCACGGCGACCTCGACTGGGAGGCACGGGTGCGGGCGGCCCACCACCGCCTGACCCGCACGCCGGCGTACGTGCTCGAGGAAGGCGGGTATTACAGCAGCGCGTGGTCGGAGGCACACCGCGTCTTCCACCGGACGCTGCTGGACGGGTGCGGCAACCCGGTGGTGCTGGACATGTTCGACCGGCTGTGGACGGCCGGCGAGCTGGCCCGCCGCTGGTCGGCCCAGCGCACCCCCGACCGCGACGGCGTCGCGGAGCACCGCCGCCTGGAGGAGGCGGCCCTGGCCCGCGACGCCGACACCGCCGCCGAGGTACTGACCCAGCACCTGACCCTGACCGTCGCCGCCCTCACATCGCCACCTGACGAGGCCTGAGCACGCCCCGCTGACCAGCAGCGCCCTCGACGACCCCGGGAGAGGAGCGACAGCACCCGGGTCTCGCCGGCTCGTCGTCACGCCGCTCGACTGAGCGGACGGTACGTGCCACCCGTCCGGATCAGCGCCCCGGGGGCGGCGGGCGGCAGCCGGCGGCGGCGGGCAGCGGCTCGCGGTAGCGAGCGGCGGCTCACGGCAGTAGACGGCGCACGGCAGTGGGCGACGCACGGGTGGGCGACGCACGGGTGGGCGACGCACGGGTGAGCGACGCACGGGTGAGCGACGCACGGGTGAGCGACGCACGGGTGAGCGACGCACGGGTGAGCGACGCACGGGTGAGCGACGCACGGGCGGTCTATGCACGCCCACATAGGCGATGGCGTGTGCCTACGCGGGTACAGGCCGGGCTGCTCGCGCGACAGCTCACCGCCGGCAACGCCGCAAGCACGGAGGACGCGAAAAGCCCCCGCGTGAGAATCCACGCGGGGGCTTTCGTCAGAACAGGGTCAGTTCTGGATCGGGGCGGCGATGGCGGCGGCCGAGTCCGGGATCTTCGAGGACGTCTCGCCCTTGAAGATGAACTTGGCGTTGTCGCCCTCACCCTCGATGGTCACCTTCACGACCTGCCCCGGACGGAGCTCGCCGTAGAGGATCTTCTCCGACAGGGAGTCCTCCAGCTCTCGCTGGATCGTCCGGCGCAGCGGCCGGGCGCCCATGACGGGGTCGTAGCCGCGGTCGGCCAGCAGCTGCTTGGCGTCGGGAGAGACGTCGAGCCC
>NZ_PVNG01000014.1 GCF_003001935.1 Nonomuraea fuscirosea | reverse complement strand
ACCGAACAAGGCGACCACGACACCCTCATGACCCTCAACGGCCTCTACGCCGACCTCTACACCCTCCAAGCCGACGCCTACCGCTGACCTGCCGGCCTGACCTGCCGGCCTGACCTCCCGGCCTGGCCCCCCGGTCTGGCTCCCCGGCCTGACCCCCGGACGCCATGAGGGGCGGCCACCGTTCAGGCCGGTGGCCGCGTGCGGCGGCGTCTCATGATCACAGCGTGCGCACATCGTGCTCACATCGTGGAGGTGAGCCCGCGCCCGATCCGCAGCAACTCGGCGTCGACCGCCTCGGTGCCCGAATACTCCTCGGCGTACACCGGGCTGAAGCCGATCTCGGCCCACTGGCTGTCGCTCGTCCGCAGGAACAGGGTGGGGGTGCCCTTCATGCCGTCCTCGCCGACGTGCTGCACGACCAGATAGCCGCTCCGGCCGCCGACGGTGACCGCCTCGCCGTCCGCTTCGTCGCGGTAGGCGGCGATCCGCCGCTCGACCTCCTCGACGGCGCTCCCCTCGTACACCGTGATCACGACCCTGTAGGAGCCCTTGTCGTCGCCCCGGTAGACGTAGGAGACGTGGTAGGTGTCGCCCCAGTCCGCCGACCGGCCCGACCACTCCAGCCCGTCGGGCAGGTAGCCCACCTTCATCCGGCCGAACTCCCTCCCGTCGCCCAGGTCCCCGAGGCTCGGCGGGGCCGACGGCATGGACGGGGTGTCGTCGATGGCGGGCGGTTCCGGCGCCGTGGTGAACGTGCTGCGCTCGACGGCCGTGGGCGTCGTTCCGACGGTGAAGAAGGCGACGGCGGGGGTGGCGACCACGGACGCGGCCACGGACGCGGCCGCCGCCGCGATCCTGATCCTGCGTCTCCTCTCCCTGGTGGAGCGCACCACCCGGCCCATCAGGTCAGGCGCGGCGTGCAGTCCCGCCGTCCCCTCCGTCATGAGCCGGCGGATCTCCTCCTCAAGCGTGGGCATCGGTGATCGCTCCTTCCAGTGTTTCCCGGCCGAGCGCCGAACGGAGCTTGGCCATGGCCTTCGACGCCTGACTCTTGACCGTGCCGACCGAGCATCCGAGCACCTCGGCGGTCTGCGTCTCGGTGAGGTCCTCCCAATAGCGCAGGACGATCACCGCACGCTGCCGGGGCGGCAGCGCGCGCAGCGCGCCCATGAGCACCTGGAACAGGTCCGGGTCACCCGCCCGGACCGCCGTCTCCGGCGGGCTGTGCATGGGGATGATGGTCAGGATCGCCCGGCGGCGGGCGCGGTTGATGGCGGCGTTGACGATGACGCGCCGCACGTAGGCATCCGGATTGTCGTAGCGGGCCACCCGATCCCATTTGCGGTAGGTGCGCTCCAGCGCCGTCTGCAGCAGGTCCTCGGCCTCCGTCGCGTCACCACAGGCGAGGTAGGCGACCCGTAACAAGCTCGTGGCACGTGCGGCCACGAAAGCGCCGAAGTCATGTTCCAGGTCACTCACGGTTCTCCGTCCGATCTCACGCCTTCTGACACACCTCGTCCCTCGTGACGGTTGCCCGATCGTGCGAACATTTCGCGGGCAACCGTTCGTACGGCCCAGCTGTGTGCATGGTTGTGACTTCGAATCGATGGAGCGAACCGATGACGTCCACGACCACGCCGGCCCGGCGGCTGATCATCCTGGGTGTCGCCCTGGCCGCGGGCGCCGCCGTCCTCGGCACGCCGGCGGCCGTCGCGGCCACACCTCCGGAGGGGGCCTACTGGCACACCAGAACGCTGATGACGGAACCCCATCCTGGGCGATTCGGCACCAGAGCGCACCCGTATTCGCTGGTCGAACGGTTCGTCGGCGTACGGTGGAACGCCCCCGACGGCAGGGCCTGGTACGGAGGTCAGAGGCTGGGGACGCTGCCGAAGACGGCGGCGGACAGGAAGGCGTGGCGGCGCGACGGCTCCCCCTCCACGTGGAGCGAATCGCTCGACGGCAAGACGGTGAAGTTGTCCACCAAGCCCGGCCGAGGCTCGGTGAGCCCCGCGCTGAAGGGTCATGACCAGTTCGAGTTCGCGGGGCAGCGGCTGACCTACGACGAGGTTCAGCGCCTGCCCGCCGACCCGGCCGAGCTGAAGGCGTGGCTCATGAAGGCGGGCCAGGTCGGCAGGGAGATGGACCTGTCCGCCTGGGTCGAGGAGACCCTGCCGCTGCTCCTGCACGAAATCCCCGCGCCGAAGCAGGTCCGTGCCGCGGCCTACCAGGCCCTGCTGTCCCTGCCGGGCGCCCGCGTCGACGGCGAGGCCAAGGACGAACTGGGCAGATCCGGCGCCGCCCTCGTGATCGACAGGCCGGGCGGTAAAGCGAAGGGGGCGCCGTCGACCAGGGTGCGGATGATCGTCGACACCGGCAGGATGGTGCTGCTGGCCGTGGACCAGCTGGGCACGTCCGGCGGCAGGGCATCCGCGGAGTGGTCGTACCGGAAGACGCTGGCCGAGGTCGGCTGGACCGACGCGCCGCCCGCCGCGCCGGCCCAGCCCTGACACGCCGCCCCAGCCCTGACACGCCGCCCCAGCCCTGACACGCCGCCCCAGCCCTGACACGCCGCCCCAGCCCTGACACGCCGGTCCTGTCCCGACACGTCGGCTGGTCCAAGCGGTGGGCGGGACGGCTTGGGCGCGGCGGGCGCGTCAGGCGGCCGCGGCGGCTTCCAGGCTGAAGGCGCGCGGCGGGCCGGTGAGGGTCGCCTTCGCGTCGGCGCCGATCCGGTCGAGGATCTCGATCTCCCCCGCCTCCAGCCCGTCCAGGGCGAGCCGGACGAGGTCGGCCGGGTCCAGCAGCGCGCCTTCGCGGAATTCGACGCCGGCGTTCGCGGCGAAGTCCCGCAACGTCTCCGTGGCGATGAGCCCGGGGACGAGGGCGGCGACATGTGTTCCCTGGCCGGCCAGTTCCACCCGGACACCGTTGGTCAGGCCCCACTGCGCGGACTTGGCGGCGGCGTAGGCGGTGTTGCCGTCGACGGTGGTCCAGGCCACGGCCGACAGGACGTTGAGGATGGCGCCGCCGCCGTTGCGGGCCAGCACGGGAGCGAACGCCCGGATCATGGCGAGGGTGCCGTAGTAGTTCGAGTCCATCGTCAGCCGGATGGCGTCGAGGTCTCCGGTCACCAGGTTCCCGCCGGCGGTGAACGCGGCGTTGTTGATGAGGAGGTCGACGTCGGTGGCGACGGCGGCGGCCGCCTCGACGGACTCCTGGTCGGTGATGTCCAGGCGTAGCACCTCGGCGCCGGGGACGTCCACGAGTTCGGGACGGCGGGCGGTGGCGTAGACCTTCGCCCCGCGCCGCAGCAGTTCGACGGCGAAGTGGTGGCCGATGCCGCGGTTCGTGCCGGTGACGAGCGCGGTGGCGCCGTGCAGTTCCATCGGTGACTCTCCTGAGATCCGACCTGCTGACCCCGGCGATCGTAAGATGACCGCTGGGTCAAGTTGACTCCGCGAACCTATCCGCAACATGACCTCTCGGTCAACTTGCTAGAATGCCGTCTGTGACCAGGCCTGATCGCCGTCCCCTGCGCGCGGACGCGGCACGCAACCGCGAACTCCTTCTGGCCGCGGCGGCGGACGAGTTCGCCGAGCGGGGCATCGACGCCTCGATGGCCGACATCGCCCGCCGGGCGGGTGTGGCGAAGGGCACCGTCTTCGCCCACTTCGCCACGAAGGAGGAGTTGATCGCCGCGATCGTCGGCGACCACTTCGCCGCGCTCACCGCCGTCGCCCGCAACCTGCTCGACTCGGCCGATCCCGGGGCGGCGCTGCTGGAGTTCCTCACCGTGGCCGCGGGCGGGCAGCGGCAACACGACCTGGCGTTCCTGCAGACGGTCGCCGAGGGCGACTCCGAGGTGACCGAACTTCGGAACGAGTTCCACGCGAGCATCGGAGCGCTGGTCGACCGGGCCCGTGACGCGGGCGCCGTCCGGGCCGACATCACCGGCACCGACGTCCTGCTGCTCATCTGCGCACCGGTGCACGCGATCGGCTTCCTGGCGAACCCGGAGCCGGACCTGTGGCGGCGCTACCTCGCCATCATCTTCGACGGGTTGCGCCCCGAGGGCGCCAACCCCCTGCCCCGACCGGCGCCGAGCTGGCCCTGACCGGCGCCTGCGGCCGCCATGGCCAGGGGATGCAGGGGGTCAGGCCACGGTGACGTCGAGGAAGATCGGCCGCTTGCCCGCGAGCAGCGGGCTGCCGTCCTCGTCGGTCATCTTCCAGTAGATCTTGCAGCGGCCGGGGGAGCCGGCGGCGCGCACGCGCACGGTGATGTCGACCGAGTCGCCCGGCGCGACCGGCCCGATCCCGACCCGCTTGGGCGCCTTGCACGGCGTGTCGTTCATCCGGGTCAGATAGCGCCCGTGCCACGGGACGTTGCCCGTGTTGCGGATGCGCCAGGTCTTGTCGAAGGACTCTCCCGACTCGACGACGGTGCCGTCGGGGTAGGTCACGTCCTTCTCGAACTTCGAGTCGTCGAACGGCACGAGGGACGGGGACGTGCTGGGTGGGGTGGTCGGCCCGGTTTTGGCGTCGCCGGTGATGAGCGGCAGCACCCAGCCGATGAGGATCGCCGCCACCCCCACCACGCCGGTGACGGCCGCCAGCACGGTCAGCCGCTTGCCCGACGCGGGACGACCGGGGGAGGCGGGGGCCGCGGCGGGCTGATCGCCAGTGGACGGGCCGGACCCGGATCGGGGTCCGGTGCCTGGGTCGGTGGACGGGCCGGACCCGGGCGGAGGGCCTGCGGGCGGGAGCTCGCCGTCGGTGGATTGCGGACGGCCGTCCGTGGAGGTGCGCCGGTGATCGGCGGATGGAGATGGTCGTTCCGTGGACGAGGAGTCCTGGCCCGTGGACGAAGGCCGATGCTCGGCCGAAGGCGCGTGCTCCCGCGAGGGCTCGCCGGTCGACGCCGGCAGCCCGGACTCGGCGGGCGTGCCGGTGGACGGTGGCAGCGGCCCGGACTGGGCGGGCGTACCGGTGGACGGTGACAACGGCCCGGACTCGGCGGGCGAGCCGGCGGACGGTGGCGGCGTCCCGGAGCCGGCCGGCGCGCCTGGCGCGGCGCCTTCACGGTGGACGGGACGGTCGGGCGCGGTGCCCTCGGCCGGCCCGGTCGGACCGGCGTCGCTGTAGCCGAGGTTGGCGGCGCGTTCCCAGTGGGTGCGCCACTCGCGCCGGACCTCCTCCGGGTTTCCGCCCAGCCGGTCGACGGCCAGGACCCGGACGAACTCCCAGGTGGTCTCCCAGCTCGGCAGCGCGCTGCCCCGGGCCGCCGCCGCCAGCGACGACTTCGAGGCCGCCGCCCCGAGGCGGGAGGCCATGTCGGCGAAGGACGGGTCGCCCGCCCGCTCCTTGAGCTCCCAGAGGCGGTGGGCGAACAGCGCGACGGGGCCGGACTCGGGATCCGGCCGGATGGGCCTGCGCCCGCGCCGGGTTCCCGTGCTGTCGTCCCGTGATTCGGGCGACTCCGTCATCACACCCCTGCTTCGATCGACCGCCCCGCTACGGCTTCCATCGCATCACACCAAGAGCAAGGGAGGCTACCAAACGCCGGGTCAGAGTGTGCGGCGGCCCAAGACGGCCCCAAAGACGGCCCCGAGACGGCCCCGAGACGGCCCCGAGGCGGCCAGGTGACGGCCCCGTGACGGCGGTGCGGCGGCCCTGGGGCGGCGGAAACAGCGCGGATGGCGGCCGTTTCGGCGCAAGTCGCCTCATTGTTGGGCGAACGGGGCGGCGGATGGTGCCGGACGGTGATGAACGCTTGACGGGAAGCGTCCGGCCGGTTAAACGACAAGCTATGACGACGGTGACGACACGGCTCCGCAACGCAATGTCCAACCTGGACCTCGGCATCGTGCTGATCGTGGCCGCCGCCGTCAGCATCCTCGATCTGCTGGAGGTGTTCGAGGACGGGCAGTCCGACAAGCTGATCCTGCCGGTCCTGGCGCTGCTCGCGTACGTGTGGATCAGGGACAGGAACCGGCAGGCCAGGGTCGCCGAGCAGATCACCGCCATGTCGCGGGCCACCGACGGGATGTGGACGTTGCTGTCCAGCGGCGACTCCGTCAAGTCGCTGAACGGGGCGGCCATCACCCGCTTACTCGCCGAGGCGCGCAAGGACAGCGATCTGTGGCTGTTCAAGGGCGGCACCGGCACCTACATCCGGGCGGTCACCCTGCCGGAATGCGTGGAGCGCGCGATCCACACGCGGAGACGGATGCGCTTCCTGCTCGAACTGCTCGACCCGACGAACAAGGCGTTGTGCGCGGCGTACACGCAACTGCACCGCAGTCTGTCGTCCGACGGCGCCGAGGAGAAGGGATGGACGGCGCTCGACACGCGGAAGGACGTCTATGCCACCATCCTCGCGGCGTGCTGGTACCAGCAGCGCAACGGCCGGCTGCTGGACCTGAAGATCGGGCTCTCCGACACCTTCTCCCTGTTCCGCTGCGACCTCACCTCGACCCACCTCGTGATCACCCAGCGCGGCCCCGAGTTCCCCGGGCTGGCGATCCCGCGCGACAGCGCCCACTACCACCCGTGGAACGTCGAGCTGGAGACCAGCCTCGACCAGACCCGGCTGCTGGAGCTGGGCCGGGCGCCGCAGCTCAGCGCCCAGCCCACGGTGGCGGAGACGCGGGAGCTGTTCGTGGCGCTGGCCATTCCGCTGACGGAGGAGTTCACGGACTCCGACGTGAAGGCGATCGCCCGTGGCGCGCTCAGCCGCGTCGACCCCTACCAGGGGCGGGTGCCGGTGCCCGCCCCTTCGATCAACTGAGATCGCGAGATCGCCGGCCTTCCGGTGGCGATCAGAGCGGCGATCGGCGCGGCGATCAGAGCGGCGATCGGCGTGACGGTCGGAGTGGTGGCCGGAGTGGCGGTCAGACCACCACGCCGGCGGGCCCGGTGAGTATCGTGGTGCCCGCCCCGGCGAAGTTCGCCAGGTCGGCCACGGCCGCCTTGCCTTCCTCGCCGGACATGGCCGCGCCGAACGCCGCCTCGTCGTCGAAGGTCAGCACCGCGACCAGATGGTAGGCGGGCGGCCGGCCCCCCGCCGCGGCGGGACGCGTGACGGTGTACGAGCGCAGCCCCGGCAGCCGGGCCGCCAGCGGCGCGTGCGTCTCGTCGTAGTGCTTGTCGAAGGCCTCGGCGCTCTCGGGGTGGTTGTAGAGAACGATGAGCTGAAATGCCACGGTCTGCCTCCACGATCGGGTTGTGCCTACGATGAAACCTCCCCCGGAGCCCGCGCGATAGGCCCGGCTCCGCTCCCACCTCCACTGACGGCCTGGCCGGGCCCGCCGTCGCCCCCGAACGGGCTGGACGGCGAGGCCCGGTCAGGAGCGGACGGCGGCGGCCGGGGCCGGACCCGGGGCCGGCCCGGGGTCAGCCCAGCCAGCCGGGCGCGACCAGGACGGCCCAGGCGGCCAGCGGGCCGACCAGGACGATCACCGCGCCGTAGGCGAGGAGTTTGCGGTAGAAGTCGTCCCGCGCCATGCCCCTGACGTTGGCCACCAGCAGCGCCCCCGTCGTCGAGAACGGGCTGACGTCCACGATCGCCGACGACACCGACAGCGCCGCGATCATCGCGATCGGACCCAGGCTGCCCTGCGACAGCAGCGGCACGGCCAGCGGCACCAGCGCGCCGAGGATGCCCACGGTCGAGGCGAACGCCGACACGACGCCGCCGACGTAGCAGATGAGCAGCGCGACCAGCAGCGGGATGCCGATCGCGGCCACCGCCGAGCCGACGTAGTCCACGGTGCCGATCTCCTGGAGCACGCCCACGTACGTGACGACGCCGCAGATCAGCAGCACGGTCGGCCAGGCCACCCGCTCGACGGCGCCCTTGTTCGTCTTGGGGGAGGTGAGCGAGAGGACGACGGCGACGGTGACGGCGGTCAGGCCGACGTCCAGCTTGAACACCAGCACGGCCACGCAGAGCGCGACGATGCCGGTCAGCGTGAGCGCCTGGTGCGGGGTGAGCCGCAGTCCGCCGCCGGTCGCGGTGTCCCGGGTCGTCGCGGTGGTCACCCCGCCACCGCCGGAGGCGCCGGACGCGTCGTCGCCGTCCGGGCCGGCCACGGACGAAGCGGTCCCGGACGAAACAGCCACGGACGGAACAGCCCCGGACGGCGCAGAACCGGACGAAACGGCCCCGGACGGGGCGGGGGCGCCGGGCAGGGACTCCAAGGTGCCGCGCCGCAGCAGTTCCCGCCCCCCGAAGACGAAGAAGACGACCACCGCGGCGGCGGCGTTGAAGGCGAAGCTGGCCAGGAACAGCACCAGGTTGTTCCCGGGCAGGTTCGCGTCGGCGGTGACGCCGTTCACGATCCCGCCGAGCACGCTGATCGGCGAGAACGCCCCCGCCTGCGTCCCGTGCGCGACCATCAGCCCGATCAGCATCGCGTGGATCCGGTACTCGGCCGCGAACCCGAACGCGATCGGCGCCAGGATCGCCGCCACCGCGGGCGCCGGCGCCCCCACGGCCGTGAGCAGCGCGGAGATGACGAAGACGACGGGCGGGATGGCCGCCAGCCGCCCCCGTACGAGATGCACCGCGGCCCGGACGAGCCAGTCCACGGTGCCGTTGTTGGTGGCGATGGCGAACAGGAGCGTCACCCCGACGAGGATCACGAAGAGGCTGCCGGGGAAGGCGTCGAGAATCTGGTCGGTCTCCATGCCGGCGGCCAGCGTGCCGACCAGGAAGGCGCCGACGAGGGCCAGCGCTCCCAGGTTCACGGGGAAGAGGGTGGCCACGACGAACATGACGATGAGGGCGAGAATGGACAGGAGCTCTGCGGACACTGCGTACTCCGATCTCCCCCGAACGTGTTATGGCAGCCCGGCCGCCCTGTGAATCAGCTCGACCGGGTGAAGAGCGGTGCGGGACGCGCCGTGGGCGATCTGCTGGCGGCACGAGACCCCCGTGGCCGCGAGCAGCGTGTCGGGCGAGGACGCGGCGATCGCCGGGAAGAGCCGGAGGCCGCCGATCTTCATGGACAGGTCGTAGTGCTCGGCCTCGAAGCCGAACGATCCGGCCATTCCGCAGCAGCCGGCGTCGATCTCCGTCACCTCCGCTCCCGGGATCCTGGACAGCAGCGCGTACGTGGCGGTGGTGCCGGTGACGGCCTTCTCGTGGCAGTGGCCGTGCAGCAGGATCCGGCGGTCCTTGAGCGCGTCCCCGAGCACGAGCGAGCCGTCGTCGACGGCCCGCACCAGCAGTTCGGGGACGAGCCTGGCCCTGGCCGCGACGTCGGCCACCCGGGGGTCGCCGGGGAGCAGGGCGGCGTACTCGTCCTTGAGGGTGAGCAGGCAGGACGGTTCGAGGCCGACGATGGGGGCGTCGGAGTCGGCCAGGCGGCCGACCAGATCCGCGGCCATCGTACGAGCCTGGTCGAGCAGGCCCTTGGAGAGGCTGGAGCGCCCGCAGCAGCCCTTCGACTCCAGGCGGACCCGGTAGCCGGCGTGTTCCAGCAGTTCGACGGCGGCGCGGCCGACGGCGGGCTCGGTGAAGGTGGTGAAGGAGTCGGCCAGCAGGATGACCTCGCGCCCGCCCCCCGGCTCGGGGCGGCGGGAGAACCAGCGCGGCAGGGTGTCGCGCCGGAAGCGGGGAAGGGGGCGGCGCCGGCTCAGGCGGAGCGGGCCGCGTACGGCGCCGGCCAGCCAGTTCGACAGCGGCGCGGTGGCCGAGCCGAGCCGGTTGAGCGTCCTGATCGCGCCGAAGGCCCGCGAGCGCAGCGGCACGCCGTGCGTCTGCTGGTACTGGTGCAGGAACTCGCTCTTCATCGCGGCCATGTCCACCCCGAGCGGGCACTCCGACTGGCACGCCTTGCACTCCAGGCAGAGGTCGAGGATGCCGTGCAGCCGCTCGTCGCCCAGCTCCCGCCGCGGGTCGGGCGCAGACAGCGCCTTGACCAGGGCATTGGCCCGGCCGCGGGTGGAGTGCTCCTCCTCGCGGGTGGCCATGTACGACGGGCACATGACGCCGGTGTCGTCCTTGCGGCACACGCCGATGTTCATGCACCGGTCGGCCGCCGCGTGCATGCCTCCCGGGCCGAAGGAGAGCGTGGTGGCCAGGGGCTTCGGCTCGGGCCGCGCGGGGTCGCGCAGGTGGTCGGTCATCGGCGGCGCGTCCACGATCTTGCCGGGGTTGAGCCTGCCATGGGGGTCGAAGATCTGCTTGACCCGCCGCATCGCCTCGTAGATCGGGTCGCCGAACAGCCGCCGGTTGAACTCGGAGCGGGCCAGCCCGTCGCCGTGCTCGCTGGAGTTGACGCCGCCGTGCCTGGCGGCCAGCTCGGCGACCTCCTCGGCCACCGCCCGCATCGTCTCGATCCCGCCGGGCGCGCGCAGGTCGACGAACGGGCGGATGTGCAGGCAGCCGACCGAGCAGTGGCCGTAGAAGCCGGCGTTCAGCCCGTGGCGGCCGAGGATCCGGGCGAACTCCTCCACGTACGGCACCAGCCGGTCGGGCGGCACGGCCGTGTCCTCCACGAAGGCGAGCGGCCTGCGGCTGCCGACGCTGGAGGCCATCAGCAGGCCGAGCCCCGCCTTGCGCACCTTGAGCACCGCCGACTGCTCCCGCGCGGTGACGGCCTTGAGCGTGTGGTAGCCGTGGCCGTTCGCCTTCCAGGTGGCGGCGAGCTTGCCGACGCGGTCGGCCACCTCGGCCGGCCCGTCGCCGAAGAACTCCACGAACAGCAGCGCCCGCGGCTCGCCCTCCAGGATGTCGCCCAGGCCCGCGTAGTCCACCCGCTGCCTGGACAGGTCGAGGATGGCCTTGTCCAGCAGTTCGACCGAGGCCGCGCCGAACGACAGGGCGTCGGCGGTGGCGGCGATGGCGGCCGGGGTCGAGGTGAAGTGGCCGACGGCGATGGCCTTGGCCCTGGGCAGCTCCACCAGCCCCACCGTGGCCTCGGTGACCACGGCCAGGGTGCCCTCGGAGCCGACCATCAGCTTGGTCAGGTCGCCGCCGGCGGCGGCGTCGAGGCGGTAGCCGCCCGAGTGCCGCCAGAAGCGCGGGAAGCCCGACAGGTCGAGCCCGCCCAGCACCTCGGCGACCGCGCCGTTCAGCCGGGCGTCGCCGGCCAGGTCGGGGGTGGTGGCGTCGGCGAGCACGACCCGCAGCGCCCGCACGTGGTCGATGGTGGAGCCGTACAGGACGGAGTGGCTGCCGGCGGAGTTGTTGCCGATCATCCCGCCGATCGTGGCCCGGTTGCTGGTGGAGGTGTCGGGGCCGAACATCAGCCCGTGCTTGCGGGCGGCCCGGTTGAGCTGGTCCTGGACGACGCCGGGCTGCACCCGGGCGGTGCGGCCGTCGATCTCCAGGATGCGGTTCATGTGCCGGGAGAAGTCCACGATCACCGCCGCGCCCACGGTCTGGCCGGCCAGGCTGGTGCCCGCTCCGCGCGGCAGGACCGGCACGCCCAGCTCGCCGCAGGCCGCGACCAGGGCCTGCACGTCGTCGGTGTGACGGGGGAAGGCGACGGCCAGCGGCTCGATGGCGTACATGCTGGCGTCGGAGGAGTAGAGGTGCCTGGTGTAGGGGTCGTCCCTGACGTCACCGGACAGGATCGGGGCCAGCTCGCGGGCCAGGCTGTCTGGTCGCGCCAGGCTCATCGGGCGGACTCCAGATGGGCCAGCGCCGCCCTGACGCCGCCCTCCTTGATCGGCACTCCGGCCGCGCGCAGGCCCATCTCGACCCCGCTCAGCGTGCCGGCCAGCATGAGGTCGTTGAAGTGGCCGAGATGCCCGATCCTGAAGACGCGCCCGGCCAGCCGCCCGAGGCCCGTCCCGAGCGACATGTCGTAGCGCTCCAGGATCAGCCGCCTGACCGCGTCGGCGTCGTGGCCGTCCGGCATCAGCACGGCGGTCAGCGAGCTGGAATGTTCGCGCTCGTCGGCGCAGAGCACCTCCAGCCCCCATCCGCGCACGGCCAGTCTGGTCGCCTCGGCGTGCCGGTCGTGCCGGGCGAACACCGCCGCCAGGCCCTCCTCCTCCAGCATGACGAGCGCCTCGCGCAGCCCGTACAGCAGGTTGGTGGGCGGCGTGTACGGGAAGAAGCCCTGCCGGTTGGCCGCGATGATCGGATCCCAGTCCCAGTACGAGCGGGGCAGCCGCCCCCGGCGCGCCAGCGCCTTCTCGCTGACCGCGTTGAAGCCGATGCCCGGCGGCAGCATCAGCCCCTTCTGCGAGCAGCCGACGGTCACGTCCACGCCCCACTCGTCGTGGCGGTAGTCCATCGAGCCGAGCGACGAGATCGTGTCCACCAGCAGCAGCGCGTCGTGACCGGCCCGGTCGAGGGCGTAGCGGATCTCGGGGACGCGGCTGCGCACCCCGGTCGAGGTCTCGTTGTGCACCACCATGACGGCGGCCACGTCGGGGGTCAGGCGTTCGGCCAGCGCGACGGGGTCGGCGCCGTGCCGCCAGTCGCCCGGCACCAGGTCCACGACCAGGCCCAGCCGGGCGGCCATCTCACACCACAGCGAGGAGAAGTGCCCGGTCTCGAACGCCAGCACCTTCTCACCGGGCGACAGCGTGTTGACCAGCGCCGCCTCCCAGGCGCCCGTACCGGAGGAGGGGTAGACCACGACGGGGCCGCTCGTCGCGAACACGACCTTCAGCCGCTCCAGCAGCTCGCCCGCCAGCCGGGCGAACGCGGGCCCCCGATGGTCGATCGTGGGCTGGGCGATCGCGCGCAGCACCCGGTCGGGGACGTTCGTCGGCCCGGGGATCTGCAGGAAATGCCGGCCCACCGTCTTCTCCACCTCCGTGCCATCACACGGCACAGCGTGCCGCCGTGCGGTTCATTAACATTAAAATCAGCCCGTAGAGGAGTCAATGATGCAGAACGTGATCAACGCCCTCCGGGTGCTCGAAGAGGTCGCCGCGCGCCAGCCGATCGGCGTCGGCGAGCTGGCCAGAGAGCTCGGCCTGCCGAAGAGCACGGTGCAGCGCTCGCTGCGGACGCTGAACGAGGCCGGCTGGATCAGGCCCGCCGGGGGCGAGGTCACCCGCTGGCAGGTCACCAGCAAGGCGCTGCAGATCGCCCGTACGACCGAGCTGGGGTTGCGTGACGCGGCCATGCCGGTCATGGAGGAGCTGCGCCAGCGCACCGGCGAGACGATCCACCTCATGGTGCCCGAGGGCGACGCGGTCGTGCTGATCGAACGGCTGGAGACCGACAAGCCGCTACGCATCGTGCTGCCGCTCGGCATCAGGCTGCCCCTGCACGCCTCGGCCAACGGCAAGGCCGTCCTCGCCCACCTCCGCCGCCCCGCCGGCACGCTGCTCGGCTACACCGGCACCACGATCACCGACCCCGACGCGCTGCGGGCCGAGCTGGACGGGGTGCTCGCGCGTGGCTACGCCGACAACCGGGGCGAGTGGCGATCCGACATCGCCGCCGTCGCCGCCGCGGTGCTCGGCCCCGACGGGCCGGTCGCCAGCCTCAGCGTCTCCACCCCGGCCAGCCGCATGCCGGAGCCACTGCGCGCCGAGTACGGCAAGCTCGTCACCCAGGCCGCCAGAACGCTGACCGAGTCACTCGGCTGATGGAGACGCCGACGGCGAGGCCGACTGAGGGGGCGGAGCGGTGGCCGGGGACGTCGGGGACGGCGGCGCCTGGGGCGCGGCCGGCAGGTCGGCGAAGTGGCCGGTCCGCGTCTTGACCGGCACCATCAGCCGCACCGGCTTCGCCTCCTTGAACGTGAACGTCATCGGCACCGTCCCCGCCCGCACGCCGCTGACCGTGCCGAGCGGCTGGTTGCCGGTGCCGACCGGCTGGTTCGGCGGCAGCGCGAGCGGCCCGGCGAGCTGGACCGAGCCGCCCCCCTCGACCGTGATCCGCTCGACCTGGTCGGGCCGCCCGGCCTCGTTGACCAGCACCCCGAACAGGGTCTCCGGCGGGGCGGAGGCGTCCTGGCCGGCGCCGCGCAGCAGGAAGACGTTGCGCAGACGCAGGCTGTCGCCCACGTCGGCGTTCGCGCCGTCGTTCTGCGGAACCCTGTTGGCCTCGTCGAGCCCCGCCTTCGCGCAGCCGCCGGCCGCCAGGGTGAGGGTCAGGGCGAGCACGGCGCGGACGACGGGACGCGAGCTGAGACGCGGGCTGGGACACGAGCTGAGACGCGGGCTGGGACACGGGGTGAGACGCGGGGTGAGACGCGGGGTGAGACGCGGACGCATCGCTAGGTCCTCCTCATGCGGCAGAGCCCTTCCGCTACCCCCGGACACCCGCCGCAACCAGGCACGATCCCCCTCGCCCGCGTGCGCGCGCGTGCCGCCGATCCGCGCCGATCCGCGATGATTTCGCCTCGTGACCGTCGATCATCCTTGATGTACCGTCACCGTTAACGCGCGACCTACCCCAGGAGCGGTAGATGGTTGAGCAGCAAGGACTCGACGCGACAGGTCAGCAGAAGAGACGGCAACTGGTCCGGGCGGTGATCGCCTCCGCCGTGGGGACCTCGATCGAATGGTACGACTTCTTCCTCTACGGCTTCGCCGCCAGCACCATCTTCGCGGAGCTGTTCTTCCCCACAAGCGACCCCACGACGGGCCTGCTGCTCGCCCTCGGCACCTACTTCGGCGGCTTCGCCGCCCGCCCCATCGGCGCGGCGATCTTCGGCCACTACGGCGACCGCATCGGCCGCAAGGCCACCCTCATCATCACCCTGCTCAGCATGGGCATCGCCACCGCCCTCGTGGGCCTGGTGCCCACGTACGAGCAGATCGGCATCTGGGGCGGCATCCTGCTCACCCTGCTGCGCCTGCTCCAGGGCATCAGCGTCGGCGGCGAGTGGGGCGGCTCGGTGCTCCTCGCCACCGAGTGGGGCAAGTCGCGCGGCGGCAAGCGCGGCTTCCTCGGCAGCTGGCCGCAGTTCGGCGTGCCCGTCGGGCTCGTGCTCGGCTACCTGGCGCTGCAGGTGTTCCAGCCCATCGACCCCTACTGGGGCTGGCGCATCCCGTTCCTGCTCAGCATCGTGATGGCGGCCGTCGGCCTGTACATCAGGCTCGGCATCCTGGAGACGCCCGTCTTCGCCAAGCTCGTCGCCGAGAACAAGGTCGAGCGGGTGCCCGTACGCCAGGTGCTGGCCAAGAACTGGCGCGAGATCGTGCTCAGCGCGCTGCTGCGCACCGGCCAGCAGGCGCCGTTCTACATCTTCACCGTCTTCATCCTCACCTACGCCACCAAGACCCTCGGCTTCGAGGCCAGTGACGTCTACACGTACGTCATCGTGGCCGGGCTCGTCTCCCTGGTCACGGTGCCGTTCTGGGGCTACATCTCCGACCTCGTGGGCCGGAGAAGGCTCTACATCGTCGGCGCCGCGCTCATGGTGGTGTGGTCGTTCATCTACTGGCCGCTGCTCGACACCCGCGTCCCGTCGCTGGTCTTCCTGGCCATCGTGCTGGCCGCGCCCATCCACGACATCCAGTACGGGCCGCAGGCCACGTTCATCGCCGAGAGCTTCACCGGCCGGCTGCGCTACAGCGGCGCCTCCCTCGGCTACCAGCTCGCCTCACTGACGGCCGGCGGGCCCGCGCCGCTGATCGCGGTCTGGCTGTACGCGACCTACCAGAGCTCGTTCGCCATCGCCGTCTACATGGCGATCTGCTCGGTGATCAGCATCGTGGCGGCGTTCGCGCTGAAGGATCGCTCGCAGCAGGACTACGCGGTCGAGTACGACGAGGTGAAACCCACGACCGGATAGCCGCGCTCATCCGCCCGCGACCGGCACGCCCTGCGCCCTCCAGAACGCGCGCAGGGCGTGCCGGCCGGTCCGTCCCGTCAATTACCGGGCCAATTACCGGGCCAATTACCGGGCGAGCAGGCTGCGCAGGGCGGAGACCACCTCGGCCGGGGCCTCCTCGGCCATGAAGTGGCCGCAGCCGACCGTACGGTGGTCCAGGTCGGACGCCCAGGCCCGCCACAGCTCCGCGGCGTCGAACCCGAGCGCCGCCCCCCAGTCCTGCTGCAGCACCGTCACCGGCATCCCGAGCCGCCGGCCCGCCCGCCGGTCCTCCTCGTCGTGCTCGACGTCGATGGTCGCCGTGGCCCGGTAGTCGGCCACGATCGACGGCACCGCCTCCCGGGACGCCTTCAGGTACGCCGCGCGTACGTCCGCCGGGATCGCGTCCGGGTCCTTGACCCACAGATCGAGGAAGTACCCGAAGAACGCGTCCGCCTCGGCGGCGATCATCCTTTCTGGCAGGCCCGGTGGCTGGGCCATCAGATACAGGTGGAAGCCGACCGCCGCCGCCCGGCCATGCATGACGTCCCAGCTGTCCAGGGTGGGCAGCACGTCCAGCGAGGCCAGATGGGTGACGACGCCCGGATGGTCGAGCCCGGCCCTGACGGCGACCAGCGCACCCCGGTCGTGCCCGGCCAGCGCGAACCGGTCGTACCCGAGCGCCTTGGCCAGGGCGACGACGTCGGCGGCCATGGTGCGCTTGGAGTAGGTGGTGCCGTCCGCGTCGGCCGGCGGCTTGTCGCTGTCGCCGTACCCGCGCAGATCAGGACAGATGACGGTGTGATCGGCGGCCAGATCCGCGGCGACGTGCCGCCACATGAGATGAGTCTGCGGAAACCCGTGCAACAGCACGACCGGGCTCCCCGACCCGCCGACCGCGACGTTGAGCGCCACACCGTCGGCCACGGTGACGCGTTTCCCGGCGAACCCCGGAATGGTGAGTGACATGTCGGCTCCTCGCCGTCTCGAACCCGTCTCGCTACGGCCCCCACCCTGCCCACCCCCACTCAGCAGCCAGTCAGCACGCGGTCAGTCGGCTTCACCTGGGTGGATAGGTTGGATGGCGATGGTGACATTCGGGGTGCTGGGCCCGCTGACGGCCCGCGACGACCGGGGCCCGATCCGGCTCAAGGGTCCGCGGCACCGATCCGTGCTGGCGCGGTTGCTGGTGGCCAGGGGCCGGGTGGTGCCGGTGTCGTGGCTGATCGACGACCTCTGGGACGTTCCGCCCGCGGGCGCGCTCGGAGCCCTGCAGACCTTCGTCGCCGACCTGCGCAAGGCGCTCGAACACGGCCGCCCGCCCCGCGCCCCCTCCCGCCTCCTGATCACCTCACCTCCCGGCTACGCGCTGCGCACCGAACCCGGCGAGGTGGACGCCCTGCGCTTCGAGTCGCTGCTGGCCCAGGCCGCCGACCTGCCCGCCGAGCAGGCCCGCGAGTCGCTCGACACGGCGCTCGGGCTGTGGCGGGGGCCCGCCTACGCGGAGTTCGCCGACCAGGGCTGGGCCGTGGGCGAGGCCGCCCGACTGTCCGAACTGCGCCTTCTGGCGGTGGAACGCCGCGCGTCGGCGGTGCTGCGCTCGGGCCGGGCGGCCGAGGCGATCCCCGATCTTGAGGCCCACGTGACCGGCCACCCGCTGCGCGAGGACGGCTGGCGACTCCTGGCCCTGGCGCTGTACCGGACGGGCCGGCAAGGGGATGCGCTGGGAACGTTGCGGCGAGCCAGGAAGGCGCTCAGGGAGGAACTCGGCGTGGACCCCGGCGAGGACCTGCGCCACCTCGAAGCCGACATCCTCGCCCAGTCCCCCCACCTGACGGCCGGCCCGTCGGATCACCGCTTCCCCGGCGCGACGACACCGGATCCGGGCCCCCGGGTCCTGCGCGCACCCGACGCCCTCCGCAACGAGCCGGACCAGCCGGCTGCCGGACCCGCCGACCAGATCCCGCGCTCACACCGGCCGGGCTCCGGCGGGCGTCCGTTCGTGGGGCGCGTCGCGGAGTTGGGGGAGCTGGAGCGGGCCGCGGCAGGTGTGGTGGCGGGGCGCTCGGGGCTGGTGCTGGTTTCGGGTGCGGCGGGCGCCGGCAAGACCGCGCTGCTACGTACGCTCGCCCGGCGGTTGGAGCGCGACGGCTGGCACACCGCGTGGGGCAGCAGCCCCGAACTCCCAGGCGCACCCGCCGCCTGGCCATGGGCTCAAATCCACGCCAACCTCACCGCCCCCGCCGCCGCAAGGGACGCCGGCCCCGCCGCGACGGACGCTGCGAGTTCGTCTGTGTCGGACAGGGACGAGGGGGACGGGTGGTCGGGAGGGGGGTCGCAGGGTGTGTGGTTCAGGCGGCGGCGGGGGATCGTCGCCGCCATCGCCGCCTTCGCTGCTGAGCGACCGCTGCTGCTCGTCCTCGATGACCTGCACTGGGCGGACGAGGAGACCCTTGCCCTGCTCACCATGCTGGCCGCCGAGCTCGGTCCCGCTCCGGTGCTCGTGGTGGGGACGTACCGTTCGACCGAGATCTCACCCGGGCTGGGTGAGACGCTGGGCAGGGTCGCGCGGGCCGAGCCGACGCGGATGTATCTGGGCGGCCTCGCCGAAGCGCAGGTACGCGAGCTGGTCCGGGCCGTCGCCACCCGCGAGATGAGTGACGGCGACGCCCGCACGATCCACGCGCGCAGCGGCGGGAACCCGTTCTTCGTGCGGGAGCTCACGAGGGTGTGGGAGAGCGAGGGTGAGCAGGCCCTGCACACCGTTCCGGCCGGGGTGCGGGACGTCATCCGCCACCGCCTGGCCGCGCTGCCGGACGTCACCCGCACGCATCTGCGCCAGGCCGCCGTGCTCGGCGATGAGGTCGACCTCGACGTGCTGATCCCGCTGACGGGAGCGGACGAGGACCGGGTGCTGGACTCGGTGGAGTCCGCCCTGCTCGCGGGCTTCCTGGTCGAGCGGGACGCCGGCCGGTCGCGGTTCGCGCACGCCCTGGTGCGGGAGGCCCTGTACGAGGACATCCCGCACGCCCGGCGCGCCCGCTGGCACGCCACGGCCGCCGGGATCGTCGAACGCCTGCGTCCCGGCGACGTGGAGGCCATCGCCCACCACTGCCTGCGCGCCCGGGGCCGGGCCGGCGCCGCCCGTACGGCCCGCTACGCCCGTGCGGCGGCCGAGCGCGCCGAACGGAGATCGGCCCCGCACGAGGCGGCCCGCCTGTGGCGCGAGACGCTGGCTGCCCTGGACCAGGTTTCCGCCGAGCGCCGGGATGCCGCCCAGAGCTGCGAAGACATGCTCCCAGCTCAGAACGGCAGTGGCGGTGACGTCAGGAACAGCGATGGCGGGGGTGTGCGGGAGCGGCTGGTGGCGGTCATGGGGCTGGGCAGGGCGCTGGCCGTGTGTGGGGAACTGCCGGAGTCGCGGCGGTTTCGGGCCGAGGCGGTCGGTGCGGCGGAGGCGATCGGGGATCCGGTGCTGACCGCGAAGGTGATCGGGTCGTTCGACGTGCCCGCCATCTGGACCGCCAACGACGACCCGGCACTGTCAGCGCGGCTCGTGGACGCCGCCGAGCGTACGCTGGCCGCTCTGCCTCCCGGGCACGAGCGTGAGCGGGCCCGGCTGCTCGTCACCATCGCGATGGAACGGCGCGCGGACCCAGGGCGGCGTGGGGAGCGGGCGGCGCGCGAGGCCGAGGAGATCGCGCGCAGGTCCGACGATCGCACGCTGCTGGCCTATGCGCTCAACGGCCGCTACATGCAGAGCTTCCATCGGGCGGGGCTCGCCCCTGAGCGCGCCGCGATCGGCGCCGCGCTGCTCGGGCTGTCCGACGGGCACGACGAGATGGTGACGTTCGCGGTGCTGGGGCGGCTGGTCCTGCTCCAGGCCAGTGCCGCGCTCGCCGACCTGGACGCGGCGGACCGGCACGCGGAGGTCGCCGACCGGCTCGCCGAGCGTCATGACCTTCCGCTGGTGGGGGTCTTCACCACCTGGTACGCCGCCCTCCGCCTGGCCGCGCTGGGCCGTACGGACGAGGCGCGCACCGCCTACCGCACGGCCGCCGCCCGCCTCGGCGGCACCGGCATGCCCGGCGTGGAGGACGGCATCCTGCCACTCGCCCTTCTCTGCCTGGAGGTGGGGGAGGGGGTCGATCCCGGTCGGTCCCGGGAGGCGGCGGCCGGGGCGTGGTGCCGGCGGGATGGAGGGCCGGCCGGGGTGGTGGAGCTGGCGGGGGCCGAGTGGGGGCCGTACGAGGGGTGGGCCAGGCCGTTGGTTCTGCTCGCCCAGGGCCGGCGCGGCGAGGCGTTCGAGGCTGCCCGCGCCGTCCCGGACTCACCGCCCGACCTGCTGTTGGAGGCGCGGACCTGCCTGCACGTCATCGCCGTCGTGGCGACCTCCGAAGGGCCGATCGACCCCGCCGGTCGCCGGCTGCTCGAACGGCTCCGTGAACGGCTGTTGCCGGCCGAAGGGGAGCTGGCCGGCGCGGGCAGCGGGCTGGTCACCCTGGGCCCCGTCGCCCTGTATCTCGGGCACCTGGCCGCGGCCCTCGGCAGGCGGGACGAGGCCGCCGGATATTTCCGGAAGGCGGCTTCTGTGGCCGGAGCCTGAGCGGCTCCCCCGTCGCCGGCTCCGAAAGTTTCGGGCAAGTTTATGGGAGTCGAGTGTCCCACCCCGCCGTGAGCTGCGGCGAGACTGAAACGAAACAACCCGTAACACAGCAGGTTGGCGGCACTCTTGACACGCCATGACTGGCCCTTTATGTTGCCGCAATATTAAATGGATTTACCTCGAAAACTTTCGGCGTCAGCCCCGCGCAAACACCACCCGCTCTCGCCGCGGACGGCGCCGTCGTTCGGCCGAAGGGATGGCATGAGGGGCCAGGTACCAATCGACGCGAGCTCGGCGTCCGGCGAGAGTGACCGGTGGCGGGACACGCGCCTGTCACCCGCCGAGCGGGCCGGTGCGCTCGTCCCGCTGATGACTCTTGAGGAGAAGGTCGCCCAGCTCGTCGGGGTGTGGGTCGGCGCCGACGCCTCGGGGGGCGGCGTCGCCCCGCACCAGACCGACATGGGCGGCGGCCCCGAGTGGGACGACGCGATCCGGCAGGGGCTGGGCCAGCTGACCCGGCCGTTCGGCACCGCGCCGGTCGATCCGGTGGCGGGCGCCAGGTCGCTGGCCGCCTCGCAGGCCGAGATCGTCGCGGCCAGCAGGTTCGGCATCCCGGCCCAGGTGCACGAGGAGTGCCTGACGGGCTTCGCGGCCTGGCGGGCGACGGTGTATCCGGCGCCGCTGAGCTGGGGCGCCTCGTTCGACCCCGACCTGCTGGAGGAGGTGGCCGGCCGGATCGGCCGCTCGATGCGGGCCGCGGGCGTGCACCAGGGGCTGGCCCCGGTGGTGGACGTGACCAGGGACTACCGCTGGGGACGCACCGAGGAGACGATCGGCGAGGACCCGTACCTGGTCGGCATGCTCGGCGCGGCGTACGTGCGCGGCCTGGAGGGCGCCGGGGTGGTGGCCACGCTCAAGCACTTCGCCGGCTACTCCGCCTCCCGGGGCGGCCGCAACCTGGCGCCGGTCCAGATGGGCCGCAGGGAGCTGGCGGACGTCGTGCTGCC
Source organism: Nonomuraea fuscirosea (assembly GCF_003001935.1). Taxonomy (GTDB): domain Bacteria; phylum Actinomycetota; class Actinomycetes; order Streptosporangiales; family Streptosporangiaceae; genus Nonomuraea; species Nonomuraea fuscirosea. The sequence goes on along the minus strand of NZ_PVNG01000014.1, from coordinate 330,157 downwards.
GCCGTTCGAGATGGCGCTGCGGCTGGGCGGCGCCCGGTCGGTCATGAATTCCTACGCCGAGATCGACGGTGTTCCGGTGGCGGCCGACGAGAGCCTGCTGACCGGGCTGCTGCGGGACGAATGGGGCTTCGACGGCACGGTGGTCGCCGACTACTTCGCGGTCCGGTTCCTGGAGCGGCTGCACCGGGTCGCCGCCGACGCGGGGCAGGCGGCGGGGCTGGCGCTGCGCGCCGGGATCGACGTCGAGCTGCCCACGGTGGACGCCTTCGGCGCGCCGCTCGTCGAGGCGGTCAAGGCGGGAACGGTGGACGAGGCGCTGATCGACCGCGCCCTGCTCCGCGTGCTGACGCAGAAGGCGGAGCTCGGCCTGCTCGACGAGGGCTGGCAGCCGCTGCCGGGGCCCGCCGAGGAGGTCAGGCTGGACGACGAGGAGAGCAGGGAGCTGGCCCTGCGCCTGGCGCGCGAGGCCGTCGTCGTCGTCCGCAACTCCGACGAGATCCTGCCGCTGGCTCCCGGCCGCCGGGTGGCGCTGGTGGGCCCGGTCGCCGACGACCCCATGGCGATGCTGGGCTGCTACGCCTTCCCGGCGCACGTGGGCCCGCACCCCGAGCACGGCCTCGGCCTGGACCTGCCGTCCCTGCGCGAGGCGCTCGGCGGGCTGGTCCCCGGGCTGGCGTACGCGCCGGGCTGCGACATCACCGGCGACGACACCTCCGGCATCGCCGCGGCGGCCGAGCTGGCCGCGGCGAGCGACGTGTGCGTGGTGGCCGTCGGCGACCGCGCCGGGCTGTTCGGGCGCGGCACGTCCGGCGAGGGCTGCGACGCCACCGACCTGCGCCTGCCGGGTGTGCAGGCGGAGCTGGTGCGGGCCGTGCTGGCGACCGGCACGCCGGTGGTGCTGGTGCTGCTGGCCGGCCGCCCGTACGCGCTGGGTCCGGAGCTGGAGCCGGCCGCGGCCGTCGTGTACGGCTTCTTCCCCGGCCAGCGCGGCGGCCAGGCGCTGGCCGAGGTGCTGACCGGCGCGGTGAACCCGTCGGGCCGCCTGCCCGTCAGCGTCCCGCGCGACGCGGGCGGCCTGCCCTCGACCTACCTGTCGCCGCCGCTCGGCCAGCGGACCCAGGTGTCGTCCGTGGACCCGACGCCCGCGTACCCGTTCGGGCACGGCCTGAGCTACACCACGTTCGAGTGGAGCGACGCCCGCGTCGCGGGCGGGGCCGAGCAGTGGGCGGTGGACGGTGAGGTGAGCGTCGAGGTCACGGTCCGCAACACCGGTGCGCGCGCCGGCGCTGAGGTCGTCCAGTTGTACCTGCACGACCCGGTGGCGCAGACGACCAGGCCCGTCGTCCGGCTGATCGGCTTCGCCCGGGTCCCGCTGGAGGCGGGGGAGAGCGCGCGGGTGAGCTTCACCGTCCCGGCCGACGTCACGTCGTTCACCGGCACGCGCGGGCGGCGCGTCGTCGAGCCGGGCGACGTCGAGCTGCGGCTCGGCCGCTCCAGCTCGCGGTTCGAGGCGAGCCTGCCGCTGCGCCTGACCGGCGCCGAGCGTGAGGTCGGCCACCTGCGGGAGCTGCGGGTGCCGGCGCACATCGACCGCGACTCACCGGAGGGCCGAGGATGACCACACCCAAGACGCTGGACGCGGCCAGGCCGGCGCCGCGCTAGGAGAGACCGGCGCCGGGCCGGCGCCGGCGCCCGCCCGCCGGTTCGTGGCGGGCCGCGTTCCGCCGCGACTGGCAGCTGTACTCGCTGGCGATCCTGCCGCTGCTGTTCTTTCTGATCTTCCGGTACGCCCCGATGATCGGGAACGTCATCGCCTTCAGGAAGTTCGAACCGGGCGGCAGCATCTTCGGCGAGGAATGGGTGGGCCTGCGGTACGTGAAGCTGTTCCTGAACGACCCGACGTTCTGGAACGTGTTCACCAACACCCTGGTCCTCGGCGCGCTGACCCTGATCTTCTGCTTCCCGCTGCCGATCGTGCTGGCCCTGCTGCTGAACGAGGTCAGGCGGCGCACGCTCAAGCGGTTCCTGCAGTCGGTGTCGTACCTGCCGCACTTCCTGTCGATGGTGATCGTGGCCGGCCTCGTCATGCAGATGACGTCGCTGGACGGGCCGATCAACGCCTTCCTCGACTTCGTGGGCAGCGAGAAGGTCTCGTTCATGCAGGACCCGGGCTGGTTCCGGACGATCTACGTCAGCTCCGAGGTCTGGCAGACGGTCGGCTGGGGCACGATCCTCTACCTGGCGGCGCTGACGACCATCGACGACCAGCTCTACGAGGCGGCCAGGATGGACGGCGCCGGCCGGTGGCGGCAGATCTGGCACGTGACGCTGCCGGGCATCCGGCCGACCGCGGTCACGCTGCTGATCCTCAACATCGGCACGTTCATGGCGGTGGGCTTCGAGAAGGTGCTGCTGCTGTACAACCCGCTGACGTATCCGACCGCCGACGTGATCTCCACCTACCTGTACCGGATGGGCCTGGAGGCCAGCAACTTCAGCTACGCGGCGGCCATCGGCCTGTTCGAGGCGCTGGTCGGGCTGGTACTGATCCTCTCGGCCAACGTGATCTCCCGCCGCACAGTTGGGACGAGCCTGTGGTGACAACGCACGAGCTGACCCGGGGTTACCGCGTCTTCCAGTGGTTCAACGGCCTCATCCTGACCGGCGTCGTGGTGGTGACGCTCTATCCGTTCGTCAACATCCTGGCCCGTTCGTTCAGCAGTCAGGGCGCCATCAGCGCGGGCGAGGTGAACCTCGTTCCCAAGGGGTTCAACCTGACGACGTACCGGATCGTGGCCTCCGACCCGACGTTCTGGACGAACTACCGCAACACGGTGGTCTACACGGTCGTCGCGACGTTCATCGCGATCGTGATGACGACCTCGTACGCGTACGTGCTCTCCAAGAAGCACCTCAAAGGCCGCAAGGCGCTCATCGGCATCGCGGTCTTCACCATGTTCTTCACCGGCGGCCTGATCCCGAACTACGTGCTGATCACCGGCCTCGGCATGAAGAACTCGATCTGGGCCATCGTGCTGCCCAACGCCATCAGCGTCTTCAACCTCCTGGTGATGAAGGCGTTCTTCGAGAGCCTGCCGCAGGACCTGGAGGAGGCGGCGGCGATCGACGGCCTCAACACCTACGGCATCCTCTGGAAGATCGTGCTGCCGCTGTCGAAGGCGGTCCTCGCCACGATGATCCTGTTCTACGCGGTCTCGTTCTGGAACTCCTGGTTCCAGGCGTTCCTCTACATGAACGAGTCGGATCTGTTCCCGGTGACCGTCTACCTGCGCAACCTCATCGCCGGCGCCACCGGCTCGGACTCCTACGGCGCCGCGGCGACCGAGGTGACGCAGGCGGCCGCCAACATCCAGGCGGTGACGATCGTCCTGACCGTCCTGCCCATCCTCGTGATCTATCCGTTCGTCCAGCGTTACTTCGTCTCCGGCGTCATGCTCGGCGCGGTCAAGGGCTGACCTCCCGGCGCCTCCCCACCCAGCAGAACCACGGGAAAGGATCCCCCCACATGCGTGACATCTCGCGGCGTCAGGCGATCATCGGCCTCAGCGCCTTCGCCTCCCTCGCCCTGACCGCCTGCGGCAGCGACAGTGAGGCCCCCGCGAAGGGCGCGGACATGTCGGCCAACAAGGCAGGCGCGATGGCGAGCTACGGCGTCGGCCAGCAGTTCAAGGCCACCGAGCCGGTGTCGTTCAGCATGCTCTACAACAACCACCCGTTCTACCCGATCAAGAACGACTGGCTGTTCTGGCAGGAGCTCACCAAGCGCACCAACGTCACCATCACCCCGACGACGGTGCCGCTCAGCGACTACGAGAAGAAGCGCAGCCTGATCATCGGCGCCGGCGACGCGCCGCTGATCATCCCGAAGACCTACCACCCGCAGGAGGAGGCGTTCGTCGCCTCCGGCGCCGTCCTGCCGGTCAGCGACTACTTCGAGCTGATGCCGAACTTCAAGGACCGCGTCGCCAAGTGGCAGCTCCAGCCCGAGCTGAACTCGATCATGCAGTCGGACGGCCGCGTCTACCTGCTGCCCGGCCTGCACGAGAACGTCTGGGTCGACTACTCCTTCGCGGTACGCACCGACATCCTGGACAAGCTCAAGATCGAGATCCCCAAGACCCTCGACGACTTCTACGCCATGCTCAAGGCGATGAAGGCGGAATATCCCGACCTCTACCCGATGACCGACCGCTGGGGCGTGCCCACGCCGGGCGGCAACATCATCAAGCTGATCGCCCAGGCGTACGGCACCAAGGGCGGCTGGGAGTACCAGCACGCCATGTGGGACGTCACGGCCGGCAAGTGGGCGTACACGGGAGCGATGCCGCAGTACAAGCAGACGCTGGAGTACCTGAACAAGCTGGTGAAGGAGAAGCTGCTCGACCCCGAGAGCTTCACCCAGCAGGACGACGCGGCCAAGCAGAAGTTCGTCTCCGGCAAGTCCTTCGTGATCAGCACCAACGCGCAGTCGCTGATCAACGACTACCGGGGCCCGCTGACCGAGAACATCCCCGAAGCAAAGATCGTCAAGATCCCGGTCCCGCTCGGGCCGATCGGCGAGTACAAGATCGCCACCCGGCTGGAGAACGGCATCATGATCTCCAAGAAGGCCACGGAGAGCAAGAACTTCGTCGCCATGATGCAGTTCATCGACTGGCTCTGGTACTCCGACGCGGGCCAGGAGTTCGGCAAGTGGGGCGTCGAGGGCACCACGTTCACGAAGGACGCCTCGGGCAAGTACAAGCTCGCCAAGGACGTCGACTTCGTCGGCCTGAACGCGGGCGCGCCTAAGCACCTGCAGAAGGACTTCGGCTTCGGCAACGGCGTGTTCGCCTACGGCGGCCCGACCGCGCTGCTCGAATCCACCTTCTCGGACGAGGAGCTGGAGTTCCAGAAGGTGATGAACACCCGCAAGCCGTGGCCGGTCGAGCCGGCCGCGCCGTTCACCGAGGAGGAGCGCGAGCAGGCCTCGCTGTGGGAGACGCCGCTGAAGGACCACGTCACCCAGAACACGCTCAAGTTCATCCTCGGCGAGCGCGACCTCAGTGAGTGGGACGCCTACGTCAAGGAGCTGGAGTCCAAGAACTCGACCTCCTACCTCAACCTGGTCAACACCGCCTACGAGCGCTTCAAGAAGGAGCACGGCAGCTGATCCCGCTGTCCTCCGCGAAGCGAAGCAGCCCCGGCAGCAGAGGAGACACACGATGAGCGACGTGGGAGCGGCACGGCGGTTCGGCACCGGTCCGCTCTCGCGGGTCTCCGCGCTCGTCTACACCCTGATCGTCGTCGAGCTGCTCATCCTGCTCACCGCCGTGCCCGGCCTGGTGGCGCTCGTGCTGCTCGACCGGTCCGCCGGCAACGTGCCGCTGGCCGCCGCCTGTCTGCTCCCCGCCGGCCCGGCGCTGTCCGCCGCCCTGTACGCGCTGCGCCACCGCAGCCGCGAACTGGCGGACCTGCGCCCGGCCGGCGCGTTCTGGCGCGGCTACCGGCTCAACTTCGCCGGCGTGCTGAAGATCTGGGCGCCGTGGCTGGCCTGGATGGCCGTCGTGGGCACGAGCCTGGCCAACTTCGCCGCCGCCGGGGTGCCGGGCTGGTGGGCGGTGCTGCTGGTCGCGGTCGCGGCGGGGTCCACGCTCTGGGTGGTCAACGCGCTGGTCATCACGTCGCTGTTCGCGTTCAGGGCGGTGGACGTGGCCCGGCTGGCCGCGTACGCGCTGGGCCGCTTCCCGCGCGCCACCCTGGCCGACGCCTGCCTGCTCGTCGTGGCGGCCGGGGTCACGCTGTTCGCCTCCGAGGCGGTGCTGGCCCTGCTGGCCTCGGTGCTCACCGCGACGCTCCTGTGGAACGCCGGCCCGATGATCACCGAGGTCCAGCAGCGGTTCACCCGCCCGTAGCGGCCGTTTCACCGGTCGGCGGCCGTGGCCGCCGACCGGTCAGTGGATGCGGCGGCCGTGCGCGTCGGGGACGCCCGACTTCCGCAGGAAATAGGTGTTGACCTGGTCGCGCCACTCCTCCGCCGAGCGCACCTGCTCGTCGAGCAGCTCGCTCACCCGCCCGTGCAGGGCCGCGTCGACCGTCTTCGTCCCGTCCAGCTCCGCCCAGCGCGCCCGCATCGCCGCCGCCTCCTCGGCGCCCGCGAAATGGGCGTCGTAGATGTGCTGCACGACCGTCGTGCCGCTGTGCAGCACGTGCCCGTACGGCACGTGGTGGAAGAAGAGCAGCAGCTCGTCGGGGCACTCGGCCAGGGACTCGTACACCTCCGACCAGGGCGCCGGGTACTGGCCGGTGTAGCCGGTGCCCGTGGCCCGGGTGCGGTCCACGCCGATGCCGTCGCGGTCGGCGAAGTGGTACGTGCCCCACTGCGTGTACTCGTACCCGTCCACGTCGGGGCCGTAGTGGTGGCCGGGGCGGACCATGAAACAGACGCCGAGCGGGGCCGTGTAGCGCTCGTACGTCCGCCACGAGCCGTCCATCAGCTCGTGCAGCGTGCCGCGCAGCCGCTCCGCGTCGCCGTCCTGGCCGACCGGGAACGTCAGGCCGATCCACTCGTCCAGGACGGCGGCCGGGTCCAGGCCCGGCTGCCAGGCCAGGCGGCCGAAGGCGTACAGGTTGGCCTGGGCCAGGGGGTGGCCGGTCCAGTAGGGGTCGTCGCCGACGTTGGAGACCGCGACCAGGCCGCCGCTCGTGGTCACGTCCGCCACCGCCCGCCCGTCAGGACCCCGGAAGCGGAACCCGAGCACCTCGCTCCACATCGGGGCCAGGTAGCACACGTGCCGCTGCTGGCCGGTGTACTCCTGCGTCACCTGCAGCTCCACCGCCAGCCGCGTGTTCGGCATGGCGCCGATCACCGGCGAGACCGGCTCGCGCGTCTGGAAGTCCAGCGGGCCGTGCTTGACCTGGAGGATCGCGTTGTCCCTGAACTGCCCGTCGAGCGGCGCGAAGTGGTCGTGGGCGGCGCGGGCGCGGTCTGTCGAGCGGTCGCGCCAGTCCTGGCGGTGGTTGTAGACGAAAGCGCGCCAGTGCACGACGCCGCCGTGCGGGGCGAGGGCGTCGGCGAGCACGTTGGCGCCGTCGGCGTGGCTGCGCCCGTACGCGAACGGCCCCGGCTGCCCCTCCGAGTCGGCCTTGACCACGTAGCCGCCGAAGTCGGGGATGACCGCGTAGACGCGCCCGGTCGTGCGCGCCCACCACTCGCGCACCCGCTCGTCCAGCGGGTCGGCGGTGTCCAGCCCGCCGAGCGCGACGGGGGAGGCGAAGTTGACCGACAGGTGCACGCGGATGCCGTACGGACGGAACTCCGCCGCGATGGCGGCCACCTCGCCGAGCCGGTCGGTGAGCAGGCGGGCCTCGGTGGCGTGCACGTTGACGTTGTTGATCCCGACCGCGTTGATCCCGGTCGCGGCCAGGAGCCGCGCGTAGGCCCGCACCCGGGACAGGTCCTCGTGCTGGACGCCGTCCCGCCAGAAGATCGAGCCGCCCGAGTAACCGCGCTCGACCTGGCCCATCACCGGATGCACGTCGATGTTGTCCCAGTGGTCAAGCATGCGCCGGCGCAGCGCCGGCCGGTGCGCCTCGGCCGGCCGTGACGCGCCGAACGCGGCCGCACCCTGCCTGACCACCTCGAAGAACCCGTACAGCAGGCCCGCCGGGTCGTCGGCCAGCACCACCGTGACGCCGTCCTGGCGGGCCAGCAGGAAACCCTCGGCGCCGATCTCCGGCCCGGCGACCGCCTGCGCGGCGGGCGGCAACGGGCCGGCCGAGGTGAGCGCGAGCACCAGGTCGGCCGCCTCTCCCGGCCCCGCGATCGCGCCGCCGTGGCGGGCGCAGGCGTCGGCCACCTCGGCCCGCACGGTCCTGGCCGGCGCCGACTCGTCGGCCTGCACGAGCGTGCGGCGCGAGCCGATCGCCGAGAACGCCTCGGGCGGCAGCCAGGCCGGATGGACACCGATCAGATGGGGGATGGTCACGGGGGCTCCTCAGGTCGGGCATCTCCGGACAAACGAATCTACCGGTGCCCATCACGCCGCCCCCGGGCGACCGCGCGGCAAGATCCACCGGTGCGACCCGTCCGACGCCGGCGTGGCCGGGTTCGGGCGTCGTGGGGTGTCAGGTGAGGCGGTCGCGGGCGTAGTTCGCGGCCTCGGTGCGGTTGCGGACGCCGATCTTGGCGAAGGCGTTGTTGATGTGCGTCTTGACGGTCGTCCCGGCGATGAACAGGCGGGCGCCGATCTCGGCGTTGCTCAGCCCGCGGGCGATCAGCCGCAGCACCTCCACCTCCCGCGCCGTCAGCCCGTCCGGGCACTCCGTCACCGGCTCGGGCACGCCCCGCGACAGCGCCTCCACCAGCCTCCTGGCCGCGGCGGCGGAGAAGGTGGACTGCCCGGCGGCGGCGGACCGCAGCGCGGCCGCGATCTCCGCCCGCCCCGCGTCCTTGGTCAGGTAGCCGCGCGCCCCCGCCAGCAGGGCCGAGTCCACCGACCGGTCGTCGTCGTACGTGGTCAGCACCACCACCGCCACCGCCGGATGGTCGCGCACGATCCGCCTGGTCGCCTCCACGCCGTCCATGACGGGCATGCGCAGGTCCATCAGCACCACGTCCGGCGCCAGCTCCGCCACCAGGGCCAGCGCCCGCTCGCCCTGCGCCGCGTCGCCGACCACCTCCACGCCGTCGACCAGCCCGAGCAGGGCCACCAGACCCTCGCGCATCGCCTGCTGGTCATCGACGACCAGGACCCTCACTCGGCACCTCCGCCCGTACCTCCCAGAACCCGCCGACCGGGCCCGCGCCCAGTGTCCCGCCCGCCAGCGCGACCCGCTCCCGCATGCCGGACAGCCCGTACCCGGACGCGACGGGCATGTCCGTCTGTGCCGCTGGGTTGCTCGGGAGGTCGGGCGGGAGGGGGTTGCGGATCGTCAGGCGGACGGACTGGTCCCCGTACGACAGGTCGAGCGTGACCGGGCGGCCGGGCGCGTGCTTGGCGGTGTTGGTGAGCGCCTCGCGCGCCGTGCGCAGCAGGCAGACCTCCGCCGCCGGCGTGATCGGGCGGCGCGTGCCCGTCGCTCGCAGCTCGGCCCGTACGTCGTGGTCCCGGCGATGCTCGGTCACCAGCAGCCTGAGCGCGTCGGGCAGCGGCGGCACGTCCTCGCGCAGCGCCGCGACCGCCGCCCGCGCCTCGACCAGCCCGTCACGGGCGAGCCCCCGCGACCGCCTGATCCTGGCCACCGCCCCCGCCACGTCACCCCGCTCCGTCAGCAGCGCCTCGGCCACGTCGAGCTGCACCCCCAGCGCGCCGAGTGAGTGGGCGAGCACGTCGTGCAGCTCCCTGGCGATGCGGGCGCGCTCGTCCAGCGCCAGCGCCCTGGCCCGGTCCTGCAGCGCGCGCCGGTACTGCCGCCGCTGCGCCGCGAACAGCACCGTGCAGACCATCACCGCCCCCTGCGTCACGATCGACCGCGCCGACTGGCCGAACCAGATCATGTTCCCCGTCATCAGCACGAGATCGACGGCGGCGACCGCGACGACGGCCGTGACGGGCGGCGTCAGGTGCGCCACGAACAGCAGCAGCATGGCGAACGTGAACACCGTGGGCGCCGCCGACTCCGACCCGGTCACCGCCGAGGCCACCGCGGACCCGGCCGCGAGCAGCCCCACGGCCGCCCGGGGCCGGCGCCCGTCGAGCAGCACGAACGCCAGCCAGCAGGCCATCGCCGCGCCCAGCGCCGACCACACCAGCACGGGAGCGCGGACCGGCGCGGCCACCAGCAGCGACCACGCCAGCGCGAAGCTGATCAGGACCCTGGCCAGCCGCCCCGTCTCGGGGTCGTCCGCGGACAGCAGCCGCGCGACCCGCGCCCACACCTCGCGCATGACCTAGTGGGAGTCCCTCAGGCTGAGAATCATCTCCACCACGATAAGGCGGAACGCGACGAACCCGGCCAGCACCACCAGGCCCACGACGACGAGCGTGATCAAGAACTTTCCGTTCACTTTTCCCCCTGTGGCGTCCAGCAGCCACTTCAGTAGTTCGAACCGTTTGTCCATGCCTCGAACGGTAGGAACGGCGAGGGGTGGAGCGGCACCTACGAAGGGTGGAGCCGGGGGTGGAGCCGAGGGGCTAGTACCAGGTCCGATCGGAGGCGCTCCCGGGGACGCTGCCGGGGGACGGTGTCCGGGTGGCGCGCGGCCTCGGCTGCCTGACCAGGGGCGCCAAGGTGGAGACGATCCGCGGCGCCGGGCTGAGCGCCGGGGCCGGCGGCACGTAGCCGCGCTTGCGGGCGGGCCCCGGCCGGCGCGTGGCGGGCGGCGCGGAGGCGCCGGGAGCGTTGGTGGCGGCCGGGCCGTCCGGTGAGACGGTGGCGTCCGGATCGGCCGTCGTGGTGGGGGCGGTCTTCGGCGAGCCGGCCGGGGTCGGGCGGGACGTCACCCCGTACGAGGACGTGGTCGGGCGCGGGGTGGGCGCGGAGGGACGCACGCCGGAGACCGTCGGCCGCGGGGTGGCGGCGGCCATCGGCACGCGGACGGCCTCGGGCCGGCGGTCGTGCTCGGAGCCGGGCAAGGGATCGAGCGTGGTGGAGCCGCCCGGCAGCGTGATCAGGAAACCGGCCAGGGCCAGCTGCAGGACGCCCGCCAGCACCGTGGAGACCCGCAGCACCAGCCCGCGGCGCCGCCTGCGCGCCACGGCCGGATCGGGGGGCGGGGTCAGCACGGCGTACGCGTTCCAGCCGAGGCCATGCGGCGGGTCCTCCGGGGGGTGGGGCGGGACGGATGCACTTGATCTAGGCATGGATGCGCACGGCGGTCAAGCGGAACCGAAGAAGATCACTGTAGCCGCGTCGCGGGGCACGAGCGGCGGCCGGCCGTTCGTGTACCGGTCCATGACGGTCAGGAACGGCTGCGCTATGATCGCAGCGACGCACAAGGCTCGCGGCGAGGGACGATGTCGAGCATCAAAGAGGTCGCCCGGCTCGCCGGGGTCTCCGTCGGCACCGTGAGCAACGCGCTCAATCGCCCGGAGCTGGTGGCGCCCGACACCCTGCGCAGGGTGCGGGAGGCGATCGAGCGGCTCGGCTACGTGCGCAACGGCTCCGCCAGGCAACTGCGCGAAGGGCGCAGCCGCACCATCGGGCTGGTGGCGCTCGACCTGGCCAACCCGTTCGTCATCGACGTGCTGCGCGGCGTCGAGGGCGTGGCCCAGGGCGCCGACGTCACCGTGATGGTCTTCACCAGCAGCAAGGACGCCGCCCGTGAGGCGGGGCTGCTGGCGACGTTCGAGGAGCAGCGGCCGCTCGGCGTGCTGATCACCCCGGTCAACGACCGCGGCGAGGAGGAACGGCTGCGCCGGCTCGTCGCCCGCGGCATCCCGGTGGTGCGCTTCGACAGCTCGGCCCGCTACAGCCAGGGCTGCGCCGTCGCGGTGGACGACGTGCTCGGCGGGCGGCTGGCCGGCCGGCACTTACGCGAGCAGGGGCACCACCGCATCGCCTACGCGGGCGGCCCGTTCACCGTCCGCCAGGTGCGCGAGCGTCACGACGGCCTGGCGAGCGTGCTCGGCCCCGGCGACGCGCTCACCGTGATCCCCCTGCCCGACCTCACCGTCGCCACCGGCAGGACGGCCGGCCAGGAGATCGCCGGCCTGCCCGCCGCCGAACGGCCCACCGCGGTCTTCTGCGCCAACGACCTGGTCGCGATCGGGGTGCTGCAGGAGATGACGCAGCGGGGCCTGCGGGTTCCCGAGGATCTGGCCATCATCGGCTACGACGACATCGACTTCGCCGCCGCGGCGGCCGTGCCGCTGTCGTCGATCCGCCAGCCGCGCGAGCAGCTCGGCCACACGGCGGCGCAGCTCCTGCTCGAAGAGGCCAACGAGCCGGCCGGTCACGAGCACCGGCTGGTCGTCTTCCAGCCCGACCTGATCGTCCGCACCTCGACGGCCGCGCCGTCGCGCGCCGGGCACTGAGCCCGCGCCGGGCGCCGACCTTGCGCCGGGCGCTGAGTGGTGCGGCGGGGTCAGGCCGGGTCGGCTTCGATGGCCTGCTCGGGGCAGTTGACCACCGCCAGGCGCGCGTCCCGCTTCTGGTCAGGGGCCACGAGGCCGTCGCCGAGCACCCGCCCGTAGCCCTCGTCGTCCTCGCCGAACAGCTGGGGAGCCAGGTCGTAGCAGCGGCCGTGGCCCTGGCAACGTTCGGGGTCGATGTGCAGTTTCACGCGATCTCCGTCGGGTCGGCGAGCCGCTCCGACGGCTCGTCCAGGTACGTGTTCACGGGCTCACCCACCGTCTCATCCGCGCGCCCGCACGCGGGCCCGTTCCCGGCGGTCCGGTCCAGCGGGGCCAGGCCGGCGATGATCCGGGTCAGCAGCGCGGTCCACTCGGCGTCGTCCACGTGGTGCAGCGTCGGAGTGACGACCGCGCTGCCCATCGCGAGCAGCAGGCAGAAGTGGGCCAGCGCGTCGGGCGACAGCCCGGGGTCGATCTCGCGGTCGCCCTGCCCGGTGCGCAGCAGGTCGGAGATCCACTCCGCCCGCTCGCTCATGTAGTCGCGCATGGGACCGGCCACGCTCTCGTCCCTGCGCGCCGCGACCAGCGCCTCCACGATGAGGTAGCCGTCGGGGTCGCGGTCGCGGGGCAGGGCGCGGCCGAGCTCCAGGAGCAGGTCCGTGGCCGACCGGTCGGGGTCGCCGGCGAACAGGCTCTCCAGCCGCCGCCGCGCGTGGGCCCGCAACGCGGCCACGAGCAGCTCGGCCTTGGACCCGAAGTGCGCGTAGAGGGCGCCGTTGCTCACCCTGGCCGCCGCCGCGATGTCCGCCACGCGGGTGCCGTCGTAGCCGTGCTCGGCGAAGGCGTCGGCGGCGGCGCGCAGCAGCCGCTCGCGCGTCTCGGCGGCGGTGACCCCAGCGATGCGTCCCATGAAGGAATTTAAAAAGTCGTTCAATTGGCCCGTCAAGCCGCCCGGCCGCCCGCGCGGGCGAAACCGCGCGACGCCCGGCTCATGCGGGCCTGCCGGCAGCACCAGATTACGCGTGATCGCCGCCGCCCGGGACGGCCGGGGTGTCGCGATGTCCGAATCTCATCTACTCTGAACGCGGCGAGGGGAGTACTTCCCAAGTGCCGACCCGGTCAGTACGGACGTCCCGGGCGTCCCCGGGCGGCCGCCCGCAAGGGTGAAGGAGACCTCGAACGAGAAGTGCGTTCGAGGGAGGTTTCCCATGTCCGCGGGGACGATTTCGCATGCCGTCGCGCTGCCCACCATCGCCTCACCCGCTCTCTGGACCATCACGGTCGCGGCCCTGGTGCTGCTGCTGACGCTGGACCTGATCCTCACCCGCCGCCCGCGCGAGGAACGGATGCGCGAGGCGGTCGGCTGGTCGATCTTCTACCTGCTGCTGCCCGTGCTCTTCGGCGTCTACCTGTGGGCCGACCACGGGGGCGGCGTGGCGGCCGAGTTCTTCACCGGGTTCGTGGTGGAGAAGTCGCTGTCGGTCGACAACCTGTTCGTGTTCATGCTGCTGCTGGCCGCCTTCGCGGTGCCGCAGGCGCTGGCCAGGCGGGTGCTGCTGTACGGCATCGTCGGGGCGCTGGTCCTGCGCGCCGTCTTCATCGCGCTGGGCGCCGCCGCGCTGCAGAGCGGCACGTGGGCGTTCCTGCTGTTCGGCGCGATCCTCATCCTCACCGCCGGAAAGATCCTCAGGGACGTCATGACCGGGCACGAGCAGGAGGTGGACATCTCCTCCATGCGCACCGTCCGGCTGGTACGGCGCTTCGTCGCGGTCACCGAGGACTACCGCGGCTCCCGGCTGGCCGTACGCGAGCAGGGCCGGCTGGCGCTGACCCCGCTGGCGCTGGCGGCGGTGGCGATCCTGGCCACGGACATCGTCTTCGCGGTGGACTCGGTGCCGGCCGTGTACGGCGTCACGGAGGACCCGTTCCTGGTGTTCGCCACCAACGCGTTCGCGCTGCTGGGGCTGCGTGCGCTGTACTTCGTGCTCAAGGGCGTGCTGACCAAGCTGCGCCACCTGAACCACGGGCTCAGCGTCATCCTGGCCTTCATCGGGGTCAAGCTGCTCCTGCACTGGGCGCACGGCGTGTGGGCCCAGGTGCCGGAGATCCCGACCCTGGCCTCGCTCGGGGTGATCGTCTCCGTCCTGGCCGTCGTGACGGCCACGAGCCTGCTCGCCAACCGCCGCGACCGGCTGCGGGCCGCTCCAGAGCGGGCCGGGAGCGCGGAGCCGGTGCAGGAACCGGCGGGCGAACGGTGATCGACGCCGGCTAGTGGGCCGGGCGGGCCTGGAGGAGGTCGGCCAGGAAGTGCAGGAGGGCGGCCGACGTGGTCGCCGAGGTGATCGCCTGCTCCTCGATCAGCGCCTGGACCCGCAGCATCGGCACCCACTCGGCCCGCTCCCGGCCCTCGTCGCCGTCGTCCTGGCTCGCGTCGTCGCGGGCCTCCGGCGCGGTCACCGGGGCCGGGGCGGGCTCGGGCTGGTGGGCGGCGAAGACGATGTGCTCGCAGTCGGCGACGTCGCCGGCCGGGCGGATCCGCATCAGCGGCAGCAGCGGCCCAGGCCGCAGGCCGGTCTGCTCCTCGACGTGCCGCGCCGCCGCCTGCTCGGGCTCCTCCTCCGGCCCGATCTCGCCGAGCGGGATCTCCCAGCCCCACGTGCCGGTGATGGGCCGGTGGCGCCACAGCAGCAGCACCCGCCCGCCGTGGAAGACGACCGCTCCGGCGGCCCGTGGCGTGCGGATGAAGGGCCGCTCCACGCGCTCACCGCCGGTCAGCTCGACGTCGGCGACCCGGAGATCGACCCCGTTCGCCGCGTAGAGCAGTCTCTCCGACCGCCGCCGCATGTGATGCTCCTCACCCGTGCGCCGAGGCTTACTCCTCCGTATACCGTTTTGCCCGATTTCACGACAATACGCACCGGAAATGGCTATGCCCCGTCCATCGGGGAAACGTCAGTGGTGGAGTCTAGCCTGAGCGAGTCCTTCCACCGTGGAAGACACCGGACTCCCGGTTTGGTTCTGAGGTGAGAAGTTGTCCCAGCGTCCGACCGGAGGGGGAGCGATCGTGGGGGCTTTCGCGGGCGGGAGGCTGCCACCGGACGACGTCGTCGTCACGGCACTGCGCGCGGGCGACGAGACGATGTTCGCGGCGTTGCTCGACACCTGGTCCAGGGGCATGCTGAGGGTCGCCAGATCCTACGTGTCCACCGACCCGTCCGCCGAGGAGGTCGTCCAGGACACGTGGCTGGCGGTGATCGACGGGATCGACGGCTTCGAGGGCCGTTCCTCGATCAAGACGTGGGTCTACCGCATCCTGGTCAACACGGCGAAGAAGCGCGGCATGCGCGAGAGCCGCACGCTGCCGTGGAGCGCCTTCGAGGCCGACGGCGTCCCTTTCCCCGACGGCGTGTCGTTCCCCGACGGCGGCCGCTGGGGCGAGCCAGGGGCGGCCTGGCCGTCGCCCGAGGGCGAGGCGCTGGCCGCGGAGGTGCGCGCGCTGACCGCCGAGGCCCTGGGGCGGCTGCCGCCACGGCAGCGGGTCGTGATCACCATGCGTGACGTCGAGGGTTACTCCTCCGACGAGGTGTGCGAGATCCTGGAGATCTCCGCGGCCAACCAGCGGGTGCTGCTCCACCGCGCCCGTACGGCGGTGCGCGGCTGGCTGGCGGACTACTACGGCTCCGTCAAGCAGGCCGAACAGTAAGGGAAACCGCTGACGGCCCCATCCGGTCCGTTCAGCGGCGACAATAAGTGAAACGGTTCATCCCAGAGACAAGGGCGGTCAACGTCGTGAAGCGGTTCACCTGCGACGAACTGGTGGAACTCCTCACCGCCTACCTTGAAGACGTCCTCGACCGGCCGTCACACGACGGCGTACGGGCGCATCTCTCCTGCTGCGAGCACTGCGAGCGCTATTTCGAGCAGTTCCGCGCCACGATCAGGGTCCTGGGCGACCAGCCCCCGGAGAAGCTGCCCGCCGGCGTCCGCGACCGGCTGATGTCCGCCTTCCGCGAGCGGCACGGCGGCTGAACGAAGCGGCGGCCCCCGCCGACCGGGCCTGCCACGCCTCCGTCCGCGCCTGCCCTTGGAGCTCCTACCTGCTGAAGCTTTCGCGCAGCGCGGTCAGCACCGGCGGCGGGACGACGCCGTCGCGCAGGCAGCCCAGGGCCGCGATCGTCGCGCGGAGCTGCGCCAGCCAGGCCGCGCACCCCGGGCACACGCCCAGATGCGCCGCCACGCCCTCGTGCCGGCCGGGGGTGAGCGCGTCGTCGAGATAGTCGGTGAGTGACGCCAGCACCTCGTCGCACTCCGGTGGTCCCTGCTCCATGTGGCCTAGTGCCCGCCGGGCCGCATCCGTTACACGGAAAGTCGTCTGTAACGATCGCGCGCCTCGCGGATCTGTAGTCGTGACCTGCGGCGCCGGCGAAGGGAAGACGATGATCGGGGTCACGGCCGAGAGCACGCCGCTGCGCGACGCCTCGGAGGTGGCGGACTTCGCGCGCCGCTGCTTCCAGCCCGCCACTTCCGACCGGGTGGGCGTGGAGCTGGAGTTCCTGGTCTTCGACCGTGCCGAACCCGCCAGGCATGTGGCGCTGGCGCAGGTCGAGGGGGCCCTGCCCGCGCGGCTGCCGGGCGGGAGCCGGGTGACGTTCGAGCCGGGCGGCCAGCTCGAACTGTCGGGGCCCGCGGGCCCGCTGCCCGCCGCGCTGGCCGCCCTGGCCGGCGACGTCGCCGCCGTGCGCGCCGGGCTGCGCGCCTCCGGGCTGGTCCTCGGCGGGGTTGGCCTCGATCCGGTACGCCCCGCGCGCCGCCAGCTCAACCGCCCCCGCTACGACGCGATGGCCGCCTTCCTCGGGCTGCCGTACGGGGCGCTGATGATGTGCTCGACCGCGTCCATCCAGGTCAACCTGGACCTGGGCGCGCAACCGGCGATCCGGTGGGAGCGGGCGCACGCGCTCGGCCCCGTCCTGCTGGCCGCCTTCGCCAACTCCCCGCTGAGCGGCGGCCGGCCGTGCGGCTGGATGTCGGGCCGCCAGGCCGTGTGGAACAACCTCGACCCCAGCAGGACCGCCCTCGTCCCCGCCACCGGCGACCCGGCCGCGGACTGGGCGGAATACCTGCTGGACGCCCGGCTCATGCTGGTGCGCGAGGACGAGGAGCGCTACCTTCCCGTCCGCGACGGCTCGACGTTCCGCGACTGGCTGGAGCGCGGCCGGGTGGCGGGCGGCGGGATGGAGGGCGGCGCGCGCCCGCCCACGGCCGAGGACCTCGCCTACCACGCCACCACCCTGTTCCCGCCGGTGCGCCCTCGGGGCTGGCTGGAGATCCGCTACCTGGACGCGCAGCACCTGTCGGCCTGGCCGGTGTGCGTGGCGGTGACCCACGCGCTCATCTCCGACGACCGGGCCGCCGACGCCGCGATGGCCGCCGTGCGGCCGTACCAGGAGCCGCGGGAGGGCGGCGCGGACGCGGAGGCGTGGGAGCGGGCGGCGCGGTGCGGGCTGGCCGACCCGGTGCTGCGCCGGGCGGCCGAGACGTGCTTCCGCGCCGCGCTCGAAGCCCTGCCGCGCCTGGGCGCGGGCCCCGGCCTGGTGGCCGAGGTGGCCGCGTTCGCCGACCGGCACGTGACGACGGGCCGCTCACCCGCCACCGACCTGATGGAGCCGGGGCCCACGGGCACGCCCTGGCTCGAAGGACCGAACGAAGGATGGCTATGAACGACTTCAAGGAACGCATCGCCGCGCAGCTCATCGCGGTGCGCGACCGTTCCCTCGCCTACACGGAGGCGGAGGACGACCTGCTGATCCGGCAGCACTCCCCGCTCATGTCGCCGCTCGTGTGGGACCTGGCCCACGTCGGCAACTACGAGGAGCTGTGGGTGCTGCGCGAGGCCGGCGGCATGACGCCGCTGCGCCCCGAGATCGACGACATCTACGACGCGTTCAAGACGCCGCGGAAGGACCGCCCCAGCCTGCCGTTCCTCGGCCCGGCCGAGGCCCGCCGCTACATCGAGGGGGTGCGCGGCCGGGTGCTCGACGTGCTCGACCGGGTCGACCTGGAGGGCCCGTCGCCGCTGCACCGCGACGGCTTCGTGTTCGGCCTGGTGATCCAGCACGAGCACCAGCACGACGAGACCATGCTCGCCACGCTGCAACTCTCGCGGGAGCCGGGGCTCGTTCGCGAGGGTGAGCTGCCGCCGGGGCGCGCCGGCGGCCCCGACGAGGTGCACGTGCCCGCCGGCCGCTTCCTCATGGGCACCGACACGCTCCCGTGGGCCTACGACAACGAGCGCCCCGCCACCTGGGTCGACCTGCCCGGCTACTGGATCGACCGGCTGCCCGTCGGCAACGCCGCGTACGCGGCCTTCATCGAGGACGGCGGCTACGACGACCAGCGCTTCTGGACCCCGGAGGGCTGGCAGTGGCGGCAGCGCAAGGGCATCACCGCCCCGCTGTTCTGGACCAGGGAGGGCGGCTCCTGGTACCGCGACCGCTTCGGCCGCACGGAGCCGGTCCCGATGGACGAGCCGGTCCAGCACGTGTCCTGGTACGAGGCCGACGCCTACGCCCGCTGGGCCGGCAAGCGGCTGCCCACCGAGCCCGAGTGGGAGAAGGCCTGCGGCTGGGACCAGGAGGCGGGCCGGGCCAGGCGTTACCCATGGGGCGAGAGCGATCCGGGCCCCTCGCTGGCCAACCTCGGCCATCGCGCGGCCCGGCCCGCGCCGCTGGGCGCCTATCCGGGCGGGGCCTCCCCTTACGGGGCCGAGCAGATGATCGGGGACGTGTGGGAGTGGACCTCCTCCTGGTTCCAGGCGTATCCGGGCTTCCGCAGCTTCCCGTACAAGGAGTACAGCGAGGTGTTCTTCGGCGAGGAGTACCGGGTGCTGCGCGGCGGCTCGTGGGCGGCCGACCCGGCGGCGGTGCGGACCACGTTCAGAAACTGGGACTATCCGATCCGCAGGCAGATCTTCACCGGCTTCCGGTGCGCCCGCTCGGAGCTGGTCTGACATGTGCCGGCACGCCGCCTGGCTGGGCGCCGCCCGCCCGCTCTCCTCGCTCATCGACGAGCCCGGGTACGGGCTGCTCAGGCAGTCCTACCAGCCGCGCCGCCAGCGCGCCGGCCTGGTGAACGCCGACGGGTTCGGCATGGGCTGGTACGACCCCGCCCGCGCCGAGCCCGTGCGTTACCGGCGCGCCGTGCCCATCTGGACCGACGCCAACCTGCCGGGCCTCGCCTCGGTGGCTCGCTCGACCTGCCTGCTGGCGGCCGTGCGCTCCGCCACCGTGGGCATGCCGGTCGAGGAGACCGCGACCGCGCCGTTCGCCGACGGGACCTGGCTGCTCAGCCACAACGGCCGGGTCGCGCGCGACGCGGTCAAGGACCTCGCCGACGGGGCCGAGAGCACCTGCGACGCCGCCTGGGTCGCCGCCGCCGTGTTCCAGCGCGGGCGCGCCGGCGCCGGCCTGGGTGAGGCGCTGGCCGACGTCGTCGTACGGGCCGGGGAGAAGGACCCCGCCGCCCGGCTCAACCTGCTCGCCTGCGACGGCGCGTCCGTGGTCGCGACCGTCTGGGGCGACACCCTGTTCCTTCGCCGACTCGACGACGGCGTGCTGGTGGCCAGCGAGCCGCTCGACGGCCTGCCCGGCTGGCAGGCCGTGCCCGAGCGGAGCCTGCTGACCGTCGCCGGCGACGACGTACGCGTCCAGCCGTTGTGATCTACCTATAGGAGGCCTCGTGCCCGTCAGCCACTCCACCGTGCGTGTGATCAACCATCTCGACCGCGACTACCTGCGCCAGGCGCTCGAACACGACGTCACCAGCGGCCTGACGTCCTCGCCCAAGTGGCTGCCGCCCAAGTGGTTCTACGACGCCACGGGCAGCGAGCTGTTCTCGCGGATCACCCGGCTGCCCGAGTACTACCCGACCCGGCGCGAGCTGGCCATCCTGCGCGCCCGCTCGGCCGAGATCGTGGCCGCCTGCGGCGCGGACACGCTGGTCGAGCTGGGCTCGGGGACCAGCGAGAAGACCGTGCTGCTGCTGGACGCGCTCGCGGCGGCGGGCAGGCTGCGCGGCTACACGCCGGTGGACGTGGACGCGGTCACCCTGGAGGCCGCGGCGCGGCGGGTGGCCGGGCGCTTCCCCGGCGTGGACGTGCGCGCGGTGTGCGCCGACTTCGAACATCACCTGGCGCTGCTGCCGCGCGAGGGGCGGCGCATGGTCGCCTTCCTCGGCGGCACGATCGGCAACCTCGAACCGGCCGCCCGCGCCGTGTTCCTCAAGGAACTGCGGGCCACGATGCGGCCGGGGGACACGTTTCTGCTGGGGGCGGACTTGGTCAAGGACCCCGGGCGGCTCGTCGCCGCCTACGACGACGCGGCCGGGGTGACGGCCGAGTTCAACCGGAACGTGCTCCGGGTGATCAACAGGGAGCTGAACGCGGACTTCCAGCCCGAGGCGTTCGAGCACGTGGCGGTCTTCGACGAGCGGCACGAGTGGATCGAGATGCGGCTGCGGGCGACCCGGGCCATGCGGGTGCGGGTCGACGCGCTCGGGCTGGCGGTCTCGTTCGAGGAGGGGGAGGAGATGCGGACCGAGATCAGCGCCAAGTTCCGCCCCGAGGGGCTGCGCGCGGAGCTGGCCGCGGCCGGCTTCCGCATCGGCCGCCGCTACACCGATCCCGCTGGAGACTTCACCCTGGTCCTGGCCGAGGCGTGACGGTCTCGCCGGCGATCGGGCGCGTCGGCGCGGCGTGGCGGGCGGCACGGAGCGTGACGCCCGCCGGCCATCTCGACGCGGCCGGATGCAACGTGCCCAGCGACCGCGTGCTCGACGCCGTCACCGCTCATCTGCGGCGGGAACGCGAGCTCGGCGGCTACCGGGCGGCGCCCGACCTGACCGGAGCCAGGGCCTCCCTGGCCGCTCTGGTGGACGCGGAGCCCGGTGACGTGGCCTTCCTGGAGAGCGGGACCGAGGCGATGGCGGCGCTGCTCGGCGGCTGGCGGCTCGGGCCCGGCAGCCGCGTCGGCTGCACCCGCGCCGAGTACGGCAGCACGTTCATGCTGCTGCGCCGCCTGGCCGCGCGGCGGGGGTGGCGGCTGATCGAGCTGCCGCTGGACGGCGCCGGCCGGCTCGACCCGGACGGGCTCCGCGCCCGGCTGCGCTCCAGCCTGGACCTGGTCGTGCTCTCCCACGTCGGCTCTCATCACGGTGTCGTCCAGCCCGCTGCTGAGGCCGGGGCGCTGTGCCGGGCCGCCGGGGTGCCGTTCGTGCTGGACGTGTGCCAGTCGCTGGGGCACGTGGAGGTACGCGGGACGGAGGCGAGCGCGTACGTGGGGACGTCGCGCAAGTGGCTGGCCGGGCCGCGCGGCGTCGGCTTCCTCATCATCCCCGGCCTCACCGACACCATGGACACCCTGGCCCCGACCCTCGCCGGCCACATCTGGAACGACCCGTCGGAGCCGTGGGGTGGGCTGGGGGAGTCGTGGGGTGAGTCGGGCGAGTCCGGCAAGTCGTGGAACAGCCGGTTGGAGTCGTGGGGCGATCGAGGGAGTTCGTGGGGCGAATCGCCGGAATCGTGGGACGGGCCGGCCGTGGGGGAGGCTTCACGGCCTGTGCCGGGGGCGGCCCGGTTCGAGACCTCCGAGGCGGCCGTCGCGGCCAGGGCCGGGCTGGGGGTGGCCGTGCGGGAGCACCACGAGCTCGGTCCGCCCGCCGTCCACGCCCACCTGGCCGAACTCGGCCGCACGGCGCGCGGACTGCTCGACGGCGCGGGCGGCTGGCGGGTGGCGGAGCCGCTGGACGAGCCCTCCGCCCTCGTCACTCTCAGCCCCCCGCCCGACGACACCGCCGCCCGCGCCGCCGCCCGGGCGGACGAGGCGTCCCTGCTGGTCGGCGTGGTACCGGTGGCCCGGGCCCCGCTGCACCTTCGTGAGCCGGTGCTGCGCGTCTCCCCGCCGCCCGGCACCCCCGTGGAGACCTTCGAAGCCCTGGCCCGCGTGCTGTCCACCCACTGACCCGGCCGCGTGCTGGCCTACCACCGACCTGGCCGTGTCCTGACGTCCTGCCGGCCGGGGTCGCGTCCAGACCTCCCGCTGACCCGGCCGCCGATGCGATCATGATCGCGAAGCCCGAGTTGGAGGCACGCATGCGTTCCTTACGCACTCTCGGCGCCGTGGCTGGCGTCGTCGTGATCATGGCCGTCGGCGCATTGCCCGCCGCCGCGCAGCCGCCCACGTACACGTGGCACCGGCAGACCCTGTGGAAGCAGTCCGTCACCACCGATCCGGTCACCGGAAAGAACGTCACCACCTGCTACCGGCTGCCGGCGGTCGTGAAGACGAGCAACGACGTGCTGCTCGCCTTCGCCGAACGGCGTAACAGGAACGACTGCGCCGACCACGGCGCGTTCGACGTCGTCATGCGGCGCTCCACCGACCACGGCCGCACCTGGGAGGCGAGCAGGACGGTCCTGGCCGGCACCACCGGGGGCGGCCCTCCAGGGGAACGCGACCGTGGTGGCCGACTCGTCCGGGCCGGTGTTCCTGTTCACCACCTCAGAGCCGACCGCCGCACAGCACACGCCACGCACCCCGAAGGTGCAGGTCAGCCGGGACGACGGACGTACGTGGTCGGCGCCGCGCGACCTGTCCGGCGACATCAAGGCCCCCGCCGGCCCCGGCGACTGGTTCGCCACCGGGCCGGGGCACGGCATCCAGCTCACGCGGGGCGAGCACCAGGGCCGGCTGGTGGTGCCCGTCTACTTCGCCGTGGGCGACCGGCAGAGCGTGCGGCTGGTCTACAG
Organism: Nonomuraea fuscirosea; assembly: GCF_003001935.1. Lineage (GTDB taxonomy): Bacteria > Actinomycetota > Actinomycetes > Streptosporangiales > Streptosporangiaceae > Nonomuraea > Nonomuraea fuscirosea. The sequence continues at coordinate 307,339 of NZ_PVNG01000014.1, read as the reverse complement.
CGACGACCACGGCGCGAGCTGGCGGATCGGCGCGACCGCCACGTACGACAAGTCCGTGCTCAAGCTAGGCGAGCAGACCCTGGTCGAGCGGACCGACGGCGGCATCCTCGTGATCGCTCGCAACGGCGTGGTGCCCGACCAGACCTCCGTGCACGGACTGGCCCGCGCCACGAGCTCGGACGGCGGCGAGAGCTTCGACGGCGACTTCCGCGCCGACGACGCCGTCACCGCGCCGCCGACCCACCCCGCCCTGCTCCGCCAGCGCTGGGACGGCGGCCCGTACACCCGCATCCTGCTGTCGGCGCCCGCCACCCCCAAGACGGGCAACAATCCGGTGGGCATGAACGTGCGCTCCTCCTTCGACGAGGGCACGACCTGGCGCCACCACGACGGCGCCGCAGGGAACGCCGGCATCAGGATCGACGCCGACCACGCCGGCTACTCCGATATGACGCTCGCCGGGAACGGGGCGATCGGCGTGCTGTACGAGGCGGGGTCGGCCCGCTTCCGCGACGTGATCCGATGGAACTGGTTCTGGGAGAGCGCCATCGGCCTGCCCTGACGTCACAGGTCGCAGGCGCGGTGGACTTCCGTGAAGGCGCGTGCGGCTGTCATCGGGCTCGCGCCGGCCTCTGGGAAGGCGCGCCTGGTCTCCCTCGGCCGGCGGTTGACGTCATGGGTCGCAGGGGTGGCAGAGGTCTTCGATGGCGGCGGCAATGCGGCGGGTGAACGGGGAGGCGCTGGCGGGGCCGTGGAAGGGCTGGGTGGCGCCGTCCGTGACCGCCTCGATGGTGGCCAGGTCGGCGCCCGGATGACAGACGACGTCCGGGCCCGGCAGGTCGGCCAGCAGGAACTCGCCCTGGTCGGCGTGGGCATCGGCCGGGTTCGCGGCGGGGCGGGCCCAGCGCAGGCGGTCCTCGCGGTCGAGCCGGTAGACGCCGGGGCCGCGGCCGGCCGCCACCCGTACCGGGGACTCGTGCCGGTGCCGCACCCGGACCGCGAACGGCCCGCCGCGCTCGGTCGCCCGCAGCAGGCTGAGCTGGTTGAACTCCTGCGGGTCCGCCAGCCAGCCGACCCGGCCGCGCAGCATGACGACCAGGTGCGCCAGCGTGAACGGCGGCACCCCCACGGCCTGCTGGTTGACCGCCGACACCTCGGCGCTCTCGTCGTGCCGCCACTTGATCGCCGACACCAGGATCCGTTCGCCCGGTGTGAGCAGCGCGTGCACGCTGAACAGCCCGGCGACGCCGTACCGGCGCCAGCCCCAGATCCCGATCCGCTCGGCGCACTCGATGAGCAGCGCGGCGGCCGGCACCGGCCACGGGCGCGACCAGTCCCGCCCGGCCGGGCACAGGGGGCCGGCGCCCAGCTCGGGGACGCCGGTCGCGCCGTGCGAGGGGCGGTCCACGTACACGCTGACGCCGCCCTCGCCGTCCGGGACGCTGAGCGCGGTGACGGCGCACGGCCAGCCGTCCACGAACCCGGACACGCGGTACGGCCCCAGCAGCCGGGCCGCGCGGTACATGTCGGCGTCGCCCGACACGATCACGGTGCCGCGCCCGCCGGCCAGGCCGCCCGCCTGCACCACGACCCGCTCGGTGCCGACCGCCCGGCGCAGCTCGGCCAGGCCGGGCAGCCGTTCGGCCGGCACGCAGCGGATCCGCGCCACGGCGGGCACTCCGGCCGCGCGCAGCAGGTCGTCCAGCAGGTGTCTGGCCTCGATCGTGGCCCGCACACCCTCGCCGATCGCCGCCACCGTCGCCCCTGGTCCGGCCAGCTCCGACAGCCGGGCGCCGGCGCACCTGCTGGCGATGACCGGCGGGCGATCCAGCTTGACGAGGTGCCGGGCGGCGTCGTGCCGCACTCGCCGCAACCAGCCGTGCCGCTCGGCGACGGAACGCGTCCTGGTCCGGTCCTCGGCCGCCACCACCATGCCGGGCAGGGCCGGGTCCCAGGCCGAGTAGCAGCCGATGCCCAGGGCCGGTCGCAGCGACTCGACGGGGGCCGGGCCGGTGTAGCCGGTGCGCAGAGCGGTGCTGTAGCGGTCGACGGTGACCAGCGGCCGGCCCGCGAGCGCGGCCAGCAACTCGGCGTGCGCAACGTCGACAGCCGCCCCGTCCCGGTACGCGGCCCCGCCGCGTTCGTCCCTGCTAGTCATGCCGTCTGTCCTCTCGTCCGGCCTCGTACGGCCTCGACCGGGCCGCCACGTCACGGTCCGCACTATTGACGGTGCGCTCCGTACGGCGCATCGTCGAGGGCACCGCGATGTGAAGCGATGTGAAGCTGCGATGCCGCCACGGCGCACCCGTCCGGTCGTGAACCGGGCCCTCGCCGCGCTCATCGAACAGGCCGGCTGGACCCACGCCGCCACCGCGCAGAACGTCAACGCCGTCGCCGCCGAGACCGGGGAGCGGATCCACTACGACCGCTCTGCCGTCGGGCACTGGCTGACCGGCACCATGCCCAGGCCCGAGGCGGTGCACGCGGCCGTGGAGGCGTTCCGGCGCCGGCTCGGGCGGCCCGACCTCCGCCCCGCGCATCTCGGCTGGCCGGACCCCGGGGTCGCGCCGCCGGCCGACGACCCCTGGCGCGGCGACCCGGTCGCCCGGCTGGCCACGCTGGGGGAGGACGACCTGCTCAACCGCCGTACCGTGCTGACCGCCGGCACGTTCACGCTCGCCGCCCTGTCGAGTCTGTCGAACCTGCCCGGCATGTCCCCACGGCGCGTTCCCGGCCCGTCCGGCCGTCCCGGCGCGGGCGACGTGGCCCGCATCAGGGCCGCCACCGCCGCCTTCGCCGACCTGGACGACCGGTTCGGTGGCGCGCACGCCCGTGTCGCGGTCGCCGCCTACCTGTCGCGCGAGGTCACGCCGCTGCTGCGTGAGGCGAGCGGGCGTACCAGGCCGGACCTGTTCGCCGCGGCGGCCGAGCTGGGCTATCTGGCCGCGTACATGGCGATGGACGCCGGCGCGAACGCGCTGGCCCAGCGCTACTACATCAGCACGGTACGGCTCGCCGACGAGGCCGGCGACCTGCTGTTACGGGCGACGGCGTTACGCAGCATGGCCGTGCAGGCGGCCGAGCTCGGCCACGACGGCGAGGCGCTGGCGCTGGCCGACGCCGCCGCCTCCGCCCTCGGCGGGCACGGCCCCCATCGCACGCTGGCCTGGATCACCGGCATGCGCGCTGAGGCGCACGCGGCGGCCGGCACCCGCTGGGACGCGCTCAACCTGCTGCGCCGTACGGAGAACCAGCTCGAACGCGCCGGCTCCCCCCAGGAGGCGGGCTGGACCGGCAACTACCGGCACGAATCCCTGGAGCACCAGATCGGCCTCACCCTCACCCAGCTCGGCGACCACGCCGCCGCGGCCCGCCACTTCACCGCCTCCATGAACGCCCGCCGCCCCGTCGAACTCCGCACCCGCGTGCTGATCGGCCTGCGGGCGGCCAACGCCTACCTGCGCGCGGGCGATCCTGAGCAGGCCGCCGTCACGGCACTCGGGTTCGGCGACGACGTCCGGTTGACCGCCTCGGCCCGGGTCGGCGACGAGCTGCGCCGCCTGCGGGCGGGCTGGCAGCGCTTCCGCGCCAGCCCGCTCGTCGCCGAGGCCGACCGCATCGTCTCCACCGGCACTCCGCCCACCGGCCGGGCACGTTGACAGGCGGACAACTCGTTCAGGACTGCGGCAGGATCGTCCGGGCGGCGACCAGCTCGCCGTGCTCGAACCCCTCCACCCGGATGACGCCCGCGCCCGCCGCCCCCGGCACCGTCACGGTCGTCTCCGGCCCGGTCACGTCCACCGACACCGCCGGCCGCCCGTCCACGTACACGTCGGCCCGGTCGACCAGCCGGGTCGACAGCGTCAGGCCGGTCCCGGTGACCCGCACGTCCAGCCGCCGCACCGGCCGCCCGGCCAGCAGTTCGCCGGCCCGGGCGAGCAGGTCGGCGTTGCCGTGCAGGACGTCGTCGCGGGTCATCAGGTGCCGGTGGTCGGAGGCCACGCCGAGGTCCTCGACGGGCGTGCCGGCCAGGTCGTGCACCCGCAGCGTCCGCCTGATCGACACCCGCATGCCCGCCTGCCCGGGCAGCGGCTGGTAGGGGCTGCCGGGCACGGGGGAGGGCAGTTCGAGCAGGAGCTTGAGCAGCGCGTGGGTCCACACGTTCGCGCCGCCCGCGCCCGTGCTGTCGTCGGTGCCGAGGACGGGGCCGATCCGGTGGTCCTGGAAGCCGCCGGCGAAGATGTCGGTCGCCGAGTAGCACAGGGCGTTGGTGATCAGCACGACCGGGCCGAAGTACCGCTGGCCGATGACGTTGGCCCCGTCGGCCGGGGTGATGGGGAAGCTGCCCGAGTAGACCGCGCCGGTCTCCAGCGCCTGCTCCATGGACGGGCACCAGGGCCCGAGGTCGATCTCGCCGGTCGGGTTCTCCTTGTGCTGCCCGCAGACGCGCTGGTTCAGCGCCGTCGTGACGAACTGGGTCGGCTCGGGGACGATCGGGCGCGGGGTGAGCGTCTGCAGCAGGAACTCGGCCGCGTGGATGTGCCCGCCGCCGTTGTCCCGTACGTCCACCACGAGCCCGTCCTGCGGCAGCAGCTCGACGAGCCGGACGAACTCGCGCACGAACGCGCCGGGGTCGTTGACGCTGAAGCTGAAGATCCGCAGATGGCCGAAGACGCCGGACGGCGTGACGACGCTCCTGGCCCGGAAGAAGCCGGGCATCGACGTGGGCAGGTCCGCGCCGGGCGCGGCGGGCTCGGCCGTGAGCTCGGCGCCGCCCAGCGTCTCCAGCGGGGTGACGGCCTCGGGGACGTACAACATCTTCGTGGCCCGGCCGATCTCGTCCGCGCCGAGGTCGAGGCCCTGGGCCACGGCGGCCACGCTGAGCCGGTCCGCGTCCACGAACGACGGCTGGTTGTCGCTGACCCGCCAGCTCTCGCGCAGCTCCCTGCGGATCCCGTCGGCGCCGACGTAGGTGAGCACGACCCAGCTCTCCTCCGGCGGCACGTGCAGGCGCAGCGGCCGGATCGTCAGCGACTGCAGGCCGCGCGCGTGCCGCGCGCCCGGGTTGCTGCCCGCGAACCTGGCCGCGTTGTGCTCGACCGCCCGGTCGATCGGGACGCCGTTCCAGTGGGTGACCTCCACGCCCGGCCCGAACCCGGGCGCGGTGAAGCCCTCGACGGTCATGGTGACGACGTAGTGGCGCTCGTCGCCGGTGTGGTACTCCTCGATCAGGTACGGGAGGTAGGCGATCTTGCCGGCGTACGGGAGCGGCAGCAGGTAGTTGGTGTGCAGGTCGCGTACGGAGTGGAAGATCTCCGACAGCTCGGCGTGGAAGCGCCACTCCGGGCCCATGGTCGCCGGGGTCTGCCGGCTCAGCCGTGCCGCGAGCAGCCGCAGCCGCTGCACCGGGTTGACGGCGTGCATCGCGGCCTTGAGCGGCAGGTGCACGTAGTTCTGCTCGATGAGCAGCAGCGCCTGCTGGACCAGGAGCTTGCGGTCGTCGAGCGTCAGCTTGTCCGCGGTGCGCAGGAAGTCGTGGAGCTCCTGTTTCGCCACCCCGCTTGTTGGCTCGGTCATGTCGTCCACCCACCCGGTGTCGTCTCGGTGCGGGCGCGGGGAACGTTCCCGAGCCCGCAGACGGCACGCTGCCACCGGGCGCGGCGGCCGCGCCACGGGGGGTGGCCTAGGGCTTTCCCTAGGGCGCCGGCGCGCCAGAGCCGGTCGGGCGAGAAGTGCGGGTCGGTCGCGCGGTGAGCGGGGGCCGGTCAGGCGTGGAGCGGGAGTGTGCCGAACCGGTGGGCGGTCCACAGGCGGCGGGAGGTCTCCTCCGGGTACGGCTCGACCGACGGCGGGGTGTCGAAGAGGCGGACCAGGCGCCGTCCCGGCTCGTACGCCTCCCATCCCGGCCCCTCGCCCGCCGCGAACGCCGTCCACGCGCGGCGGAAGTCCGCCGACACCTCGGCCGCCCCAGGCGGGACCGGGTCGCCGAGGAAGAAGCGGGCCATCCCGCTGCCGAGGTTGCCGAAGACCAGCGGGACGTCGAGGGCGTGGCAGGCGCCCAGCTCGCCGCCGCCGGCCGGGCTGGGCCAGGTCAGCTCGTAGACGTACGCCCGCCCGCCCCCGGCGGCCTGCGCCTCGGCCAGGCGCAGGCTCGGCATGCGGAACAGCCAGTCGGACTGCACCAGCTCGCACAGCTCCTCGGCCCCGGCGCCGGGGAAGGCGGCCCGGTAGTCGATCCCGGGCGCGAACGCCCGCAGCAGCTCGTCGGCCCGTTCCTCCCAGGAGGCAGGCGGCCGGCCCATGCCCATGAACAGGCGGTACTCGTCGCGGTTGTGGCCCGCGACCAGCTCGACCTCACGGGCGGCGCCCCCGGCCAGCGCGGCCCAGGGGTCGCGGGGCAGCACGTCGCCGTCCACGACGGGGGAGAAGGGGGTGACGGTGCGGGCCACCGGCCCCCAGCGGTCCTCGTACTGGAGCATCTTGCCGTTGAACGCCTCCGTGGCGGCCACCAGACGCTCGGGCGCGACGGCGGCGAGGTCGGCGACCGAGGCGCGCAGCCCCAGCTCGCCGGCCAGGACGGCGGCGATGTCGGCGGCCAGCGGCGCGGAGAAGAACGTGCCGGGCACACTCTGCGCGACGGCCCGCCCGAACAGCCCGGCGGCCCTCGGCATGGCCAGGAGCGCGGCGATCGACCCGGCCCCCGCCGACTCGCCGAACACCGTCACCCGCCCCGGGTCGCCCCCGAACGCGGCCACGTTGTCGCGCACCCACTCCAGCGCGGCCACCTGGTCGAGCAGCCCCCGGTTGGCCGGCGCCCCCTCGATCTGGGCGAAGCCCTCCATGCCCACCCGGTAGTTGAGCGTGACGACCACCACGCCGCCCTCGCGGGCCAGCACCGTGCCGTCGTAGACGGAGTCGCCCGCCTCGCCCGCCCGGTACGCGCCGCCGTAGATCCACACCAGCACCGGCAGCCGCGCGGCGGGGCCGGGCGACGGCGTCCAGACGTTGACGGTCAGCCAGCTCTCCCCGGCGCGGTCCCGGGCGGGCGTGTCCGTGAGCATGGACTGCTGGGGCGGCGGCGGCCCGAACGCCACGCAGTCACGCGCCCCGCCCCACGCCTCGGCGCGCACGGGGGCGGCGAAGCGCAGGTCGCCGAGGGGTGGCCGGGCGAACGGGATGCCGAGGAAGACGGACACGCCGTCGCCGGTCCGGCCGCGCACGCCGCCGGTCGCGATCCTGACTTCTGGCCCGCTGGTCACCATGCCGCCCCCGCTCGTGGTTGCCTCCATTATGATCGCGGGCTCTCCGGCTCACGGGTCGGCAGCCGTTCATCGACGCAAACTGACCGCTCGCCGTAAAACTCGTACGGTTTTCAAATACTGCATACCGTATGTGGTACCCGTGGTGCGTGGCAGACAGGACCAGGTTCGCTAGCTCCGCAGGTTTCCTCAGTCGTTCTCGTACCATCGCGGCACCCACCTGGAGCCGATGGCTCGTGCCGCCCGCCGCGCTCTCCGTGCACCTGGCCATCGGGCAGGCGTACGCGTGGAGCGTCTTCAAACCCCCGCTCGAATCCTCGCTCGGGCTCTCCGGCACCCAGAGCGCGCTCCCGTTCCAGCTCGGCATCGTCATGCTCGGCCTGTCGGCCGCCTTCGGCGGCACGCTGGTCGAGCGCAACGGGCCCCGCTGGGCGATGTTCGTCTCCATGGCCTGCTTCTCCTCCGGCTTCCTGCTGTCGGCGCTGGGCGTGGCCACCCGGCAGTACTGGCTGGTGGTGTTCGGCTACGGCTTCGTCGGCGGCATCGGACTCGGCATCGGCTACATCTCGCCGGTCTCGACCCTGATCAAATGGTTCCCCGACCGGCCGGGCATGGCCACCGGCATCGCGATCATGGGATTCGGCGGCGGCGCGCTCATCGCCTCGCCGTGGTCGGCGCAGATGTTGTCCTCGTTCGGCACCGCCACCGGCGGCATCGCGATGACGTTCCTCGTGCACGGCCTCGTCTACGCCGTGTTCATGACGATGGGCGTGCTCCTCGTCCGGGTGCCCGCCGACGGCTGGAAACCCAAGGGCTGGAGCCCGCCGGCGGCCAGCACCCGCCCGCTGATCACCAGCGCCGACGTCTCCGCGGCCAACGCCATCCGCACCCCGCAGTTCTACCTGCTGTGGGTCGTGCTGTGCTGCAACGTCACGGCCGGCATCGGCATCCTGGAGAAGGCCGCGCCGATGATCAGGGACTTCTTCGCCGGTACGCAGGCGCCCGTCGCCGTCGGGGCGGCGGCCGGCTTCGTCGCGCTGCTGTCGCTGGCCAACATGGCCGGCCGCTTCGTCTGGTCGTCCACCTCGGACCTGATCGGGCGCAAGAACATGTACCGCGTCTACCTGGGCGTCGGCGGGCTGCTCTACCTCGCCATCGCCCTGGCCGGCGACAGCTCCAAGCCGCTGTTCATCCTGTGCGCGATCGGCATCCTGTCCTTCTACGGCGGCGGCTTCGCGACCGTGCCCGCCTACCTCAAGGACCTGTTCGGCACCTACCAGGTGGGGGCCATCCACGGCCGCCTGCTCACGGCCTGGTCCACCGCCGGCGTGCTCGGCCCGCTGATCATCAACGCCATCGCCGACAGCCAGAAGGCGGCCGGCCGGGCCGGGCCCGACCTCTACACGACCTCGCTGTTCATCATGATCGGGCTGCTCGTGGTGGGCTTCCTCGCCAACGAGCTGATCCGGCCGGTGCACGAGAGATTCCATGAGAAGCCCGTGCAGCGGCTCGACCCGCAGGTGACGGAGAAGGGACAGGCGGTATGAGCGAGGGGCGCACCTGGCTGAAGGTGGTGGCGTGGCTCTGGGTGGGGCTGCCGTTCGCGTACGGCGTGTACGAGCTGTTCCTGAAGCTCACCCAGCTCTTCGCCGGATGACGTGAGAGGGCGGGCCCGGCGCACTCAGGCCGGGCCCGTCCGTTCATCCCAGGCTGCGCCCGACGGCGCCGGCGACCAGGTCGAGCGCCTCGGCGCTGGCCGGCAGCACGTTCACCATCGTGAAGAAGACGTGCATCTGGCCCTCGAACCGCTTGGACTCCACCGGCACCCCCGCCTGGCGCAGCCGCTCGGCGTAGGCCTCGCCCTCCTCGCGCAGGATGTCGTACTCGGCGGTCAGCACGAGCGCCGGCGGCAGGCCGGACAGCTCGGCCGCCCGCAGCGGCGAGGCGTCCGGGTTGGCCCGCGCGCCGGGGTCGGGGGCGTAGTGGTCCCAGAAGTAGACCATCCCGTCGCGGGTGAGCAGCAGCTGGCGGTCCGGATCCTGGTAGGAGGGGGCGTCCAGGTCGCAGTCGGTGACGGGATAGACCAGCACCTGCAGCGCGATCGCCGGGCCGCCCTCGTCCCTGGCCCGCTGCGCCACCACCGCCGCCAGGTTGCCGCCCGCGCTGTCGCCCGCCACGATGATCGGCAGGCCCGGCATGTCGGAGGCGGCCCAGAGCAGGGCCGCGTAGGCGTCGCGGGCGGCGACCGGGTAGCGGTGCTCGGGGGCCAGCCGGTAGCCGGCCAGCACCACGGCGCAGCCGGTGCGCACGGCCAGTTCCCTGCCCAGGGCGTCGAACTCGTCGATGGAGCCGATCACCCAGCCGCCGCCGTGGTAGTAGACGATGACGCCGCGCGGGGTGCCGTTCGCGACGAGGACGCGGGCCGGGAACGACGCGCCGTCCTCGGCCGGGATCGTGACCTCCTCGACCCGGGCCACGTCGGGGCCCTTGCCGCTCAGCTCGCTCAGCCCGGCGCTGACGGTGCGGGCCTCCTCAGGGGCGAGCTCGTGCAGCGGCGGGCCGCCCAGCGCGGCCAGTTGCTCCAGCAGTGCGGTCGTCGCGTGATCCAAGGGCATGGGACGTCACCTCATCCGGGGGGCGCGGTCGGTGAACCTCCTCGAACGTAGGATCAGGAAACGGGCTTGTCCAGGGCGGGCGCGCGGAGCCGCCAGAGGGCGAGCAGGCCGCCGATCACCGGGACGACGGCGCGCCGGCGGGCGCCGGTCGCGGCGCTGCCGGGGATCAGCACGGTGATGGCGATGACGGCCAGGTAGGCCGCGCCGTGCACGGGGCCGACGAGCGAGGCGACCGCCGGCTCGTGCACCGTCGCCAGGTTGGTCAGCAGGATCGCCAGGGACAGCGTCTCGACGGCGGCCGCGATCCGCAACGCGCGCACGGACATCAGGCCCCCTCGCCCGCGCCGGGACGGACGATCATCAGCACGACGACGATCGTCCACAGCACGTTGTAGCACCCGGCCATCATCGACAGCGGCTTCAACCGGGCGCGGTCGCCCGGCGTGGCCAGGGCGTCGCGCTGGCGTGGATAGATCTGCACGGCGAGCAGGAAGCCGGCGGCGGCGGTGAGGACGACGGCGAGGGTGATCCAGATCTCGCCGGTACGCCCCTGCACGAAGGCCAGGACGAGCCCGGCGGCGGGCACGACCAGGCCGGCCAGGCTGTAGCCGCGGGTGATGCGGTGCAACGCCAGCGCCACGGCCCGGCTCCGCCCGTTGTCCACGCTCTCATCGGCCACAGTGGTGACGGGGACGGTGACCGGGGCGGCCACCGGTACGTAGCGCGGGAACAGGCTCGTCGCGACGGCCGAGCCGCCCACGAACACGATGCCGGCGAGCACGTGCACCGACAACAGCAGATGTTCCATCGTTCTCCCTCCAACCTTCAGGCAGCCTGAAGCGTAACACGACACCTTCAGGGTCACTGAAGGGGGAGGAGATGGCGCGATCTGTGGGGTGCCGGTCGTTGACGCCACGTCCGGCCCGGTCACAAGCTGGAACGGTGAAACAGCGCCGCGTCGTCTTCGTCGTCTTCGACGGCTTCCAGTCACTCGACCTGGCCGGCCCGTACGAGGTCTTCCACCAGGCCGGCGCCTACACCTGCGAGATCCTGGCCCCCGCACCCGGCCTGGTCCGGGCGAGCAGCGGCCTGCCCGTGCACGCCGGCCACGGACCCGGCACGCTCTCCGCCGACGGCGTGGACACCCTGGTCGTGGCCGGCGGCTCCGGCGTCTACGCGGCCAGGAACGACGCCGCGCTGCTGTCCTGGATCACCGCCGCCGGCTCTGGAGCTCGCCGGGCCACCTCGGTCTGCACCGGCGCGTTCCTGCTCGCCGCCGCCGGCCTGCTCGACGGCCGCCGGGTGACCACCCACTGGGCCCGCGCGGAACGCCTGGCGGCGGAGCACCCCGAGGTCACCGTCGACAGCGACCCGATCTTCGTCAGGGACGGGCGCGTCTGGTCGTCGGCCGGCGTGACCGCCGGCATGGACCTCGCCCTCGCCCTGGTGGAGGACGACCTCGGCCGCGACGTCGCGCACGGCGTGGCCAGACGGCTGGTCCTCTTCTTACGCAGACCGGGCAGCCAGTCGCAGTTCGGCGTGGGGTTGTGGTCCAGGCAGCCGGCCAGCGACCCCGTCCGCGCCGCCGTGTCGTCCATCCACGCCGACCCCGGCGCCAGGCACGACATCAGGGATCTCGCCCTGCGGGCCGGCATCAGCCCACGCCACCTGCAGCGCCGCTTCACCGCCGAACTCGGCGTCCCGCCCGGCTCGTACGTCGAGCGGGTCCGGGTCGAGGCGGCCCAGCGCGCGCTCGCCGAGGGCGACGACCCGGTCGAGGCCATCGCCCGCCGCTGCGGCTTCGGCACCGCCGAGACCCTGCGCCGGACGTTCCACCGCCGGGTCGGCATCGCCCCCTCCGACTACCGGGACCGATTCCACTCCACCGCCATGGGAGGCGACCTGTGACCACGTACGGACTGCTCATCTTCGACGGGGCGGAAGAGCTCGACTTCGTCGGCCCCTGGGAGGTCTTCACCGTCTCCGCGCGGCTGCGCGAGGGCGGCGACACCGCGGTGCTGATCGCCGCGGACCCCGGCCCCGTGCGCTGCGCCAAGGGCATGCGCGTGCTGCCCGACCACACCCTCGACGACCATCCGCCCTTGGACGTGCTGCTCGTCCCCGGCGGGCGCGGCACGCGCGCGGTCGAGGCGGACCATCCTGACGTCGTCGCCTGGATCGCCAAGACCGGGGCCCAGGCGACCTGGGTGACGAGCGTCTGCACCGGCACGTTCCTGCTGTACGCCGCCGGGCTCGCCCGCGGGCGGCGGGTGGCCACGCACTGGAGCCGCGAGGACGACCTCGAAGCGCGCGGTGACGTCACGGTCGTGCGGGACGCCCGGTATGTCGTGGACGGCAACCTGCTCACCAGCCAGGGCATCTCGGCCGGCATCGACAGCGCGCTCTGGCTCACCGGCCGCCTGCACGGCCGCGAGCACGCCCGCGCCGTGCGCCGGGTCATGCAGTACGACCCCGCGCCGCCGTACCTCGCCGACGAGCCGCTCGCCTGAACCGGTATGGCGGGTCAGAGGGCGAAGGCGGCGCGGATCGTCTCGCCGACCTGGCGCTGGATCGGATCGGCCGCGGCCCCGAACATCAGCTCGTCCACCCGCCCCACCGCCTCCTTGGCGGCGCTGAGCAGCCGCGCCCCCTCGGGCGTGATCTCGATCGTGGAGGCGGAGCCCGCGCGGGCGGTGTTGTCGCGCACCAGCCCCGCGCCGACCAGCGACTTCACCGCCGCGTGCACGCTCTGCACCGTGATGCCCGACATCCGCGCCAGATCGCTGAACGAGACACCGGGCACCGCCGCGATGTGCCCGAGCAGCCCCAGCCGCCGCACCGTGAGATCGAGCGGCGCGAGCGCGGCGTTGAGCTCGGTCTCGATCCGCCGCGCCAGCGTGAGCACCACGATGGACGCACTCGTAGCGGGCGGCCCGGGCCGGCCGTTCTCGACACTCACTCCCCAAGTCTCCCGCACTCGCCGGAATTCTCGCGGATAGGGTGCCGAGCCATGGCGAACGATGACGGAGTGCGGGAGAAGGTGGCCTGGGTCCTGTTGCGCGATCATCGGGTGCTGATGACGCGCAGCCGGGGCCGCGACGTGTTCTTCTTCCCCGGCGGGATGCGCGAGCCGGGCGAGTCGGACGGCCAGACCCTCGTGCGCGAGATCGACGAGGAGTTGCTGACGGCGATCGACGCCGGTTCCATGGTGCACGCCGGCACCTTCGAGGTCCCGGCCGGCCATCCGGAGCACGGGCCCTTCCGGATGATCTGCTACACCGCCGGCCACCGGGGCCCGCTCACTCCGGCCATGGAGGTCGAGGAGACGGCCTGGTTCGGCTACGCCGACCGGCACCGGGTGTCCTACGTCGACGCGCTCGTCTTCGAGGCCCTCCACGACGACGGGCGGCTGTGGTGAGGGCGGGTCAGGAGCCGGTGGAGCCGAGGTAGCCGGCGGTTTCCGAGGGGACGCGGATGGGGCCGGACTTGGGAACGACGGCGAGGTAGAAGGCGGCGGAGGACACCGTGACCCGCTTGGTGTAGCGCCTGCCGTGGGTGACGGCGGCCGTCGGGCGGTCGGTGAAGGAGAGCTGGCCGGCGCCGGGCCGGGCCACGAAGCGCTCCTTCGAGGTGACCCCGTACCAGACGAGGGCGCCCCCGGCGGCCGTCTTCAGCGCGTACGGCCCCGACGCCGGCCGGCACTGCCGGGTCATCGTCCACTGCCCGCGCGCCTTCTCCCGCAGGGCCAGCTTGGCCCGGCCGAGCCGGCGCGGCATGGCGTCCGACCGGAACAGGCGGCGGGCGCGTTCGTCCTGGTCGAGGGTGGCCTCCACGCGGGCGTGCGCGCGCACGATCTCCTGCGGGGAGGCGGCCAGCCCGCCGCGTTCCCCGCCGGCCGGCACGGTCGCCAGCCCGTGCTCGTCGCGGGCCGCGACCGGCGGCCTGGCTCCGGACGTCGTGCCGGACACCGCCACCACCTTCCAGCCGCCGGACATCTGCTGGAAGATGAGCTGGTTCCACCCCTTCTCGCCCTTGCGGGCGAAGTCGGCCATGAACCACGGCGGGTTCGCCGCCCCCTTGGCGGGGATGGCGAAGCGCGGCTTGACGATGGCGGCGTGCGAGGTGCGGACGCTCTCGCCGAGCATGTCGCGCAGCCGGCTGTTCGCCTTGTCGATCCGGGCCGCCAGGCCCGCCTCGACCGCGCCGTAGTCGGTGCCGCCCGCCAGTTCCGCCCGCTCGACGCCGGCGTCCCAGCGTTTGAGGAGGTCCTTGGCCTGCGCGACGGTCACCACCCCTGTGGGTCGCGCGAGCTGAGCCGCGGCGGGCCGCTCACCGCCCGGCCCGCTGCAGGCGGAGGCGAGGGCGGAGGCGGCGGCGAGGGCGAGCGCCAGAGGGACGAGAGTGAGCCGGCGGATGGTCATCGTGGTCTCCGGGGTGCCGATTTTCACGATGTACGCGCCCGCGTCCGGAGCGGGTTCACGCCATACCGGTTCGGTCACCTTGCCCCCGCGCCACGTCAGGCCGCTGGTCCGGGACGGCGTCAGCCGGTGATGAAGGAGCGCAGCAGGGGGAAGAACCGGTCACCCTCGGTGTCCGGGATGAAGTGGCCCGAGCGGTCGAACACCTCCAGGCGGGCGTCCGGCAGGCCGTCCACGATCTCCTCCGCCGTGGACAGGGGCGTGATGGGGTCGCGGGCGCCGGCCATGACGAGCGCCGGGCACTGGACGCGGGCCAGGCGCGCGGTCAGGTCGAACCGGGCGGTGGACATGAAGCTCATGGTGAGCTCGGGGTTCGGGACCATGCGGGCCATGGCCTGGATGTCGGACTCGGAGGGGAAGTTCGGGTCGGGGCTGTAGGCGGGGGCGCAGAGCCGCCCGAAGGCGGCGAAGGTCTCCGGGCTGCCCTCGGTGAGGAACGCCTTGGCGGCCGTGGCGGCCTCCTCGCCGGCCTCGGCACGGAAGCCCTCGACGATCCGGTCCACGTCCCAGCGGGCGACGGTGCTCTGCAGGATCAGCTTGGCCGGATGATCGGGGTGGCGCGAGGCGTAGTTCATCGCCACCGCCCCGCCGAAGCTCCAGCCGAGGACGATGGGCTTGACGATGCCGAGCGCGTCGCACAGAGCACGTACGTCGTCGGCCCACTGGTCGAGGTTCCAGGTGGCCGGGTCGGAGTCCTGGCTGCGCCCGTTGCCGCGCTGGTCGACGTAGACGATCTGGGCCAGGTCGGCGAGCCGGCCGTAGGCGGGCTTGAAGATCGAGTGATCGTGCCCGGGGCCGCCGTGCAGCAGCAGGAGGGTCGGCTTGTCCCGCATCGCGTAGCCGTCGGGCTCCAGGGCGGTGCCTTCGACGTCCACGTACAGGGAGGTGCCGTTCACTTGAACACGCATGGGGGTCTGCTCCAGTCGATCGGGCGCTCGGCCGAACTTTCAAGATCAGTCTGGCCGGGCCCCGGCGGAGCACACCATGAAGAGCTCCCCCTTGGCGATGGTAGGGACAGCCTTACCTTCGCGGGGCTCGCGACCGCCGGTCAGGAACCGGCGGAGGTGTCACAGAGGGAGAAGCGTTTGTCCAGGCCCGTCAGGCGCAGCAGCCGGGTGATCCGCGGTTGCGCCCCGCTCAGGCTGAAGGTCCCGCCGGCCGCCTCGACGGTGTTGGCGGCCCAGATCAGCGTGTTCAGCCCCGAGGAGTCACAGAAGGGGACGTCCTGGAGATCGACGACCACGAGGGGCGGCCGGATGCACTCCATGGCGTGGGTGAGCCCGTCTCGGAACTCTCCCATCGTGGACAGGTCCAGCTCTCCCGCGGGACTCAGCACAGCCGTGTTGTCACGCTGAGTGACGATCCAGGAGAAGCCGGTACGGTCGGCGCTCGCCATTCCACCCCTCCGTTCCTGGTGGTTCGCCGTCTTTATCATTGCATAGTGCAATAGAACTGGGAACCCGCGCGCGAGCCTGTAGGAGCATGTCGCGAAGGTGTGTGGACAACTGTGCCCAATATAGAGCTAGCTGAAGCCCTTGCAGAGTACTCGTGCTTTCGGTCGCTCCCGACCGGTGTCCGAATCCGGCCACCGCACCCGTTGACCGAGCACGTCCTCACGAAGGCTCGTAGTCGCGCATGTATCGGGCGACCTTGGCGGTGTAGCCGCGCCACTTCGGCGGGACGCCGCCGGCCCGCTTGACCGGGTCGACGCCGCTGCGGAAGAGCGCGGCCAGGTTCATCGCCGGATCGCCTGGTACGTCGGCGACCCGCGGGCCCAGCCGGCACATGAACCGCCCCATGGACTGGATCGACAGCCGCGGGTCGAACGGCGGCGTCGGCATCGGGCTCTGCAGGCCGCCGGGCTGCCAGTGCCACAGCACCCTGGGCGTCCACCTGGCGATGCCGAACTCGTCGTTCGCCGGATCGGAGAGCGCGGCGTCGAAGCCGGACTCCGCCTTGAGCATCGCGGCGATCAGGGCCGGGCTCAGGCCCGGCAGGCTGCAGTACGTGCCCGCCTCGACGATCAGCGCCCGGTACCGATCCGGCACGTCGGAGCCCGGACGCAGCCAGCGGCCGGTGTCCGCACCGGTGGGGGACGGGGTCGCGGTGGCGCCGGGGGACGGGGTGCCGCCGGGCCGCTGGGCCAGCGTGACACCCACGGTGGTGGCGGCGGCCAGGACCGCGGTCAGCACCGCGACGCCTCCGACGAGCACGTTGCGCCGCCTCTTCCCGGCCCACACGTCATCGCCGGATGCCCTGTCACTGGATGCCCTGTCACCGGGTGCGCTGTCGCCGGGTGCCCCGTCACCGGATGTACCGCCATCGGATGCCCCGCCGTTTGGTGTGCCGTCGTCCGGCGGCCGGTCGCCGGGTGGCTGGTGCCCCGGTTGCTCACGTTCGTCGGCTTCCTCCGGCCGCTCGGCGTCCGGCGTCGCGGGGAGGAGAGGCGTGGGGGACGCCAATGCCGCCGCATAAGCGGCGGCGTCCGGATAGCGCGACCGCCGGTCCGGGGCCAGCGCGGCCATCACGGCCACGTCCACCGCCTCAGGCACCTCGGGCCGCAGCGCGCTGGGCGGCACCCGTAGCTCCGGCTTGGCCGGGACCGTGCCGGTGAGCAGGCGGTACGTCAGCGCGCCGAGCCCGTGCACGTCGGCCCGCGCGTCCGGCGCCCCGTCGAAGTAGAGCTGCTCGGGCGCCTGGTAGCCCGGCGACCCGGCCGGCATCGTCAGCCCGCTGAGATGGTCGGTGGACCGCGCGATCCCGAGATCGGCCACCATCACCCGCTCCCCGCCCTGGGGCCGCGAGCAGAACAGCACGTTCGACGGTTTCAGGTCGCGGTGCACGACCCCAATGCTGTGCAGCACCGCGACCGCCTGGCAGATCTCGCCCATGAGGGCCAGCGCCTCGCCGACCGGGAGCGGCGGGCCGGTCAGCCGCTCGCCCAGGGTGCCGCGGTCGGCGTACGTCATCACGAAGTACGGCCGCCCGTCGTCCAGCTCGCCCACGTCGAAGACCTGCACGAGCAGGTGGGAGTCGGCCCGGCGCAGCAGCCGGGCCTCCTGGAGGAACCGTTCGCGCACGCCGGCCTGACGGGACCAGTTGTCCGCGAGGATCTTGACCGCCACGGACGAGCGCAACTCCTCGTCGTGCGCGAGATGGACGGAGGCGAACCCCCCGACCCCGATGAGCTGCTCGATCCGGTAGCGGCCCGCGTGGGTTGGAGCCGTCATCCCCCTCATCATGGTCGATCACCGTGGATCCGTCCACGCGCCCTGGCAGCTACCAGGTTACGGAAACGGCCGCAGACCGGGACGATCGAGGCAGCGCGCCCAGTATCCGGAGGGAAGTCACATGGCCGACAACGACTGGGGTCATGCCGGGAAGAACGACCGCCGCGGGGGCGGAAACGACCGGCCGGCCGCCGCGCCGCGGGAGCGCTCGCGGCCGGACGGCCGGTCGTTGCCGGTCTGATCTTCCTGGACACCTTCGAGAGCGTACGAGTAGGGTCACGCGCGATGTCGCACAGCACGATCTTGATCCAGATGGCGGCGGCGCCCACGGACGCCCGGCCCTACTCGCTGGAGCTCGCGCCGGGTGAGCAGGCGTTCTTCGGGCGCGGGGCGCCCAACGCGCCCGTCGACCTGCTGCTCGACGACCCCGCCGTGTCCCGGCGGGCCGGCCGGATCGCCGCCGTGGCCGACTACTGGATGCTGTCCAACCTCAGCACCTTCAAGACGTACGTGGTGGAGAACCCCGAGGGCGGCGGGGAGTTCGTCAAGGTGCCGCCGGGGCGCATGGGGGCGCCGATCCCGTTCGAGTTCTCCCGGGTGATGCTGCCCGCCGTGGACGGCACGGTGTCGTTCCTGGTGTTCGCGCCGCGGCACGTGCATGTGCCGCCGGGCAGCGCGGACGGCGGCGCGGTCACGCAGGTCGCCTACCCCCTCGACCAGAACGCCAAATACTTCCGCATCCTGGTCGCACTGTGCGAGCCGCGCCTGCGCGACCCCTCGACCTCGCGCATCCCGACGGTCCCCGAGATCATGGAACGGCTGCCGGACCTGGGGCTGAGCCGGACCGCGATCGGGTTCCACATCGGCTACCTGGCCGAGAAGAAGCTGCACGTCAAGAGCCCGCAGAGCGGTGAGGGCAAGGCCGACTGGCAGCGCCACGCGCTCGTCTCGCTCGCCCTCAGGTTCGACCTCGTCACCAGCGACCACCTGGCGCTCCTGCCGGTACCCGGCCGCTGAAAGGCTGGTTCGCCGGCGTCCGGGCAGGCATCAACGCCGCCCGCCTGGGTAGCCGAGCGCGGATGCGTTTCGAGGAGGGGAGGTCGCGGCGCCCGGCCCACGGGCTGGGACCGCGGCTGACCCTGGCCGCTCTCGCCGCCGCGCTCGTCATGATCCCGTTCAGCCTGCTGCTGGTCGTGGCGAAGCTGCCGCTCAACGCGCTGGACGCGGGCATCGCGGCGGACCTGCACGCGTACGCGCTGGCCAACCCGGACGTGACCCGGGTGCTCATCGTGTGGACGGACCTGTTCGGGCCGTGGCCGTGGCGGATCGCCGTGGCCGCGTACGCGGTCCGGCTGCTGCGCAGGGGCGCGCCGCGGACCGCTCTCTGGGCGGTCACCACCGTGACCGTGAGCGGGCTGCTCGCCTTCGCGATCAAGGTCGTCGTCGCCCGTGCCCGCCCGCGCCTGCCCGACCCCGTCGCGCTCGCCCCCGGCGACTCCTTCCCGTCGGGCCACGCGGCCGGCGTGACGGTCGGCGCGGGCGTGATCGTGCTGCTCATGCTGCCCTCGCTGCCCCGATGGGGGCGGTGGGTGGCCTGGGCGGTCGCCGCGTTCCTGGTGCTCTCGGTGGGTTACACGCGGATCGCGCTCGGCGTGCACTGGGTGAGCGACGTGCTCGCCGGGACCGTGCTGGGAGCAGCGGTGCTCGCCGCCACGGTGGCGGGCTTCGAGACGTGGCGCCGGGACCAGGGTCACCGGCGCGGCTCGCCGGTCATCGAGGGCGTGGCGCCCGAGTCGGTACGGGCGGGCCGCGAGCGTTGAGCAGGTGCCGGCGGGCCATGAGCGCTGAGCGGTTGCGGGCGGGCCTGAGCAGGTGCGGGCGCCTCCCGCTCGGACCTATCCCTCAGGATGCGACACGGTGATCACCACGTTGCCGACCTTCCGCCCCGACTCGACGTACCGGTGGGCTTCGAGGATCTCGTCCAGCGGGTAGCGCCGGTCGATCACCGGCCGGAACGTCCCCGCCTCGATCAGCCCCTTGAAGTACTCCGCCATCCCCGGATCGTCCTTCGGGATGGGGAAGACCACCCGTCTGCCGCCGAACAGCGGGGTGACCAGCGCCAGGAGCAGGTTCTGCGCCCCCGGCCCCACGTCGGAGGCGACGAAGATCCCGCGTGGCTTGAGCAGCCGCCGGCACCGCCCGAACGTGGTCTTGCCGACCGCGTCGATGACGGCGTCGTAGGTGCGCTCGTCCTGGGTGAAGTCCGTGGCCGTGTAGTCCACGACCCGGTCGGCTCCCAGGCCGGCGACCAGGTCGAGGTGCTCGGTCGCGCAGACGGCGGTCACGTCCGCGCCCTCGTTCTTCAGCAGTTGCACCGCCGCCGACCCGATGGCGCCGGTCGCGCCGTACACGAGCACGGACTGCCCGGCGCCGATCCGCGCCGACCTGATGATGTTGAGCGCGTAGTGCGACCCCTCCGTCCCGGGCACGACCTCCTCGTACGTGAACCCCTCGGGCACGAGTGCCAGCGCGACCTTCGGAGAGGCCGTCATGTACTGGGCGTGCGCCCCGAACCCGTCGTCGTTGTAGCCGAAGACCCGGTCGCCGGGCTTGACGGCGGTGACGTCGCGGCCCACCGCCTCGACCTCGCCGGCGAACTCGGTGCCGAGGATCGTCACCTTCGGCGTGATGAGGCCGGTGAAGAATCTCCAGATGAAGGGCTGGGCCGCGCGTAACGCGCAGTCCGTCCGGTTGACCGTCGTCGCGTGCACCTTGACGAGCACGTCGCCGTCCTTGACGACCGGCCGATCCACTTCAGCGATGCTCACCACTTCTGGCGGGCCGTATTCGGCGCGCACTGCGGCTTTCATGCCCGGGATACTAGCCAGCGTGCGGCCG
This sequence comes from Nonomuraea fuscirosea, assembly GCF_003001935.1. Lineage (GTDB taxonomy): Bacteria > Actinomycetota > Actinomycetes > Streptosporangiales > Streptosporangiaceae > Nonomuraea > Nonomuraea fuscirosea. The sequence goes on along the minus strand of NZ_PVNG01000014.1, from coordinate 286,859 downwards.
TCCGGGGGCGGTCCGGCGATCCCGGATCCTCACTCGTCCACTGCCGCCCGCGTGTGGGCCAGGTCGGCCTCCATCCTGGCCGCCGTCTCCCTGAGAGCGGGCAGCACGTCGTTCATGAGGGCGGCGGGGGTGGCGCGGCCGGCGTGGGTGGCGACGTTCACCGCCGCGACGGCGCGCCCGGCCCGATCCCGTACGGGGACCGCGATCGACCGGACGCCCTCCTCCAGCTCCTGGTCCACCAGCGCGTACCCGTCGGCCGCCGCCCGGCGCAGCAGCGCCCGCAGCTCGGAGCGCGAGGTGACGGTCCTGGCCGACAGGCGGCGCGGCACGATCGACGCCAGCCGCTCCTCGGGCAGCTCGGCCAGGAGCACCCGGCCCATGGAGGTCGCGTACGCGGGCAGCCGCGTGCCCACGGTGAGGTTGACGCTCATGAGGCTCACGGTCTGGACCCTGGCCACGTACACGACGTCGTCGCCCGACAGCACCGCCACCGACGCCGACTCGCGGACCCGGGCCACCAGGTCGGCCAGGTGCGGCTGGACGATCTCGCCGAACGTCAGCCCGGACAGGTGCGCGTAGCCGAACTCCAGCACGCGGGGGAGCAGCGCGAACCGGGCGCCGCCGGCGGCGGTGGCGTAGCCGAGGCGTTCCAGGGTCTGCACCGCCCGCCGTACGCTGGCCCGGGGCAGGCCCGTGACCTTGGCGCAGTCCGCGAGCGTCAGCCCGCCGCGCGCCGAGCCGAGCGCGACCAGCACCGCGAGCCCGCGCGCCAGCGACTGCAGGAACCCCATGCCGAGCTGCCGCTTGGCGGCCTGCGCGCCGTCCGCCGCCCCGCGGCCGGGATCGAGGCGCGGCGGAGGCAGGGGTGAGCGGTCGCGCAGGATCGTCTCCATCTCCTCGACCGTCCGGCGCAGCGCGGGCAGGCAGTGGTCGCGCAGCCCGGCCGCCGTGTGCCTGCTGGTGTGGCTCACGACGCTGATCGCGCAGACCGCCGCGCCGCGGCCGTCCCGTACGGGCACCGCCACCGCGATCAGCCCCGGCTCGATGAGCTGGTCGTCCTCGGCCCACGGCGCGTCCGGATCGAGCAGCGCCAGCCCGGCCGCGCACCGGTCGGCCGGCAGCACGTCGCCCACGCGGAAGCTGACCGACATGGCCCGCCGCCGGGTGACCTGCACCACGAAGCGCACCTCGTCGCCGTCCCGTACGGCCAGCGACACGGACTCGTCCAGCTCCTCGGCCAGCCGCACGGCCGCCGGGGCGAGGGCGTCGCGCAGCCCGTCGCCGGCCAGGTACGCCTCGCCCAGCTCCATCAGGCGCGGGGCGAGGCGCACGTCGCGGCCGTCCTCGCGCAGGTAACCGAGGTGGACGAGCGTGCCGACGACCCGGTCCACCGTGGACCTGGCCAGCCCGGTCGCGCGGGCCAGATCCGTCGCGCGGGCGGGCCTGGCCGGGTCGGCGGCCACGGCGCGCAGCACGGCCAGCCCGCGCTCCAGCGTCCCGGCCGCTTCCACCGGCTGCTCCACCGGCTGCTCCAACGTCTCCTCCATGGGTTCCTCCGCCTGTTCGGCCGCCGGGGCGTCGGGGACGACCTTTGACAGGCGAGCCACCCGGTACACATACTGAACGCGATAATAGTGAACAAAAGTTCGCAGAGCGAACACGGTCTCGATCGGAGCGTCGTGCGGAGAGACAAGGTGCTCGCCACGGCCGCGGAGGCGCTGGCCGGCGTGCACGACGGAGCGTCGTTCGCCGTCGGCGGCTTCGGCCTCAGCGGCATCCCCAACGTGCTGATCCAAGCCCTCTACGACACTGGCGTGCGCCGCATCGGCGTCGTGTCCAACAACTGCGGCGTGGACGGCGGCGGCCTGGGCGTCCTGCTGGCGGCCGGGCGCATCGCCCACGTCACCGCCTCCTACATCGGCGACAACAAGGAGTTCGCCCGCCAATATTTGGCCGGCGAGCTTACGGTCGAACTCACCCCGCAGGGCAGCCTGGCCGAGCGGCTGCGCGCGGGCGGCAGTGGCATCCCCGCCTTCTACACCCCGGCGGGCGTCGGCACGCCCATCGCCGACGGCGGTCTGCCGCTGCGCCACAATCCCGACGGCAGCGTCGCGCTCGCCTCACCGCCCAAGGAGGTGCGCGAGTTCGACGGCCGTGAATACGTGCTCGAACACGGCATCCGCACCGACTTCGCCCTCGTCCGCGCGGCCAGGGGAGACCGGCACGGCAACCTCGTCTTCCACAAGGCCGCCAGGAACTTCAACCCCCTCGCGGCCATGGCCGGGCGGATCACGATCGCCGAGGTCGAGGAGCTGACCGAGCTGGACCCCGACGAGGTGCACCTGCCCGGCGTCTTCGTCCAGCGGGTCATCGCCCTGACCCCCGAACAGGCCGCCGACAAATCCATCGAGAAGCGCACGATCACCCCAGCGCCCGCACCAGGGACGGTCTCCCGATGAGCTGGACTCGTGACGAGATGGTCGCCAGGGCCGCCGCCGAGCTGCGCGACGGCGACTACGTCAACCTGGGCATCGGCCTGCCCACCCGCATCCCCGGCCACCTGCCGCCCGGCGTCGACGTGGTCCTCCACTCCGAGAACGGCATCCTCGGCGTCGGCCCCTACCCGGCCGAGGACGAGGTCGACCCCGACCTGATCAACGCCGGAAAGGAGACCGTCACCGTGCTCCCCGGCGCGTCGTTCTTCGACTCCTCGCTGTCGTTCGGCATGATCCGCGGCGGTCACATCGACGTGGCGGTGCTCGGCGCGATGCAGGTCTCGGCCCGCGGCGACCTGGCCAACTGGATGGTCCCCGGCCGGCTGGTGAAAGGCATGGGCGGGGCCATGGACCTCGTGCACGGCGCCCGCAAGGTCATCGTGATCATGGAGCACAACGCCAAGGACGGCTCCGCGAAGATCGTCGAGGAGTGCTCGCTGCCGCTGACGGGGAAGGAATGCGTCCACCGGATCATCACCGACCTCGGGGTCCTCGACGTCACCGAGCAGGGGCTCACGCTCGTGGAACGCGCGCCGGGCGTGACCCTGGACGAACTGCGCGACCGTACCGACGCGGAGGTCATCGCGACATGAGAGACGTCTACATCGCCGACGCCGTACGCACGCCGTTCGGCCGCTACGGCGGCGCCCTGTCCGGGATCCGCCCGGACGACCTGGCCGCGCACGTCGTCTCGGCGCTGACCGAGCGCAACGAGCTGGAGGCCGTGGACGAGGTCGTGCTCGGCAACGCCAACGGCGCCGGCGAGGAGAACCGCAACGTCGCCCGCATGGCCGCCATCCTCGGCGGCCTGCCGATCACCACGCCGGGCGTGACCGTGAACCGGCTGTGCGGCTCCGGCATGGAGGCCGTCATCCAGGCCTACCGGGCCATCGCGCTCGGCGACGCCTCGGCCGTGATCGCCGGCGGCGTGGAGTCGATGACCCGCGCGCCGTGGGTGCTGCCCAAGCCGGAACGCGCCTTCCCGGCCGGCGGCCAGGAGCTGGTCTCCACCACGCTCGGCTGGCGGCTGGTCAACCCGGCCATGCCCGCCCAGCACACGGTCGCGCTCGGCGAGGGCGCCGAGCTGATCGCCGACAAGCACGGCATCACCCGCCCGGAGCAGGACGCGTTCGCGCTGGCCAGCCACCAGAAGGCGGCCAAGGCGTCGCTCGAACGGGAGATCGTCCCGATCGCGTCCGTCACCCGCGACGAGGGCATCCGCCACGACACCTCCCTGGAGGCGCTGGCCAAGCTCAAGCCCGCCTTCCGCAAGGACGGCGGCACCGTCACCGCGGGCAACTCCTCCCCGCTGAACGACGGCGCGGCGGCGCTGCTGCTGACCGACGAGGCGGGGCTGCGCGGCCGCGAGCCCCTGGCCAGGATCGTGGCCAGCGGGGTCAGCGCGCTGGAGCCGCGCTACTTCGGCCTCGGCCCCGTCGAGGCGGCGAACCGGGCGCTGGCCAAGGCGGGCCGGCGGTTCGGCGACCTGGCCACCGCCGAGCTGAACGAGGCGTTCGCCGCGCAGGTGCTCGGCTGCCTGGCCGAACTGCCCGACCTCGACCCGGCCATCGTCAACCCCGACGGCGGCGCCATCGCGATCGGCCACCCGCTCGGCGCCTCGGGAGCCCGCGTGACCGGCGCGGTGGCCCACCGGCTGGCCGCCGCCGGCTCGGGCACCGGGCTCGCCTGCCTCTGCATCGGCGTCGGTCAAGGGCTGGCCGTCGTACTCGAAAGGTAGCGGAATGTCTGAACCCCTCCAGCAGTCCGACATCGACCAGGAGATCGCCGCGCTCGCGGGCACGGCGGCCGACCACCCCGCGCGGGACTACACCCCCTACCGCAGCACCCGGCTCCGGCACCCCCGGCAGCCACTGGTGCCCATCAAGGACCCCGAGGCCGTCGAACTGTCGGGGCCCGTTTTCGGCGTCACCGACGTCACGCCGACGGACAACGACCTCACCAAGCAGCACATGGGCGAGCCCCTCGGCGAGCGGATCACCGTACAGGGGCGCGTGCTCGACCGCGACGGCCGGCCGGTGCGCAACCAGCTCGTCGAGGTCTGGCAGGCCAACGCGTCCGGACGCTACCTGCACCAGCGTGACGACCACCCCGCGCCGCTCGACCCGAACTTCACCGGCGTCGGCCGCTGCCTGACCGGCGACGACGGCTCCTACCGGTTCACCACGATCAAGCCCGGCGCCTATCCGTGGCGTAACCACGTCAACGCCTGGCGGCCGGCGCACATCCACTTCTCGCTGTTCGGGTCCTCGTTCACCCAGCGCCTCGTCACCCAGATGTACTTTCCCGGCGATCCGCTGTTCCCGTACGACCCGATCCTGCAGTCGGTGACCGACGAGAGCGCCAGGCAGCGGCTGATCGCCTCGTACGCGCACGAGCTGTCGGTGCCCGAGTTCTCGCTCGGCTACCGGTGGGACATCGTCCTCGACGGACCCGCCGCGACCTGGATGGAGGAAGGCTGTTGAACCCCACCCCCTCACAGACCGTGGGCCCCTTCTACGGGTACGCGCTGCCGTTCCCCGGCGGCGGCGACATCGCGCTCGGCGGGATCGCCGTCCACGGCTACGTCTACGACGGCGCGGGGGAGCCCGTGCCCGACGCGCTGCTCGAGTTCTGGCAGGCCGACTCGCGGGGACAGGTGCGCGGCGCGCCCGGCTCGCTGCGCCGCGACCCGACCAGCGGCGCCGTGCTCGGCCGCGACGGCGTCACCTTCACCGGCTTCGGCCGCGTCGCCACCGATCGGGACGGGCACTGGACCCTGCGTACGGTCGAGCCGGCGAACGGGTACATCAGCGTGTGCGTGTTCGCGCGCGGGCTGCTGCGTCATCTCTACACCCGCATCTACCTCGGGCGGGACGCCTTCCTCGACTCGCTGCCGCCGGAGCGCCGGCAGACGCTGGTGGCGGTGGAGGAACGGGAAGGGGTACGCCGCTTCGACATCCACCTGCAAGGAGAGAAGGAGACGGTCTTCCTTGACTTCGGCTGACCCCGGCCCGCACCCCGCCACTCCTGGCGGCGGGGGGACGGGGGGAGACGGCTCGTCCGCGAGCGCGGGAGCGGGGCGCGACGTGGCCTGCGCGAGCGCGGGAGCGGATCTCGGGTTGCTCTCACCGATGCGGGGCGGGGCCGAGGCGACCGGGGACGCCGCCGTGCTGCGGGCCATGCTGGACGCCGAGGCCGCGCTGACCCGGGCGCAGGCGGCGCTCGGGCTCGTCCCGCCCGAGGCGGCGGAGGCGGTGACGGCCGCCGCCCGCGCGGAGGCGTTCTGCCTGGAGGACCTGGTGGTGCGGGCGCGCTCCGGCGGCAACCCCGTCATCCCCCTCGTGGCCGACCTCCGCGCGGTGGCCGCTCCTTTCGGGGAGTACGTCCATCGTGGTGCGACAAGTCAGGACATCGTGGATACGGCTCTCATGCTCGTGGCGCACCGCGCGCTGGGGCCCGTACTGGCCGATCTGGAACGGACGACCGACCGGCTCGCCGCGCTGGCCGCCGAGCACCGCGACACCCTCATGGCCGCCAGGACGCTCACCCAGCAGGCCGTCCCCACCACGTTCGGGCTGAAGGCGGCGGGCTGGCACCGGCTGGCCGGCGACGCCCGCATCCGTCTCACCGCCGCCCGCCGCTCCCTCCCGGCCCAGCTCGGCGGCGCCGCGGGCACCCTCGCCGCCTTCCGGCCCGCCCAGGAGCCGGTGCCGGAAGCGGTGGAGGTGGCGTCGCGGTTGCCCGGGCGGTTCGCGGCCGAGCTGGGGCTGGCCGAGCCGCTGCTGCCCTGGCACGTCCTGCGCACGCCGATCGCGGACCTGGCCGGGGCGCTGGCGTTCACCGCGGGGGCGCTGGGCAAGCTCGCGGCCGACGTGCTGGTCCTGTCGCGGACCGAGATCGGCGAGCTCTCCGAGGGCGTCGGCGGCGGCTCGTCGTCCATGCCGCACAAGCACAACCCGGTCCGGGCCACGATGATCGCCGCCGCCGGCCGCCAGGTGCCCGCGCTCGCCGCCATCCTGTACGGCTCGCTCGCCGCCGAGGACGAGCGCCCCTCCGGCGCCTGGCACGCCGAATGGCAGCCGCTGCGCGAGGCGTTGCGCCTGGTCGCGGGCGCCGCCAGAGACGCCGCCGAACTCGTCGCCGACCTGCGCGTGCACCCGGAACGCATGCGCGCGAACCTGACCGTCACGGGGGACGCCGCCCCGGCCCCCGCCCTCGTGGACCGCGCCCTCGCCGCCCCCTCACCCCCACCGGCTCCCTACCAGGACGAGGCACCCCACTGATGCTGCACTACCGGCTGGACGGCCCCGAGCAGGGGCAGCCGCTCATCCTCGGACCGTCGCTCGGCACCTCCCTGCGCCTGTGGCAGCCGCAGCTCCAGGCGCTCGCCCGCACCTTCAGAGTGCTCCGGTACGACCTGCCCGGCCACGGCGACTCGCCCGCCGACGGCAAGGCGAGCACCGTCGACGACCTGGCGGAGCTGGTCCTGGAGGTGGCCGCCGCCGAGGGCATGGACGGCTTCCACTACGCCGGGGTCTCGATCGGCGGCGCGATCGGCGCCACGCTGGCGGTCCGGCATCCGGGACGGCTGCGTTCCCTGACCATGATCTGCTCCAGCGCCCGCTTCGGCGACCCGCGCGCGTGGCAGGAGCGAGCCGCCCTGGTCCGCACCCAGGGCACCGCGCCGCTGCTGGAAACCGCCCCAGGCCGCTGGTTCGCCCACACGTCTGACCCCGGCCTCCCGAACGACCGATCTCCGAACGGCGAGCCCAGGACCGGCCGGACTCTGCGGGGCGAGCTGCTCGGTGACCTGGCCGCCGCCGACCCCGCCGGGTACGCCGCCTGCTGCGACGCGCTCGGGGCTTACGACCTGCGCGCCGACCTGGCGGCCGTCACCGTGCCGACCCTGGTCGTGGCCGGGCGCGAGGACCCGGCGACCCCGCCGCCGCACGCCAGGGAGCTGGCCGACGGCATTCCCGGCGCCACCCTCGTGGAGCTCCCGGCCGCCGCGCACCTGGCGAACGTGGACCAGCCGGCCCGCGTCACCCAGGCCCTGCTCACCCACCTGCCCGGCCCCACCGGCACGCAGGTTCGGCGCGAAGTGCTCGGCGACGCCCACGTCGACCGCGCCGCGGCCCGGACGACCGGCTTCACCAGGGACTTCCAGGACTTCATCACCCGCTACGCCTGGGGCGAGATCTGGACCCGTCCGGGGCTCGACCGCCGTACCCGCAGTTGCGTCACGCTCACCGCGCTCGTTGCCCGCGGGCACCTCGACGAGCTGGCCATGCACGTACGCGCGGCCCTGCGCAACGGGCTCACCCCCGACGAGATCGGCGAGGTGCTGCTGCAGAGCGCCGTCTACTGCGGGGTCCCGGCCGCCAACGCCGCGTTCGCCGTCGCCCAGCGGGTGCTGACGGAGCTGGAGCAGGAGCCCTGAGCAGCGGGAACGGGGCCGGCGCCGGCGGCCGGCTCGCCGTCAGGCCCGCGGGCGGATCTATGATGAGCGAATGACCTCGCCCCCCGCCGCCTCCGAACGCCAGCGGGACGCCGACCGGACCAGAGCGGAGATCCTGGAGGTCGCGCAGCGCGAGTTCGCCCGCGAGGGCTACGCGGGCGCGCGGGTCGACGAGATCGCGGCCCGCATGCGCACCACCAAGCGGATGATCTACTACTACTTCGGCAGCAAGGAACGGCTCTACATCGCCGTGCTGGAGAAGGTGTACGCCGAGGTGCGCGCGGCGGAGCGCACGGTGGACGTGGAGCACCTGGCGCCGGTCGAGGCCATCCGCACGCTGGCCGAGCTGACCTTCGACCACCACGACGCGCACCGCGAGTTCATCCAGCTCGTCGCGATCGAGAACGTGCACCGCGCCGAGCACATCCGCAAGTCCGAGGTGCTGGCCAACCTGGGCACGCCGGTGCTCGACCTGATCGAGCGCATCCTGGACGCGGGGCAGGCGTCGGGTGACTTCGTCACCGAGGCCGACGCGATCGACGTGCACATGATGATCAGCGCGTTCTGCGTGTTCAGGGTGGCCAACCAGCACACGTTCGGCGCGCTGTTCGGGCGCGACATGACCGCCGCCGAGCACCGGGCCCGGCAGCGGCGCATGGTCGGCGAGATGGTCGTCGGCTACCTCAGCGGCAAGGGCGCCCGCTCCTGAGCGGCGCTTACCGGGGCGGCGGGGGTGAGGCTTCGGCCGGGTCGCCGCGCCCGCTCGCGATCAGCCGCCTGCCCAGCCGCTGGGCCGGAAGCTCGATCACCCGGTAGGTCAGCAGGCTGAGCGGGATCAGCACGAGGAGGTAGACCGGCAGGTTCGGGCTCGCGTACAGCAGCAGCGGATGCAGCAGATACAGGGAGAAGCTGATCACGCCGAGGCCCGCCAGCCAGCGCGGGAAACGGCGCCGGCGCAGCGCGTACGCCAGCGCGAACGCGCCGAAGGCCAGCACGATCGCCGGCGCCCAGGCGGGATCGGCCTTGGCGGGCAGCCCGCAGCCGAGCGCCGCGGCCACCGCGACCGTGGCGGCCGGCCGGGAGATCGTCCCCTGCTCCGCGCGGTACACCGCCGTCCCCGCGAACATCGTGGCCAGGATGATCACTCCCTGCCAGGTGCCGCCCCTGCTGCCCAGGATCACCAGCGCCAGCGCCAGCAGGCCACCCGTGAGCGCGCCCGCCGTACGCGCGGTGCCGCGGCCCAGCAGGGTCAGCGCGACGGCCGCGACCACCGCGAGACCGAGCAGCGCGGCGGTCAGATCGGCCCCGTCGCCGATCGCGGCCCTCGGCAGCAGCAGGCCGAGCGGCACGGCCAGCAGGGCCAGGACGATCGCGATCCCCGCCGACCTGTGCGCCTGCCGCGCCGCGAACAACGCGACGCACAGCAGGTAGAAGGCCATCTCGTACGACAGCGTCCACGTCACACTGATGACCGCGGGCAGGTTCAGCAGTTCCTGCAGCATGGTCAGGTTGCCTAAGGCGACGAGCAGCGGCGGACGGTCGCCGAGCCCCGGAGGCGCGGGCAGCACGCCCGCCGCGACGAGCAGGAACGCCAGGCAGAACGCGGTCAGCAGCAGCGGCAGCAGCCGGAAGGCACGCCCGGTCCAGAAGGCGCGCAGGTCGCCGCGCCGTTCCAGGGAGGCGGGGATGATGTAGCCGCTGACCAGGAAGAACACGAACACGCCCCACGTGCCGAGATCGATCCTGCGATCCACCTCCGCCCAGACGCCCGGGATGAACGTCCATCCGGCGTGGTGCATGGTGACGGCCAGCGCTGCCGGTCCCCGCAGGGCGTCCAGCCAGGCCAGCCGGGCGGGGGCCAGAAGCATCTGCCGCAGTGTACGGCATTACCGACATAGCGCGGCTTGGCCCGTCCACCGGCGGGAATCCGCCCGAGATCAGGAGCCGGCGCAGGTGGGGCGGAGCCGGTCGAACGCGGTGTCCACCAGCTTCAGCCGCTCGTCCTCCGCGCCGCCGGTGCGGAGCCATTCGCGCGTGGCGCAGTCGATGGCGGTCGCGGCGGCCGAGGTCAGCAGGTCGACGGCGAAGGCGTCGAGCCCGGTGCGCTCGGCCAGCGCCTCGGCGATCCGTCCCCGCGCCTCCTCGCGCTTCTGCTGGAACCGGGCCCGCAGCGCGGGAGTGCTTTCGATCACCCGCAGGGCGGCCCTGCTCCCGGCGTCGATCCGGGCCACCCATTCGCGCAGCACCGCGTGCAGGCACTCCCAGGCCGGCTCGCCCGCCGGGCGGCCGGTGATCTGCTCGGCGATGTCGTCGCCCATGAGCCGCACGCCGTCGAAGACGGCGTCCTCCTTCGCCGGGAAGTAGCGGAAGAAGCTGCGCTTGGACACCCCCGCCGCTCTGGCGATGTCGTCCACCGTGACGTCGTCGAAGCCGCGTTCGGTGAACAGTTCCAGCGCCACGGCGGCCAGTTCGGCCTGGACGGCCCGACGGGTGCGTTCTCTCAGCCCTGCCATGCGCCCGAGTGTACCGAACGGCATATAGTGACGCTTATGGCATCGAGTGACATGTATGGCAGAGTGGCCCTCATCACCGGCGGCACCGGGGGGATCGGCATGGAGACCGCCCGCGAGCTGGCCCGGCGGGGAGCGTCGGTCGTGCTCGCCGGGCGCGATCCCCGGCGCGCGGCCCAGGCCGCCCGCGAGATCGGCGACAGCGCGGGGCACGACAGGGTGGACGCCGTCACCGCCGACGTCACCGCGCTCGACGGGCTGCGCCACCTCGCTGCGGCGGTGGCCGGCCGGTACGACCGGCTGGACGTGCTGGTCAACAACGTCGGCGTCAACCCGCCCGGCCGCCGCCTGACACCCGACGGCGTGGAACTGATGTTCGCGGCGCACGTGCTGGCCCCGTACGCGCTGACCCGGCTGCTGCTGCCGCTGCTGCGGCGCGCGCCCGCCGCCCGGGTGGTCAACCTGACCGGCGGCATCCCCGGAGGGCCCATCGACCACGGCAACCTGCAAGGGGAGCGCCGCCTGCGCGGCTGGACCTTCAGCCACTACAACCACACCAAGACCATGACGATGGCGCTGACGATCCGCCTCGCTCGTGAGCTGGCCGGCTCTGGAGTGACGGCGAACGTGGTCTATCCGGGCCACGGCTACACGCCGATGAACCGGGATACGCCGATCCGGGCGTTCCCGTACCTCTACCGGCCGGTCGCGCCGCTGATCCTGAAGGTCGTCGCGCCCCTGCTGCTGTCCGATCTGACCAGGTCCGCCCGGTCCAGCGTGTACGCGGCCACGAGCGCCGAGCTGGACGGGGTGAGCGGCGCGTACGTCGACGACCGGTGCCGCAGGAAGCCGTGGCCCGCGAGCGCGCTGGACCCGGCCCATCAGGACGCCGTCTGGGACCTGTGCGCCCGGATCTCCGGGCTCGACTTCCAACCCCTGTGAAATACCAGGTTTCGGTAAAGTCCGCTCTCTTCTATCTTTACCGTGACCGAAGGTCGCGAAGGAGATGTTGACTGTGCAGAGACTTCCCCACCGTACTTCCCTGCGCGCGGGCGTCGTCGCGGCGGTCGCGCTGGCCGGTGGCCTGATCACCACCGCCCCGGCCGGCGCCGCCCCCACGACGGCCGGCCTGAGCGCGGCCACCTCGGTGACCGTCCAGGCCGAGAGCGCAGCGGCCCGCCCGGCCAACGGCCGGATCCTCTACCACCGCCTCGGCGGCGGGGTGAACCAGCTCAAGATCAAGAACGGCACGTCGCGGGACGGAGTCGTCGCCCTGGTCAGGGGCAGCACCAAGGCGATCAGCATCTACGTGCGCGCCAAGTCCACCGCCACCATCAGGGACGTCAGGGACGGCACGTACCGGATCTACTTCACCACCGGCTCCCGCTTCAGCGTCTCCAAGGGCAGGTTCGCCCGCAACCCCGTCTACCAGCGCTTCAACGACCGGCTGCGGTTCCGCTCGCCCGGCAGGCAGTACACCATCTACACCCTGACCCTGCACCCGGTCCGCGGCGGCAAGGCGCGGACCACCGGCGTCAACCCGAAGGACTTCCCCGCGTAAAGTCGCCCTCAGGGCCCGTCACCACCGGGGTGGCGGGCCAGGTGGCAGGAGACCAGGTGCCCGGCTCCGGCGACGGGCTCCAGCACGGGCGCGGAACGCGCGCAGCCGTCCTCCGCCATGAAGCAGCGCGGATGGAACGAACAGCCGGACGGCGGGTCCACGGGGCTGGGCGGCTCCCCGTCGAGGACGATCTCCTGCCGGGTGCCGCGCGCCGCCGGGTCCGGCACGGGCGCCGCCGACAGCAGGGCCCGCGTGTACGGATGCGCCGCCGACTCGTACACCTCGGCCTCGGACCCGGTCTCGACCACCTTGCCCAGGTACATGACGGCCACCCGGTCGGCCAGGTGCCGCACCACGCTCAGGTCGTGCGCGATGAACACGTACGCCAGCGAGAACCGCTCGCGCAGCTCCTCCAGCAGGTTGACGATCTGCGCCTGCACGGACACGTCGAGCGCGGACACGGGCTCGTCGCAGACCAGCACCTCGGGCCGCAGCGCGAGCGCGCGGGCGATGCCGACCCGCTGCCGCTGCCCGCCGGACAGCTCGTGCGGATAGCGGCCGCCGTGGTCGGGGTTGAGCCCGACCGCCTCCAGCAGCTCGCGCACGAGCCGGTCCCGGTCGCCGCGCGGGGCGAGGTCCGGGTTGACGTCGTACGGCTCGCGCACGGTGGCGGCGACGGTCATGCGCGGATCGAGCGAGGTGTACGGATCCTGGAAGATGAGCTGCACGTGCCGCCTGGCCCGGCGCAGCTCCCCGCCGCGCAGGTCGTGCAGTGACCGGCCGAGCACGGTGACCCGGCCGGACGTGGGCCGTTCGTGCGCGGTCAGCAGCTTGGCCAGGGTGGACTTGCCGCAGCCCGACTCGCCGACGATGCCGAGCGTCTCGCCCCTGCGCAGCTCCAGTGACACCCCGTCCACGGCTTTGAGCAGGCCCACGGTCCGCCGCAGCGCGCCCTGCCTGACGGGGAAGTGCTTGACCAGGTCACGCACGTCGAGCACCGTCTCGCGTTCGACAGCCGTCGTCATGGCGTGGTCACCCGCTCCCATTCGTGGCAGGCCGTGAGCCGGCCAGGACCGATCTCCCGCGCGGGCGGCTGCTGCCCGCACGCGTCGCCGGCGTAGCCGCAGCGCGGCCGGAACCGGCACCCGGGCTCGGGCCGGCCCGGATCGGGCGGCGCGCCCGGGATGACGGCCAGCCGCCGTCCCCGCAGCTCGGGCCGGGGGATCGCGCCGAGCAGCGCCTCCGTGTACGGGTGCGCCGGCCGCGCGTACACCTCGGCCGCCGCGCCCTGCTCGACCACCCGCCCCGCGTACATGACGGCGACCCGGTCGGCGATGTCGGCGACCACGCCCATGTCGTGCGTGATGAGCACCAGCGCCGTGCCGTGCTCGCGCTGGAGCTCGCCGAGCAGCCGGATGATCTGCGCCTGGACGGTCACGTCGAGCGCGGTCGTCGGCTCGTCGGCGATGATCACCTGCGGGTTCAGCGCGATGGCCAGCCCGATGCCCACGCGCTGGCGCATCCCGCCGGAGAACTGGTGCGGGTAGTCGCGGGCCCGCCGCGCCGCGGACGGGATGCGGACGAGGTCGAGCACCTCGACGGCCCGCCTGGCCGCCTCCTTGCGGGACAGCCCCTGGTGCGCCCGGAACAGCTCGGCGATCTGGTAGCCGACGCTGAGCACCGGGTTGAGCGCCGACAGCGCGTCCTGGAAGACCATGGCGATCGTGGTGCCGCGCAGCCGCCGCCGTTCCTCCTCGGCCAGCGTGAGCAGGTCGACCCCGCGCAGCCGCGCGGACCCGGCCGTGACGGCGCCGCGCGGCGGCCGGACCAGCCCCATGATCGCGCGGGCGGTCACGCTCTTGCCGCTGCCCGACTCGCCGAGCACGGCCAGCGTCTGACCGCCGTCCACCTCGTAGCCGACGCCGTCGACCACCGTGGTGGCGCCGAAGCGCACCCGCAGTTCCGAGACGGCCAGCAGGGGCGCTGCGGCGTCGTAGCCGGGCAGGGATTCCAGACGGGTCACGGGCGGGCCACCTCCTGGCGCAGGCGGGGGTCGAAGGCGTCGCGGAGCGAGTCGCCGAGCAGGACGAAGCTGAGCACGGTGACGGTGAGGAAGATCGACGGGAAGATCAGCAGGTGCGGGGAGGTGACGAAGTACTGCTGCGCGGTGTTGAGCTGCACCCCCCACGAGATCGCCGGGGTCTGCAGCCCGACACCGAGGAACGTCAGCGCCGACTCCGAGGCGATCACGCCGCCCACGTTGAGCCCGGTGAGCACGGCGACGGGGCCGAGCGCGTTCGGCAGCACGTGGCGCAGCAGGATCCGGGCGGTGCCGGCGCCGACGCCCCGGGCGGCGGCCACGTACTCGCCGGTGGCGGTCTCCAGCACCGAGCCGCGCATGACGCGGGCCAGCACCGGCCAGCCGAACAGGATCAGCACCGCCGACACCGTCCACTCGTTGTGCGTGCTGGCCGCCTGGAGCAGCACGATCATGCCGACGAGCGCGGGGAAGCCGAAGAACACGTCCATCACCCGGCTGATCACCGCGTCCACCCAGCCCCTGAAGTAGCCGGCCAGGCTGCCCAGCACCACGGCGACGACGATCATGCCGGCCGTGACGAGCAGCGCGATGAGGACGGAGGAACGGGCGCCGTACACGACGTTGCTGTAGAGGTCGCAGCCCTGGATGTCGAAGCCGAACGGATGCCCGGGGGCGGGCGGCAGGCCGCTGTTCACCAGGTCGCACTTGCGCGGATCCCCGCCGCCGAACCAGCCGGCGAACGCCTGCGGCACCGCCGCCATCGCGCAGACGACCAGTGCGATGGCGCTGGAGATCGCGAAGGCGGGGCGGCGGCGCAGCTTGGCGAGCAGGCCCGGCCGGGCGGCGGGCGGGGCCTCAGCCGAGGCGGATGCGAGGGTCGAGGATGCCATAGAGAAGGTCCACCAAGAGGTTCACCAGCAGGAAGACGAGGACGAGCAGGGTTCCCACGCCCACGACGACCGGCCCGTCGTGCTGCGGGATCGCCGTGAAGATCTGGTAGCCGAGGCCCGGCAGGTTGAAGATGCCCTCGATCAGCACGGTGCCGCTGAGCAGGTAGCCGAGGCTCACGCCGAGCAGCGACACGACGGGGATCAGCGAGTTACGCAGCACGTGCCTGACCACCACCGCGCGCGGGCGCAGGCCCTTGGCGGTGGCCGTGTCCACGTGGTCGGCGTTCAGGTTGTCCAGCACGCTCGTCCTGGTCAGCCTGGCCACCTGCGGCAGGCCGTAGAGGGCGAGGACCAGGCCGGGCATGACGTAGGCCAGCGGCCAGCCCGCGTCCGTGCCCGAGACCGGCAGCCAGCCCAGGTTGACCCCCAGCACGATCTGCGCGACGTAGGCCACCACGAAGAACGGCACGCCCATGACGACCGTGGTGCCGCCCAGGACGAGAGCGTCGGCGAGCCGGCCGCGCCGCAGCCCGGCCACGGTGCCGAGCAGCACGCCCAGGACCGTCATGAACAGCCACGCCGTCACGCCGAGCTGGAACGTCACCGGCCAGCTCGCCGCGATGACCTCGGAGACCGGCCGGCCGGCGAAGCTCATGCCGAGGTCGCCGGAGAGCAGGCCCTTGAGGTAGCTCCCGTACTGCACGAGCAGCGGGTCGTCCAGGTGGAACCGCTCACGCAGCGCCTGCTCGACCGAGGGCGACAGCGCCCTGTTGGGCCCGGCCAGGGCCTGGATCGGGTCGCCGGGCAGGGCGTAGACGGCCAGGTAGATGAGGAAGGTGGTGCCCAGCAGCACGGGGAGCGCCATGAGCAGCCGGTGCAGCGCGTACTTCCCCACGTCCCCGCCTCAGCCGACCTTGACCGCGGACAGGACCGCGGCGCCGAGGAACTCCGGCTTCACGCCGCTCACCCTGGTGGAGTAGGCCAGGCCGCCCACGGGCTGGAACAGCGGCGTGAGCGGAAGCCCGTCCATCGCGAGCTTGGCCGCCCGCTGGGTCAGGCCCATCGCCTCCTCCTGGCCCGCCTTCGCGGCGTCGGCCATCAGCTTGGCGAACTCGGGGCTGTCGTAGCCGGTCACGTTGGACGCCGAGGTCTTGGTGAACAGCTGGTCGGCCAGCGCGTACAGGTGGGGGTAGCCGGCGCCCATGTAGAGCAGCACCGGGCCGTCGATCTTCTTGGCCGCCAGGTTCGGGTAGAGCTGGTCGACGGGCTGGGTCTGCGTCGTCACCGTCTCGATGCCGAGGTTGGCCCGCAGCTGGTTGCCGACCGCCTCCAGGACCACCGTGTTCACCGGGTCCTGGTAGGTCCACAGCTTGAGCGGGCCGCTCCAGCCGCCGGCCTCCGCCAGCAGCGCCTTGGCCTTGGCCGGGTCGTACGAGCAGGCCGCGCAGTCGGCCGCGCCGCCGCCCGGCACGCTCGCCCCCGCCAGCCCCGTGGCGGGCTGGCCGAAGCCGCGCAGCAGCGACTTGACGATGGTCTCGCGGTCGATGGCGTGCGCGAACGCCTGGCGTACCTTCACGTCGGAGAAGCGCTTGTCCCACAGCGGGAAGCCCAGGTAGATCACCGCGGGGAACGGCACCCGCACCAGCCGGTCCTTGAACCGGGCGGCGGCGTCGGTGAGGTTGTTGCCGGTGACCAGGCTGACGTCGAGCGCGCCCGCCTGCAGGTCGCGGTAGGAGGCGGCCTCGTCCTGGTACGACTTGACCTCGATCCGGTCCGCGTCGCCCGCCTGCCCCTGGTAGCCGCCGAACTTGCGCAGCGCGACCTTCGTCACGCCGGCCGCCAGCCCCTCGCCGTCCAGCTGGTACGGCCCGTTGCCGATCGGCTTGCGGTCGAAGCCGGGCAGGTCCGCGAAGGCCGCCTTCGGCATGGGGGCGAACGCCGTCTGGGCCAGCACGTACGGCAGCAGCGACAGCGGCTTGGTCAGGGTGATCTTCAGCGTGGCGGGGTCGACCACCTCGACCCCGGACAGCGTCTTCTCAGACGGTTTCCCGTCGGCCGGGTTCAGCTCGGCGTAGCCCTTGAACGGCGCGAACATGAAGTTGTTCTCGAAGGCGTTGGGGGCGTACGCCGTCGCGTTCCACGAGTCGGCGAACGACTGCGCGGTGACCTGCTCGCCGTTGTGGAACGTCCACCCCGGCTTGATCTTGACCGTCCAGGTCACGTTGTCGTCGGTCTCGATCGACTCGGCCACGGCGTTCACCGCCTTGCCGCTGGTCGCGTCCACCGTGGTCAGCGGCGTGAACAGGGCGTAGTCCACGTTGCTGGCGACCGACCTGCCGGGCGTCAGATGGGACAGGAAGTAGGTGGTGACGCCGACCGAGAAGGATTTCTCCCCCTGCGGGGTGCCGGCTCCGCCGGAGCCGCCGGACGAACAGGCCGTCAGCGCGACGGCCAGCGCGGCGGCTCCCAGGACTTTCTTGACGGACACCTGCTTGACACCTCCGAGGATGGGGGCCCGTGCTTGGGGACGAGCGTCCCACAGCACCGCCGGGTGTTCATTGTCGGGAAGGTTCAACCGGGCGGCGCGGCTTTGTGAGCTGGAACAGCGCCGTCAACCCCGTGTTTCACCCGTGTTGCCGGTAGGTCCACCGCCCGCCGAGCAGCGTGCCCAGCACCTCCACGGCGCGCAGCGCGGCCGGGTCCGCCGCGGCCGGTTCACCGGCGGTGATCACCAGGTCCGCCGGGTCGCCCGCCCGGATCCCGCGCCGTCCCCTGGCCGCGGCCGCGAGCGCGTCGGGCAGCGAGATGGCCTGCTCCGGATGCCAGGGCGCGCGCTCGTCGTCGGTCCTGGCGACCGCGGCGGCCACGCCGTCCCAGGGGTCGAGCGGCGCGACCGGCGCGTCGGAGCCCAGTTCGAGCGTGGCGCCGGCGGCCAGCAGGCCGGCGTAGGCGAAGGCGCGGCCGGTCCGGCCCGGCCAGTGCAGCTCGGCCACCTCCCGGTCGTCCGGCGCGTGCGCGGGCTGGACGCCGGCGACCAGCCCCGGCCTGGCGAACCTGGCGAAGTCGCCCGGCCGCAGCAGCTGCGCGTGCTCGATCCGGCCGGGGCAGCCGACCCGCTCGAACGCGTCCAGCGCGATGCTGGTGGCCAGGTCGCCGATCGCGTGCACGGCCGGCCGCAGGCCGTGTGCCCAGGCCAGGCCCATCGTGCCCGCCAGCTCCTCCGGCGGCGTCTCCAGCAGGCCACGGGCCCCGGTGCCCGGGTACGGGTCGTCGCAGTAGGCCGTCCTGGTGTTGAGCGAGCCGTCCACGAAGATCTTCACCGGACCCACCTCCAGCAGCCCCCCTGACCCGGCGACCGGTTCCCCGGTGCGCAGCCCGCGCCCGACGGCCTCCTCCAGCCGGTCCTTCGGGATCGAGCAGGCGACCCGCACGTCCACCCGCTGCTCGGCGACCCGGCGGCTCCAGTCGGTGACGTTGTCGGCGAACTCGAAGTCGAGCACGCCGACCACGCCCCGCGCCGCCGCGGCCGTGGTCGCCTCGGCCACCCACCGGTCCAGCTCCCGCTCCGGCGGCAGCGGCAGCGCGGCCATCGCCTCGTAGCACTCGTGCTCGCGCAGCACGCCCGTCTCGTGCTCGCCCCTGCCGATGGAGGCCAGCGCGGCCGGGCTGAACCAGCCCGTGTGCAGGTCGTTGCTGAGCAGGACGATGGGCCGGCCCGGCGCGGCCGCCTCCAGCAGCGACTTGTGCGGCGCGTCCGGCCACAGGCCGTCGCGGAAGCCGTAGCCGGTGGTGAAGCCTTCGTGCGGGACGACCAGCTCGACGGCCTCCCTCGCGGTACGGGCGCCGCTGACGTCCACCCGGCGCCGCGTCTGCGCCCATTGCAGCATGTGCACGTGCGCGTCCCACAGGCCGGGCAGCAGGGTGCCGCCCGCCACGTCGACCGACTCGGCGGGCGTCCCCGTGGTCATCCCCGTGGTCACCTCTGTGGCCACCTCGGCGATCCGGCCGTCGGAGATCAGGACGTTGCGGATGGGGCCGCCCAGGCCGATCCGCGCGTTGCGCAGCAGCAGTGAAGGCATGCGACGAACGCTAGAGGGCGGGACGGAGCGCCCTCATCGTCGAAACCGGACATCTCACCCGTCGCCCGTTGTGGGCCGCCACAGCCCTCCGCTCACGGTCCGCCACCGCTCTCCGCTCCCGGGCGTCACAGCTCGCCGCGCAGGCGCAGCAGGCTCAGCTGGAGCCAGATCACCAGCCGTTCCGCCGGATCGGCCAGATCGACCTCGAACAGCTCCTGCAGCCGGCGCACCCGGTAGCGCAGCGTGTTCTCGTGCACCGACAGCTCGGCCGCCGCCCTGGCCGCCTCGCCGAACGCGTCCAGATAGGCCAGCAGGGTGACGGCGTGCGTGGTGGACTGGGTCCGGTCGGAGTCGAGCATGCGGCGTACCGGGAGCAGCAGCTGCTCGGCGGCCACGCCGCCGCGCTCGGCCAGGTCGTGCAGGGCGACGCGGCTGCGTACCTGCTCGTCCGTGGCGACCGCCGCCGAGGTGGCCGAGGTCTCGGCGAGCACGCGCAGGACGCGCTCGGCCAGCCTGCTGGAGGAACGCGCCTCGCCCAGGCCGGCGACCACGGGGCCGAGGCCGGCGTGCAGCGGGATGCGCATGGACTTGCGCACCGCCTCGGCCGCGCCGGTCGCCACCCGTACCAGCCGGTCGGCGGGGGTGCCCGGCGGGACGGGCAGCAGCGCGTACACCCGGCCCCAGCTCGTCGTGCACACGGCCTGCGGATGCCAGGACTCGCAGCTCAGGCTGACCAGGTCGGCGATGCTGGCCAGCGCGGTCCCCGCCTCGGCGGCCTGCCCGTGCACGGGCGCGAAGGCCACGATGCACACCGGAGACCCGGCCGGCAGGCCCAGGCGTACGGCCGCCGCCGACTCGCTGGTGGCGCCGTCGAGCAGAGTGCGCAGCGTCTCGGAGCTGTGCCAGCGCTGCGGGTTGCTGGGGATGCGGGCGCGCAGCAGGTGCAGCGCCGCCGTCCGCCCCGCGTCCTCCAGCAGCCGTACGGCGTCGGGCACCAGCGGCGGATCGCCGTCCAGCATCCAGATGAACCCGAGCAGCTGCGGCCCCGCCTGCACCGCCGTCGCCAGGCGGCGCATGTGCCCGGGACCCATGCTCTCGAAGCGCACGGGCACCCCGGCCTTGAAGACGCGGGTGTACTCGCTGCGGTTGGTCGGCCGCTGCGGCGTCTTGCGCCCGAGGATGCCGAGCCGGCGGATCTCGTCGATCTGCTGGCCGGGCAGGTTGGAGTAGGCCAGGACGTGACCTTGCGGATCCTCGATGCTGGTGGCTCCGCCGATCGTCGCGGCGATGGCGTTGGCCAGCGCGAACAGGTCGCCGATGGCGACGCTGGAGTAGGTGGTGGCGGGGGCGCCCGGGCCGGAGACCGCCGCCGTCAGCAGCGCGTCGAGCTGACGCCAGGGCAGGTCCTCCGGCGCGATGAGCAGCGCGATGCCGGCCGCCCGCGCCGAGTCGATGAGCGGGGCCAGGTCGGCGCCCCGGTCCTTGACGACCACCGCGTGGTATTCGAGGCGGGCCGCCCGGCGCAGCAGGTCGTGGGTGGCCGGGTCGGCCACCCGCGCGCCCACGGCGAGCAGCACGCAGCCGGGCCGCTCGTCGAGCGGGTCGTCGGGGTCGTGCACGATGGGCTCGCCGAGCGTGATCGCGGCTCCGTCGGGCACGTAGGCGGCGGAGAGCGCGTCGCCGCCCAGGGTTTCGAGCACCAGTTTCAGCGGCGGGTGGTACGGGATCGTCATCGAGGCGTCGGGCACCGGACCAGCAGACAGGTCAAATACCGACATTCCACTCCTTATCGCGACGAGCGCCCTTATTCAACCATTGACGGTGGCCACAAGGAGCAGGGCCTGACCTTGAGCTTCTCCACGATGCCGACCGTCGCCGGACATGCCCACACTGGGATGTGCTCGACCGCCTTGATGAAGAACTCGACACCGTTCCCGACTTCGACCGGTTCGCCACCGTGGACGAGGTGCACGACCGCCTCGCCGGGCTCGCCGCCGACCATCCGGACGTGGCCACGCTACGCCGGATCGGCACCTCCCGCCTCGGCGACCCCATGCTCTGCCTCACCGTCGGCGACGGACCCCGCCATGCCATCGTGGCCGCCGGGCCGCACCCCAACGAGCCCATCGGCGGCCTGACCGTCACCCACCTGGCCGGCCGCCTGTGCCGGGACACGGAGCTGCGCCGCGCCACCGGCTGCACCTGGCACATCGTGGGCTGCCTCGACCCGGACGGCACCCGGCTGAACGAGGGCTGGTTCGCCGGGCCCTTCACCAAGACCCACTACGGCAGGCACTTCTACCGGCCGGCCGGTGACGAGCAGGTCGAGTGGACGTTCCCGTTCGCGTACAAGAGGGCCTATTTCGACCGAGTGCTCCCCGAGACGCTGGCGCTGATGCGGCTGATCGACGACGTCCGGCCCGCGTTCATGACCACCCTGCACAACGGCGAGTCCGGCGGCGTCTTCTACTACCTCAACCGCCCGGAACCCGAGCTCCAGGACGTGCTCAAGACCCTGCCCGGCCGGTACGGCGTCCCGCTGCACGCGGGGGAGCCCGAGCACCCGTCGGTCAAGCAACTGGAGCAGGCCGTCTACCTGACTCCCGCGATGGAGGACGCCTACGACTACTTCGAGGCGCTCGGGCAGGACCCCGTCGAGCACATCGGCGGCGCGGCCAGCGACTCCTACATCAAGAAGTACGGCACGCTGGGCCTGACGGCCGAGATCCCCTACTGGACCGACGCCGCCGCCGACGACACGAGCCCGACCTCCACCCGCTACCGCGACCTGCTGCACGCGCACGCGGCCGAGCTGCGCGCCACCTCCGACGTGCTCGAACGGGTGCTGTCGGCGGTCTCGCCCGACCTGGTCACCGGCTCGCCGTTCCTGCGCGCCAGCCGGTCCTTCATCCCCATGGTGGCCGGGATGGCCGACACCCACAGCGGCCGGGCCGGGGCGCCCGAGCACGATCGGCCCGCCACGGTCGCCGAGCTGGCCTCCTGCCGGGACACCGTGCACAGCGTCCGGCTGCGCTTCGGCGGCATGCTGCTGCGCGCCCTGGAGGGCGAGCTCGCCGTGGGCAACGCCACCAGGGCCGTCCGTGAGGGGGCGCGGGAGCTGGCGGAGACGTACGGGCGGTGGTGCGCGGAGGCCGAGGCGGGCGCGGCCGACGAGACGATCCCGATCCGGCACCTGGTGGCCATCCAGTACGGCGCCATCCTGGCCGGCGCGGACCGGGCGGTACGCGGGCCCAGCTGGCGGAGCTGACAATAAACCCGTGGCGCGCCGTCGCGGCCCGTTCGTACACTGTCGGCATGTCTACGCCCCGAACTTCCTAGCCAGGACACACGCCTCCCCGCCACCCGTGTGTCCGCTAGCAGTTCCGGAGCGAAATCCCATGCTGACCTTCCGTGACGTCGCCGTGCGCGCCGGCGCCGGCCTCCTCATGTCGGGCGTCACCGCCCACGTCGCCCCCGGCGACCGTGTCGGCCTCGTCGGCCGCAACGGCGCCGGCAAGACCACCCTGATGCAGATCCTCGCCGGGCGGCTCCAGCCCGCGGACGGCGAGATCGTGCGTACCGGCCCGATCGGCTACCTGCCGCAGGACCCGGCCGCCGCCGACCCCGCCCGCACGGTCATCGGCCGTGTCCTGTCCGCCCGCGGCCTCGACCTGGCCCTGCGCGACCTGCGCGCCGCCGAGACCGCGCTGGCCGAGTCGGGCGACGAGCGCTCGATGGCCCGCTACGCCGCCGCCGAGGCCGAGTTCCAGGCTCGCGGCGGATACGCGGCCGAGGCGGGCGCCGCCCGGGTGGCCGCCGGGCTCGGCCTGCCCGAGCGCGTGCTCGACCAGCGGCTGGGCACGCTGTCCGGCGGCCAGCGGCGGCGGGTCGAGCTGGCCAGGGTGCTCTTCGGCGAGCCCGGCGTCCTGCTGCTCGACGAGCCCACCAACCACCTGGACGGCGGCTCCGTCGCCTGGCTGCGCTCGTACCTGACGGGCTACTCCGGCGGGCTGGTGCTGATCAGCCACGACACCGGCCTGCTGGCCGACGTGATCAACCGGGTCTGGCACGTGGAGCAGGGCGCGCTGGAGGTGCACAACACCGGCTGGCACGCGTACCTGGCCGACCGCGAGGCCGACGAGCGGCGCAGGACGCGGCTGCGGGCCGCCGCCGAGCGCAAGGCCGCCGCGCTGCGCACGCAGGCCGACCGCATGCGCGCCAGGTCCGCCACCGCGGTCCGGGCCAGGGACATGGCCCGCCGGGCCGACCGCATGCTCGCCGGCACCCAGCCGGCGCGCCGCGCCGAGAAGGTGGCCCGCGTCCGGCTGCCCGACCCGGCCCCCAGCGGCAGGATGCCGCTCGGCGCGATCAGCCTGACCAAGTCGTACGGGGGCCGGCCGGTGCTGGACGGCATCGACCTGGCCGTCGACCGGGGCAGCAGGCTCGTCGTCCTCG
Source organism: Nonomuraea fuscirosea (assembly GCF_003001935.1). Lineage (GTDB taxonomy): Bacteria > Actinomycetota > Actinomycetes > Streptosporangiales > Streptosporangiaceae > Nonomuraea > Nonomuraea fuscirosea. The sequence goes on along the minus strand of NZ_PVNG01000014.1, from coordinate 263,370 downwards.
GCCCCAACGGCGCGGGCAAGACCACCCTGCTCAAGCTGCTGGCCGGGCACGAGCGGCCCGACTCGGGGCGGGTCGTGCCAGGCCACGGGCTGCGGCTCGGCTACTTCGCCCAGGAGCACGACACCCTGGACCCCGCCCACACGGTCGGCCGGCACCTGACCGAGGCCGCCCCGCAGCTGAGCGACGGGGAGGTCAGGACGGTGCTGGGGTCGTTCCTGTTCGGGGGCGACGACGTGGACAAACCCGTCGGGGTGCTGTCAGGCGGGGAGAAGACCCGGCTGGCGCTGGCCGGGCTGGTCAGCTCCCGGGCCAACGTGCTGCTGCTCGACGAGCCCACCAACAACCTCGACCCGGCGTCGAAGGCGGAGGTGCTGGCCGCCGTGGGCGCCTACCGGGGAGCCGTGGTCATGGTCACGCACGACCCCGAGACCGTGGCGGCGCTGCGGCCGGACCGGGTGCTGCTGCTGCCCGACGGGCTCGAAGACCTGTGGAACGACGGCTACACCGACCTGATCGGCCTCACCTGAGCCCACGCCCGCGCTCCCGCCGGTGGCCGACGTCCGGCGAGCCGGGCGCGCGGGCATCAGGGGCGACGCCCGCCGCCTCGGCTGACGGAGGCCGGCGCTCGCCCGCCCGGCCGGGCACCGGCAGGGGAGCGGGAGGTGTCCCCGGGATCACGCCGCCTGCGTGAGCTGGGCGTACGTGGGCAGGGTCCTTCATGACCGCGCTCTCGAGCGATCAGCGACCCACAGGACGCCGACATGACTTCAGCACCTGTTCCCCGCCCGCCGGACGGGCCCGGCGGGCCCGCCCGGCCCACCGATGCGCGCGCGGCCGTGGAGGCCGAGCTCGGGCGCGTGAAGGAGCCGGCCAGGCTGCTGCGCGTGAGCACCATGGCGCGCTCGCTGCTGGACGAGGCCCGCGGGCTCTCCCTCGACGAGCACGCCCGTGACCAGTTGCGGCACATCCACGCGCGGGTGGTCGAGGAGATCGGCGGGGCGGTCGCGCCGGAGCTGCGGGACGAGCTCGAACGCCTGCTGCCGCCGCCGTCCGAGGTGCTCAGCCAGGCGGAGATCCGGATCGCGCAGAGCCAGCTCGTCGGATGGCTGGAGGGCGTCTTCCAAGGCATCAAGATCGGAATGAGCTTCCAGCAACTCGCCGGCCCGCCACCCACCGGCCCCGTGGACCGCCCACCGGGCCCGGGCACCGGCCCCTACCTGTGAGCGGCGCCGGCTCGGCGGCCGCGGGGGCGTGGCGGAGCCGTTCCGCGGCTCACGGGCTCCAGGGCAGGGCCTTGCCGAAGCGGACGAGCTGGCCGTAATGGGCCGGATCGACCGGGTCCAGGGCCAGGTCGAGCAGGGGCCCGGCGGCGCGGGCTGGGGAGGCGGCGGCGGAGACGTCCCACCACAGGCCCGAGGTCGGCGTGTTGATCATGCCGGGGCAGACGGCCGCCACCAGGATGCCCCGCCGGGCGTCCTCGTCGCGACGCAGGCCGGCCAGGGCCCGTACGGCGGCCACCTGGGCGATCTTGGCGGGGATGTTGACGAAGGCGGGCCACGCGCCCGCCCGCGCGCTCCCGTCCTTGACGGCGTCGCGCCAGGCCGCCACCTGCTTGTCCACCTCCTCCAGCGACGTCAGCCCGTCGAAGTGGCGGTGCAGCACGGGCGCCAGGTGGTGCAGCGTGCCCAGGGAGCTGGCCACCACGATCAGCCGCCCGCCGTCCCGCACCAGGGGGCCGAAGGCGCGCAGCAGCCGGGTGGTGCCGAAGTTGCTCACCTCGGTGTACTCGTCCATCAGCGTGCGCGGGTCGTCGTCGGGGCCGATGCGCATGACGGCGTTGCCGAACACGACGTCCACGCCGCCGTGCCGGTCCCTGAGCCGGTCGGCCAGCCGCGCGGCCGTGTCCTGCCCGGTGACGTCGAACAGCTCGCCGCGCACGCGCGCCCCCGTACCGACCTCCTCGGAGAGGCGCTCGGCGGCCGCGGCGACCCGGCCGGCGTCGCGGCCGGTCAGGTAGACGGTGTCGGCCGGGGTCAGGCGGCGGGCCAGCCCTTCGACCAGGGCCAGGCCGAGGCCCTGTGTCGCGCCGGTGACCAGCGCGACCCTGGGGGTTTTCGTTGTGGTTCGCGTCATGGTGGACAAGCTAAGGACGTCCGAGGGCATGCGTCCAACGAGAGTTCGTCACCTGTGGTATGCGTAATCGTCATGGCCCTCACCGATGCCTCGCTCACCGCCCTGCGCGTGTTCCGCGAGGTGGCCGAGCGCGGCACGCTCACCGCGGCGGCCTCCGCCCTCGGCTACACGCAGTCCGCGGTCTCCCGCCAGATCTCCTCGCTCGAACGCGCCGCGGGCGCGTCGCTGCTCGAACGCCGCCACGACGGCGTCCGGCTGACCCCGGCGGGCCGGGTCGTGCTGCGCCACGCGGCCGTGGTGGTCGACCAGGTCGACGCGGGCGCACGCGAGCTGGCCGGGCTGCCCGACGATCCCGGCACGGTCCGCCTCGGCTGGTTCGCCAGCGCGGGCGCCGTTCTGGTGCCCCGCGCGCTCGCCGCCCTGCGTGAGAGCCATCCCGGGATCACCGTCACCACGCGGGAGGGCGGCACGCCCGCGCTCGTCCGCGCCCTGCGCGCCGGCGCGCTCGACCTGGCGCTGCTCGGCTCCGCGCCGCCGTTCCGGCCGCCGGACGCCGAGACGCCCGCGCTGGAGGTGCGTACCCTCGCCGAGCGTGCGCTGCGGGTGGCCGTTCCTGAGGGCCATCCTCTCGCCCGCGGCGACTACATCGACGCCGCCGACCTGCACGGGCAGCGCTGGATCGCCGGTCCGGGCAGCGCGGCCACCGGAGGGGCGGGCGACAGCACCGGCATGGGCGCGTGGCCGGGGCTGGACGAGCGCCCGGAGGTCGCCCATTCCGCCCGCGACTGGCTGGCCAAGCTCAGCCTCGTGGCGGCCGGCTGCGGGCTGACCACCGTGCCCGCCATGCTCGCCGCCGTCGTGCCGCCCGGTGTCCGGGTCCTGCCCGTACGCGGCGGGCCGAAGGAGCAGCGCCGTCTCCTGCTGGCCAGGCTGCCGGGCCCGCTGCCCGAACCCGTCGCCCGGCTCACCCAGGCACTGCGCGCCGCCGCCCTCAGCCGCTGACCCCCGCTCCGAGGCCCTTCACCGCGTACGTGACCAGCGTCGTGAGCACGTCACGGACCGACGCGCGCTGCCGTACGTCGCACAGCACGATCGGGATGTTCTCGTTCAGCCCCAGCGCCCGCCGTACCTTGGCCGGATCGTAGCGGCGGGCGCCGTCGAAGCAGTTCACCGCCACCACGAACGGGATCCCGCGCTGCTCGAAGTAGTCCACCGCCGGGAAGCAGTCCTGCAGCCGCCGCGTGTCGGCGAGCACGACCGCGCCGAGCGCCCCCAGCGCGAGCTCGTCCCACATGAACCAGAACCGGTCCTGCCCCGGCGTACCGAACAGGTACAGCCACAGCCCTTCCCGGATGGTGATGCGGCCGAAGTCCAGCGCCACCGTCGTGGTGGTCTTCGACTCCACGCCCGAGGTGTCGTCCACGCCGATGCCCCGGTCGCTCAGCAGTTCCTCCGTGTGCAGCGGCCGGATCTCGCTGATCGTGCCGACCAGGGTCGTCTTGCCGACGCCGAAACCGCCCGCGATGAGGATCTTGATGGCCAAGGCCGAGGCGACCGTGGTCGTCCCCGGCTCAGAGGCTGCGTAGTCCATGCAGCACTTCCCTGTAGATGCGTTCATCGATCGTCTGGGCGGCGGGGCGCGGGCGGTCGATGGTGACCAGCCCCTCGCCCCGCAGGTCGCCCAGGATCACCCGGGTGATGTTCAGCGGCAGCCGAAGATGCGCCGCGACATCCGCGACAGGTGTCGGCCTGCGGCACAGGGCCAGCACGGCACGATGCTCGGGGATCAGGTCCGTGGGATCGCCGGCCTCGGCGGCCGTCGTGACGATGGCCACCAGGTCGAACGCCTCCCCCTGCGGCCGCGCCCGGCCGCCGGTCAGCCCGAAGAGCCGGATCAGCGGCCCTGGATCCTCCCCACTCACGGTCTCACGCCGTTCCAGGCCGGTGCCGGTGCCGCTCCCCTCGGATGCGCGGAAAGGTGCTCGCCGACCCGCTTGACCATCAGGGCCATCTCGTACGTGACCATGCCCAGCTCGGCGTCGGCCGTGGCGATCACGGCCAGCCGGGCGCCCTGACCCGCGGCGGTGACGAACAGGAAGCCCTCGTCCATCTCGATGATCGTCTGCCGTACGCCGCCCATGCCGAAGTGCCGGCCCGCTCCCATGGCGAGGCTGTGGCTGCCGGCGGAGATGGCGGACAGGTGCTCGGCGTCCTCCCTGGTCAGCGCGCGGGAGCTGCCCATGGACAGCCCGTCGGCGGACAGCACGATGGCGTGCCGGACACCGGGGACGCGCTGGATGAGGTCGTCGAGCAGCCAGCTCAGTTCACTTCTGGGGTCAGGCATCGGGTTGGTCGTCCTTTCCGTTCCGCATGTCTCGCTCCTGCTTGGCCTGGCGGCGCCCTTGCTGCCAGCCGCGTTGCATGGACGACATGAGCTGTGCGAGCTCCTCAGGCGAGCGTCCGGCCCTGGCCCCGCGCTCGGGGCGGGCGTCGACGCGCAACTGGGGAGCGAGGCTTGCCTGCGGGATCCGCATCGGCAGGCCGTCGAGATCTTCGTCCGCCTCCTGTGCCGGAACGGTGACGCTCCAGCCGGTGGGCGGCCCTGCGGGCCTGGAGGAACCGTTGTCTCCAGGTCCGCCTTGAGGGGGTACGGTGCCGTTCCCCTGGACCCGGGCGTGCGCGGGCCTGCGCGGGGGCTCGGCGCCGTTGCCGGGAGCCGGGCCGCGAACGGGAATCGAGCCGTTTCCGAACTGCCCGGCCCCGGCCGGCCCCGCAACCCCTGCTGGGCCGGTGGCCCGCGATGGGTCGGCACCGCCGGGGACGGCGGGGCCGGAGCCCAGGGGGTTCGAGGCCGCGGCGCTCGGCGGGCCGGCCGGGCGGGGCCGGTCGGAGGTGGCCGGCGGTTCGGTGCGCATCGGGTCGGTGGCCCGGAGCGGGTCGGCGGCGCGCAGGGCGTCGGCGACGCTGATCGGGCCGGTCGTGAGCACCGGGTCGGGCTCCGCCGGATGCGGCGGGTTCGCCGGAGCCGCCTCGAACCAGGTCGCGCGGTCCGGCTCGGGCGCGATCGTCACCCCGCGCCCCCGCCCGTCCGACGGCGCCATGCTCAGCGCCCGCACCGGCCGGCCGGTGCCCGGAGCGGCGGCGATGGCCGGCGGCTCGGCGCCGGCCAGCAGGGTTGCGGGAAGGAGCACGATCGCGGTGGTCCCGTCGTACGGCGACCGCCGTAGCACGATCTTGATCCCGTGCCGGGCCGCGAGCCGGGACACCACGAACAGCCCGAGCCGGTCGGTGTCGGCCAGGTCGAACTCCGGCACGTCGGACAGCCGCGCGTTCAGCTCGCTGAGCACGGCGTCGTTGAGGCCCAGGCCCCGGTCCTCGACCTCCAGGGCCAGCCCGTTGGCCGCCGTCACGCCGCGCACGTGCACGGTCGTGTTGGGCGGGGAGAAGACGGTCGCGTTCTCCACCAGCTCGGCGATCAGGTGGATGACGTCGGTGACCGCCGCGCCGAGCAGCAGCGGCGCGTTCGGCATGGGGGTGACCGTGACGCGGGTGTAGTCCTCGACCTCCAGCACGGCCGCGCGCACCACGTCGAACACCGGCACGGGGTCGCGCCAGCGGCGGGCGGGGGAGGAGTCGGACATGATGATCAGGTTCTCCGCGTGCCGGCGCATGCGGGTGGTCAGGTGGTCGAGCTTGAACAGGTCCTCCAGCACCTGCGGCTCGTCCACCCGCCGCTCCATGGTGTCCAGGAGCGCGAGCTGGCGGTGCAGCAGCGCCTGGTTGCGCCGGGCGAGGTTGAGGAAGACCTGGCCGACGCCCTTGCGCAGGGCGGCCTGGCCCACGGCCGCCTCGACCGCGGTGCGGCCTACGGCGGAGAAGGCGTGCACCACCCGGTCGACCTCGGCGGTCTCGGCCGGTGGCAGGCCGGGCGCCTCGGTGGCCGGGTCGACGTCCTCGCCCCGGCGCAGCCGCTCGACCAGCCGCGGCAGCCGCTGCTCGGCCAGCTCCACCGCCGAGCCCTGCAGCCGCATGAGCTCGTCGATCAGCGAGCGCCCGAACCGGTACGACAGCGCCAGCGACGCGACGACCACGGCCAGCCCGATCAGCAGCACGATGCCGATGCGCCAGTACGCCCCGGTCTTCTGCGACTGCGCCTCGGCCGCGACCCTGGCCAGCTCGGTCTGGGTGTCCCGGTTGATGCCGCCGATGATCGCCTCGGTGTCCCTGCGCCACGCGGCGGGATCGACCGGCGGAGCCCCGTCGGTGTCCCAGCTGAACAGGATGTCCTCGATCGCGACCAGCCGCTTGTACGGCTCGCTGGCCACCAGCCGGTCGTAGTCGGCGCGCAGCTCGGGCCCCGCGTCGCGCTCGGCGTTGGCGAAGACGAGCCGGCGGGCGGTCGTCGCGGCCACGAACGCGCCACGGTCGGCGGGGGTCATGTTGCGGTGCACGATCGTGGAGGTGAGCACGGCGTGCTCGCGGCCGAGGTACTCCGACGTGGCGGAGAAGGCGGCCATGCCGCGCACCCCGCGGAAGGACGACACGTCGCTCAGCGCGTCGCGGTCGGTGAACTGGCGGTTGGCGGTGGCGATCAGGTTGTCGTACGCCTGGATGATCGTCAGCGGCGGCGCCAGTACGCCTCCGTCGGCCGAGGCGCGCAGTGCCTGCAGCCCGTCGAGCGCCTGCACCATGTTCTGGACCTGGGCTGTGGTCTCGCTGTCGTCACCGTCCACGTCTACGGTCGCGATGATCTCGCGCAGCCGTGTCACCTGGGTGTCGGTGATCCGCCGCTGGTCGGCCAGCGGCCGGAAGTCCGCGGTGCCGTCCGGTGCCTCCGCCGACAGCTGCCGCTCCTTCTGCAGCTCGACGATCAGTTGCAGCACCGGCGATCCGATGGCCTCCCACCGGTCCTGGTTCTGCGACACCGTGATGATCTCTTCGACGCTGGAGTAGGCGATGAACCCCCAGAGGGCCACCATGGAGACCAGCGGAAGCAGGAGAATCCTGAGCAGCTTCGTACGGATCGGCGGGGGCGAGCTCATCCTTGTGTCCAATTCTCGACATGGTGACGCGCGTCGCTGGGCGGTCGTGAACCTTGGAACCGCCCCCCGAGGTTGCCCGCCACGACCGAGTGCGCCTGTGGTTGCTCCACTATGCCTACGGGGCAGATGTACTTCAAGGTAGAGATGCGAAGATTCATCGCGAATGGTGGGTTGACTCTTTGTCAACATACGGTTCGTGACCGTAACTGCCCATCTCTCACCGACAGTGACGATATTTGAAGATTCACAGGCAGGCGCTCAGTCCCGTGACCGCCCGCCGCCGCGGGGGAATCGGGCCCGCCGGAACCCTTTCAGCGGAAGAACAGGATCACGATCTGGAGAACCAGCACGAGCGCCAGCGCCACCGCGACCACGAGCCACCGGGGTTCGCGCCAGTCGGACCCGCCGCGGCCCTTCTTCGGCGGGGCGTCCGGGGTCAGCAGCTCGCGCAGGATCGGGTTGATGTGACCGTCGGGCAGCAGGCGCTCCAGATCGGGGATCAGGTCGGGGATCCGGTTGCGCACCTCCGAGGGCTGGCGGGTGGCGGTCCAGACGCGGACGTCCCGCAGGATGTCCATGGCCTCCTTGGCGGTCCCCGCCTCGGCCAGGTCCTCCTGGAACAGCTCGAAGACGTCGCGCGCGGCGGACGCCGCCGCCCGCCCCGCCCTCGGCCGCTTCTCCCGCGATGACGCCGGCTGCGATTTCTGCGCGGCCTGCTGCGGCTGGGCGGCGCCGGGCTGGGCAGCGCCGGGGTGGGCGGCGCCGGGGTGGGCGGCTCGCGCGGGCTGGGACCGCGCGGCCGCGGGCCGGGACGCCGGCTGCGCGGGCGAGGACGACGGGGATGACGGAGCGGCCGAAGGAGTCGAAGAGGGCGCACCGCCGGCGGCGGAGGTGCGCGTCGCCGGGTACGGGCTCTCGCGCGCCGGCGGCCGGGGAGCCCACGTGTCCTCAGGCGCCGCCCCACCTACGGGCTCAGCCGGCGTGGCCCGGCTCGCCGGTGCCGCCGCCTCGGACCGGCTCACGGGCGCGGCCGGTCCGGACCGGCTCACGGATGCCGGTCGAGACCGGCTCACAGGCGGTGCGGGCTCGGACGGGCTCACGGGCGTGGTCGGTCCGGCCCGGTTCGCGGGCGGCGCAGGCTCAGGCCGGCTCGCGGGCGTCGTCGGCTCGTACGTGACGTTCTCCAGCAGCCGGATGCGCTCCTCCACCGGCGTCCCGTCGGTGATCCCCGCGCTCCTGACCACCGCCACCAGCTGCTTGCGCGCGTACGCCGCCACCGCCATGGCGGCGATGTCCCCGTACTTGTCGGCCTGGTCGGGCGCGCGCAGATCGACCCGGGCCCGGCGCGAGGCGCGCGACGACGGCCCCGGCCACCCCTGGAGGAAGACGACCTCGGCCCCCTGCTGCAGATCGTCGCTCTCGTACGTGGAGAACGTCTCGGGATAGTGCCCCAGCAGCAGGTCCAGAATGTCCACCAGCCCCCACAGCTGCACGACGGAGTCACCGCCCGACGCCACCGACAGGGCGGTCCTGCCCCGGGAGCGCAGCGCCTCGGAGACGATCGGCGCGAGCGCCGCCGCCCCGGCCCGCGCCTGCCGGTCGAGCGCCGCCCCCGCCTCGGAGTACGGCTCGATCATCCGGGCCAGGTCGAGCGGCACGTCGTCGTCGGGCAGCAGCGAGGCCCAGCCGGGAGCCAGCGCCAGCGCCTGGCGCACGTTCGGCATCGGCGAGGAGAGCGAGGCCGAGCCGCCGAGATAGGCCCGCACCTGGATGGTCCGCCTGCTGTCCGACCCGCCGGTCCGCGTGCGGGCGAGCACCACCACCCGGCCGTCCACCACGAGCCGGCAGATGCTGACGCCCGGCGCGGGCCCGGGGTCGAGCCAGGGCCCGAGCTGGTGGTACCAGCCTCCGGTCTCCGGCAGGGAGGAGCGGACGGGACCGAGGCCCGTGCGCTTGTTGTCCCATTCGAACTGGATCCAGTCGATGCTCGAATAACGCCCCATCATGTCCCCACCTCGGGATAGCCGCGCAGGACGCCGGTCATGGCGAAGAGCGAGATCAGGGGCGCGAGGACCCGCCGCGGGCGCACACCCCTGGGGAAGCGCCCGTCGGCCGCGGCGCCTCCCGTGGCCGAGACGAAGTGCAGGGTGCACTTGCGGCACTTGTCGTACGGGCTCAGCCACGCCTGCGCGCCCCGCCGGTGCAGGAAGGCGTAGACGTCCCTGCTCTCCTTCAGGACGTCGGCCGGGTCGAGCCGGTCGGGGTCGCCGTACAGCCAGGTGTCGACCGGATCCTGGAAGCGCACGGCGTCGCTCTTGGTGACCGCGATGACGGCGGGCACGTCGAGCCGCCCGCCGGTCTTGGGCAGCCGGTCGAGCACGGCGCGGAAGGAGTCGTCGCCCAGCCTGGCCGACCTGGTGGCGGCGTCGATCACGAAGAGCAGTCCGCCGAGCGCGGGCACGAACCTGGTCGCCTCGTGCGCGGTGCTGCGCAACTGCTCGCCGGCGATGTCGAAGAAGGCCACCGCCGTGGTGTGCTGGCCGTCGTTGACCAGCAGCGCGTCCACGGGTTCCGCGGTGGACCTGTGGGCGGTGCGCGACAGGGCCTCCCGCTCGACGACCAGCGGGTTGACGTAGGAGTCGACGTACTGGGCGTGCCGCTCGATGTCCACGGCGTCCGTGGTCAGCCCGTACGGGCGCAGCCCGCCCTGCTCGATGGCCCCGATCATCGAGGCCAGCAGGTGTGTCTTACCCGTCTCCGGCCCCCCGACCAGGCCGATCACCAGCGGGCGGCCGTGCCGGACGTAGGTGTAGGGCAGATGGTGTTCGAGGCCGGGGTCGGCGACGGGGGCCGGGCAGCGGACGTGGGCGGCCCGCAGCAGGTCCTCGCGCCGGGCCCCGGTCACGTTCGCCAGTGAGAGCGGCTGGTACCGGCCCGCCGGGGTGCGCTCGTAGAGCTCGTCCTCGCTCCAGTCGAACTCGTGCAGGCAGATCGGGCAGAGGATCACCGGTTCACCAACCAGAGGACGAGGAGCAGGACGAGCAGCACGGCCAGGGGCAGCCAGCGGGTCAGCCAGGTGCGCCGCGGCTCCTCCCCGGCCGGAGCCGGGGGCGGCTGGACGCGGGTGCGGTCGTTCCCGGCGGTCTCACCGGAGGCGGCGGGGTCGCGTCTGGCCTCGCGGGCCCGGTCGAAGGCGGCCCGGCCCTCCTCCAGCGCCAGGTCCTGCTCGACGGGGATCGACTGCATCGGGTCGGGCGCCCGCAGCCGGGCCAGCACCTCGCCCGCCGTGGGAGGGGCGCCGGAGAAGACGTCGTGGAGGGGCTGCAGCGCCGGGGCGGCGGCGAGGTCGGGCCGGTCGGTCACCTCGCGGCCGGTGATCGTCCGGTAGAGCACCATGCCCGCGCTCCAGAGGTCGTCGGAGGTGGAGGCCACGCCCACGCCCTCGCGCTGCGCGGGGGAGGCGTAGGGCGCCTCGCCCAGCCGCAGCCGCCGGCTGCCGGCCAGGGTGGCGTGGCTGAGGTCGGTGAGCTGCACGGTGGTCCCGTCCCAGCGCACCGTGGCCGGCTCGATCCGCCGGTGCACGATGCCGCAGGCCGACAGGATGCGTACAGCGCGGAAAAGGCTGACCTGCAGTCCCCGCTGCTCGGCGATCAGCAGCGCGCCGGAGAACCGGGTGACCGGCTCGCCCCTGCGGTCCGACAGGAGCACGAACGGCTCCTCCGCGTCGAGGCTGTAGCCCAGCAGCCGGGGCAGCTCGGGCGGGTAGTCCCTGCGCAGCCTGGTGAGCAGCCTGGCGCCCATGCGGGCCTCGTTCTCCAGCAGGTCGTAGAGGTATTCGCGCTCGCGGCCCGCGGCCCGCGGCACCCGCCGCTGCACGAGGCGGGTGCCCTGGACGACGAGGGTGAGCCGGCGTTCGAACGGGTCGTGCCACGGCTCCGCCTCCACCTCCCAGGTCACCGGATCGCCCTCGGGGGTGTTGAAGCTCAGCGGCTCAGGTTCCATCCCCACTCCAGTTCTCCTCCACCGTCCCCGGCCGCAGCGGCACCAGCCGCAAGGTGCCGGCGTACTGGCCGGACCTGGTCCACACGACGCCGGGCGGGTTGCCCTGGCCCCTGACCGCCCTGGGCGCGAACCGCACCGCGGACGCCTGCCGGAGCAGCACCGCGAGGTCGCGGTCGCCGCACAGCTGCAACATCTGGCCGCCCGGCTGCGCCCTGAGCGCCCGCACCACCTGCTGGGACTGCCGCCACACCGCGTCCACGAGCTCCTGGCGGCCCGCGTCGCCGGTGCCGAAGTCGGGCCGCTCCTGCACGCCCCGGTGGACCAGGTGGTAGCGGTACTGCCGCAGCGTCTCGTCGATCCGGCGATCAAGCCCCACCTGGACGTCGCGGTAGTCGCCGTGCTCAAGGGCGGTCCAGCCGGGCTCCAGCCAGCCCGTCACCGCGTCGAGCAGGTCACCGGTGATCACCTCGCGCAGCTGGCCGCCCCGGTCGCGCAGGCGCACGGTGACCTCCTCGTCCAGCGCCGGACTGGCCGCGGCCTGGCCGGCCTCGGCCCGGCTCCAGTCCGTCAGCGTCCCCGCCACCTGCGCGCAGGCGTCGTTCAGCGCCGCCGCCAGGGTGCGGGCGGCGTCGGAGGTGTGCGTACGGGCCCCGCCGAGCATCCATTCGCTGGCGGCCACCCGTTCCAGGCGCGAGCGCAGCTCGTCCAGCGCCGTACGGGCCGGGCCGAGCGCCAGCTGCTCGCGCCACCACGCCCGCGACCGCCGCCAGAAGACGAACCGGTCGAGCAGCGTGGCGGGGAAGTCGGCCGGCGCGTGCAGCGCGTTGAGCAGCTCGTCGGGGCAGATCCGCCACAGGTCGGCGACGAAGGCGGCGCTGCCGATCGGCGCGCTGTGGTCGGCCAGCAGGCGCAGCCGGGACACCAGCCGGGTCAGGCTCCTGCGCTCGGCCAGCGCCGACTCCACGTCCGCGCGCAGCTCGGCGACGATCTCGGTGGCGCCCATGCCGGCCGGGGTGGCGAACTTGACGCCGTGCATGGCCAGCGTCTCCTTCGCGCCCTCGTCGGAGTGGTCGATGTCGGCGAACAGCCGCGCGACGGTGTCGCGGAACTCCGCCAGCGCCTTGCCCGCCGCGATCACCTCGCCGGCGATGGCCGCCCGCGCGGGGGCGGGGCTGAAGTAGGTCAGCTCCTCCAGCGCCCTGGCCGCCCGGTCGATCTGCTCGGCCGCGCGGCGGTGCATCCGGTCGAGCGGGCCGTCGGGGATGAGCGGGTCGAGCACGTCGGCGGGCAGGTCCACGGTGCCGCTGAGCACCGGCAGCGCGGTGGCCAGCGGCGAGCTGAAGGTGGCGGTGTCCTGCTGGGCGGGCCCGTGGAAGCGTTCCGAGACCTCGCGGAACGCCTGGGAGAGCACCTCGGGGTCGATCCGCCCGGCCACGATGCGCCATCCCGGGGAGGCGGTGCCGTACGGGATGTCGTCCAGCCCCGCGACCACCTCGTCGAACACCTCGGGCTGGCTGAGCAGGTCGATGAGGATGGCTTCGGAGCTGACCTCCGGCCCGAGCGCGGCCTCGCCGGTGTCGGCGTCCCAGAGGATGCCGCGCGGGTCGCCCACCCACAGCACCCGCCGGCGCTCGCCGTCCAGCGCCGGCGGCAGCCGCAGCCGCGGCCCCACCGCCACGACGAGCACCTCCCGGACCAGGCGCGAGCTGAACAGGTCCTGGAGCACCCGCTGCCCGGCGGCCAGCCGCTCGGTGTCGGCGACCACCAGGACCCGTGCGCCGAGCCGGTCCGGCTCACCCTTGCGCAGGTCGAGCACGACGACCATGCTCACTCCTCCACGAGCGCGTCCAGGTCGCGCAGGTTGTAGGCGACGGCCTCGGCGACCCGCTCGAACGGCAGGTCCAGCGCGGCCGGCAGGGTGTGCGCCCAGAAGGCGATGAGCTGGTCGGCCCGGTTGCGGGCGCCCGAGGGCAGCTTGGGCGCCATGATCTCCAGCAGGCCGAGCTGGTCCGCGGCCATGCGGGTGACCTCGTGGTAGAGCGGGTGCGGCACGCTGAGCGAACCGGCCAGGCCGTTCGGGGTGGCGTCCATGAGCTGCGCGCTGATCAGGCTGCGGAACTCCTCGTCGCCGCCGAGCACCCACTGCTCGTACGCCCGCAGCATGCTCGGCCACGAGGACGCCTTGCCGTACCCGGTCAAGGGCAGCGTCATCGAGCCGCCCTCGATGTCGATCCTGATCCGCGACGGCGAGCTCGGCTCGCCCTCCGCCACGCTGACCTGCCCGTTCCACAGCAGGCAGAGCAGCCGGTGCAGGATGCGCACGCGGTGCTCCTCGGTGGTGGCGAGATAGCCGAAGTCGTAGCCGAGCCGCTGGCGCCACTTCAGGTAGTCCTGCGGGCGCTCGTCGTGCAGCGCCTCGGCCCAGCTGGCCAGCACCTCGCGCAGCTCGCGCACCTGGGTCACGCTCATCGAGGTGCGCAGCTGCACCACCGTGACCGAGTCGGCGTCGATGTTGCGGAAGTCGGGCGTGCCCGGCAGGTCGATCCGGTCGCGCAGGAACCGCTCCAGGTCCAGGTCCTTGCCCGGCGCCGGGTAGGAGACCAGCACCTTCAGCTCACCGGTGCCGTCGGGGGTGAAGCCGCCCGGCACCAGGTCGGCCAGCTTGAGCTGGAACTGCCGCACCTGCGGGTCGTCGCCGCCGCCCGTGGCGGCCTGGGCCAGGATGTCGGCCAGCGAGGGCAGCAGCGGCTGCTCGCCCAGCGCGGCGGCCTCGTCGCGGTCCTTGAACAGCTTCTTGACCTCCAGCTTGAGCCGCTCGCGCACCCAGTTGAGCGCGTCGGCCGGCTTGCCCGTACGCCAGGCCAGGTCGTAGGCGTGCCGCCAGCCCTCGGGGCCGAGCAGCGCGTTGACCACGCCGGCCTCCGTGTCGGTCGGGCGCAGGATCTGCCGGGCGACGAAGACGTCCACGAAGCGGCGCACGACCGCGTCGTAGAACGCCTCCGCCCCGGCGGGCGGCAGCAGGTGGTAGACGCCCACGCGCGTCTCGTACAGTTCGCCCGCCCGGCGGGCGAACCGCTCGGGGTCGTTCTCGGCGTGCTCCGCGAACACCTGGGTGAACTCGCGCACCTCGCGCAGGAGCTGCTTGCGCCGCGGCTCCCAGCGGGGCATCTGGTCGGCCCAGGCGCGGTGCCAGAGCGCCTGGCTGCTCCACAGGTACCAGGCGTCCTGACCGGCGAGCCAGGCCTGCACCACGGGGTCGGACCACTGCACCTTGCGCAGCAGCCGGTCGCGCATCGGCCCGGGCTGCGGGGGAGCCTCGCTCATGCCCTCGAACGGCTTGCGCGGCTGCGCCCTGCGGTGGTCGAGCAGCCCGGCGAAGCCCAGCCGGTCGGCCTCGTGCACGTCGCCGGGCAGGCCGACCACCACGCGCCGCAGCCGGAACGGGTCGACGTGGCCGAGCCCCTCCATCGCGCCCCTGCGCACGTCCACCTCCTGGGCCATGACCGGGACGCTGCGGCTGAGCGCCCGTTCGAGGGAGACGAGGTTGTCCTGCATCTCCCGCATCCGGTTGGCCAGCGACTTCTGGATGTCGGCCGCGCCCGTGGCCGGGCGGGCCTCGGGCGGGGGCAGCGGCGCGCGGGTGTGCAGCGGCTCCAGGTTGGTGGTGGTGAACAGGCGGCGGATCTCGTCCACGTTGGTCTCGGCGGCGCCCGGCGGGACGGCGTCGAGCTGTGTCACCGCGCGGGCCAGCAGCCGCGAGCTGACCAGGTCGGCCAGCTCCTCCACGGGCACGGTCATGGAGGAGACGAAGGCCGTCGAGACGCCCCGGTTGCCGATGCCCGAGGCGGCGGGCACGTCGCGCTCGACGGCGCGGTTGATGAAGTCGTCGGCGAAGGACGACTCTCCCCGGTCCTCCATGCCGCCGGCGCTCTCGCCCGGGGTGCTCGGCCGGGTGCCGGCCAGCGAGACGACCAGCGAGGCGATCGAGCGGTGCAGGTCGTCGCGCTGCACGCCGGGCGGCATCGTGAACAGGAACGCGGTCTGCACCGTGCCGGTCGCCAGCCGCACGTCACCCCTGGTGGGGTAGCGCACGCCCAGCTCGCCGACGATGCCCTGCTCGTCCACCTGCGTGCCCGCGTGCGGCGCGTTCTGGTCGTCCACCAGCCGGAACAGGTCCAGCAGGCTCGAACCGGCGTTGAGCCTGGCCCGGCGCCCGCCGCCCTTGCCCTCGGTGAACGCGGACGGCATGACGACCAGCGGGTGGATGCGCGCCCTGATGCCGCTGCGGGCGAAGGCGTCGCCGATGAGGTGCAGGTAGTCGTAGAAGATGCCGCTGCCGGTGCCGCCCGCGACCGAGTAGGCCACGAACACGTCGCAGCGCCGCCGCAGCCGGCCGCCGAGCGCGGCCAGCTCGCCGCCGGAGTTGCTGATCGCGCCGATGGCGTCCTCGACGCCCTGGACCACCGGCCCGGTGCCGTGCCGCATCCGCTCGAACAGGGCCGCCCTGGCCACCGTGGGCAACTGGCCCGCGCCCCGCATCAGCGGCGCCACCAGCGGCTCCTGCTCGCGCGGCGGCAGCCAGTCCTTCACGTGGTCGCCCAGCGTGGCCCGCAGGCTGCGGGCCACCTCCGGGTAGGAGTCGAACTTCGGCACCACGTCGTGGATCAGATGGGCGGTGCGGGCTGCCGCCGGGAACTCCTTCTCGGTCGGCACCACCCGCCGCCGGGTGCGGTTCAGCTCGTCCTCGTTGAGGTCGACGTAGACGAACTGCAGGCAGGAGGGCAGCTCGTACGGCTGGTAGTTCTGCCAGCTGAAGTTCCTGATCAGGTCCATGCCGTCAGGGCCGCACAGCTCGTCGCGCAGCCAGCGTTCCAACTCCACTCCGACCCGGCAGCCGGTGCCGCCGAGCCCTACGAACATCATCGGATCGAAGATCCTCATGCGCCCCTCACAACAGGTCGTCGCCTGGCATCGGTCTGTGGGTCCTGCTCGGCTGCGGCTCGGCCGGCCCGTACGCGGGCTGCTCGCCGCCCTTGGCCCGGCCGTCGTCCACGCCCAGGTAGAGGTGGTCGGTCAGGGCGATCGGCCGGCCGGGGAAGAGCGGGTCGAGCCGCCGCCCCGAGGGGTCGGTCACCAGCACCGACCTGCCCTCGCCCCGGCGCACGGAGTAGCCGGTGCCGTACGTGTGCACCAGCCGCCTGTCGGTGACGTCGAAGCCGAACTCGGGGCCCGAGCCGAGCGGCGCCTGCAGCCGGCTGATGTGCGGCTCGCCCGGACGGTCGAACAGGTACAGCGTCAGCTCGCTCGGGTCGGCGGCCCGCTGCCGCCGGCGCCGCCTGATCATCAGGAACAGCAGCCCGGCGGCCACCACGACGAGGAGGATGAGCAGCGCCTGGAGCGCCCGCAGCCACATCGGCGTGGGCCGCTGGACCTCGACCTTCACGAAGTCCTCCGCGACCACCTGCCCGGCCGCGTCCACCACCTGCACCTGGCCGCCGACCTGCCCCTCGGCCGCGTCGGCGGCGATCCGGAGGGTGAAGGCGTGCTCGGAGGTGCCCGCGGGCGCCTGGAGCTCCTGGGCCGACAGGCTCACGGTGCCGGGGGTGTCGAGCAGTCGCAGGCCGAGCCGCGCGGGCTCGCCGTCGTTGGTGACGCCGACGGTGCCGGCGACCTCGCCGCCCGGCTCGGCGACGGCCGCTTCGAGCCGCACCTGGCCGCGCAGCCGGTCGGCGGGCCCGGCGATCCGGGTCTCGTAAGGACGCTCGTCGCCCGCCACGCCCGGCCCGGTCACCTTGCCCAGGAAGGACAGCGTGCCGGTGGCCGTCTCCGGGACGGCGACCCGGCCGGAGAACTCGCCGTCGTCCTTGGCCCGGTCGGCGCCGTCGCCCGTGTCGCCGAGCGCGATCGGCGTCTCCTGGAAGCCCTCGCCGGTGAGCCCGGCGGTGAAGCGCAGGCCCGCGAGCGCCGCCGGGTCGGAGATCGTGCCCGTCCTGGTCTGCAGCCGCAGCCGCACCGTCACCTGCTCGCCGGGACGCGGCCGCGGGTTGCTCAGCGAGATCGAGGCGCGCAGCGCGCCCTGCCACACGACGGTCGCGCTGACGTCCTGGCGGTCGACGCCGGGCGGCGACTTCAGCTGGATGCGCCACTGGCCGGGCACCGGGTTGCGGATGCGCAGCGACTCGACCGGGCCGGCCTCGCCCGCGGCCTGGAAGGTCGACTCGTTCTGCTCGCCCTGCTTGGGCACCTGGGTGCCCTCGGGGTCGAAGTAGGTGACCTGAATCCGCCGGTCGCGCTTGACCACCACGATCGAGCCGTCGGTGGCGATGATCGGGATGGTGACGTGGAGGTCGACGGTGGCGCCCGAGTCGAGCGAGTCGGTCACCGAGTCGCCGATGCCCGCGCACCTGGCGTAGGCGAACGCCTCCAGCAGCGAGCGCTCGACGTCCTTCGAGTCGGCGACCACCCTGGCCCGCGGCGTGGCCGACTCCTGGCCGCCGCACGGCTCCCGCCAGCCGCCCGCGGCGAAGGCGTCGAGGCTGGACTTGTCGGCCGAGCCGAAGCCCAGCGGCCAGATCTGCACCTTCGCCCGCTCGGCGTCCTTGAGGCCGCTGTCGATCTGCTTCTGGGCGTTGCGGTTGCGGGATTCGGCGTCGGCGCCGTACTGAGGGCTGCCGGCGACGTCGAGCACGCCGTCGGTCAGCAGGAA
The DNA here is from genome assembly GCF_003001935.1 of Nonomuraea fuscirosea. Taxonomy (GTDB): domain Bacteria; phylum Actinomycetota; class Actinomycetes; order Streptosporangiales; family Streptosporangiaceae; genus Nonomuraea; species Nonomuraea fuscirosea. The sequence goes on along the minus strand of NZ_PVNG01000014.1, from coordinate 245,487 downwards.
CACGATCTTCGAGCGCTGCTGGTCGTCGGGCTCGTTCATGATGCTCAGCGCCTGGTCGAGGGCGGCGGCGTGGTCGGTGTCGTTGCCGTCGCCGCTCTCCCTGCGGCGTAACCGCTCCACGCACCGGCTCAGCGACTCGCGGTCCTGGGCGGTCTCCACCCCGGTCAGCGGGCACACGATGTCCACGGCGGACTGCCCCCGGCCGTTGGAGCTGCCGAAGCCCACCACGGACACCTGCGAGCGCGGCGACAGCTCGCTGAGGGCGATGAGCTGGGCGGCGGCGCGCTCACGCGCGACGTCGGCGCCCGACAGGCTGCCCGACTCGTCGACCAGGATCACGACCCGGACGGGCTTGACGTCGTCGGCGGGCGGCGCGGCCTGCGCCGCCGCCGGGACCGGCGCCAGGGCGGCGGTGACGGCGGTGACGGCGGCGGTCAGAGCGGCGGTCAGCGTGCGGAGGGATCTGAGGGATGGAGTGACGCGCACATTTCCTCACAGGTTCCGTTTTCTTATCCGCTGAACGGAGAGCGGCGCCGAGAAGTTTCTGCCGGGGTTGTGGACGTGTATTCCATCCGTTTGAGGATGTCCGAAAGTCAACCTTCATGCAAGGGTCAACAGGATCTTAAAGCGAGGCGAGGAGATGCGAGGACTGGAGTGGCGAGCGGGTATGCAGGTCGTCGCCAGTCACCTGACTTATCCGGATTTATGGCGATATTCCCGATTGTTGTAAATCCGGCGGTAAATCCCGTCGGGCCTCGTCAGCCGAGGTCGTCCGGACGGAAGTCGGCGGCGGAGAGCCGGTCCTTCATGACCAGCAGGACGGCCACGAGCGCGGTCCATCCCGTCTGGTGCGCCGCCCCCAGGCCGGCGCCGTCGTCGCCGTGGAAGTACTCGTGGAACTGGATCAGATCCCGCCAGTGCGGATCCTCCTGGAACGTCCGCTGCCCTCCGTACACCGGCCGCCGCCCGCCCGCGTCCCGCAGGAAGATCCGGACCAGGCGGGCGGAGATCTCCTCGCCCACCTGGTAGAGGGTCATCCGGTGGCCCGAGCCCGTCGGGCACTCCACCGTGAAGTCGTCGCCGTAGAAGGCGTACAGGTGCTGCAACGCCCGGATGACGAGGACGTTGACCGGGAACCACACCGGCCCGCGCCAGTTGGAGTTGCCGCCGAACATGCCGCTGTCCGACTCGGCCGGCAGATACTCCACCCGGTACTCGCGGCCGTCCACGTGGAACGTGTACGGGTGCGCGGCGTGGTGCCGCGACAACGAGCGGATCCCGTACGGGCTCAGGAACTCCTCCTCGTCGAGCATGCGCGCCAGCACCCGCCGCAGCTTCCGCTCGTCCAGCAGCGAGAGCATGCGCCGGCCGCCGACGCCGGGCCGGTCGGCCGCCGACATGCCCGCGGCCAGGTCGGGATGGCGGCGGGCGAACTCCCTGACCCGGTGGTAGAGGCGGGCGTCGCTCTCGTCCGGGCGCGGCGTGAACACCGTCGTCGCGCAGAGCGGCAGCAGCCCCACCAGCGACCGCACCTTGAGCCTGACCGCGTCGCCGCCGGGCAGGCGCAGCACGTCGTAGAAGAACCCGTCCGCCTCGTCCCACATCTCCTCCTTCACCTCGCCGATCCGGTCGGTCGAGGCGGAGATGCGCAGGAAGTGCGTGGCGAAGCGCACGGCCAGATCCTCGTACGCGGGCGAGCGGTCCGACAGCTCCGCGGCCATCTGCAGCATCGTCTGCGTGTAGAACGCCATCCACGCCGTGCCGTCGGCCTGGTCGAGCGTCCCGCCCGTCGGCAGCGCCGCGCTGCGGTCGAACACGCCGATGTTGTCCAGGCCGAGGAACCCGCCCTGGAACACGTTGCGGCCGTCCGGGTCCTTGCGGTTGACCCACCAGGTGAAGTTGACCAGCAGCTTCTGGAACACCCGCTCGACGAAGTCCAGGTCGCCGGCGCCGTCGAGCCCGCGGTCCATGCTGTCGACGAAGCGGGCGGCCCACGCCTGCACGGGCGGGTTGACGTCGCCGAACGCCCACTCGTACGCCGGCACCTGGCCGTTGGGATGCAGGTACCGCTCGCCGAGCAGCACCTCGATCTGGTGCTTGGCCAGCTCGGGATCCACCATGGCCAGCGCGACCGCGTGGAAGGCCAGGTCCCAGGCGGCGAACCAGGGATACTCCCACGTGTCCGGCATGAGCAGGATGTCGTCGGCGTCGAGGTCGTACCAGGCGTGGTTGCGCTGCCCGGTGCGGGTCCACGGGTCGGCGCCGTGCTCGGCCAGCCAGGTCTCCACGTCGAACAGGTAGTACTGCTTGCTCCACAGCAGGCCCGACAGCGCCCGCCGGAGCACGAGCGCCTCGTCCTGGCTCATCGTGTCCGAGGTCAGCCCGGCGTAGAAGGCGTCGGCCTCCGCCCGCCGCGCGCTCATCACCGCGTCGAAGCCGGCGCCGAGCGGGTCTCCCACGTCCGCCGTGCCGAGCGGATCCCGTACACCTTCCACGTCGTGCGCGTCCTCCTCGGCGAGGCGGACGCGGACGGTCGCCTCGCCGCCGGCGGGGACGGTCAGCGTGTGGTACGCGGCGGCCTTCGTCCCGGTGAGCTCCGGGTTGACCGCCCCGGCCTCCCCGCCCACCACGTGCCGGCCGATGCCGTCCTTGACGTACGGGGTGGCGTTGCGGCTCCCGTGCAGGCGCTCGTGGTTCGTCTCGTTCTCGGTGAACAGCAGCGGGACGCCGGCCGAGCAGTGCAGCCGGTACGCGCCCAGCTCATGATGCTCGGCCCTGATCACGCCCGGCCCGGTGGCCCGCATGACAGGCCGGTCCGCGCCCTGCCCCCACGACCAGGTGTTGCGGAACCACAGCGTCGGCAGGACGTGCAGCACCGCGTCCTCCGGCCCCCTGTTGGCCACGGTGACGAGCATGAGCAGGTCGTCCGGGGCGGCCTTGGCGTACTCGACGAACACGTCGAAGTAGCGGTCGCCCGCGAAGACGCCCGTGTCGAGCAGCTCGTACTCGAAGGAGCGCCGGTCCCTGGCCGCGCCGGTCCGCACGAGGTCGTCGTACGGGAAGGCCGCCTGCGGATATTTGTACAGGTAGCGCAGGTAGGAGTGCGTGGGCGTGCTGTCGAGGTGGAAGTAGTACTCCTTCACGTCCTCGCCGTGGTTGCCCTCGCCGTTCGTCAGCCCGAACGGCCGCTCCTTGAGGATCGGGTCCCTGCCGTTCCACAGCGCCATCGACAGGCAGAGCCGCTGCTTGTCGTCGCTGACGCCGCCGAGACCGTCCTCACCCCAGCGGTAGGCGCGGGAGCGGGCGTGGTCGTGCGGGAAGGAGTTCCACGCGTCGCCGTCCGCGCTGTAGTCCTCGCGGACCGTGCCCCATTGGCGTTCGCTCAGGTAGGGGCCCCATCGGCGCCAGGGCGCGTCCGGAGCGGCCGACCGCGCCAGTCGAATCCGTTCGGCATCCATCCTCGCAGCATCCTCCTCGTACGAATCCCCGCCTCATCCCCGGAAGGTGAGGTCCCGGTGCGCCCGCCGCGCACGCTCACGGCCGGTGCCTCCGACGGCCGGGAGCGCTCGTGCCCGGACGGGCTCATGGCGGGGGTGCGGGCGGCGGCCGGACGAAGGCGCTGGAGACCAGGGCGGTGGCCACGCCCGCGAGCGCGATCACGGGAGCGGCGGCGGGCAGCAGCCACACGCAGAGCGTCGTGACGGCGGCCCCGCCGGCCAGAGCGAGCAGCACGGCGATCAGCCCGGCCAGGTGCGGCTCGCCGGTGCCGGGCGTGAGGTGGCGGAAGAGCGAGCTGGTCAGCGCACCGGTGATGAACGTCGTCGACCCCACGAACGTGTGCAGCCGATGCGTGACCGCACTCTGGACGCCCATGGCGACCGCGGCCGCGGCGATCATCGCCAGCCGCACCCCTTCGGCCACCGCCTGACCCGCGTCCTGCATCGCCGGCTGCGAGCCGTCCGCCGGCGCCGGGTTCATGGCCTGCGCCAGCACGGACCCAGGGATCTGGGCCAGCGCCCAGACGGCGGCCAGGCCGGCCAGCAGCACCAGCTCGACGCCGACGGCCACCCTGATGCGGGCCGACCAGCCGGTGAGCCGGCCGAGGAAGCGGAAGGCGGCGCCCAGACCGCAGGTGAAGGCGATCAGCGCCACCACCGAGCCGACCGCGTCGGCCAGCCGGCCGTGGCCCGCCGAGACGCCGAGCAGGACCAGGTTGCCGGTCATGTTCGAGGTGAAGACCTGGCCCAGGGCGAGGAAGGTGAAGGCGTCGACCGCCCCCGAGGTCAGCGCCAGGCTCAGGACGGACACCCGGTTGCCGTGCAGCATCCCCCCATGCTCCGTCGCCCGCCCCGCCACCTCCCGAAGGCGCGCTGACCCGCCCGGAGGATCACCCCACGACCCGACACTCCAGCGCCGGGATCGCCTCGCACGGAGGTTCCGGTGCCGGGGTCAGGGGCGGAACGGGTCAGTTGCGGGTTCTGCGGCCGAGGGCGCGTTTCATCCGGCCGGCCAGGATCGCGCGCATGCCGCGCCGCGCCTGCTGGCCGCGCTGGGCGGCGTGGAGTTCGCGGCGCAGCGTGCCGACCTCCCTGCGCAGCTCCACCGTGCTCTTGCGCCAGCGCGCCGCCTCGTCCCGCCACTTGGCCACCTGGGCGCGCAGCCGCTCGGCCTCCTTGGCCAGCCGGGCCGCCTCGGTCTCGGCCTGCACCCTGGCCTTGTACGCCGAGCGCCGCCCCACCAGCTCCCCAGGCTCGTCGCTGAAGTCGTACGTCTCCGCGTCCACCCACCGCACGCCCGAGACCTCGTCCACGACGTCGTCGAGGGACTCACCGGGCCGGGCGACCAGCCGGGCGCGGGCGAAGGAGGACACGCGTTCGAGCCGGGCCGAGACGACCCCTTCCGCCGACTCCCGCAGCAGCACCTCGACCAGGCCGAGCGCCTCGTTGCGGGCCAGTGCCAGCAGCCGGGCCAGGCTGTCCTCGCCGGGCGCCCATCCGGCGGGCAGGCGCAGCACGAAGGGCGTGGACGGGTCCACCTCCTCGGCGGTCGCCAGGCGTACCCGGCTCTCGTGCTCGTAGTGGCCGTGCACCAGGACCAGGTCCAGGTTCGGGTCCTTGAGCGGGGCGCGCCGGTCGCGGTCGAGGGTGTCCCAGGGGCCGACGACGACCACGGACAGGTCCGCGACCGTGGCGGCGAGCAGGGCGTCCACGCTGGCGCGCACGGCCTCGTACCCGGCCGTGCCGTCCACCACCGCGGTCACGTACGGCACCTTCCACTGCCGCGCCGGATGCGTGCGCAGCCACTGGTAGGCCGGGATGCGGTCGGCGACGAAGGCGTGGCTGACCCGGTCGATGCGCTGCTGCTCGCGCATGCGCATGGTCGGGCCGAGGTGGTACGCGCGTGCCCGCGGCTCCGGGATGAACACCGCTCCCGCCTGCGCGAGGCGGTAGCCCATCTCGGTGTCCTGGCCGAGGATCAGCTCGTCGTCCATGGGGCCGGCGGCTTCGACGAGGCGGCGGCCGACCGAGGTGGCCCCGCCGACGTGCAGGCTGAACGGCCGGGCCGTGTGACCGACGAGACCGTTGGTCCGCTCGACCAGCCCGACCAGCCACGCGTGCGGCTCCGCCGGCTCGAACGCCGCCTCCAGGTCCTCGGGCAGCTCGGCGGGCAGCGGCGCGGAGGTGAAGCGGATGTAGCCGGTGACGGAGAGGTAGGGGGCGGCGTGGTGCCAGCGCATGTGCGCCTCGACGGCGCCGGGCGTGAGCACCACGTCGGAGTCGAGCCAGTGGATGACGTCGCCGGTGGCCTCGGCCAGCCCGGCGTTGCGCGCGTTGGCCCGGCCGGGCAGGTCGCAGACGATCAGCCGGGCCGCCGTGCCCTCCGGCAGCCGCAGCGGGGGCGAGCTGCCGTTGTCCACGACGATGATCTCGGTCAGCTCCGCCGGGTACGTCTGCCGCGCCAGCCCCTGCAGCACCAGGTCCAGCTTCTCCTGGGCGCCGTAGGCGGGGATGATCACGCTCACCCGGAGCTCGGGGGTGAAGCGCTCGGGCGGCTGGAGCACCCGGTAGTCGTTGCCTCGCACCCGCCGGACGTCGCCCCCGCCGGCCTTGTCGAGAGGAGTGACGGACATGCGCGCAGAAGCTCCTTTTTGATCGGCCCGGACGGACGGCGCCCTACTTTAAAGCACATAACTGGGAAAAAGGCCGACTTGTAAGGCGGTGCGCAAGTATTGTCCCACGTCAGACCTGTCAGAATTCACCCAGGAAATGGCCAGGTGTCCACCGCACACTGACTCCCTCCCGACGCCTGCCGCCCGTCCGGCACCCGCCTGGAGGGCCGCCATCCGACGCCCGGTCTGGAGGGCCGCCATCCGACGCCCGGTGTCGCGCGCACGACGGGACTCGCCGGCCTTCAGCCCGCTTCCGTCGTCACCGGGGCCGGCCACAGACCGGCCAGGGCGTCGACGAGCCCGGTGGCGGTGGCCTCCCAGCTCGTCCGCGCCGTGCCGCCGCCCTCGTGCAGCGCCCGTTCGCGCTCGGCCAGCGTGTGCACGACGAGCAGGCGGCTCATGTCACTGCGTTCGCGGTGCACCTCCTCCGGCAGCTCGGGCAGCAGGCGGAACATGCCCTCCAGCGTCCGCCGCATCGAGGGCGTGGCCACGGACTCGTCGATGACGATCCGGCGCAGGCCGGGAACGGTGTCGAACTGCGCCAGGCACCGGGCCCGCCAGCACGGCACGCCCAGCGCGTCGAGGTGACCGGTGGCCGGGCGCACCAGGCACGAGATCCACGCACGCAAGTCGTCGGAGCCCCCAGGACCGCCGGGGGCACCGGAGCCGCCAGGACCGCCAGGACCGCCGGAGCCGCCGGAGCCGCCGGAGGAGTCGATGGCCGCCAGCATCCGCAGGCGCCGTCCCTCCGTCTCCGTGGTGTAGCGGCGCACGATCGCGCGGACGAGGTCGGGCTTGGTGCCGAAGTGGTAGCCGACGGCGAAGTTGTTCGCCTGCCCGGCCGCCTGGGCGATCTGCCGGTTGGACACGTCGCCGACCCCGTGCTCGGCGAACAGCCGTTCGGCGGCGTCCAGGATGGCCTCCCGCGTCTCCTGTGCCCGCTCGCCCCTCCCGGCCCCGCTCACCACCGGCCTCCGCTCCCCGCGCTCACGCGATCCGCCGCGCATCCGCCGCACGTCCTCCGCACATCGTGCGCACGACCGTACACGGACGCGCCGGCCGGCTGCCGCGCCCCATCATGCTCACCCGGCTCTCACGACGTATCACCATCGGACCTGGACCTGTTCCAACCCTCCCACGATCAGGCCCTCGCGGCGCCGCAACGCGGCGGCGGGGACGGCCGGCTCCAGCGTGGGCAGCCGATCGAGCAGGACCTTCAGCACGGTCTGCAGCTCGGTGCGGGCCAGCGCCTGGCCGAGACAGGAGTGCGGGCCGACCCCGAAGGCCACGTGCGGGTTGGGCGAACGGTCCAGCCGCATCTCGGCGGCCCGCTCGAACTGCCGCTCGTCCCGGTTGGCCGCGGCCATGCTGCAGATCACGGTGGTGCCCCCTGGCAGCCGTTCGCCGCCCACCTCCACCTCCTCGCTGAGGTAGCGCGGCATGCCGAAGCCGGGGTTCGCGTCGAAGCGCAGCGACTCCTCCACCGCCGGCCGGATCAGCGCGCGGTTGGCCAGCAGCGCCTGCCAGCGGGCCGGGTCGGCGAGCAGCATCGACATCATCTTGCCGATCATGTTGGCGGTGGTCTCGTGCCCGGCGACCAGCAGCCCCTTGGCCGTGCCCATCAGCAGCTGCTCGGTCAGCCGCCCGTCCAGCCCCTCGACCATCGCGAGCAGCTCACTGATCAGGTCGTCGCCCGGCTCGGCCCGCTTCGCCGCGACCAGCGCCATCAGGTACGCGTCGAACTCGGCCTGCGCGGCGTCGATCTCCTCCTGGGTGAACCTGGTCATGCTCAGCATGGTGTCCGACCAGTACGCGAACCGGTCCCGGTCGGAGTCGGGCACCCCCAGCAGATCGCAGATCGCCCACACCGGCAGCGGGAACCCGACGGAGGACACCAGGTCGGCCGGCTGCCCCTCGGCGACCATCCGATCCACGAGCCGCTCGGTCATGGCCTGGATCCTGGGCTGCATCGCGGTCACCCGCTTGGCGGTGAACGCCCTGCCGACCAGCTGCCGCCAGGCCCGGTGGTTCTCACCGCTCATGGTGCTCGCGCCGCTGAGGGCGCCCCCGAACACGCCGCCGGACTCGTTCGCGGTGACCCGCGCCGCGTCTTCGGCGTCGAGCCGCCGGGTGAAACGCGGATCGGACAGAACCTGCCTGACATCGTCGTACCGGGTCAGCAGCAGCGCCTCGTCACCACTGGCCAGCCGGATCGGCGCCACCGGACAGTCCTGCCGCAACTCGGCCCACTCAGGCGGCGGCTCCAGCGCGGTGGGATTGCGGAAGGGGTATTCGGGCGCTCCGGTCACGGTCTTTCCCCCTGTCGGATGGCGGCCGACGCCTGATGGACACCGGCTCGATGCCATCTAAGTCACGTCGATCACTTTAAGTCAAGCGACTCAAAATCGTGTCGTGTCCCTTCGGATGCGGAAGGGCCGTGAGCGTGGTCGTGCTCACGGCCCTGGGGAGGCGTCGCCCTCGCGGGGTCAGCGGTAGGTGATGTCCGAGCTGGAGTAGAGGCAGTTGACGCCGTCGGCGCCGGAGCCGATCTTGCTGGGCTCGCCGCTGGTCACGCCCCGGTACTTCTCGCAGACCACGATCTTCCTGCTGGAGTCGCCGGCGATGGTGACGCCCGAGAAGCGCGCGGTGTCGCCGTAGTTGGTGTTGATCCCGGCGAGCGACTTGCCCGGGGCGGTGATCGTCACGTTCGAGATGACGACGTCGCGCTTGTGCTGGGTGGAGCAGTTGCCGCACGAGCGGTAGAGCTTGCCGAAGTTGCTCACCTCGAAGTTCCTGATGTACATGGTGCCCGGGCCGTTGTGCTGGAACACCTTGTCGCTGGCCGAGCGGGCGCCGCCGCCGTCGATGGTCATCGTCTGCGACGACGACGTCCCCTTGAACGTGGCCGCGTCCTCGCCGACGTCCTCCCACCAGACGTTCTGCAGGGTGCAGGTGCCGGAGCAGTGGATGCCGTCGGCGGCGGGGGAGCCGAGGATGACGTTCTTCAGCACGGCCCCGTTCGCCAGCTTGAAGATCGGGTCCTGGCCCTCGTCCTGGCCGCCGCTGCCGAGATCGCCGGTGCCGTAGTGGCGGACCATCCGGCCGTCGAGCGTGCCCGAGACGTTGATCGTGGCGCCGACCGCCTTCTGGCCGCTCGGCGTCGGCCAGGCGGCGGCGTGGGTGGTGGTGGTCGCGCTTGTGCCCGAGGTGCTGGTCGCGCTCAGACCCGAGGCGGCGCCGGCGACGGGGCCGCTGCCGACGCCGCCAGCGACGGCCAGCGCGGCGACGAGCGCCGCCGCCATCCGGGTCAGGATCGTCCTGCTCACATTCGACTCCTTGTGTGCGGGCCCTCGCGCACGCGGGTGCGCGAGGGGCGGGCCGGTGGAGAACTCCTGTGAGGGTAGGAAAGCGCTTTCCGGACGTCAACGAACGGCCGTGGGGCCGTACCTGAGGAACGGGTGTCAGGCCCGGTCAGGGCATGACACCCGGCATTTACGCGAGTGAAACTTTCAGGTCGGGACGGTCCGGCGCGCCCCAGGACGCCGGACGATCCGCGGGCCTCAGGCGTCCTCGGTCACCTCGATGGCGGCGGCGGGGCAGACGGCGGCCGCCTCGCGGACCAGGGCGTGCTGATCCGGCCCCGGCTCGGCGTCGAGCAGCAGCACGATGCCGTCCTCCTCGCGCTGGTCGAACACCTCGGGCGCGAGCAGCACGCACTGACCGGCGCCGCAGCACTTGTCCTCGTCGACGGTGACTTTCATGCGGGAACTCCCTTCTGATCGATCGGATTCACCAGCGGACGGGGACCGTGCGCAGGCCGCCGACGGCGAGCCCCTCCACCCGCTCCAGCTCCGCCACGGGCACGGCCAGCTCCAGGCCCGGCAGCCTGCGCAGCAGCACCTCCAGCACGACCTGCAGCTCGGTCCGCGCCAGCGACTGCCCCAGGCAGGAGTGCGCCCCCGAGCCGAAGGACAGGTGCGGGTTCGGGCTGCGGGTCAGGTCCATCTCGGCGGCGGCCTCGAAGGCGCTCTCGTCGCGGTTGGCCGCGGCCATGCTGCAGATGACGGTCGTGCCCTTGGGCAGGACCGTGCCGCCGACCTCGGTCTCGACGGGCAGGTAGCGCGGCAGGCCGAAGCCGGAGTTGGCGTCCAGGCGCAGCGTCTCCTCCACGGCGGTGCGGACCAGCGCCGGATCGGCCAGCAGCGCCTCCCAGCGGCCGCGGTCGGCCAGCAGCATGGAGACCATCTTGCCGATCATGTTGGCGGTGGTCTCGTGCCCGGCGACGAGCAGCGCCATGCCGGTGACGAGGATCTGCAGGTCGGACAGGCCGCCCTCGTCGGGGCCGCCGGCCGCGATCAGCTCGCTGAGCAGGTCGTCGCCCGGCTGGTCGCGCTTGGCCGAGACGTGGCCGGACATGTAGGCGAAGAACTCCGTCTGCGCAACCTCGATCTCCTCCCGGCTGTAGCGGGTGAGGTTGAGCAGGGTGTCGGACCAGTACGAGAAGCGGTCCCGGTCCTCGGCCGGCACGCCGAGCATGTCGCAGATGACGTACACCGGCAGCGGGAACCCGAGCCCGGCCCGCAGGTCGCCGGGAGCGCCGCGCTCGACCATCGCGTCGATGAGTTCGTCGGCGATCCGCGCCATCTGCGGCCGCAGCGCCGCCATGCGCTTGGCGGTGAACCACCTGCCGACCAGGCGCCGCCAGCGCAGGTGATCCGCACCGGAGTCGGGGATGATCTGCGACACCTCGCTGTTGAACACCCCGCCGCCGTCGGCCGACAGCCTGGCCGCGTCGGGGGCGCTCAGCTGGCGGGTCAGCCGCGGGTCGGCGAGCACCTGCTTGACGTCGTCGTACCGGGTCAGCAGCGTGGCCTGGTCGCCGCTCGGCAGCCTGACGTGCGCCACCGGGCATTCACCGCGCAGCTCCGCCCACTCCGCGGGTGGGTCGAGCGGCGCGGCGGCCGGGATCGGGTAGTTCAGGACCTGCTCGTCGATACTCATCAGGCATCTCCTCGTGTGCGACGGTTGATCGGCTGGTGGCTTCTCATGCGGATGAGAGGGGCTGGGAGCGCTGCCAGGCGCCGAGCGAGCGCTGCCGCAGGACACGGGCCTGCTTGGGCATGTTCCAGCCCAGCACGCCGGTGATCTCGCCGCCCTCGCGGTAGACGGCGGCGAAGCGTCCCTGCTCGGGGTCGCCCTCGGTCACGCTCAGCTCGGCGTCCGGGGCGGGCAGCCCGTGCATCTGCAGCTTGACGTCGTACTGGTCGGTCCAGAAGTAGGGGATCGGCGTGTACGGGCGGTCGGCGCCGAGCAGGTTGGCCGCGACCACCTGGGCCTGCTCGGTGGCGTTGGTGCGGTTCTCCAGCCGCAGCCGCCGGCCCAGCCCCTCGTGCTCGAACGCGGCCACGTCGCCCACGGCGTAGACGCCCTCGGCGGCGCGGCAGCGCGTGTCGCACTCCACCCCGTCGCCCAGCGTCAGCCCGCTTCCGGCCAGCCAGCCGGTCGCCGGGCGGGAGCCGACGGCCACCACCACCGCGTCGGCGGGCAGCGGGTCGCCGGTGGCCAGCCGTACCCCGGTGACCCGGCCGTTCTCGCCGCTCAGCGACTCGACGGCGGCGCCGAGCCGGAGCCGGACCCCGCGTGCGGTGTGCAGGCGGCCGAGCAGAGCGCCGATCACGTCGCCGACCTGGTCGCCGAGCAGGGTGTGGCCGAGGCCGGCGAGCGTGACGTCCAGGCCGAGGCCGCGGGCGGTGGCGGCGATCTCCGCGCCGAGCACGCCCTCGCCGACGACGACGAGCCGCCTGGCGCCGGCCAGGTGGGTGCGCAGGGTGAGCGCGTCGTCCAGGCCGCGCAGCGTGTGCACGCCCGCCAGCCCGTCCTGGCCGGGCAGCCGGCGAGAGGTCAGGCCGGTGGCGATCACCACGGCGTCGGCGCTCAGCACGCGGCCCGAGGCCGTGGTGGCCGAGCGCGTCCCGGCGTCCAGCGCGACCGCGCGGTCGCCCCGGACGAACCGGGCGCCCAGCGCCTCCAGCTGCGCCGGCGAGCGGAGCCGGGCCTTGGCCGGCTCCCACAGCCCGGCCAGGACCTGCTTCGACAGCGGCGGCCGGTCGTAGGGGAGGTGCGGCTCGGCGTCCAGCAGCGTCAGGCGGCCCTCGTAACCGTGCCGCCGCAGCGCCTCGGCGGTGCTCAGACCGGCGGCCGAGGCGCCCACGATCAGGATGCTTCCGGGCGGGGTCACGCCGTCTCGCTCCGGTGGCGCGGGGTGGCCCGGCCGGCACATGTCCGCATCAACAGTGGTCCTTTCCGTCGCGTCGCGCCCACCTTACCCTGCATCTGTAGGAAAACCTTCACATGTAGGCAGGCGGTAGGGTGCACGGTGTGGGCATCACGAAAGACGACCGCGCCCCTTCGGGCGATCGGCGCGTACGCCGCACCCACGCGGCGCTGGCGCGAGCGCTGATCAAGCTGGTCGAGGAGCAGGACCTGTCCAGGATCACCGTCGCCGACGTCGCCGAGCGGGCCGGCGTGAGCCGTTCGACCTTCTACGACCACTTCCGCGACGTGCACGAGCTGGCCGAGGCCGCGTGCACGGCGATGATCGACCGGCTGATCGAGTCCCTGCCCAGCCCCGCGCCCGGCGTGGTCGATCCCGAGTCGGAGGCGACCCAGTCCCTGGAGGCGTTCTTCGCCGCCCTCGCCGAGCACGCGGGGCTCTACCGGGCGCTGCTGGGGCCGCAGGGCAGCGCGCGGGTCGTCGACCACATCCGGCGGCGGGCCACGGCGGGGGTGCGCGAGCGGCTGAGCGAGGTGCACGCGGCCGGTGCGGGTGACTCCGCCGGGGAGTCAAGGGAGCCAGGGGAGCCGGGGGAGCTCGGGGAGAACGCGCATGACGTGCCGGCGGCGTTCGCGGCCGGGGCGATCATCGGGGTGGCCGCCGACTGGCTCCAGCGCGGCTGCCCCCACACCCCGGTGGAGATGGCCCGGCTGGTGTGGCCGCTGTTCAGTGCGCTGTTCCGGCTGGACGCCGAGCCGCGGCGGCCCTGAGACGGGCGTCCCCTTCGCGCGGGCGAGGGGTCGCGGGAGTCTTGAGCCGGGCGTCCGCGTCGCGCGGGCGGGGCGTCGCGGCGGCGGGCGCGGGGCGGGGGACGACCGGGACCAGCCGGCGCTCGCGCACCAGCCGGATCACCTGCTCCAGGTCAGGGGTCAGATAGCGGTCGTCGGCCAGCGGCGGCACGTACCTCCTGAGCTCCGCGTGCAGCGTCCGCGTGACGGGGCCGAGCGGCAGGCCCGCCATCTTCGCCGCGATGAGGTCGATGCCCTGGGCCGCCATCAGGTACTGCACCGCCAGGACGATCTCCAGCCGGTCGAGGTTCTCGTGCAGGTGCCGTACCGAGGCCATGGCCATCGTGTTGTGGTCCTCCTGCCCGTCCTTGACCGGGCGCGACAGCGTGCCCGCGGGGGTCGCCCTGACCTGCATCTCCGGCACCAGGGCGGCGGCCACCGTCTGGACCTGCACCATCCCGGAGTTCAGCCCGACGGTCCCGCCCGCGAGGTTGGCCGGCAGGCCGTAGCTCCACCTGGGCGACAGCAGCCGTCCCGACAACCCCTCCGACAGGACGCCGACGTCGGCGAGCTCCGCGTTCAGGCTGTCGGCGAGATGACCCATGACGGAGCCGTCCCAGTTGCCGCCCATCACGAACTCGTACCCGCGGCCCTTCTCGCGCCGGAAGATCAGCGGGTTGGAGGTCGAGGAGTTGGCCTCCCGCACCAGCGCCTGGCGGGCGTCGGCGAGCACCTGGCGCAGCCCGGCCAGGATGTGCGGCGCCGCCCGCACCGACACGGCGTCCTGGATCCGCGGCTCGTAGTTCGCCGGGTCGAGCCGCCTGCGGCCCTCCTCCGTCATCCAGCCCGAGCCCGCCACCATCGCGCGCAGCCGCGCGGCGACCGCGTTCTCCTCGGGGATGTGGCGTTCTCTGTGCGTACGCGCATCCAGCGACCCTCGCTCGGCCCTGGTCGCCTCCATGAACAGGGCGAAGGCCCCCTCCGCCTGGTCGGCGAGCGCGGTGGCCCGGTGCACGGCGTGCATCAGCGTGGCGGCCAGCACGGTGCTGCCGCTGACGATCGGCAGCGCCTCACCCGCCTGGAACGTGAAGTCGCGCGGCAGCCCCGCCCTCGGCAGCATCGCGGAGGCCGGCCCCTCCATGCCCCGGTAACGCACGGGCGCCTCCCCGCCGAGCGCCGCCAGCCCGGCCGCCGCCTGCGGCTGCAGGTCACCGGTGCCCAGCGAGCCGATCCCCGGCATCCGGGGCACGACCCCGGCGTTGACCAGGTCCAGCAGCCGCTGGGGCACCGCCGGCCGGACGCCGACCTTCCCCCTGGCCAGCTGGTTCGCCTTGATGACCAGGGCCAGCCTGACCACGTCGTCCGGCAGCGGCTCGCCGACGCCCGCCGCGTGCGAGCGCAGCACGTTGCGCTGGAACTGCTCGGCCTCCTCCAGCGAGAGCGGGCGGTCCTTCAGCGGGCCGAGCGCCTGGTTCCACCCGTACACCCGCTGGCTGTCCAGGGCGGCCAGCGCGCCCGCCCGCGTCCTGTCCAGGACGTCCGCCACGTCCGGCGCGAGCCGGGCGTGGATCGGGCGGCCGTCCAGGATCGCGAACGCGTCGCGCAGAGTGAACGACTTGCCGTCCAGTGCCAGGCCCAGCACCGCAGCCGGCGGGATCGCGGGCCGGTCGGGCTCGGCGGTCGCCTGACCGGGCACGAACAGGGCGGCGAGCAGGCCCGCTCCCGTGGCCATCCGTCCCACTCTGATCATCCTGGTCCCCCGGGGCCTCATGGTGCCGATCGCTGCGGCTCCGTTATAGCGGCGGGGAGGGGGAGGGCCGGGGCGGCTCGGCGGGGGCGGGCTGAGTGCTTACCTCCCCTTCGGAGAGATATGGACGGGCACGCCGCACGCGGCTCTGAGGTGCGTCCGGGTGCGGCGCGCGGTCCTGTGCGTACGGGCGCGGCGCGCGGTCCTCTGCGTACGGGCGCGTCACGCGGTGCTGGGCGCGCGGGTGCGGAGGCGGCGTACCAGGGCGATGACGCCGACCGCCGCCGCCGCGCCCAGCAGCGCGAGCACCAGCGGCACCGCGGTCGCCGCCCACGGCCAGGCGCTGCCGCGCAGGTCGAGGTCCAGCACCGGGTACTCCAGCGTCTTCGCCGTCCACAGCGCCGTCCGCACGTCATACGTACGGGCGATGTCGCGCACCACCGGATCGAACGCGAACTCCTCCGTCGTGTGCAGGTACTCGGGCCGCACCTCGCCACCCGTCCCCGCGACCTGGCGGCGCGCCGCGTCCAGGCCGGGCACCAGCAGCCGGCCGACCCCGGCGGCGGTCGCCGCGCGCGGCACGAACGTCAGCCCGTGCCGGGACCGCACCGCGCCCTCGCCGATCGCGACCGTCCTGGCGACCATGGCGTGCTCGGTGTAGGAGATGAACGCCGAGGCCAGCTCCAGCTCCCCGACCCCTTCCACGAGCCGGACGCCGATGGTCGAAGGCCCGGTCTGATAGGCGGAGTTGACGCCCACGACCGCGTCCAGCGGCTCCAGCGTCGAGGTGGGGATGCCGCCCGCGGTGCCGGGGGAGTAGTACCGCCAGTGCACCCGGTCCGCCGCCGCCCGCGCGGTGTCGGCGTCGACCAGCCGCTCGAGGATCCGCAGGGCGCCGTCGACGCCGGACAGCACGCCGGCCGTGCTGATCACGTTGCCGTCGTCCACGTACCGCGTGCCGGCCACCCACTTCACCTGGGGGAAGTCGGCGCGCAGCCCGGCCAGGCGGAGCCAGTGCGAGGTGGCCGTCCTGCCGTCGAGCAGCCCGCTCTCCGCGAACGCGCGTGCGCCTCTGCAGACGCTGACCGTCAGCGTGCCCGAGGCCGACTGGCGGCGCAGCCAGTCGTTGATCGCGGCGTGCTCGGCCTGGGGCGGGTCCTGCAGCGCCGGGATCATCACGGCGTCCAGGCTGTCGTCGTGATCGGCCAGCACGCCCGCCAGCTGGTCGAACGTCAGGTCGGGCACCAGGTCCAGCCCGCCGGTCAGCGGCGCCGTCCCCGGGCCGGCGGCGACGATGTACGTGTTCACCCGGCCGGTGCCCGCCAGCACCTCGTACGGGCCCAGCAGGTCGGCCACGTTCGTGCCCTCGCTACTGGTCAGCAGGGCCACGGTGGGCTTGGCCGGGTCGTGCGGGCGTGGGACGGGCTTGACCGACACCGTGTCCGGGCGCCGCTCGTACAGGTCGGCGAACTTGCCGATCGTGTTCACCGCGGCCACCGCCCCCGGGACGAGCAGCGCGACCAGCAGCACCACCGCCCGCTTCGCCCACTTCGGGTTGATGGTGAGCCGGTGGGTGTGGCGCGTGTACTCCTCCCGCCGCCGCAGCATGGCCAGCGCCATGAAGACGAACATGAGCACGTGGCCGGCCGACATCACCACATCACCCGCCAGCACGCCGAACCAGTAGGGGACGAGCAGGATCAGGAACGGCGCGAACATCGCCAGCCCCATCTCCGCGACGGCGGCCCAGCCGTGGTGACGCACCCGCATCCAGATCGACATGCCGATGACCATGTCGGCGGCCATGACCAGGACCTCCACATCCGTCCCTGGGTTCGGGGGGAGGAACAGGCCCCATAACGGGTCGAGCAGCAGCATTCCGGCGAACATCGCGATGACCATCTCGACGTAGTGCCAGATGAACCGGACTACAGGGCGGTGTCTGGTTTGCTGGGGGTCGTGGGCGGCCATGGCCGTGCTCCTGACGTACGGGGGATCGTGACGTCGCCGACGTTAGAGAACAAGGCGGCACGGCCGAATCAGTGAAGTCGCCGGTCCTCGTTCACGAGGTGTGGCGCCCGGTCGGTCAGGAGGCGTGGCGCTTGTTCACGAGGCGAGCCGTCCGGCCGTGTCAGGAGGCGAGGCGCTCGGCCAGGACCAGGCGGATGAGCTCGGCCCTGGAGGCGATGCCGGCCTTCTGGAAGACCTTGCGCAGGTGGTAGTCCACGGTGCGCGGGCTGAGGAACAGCCGGGCGGCGATCTCACGGTTCGTCAGCCCCTCGGCGACGGCCAGCGAGACCCGCAACTCCTGCGGGGTGAGCATGCCCAGCGCATCCCCGTACTCACCGGCGGCACCACGAGACTCGCCGGTGGCACCCCGCCGCGTCACCTCACCACCCACCCGGCCTCGCGCCGCGTCCGCGGACGTCGCCTCCCCGGACGTCTCCTCCGGCGTCGGCCCGTCGGCAACCCTCGCGCGTGCCGTATCGGCGGTGGCTCTCGCCAGTTCCGTCGTCTCGGCGGCGGCTCTCGCGTGTGCCGTCCGAGTGTCGGTCCGCGCCGGTGACAGCTCCCCGGAGGCCCTGGGGCGGGTCGACTCGCCGGTGGCGCGCAACTCGCCCTCCGCCCGCTCGGCCCAGGCACGGGCGCCCATCCGGCGGAAGCTGTCGGCCGCCTCCCGCAGATGCACCTGCGCCTCGTTGCGCCGCCGATCCCGCCGCAGTTGCTCACCGCGCAGCAGTCGCGTACGGGCGCACTCGAACGGCGAGTCGGACATCGCGTGCAGGCGCAGCGCCTCGGCGTAATGACCGTCCGCATCCCCATCGGCGCCGACCAGTGCCCGGCAACGAGCCACCAGCGCCGCCACGTCCGCCGCGAGGCCGGCTCCCGTCGCCGCCGATGCGGGCCCGGTTCCCGTCGGTTCGAGCCGGGCGGTGTGGCCCGTCCACTTCTCGTAGCGGGTCGTCGCATCGGCCGCTCGGGCGTTCTCGCCGGCGCGTACGAGGGCTTCGACGAGGTCGGGAAGGACGCCCATGGCCAGGTCGGGCGGGGGGTCGGCGGTCCAGTCGCCGATCGACTCGAAGTGCCTGGCGGCCTCACCATGCCGACCGGCCACCAGTTCGATCAGCCCCAGCGCCCGCCTGGCGTACGCCATCGCGTCGCACAGCTTGCGGCCGCTCGCCTCGGCCAGGACCTCGGTGGCCAGCCGCGCCGCGTCCGGTCGTCCCCTGAGGGCGGCGCACAGGGCCAGCAGGCCCCGGTTGCGGCAGGCGGTGTTCGGCTGGCTGGCGTCGGCGGCGAACTGGCAGCCCTCCTCGGCGTGGGCCTCGGCCAGCCCGAACCTGCCCCGCGCGAGCTCGTCGGCGGCCTGGTATTCGAGGTTCCACGCCAGCCCGCCCAGCGACCCACCGGCCCTGGCCAGCCGCCCGGCCTCGCGGTAGAGCCGCCGGCTCAGCTCGTGCTCACCGAGCTGCCGGGCAACGCCCCCGGCCAGGGTGAGCGTGGCCGGATCGGTGATCGCCTCGAACCCATCACGACCGTCGTGAACCCCCGCCCCACCCAGGCCAGGCGCTACCTCGCCGGACGCCGGCGCCCGCCCGGTGGACGGTGGCCGGAGGGGGTGGCCCGTGCGGGTGAGGCTGAGGCGGTGGAGGAGGCGCAGGACCTCGTCCTCCGGCTCGTCCAGGGGGACCTCGGCGAGCCAGCCGGCCAGGTCGGCCCAGGTTTCCGGCCGGTTGGCGCGCAGGCCGAGGTCGCCGTACATCGCGACGGTGGGGGTGAACAGCCGCCGGTCGACCCGCAGCGCGCGCGGGATCCAGGGCCTGATGAGCTCCAGCGCGTCCTCGGTCGAGCCGGCGAACTCCGCCACGATGGCCCGTACCGCCGCCAGCGCGATCCGGTCGGCCTCCTCCAGGTGCGGCTCGCGTACGGCACGGTCGAGCAGGTCGGTGGCGGCGGCGGTGAGCCCGCCCTGGACGGCGGCCAGGGCGGCGCCCCAGAGTCGACGCCCTCGGCGCGGGCCGTCGGCGGTGAGCTCGGCGGCCCTCGACAGCGCGGACATGGCCGCCGCCGGACCGCCGCGCAGGGCGGCGTGCTCGGCCGAGCGTTCCAGTTCGGCGGCGGCCCGCTCGTCGTGCCCGACGGCCGCCTGCCCGAGGTGCCAGGCGCGCCGGTGCTGGTCGGCCTGCCCGTCGAAGGCGGCGGCGAGCGCCCGGTGGATCGCCGCGCGCCGGTGCACGGAGGCGCTGTGATAGATCGCGGAACGGATCAGCGGATGCCGGAACACCAGCCGCGTCCCGTCGTACGTGAGCAGCTCGTCGATCTCGGCGCGGTGCAGCGGTTCGGACGGGATCCGCAGCGTGGCGGCGGCCCGCTCGACGGTGTCGACGCTGCCCGAGCCGTCGGCGGCGATGAGCTGGAGCAGCGGCAGCTCCGCGGCGTGCCGGTCCATGACCTTGGCCAGGAACGAGCGCTGCAGCTCCTCGGTCATGGCCGGCGGCTGCTGCGCCCCTTCCGGATGCGGCTCGCGGCCGGCGAGTTCGAGCAGGGCCAGCGGGTTTCCGCCGGTGACGGCCAGCAGCCGGCGCTGTTCGCCGTCGCTCAGCCGCCGCCCGGCCAGCAGCGCCCTGGCCGCGTCGGGCTTGAGACCCATGAGGGGTACGCGGCGCAGCGCGGGCAGGTCGGTGTCGTGCCCTTCGTCGGCGCGCGCGGCCAGCGCCACCACCACGGGCTCGTTGTCCAGGCGGCGCGCGACGAACGCCACCGTCTTCAGCGTCGGCTGGTCCGCCCAGTGCGCGTCGTCGATGACGCACAACACCGGCTGCTCGCCGGCCCACAGCGACAGCAGCGACAATGCGGATAATCCGACCAGGAACGGGTCCGGCGGCGTGCCGTGCGCCCGCCCGAACAGCACGCTCAGGGCCTGCGCCTGCGGGCCGGGAAGCTCGTCCACCGCGTCGAGCGCGGGGAGCAGGAGCTGGTGCAGGGTCGCGTAGGGAAGGTCGGCCTCCGGGGCGACGCCGACGGCGCGCAGCAGCCGGAAACCGGTGGCCCGCTCCTCCGCGTACGACAGCAGCGCGGTCTTCCCGATGCCGGGCTCCCCGTGCAGGACGACCCCGCCGCCGCGCCCTTCGCGCGCCCGCCGCAGCAGGGAGTCGAGCAGCGCGGTCTCGCCGTCTCTCCCCAGCACACGGCGAGCATAGAAAGGGTCCGGCACCGGTGACAACGCCTTTCGGCCCGGCGGACCGGCGATTTCACTGATGCGCCCGCGACGGCCCGGCTCCTAGCGTCGGGAACGGAAGTCCAGCCGGAGTCCAGCGGACGAGCCGAGGGCGGGGATCATCTCCATGGCGTACGAGGCAGTGCACGAAGCGTCGCACGAGCCGCTCCAGGGCCGTACCGTCCTCGTCACCGGCGCGGCTGGGGGTGCGGGCGCGGCGGTGGCCTGGGCGCTGAGCAGGGCCGGAGCGAGCGTGGTGCTCGCCGCCGGCGACGCGGAGCCGCTGGAGGAGCAGGCCGCGCGCATCGGTGCGGCCGGCGGCCACGCCATCGCCGTCCGCACGGATCTGACGGACCAGGTGGCGGTACGGCGCCTGGTCGAGCAGACACTCGGCGCCTTCGGCCGCCTCGACGCCGCCTGCAACAACACCGCTTGCAGCGGCACCTGCGACGACGCCGCCTGCGATGCCTCCTGCGATGCCGCCTGCCACGACGCCGCATGGACTGACGCCGCGGCGAACGACGAACGGGCGCACGGGCTGGCGCTGGCGATGCGGTACGAGATCGCCTCGATGCGCACCGGCGGCTCCATCGTCAACCTGACGCCCGGCCCCGCCGGCATCGCCCTGACCCGGGCGACGGCGCGGCGGCTCGCCGGCTCGGGGATCCGGGTCAACGCGGTGACCGCGGGCGGCCCGGACGAGATCGCCGGCGCCGTCGTCTGGCTGTGCTCGGACGCCGCCACCCACATCACCGGCGAAACACTGACCCCGCCCTCCCTGCGCCCCGCCAACCGGCCCCGAAAGCGGCCCGCAGGTCGCTGAGCACGGTCAAAGGGGGACGCGGCACAGCAGCCGGGTCGCGTCCAGGTACCGGGCGTCCATGAAACGCCCCGACAGCCGCCCCGCCACCACGAGCCAGTTCTCCAGCCACAGTCCCAGGCTGCCCACCGGCTCGGCCGGCCCGGTCGTGTGGAAGTCGATCAAACCGGGACGGCTCGGCAGGAGGCCGTCGGCGTGCTCGCGAAGGGCCCAGGGCGTGGCGATGTCCCGAGGGCTCAGCTCCCCGGCCGTGGTCCCGTCCGAGTAGGACAGGTCGTGCACGCCGATGCCGTGACGGTCCCACACCACCCGCACGAACCGGCGTCCGCCGGCGGCAGGCAGGTCGGTGCGCGGCGGCGGGCCCGCGATGGTGATGGCGTGGGTCCAGCCGGGGGAGTGCTCGCCGATCCAGAGCAACTCCTTGAACGCGTACGGCTCGTACGACCGCATCGCCTCGCCGAACCCGCAGGCGACCCCGGCGGCCGGGTCGGCGCCCATCAGACGGGCCACGTCGCCGGGGTCGCCCTCGATCCAGATCCCGGCGAACAGGTCGCCGAGCCCGCGCGCCGCGAGCAGGGGCCACTGCGCCTCGTGCGTCACGAGGCCGTCACCCGGCGCAGCGTCCGCCGTTCGGCGAGCCAGGCGGCGTCGACGAAGCGGCCGGTGAGCCGCCCGACGGCGACCAGGTGAGGTTCGAGGTCGTCCTCGTCGCCCACGTCGTCGTTGAGGTCGAGGTCGTCCAGTCCTTCCTCCTCGTAGAGGGCGCCGGGGCCGGAGAACTCGTCGATCTCGCGCGCGTACCACAGGTCGAAGACGCGCCGCTCCGTCAGACCGAGGCGGGGATCCGCGTCGCCGAACACGAGGGCGAACGTCCAGCCGGGCGCGTGCGGGCCCATCCAGGCGAGGGTGGCGCGCGAACCGAGCCCGTGCCAGCGCAGCGCGGTGGTCAGGCCGCAGTCGAGGGTGTCGCCGGGGTCGCAGCCGGCCTCGGCGGCGATCGCGTCGACGTCGTCGCCCTCGATCCAGGCGGCCTGGAAGTCGCCGCGCAGCCCGGCGGCGGTCAGCAGCTCCCACTGGTTCGTCTCAGGAAACAGGCCCACGTGGCTCCTCGGGTCGGCGTACGGACAGACAAGATCGTATAGCCCTGCCAAGGTCGGGTGCAGCGTCCGGTAAAGGGCTGAATACCCGATTTTGGGGAGATGCGCGGTAGGCGGTCGCACCGGGGTGGGTATCGCGCTCGTGGACAGGGCACGACCACCGAGCACGGGGGAGCACGACCATGCCTTACGTCACCACGCGGGACGGCAACGAGATCTTCTACAAGGACTGGGGCACCGGCACTCCGGTGGTCTTCTGTCATGGCTGGCCGCTGAACGCCGACGCGTGGGACGACCAGATGAAGATGGTCGCCGACAACCGCTTCCGCGGCATCGCGCACGACCGCCGCGGCCACGGCCGTTCCTCCCAGCCCTGGGACGGCTACGACTTCGACACCTTCGCCGACGACCTCAACGACCTGATCACCCAGCTGGACCTGCGGGACGTCGCGCTGGTCGCCCACTCGATGGGCGGGGGCGAGCTGGCCCGCTACATCGGCAGGCACGGCACCGGCCGGGTGAGCAAGGCGGTGCTGCTGGCGGCGATCCCGCCGATCATGGTCAAGTCGGCGGACAATCCCGAGGGCACGCCCGACGCGGTGTTCGACGGCATCAAGGAGGGCATCATCGCCGAGCGCTCGCAGTTCTGGCGCGACACCGCGGAGACCTTCTTCGGCGCGAACCGGCCGGGCAACCGGGTGACGCAGGGCAACAAGGACGCCTTCTGGCTCATGGCGATGCAGGAGAACATCCAGGCGGCGGTGCGCTGCGTGGACGCGTTCGGCTACACCGACTTCACCGAGGACCTGAAGAAGTTCGACATCCCGACGCTCGTCGTGCACGGGGACGACGACCAGGTGGTGCCCATCGCGGCGGCCGGCGCCAAGTCATCGAAGATCATCCCCACGTGCACGTACAAGGTGTACGAGGGCGGCTCCCACGGGCTGGCCAACGTGCCGGGCACCAAGGAGCGCTTCAACGCCGACCTGCTGGAGTTCCTGCGGACCTGAGCCCCCCGTGAAGGGGGCTCAGGCGGAGGCGCGCGCCCGCCACAGCAGGTAGATGAAGTACGGCGTGCCGATCAGCGCCGTCACCAGCCCCGCCGGCACCTGCGCGGGCGCGATCACGGTACGCCCGAGTGTGTCGGCCAGGCTCACCAGCAGGGCGCCGAGCAGCGCGGCCACCGGCAGCAGCCGGGTGTGGTGGGCCCCGACCAGGGCGCGGGCGGCGTGCGGGGCGACCAGGCCGACGAAGCCGATGACGCCGACCGCCGACACCGCCGTCGAGGTGAGCAGCACGGCCCCGGCCAGCGCGCCGAGGCGTACCGGCTCCAGGGGCACGCCCAGGACGCGCGGCGTGTCCTCGTCGAGGGAGAGCAGGTCGAGGTCCCGGCGCAGCCAGACCAGCAGCGGCAGCACGATCAGCAGCGCCAGCGTGACGGGGATGAGCTGGGCCGGCACGCGGCCGTAGGTGGAGCCGGACAGCCACGTCAGGGCCTTGGCGGTGTTCCACGGGTCGGACCGCACGATGATCAGGATGGTGATCGCCGTGCACGCGGCCTGCACGGCCAGGCCGATCAGCACCAGCCGGTCGGAGCTCAGCCCGCCGCGCCAGGCCAGCCCGTACACGAGGGCGAAGGCGAGCAGCGCGCCCAGGCCCGCGGTCGCGGACATCATCCAGATCCCGGCCATCGGCGCCAGCGTGATCAGCCCGATCGCGCCGACCCCGGCTCCGGCGGTGACGCCCAGCACGCCCGGCTCGGCCAGCGGGTTGCGGCACACGGCCTGCACGGCCGCGCCCGCCACGGCCAGCGCGGCGCCCGCCAGGGCGGCGGCCAGCACGCGCGGCCAGCGCTGGTCGAGCACGAAGGTCAGGGCCCGCCCGCTGCGGGCCTGCAGCCAGTTGGCGACGTCGCCGGTGAGCAGCCAGCGGTCCCCGCCGAGCAGGCCGAGGACGAGCGCGCCCGCCAGCAGCACCGCGCACACGCCGGCCACGGTGAGGAACGCCGCCCGCGAGCGGCCCGCGCCGGTGCCCACGGCCGGGGGCCGCCTGGTGGGGCCCGCGTCGCGGTAACGGCGGGCCAGCCAGACCATGACGATCGCGCCGATGACCGTGGTGACCACGCCGGGCGGCACCTCGACCCCGGCCTGCGCGCCGAGCACGGCACGCAGCAGGATGTCGGAGGCGAGCACGATGAGCACGCCGGCCAGCCCCGACAGGGGGAGCATGGTGCGGTTGCGGTGCAGCGCGGGGATGGACCTGGGCAGCAGCCGCACGATCACCGGCGCGCACAGCCCGACGAAGCCGATCGGCCCGGCGATGGTCACCGCCGCCGCCGACAGCAGCACCGCCAGCACGGTCAGCCAGAGCCGCAGCCGCCGGACGTTCACGCCGAGCACGGTGGCGGTGTCGTCGCCCAGCCCGAGGATGTCCAGCCGGGGCCCGGCCAGCATCGCGGCGCCCAGCACCGCCAGGATGACCGGGCCGAGCTGGGTGACGGCGTTCAGGTCGCTCTGCACGAGCGAGCCGCTGCCCCAGGCGAACAGCCCGACCGTCTCCTGCTGGAACAGGATCATGACCAGGTTCGTCATCGAGGAGAGCGCCAGCGCGGTGGCCGAGCCGGCCAGGATCAGCCGGGTGGTCCCGCTGCGCCCGCCCGCCGACAGCGCCATCACCAGGGCCGCCGCGGCCAGCCCGCCGAACAGGGCCAGCCCGCCGGACACCGGCACCGGCAGCACCAGCCCGAACGCCGCGGCGGCGGCCACGGCCAGGTACGCGCCCGCGCTGACGGCCAGCGTGTCCGGCGAGGCCATCGCGTTGCGGGCGATCGTCTGCAACAGCGAGCCCGCCACGCCCAGCGCGAGCCCGACGCAGACTCCGGCCAGCAGCCGGGGCAGCCGGGAGGCCAGCAGCACGCGGGCGGCCTCGTCACTGCCGCCGAACGGCAGCGCCAGCAGGTCGAGCGCGCCGATCGACGAGGTGCCCTGCGTCACGTGCACGGCGGCCACCAGCACGGTGGCCGCCAGCGTGAGAAGGACGACCCCGGCGGCGCCGATCCGCCGCAGCGGGGTGTCGGGCGGCGCCGCCGGGGTCAGGACGTCCGTGCTCAACCCGTGTACGCCTTCACCAGCGCGTCGGCGAACTGCCGGCAGGACAGCGGCCCGCCGAAGGTCCAGATCCCGTCAGGCAGCTTGACGACCTGCTTCTTCTCGACGAACGGCAGCGACTTCCAGATGGCGTTGTCCTGCAGCCCGTCGGTGAACACGTCCACGCCGTCGGAGGCGCTGTAGAAGAAGCGCAGGTCGGGGTCCTTGAGCACGCTCAGGCCCTCGACGTCGGTGGTGCCGAGGCCCCAGTCCTTGTCGACCTTGCCGCTCCAGCCGTTCTTGAGCCCGAGCTGCTCGGCCACGTCGGAGACGAGCGCGCCCTTGCCGAACAGGCGGACGGAGATCGTGCTGCCCTGCTTCCAGCCGTCGGCCATCACGAACGGCTTGCCGCCCCCGCCCGCGGCCTCGATCTGCTGCTTGCCGGCGGCCAGGGCCGCCTCGAAGTCCGCGATCTGCCGGGTGGCCACGTCGGTCTTGCCGACGGCCGAGGCGATCATGTTGAGGTCGTCGCGCATGCGCTTGAGGTTGTCGCCGGCGTCGCTGCCCTTGGCCACCAGCACCGGTACGAACTTCTCCAGCTGGTCGATCAGCCCGGCGTCGTCGGACTCCATCAGGACCAGGTCCGGCTGCAGGGCGCTGATGGAGTCGACGCTGGGCTCCTGCCGGTCGCCGACGTCCTTGACCGAGGAGTCGAGCTTGACGGCGGTGTCCCAGGTGGCGTAGCCCTTCACGTCGGCCGCCCCGACCGGCATGACGCCGAGGCCGGCCAGCATCTCGGTCTCGCCCCACTCCAGGCTGACCACCCGCGTGGCCGGGCGCTCGAACGTGACCTGCTTGCCGCGGCTGTCGGTGACGGTCACGGGGGTGGCGGTGGCGGACGGCGTGCCACTCGCGGCGGCCTGCTCCGGTACGGGGGCCTCGGTCGTGCCGCACGCGGCGAGAACGACCATGGCGGCGGCGGTGGTCAGGGCAGCCGTCAAGGCTCTGCGCATGGTGCTTCCTGTCATGTCGTGGCGGAGACGCCGGCGTCCTGGCGTCCGCTGGTGTTGTGCCGGCCGATCGGCCGGGTGATGACGGTTCCGGTGATCGGGTCGGCGCTGACCTCGATGCGGATGCCGTACGCGGCGGTGAGCAGGTCCTCGGTGAGGACCAGGGCGGGCGGCCCGTCCGCGCGGACGCGCCCCTGGTGCAGCAGGACGACGTGGTCGGCGATCTCGGCGGCCTGGTTGAGGTCGTGCAGGACGACGCCGATCGCCACGCCGTGCTCGTCGGCCAGGTCGCGGATCAGTTCGAGCAGCTCCACCTGGTAACGCAGGTCGAGGAACGTGGTGGGCTCGTCGAGCAGCAGGACGCCGGTGTCCTGGGCCAGGCAGGTGGCCAGCCACACGCGCTGCAGCTCGCCTCCCGACAGCTCGTCCACGGGCCGCTCCGCCATGGTGGTGACGCCGGTCAGCTCCATCGCCCTGGCGACGGCGGCGGCGCCGTCGGGGTCACCGGCCTTCCAGCGGCGCCGGTACGGGTGGCGCCCGTACCCGACGACGTCGCGCACCTGGACGCCGCCCGGCGTGGGACGGCTCTGCGCAAGCAGCGTCACCCGCCGGGCGAAGTCACGGGCCGAGAGACCGAGCGCGCTCGTGCCGTCGGCCAGCGTCACGGTGCCGCCGTCGGGGCGGTGCAGTCGGGCGAGCGCGCGCAGCAGCGTGGACTTGCCGCTGCCGTTCGGGCCCACCAGGGCGGTCACGTGGCCGGGCCGCAAGGTGATGCGACCGTCCTCGACCACGGTGGTGCCGTGGTAACTGAGGGATAGCTCCGCGCCGCGGAGAGAGATCTCCTCGGTCATGGAGCTAAGGTTAGGCTACCCTTGCCAAATCCGCCATGCCGGGGTCCCGATCAATGCTCGCTCGTCCACGAAGTACCCGTGGATCGGCGCGGTGGCGGCGATGGAACGGGGTCCGGCGACCAAGGCGGCGACGACTGAGCCAGGAACCACCCGCATACGAACGCTCCGGTGCGAGAAATGGTCAACCTGCGCAAACCATGGATGACCGACGCGCCTCAGCCGGCGATCACCCCGGCGTCCGACAGGGCGGCCAGGATCAGGGCGGCGCACAGCAGGGCCACCGGCCACGCCTTCTGACTGAGGGCCACGACGACGCCGGCGAACAGCGCGACGACGGCCAGCACGAGCGGGACGTTCATACCTGAGGTCCCTGCCCGCCGCGGCGCCGCCTAGCCCTGCCCCGCCCTTCCGGCGCTCCGGGAAGCCGCCCCGGTCACAGGGGGTGGTTGAACCCGGCGAGCCAGGCAGCCGTACCAGGCCCAGAGAGCACCGAAAGGGTAACCATGACCAAGCGCACCCTCGTCCTTACCGGCCTGACCGCCGCCACGGCACTGATCGCGACCGCGCTCAGCCCCGTGTCCGCGCAGGCCGTCACCCCCATCTACCTGGCCGCCTCGCTCGACGGCGACAACGAGGTGCCCGCCCAGGGGACCAAGGTCGGCGACCCGGACGGCGGCGCCCTCGCCGTGTTCCGGATCCACGGCAACCGGGTCGACTACGCCGTCCGCTGGAGCAAGGTGAACGCGCCCAGCGGCTTCCACATCCACCGAGGCCGGGCCGGTGAGAACGGCGACGTCAGGATCCCGTTCATCGGCCAGGCACTGCCCGCCTCCCTGCACGCCGTCAAGGGCACGGTCCTGGTCAAGGACGGCCACCTGCTGCGCCGCATCCTCACCAACCCGCGCAACTGGTACGCCAACCTGCACAACGCCGACTTCGGCGGTGGGGCCGTACGCGGCCAGCTGTACCGGATCCGCCCGGTCGAGCTGGAGTCGGTGCTGTCGCACGGCTTCGGCAAGACGCTCACCACGCAGGCCAACGGCCGGCAGGAGGTGCCCGCGCCCGGCATGAAGGTCGGCGACCACAACGGCCGCGCCGGATGGCTGGTGCAGCCGGAAGGCGACCGGGTGTGGTTCGCCTCCGCCTGGAAGCGGATCGGCGCGCCGGTCGGGGCGCACATCCACCGCGCCCCCAAGGGCAAGAACGGGCCCGTGGTGGTGCCCTTCTTCGCGGCCGACAAGGGCCTGCCCCCCAGCGTCAACGGTGTGGCCGGCAGCGTGAAGGCCGACCGCGCGACCTCGCGCCGCATCTGGAACAACCCGAAGAACTGGTACGTGAACCTGCACACCGCCGCGTTCCCCGGCGGCGCGATCCGCGGCCAGCTCTACCGCGGCGACTGGTGACCCGCGGCTCCGCCGCGTGCGGGTGAACGAGGCGCGGCGGCGCTCCGGCGTTTCGTGCGGGCGGGGCGGCGCTCCGGCCTTTCGTGCAGGCGGGGCGGCGCTCCGGCGTTTCGTGAACGGGCGCGCCTGGGCGGGGTCGCGGCGTGCCGCGTGCGCAGGGCGCGGCGGCGGGACGGCGGCTAGGCTGTGGTCGTGCCGCGTAAGGTGATGATCTGGCCGGTGCTGGCCCTGCTGGTCACCGCGTGCGGCCCCGGGACGACGCCGCGCCCGCCGGCCACTCCGGCGCCCGCCACCTCCACCCCGGCGACGTCCGCGCCGCCCGTCTCCGCGGATGCGCCGCCCACCACGCCGGATGCGCCGCCCACCGCACCGGGTGCGCGGCGCGCCGACGACATCGACGGTGACGGCCGCTCCGACCTGGTCGTCCAGGTCGATCTGCCGCGCGAGGACCGGCGCTACCTGTCCATCGTCCACGGCTCGCCCCAGGGCCTCGACCCCCGCAGGCGCACGCTCATCACGTCCGAGACGTTCGACCCCTGGCTGATCGACGACGGCATCAGGGCCGACCTCGACGGCGACGGCTTCGGCGACGTCCTCGCGTACGGCCGGCCGGGCGGCGGCGAGCACCGGATGGGCCCGCACATCTTCTGGGGCGGCCCGCGCGGCATCGCGGCCACGGCGACGCCGACCCCGGTGCCGCTCCCCGTGGCCGGCGACGTGGGCAACTACCGCGCCGTCGCCGGTGACTTCGACGGCGACGGCGCCGCCGACGTGGCCATGTCCAGCCCGCCGGCGCACGGCGCCTCCGACACGAACCTGGCCGTCCTGTACGGGCCCTTCGCCCGCGACGGCGCCCCGCGCAGGCGGAGCGTCCAGCCGTCCCCGACCGGCTCGGAGTTCTGGCGGATGAGCGTGGACCGGATCGGCCCCGGTCACGCCACGGCCCTGCTCGTGTACGAGGGCGACGACGGGGAGCAGACCTCCGGCTGGCTGCTCACCCCCGGCCGTGGCGGGCCCGCCAAGCAGGGGCGCAAGCTCAACAAGGGGATGTCGGCGGCGTTCGGCGACTTCGACGGCGACGGTTCCAGAGACGTGGCCGTCGGCGACGACGGCAGCCGCAACGACGAGCCCGGCTACGAGAGCGAGGCGCCCTCGGTCGATCAGACCCTGACCGTCTACTACGGCGGCGGGCGCACCGGCACGTTCAAGGGCACCGCGGGCCGGGCGGTGTCGGGCGACTTCGACGGCGACGGCCGCGACGACCTCGCCTTCGGCGGCGGGTCCCGGCCGATCCTGACCTTCTGGGGCGCGGCGGGCGGCCTGCGCGCGGGCGGGCGGCTCGCCGCGGCGGCCGGGTCCAGGCCGCTGGCGGCGGGCGACTACGACGGCGACGGGGACGACGAGCTCGCCCTGGCCTCCGGCGTGGACGACTTCCGTATCATCGTGACGGACGGCAGGAAGACCCTGACCACCCTGCCGGCCCGCTAGCCACCCGGCAGGACGGTCACGCCCTGCCGGGCAAGCAGGCCCTGTCAGTCGAGCAGGCCCTGCCGGTCGGACAGGCCCTGCCGGTCGGACAGGCCCTGCCGGTCGGACAGGCCCTGCCGGTCGGACAGGCCCTGTCAGCCCGAACAGACCCCCGCCGATCGACCAGCTCTGGTCAGTCGAACAGGTCCGGGTCGGAGCGGACGATCTGGTCGTACAGCGGCTGGAAGTTGAGCCAGCCGGCGAAGTCGCCGCCGATCTGCCCGTGCGTCAGCTTGGCCTGCTCGTGCTCGATGGAGACCGTCGGCCCGGCCGCCTTGGCCAGCAGCTGCGCCTGGCACGAGCGTTCCATGGTGATGAACCACCAGGCCGCCGCGTCCACCGAGCCGCCCACGGTCAACAGGCCGTGGTTGCGCAGGATGACGGCCTTGTGCGAGCCGAGCGCCCGGGCGATCCGGCGGCCCTCCTCGACGTCCAGCACCACGCCGGTGTAGTCGTCGAACAGCCCGTGGTCCTCGTAGAAGGCGCAGGCGTCCTGGGTGAGCGGTTCGAGCAGGACGCCGAGGGACGACAGCGCCTTGCCGTGCACGGAGTGGGAGTGGGCGGCGGCGACCGCGTCGGGACGGGCCTGGTGCACCATCGAGTGGATCGCGAACGCGGCCTGGTTGACGTGGTGGCCGCCGTGCACCACCTGCCCCTGGTGGTTGACCAGGATCAGGTCACTGACCCTGATGTGCTTGAAGCTCATGCCGAACGGGTTGACCCAGAAGTGGTCCAGGTGCTCGGGGTCGCGGGCGGTGATGTGCCCGGCGACGCCCTCCTCGAAGCCGAACCTGCCGAACAGGCGCAGCGCCGCCACCAGACGTTCCTGCCGGTGACGCCGCTCGTCCGCCACGTCGTCGAAGGTGGGCGGCATCCGGAAGGCGAGCTGGTCGGTGGGGATCGGTTCCAGGTTCATGGACGCTCCAGCGGTGAGGAGTGGCGTACGACCGGTCTGCTCAGTGTGTCCCAGAAGCGTTCCCACGATCCATACGGCACGGCGGCGCACCGGGCTCCGCTCAAGTCGGCCCGCCGCGGTCAGGTGAACGGCCGGGCGATCTGGTCGAGGGCCAGGACGCTCAGCTGGTGCAACGACCGGGTCTCCTGCTCGGCGCACCACCACTGGGCGGCGACCCGCAGCGCGGTCAGGAACGCGGCGGTGAGCAGCTCGGGGCCCGCGTCGCCGGCCTGCTCCCGCCCGGCCACCGCCGCGCTGAGCTCCTGCTCCAGCCGGACCCGGTAGGCCAGCTGCCGGGCCATCAAGGAGGGGTGATTCATGGCCAGCCGGGCGCGCACGTGCTGCGCGCGGTCGGCGACGTCACTCTCCTCGTGCAGGCTGTCCAGCGCGCCGCGCAGCGCCCGCCAGGCGGACCGGTCGGGCGGCTGCTCGCGTACCCGCCGGACGAGTGTGCCGAGGCGTTGCGACTCGCCGTACAGCAGCGCGTCCTCCTTGCCGTCGAAGTAGTTCGAGAACGTACGGCGGGAGATGTTGGCGGCGTCGGCGATGGCCTCGACGGTGACGTTCTCCAGGCCGTGCTCGACGGTGAGCCGCAGCGCGGCCTCGTGCACCGCCTGCCTCGTCTCGGCCTTCTTGCGCTCGCGCAGCCCTGTCATGCTCATGATGTGTCCAAGCTTACCCAAGGGGAATAAATGCTCAATGCGCAAAGTTGCCACATGAGCATGTAAGGTGTCCAGGTTGCATCCCTTTCCCCTTGATCGGAGGTTGCGTGTGAGTGCCCAGCCGGCAGCGCCGTCCGCGGCGGCGGAGCCGATGACCCACCGCCAGATCCTCGAAGCCCTCAGCGGCCTGCTCCTCGTCCTGTTCGTCGCCATGATCAGCGCCACCATCGTCTCGGTCGCGCTGCCGCAGATCATCGGCGCCCTTGAGGGCAGCCAGTCGCAGTACACCTGGGTCGTCACCGCATCCCTGCTGGCCTCGACCGCCTCGACGCCCATCTGGGGCAAGCTCGCCGACCTGTTCAACAAGAAGCTGCTGCTCCAGATCGCCATCGTCATCTTCATGGTCAGCTCGCTGGCCTGCGGCTTCGCCCAGAACACCGGCCAGCTCATCGCCTTTCGGGCGATCCAGGGCCTGGGCATGGGCGCGCTGCAGATCCTCACGCAGGTCGTGATCGCCGCCATGATCCCGCCGAAGGAGCGCGGCCGGTACAACGGCTACCTCGGCGCCGTCATGGCCGTGGCCACGGTCGGCGGTCCGCTGCTCGGCGGCCTCATCGCCGACACCTCCTGGCTCGGCTGGCGCTGGTGCTTCTTCATCGCCGTGCCGTTCACCGTCGCCGCCTTCGCGATGCTGGCCAAGACGCTGAACATGCCGACGGTGCGCCGCGCCGACGTGAGCATCGACTACTGGGGCGCGACCCTCATCGCCGCGGGCGTCAGCGTCCTGCTCATCTGGGTCACGTTCGTCGGCAACTCCTTCGACTGGCTCTCCTGGCAGACCGCCGTGATGGCGGGCGGCGGCGTGCTGCTGCTCGTCGCGGCCGTCTTCGTCGAGTCCGTGGTCAAGGAGCCGGTCGTGCCGCTGCACGTCATCAGCCGCCGCACCCCCGCGCTGGCCATCCTGGCCAGCCTCGCGGTCGGCATGGCCATGTTCGGCGGCTCGGTCTTCCTCGGTCAGTACTTCCAGATCGGCCGCGGGTACGGGCCCACCACCGCCGGCCTGCTGACCATCCCCATGATGGTCGGCGTGCTGTTCTCCTCGACCATCAGCGGCCGGATGGTCTCCAAGAGCGGCCGGACGAAGCCGTACATCCTGGCCGGACTGATCGTCCTGCTGGCGGGCTTCGCCGGTCTGGCCACGATCGACCACGAGACCCCGCTCGTGCTGGTCTCGGCGTACATGCTCCTCGTGGGCGTCGGCGTCGGCATGTCCATGCAGAACCTCGTCCTGGTCATCCAGAACACGGTCCCGCTGCGCGAGATCGGCGCGGCCAGCGGCGCGGTCACCTTCTTCCGCTCGCTCGGCGGCACCGTCGGCGTCTCGGTGCTCGGCGCCATCCTGGCCGGTCAGGTCGCGACCAACATCAGCGAGGGCCTGGCCAAGGCGGGCATCCCGGTCACGGGGGACGCCGCGGCGGCCGGCGGCAGCCTGAACATCGCGGCCCTGCCCGAGCCCATCAAGGAGATCGTGCGCGCCGCCTACGGCGACGCCACGGGGCACATCTTCCTCGTCTCGGCGGCCATCGCCGTCGTCGGGCTCATCGCCGCGATCTTCCTCAAGCCCGCCCAGCTCCGCGACAGCCTGGACATCTCGGAGCCGGGGCCGGCGCCGAAGCCGGAGGTCGCCGGCACCACCGCCTAGACCATGGGGGCCCGGAAGGCCGCCTCCCCGCTTCGCCCGCGGGAAGGCGGCCTTCCGTCCGTCCACCGGTTCCGCGTACGGCCGCCGGGCGGCCCCGGACGATGTCCGGCCCCGTTCGCCCGGATCCTCCAGGTTCGCCGCCGAGGCGGTTCAGGCCCCACCGCCGTCACCGGACGTCGTGCACCAGCCGGCCGCCCACGACCGTGGCGATCACCACGATGTCCCCGATCCGCTCCTGTCCGGTCGCGAGCAGGTCGTCGGAGAGCACCGCGAAGTCCGCCAGCATGCCGCGGCCCAGCGTGCCCTTGCGCTCCTCCTCGCGCACCGCGTACGCCGACCCTGTCGTGTACGCCCGCAACGCCTGCTCCACGGTCAGCGCCTCGTCCGGGTTGAACGGCACCCCCGCCGCGGTCGTCTGGTTGACCAGGTCGTGGATGCCGAGCAGCGGCGCGCCCTCGACCACCGGGCAGTCGGAGCTGCCCGGCAGCACGATCCCCGCCTCCAGGAACGAGCGCTGCCGGTAGCAGCCGCGGATCCGGCCCCGGCCCAGCGCC
Organism: Nonomuraea fuscirosea; assembly: GCF_003001935.1. Lineage (GTDB taxonomy): Bacteria > Actinomycetota > Actinomycetes > Streptosporangiales > Streptosporangiaceae > Nonomuraea > Nonomuraea fuscirosea. The sequence goes on along the minus strand of NZ_PVNG01000014.1, from coordinate 211,624 downwards.
GCCAGCATCCCGTCACCGAGCTCCGTCACGAACCGGCCCTGCGGGACCGGGATGACGCCGAGCTCGGCGATCCTTTCCACCTGCGCGTCGGTGGTCAGGCCGCAGTGCTCGATCCGGTGTCTCGCGCCGGGGCGCGGATGCCGCGCCTGGGCCTCGGCGTAGGCGTCCAGCACCACGTCCACGGCCGCGTCGCCGATGGCGTGCGTGGCCACCTGCCAGCCCGAGCCGTGGGCGTGCAGGATGAACGTACGCAGCGCCGTCTCCTCCTCCTGGAGGAAGCCCCGGTTGCCCGGCTCGCCCTCGTAGTCGTGGCACATGGCGGCCGTCCTGCCGATCAGCGAGCCGTCCGAGAACAGCTTCACCGGGCCGATCCGCAGCCACTCGTCGCCGAGGCCGGTGCGTACGCCCAGATCCAGCCCGAACCTGGCCTCCACGGCGTGCAGATTGGCCGAGCCCGGCATGAGCGTGGCGCGCTGCAGGAGCAGGCCGCGGTGCACGGCGTCCTGGAAGTCCGCGATGTCCCAGGGCCCGTTGCCCGCCAGGCCCAGACCGACGCCCGGCTCGGTGAAGCTGGTCAGGCCCTCGGCGGCGGCGGCCCGCGAGGCCAGCGCGATGCCCGCGACGAACTCCTCGTGCGCCAGGGGCCGCAGCAGCCGCAGGGCCAGCTCCTGGGCCTGCTCGGCCAGCAGCCCGTCCGGCAGCCCGCGCTCGTCGCGGCTCACCGCGCCGCCCGGCACGTCGGGCACGTCCTCCAGCGCGGGGAACCCCATGAGCGCGAACGCCGCCGTGCTCGCCACGCCCATGTGGCACGAGGTGTGCTGGACCCAGACCGGCCGGCCGCCCGCCGCCCGGTCCAGGGCCTCACGGTCGGGGTGGGCGCCCAGCTTGTACTGGTCGTAGCCGCCGCCGCGCACCCATGCGCCCTCGGGCAGCGTGGCGGCCCGCTCGGCCACCCGCGCGTACAACTCGTCCAGGGTGGCCACCCGCAGGTCCAGCTCACGCATCCGCTGGCCGCGCAGGCTCAGATGGTGGTGGGCGTCGTTGAACCCCGGCACCACCGGCGCCCCGCCCAGGTCCACGACCACGTCCGCGCCCACGCCGTCGAGCTCGTCGTCCAGCCCGGCGACCCGGCCGCCGAACACGCCGAGTCGGGTGGCGTACGGCCGGTCGGGATCCAGGGTGGTGAACCGGCCGTTGACGAACAGCGTGTCCAGACGCATCGAACCTCCAGCTCGCAGCCCTCCGGAGGGTCGTGCCCCCGATCAACCCCCTGCAAAAGCCCCGCTCAGGGTCGAGCGTGGTGGGGGCCGGTCAGCGCAGGGTGTCGTTCAGCGCGCCGTAGGCGAGGCCGTCCGCGAGCGTCTCGTACGTGCCGCCCGCCAGCAGTTCGGCCGCGGCCCGGGCGGCGACCGCGTACGCGGACTGGGCGATCGCCGAGCCCACGCTCACCCTGGCCACCCCGGCCGCCGCCAGCTCGGCCACCGGCGGCGCTCCCGGGCCGGCCATCACGTTCAGCGGCAGCGGCCCCTTGGCCAGACGGGCGATGACGTCCTGGTCGAGCAGCCCGGGCACGAACAGCCCGTCCGCCCCCGCCTCGGCGTAGACCCGCGCCCGCTCCTCCACCTCGGCCGCCTGATCCCCCGGAACACCCGCCAGGTAGACGTCGGTGCGGGCGTTGACGAACAGGTCCACGCCCTCCGCCTCGGCGGCGGCCCGGGCGGCGGCGATGCGCTCGGCCTGCTCGCCGGCCGGAAGCAGGGGAGAGCCGGGGGAGTCCTCCAGGTTGATGCCGACCGCGCCGGCCTGGATCACCGCGCGCACGGTGCCGCCGACGTCGCCGTACCCGCCCTCGATGTCCGCGGTGACCGGCACGCGCACCGCCGCCACGATCCGCGCGACCGCGGCGGCCATCGCCTCCCGTCCCAGCCCTGAGCCGTCGGGGGCGCCGTTCGCCCACGAGACGCCGGCGCTCGTCGTCGCGACGGCCTGGGCTCCCGCGGCCTCGACGAGGGCGGCCGAGGCCGCGTCCCAGGCATTGGGCAGCACGAGGACGGCACCCTGGTGCAGGGCGCGGAACCGGGCCGCGTGGTCGATCGAAGTGGAGGTCACGATCAGGTCCTTCCGAAGAGGTCAACGTCGGCGGCGAGCAGCATCGCAGCCCCCGCGACGCCGGACCAGCGATATTCGGACATGACCAACCACCAGTATGTTCGGATATCGTGACCACGATCGGGGCGGTCCGAAACACCCATTTCAACCGTCCGTTTAGCGGCACTCCTGCCGGGCAGGCGCGGCGATGTGGACTACGTGCTGCCGCTGCGCTGGGCGGACGACTCCGGCCTCGACGAGCTGACCGCCTACCTCGGCTCCCTCCGCCGGCACGTGCGGGTCATCGTCGTCGACGGCTCCGCCCCGCCGCTGTTCGAACGGCACGCCGCCGCCTGGCGCGGCCTCGCCGAGCACGTACGCCCCGCGCCCGACCTCCGCTTCGCCAACGGCAAGGTCAACGGCGTCATCACCGGCCTGCGCCTGGCCCGCGCCGAGCACGTGATCATCGCCGACGACGACGTACGGTACGACCGGCACACCCTCGCCAGGATGGACGCCCTCCTCGCCGGCGCCGACCTCGTCCGCCCCCAGAACCACTTCACCCACCTGCCCTGGCACGCCCTCTGGGACACCGCCCGCACGCTGCTCAACCGCTGTGTCGGCGCCGACTATCCCGGGACGTTCGGCCTGCGCCGCTCCTTCGTCGAACGGATGGGCGGCGGGTACGACGGCGACGTCCTGTTCGAGAACCTTGAGCTCATCCGCACCGTCCGGGCCCACGGCGGCAGGGAGCTCCGCCCGCTCGACCTCTACGTGCGCCGCCTGCCCCCCGACGCCGCCCGCTTCTGGGGGCAGCGGGTCCGGCAGGCGTACGACGACCTGGCCCAGCCCGTCCGCATGGCGGTGTTCCTGTCCGTGCTCCCCGCCGTGGCCGTCTGCCTGCTGCGCCGGAGATACACCGCCCTGGCCGCAGGCGCCGCGCTCACCGTGGCCCTGGCCGAAACCGGCCGCCGCCGAGCCGGAGGCAGGCACGTCTTCCCCGCCGCCGCCGCACTGTGCGCCCCGATCTGGGTGCTGGAACGGGCGACGTGCAGCTGGCTCGCCCTGGCCGCCTCCGTACGCGGCGGAGTGCCGTACGCGGGCCGGAAACTCAGCCGCGCGGCCCACTCCGTCCGCCGGCTGCGCCGGGACCTGCGCAGACAGCGGGCCCAGGGGCTCGGCCGGCAGCCGGCCCAGCACGTGGGCCGGTCGCCGGGTCAGCCCGGCAGGTCGGGCTCGCTCGCCGCCTTGAACCCCGCCGCCTTGTGCGACCCGTCGCAGAACGGCTTCACCGACGACAAGCCGCACCGGCACAACGCGACCGTGGCCCGCCCGGCCGGAATGGACTCACCGTCCTGAGTCACCAGCTCGAACGCCCCCCGCACCAGCAGCGGCCCGTCCTCACAGGTCGTCACCGTCACCACCCCGGAACCCGCCTCCGTGCCCGGCTTCGCCTTCGCCTCCGCGTGCGGGTCCGAACCTGGTGCGGCGCCATGGTCGCCCGCCGCCGCACCGTCCCTCTCCATCGCGGCGTCATCGTTTCGAGGCGGCATCGCATCCCTCCCGCGCGGGCACCTTCGCGGCCGGTGCCTCGACGAGGGAGGTGACCCCCCGTTCCCACCGGTCGAGGACGTGCCCCGCCCACAGGCGCTCCAGCTCCAGGGCGCACGCGGCTCCGTACAGGATGTCCTGCGCGAGCGCGGGTTCACCGGCGGCCAGGTTCGCGCACAGGTCGTGGGCGGCGATCTGCTCGTGCACCGCGTCGGCCTGCACGTGCTCGTCATAGAAGCGGGCGGCGTCATCGTCGCCGCCGAGCCTGCGCAGACCGGTCGCGTAGCGGCGATTGGGCAGGGAGGAGGTCATCTCCAGCGCGGCCAGGTGCCCGGCGAGCGCGCCGCGCAGGCGCCGGTGCAGGCCGAACAGGGACATGGCGTTCGAGACGGCCAGCGTGATGCCCGGCACCTGCCCGAGGTAGGCGCCGTAGGAGTCGTCCAGGCCGAGGCCGCGCATGGTGGCGCGGAACAGCTCGGAGTGCATGCGTTCCGGCCGGCCGCCGCCGTACTCGTCGGCCTGGATCTCCACCAGCGCCGCCTTCGCCGCGCCACGCAGGCGCGGGATCGCCCAGGTGTGCGGGTCGGCCTCCTTCAGGTGGTAGATCGACCGATGCACGACGAACTCGCGGAACTGTCCGCGGTCGGCGTGACGAGCCAGGAACGTGGACACGGAGGGTCCCGCGTCGTCGGCGGTCAGCTCGTTGAGCGCCCGCCGCACCCCTTTCGGCCCGTCCAGCGACGGCCGGGCCACGGCCCGACCCAGCGCCTCCTCGAACCGCTCCTCCAGTACGGCCCGCGCGGCCAGCAGCCACGGATGCCACTCCCAGCGGTCGTCCACGTCCTGGAAGCCCTGGTAGTGCAGCTCGTAGCAGGCGAACAGGGCCAACTGGAAGTCGTCATCCCCCAGACCACCATCGCCGACATGCAACGGCGAAGGCCACCCTTCCGCCCCATGCCCGCCGATGAGATGCGCGTACGCATGCGCCGACCGCCCATCGGCCGCCGGCCGCCGTTCGCTGAGGTGCCCGTGCGGCGCTCGCGGATGCTGGTGGTCCGTGAACCGCCCCTGACCCGCCCGCCCGTTCGCCCGGTACGGGTACGCCTCCGGCGGGTGAACCAGCCGCTCGAACAGCAACGAGGTGAGCGGACCACGCGGTGCGGGCAGTCTCACAACACCCTCCCACGAGCCACCCGACGACCCCACACGCCGCCATCACCCACCCACCCGCCATCAAGACGGTGCCGCACGAACTCACAACGTCGCCCAAAGCGCCCAAGCTGCCCGAGCAGACAGCGTCGCGCCGGTTGACGGCGTTGCCAGAAGCCCCCGTGCCGGCCGGGGTCACGGCGCGGGCCTGGGCGGCGGTGCTGGCCCGGGTCAGGGTGCCGGCCCAGGTCACCGTGTTGCCCGAAGTCGCCGGGTAGCCCCAAGCCACCGTGCCGCCCGTGGGCACACGGCTGCCGGTGGCCGCGGGCTCGCGCATGGTCGGCTGCAGTCACAGGCACCTCCTCGACCCCGCCACTGCCCCCAGCCGCACGCGGGAAACCGCACCCCGCACGACGTTGACCTGCGCAGACGAGACGCACCCGCCAAGCGGGGCGCTGAGCAGCAGCGGCGAGCCAGGCGGACTCGTCGAGCAGACGAGGAGCGCTTGATGGACCGCCGACAGCGGAGAAACGGTCGACCAGCACAGAGGCGCCCGTCCCGGACGGGACTCCGCTTCCCGCTTCCCGCTTCCTAGCGTGCCGTGTCGCCGAGGAGGGTGAGCAACTCCCGCTCCCGCCCCGCGCTGAGCCCAGCCCGCCGGTCCCGGTCGAGCCCCTCCTCCCGCTCCCACGCCAGCAGGTCGGTGAGCAGGTCGGCCCGGGGGCGGTGGCGGAGGCCGGCGGACAGTGCGGCCTGGCCGGAACGGGACGACCAGCCCTCCCAACCCTGCTCGACCAGCCACATCGGCAGCGACTCAGGCCCCATGTACTCGGCGACGCCCTGCTCAAGCAGCCACGCGGGATCGGCGGTGACCACCGGGCCGGTGTGCCCGCCGATGGTGCGGCACAGCTCGATCCACTCGCCGAAGGGCACCTGCGGCCCGACCGTGTTGTACGTGCCGGTGGTGCCGGTCTCGGCGCAGTCGAGCAGCCACGCGGCCAGGTCACGAGCGTCGATCACCTGGGTGGGGATGCCGGCGGAGTCGGGCACCAGCAGCGGCGCGTGCGGGTCGCGGGCGGCCCGCGCCACCCAGTAGCCGGAGCGCCCGCTGTGGTCGCCGGGCCCGCCGATCAGCCCGGCCCGCGCGATGAGCAGCCGGTCGCCCAGAATCTCGGCCGAGGCCAGCTCGCAGGCGGCCTTCGCCTCGCCGTAGAGCTCCCTGTCGGCCTCGTCGACGTCGGTCGGCTCCAGCAACGGCGCGGACTCGTCGGCGCCGGGCACCCCGTGATCGGCATAGGCGCTGACGGAGGACACGTAGACCCAGTGCTTCGCCCGCTCACCGAGGGCCGCCAAGGCGCCGCGCACCAGGCCCGGCTGCCACGACACCTCCACGACCGCGTCCCAGTCCTGGCGCCGCACCTGCTCATACGCGTCCGCGGCCCGCCGGTCCGCCGTCACCAGCGTCGTGCCGCCGGCCACGGGACCGCTCTCGCCGCGTGCCAGGCACGTCACCGCGTGACCACGCCCGGCCGCCTGCCGCGCCACCTCGCGCCCGAGCCAAGCCGTCCCGCCAAGAATGAGTACGTTCATGCGAGCACTCAATCACCTGCGCCGACGCGATGCGGGCGAGGTTCGCAGGCGGCGTAACGTCGCGTGAGGGGAAGCGGACGGCGGCGATGAGGGCGGCAGGCCGGCCTCGGGAACGAGCCGAGCCCGGCGACGTCCATGACGTCCTCCCTCCACCGAACCCGCCTCAGGAACTGTGGTCGGTCTCCAGGTGGAGGCGGAGCAGGTCGGCGCCGTAGTCGTTGCCGTTGGGGGTGCGGACGACGGTGTGGATGTGCTGGCGGGTCGGCTCCCCGCCGGGGCCGCGTTCGTCGCCGTACGCGATCGGGGCCTGGGCGTCGTACTCGATGAGCACGACCGGGCTGTGCACGCGGTAGTAGAACGCGGAGTCGTCGCCGGTCTCGCCGAGCCAGCAGAAGTACGTCTCGTCCAGGTGCTCCTCGACCTCCTTCATCCGTACGGCCGCGTGCCCCTCGGCCTGGTAGCCGACGTAGACGCGGAGGAGGTCGAGCAGTTTGCCGCGCTGTTCGGGCGTGAAGCGGGAGGCGGCCAGGCCGGCGTAGGGGAGGCGGAGGTTGTCGGCGCCGGCGCCCGCCTTCATGTTGGCGCCGCGCTTCACCTCCGTCGTGGAGATCACCTCGGCGCGCTGCTCCGGGGTCAGCGCGTGCAGCAGCGCGAGCCCGGCCTCGGTCTCCCTGGTGAACACGGTGACGCGCTCGCCCCTGTATGTGGCCGACGTCGGCTCGGAGCCCATGAACGTCGGCGTCATGACCACCTGGTCCTTGAGCACGAAGTAGTTGACGGCCAGGTGGTGACCCTCGAACTGGAAGCCCCAGGGCTGCGTGGCGGACGGCGTGCCCATGACCGTGAAGAAGTAGTGGCCCTCGGTGAGGCTCTCCCTGCCGCCGCCGGCCTGCTCGCCCAGGAACGCGTTGAGCTTCATGATGTTGCGGGTCTGGGTCAGCCCGTCGGCGGACAGCGCCGCCTCCAGCACCGCGTAGCCCCGGGCGCGCTGGGCCTTGGTCAGGTCGCCCATGCGGACGCCCTTGCGCTCGAAGCCGTCGAGGTTGCTCCAGGCCAGCCACTCGTCGGCGCGTACGTCGTACAGCGTCTCCCGCCGCTGCGCCGCCGGGAGCCCCTTGAGGAACGCCTTGGCCGCCTTGACGAGCGCGGCGGTGGAGACGCCCGTGGAGTGGACCGCGTACAGGTCCTCGACCACCTTGCCGTCGGTGGTGACGCCGACGAAGTCGTCGTAGGAGATCTCGCCGGGTCTGGGGGCCGCCCCGCCGGGAGGAGGCGCGCCGGAGGAGCGGGCGGCGCTGGCCGGGGCGCCGCCGGGCGAGCTGGGGGAGCAGCCGGTCATGGCCGTCACCGCGGCGGCGCCGCCGAGCAGCAGCGCCCGGTTCAGCAGCCAGCGGCGGGAACGTTCGGTCTCGGGGTCGCGCGCAGTGTGTCCGTGCATGGGTCTCAACGTCTACCAGGCGAATGAGGGAAGGGTGAACAGAGCAGGCCAGGTCGGCGTCCCGATCCTACGAGCCGGCGAGGCCGGCGGCCCCGATCCGCGGCGATCCGGCGAGGTCGGCGTGACGATGCGGCGGGCCCACGGGGTCAGCGGCCCGAGGCGGCGAGGCGTACGCGGCAGGCCAGTTCGACGGAGAAGCGCACGTCCGGCGCGGTGAGGTCGAGCCCGAGCGTCTGCTCGATCCGCCTGACGCGGTAGTTGACCGCGTTGGCGTGCAGGTTGAGCTCCGCGCCCGCCCGGGCCAGCGAGTTGCGGTGGCCGAGGTAGGCGACCAGGGTGCGCATGGCGATCGCCGCGCGTTCGGGCCCGAGCGCGTCGAGGGGGGCCAGGATGTCGTCCAGCAGCGACCGGCTCAGCGGTGAGGCGTAGAAGTCGAGCAGCACCCGGCGCAGCCCGGTGACGTCGGTGACCTCGATGCCGCCCGCCCGGCCGCCCGCGACGGCCGCGTCGGCGGCGATGTGCGCCTCCGTCGCGGACTGCCGCAGCCCGGCCGCCCCGCTCTGCGGCGTGCCGAGCCCCACGGTGAACGACCACTCCTCGCCCGCGACAGAGCGGGCGTGGGCGGCCACGGCCTCCATGACGTCGCGCAGCCGCCGCTGGTGGTCGGCGGCGCCGGTCTCCTCCGAGGCCACCATGACGGTGTCGTCGTGGAACGTGGCCAGGTGCCACACCTCGTCGCGCCGGTCCACGAGTTGCAGCGCGTGCAGCTCGACGGAGGACGCGAGCACGGCGGGCGGGCGCTGCTCGGGGTCGTCGCGGTGGGTGGGGATGAGCCAGGCGACCGCGTGGGACAGCGACACCGGCAGCCCGGCGCGGGTGGCCTCGATGGCGAGCCGGTCGATGCGCGAGGACTCGGCGAAGACGAGCTCGATGATGAGGTCGGCGCGCGAGCGTACCGGCCCGAACCTGGCCTGGAGCTGCCGTTGCAGGATGCGGGAGAGCATCGCGGCGATCACCGGGAGCGCCACCGTGACGGAGGCGTCGTCGCGGTCGGCGACCAGACGCCCGACCGGCACCTCGCCCACACAGACGGCGTGCGGCTCCGACCACGGCACGCCGGGGTCCTCGACGAGGGTGAGCCGGGCGCCGAGCGCCGCGCCGACCTCGTCGAGCACGGCCTCCATCGGCCGCCCCGGCGACTCTCCGGCTGCCTCCGTGGCCCGCGCGATGGCGTACTCGGCCCTGGACAGCGCCTCCTCGGCGCCGCCGCGGATCGCCCGGTCGAGCAGCACCGCCAGCTCGGACGGCGTCACCGCGCTCATCAGCACCGGCAGCCCGCCGCGCTCGGCGAGCGCGCGGGCGGTCTCGGCGATCGGGAAGTCGCCGGCGAACACGATGCCGGCGCAGCGCGCGCCGATGGCATGCCTGATGGCGATGTCCACCTGGTACGGCCGCGGCACCGCCCCGTGCGGCATGGCCACGATCACCAGCCGGCCCGGCGACGCCTGGCGCAGGTCGTCCTTGGCCACGATCTGCACGCCCGACACTCCGACGCCCTCGGGATCGCCCGCGACGCACCGGATGCCCATCCTGTCGCCCTGGGCGACGATGTCCGCCAGGCTGACTTGTTCCATGAGCACAGTCTGGCGTGTTTCTCTGGGTGCTTGGCACATTGTTGGGTTTGACCGGGCTCCCTAGCCTCAAGACATGCCCGACCAGGACCTGCCTACCGGAGGCGGCGGCGCGCCCGTGCACCCGCCCGCCGCCACGACCACGTCCGCGCACCCGCCCGCCGGAACCGCCGGAACCGCCGGAACCGCCGCGACCGCCAGGACCGCCGCGCCCGCGCGCCTGTGCGAGATCGCCGCGGACGACGTCGCCGCCCTCGCGGCCGGCGCCGCCATCTTCGGCACGGGCGGCGGAGGCGCCGTCCAGACCGAGCAGATGGCCGTCGCGGCGGCGATCGAGAAGCACGGCCCGGTGCCCGTCGTCACCGTCGGGGAGCTCACCGAGGACGACGCCGTGATCGTGCTGTCGGCGATCGGGGCGCCGTCGGTCGGCATCGAGATGCTGCCCGCCGAGGGCCAGACGGAGACGATCGTCCGCGAGGTCGAACGGATCACGGGCCGCCCGATGACGGCGGTGATGGCGGCCGAGATCGGCGGCAGCAACGGCGTGGCCCCGGTGGGCTGGGCCGCGGGGATGGGGCTCAAGGTCCTCGACGCCGACGGCATGGGCCGCGCCTTCCCCCAGGGCACGATGATCTCGATGAACGTGGCCGGGCTGCCGAGCGAGTTCGCCGTCATGGCCGACACCATCGGCAACGTCTCGGTGCTGCGGACGATCAACCTCGCCTGGCTGGAGCGCCACGCCCGCGCCATCACCGTGGCCAGCGGCGCGATCTCGCTCGGCGCCCACTACGTGCTCACCGCCGAGACCGCTCCCGGCGCCGTCATCGAGGGCACGGTGAGCCGCGCCGTCCAGGTCGGCCGCCGCCTGCTCGCCGCGTCCGAGCCCGTCTCGGAACTGGCCGCCGAACTGGCCGCCACGGTCGTCGTCTCGGGCAAGGTGATCGACGTCGAGCGCAACACCGAGGGCGGCTTCACCCGCGGGTCGGTGACCGTCGAGGGCGTCGGCGCCGACCGGGGCCGCCTCACCCGGGTCGAGATCCAGAACGAGAACCTGGTGATCATCGAGGACGGTGTCGTCGTCGCCAGCGTTCCCGACCTCATCACCGTGGTCGACTCCGAGACCGGTGAGGCGATCTCCACCGAGCTGCTCCGTTTCGGCCAGCGGGTCAGCGTGCTGGCGTGGGCGTGCGACCCGCTGTGGCGCACCGAGCGCGGCCTGGAGCTGACCGGCCCCAGGGCGTTCGGATACGACCTCGACTACGTCCCGTTCGACGGAGGACGCCGATGAGCACCCGCACCGACCCGTCCGTCGGAGGACGCCGATGAACGCCCGCACCGACCTGTCCGTCGGCATCGACGTCGGCGGCACCAACACCGACGCCGTGGTGATCTCCCCGTCGGGTGAGGTCATCGCCTGGACGAAGAGCGCCACCACCGGCGACGTCACCGCGGGCATCAGGTCGAGCCTGGCCGCCGTGCTGGACCAGCTCGGCCCCGACCGGGGCGCGGTCTCGCGGGTGATGCTCGGCACCACGCACGCGACGAACGCGATCGTGCGCCGCCGCGACCTGGGCCGGGTCGCCGTGATCCGGCTCGGCGCGCCGGCCTCCACCGTCTACCCGCCGCTCGCCGGCTGGCCGGCCGACCTGCGCCAGGCGGTCCTGGCCGGGTACGTGCTGGCCGGCGGTGGGCACCTCGTGGACGGCTACCCCATCGCCGAGCTGGACCGCGACGCCGTCCGCCGGCTGCTCGACGAGCTGGAGGGCCGTTTCGACGCGGTCGCCGTGTGCGGCATCTTCAGCCCGTCCTTCCCCGAGCAGGAGCTGGAGGTGGAGGCGCTCGTCCAGGACCACGTGGGCGTGGACGTGCCGATCTCCCTGAGCAGCGAGATCGGGGCGCTGGGCCTGCTCGAACGCGAGAACGCGACCGTGCTCAACGCCGCACTCTACGCGGTGGCGCGCGACATCACCTCCGCGCTCACGACCGTCGTCGTCGAGCACGGGCTGGACGCGGCCACGTTCTTCGCGCAGAACGACGGCACGTTCATGGCCGTCGAGTACGCCGCCCGCTACCCCGTGCTGACGATCGGCTCCGGCCCCGCGAACTCGATCCGCGGCGCCGCCGCCCTGTCCGGCGCGGACGACGCCATCGTCATCGACGTCGGCGGCACCACCAGCGACCTCGGCGTCCTGGTCGGCCGCTTCCCCAGGGAGTCGACGCTGCCGCGCGAGGTCGGCGGCGTACGGACGAACTTCCGCATGCCGGACATCCTCAGCCTCGGCGTCGGCGGCGGCACCATCGTGGACGTGGCCGCGGGCACGCCGGGCACCGACTCGGTCGGCTACCGCATCGCGGAGGAGGCGCTGCTGTTCGGCGGCTCCACCCCGACCCTCACCGACGCGGCGGCCACGGCCGGCGCGGTCGTGGCGGGCCGGGAGCTGCCGCCGCTGGACCGGTCCGTACGCAAGGGGCTGGCCGAGGCGCTGGCCGTCGCGCACGACCGGATCGAGTCGGCCGTCGAGCGCATGTCGCTCGGGCGCACCGGGCTGCCGCTGGTGGTCGTCGGCGGTGGCGAGTTCCTCGTCCCCGACCGGGTCCTCGGCGCCAGCGAGGTCGTCCGGCCGGAACGCGGCGCGGTCGCGAACGCGGTCGGCGCCGCGATCGCCCTCGCGGGCGGCCGGGCCGACCGGCTGTGCGCCGTCGCCGACCGCGTGGCCGCCATCGAGGAGGCCAGCAAGGCGGCGATCGACAAGGCCGTGCAGGCGGGGGCCGACCCCGCCCGCGTCGAGGTCATCGACGTGCTGGAGACGCCGGTGACGTACGTGACGCAGCCCACGCTCAAGGTCGCGGTCAAGGCCGCGGGGCCGGTGGCCCACATCGGACGGAAGGAACCAACATGAGCAGACACGGCAGGGCGTCCGCGACCGTCGCCGTCATCCTGGCCGCGACCGGCCTGACGGCGTGCGGCTCCGGGCAGAGCGGCGGCTCCGGCGACCCGGGCGGGCAGGCGGAAGCCGGTACGCACGTCTCCGGCGGCGTCTTCGTCAAGGCGATCTCCGCCGACCCCGGCCACCTCGACCCGCTGACCGGCGTCTCCCTGGCCGCCCGCGAGATGGTCGGCTACGCCTACGAGTCGCTCGTCTACTCCACCCCGGACGGGAAGTTCGAGCCCTGGCTGGCCACCCGCTGGGAGCTGGGCGACAAGAAGATCACCTACACCCTGCACGACGGCGTCACCTGCTCCGACGGCAAGCCGTTCACCGCCCAGACGGCGGCGGACAACATCAACTACCACGCCGACCCCGAGCACGCGACCTTCTACTACGGCTCGCAGATCCACAAGGGCGTCTCGGCCGAGGCCGAGGGGAACACGCTCACCGTCACCACCAAGGAGAACGACCCCTTCCTGCTCGCCAACACGGGGACGATCGAGATGGTGTGCGGGGCGGGCCTCGCCGACCCCGCGAAGCTCAAGACCACGACCGACGGCACCGGCCTGTACGCCCTGGGCGGCTCGACCCCCGGCGCCACGTACACCTACGCCAAGCGCAAGGACTACACGTGGGGCCCGAAGGGTGTCACGAGCGAGACGAAGGGCCTGCCGGACAGCCTGGAGATCCGCGTGGTCACCGACGAGAGCACCGCGGCCAACCTGCTGCTGTCCGGCGAGATCAACGCGGCCGTCGTCCTCGGCACCGACCGCAAGCGCCTCGACGGCGCGAAACTCGGCTCGGTCGGCGTGCGCAACCCGGTCGGCGAGATGCTGTTCAACGAGCGCGCCGAGCGCCCCACCTCCGACCCGCTCGTCCGTCAGGCCCTCGTCACGGCGCTCGACCGCAAGGCCATCGGCGACGTGGTGAGCGACGGCTCCGCGATGGACTCCCGGTCATTGGTGGTCAAGAACCCGCTCCTGTGCGTGGCCGGCGGCCCGAAGTGGACGCTGCCCGCCACCGACCTGGCCAAGGCCGGATCCCTGCTCGACCAGGCCGGCTGGCGGCTCGGCGCGGGCGGCAAACGGGAGAAGGACGGCAAGCCGCTGACCGTGAAGTTCATCTACGACGCGGCCACGGGCACGCACGCCCCCGCCGCCGAGCTGGTCCAGCAGACCTGGGACAAGCTCGGCGTCACCACCAAGCTCTCCGCGAACGACGCCAACGCCTGGTCGGAGCAGCTGTTCCAGACGTTCGACTGGGACACCGGCTTCGTCCAGATCGCGCCCGGCGGCCCGGTCACGGTGAGCACGTTCTTCGCCGGGGCGACCCCCGACAAGGGCGGCAACAACTTCATGTTCGTCGACAACCCCGAGTACGAGGCGCTGGCGAAGAAGGCCGCCACCGCCACGCCGGAGACGACGTGCGACCTGTGGCAGCAGGCCGAGGCCGCGCTCGTCGAGCGCACCGACGTGTTCCCGCTGGCCGACAACGAGCAGCGCACCTACCTGTCCGGGGTCGAGCTGGAGCAGCCGAACTTCGTCGCGCCCACCACGATCAGGATGCTGGGGTGACACCATGGCGATCTCTCCGGCCACCCCCACCGGGCCGACGCCCGCCGGACCGGCCACCGGGCCCGATCCGGCGCGCCGGGGGGATCGCCACGCCCTGCCGCGGCTGTCGCCCCGCGCCTCGTTCGTGCTGCGCCGCCTCGGCCGGGCGCTGGTCTCGCTCGCCGTCGTCGTGGTCGCCACGTTCCTCGTCGTGCACCTCGTGCCCGGCGACCCCGTCCGCGCCGCGCTCGGCCCCAGCGCGACCCCCGAGCTGGTCGAACGCACCCGGGCGGAGCTGGGGCTGGACCAGCCGGCCTGGCGGCAGTTCACCGGCTACCTGAGCGGCCTGCTGCACGGCGACCTCGGCGTCTCGCTGCGGTCCCACCGTCCCGTGGCCGCCACGCTCGCCGACCGGTTCCCCACCACGCTCGTCCTCTCCCTGCTCGCCTTCCTCGTTGCCGCGCTCGGCGCCGTGCCCATCGGCGTCGCCACGGCGGTAGCGGCGCGCGGCGGGCGCGGGCGCGCGGCCGGCGCCGGGGTCTCCTGGGCGCTCAGCGGCCTGATCGCCATCCCGAACTTCCTGCTCGCCGTCGGCCTCATCGCGCTGTTCGGCGTCACGCTGAACGCGCTGCCCGTGGCCGGATGGGGCGGGGCCGCCCAGGCCGTGCTGCCGGTCGCCGCCCTGGCCGTCGGGCCGCTGGCCTACCTCGCCCGGATCGTGCACGTGGAGATGCTGGCCGTGCTGGAGACCCCGTACATGACGACCGCGCGCGGCAAACGGCTGCCCGCGCGCCTGCTCTACCTGCGGCACGCGCTGCCCAACATGATCACCGCCGCGCTCACGACCGGAGGGCTCATCCTCACCGGGCTCGTGGCCGGCACCGTGCTCATCGAGGCCGTGTTCGTGATCCCAGGGCTCGGCTCGACGATCGTCTCGTCGATCACGGCGAAGGACTATCCGATGATCCAGGGGGTCGTCCTCGTCTACGCCGTGCTCGTCCTCGGCCTCAATCTGCTCATCGACCTGGTTCTGGCCACCCTCGACCCCCGTTCGTCGATCATGGAGGGCTGACATCGTGCGCTCCGGCCTCCCGCGCGGGCTGCGCGGCCCGCAAGGCGTCGTGACCGTTCTCGGCGCGTTCGCGCTGCTGCTCGTCATCGTGCTCGCGCCGTACGTGTGGGGCGACGCCGCCACCGCGACCTCCGTGGCCGACCGCGTCCAGGGGCCGAGCGCCGCCCATCCGTTCGGCACCGACGACCTCGGCCGAGACGTCCTGGCCCGCGTGCTCATCGCGGCCCGGCTGTCGGTGCTGCTCGCGCTCGGGGCCACGGCCGTCGCCGTGAGCGGCGGGATCGTGCTCGGCGTCGTCGCGACCGTGCTGCCCTGCCCGCTGCGGCGGCTGGTCAGCGCGTTCATCGACATCCTGCTGTCGTTCCCGTGGCTGCTGCTCGCGCTGTTCTTCTCCGTGATCTGGGGCGCCACCGCGAGCGGCGCCATGCTGGCCGTGGGGTTCGCGGGGGTGCCGTCGATCGCGCGGCTGACGTACACGCTGGCCTCCTCTGTGACCGGGCGCGACTTCGTCCGGGCCGCCAGGATCGTCGGCGTCGGACCGGCCGGCGTCATCCTCCGCCACGTGATCCCCAACATCGCGCCGCCGATGCTGGTCAACACCGCCGCGTACGCCTCCACCGCGCTGCTCTCCTTCGCCGGGCTGTCGTTCCTCGGCCTGGGCGTGCAGGCCCCCGGCTTCGACTGGGGCCGCCTGCTGCGCGAAGGCATCGCGCGCATCTACGTCAACCCGATGGCGGCCCTCGGCCCCGGCATCGCGATCGTCCTCACCGGCCTGATCCTCAACGCGATCGGCTCGCTGACCGGCGAGTCCGCCTCGAAGACGCCCCTGCGGCCCCGGGCGAGCAAGGCACGCGCACGGGCCGGGGCCGGCGATCCTGAGGTGCTCGTGGAGGTCGAGGACCTGCGCGTCAGCTTCCCCGACCGGCAAGGACGGCTCGTCGAGCGGGTACGCGGCGTGAGCCTGACCATCCGGCCCGGGGAGACCGTCGGCATCGTCGGCGCCTCGGGGTCGGGCAAGTCCGTCACCGCCATGGCCGTCGCCGGCCTGCTCGGCCCCGAGGCCGCGATCGACGCCACCCGGCTGAGCTTCCAGGGCATCGACATGACCGCCGCGCCGCGCGCCGCCGACCGCCGCAGGCTCGGCCTGGAGCTGGCCGTGGTCTTCCAGGACCCGCTCACCTCGCTCAACCCCTCGCTCACGGTCGGCCGGCAGCTCACCGAGGTGAGCCGGACCCACGACGGCGTCCCCAGGGCCGCGGCCCGGCACCGGGCCAGGGACGTGCTCGCCTCGGTCGGGATCGCGCGGCCCGAGCGCCGCGCCCGCCAGTACCCGCACGAGCTGTCCGGCGGCATGCGGCAGCGGGCCATGATCGGGATGGGGCTCATGGGCCGGCCGCGGCTGGTCATCGCGGACGAGCCGACGACCGCGCTCGACGTGACCGTGCAGCGCCAGGTGCTGCGCGTGCTGCGCGACGCGCGGCGGCGGACCGGCAGCGCCATCCTGTTCATCTCCCACGACATCGCGCTGGTCAGCGGGTTCTGTGACCGGGTGCTGGTGATGAAGGACGGGCAGATCGTCGAGGAGGTGGCCGCGGCGCGGCTGGACGAGGCGCGGCACCCGTACACGCGGGCCCTGGTGGCGTGCGTCCCGCACATGGGCACCGACCGAACCCGCCCGCTGCCCGTCATCGACGAGAGCGGCGGCGTCGCCGAGGAGGCGCGAGCGTGAGCACACTCGAATTCACCGGCACGACCGTGCGTTACGGGCACGGCGCCGGCGCGCACGTCGCCGTGGACGGCGTGGACCTCACCGTCGCCTCGGGCGGCGTCCACGGGCTCGTCGGCGAGTCGGGCTCGGGCAAGTCCACCCTGGCCGCCGCCGCTGTGGGGCTGGTCAGGCCCGTGGCCGGCACCATCCGGCTGGACGGCGCCGACATCGCCGGGAGCTCCGCCGCCGCGCGCACCGCCCGCAGGCGGGTCCAGCTCGTCTTCCAGGACCCGTACGCGGCGCTCGACCCCAGGATGCCCGTCGGGGTCTCGATCGCGGAGGCCATGCGCGCCACCGGCCGCCGCCTGTCCAGGGCGGACAGACAGCGCAGGGTCGAGGAGCTGCTGGGCCTGGTCCACCTCGACCCGAAGCGGGCCGGCGACCTCCCCTCGGCCTTCTCCGGCGGCCAGTGCCAGCGCGTCACCATAGCCAGGGCGCTGGCCGCCGAGCCGGACGTCGTCATCGCCGACGAGATCACCTCCGCGCTCGACGTCTCCGTGCAGGGCGTCGTGCTCAACCTGCTCCGCGAGCTGCGCGCCGAGCTGGACCTGACCGTCCTGTTCATCTCGCACAACCTCGCCGTCGTCCGGTACGTGTGCGACACCGTGAGCGTCATGCGGCACGGCCGGATCGTGGAGTCGGGGGAGACCGAGAGCGTGCTGTCCGCGCCGGCGCATCCGTACACGCGCGAGCTGCTGGCCGCCGTGCCGGTCATGGGGGAGCCGTTCGACGGGGAGGAGGCGCTCTGACCGCCGCGTGAGGAGGCAGCAGCGGCGGTCCGACCCGCCGCGTGAGGAGGCAGGAAACGTGCGCGACGACATCTCCGCGCGGTCGGCGGCACTGGCCACCGTGCTCGGCGCCGTCACCGGCGACGCCGCCGTCAGCCCGCGCGACCTCGGCGCCGCCCTGGAGACGCTGGGCGTGCCCGCCCCGCGCCAGGAGCGGGCGCGCGAGCACGTCCACCGGGCGCGCGGCGAGCACGTACGGCTGCGCCGCCGCGAGCACGAGCTGGCCGCCCTGTTCTCCAGCGCCCGCGAGCTGGCCGCCGCGCGCGACGGGAAGGCCCTGCTCGAACGGCTGGTCCAGCGGGCGCACGAGATCCTCGGCTGCGACGTGACGTACCTGTCGGAGTACGACGCGCGCACCAGGGAGCTCAACGTGCGCACCACCGCCGGCGCCTACAGCGGCGAGTTCCGCCACCTGAACGTGCCCGCGGGCTACGGCCTGGCCGGCGAGGTCATCGAGCTGCGGATGCCCCGCTGGGTGCCGCGCTACAGCGAGTACCTGGCGGACCGCCGCGTCCCGGACATCGACCGGGCGGTCGAGCTGGAGGGCGTCGTCTCCATCCTGGGCGTGCCGATGGTGTCCGGCGACGACGTGCTCGGCGTGCTGTTCGTGGCGACGCGCGAGGAGCGCTCGTTCACCCCCGACCAGATCGCGCTGCTGTCGGCGCTGGCCGACCACGCCTCCGTCGTCCTGCGGACCGCGCACACGCTGCGCGACCTGTGGCGTTCCGAAGAGGAGGCGCGCGCGGCGCTGGCGCGGCTCACCGAGCACCTGGCCGAGCGGGACCGCGCCGGCGCGGTGCACCGGGAGCTCGTCCAGGTCGTGCTGGACGGCGGCGGGTTCGGCCAGCTCGTGCGGGCGCTCTCCGCGGCCCTCGGGCGCGGTGTCACCGTGATCGACGCGGAGGATCGCGTCATCGCCGCGTCGGGGCCGGCCGCGCCGTTCATGAGCGAGCGGGCGGGCGGCCCGGTGGAGCTGACCCCGCCGGTCCTGGCCGCCGTCGCGGCCGGCGCGCGGACGGGCCGCTGCCAGGTGCTCGCAGGAGCGGACCGCGAGGTGGCCGCCGTGGGCGCGATGCGGGCGGGGGCGCAGGACTTCGGGGCGCTGCTGTTCGGCCCCGGTGACTTCGAGCTGGGCCCGGTCGACCGCCGTACGATCGAGCGCGCCGCCCAGGTGTGCTCCCTGCTGGAGCTGCAGCAGCAGGCCGTGGCGCGGGCCGAGGGCCGGCTGCTCACCGACCTCGTCGCGGACATCCTGGACGGGCAACCGGGGCGCCGCGACGATCTGGAGCGCCGCGCCCGCGCGTTCGGCGTCGAGCTCTCCCGGCTCGACACCGTGCAGCTCTACGTCGTCCCCGCCGGGCGGCGGGCCCGCGCCCTGGCGGCGGCGCGGCGGTGCGTCGGCGCGGGCGGGCTGGCCGGGCTGAGCCACGAGGCCGTGGTGGTGCTGCTGGACTCGCGCCGGCCCGGTGTGGGCGCGCACGCCGTCAGGGAGCACATCGCCCGCCACGCCGGCGGCCCGGTCCTCGCCGTGGTCCCGCCGCCCGATGAGCCGGCCCGTGACGGGACCGGTGACCCGGTCGAGGCGGCGGTGGCGGGCCTCGTCACGCGCTTCACGCTCGCCCTGCGCACCAGCCGCCTGCTCGCGGTGATCGGGGTGGACGACGAGGTGGCCGGCACCGACGACTACCTCCCGTACGTGAGCGTGTTCGACGCCGACGCCCGCTCGCTGACCTCGTTCGTGACCCGGCTGATCGGCCCCGTGCTCGACTACGACGCCGAACGCGGCACCGAGCTGGAGGCCACCCTGCGCGCCTTCGCCCGCTGCAACGCCAGCCCCACCAGGGCCGCCAGGATGCTCGGCTTCCACCCCAACACGATCCTGCAGCGCCTCGAACGCCTCGACGCCCTGCTCGGCCCCGGCTGGCGCGAGGACGACCGCTTCTTCCGCATCTCGCTGGCCGTGCGGCTGCGGGAGCTGATGAGCGCGGCCAGTGGTCAAGCAGGCGGGGCATCGTCACACGAACAGCCGGGCGGGCTGGGGTGAACACCCATGGCCCGGCCGGGCCGGCGCGTCCTACGTTGACGGGACCAGCGGCGTCGCGCGGTGATCGGTCCCGCGGCGCGCCCACCGGACGACGAGGAGCACACGTGGCGGTCAACAGCCGGATCTCCGGGTTCAAGGACAGGAGCGTCGCCGAGCGGCGCGCCCTGGTGGCGGACGGCGCGGGCGTGGCGGCCGCCGCGCTCAGCGCGCTCGACACCGGCGGCCTCGCCCTGGACCAGGCCGACCACATGATCGAGAACGTCATCGGCACGATCGGGCTGCCGCTCGGCGTGGCCACCAACGTGAAAGTGAACGGGCGCGACCGCCTGGTGCCGATGGCCACGGAGGAGCCGTCCGTGGTGGCCGCCGCGAGCAACGCCGCGCGGATCGCCCGCGTCCACGGCGGCTTCCACGCCTCGGGGACCGGCCCGGTGATGATCGCCCAGATCCAGGTCGTGGACGTGATCGACCCGCACGGGGCGCGCAACCGCGTGCTGGAGGCCCGCGAGGAGATCCTGGCGCTGGCCGACGCCCAGGACCCCGTGCTCGTCCGGCTCGGCGGCGGCGCCCGCGACCTGACCGCCCGCGTCCTCCCGACCCGCGCGGGCCCCCAGGTGATCGCCCACCTGCTGGTGGACGTGCGCGACGCCATGGGCGCCAACGCCGTCAACACGATGGCCGAGGCGATCGCGCCGGTGCTCGCCGAGCGCGCGGGAGGCCGGCCGCTGCTGCGCATCCTGAGCAACAAGGCCGACACCCGGCTCGTCCGGGCGCGGGCCGTCTTCGACGCGGAGCTGCTCGGCGGCCCGCGGGTGGTGGACGACATCGTGGCGGCCTCGGCGTTCGCGGAGGCGGACCCGTACCGCGCCGCCACCCACAACAAGGGCATCATGAACGGCATCAGCGCCGTCGTCCTCGCGACCGGCAACGACACCCGGGCCGTCGAGGCGGGCTGCCACGCGCACGCCGCCCGCGACGGCGCCTACACCGCCCTGTCGCGCTTCGAGAAGGACCGCGACGGCAACCTCACCGGCACGCTGGAGGTGCCGATGCCGGTCGGCCTCGTCGGCGGGGCCACCCGCGCGCACCCGGTGGCGCAGGCGGCCGTCAAGATCCTCGGCGTCACCTCGGCGGCGGAGCTGGCCGAGGTCATCGTCTCCGTCGGCCTGGCCCAGAACCTGGCCGCCTGCCGAGCCCTGGCCGCCGAGGGCATCCAGCACGGGCACATGCGGCTGCACGCCAGGACGGTCGCGGCCACCGCCGGCGCCACCTCCGACGAGGTGCCGCGGGTCGCGGAGCTGCTGGTCCGGGACGGGAAGATCCAGGAGGAGCACGCCCGCGAGGTGCTGGCCTCGCTGCGGGGTGAACGCGCGTGAGCACCCCGCCCCGCGAACGCTGGCGGCCCCGGCCGATCGTCGAGCGGATGGATCGGGCCCCGGAGCGGGTGCGCGTCTACGAGGTCGGGCCGCGCGACGGGCTGCAGGCCGAGCCGGCCGTCATCCCGGCCAGGACGAAGATCGAGCTCTGCCGCCGCCTCGCCGCTGCCGGGCTGCGCGACATCGAGGCGACGAGCTTCGTCCCGCCGTCGTGGATCCCGCAGCTGACCGACGCCGCCGAGGTGCTGCCCGCCCTCGCCGACCTGGACGGCGTGCGTACGGTCGCGCTCGTGCCCAACCGGCGCGGCCTGGACCGGGCCGTCGAAGCGGGAACCCGGCACGTCGCCGTGGTCGTGAGCGCCACGGAGAGCTTCGCCCGCGCCAACCTCAACGCGGCCAGGCAGGCGGCGCTCGACACCGCCACGGAGGTGACGCGGGCGGCGCGTGAGCAGGGGCTCGGGGTGCGCGGCTACGTCTCGATGGCGTTCGGCGACCCCTGGGAGGGGCCCGTGGACCGCGCCGTGGTGGCCGCCACCGCCGCCGCGCTCCTCGCGGCCGGCTGCTCGACGGTCGCGCTCGGGGACACCATCGGCGTCGCCACACCCGGGCACGTCCACGCGATCGTGCGCGACCTGGCCGCGCTCGGCGTCCCCGCCGGCGACCTCGCGCTGCACCTGCACGACACGTACGGGCAGGCGCTGGCCAACGTCGTCGCCGGGCTCGACGCGGGCGTGCGCGAGTTCGACTCCTCGGTCGGCGGGCTGGGGCGCTGCCCGTACGCGCGCGGCGCGACCGGGAACCTGGCCACCGAGGACCTGGTCTGGCTGCTGCACGGCATGGGGATCGCGACCGGGGCCGACCTGGACGCGCTGGCCGGCGTGTCGCGCTGGATCGGCGCGCAACTGGGCCGCACCGGGCTGCCGTCCCGGGTCACCACCGCACTCGCCGCCGCAGTCCCCGCCGCTGGGCGATGACGACACGACATCAGGGAGAGAGAGTGACCGCTGACATGTTTCCAGGGCTTCCGGAGCAGCCGGGCGCGCTGTCCGGGGTCGTGGTGCTCGACCTGTCCCGCGTGCTCGCCGGGCCGTACTGCGGGCAGATCCTGGCCGACTTCGGGGCGACCGTGATCAAGGTGGAGAACCCGAGGGACCCCGACGTCACGCGCGGCTTCCCGCCGTACGTGCGGGCGGGGGAGCGGGAGCTGAGCGGCTACTACGCCCAGTACAACCGCGGCAAGCTGACCATCACGCTCGACCTGTCCACCGAGGCGGGCCGCACGGCGCTCAAGGACCTGGCCGCCAGGGCGGACATCCTCGTCGAGAACTTCCGCCCCGGCACCATGGCCAAGCTCGGCGTCGGCTACGAGACCCTCGCCGAGGTCAACCCGCGCCTGGTCTACACGGCGATCTCCGGATACGGGCAGACGGGCTCGCGCAGCCGGCGGCCCGCGTTCGACAGCACCGCGCAGGCGGCCGGCGGGCTGTGGTCGATGAACGGCGACCCGGGCGGCCCGCCCGTCCGGGTCGGCACCGTGCTCGGCGACCTGGCCGCGACCCTCTTCGCCGTCACGGGCACGCTGCTGGCGCTGCGCCACGCCGAAGGCACGGGGCAGGGGCAGCTCGTGGACGTCGCCCAGGTGGACAGCGTCATCGCGCTCACCGAGAACGCCGTCGTCAACTACACGGTGGACGGCGACGTCGCGCGGCACACCGGCAACCGGCATCCGTGGGTGCGGCCGTACGAGCTGTTCCCGTGCCGGGACGGTCACGTGTTCTTCGGCGCCTACACCGACAAGTTCTGGCGGCTGGCGTGCGAGCTGTTCGGCGAGCCCGGCCTGGCCGCCGACCCCGAGATCGACACCATGCGCAAGCGCTTCGACGAGGACGTCTACGAGCGCCGCGTGCGGCCCGTCATCGCGCGGTGGCTGGCCGGGCGTACGGGCGAGGAGCTGGAGCGGATGGCCGGGGAGGTGCTGCCGCTCACGGTGGTCAAGTCCATCAAGGACGTGGTCGAGGACCCGGGGACCGCCGAACGCGACATGGTGGTGAGCGTCGATCATCCGGGCTTCGGCCCGGTACGGATGTTCGGTCAGCCGATCAAGCTGAGCGCCACACCGGCGGACGTCGGCCGCCCGGCGCCGGAGCTCGGCCGGGACACCGAGGTCGTCCTGGGCGCGCTGGCCGGCTACGACCCCGACAAGATCGCCGCCCTCCGCGCCGCCGGCGCGATCTGAGGCCGGGGGATGACGGACACAGGGCCGGCGCGAGGTGAGACGCCGGAGATGACGGACACGAACGGGTCGGCGCGATCCGAGGCACCGGGGATGACGGGCACGAACGGGCCGGTGCGATCCGGGGCGCCGGGGATGACGGGCACGAACGGGCTGCTGTTGCGCGACGCCCGCCGCTACGGCGACGACGCCCTCATCGACGTGCACGTACGCGACGGGCGGATCGTTGCGGCCGGTCCGGCCGGCACGGTGCCCGCACCCGGCGCCGAGCCGGTGAGACTCGACGGGCGCCACCTCGGGCCCGGCCTGTGGGACGAGCACGTGCACTTCACCCAGTGGGTGGTCCAGAGCCGCCGCGTGGACCTGTCCGGCGCGGCCGGCGCCGCCGAGACCGCCGCCCTGGTCCGCGCGGCGCTCACCCGCACGCCCGTGCCCGCCGGGGGAGTCCTGTCCGGGTACGGCTTCCGCGACGCGCTCTGGCCCGACCGGCCCACCCTGCGCGCCCTCGACGAGGCCGCCCCCGGCACCCCGGTCGTGCTGGTCAGCGCCGACCTGCACTGCGGCTGGATCAACTCGGCCGCCGCCGCCCGGATGGGCGTGACCGTGGACGAGTCGGGGGTGCTGCGCGAGGGCGACTGGATCGGCTCGCCCGGCCTGGACGCGGAGGGCTCGCTGACGGTGGCCGACTACCGCGACACGGCACGGGCGGCGGCCCGGCGCGGGGTCGTCGGCATCGTCGACTTCGAGCACGCCGACAATGTCCGGCTGTGGCCCGAGCGGGTGGCCGAGGGGCTGACGAGCCTGCGGGTGGAGGCGTCCATCTGGCCCGACCGGCTGGACGACGCCCTCGCGCGGGGCCTGCGCACCGGCGCGCCCCTCGACCCCGCCGGGCTGGTGACCGTCGGCCGGCTGAAGGTCGTCGTGGACGGCTCGCTCAACACCAGGACCGCGCTGTGCTGGGACCCGTACCCGGGGCTCGATCCGGGGGACCCGCACGCGTGCGGCGTCGAGAGCTACACCGTCGAAGAGCTGCGCGACCTGCTCACCCTGGCCTGGCCCGGCGGGATCGAGGCCGCCGTGCACGCCATTGGAGACCGGGCGAACAGCCAGGTCGTCGACGTGTTCGAGGAGCTGGGGCGGCCGGGGGTGATCGAGCACGCGCAGCTCGTCCGGGCCGGGGACTTCGCCCGCTTCGCCCGGCTCGGGCTCGTGGCCAGCGTCCAGCCCGAGCACGCCATGGACGATCGTGACGTCGCCGACCGGCTGTGGGAGGGGCGGACCGGCCGAGCCTTCGCCTTCGCCTCGCTGCACGAGGCCGGGGTCGCCCTGCGGCTCGGCTCCGACGCCCCCGTCGCGCCGCTGGATCCGTGGCAGGCCGTCGCCTCCGCGATCAGCCGCAGCCGCGGCGAGCGCGAGCCGTGGCATCCGGAGCAGCGCCTGCCGCGCGGCGTGGCCCTGGCCGCCGCCTCCCGCGGGCGGGCCGGCTTCGCCCCCGGCGACCCCGCCGACCTGGTCGTCCTCGACCGCGACCCGGCCACCGCCGACCGCGACGAACTGCGCACGATGCCCGTCGCGGGCACCCTCCTCGCCGGCCACTGGACCTGGAGAAACCTGTGACCGCCGACCCGCACGGGAGGGCCTTGCGATCACCATCCGGACCGACGTCCCGCACGGGAGGAGCCCTGTGAGCACGATCACCAGGACCGACACCATCCGGTTGTGGCCCGCGCGGGCCTATCGGGACACCTTCGCGCCGGACGACCCCGAGCCGGTCGAGGGCGGGGCGCTGCCGCCAGGCCGGCACGGGCTCTACTTCCTGCCCGACCTCGGCCTTGACGCGCTGCGTCCCGACGGCACCCCGGCCCGTGACGGCGTCGTGCCGGACATCGACCTGCCGCGCCGCCTGTTCGCGGGGGAGGAGATGACCTTCCACCGCCCGATCCGCTACGGCGAGACGCTCGATCTGACCGCCACGCTCGACCGGATGGACGACAAGCGGGGCCGCAGCGGCAGGCTCGTGTTCGTGACGATCGCGAGGACGATCGGCGGACCGGACGGGCCCGCCGTGACCGTACGCCAGCACGACGTCTTCCTCGGCCCCACCGCCCCCGCCCGCCCCCAGCCGGGCCCCGGCCCGGCCGAGCTGACCTGGGACGAGCCGCTCGAACTGGGCCCCGTGCACCTGTTCCGCTACTCCGCGCTGACCTACAACAGCCACCTCGTCCACTACAACGACCCGTGGACCCGCGAGGTGGAAGGGCAGCCGGGCCTGCTCGTCCACGGCCCGCTCACCAGCATGCTGCTGCTCGACCTCGCCCTGCGCCGCAGTCCGGGCCGTACCCCGGCGACGTACTCCATGCGCGCCCTCGCCCCCGTCCACCTCGGTACCCCCGTCAGGCTGGCCGGCCGGCCCGAGCCGGACGGGGCGCGGCTGTGGGTGCTCGACGCCGACGGCGGCGCGCTCGTCAGCGCCGAGGTGCGGTTCGCCTGATTCACCCCCGTATTCCGGCTTCGTGAACGGTGGTCTAAGGTTCGGAACATGCCCGATCCGGTGGCCGAGCCGGGCGTCACCCGCATGGCGGCCCCGGCCTCGCCGACCTCCTGACAGCGGAGATCCTTCGTGTACCTCATGCGCATCGGCCCGCCCGGCGCCGAGAAGCCCGTCGTCCGCGTGGACGACACCCACTACGTCGACGTCTCCGACGTCACCCCCGACTTCGACGAGAGATTCTTCGCCGCGGGCGGCCCCGCGCTGCTCGCCGAGCGGGTGGCGACCGGGGAGCGCCGCGCGTTCGCCGGTGAGCGGATCGGCGCGCCGATCGCCAGGCCGCACCAGATCCTGTGCATCGGGCTCAATTACAGCGACCACGCCGCCGAGACCGGTCAGGCCGTGCCGGACGAGCCGATCCTGTTCACCAAGCCGCCCAACACCCTCATCGGCCCGTACGACGACGTGCGCATCCCCCGCGGCTCCACCAAGCCCGACTGGGAGGTGGAGCTGGGCATCGTCATCGGCCGGCGTACCTCCTACCTCGACTCCGTCGAGGAGGCCGGCGCCGCCATCGCCGGCTACTGCGTGGTCAACGACGTCAGCGAGCGCGCCTTCCAGATGGAGCGCGGCGGCCAGTGGAGCAAGGGCAAGTCGGCCGAGACGTTCAACCCGGCCGGGCCGTGGCTGGTCACCCCCGACGAGATCGCCGACGTACGGAATTTGGGCATGTGGCTGGACGTCAGCGGCACCCGCCGCCAGACCGGCAGCACCGCGACGATGATCTTCGACCCGTACTTCCTCGTCCACCACCTGAGCCAGTTCATGGTGCTGGAGCCGGGCGACCTGATCAACACCGGCACTCCGCCCGGAGTCGGCATGGGTCACAAGCCGCAGATCTGGCTCCAGCCCGGCGACGTGATGGAGCTGGGCATCGACGGCCTGGGCAGCCAGCGTCAGCGGGTCGTGGGGCCCCGCTAGGTGCGCGCCCTCGTCATCACCGGTCCTGCAGAGGCCGCGGTGCACGACGTCGAGCCGCCGGTCGCCGGGGCCGGGCAGGTCGTCGTGGACGTGGAGCGGGCCGGGGTGTGCGGCACCGACGTCGAGCTGTTCACCGGCGAGATGAGCTACCTGCGCACCGGCCGCTCCTGGTACCCGCTGCGCCCCGGCCACGAGTGGTGCGGGATCGTCACCAGGGTGGGCGCGGGTGTGGAGCGCCGCTGGCTGGGCCGCCGGGTCACCGGCGACACCATGCTCGGCTGCGGGGACTGCGCGCGCTGCCTGGCCGGCCGCCACCACGTGTGCGCGGACCTGGCCGAGATCGGCATCAGCCGCGGCTTCGCCGGAGCGCTGGCCGAACGGCTCGCCGTGCCGGTCGCCGCCCTGCGCCCGCTGCCCGCCGAGCTGGATCCGGCGCTCGGCGCGCTGGTGGAGCCGGGCGGCAACGCCGTGCGGGCCGTCGAGGCCGCCGGGCTCGGCCGGGGAGGGCGGCTGCTGATCCTCGGCACCGGCACGATCGGCCTGCTGGCGGCGCTGTTCGCGCGGGCCAGGGGGGTCGAGACGCACCTGATGGGCCGCGACCGGGAAGGGCTGCGCCTGGCCGCCACGCTCGGTTTCGCCGGCGTCTGGACCAGGCCCGAGCTGCCGCCGCTCGCCTGGGACGCGGTCGTTGACGCCTCCAACGCGCCCGAGTTACCCGCGCTCGCCGCCGACCTCGTCGAACCGGCCGGGCGCGTGGTCTACATCGGCCTGGCCGGCATGCCGAGCACCCTCGACACCCGTGACCTGCTGCTCAAGGACGTCACCGCCGTCGGTATCCTGGGCGGCTCGGCCGGACTGGCCGCGGCGGCCGCCGCCTACACCGACGGCTCGGTGGACGCCCGGCCGCTGGTGGCCACCACGGTCGGCCTGGCCGAGACCCCCGGCATCCTGGCCGGACACCGCCCGCCCGCCGCCGGCCCGGGCCCCAAGATCCACATAGACCCGCGCCGCTAGGCCGGGGGCTTCCACAGCTCCGCGCCCGGTGGGCCGGAGTTCGGCGCGGATCGTGCCGATGAAAGAGTAGGAAACGTGATGAACGCGCCGGATCCCGCAGTCCTGGCCACGGTGGAGGCCGCCGTGCCGGGTATCGCCCGTACCCGGGCCGGCGACCGGCTCGGCATGGCCCACGACGCCTCCCACTACCTGCTCACCCCGCAGGCCGTCCTGGTCCCGGAGAGCGCCGAGCAGGTCGCCGCGCTGCTGCGGACGGGCCTGCCGCTCACCTTCCGCTCCGGCGGCACCAGCCTGAGCGGGCAGGGCGTCAGCGAGCACCTGCTGGTGGACACCCGGCGGCACTTCCGCGGCATCGAGGTGCTGGACGAGGGCGAGCGCGTCCGTGTCCAGCCCGGCGCGGTGCTGCGGCAGGTCAACGCCCGCCTGGCCCCGTACGGCCGCAAGCTCGGCCCCGACCCGGCCAGCGAGTCGGCGTGCACGATCGGCGGCGTGGTGGCCAACAACTCCAGCGGCATGACCTGCGGCACGCACGCGAACACGTACCGGACCCTGGAGTCGATGACGGTCGTGCTGCCCAGCGGCACCGTCGTCGACACCGGCGCCCCCGACGCGGACGAGCGGCTGCGGGCGCTGGAGCCCGCGCTCGCCGACGGGCTGGCCCGGCTGCGCGACCGCGTGCGCGGCGACGCCGAGTCGGTGCGCCGCATCACCGCCCAGTTCTCGCTCAAGAACACCATGGGGTACGGCCTCAACAGCCTCCTCGACCACGATTCGCCCGCGCAGATCCTCGCCCACCTGATCATCGGCAGCGAGGGCACGCTCGGCTTCGTCGCCGAGGCGGTCTTCCGCACGGTCCCCGCGCACCGCCTGGCCGCCACCGGCCTGCTCGTGCTGCCGACGCTGCGCGCGGCGATGGCCGCGATGCCCGAACTCGTCGCCGCCGGGCCGGCCGCGGTCGAGCTGCTGGACGCCGAGTCGCTGCGGGTGGCCCAGGCCGACCCCAAGGCCGACGACGTGCTGCGCTCCCTCGACGTCGCCGGGCACGCCGCGCTGCTGGTCGAGTGGCAGGAGTCCGACGCCGACCTGCTCACCGAGCGCGAGCGGGCCGCCGAGCTGGCGTTCGCCGGGCTGCCCCTGTCCGTCCCCGCCCGGCTCGGCAGGCAGGCCGGCGTCAGGGCCGCGCTGTGGCACATCCGCAAGGGTCTGTACGCCTCCGTGGCCGGCGCCCGGCCCAGCGGCACCACCGCCCTGCTGGAGGACGTCGCCGTTCCCGTACCCGTCCTCGCGGACCTGTGCGACGACCTCACCGAGCTGTTCGCCAAGCACCGCTACGAGCGCAGCGTCATCTTCGGCCACGCCAAGGACGGCAACCTGCACTTCATGCTGAACGAACGCTTCGGCACCGAGCTGCAGCGTTACGCCGACTTCACCGAGGACATGGTCGAGGCCGTGCTGGGGCGCGGCGGCACGCTCAAGGCCGAGCACGGCACCGGCCGCGTCATGGCCCCGTTCGTCCGCCGCCAGTACGGCGACGAGCTCTACGACGTCATGCGCGAGATCAAGCGCCTGTGCGACCCGGCGGGCACGCTCAACCCCGGCGTCGTGCTCACCGACCGCGACGACGCCCACCTGCGCGACCTCAAGCGGGTCGTCACCGTCGAGCCCGAGGTCGACCGCTGCGTCGAGTGCGGCTACTGCGAGCCCGTCTGCCCCAGCCGCGACCTGACCACCACTCCGCGCCAGCGCATCGTGCTGCGCCGCGAGATGGCCGCCGCCGAGGCGGCCGGCGATCACGACCTGGCCCGCGCGCTGGAGGAGGACTACGGCTACGACGCCGTGGACACCTGCGCCGTGGACGGCATGTGCGCCACCGCCTGCCCCGTCCTGATCAACACCGGCGACCTGACCAAGCGCCTGCGCGCCGAGCGGCACGGCCGGGCCGCGAAGAAGGGCTGGAACAGCGCCGCCAGGCACTGGGACGGCCTCACCCGCGCGATGAACCTGGCCCTGGACGCCGCCGCCGCGACCCCGCCCGCCCTCCCCGAGGCCGGCAGCCGGGCCGCCCGCGCGCTGGCCGGCTCGGAGACGGTCCCGCAGTGGAGCCGCGACCTGCCCAGGGGCGGGGCCAGGCGCCGCCCGGTCCCCGCCACCGACCCCGACGCCGTCTACCTCCCGTCCTGCCTGAACACCATGTTCGCCCCCGCCGGCGACGGGCCCGGCGTCATGACCGCCTTCCAGCGTCTGGCCGAGCGGGCCGGCGTCACGCTGCGCGTGCCCGCCGAGATCGCCGGGCTGTGCTGCGGCACCCCCTGGTCGTCCAAGGGGTACGCCGATGGCCACGAGACGATGGCCGGGCGCGTCCGCGACGCCCTCGCCCGGGCCACCCGCGACGGCCGCGTCCCGGTCGTCACCGACGCCGCCTCCTGCACCGAGGGGTACGCCCACCTCGTCCCCGACCTGAAGGTGCTGGACGCCGTCGCCTACACCGCCGAGCACCTCCTGCCCCGGCTTCCCGCCGCCCGCCGGCTGCCGTCCCTGGCCCTGCACCCCACCTGCTCCTCCACCCGGCTGGGCCTGGACGCGGCCATCGACGGCATCGCACGGGCCGTGGCCGACGAGGTGGTGATCCCGGAGGGCTGGCAGTGCTGCGCCTTCGCCGGGGACCGCGGCCTGCTCCACCCCGAACTCACCGCCTCCGCCACCCGGGCCGAGGCCGCCACCGTGACGGCCGGGGACTTCGCCGCCCACGCCTCGGTCAACCGGACGTGCGAGCTCGGTATGACCCGCGCCACCGGAAAGCCGTACCAGCACCTCCTGGAACTCCTCGACCAGGCCACCGCCGGCTCCTGACCGCCTTCACCCGGGTCCGGGGGCCGAGGCCGTTCAGGCGGTCACCGGATGGAAGCCGCGGCGTCGTTCAGGCGGTCACCGGATCGCCGAGCCGGATCCGGCCGGGTCCCCTGGGCACGAGGCGGATGCCGAACCACGTCTTGCCGTCCCGGAGGCGATGCCGGGCCAGCGTCCTGAGCGGCTCCTTGCCCCTGGCCCCGGTGACCGGGTCGATGGTGGTGACCGCGCACCGGTCGCACGCCTCCGAGACGCGGAAGTCCACCTCGCCGATCCTGACCTCCTTCCACGCGTCCTCGGCGTAGGGCTCGCCGCCGTCCACCACCACGCTCGGTCGGAACCGTGCCATGTCGAGCGGCGTGTCGCCGCCGATCTGCTCGTCCAGCAGCCGGAGCGACGCGGCGGACGTCAGCAGCAGCGGGGCGTCCCAGGCGAAACTGACCACCTCGCCGGGCAGGCCGCCGTGCGCGGGGTCGATGGATCGGCGGCCGGGGTCGTCCAGCCAGACGAGCCGGGCGGGGCGGCCGAGCAGTTCGGTGAACCAGGCGCAGGCGGCGTCACCGGCGGGCACCGCGTGGTCCAGGCCGGTGAACTTCACGGGGACCGGCTCGCCCGTGGGCGGGGAGACCTCCAGGTCGGGCCGTCCTGGGGCGGAGAGCAGCAGTCCGCCGCCGTCGAGGTTCCGCGCACGGACCGAGACCATCCGGGGGTAGTCGGCCAGCCAGAGGTGCTCACCCGCCTCGTCGACCACCGCCCACCGGCGATCCCCGGCCAGCCCCCACGGCTCCACGGCGACGTCCGCCACGGGCAGCCCAGCCCCCGACTTGACCGGATAAACCCGGATATCAACCAGTCGCATGGCCGCATCGTAGATCTCCGCCCGGGCCCAGGACAGCCTTCACGGCCGCCGGATCCTCCCACTGACCGTCTTCGGACACCGGCGGCCCCGCAGCCTCAAGGGGGCGGTTCCGGAGGTGGGTCAGATGCGGTCGCTGAGGGTGCTGAGGAGGCGGCCGAATACCCGGGTGGCCACACGTGGAGAGGTGGCCGCGTTCATGCGCATGACGTACTCGCTCTGCATCAGCGACCGTGGCCCCGACACCGCGAGCCCGTGCGTGGCCATCGTCGAGGCCAGGGCCGCGCGCCGTTTGCGCTTGGCGGAGTAGACGCCGACCACCTGGGCCGGGTCGGGCACGGTGGCCAGGCAGTGCACCAGGGTCGCCACGTCCTCCAGCGCCTGGTTCGTGCCCTGCGCCATGAAGGGCGGCATTCCGTGCGCGGCGTCCCCGAGCAGCACGCACCGGCCCGCGCCCCAGCGGGAGGGCACCTTGTGCCGGGTGTGCGGGAACCACTCGGCGTCGCCTTCACCGAGCGAGGCCAGCAGTTCCTCGACCGGCGCCGCCCAGCGGCCGAACCGCCGGCGCAGCAGCCGCACCGGGTCGGCGGCGGGCGCCCCCCGCACGTACGGCACGTCGAAGAACCATTGCATGAGCCCGTCACCGGCTCCCATGTACCCGAAGTCGCCCTGCCGGCCGATCATCAGCGTCGAGGTGGGCCCGGGGTCGAACGGCGCCGGCGTCAGCCCCTGCCAGATCGCCACCCCGGTCAGCGCCGCCTCGCCGTCGCCCAGCACCAGGGCGCGCACCCGCGAGCGCACCCCGTCGGCCCCCACCAGGAAGTCGCCGTCGTACTCCTGCCCCTCCTCGGTCCGCACCCGTACGCCGTCACCGTCGGCCCGCAGGCCCGTGACCCGCGCGCCGAACCGGACGGTGCCCTCGGGCAGCCCGCCCGCCAGCAGGCCGATCAGCGACGATCGCGGGATCACCCGGGCCTCCGAGCCGAACCGTTCCGCCAGCGCCTCCAGGTCCATCTCCAGCACCTCGCGCCCCCGCGAGGTCCGTAACCGCAGCGTGGTCAGCCGCTGCCCGGTCCCCTCCAGGCCGACGCCGAGGTCGCGCAGGATGGCGGTGCCGTTGCACCACAGGGTGATGGCTCCGCCTCCGGTGCGCGGCCGCGGCGCGCGTTCCAGCACCGTCACCTCGTGTCCCGCCGCGATCAGCCCCCGCGCGGTGGCGAGCCCGCTGATCCCCGCTCCTGCCACGATCACCCGCATGCGCGGCCCCCGCTTCTGCTCTACTTATCGTAGTACTACGAGTTATAGAGCATAATCGCGCGTACGTCCACGCCGGGCGCCGCCCCGCCTCCTGACGTACGCTCGAAGGCATCATGGGGGAACGGCACCTGACGATCGGCGAGCTGGCGAGGAGCACCGGCGTCGCCACCTCGGCGCTGCGCTACTACGAGGAGCTCGGCCTGATCCCGGCCCCCGAGCGGATCTCGGGCCGGCGCCGCTACCCGGAGTCGGCGACGGCGCTCGTCGGCACGATCCTGCTGCTGCGCGACTGCGGATTCTCGCTGCACGAGTGCACGGAGTTCCTGGCCGCACAGACGCGCGGCGACGACTGGCGGGAGCTGGTCCGGCGCAAGCTCGCCGAGCTCGACGAACAGATCGCCAGGGCCCAGATCGCCAGGAAGGCCGTCGCCCACGCGCTCGGCTGCCCGCACGACGAGCTGCCCGCCTGCCACAACTTCACCGCCGCCCTGGACGCCCGGCTGGCCGGACTGCCCCTGGAAGAGGCCCACCCGCACTGACCCGGAAGAGGCCCCCGCACTGACCTGGGAGAGGCCCGTCCGCGTTGATCAGTAGAGCCAGCGGTAGGAGCGCACCACGTCCGCCGCGTCCCGGCCGGTCGCGCGGGCGGCGTCGGACTCGCGTACCGCGATGAAGGCGCCGACCAGCTCCTCGCCCAGCGCCGCGCGGATACGCTCGTTAGCCCGCAGCTCGGCGAGCTGCTCCTCGACCGTGACGGGCAGCCGGCGGATGCCGTGCGCCGCGCGCCGTTCCTCGCTCCAGCCGCCGGGATCCTCCTGCACCGGATCGGGCGGCGTGAGGCCGTCCTCGACGCCGGCGACGCCCGCCGCGATCACGGCGGCCAGCGCGAGGTAGGGGTTGGCCGAGGCGTCGGACGGCTTGAGCTCGACGTTGGCGTGCCCGGCGCCGAGCAGGGGAGTGGCCGGTACGAACCGCAGCGACGCCTCCCGGTTCTCGACCCCCCAGAACGTGTAGGCCCCGCACCAGTACCCGGGCCGCCTGCGCTGCAACGACGACAGGCTCGGCGCGCTGACGGCCACGATCGCGGGCAGGTCGCGCAGCAGGCCGGCCAGGTAGGCGCCGCCCTCGGCGGTCAGGCCCCCGGGCCCGTCGCCGCCCGACAGCAGGTTGGCCCCCGCGCGGGACACCGAGGTGTGCAGGTGCCAGCCGTTGCCCACCTGGCCGAGCGTCACCAGCGGGGCGAAGCTCGCCCGCAGGCCGTGGGCGCGGGCCGCCGCGTGCACGGTCTGCCGCGCCAGCAGCTGCCGGTCGGCCGCGGTGACCGGGTCGGCGGGGGCGATGTTGAACTCGAACTGCCCGGGGCCGTACTCGCCGTGGAACTGGCCGACGGGGACGCCGTTGCGGTCGAGGTCGCGCAGCAACTGCTCGGCGAAGGCGTCCACGGCCAGCATCTTGGCCGGGCCGTAGGAGGGCCCGTCGTAGACCGGACGCACGTCGCCGTCGCCGTCGTCGCCCGCCCGGCTCAGATGGAACTCCATCTCGTAGCCCGCCAGGAGGTCGAGCCCGAGCGCCGCGGCCCTGGCGACCTGCCGCTCCAGCACACCCCGCTGGTCGTACGGCCACGCGGAGCCGTCGGCCGCCACCTGCCGCCCCGGCACCCATGCGAACCCGGGCTGCCCCGCGAGCCGGACGAGCCGGTCGGCGACGGGCATCAGCCGGATGTCGCCCGAGGGCGTGCCCAGCGGGGCGTGCTCGAAGGTGATCCCGTCGTGGGAGTCGAAGACCGCGAACAGCGGCGTGATGCCGACCCCGCGCTCGACGGCGGCGTCGTACTGGCCGGCCGGCACCGTACGGGAGCGCGGGATGCCGTTGTTGTCGGCCCACACGATCGTGACCCCGGCCACCCCGGCCGCCACCGGATCCGCCTGCGCCGCCCTGCCCGCCACCGGATCCCGCTGATCCGCCGCCGCCCGAGAGGTCGCCGGATGGCGCTGATCCGCCGCCCCGGCGGCCGGAAGGTCGCGTTGGTCTGTTTCCGTCTGCTGCGCTCCGGATCGCGCCACGTCCAGCATCGGCATTTCCCCCCGCGATCAGCCCGCTGACCTGGTCACTTTAACCCGGGACCCCCTGCACGGGCGGCGATACACGCGAAAACCATTTGAACGAGTGAGTACTCGCTCATTACGATTCGTCCCCATGACGAGAAGGCGAAGGGTGCCGGCCATGGCGCCTGAGGACCGCAGGGCCGCGCTCATCGCCGCCACCATCCCCCTCCTGCGCGAACACGGCACCGCCGTCACCACGCGCCAGATCGCCGAGGCCGCCGGCGTGGCCGAGGGCACGATCTTCGGCGTCTTCCCCGACAAGATCTCGCTGCTGCGGGCCGCCCTGATGGCCGCCTTCGACCCGGAGCCGGCGGTGAGCGCCCTGGCCACCGTCGGCACCACGCCGGAGCTGCGCGCGCGGCTGTGCGAGGCGGTGGCGATGCTGCGCAAGGGCATGCACGCCAACGCCAAGCTGCACGCCGCACCCAGGGAGTTGCTGACCGACGACCCCGAGTTCGGCGAGCGCATGCTGGAGAGCCGCCGCCGGATCATGGAAGCCATCGCCACCCTGGTCGAACCCGACCGCGAGCGGCTGCGCCGCTCTCCTGGCGCCACGGCACAACTGCTGCTCATGCTGGTCGCCGTCACCGTCCACCACGGCCTCGGCGGCCTCGGCGGAGACGACCTGGGCGGCATGGACGACGAGGAGATCGTCTCCGTCCTGCTCGACGGGCTGCTCACGCGGCCCGATCTCACCCCTTTGACAGAAAGCCCCTGCTGATGCTGTTCCGCCTGCTGCGGGACCAGCTCAAGCCGTACGGGAAAGAGATCACGCTCGTCGTCCTCTTCCAGTTCGTGCAGACGCTGGCCACGCTCTATCTCCCCACCCTCAACGCCGACATCATCGACGACGGCGTCGTCAAGGGCGACACCGGTTACATCATGCGTGTCGGGATGGTGATGCTGGCCGTCACGCTGGTCCAGATCGTCTGCTCGATCGTCGCCGTCTACTACGGCGCCCGCACCTCGATGGCCCTGGGCCGCGACCTGCGGGCCGCGATCTTCCACCGGGTGCAGGACTTCTCCGCCCAGGAGGTCAACCGGTTCGGGCCGCCGTCCCTGATCACCAGGACCACCAACGACGTGCAGCAGATCCAGCTGCTCGTGCTCATGACGTTCACGATGATGGTGGCGGCGCCGATCATGTGCGTCGGCGGGATCGTGCTGGCGCTGAACCAGGACACGACGCTGTCCTCGCTGCTGCTCGTCGTGCTGCCGCTGATGATCGCCGTCGTGGGCACGATCGTGGTGCTGATGCGGCCGCTGTTCCGGACGATGCAGGAGCGCATCGACCGGATCAACCAGGTGCTGCGCGAGCAGATCACCGGCATCCGGGTGATCAGGGCGTTCGTCCGCGACCGGCACGAGCGCGAGCGCTTCGCCGTCGCCAACGAGCAGCTGACGGACGTGTCGCTGCGGGTCGGCCGGCTGATGGCGCTGATGTTCCCCACCGTCATGCTGGTGGTGAACCTGTCCAGCGTCGCCGTGGTGTGGTTCGGCGGTCACCGCATCGCCGACGGGACGATGCAGGTCGGCGCGCTGACCGCGGTCATCTCCTACCTGATGCAGATCCTCATGTCGGTGATGATGGCCATGTTCATGTTCATGATGATCCCGCGGGCCGAGGTCTGCGCCGAGCGCATCGAGGAGGTGCTCGGCACCGAGCCGACCGTCCACCCGCCGGCCCGGTCCGTCACCCCCGACCGGCAGATAGGCGAGCTGGAGCTGCGCTCCGTGGCCTTCCGTTATCCGGGCGCGGAGGCGCCGGTGCTGAGCGACGTGAGCTTCACGGCCCGGCCGGGCCGGACGACCGCGATCATCGGCAGCACGGGCAGCGGCAAGACGACCCTGCTCAACCTCATTCCGCGCCTGTTCGACGCGACCTCCGGCGACGTCCTGGTCGACGGCGTCGACGTGCGCGACCTCGACCCCGCCGCGCTGGCCCGCGCCGTCGGGCTCGTCCCGCAGTCGCCGTACCTCTTCTCCGGCACCATCGCCTCCAACCTCAGGTACGGCAGGCCCGACGCCACCGACGAGGAGCTGTGGCGGGCCCTGGAGGTGGCCCAGGCCCGCGAGTTCGTCGAGGCGATGCCCGGCGGCCTGGAGGAGCCCATCGCCCAGGGCGGCACGAACGTCTCGGGCGGCCAGCGCCAGCGCCTGGCCATCGCCAGGACCCTGGTGCACCGGCCCGAGATCTACCTCTTCGACGACTCCTTTTCCGCCCTCGACTACGCCACCGACGCCCGGCTGCGCGCCGCCCTGGCCGAGGAGATCACCGACGCCACCATCGTCATCGTGGCCCAGCGGGTGAACACCATCCGCGACGCCGACCGCATCCTCGTCATCGAGGAGGGCCGGATCATCGGCAGCGGCGACCACGCCGAACTCATGAGCACGTGCCCGACGTACCGGGAGATCGTGCTGTCCCAGCTCACCGAACAGGAGGCCGCGGCGTGACCACCCAGGCGCCCCCGCGCCGTCCCCAGCCAGGATTCGGCCCGGGCCGGATGCTGAGCGGGCCCGCCGAGAAGGCCCTCGACTTCGGCGGCACCCTGCGCCGCCTGGTCCGCCTGCTGCGCCCCGAGCGGGCGATGCTGGCCGTCATCCTGGCCCTCGGCACGGCCAGCGTGGCGCTGACCGTGTCCGGCCCCAAGATCCTCGGCCACGCCACCGACCTGATCTTCTCCGGCATCATCGGCGCCCAGCTGCCCGCCGGGAGCACCAAGGCGGAGGCCGTGGCCGGGCTGCGCGCCCGCGGCCAGGACACCTTCGCCGACATGGTCTCGGCCATGAGCGTGGTGCCCGGTCAGGGCATCGACTTCACCGCGCTGGCCCATGTGCTCGGCTGGGTGCTGGCGGTCTACGTGCTGGCGGGGCTGCTCGGCATCGTGCAGTTCCGGCTCACCACGATCGTGGTCCAGCGGGCCGCGTCCCGGCTGCGCGAGCGGATCGAGGCCAAGCTGGGCCGGCTGCCGCTGAGCTACTTCGACGGCCAGCCGCGCGGCGAGATCCTCAGCCGCGCCACCAACGACACCGACAACATCGCCCAGTCGCTGCAGCAGACGATGAGCCAGCTCATCTCCTCGCTGCTGACGGTCATCGCGGTGCTGGTCGTCATGTTCTGGATCTCACCGGTGCTCGCGCTCATCGCGCTGATCTCGGTGCCGCTGTCGGTCTACGTCACCGCCGTCATCGGCAAGCGGTCGCAGCCGCAGTTCATCAAGCAGTGGTCGTCCACGGGCAAGCTCAACGGCCACATCGAGGAGATGTACGGCGGCCACACGCTGGTCAAGGTGTTCGGCCGGCAGAAGGAGGCCGCCGGCACCTTCGCCGAGCACAACCAGGACCTGTTCAACGCCAGCTTCAAGGCCCAGTTCATCTCCGGGATGATCCAGCCGGCCATGATGTTCATCGGCAACCTCAACTACGTGCTGGTCGCCGTGGTGGGCGGGCTCAAGGTGGCCTCGGGCTCCATCTCGCTGGGCGACGTGCAGGCGTTCGTCCAGTACTCGCGGCAGTTCAGCCAGCCGCTGACCCAGGTGGCCGGCATGGCGAACCTCGTGCAGTCCGGCGTCGCCTCCGCCGAACGGGTCTTCGAGCTGCTCGAAGCGCCCGAGCAGTCGCCCGAGCCGGAGCAGCCCGCGCGGCCCGCCGAGGTGCGCGGACGGGTCGCGTTCGAGAACGTGTCCTTCCGGTACGCGCCCGACCGGCCGCTGATCGAGGACCTGTCGCTGACCGTCGAGCCCGGCCAGACCGTGGCCATCGTCGGCCCGACCGGCGCCGGCAAGACGACGCTGGTCAACCTCGTCATGCGCTTCTACGAGGTGACCGGCGGGCGCATCACGCTGGACGGCGTCGACATCGCCGAGATGTCCAGGGAGGAGCTGCGCGCCAACATCGGCATGGTGCTGCAGGACACCTGGCTGTTCGGCGGCACCATCGCGGAGAACATCGGCTACGGGGCCGAGGACGCCACTAAGGAGCGGATCGAGGCCGCCGCGCGGGCCGCCCACGTGGACCGCGTCGCCCACACGCTGCCCGACGGCTACGACACCGTGGTCGACGAGGAGGGCAACACGGTCAGCGCGGGCGAGAAGCAGCTGATCACGATCGCCCGCGCCTTCCTGTCCGAGCCGGCCATCCTCATCCTGGACGAGGCGACCAGCTCGGTGGACACCAGGACCGAGGTGCTCATCCAGCGGGCGATGAGCTCGCTGCGCGAGGGGCGGACCAGCTTCGTGATCGCCCACCGCCTGTCCACCATCCGCGACGCCAGCCTGATCCTGGTCATGGAGAACGGGCGGATCGTCGAGCAGGGCACGCACGAGTCGCTGCTGGCGGCGGACGGCGCGTACGCCCGGCTGTACTCGGCCCAGTTCGCCCAGGCCGCCGTGGAGGTCGACTGATCAACCAGCGTCGCTGATCAACCAGTGCCGCTGATCGGCCGGCCTCGTGAGGGGTCGGCCTTGTGACGGCCGGCCGGTCAGTCGCCGAAACCGGTGAGCGTCACCTTGCCCACGGCCGTGCCGGACTCCATGATCCGGTGCGCCTCGCGCAGGTGGGCGGCGTCGATCCGGCCCAGGTCCCTGGTCGCCGTGGTGGTCAGGACACCGCGGTCCACCAGCCGGGCGACCTGGGTCAGGATGCGGTGCTGCGCGATCCGGTCGGGCGTGCCGTAGAGGGAGCGGGTGAACATCAGCTCCCAGTGGAACGAGATCGCCTTCGACTGCAGCACCCCGACGGGCAGCGTGTCGTGGTCGTCGATCACGACGATGTCGCCGAACGGCCTGAGCATCTCGGCGTACGCCGGCAGGTTCCGGTCCGTGCCCGCGGTGCTGAAGACGTAGTCGAGACCGTCGGGCACGATCCCGGCCACCTGGGGCGGCAGCGGCTCGTGATGGTCGACCAGGTGGTGGGCGCCCATGCGCCGGGCGAACTCCACGGTCTCGGGCCGCGAGGCGGTGCCGATCACGGTGAGCGCGGTGAGTGCCCCGGCGAGCTGCACCACCATCGAGCCGACGCCGCCCGCCGCCGCGGTGACCAGCAGCGCCCCGGCCCGCTCCAGCGACGCCCGGCGCAGGCCCAGCCGTTCGAACAGGCCCTCCCACGCGGTCAGCGAGGTCAGCGGCAGCGCGGCGGCCTCGGTGAAGGTCAGCGTGGCGGGCTTGCGGGCGACGAGCCGCTCGTCCACGACGTGGTACTCGGAGTCGCAACCGGGACGGTCGTGCGCGCCCGCGTAGTACACCTCGTCCCCGGTCCTGAACAGCTCGGCCCGGTCGCCGGTCGCGACGACCGTGCCCGCCGCGTCCCAGCCGAGCACTTTGGGCTCGCCTCCCGGGTCGGTGTACTTACGCGTCTGGTAGTCGACGGGGTTGACCGCGACGGCCTCCACCCGGACCAGCAGATCGGTCGGTCCCGGCTCGGGGACGGGCAGCTCGACGTCCACCAAGCTCTCGCCGTCGTCCAGCGGAAGGCTCTTCCGGTACGCGACGGCGCGCATCCTGCCGGCGTTTCCCCCCATGACGCATCCCCCTTAACAGCCCGGCGTCGGCGGGCCATGAGGCGACCCCTGCCCGCAGGTCGTGCCCTTAACACGGGACGTTTCCCGCCCGTTGATCGAGGTCTCCGGGCAGGGGAGGGGGACGGCGGCGTGCAGGGGGCTGTCGCGGGAAGGGAGGGGGTTTGTCGCCTCGCGGAGAGTTAGGCGGTGCTCACTTCGCGCAATAAATGCCTGCATGACGGCAACCACGAAGAAGTCCTGCTCCTGCGGACACGGATCGTCCTGCTCATGTGCCGCCGGTTGCAGCTGCGGCTGCAACTCCTGACCCGCGCCGGGCGGCCGGGACAGATCGCCGGGATGTTCTCCGGTCATCCGGCCGCCCGCCGCACTCTCCGCAGCATCCTCGGCCGGGGTCGCGTGCGGGTATCGCTCTAGTACGTACGGCCGCGCGGCGCTGGTTCACTCTGATGCCGGACTGCCGTGGAGCCGGTCCAGGGCCGGATCGCCGCCGCACAATGAGGCCATGACCTACCCTCCACCTCATCATCCGCAAGATCCCCGGGCCGCGCAGGGGACCCCGGACGGCAGGCCGCAGCCCGCTCCCGCCGCGCCATGGCCGGGCCACGGCCCCCGGTCAGCCGGCTCAGGCCCCGGCCGGCCCGGCAACGGCCCACAGCCCCGGCAGGGCGGCCCGCCACCCGACTTCGGCTCACCCCGCTTACCCGGCCCGCCCGGTCCCTACGAGCAGGCGGACCAGTACGGCCGGCACGGGCATGCGGGCTCGTACGAACAGGGGGACCAGTACGCCCGATCGGGCCGGCATGGGCAGGCGGGCCCGTACGAGCCGCAGGACCGGTACAGCCGGCCGACCCGGCACGGACGCGCCGACGCCTACGGGCAGGGAGACACGTACGGACAGAGCGACGCCTACGGGCGGGGCAACGGCCACGGACAGGCTGACGCCTACGGGCGGGGCGATGCTGACGGGCGGGGCGACGCCTACGGGCAGGGTGACGCCTACGGCCGGGCGACCCAGTACGGGCAGGCCGACCTGTACGGGCTGCCCCGGCACGACTACGGCACGGCGCCCCGGCGCGGCAACACCCTGGTCATCGGCCTGTCCATCGGGCTGGGCCTGCTCCTGCTGGCCGGCGGCACGGTGGGCGCGGTGACCTACCTCGGCTCCCCGGAGGCGCCCGCCGCCCTGCCGAGCAGCGCGACCTCGTTCCCGACGACGGCGCCGTGGCAGTCCGACGCGCCCTCCGACGCGGCCGGCGACGCCGGTGACGAGCCGTCGGGCGGGCCCGCGGACGAGGCGTCGGCCGGGGCCTCCGACGAACCGGAGGCCGAACCGTCGGGTGAGCCGTCGGAGCCGGCCGCCGACCCCACGGCCACCCCGCCCGCCTCCGGCCGGGCCCAGCCGGGCTCGCCGATCGCGCACACCGAGTTCGGCGACTGGAAGTTCAACCTGAGCGGGGTCAGGTTCTCCGCCGCCAAGGTGGCCGGCTGGACGTACGACAGCTGCGACCCCGTGGACGGGCGGGGCGTGCTGGCCAAGAACAAGTGCACGAGCGCCGTCCAGGTCGCCTACACCGCCTACCGGGGCCACCTCAAGGCGGTGCAGGTCATGATGATGTTCCCGACGGACACGGCGGCCAAGGCCGCGGCGACCCGGCTGGCCAAGCTCAACTCGAACGCGGTGAACATCCGCAGCGACATGACCTTCTCCACGTTCGCCTACGGAGCGATCCGGACGAACCCCTCGAAGAAGTACGTCGTCGTCACCATCGTCACGGCGGACAAGACGGCCAAGGCCAGGGCCGAGAAGTTCCACCTCTACATGCAGGCCGACTCCATGAGCTACTTCCTGCTGCGCGACGTGACCGTCACCAGCTGACCCTCCGTCCCGCGAGCGGGCCAGGAGGTCCCGGGCGGGCCGGAAGGTCCGGAAGGCGGTCAGGCGCAGGTGTAGCCGGACGGAAGGGCGGTGTCGCCGTTCGGGCGGGTGGCCTGGAAGCCGACGCTGGTGGTGGCCGCCCCCGGGGCGAGCGAGCCGTTGTGGGCGGCGTTCCTGAAGGTCACGGTCTGCCCGCTGACGGTGGCGGCGACGTTCCACGAGCCGGTCAGCGTGTGCCCGGCCGGCAGCGTGAAGGTGACCGTCCAGCCGCCGATGGCGGACGTGCCGGTGTTGGTGATGGTCAGGGGCTGGACGACGTACCCGGTGGCCCACTGGGTCTGCACGGTGGCGAGGGCCGTGCAGC
The DNA here is from genome assembly GCF_003001935.1 of Nonomuraea fuscirosea. Classification (GTDB taxonomy): domain Bacteria; phylum Actinomycetota; class Actinomycetes; order Streptosporangiales; family Streptosporangiaceae; genus Nonomuraea; species Nonomuraea fuscirosea. Next base: position 169,104 of record NZ_PVNG01000014.1, on the reverse strand, counting down.
CCCCGGTGGAGGGGCCGGGCTGGGTGGTGACCTGGACGGTGCCCGACACCGGCGAGGCGTTGCCCGCGGCGTCCCGCGCCCTGACCTGGTAGCGGTAGGTGGTGCCGGGCGACAGCCCGGTGTCGCTGAAGGAGGTCGTGGCCGAGGAGCCGGCCTGTGTGAACGTGCCGCCGCTCGCGCCGGGCGCGCGCAGCACGTCGTACCCGGTGACGCCGGTGTCGTCGGTCGAGGCGGCCCAGGTCAGCGTGGCGCCGGTGGCGGTCACGGCGGACGCGGCCGGGGTGCCGGGCGGGCTCGGCGCGGTCGTGTCGCCGGAGCCGCCGCCGAGCGCGGGCGTCTGCCAGTCGCGCCACTCCGCCAGGTTGCCGGCCGCCCTGGCCGAGATCCGCATGGCGCCGGGCGCGTCGCCCGTCCGCAGCAGGAACTTCTGGATGTGCTGCTGCAGCGGGGTGCGCCATTCGGGCCGGTTGGCGCAGTGGCTGCCGTCCTGTACGTCGGACCAGTACGTGATGTTCTCGCCCGCTCCGAGCGCCTTGTACACCTCGGCTCCGCCCAGCGCCGCCACGCTCGCGGACCTGGGGCCGAGGTTGGTGATGTGCGGGTTGTCCATGACGAACAGTCCGCGCGGCGCGACCATGGCCACGAGCTGGTGGGTGTCCACGGGCAGCCGGGCCGGGCTGCCGGTGAACGAGCCGAACGCGTCGCCCAGCCACGGCTGCTCGCCGTACGCGCTGCTCAGGCTCTGGGCGCCCTCTCCTGGGATGCCCCGGAAGATCGGCACGCCGGCGCTGCCCGACTCGATCGGCATGGTGAGCGCGATGCGCTGGTCGAAGGCGCCGGCCACGAAGGCGCCCTTGCCGAAGCGGGAGCAGCCGGTGACGCCGGTGGCGTCCGCCTTGAGCAGATCGCCGCCCGACTGCTCGATGACGTCGATGATCCGGCTCACGCCCCAGCCCCAGGCGAGCAGCAGCCCGGTGCTGCTGGAGGAGCCGTAGACGCTGTAGAAGGCGCCCTGCTTGTTGCTGCGCGGCGTGCCCTCCCGGCCGACCGCGTACGGGTCGTAGCTGATGACGGCGGCGCCGGCGGCCCTGATGGCGGCCGTGTCCGCGCCGAACCCGCCGAGGACGACGACGGCGGGGAAGGGCCCGGTGCCGCTCGGCAGCGAGACGCTCGCCGAGAAACTGGAGCTTCTGCCGTTGTGGCTCACGTTCACGGTGATGCCGGTGCTCGAGACCGTCCCCGTGACGCTCGACGGCTTGGGCGGCTTCTCGCCGTAGACGAACTTCTCCGCGAGCCGCTTGGTCTCCTCGCGCAGGCACCGCCAGTCGGCCCTGCTGGTGATCCGCGACCCGTTCAGCTTCCTGAACGGGTCGGGCAGCCGGGAGATCGACGGCAGCGAGCCGGCGTCGGGCAGACCGGGCACCACACAGTCGGCGCCCTCGTTCTCGTCACCGGCAGCAGCCGCGACGGCTCCGTGCGCCGCGGCGGCCTGAACGGGCGGCACGGCCGCGGCCCCCGCCACCGGCGCCCCTCCGGCGAACGTGAGCGTCGTCGCGGCCGCCAGGGCGACGACTCGTGCGAGCATCCTGGAGCGGACCAAGCTGATGATCACCAGAGCTCTCCCTCCCGGGTGGGGGCGTTGGCGATCAGTGTGGGAAGCCCTCCGAAACATGTCAAGAAGACTCCGAAAAATTTCGGAGGGCTTGCTCGGTATTGAGCCGCTGTACAGCGCGTACGTGCCGCGAGTTTTCGGTAACTATCGGAAACTAGCTGAAACTAACGCTCCGACGGTCACCAGGTGACCGGCAGCTCGTACATGCCGTACACCGTCGAATCCTCCTTGAACGCCAGCTCCTCCTCCGGCACGGCCAGCCGCAGCCCGGGCATCCGCCGCAGCAGCGTCTCGAAGACGATCTCCAGCTCCACCCGGGCCAGGTTCTGCCCCAGGCACTGGTGGGCGCCGTAGCCGAAGGCCAGGTGGTTGCGGGCGCCGCGGTCGACGTCGAAGCGCTGCGCGTCCGTGAACGTCTCCGGGTCGCGGTTGCCGGCGTTGGCCAGCATGAGCACCCCGGAGTTCGCCGGGATCACCGTGCCGCCGAGCTCCACGTCGGCCGTGGCCACCCGCACCATGGCGAACTCGGCGATGGTGAAGTAACGCAGCATCTCCTCGACGGCGTTCACCGTCTTCGCCGGGTCGGCACGCAGCGCGGCCAGCGCCTCAGGGTCGCGCAGCAGCTGGTACGTGCCGAGCGAGATCATGTTGGCCGTGGTCTCGTGCCCGGCGATGAGCAGCAGGAACGCCAGGCTGAGCAGCGCCGGGCCGTCCACCGCGCCGTCGTTCTCGCGCTGCTTGGCGATCTGCCGGCTGAGCAGGTCGTCGGTGGGCTCCTGCTCCTTGGCCTTGATCAGCTTGTCCAGGTAGAGGGCCAGCTCCAGCACGGCGTGCCCGCGCTCGTCCTGCGTGGTCCTGCGGTCCAGCAGCCGCGCCGAGTGCAGCTGGAAGAAGTCGTGGTCGGCGTACGGCACGCCGAGCAGCTCGCAGATGACCAGGGAGGGCACCGGCATCGCCAGCGCGCGGACCAGGTCGGCCGGCTTCGGCCCGTCGAGCATGGCGTCCAGGTGCTCGTCCACGATCTGCTGGATGCGCGGGCGCAGCGCCGCCATGCGCCGGACGGTGAACTCGCCGATCACGGCGCGCCGGGCCGGCCCGTGCTCGGGCGGGTCCATCTCCAGCATCATCTTGGGCAGCGGCGAGTCGGCCAGCCCGCTCCCGGTGTCCTGGGCCAGCCGCGGCATGCTGGGATGGCGGCGGTCGGCGGTGAAGCGCGGGTCGGTCAGGATCGTCCTGATGTCGTCGTAGCGGGCCGCGACCCACGCCTCGCCTCCGGCGGGCAGCGTGACCTTGGCGACCGGCTGCTCCCGCAGAAGACGCAGGTGCTGCTCGGGTGGGGCGTACGGGCAGCCGCGGGTGGTTTCGAGCGTCGCAGCGGGGTCAATCGTCAAAATTCTCCCCATTCGGTGTGCCATTCGATGTGGTTGCCGACGGCAAAGATAACCTACAGATGTACGTTAATGTGCCGGGTCCGCGCCCCGCGCGCCCGCCCCGCGCAGGGCGGCGACGGCGACGAGCACGCCGAGGAGGACCAGGGCGGCGTTCACGGCGACGGCGGCCCTGACGCCGTGCAGCACCGCCCCGGCGCTCACCGCCCCCGCCGAGGTGGCGGTGACGATCGCCGACATGATCGGCGTGCCCATGGTGATGCCCACCTGCTGCGACATCGACGCCAGCCCGGTGGCCAGCCCCTGCTCGCGATCGGGCAGCCCGGCCGTGGCGGTGACCATGAAGCCCACGATGACCAGCATGTTGCCGACCCCGCCGAGGAAGGTGGCGGGCAGTTGCAGCCACAGGGAGGCCGGCGTACCGCCGAGGAGGAGCAGGACGGCGGTGAAGGCCGCCTGCAGCAGTCCGCCGCCGACCAGCGCGGCCCGTGCGGACGCGCGGGCGATGACCCTGGGGGCGAGCAGGCCGCCGAGCACCGTCCCGAGGCCGAGGCAGGCGAAGGAGACCCCGGCGGCCAGGGCGGAGAAGCCCAGCGTCTTCTGCAGGTAGAGGGTGAGCAGGTACACCAGCGACGTCTCGGTCACGAACGCCAGCAGGCCGAGGACGTTGCCCCACGCCACCGTGCGCTTCCGCAGCACGTGCACGGGGATGAGCGGCTGCTCCGCCCGGCTCTCGACCGCGTAGAAGACCACCAGCAGGACGGCGCCGGCGAGCAGGCCCGCGAGCGTGGCCGGATGGGTCCAGCCGTGCTCTCCGGCCTGGGTGAGGCCGTAGACCAGGGCGAGCAGGCCGAGGGTGACGGACAGCGCGCCGGGCAGGTCGATCCTGGGCCGGTCGGCGGGGCGTGACTCCTCGATGACGGCGGGCGCGACCAGCAGGACGGCGAGCGCGACGGGCACGTTGACGAAGAAGGCCCAGCGCCAGGAGAGCAGGTCGGTCAGCACGCCGCCGAGGATCGCGCCGGTGGTGAACCCGGCCGACATCAGGGCGCCGTTCAGTCCGAGCGCCTTCTGCCGCAGCGGCCCCTCGGGGAAGGAGGTGGTGAGCAGGGCCAGGCCCGCCGGTGTGGCGGCGGCCGTCGCGAGCCCCTGGGCGACGCGGGCGGCGATGAGGATCTCGGGGGTCGGCGCGAGGCCGCCGGCGAGGGAGGCGAGGCCGAGCAGGGCGAGGCTGGCGAGGAAGACGCGCTTGCGGCCGACGAGGTCGCCGACGCGGCCGAAGAGCAGGGTGAACCCGGCCGCCGACAGGGCGAAGGCGGTGGCGATCCACTGCAGGTTCGCCAGGGAGAAGCCGAGGCCGTCGCCGATCAGGGGGAGGGCGACGTTCAGGATCGAGAAGTCGACGGCGAGCGTGAACTGGGCGACCAGCAGGACCGCGAGGACGACTTTGAGCCGGCCGGTGAGCCGTGGTGGCCGGGCGGGGGCGGAGGCGAGGGTGGACATGACGGGACGTCCTTCCGGCATGGTGTTCGGAGATGCTCTTAACGGGTCTATGGTTCCGTTAGGGAATGTAGCATCGCGATGGCTTTTAATGGAACCAGAGTCCCGATAAGGAGTTCTGTATGGCCGACGTGCCACCGCGCGGGGCCGTCCGTCCCGGCGGGCGGACGGCCCGCGTGCGCGAGTCCGTGCTGCGGGCCGCCGCCGACACCCTCGTGGAGAAGGGGTTCGACGCGCTCGACCTGGCCGAGATCGCCCGGGTCGCGGAGGTGGGCAAGACCACCGTCTACCGCCGCTGGGGCAGCCCGGGAGCGCTCGCCGCCGACCTTCTCGACGACATGGCCGCGCAGTCCCTGCCCCGGTCCAGGACCGGGAACGTACGGGACGACCTGCGGGAGAACGCGCGCCTGGTGGTCAGGACCCTGACCGATCCGCGCCAGGGGCGGCTGTTCAAGGCGCTCATCGCCGCCTCGCTCTGCGACGAGCAGGCGGCCCTGGCGCTGCGCCGCTTCTACGCCGTGCGCATCGACGAGTGGGCCGGCTGCGTCGCGGACGCCGTCGAACGGGGCGAACTGCCCTCGGGGACCGATCCCCGGCGGGTCATCGCCGGCGTCTCCGCGCCGCTGTACTACGCGCTGCTGAACACCGGGGAACCTCTCGACGAGGCGGCGGCCGACCGGGCGGCGGAGACGGCTCTGGCCGCCGCGCGCGCGGGGGTGTGGGCGGAATAGCGGCCCCCGTCGTCCGGGTGGCTTTACCGGGTAAGCACGGCAAGGGGACCGGCGCACGAGGGTGTCAAGGGCCGGGGTTCCGTGCTGGACTGAAACGGTCTAGACAGGTTCAGGGGCGCTCGGTACGTTGATCGTGATTTATCGGGACATTTGCCCCATTCTCGTGATTGAGGAGCAGGACTTGGCTAAGCAGAGCACGTCGTTGCACTCGGGATGGACGCTCCGCCTGGCGGGCGGTGCGCCGGCCGCCGGCCTCGACCGGCTCACGAGCGAGGCCGTGCCGGCCCGGGTGCCCGGCTGCGTGCACGCGGACCTTCTGACGGCCGGGCTGATCCCGGATCCGTACCAGGGGCTCAACGAGCTGGAGGTGGCCTGGGCAGGCCGGGCCGACTGGCGCTACGAGACGGCACTGGCGGCGGCGCCGGCCGGTTTCGAGCGGACGGACCTGGTCTTCGAGGGGCTCGACACGGTCGCCACGGTGCTGCTGGACGGGGAGGAGCTGGGCCGGACCAGGAACATGCACCGTTCGTACCGGTTCGACGTGACCGGGCGCGTACGGGACGGCTCGGCTTTGTCGGTGCTGTTCACCTCCGCCTACACCGAGGCCGAGGCGCAGCGCGAACGGCTGGGCGCGCGGCCGAACGCCTACCCTGAACCGTTCAACTTCATCAGGAAGATGGCCGCCGGCTTCGGCTGGGACTGGGGACCCACCCTCGTCACCGCCGGCATCTGGCGGCCGGTCCGCCTGGAGAGCTGGAGCACCGCCCGGCTGGCGCAGGTCAGACCCCTGGTCACGGTCACCGGCGGCGCCGGCGAAGGCAGCGGCGGCACCCGGGCCGACGGCAGGATCGAGGCGCACGTCGAGCTGGAACGCACCGAGAGCGGCGCGGACCGCGAGCTGACGCTGACGATCGAGGCGGGAGGGCGGACGGCCACCCGGACCGTGCCCGCCGGCGCGGGCAGCGCCGTGGCGGTCCTGGAGATCCCCGCACCGGACCTGTGGTGGCCGCGCGGGCACGGCGATCAGCCCCTGTACGAGTGCGCGGTGGTCCTGTCCGACGCCGCCACCGGCCAGGTCCTGGACACCTGGCGGCGGCGCGTCGGCTTCCGCACGATCGAGCTCGACCGGACTCCGGACGAGCACGGCACCGCCTTCACCTTCCGCGTCAACGGCCGGCCGATCTTCGCCCGTGGCGTCAACTGGATCCCCGACGACGCCCTGCCCGTCCGCCTCACCCCCGAGCGCTACCGGCACCGGCTGACCCAGGCCGCCGAGGCGGGCGTCGACCTGGTCCGGGTCTGGGGCGGCGGCATCTACGAGGACCACGCCTTCTACGACGCCTGCGACGAGCTGGGCCTGATGGTGTGGCAGGACTTCCTGTTCGCCTGCGCCGCCTACCCGGAGGAGCAGCCGCTGCGCGGCGAGGTCGAGGCCGAGGCCCGCGAGAACGTCGTCCGGCTCGCCCCGCACCCCAGCCTGGTGCTGTGGAACGGCAACAACGAGAACCTGTGGGGCTTTCGCGACTGGGGCTGGGAGCCGGAGCTGGCCGGCGAGAGCTGGGGCGAGGGCTACTACCTCGGGCTGCTGCCGCGTGTGGTGGCCGACCTCGACCCCACCCGCCCCTACCAGGCGGGCAGCCCCTGGTCAGGCTCATGGGATCGTCATCCCAACGACCCGGCGCACGGCCCGTCCCACTTCTGGGAGGTGTGGAACCGGCGCGACTACACCGGCTACCTCGACGACGTGCCGCGCTTCGCCGCCGAGTTCGGCTGGCAGGCGCCGCCCGTGCACGCCACCCTGCGCGAATCGCTCGGCGACGACCAGCTCGACGCCGCCTCGCCCGCCATGCTGCACCACCAGAAGGCCGAGGACGGCAACGGCAAGCTGGCCCGGGGCCTGGCCCATCACTTCACCGCGCCGGCCGACTTCGACCACTGGCACTACCTCACCCAGGTCAACCAGGCCCGCGCCATCGCGACCGGCGTCGCGCACTGGCGCTCCCACTGGCCGCTCTGCGCCGGCACCGTCGTCTGGCAGCTCAACGACTGCTGGCCGGTCACCTCGTGGGCGGCCATCGACGGCGAGGCCCGGCCCAAGCCGCTCTACCACGAGCTGCGCCGTCTCTACGCCGACCGGCTGCTGACGTTCCAGGTCCGGGACGACGCCCGCGTGCTCGCCGTCGACAACCAGTCGCCCGAGCCGTGGCGGGGCAGCGCGCTCGTGCGCAGGCTGCGCGCGGACGGGACGACGCTGGCGGAGGAGCGGGTGCCGTTCGAGGTGCCGGCCCGCACGGTCGCGCTGCTGCCCCTGACGGTCGCCGAGTTCAAGGACGCGAGCGAGGAACTGCTGGTGGCGGAGGCCGACGGGCTGCGCGACGTCGTGCTCGGCCGCCCGGACAAGGACTTCGCCTACCCGGCTCCCGACCTCGACCTGCGCCTCGACCCCTCCGGCGACACGCTCGGCGTCGTGATCACCGCCCGCGCCTTCGTCCGCGACCTGCTGCTGCAGGCCGACCGGCTCGCCCCCGGCGCCGTGGCGGACCGCGGCCTGGTCACGCTGCTGCCCGGCGAGACCGTCACGATCACCGTGACCGGCCTGAACGCGCGGGGAGCAGGCGGCGCCGACGGCGCCGACAGCGAGGCCGGGGGTGGGGCCGACAGCGCGGGCGGAACCGGCGAAATCGGTGGAACCGGCCAGACCGGCGCGATCGACGAGGCCGCGGTGCGGTCGGCGCTGTTCAGCGTCAACGCGGCGGAGGAGGCCGCCCGGCCATGACGCGCGCCGCCCGGCCGGCGGGCAAGGTGACGATCGCCGAGGTCGCCCAGCTGGCCGGGGTGTCCAAGGGCTCGGTCTCGCTGGCCATGAACGACAAGCCGGGCGTGTCCGCCGCCACGCGGCGGAAGGTGCGCGAGGCCGCCCGCGAGCTGGGCTGGCTGCCCAACCAGGCGGCCAGGTCGCTGTCGTCGGCCACCACGCAGGTGAGCAACGTGGGCCTGGTCATCGCCCGGCCGGCCCGCATGCTGGGGCTCGAACCGTTCTACATGGAGTTCGTCTCCGGCATCGAGAGCGTGCTGGCCGAGCGGTCCCACTCGTTGCTGCTGCGGCTCGTCCGCGACGTGGCGGAGGAGATCGACGTCCTCGACGGATGGAGCCGCAGCAGGCAGATCAGCGGCTCCGTCATGGTCGACTTCACCCTCGACGACCCGCGCGTCGCCGCCGTGGCGGCGCTGGGCCTGCCGGTGATCGCCGTCGGGCATCCGGACCTGACCGGCGGGCTGCCGTCCGTCTGGACCGACGACGCGGCGGCCGTCACCGAGGCGGCCCGCTACCTGGCGGCGCTCGGCCACCGCCGCCTGGCCCGCGTGGCCGGCCCGGCCAGGCTCGGGCATACGGCGCTCAGGAGCGAGGCGTTCACCCGGGCGATCGCGGACCTGAACCTCGAACCCGCCCGCATCCTGACCACCGACTTCTCGGGCGAGCAGGGCGCCCGCGCCACCCGCGCGCTGCTCTCCTCCGCCCGGCGGCCCACCGCGATCCTGTACGACAACGACATCATGGCCGTGGCCGGCCTGTCGGTGGCCACCGAGATGGGCGTGCCCGTGCCGGCCGAGCTGTCCCTGCTGGCCTGGGACGACTCCCAGCTCTGCCGGCTCACCCATCCGCCGCTGTCGGCCATGAGCCACGACGTGTTCGCCTTCGGCGCCGAGGTCACGCGCCGCCTCATGGACCTCGTCGGCCGGGGCGAGACGGAGCACGGCCCCGCCCCGACCCCCGTACTCGTCCCCCGGGGCACCACCGCCAGAGCCCGCTGACCTCCCGGCCCGCCCGGTCTGCTCGCCCGGCCCGCCCGGCCCGTCGGGGCTACCTGCCCGGCCGGCCCGGCCGCCTGTGCGCGCCCGACCGGCCGCCTGAACCGCCCCGTTACCGTGGTGGGCCGGCGGCGATGGTGGCCCGGGCGTCCGCGACGCCGCCGCGCCACCAGCCCATCGCCTCCACCCACCACGTCATGCCCGCCGCCGCGTACCCGTCGACCAGCCCGTCCGCGGCACGACCCTCCAGCGCGATGTCGAAGCCGTCCAGCGAGCCCCGCTGCTCGGCCAGGAAGTCCACCACCCGCGCGAACTCGGAGACCGGCACCGGCGGCAGGTCCTGGCCGTATTCGTGGAAGGTCGGCATCGCGCCGTCCCACCGGGCCGCCCGCCGGAAGCCGACCTTGGTCGGCCAGCGTCCTGGGCACCAGATCGGGATGCGCGGGCGCTGGACCGGCGACGGCGGCAGCTCCTTCCACAGCCGCGTCAGCTCCTCCAGCCCCTGGTCCAGCTTGGCGGCGCGCGCCTTCAGATCGGGGTCCTCGCCGAAGTCGGCGTACTCCGCGTCGACCGAGCCGAGGCCCGCGCCGACGACCAGCCGCCCCCCGGACAGCAGGTCCAGCGTCGCGGTCTCCTTCGCCACCATCTGCACCCGCCGCCGCGGCAGCGCCGTCATCAGCACGCCGATCCTGATCCGGCTGGTCCGGGCCGCGATGGCCGACAGCACCACCGTCGGGTTGACCACGGGCCAGTCGCGGTCGTGGTAGAGCAGGTGGTCCCAGAGATAGACGCCGTCCCAGCCCCGTTCCTCGGCCGCCACGGCGAGCTCGACCAGCACCTGAGGATCCCCGAACTCGCCGAGATTCGGCAGCCCGACCGCGTAACGCACCATGCGCCCCAGGCTACGCGATCACAGCTCGATGATCACGGAACGGCTGTCACGGCCCGGCAGCCTCAACAGGGTCCCCGTGGACGCGGCCGAGCCCTTCCCCGGCAGGGGCGAGGGCAGCGCCCCCCACGCTCCCCGCGAAGTACGAGCCGGACCATAGCTTGATGGCTCGGTAGTAGTGGGCGGCCAGCTCGGGGAACTCTTGGCGCATCCGCCGGGACGCCGGTGCCGGTATTTGGTCACGAAAACCAAGTGAGCGTGCAGCAGGAAAACATCGTATCTGCCGGTCCTTATCTCGCTGTATTGGCCATAACCCAATGCTAGATCAGGGAAAATTATGGTCATGAGCGGGCGGGAGTTGGTCAAACGGCAGCGCGGGCATAGAGCGCGTCTGGAGCTGACCCGCGACCAGTCCGCGATCCTGGAGGAGCAGGCGTCCGCCGCGATCACCCTATGGAACTGCCTGCACGCCTACTGGACGCATTTCCCCGGCAGAAGGCCGACCCTGGCCCAGGCCGATCAGGCGATCCGCCAAGCCCGCACGGATGTCCCGTTCCTGGCGGCCTTGCCCGCCCAGGCCGCCCAGGCCGTCCTGAAAACGTATCGGCAGGCGTGGGAGAACTTCTTCAACCCCGGCCACCCTGCCAAGCGGCCAACCTTCAAGTCCAAGAAGAACCGGCCTCGGCCGGCGGTCGACGTGCCGCAGGCCCGCACCATGCGGATCGTCCGCCTGTCGGCCAAGTGGGGACAGTTCACCCTGCCGATGGTGGGTCGGGTCCGGTTCCGGTGGACCAAAGGGCTGCCCGGCGTCGGAAAGAACTGCCCCGCGGGGAAGGTGACCGGAGCCCGCCTGGTCAAGGACGCGTTCGGGTGGAGCATCGTGTTCCGCACCGAGACTCTTGCCGAACCCGCTGCCCCGCACCCGGGCGAGCAGGTCGGGATCGACCGGGGCATCACGGTCGCGCTGGCCCTGTCCGATGGGACCATGCGCGAGCACAGCCCCTGGCTCACCGGCCGCGAGGCCGGACACCTACGCCGCCTGGAGAAGAAGTCGGCCCGTCAGCGCGCGGCCCGGCCCAGGAAGACCCGCCCCTCGGGACGCGAACAGCGCACCTACGACCAGATCGCCCGGCTCCGCGCGAAAGCCAAGCGCAGAGCCGTCGACTGGCAGCACCAGACCACCACCGAACTCGCCGGCACGTTTGCGGTGATCAAGGTGGAGAAACTCGCCATCCTCAACATGGTCAAATCCGCCAAGGGCACGGTCGAGGCCCCTGGCAGGAACGTCGCCCAGAAGGCGGGCCTGAACCGGTCGATCAGCGACCAGGCATGGGGCCGGACCGTCACCCTGCTCGCATACAAGAGCGCCGAGCGGGGCGGGCAGGTCGTGAAGGTTCCCGCGCCGGGCACCTCACAGACCTGCCACCGGTGCGGGCACCGCGACCCGGCCAGCCGCAACGGCACCGTGCTGGCCTGCGTCAATCCCGTGTGCGGGTGGGTCGGCCATGCCGACACCAACGCCGCGATCAACATCAACAACGCCGCAGGACCTGCGGTGTCAGGACGTGGAGACCTCGGGCTCACCCGGTCTGCGAAGCGTCAACCCCCGCGCGCCGCTTAACCGCGACGCGACGGGAGCATCCTCGGCCTTCAGACCGGGGAGGAGGTCAAGGGATCCGGTACTCCTGCGCCTTGCCGCAGTACCCGATCCCGATGGGCGAGTTGCTGCGGCGGCACACCTGCACGACCACCCGGTCGATGGTGCGCACCGACCCCTGGTCGGACAGCGAGAAGGCGAACTTGACCTGCTCGTCGTCGGCCTTCTGCGTCGCGCTGTCCACCAGCTCGCTGCCGCGGTAGGCGCTGAAGGTGGCCAGGGAGTGCATGTCGTCGGGACGGCAGATGGTCGGGGTGGCTTCGTCGGAGAGTAACCCTTCGACGTCGACGCGGGGCCGGATCACCGGCCCGTCGTACCGTTCGATCGTGCCCTCCGTGAACCCGCGGCGGCACGAGTCGCCCGAGTCGGCGGAGAAGGGGACAGCCTGGGCGGCCAGGGCGGGCGGAGCCGCCAGAAGCCCGGCGGCGAGCACGGTACTCATCGTCAACCCGGCGAGCAGACGCACGATTTCACCTTCCGTTGGGTGCTGGATTCCGTCACCCATCGTGCGCAGCGCCGCCCCTCCTGCCAGTGCCCGCCGTTACAGCCGGCCCAGGAAATCACGGACCGGGCGGTCGTTCAGGCAGAGAGCACCAGGTCGTGGGCGGCCTGGGCGAAGGCGCGGACCCGGGCGGTGGCGCCGTCGGTCCGCCACAGCAGGCCCCAGCGCAGCGGCGGAGCGTCACTGATCGGGATGTAGGCGACGTCGGGACGGGCGTAGTAGCGCCTGGCCTGGGCCCCGACGGGGAAGGCGCCCTGGCCGGCGCCGATGAGGGTCAGCATCTCGTTGAACGTCGCGGCGGAAGGGCCCGGCTCGATCGGCCGTCCCGCCGGAGTCGCGCTGGGGGTGCGGTCGGCCCGCAGTGTGACGGGCAGCGTGTCCGGCAGTTGGAGCAGCTTCACCCGGGCCAGGTCTTCGAGCGAGATCGACGTACGGCGGGCGAACGCGTGCCCGGACGGCACGGCCAGCATGCGCGCCTCCGACACCAGCACGGGACCCGTGGCGATGTCCGGCTCGTCGATGGGGAACGTGCCCAGCGCGAGATCGACCTGGCCGTCACGCAGCCAGGGCATCAGATCGACCATCTGCGCCTCGCGCAGCCGTACGTCGCAGCCGGGCAGCCGGCGGCGGAACGACTCGGCGGCGCCGGCGAGCAACTGACCGGCCGCCGCGCCGACGAAGGCCGCCCGCAGGACGCCGGTCAGGCCGTGGCCGGTGTCGACCGCCCGCGCGAACGCCGCGCCGATCTGCTCCCAGGCGGGCCCGACCTCCTCGGCCAGCCGCCGGCCCACGGCGGTCAGCTCCACCCGGCGGCTGGTGCGGACGAACAGCGGCACCCCGGCCCGGCGCTCCAGCTTGGCGATGGTCTGGCTGATCCGGGCGGTGGACACGCGCAGCCGCTCGGCGGTGCGGCCGAAGTGCAGCTCCTCGGCCAGCGTCAGGAACGCCTCCAGCTCGTGGCGCTCCAGCATGACCCCCCCGATCGTTAACTCCAGCTTCACGATTCTCGCACAGGGCCCCATTGATCGGCGCCTCCCCGCGGACCAGAGTGGAACGCGCCCACCCGGATGGCGACGTTCCCCAACCTCACGATCGGAAGACAGATGACCGACACGTTGCACGACCTGCGCGCCCTCGTCCGCGGACGGGTGCTCCTCCCCGGGGACGACGGGTTCGACGAGGCCAGGCAGCCCTGGAACCGGGCCGTCGAACAGCTCGTCCCCGCCGTCGTCGAAGCGGCCGACGCCGCCGACGTCGCGGCCGTGGTCCGCTTCGCCCGCGCCCGCGGCCTGGCCGTCGCGGCCCAGCCGAACGGCCACGGCGCCACGACCGGCCTCGACGGCGCCGTCCTGCTGCGCACCCGCCACCTGAACTCCGTCGAGATCGACCCGGCCGCCCGGCGAGCCCGCGTCGGCGCGGGCGTGGCCTCGGGCGTCCTCCAGGCCGCCGCGGCGGCGCACGGCCTGACCGGCCTGCCCGGCAGCTCCCCGGTCGTCAGCGTCGCCGGGGTCGCGCTCGGCGGCGGGCTCAGCTGGTTCGGCCGCAGGTACGGCTGGGTCGCCGACAGCGTGACCGCGTTCGACATCGTGGACGCGGAAGGCGAGCGGCGGCGCGTCACCGGCGACACCGACCCCGGCCTCTTCTGGGCCCTGCGCGGCGGCGGCGGATCGCTCGCGATCGTCACGGCCCTGGAGCTCACCCTCCACCCCGCGCCGCACCTGTACGGCGGCCGGATGATGTGGCCCGCCGAGCACGCCCTGGACGTGATGGACGCCTACCGCCGGATCACCGCCATCGCGCCCGACGACCTGACCGTTTGGCTGGACCTGCTGCACTTCCCCGGCTCCGACCCCCTCGTCGCCGTCGACGCCACCTACCTCGGCCCTGACGACGCGGCCCGCGACCTGCTCGCCCCGCTGGATCGGCTGCCCCGCCCGCTCGCCGACGGCAGGCGGACCATGACGGTCGCCGAACTCGGCGCCATCACCGCGGAGCCCACCGAGCCCAGCGCGGGCTCCTCGCGCGCCGAACTGCTCACCGAGCTGGACGACGCGGTGGTCAAGACCCTGCTGGCCGACCCGATCGCCCCGCTGATGAACGTGCAGCTGCGGCACCTGGGCGGCGCGTTCGCCCGCCCGTCCGACAGCCCCCACGGGCCCCTGACCGAGCCGTACGCGCTCTACCTGTTCGGCGTGCCGGCCGACCCGGCGACGGCCGCGGCCATCGCGGCCAGGCAGCGCGCGCTCGCCGGCGCCCTCCCGGTGAGCGGCCGCAAACCCTTCACCTTCCTCGGCCCCGGCGAGACGCCCGCCGACGCCTTCGCTCCCGCCGCGCTCCAGCGCCTCCGGGATCTCGAACGCCGGCACGACCCGGACGGCACCTTCCGCGCCAACTACCCCGTCTCGACCTGAGGCCGGCCTTTCGGCGGAGCTCTCCGAGCGGGGCTTTCGGTGCGGCCGGCATCGCCGAGCCCGCCGCGCGCGGGCGGATTCTCGCTTACTGTGCATCTCGGGGGATGCATTACGGGAGAATGTCCGGGCCGTCCCGAGTGGCGGGGCCGCGGCGTTCCGGGGGAAACACGGAGGATGAAGTCGGGAATGGGTGCTCAGACGCAGGAACAACTCGGCCCCTACCGGATGATCCGGAAGATCGGCGAGGGCGGTATGGGGGTCGCCCACCTCGGTCTTGACGCCGCGGGCCGGGAAGTCGCGATCAAAGTGCTGCACCCGCACGTCGCCGCCGACCTCAAGGCACGCGACCGCCTGTTCCGCGAGGTGGAGACCATGCGGCGGGTCCGCAGCCGCTTCGTCGCCGAGGTGCTCGACGCCGAGCTGGCCGGCGGCAAGCCGTACGTGGTGACCAGGTTCGCCCCCGGCCGCACACTTGAGGACACCGTGCTGACCCAGGGCCCGCTGGCGGCGCACGAGGTCGTCACGCTCGCCCAGGGGCTGGCCCAGGCGCTGGTGGACATCCACGAGGCCGGCGTGATCCACCGCGACCTCAAGCCGTCCAACGTCATGCTGGTCGGCGGCCAGCCGCTGGTCATCGACTTCGGCATCGCGCACCTGGTGGACGCGGCCAGGCTGACGGCGACCGGCATGGTCGTGGGCACGCCCGGCTACCTGGCGCCCGAGATCATCCGCGCCTCCCACGTCACCCAGGCCGCCGACGTGCACTCCCTGGCCTCGACGGTGTTCTTCGCCGCGACGGGGCTGCCGCCGTTCGGCACGGGGACGTTCGAGGCGGTCTGCTACAACACCATGGAAGGGCGCTCGCAGATCGACAAGGCGCCCGCCTGGCTGCGGGGCTGGCTGAGCAACGCCCTCCAGGTCGATCCCACCGCCAGGCCCGACGCCCGCGAGCTGCTGCGCACGGCCAGGGCGCTCGACCCGGCGAGCGGCGCCCCGCGGCGCCCGGACCGCACCCAGGCCATGGACACCCTCTCCGACCTGCTGCCGCCGGTCACCTACGCCACCAGGCCGCGGGAGGAGCGGCCCGCCGTCCCCGCGCCGACCCTCAGCTCCGACTGGTCCGAGCACTCCGGCCAGTCCGATCAGCCCGAGCGGCGGCGTCCGCCCGCGCCTCCTGCGGAGCCGTTCGACCTGAGGCGGTTCGTGCACGGCAGCGGCTTCGTCGGCCTGCTCATGCTAGTGATCCTCATGGCGCTGACCGTGATGAACCCGGTCTCCGGCGGGCTGGGGGCGGCGGCGCTCGCGCTGGCGCTGCGCGCCGCCGACCACTACCTCGCCGAGGACCGGCCGCCGTTTTCCACGGCCGGGCTCGTGGCCGTGGGCCACCTGCTGCTGTCGGTGGCGTTCGGGCTGGCCGCCGGTGGCCTGCTCCACATGGCCGGACGGCTGAACGCCGGCCACGCGGAGAGCCTGGGCGCGGGCCTGTTCACACTGGGACTGTTCGTGCTGCCCGGCGCGGCCCCGGTGCGCAGGGCCGCCTCGGGAGCGCTCGCCCGCATCCTGCCCGGCGGCAGCGCGATCGTCGTCTCGACCGCCGTGCTCGGCCCGATCACGCTGATCGCCGTCATCGTGGCAGTGGCCCAGATGTTCTAGCGTCTGGAGCCGGTGGGCGGTGGCATTCGCCCGGTCGGGCGGCACCGGGCCAGGCGGTCAGGTGCCGGCTCCGCCGGGCGGACGCGTTCCGGTCAGGTGGCCGCCGCCGCCGTCGCCGTGCGGGCCGCCATCCGGCGTTCGAACCACACCGAGGTGAACGGCGGCACCGCGCAGGCCAGGCCCAGCACCGCCGTGCCCCGGCTCCAGCCCGCCTCCCGCGCCGACAGCAGCACCCCGGCCGCGTACAGCACGAACAGCGCCCCGTGGATCGGCCCGAACACCTTCACCCCGAGCTCGCTGGTCTCCGTCACGTACTTGAAGAACATCCCGACCAGCAGCCCCGCCCACGAGCACGCCTCGGCCACCGCCACGAGTCGAAACCAGCGCAGCACGATCCACCCTTTCCGTCCGATCACCGAAGGCTTACTCTACAGTCTGTAGAGTGTGCCGCGCGGCGTGGCGCGAGCGGCGGTCCCGCCCGCCGGGACCTCGCTCGTCATGGGCCTGCGTTTCTTCACAGGACCTCCCCGAAACCCGAGCAACTCCGGCAGGGTGCGAATGGTCGGATAAGGGCGTGAGGTTCTTCGTCGCGCAACTCTTCCGGTTCGCCTGGGCCGAGGCCAGATCGTGCCTGTTCGCGGTGGCCATGTTCGCCGGTCTGGCCGCCTCGTCCGTCGTGCCGCTGCCGATCCCGCGCTACGACGCGCTGCTGATCTACGCCGTCGCGGTCACCGTGACGCTGCGCGCGCTGCGCTGGGAGAGCAGTGGCGAGACGGCCGTCATCGCCGGGTTCCACCTGGTCGGGCTGGCCTTCGAGCTGATCAAGGTACGGCTCGGGTCGTGGAGCTATCCCGAGCCGGCCCACACCAAGATCGGCGGGGTGCCGCTCTACAGCGGGTTCCTCTACGCGGCGGTGGGCAGCTACGTCTGCACGGCCTGGCGGATCTTCTCGCTGCGCCTGGTGGCCTACCGGACCGTGCCGGTCACGCTGGTGGCGCTGGCGATCTACGTGAACTTCGTCAGCCAGCACTGGTGGATCGACCTGCGGCTGCCGCTGGCCGTGCTGCTCGTGCTGGCGACCTGGGGGACGGTGGTGCACTTCACCGTGGGCGCGCACCGCTACCAGATGCCGCTGGCGTTGTCGCTGACGCTCATCGGGTTCTTCCTGTGGGTGGCCGAGAACCTGGCGACCTACCTCGGCGCCTGGCAGTACCCGTACCAGCGGGAGACCTGGCAGCTGGTGCATCCGGCCAAGTTCGGGGCGTGGGCGCTGCTGGTCAGCGTCACGTTCGTGATCGTCGCCTCCTGGCAGGCGGCCCGGGGCCTGCTGCACCTGCCCGCCGCCTCCCGCGGCCTGCCGCGCGGCTGGGCGTTGCCGCTGCGCCGGGTCGGTCCGCTGGGAGGCGCGGCGTACCAGGTGGAGGCGGTACGGCCGGGGAGTGGGGCTGGACCCACCGGGCGCGGGGCGTAGCGGGATGACGGCGCGCGAGCGCCGGCCGTACCTTCTCCATGTCGGGCGCATCGGACAGCGCCCGGGAAGTGGGGGAGGGCGGACATGACAGATCACGGGCTGCCGGTGCGGACCGGCCCGCACGCCCGACCGCGAGCGGCTGCGGGGGGCGCTGGCACAATGGCTGACGTGGTCGAAGGGGCAGGCGGATGAGACGGTCCACGGGAGGCCGCCTCCTGCGCTGGTGCTCCGGGATCGGGCCCGGCCTCTACCGGTCGGCGGTGCTCACTGGGCTCACCGTCCTCATGCCGGCCGCCGCCGTGACCGTCGGGTACTTCGGTTCCCGGCTGGCCTACTCCTGGTCGGCGGGGATGACCGCCCCTCTCGTCCTGCGCGTGCCGGCCGCGGCCGGTGAGACGCTGGTGGTCGGCGTGTGGATCGCCGCCACCCTCTGGATGACGCACGCGGTGACCAGCCGCGCGTTCAGCCGGGCCGCCCGCCGCCTCGTACGGCGCTGGCTCGGCACCCGCATCGAGGTCGACTACCGGCCCGTGCCGCCGGTCACCTCCATGTCCACCGGCTACTGGTGGGACGGCCGCGAATACCACAGGTCCGAGCGCGAGGCCCGCCGCAAGGCCAGGCAGCACGCCAGGATCCACGATCCGCAGGTGTACTGGGACGGGCTGTGGAACCTGGTCGCGGGCGTGACCGTGCTGCCGGCGGCTACCTGGCGCTCACCCCCGGCCTGCTCGCGTACGGCGTGCTCCTGGTCGTCGCCGGCTTGGCCGCCGCGCCATGGGCGTGGCGGGTGATCGGGCCGGTGGCGGGCCGGTTCCTCGGGCCGATCCCGAGCTCGCGGCTCGGCCGGCGGATCAAGGAGCTGGAGGCCATCCGCGCCGACATGACCGCGACTCAGGCGGCCGAGCTGGACCGCATCGAACGCGGCCTGCACGACGGGGCCCAGGCCAGGCTGGTCGCCATGGGCATGTCGATGCAGGCGGCCGAGCACCTCGTCGACGCCGACCCCGCCGCCGCCAAGGCGATCCTCGCCGAGGCCCGCGCCTCGTCCGTGGCCGCCCTGACCGAGCTGCGCTCGCTGGTCCGCGGCATCAACCCGCCCGTGCTCGCCGAGCGCGGCCTGGTGGACGCCGTCCGCGCCCTGGCGCTCGACGCCCCCGTCGAGGTCGCCGTGCGCAGCGCGGTCCCGTCCAGGCCCGAGCGGCCGGTCGAGTCGGCCCTCTACTTCGCCGTGGCCGAGCTGCTGGCGAACGTGTCCAAGCACGCCGGCGCCACCCGCGCGACGGTCGAGCTCGGCTACGCGGACCGCACGCTCAGCGCGACCGTGACCGACGACGGAGCCGGCGGGGCCGACCTGTCGGCGGGCTCGGGGCTGAGCGGGATCGGACGCCGGATGGCGGCGTTCGGCGGGCGCCTCGACATCGACAGCCCGGCCGGCGGGCCCACCCGCGTCACCGTGGCGGTGCCATGCGCGTTGTCGTAGCCGAAGACCTGTTCCTGCTGCGCGACGGGCTGGTGCGCCTGCTGGGCGCGTACGGGCACGACGTGGTCGCGGCGGTCGGCACCGGGCCGGAGACGCTCGCGGCGCTGGTCGAGACCCGTCCCGACGTGGCGATCGTGGACGTGCGGCTGCCGCCGACGTTCTCCGACGAGGGGCTGCAGGCCGCGCTCGCGGCCCGCGAGCGGGTGCCGGGCCTGCCCGTGCTGATCCTGTCCCAGCACGTCGAGCAGCTGTACGCGCGCGAACTCCTCGCCGACGGCCACGGCGGCGTCGGCTACCAGCTCAAGGACCGCGTCCTCGACGCCGCCCAGTTCATGGACGCGCTCGACCGCGTCGCCGGCGGCGGCACCGCGCTCGACCCGGTGGTGGTCGCCAAGCTGCTGGGCCGGCCCGCGCGCGCCGATCCGCTCGCCACGCTCACCGAACGGGAGCGCTCGGTGCTGGAACTGATGGCCGAGGGCCTGTCGAACGCCGCCGTCGCGGGCCGGCTGTTCCTCAGCGAGGGCGCGATCAGCAAGTACACGACCACGATCTTCGCCAAGCTCGGCCTGGCCGCCGACGACGACATCAACCGCCGGGTGCGCGCCGTCCTCACCTATCTCGGCGCCGCGGCCGACGACGACCGCTGAGCGGCCGCGCCGCCACGACCTCCCGGACCGCCGAAGGCGGCCGGGGGCGATCAGTGCTGGTCGGCGTAGTGCCGGGCGAGCAGGTCGCCGCCCCAGTCGTGACGCAGGTCGCGCCACACGGAGTGGACGTGGTTGGCGTCGTCCTGCGTGTTGTCGTACTCCAGCAGGAACGTCGGCCCGGTGACGCAGTAGTAGTGACCCTGCCCGCGCCGGTCCGAGCCCATCCAGGCGAAGGTCACCCGGTCCAGTCCGGCGTCTCGCGCGTCCCGCCAGCAGGTCTCGCCGTACCAGCCGGGGGCGCGGTCGAAGTAGCGGCGGACCAGTCGTTCGAGCATGTCCCGCGACGTCGCCGTCATGTCGGCGTACGGCAGCCCATGGGGGATGAGGGCGGCGTCGGCCGCGGGGTCGTTACGGGTCAGGACGTCGTCGGGAGCGACCGGGCTGGTGATCGCGATCGAACGCTGGTGCGGCGCGAGGCCGGCGAGCAGCGCCCGGCCCAGCTCCTCCTCCTCGGCGAGCAGCCGCAGGCCCCGCCGCGGCCCGGACAGCACCAGGGCCGGCTCGGCGCCGAGGAAGCTCGGCGTGACCGTGATCGAGTCGCCGGCGACCGTGATGTGCACGGCGAGGTGGTGGCCGTTGATCCGCCACATCCACGGGGCCGCACCGGCCGGATCGCCGAAGACGCGGAACCAGTAGCGGTCGCCGTCGATCTCGTCCACGCCGGTCACCAGGCGGCGGCGGACGCGTTCGAGCTCGATGACGCCCCTGGCCGTACGCGCGCCGCTGACGCCGCAGCCGATCTCCAGCAGGGCGAGCGCCAGCTCCTCCTGGGCCGGGGTCATCTCGACCAGCGGCAGGCCCGGACGGGGGCCGGGCAGATACGACCACTCGGTACGCTCGGCCGCGTCGAACGCCGCCGTCGCCGCGGCCTTCCGCTCGGGGTCGAGCGAGCCGAGGAAGCGCAGCACCGCCTGCCGCATCACCTCGACGTCGGGGGCGCTCATGAAAGCTCTCGCAATGCCACAAACCGCAACATACTGCAAAAAACGCCGATATCCGCGCGCAAATAAGCGCATGCGGTGGCACTGAGACGGGGAACGGCGGCACGGCGGCGGCACGGCGGCGGCACGGCGGCGGCACGGCGGCGGGGGCACGGCGGCGGCGGGGTTTCGGGCCGTGCGGCCGTGAAAGGATGCTGGCGTGGTGACGATACAGGACGTGGCGAAGGCCGCAGGGGTCTCGCCCATGACCGTCTCCCACGTCATCAACGACCACCCGCACGTCAGGACCGAGACGCGCGAGCGCGTGCTGCGGGCCATCGAGGAGCTGGACTACCGGGTCAACGTCGCGGCCCGCAACCTGCGCACCGGGCGTACCGGGACGATCGGCCTGGCCGTCCCCGAGATCGACCGCCCCTACTACGGGCAGCTCGCCGCCGAGATCATCAAGGTGGCGGCAGGGCACCACCTCAGGGTCGCCATCGAGCAGACCGGCGCCTCACGCGAGGGCGAGCTCGCCGCCCTCGCGCTGTCCCGCAACCGGCTCTACGACGGCCTCATCCTCAGCACGGTCGGGCTCGGCCCGGCCGACACCGACCTGCTCAGGGTCGACCACCCCGTGGTCATCCTGGGGGAGCGCATCTTCGACGGGCCCGTGGACCACGTGGCGATGCCCAACAGCGCGGGCGCCAGGGCCGCGACCCGCCATCTCCTCGAACGGGGCTGCCGTCGCGTCGCACTCATCGACGGCCCGCAGCGGGGCGAGGTCGACGTCTCCAGCCTGCGCTACGACGGCTACCGCGAGGCGCTCGACGAGGCGGGCCTCCCGTTCGACCCGGCGCTCGTGGCCCCCATCGAGCAGCTCACCATGGAGCGGGGAGCGGCGGCCGCGCGCCGCCTGGCCGGCTCGGGGGCCGGGTTCGACGGCGTCTTCTGCGTGACCGACACGGTCGCGCTCGGCGCGCTGCGCGGCCTGGCCGACAGCGGGCTGCGGGTGCCGGACGACGTCAAGGTCATCGGCTTCGACAACATCGCCGAAGGCGCCTACAGCGTGCCGTCGCTGTCCTCGATCGACCCCGACCACGCGCTCATGGCCGGCACGGCCGTCGGCTTCCTGGTCAAGCGGATGGCGGAGAAGGGCGCGGCCAGGCAGGCGCCGCGCGAGTTCGTCAGCCCCTTCTCCTTGGTCGCCCGTGAATCGACCGGCTGACCCGGCGTTCACGGGCGAGCGGCCGGCGGCACCAGGCAGACAAGCGGGGCGGTTCGTCGCGCGGTGGGACGCTCGCAACGAATGGGGTCTGTGGGCTTTGACGGGTTGTTTGGGTTTAAGGAGGTAACTGAGAACATCTGCATGGGTACGTCTGCTTCCGTCTGGGCGCCCGCTTATAGGGCGGACGCCGGCTTCTGGCCGAAATATCCATGAACGGAAACGAGAGCACGTGAATACTAGAATTTCGCAATCGCGCGCGCCGCGCCATGGGCTGTTCGCGGCGCTAGCTCTGACCGGTGCCGCCGCCAGCGTCATGCTTCTGCCCCTGGGCATGGGGGTGGCCAGCGCGAGCGCCGGCTTCTCCACCGTCCAGGCCGGAGGCCCGCCGGCGCCGGTCAAGCACGTCTACAAGCCGAGGTACGTCCCGCGGGAGAAGCCGATCCTGCGCAACCCGCACTACCGTCCGCCGCGGATCGACGTCATCGTCGACAACCGCAACCACTCGCGCAACCACCACCCGAGGCACCGCTTCGAGCGCCGCGAGGAGGTCAAGCCGGCCCCGGTGGTGAAGCCGGTCAAGGAGGAGCCGGTCAAGGAGGACGTGAAGCCGGACAAGTACGACGACGGTAACTGGTGGTGGCCGGAAGAGCTGAGCTGACCTCCGTCAGGGACGCTCGCTGCCACGCCAGTGCGCTGACCCGCCGGACCGGGATGAACATCCGCCCCGGGACGGCGGGTCTGGTCGTGTTCGCGGACATGTCGTGCGAAACCTGTCCGCGCCGGACGACCGGTGGCCCTCACACCTGTGCGGCGGCGGGCTCACCGGACTGGAGCGCGGCCAGGACGGCCTGTTCCACGGAGTCGTGGACGCTCAGCACGGTGTGCGCGCAGGTGATCCGCATCATGCTGGCCAGCTTGGGATGCGGCGCGGCCAGACGCAGGCTGCCGCCGTGCTGGCGGGCGAAGGCGTGCGTGTTGAGCAGGACCCGGAGCCCGGCGCTGCCCAGCAGTTGCGCGTCACTGAGATCGATGACCAGATGTTCGTGCGGCGCGCGCCGGCTCGCCTGAAGGTAGCGGTCCAGCTGGCCGGCGGTGGCGGCGTCGATCTCACCCGCGACGGAGATCACGCTCACCCCGGGCAGTCTCTGTGTCGCGAACGTCAGTTCCCGCACGTGCACCCTCCCCTGACGTGAGGAGCCGAAGCGGCCTGACCGGCCGCTGTCGATCCCTACCGTACCGAGACGGAGGGGCAGCGTACAGAGCCGTGAGGACGACCCTGACGTAACCTCTCGTCGGCTCCCGGTGACCCCCCGGCGGGCCACCGCGGGCCGGCCCCGGCACCGCACGCGATCCGGGCGCCGTCATCACAGACCGGCGCCCTCGCGCAGCTCCTGGCGCAGCTCGACGGCCCGGTGCAGGTAAGTGGAGGCCAGCGCGGTCCGCCCGGCCGAGCGGTACAGCTCGCCGAGCGTCTGGAACGTGGCCGCCTCCCCGCTGCGGTCGCCGAGCTGCTGGAAGACCGCCAGCGACGCCCGCAGCCGGTCGGATCCGTCGGACCGCTCGCCTCTGGCCACCTGGAGGCCGCCCAGGCTCTGCATCGCGTACGCGCCGCAGTGCCGGTCCCCGAGCGTCTCGAAGATGTCCAGCGCCCGGCCCTGGCAGCGCATCGCCTCGTCGGCGTCGGCCTTCAGGTCGTGCAGGCGGCCCAGGTGCATCGAGACGCAGCCCTCACGGTGGGTGTCGCCGAGCTCCCTGGCCAGCCGCAGCGCCTCGGACAGCCACCGGGACGCCTGGCGCAGGTCCTGCAGCGACAGGTAGATGCGCCCGATCGCCTGCCGCGCGTACGCCTCGCCGCCGCGGTCGCCGACGGCCAGGAACATGGCCAGGGCGTGCCGGAAGGACCCGAGCGCCCGCAGGTGCTCGCCGGAGAACTGGCTGGCCGCGCCGAGCCCGCAGATCGAGATCGCCTCGCCGCGTACGTCCCCCAGCTCGTGGAAGATCGTCCGGGCGCGCTTGAGCATGTCGCAGGCCTCGGCGTAACGGTCCTGGTAGAGGCAGACCTGGCCGAGGCCGCGGAGCATGGCGGCCTCGCCGCGGCGGTCGCCGGCCGCGCGGGCGCTGTCGAGCGCCAGCCGGTGCGTGAGCTGCCAGTCGTCGAACCGGCAGTGCAGGTCGAAGTAGGGGACGAGGGCGGCGGCCAGTCCCCACGCGGAGGTGGCCAGCCCGGTGCCCGCGGCCAGCTGCACGGCCTCCACCAGCGACTGGCGTTCGGCCTCGAACCACGGCAGCGGGTCGGAGGTCAGCCGGGCCAGGGTCTCCTCCGGCAGGCTCCAGGGGGCGGGCTCCTCGGGGGTCAGGCTGAACAGGGTGGTGGGCAGGCGCGCGGTGGCGTGCCCGGTGGCGCTGGTCCAGCCGCCGAGCACGCGGGCGAGCGCCTGCCGCTCCGCCTCGCCGCCGTTCTGCTGCCTGGCCTGGCAGCGCATCAGGTCGTACAGCCGGTAGCGGGGCTGGCCGAGGGCGTCGGTGCCGTCCAGCCGGACGAGGTTGGCGTCCACGAGGGAGTCCACGACGGCCTCGCCGCGCCGGCGGCCGAGCACGGCGTCGGCCACCCAGCCGGGCACGGAGGCGGGGCCGAGCAGGCCGAGCGCGCGGAAGGTGGCGGCCGCTTCGCTGGTCAGGCGGCGGGTGCTGCGTTCGAAGGAGCCGCGTACCTCCAGGTCGCCGGCGCGTAGCTCGTCCAGCCTGCTGGACTCGTCGGCCAGGCGCTGCTGGAGCACGCTGAGCGGCCAGCCGGGACGGCCGGCCAGGCGGGCGCCGGCGACCCGGACGGCCAGGGGCAGGTGGCCGCAGGAGTCGAGGATGGCCAGGGCCGCCTGCCGCTCGGCGGCCAGCCGCGCCGGGCCGACGATGCGCCCGAGCAGCTCCTCGGCCTCCTCCGGCGGCAGGACGTCCAGCTCCAGCAGCCGGGTGCCGGGCAGCTCGGTGATGCGGCGGCGGCTGGTGACCAGGACCGCGCAGCCGTTGCCGGGCAGCAGGGCGCGTACCTGGGCGGCGTCGGCCGCGTCGTCGAGGAAGACGAGCATCGGCCGTTCCGCCAGCAGGGAGCGGTAGAGCGCGGAGCGTTCGTGCACGGTGGGCGGCAGGGCCGCGGCGCCGACGCCCAGCGCGCGCAGCGCCTCGGCCAGCAGCTCCGCCGGGTCGGCGGGGGTCGCGTCGGTGCCGCCGAGACACAGGTGCAGTTGCCCGGCCGGGTAGCCGCCCCGTACGGCGTGGGCGCAGTGCACGGCCAGCGCGGTCTTGCCGACGCCGGGCGGCCCGACGACCATGGCGATCGACGGCGGCCCCTCGGGCGCGAGCTCCTCGGCGGACAGTGACCTGGTCAGGGCGGCGACGGCCGCGGCCCGGCCGGTGAAGTCCGGGATGTCGGCCGGCAGCTGGTAGGGCGGGGGCGGGGCGGCGGGCACAGAGGCGGGCACAGAGGCGGGCACAGAGGCGGGCAGGAGGGCGGGCACGGGCTCTCCGGCCAGGACGCGGGCGTGCGCCTCGCGCAGGTCCTGGCCGGGTTCGACGCCGAGATCCTCGATGAGCTGCCGTCTGACGGCGGTGTAGGCGTGCAGCGCCTCGGCCCGCCTGCCGGTGTGGTGCAGCGCCAGGATGAGCCGCTGCCAGAGGTCCTCGCGGTAGGGGTGCTCGCCGACCAGCTCGCGCAGGTCCTCGGCGGCGGAGGCGTGCTCGCCCGCGGCGAGCTTGACCGCGATCAGCTCCTCGGCGGCGGCCAGCCTGGCCTGGGTGATCGAGCGCAGCCGCGCGTCCCACACGGGGCTCGCGGGCAGGTCGCCGAGCGGGGTGCCGCGCCACAGCGCGAGCGCCCGGCGCAGGTGGGGGGCCGCCTCCTCGGTACGCGCGCTCGCCCGCGCCCTGGTCACCAGGTCCTCGAACAGCAGCAGGTCCAGCCGCTCCGCCTCCACCTCGACGGCGTAACCGGACGGGTGGGCGGCGATGCGGGCCTCCGTCGCGCCGAGGACGCCGCGTAAGGAGCTCACGTACGTGCGCAGGTTGGCCGTCGCGGACGAGGGCGGGGTGCCGGTCCACAGCACTTCGATCAGGGCGTCGGAGGCGACCACCTGGTTCGCGTCGAGCAGCAGCGTGGCGAGCAGCAGCCGCGGCTTGGTGCCCGCGATGCGCACGCTCTGGTCCGCGGCCCTGACCTGTAACGGGCCAAGGACGGCGAATGTTGGCTGATCAACCACTATGACCGCACCTACTCCTCAGCTGGAGGTATTGCAACCATTGCCGGGTTGTTCGTTCGGGCTGGCTGAGTCTTTATACCGATTTTGGATGTTCTCTGTATGCCGTACTCGCAATCTTGACCCCCAGCAAGCGCACGTCGTGAGATCCATTTGATCATGCTCGGCTCCGGGTCGACCTCGTCCCCGGAGCCGTACGGAAAGGATCCTTATGAGAGCCAGCAGGGTGCTTACGGTGGGGTTCGTCCTTACGTGCGGGCTCGTGGCCGGGCAGACGGCCTCCGCCGCCCCCACGCCCGCTCCCACACCGAGCGCGGCTCCGAGCGGCACGCCGACCACGGGCCCTGGGCAGGACCAGAACAACCCGCCGGACCAGGTCGACGTTCCCGAGGTCTCCACCCTGGCCGCGCCCAGCTTCCAGCTGCCCTTCCCCTGCGGCCAGAGCTGGACCGGCAACTCCAGCGGCAGCAGCGCGCACCGCTCGTACGAGATCGACTTCAACCGCGGCAGCACCGCCTCCGCCGACCTCGGCGACACCGTCGTGGCCGCCGCGGCCGGCACCGTGGTCATCTCCGCCCACCAGGGCTCCACGAACGGCTACGGCAACCTGGTCAAGATCGACCACGGTGGCGGCTGGACGTCGTACTACGCGCACCTGAACGCGCGCTCCGTCAGCGCCGGCACCCAGGTCCGCCAGGGCCAGAAGATCGGCACGGTCGGCAACACCAGCAAGCCGGGCAACAACATCAGCCCGCACCTGCACTACGAGGTCCGCAACGGCGCCAGCTACCCGGCCAACGTGCGCAAGGCCGTCTTCAACGGCGCCACGTTCGGCTACCCGAACCAGACCCTGACCTCGAAGAACAGCTGCGGCGGCGGCAGCACCAACCCGCACACCGCGACGTCCGTGTGCGGCAGCGGCTACAAGGTGATCGACTCCGCCGCCCTGGGCTCGGCCGGCACCGCCTACCTGCTCTACAACTCGGGCAACGGCTACAACTGCGTGGCCACGATCAAGAAGACCTCGCTCGGCAAGAACACCGCGACCAGCGCGTACCTGGAGGTCAAGGGCAAGTCGCGGATCACCGACAGCGGCAACTTCGGCTACTACGCCGGCCCGGTGCGTGCCTCCGCGGCCGGTCAGTGCGTCAAGTGGGGCGGCAAGGCCGGGTCGAGCACGTACAACAGCGACTTCGAGCACTGCGGCTGACACCACACGGCGCCCGCGCGCATCGTGCCGTGCCGGGCGCCCCGCGTTCCCTTACGACACCCCCCTTCCTGAGGAGAACACTGTGCGAGCCCGACTGCGCCGCTCAGCCGTGCTGCTGACCGGCGCGCTGATCCCCGCCTCGCTGCTGATCGGCCATCCCGCCGCGGCCACGGCCGCCGCCGACCCCGTGTCGGGGGCGTTCGCCGAGGCGGCGGCCACCTACGAGGTGCCGCGTGACCTGCTGGTCTCCCTCGCCTACGCCGAGACCCATCTGGACGGCCACGCCGGCGAGCCCAGCGCCAGCGGCGGCTACGGCGTGATGCACCTGGTCACCTCCCGCACGCTGGAGCGCGCGGCCAAGCTGACCGGGCGGCCCGTGTCCGCGCTCAAGAGCGACGACGCCGCCAACATCGCCGGCGGCGCCGCCGTGCTGCGCGCCTACGCCGACGAGGCCGGGCTGGACGCCGCCGCCCGCAAGGACGCCGCCCGCTGGTACGAGCCCGTCGCCCGCTACGGCGGCGCCACCTCCCCCGACGTGGCCCGCCTGTACGCCGACACCGTCTACGACCTGCTGGCCCAGGGCGTGCGCGGCACCACGACCGGCGGCGAGAGCGTCACGGTCAAGCCGCGCGCCGTCGAGCCCGACCGCGGCCCGTACGCCAAGGCCAAGGACCTGGACGGCCCCGGCACCCTCGCCGCCGCGGTCGACTACCCGCAGGCCACGTGGGTGGCGGCCAACAGCGCCAACTACGCGGTGTCCAGCCGCCCGTCCAGCGACAAGATCGACCGGATCGTCATCCACGTGGCGCAGGGCTCCTACGCCGGGACGATCTCCTGGTTCCAGAACCCGTCCGCGAAGGTCAGCTCCCACTACGTGGTGCGCTCGTCGGACGGCGCCGTCACCCAGATGGTGCGGGAGAAGGACCGGGCCTTCCACGCCGGCGACTACAACCGGCGCTCGGTCGGCATCGAGCACGAGGGCTTCGTCAACGACGCGTCCTGGTTCACCGACGCGATGTACCGCTCCTCGGCCGCGCTGACCCGCAACATCGCCGACCGGTACGGCATCCCCAAGGACCGCACGCACATCGTCGGCCACAGCCAGGTCCCGGGGGCCGACCACACGGACCCGGGCGGCAACTGGAACTGGAACACCTACATGCAGTACGTCACCGGTGGCGGCGGCGGCCCCACCAACCCGCACACGCCGGAATCGGTGTGCGGCAGCGGCTACAAGGTGATCGACTCGGCCGCGCTGGGCTCGGCCGGCACGGTCTACCTGCTCTACAACTCGGGCAACGGTTACAACTGCGTGGCCACGATCAAGAAGACCTCGATCGGCACGGCCAGCGCGACCAGCGCGTACCTGGAGGTCAAGGGCAAGGCGCGGGTCACCGACAGCGGCAACTTCGCCTACTACGCCGGCCCGGTGCGTGCCTCGGCGGCCGGTCAGTGCGTCAAGTGGGGCGGCAAGGCCGGGACGAACGTCTACGACAGTCCGTCCGAGCACTGCGGCTAGGACGATGACAAGGGGCGGGTGCGGGCGGCGGCCCGTGCCCGCCTTCCCGCGCGCTCGGAGCGCGGCGCCGCGGCGCCCGCGGTGACCACGCGCCTGCGGATCGCGCGTGGTGCCGGCGCTCGGCGGTCGCGCGCGGTGCCGGCGACGCCCGGTGGCGGCGTCCGGTGGCGGCGTCCGGTGGTCGCGCGCGGTGACTACAGCTTCTCGAGCTTGGCGTACGGCGCGGTCAGCCGGTAGGTCTCCGAGCCGAAGTCGACGATCACGGCGACGTCCTGGTGCACCGCGATCACGCGGCCGAGGCCGTATTTGTCGTGGCTCACCCGGTCTCCCGTGACGAATTGCTCAATCGCGGGCGGGGGTACGTCGGGGACTTTGAAGGGGCTGGTAGGCAGCTGGCGCCGGGTGGCGGCTTGATAGGGCCTCATTGGCTTGATTATGGTCCTTACCGGGAGATAAAGCGACCGAAACCACCAGATACTGGTGGAATTCATACCCTGGCCTGTTGGAGATGGCGGGGAAGTGCCGGTAAGCCGGCCTTCCGGTTACCCGCCGGGTGCCGGGAACGGCTCGCCGGATTCGGGAAACGCTCTTCCGGGGTTCCGGAGACGGAACGAGAACGGGCCCGCCCCCCGAGGGGTGCGGGCCCGGCCTCATGCTGCTCGCCTGATCAGGCGGCTACGATGTTCTCCGCCTGCGGGCCCTTCTGGCCCTGCACGACGTCGAACGACACCTTCTGACCCTCGGTCAGCTCGCGGTAGCCACCGTTGGAGACGATGTTGGAGTAGTGCGCGAAGACGTCGGCGCCGCCGCCGTCCTGCGCGATGAAGCCGAAGCCCTTTTCAGAGTTGAACCACTTCACGGTGCCAGTAGCCATGTCGATCTCCTTCAGAAATTGCAGGAACGAGAGAATCCGCACCGCGCGGATCTCGTGTCGCCGCGATGAGCCCATCCGGAGAAGACCGGTAAACGAAAAACGCGCCTGCAGATCATGTCTGTCAGGCGCGCAAAGTCACTATGGGTGCCATAACTGCAACGTGTAGAACTCTATCACAGGTGTGACGCTGCCTTCAGCAGAAGCGACCCGTCGCGTCCGGCCCGTCTTGGGCCCCGTTGTGGGTGCCGTCCTCGGGGCGGTCCTGAGACGCCTGAGCCCGGTGGGATAACCGGGAGGAAGACCGCGAAAGATCCGATCACAGAACGCCGATTCCCCCTAAGATGCGGTCATAAGGCAGAGAAGGGTGACGCGTGACCGAGAGTGAGCGACCCGCGGGGAAGATCGACCCGAACGTCCCCACCGTCGCCCGGATGTACGACTATTTCCTGGGTGGTAAGGACAACTTCCCCGCCGACCGCGAGGCCGCCGAGCGCATCGTCCAGCTGAGCGGCAAGGGCGGCGCCGACGTACGGGAGATGGCGCGGGCGAACCGGGGCTTCCTGGTCCGCGCGGTGGAGGCGGCCGCCAGGGCCGGCGTGCGGCAGTTCCTCGACATCGGCACCGGCCTGCCCACCCAGGACAACGTGCACCAGGTCGCCCACCGGATCGTCCCCGACGCCAGGGTCGTCTACTCCGACAACGACCCGGTCGTGCTGGTCCACGCCCGCGCGCTGCTGACCGGCGACCCGCACACGGTGATCGTCGAGGGCGACGCGCACGACCCCAAGGGCCTGCTCGACGCCGCCGCCCGCCACCTCGACTTCGGCGAGCCGGTGGCGGTCCTGGCCGTCGCGCTGTTCCACTACCTGGCCGACGACGACGAGGTGGCCGGCATCGTTCGGACCCTGCGCGAGCCGCTGGTGCCGGGCAGCCACCTGATCATCTCGCACGCGTACGTGGAAGAGGGGCAGAGCTCCGGCGAGCGCAAGGCCGGCACAGAGGAGGTCTACCGGCGCACCACCGCCGGCGTGCTGCACTGGCGCGACCGCGACACGGTGCGCGCCTACTTCGACGGCCTGGAGCTGCTCGAACCCGGTCTCGTGCCGGTCCAGGACTGGCGCAACGACGACCCGATCGTCGCCCCCGGCCTGGACAAGGGCGGCATCCTGGGCGGCGTCGGCCGTGTCCCGCTCGAAGCCCCACAGTCCGGCTGAGCGGAACCGCGACACACCACGCGAGAACGCCCTCTCACCCCCACCTGCGGCGTAACCTGCGGAAACAGGGCCGTACGCAGCTCCGACCTCCCCCGCGTGCCGGCCAGGCACACAGCGAGGGGAGTGCGGATGATCACGGCCGTCGCGGGCGCGTTCGCGGCAGCGGACCAGGAATACCTGTTCGAGGCGCGGCAGATGCAGGCGCTGTCGTTCATCGTGCACATCCCGCTGGTGTGCTTCGGCATCGCCTTCCCGGCGATGGTGCTGTTCTGCGAGTGGCGCTGGCTGCGGACCGGCGACGCGCTCTACCGCACGCTGGCCCGGCGCTGGGCGAAGGTGATGCTGGCGCTGTTCGCCATCGGCGTCGTGACGGGGACCATCCTCAGCTTCGAGCTCGGGCTGCTCTGGCCGGGCTTCATGGCGAGCTTCGGCAACGTGTTCGGCCTCGGCTTCACCATGGAGGGCTTCTCGTTCTTCATCGAGGCCATCTTCATCGCGATCTACGTCTACGGCTGGGACCGGCTGCGGCCGCGCACACACTTCCTCATGGGCATCCCGGTGGTGGCCGCGGGGATCACCGGATCGTGGTTCGTGATCTCCGTCAACGGCTGGATGAACCATCCCGGCGGCTTCGCGCTGCGGGACGGCCGGGCGGTCGAGGCGCGCCCGTGGTCGGCGCTGTTCGCCAACGAGTTCTTCTGGCACGAGTTCGTGCACATGTACTTCGCCGGGTACATCGTGGCCGGCTTCCTGATCGCCGTCCCGTACGCGTGGAGCTTCCTGCGCGGCCGCTGGAGCCGGTACCACCGCACGGCCCTGACGGTCGGGCTGTCGGCCGCGGCGGTCGCCGCGCCGCTGCAGATCGTGATCGGCGACTGGGCCGCGCGCGAGATCGCCCGGCACCAGCCGGTGAAGCTGGCCGCGCTCGAAGGGCTCGGGAAGACCACCAGAGGCGCGTCCGAGCACCTGCTGGGCTGGTACAACGGCGCCGAGGTCGTCTACGGCATCGAGATCCCGCGGCTGCTGTCCCTGCTCGCCTTCCACGACCCGGACGCGACGGTCGCCGGCCTGAACACGGTGCCGGTGCAGGATATCCCGCCGGTCAACGTCGTCCGGCTGGCCTTCCAGAGCATGGTCGGCATCGGCACCCTGCTGGCCCTGCTCGGCCTGGTCTTCCTCTACGTACGCCTGCGCCACAAACGGCTGCCCGGCTCGCGCTGGTTCTACCGCGCGGTCGTGGCGGCCGGCCCTCTGTCGGTCGTCGCCCTCCTCGCCGGCTGGGTCACCACGGAGGTCGGCCGGCAACCCTGGATCGTGTACGGCGTGATGCGGACCGGCCAGGCGGTGACCGGCGCGTCCGGCATCCCCATCGGCTACGGCACGCTGATCGTCGTCTACCTGGGACTCGCCGGCGGAGTCTGGTGGCTGCTGCACCGCTTCAGCCGCGTGCCGCTGGAGGAGCACCATGACTGAGATCCCGATGCTGCTCATCCTGGCCGGTCTCGCCGCCTACACCGTGCTGGCCGGCGCGGACTTCGGCGCGGGCCTGTGGACGCTGCTGGCCGGCGGGCGGGAGAGCCGCGACGAGCTGCGCCATTACGCCCGGCACGCGATGGGCCCCGTCTGGGAGGCCAACCACGTCTGGCTGATCTTCGTGCTGGTCGTGTGCTGGACGGCGTACCCGGTCGCGTTCGGCTCGATCATGTCCACGCTGGCGGTGCCGCTGTTCCTCGCGGCCGTCGGGATCATCCTGCGCGGCGCCTCGTACGCGCTGCGCGGCCAGCTCGACGGCGCTCCCGGCGAGCGGCCGGTCGAGTACCTGTTCGCGCTCTCCTCGATCCTGACGCCGTTCGCGCTGGGCACGGTCGTGGGCGGCATCGCCTCGGGGCGCGTCCCGGTGGGCAACGCCGCGGGGGACCTCGTCACGAGCTGGCTGAACCCCACCTCGGTGTTCATCGGCGCGCTCGCCGTCGCCACCGGCGCCTACCTGTCGGCCGTCTACCTGGCCGCCGACGCCCACCGGGTGG
This sequence comes from Nonomuraea fuscirosea, assembly GCF_003001935.1. GTDB lineage: Bacteria > Actinomycetota > Actinomycetes > Streptosporangiales > Streptosporangiaceae > Nonomuraea > Nonomuraea fuscirosea. The sequence goes on along the minus strand of NZ_PVNG01000014.1, from coordinate 136,054 downwards.
GATCCCGCTCGCTGGAGTCTGCCTTCCGCACCCGTGCGCTCGTCGCGGGCGGCTGCGCGGGCGCGCTCGCGCTGGCCGGGCTCATCCTCGTCCGGTACGACGCGCCCGCGCTGTCCGCCGGGCTGACCAGTGACGGAGGCGCGGTGATGGTGGCCGTCTCCGGGCTCGCCGGCCTGGCCACCCTGCTGCTGGTCTGGCGGCACCGCTTCGGTCCCGCCCGCGCCTCGGCGGCGCTCGCCGTCGCGGCCATGGTCGCCGGCTGGGCCCTGGCGCAGCGGCCGTACGTGCTGCGCGGGCTCACCCTCGACCAGGCCGCGGCCGGGCGCTCGACCCTGACGGCCGTCATCGTCACGGCCGTGATCGGGGTGGTCGTGCTGTTCCCCGCGCTGTTCCTGCTGTTCCGGCTCTTCCTGCGCGGCGACCTCGACCACGGCGCCGCCCCCGCCGCCGCCGAAGCCGCCGCGGGGCCCTCCGCCGGGCCTGCCAGAGGCGCCGCCGGACGTTCGATCGCGCGTGGCCGGCACGCGGCGTTCGCCGGTGTCACGCTGGTCGCCGGCGTGGCCATGACCGTCCTGGCCGGTCCCGGCTGGGTCCTCGCCGTCGGCGTGATCCTGCTGGTCGCCTGCGCCGCGGCCACGTTCACCCTCGTGGCGGCGGAATCCTGAGCCGGTCCGCCGTCGTCAGCCGGGCGCGCCCGTTTCGCGGGCGGGTGTCACCTCCACGACGAGGTGTTTCGTGACGGGCTGGGCGCTCTGCGTGCTGACGTCGGCGATCCCGCACAGGACGTTGAGCTCCGGCATGTAGCCGGCGGCGCACCCCGGCGGAATCTCGTAGCGGACCGCCCGGTAGCCGTGCACCGTCCGCCGCGATCCGTCCCTGGAGATGCTGGTGATGTCGACCAGGTCGAACTCCCCGAGCCCGCGCTCGCGCATGTCGCCCTCGTTCATGAACACGATCGTGCGCAGCCCCTTGACGCCGCGGTAGCGGTCGTCGTTGGAGTAGATGGTGGTGTTGAACTGGTCGTGCGAGCGCACCGTGGTCAGCAGCAGCCGCCCCTCGCCCGGGTCGGTGTCGTCGGGCAGCGGCGGGCAGGCGAACTCGGCGCGGCCGGACGCCGTCAGGAAGACCCGCTCGCGGGCGAGCTGGCGGATGCGGAAGCCGTGCGGATGGCGGGCGCGGGCGTTGAAGTCCTCGAACCCGTCCAGCACCCGGGCCATCGTGTCCCTGACCCGGTCGTAGTCGTCCACGTAGTCCTGCCACGGCGTCCGGCTGCCCGGCAGCGTCGCCTCGGCCATGCCCGCGATGATCGCGCACTCGGAACGCAGGTGCGGCGAGGCCGGAGGCTTCATCCCGTACGAGATGTGCACCATCGACATGGAGTCCTCGACCGTGACGCCCTGCACCCCGCCGGCCTGGTGGTCCTCGTCGGTCCTGGCCAGGCAGGGCAGGATGAGCGCGCGCCGGCCGTGCACGAGGTGACTGCGGTTGAGCTTGGTGCTCACCTGCACGGTCAGTTCGCACGCGCGCAGCGCCTCGAACGTGTACGCCTGGTCGGGCGTGGCCAGCGCGAAGTTGCCGCCCAGCGCGACGAACACCTTCACCTCGCCCCGGCGCATCGCCTCGATCGTCCCCACGGTGCCCAGGCCGGGCTCGCGCGGCGGATCGATCCCGCAGACCTCCGCCAGCCGGTCGAGGAACGCCGCGTCAGGGCGGTTGTTGACGCCGCAGGTGCGGTTGCCCTGCACGTTGCTGTGCCCGCGGACGGGACACGGCCCGGCCCCCTCGCGGCCGAGGTTGCCCCGCAGCATCAGCACGTTGACGATCTCCCTGATGGTGTCGACGCCGTGCTCGTGCTGCGTCAGGCCCAGGCACCAGGCGATGATCACCCGTTCCGACGCCAGGTAGGAGTCGGCCAGCCGGCGGATCGCCTGCTCCTCCACGCCGGACCCGCTGACCAGGTCCGCCCACGGGGTGGCCGCCACGGCCGCGCGGTACTCCTCGAAGCCGTGCGTGTAGCGGGCGATGAAGTCGCGGTCGAGGACCTCGGGCGTCTGCTCCGCCCGCTCCAGCACGGCCTTGGCGACGCCGCGCATCAGGGCCAGGTCGCCGCCGATGCGCACCTGGACATTCATCGTGCCGGTCCTGGTCGTCCGGAACGTGGCCATGTCGATGAACTCGTGCGGCACGATCGTCCGCCGTGACGCCGCCTCGATCAGCGGATTGACGTGGATCAGCTGCGCGCCGCGCCGGTCGGCCTCGGCCAGCCACGTCAGCATCCGCGGGGCGTTCGTGGCGGCGTTGTCGCCCATCAGCCAGATCGCGTCCGCCTGCTCCCAGTCGTTGAGGTCGACCGTGCCCTTGCCGGTGCCGATCGCCGCCGTCAGCGCCCGGCCGCTGGCCTCGTGGCACATGTTGGAGCAGTCCGGCATGTTGTTCGTGCCGTACTCACGGACCCAGAGCTGGTAGAGGAAGGTCGCCTCGTTCCCGAGCCGCCCCGAGGTGTAGAACGCGGCCCGATGCGGGCTGTCCAGCCCGCGCAGCGTCTCGCCGACCAGCGCGAACGCGTCCTCCCAGGAGATCGGCCGGTACGTGTCGCTGCCGGGGTCGTACGCCATCGGCTCGGCGAGCCGGCCCACGGCCTCCAGGTCGTGGTCACTCCACTGGGACAGCTCGGCGACGGTGTGGGCGGCGAAGAAGTCACGATCGGCCTTGGCCGGCGCCAGCTCCCACGTCGCGTGCTTGATGCCGTTCTCGCAGATGTCCAGCCGCAGCCCGCTCGGGTCGTCCGGCCATGCGCAGCCGGGACAGTCGAACCCGCCGTCCTCGTGGTTCATCACGAGCAGCGCGCGCAGGCCCTCCACGGGCTCGCCCGCGCGCCGGAGCACGTGCGCCACGCTGCGCGACGCGCCCCATCCCGCGGCCGGATGGTGGTAGTCGTGGCGCGAGTAGTCGCCGGGGGCGGGGCCGCGGCCGAGCGCGGGCTCGCCCGGCGCCCCGCCCAGCATCCGCCGCTCGGCGTCGGGCCGCCCGTCAGCCGGTGATGTCATCTGAAGGTCCCTCCGATCGGCGGGCACGGTGGCCTGGGGCCACCGCGTCCGGCCCTGCCTGGCGGGGGGAACGCGCTAACGCGTGGTCACCTACCCACTGGCGGGCACGGAAGACCTCGCCACCCTGCGGCCTCGCCTCAGACGGACGCCGCCGCTCCACGCACGGCTTGCTCCGGCTCAGGCGGAGGGCGCCGTTTCTCGCGCGGCGTGCTCCGGCTCAAGAGGAGGTCGCTCGCTCTTTGCGCGGGCGTGCTCCGGCTCAGGCGGGCACGGACGCCGCTTCCCAGACGAAACCGTCCGGGTCGGTGCAGGGACCCGCGGCGCCGCCCATCACGATCCCGTGCGAGCCGGTGCCCTCCTGAGGCATGCCGGTGTCCTTGGCGAGCGCGCGGCGCGGGTAGAGCGCGAGCGTGACGGCCGAGGACGGGGTGTCGAACTCGACGTACTTGCCGCCGAAGCTCTTGGCCACGGCCAGGCCGCGATCGACGTAGAAGCGCTTGCTCGCCTTGACGTCCGCCACGCCCAGCAGCAGCGCGACCTGGTCGATGCGGCGGGTGACGGGGCCGGAGTCCTTCTTCTTCGAGGTGGCGATCTTGCAGATCGTCCCGTCGGGGGCGCGGACGACGGCGCCGTACCCCCAGAAGCTCTTCGTGGCCGGCTTCAGCGTGGTGGCGCCGGCGTCGAGCGCCACGCCGACGAGGGCGTCCACGTCGCCGGGCTGGGACACCACGAGGGACAGCGCGAACCCGCGGAAACCGGCCGCCGGCGCGTCGGAGGCGCGCACGCTCACGTACGAGCTCAGGCCGAACGCCGCGTAGAAGGCGTCCGCGGACGCGGGGTCGGGGGTCTCCAGGGTGACGGAGGCGAGAGTGGTCATGACTGGTCCTTCCAGGTTTGTCGTGATGTGGGGTGGTCGAGTGTGCTCACTGGTCCTGGAGCAGCCCGAGGACGTTGCCGTCGGGGTCGATCACGGTGGCCGTCACCCGGCCGCCGCCGACCTCGTGCGCGGGCTCCTGCACGGTGGCGCCGGCGGCGGTCAGCTCGGCCAGCTTCGCCTCGATGTCCTCCACGTGCCAGTACGCCACCGGCGCCGTCATCCCCTGCGGCCCGCCACCCGGCACCAGGCCGATGTGCTGGCCCGCGACGTCGAAGCCGACGTAGTAGGACGCGTCGGTCTGCGGCTGGACGCCGAGCAGGGCCGTGTAGACGGCCTTGGCCTTCGACAGGTCGGACACGGGGTGCAGCACGGTCTTGATGCCCTGGGATGACGAGGCGGTCATGGTCGCTCCTGTGGTCGGGGGCCGGTGGGCGGCCCGCTGTCTTCGTGTCCACAGCCTCTCGCCGGGACCGCCCCGCCCACATCCGTGGTGACCACGGAACCGACCACGGATTCCCGGTACGGATGCACGTCACGGATCCGTACGGATCGCTGCGCACGGACACACGCCCGAAGAGACGTACGGGGCGCCGCGAAGGGGTGGCACAGGGGCGACGCGGAGGGGACATGCTGACGTGCGGCAAACTAGGACGGTGCTGGCAGAAGTGGAGATATCACCTCGCGAGGCCGAGGTACTGGAGCTGGTCGGTGCCCACCTCAGCAACGCCGAGATCGCGGCCAAGCTGTGCATCTCGGTCCGTACCGTGGAGAGCCACGTCTCCTCGCTGCTGCGCAAGCTGGAGGCGCCGGACCGGCGGGCACTGGCCCAGCGCGCACCCGAACCGGCCGGATCCGGCTCCTCGGGATCCGGCCCCTCGCGCCCGGCCCCGGTGCTGCCGGCCCCGCTGACCTCGTTCGTCGGCCGGGTGACCGAGCGGGCCCAGCTGACCGACTTGATCAGAACGCACCGCCAGATCACCGCCGTCGGGCCCGGCGGGGTGGGCAAGACCCGGCTCGCACTGGCGGTGGCCGCCGACGCCGCCGGCGACTACGCGGACGGCGTCTGGTTCGTCGACCTGGTCCCGGTCGCCGACCCCGGCATGATCGCCACCGCGGTCGCCGGCGCACTCGGCCTCGGCGAACAGCCCGGCCGCGACCTGACCGAGTCCGTCCTCGCCGCCCTGGCCGACCGGCACGCCCTGCTCATCCTGGACAACTGCGAGCAGGTGGTGGACGGGGTGGCCCTCTTCCTTGAACGCCTCCTCGCGGCCTGCCCCCGCCTCACGGTGCTGGCCACCAGCCGGGCCCGGCTGATGGTGCCGTTCGAACGGGTGTACCCGGTCCCACGCCTGTCGCTGAGCGCCGACGGCAGCTCGGACGCGGTCGCCCTCTTCCTGGAACGCGCCGCCGCGACCGGCCACCCCCCGAACCCCCCCCCCCCCCCCAGCCACAACCACCCACCGCCCTCCAGGACCGATTTCGCGTCGGGCGGCACGCCGGCCCCCGGGACCGCCTCCACGCAGAGCAGTACGCCGACCCCTGGGACCGATCCCGCGTCGGGCGGCACGCCGGATTCCAGCACCGATGCCGAGCCGGGCCGCACGCGGGATCCCGGACCCGGACCCAGATTCGGAACCGGGCCAGGACCCGTAACCGGACCCGTAACCGGACCCGGATTCGGACCCGGAACCGATCCGTTGTCGGCCGGTCACGAGAGCCATCCTGCGCAGGATTCCGTGCCGGATCCCCGAAGCACCACATCCCTCTCACCAGACGCCCTCCCGGGGGCCTCGCTCAGGGAGCGGATCTCCGTGATCTGCGAGCGGCTGGACGGGATGGCGCTGGCGATCGAGCTGGCCGCCGCCCGGTATCCCACGCTCGGCCTGGACGGCATCACCGCGGCCCTGTCCCATCCGCTCAGGATGCTCACCGGCGGGTCGCGGGCCGACGAGCGCCACCGTTCGATGCGGGCGGCGCTGGACTGGAGCCACACCCTGCTGGAGCCGTCCGACCGTGCGCTGCTGCGCCGGGTGTCGGTGTTCGTGGCGCCGTTCACCGTCGCGGCGGCGGCCGAGGTGGCCGGTTCGGACGAGGGCCTGGTCGCGGACGGGCTGGCCCGGCTCGCCGAGCAGAGCCTGCTGACGGTGACGGCCTCCGCCGCCGGCACGGAGTACCGCGCGCTGGAGACCATCCGCCAGTACGGGACGGAGCGCCTCACCGAGGCCGGCGAACTGGCTGCCACCCGGACCCGTCACCTGCGCTGGTGCCTGGCCCAAGCCGCCGGGCTGGCCGTGGTCCGGCAGGACTGGCGGGCCAGATTCGACCTGGTGGCCGACGACCTCCGCGCGGCCCTGGCATGGGCGGCCGAGCAGCCGGAACAGCGCGCCGACGCCTGCGACCTGGCCCGAATGCTGGCGGAGCTGACCTTCACCCGCAACCTGACCGGCGAGTCCCAGCGGCGCTACGAGCAGGCGGCCGGACTCGCGACCGACCCCGCCGTCACCGCCGCGATGCTCCGGCAGGCCGCAGCCGTGGCCGGCTGCCGCACGGCGGGCGACGACATGTACCGCCTGCGCCGCGCAGCCGCGGAAGCCGCCCGCGAGGCCGGGGACACGGCCGGCACCGCCGTCGACCTGGCCACCGCCGCCACCATCGCATTCCGCTTCTCCAGCACGTTCACACGACTCCCGACCCGGGACGAAGCACTCACCCTGATCGCCGGGGCACGCAAGGCAGCCACCGGCCATCCGCCCGGTGACCGTCTGACCGGCCAGGGCCCGGCTGGAGCGGGTCCCGCTGGCGCACACGCGGCTGGCGCGGGCCTGGTCGGCGAGGGCCCGGCTGGCGCGGGTCCGGTCGGGCAGGGTTCGGCTGGGGTGGATTCGGCCGATGAAGGTCTGGTCGGAGCGGATCCGGCCGTACGGGCTGCTGTGGCGCTGGCTGAGGCGGCGGTGATCACCGATACGTTCGGGGCCGCCCAGGGGCCGCCGGGCAACGCCGTACCGGAGACGAACGCGCGCGCCGAGCGGGCGGTCGAGCTGGCCCGCGAGACCGGCGACCCGCTCGCCGTCTCGGCCGCACTCGACGCGCTCACCGGAGCGCTGAGCTGGGCCGGCGACACGTTCGCCACAGCGGCCACGGCCCGGCACCGGATCGCGCTCCTGTCGTCCCTGTCGACCGGCACCTACGAGACGATGTGGCTGACCGGTACCCGTGAGCCGACGTCGCAGACGGGCACGCACGAGATGCTCTCGCCGGCCGCTACGCACGAGATGATCGACGCGCTCGGCATCGCCGTCGAGGCCGGCCTCGGTGCGGGGGACGTGCTCGGCGCCCGTCAGTGGGCGCGTCGGCTGGCCGACCATCCGTCGCTGGCCGAGGCGGGTCATCGTGCCACGTGCCGGCTGCTGATGGTCGACGCGCTGGCGGGCGACGTGGGTGAGGTGCTCACCGGCAGCGTACGGTTCCTCGACTCATGGCGGCGGGCCGGCAGCCCCTCCCGGCAGATCCTGTCTCCGGCGGCGGCCGGCGTGGCGATGATCCACGGCCTCCGCGGCGATCACGACGCCCGGCACGAATGGCAGGAGGTGGTGCGGCAACTCGGCACCCCGCCGGAGCACACCTACGGCTACGGGGCGGTCTTCGACGCGATCCTCCTGCTGCACCACGGGCAGGCGGCAGAGGCACTGGAGCGGATGGCCCCGGAGCCCCGCCAGGTGTGGAAGTGGGTCACCTGGATCTGGCTCCACTGGTACGTCGCACTCCGGGCCGAGGCCGCCGTACTAGCCGGAAGTCTCGACGCCCGCGCCCGGCTGACCGAGGCCGGAGACCTGGTCGAGGGCAACCCGGTCGCCGCCGCCATCGTGCGCCGAGCCGAAGCCCTGCTCGATGGCGACGAGGAGACGCTGATCGCCACGGCGGACGCGTTCGCCGCCGCCGGCTGCCCCTACCAGTCCGCCCGGACCTTGGTGCTCGCAGGCGGCGACCACGCCGAACGCGGCGCCTCCGCCCTCGCCACCCTCGGCCTCACCCCCATGACTCCGTCCCCCGGCCCAGTGCCCGGAAGCGGCCCGTCTACTGTGACCCCGGAAGAGAGCTCCGCAAAGAACGGAGGAAGGACGCCGCAGTGAGGGCCACAGGGATGAGCAGCGTGCCCGGCCCGGTCGCCGGAGCCGGCTTCGGCGGAACGGAGGCCACTGCCAGACGGGTCGGCGAGGCGAAAACCGCCCCCGATCGGGTCGCCGGAACCGACTTCGGCGAAACGAAGACCTCCGCCGGGCTGGTCGTCGGGGTGGACATCGGTGGGACGAAGACCGCTGCGGGGCTGGTCGACCCGTCCGGTGCCCTGCTGGCCAGCGCGACCCGGCCGACCCCCGCCGCCGAGGGGTGCGAGGCCATCCTCGACACCGCCGCCGAGCTCGTCCGTTCCGTCGCCGGTGACCGGTGGGGGAGCGTCACCGCGGTCGGCGTCGGCAGCGCGGGTGTCATCGATCCGGAACGCGGGGTGGTGGTCTCCGCCACCACCTCCCTGACCGGCTGGGCGGGCACCGACCTGCGCGGCGGCCTGTCCCGCAGACTCGGCGGCCTGCCTGTCGCGACCGCCAACGACGTGCACGCGCACGCCCTCGGCGAGCACTGGCGCGGCGCCGCGGCGGGATGCGCGGACGTGCTGCTGATCGCCGTCGGCACCGGCGTCGGCGCCTCCATCGTGCTCGGCGGCCGGGTACGGCACGGGCCGCACGCCGTGGCCGGGCACGCGGGCCACGTACCCGTACCGGCGGCGGCCGGCGCGCCCTGCCCTTGCGGCGGAACGGGACACGTGGAGGCGGTCGCGTCCGGCCCCGCGCTCCTCGCCGAGTACCTGCGCAGGGGCGGGACGCGCGCCGCCGACCTCGCCGGGGTCGCCCGGCTCGCCGCCGCCGGCGACCCGCTGGCCACGGACGTCCTGATCACCGGCGGGACCGCGCTCGGCCAGGCGATCGGCGGGCTGATGAACGTCATCGACCCGGAGATCGTGGTGATCGGAGGAGGCGTCACCGGCTGCGGCGACCCCTGGTGGCAGCCGGTACGCGCGGCCATCGCCGCCGAGACGCTGCCCGCCCTGCGCGACGTCCCGATCGTGCCCGCCGCCCTTTCCTCGACCGCCGCCCTCCTCGGCGCCGCCCGCCTGCCCCTGACCACCACACCGACGGCTATGACGACGGCCACAGCGACAAGAACGCCGGACACACCGGCAGGCACCATGAGCCAGACGGCGATGGTCACAGCGACAGGAACGGGGGACACCTCGGCAGGCACCTTGCCCCAGACAGCGGCGGACACCTTGCCCCGCTCAGTGACGGACGCGGCGGCGGAAGAACCACCATTCACCAGGAAGAACCCATGACGTCCCACCAGCAAGGCCCCATGACGTCCACGACCCCCGGTCATCCGGCGGTGCTGGAGGCGATCCGTGGCCGGCTCGTGGTCTCCTGTCAGGCCTATCCCGGCGAGCCGATGCGCGACCCCGGCACCATGTGCCGCATCGCCCAGGCCGCGGCAGAAGGCGGGGCCGCCGGGATCCGGGCTCAGGGCATCGAGGATCTGCGCCGCATCAGGGCCGCGCTCGACCTGCCGCTCATCGGCCTGTGGAAGGACGGCGACGGCGAGGTGTTCATCACGCCGACCCTCGATCACGCCCTCGCCGTCGCCGGCACGGGGGCCGACATCGTGGCCGTGGACGGCACCCTCCGGCCGCGCCCCGACGGCCGTACGTTCGCGGAGATCGTCGCCGCCGTGCACGACCGCACGGGCAGGCTCGTCATGGCGGACGTCTCCACCTACGAGGAGGGCGTGGCCGCCGCCGAGGCGGGCGCGGACGTCGTCGGGACGACCCTGTCCGGGCACACCCCGTACTCACGGCCGGGACCGAGCCCGGACCTCGACCTGGTCGCCGCGCTCAGCCGCGACCTGCCCGTCCCGGTGATCGCCGAGGGCCGCATCCACACGCCGGAGCAGGCCGGTGCGGCCATCGAGGCGGGCGCCCACGCCGTCGTCGTCGGCACCGCCATCACGCACCCCACGACCCTCACCCGCTGGTTCGCCGACAGCGTCACCCGATCGCCACGGGAGGTCCGTTCCGAGTGAGTACGGGTACGGTGACCCGCTTGTCAGGGGCTGCACCGCCGTGGAGGAGTCCCTGAACCCGGCTTGACGTCCACCGGCGTAGCGTCGATGCCATGAGAGGGACAGCGGCGGGCACGCCCCGGCGGGAAGGGGCACATCATGGCGGGTGACGACAGGGTGCAGGTGCGCCGGGTCTACGAGGAGCCGGCCGGCGACGACGGCACCAGGGTGCTGGTGGACCGGATCTGGCCGCGCGGGATGACCAAGGAGAGGGCGCACCTCGACGAGTGGTGCAAGGAGATCGCCCCCTCGACGGAGCTGCGTACCTGGTACCACCACGACCCCGACCTGTTCGCCGAGTTCGGCCGCCGCTACCGCGAGGAGCTCACCGAGCCGGAACGGGCGGCCGCCCTGGCGCACCTGCGCGAGCTCGCGGAGGGCGGCGCGCTGACCCTGCTCACCGCCACCAAGCAGGCGGAGATCAGCGAAGCGGCCGTGCTCGCCGAACTGCTTCGGGGCGACGGGGGCTGATCGTGGCCGGCCGGCGCCGAGCGGAACGGCCACTTCCCGGATGCCGGCCGGTCGTATCGCGCTCAGGCGGCATCCTGCTGTTCCAGCCACTTCACCATCGCCCGGTTCGTCTCCTCCGGCTTCTCCTGCTGGATCCAGTGACCGCAGTCAAAGCTGATCACCTCCACGCCGGGGACGAACTCCGCCAGGTTCTCACCCCGTGCGATCACATCCCTGTCGCCATAGATCATGAGGGCGGGCTGCCGGATGATCGGGTCCACGTCCGCCAGCAGGTGCCAGTTGCGGTCGAGGTTCCGGTACCAGTTGATGCCGCCCGTGAATCCCGATGATTCGAAGGCGGAGACGAGGACGGCCAGTTCGCCGTCGCTCATGACGGGCTCACCGAGTGGTGTTTCCGCTCTGGCGAGATCGATCAGCGCCATGCCCGGCCGAGGCTTTCCCGGGGGCTCGTTCTTCCGGTACAGGTTGCGGAGAAACTGGAAGGTGTGGTCGTCGAACACGGCGTCCGCGACGCCCGGCTGCCGATTGAAGTGGACGAAGTAGAAGTCGCCGCCGAACATCTCTTCCATGAACTCGACCCACGGCTTCTCTCCGCGCGCCTGGTAGGGCAGGCTCAGGTTGATCACCTTGTTCACCCGGCCGGGGTGCAGCAAGGTCAGTCCCCAGACGACGAACGCACCCCAGTCATGGCCGACGAAGGTGGCGTCTTCGTATCCATAGTGGTCGAGGAGCGCGACGAGGTCACCTGACAGGTGTTCGATGTCATAGTCCGTCACTTCGGCCGGGCGGGACGAGTTGCCGTAACCCCGCTGGTTCGGTGCGATGACGTGGTAGCCGGCCGCGGCGAGGGCGGGCATCTGGTGGCGCCAGGAGAAGGCGTGCTCCGGCCAGCCGTGGCAGAGCACGATGGGTTTTCCCGCGTTTTCCCGGCCCGCTTCGAAGACTTCGAGTTCCACACCGTTGACCGGAACAAGAGTGGGCTCGGGAAAATCGGTGGGATTGAGCATCGCGTTTCCTCTCTGTCTTTTCGGGGCGATCGGGCGACGAAGGTCCCGAAGAAAACGTCGGCGCACCCTTGGTGTCCGCTCGCGGTCGACCTCGTCGGTGAGATCAGGTCGCCATCTTGCCCACCGAAACCGGTCACCTCATGACCGGTTTTCTGTGGAAGTGTTGGCGGCGTGCGAACGGACCGGCTGGTGGCCATCCTCCTCATGCTGCAACGGCGCGAGCAGGTGACAGCGGCAGAGGTCGCCCGGGAGCTGGAGGTCTCCGAGCGCACCGCCCGCCGCGATCTCGACGCCCTGGCCATGGCCGGGGTGCCCGTGTACTCCATACAGGGCCGAAGCGGCGGCTGGCGCCTCGTGGGCGGCGCCCGCACCGACCTGTCCGGATTGACCGCGAGTGAGGCCCGCGCCCTGTTCCTGGTCGCCGGCCAGGCCTCGGTGGCGACGCCGGCCGTGAAAGCGGCGCTGCGCAAACTCGTCCATGCCCTGCCGGAACCCTTCCGGGTGCAGGCCGAGGCGGCGGCGTCGTCGTTGGTCATGGACCCGCAACGATGGGGGTCGAGCCGGGTCGAGCACCGGCCGCCTCGCCGCCTCGACGAACTCCAGGACGCGGTGATCCGCGGCGTCCAGGTGCGGCTCGGCTACGTCGACCGCGAAGGCGCCGAAACCGAGCGAACCGTCCATCCGCTGGGCATCGTCGCCAAAGGATCGACGTGGTACCTCGTCACTCACACTGACGCCGGCCGACGGACGTTCCGGATCGACCGCGTGTCATCCGTCGAGCCGACCGGCGATCCCGTGCACCGACCCGACGGGTTCAACCTCGCTGAGAGCTGGAGGGAGATCGCCGACAGAGTCGACCGCATGCGAACACCCCTCGAAGCCCGGGCCGTGTGCACTCCCGAAGGGGTCGGCAAGCTCCGGATGTCGCTCGGGGACCGGCTCGAGGTGGGCGGTTCCACGGTCGACGGCCGCATCGAGGTCGTGATCCGCGGCTACAACGAGTACGCGCTCGCGGGCGAGCTCGCCGGGCTCGTCGAATGGCTCGAAGTGACCGGCCCACCCGGTGTGCGGGACCACCTCACCCTGATCGGCAACGCGCTCATCGAGCGATACGGCACCTGAGACGGCCTCGACGCCTCCGGCCGTCAGCCGCGCGGTGATCTCGATCCTGCCCGCTCCGCACACCGCCGGCGGGTACGCGCACGTCTACGGCAGGCAACCTGGAGTCCTTGTCCACCACCACACCGACTCACCGTTCCGTGGTGGCGAGGGCGACGTGGGGCGGCTCGACCAGGGCGAGGATCGGCGTGTCCACCAGGCCGGGGCACAGGGCGTTGACGCGGATGCCGTCGGCGGCCGGCACCAGGGCCGATGAGCGGACCAGTCCGATCAGCGCGTGCTTGGCGGCGGAGTAGAAGACGTCGGGGGAGGGGCTGAGCCCGGCGATGCTGGAGACCACGACGACGGAGCCCGACGCCTGCGCGCGGAACGCCGGCAGGCAGGCCTGGAGCCCGTAGACGGCGCCGTCGAGGTCGACGGCCATGGTCGCGCGGTAACGTTCGGCGGTGAAGTCGTGCCGGCCGCAGCTCCCGGGGCCGCCGGCGTTGAGCACGGCGACGTCCAGCCGGCCGTAGGCGGAGATCGTCTCGGCGACGGCGGCGTGATTCTCCTCGGGCCGCGTGACGTCCAGCCGGACGAACAGACCGCCGATCTCGTCGGCGACGGCCCCGCCCCGGACGGCGTCGAGGCCGGCGACGGTGACCCGGACACCCGAGCGTGCCAGCCGCCGGGCCACGGCGGAGCCGATGCCACCACCCCCACCCGTGACGAGCGCGACGGGCCCGGCCCGGCGGCCGATCCCGGTCATGGGCGGGGGTATCGGGTCGGATGTCGGTCTCGTCGTGGGCGTGCTTCGTCGGAGAGGCGGTAGATCTCGGCGCCGCGCCGGCCGAGGCCGTGTCTGCGCAGGTGGCGGCCGCCAGCAGCGCGGGCAACTGGCCGGCGCCGGCGCCGCGCAGCCCGTAGAAGACGGCGAGCGGGCCCGCCACCTCGACGGCGATCAGCCCGATCGTCTTCCGCCGGCCGGCGGAGACGCTGGAGGCGGCGGTCATCGCGTCGCCTGCCGGAATGTGGCGGTGAGTATCGGGCGGCTCAGCCGGGTGTCTCGGCCGCGAGCAACTCGGCCGACAGCAGGATGGGCGAGTCGTAGGGAGACCCGACGTGGTAGGCCGCGTACCGGCCCGGCGCCAGCAGGGCCGCGTCCACCCTCGCCGTCAACGCGGAGGTCAAGGTGCCGAGCCGCACCTCCCGGCCGCCGCCGTCGCCGTCCAGTACCTCTCCCACCACCCGCCGCACGGGGGCCGGAGCGCGCAGCACGCCGAGCAGGTCACGCGCCTGGCTGTGGGTCAGGCCCACGACCATGCCCATGAGAAGGAGCACGGTGAACGGGCCGAAGAAGACGAGGACGAACAGGCTGTCGCCGGTGCGAGGCGCTCCGATCACCACGTTGATCAGTGAGACCAGCAGGGGGACGACGAGCAGCACCAGCACCACCACGCCGCCCAGGGCCAGCCCCGCCACGTGCAGGGCGAGGCGGCGGATCAGCCGGCGCCGCTGCCCGGGGGCCAGCCGGCCGTCCCGGTTCGCGTCCAGATCGGCGGGGGAGCAGCGCAGCTCCGCGGCCAGCAGCGCGGCCATCGCGCGCAGGGCGTCGAGGTCGTCCGTCCAGGCCGGGGCCGGCTCGACAGGGTGATCTCCGTCGTACGGCAACTCCGGCCTCCTCCGCCGACCCGCGGTTCTGATCACCATTGAGCCCGCCGAACGGCGCGATGTCCATGCCGCCGGCGCGGCCAGGCGCTGATCAGGCCGGGAAGAGGGCGCGGTCGGGGCCGGGCAGCCAGTGGTCCCCGGTGGCGTACGGGCGGAACCGCTCCTTCACGTACGCGATGAGCAGCGGCAGCGACGGATGCCGGTTCGCCTCGTGCCACATGAGCGACCACGGGTACACCGGCGTGGGATCGACGATCGGAATCTCGACGACGTCGAGAGGGAACGGATACTGCCGCTTGTTGCCGAACGTGACGACCTCGGGCGAGCCCGCGACCCGCTCCGCGATGTGGTCCCGGCCGAAGAACGGGCCGGAGCTGTCGATGCGCACGCCGAACTCGGCGCTGAGGAACCGGTAGAAGTCCGCCCACTCGCTGTCGTGGGCGGCGTTGCCCGGCATCCACGCCGTCGAGCCCGACAACTCCTCCATCCGGACCCGCCTGCGCCTGGCCAGCCGGTGCCGCCGCCCGACCAGGACGGGGATCGGCTCCAGGCAGGCGGGGACGCGCCGGATCCCCTGAGCGAGCGGCTCCATGGCGCGGCCGAACGCCGCGTCCACCGAGCCCTCGGCGAGCATCGACCCCCGCGCGCCGGCGCCGCGGGAGACGACGATGTCGACGTCGGCGTCACCCGCCTCGTAGAAGGCCCGGACCAGGTCCATGGAGGCCGTGTCACGGCCGAGCACGTCGATGCGCAGGGCCCGGCGGCGCGCGCGGAGCATCGCCGCGGCCTGGTCGGCCATGCTGATCAGCGCCCGGGCGTGCGGAAGGAAGGCCGCTCCGTCCTCGGTCGGCCTGACCCCGGTGCGCGACCTGAGCAGCAGCGACACGCCCAGGTCGGATTCGAGCTTGGCGATCCGCTTGGACACGGCCTGCTGGCTCATGCCCACGCGGGCGGCCGCCTCGGTGAAGTGCCCGTCCTCGACGACGGCGAGAAAGGTCCTGACGGCGCCGAGGTCCAGCTCCATGAACCGCTCCTGGTGGGGTACGTCGGGTGTCGGCCGCAGCACATCGTAGGACGGCCGCCGATCACGAGGCGACACCGCAGCCGGGAGCGGACGGGCCTACCCGCCCGTCAGGATGCCCGCGACCTCGTGCACGCTCTCCTCACTGCCCACGACGACGATCACGTCGCCGGCGGCCAGCGTGAACTCGGGCCCGGGACTGGAGGCGATCTGCGCGCCGCGCACCACCGCCACGATCGACGCGCCGGTACGGGTGCGCACCCGCGCGTCACCCATGGGCCGGCCGGCGTACGGGGAGCCGGCCTGGATGGGGAGTTTCTCGCTGACCAGCCCCTCCACCTGGTCGTGCAGCGCGTCGAGCCGCCGGATGATGCGCGGCGCGCCGAGCAGTTCGGCCAGGGCGTCGGCCTCGTTGTCGTTCAGCACGACGACCGCGCCCGCCTGGTCCGGATCGTCGGCGTCGTAGATGACCAGGTCCCGGCGGCCGGTGCGGTACGACACCACCCCGATGCGCCGCCCCGAGCTCGTCCCGAACAAATGTCGTAGTCCGATCCCTGGCAACGCCGTCTGCTCGATCTCCACCGGCCACCTCACGTCATGTCCCGGTACGCGTAGACCGCGCCCCGCATCCCGATCATTTCCGAGACCGTACCTGGCCAAAACCGTGGACATCACTTCCGCTCCTGATGGGTACAGCCCCGGGGTGGCGCCGGCGTGGAACCGTTCGCGCGCCGCTCACGCATCGACGACACCGTGATCCGGTACGTGCCGACGCGAAGCTATGCCCCGTATCGTCACAGATCCAGACACTTTCCGCCGTCACGTAAGGGTTCACGATGAGTCTGCAGCAGCTGTACGGGGTGTTACTGGCCGGCGGGATGGTGCTGCTCGCCGGCATCGCCGCGGCACGCACCGCCAGCAGGCTCGGCTTGCCCAGCCTGCTGCTGTTCCTGGCCCTCGGCGTGCTGCTCGGCGAGGACGTGCTCGGCATCGACTTCGACGACGCCCAGCTGGCCCAGACGCTGGGCACCTCGGCGCTGGCCGTCATCCTCGTCGAGGGCGGGCTGAGCACCCGGTGGGCCGACATCCGCCGGTTGCTGCTGCCCTCGGCCCTGCTGGCGACGGTAGGCGTCACGGTCAGCGTGGTGATCACGGCCGTGAGCGCGCACTACCTGCTCGGCATGAACCTGCAACTGGCGCTGCTGCTGGGCGCGATCATCTCCTCCACCGACGCCGCCGCCGTCTTCTCCGTCCTGCGCGTGCTGCCCCTGCCCCGCCGCGTGGCCGGCATGCTGGAGGCCGAATCCGGCTTCAACGACGCCCCCACCGTCATCCTGGTGCTGGTGTTCTCCGCCACCCCCGACAAACTGGGCGAACCGCTCGCCATCGCCGGGCAGATCTCCTTCGAGCTGGTGGCGGGGGCCGCGATCGGGCTGGCCTGCGGCTGGGCCGGCACCCTCGCGCTGCGCTACGTGGCCCTGCCCGCCACCGGCCTCTACCCGCTGGCCACCGTCGGCCTGGGCGTGATCTCCTTCGCCGCGGCGGGTGCCGTGCACGCCTCCGGCTACATCGCCGCCTACCTGGCCGGCCTCGTGCTCGGCAACGCCGTCCTGCCGCACCGCGCCGCCACCCGCTCCTTCGCCGACGGCATCGGCTGGCTGGCCCAGATCGGCCTGTTCGTCATGCTCGGCCTGCTGGTCACCCCGAGCGAGCTGCCCGGCGTGCTGCTGCCCGCCGTCGTCATCGGCGCGGTCCTGCTGCTGGTGGCCCGGCCCGCGTCCGTCCTGGCCAGCCTGTTCCCCTTTCGCACCGGCTGGCGGCAGCACGTCTTCATCTCCTGGGCCGGGCTGCGCGGGGCGGTGCCGATCGTGCTGGCCACCTACCCCATCGTCGCCGAGGTGCCGGGCAGCCGCCAGCTGCTCAACATCGTCTTCGTCCTGGTCGTCCTGTTTACGCTGCTCCAGGGGCCGACGCTGCCGTTGCTCGCCCGCCTGCTCGGCATCGTCCAGCCGCACGAGGCCAGAGAGGTCGACATCGAGTCCGCGCCCCTCGACGTCCTGGCCGCCGAACTGCTCACGCTCACCGTTCCGCCCGGTTCGCGGCTGCACGGCGTGGAGATCTTCGAGCTGCGGCTGCCGAAGCCGTCCATCGTCACCCTCATCGTCCGCGACGGCGACACGCTCGTCCCCGAGCCGGGAACGCTCCTACGGGAAGGCGACGAGGTCCTGATCGTCACCACGCCCGACACCCGTGGCCGGGTCGAGCAGCGGCTGCGCGCCGTCGGCAGGGGCGGGCGGCTGGCCCACTGGCACGGCGAACACGGCGAGGCCGAGCCCGGCCGCACGCCCCCGACCGCCACGCCGGCGTCCTCGACGCCGGTCTCCTCGGCCCGCGCCGAGCCCGTCCCGGCGAGCGAGCCGGAGCACGACGCGGAGCACGGCCCGGAAGGGGGTACGGCAGGCGGGGCACGGCGGGGGCGTCCGTACTGGCGGACGAAGCTGGGCGGCCGGATCCGCCCCACGAAGATCACCCCGTCCGCCCCGCCCGAGGAGGAGTCGCTGCCCGAGGCCGAGTCCGACCGGGCCGTGAACTGACGCCCGCCGGCCGGCGGGTCAGGTGAACGTGTCGGTCTGGGTGTTGCCGTCGCCGATCGGCACGCCCTTCGCCTCGTGCGGCACGACAGTGGGGCGCGGCCCGCCATGCGGCGGCCCTCCCGCACGACGACGTGGTCACCAATCTAATGCGCGGGGCTGGCGGGTGATCGGCGGCCGTCCTGTTTGGCCCGGCGCGGATCGGGGCAGCGCTACCACCTTGCGGGATCGGCGGGCTGACGGCGGGACGCGGACGACGCGACCGCCGGACGGCGCCGCCGGACGTCCGTCCGACGACGAGGAGGCTCAATGGACACCGCAGGCTGGATCATCTCCGCCATCGGCATCATGATCGCCATCGGCATCGCCTGGAGGATCGGCAGGGGCAAGGACCGGACCCGCCGCTGACCCGGCTCCCCACCACCGGAGGATCGCCAGCACGGAGGAGTCGCCCCTGACCCGGCTCCCTCGCCCGGAGGACCGGCAGCGAGGGAGGATCGGACCCGCCTGCGCTCCGACTCCCCATCGCCCGGTGCATCGGCGGCGAAACTCGCCTCCCCAGGGCGCGAGGCCGTCGGGTGGAGTGCCCCGTTCATCCGGACTCGTGGGCGATGGCCGCGTGACATTGTGGTGTCATGGCGAGTGCCCGCCGCCGGCATCGGGGATCGAGGGAGTGTCATGTCAATTGGGACAGCAGAGGGCTCCGGCGAGGCGGGCCGCAGCCTGGGAACACTCCTGCGCGCGTGGCGGGACCGGGCGCTGCTGACCCAGGAACAGCTCGCCGACCGGGCCGGCGTCAACGCCAGGACCATCCGCCGGCTCGAAGGCGACCTCGTGGAGCGGCCCCGCGCAGCCTCGCTCCGGCTGCTGGCCGACGCACTCGGGCTCGACCCGCGGGAGCAGGACGTGCTCACCGCCGTGGCCCGTTCGCAGGCCGTACCGGCCGCGGAGCCTGATGAGCGGGACGGCGACGAGCCGCCCGAGGCGATCGCCCCCGTCCCGCCCAGGCCCCGGCAGTTGCCGGTCGGCGTGGCCGGGTTCGCCGGGCGTACGGGAGCGCTGGAGGAGCTGGACCGTCACCTCGACGCGGGCGCGGGCGGGACGAGGATCTGCGTCGTCACCGGCACGGCCGGCGTCGGCAAGACGTCCCTGGCGCTGCACTGGGCGCACCGGGCGCGCGGCCGGTTCGAGGACGGCGAGCTCTACCTGAACCTGCAGGGGTTCGGGCCGGCCGGCGACGCGGTCGATCCGCGGGAGGCGCTGGGGGCGTTCCTGGAGGCCATGGGCGTGCCGCCGCGGCGCATCCCGGAGGAGCAGGCGGCCAGGGCCGCGCTGTACCGGACGACGCTGGCGGACAAGCGCGTCCTGGTCGTGCTCGACAACGCCCGCGACGCCGAGCAGGTGCGCTGGCTGCTGCCCGGCGGCCCGGACTGCGGCGTCATCGTCACCAGCCGGCGCAGCCTGAGCGGCCTGATCACGGCGGAGGGGGCCGGTCTCGTCACGCTGGACCTGCTCTCGCGGACGGAGTCACGCGACCTGCTCGCCCACCGCCTCGGCCGCGACCGGATCGAGGCGGCCCCCGCCGCCACCGACGCGATCATCGACGCGTGCGCGCGGCTGCCCCTGGCCCTGGCCATCGCCGCGGGACGGGCGGTCACCAGCCCCGTCCTGCCGCTCGACGCCCTGGCCGCGGACCTGCGGCGGGACGGCGGCGACCTGGGCGGGCTGAGCACCGGCGACCCGGCCACCAGCCTGCGGCTCGTGCTGGCCCGCTCCTACGACGTGCTGCCCGGCGACGTGGCCGGCCTGTTCCGGCTGCTCGCCGTCCATCCGGGACCCGACCTCACCGTGGCGGCGGCGGCCAGCCTGGCGGGCGTCGACGAGGCCCGGGTCTCGCGGCTGCTCGCCGCCCTGCTCGACGCGCACCTGATCACGGAGGTGACGCACGGCCGCTACGCCTGCCACGACCTGCTCCGCGCCTTCGCGCTGGAGCTGGCGGACGGAGCCGCGGGGACCGGCGAGATCGGCGCCGCGGACGGGGCCGCGAAGGCCGGCGAGATCGGCACTGCGGACGGGGCCGTGAAGGCCGGCGAGATCGGCGCCGCGGGCGCCGCCGGCGGGGCGGGGGAGGCGGCGGTGCGGCGAGCGGCGGCGGACCGGGTCCTGGATCACTACCTGCACACCGCGTACGAGGCCGCCCTGCGCCTGCACGTGCCCGCCGAGTGGCTGCTGCCCCCCGGGCCGCCCGCGCCCGGCGTCCGCGCCGAATCCCCGGCGGGACACCGGCAGGCGCTGGCCTGGTTCCAGGCCGAGCACGCGGTCCTGGCGGCGGTGCTCCGCCAGGCCATGGCCGACGGCCGCCACGCCCAGGCGGTCCGGCTGGTCTCGGCGCTGCAGTTCTGGCTGATGCGCAGAGGACACCGGCAGGAACACCTCGACTGCCTGCGCGTGGCCCTGGAGGCGGCCGCCCGCACGGGCGATCAGCGGGCGCGGGCGGCCACGCACCGCTGGCTCATCCCGGTGACCGCCGAACGCGGCGAGTCCGACCAGGCGTACACGCACTTCCGCCGGGCGCTCGCCTACGCCCGCGAGGCCGGCGACCTGGCCGAGGAGGCCTTCTCCCTCTTCGACATCGGCCTGGCCTGTGTGCACGGGGGACGGATGGAGGAGGCGCTGGGCCACGCGCGGGCCGCACTCGAACCCCTGCGCGCGGCCCGCCTGACCGTCACGGAGGCCTACGTCCTGAACCTGATCGCCTGGTGCCGGTGCGCCCTCGGCGACCACGAGCGAGCACTCCAGGCCGGCGAGAAGGCGATGGCCATCGCCACGGAACGGGGCGACGAGTCCGTGCGGGGCCACATCCTCGACACGCTGGGGATGATCAGGCACCACCGGGGCGAGCACGACGACGCGATCGCGCACTTCCGCCGCGCCCTGGCCTCGTGCGGCGCGCTCGGCCACCGCTACGACGAGGCCGAGATCCTGCTCCACCTCGGCGACACGCTCCAGGCCGCCGGCCGGACCGGCCAGGCGGCGCACACCTGGCGGCGCTCCCTGGCCATCCTGGTCGAGCTGGGGCACCCCGCCGCCGACGACGTACGGGCGCGGCTGCCGGACCACGACCTCTCACCGGCCACGCCAGAACCCGCCTTTCCCGAATAGGCGCCCGCGTCGATTCACGGGGGTCCGCGAATCGATTCCGTCGCGGGAGTGCGAGCCGTTGTCCGGACACCGTCGAGAAGACCGGACAAACGACAGCGGGGCGTCGTCCGGCCCAGGGAATGGCGCGGAAATAAGCGGTGGCGCCGCCCACACGACCCGATATGCTGACAGCGGCTTGTGCTGACATTGACCTTCTCTGTCACGGGGGATGCGGGCGATGGCACGTCCTGAGCGGGTGCTGGATCCGGACAACGACCCGCTCCACCGGTTCGCGCACGAGCTCAGGCAGCTGCGGGTCAAGGCCGGTCAGCCCAGTTACCGTGAGCTGGCCAAACGCGCGCATTTCTCGGTGACGGCGCTTTCCGAGGCGGCCGGCGGAGTGGTCGTGCCCAGCCTCGCGGTCACCCTCGGTTACGTCGAGGCGTGCGACGGCGATACCCGGCAATGGGAAAGCCGATGGCATTGCCTGATGAACGAACTTCCCCCGGCCGAAACGCCGTCCCGGGCCCGGGAAGCGGCTCCCTATTTGGGGCTGGTGCCTTTCGGGCCGGCCGACGCGCCTTTATTCTTCGGCCGCGAGCGCCTCGTCCGCCACTTACAGGAACGGCTCGCCGAATCGCCGCTGCTGGCGTTGTTCGGCCCTTCGGGATCGGGAAAGTCGTCGGTCCTGCGGGCGGGGCTGCTGCCCGCGCTCGCCGAGCCCGCGAACGGCTCGCGGGTCGTGTTCCTCACCCCAGGTGAGCGGCCGCTGCGGGAGCTGTCGCTGCACCTGGCCCAGGCGTGCGCCGTCGCGGCCGACTCCGTCCACGGTGTGCTGCTCGACCCGGCGAGCTCCGTACACCTGCTCTGGGAGCAGAGCCTGACCGGAGCGGCCGGTCAGGCCCGCCTGGTGATCGCCGTCGACCAGTTCGAGGAGATCTTCACACTCTGCCACGACGAGGACGAACGCCGCCGCTTCGTCGACGTGCTGCTGTCCGCCGCCCGCGAGCCGCGCGTACGCGTCGTGCTCGGCGTGCGGGCCGACTTCTACGGGCACTGCGCCCACCACGAGGAACTGGTCGCCGCGCTGCAGGACAACCAGGTGCTGATCGGGCCGATGGAGGACGACGACCTGCGCGCCGTCATCGTCGGCCCGGCCAGGCACGCGGGCGTCAAGGTCGAGCCGGAGCTGGTCGACCTGATCGTGGACGAGGCGCGCGGCCAGGTGGGCGCGCTGTCGCTGGTCTCGCACGCCCTGCTGGAGACCTGGCGGCACCGTACGGGAGCCTCCCTCACGACGGCGGCGTTCCGTTCGGCCGGCGGGCTGAAGGGCGCGGTCTCCCAGACCGCCGAACGCGTCCACGGCGAGCTCGGACCGGTCGAGCAGGAGATCGCCAGGAACGTGTTCCTGCGGCTGACCACGCCGGGGGACGGCACCGAGGACACCCGCAGGCGCGCCTTCCGCGCCGAGCTGGAGGCGAGCCCTCAGGGACGGCGCACGTCCCGAGTGCTGGACACGCTGATCGCGGCCCGGCTGGTCGTGGCCGAGGAGCACACCGTGACCATCGCGCACGAGGCGCTGATCCGCGGCTGGCCCCGGTTACGCGGCTGGCTGGAGGAGGACCGCGAGCGGCTGCACGCCCACCGGCGGCTGGCCGAGGCCGCCGCCGAATGGGACCGGCACGGCCGCGACGAGGCGTTCCTCTACCGCGGCAGGCGCCTGTCGGACTGGCAGGACCAGCGAGAGGACGCGCTCAACGACCTCGAACGCGACTTCCTCGACGCCGGCCGCCGCAGGGAGCGGGCCGAGTCCGACGGCCGGCGCCGGCGCACCCGTCTGGCCTGGACGGTGCTCGCCGCGACCACCGCCGTGGTCAGCGTGCTGGGCGCGATCGCCCTGATCGAGGGCCGCCAGGCGCGCGAGCAGCGGGACGTGGCGCTCTCCCGCCAGCTCGCCGCCGAGGCGCGGGCCGAGCTGGAGCTGAGCCCAGGGCGCGGGCTGGCCCTGGCCAGAAGGGCGTACGCGCTGTGGCCGACGGTCGAGGCCGAGTCGGTGCTGCGTCAGGGCATCGTCGAGGACCACCTGCTCGCGACCGTGCCCGGGCTGGGGCGGGCCATGGGGGTGGCGCTCAGCCCGGACAACACGCGCCTGGCCGCCGGTTCGGCCGACGGCCTGGTCCGGGTGTGGCCGTGGCGGCAGGGCGGCCCGCCGGCCGAGCCCGTGGTGCTGCGGGGGCACCGCGGTGAGGCGCTGAGCCCGAAGTTCAGCCCGGACGGGCGGCGGCTGGCGGTGCCGGGAACCGACGCGACGATCCGGATCTGGGACCTGTCGGGCGGCGATGCGCGGATCGCGCTCACCGGGCACGACGGCGCGGTCTGGAACGTCGCCTACAGTCCCGACGGCCGCCTGCTGGCCAGCGCCGGCAGGGACGGCACCGTCCGCCTCTGGAACCCGGACGGCACCGGCAGCCCGCGGGTGCTGCGCGGGCACGAGGGCGAGGTCACGACCGTGGCGTTCAGCCCGGACGGCCGGACCCTGGCCAGCGCCGGCCACGACGCCGTCATCCGGCTGCGCCGGATCGGGGACGGCGAGACCCGGGTCCTGCGCGGGCACACCGCCGCGATCAAGACCGTGGCGTTCAGCCCCGACGGGCGCCTGCTGGCCAGCGTGAGCATCGACGGCACCGCACGCGTCTGGCGGACCTCGGGCGACCTGCCGCCCGTCGTGCTGCACGGGCACCTGGGCGCGGTCGAAGGGCTGGCCTTCAGCCCCGACGGGCACCGGCTGGCCACCACGAGCGACGACTCCACGATCCGCCTCTGGTCCCCCACGGGGACAGGCGATCCGCTCGTGCTGCGCGGCCACGACCGGGTCGTGTGGGGCGCGGCGTTCAGCGCCGACGGGACCCGCCTCGTCAGCGCGGGCGACGACGGGACGCTGCGGATCTGGGACTCGCGAGGTATGGGCCAGGTCTCGGTGCTGCGCGGGCACGAGGGGGAGGCGTGGGTGGCGGCGTTCGCTCCCGGCGGGCGGCGGGTGTTCAGCGGCGGCGTGGACGGCACCGTACGGGTCTGGGACCGGCCGACCGAGCAGGACCGGGTGCTGACCAGGCACGACGCCCAGGTGACCGGCCTGACCGTGAGCCCCGACGGCCGCCGCGTGGCCAGCACCGGCATGGAGGGCCTGATCAAGGTCACCGACGTCGAGGGCGACGCGAAGCCCCTGGTGCTGCGCGGGCACAAGGGCCCGGCGTGGACCGCCGCCTTCAGCCCGGACGGCCGGTGGCTGGCCAGCGCCGGCAAGGACGGCGCGCTGCGCGTCTGGGACCTCACCGGCGCCGTGCCCCCGCTGACCCGGTGGGCCGACACGAACCAGATCCGCCACGCCGCCTTCAGCCCGGACGGCCGCCACGTCGCCACCGGCGGGCAGGACGGCACCGTACGGATCTGGGACGCCCACCGCGACCTGCCGCCCCTGGTCCTGCGCGGCCACCGCGGCCTGGTGTGGGCGGTCGCGTACAGCCCGGACGGGCGGCGCCTGGCCAGCGCCGGCACCGACGGCACCGTCAGGATCTGGCCCACGACCGGCCGGGGCGAGCCGCAGGTGCTGCGCGGCCACCAGAGCATGGTGTGGGCCGTCGCCTTCAGCGCCGACGGGCGGTGGGTGGCGGGCACCGGCAACGACGGCACGGCTCGCATCTGGCGTACCGACGTGAGCGCCCCGCCCATCACGGTGGGCGGCTTCGCCGCGCCGGTGGAGAGCGTCCAGTTCTCCGGCGACGACGAGCTGTTGCTGACCGCGCACGGCGACGGCACCGCGCGCCTGTGGCGGTGCACCGCGTGCGAGCCGATCGGCGACCTGCTCGTCCGCGCCGACCGGCGGCTCGCCAGGGAGTGACGCGGGCCTCGGGGCGCCGAACGGGGACGATTCTGCGGGCACGATCGTTCACCCGGCAGGGGTGATGTGATGAATCTCGCCGAGCAGGACCCGGAGAACCTGGCGGACCAGGGGGAGGCCCACCGCCTGGAAGGCCGCTTAGCAGAGGCGGTCGAGTGTTTCTCGCGGGCCGTCGAGCTCGCCCCGGACCACGCGTACGCGCTCGGCTCGCGCGGCCAGGCGTACCGGGCGCTGGGCCGGGAGGCGGAGGCGCTGGCCGACCTCGACCGCGCCATCGAGCTGGCGCCCGAACTGGGCTGGGTGAGCATCGAACGGGCGCTGATGGCCTCCGACGCCGGCGACGACGAGCGGGCGCTGGAGATCCTGGACCGCGCCATCCTGGCCGACCCCGGCAACGCGTACGTGCCCTGGCACCGGGCCCTCGTCAAGGAGTCACTGGGACGGTACGGCGACGCGCTGACCGACCTGGACCTGTTCGTCGCGCACGACCCGGACGACCCGGAGGGCTACTGGAAGCGCGGCCAGATCCACCGGCAGCTCGGGCAGATGGAGCAGGCGCTGGCCGACCTGAACCGGGTGATCGACCTCGACCCGGGCAACGCCGGCGCGTACGAGAACCGCGCGGACGTGTCGTGGAGCACCCGCCCCGAGGAGGCGGTGGCCGACTACACCCGGGCGATCGAGCTGGAGCCGCACCGCTACTGGAGTCACACCGGGCGCGGCTCCCTGCTGAACACCTTGGGACGCCGGGCGGAGGCCCTCGCCGACCTCACCAGAGGGATCGAGCTCGACCCCCGGATCGCCTACGCCTTCGCCGCCCGCGGTGACATCCACCTGGCCGGGGGAGACCTGGAGGAGGCGCTGGCCGACCTGGACCGGGCGATCGCGCTCGACCCCGAGTCCGGCTGGGCGCGCGGCCTTCGCGGCCGGGCCCTGTACTACCTGGACCGCGAGGAGGAGGCGCTGGCCGAACTGGACAAGGCGATCGCCCGCGAACGTGACGACGCCAAGCTCATCCTGCTGCGGGGCACCGTACTGAAGGATCTGGGCCGCTATCGGGAGGCGCTGACCGACGTCGAGCGGGCGGTCGCCCTCGACCCCACCGCCAGGGCGTACGCCGAGCGCGGCGACGTCCTGATCTTCCTCAACCGGAACGAGGACGCGCTCGCGGACCTGGACCGCGCGGTCGAGCTCGACCCCGACGACGGCTTCGCCAGGGAGAACCGCGGGATCCTCTACTCGGGTCTGGGCCGCGACGAGGACGCGTGCGCGGAGCTGACCACGGCCATCGCCCTCGGCTACGACTTCCCCCTGACCCGCCTGGTGCGCGGTCGCAGCCTGCTGAACCTGAGCAGGCGCGAGGAGGCGATAGCCGACTTCGACCGCGCCATCGAACTGGACCCGGGCCACGTGCGCGCCCTGGTCGCCCGCGGTCTCGCCTACGTCGAGCTGCACCGCTACGAGGAGGCGCTGGCCGACCTCGACCGGGCGGCCGAGCTCGACCCCGGCCACGAGGAGGCCGCGGAGCTGCGCGACCACCTGTTCCTGCTGCTGCTCAGCCCCGCCGAGAGCTTCTCGCTGTTCGCGCACTACCTGGTGATGGGCACGTGGGAGCTCGCGGGCGACAACCCCGAGGAGTTCGTCGAGGCCCTGGACGGCTGGGCGAACCTCTGGCGGATCGCCGGGGACGAGGAGATCCGCGCGAAGGAGCTCAGGACCCTGGACCGGACGATCGCGGAGGATCCAGGCGACGTCGTCGCCCTGACCTCCCGGGCCCTGCTGCACCGCGCGGCCGGCCGCTACCAGGCGGTGCTGACGGACCTCGACCGCGTCCTCGCGGTCGAACCGGACAACAGGTGGGCGTTCGGCCTGCGGCGTGCCGCCCAGTTCGACGGCGGGCGGCCCGACGAGGACGACGACTTCGACTGGGCGTACCGGCTCTACCACCTGGGGCTGCCGGCCTCCCTTGAGGTGATGTGCGCGATCGCGCTGGCGGACGGGCCCGACCACCTGACCGACGTCATGCGCGCGGACCTGCGCAGGAGGGAACGGCGGATCGCCGCGGGCAGCGCGGGCGCCGCCGCCGGGCTGCTGGAGCTGGCCGGCGAGTACGCGCTCGTGGGGCCGGACGAGGACATGGAACGGCTGCACGCGCGGGCCCGCGGGGAACCCGACTACGACTCGGCGAAGGCCGCCCGGATCGCCGCCACCAAGGACCTTCTGGACAAGTCCCACGGGGCCGGCGAGGAGCTGCCGCAGTTCCGCAGGCTGAGACACCTGCTCGCGCTGCTACAACAGTGACCCGCACACGCCCCGACGGCTGGATGGACGGCTTCGGCTCATGATCCGTGCGGGTGGTTCTCTATCTCGCCACCCAGCCGGTCGCGCAGCTCGTCCAGCAGAGCCGGCTCAGCGACGACGGCCCACCGGTCGCCGGCCAGATAGGTCCCGCCGTACGGCCGCGCCTCGCCGAGCCAGGCGTCCTCACCGGCCGCCGTGGCGAAGGTCATGATCGTGTACCGGCCTTGGGGTGACAGGCACACGACCTGACGCAGCTCGGCCGAGTGCCCCTGCTCCTGCGTCCGCCCGCACCGCGCCGCCGCGATGAGACGCTCCGCGGTCATCGCGGGCCGCGCCACCGGCTCGGACCGGTGACCGCCGTGACCGGTCGCGCTGAGCGGATGGGGATTCCAGATCGAGGACACGGCGAAGCCCACGCCCAGCGCCGTCAGGCAGCAGGCGACGATCGAACGCAGCCGACGCAGTCCGCGTGTCACCTCGTACCCGGTCTGTCCGTACCCGTTTCCCCTGGATACGCAGCCGGCCCGGCCCGGGTTCAACGCCACGTACCCGATTTCGAAAAAAGGGGCGGGGGCCGCCGGACCGACGACCCCCGTCAAGGAGGACCCCGCTACCCGGCGTAGGTCTCGAACTCGGCGACCCTCGGCGTGCCGTTCGAGCCGGTGATCCGGAACGTGATCTTGCTCAGGGAGACCGGCGTGAAGGTGATCGCGCCCGCCCCGCTGCCCGACTTCAGCACCGCGCCGTTGCCGGCGTTGAGCAGCTGCCAGGACCCGATGCCGCCGGTCGACCCCGACGGCTCGCGGATGACGACCTGGGAGACCGTCGTGGCGGAGCCCCACTTGATCGAGATGTCACCGGTCGAGCCGGAGGGCGACCAGTACGTGCTCATGTCGCCGTCGCGCACGTTGCCGTAGCTTGTCCCGCTCGCCTTGCTGGAGCCGTCGGAGCCGGCCCCGATGCTGAGGTTGGTCCCGCCAGGAGGAGGGGTGACCGTCGGCGTCACGGTGGGCGTCACGGTCGGGGTCGTCGTGGGCGTCTGGGGTGTGCAGGAGCCGTCCGACACCCGCAGCCCCTTGTTGGCGCCCGCCGTCTGCCGGACGACGTCCGGCACGCAGTTCGCCCCGTCGAGGCGGTAGGAGTACGGGACGCTGACGGACGTGTTCGACTGCGGGTTGGGGCCGGCGGGGTTGTTGTCGCCGCTGCGGCTGGACCAGGTCACGTTGTCGAAGATGTTGCCGCTGACCTGCCAGTAGCCGGCCTCGTCGGTGTAGAACGTGCCGAGAACGTCCTTGGAGTCCTCGAAGTAGTTGTTGTCCACCTTGGCGCGGCCGCCGGCCCGGGAGTTGATGCCCGACTCGTGCAGGTTCGCGTAGTGGTTGTTGTAGATGTGGGCGATGCCGCCACGCAGCAGAGGCGTGCGGGAGTCGATGTTCTGGTACAGGTTGTGGTGGAAGGTGACGTAGCCGTTGGAACGGTCGCTCTCGCTGGACCCGATGAGCCCGCCGCGACCGGAGTTGCGCAGGGTGCTGTAGGACAGGGTCACGTACTGGGTGTCGTTCTTCATGTCGAAGAGGCCGTCGAAGCCCTCCGACTCCCCGCCCGAGGCCTCCAGGGTGACGTGATCGACCCAGACGTTGCGCACGCCGCTCTCCATGCCGATGGCGTCGCCGCCGTTCGACGTGGGGGAGCCCGACTTCTTGACGTTCCTGACGGTCACGTTCTGGATGATGATGTTGCGGGCCTCGCGGATGTGGATGCCCAGCTGGTCGAAGACGGCGCCGTTGCCGACGCCGATGATCGTGACGTTGCTGATCTGCTTGAGTTCGATCACGCCGGCGGCGGTGTTGCAGCTCCCGCCCGACACCTTGGAGGTGTTGCCGTGGTTGATCGTCCCCTCGACCTCGATGGTGATCGGGGTGCTGCTGCTGGCCCGGCCGCACAGGGCCGCGTGGATCGCGGTCCCCGTGGTGGCCCGCACCGTCTGCCCGCCGGCGCCGCCGGTGGTGCCGCCGTTGGCGCTCGCGTACCCGGTGACGGTGCCGACCGCCGCCGACGCCTGGATCATCGGCAGAGCCACCGCGGCGGCGGCCGCCGTGGCCGCCGCGGCCAGCGCCGCCCCGAGTCGTAACACGACTGCTCGTCTCATGCTCGTCCCGCCTTCGTCGTCGGATGCCGCACGCGGGTCTCACTGGCGCGGTCCCCGGCGTGGGCGGATCGCCGCGGGGCTCGCGGCGGCGGGCCGGCGTCGGGATCGCTTCAGTGCCCGGGGTGACCGTAGGAAAGCGCTTTCCTCATGTCAACGAGCGGTGAAACTTTCATCCCGGCCTCGGCACCCGGCGACCCGCGCTTCCCCGCACCCCGGAACACCGGCACGTCCGTCCCGGCCGAGCCTGTGAAAGCGCTGGTCAGCACCGGCCAAGGCGTGCTGCGGCCGTGCGGTGACGGACTGTCCTCCGACGCGGCTCAGTCCACCCCACGGCCGACCAGATACTGCAACAACTCGGCCGCGAGCTGCCACCGTGACCCCGTTCCGGGCCGAACCCGTCCCAGGCGGATGGCCTCACACGCGAAGGAGGGTGACCTGGCGGCCGGAGGGCGTGGTGGCCTGCTCGAAGGCGCCTCGTTCCGCCCAGGGCAGGGCTTTGGAGCGTCGGTTGAAGACCACCAGCACGCCGGTGTCGAGGGTGAGGCGGTCGAGGTAGCGGTCGAGCTGGGTGAGGCCGTCGGGTGTGGGGTCGCTCTCGCCGGGCCGCCAGACCTTGAGCTCCATGGCCTCACGCTGCACCAGGCGCTCGCCGTCGGGGCCGGGGTAGAACCAGCGGATCAGCATGTCCAGCCGTTTGGTGCCCACGGCGTACTCGCGGTCGAGCTGGCCGCCGCCGTTGACGAGGCGGTGCAGGAAGGCCATGAGGATGATCTGGCAGGCGGCTTCGTGATAGCCCTCCTGCTGAATGAGCACTTCGCCGTGTTCACGCCAGAAGACGACGAACTCCTCGAGCACCCGCATCAGGTCGAACCGGCCGTCGGGCAGCACGAAACTGCGCGGATCAGCGCGTACGAACCGCTCTGTGCGATCGCCCAGCACCCGGAGCAGGACCTCCCGGTAGATGGGGTTGGCGATCTCCAGGGCTCGGGTGTCTTGGATGAGGCCCAGATCATGGACGTAGGCGACGTCCTGGTCGAAGGACATGTCCGTGCCGGGCGGCATGCCGGCCACGATCGGCTCGATCACCCGCTTGACCCGGGGGTCCTGCAGCCGGGCCGCCAGGGAGTCGAGGTGGGTGGCGCGGGCGCGGATCAGCCGTTCCTTGGCGATGTCCACCGATTCGACGGTGATGGTGCCGGTCATCTTCATCTTGAAGGTGATCTCGTGGGCGAGGGCGTTGACCAGCCAGGGTTGTCCCTGAGTCAGCTCGAAAACTCGGTCCACCGCGTCCTTGGTGAATCCCTGGCCGGTCGCCTGGGTGTGCTGGTCGTACAGCTCAGCGATCTGATCGGTGGAGAAGTCGCCCAGGCGCAGTGAGTCGGCGAGGATGTTGAACGGGCTGGCCGCGTTGTGCCGGTCGGGGGCGCCGCCGGAGGCGATCTTGTAGTCACGCAGATCACGCAGCCCGCACAGCACCACGGACGCGGGGAACGGATAGCCGTCCGGCCGGATGTTGTGGCCGTCGCGGAGCTGGTTGAGGATGCTGACCAGGCTGTTGCCCTGCAGGGCGTCGATCTCGTCGATGAGCAGCACCAGCCGGCGTGGGCAGCGGCGGCTCCACGCGCTCACCGCCTCTCCGAACTGTGTCCTCACCGGGAACTGCGGCCAGGGGTCTGGGGGCAGCAGTTCCTTCGGCCATTCCAGCACCTCGGTGGCCCGTCGCATGGATTGCAGCAGGATCGTCTCGGCGGCGCCGATGTCATCGCCGGTGGTTCCAGCGCGTTCGCAGGAGAACGTCAGGGCGGCGATGTCGCCCTCGGCGCTCAGGTCGGCGGCCAGGGTGCGCAGCATGGTCGTCTTGCCGGTCTGCCGGGGCGCGTGCAGCACGAAGTAGCGGTCCATCTCGATCAGCGTCCGCGCCTCGGGAAGCCGTGGCGTGGGAGGCAGCATGTAGTGCAGCCGCGGATCACAGGGACCGGTGGTGTTGAAGTACTTCGCTGGGGGTGGCCGCATGATCACATTGTGTCATCAACCTCGCGTCATGGTGCCTGTTGCCAGATGAAGAGGGCTCGACATGCGGAGGTGCACGTCCGCTGTCGGGCCGGAGGAGAGGTGGCGTCGGGGCTCCATAACGCGCGCGGACGGCATGAGCCAGGTGCCCAGGGGTGAATGCTTCCCCCCTTGCGGGGGAGGCGCGACCCGCGCCGTGGGCTGGAGGGTTGGTGCGGTGTTCGAGGGCTGGAGGGTGATGTGGCTGCTTCGTCGCGGGTCAGGGTGGTGGTCTGGCTGCTGCTGTGCGGGCTGGTGCCGTGGGCGGTGGTGAAGAGCGTGTGGACGCTCGGGGGTGATGTCCTGGGTGTGACCGGGCAGACCTGGCGGCGGGGGATCGAGAGTGACGGGGGTGCCGTCTACCGGGCGCTGGCGGCCGTCGGCGTGGATCTGACGGTGGTGGCGGCGCTGCTCGGCGTGTTCCTCGCCCTCGGGCTTGTGTACCGGTGGGGGAGGGTGTTCCCGCGGTGGGTGCCGCTGGTCGCCGGGCGGCGGGTGCCCGCGCTGCTGCCGCTGGTCCCGGCCTGGGGAGTGGGGGTGTGCCTGGGCGGGTACGGGATCGTCCTGCTGGTCATGGTGCCGCTCAGCCTGGTCGGGGTGATCCCGCCGTTCGCGCCGCCGGCGCCGTTCACCAGCAGCGGGGACGTGACGTGGATGATCCTCTTCGGCGGGCTGGCCTTCGGCGGGCTGGGCTGCGCGCTCGTGGTGGGGGCCTGGTCGTACGGGCGCCGGAAGGATCGAGGCGGTTCGTACGAGGGGCGTCGAGCCGGGGCGTGACCGCACCCTCCCCCAGTTTCACTGTATAGCAGATCCCCGTACCTCATGAGAAATCGAAAAGTGCTCCATACTGCCCGTTGCCAATCGACCAGACGAGCGATGGAGCGACGGAAATTGGCTTACGTCATGCATTTCGACCAGATCAACTCGACGAAGGTCGCGGAGGCCGGCGGGAAGGGGGCGCACCTCGGCGAGCTCTCCGCGGTCGAGGGCGTCCGCGTGCCGGACGGCTTCTGCGTCACGACGGACGCGTTCCAGCGGATCATGGCCGGGACGCCGTCGCTCGACGCCCAGCTCGACCTGCTGTCGCGGGTGGATCCGGGCGACCGCGAGGCGATCGGCGCGCTGAGCGCCGAGATCCGCCGCGTCGTCGAAGGCGTCACGCTGCCCGGCGACCTGGTGGCGGAGATCGGCGCGGCGCTCGCCCGGCTGGGGGAGGGGACCTCCTGCGCGGTGCGTTCCAGCGCCACGGCCGAGGACCTGCCGACCGCGTCCTTCGCCGGCCAGCAGGACTCCTATCTGAACGTCGTGGGCCTGGACGCGGTCCTGCTGCACGTCCGGCGGTGCTGGGCCTCGCTGTTCACCGAGCGGGCGGTGACCTACCGGCGCCGTAACGGCTTCGACGACCGCAAGGTACGGATGGCCGTCGTCGTCCAGCGGATGGTGTTCCCCGACGCGGCCGGGATCCTGTTCACCGCGGACCCGGTGACCTCGAACCGTAAGGTCGCCACCGTGGAGGCCGGCTGGGGGCTCGGCGAGGCGCTCGTCGCGGGCCTGGTCGCCGGGGACGTCTACACGGTGCGCGACGACCAGGTCGTCAGCACGGCGGTCGCCACCAAGACGCGCTCCGTCCAGGCGTCGCGCGACGGCGGCGTCGAGGACGTGCCGGTCGAGGCCGGGCGGCAGACGCGGCCGGCGCTGACCGACGCCCAGATTCTGCGGCTGGTACGGCTCGGCCGGCACATCGAGGCGCACTTCGGCCGCCCCCAGGACATCGAGTGGTGCCTGGCGGGCGACGACTTCCACATCGTGCAGAGCCGGCCGATCACCACCCTGTTCCCCATCCCCGAGGCCGCCGACGAGGAGAACCACGTCTACGTCTCCGTCGGTCACCAGCAGATGATGACGGACGCGATGAAGCCGCTGGGGCTGTCCATGTGGCAGCGGACGACCCTGCGCCCGATGTACGAGGCGGGCGGGCGGTTGTTCGTCGACATGGCCCCCTATCTGGCCACGCCGACCAGCCGCGCGAACATGCTGGAGATGATCGGGAAGTCGGATCCGCTCATGCGGGACGCGCTGCAGACCGTCCTCGGCCGCGGCGACTTCATCCGCACGGCGCCGGACGACGATCCCGCCGCCGCGCCCCCCACCGCGGTGCCGGCCGGGGTCGGCCAGGACGCGCCCGAGCCCGATCCGGCCCTCGTCACCGAGCTGATCCGGCGCAGCGAGGAGTCCCTGCTCACCCTGCGGCGCGAGATCGAGGACAGGTCGGGGACGGCGCTGTTCGACTACGTCGCGGACGACATCACCGAGCTGAGGCGCGTCCTGTTCGACCCACGGGGCCTTCCGCTGATCATGACGGGGATGGAGGCGAGCTGGTGGCTCAACGAGCACCTTGAGGAGTGGCTGGGCGAGAAGAACGCGGCCGACGTGCTCACGCAGTCCGTCCCGCACAACGTCACGTCCGAGATGGGCCTGGAACTGCTCGACGTCGCGGACACGATCCGGCCGCACTCCGGGCTGGTCGCGTTCCTGCAGCGCGTCGCGGACGAGGGCCGGGAAGGGGACGCCTTCCTGGACGAGCTGGCCGCGCTGGACGGCGGACCGGAGGCACGGGACGCTATCCGGAAATATCTGGACAAGTACGGCATGCGGTGCGCGGGCGAGATCGACATCACCAGGACACGCTGGAGCGAGAACCCGGCCATGCTCCTGCCCGCCCTCCTCGGCAACGTCAGGAACTTCCCGCCCGGCGCCGCCAAGCGGCACTTCGAGCAGGGCCTGGAGGAGGCGCTGCGCAAGGAGCGGGACGTGCTGGCCCGCCTGCGCGCCCTGCCGGACGGTGCGGGAAAGGCCGCGGAGACCAAGCGCATGATCGACCGCGTCCGCGCCTTCGCCGGCTACCGCGAATATCCGAAGTACGGCATGATCAGCCGCTATTTCGTCTACAAGCAGGCGCTGCTCCGCGAAGCCGACCGCCTCGTCCGGTCGGGCGTCCTGCGCGAGCGGGAGGACATCTTCTTCCTCCGGTTCGAGGAGCTGCGCGAGGTCGTGGGCACGGGTGAGGTGGACGCCGGACTCGTCCGGGAAAGGCGGGAGGCGTTCCGTTCGTACGAGACGCTCACCCCGCCCAGAGTCCTCACCTCGGACGGGGAGGCCCTGACCGGCGAGTACCGGCGTGACGACGCGCCCGAAGGCGCGCTGACCGGGCTGCCGGTCTCGGCCGGGACGGTCGAGGGCCGGGCCCGTGTCGTCACGGACATGGCGCGGGCCGACCTGGAGCCGGGCGACATCCTGGTCACCGCCTTCACCGACCCGAGCTGGACCCCGCTGTTCGTGACCGTCGCCGGGCTGGTGACGGAGGTGGGCGGCCTCATGACGCACGGCGCGGTGATCGCGCGGGAGTACGGGCTGCCGGCCGTCGTGGGGGTCGAACGGGCCACCCGGCTGATCAAGGACGGTCAGCGCATCCGCGTGCACGGAACGGACGGCTACGTCGAGTTCCTCGACTGAGCCCGCCGTAGGCCCGAAGAACGCGACCCCGGACAGCGCCGTCCGTCCAAGGAATGCGGATATGCCGTGTGACCTCCCGTTATGCCGGGGTAGGGGGAGAAGACGTTCACGCCGCGTGACATCCCGTCACGTCCGGGTACGGGATGCGGCACCGAACGGCAGGAGGAATGATGCGCTCCTCGATCCCTCTGGGCCGCATAGCCGGCGTCCAGGTCGGCCTCAACCTGAGCGTGCTCGTCATCGTCGTGATCCTGGTGGCCGGGCTGGCCCTCGGGCGCTTCCCCGTGGTCTTCCCCGGCTACTTGCCGGTGGTCTACCTGCTGGCGGGGCTGGCCTCGGCGGTGCTGTTCCTGGCGTCCCTGCTCGCGCACGAGCTGGCCCACGCCGTGACGGCGCGGCGCCACGGCATCGAGGTCGAGCGGATCACGCTGTGGCTGCTCGGCGGGGTGGCCGAGCTGCGCGGTGAGCCGCGCTCGCCGGGCGCCGACCTCAAGATCGCCGTCGTGGGGCCGGGAGCGAGCCTGCTCGCCGGCGTGGTCTTCGGCGTCCTGGCAGGGCTGGTCGCGGGCGCGGGAGGCCCGGCCCTGCTGGCCGGCATGTTCTCCTACCTCGCCGCGGTGAACGTCCTGCTCGCGGTGTTCAACCTCATCCCCGCGGCGCCGCTGGACGGCGGCCGGGTGCTGCGCGCGGCCCTGTGGGCGCGCTGGGGAGACCGGGCGCGGGCGGCGATCGCCGCGGCCCGCGCCGGCCGGGTGTTCGGCTACGTGCTCATCGCCCTCGGCTTCCTCCAGGTCGTCACCGGCAGCGGGTTCGAGGGACTGTGGCTCGCCCTGATCGGCCTGTTCCTGGTGAACGCGGCCAGCGCCGAGGAGCAGCACGCCCGGCTGGGCACGGCACTGTACGGCGTGCGGGTGGGCGACGTGATGTCCGGCCCGCCCGTCGCCGCCCACCCCGACGAGACCGTGTCGAGCCTCATCGAAGGGGTCGTGATGCGTCAGCGCCTGTCCACGTACCCCCTCGTGGACGAGAACGGCGCGTTCGTCGGGCTGGTGACGCTCAACCGCATCCGCCGGGTGAGCCCTGAGCGCCGGCCCGACACCCGGCTGCGCGACATCGCCTGCCCGCCGCGGGAGGTGCCGCAGGCGGCTCCGGAGGAACCGCTGACCGACCTGCTCGACCGGATGGGCGGCTGCACGGACGGGCGCGCCGTGGTGCTGGACCCGGCCGGCCGCCTGATCGGCCTGATCACCCCCACCGACATCAGCCGGGTCATCCAGACCGCGGGGCTGGGCGCGGCCGGCCCGTACTCGGGGCTGCGCGGCGCGGATCTCGTCCCCGCGGCCCGCCCTCGGGACGGACGCGGCGGTTCCGATCATGACACCGTCTGACCGGCGGGCGGCCGGGCGCGGTCGTTTCGCCGGTGACCTCGAGGGCAGGGACTGATCTCATGCTGGTGCTGGACGACACGCTCTTCCTCCTCCTCGAAGGGTACGGGTGGCTGCCCGGCCTGCTGCGGCGCTCCCATGGGCCGGTGGCGCACACCCGGTTGCTCGGTCACCGGACCGTGGGCCTGCGCGGGCCGGAGGCGGCGCGCTTCTTCTACGACGACGACAACGTCCGCCGCCGTACGGCGCTGCCCGAGCCGATCAGGAGCACGCTGGTCGGGCGCGGCGCGGTGCACACCCTGGACGGCGCCGGCCATCGCGTGCGCAAGGCGATGTTCCTGTCGCTGCTGACCGGGGTCGGCGTCGGCTCGCTGGCGGCGCACACGGGCGCGGCCTGGGACGAGGCGGCCGGCAGGTGGGGAGCCGGCCGCCGGGTCGTGCTCTTCGAGCAGGCCGCGGAGGTGCTGACCGCGGGCGTGTGCCGGTGGGCGGGCATCCCGATCAGCGACGCCGAGGTGCCGGACCTGGCCGCCGACCTCACGGCGATGGTGGACGGGTTCGGCGGCGGCGGCCCACGGCACTGGCGCGGCCGGCTGGCCAGGGCCCGGCGCGAGGCGTGGCTGGCCGACCTGGTCGGCGACCTGCGCGACGGCACCGACACCGCGCCGGCGGGCTCGGCCCTCGACGTGGTCGTCAACTACCGCGGCGCCGGCGGCAAGCCGCTCGACGCCGGGACGGCGGCGGTGGAACTGCTCAACATCATCCGCCCGACCACGGCGGTGGCCTGGTACGTGACGTTCGCCGCCCACGCCCTGCACCGCTGGCCGGAGCACCGCAAGGCGCTGCGCGACGGGGACGCGGCCCACACCGAGGCGTTCGCCCAGGAGGTGCGCCGGTTCTACCCGTTCGCGCCGTTCGTCGGCGGCATCGCGGCCCGTGACCTGGCCTGGGCCGGGGAACGCATCCCCGAGGGCACCCTGGTGCTGCTCGACGTCTACGGGCAGAACCACGACCCCGAGCTGTGGGCCGAGCCGTACACCTTCAACCCGGGGCGCTTCGCCGGGCGCGAGCTGGGGCCGTACGAGCTGATCCCGCAGGGCGGCGGCGACCCGGGCACCGGCCACCGCTGCCCCGGGGAGCAGATCACCCTCGCCCTGCTCCAGACCCTCGCCGTCCGCCTGGCCCGGCTCGACTACGCCGTCCCCGACCAGGACCTGACCATCTCGCTGCGCCGCATCCCCACCCGCCCCGCCAGCGGCTTCGTCCTGACCGTTCCCCAGCCCACCCCCACCCAGCCACCGGCGTCCTCCCTGCACGGCTGACCGGCGCGGGCGTCACCGCTTGCGGATGTTCTCGGCCACGTAGTCGAAGCTGTCCTGTGACCGTTCGACGACGTCGAACTCGACCTCGTCGCCTTCGGCGAGGATCCGGTAACCGCTGCCCACCACCTCGCTGAAGTGCGCGAACGCGTCGCGTCCCGCCGGAAGCTCAGGGGATGAGATCGCTCCCCAGCCCTTGTCGGCCTTCCAGAACTTCACCGTGCCACGTGTCATCGCCCCATGATGGCCGATCACGCGGGCGACGGGGACGGCTCGCCGGTCAGCTGCTCGACCGGGACGTAGGGCTCGCTCAGCCCGAACGCCTCGGGGCCGAAGCAGGCCAGCGCCTCAGGGGTGCGCATGAGGCCGGGGGTCGAGATCGCGTAGACGGCCAGCCGCTGGCCGTAGGCGAGCGCCTCGGTGGTGACCGGCCGGCCGGTCTCGCTGTTGAGGGTGCAGATCAGGTCG
This sequence comes from Nonomuraea fuscirosea, assembly GCF_003001935.1. Classification (GTDB taxonomy): domain Bacteria; phylum Actinomycetota; class Actinomycetes; order Streptosporangiales; family Streptosporangiaceae; genus Nonomuraea; species Nonomuraea fuscirosea. The sequence continues at coordinate 97,883 of NZ_PVNG01000014.1, read as the reverse complement.
GGCACGATCGCGGCCACCCGCCCGCCGCGGCGGGCGATCAGGTGCTCGTTCTGGAACGTGATCACCATCTCGTCGGCCGGGTCGTCGTTGGCGGCCAGCGTGACCGTGCCGCGGGCGAAGCCGCCGGTCGTGCGGCGGTCGACGTCCACCACCTTGCCGGTGAACAGCACGATGCCGTGCGTGTAGATCGTGCCGGCCAGCGCCTCGCTCAGCCGCTCGAACGGGTCGGCGTGCTCGGCGCGGGCCACGCGCAGCGCGGCGCCGAGCTTCATGGCGAGCGAGAGCGTCCCCGGGATGGCGGTACGGCGTACGGTCGCGGCGTCCATCGGATAGTCGCAGATGTAGGCGGCCCCGCCCATCTCCACCGTCATCGCGCGCGCCAGCCGCTCCATGCGCCGGTTGTCGACGGCGTCGATGATGCCGCTGTCACCGTGGTCGGAGGCGATCGACATGGGCGAGCCCGGCACCCCGTAGACGGCGAACGTCTCCATCTGCAACTCGGGGAAGGCCCGGCCCATGCCGTCCGCGTCCACGACGGGCAGTCCGGTCTGGGCGCCGAGCAGCAGCGGCATCATGGAGTTGATCCCGCCGCACTCGATCGGCATCGTGGCGGCCGCCGTACGGCCCAGGTGCCGTTCCAGCGCCCGCAGTGCTATCACGTTGCCCGCCCCCGACGGCGCCTTCTCCACGAACACCGTGGGAGCGCCCATCATGGCGCTGGGCAGCACGAGCGCGTCGTCGGGCAGTTCGTCCACGCCGATGACGCGGATGCCGCGCCCGGCGTGGAGCTGCTGTTCCACCAGCAGCCGGCCGATGTACGGATCGCCGCCACCGCCCGTGCCCAGCACGGCGGCGCCCTCGGCGAGATCGCGCAGCCCTTCCACGGTCAGCTCGTAGCCCACTGCTGCTCCTGTTCCTCGTCGGGAGAGGCCATCACCCTCAGGTCGAGATCGCCGACCGCTTTGACGCGCACCCGGACGGCGTTGCCCGGCAGGTACGGCACGTGCACCTCGCTGATGTCGGCGATCCGCACGCTGCCGGGGGAGGCGCCGGCCGCGACCGCCCGTTCGATGGCCTCGGCACGGGCCTGTTCGAGGATGTCCTCGCGGGTGGCGGAGGCCGTGACGGCGAACAGCCGGTCGACGTCCCCGCCGATCTGCCCGATGGCGGCGCCGATGGCGTTGGCCACCGCGCCGTGCTCGGGCCGGTGCGTGGCGGGGATGCCGGGCAGGTCGGGCGGCATCAGCACGCCGCCGCCGCCCACGATGACCACCGGCAGCGGCTCGGGGGTGACCCGCATCCGGTCGACCAGGTCGGCGACCGTCGCGGACATCCGGGCGACGCCCCGCCGGACCAGGCCGGGGTCCAGGCCGCGGACGAGGGAGGCGTCGCCGACGTCGGCCAGCCCGGCGGCCACGGCCAGGTCGGTCGCGGTCAGCACCTGGCCGCCGAAGACCAGCGCGTGCTCGGTGAGCTGGTACCCGACGCTGTCCGGGCCGATGGTGAGCTCCGGCGTGGAGGCGACCCGGCTGCCGCCGCCGAGCCCGATCGACAGCACGTCGGGCATGCGGAAGTTCGTCCGTACGCCGCCGATGTCGACCTCGCCGCTCGCCTGCCGGGGGTAGCCGCCGGACAGCATGCCGACGTCGGTGGTGGTGCCGCCGATGTCGACCACGGCGCAGTCGCTCAGCCCCGAGAGGAACGCCGCGCCGCGCATGCTGTTGGTGGGGCCGGACGCGAACGTGCGCACCGGGTAGCGGCGGGTGTGCCCGGCGTCCATGAGCGTGCCGTCGTTCTGCGACAGGAACAGCGGCGCGCGTACGCCGACCGTGGCCAGGGCCTGGGCGAAGGCGTCCACGATCTCACCGGCCAGGTCGCGCAGGCAGGCGTTGACGATGGTGGCGTTCTCGCGCTCCAGCAGCCCGATCCGGCCGATCTGGTGGGAGAGGCTGACGTGCAGGTGCGGCAGCTCCGCGAGCAGGATCGCCGCCGCGGCCTCCTCCAGCTCGGCGTTGACGGGGGAGAACACCGAGCTGACGGCGACGGTACGGATGTCGCGCGCGGCCAGGTCGGCGGCCACGCGCTTGAGCTCGTCCGGGTCGAGCGGCGAGATCGGGCGGCCGTCGAACTCGTGGCCGCCGTGGCACAGATGGACGCTCGGCCGGATCGCCTGGGCCAGCCGTTCCGGCCAGTCGACCAGCGGCGGCAGGGCGGCGGTCGCCGGCAGCGCCAGCCGGACGATCCCGGTCGGCGCCAGCCGGCGGCCGGTCACCAGGGCGTTGGTGAAGTGCGTCGTGCCGATCATGACGCCGTCGACGGCGCTCCGGTCGACGCCGCCACCGTCGAGCAGCCGCCGCGACGCGGCGACGATGCCGCCGGTCACGTCGGCCGTGGTCGCCGCCTTGACCTCGGCCACCACCGTGGATCCGTCCATGAGGACGGCGTCGGTGTGGGTGCCGCCCACGTCGATCCCAACGCGCACGAAGAGCTCCTGTCTGAAGGGGGAGTGAAGGTCCGGTCAGGGGGAGGAGGGGGAGCCGGTGCGGCGGAGGCGGCCCGCGACGGCGTACAGGACGAACGCGACGAGCAGGGCGTTGAGCGCGGGGATGCCCCACGTCAGATAGTGACCCACGAGGGAGGAGACGAGCCAGATCAGCAGCGCGGCCGGAACCCAGCCGGGCGCGGACGCGGGCAGCTGTCCCGAGGCCCGGGAGGCGTCGAGGTCGCCGCGCCAGCGGCGCACCACGTAGTACTCGGCGACCATGATGCCCGCGATCGGGGGGATGGCCACGCCGAGCAGGGTGAAGAAGCCGATGAGGTGGTCGAGGATGCCGGCGGCGGCCAGGCCCGTGCCGACGACGCCGAGCGCGACGGTGACGACCGCGCGGTTGGCGCGCACGCCGAACGCGGTGTGCAGGGCGTTGGTGGTGCCGAGACTGGCGGCGTACAGGTTCCAGTCGTTGATCTTGAGGGTGGCGCTGACCAGCACGATCGTGCCGACGGCGCCGGAGGTGGTGGTGACGATGGCGATCACGTCGCCGGTGCGCAGCGCGTGCGCCAGCAGCACGCCGACCAGGGCGATCACGTACTCGCCGAGGGTGATGCCGAGCACGGTCTGCTTGACGACGTCGGCGGCGCTGCGGTTCCACCGGGTCATGTCGGGCGAGATGACCGCGCCGACGATGAAACCGCCGGCCACGATGGTGGTGGCCTCGGCCAGGCTGAGTGCCGGGCCCGGCGGCGCCGAGGCGATCAGGGCGCCGAGGTCCTGCCGGCCCAGCTCGACGGCGATGGCCCAGCCGGCCAGCGCGAGGAAGGCGGGGACGGTGATCCACGCGGTCCAGGCCATGCCGGCGAACCCGTGCACGACGATGGCGGTGATGGCGAGCCCGGACAGGATCGCCCACACCCACACCGGAGGTCCGCCGAGGAGGGAGGCGAGCCCCTGGGCGAGGACGCCGGACTGCACGCCGAACCAGCCGAGCAGGGACACCGCGATCACCACGCCGATGATCCCGGAGCCGTACCGGCCGAAGCCCGACCAGCGGGCGAGCACGGCGGTGGACAGGCCCTCGCGCATGCCGGCGATGCCGATCGCGATGGCCACCACTTCGAGGATGACCGCGCCGAGGGTGATGGCGAGCACGGCGTCCCAGAAGCGCATGCCCATGCCGAGGGTGGCGCCGAGCAGGAACTGCGACAGCGCGGACAACATGCCGAACCGTTGTACGGCGACGGTGAGCCAGCCGTATCGGGCGTGGTGGGGGACCCGCTGCAGGGCGTAGTCGTCGCGGGCTAAACCGTCGTCGGATGTGGTGCCGTCCTGCGCCGCCGTATCCGTCATATCGGCCATCTCCTCCCCTTCTGTGTGACCGATGGAGGACCCCGATAGGAAAAGACGTTAGGTGGCGCAGGCGATCACGTGAATACCCCGAGAGCTTTTTCGCTCCCTTCACCGCGGCCGCATCGGGCTTCTCACCAGGCTCTTCAGGTGAGTGTGAGCCGGACGTCGTGGTGGCCGGTGAGGCCCGCCGGGACCAGGTCCGCCGGGCGTCCGTCGAGGCGGGCGTCGCGTACCCGGGTGCCGCCCCCGACCACGGTGAGGTCCAGGGTCATGCCGCGGTAGCGCAGGCCGCTCAGCGTGGCCTCGGTCCAGTGCGCGGGTACGGCGGGGGAGAAGCGCAGGCCCTCCGGCTCGAACCTGATCCCGAACAGGCCGTGGTGCACCAGGCCGAGCAGGGTCGTGGCCGACCAGGTCTGGTCGGGCTCCGACGGCCACCGCCGGCCCTGCTGCCAGCCGCCGTCGGGGACGCCGGTGATCGCGTGGTAGACCTCGTACAGCCCCGTGTCGCCGGTCGGGCTCGCGTCGGCCGGGGCGCCGTCGGCCGGGCCGCCGCCGTACAGGCCGAGCAGGTCCGTCAGCGTTTCCAGGAAGCGGTCCTGATGACCGCCGCGCGCCATCGCGTCGCCCCACACGCCCATCACCATCGGCCAGCAGATCGCGTTGTGGCGGCCGGGACGTTCGGGGCCGTACCGGTCGAAGTGCGGCCAGACGTTGACCACGCCGCGCGGCTCGCGGTGCGTGTTGGCCGCGACGAGGGCGGCCCGCCGTTCGTCCGCCACCCCGAACAGGATCGCCATGGCCAGCCCGAGTGCCTCCTGGTGCGGATCCAGCCGGCCGTCCTCGTGCAGGAAGTAGCCGTACAGTCCGGCCTCCTCGCGCCACAGCCACCGGTTCACCGCGGCGGCGGTGGCGTCGGCGCGCTCCAGGTGCGGCCGCGCGTCGGCGCCGAGCGCGGCCGCCATCCGGGCCAGCGCCCGGTGCGCCCCGGCGTAGACGGCGTTGGTGGACAGGCACATGATCCGGTGCGCCTCCGGATAGTCGAGCACGAAGCTGGAGCCGACGGCGGGGTCGTTGGGCGGCTCCGGGTAGCCGGAGATGCCGTCCTGCATGACGGCGCCGCCGCGGTAGAGCCCGTACCCGCCGTCCAGCCGCTCCTTGTCCAGGACCTCCATGGTCGCCGCGGCGATCGGGTACGCGCGGGCCAGGAACTCCTCGTCGCCGGTCACCAGCACGTGGTGCCAGGCGGCGACGGCCCAGATGATCTGGTCCCACCACTGGTCGTCCTGCTGGACGAGACCGCCGCCGGTGACGGCCATGAGGGTGTCACGGGCGGCGTCAGGGGACAGGAGGCTGGCCGCGTACCAGGAGTTGATCGAGGCGTCCCTGGTCCAGGGGGTCGGGTAGCCGCCGCCGGCGCGGATGATCCCGCCGTTCGTGTTGACGTCGAGCAGGTTGCGCAGGGCGGCCTGGTAGACCGCGACGAGTTCGGACTGGGGGCAGGTCAGCACGGTCCTAGGGGGCATTTCCGGAGGATACCCATGATGTCCCTGTTACTCCCGGACGCCCGAGTCCGGGCCGCGGTCGACGGCTGGCGTCCGACTCTTCCAGCCGAGCAGTTCCGATCCTGTCGAAGCGAGTTTCGAGACATCACGACCCAAGCGCCGGGCGGCGAACGCTCGCCCCATGCCCGACATATCCCCATGTCATCGGGCCATTCCGCGACGGATCACCGCCCTCCGGCCCGGTGGGACACCCGTACGGCGGCCTGACATTTCCCGACCAGGACGGTCGAAAGTTCCGAAACTGTTGACGTCAACTGTTCGTGACATCTACCGTTACAACGATCGAGCTCAGACCCGAGCAGCACGTCGCCGGACGAGTGACCCCGTCTCCTCGTTCGCCGGCCGGCTGGCGAGGGCGACCGGAGGGGGCAGATGAGAGCCGCGCTGCTGGAACACGTCGGAGCCCCCCTTGCCGTCCGCGATCTACGCCTCGATCCGCCGCACGCGGGAGAGGTCCTGGTCCGGGTCGAGGCGGCGGGCGTCTGCCACAGCGACCAGCACTACCTGACCGGCGACCTGCGCTGCCCGCTCCCGGTCGTGCCGGGCCACGAGGGCGCCGGCGTGATCGAGGAGGTCGGCCCCGGCGTCACCGGGCTGCGGGCCGGCGACCGGGTCTGCCTGATGTGGCGGCCCCGGTGCGGCCAGTGCCCCTACTGCCTGGCCGGACGGCCCGCCCTGTGCGAGGCGGCGGGCATCCAGGCCAGTTCGGGCGGCCTGCTCGACGGCACCACCCGGCTCAGGGACGGCGACACGCGAGTCCATCACCTGCTCGGCGTGTCCTGCTTCGCCGAATACTGTGTCGTCTCCGAGCGCGCCGTGGTGCCGGTCCCGCCGGAGGTGCCGCCCGAGATCGCGGCCATCGCCGGGTGCGCCGTCATCACCGGCGTCGGCGCGGTGCTCAACGCCGTGGGGGAGTGCGCGGGCGACGCCATCGTGATCTTCGGCGCGGGCGGCGTCGGGCTGTCCAGCGTGCTCGGCGCCCGGCTGGCCGGCGCCAACCCGATCATCGTCGTCGACGTCGTCGCCGAGCGCCTCGCCATGGCGGCCCGGCTGGGCGCCACCCACACCGTGGACGCCTCCAGCCAGGACGTCGCCGCCGCCGTCGGGGACATCCGGCCGCGCGGCGCCGAATGGGCGATCGAGGCCATCGGCCGCCCGGCCACGCTGGAGACGGCCTTCGACGTGCTCCGCCCCGGCGGGACGCTCGTCGCGGTCGGCCTGGGCGCGGTCGGGACCACGTTCGCCGTCCCGCTGAACCTGCTGGTGCAGCGGGAGAAGCGGGTGGTCGGCAGCCTGTACGGCTCCGCCAACCCGCTCATCGACCTGCCCCGGCTGTTCGAGCTGTACCTCGCCGGCCGCCTGCCGCTCGGCGAGCTCATCGGCCGGAGCTATCCGCTGGACCACGTCAACGCGGCCTTCGCCGACCTGGCCGGCGGCTCGGTCGGCCGAGGCGTGCTACTGCCCTGGGGGTCGCCATGACCATCGCATCACCCGCCGCCGAGGCCACCGAGGCCGGGGAGCCGCGCTACGCCGTCTATCCCAGCCTGCGCGACCGCGTCGCCTTCGTCAGCGGCGGCTCCACCGGGCTCGGATCGGAGTTCGTCACCGCCCTGGCCGCGCAGGGCGTCCGGGTCGGTTTCGCCGACATCGACGCCGAGGGCGCCGAACGGCTGCTCGGCCGGATCGCCGCCCTGGACTGCCCGAAGCCCGTGTTCGTCCCCGCCGACGTGCGCGACGTCGAGCAGGTACGAGCGGCGGTGGCGGCGGTGGAGACGGAGCTCGGCCCGATCTCGATCCTGGTCAACAACGCCGCCAACGACGAACGCCACGACACCGGGGACGTCGACGCGGCGTTCTGGGACAACGGGATGGCGGTCAACCTGCGTCACCACTTCTTCGCCATCCAGGCGGTCACGGCCGGCATGCGGGAGCTCGGCGGCGGCTCGATCATCAACCTCGGCTCGATCAGCGCGCACGCGGACTTCGTCGGGCTGCCCGTCTACATCGCGGCCAAGGCCGCCATCGAGGGCATGACCCGCACCCTGGCGCGTGAGCTGGGCCCGGACCGGATCCGGGTCAACTGCGTCATCCCCGGCTGGGTCCTCACCGAGCGGCAGCTCGCGCTGTGGGCCACGCCGGAGACGCTGGAGAAGGTACGCGGAGCGCAGTCGCTGCGCGAGCACGTCATGCCGGCCGACGTGGCGCGCATGGTGCTCTGGCTGGCGGCCGACGACAGCGCGATGTGCACAGGCCAGAACTGGATCGTCGACGGCGGATGGATGTGAACGCGGTGACCGGGCGGCCGGCGCGGCGCCGTGCGGCGGACGGTGGCCGGCCGACGGGCCGCCGTCGTAGCGGCGTTCTGGAGGTTCGGTCCGGCTGTCTCGCGGCCCCTACGATGGTAGCTGCGACAGTGAAGCCCGGTTTCCGCAATGGAGCATGTCTTGGTGTCTGACTCAGTCGAACGGCGGGTCACCGTCGCCGATATCGCCGCCGCGGCCGGCGTCTCGCGAGCCACCGTGTCGAAGGTGCTCAACGGGCGTGCGGACGTGGCGCCGGCCACGCGGGCCCAGATCGAAACGATGCTGGTCGAGCGCGGTTACGTCCCCACCAAACGGACGAAGCGGGCCGTGGCGGCGGGCCGGCGCGGCGGCCTGATCGAGATGCTGTTCAACGACGCGAGCACGCCCTGGGCCGCCGAGATGATCCGCGGCGGGGAGGCGGCGGCGCGGGCCGCGCGGGTCGGCATCGTCGTCTCGGTGCTGGACAGCGGGCCGAGACGGGCCCAGCAGTGGCTGGAGGACGTCTCCGACCGCGGCTCGCGCGGCATCGTCCTCGCGCTGTCGGAGCTGTCGCCGGCCGACCACAAGCGCATCGCGCAGCTCGGCGTGCCGGTGATCCTCGTCGATCCGGTCGGCGACGTCGACTCCGACGACCCGTCGATCGGCGCGGGCAACTGGGGCGGCGGGCTGGCCGCCACCCGGCACCTGATCGAGCTCGGCCACCGGCGGATCGCGGCGATCACCGGGCCGATGCGCTTCCTGTGCAGCCAGGCCAGGCTGGCCGGCTACCGGGCCGCGCTGGAGCGGGCGGGCATCCCGCCGGACGACGGGCTCGTCGAGCACGGCGACTTCCACTACTCCTCCGGCCTGAAGTCGGCGCTGACCCTGCTCGACCTGCCCGAGCCGCCCACGGCGATCTTCGCCGCCAACGACGAGCAGGCGACCGGCGTCTACGCCGCGATCCAGCAGCGGGGCCTGTCCGTGCCGCACGACATGAGCGTGGTGGGCTTCGACGACGTGCCGGTGGCGCAGTGGATCTCGCCGCCGCTGACGACGGTGCGGCAGCCGATCGCGGAGCTGGGCGCGCTGGCCATCCGCACACTCCTCGCCCACGAGGACGGCGCCGACCTGCCGCAGGGCCGCGTCGAGCTGTCCACGAAACTCATCGTCCGCGCCAGCACCGCCCCACCGGCCCGCTGACGGCTCAGCCGCGCGGGCCGACCGGGTGGTCCAGTTCGCGGGCGAAGTGGCAGGCGGCGTGGTGCGCGTGCGCCGCCGTGGCGGCCGGCTCCGTGGTCACGCAGATCTCCCGCTCCGGGTTCGCGGCCGGCCCGATCGGGCAGCGCAGCCGGTAGGCGCAGCCTCCCGCCGAGGCGGGGTCGGTGACCGCGGAGGCCTCCACGTCGGACTCCGACAGCAGCCGGCGCTGCCCGATCTCCGGTACGGCCGCCAGCAGGGACCGCGTGTACGGATGCTCGGGCCGCCCGATCACCTCGCCGACGGCCCCGTACTCGACGATGCGGCCGTCGAACATCACGGCCAGGTCGTCGCACATGTACTCGACGACGGCGAGGTTGTGACTGATGAAGATCATGGTCAGCCCCAGCTCGGCCCGCAGCCGGCGGAGCAGGTTCAGCACGACCGCCTGCACCGACACGTCGAGCGAGGCGGTCACCTCGTCGGCGATCACCACGTCGGGCCGGGCCGCGAGCGCCCTGGCGATGGCCACCCGCTGCCGCTGACCCCCGGACAGGTCGCCGGGACGGGACCCGGCGACGGCGGGATCGAGCGAGACCAGGTCGAGCAGCTCGGCCACCCGCGCCGAGGCGGCCCGCCCGCGCACCCCCGTGAGCCCCTCCGCCACGCACTGCTCCACGGTGTAGCGGGGGTCCAGCGAGCTGCGCGAGTCCTGGAACACCAGTTGCACGCGGCGGCGCGCCTGGCGGGACGACAGGTCGGCGCCGTCGATCCGCATGCTTCCCGTGGCCGGCGTCAGCCCCACGAGGGCGCGGGCCACCGTGCTCTTGCCGGAGCCGGACTCGCCCACGAGGCCGAGCACGGAGCCGGCCGCGACGTCGAAGGAGACGCCGCGGACGGCCGTGACGGAGCCGTACCGGACCATGAGGTCCCCGACCGACAGGGCGGCCATCAGATCGACACTCCTTCGCAGGTCAACGCGTCAGACGCGGCCATCAGATCGTCGCTCCTTCGCTGGTCGGCACGTCGCCGGGTTCGGTGAGCGGATGCCAGCAGGCGGCGCGGCGGCCGTCGGCCAGCTCGCGCAGGGGCGGGCGGTCGGACAGGCAGGTGGCGTCGGCGCGCGGGCAGCGCGCCGCGAAGTAGCAGCCGGGCAGGTCGGCGTCCGGGCCCGGCATGCGGCCGTCGATGGCGACCAGCGGCCGGCTCTTGTCCAGCCCCATGCGCGGGCTGGCCGCGAGCAGCACCGACGTGTACGGATGCGCGGGCGATTCGAGCAGGTCCGCGGTCGCCGCCTCCTCCACGATGAAGCCCGCGTACATGACGATGATCCGGTCGCAGAGCTCGGACACGACGGCGATGTCGTGCGAGATGAACAGCAGGCCCGCCTCCGTCCGCGCGCCGAGCCGGTCGACCAGCCGCAGGATCTGCCGCTGCACCGTCACGTCGAGCGCGGTGGTCGGCTCGTCCGCGATGAGCAGCCGGGCCTCGCCCATCAGGCCGATGGCGATGCCGACCCGCTGTTTCATGCCGCCGGACAGCTCGTGCCTGTGCTGCTCGAAGCGGCGCGCCGGGTCGGTGATGGCCACCGCGCGCAGGGCGTCCAGCGCCTTGCGCTTGGCGTCCGGCTTGGACTCGCGCAGGTGGATGACGGCCGGCTCGATGAGGTGCGTGCCGATCTTGATGGCGGGGTTCAGCGCTTCGCCGGGGTCCTGGAAGACCATGGCCATGTTGCGGCCGAGGACGTGCCGGGTGGAGTCGTCCGGCGTGAGCAGGTCGGCGTCCATGAAGCGCAGCCGCTCGGCCTCCACGTGGCCGGGCTCCTCGATGAGCTGGGCGATGGCGGCCGCGGTCAGGCTCTTGCCCGACCCGGACTCGCCGACGATGCCGACCCTCTCCTTCGGGGCCAGGGTGAAGGAGACGTCCCGGACGGGCGTGGTGACGCGGCCGTCCGCCGAGGCGTAGGTGACGCGCAGGTGGCGGACGTCCACGAGCGCGCCGCCGCCGTCCCCGGCCGGATCGGGCGCCGGCTCGGCCGGGCGCGGCTGGGAGCGCCGGGCGGACGGCGCGGATCGGCGGCCGGCGATGAGGTCCGACAGCCGCTCGCCGGCCAGGTTGAACGTCAGGCCGGCCAGCACGATCGCGATGGACGGCGCGATGGCCACGCCGGGGGTCACGTAGATGCGGGTGAGCCCGTCGTTGAGCAGCCGGCCCCAGTCGTAGACGGGTGGCTGCACGCCCAGCCCGAGGAAGCTGAGGCCGGACAGCGCCAGGACGGCCGTGCCGATGTGGATGGTCGAGTACAGGACGACGGGCTCGGCGATGTTGGGGAGGATGTGGCGGAACGTCCGGTAGATCGGGCCTCTGCCCAGCACGCGGGACGCCTCGACGTACTCCTTGGACACCACCGACGCCGTGAGCGTCTGCGTGATGCGGGCGAAGCCCGGCGCGAACGAGGCGCCCACCGCCAGCACGCTGCCCACGGAGCCGATCCCGAACAACACCGCGAAGAAGATCGCCAGCAGCAGCGCGGGGAACGCGATCAGCACGTTGATCAGCGCGCCGAGCGCGCGGCCGAGGCGGCGCGACATCGCGGACAGCAGCCCGAGCCCGATGCCGACGCAGCCGCCCACGATCGTGGCGACCACGGCGAGCACCAGCGAGTTGCGCGTCGCCACGAGCGTCCTGGCCAGGATGTCACGCCCCAGGTCGTCGGTGCCCATCCAGTGCGCGGCGCTGATCGACTGGTTGGCCTCGGCCACGTTGCTCGCCGACGCCGCCTCCCCCCAGATCGACGGTCCCGCGACCGAGAGGAAGACGAACAGCAGGATCAGCAGCAGGGGTACGCCGCCCGACAACAGGCGGCCGGGACGTGGACCCCGGAAGGCAGCGGTCATGTCTAGAGCTCCCCCAGCCGGGATCGCGGGTCGAGCACGCCGAGCACGACGTCCACGACCATGTTGAGCAGCAGGACGGCGGCGCCGAGGACCAGCAGGATGCCCTGGATCAGCGGATAGTCCTTCTGGATGACCGCCTGCGAGATCACCGTGCCGACCCCGGGCCAGCCGAAGACGTTCTCCACCAGCACGGTCCCGGCGATCAGGCCGGCCAGGATCATGGTGCCGTAGGTCAGCGAGGCGGTCATCATGTTCGGCAGCACGTAACGCCAGTAGCGCAGGCCCGTCGGCAGCCGGCGGGCCTTGGCGGCCCTGACGTACTCCGCGTCCAGCACCTTGAGCGCCTCCACCCTGACGATCCTGGACAGCGAGGCCGCCGGGCCCGCGACGAGCGCCAGGACGGGGAGCACGTACGAGCTGAGCCCTTCGTCGCCCGCCGCCGGGAACGCCTTGATCGTCACCACGAACACGAGGCTGAGCACGGTGGCCAGCACGTAGTCGGGGATCGAGTTGAGCAGGCCGGTCACGTTCACGAACCAGCCGCGTACGTGCCGCCCGCGCCCGCCCCTGGTGCGCACCGCCGTGAACAGCCCGACCGGCATCGCGATGAGCACGACCAGCAGGAAGGCCGGCCCGGCCAGCCGTAGCGTGTTCGGGAACCGGGTGGTCAGCAGGTCGGCCACCGGCGCCTCGGTGACGATGGAGCGCCCGAAGTCTCCGGTCACGACGCCGGTCACGTAGCGCCAGAACTGCTCGGGCAGCGGCAGGTCGAGGCCCAGCTCGTGCCGGCGCTGGGCCACCATCTGCGGCGTGGCCTGGTCGCCGAGCGCGGTCTGCACCGGATCGCCGGGGATCAGATGGACCATGATGAACGTCGCCGCCAGCAGGACGAGCAGGGACAGCACGAGCCGGACCAGCCGCCGGCCGGCGAACACCACCCAGCGGCCCGCCCCGGCCCGCCGGCGCGCCCCCTCACGCGCCGGGGGTTCCGCCCCGTCCTTGGCCGGCGGCGTCCCGGCGACCTCGTGGCCCGCGCTCATACCGGTCACTGGTACAGCCGCAGGCTCGTCGGCACCGCGAACAGGCCGACGGTCTGCAGCGAGGCCTTCGCGGTGTAGAAGGGCCGGTTGCCGACGGAGATCGGCAGCACGTCGACCCGCTTCAGCAGCGCCTGGTGCGCCTGCTTCCACAGCTCGCAGCCCTCCGATCCGGAGGCGGCCAGCGCCTTGGCCGACAGGGTGTCGAACTCCTCGTTGCGGATGCTGCCGGTGTTGCGGCCGCCCTTGTCCGGGGTGGCGCCGCCCCAGTACGCGGTCATCATGAAGGGGAACTCCAGGTTGATCCCGCTGTAGTAGGCGTCGAAGTCCTGTGTGGTGTAGAGCGCCTCGAGGAACGCCGCCTGGGTGAGGCCCTTGAGGTTCGTGCCGATGCCGACGGCCATGAGCTGCTGGCCGATCAGTTCGACCGCGGACACCGTCTGCGGCGCGCCGACCTGGTAGATCAGGTTGACGGTCAGCTTCTTGCCGTCCTTGGCCCGGACGCCGTCGGCGCCCTTGGCGTATCCGGCGGCGTCGAGCCGCTGGTTCGCCGCGGCCGGGTCGAACGCGGGCAGCGTCCCTGTGGTCTCGTCGCCGGGGCAGGAGACGGGTTTCTCCACCATCATGTTGTCGGCCACCTGACCGTTGCCGCTGGTGCCGACCTTGGTGACCTGCTCGCGGTCGAGCGCCGCCGCCATGGCCAGCCGCACCTCGGGGTCGGCGAACACGCGGCCCTTCGCCTCGTTCAGGTTCATCTCGCCGACCATCACCGGCACGTCGAACTTCTTCAGCGTGGGGGTGGCGTCCAGGCGGGCGCGGTCGGGGCCGGTGATCTGCGCGGCGTTGACCTGGCCGGACAGCAGCTGGTTGGCGGAGGTGGACTCGTTCTGCACGAAGGCGATCTTCACCGTCTTCGGGCTGCCCGCGGCCGCGTTCCCGGCCCCCTTCGGGCCCCACGCGTAGCCGGGCCGGGCTTCGAGCGTGTAGTGGTCGCCGGGAACGTAGTCGGTCACCTTGTACGGGCCCGTCCCGTTCGAGGCGTGCTCGATCGAGCCGGGGTCCTTCAGCCCCGCCGGGCAGACGATGGGCAGCGAGCCCGCGCCCTCCAGCAGGAACCCGAACGGCGTCTTCGTCTTGACGGTCACGGTGCCCGCCGCGTCGTCCGCGGTCACCGTGTACGGCACGGGGATGGTGAGGTTGACCCAGGCGGAGAGCGTCTTGGGATCCTTGACGTAGTCGAAGTCAGCGGCGACGGCACTGGCCGTGAGCGGGGTGCCGTCCTCGCAGGTGACGCCCTTGCGCAGGGTGTAGGTGACCTCGTCGGGCGCCACCTTCCACTCGGTGGCCAGCTGCGGCGCCACGCTGCCGTCGGGCATCCGCCCGACGAGCGTGTCGTAGCTGAAGGCGAAGATCTGCCGGTTGGTGCCGCCCGTCGTCTTGTACGGGTTGATCGTCCCCGGGTCGGTGCCGAGGTTCATGGTGAACGTTCCCCCGGTCACCGGGGCGCCGGTGGGGGAGCCGCCGCCACCACCACCGCATCCGCCGAGCAGGACCGAAACCGCCACGATCGTCAGCGCGACCGGATGTTTGCGCTTCATGTCGACCCATTTCTTGGAAGGGGGAGGGTGGAGGAGAAGGAGAGAGGGAGCCGCCGGACGGACTTCGGCTGAAGTTTCGAAGCGGTCGGTTGGAGTTTCGACTGCGTTCGAGCCAAGTTACGGCGGCGAAAATACGACGTCAAGACCTCACCTAGCCGTATGGAGGCCGGATCGCCGCTCTACACGGCGCTGCGGAACCGACATCGACCTGCGGGAAAGCTGCCCGGGCAGCCCGGCGACCTGGAGGAATGATCCACGGGTATCGCGCTCGGGCGCCGATCGCGTTACGATGACCTGCAACGCCAGTATCGAAACTTCTCCGAAACTAATCCTGGCCGCCGCCCGGCTCACGACCCGAAAGAGAACCGACGTGATCGAGACCCACGACATCGTTCGCCCTCCCGAGGAGCTCGTCAGCGCTCTGGCGGCCATCGGGAGCGCGACCGCGAGCAGTGAGCTCAACCGGCTCGGGGTCCGCAGCGCGCACATCCGCGGCCCGGTCTCGTTCACCCCGGGCACCTGCGTCGCCGGACCGGCGCTGACCCTGCAGTTCATGCCGAAGCGCGAGGACCTCTACCAGGTCGACGAGTACGCCGAGCCGGAGAAGCAGCTGCACCGGCACGTGCTCTACCACACCAGGCCGGGCGACATCGTGGTGGTGGACGCCCGCGGCGACATGGCCAGCGGCGTCTTCGGCGAGATGATGATGATCTACTTCAAGCAGCGGGGCGGCGTAGGCGTGGTCGTCGACGGCTGCATCCGCGACCTCGGCAAGGTGCGCGAGCTCGGACTCGGGCTGTGGCTGCGCGGCACGACGCCGAACTTCCACTCGCAGACCGACATCTTCCCCACGGCCGTCAACGTGCCGGTCGCGTGCGGCAACACCGTCGTGGAACCCGGCGACATCATCGTCGCCGACGACGACGGCGCGGTGGTCGTACCGATCAAGCTCGCCCCCGCGCTGCTGGCGGAGGCGGGCAGTCACGCGGAGTGGGAGGAGTTCTCCCGGCTACGGCTGTCGCAGGGCGGCGACCTGCGCACCTACTACCCGCTGTCGGAGGAGGCCCGCCCCGAGTACGAGCGCTGGCGCGACGCCCAGGCCAACGGCGGCGCGAGCCTGGACGCGCGCGCGAACGGCCGGGACACGGACGGCGGCGCTTCCGCCTGAGGCGGCGGACGAGTGAGAGGATGGCGCGGATGAAGATCGTGGAGCTCGTGCCCTGGCTGATCCGGTCGGGCGGTTCCTACTGGGGTGAGTTCCTGTTCGTCCAGGTCCGCACGGACGAGGGCGTCGACGGCTGGGGCGAGATCACCACCACCACGCGCACGGCCAACCGCGGCATCGCCGCCATGGTGCGCCAGGCCACCGAACTGCTCGCCGGCGACGACCCCGCCAAGATCGAGGACATCTGGCACAAGGTGTTCCGCGCCTTCACCTACATGGGCAGCCGCGGCGCCGGGACGAACGTGACCAGCGCCATCGACATCGCCCTGTGGGACATCCGCGGCAAGGTGCTCGGTCAGCCGGTCTGCGACCTGCTCGGCGGCACCGTACGGGACGACCTGCTCCTCTACACCCACCCCGACCAGAGCCGCTTCGGCACCCGCGACGGGGTCGAGGACGAGATCAGGAAGATCGTCGACTCGGGCCACACCGCGATCAAGTTCGACCCGTTCCCGCACGCGCCCGGCGAGCCGGAGAGCAACGACCGCTACCTCGACGGCCGGCTGAGCCGCGCGCACGAGCGCGAGGCGATGGAGCTGACCGCGCTCATCCGCGAGGTCGCCGGACCCGACGTGGAGCTGCTGATCGACGCGCACGGCCGGTTCGACGTGCCCACGGCCATCCGCCTGGGCCAGTCGCTGGACGAGGCCGGCGGCATCCACTGGTACGAGGAGCCGGTCCCGCCGGAGAGCTACCACGCCCTCAAGCAGGTGCGCGACCGGGTCCGGGTGCCGATCTCGGTGGGGGAGCGGCTGCACACCCGGTGGGACTTCGTCCCGGTCCTGGAGAACGGGCTCGCCGACTTCGTCATGCCCGACGTGACCTGGACCGGCGGCATCTCCGAGCTCAAGAAGATCGCCACGATGGCCGAGGCGTACTACGTGCCGGTCTCCCCCCACGACGCGAGCGGGCCGGTCAACCTGGTCGCCGGCGGCCACGTGATGATCACCGTGCCGAACTTCTACCGCATCGAGTCGAGCAGCCACGACCTGGGGTCCTACAACAGGTTCCTGCGTACGCCGCTGGACAACAGCGGCGGCCGGCTCAAGCTGCCCGCGGGCCCCGGGCTCGGCCTGGACTTCGACATCGACTACCTGCGCGCCCACGCCCAGGACGGCTTCGGCGGCTGACCCCCGTCCTGACCCGCCGCAGGGTTGGGACGGGCGGCGAGGACGGGACGCGAAGAACCTCCCGCACGGCCGGGGCGGGACGCGAAGAAAGGACGAGGAGCATGCTCACCAAGCGCCCCCTGGGCTCCACCGGGCTGCTGGCCCCGCCGCTGTGCATCGGCACCAGCGCGATCGGCAGCATCCCCGGCATCTACGGCTACGAGGTGGACCGCGACCAGGCCCTGCGCACCCTGCGGGCGGTGTTCGACGGGCCGATCCGGTTCCTGGACACCTCCAACGGCTACGGCGGCGGGGAGAGCGAGAGACGGATCGGCGCGGTGCTGCGCGAGATCGGCGGCGTGCCGGCGGACTTCCTGCTGAGCACCAAGGTCGACCCCGACGCGAGCGGCGACTTCTCCGGCGAACGGGTCAGGGCGTCGCTGGCCGAGAGCATGGAACGGCTCGGCATGGACCACCTGCCGCTCGTCTACCTGCACGACCCGGAACGCATCACCTTCGACCAGGCCACGGCCGCCGGCGGCCCGGTCGAGGCGCTCGTCCAGGCCAAGGAGGAGGGGCTCGTCGGTCACCTCGGGGTGGCCGGCGGGCCGGTGGACCTGCTGCGGCGCTTCGTGAACCTCGGCGTGTTCGAGGCGGTGATCACGCACAACCGGTTCACGCTGCTCGACCGGTCGGCCGAGCCGCTGCTCGACCAGTGCGCCGAGGCCGGCGTCGCCGTGCTCAACGCCGCGCCGTTCGGCGGCGGCATGCTCGTCAAGGGCCCGGACACGGCTCCGCGGTACGCGTACCGGATGGCGTCGGACGAGGTCAAGCAGAGCGCCGCCGGGATGTGGCGCGCCTGCGAACAGGCCGGGGTGCCGCTGGCAGCGGCGGCGCTGCAGTTCTCCATGCGCGACCCGCGGATCGGCACGACCGTCGTGGGCATCACCCGGCCGGAACGTCTCGCCCACACACTGGAGCTGGCCGCGCTCGACATTCCTGACGACCTGTGGGCCGAACTGGACAAGCTGACTCCGGCGAGCGGGACGTGGTTGCGTTGACGGGCACGAAGACGTACCAGCCGG
The DNA here is from genome assembly GCF_003001935.1 of Nonomuraea fuscirosea. Classification (GTDB taxonomy): domain Bacteria; phylum Actinomycetota; class Actinomycetes; order Streptosporangiales; family Streptosporangiaceae; genus Nonomuraea; species Nonomuraea fuscirosea. The sequence continues at coordinate 80,047 of NZ_PVNG01000014.1, read as the reverse complement.
GGCCGCTGCGGTGGGGGATCATCGGCACCGGCGGCATCGCCGGCCAGTTCGCCGACGACCTGCGTCACTCCGGCGAGGGTGAGCTGGTCGCGGTCGCCTCCCGCTCCACCGCGCGGGCCGAGGCGTTCGCCGCGCGGACCGCCGCGCCCCGCTCCCACGGCACCCACGCGGCGCTGCTGGAGTCGGACGACGTCGACGCCGTCTACGTCGCGGTGCCGCACACCGCGCACAGGGACGTGGCGGTGGCGGCGATCGAAGCCGGCAAGGCCGTGCTGGTGGAGAAGCCGTTCACGGTCAACCGCGCCCAGGCGGAGGAGCTGGTGAAACTGGCCCGCTCGCGCGGCGTGTTCCTGATGGAGGCCATGTGGACGCGGTTCCTGCCGCACATGGTCCGGATCAGGGAACTGCTCGCGCAGGGGCGGCTCGGGGACGTCAGGCTGGTGACCGCCGAGCACGGGGTGTGGTTCCGCCGGAACCCGGCGCACCGCATGTTCGACCCGCACCTCGGCGGCGGCGCGCTGCTCGACCTGGGGGTCTATCCGCTGTCCTTCATGTCCATGGTGCTCGGCCGCCCCTCGTCCGTGCTGGCCACCTCGCACGCGGGCGACACCGGGGTGGACGCGCAGACCGCGGTCGTCCTGGGGTACGACGAGGGCCGCCAGGCGGTGGCGACCACCTCCATGGAGGCGTGGCTGCCCAACCGGGCGACGATCGCGGGCACGGAGGCGCGCATCGACGTCGACACCATGTGGTACCGGGCGACGACGTTCACCCTGACCACGCGGAGCGGCGCGACCGAGCGTTACGAGTTCTCCGTGCCGGGCAGCGGGCTGCGCTTCCAGACCGAGGAGGTGGCGCGGTGCGTGCGGGCGGGACTGCTGGAGAGCCCGGTGCTGCCGTCGGACGAGGTCTGCCAGATCATGGGCACGATGGACGAGGTCCGCGCCCAGATCGGCCTGCGCTACCCGGGCGAATGACACGCGTACGGCCGGCGCCCCGTGCGGGGACGCCGGCCGTACACCGTGTTCTCAGTCCTGACCGACCGTCGCCTCCATCACCCGGTCGAAGCCGACGTGCCGGCGCGGGCCGGTCATCGTGACGGGGATGGTCTCGCGGATGTCGGCGCTGGACGCCCCCACCCGCAGTTCGACCGCGCCCGGATCCACCTGCCGCCGTCCTGACGCCCCGGTATAGGAGGTCTGGTCGGCGTGCAGGGTGATCGTCACCTCACGCGTCTCCCCGGGCGCCAGGTCCACCCGGGGCGCGGCGAGCAGCGCCTGCACGGGCCTGGCCACCTCGGCGACCGGGTCGTGCAGGTACACCTGGACGACCTCCGACACCGGGCCGGCCGCGCCGTTGCGCAGCGTGACGCGCACGTCGAAGGTGCCGTCCGTGGCCCACGTCCCCGACGGGTCCGCGGCGACGCCCGTCCACTCGACCGGCGTGTAGGAGAGCCCGTGGCCGAAGGCGAACAGCGGCGTCGGGTCCACGGTGCTCACCTTGCTGCGCCGGGCCAGCGGCGCGGACAGGTACGTGGCCGGCTGGTTGCCGCCGGAGCCGGGGAAGCTCACCGGCAGCCGCCCCATCGGGTCGCTCCGCCCGGACAGCACGTCGGCCAGGGCGTGCGCGCCCTCCTCGCCGGGGAAGAACCCGCACACCACGGCCGCCAGCCGGTCCACCTGCCGCTCCAGCTCGTACGGCCGCCCGACCAGCAGCACCAGCACCACCGGCGTGCCGGTGGCGAGGACGGCCTCCAGCAGCTCCTCCTGCCGGCCGGGAAGGCGCAGGCTGGTGGCGTCGCAGCCCTCGCCCGAGGTGCCGCCGCCGAACAGCCCCGCCTGGTCGCCGAGGACGGCCACGCAGACGTCGGCGTCCGCCGCCAGCCCGGCCGCGGCGGCGATCCCGGCGTCGTCCCCGCCGACCACCGGACATCCTTGCTCGTAGCGGACGTCGTAGCCGGCCGCGTCGCCACGCAGCGCCTCGACCAGCGTCGGCACCTCGATGCCGAGACCGACGTCCGGGTGGTGCACGCCGACGTGCATCGGGAACGAGTAGCAGCCCATCATGGCCTGCGGGGTGTCGGCGCGCGGCCCGACGACGGCCAGCCGCAGGCCCGGCGCCAGCGGCAACGTCCCGGTGTTGCGCAGCAACACGACGGAGCGGCGGGCCAGCTCCCCGGCCAGGGCCCGCGCCTCCGCGTCGTCCAGCACGACGTCGCCCGTCTCGTCCAGCTCGGCGTCCCCCTCGGCGTCGAGCACCTCCGGTTCCGGCGTCCAGTCCTCGTCCAGCAGGCCGAGCCGGGCCTTCTGCTCCAGCACCCGGCGCAGGGCACGATCGACCAGGGCGACGTCCACCTCTCCGCGTTCGACCGCCTCGATGAGGGGCGGGCCGTAGCAGTGCACGGTGGGCAGCTCGACGTCGATCCCGGCGGCGAGCGCCAGCCCGGCCGCCTCACCGGGGGAGCCCGCCACGTTGTGCAGGGTCTGCAGGAAGGCGATCGAGAAGTAGTCCGCCACGACCGTGCCGGTGAAGCCGTAGGTGTCGCGGAGCAGGTCGGTGAGCAGCGCGGGATCGGCCGCGACCGGCATCCCGTCCACGTCCGCGTAGGAGTTCATCACCGAGTCGGCGCCCGCGCGCAGCGCCATCTCGAACGGCGGCAGCAGCACGTCGGCGATCTCGCGCCGGCCGGCCGACACCGGGGCCAGGTTGCGGCCGCCCTTCGACGCCGAGTAGCCGACGAAGTGCTTGAGCGTGGCCAGCACGCCCACCGACCGCATGCCGCGGACGTAGGCGCTGCCGATCGTGCCCACCAGGAGCGGATCCTCGCCGATGGTCTCCTCGACCCGCCCCCAGCGCAGGTCGCGGGCGACGTCCATGACCGGGGCCAGCCCCTGGTGCACGCCGAGCCGGCGCATGGCGGCGCCGATCTGCGCGCCCATCCGCTCGACCAGCCCGGGATCGAAGCTCGCGCCCCAGCACAGCGGGGACGGATAGACGGCGGCCCGCCACGCGGCCAGCCCGGTCAGGGTCTCCTCGTGCACCAGGGCGGGGATCCCCCACCGCCCGGCCGCCATGATCGAGCGCTGCGTCTTCGCCAGCGTGGCCGCGCCCTGGCGCACGCCGACGGGCGTGGTGCCGAACGGCCGGGTGATCTGGCCGAGGCCGTCGCGGATCAGGTCGTCCCACGCGGTGTGCAGCTCGGCGAACTCGTGCTGGTGCGGAGCCATCTCGCCGTCGGCGCCGTCGATGCCCACCCAGACGCCGTAGAGCTGTGCGACCTTCTCGGCCAGGCTCATCCGGGCGATCAGGCTCTCGACGATCTCCTCGCGGGAGGTGCGGTCACCTGCCATGTCAGATCGATTCCTCTCCGGTACGCCGGGTCACGGCGCCAGCTTGCGCACCGCGGACACCGCGGCCTGGTGTCCTTCGACGAGGCGGCCCAGCAGCGCGTCCGTCCCGGCGTCGGGACGGGCCTGCTCGGCGTGCCCGGCCCGCCACTCCAGCAGCCGCCTGGCGCCGGCCGGCCAGGTGATCACCGGCCGGAACGCCGGGACGAACCGCTTGATCTTGCTGTTGTCGAACACCGCGCTGTGCGACAGGTCGCCGACGATCAGGCTGGACCAGAACCAGTCGGGAGCCACGATCGGCAGGAACTCCGAAGGCAGGTGCAGCAGCCGCGCCTCGGTCCCCGCCGTCTTCGCGATGACGTCGTAGATCTCGTTCCAGGTGAGCACCTCGTCGGAGGTGATGTGGAAGTCCTCGCCGATCGCCGGCCAGTTCCCGGCCAGGCCGACCAGGCCCACGGCGAAGTCCGACGCGTGCGTCAGCGTCCACAGGCTGGTGCCGTCGCCGGGCACGACCAGCTCGTCGCCGCGCACGATCCGGTCCCAGGCCGTCCAGTCGCCGGGCAGCGGCGGGCGGGCGTCGTCATAGGTGTGCGAGGGCCGCACGATGGTGACGGGGAAGCCGCGCTCCTCGTACGCGCGCCGCAGGACGTCCTCGGCGGCGATCTTGTCCTGGGAGTAGGCCGAGTAGGGGTTGTACCGGGTGGTCGACTCGACGAACGGCACCTTCCGCACCGGCTTGTGGTACATCGAGGCGGTGCTGATGTGGATGTACTGGCCGATCCGGCCCGCCAGCAGGTCCACCCAGGCCGCCGCGTCCTCGGCGCCGTAGCTGAGGAAGTTGATCACGACGTCGTACGAGGAACCGCCGAGGGCGGCGCGCATCGACTCCGGGTCGTGGACGTCGCCGGTGACGGTGGTGACGCCGTCGGGCAGCGGCCGGACACCGGCGGTGCGGCCGCGGTTCAGCACGTGCACGTCCATGCCCTGGCGTACCGACTCGGCCACGCAGGACGAGCTGATCGTGCCGGTGCCGCCGATGTAGAGAACCTTCACTACGAGTCTCCGGAATCTGTGGGTCCTGACGCGCCCGGATCGGGATCCGAATCGCGTCGAAACATTTCGAAAATGTCTCCGAAACTTCTACAGCTCATTCACAACGTAGAGCCGGATGTCGAAGCACGTCAAGGGACCCGGCCCATCGAGATTCCCCGGCTCCAGCCGTGTCTCCGCCGGTCAGAGCGCTTCCGGCGGGGACCGAACCCGGGGTGGGGAGTTTCGATGAAGTGTCCGGGTCTGCGACACTGCATCGACGACTCACCCGCAGCCATCGACACCATCGGGAAAGCGAGGCCGGCCGTGAACATCGCGGTGACAGGGGCGAACGGCAAAGCAGGGCGCGCCGTGGTCCAGGATCTGCTCGCCCACGGGCACGACGTCCGCGCCGTCGACGTGACCGGCGCGCCCGGCGACCGCGGCCCCTTCTACGAGGAGCTGGGCACCTCGCTGATGCGCGCCGACCTGACGGACTACGGCGACACCGTCGACGCGCTGACCGGCATGGACGCCGTCGTCCACCTCGCCGCCATCCCCGCGCCCGGCTTCGCCCCCGAGGCCCGCACGTTCACCGACAACACGGCCATGAACAGCAACGTCTTCCTGGCCGCGGCCAAGCTCGGCCTGCGCAGGGTGGTGTGGACGTCGAGCGAGACCACGCTCGGATTCCCGTTCGGGCCGCAGGCCCCGCCGCGCTACCTGCCCGTGGACGAGGCGCACTACCCGCATCCGCACTCGGCGTACGCGCTGTCGAAGGTCATCGGCGAGACGCTGGCCGAGCACGTCTCGGCGTGGTCCGGCATCCCGATCGTCGGCCTGCGGCTGTCGAACGTGCACGACGCCGCCGACTACCGCAAGCTCCCGTCCTGCTGGGAGGACCCGCTGGCGCGGGCGTTCAACCTGTGGAGCTACGTGGACGTCCGCGACGCCGCGCTGGCCTGCCGCCTGGCGCTGTCCGCCGAGGTCACGGGCGCGCCCGCGTACGTGATCGCCGCGCGTGACACGCTCATGGACCGGCCCTCGGCCGAGCTGGCCGAGTCGATGTTCCCGGGCGTGCCGGCGCGCCGTCCCCTGGAGGGGTACGAGAGCCTGCTGAGCAGCGCGAAGGCGCGCGAAGAGCTGGGCTACGAACCCCGCCACACCTGGCGCGAAGCCCTCGGCGTCCCCCAGCCCTGACCCGCGAGCCCTTGCCCCGAGCACATCGGGCCCCCGAGAGCCCCTGACCCGCATCCCGCAAGCCCCTGACCTGCCTACCTTCGCCGGCGTGCGGCCCGTGCGCGCGCCGGCGGTGGTCGCCACGGCGCGGTGCTCTCCCGCACCACCAGCCGGGTGGACAGCTCAAGACGCGGCGGCGGCTCGCCCGGCGCGTGCGCGCGCTCCAGCACGTCGCGCACGGCCAGCACGGCCATCTCGGCCAGCGGCTGCCTGACCGTGGTCAGCCGCGGCGTCACCCACTCGCACATGTCGACGTCGTCGAACCCGACCACGCTGAGGTCGGCGGGGATGCGCAGACCTCTGGCGCGGGCCTCGTCGTACACGCCCATCGCCTGCTGGTCGGACCCGGCGAAGACGGCGGTGGGCGGATCGGGCAGGTCGAGCAGCTCGGCCGCGCCGCGGCGGCCGCCCCCGGCGTAGAAGTCGCCCCGCCGCACCAGGTCCTCGTCGGGCGACAGCCCGGCCCGGCCGAGCGCGGCGCGGTAGCCGTCGAGACGTTCCAGGCCGCACGGCACGTCGTCGGGGCCGGTGATCATGCCGATCCGCCGGTGCCCGAGGCCGGTCAGGTGCTCGGTGGCCGCGAAGCCGCCCGCCCAGTTGGTGGCCCCGATCGCCGGAACGTCGTGCTCGTAGCCGCCCATCTGGTCGATCACGACGACCGGCGCGTCGATCGAGCGCAGCCGCTCGGCGGCGATCAGGCGGGTGCGGCTGGACAGCACGAGGACCACGCCGTCGGTGCGCCGCGAGGCGAGGCTCCTGAACCACTCGCGCGGGTGGGCCTGACGGTCGTGGGTGACGGTCAGGACCAGGCGGGCGCCCAGCCGGTACGCCTCGTGCTCGGCGCCGCGCAGCAGCTCACAGGCCCACGCGGTGTCGAGTTCGGTGATCACGAAGTCCACCAGCCCGGCCCGGCCGGGCTCCGACCTGCCGCGGCGCCGGTAGCCGGTCGCGGCCAGGGCGTCCTCCACCCGGCGCCGGGTCCGCGGGCCGACCGCGTCACGCCCGTTGAGCACCTTGCTCACGGTCGGCACGGACACGCCCGCCGCGCGGGCGACCATCGCGATCGTGACCCGGTCGCCGCCGCCGCGCCGCGTCACGTGCCGCGCCTGCCTCCGCGCGCCGGTGTCCTCGTGCTCGGTCGCCACGACACCTCTCATCATTCTCAGGCTCGAAGATTCGGAAACTTTCTTCCACCGTAGCATCGCCGCCGACAGCGCCGACGGTCTGGCGAAAGCGTGAATAATCCCAGGTGGAGCGGATGATCGCCGGATCTCTTCGCAGCAGCGCCGCCCTGTACGTCCGTCGCCAGCTCGCCGAAACGAGCGTCTGCGGCCGTGCGTTCTTCGAAACTTCTCGGAAACGAATTCGAGTGAGGTTCTTGACACTGTACGTCGTCCGGTGTTTCGCTGCTCACGAGCACAGACCCTTTTTCGAAACTTTCTGATACCGCAGAGCCCCCGGCCTCGTCGTCCGGCCGCTCTGTCTCCCCCGAGCCCGAGCCCGACCCGCGTCGTTTCCCGGCGGGTGGCCCGGCGTCGAAACGACCCGTACGTGCCATCACGTGCAAGGAGAGATCACATGCTGGGATCCCCTCGACCCAGGAATCGCCGCCTCCGCAGAACCGCGGCCCTGTTCGTGGCCACCGGGCTGGCGCTCGCCGGGTGCGCGGGCGGAGTTTCGACCGAGACCGCGGACAAGGGCGCGGCCGACTCGGGCGAGATCACCTGGTGGGGGTGGACGCCCGACGCCGCGCCCGCCGAAACGTACATCAAGGCGTTCAACAAGGCGTATCCGAAGATCAAGGTCACCTTCAAGAAGCTGACCATCGACGGCTACGACGCCGCCATCCGGCCCGCGCTGGCCTCGACCGTCGGCCCCGACGTCTTCGCCGTCGCGCCGGGAGCGGCCAACGGCGCGGTCGGCATCTACGGGGTCAACGCCGTCGACCTCAAGCCCGCCGTGGAGAAGGCCCTGGGAGCGGACTGGGAGTCCAAGCTGGCCCCGATCGGGGTATCGAGCCTGACCACGGACGGCAAGCTCGCCGGCCTGTCGGTCGGCTCGGTCTTCGCCGGCACGGTCTGGGTCAACAAGGACCTGTTCGACAAGTACCAGCTGACGCCGCCGAAGACGTACGACGAGTGGAAGAAGGTCTGCGCGACCTTCAAGTCCCACGACGTCGGCTGCTTCGTGCAGGGCGCCGGCCAGCCCGCGTTCAACGAGGACACGCTGCAGGCGATCACCGACAACGTCAAGCCCGGCGTGTGGGAGAAGGCGCTCAAGGGCGAGGTCTCCTGGACCGACCCGGCCATCGTGCGGGCGCTGAGCATCTGGAAGAAGCTGTTCGACGACGGGATCATGCAGGAGGGCGCGCTCGGCGTGCAGCAGTACCCGGACGCCAACAACGGCTTCATGTCCGGCAAGTACGCCATGGTGATGATGGGCACCTGGTACATGCAGTACTCCACGGTCGAGGGCAGCACGAACGCCATCTCAGGCGCCGGCGTCGCCAACCCGAAGCCGTTCACCCAGCTCCCGATCCCGTTCCCCGACGTGGCCGGCACCGGCAACGTCGGCGCCCTCTACGGCGACGCGGACTTCGGGCTGGCCGTGAACAAGCGATCCAAGTCCATCGCCGCCGCCACCACCTTCGTCACCTGGCTCGGCACCTCGAAGGAGGGCCAGCAGGCCGTGGCCGACATCCTCAACGACATCCCCGCGCTGACCACCGCCCAGCCGAACTGGGACGCCGTCAAGCTGGTCAACCCGGAGGTGCAGCGGCCGGCACTGGAGAAGCTGATCACCGACGCGGGCAAGTCGAGCGAACCCCGGCTGGCGACGGTGAGCGCCGACCTGCAGACCGCGATCGGGGTCGCCTCCACCACCGTGGCCGCCGGGCAGGCCACGCCGGAACAGGCCGCGAAGACCCTGCAGAGCACCGCCGAGAAGATCAAGTAGCCGCGCGGGAAGCTCATGACCTCCATCACCGAAACCCGTCCCCCGTCCGCCACGACTCCCACGGCCCGCCGGAACAGGAAGAACCTGCGTCCCTCCGGCCTGCCGTGGATCTCCCCGGCCTTCGTGCTCGTCGTCGGCCTCATCTACTACTGCATCATCGAGACCGGTTACCTCTCGACGCTCGACTGGGACGGCACGAGCCCGACCCCGACCCCGGTGGGGGCGCAGAACTACACCGAGATCCTGGCCGACCCGGTGTTCTGGCTCGCCCTCTGGCACACGGTGCTGTTCTTCGTGGTCACGTTCACCGTGCAGACCCTCATCGGGTTCGTCTTCGCGGCGGTGCTGCACTCGAAGATCAGGCTCACCGCCGTCTACAAGGTGCTCGTGTTCACCCCGGTCGTCATCGCCCCGGCCACGATGGCGCCGGTGTTCCGGCAGATGTTCGCCGCCGACGGCCAGCTCAACTGGACCCTGGAGCACATCGGGCTCGGCTTCCTGGCCCAGCCGTGGCTGGCCCAGTCGAGCACGGCGATGCCGGTCATCATGTTCATCACCGTCTGGGAGTTCACCGGCCTGACCTTCGTCCTCTACTACGCGGCGATGGGGCAGATCGACCCCGAGGTCCTGGAGGCGGCCCGCACCGACGGCGCGGGCAACCTGCGGATCCTGGTCAGCATCGTCTGGCCCGGCGTCAGGGGGACGACGGTGGCCCTCGCCATGCTCGGCGTGATCGGGGCGCTCAAGACGTTCGACGTGCCGTACCTGGTGACGATCGGCGGGCCCAACTACAGCACCGAGTTCCTCGGCACCTACATCTACCGGGTGAGCATCCCGCAGGCGCACGTCGGCTACGGGGCGGCCCTGTCGGTGATGCTGCTCGTCCTGGCGCTGCTCGGCGCGATCGCCGTCGCCGCCCGTGCCAACAGGAAGGACCGTGAGCCCGGTGTTTGAGGCCCGTCGCCGCTCGACGCGGCTGCTGCTCCAGCTCGTCGCCACCCTGATGATCATCCCGTACGTGTTCCCCCTGGTCGCCATGGTCCAGGGGTCGCTGGCGGGCGAGGGGCTGGGCAACTACCAGGCGGTGTTCTCGGTCGGCGCGGTCGGGACGTTCTTCAGGAACAGCGCGATCATCGCCGTCTCGACGATCGTGATCGTGTACGTGCTGACCATGCTGGCCGCGTTCGGCTTCTCCAAGCTGCGCATCCGCGCCAAGGAGGTCTACTTCTGGCTGATCCTGGCCGCGCTCACGCTGCCCGAGGTCGTCCTGCTCACCCCGCTGTTCGCGACCACCCTGGCCCTCGGCGTGTACGACACGTACTGGGCGGTCGTGCTGCCGCTGGCGGCGCTGCAGATCCCCTTCGCCGTGCTGCTCACCCGCAAGTTCATCGACGGGGTGCCCGACTCGCTGTTCGACGCGGCGCGGGTCGACGGCGCCGGCGTCTTCACGGCCTTCCGTTACATCGTGCTGCCGATGACGCGGCCGATCGGCGCGGCGATCGTCGTGCTGACGCTGATCGGGGCGTGGAACTCGTACCTGCTGCCGCTGGTCCTCATCCAGGACCCGGCCAAGCAGACGATCACGCTGCTGCCGCAGTTCTTCGTCAGCCAGTTCAGCAACGACCAGACCAAGGTCCTGGCCAGCGCGGTGATCACCGCGATCCCCGAGATCGCGGCCTATCTCTGCCTGCAGGGACTGTTCGAGCGCGGCCTGGCGGCCGGCGCGTTGAAGTAGGAGAGGGCATGACGTTTCTGCGCACCGAGGGCCGCCGGTTCGTCGACGAGAGCGGCGCCACCGTACGCCTGCGCGGCGTCGCCGTGGGCGGCTGGCTCAACATGGAGAACTTCATCACCGGCTATTCCGGCAACGAGTCGCTGATGCGCGCCACCGTCCGCGCCGTGCTCGGCGAGGAGCGCTACGAGCTCTTCTTCGACCGGCTGCTGAGCGCGTTCTTCGCCGACGCCGACGCGGAACTGCTGGCCGGGGCCGGCCTGAACTGCGTCCGGATCCCGGTCAACTACCACCACTTCGAGGACGACCGCGCGCCGTTCGTGTTCAAGGAGGACGGGTTCCGGCACCTCGACCGGGCCGTCGAGGCGTGCGCGCGGCACGGCGTCTACTCGGTCATCGACCTGCACGCGCTGCCGGGCGGGCAGAACCACCACTGGCACTCCGACAACCCCACGCACCGGGCCGCGTTCTGGGAGCACCCGCACTTCCAGGACCGGGTGGTGGCCATGTGGGAGCACATCGCCGACCACTACAAGGACAACCCGTGGGTGGCCGGGTACAACCCGATCAACGAGCCGGCGGACGAGTCGCGGGAGGTGGTCGGGCCCTTCTACCGCCGCCTGGTCGAGGCCATCAGGAAGGTGGACGACCGCCACATACTGTTCCTCGACGGCAACACGTACTCGACGGAGTTCGACGTCTTCGCCGAGCCGTGGGAGAACACCGTCTACGTCTGCCACGACTACGCCGCCCCCGGCCTGGGCCGCGGCGGGGACTACCCGGGTGTCACCGACGGCCGGCACTACGACAGGGCGGCGCTGGAGGCCAAGTACGCCGACCGCACCGCGTACTGCCGCCGGACCGGGACGCCGGTCTGGGTGGGGGAGTTCGGTCCCATCTACACCGGTGACGAGCGGGTGGACGCCATGCGCCGGCGGCTCCTCGACGACCAGCTCGACATCTACCGCCGGGACGGGGCCGGCTGGTCCATCTGGATGTACAAGGACCTCGGCCGGCAGGGCGTGGTCATGGTCCGGCCGGACTCGGCGTACCTGACCAGGTTCGGGGACTTCGTGGCGAAGAAGAACCGCCTGGGCGCCGACCAGTGGGGCAGCGACGGCCGGGGCGTCGCCGAGGTGACCGAGCCGTTCCAGGAGCTGATCGCCCGCGAGGTCCCCGGCTTCGATCCCTACCCGTGGGGCCGTTTCGACTGGGTCAGGACGCTCATCCTGAACATCGCGGTCGCCCAGCCGCTGGCGTACGAGTACGCCGAGCTGTTCCGCGGGCTCGGCGACGACGACCTGATCGCCCTCGCCGACTCGTTCGCCCTCGCCAACTGCGACGTCCGCACCCCGCTCCTCGACCAGCTCAGGACCGGCTGACCAGGCCCGCGGGCACCGGGCGGGCGACCGCCGTCAGGCGGGCCGCCACGCCGGCCAGGTCCAGCCCGTTGGCCTGCTCGACCCGGGCGACGGTCTCGGCGGGCAGCGCGGCGACGCCGTTGAGCGCGCCCGCGACGGCCGCCGCCATGCAGCCCACCGTGTCGGAGTCGCCGCCGGCGGTGGCCGCCGCGACCGCGGTCTGGAACGGGTCGCCGCCGGCCGCCACGAGCAAACCGATGGCGGCCGGGCACGCCTCGGCCGCGGGCAGCCCGGTGCCGATGACGGCGGCGATCCGTTCGATGGCGTCGTCCAGGTCGCGCGACTGCACCGCGAGCGTGACCGCGAGGTCGATCCGCTCGGCGACCGACGGTCCGGGGACGTGCCGGCCCTGCTCGGAGCCCAGCCGCTCGCCGAGCTCCGCGCCGTGCCGCGCGGCCCGGACGACCTGGAACAGGTCGGCGCCGTCCACGCACGCCGCGGCGGTGGCGGCGGCGATGGCCGCGGCGCCGGCGACGCCGATGTTCGTGTGGTGGCTGGGCACGCACGTCAGGTGCGCGGCGCGCACCGCGCCCTCGATGTCGCCGGGGTGCACCAGGCCGGCGGGGGCGACCCGCATGGCGCCGCCGTTGCTGGCGCCCTCGCTCATGATGCGGCCCGACCGGCCGACCTCCCAGGGATCCTCGCCGGCCTTGAGCCGCTCGATCGCCCGGCGGGTGGTGGGGCCGGCGAAGTGGGGGAAGTAGTCGGGATTGCCGGACCAGCCGATGAGCAGGTCGGCCATGACCTCGGGCGTGACGTCCCCGTCGTGCGCGATGAACGCCTCGGCCAGCAGCAGCATCTGGCTGGAGTCGTCGGTGATCTGGGCCGGCCCGCGCCCGACCGCGTACGGCGCGTCGGGCAGCGGCGCGTGGAAGCTCTCCACCCGGTGCCCGAACAGCCGCCGGATCTCGGGGATGGAGCGTTCCTCGGTGGGGGCGCCGAGGGCGTCGGCGATGCAGGCGGCGGCCAGGCTGCCGTGGATGCGGTCCAGAAGAGTGATCATCAGAATCCTTGCAGGGGAGGAGCGGCGTCGAGAGTGACGTTCCGCACGAGAGAATCGATGCCGGTCCCGGCATCGAGATAGGCGCGTGAGCCGAGCCGCCCGACGCAGAGCGAGGCCGCGGCGACCCCGGCGCGCAGGCTGTCGGCCAGGGACCGCCCGCGGATCCAGGACCCGGTGAACGCCCCGGCCAGCGTGTCGCCCGCGCCGGTGGTGTCCACGACCTCGATCTCCGGCCCGCGCGCCGACCAGCTCTGCCCGGGGGCGAAGCAGAGGGCGCCGGCCCGCCCCCTGGTCACCACGACGGCGCCGGCGCCGGCCGCGAGCAGCAGCGCGGCGCAGCGCGCGGGGTCGCCGCCGGCCAGCACGTCGGCGGTGCGCTGGTTGCAGAAGACGAGGTCGCTGAGCCGGGCCAGCTCCCGCACCTGGTCGAGCCGGCCGGCGACCGCGTCGGGCTCCAGGTCCACGGCCACCTTCGCGCCGCCCGCCCCGGCCCGTCCGGCCAGGGCGATGGCCCAGTCGAGGTCGTCCGCCAGCGGCGCGACCAGCCGCGCCGTGCGCAGCAGCTCGTCGGAGATCTGGCCCACGGCCGGGATCTTCACCTCGGTCACCGCGCCGACCAGGGACTTCTCGCCGCTGGGGTCGAGCTGGATCACGCAGAACCAGGTGTGCCCGCCGGGTACGGTGACGCTGGCGGAGACGTCCACGCCCTGGGCCGCGAGCCGGTCGAGGGCCTGCCGGCCGAGGTCGTCCGCGCCCACCGCCGTGGCCAGCGCCGCCCTGGCCCCGGCGAAGCTCGCCGCGGCGGCCAGGTTGGCGCTCATGCCGCCGCCGTGCACGCCGGCCAGCCGGCCGATCGCCTTGTCGTCGGCCACCGCGATGTGCGGCACATGCACGAAGTAGTCGACACTGGCATCACCGACGGCCAGCACGTCCACGCGCCGGTCGTCCGCGGGCCGGTCGTTCTGGGTCGTCATCCGGCGGCCTTCCTGCCGATCAGGTTGTTCAGCAGGGCCGCGCCGACGAGGACCAGGCCGAGGATGCCGGTCTGCACGGAGTTGCCGACCTGCGCCAGCTGCAGCCCCCACGACAGCACGACCACGACGGCGAGCGCCAGCAGGACCCCGCTGAGGTGCCCCCGGCCGCCGAAGATGTCGATGCCGCCGAGCACCGCGATGGTGATCGCCTGCAGCTCCATGCCGGTGCCCGCGCTGGGCCTGGCGGTGAGCAGCCAGGCGTTGGTCACCACGGCGCCGAGCGCGGCCAGCGCGCCCGACAGGACGTAGAGCCGGAACCGCAGCCGCCGCACGTCGATCCCGGCCAGCCCCGCGGCCCGGTCGCTGGTGCCGGCCTGGTGCAGGCGGCGGCCGAACGCCGTGCGGTTCTGCGCCCAGATGGCCAGCGCGTACATCGGCGCCAGGACCAGGAGCACCTGGGTGGGGACGCCGAGGATCGCGCTCTGCCCCAGCGCGGGGAAGCCGCCTCCGTCGAACCCGCCGAGCTGGCCGCCGCCGGTCAGCACCTGCGCGAGGGCACCGTACAGGAAGAGCGTGCTCAGCGTGACGATGAGCGGCGGCAACCCGAGCCGGGCGATCATGAAGCCGTTCACCGAGCCGAGCAGGCCGCCGAAGACGACGGTGACCAGCGCGGCCACCCACGGGCTGAGCCCGGCGTTCTGCGCGAGCAGCCCCATGACGATGCCCGACAGGCTCAGCACCGACCCCACGGACAGGTCGATGCCGCCCCTGCCGCCCAGGATGACGAGCGCCTGGCCGAGGGCCAGCAGGCCGATGACCGCGCCGTACTGCGTCATCGCCAGGAGGTTGCCCACCTGGAGGAAGTACGGCGACAGCACGCTCATCAGGGCGCCGAGCGCGACGACGAGCACCGCGAGGAACACCCGGCGGTCGCTCAGCCGGTCGCGCAGCGAGCGCCTGGCCACGGCTGTCGTTGTCATTTCCGCGCTCCGATCCGCTTGTCGAGGGTGCGTCTGGTCAGGACGTCGAAGGCCACCGCGAGGGCGACGGCCAGGCCGACCAGCACCCCGTTCCACAGCGGAGGCACGCCCATGAGGACGACTCCGTTCTGCAGCAGCGCGATGAAGACCAGGCCGCCGAGGGTGCGCAGCACGCCGCCCTCGCCGCCCAGGATGCTGGTGCCGCCGACGACCACGGCGGCGATGGCGGGCAGGGTCAGCTCCTGCCCGGCGGTGGCCTGCACCACGCCGACCCGGCCCACGTAGATCAGGGCCGCGATGCCGACGAGGGCTCCCACCAGCACGTACGCCACGAACGAGGTGCGGCCGACGGGCACGCCCAGCAGCCGCGCGCCCTCGGCGTCGTTGCCGATGGCGAACAGCCGCCGGCCGAACACGCGGTGACGCAGGACGTACGCGAAGATCCCGAACACCACCAGGACGACCACGCCGACCAGCGGGAAGCCGCCCGCCCGCGCGGGACCGAGCACCGGCACGACGGGCCCGGCGAAGACGTCGGTGCTGTTCCACAGGACGAACAGCACGGTCTTGAAGACGGCGGCGGTGCCCAGCGTGGCGATGATGGGGGAGATCCGCCCGCCGACGATCAGCCCGGCGTTGACCGCGCCGAGCAGCCCGCCGAGCAGCACCGAGGCCAGCACCACGAGCAGCGGCGGCAGGCCGGCCACGAACAGTGAGGCGCCGACCCAGGCGACCACGCCCAGCATCGGGCCGACCGACACGTCGATCCCGGCCAGCAGCACGACCAGCGTCATCCCGGCCGCCAGCAGGGCCAGGTCGGCCGAGTTGATCACCACGTTCGCGAGGTTGGAGGCGGACAGGAAGTCGGGGGCGGCCAGGCCGAAGAAGATCACCTCGGCGACGAGGAGGATCGGCAGCAGCGCGTCGCGCAGCAGGGTCAGCAGGCGCGGCGACGGGGCCGTCACGGCGGACACGGCGCTCACCGGTTCACCCCCATCGTGGCGCGCAGCACGGCGTCCTCGGTCAGGTCGTCGCCGTGCAGCTCGGCGGCCATCCGGCCCTCGCGCATGACGTAGACGCGGTCGGAGACGGCCAGCAGCTCCGGCAGGTCGCTGGAGATGACCAGCACCGCCGTGCCCTCGCGGGCGACCTCCACCAGCCGCTGCTGGATGTCGGTCTTGGTGGCCACGTCGATGCCGCGGGTCGGCTCGTCGAGGATGAGGATCTCCGGGCCGGTGACGAGCTGCCGGGCGAAGAGCACCTTCTGCTGGTGCCCGCCGGACAGGCCGGTGACGGGGAAGTCGAGCGTCGGGGCCTTGATCCGCAGCGAGCGCACCCATGTGGAGGCGAGCTCGCGCTCCTTGGCCCGCCGGATGACGCCGAAGCGTCCCAGCAGGGCGGGCAGCAGGACGGCGGTGAGGTTGCTCATCGTGTCCATGCCGGGGAAGAGGCCCTGCGTCTTCCTGTCCTCGGGCAGGTAGGCGATGCCGCGCGCCATGGCGTCGCGCGGGCTCTTCGGCGCGTACGGCTCGCCGCGCACCCGCATCGATCCGGCCGTGGGGCGCAGCATGCCGAAGACGGTCAGGGCCAGCTCCGTGCGCCCGGCGCCGACGAGCCCGTACAGGCCGACGACCTCGCTCTCGCGCACGGTCAGGCCGACGCCGGACAGCGAGCCCGGCACCGTGATCCCGTCCGCCTCCAGCACCACGGCACCGGGGTCGGCGACCGACCGGCTGATCGTGGCGTTGACCGGGCGGCCGGACATCATCTCCAGGATCCGGTCGTGGTCGGCCGCGGCGGCGGGCAGGTCGCCGGCCAGGCGGCCGTCCTTGAGCACGATGAACCGGTCCGCGACGTGCTCCAGCTCCTCGAAGCGGTGGGTGATGTAGAGGATGGCCACGCCCGCCTCCGAGAGCCGCTGGACCACGCGGAAGAGCCGCCGGGCCTCGGCGTCGGTCAGGATCGAGGTGGGCTCGTCCAGGATCAGCACCTTGGCGTCCACGTCCACGGCCCTGGCGATCAGGGCGAGCTGCTGCTCGGCCAGGCTGAGCGCGTCCATCCGCCGGTTCAGCAGCTCCACGGGCAGGCCGAGCCGCCCGAACAGCTCCACGCCGCGCGTGCGCATCTCGCCCCAGTCGACCTGGGTCAGGCGGTCGCGCGGCTCGCGGCCGACGAAGAGGTTCTCCAGCACGGAAAGCCGCGGGAAGAACGACGGCTCCTGGTAGACGACGCTGACGCCGGCGGCCAGCGCGGCGCCGGGCGAGGCGGGCCGGTGCGGCTCGCCGTCGAGCGTCATCTCACCGGCGTCCGGCCGGTGCACGCCGGCGATGAGCTTGATCAGGGTGGACTTGCCGGCGCCGTTCTCGCCGAGCAGGGCCAGCCGCTCGCCGGCCGCCAGCGTGAAGCCGACGTCGGTGAGCGCGGCGGTGGCTCCGAAGCTCTTGGAGAGCCCGGTCACCGAGAGGATCGTCCGCACGTCGCTCCTAGTAGTCGAACTGCGCGATGTTCGACTTGGTGAAGACCATCGGCGGGCCCAGCACCAGAGTCTTGTCGCCGGCGTCGTACTTCACCGGCTGCTTGAGCCCCGGCACGGTGTTGTCCGCGGCGATCTGCTTGCCGTCCAGGAGCTGCTTCATCGCCCAGACGGTCAGGATGCCGAGCTGCGGCACGTCCCACAGGACCGTGGAGGTCATCGCGCCCGACTCGACGTACGTGCGCGCGGTCTTGGGCGAGCCGAAGCCGGAGACGGCGATCTGCCCGGCCTTGCCGGCGTTCTGGACGGCCTGCGCCACGCCGGGCACCGCCGTCGAGGGCACCGCGATGAGGCCCTTGAGGTCGGGGTTGGCGGTCATGAGGTCCTGCGCCTCCTTCAGCGCCTGCGCGGTGTCGGTGGTGTAGCGCACCCCGCCCACGAGCTGCATCTTCGGGTACGCGGCCTCCTGCCGCTTGCGCGCCTCGGCCACCCAGCTGTTGAACGTCTGCGTGTCGGCGGCGCCGGAGACGATGCCGTACTCGCCCTGGCCGCCCATCTTCGCGGCGATCTGGTCCATGACGGTCGCGCCGAGCGCGGCGTCGGTGGCCTGCTGCACGAAGACCTGGCGCTCACTGTCGGGCGCGTCGGCGTCGGAGGTGATGACCACGATGCCCTTCTTCCGCGCCGCCGCGATGGCGGGGTTCATCGAGCGGGGGTCGAGCGGGGAGACCGCGATCGCGGCGTAGCCCTGCTGGACCAGGCTGTTGAAGATGCGGACCTGCTCGGTCGCGTCCGCGGTGGCGGGACCCGCCTGCGTGTACGACATGCCGAGCGACTTCGCCGTCTCCGTGGCGCCCTGCTTGAAGGCGGAGAAGTAGGGGACCCCCTCCACCTGGGAGACGAAGGCGACCTTCTTGCCCCCGTCGCCGTCGCCGCCACCGCCGCCGTCCGGAGCGGCGCTCGGGCTCGCCGAGCCGCCCACCGTCGAGCAGGCCGCCAGCGCGAACGCTGTCAGGGTGGCCACGATCCCGGCCTTGATGTTTCGCATATCGCATCCTCACGAGACGACTGACTGGTCACGAAGGCGCGCCCCGTGCCGCCTGTGGGCCCCAGGCTAGAAATCAGTACCTAACAATGTCAAGAGTTGTAGGTACTAATCTGATTCCTGTAGGTATAAGTTGTGTTGGTCGACTGTTACTGATACTTCGGTCTGCGCCGGCTTTGTGAGCGAGGGGAGACCCGCATGACCAAGCGCCATGCGCACGAGATCGTCGCCGATTCTCTGCGCACGCAGATCCTGGACGGCCGGTACAAACCAGGCGAGCGGCTGCCGTCCGAGGAGGCGCTCACCGACGAGTACGGCGTCAGCAGGAACACCGTCAGAGTGGCGCTCGACCGCCTGGCCGCGGCCAACCTCATCACCCGGCGCCGCGGCTCGGGCAGCTACGTCAACGTGGAGATCGGCATCAGCCACTCGCTCGGCAGCCTGCGCAGCTTCACCACCCTGCTGCGTGACCTGGGCCTCGAGCCGGGCATCACCGGGGTCGAGATCCGCCGCGACCCCGCCCCGCCGCTGGAGATCCTCGGCTTCCTCCCCTCCGAGGCCGTGTGGCTGGTCCGCCGGGTGCGCACGGGCTCCGGCTCTCCCTTCGCGCTGCTCGACTCCTGGCTGCCCGACCGGATCGGCTCCCGCATCGACCCCGAGGTGCTGTCGGAGCGCCAGTCCCTGTACGCCTCCCTCGCCGAGGACCTCGACACCAGGGTCGCCGAGGCCACCGAGAGCATCCACGCCGAGGCCGCCGACGAGCGGGAGGCGGGCGTGCTCGGCGTCCCGGTCGGCAGCCCGCTCATCGTGATCAGGCGGTGGACGTACGACCGGGCGGGCCGGCCGGTCGAGTACACCCGCTCGGCGGCCCGGGGCGACCGCTACCGCTACGTGGTCAAACTGCGCGCTTAGGGGAGATCGAAGGGGTCGGGATGGTGGCCCGCCCAGATCCGGCGGGACGCCTCTTCGGGGTAGGGCCGCGTGTCCGGCTCGACGTCCAGGACACGGGTGAGCCGCAGGTCCGGCCGGTAGGCCGCCCATCCCGCGTCACCGGTGGTGACGAAGCGGACCCATGCTCCCTTGAGCTCGCCGGAGACCGCGACGGCCTCGGGGGTGGCTTCGCCGCCGAGGAGTTGTGCGCCGACGGGACTGTCCAGCGTGCCGAACGCCAAGGGGATGTCGAGGCTGTGGCAGGCGCCCAAGGCCCCACCTTGGGCGGGGGCGGTCCAGCACAGTTCGAACAGGTAGGAGGTGCCGCCGGCCGCGGTGTTCGCCTCGGCCAGCCCCTGCGACGGCATGCGGAACAGGGCGTCCGCGTACACCGTCTCCACCAGTTCCTCCGGACCGGCCTGCGGGAACCCGGCACGGTAGGCATCCGCGCCGTGCGGTCGCGGGGCGAGCAGGTCCAGCGCGTCGCGGGCGTGCTGCCCGGTGAACGTGCCCCGGCGTCCGCTCATGACGCTGAACAGCCGGAACTCGTCCCGTGCGTGGCCGGCGAGCAACTCGATCCCACTCGCCCGCGCGCCGGTCAGCGCGGACCACGGCGTCTCCTGGAGGATCTCCCCGTCGACGACCGGGCACAGGGCGGTGCCGGACTCGGTGAGCCGGCCCCAGCGCTCCCGGTAGGCGTGGAGGCCGGCGTTGAAGGCGGTGAGCTCCGTGGCCAGCCGCCAGGGTTCGACGTCACGCAGGGCCGCCGCGGTGGGGGCCGGCGCGCCGGCCCGCTCCGCGAACGCGGCGGTGATCTCCCGGGCCAGCGCGGGCGTACTGTGCAGCCCCGGTACGGAGTGGGCGATGGCGCGCCGGAACAGGCCGCGGGCCGGCTTCATCGTGAGCAGGGCGGCGACCGACCCCGCCCCCGCGGACGTCCCGCCCACGGTGACCCGGCCGGGATCGCCGCCGAACGCGGCGATGTTGCGCCGCACCCACTCCAGCGCCGCGATCTGGTCGAGGAACCCGCGGTTGGGCGGCGCGTCGTCGAGGAACGCGAAACCCTCCGCGCCCACGCGGCAGTTGACGCTCACCACGACGAGCCCCGCCTCGGCCAGCGCCGCCGGGTCGAACATCGGGTCGTTCGACGCCGCCGACACGTAGCCGCCCACGGGCAGCCACACCAGCACCGGCAGACCCGCCGCGCCCGGATCCGGGGTGCCCACATTGAGCGTCAGCCAGTCCGTGCCCTGCGGCGGGCCCGTGTCGATCGGCAGGGACAGCGGCACCGGAGGACCGAACTCCGTCGCCTGCCTCGTCCCCTCCCAGCGCGGCGGCGGGGCGGGGGCCTGGAAACGCAGCTCTCCCACCGGGGGCCGGGCGTAGGGGATGCCGCGGAACACGGCGTGTCCCTCTCGCCAGAGCCCCTGCACCACACCTTCCGTGGTGCGCACCTTCGGCTGTTCCGGCATGACGATCCCCTTCCGTCCGGTTATAGGTCAACTGTATTATGTCAGTTGTATGGGAAAGACATCCGGGAGGGCCGGGCATGCCGAAACAGGTGGATCACCGCGACCGCCGCGAGACGATCGCCCGCGCCCTGTGGCGGGTGGTGGAGCGGCGCGGCGTCAGCCAGCTGACCATGCGCGTGGTGGCGCAGGAGGCGGGCATCTCCCTCGGGCAGTTGCAGCACTACTTCGCCTCGCGGAGCGCCATGCTCTCCTTCGCCATGGACTTCGCCTCCGAGCAGACCTCGCTGCGCGTCGGCCAGGGCCTCACCCGGCTCGGCGACCGTCCGCACCCGCGTGACGTGCTGCGCGTGACGCTCGCGGAGATGCTCCCCCTGCACGCCGACGCCCGCGCGACCAGCCGGATGAGCGCCGCCTACGTCCTTGAGGCGCTGCACGACGAGGCCGTGCGCGAGCAGGCCCGCCGCGGCCTCGTCCGGGGACGCGCGCTCGTCGAGGAGCTGGTCCGGCAGGCGATCGCCGACGGGCACATCGGCCCCGATCGGGATCCCGCCACCGAGACCAACCTGCTCCTCGCCCTCACCGGCCTGACGCCGCTGCTCGAACTGGGGGTGATCGAGCCAGGCGACGCGCTCACCGCCATCGACGCGCACCTGGAACGGCTGTTCCGCTGACGGGCGGCCGGCGTTCGCTCCGACCGGCTGCTTCGCCGACCGGCGGCCGACGCGTACTCCGACCGGCTGCTTCGCCCTGACGGGGGCGACGATCCTCCGGAAGGACCGCGCCTGTCATCATGGCCGGCATGACCAGAATCCTCACCCGTGGCGACCTGCTCACCCTGCTCGATCCTGACGCCTGTCTCGCGGCCCTGCGCGACGGTTTCGTCCAGGACGGCGGCGGGGCGTTCGCCGGGCAGAGGATCCGGGCGGAGCTGCCGTTCCCCGGTACGGCCACCGCGCTGATCCCCGGTCTGCTGCCCGGGATCGACGCGTACACGGTGAAGGTCAACGCGAAGTTCCCGGCGGCCAGCCCGGCGCTGCGCGGCGTCATCTGCCTGCACGGTGGCCAGGACGGCGAACTGCTCGCCCTGCTCGACAGCGCCACCGTCACGGCGTGGCGCACGGGCCTGGCGGCCGCCCTCGGCACCGACGCGCTGGCCGCCCGGAGCAGCGACGATGCGGGTGACGTCGTGGGAGTCGTCGGTGCGGGGGCCCAGGCGGACCTCGTGGTGACCGGACTGCGGCGGCTGCGTCCCGTACGCGATCTGATCATTCACGACGTGTCCCCTGAGCGGGCCGCGGCCTTCCGCGACCGGCACGGCGGCCGCGTCGCGGCATCGGCGGCCGAGGTCGCCGCGCACGCCTCCGTCGTGGTGCTCGCCACCTGGTCCCGCACCCCGCTGCTGACCCTCGCCGACGTCCGCCCCGGCCGGCACCTGACCACGCTGGGTGTGGACGAACCGGGCAAGCAGGAGCTGGCGCGCCCCGTTCTGGAGGCCGCGGGGGTGCTCGCGGTGGACGACCGGCCGCTCGCCGCCGCCATGGGCGTCCTCGCCGCGACCGGCCTGCCGGCGGAGGCGGCGCACGCCACCCTCGGCGAGATCCTGCGCGCCGACCACCCGGGCCGCACCGGCCCCGAACAGCTCACGGTGTACGGTCCGGTGGGCCTGCCCTGGCAGGACCTCGCCCTCGCCTGGCTGGCCTACCGCGAAGCCGAACGCCGCGACCTCGGCCGCACGGTCGACTTCCTCGGCGGGTCCTGAGCCCGGCCGATCACCGACGTCCGCCGCCGGGAGGGGAATCACTGGCATGCACGTGGATCTGAACCTGCTCACCGTGCTCGACGCCCTGCTCGAAGAGGGCAGCGTGATGGGGGCGGCCGGGCGGCTGGGGCTGTCGTCGCCCGCGGTCAGCCGTACGCTCGGCCGGCTGCGCAAGGTCACCGGCGACGACCTCCTCGTCCGCACCGGCCACACCATGACCCCCACCCCGTACGCGCTGGCGATCAGGGAGGACGTGCACCGGCTGGTCAGGCAGGCGCACGACGTGCTCGCGCCGGCCCGCCGGCCGGACCCGGCCACGCTGGAGCGCACCTTCACGATCCAGTGCCACGACGCGCTCGCCGCCCCGCTCGTGCCCGCGCTGGTCGCCAGGATCCAGGAGCGGGCCCCCGCCGTACGGCTCCGATTCCTGGGCGAGCACTCCGCCGACACCGACGACCTGCGGCACGGGCGCGTCGACCTGGAGCTCGGCGGCGGCCGGCCCGGCCAGCCCGAGTTCCGGTCGGAGACGCTCGGGCACGATCCGCTCGTCGTGGCGATGCGCCAGGACCACCCGTGCGCGGGCGGCCTCGACCTGGGCGGGTACGCGGCGCGGCCGCACGTGGTGGTCTCCCGGCGGGGCCGCCTCACCGCGCCGATCGACGACGTGCTGGCCGCCCAGGGCCTGCGCCGCCAGGTGGTCGCGGCCGTGGCGAGCCTGCCCGTGGCCCTGCTGATGGCCCGTGGCGGCGAGGTGCTGGTCACCTGCACGAACCTGCTCAGCCGTCCGTACGTCGAGGCGTTCGGGCTGGTCACCCGGCCGCTGCCGGTCGAGTTCCCGGCGGCGGTGATCAGCTGCGACTGGCACCAGCGCTACGACTCCGACCCCGCCCACGCCTGGCTGCGCGACCAGGTACGGGCCTGCCTGGCCGAGATCGTCTAACCGGGCAGCGGCAGGGCCACGGCCCCGGGGAAGCGGGGCGACTCGGCCTCGTCCAGCATGGCCGCGGCGACGCTCTCGCGGCTGACCTTCGCGCCGAGGTCGAACGGCGGCGCGGCGTCCAGGCCGACCGTGCGCCTGCCGGGATCCTCCGGCCCGTCGCCGAGCACCCCGGCGTGGAAGACCGTGCCCCCGGCCGCGAGGACGGCGCCGTCGGCCGCGACCTTGTCCGCGAGCCGGTCGCCCAGCAACCGCACGAGGACGCTCGCGCCCGCTCCCGCCGCGGCGGCGGATTCGCCGGTGCCGTAGGCGCCGAGCCAGATGACGCGGCGCGGCCCGGCGGCGAGGACCGCCTTGGCGCCGGCCAGGAGGACGCCCGCCTGGTCGGTGCCGAGTGCGGACAGGACGACGGAGTCCGCGCCGACGATCGCGGCGATGCTCGCCGGATCGTGCACGTCGCCGGCCACCTTGGTCAGGCCGGGGGAGCCGGGCAGGTCGATGCGCGCGGGATCGCGCGCGATCGCCGTGACGGTGTGGCCGCGCCGCAGCGCCTGCCGGGTGAGGGCGAGTCCGGTACGGCCCGAGGCCGCGAGAACGGTGAGATGCATGCCGGGAACGCTAGGCACCCGCCCGGATAACGGCAAGTGCAAGTATCACAACGGATGATTTACCGCAGCGCAATCCGCATGTCACTCCAGGCCGGCGAGGGCGGCCATGATGTGGCTGATGCGCTCGCGGAGCAGCTGGTGCGTGCGGTCGTGGTGGTTGCGCGGATGCCACGCCATGTCGATCGTCACGGTGGGCAGCGTCAAGGGGATCGGGAACGTACGCAGCCCGAGCGTCTCCAGCATCGGCCGCCCCAGCCGGGTCGGGGCGACGCAGACCACGTCGGTCTCGCGGGCCAGGAACAGCGCCCCCGCGAACGTCGGCACCACGGCGACCACCCGCCGGCGCAGGTCAAGGGCGGCCAGCTGCTCGTCGATCGGGCCGTGGGCCCGCCCGCGCCGCGACACCACGATGTGATCGGCCGCGGCGAACCGCTCGGGCGTCACGGCCGCCCCCTCCGCCAGCGGGTGGCCGGGCCGCACCACGCCGGCCAGCGTCTCCGTGACCAGCGTCTCCACGCGGATCTCGGGATCGCCGGGCCGGATGCTGCCGATCTCCAGATCGACCAGCCCCTCGCGCAGGGCCGGGGTGTCCTCCAGGTTCTCCGGCCGCAGCCGCAGCGAGATGCCGGGCGCCTCGACCCGCAGGTCGTCGATGAGGGCCGGGATGAACGTCGTGGACAACATGTCGGTGACCTGGAGGTCGAACACCCGCACCGTGGTCCGCGGATCGGCGGCCGTCGACGGCGCGAACAACGCCCGCGCCCGGGTCGCGATCGCGTGCGCCTCACCGCGCAGCTCCAGGGCCCTGGGCGTGGGTACGAGATCGCGGCCGGCGCGGACGAGCAGCGGATCGTCGAAGGCGCGGCGCAGCCGGGACAGGGCCCGGCTCATCGCCGGCGCCGACGTGTGCAGGCGCGCGGCCGCCTTGGTCACGCTGTTCTCGGCGAGCAGCGCGTCCAGCGCCTCGATCAGGTTGAGATCGACGTGGTCCATCCGCCGATTATCACACGCGCAATGAGTCCGTACCGATGTTGCACTGGTGCTAATCCGGAGTCGTTCCTACGGTGGGCAGCGCGACGAACATGTGCCGAGAACGACGGAGGTGGCTGTGATGCGGGCTGTGCTGATCGGTGGCGGGATCGTGGGCTTGACGACGGGGCTCGCGCTGCGCCGCGCCGGGATCGAGGTGGTGATCTGTGAGCAGGCGCCGGAGATCCGCGCCGCGGGGGCCGGGCTGGGACTGTGGGCCAACGCGCTGGCGGTGTACGACGAACTCGGCCTCGGTGACGAGGTGCGCGCCATCGGCAAACCCAGCGAGATGTACTTCCACGACCCGGCCGGGCGGCTGCTCGAAACGCCGGAGTTCGGGGTCGAGGACCATCGGTACCTGCTGGTGCACCGGGCGAAGCTGAACGATCTGCTCGCCGACGCCGTGGGCCGCGCCAACATCCGCCTGTCCACCGGGTTCGACGCCTACGACGAGCACGCGGACCACGTCACCGTCCGGCTGACCGACGGCGGCGAGGAGCAGGGGGACGTGCTCGTCGGGGCGGACGGGGCGTACTCGGCGGTACGCGCGCAACTGGTGCCGGGCACCGAGGCCCGCGAGCACGACGGCCACCACGCCTGGCGCGCCGTCTTCCCGGCCCCCGGCATCCCCGTGCCGGACGACCGGCTGATCCTGGGCGGCAACGGCTGCCGGGGCGGGTACCTGCGCACCCAGGACGGGAAGGTCTACTGGCTGGTCAACCAGTTCAACTCGCCCCCGCTGACCGGCACCCCGAAGCAGCAGGCCCTGGAACGGGCCGCCCACCTGGAGGAGGACGGGCGGGACGGGATCCTGAGCCGGCTGATCGAGGCCACGCCGGACGAGGTGATCCTGCACAACCAGATCATGCTCGTGCCGCCGCTGCCGCACTGGGTCTCCGCGCGGGTCGTGCTGGCCGGCGACTCGGCCCACGCGATGTCGCCGCACATCACCGCCGGCGCGACGCTGGGCATCGAGGACGCCGCCCTGCTCGGCCGCCTGCTCACCCCCGGCGGCGACGTACCCGCCGCTCTCGCCGCCTACGAGGCCGCCCAGATCCCCCGGTACGAGCACGTCGCGCGGCTGTCGGCGGCGGTCGAGCACGCTCCCACGCCGGAGCTCTTCGCACGGAACTACGCCGCCTTCAGCCACTGGATGATCACCCCCCAGTCCCGGTCCCAGCCCCAGCACGCCGAGACGGGACGGGCGCGGGCATGACATTCACCGTCGAGGTGGACGTGCCGGTGCCGATGCGCGACGGCATCGCCCTCGCCACCAACGTCTGGCGGCCCGCCGGCCCTGGACCGTTTCCCGCGCTGCTGGTCCGCACCCCCTACGGCAAGGACGACGCCGGGCTGTACGGCAACCCGAAGCTGCCGGACGTGTTCGCCCTCGTGGCCGCCGGTTACGCGGTGGTGGCCCAGGACGTGCGCGGCACCTCCCGCTCGCCGGGGACGTTCGTGCCGCACGCGCACGAGGGCCGCGACGGCGCCGACACGCTCGCCTGGCTCGCCGCGCAGCCGTGGTGCGACGGGGCGGTCGGCATGTGGGGCGGGTCCTACATGGGGTTCGCGCAGTGGGAGGCGGCCGTGCGCGAGGTGCCGGCGCTGCGGGCCATCGCACCCGTGATGACCTCCGCCGATCCGTACGCTGCGCCGTGGTACTCGCCGGGCGGCGCGCTGTCGCAGGACGCCGTGCTGACCTGGGGCACCCTGTCGGCCCTGCGCAACCTGCACCGCACCCTCGCCGACGCCAAAGACGATGGCGACGGTGACCGGAACGCGGATGCCGCCGATGCCGGCAGGCTCATGGCGGGATTGTCCGATCCCGAGCTGCTGCACGACTCCCTGCCGCTCGCCGACCGCGCCGCGCTGACCCGGCACCTGCCCTGGGCCGGCCAGGTGCTCGGCCATCCGGAACGGGACGCGTTCTGGCAGGACATCGCCGCGATCGACCGCTGCGCCGACATCACCGTCCCCGCGCTGCACATCGGCGGCTGGTACGACGTCTTCATCCGCGAGACCGTCCGCTCCTACACGATGATGCGCCGTCACGGCGGCGGCGCCGCGGCCCGCGACGGTCAGCGGCTGATCATCGGCCCCTGGAGCCATGCCGACGGCACGGACCTCGGCACCTTCCCCGACCGGTCGTTCGGGCTCGACGCCGGCATCAAGGCCGCCGACGTCACGGGCGCACACCTGGGGTTCTTCGATCGATGGGTCCGGGGCAGGCCGGATGCCTCCGACGGCGCGCCCGACGGCGCCTCCGACGGCGCCTCCGACAGAGCGCCCGACCGCGCCTCCGACGACACGCACCGGGTGCGCATCTTCGTCATGGGCGCCGACCGGTGGCGCGACGAGGCGGACTGGCCGCTGCCTGACACCCGCCACACTCCGTTCTTCCTCGACGGGGCCGGCCGCGCCAACACCGCCGCCGGCGACGGCCTGCTGCGGCGCGACGTCCCGGCGGCGGAGGCGGCCGACACCTTCCGGTACGACCCGCGCCACCCGGTGCCGAGCCTGGGCGGCACCGTGCTCGCCGCCCTGCCCGGCGCCTACCCGGGCCCGGCCGACCAGACGGCGGCCGAGGCGCGCGACGACGTGCTGTGCTTCAGCACCGCCGTCCTGGAGCGCCCGATCGAGGTCACCGGCCACGTCGGCCTGGTCCTGCACGTCTCCTCCTCCGCCCCGGACACCGACTTCACCGGCAAGCTCGTGGACGTGCACCCCGACGGCAGGGCGATCCTGCTGTGCGAGGGCATCCAGCGCGCCCGCCACCGCGGCTCGCTCACCGAGCCCGAGCTCATGGAGCCGGGGACGGTCTACGAGCTGAGCATCGACCTGGGCGTGACGTCGAACGTCTTCCTGCCCGGGCACCGCATCCTGCTGGAGGTCTCCAGCAGCTGCTTCCCCCGCTACGACCGCAACACCAACACGGGCGCGACGATCGCCACCGACGGCCCGGACGACCTGGTGGTCGCGGTCAACCGGGTCCACCACGGCCCGGGCCGTCCCAGCCGCCTGGTGCTGCCGCTGATCGACCGCCCGGGCTCGGCACCCCTGACAGAAACCACGGAAGCGGACGCCCGACCCCGCACCGAGAGCACGGAAGCGGACGCCCGACCCCGCACCGAGAGCACGGAAGCGGAGGCGCGGTCATGACCACGCTGGAGGAGCTGGCCGACCGGGCGGCCGTCGCGGACGTCGTCGCCGGCCTCGCCCACGCCCAGGACGACCGGGACTGGCCCGCGCTGCGCCGGCTGTTCGCCGACGAGGTGCTGCTCGACCTGTCGACCCACCACTACGGCCGGCCGCCGACCACCGTGACGGCCCCCGACCTGGTCGAGCTGGCCAGAAAGACCCTGGACGGCTTCGACTGCACCCACCACGCCGCCTCCAACCTCGTCGTACGGCTGTCGGACGGCGAGGCCGAGTGCCGTACGCACATGGTCGCCTACCACCACGTCCCCGCCGATCCCGGTGTCGTCGACCACTGCACGATGCGCGGCTACTGGCAGCTCAGGCTGCGCAAGCTCGGCGGGCGCTGGCTGATCACCCACTGGGCCGTGGTGCGCACGGGCCCGTGGGAGGGATCCCCCGACGCCTACGCGCTCGCCGCCGCGCGTGTCACCCCCCGCTCCGACGACCGCCACGAAGGATGAGCATCGATGTTCTACGAGATCCGTACGGAACACGCCCGCCCCGGCCGGGGCGCCGAGCTGGCGGGCTACATGGACGAGACCGTCATCCCGCTGCACCAGGAGCTGGGGATGCACGTGGTGGGCGCGTTCACCGTGATCGGCGACGAGGACGCCTTCGTCTGGATCCGCCGCTTCGAGGACGCCGCCGACCGCGAACGCGTCCTGAAGGCCGTCCACGGTGATCCCCGGTGCGCCGGCGTGGCCGAGACCGTCTCCGACCTGACGGCCGGGACCGAGTCCACGATCCGCCTGGAACCCGCCCCCGGCTCCGCACTCCGCTGACCCGCCGAACGCCTCACCTGACGCACGCCGTGCCCCGTACCCGCACCGAGGAGGACACACCGTGAACGTGACCGCCGCGTACCGGCAGAGCCGGGACCAGCTGCTGCGCCTGCGCGACCGGCACGACCGCGCCGTGGCCGAGTTCCGCTGGCCGGAGCTCGGGACCCGGTTCAACTGGGCGGTGGACTGGTTCGACGCCGTAGCGCGCGGCAACGACCGCCCGGCCCTCGTCGTCGTTCGGGAGGACGGGTCCGCGACCGAACGCACCTTCGCCGAGATGTCCCGCGCCTCCGACCGCCTCGCGTCCTGGCTGGCCACGGCCGGCGTCCGCAAGGGGGACCCGGTCCTGCTGATGCTCGGCAACCAGGTCGAGCTGTGGGAGTCGATGCTGGCCGTGATGAAGCTGGGCGCGGTCATCCTGCCCACCACGACCGCGATGGGTCCCGAGGGCCTCGCGGACCGGATCACCCGTGGCCGCGTCCGGCACGTGATCTGCGACGCCGCGCACACCGGCGCGTTCGACGACGTGCCCGGCGGCTACACGCGGATCAGCGTCGGCGCCGCGCCGGGCTGGTCCGACCTGCGGGCGGCCGCGGAGCTGGCGCACACGAGCGTCGCGCACCCGGGCACGGCGCCGGACGACCCGCTGCTGCTGTACTTCACCTCCGGCACCACGTCGCGGCCCAAGCTGGTCGAGCACACGCAGGTGTCCTACCCGGTCGGCCACCTGTCCACGATGTACTGGCTGGGCCTGCGCCCCGGCGACACGCACCTGAACCTCTCCTCACCCGGCTGGGCCAAGCACGCCTGGTCCTGCTTCTTCGCGCCGTGGATCGCCGAGGCGGCCGTCGTCGTCTGCGACTACCGCCGCTTCGACCCGGTGACGCTGCTGGAGCAGCTGCGCGACCGCGGGGTCAGCTCGTTCTGCGCCCCGCCGACCGTCTGGCGGATGCTGATCAACGCCGACCTGGGCGCGCGCCCGGACGCGCTGCGCGAGGTGATCAGCGCGGGGGAACCGCTCAACCCCGAGGTCATCGAACGGGTCCGGCAGGCATGGGGCCTGACCGTGCGCGACGGATTCGGCCAGACCGAGACCACCGCCCAGGTGGGCAACCCTCCCGGCGCCGCGGTCCGGGCCGGATCGATGGGCCGGCCGCTGCCCGGCGTCCCGGTCGTCCTGGTCGACCCGGCCGGCGGCGGCCTGGTCACGGGCGCGGGCGAAGGAGAGCTGTGCCTCGACCTGTCGGCCCGGCCGCTGCCGCTCATGACCGGCTACCGCGACGACACCGCCCGCGACGCGATGAGCGGCGGCTACTACCACACCGGCGACGTGGCGGCCCGCGACGCCGACGGCTACATCACCTACATCGGCCGCACCGACGACGTGTTCAAGGCCAGCGACTACAAGATCAGCCCGTTCGAGCTCGAATCGGTGCTCATCGAGCATCCGGCCGTCGCCGAGGCCGCGGTGGTGCCCGCCCCCGACCCGGTCCGGCTGGCCGTGCCCAAGGCGTACGTCGCGCTGGCGCCCGGTCACGAGCCGACGCGGGAGACGGCGCTGTCGATCCTGCGGTACGCGCGTGAGCACCTCGCCCCGTACCAGCGGGTCCGGCGGATCGAGTTCTACGACCTGCCCAAGACCATCTCCGGCAAGATCCGGCGCGTCGAGCTCCGGACCCGGGAACAGGAGCTGGCCGACGGCCCGGGGGCGCGCGCCGAATGGCGCGACGACCAGCTCCCCGGCCTCACCACCCCCTGACGCACCGACGCGATCCACCGACATGACCCGCCGACGCGACCCGCCGACACGATCGACCGACACGATCCACCGACACAGACCCGCCGACGCGACGCACCGACATCCCTGAGGGAAACACCATGATCGACTGGCTGGAGCTCGCCGAATCGCTCATCACCTCACCCTGGCTGTACGCGGTGCTCATCGCCGTGTCCTGCCTCGACTCCTTCCTCCCGCTGATCCCGAGCGAGGCCGTCGTGGTCGTCGCCGGCGTCTACGCCGCCACCGGCAAGACCGACCTCGTGCTCGTCATCGCCGCCACGACGCTCGGCGCGTTCCTCGGCGACATGGTGCCGTACGTCGCCGGGCGGCTGCTCGGGCCACGCGTGCTCAAACGGCTGCCACCCGGCACCAAGCGGCGGCGGGCGCACGACTGGTTCACCCGGCAGCTCGACGCCCGTGGCGGCTTCGTCCTGGTGACCACCCGGTTCATCCCGGTCGGCCGCTATCTGGCCACTCTGTCCACCGGGATCGTCGGCTACCCGCTGGGCGCGTACATGGCCTTCGTCGGGTTCGCCACCGCGACCTGGAGCGCCTACACCGTGCTCACCGGCTATCTCGGCGGCGTCATCTTCCAGGAGAACACGCTGCTCGCGATCGCCGTCGGCCTCGCGCTCGCGTTCCTGGTCACCGGCGTCATCGAGGTCGTCCGCCATCTGCGCCGCCGCGGCGGAGCCGTCGCGACGGAGACGACCGTCGAGTGAGGGACACGCCGGAGGAGGCAATCCGCGAAAAGGAGGGACATGTCGTGACGCGCACGAGCGCCGGCCGGGTGCGCGAGCTGTTCGTCTACCCGGTGAAGGGCCTCAGCGCGCAACCCCTGGACCACACCGAGCTCCGGCCCGGCGAGGGCGTCCCGTACGACCGGAGGTACGCGCTCGCCCGGCCGGACGGCGCCTACCGGCCGGGGACCCGGGAGGGACTGTCGAAGCGGGAGTTCTACGCCCTGGTCTCGGACCACCGCCTGGCCGGGCTCGGCACGCACCTCGACACGGAGACCGACGTGCTCACCGCCCGCGTCGGCGGCCACGACGTGCTCAGGGCCGACCTGCGCACCGAGCGGGGACGCGACGGCGCGGCGCGCTTCTTCGCCCGAATCCTCGACCTGCCCGCCGGGGTGACGCCGCTGCTCGCGCGGGAGCCGGGCCGGCGCTTCACCGACGCCGCCGCGGCCGGGGACGGGCCGATGGGCTGGATCTCGCTGGTCAACCTGGCCTCGGTGCGCGATCTGGAGTCACGTACGGGCAGGGTGGTCGATCCGCGCAGGTTCCGGGCCAACGTCCTCGTGGACGGCCTGCCGGCCTGGTCCGAGCTGGAGCTGATCGGCCAGGAGTTCGACCTGGGCGGCGTACGCGTCCGCGCCGTGCACCGGACCAAGCGCTGCGCCGCGACCGAGGTCGATCCGGACACAGGCCGCCGCGACCTGCCGGTGGTGACCCTGCTCGACAGGACGTACGGGCACCAGCTCATGGGCGTCCACCTGGAGGTCCGCACCGCCGGATCCGTGCGGCGGGGCAGCGACCTTGTCCTCTGAGCTGCGGCTGCGCGTCAGTGAGGCGGCCGACCTCACGCCGGCCGTGCGCCGCTTCGTCCTGCGGGACCCGGACGGAGGCGCGCTGCCGGCGTACGAGCCGGGCGCGCACGTCGTGGTGACCGTCCCGGCCGGGCACAAGCGCGGCTACAGCCTGGTCGAACCGGGCGGCGCCCGGCCACGGGAGTACGTCGTGTGCGTGCGCCGCGACGACGCCGGCCGGGGCGGCTCCGCGAGCATGCACCGCGACGTGACGATGGGCACCGAGCTGGTGGTCTCCGCGCCGGCCAACGGCTTCCCCCTCGAACCGTCGCCCCGCTACCTGTTCATCGCCGGCGGCATCGGCATCACGCCGATCAGGGCCATGGTGCGCCGGTTACGCGCCGGGGGCCGTACCGGAGTACGGCTGCTGTATCTGACGCGGTCGGCGGCGGAGACCCCGTTCCTAAACGAGTTCGGCGGCCCCGAGGACACCGTGCACCACAGCGACGGCCACGGGCCGCTCGACCTGTGGCCCCACCTCGCCGTGCCGGACGACGACGTGCGCGTCTACTGCTGCGGGCCCGCCCCGCTCATGCGGGCCGTGCGCACGCTGACGGCGCACTGGCGGGCGAGCCGGATCCACATGGAGGAGTTCACGGCCGCCGGCACCGGGATGTCGCTGCCGTTCACGGCTGTCTGGGCTCCCGACGGGCGGCGGGTGCCCGTGCCCGCGCACCTGTCGCTGCTGGCCGCGCTGCGCCGGGCCGGCGTGCGCGTCGACTCGTCCTGCGAGGCGGGCGTCTGCGGCACGTGCCGGCTAACGGTCCTCGACGGTGAGGTGGATCACCGTGACGCGGTGTCCACTGAGAAGGAGCGCCTTGGGAGCATGGTGGCCTGTGTGTCGCGGGCCGGATCGCCGGAGATCGTCGTCGGCCCCTACGAGAACGAGGAGCCGGTTTGACCATCCACCACCTGCATCCCGAGCCCGGATCCACGATCGACGTGCTCGACCGCGACACGCCGCCCGCGCTCAGCGTGGACCCGGGTGACACCGTCGTCGTCCGATCGCTCGACGCGTCCGGCCACCTGGAGCGGCAGCGCACGCCGGGGGAGCGGCGGCCGACCATGTTCGCGGACCGGCGCGGTCACTGCCTCACCGGTCCGGTCGAGGTGCGCGGCGCCGCACCGGGCGACGTGCTGGCCGTCCGCATCGACTCGGCCAGGCCGGGAGAGTGGGGCTGGACCATCGCGGGCGCCAAGGACAACGCGCTGAACCGCGCGCTCGGGCTCACCGGGGAGCCGTCCTGGCTGCTGTGGGAGATCGACGCCGACGCCGGGACCGCCACCAGCGACCGCGGCCACACCGTACGGACCGCGCCGTTCCTCGGCGTGATCGGCCTGCCGCCCGCCGAGCCGGGCCCGCACTCCACGGTCCCGCCGCGCGCGGCCGGCGGCGGCAACATCGACTGCCGCGAGCTGACCGCCGGCGCGACGTTGTACCTGCCGGTCACCGTGCCCGGCGCGCTGCTGCACCTCGGCGACGGTCACGCCGCGCAGGGCGACGGCGAGGTGTGCGGCACCGCGATCGAGTGCCCGATGACGACCGAGGTGACGCTCGACGTCGTCACCGGCCCGCCCGTGCCCGGGATCCACGCGGTGACGCCCGGCGGGCGCGTCACGTTCGGGTTCGACGCCGACCTCAACGCGGCCACCGCGGAGGCGCTCGCCGCGATGCTCACCTGGATGCAGCACCTGTACGAGCTGGACCGGGGCACCGCCACGGCGCTGGCCAGCACGGTCGTGGACCTGCGCGTCACCCAGGTGGCGAACGAGACGTGGGGCGTGCACGCCGTCCTGCCCCACGACGCGATCACCTGAACCGGGCGAAGGCCGCACCCGTTCCAGCCGCGCGCCGGCCGCCCCCACGTCGGCCGGCGCGCGGCGGGTCACTCCGAGCCGGCCAGCTCGCGTTCGAAGCGCTCGCGCAGCGCGGCCTTCTCGGGCTCGGGCAGCCAGCACGCCTCCACCCCGGCCAGCGCCATCGCGCGCAGCCGCTCGTCGGGCACGGCGAGCTCGTCGGACAGGATCCGGTACTCCTGCGCCAGCGACGTCGGGAACATCCCGGGATCGTCCGAGGCCGGGATGACGTTCAGCCCGGCCGCGAGCATCGCCGCGATCGAGGCCCGCCGCCACGGCCGCCACGAGCGCCGCGACGTGGTCGAGATGACGGTGAACGGCACCTGCTCGTCCCTGACCCTGGCCACCACCTCGTCGTCTTCGAGGACGAAGTAGCCGTGGTCGATCCGGTCGCAGCCGAGCACGTCCAGGCAGGTGATCGTGTTGACGGCGACGGGCGCGTGCTCGGAGGAGTGCGCGGTGCGGCGCAGCCCGGCCGCCCCGGCGAGCCGGAAGGCGGCCGCGAACCGCTCGGGCGGCCCGGACGTCTCCAGGTTGTCCAGCCCGATGCCGGCCACGTAGTCGTGCGGATGGTCCACGACCGTGCGCACCCAGGACAGCGCCTCATCGCCCGACCGGCTCCGGTCCACGGCCGCGATGAGCCGGCCCGACATGCCGAAGTCGCGCTCGGCCATCCTGATGCCCTCGGCGTACGCCTCGACCACCGTCGCGTAGCCGAGCTTCTCCTGATGCTCGGTCAGCGCGTCGAACGACACCTCCAGGTGCCGGGTCGCGCTGGTCCTGTGCGCGTCCTCGAACGCCTCGTACGTGATCCTGGTCAGGTCGTCGGCGTCGCGCAGCACCTGCAGCACCCACGACGACACCTGGAACAGCGAGTACGACACCTCCGGCTCGTCCGCGCTCCTGCCCTGCGGCACCGGGATCCGGGTGTCCAGGTAGAGCGCCGGGTCCGGCGGCAGCGAGTTCACGTCCGCGTAGATCCGCTCGGGCGGGGCGGGCAGGTCGAGCCGCTCCCGCCTGGCCAGCTCGGCGAAGGTCGAGGCGCGCACGGTGCCGATGAGGTGACAGTGCAGGTCGACCTTGGGCATCAGGTCGAGCCTCACTTGCCGGCCACCTCCCGGGTGAAGCGGTCCACCCACGTGGCGCGGGTGTCCACGAGCTCGGCGGGGTCGAGGGTCTTGTAGCCGGCGGCCACGGGGTCCTTCGCCGCCTCGCCGGTCACCTTGGCGATCTCGGGCGGGATGTCCGCCTTCGGGTTCGTGGGCAGGTCGCCGACCGTCTTCGCCATGGCGCTCTGCGCCTCGGCCGACAGCATGTAGTCGATCAGCTTCGCCGCCCCCTCCGGGTTGCGGGCGCCCTTGGGGATCATCGCCCGGTTCGTGGCCATGTAGCGGCCCTTGGCGGGAGCCGTCCAGGCGATCGGCTCGCCGGAGGAGACGAGCTTGGTGGCGAAGCCGCTCAGCGCGTCGGCGGCGACGATCTCGCCCTGGGTGAGCAGGTTCGTGACCTCGGTGGATGAGGTGTAGAACTGCAGCACGTTCGGGGCCCAGCCGGCCAGCGTGCGCAGCGAGCCGTCGATGTCGTACGGGCCCTTGCCGTACGCCTCGCCCACCCCGGAGATCATCAGCTGCCCGGCGGTCACCGAGATGTCGGGCAGCGCCACCTTGCCCTTGTGCGCCGCGTCGGCGAACAGGTTCCAGTCGGCGGCCTGCTTCTGGTCCAGCTGCTCGGTGTTGTAGATGACCCCGTTCAGCTGGTGGGTGTAGGCCGGACCCTCGTAGCCGCCCTCGGTCGCGAACGGCGCCAGCTGCTTGATGTTGGGCACGTCGACCTTCTGGAACAGGCCGTCCTTCTGCCCGAGCGCGGCGAAGTAGTCGGAGATCAGCACCACGTCCGCCTCCGGCTCGCCCTTGGCCAGCTTCAGCTTCGACAGCCGGTCGGCGTTGGACCCGGTGTCCAGCTCGACCTTGATCCCGGTCTGCTGGGTGAACGGGGTGATGACCGCCTGCTCGAACTCCTTCACCCCGAAGGGGAAGGTGCTGACGACGACGGTGTTCGCCTCCGCCTGCTGCTCGCCCGAGCCGGAGCCGGAGCATCCGGCCGCGGCGAGCACCATCAGGGCGGCGGCCAGTACGGCGCGGCGCGTGGGCATGGGGTTCCTTCTTTCGGCGGGTTCAGCGGGGTTCGTCGGGGCTTGGCGTGGTTGCGTGGTTCAGCGGGGGAGCCGTACCAGGTGATCGTCCGGCGTGACCACCGTGACGCTCGATCCGGGAGCGGGAGCCGTACCGCCGCGGACGTCGGCGAGCAGCCGGACGGTGGCCCCCGACGGATCGACGACGTCCAGCGAGACCAGCAGGTCGACGCCGCGGAAGGCCACGTCGGCCACCGTCGCGGGCAGGCCGGGAGCCTGCTCGGCCAGGCGCAGGTGCTCGGGCCTGATGGTCAGCGGGGTGCCGTCCGCCGCGGTGAGGAAGTTCTCGTAGCCGAGGAACTCCGCCACGAAGCGGTCGGCCGGGCGCGGGAAGACCTGCTGAGGAGCGCCCTGCTGGACGATCCGGCCCTCGTTCATGATGACCATCTCGTCCGACATCTCCAGCGCCTCGTCCTGGTCATGGGTGACGAGGATGACGGTCAGCTCGGTCTCGGCCTGGATGCGCCTGATCTCGGTCCGCATCTGCACCCGCAGGCGGGCGTCGAGGTTGGACAGCGGCTCGTCGAGCAGCAGCAGCCTGGGCCGGATCGCGATGGCCCGGGCCAGCGCCACCCGCTGCTGCTGCCCGCCGGACAGCTTCTTCGGCTTGCGACCGGCCAGGTGCGCGAGCCCGACGAGTTCGAGCGTCTCCATCACCCGCGCCCGTCGCTCGGCGGCGGGCACCTTGCGCAGCTTGAGCCCGTACCCGACGTTGTCGGCCACCGTCATGTGCGGGAACAGCGCGTACGACTGGAAGACCATCCCGAGGTTCCGCTTCTCCGGCGGCGTGCGGGTGCTGTCGATCCCGTCGATGCGGATCGTCCCCGACGTCGGCGCCGAGTAGCCCGCGATCATCCGCAGCGTGGTGGTCTTGCCGCAGCCGCTCGGCCCCAGCAGCGTCGTCAGCTTGCCCGGCGGGACGGCCAGATCGACGGCGTCCACGGCGGTGAAGGAGCCGAACCTCTGGGTGACCCCGATCAACTCGGCGGCGGCGGTCATCGGCTGATCCCTCCGAAGATTTTGGCGAATCCGACCGTGCGCTCGGCGATCACGGCGATGACCACGGTGGCGGCCAGGATGAGGGTGGACGCGGCGGCGACCATCGGGTCGTACGACTGCTGCACGTAGTCGAGCATCGTCACCGGCAGCGTCCGGAAGTCGCGTCCCTGCAGCAGCAGCGACAGCGGCACGTTGTTGAACGACGTGACCACGCTGAGCAGCCCGGCGGAGAAGATCCCCGGCCGCAGGACGGGCAGCGTCACGTTGACGAACGCGCGCAGCGGCGAGGCGCCGAGCCCTCGGGCGGCCTCCTCCAGCGCGGGATCGGCCAGCGCGAGCGATGCGCCGGTGACGCGTACCGCGTAGGGCAGCATCAGCGCGGTGTGCCCGACCAGCAGGGCGGTGAAGTTGTCCAGGTCCAGGCCGACCATGAGCTGCTGGAACAGCGCGAGGCCGACGACCAGCTCGGGCACGATCAGCGGCGACAGGAACAACCCCTCGACCAGCCCCTTGCCGGGGATCCTGCCGCGGTGGATGGCGAGCGTGGCGGGCACGCCGATGAGCAGCGCGAGCGCGGCGGCGAGCACGGCCAGCTGCACGCTGGAGATCGTGGCCTCGACGAACGGCTCGTACGCGAACGCCTCGCCGAACCAGCGCAGCGAGAACCCGTCCGGCGGGAAGCGCAGGGTGCTGCCGGCGGTGAAGGCGGTGGCGACCACGAAGACGATCGGCACGATCATGATGAGGTAACCGACGACCGCCAGCGCCGCCGTGACCGGCCGCTTCACGAGGTGGCCCCCTTCCGCCCGATCAGCGACGACAGCCCGGAGACCAGGAAGACCAGGACCGTCATGATGAGCGCCGTCGCCGAGGCCGAGGCCCAGTCGACCGTGGTGGTCGCGTACGAGAACAGCTGCGTGGACAACATCCGCTGGCTGGACCCGCCGAGCAGGTACGGCGTGGTGTAGGCGGTGACGGAGCCCGCGAAGACGAGGGTGGCGGCCACCACGATGCCCGGCATGGTGAGCGGGATGACGATGCTCCACATCGTGCGGATCCGGCTCCCGCCGAGCCCGCGCGAGGCGTCGTCCAGGCCCGGATCGACCTGGGCGACGGCCGAGTAGCAGGAGATGATGGCCAGCGGCAGGAACAGCTGGGTGAGGCCGAGCACGATGGCGAGCTTGGTGTAGAGCAGCTGCGGCGCCACGTCCACGACGCCGAGCTGCACGAGCAGCCGCCCGAGCGCCCCTTTCGAGCCGAGGATCACGAGCCAGCCGAACGTGCGCA
This sequence comes from Nonomuraea fuscirosea, assembly GCF_003001935.1. Classification (GTDB taxonomy): domain Bacteria; phylum Actinomycetota; class Actinomycetes; order Streptosporangiales; family Streptosporangiaceae; genus Nonomuraea; species Nonomuraea fuscirosea. The sequence goes on along the minus strand of NZ_PVNG01000014.1, from coordinate 41,429 downwards.
CCACGTTGCTCAGCATCAGTGGGAAGATCGCCACTGCCAGCAGCACGCCGCTCCAGCGGGACGGCGAGCGGGCCAGCCAGTAGGCGATGGGGAAGCCGAGGACGACGCAGATGACCGTGACCGCCAGGGCGAGCCCGACCGTGCGCCCGATCACCTCCAGGTCGTACGGATCGGTGAGCATCTCGCCCAGGCGCGTGAAGATCTCGCCGGTCGCCACGTCGGGCGGCGCGAAGAGCATCGCGGCCGAGGGGATGAGGAAGCCCACGACGAGGAGGACGAGACCGGGCACCAGGAGAAGGGCCGATGTGCGTGAGATGTCGGCGTCCTTTCTGCATGGCGTACGGTGGTGCGGAACCGGTTGCGGAACCGGTTCCAGGAGCCTGACCATAGATTATGGGCGGCCTCCCGCACAAACCCCTGTGTGAAATCCAGGTAACGACCCAAGGGAGCATCAGTGCCGACACTCGCGGACGTCGCCGCGCTGGCCGGGGTTTCCAAGGCGACGGCCTCCCGCGCCCTGGGCCGGCCCGACCTGGCCGCCCCCGAGACGGTGGCCCGCGTCCGCGCCGCCGCCGAGCAGCTCGGATTCGTCCCCAACCGGGCGGCCACCCAGCTGGCCCGGGGGAAGACCGGGGTGGTCGCCGTCGTGGTGCCGACGCTCGACAACACCTTCTTCAACCCGATCATCGGCGGCGCCCAGGCCCGCGCGGCCGCCTCGGGCGTGCAGCTGACCATCGCGGTGCACTCCCTGGAGCACCCGGCCCAGCTCGCCGCGGTCGAACATCTCGCCCACCAGGTCGACGGCTTCCTGTTCACCGCGCCCCGGGGATCGGACGAGATCGTCCGCGCCGCCGCGTCGTACAAGCCGACCGTGCTCATCGACCGCGAGATCGACGGCATGACCTCGGCCGTCGCCGACACCGCCACCGCCTTCGGCGCGCTCGTCACCTGGTTCACCGGCAAGGGCCACGAGCGCGTCGTCTACATCGGCGGCCCGGCCGGATCCTGGCAGGACCGCCAGCGCCAGGCCGCCATCCGCGCCGCGGCCGAGCCGAGCGGCGCGACGCTGACCATGCTCGGCCCCTGCCCCTCGACGTTCGCCGCCGGCGTGGAGGCCGCCGGGGCCGTGGTCGCCGCCCGCGCCACCGCCGTCGTCCCCTACGCCACCTCGATCGGCCTCGGCCTCATGTTCGCCCTGCTCAACCGGGGCGTCCGCGACGTCGTGGTCAGCTCGGAACGCATGGTCGTCGAGAGCCTGGGGCTGCACGACGTCCCCTCGATCGACGTGGACGGCGAACGGCTCGGCGAGGTCGCCATGGACCAGCTCATGGACCTCCTCGGCGAACGCAGGGAGCCCGCGCCGGTCAGACGCCGGCTCACCGTCCCGATCGAGTCGGCGCCGGATTGAGCCTGGGTTGACACGTTCCCGGGTGTGGGAGAAAGATGCGGTCGTCCGTACAAATGAGGCGAGGACCGGATGACCGACTGGGAACGCAGGCTGGCGCTCGATCCGTCGGCCGCGGTGCCGCTCTACTACCAGCTGCGCGAGCGCCTGCGCGCGGTCATCCGCGACTGCGAGCCCGACACCATGATTCCCGCCGAGAAGGACCTGATGGTCTTCGCCGGCGTGAGCCGGGCGACGGCCAGGCGGGCGATCGGCGACCTGGTCCAGGAGGGGCTGCTGGTGGCCAGGCAGGGCAGCGGGACCTACACCGCGCCGCTGGCCCTGACGCCGGAGCTGGGCTCGCGGCCGGTCGGGTTCACCGAGACGATGGCCCGGCTCGGCCGCAAGCCGGCGACGCGGGTGATCGAGGCCCGGCTCCAGCCGGCCGGGCCCGACGTCGCGGTCGCCCTCGGGGTGGGGGAGCGCGACGACATCGTCTTCATCGAACGGCTGCGCCTGCTCGACGGCGTGCCGTGCATGGTCGAGAGCGCCCACCTGCCCGTCGAGCCGGTCCCCGGCATCCTCGGCGAGGACCTCACCGGCTCCCTGTACGACCTGCTGCGCACCAGGTACGGGCTGGTCCCGGCGAGCGGGCGGGAGACGATCGGCGCGGTCAACGCCGACTACCGGCTGGCCGAGTTGCTGCGCGTGCCCATGGCCGCGGCCCTGCTGGCCACCGCCCGCAGCACCAGCACGGAGAGCGGGATCGCGGTCGAGTACACGATCCGGCACGCCCGCGGTGATCTGACCGTGTTCTCGGTGGAGCTCAACGACGCCAAGAACGCCCTCATGAGCCACTGACGGCGCGGGTTCCGTTTCACGGGAGGTTCTTCTGCGTCTGGCTCTGCCAGCCGGCGTTGGTATTGATCTCGGGCGACGTGCCCGCGAACGCGCCGCGCGCGTACGCGTCGCCCTGGAGCTGGTACATCAGCCACGCCGTCACGTACCCGAGGAAGCCGCCGCCCGTGCCCTGGATCGTGTTGTGCCCGGCGCCCTTGAGCAGCGCCTTCGCCGCCGCGCCCGGGACCTGCCCGAAGTACGACCGCAACGCCGAGTCGGGCGAGATGATCACGTCGTTCGCCCCGCTGACGAACAGCACCGGGCAGCTCAGCTCGCTCACCGAGAAGCGGTCGCCCGGGCTCACCCAGATCGGGGCGGGCAGGGCGATGGGGACGACGGTGTCGATCAGCCCGCCGGACTTGGTGGCGGTGTTCACCGCGCCGCCCGCCCCCTGCGAGTGGCCGACCGCGCCGACCTTGGTCACGTCGAGCTTGCCGTAGAAGACGCTGGCGGGGTCGGCGTTCCTGGCGATCAGGTACTGCGCCGCGGCGATCATCTCGGACCCGGTGCCCGTCGTGGTGTCGGTGGAGGCGACCACCGCGAACCCCCACGAGGCCAGCAGGCCGAGCAGCCCCGGATACTGCGTGGGCACGGCGCCGGTCCCGTTGCCCCAGGTCACGATGGGGTGCAGGACACCGCCGGCGCCGAGGTCGGCCGGGTAGTGGAGCCGGTAGCCCGGCGCTTCTGCGGTGGCGACAGACCACGGCCCGGCCACCTCGTAGTGCGCCTCGACGGCGTCCGCGACCCGGGCCGCGTCGGCCTGGGCCGGAGTGGTGTGGAGTCCCAGTAAGGCCACGACGACGAGCACGATCAGCTTCATCCGAGCTCCCCAGATTTGTACGGATGACCGGAACTCTCGCTTCACAAACGGGTCCTGTCAATGGTTGGATCGTGACCATGGAGCACGTGCCGTCCGCCGCCGAGATGCTCGGCTGGATCGAGACCGTCGTGGAGCGCGGCATCCGCCGCCCCGGCTACTCGGCGGACGCGTGGACCGAGCGATGGCTGGCCGAGCGGCTCGCGGAGTTCGGCCTGGACGTCGCGCTCGAACCGGTCGAGGTGCCGCGCTGGCGGCCCGGCGCCGGCCTGCTCCGCCTCGACGACGGCACCTCGTTCACCGGCCTGCCGCTGCCGTTCACCGCGCCGGCCGCCGGCCTGCGGGCGCGCGTCGCCACGGCGGCCGACGCCCGGCCCGGTGACATCGTGGTGGACGAGCTGGCCTTCACCGAGCTGCCGCAGTCGTACGTGAAGACGCTCGCGACCTCGGCCTACGACCCCGAGGGCTGCTTCGACACCCTCGTCCAGACGATCCCGTTCGGCCCGCGGATGATGGAGGTCGTCGAGCCCGCCCTGGCGGCGGGGGCCGCGGGGTTCGTCGGCGCGCTGACCGGCCTGCCCTGGGACACCCGTGACTACTACGTCCCGTACGACGCGGTCGAACGCCCGATCCCCGGCCTGTGGCTGTCCGGCACCGACGCCCGCCGCCTCCTGGCCCGGCTCCCGTGCGAGGGAGAGCTGATCGCCGAGTCCGCCGTCGACACGGTGACCACGCACAACGTCGTCGCCACCCTCCCCGCACACGGTCATCGTCGCCTCGCACCACGACGCCCCGTGGGCCTCGGCCGTCGAGGACGCCTCCGGCCTGGCCCTCGTCCTGGCCACCGCCCGTCACTGGGCCCGCGTCCCGAGGGAGGAACGCCCGCACAACCTGACGTTCCTCCTCACCTCCGGCCACATGGCCCACGCGGCCGGCACCCGGGCCTACATCGACCGGCACCGGCCCGAGCTCGCGGACGTGCTGCTCCAGCTGCACCTGGAGCACGCCGCGCTGCGCTGCGAGGCGGTGGACGGCGAGCTGGTGCCGACCACCGACCCGGAGGTCAGATGGTGGTTCACCACGCGGGCTCCCCGGCTGGAACGGCTGGTCGCGGCGACACTGGAGGCGGAGGACCTGCGCCGCTCGTTCGTCCTGCCGCCGGACGCGTTCTCGCCGATGCCGCCCACGGACGGCGCGTTCTTCCATCCCGAGGGCGTGCCGCTGGTGCACTTCCTGTCGGCGCCGATGTACCTGTTCGACTCGGCCGACACGATCGACAAGGTAGACGTGGCGGGCCTGGAGCCACTGGCCCGCGCGGCCGTCCGGATCGTGGCCGGCACAGCCGGCTGGACCCCGTCCGACCTCCGCCTCACCCCGTGACGTCCCGGCTCCCCGGTGGGCGGGGCGCAGCATGGGGATCAGGAACTGCCGGGCGACGGCGGCGAGCTGGGCGTCGTCGTCGAGGTCGATGACGTGGCTGGGCGTGGCCAGGAAAGAGGCGGGCGAGCTGATCGTCGACCGGCTCGCCGCGAAGACAGGGCGGGATCCGTACCGGCTCCGGCGCGACTTCCTGCGCGGCGACCGCTCACGGGCGGTGCCGGCGAAGGTGGCCGAGGCCGGCGCGTGGGGCCGGGCGATGCCGGCCGGCACCGCGCAGGGCATCGCGTTCCACGCCGAGTACAAATCGGTCAGCGCAGCCCTGGTGGAGATCGACTGCCGGCCGGAGACCGTCAACCGCCCCATCCGCGACGGCGTGACCGGGCCGCGCGTCACCAAGGCCGTCTTCGCCGTGGACGTCGGCCTCGCCGTCAACCCGCGCGGCCTGGAGGCGCAGATGATGGGCGGCGTCATGGACGGCACCTCGGAGCAGCCCGGCGGCGCCGGCGAACTGGCCGTGGCCGCCTCGACCGCCGCCGTCGCGTGCGCGTACGGCCGCGCGACGGGAACGATGCCGACCAGCTTCCCGATCAACCACGGAACCCTCTCCTTCACCCCCAAACCCACCGTCCCGCCCATCCCTCCTTCGCCGGCCGACGGCCTGGACCACGCCCGCTGAACCGAGGAGAGCCACGTGCCCGAGTACACCTTCCGCGTCAACGGCGAACAGGTCACCGTGGACGTCCCCGGCGACGTGCGCCTGCTGTGGGTGCTGCGCGACGTCCTCGGCATCACCGGCCCGAAGTACGGCTGCGGCATCAACGTGTGCAAGGCGTGCACCAGCCACCTCAACGGCAAAGCGATCAACCCCTGCGCGATCCCCGTCCAAGACCTTGCGCCGGCGGACGAGGTGACGACCATCGAGGGCCTCGCGGCCACGGCCGGCGCGGACCTGCATCCCATGCAGCGGGCCTGGCTCGACCACGACGTCGCCCAGTGCGGCTACTGCCAGCCCGGCCAGATCATGGCCGCCGTGGCGCTGGTCCGCCGCGCCGCCGCCGAAGGCCGCGAGATCACCGACGCCGACCTCGACGGCCTGCGCAACATCTGCCGCTGCGGCACGTACTTCCGCATCCGCGAGGCCATCAAGGCCGCCGCCGCGCTGGACTGACTACGGCGGGCAGCCGCGCTGGGCTGACCGCGGTCAACCCTGTATCCCGAGGCCGAGGGCGGTCGCCACGGTTCCTGACCGGGCGACTTGACGCTATTCGCCAACCCGTAGGCGATCTTGGCGCTAATCTTCGCTGGCAACAACGTCAGCGGTAGAACGGGAGCATTCATGCGACACTCTGTTGTCGTCGGCGCGTTACTCATGGTGGCCGCCGGCCTGTGGGCCACCCCGGCCGGCGCCGCCCCGACCAGTGCCGCCACCGCTGCGCAGGCGGAGCGCGCGTCCGGCGGCTGGTACACCGAGTTACCGGCCTCCATGAAAGTCTGTGACAACGCCACGTGGAAGGACGGCCCGTCCAGCGCTCCGTCCGGCGCGATCGTGGTCCCGGAGGGCGACAATCTCGGCGTCGACTTCGGCCAGGCCGGCAAGACCTACTGGTTCGCCCCGGGCACGCACACGCTGGGCGACGGCGAATACAGCCAGATAAAGCCCGGCAATGACAGCGTCTTCATCGGAGCTCCGGGCGCCGTCCTCGACGGCAGAAGGCTCAACAAGTACGCCTTCGGCGGCGTCGCCTCCAATGTGCGCATCGCGTACCTGGAAATCCGCAACTTCGGCGGTGAAACCAGGAACCACAACGAAGGCGTCGTCAACCACGACTCGGGCACCGGCTGGGTGATGGAGCACCTCTACGCCCACCACAACGACGGCGCGGCGGTGTTCCTCGGCAGCGCCAACACGATCCGCCACAGTTGCCTGAAGGAGAACGGCCAGTACGGCATCAGCATGTACAAGGCGCCGATCGAGGGCGATTCCGCGATCAAGGACCTCGTCGTGCACAACAACGAGATCGCCGCCAACAACCAGCACGACTGGGAGAGCGAGATCGAGGGGTGCGGCTGCACCGGCGGCGTGAAGTTCTGGGACGTCAACGGCGCCACCGTCACGCAGAACTACGTGCACGACAACCTGAGCGTGGGCCTCTGGGCCGACACGAACAACATCGACTTTCTTTTCGACCGTAACTGGATCGAGCACAACGAGAGCATCGGCCTCTGGTACGAGATCAGCTACAACGCCACCGTCACCCGCAACGTCTTCAAGCGGAACGCCTGGGTGACCGGCAACGAGAACCTGGGCTCACCGGCGCCGGCCATCTACATCTCGGAATCCGGTGGTGACGCCCGGCTCGCTTCGGAAACGAGCGGGAGCGCAGATCTCAACATCAACGACAACTATTTCGAGGACAACTTCTCCGGCATCACGATCTTCGAGAACACCAATCGGTTCTGCAATTCCAACGGCAACACCAGCACGGGCTACTGCACGCCGTTCGTCGATCCGACGGTGATTCCGGAGCCGCACGACGGGGACTATCTCGACCCGATCAACGCGACCCACCCCTGCTACACCTCCATCGCGAACGAGCCGTTCCGCAGCGACTGCCGCTGGCATTCGCGCAACGTCAAGGTGTTCGGCAACGAATTCCGCTTCGACCAGGCGAACGTGCCCTGCGCCGGAACCTACTGCGGCGTTCAGGCCCTGTACGCGCAGGGGGCCGACAATCTGCCCTGGATGCCGTACACGGTCGCGGAGATCCAGCAGAGCGTCATGCACACCAGCGGCAACAGCTTCCACGACAACACCTATGTGGGTAACTGGAAGTTCGCCAAGGGCTGGGGCGAGACCGTCTCATGGAACGCCTGGCGCTCGGCCCCGTTCAACCAGGAGGCCGGCAGCACCCTCAACGGCGTGACCGACCCGCCTCCCGTGCCCAACGCCCTCGACGAGGACACCGCGACGCTCGAAGGCTCGCTCGGCCAGTGGGACGCCTGGTACGGCAGCGCCGTGCAGCGAGCCGCCGAAGCGGCCCACGGCGGCGCCTACGGCCTGCGGATCGACGTCACCGAGGGCGGGGGATGGGGCGTGCAGCTCGGCAACTGGCCCGGCTTCGACGCCGCCCCCGGCGGCAAGCGGGTCAGCGTGTGGGCCCGGCAGGGCACTCCCGGCATTTCCACCGCGACGCTGCGGCTGCGGTGGTACGACGCCGGCCAGCAGGCGTTGCGGAGCGACGAGATCACGCTCGGCGGGCTGAGCGCGAGCTGGCAGGAGTTCACCGCCCAGCTCACCGCACCCACGGGCACCGCCACGGTCGCCCTGGAGCTGACCGGCGGCACCGGCGGCACCGGCGCCTCGCTCCACCTCGACGACATCGTGGTGGCCGACCAGCGCTGACGGCCCCCGACACCGCCGCGCGGGCCCGCATCTCGACGCGCGGGCCCGTCCGGCGGCCTTGACAGACGCCCCCGTAAGGATCACAGTCGTCCAGTGCGGGAAGGGTAGAAGACGCGGTCCAGGCCCCACTGAACAGCTGCGCGCCTGGCTGGCGGAACAGCTGGACAGCCGGACGACGATCAGCGCCGTCCGCTCCCTCCACGGCGGCGAAAGCCCGTGGTGGATCGCCCTGACGACGCCAGGCGACAGGACATGGTCAGAGGGTCGCCGGACAGGGACGACCTGCTCAGAGGGCCACCGAGTCGGCGCGACCAGCTCGACGTTCCTCCAACCTCGCATCACCAGCTCGGTGATCCTCCGATCCCCGAGCAGTCGCATCTCGTCGGACCAGATCGCCACGAACGTAGCCGCACTCGCCGTCGCCGAGAAGCACGGCCTGTCGGCTCCCCGCCTGCTCGCCGCCGACCTCGACGGCCGTGCCGCCGGCACACCGGCGAGCCTGGAGACCGTCGTGCCCGGAACGAGCACCTGGCCCGAAGCACCCTCCACCGAACTCCTTCTGGCGGCGGGCGCCGCACTCGCCCGGGTCCACGCCGTCACCCTCGACCCGACGCCGGACCTCCCGTTCCGGCCCCGCCCCATCGCGGTCGACGATTTCGCCCGGGACCGCCGGGAGGGCCGGATGCCGACCACCGCCCTGCTCGACCTGGCCGACACCCGGGTCCGGGCGATCAAGCGTCCCGGCACGCCGGTCGGTTTCGTGCACGGCGACGTGTGGCCGGGCAACACGGTGGTCGCCGGCGGCGGGATCCGCGGCCTGATCGACTGGAAGACCGCCGGCGTCGGCAACCCGGGTGTGGACCTCGGTGAACTGCGCAAGCAGTTCGCGATCCGCTACGACGACGACGCTCCCGGCCACGTACTGGAGGGCTGGGAACGCGCCTCCGGCAGTCGCGCCGACGACATCGCCTACTGGGACGCCGTAGCCGCGCTCAACACCCCGACCGAGATGTACAGCCCCCACGCCACTCTCCGCCGCGACCACTTCCTCGGGGCCGCCATCGCGCGGTTGCGCTGACGCCGCGCTGTCCGCCCGCCGCACCACACCCGGCGTCACAGGCTCGACTTGGACCGAAGAGATCGACAGACGATTTTCTCGTGGCAGGATGGGTTTCAGGGATGAATCGCGGTGGGGTACGTCCGATCGAGGAGACTGCATGCCGACGACTGACGACGATCTCAGTGACGTCACCCGTGAGGCACCCGCGTGGTCGGGGTCCACGGCCGTCCGCCTCCTGATCGGCGTACAGCTCCGTAAGCATCGCGAAGCCTGCGGCATGGACCGCGAGCAGGCCGGATACACGATCCGGGCCTCGCCGTCGAAGCTCAGCCGGATGGAGGCCGGCCGCACCGGCTTCAAGGTCAGGGACGTGGCCGATCTGCTCACCCTGTACGGCGTCAGCGACGAGGCCGAGCGAGGGACCCTGCTCGCCATGGTGGAGCAGGCCAACGCCCCCAGGTGGTGGCAGGAATACCGGGACGTGATCCCCGACTGGTTCGAGTCGTACCTCGGGCTGGAGCAGGACACCAGCCTGATCCGCACCTACGCGGTCCAGGTGGTGCCCGCCCTGCTGCAGACCGAGGACTACGCCCGCGCGGTGATCAGCCGGAGCTCGCCCAGGCCCTCTCCCCTGCAGGTCGAGCGGCGGCTCGCGCTGCGGGCGCGCCGTCAGCGCCTGCTCGGCGAGCCGGACGCGCACCGGCTGTGGGTGATCATGGACGAGGCCGTACTGCACCGCCGCGTGGCCGAGCCCGACGTGATGGACGCCCAGTGGGAGCACCTGGCCCGGATGGCCGAGCAGCCGCATGTGAGCGTACAGGTGCTGCCGTTCACCTCCGGCGGCATCGTCGGCGGCATCGGCCCCGTCACGATCCTGCGCTTCCCGCAGCAGGAGCTGCCCGACGTCGTCTGCATGGAACACCTGACCACGGCCCAATACCTCACCAAGAGCACGGACGTGCTGCCCTACCACGCCCTGATGGACCAGCTCAGCGTGGCCGCGCTACCGGCCTCGGCGACGGCCGCGCTGGCCCGCGACCTCATCGGCGGCTGAACAACCTCCGGATCAGCTCGTGCACGCGACGCCTCAGCTCGTGCCTGAGACGCCTCAGCTCGTGCGCGCGACGCCTCAGCTCTTGCGCGCCATGCCGCCGAAGGCGTCCACCTCGTCCGGCACGCCGTCGATCGCCTCGCCCTCGTACCGCCAGCGCGACACCGACACGACACCCGGTTCGAGCAGTTCCAGACCGTCGAAGAAGCGGGCGATCCGCTCCGGCGTGCGCAGTTCGTACGAGTAGACCTGCCCCTCGTCGCGCAACTGCTCGGCCTGGGCGGCCGCCTGCGGCTTGACCACGTTGGTGCCGTCCTCGACGACCAGGAAACTGCCGGCCGGCATGGCATGCAGGTAACGGCCGATGAGCGCGCAGGCCTCGTCGTCGTCCCGCACGGTGCCCATGACGCCGAGCATCAGCAGCGCGATCGGCTCGCTGAAGTCCAGCGTGCGGGCCGCCCGGCCGAGGATGTCGTCGGGATCGCGTACGTCGGCGTCCAGGTAGTCGCAGGCCCCGTCCGGATGGCTGGTCAGCAGCGCGCGGGCGTGCACCAGCACGACCGGGTCGTTGTCGACGTAGACGATCCGGCTGGCCGGATCCACCCGCTGCGCCACCTCGTGCGTGTTGTCCACGGTGGGCAGACCGGTCCCGATGTCCAGAAACTGGCGGATCCCCTCCCGCTCGGCCAGATGACGAACGGCCCGCCGCAGGAACGCCCGCGTGTGCAGGGCGATCTCCTGCATCCCGGGATAGGTCTGCTCCAGCATGTCGGCGAGCTCTTTGTCGACCGGGTAGTAGTCCTTGCCGCCCAGCCAGTAGTTCCACGCCCTGGCCTGACTGGGCCGGGTGGTGTCGATCCGATCGAAGGCATCGGAGGGGGAGGGATCGCCCACAAGCTGCTCCATTCCTAGCTTTGTCACGATTTACCGCAAAATAAGCCCGTTCTATCAAGTCGGCCCACAGACCCAGCCGTTACATGATCTTCCCGCACAAAAGGCACCAGATCCACCCAACCAAAGCCGCCCGGCCCACCAGGCACACCAGACCTTGTGACCGCAGCCGCATCGCCCTGCACGATCAGATCGGAGCAGCCGGCAGGTGGCATCCCGCTGCCCCAGGTCGAACACATCCCCTCGACCAGGCCTCGTAGCAGTCGTGAACTTGAAGGTGCCCCCGGCCGGAGGTAGGTCTTGCCCTCCCACACGTGATCCCGGCTCGGTCGCTGTACGGAGGGTTCGCCCGCCCGCGCTCGCAGCCGTATGCATGCGCCGATGGTGCGGCGTCCGTCGAAAACCACCGCGTTACTTCGCCTCACGCGAAGATTTGAGCCCGGGCCTCGATGAGCTCCTCATCGGCGAATTCGCCCTGCTCCTCTTGGCGGTCCGGTCCGACCTGGCTCCAGTGATTTCGAGCAGCGACCTCACGGAGACCTCTTCAAGGAAAGGGGGGCCAGAAAGTGAGGGCTCTGCTTGGGCCAGTTCATGGTTGTGCCCAGGATGCTGGATCCGCCGCCCCGGGGAGAGTTTTCGACACTGCGGATAAGTCCTGATCAGCGCTTTTGCTCGGCCGGTAGCGCGCTGGCCGCTGGCGATCACGACCCACGGATTATATCGCTCTATTGATACTGATCTCTACAGATCTATAATCACCGGGTGAAGGGGTGATCCCAAGTCGAAACATTTGTCTGATTGTTGCAGGTGCACTCTGCTGCGTGGTGCCGCGTATCGCGCAAGTGCCGCTGTCCATCGCCAGCGCGAGCCCACGTTTTTCATCGGCGGCGCATCGTAGATTATGTCCCTTCGGGGACACGTCGATTGCACGAACGATGAACGGGACTGGCGTGAAGGCGAACGAAACCACCCTTCGTAAGCTCATTCAGGCGGACCAGCAATTTCTGGTCCCCCTCACCAGCGTCAATGCACCTGGGAACGTCCACAGCTCACCCAACGGTGGTCCGATATCACCGCCCAGGTCGACGTGCTGGCCGAGCAGAGGCACGACGCACCCAGCCACGTCTTGGGATCGGTGGTTCTCGCTCCTGGGCCAGAACCGGCACCGAGCCGGTAGCAATGGATCATCGTGGATGGACAACAGCGTCTCACCGCCCTGATGCTCGCGCTGTGTGCGATTCGGGACCATCTCATGGCCGAGGATCCCGCAGCTCTGAAACGGTCAACGAGCTGCACCTGATCAACAAGTTCCAGCAGGGAGAGCTGCGCTACAGGCTTCTGCCCACCCAAGCGGACCGGACGGCCTTCAAGGCGTGTGCGGACAGCACGTCAGCCGCTGCCGCGTGGCTGTTGGGCGACGGTTATCGGTGGGTGGCCGCCTGGCGGGACGAAGGACACGATCGCCTGCCGGCTTCTAAGCTCGATGATCTGTCCCGGCGCTTTGATGCCCTGGTGGAACGGGCCCTGGCAGCACATCCCCCACGCGGCTCGTGAAAGCATGGCCCGGCCCGGAACCTGGCGCTGCGGCTGCGGGATCGAAAAGACGAGGTGCTGCGGTCCGCCACGGACGTCGCCGTCGCGTTCTCCAACAATCGCGCCGAGCAAGACACCCGCGTGATCAAGACGAAGACCGAGGTCAGCGGCGGCTTCCGCACGCTCAAAGGCGCCCAGGCCTTCCTGGTCATCCGCGGCAATATCTCCGCCGTCCGCAAGAACGGCCTGTGTGCCTCCCAGTCCCTCTACGACGCGCTGCTCGGCAGCCCCTGGACACCCGCACTCACGAACTGACGTGAATAGTCACCGATTCGTCGCACGAGTCGACCGGATGATGGAGGGGCCAAGAGGACGTCAGGCCGACGCATGCAGGAACTCCTATTCGATGGCGGACGTGGTCAGAGGCATGACGTACAGGGTTTCCTCCTCCGCGCGCACATGCACCGCGGCGCTCTCTTCCCCGACAACGCCCGCCAGGCAGACACCGAGCGGCGATATTTCCTGATCCACTGAGGTCGAATCGGCAGTGCAGGTGACCGAGGTGATCGCACCGCCGACCCACACCTCAAGAAATCGCACAATGGTCGCCGCTCCATCTCGGAACTCCGACTCGGAGACGAGGGTCTCCGTGCTGCCCAAAAGGACGGCTGCGGCTGGATCTAGCAGTCCTGAGAAAAAGTCGGGATATCCGTTCCCTCCCGAATCCAGCTCCAAGTCTCGCCACTTGCCCGCAGCGTCACGCACGGCAAGAGACAGTTCGGCGGCCAGCATTCCGTCTCGCCGGTGTCTGACGAAAAGCACTGCTCCAAGGCCGTCAGCGGAAAGCCAACGGGCGACGGCATCGGCTTGTCCAGGGCCGGGAAGGCGTTGCGTCAGAGGCTTCGTGCCATCAAGAACGTGCGAGATCGTCTCTGCCCTGGACATCGCCATGGTGATCCGATCCGGCTCCGGTCGTGGTCAGCGGGCCCAGCATGAGAACCATGCGGCGGCTACGTAACCATTGTAGCCCGCTACGAGCAGCTGTCCCTCATTTCTCACCTGTGAGCCCGGCTCGACCTTGATGTTGTAGTGAACTTCCCATTGTTTCTTGAGTGGTGTCGCCCACGACAGCTTCCGCTGGATCCAGCGATACCGGGTTTCGTTGTACTGCTTGCCCCACGTGCGCTGTAGGACGCCCTTGGCTCCGGCTCTGTTGAGCAGACCGTCTCCTTCGAGCGGGACCTGGGTCTCGACGTAGTAGGCGATCCATCGTTTACCGTTGGTGATGCCCCCACCTCGCCGTTGCATGATGATCTTGATTTTCCCTGGCACTCCATGCGTGTATTTGCGGCCGCAGTTCGGTACGGCGTTCTGCGATCCGGTACCGGAGGCGGCGGTGGGCGAGACCAGCGCGACGACGAGCGTGAGTAGTAAGGATCGGATGGCCATGACTGCTCTCCCGGACGTTGATTGCCCGGAAGTACGCGGCCGCCGTCCAGCGTGGTTCGCTGTTCGGCCGGGTCATAACGAGAGGGTTGGAGATTGCTCTTCGGCCGTGCCGGCCATGCTGGTAAAAGGGCAGCGGATAGACCGCCGGTCAGGCCACCGGACGGCTGTGCTCCCAGGCAGAAGAGCATTTGGCCGAGATCAAGCCACACCTCGGAGTCGGTACGTGGTTGAGGACGGCACCTGGCCATCGGCCGCTCTTGACCTTGAAGAGAATGACATCATCGATGGCCCGAATCCGCTCATGCGGGGTGTCCGAGGCAGCGAATTGCTCGCTCACCTTCTGTAGCAGAGGGTGGTCGATCCGGTCGAGTGTCGTCTGGGGTGATGGGACGGGTAGGAATAGGTCGTCGCGTAGGCATCTGAGCGTGGGGCGCTCAGGGTGGGCCTCAGTTGATGTAGGTCGCATCACCTCGACGGTCGTAGTCGAAACTCAGCAAGGCCTACTCGGAACGTCGCCGAAATATGCCGCTCCGAAGATTCTCCGACGAGCCTGGATCAGTGCCTCGTCGGTGAAAGGTCCGTGCTGTTCCCGGCGCAGCAGGTCGGCGCACAGAAGGGAGTGCCGCAGCAGGAACTCTCGGTAGATCGGGTTGGCGATCTCCGGTGCTCCGGTTCCCCGGATGAGGCCCAGATCGCGAACGTAGGAGACGTCGTCGAAGGAAGCGTCCGTGCCCGGCGGCGTTCCCTCCATAATCGCCCGAACTGCCCGTTCTACTCGGGGCTCGTACAGCCGCGTCATGAGGGCGTCCAGGTGGACGGGGCGCGCCCGGATCAGCCGTTCCTTAGCGTCCTCCACCGGCTCAGTGGTGATGGTGCCGGTCACCTTCATCTTGCAGGTGATCGCATGAGCGAGGGCGTTGACCAGCCAGGGTTGTCCCTGGGTCAGCTCGAGGACCCGGTCCACGGCGTCCTTGGTGAACTCCTGACCGATTGCCTGGGTGTGCTGGTCGTACAGCTCGGCGATCTGGTCGGTGGTGAGGTCGCTCAGACGCGGTGAGTCAGCGAGGATGTTGAACGAGCCGGCCGGGTTGAGCCGTGCCGGGTCGCTGCTGGAGGCGACTTTGTAGTCGCGCAGGTCGCGCAATCCGCACAGCACCGCCGAGGCGGGGAACGGAAGCCCCTTGTGCCGCTCGTTCTAGCCGTGGCGGAGCTGGCTGAGGATGCTGATCAGGCTGGTGCCCTGCAGAGTGTCGAAGTCGTCGAGAAAGAGCGCGTTTCTCGGACGTCGACGACTTGTTCATGAAGTCAGGCGTTCCTCGCGGACGAACCAGGCGCTCTTGCAGTCCGGCGTCGGATCGATACCCCACCGCTCGGAGCAGGCCGCGACGATAGCCAGCCCGCGTCCGTGCTCCTCGTCCGGCCGGCAGGTAGCGGAGTCGACCAGACGGGGCTGTGGTCGGCCACCTCTCCCCGGACGCTTGGGGCCTGCAGGTGCAGGGAGAGGGTCACCGCGCACTTCGCGTGCCGATCGCGCCGGTCACGACCTCCGACACGACCACGGTAAGGTCGTCGGCCAGAGCGGACAGGCCCCACACGGCGAGGGCCTCGCGCACGAGCCGACACGCTACGGCCGCCGCTTCAGGTACGGCGGGCAGGTTCCAGCTTGCCTCCTTGCCGTCTCGTGCGGGGGACGAGCGAGCATCGGCGGGATTTTCACGGAGAGTCGTCGAGATGTCCGCAAACAGATGGCGCGCGCCACGATCGCGAAAGTGAGGCTCGTTCATCGCGCCACCCCTCCAGCAGAGCTGTCCAGAGCTTGATCGCCGCTGCCCTTCGCAGCCAGGAGCCCTCGCTGACGTGGGTGCTGGCGGACGAGCGTACGGTGCGGCGGATGAAGGCCAGGCCCGCCGCCTCGCACAGCTCGTATGACGTGGGGACGCAGCCACAGGTGTGACTCCGGACCCTGGTGGACACGGCCCTGTCTGTGGAGGCAGCCTCATCGGCCCTGCTGAGGACCGCTGTGGCATAGAACCGTCTCCACGCTTTCAGGGGATCAACAGGCGGCATTGTCGCCGTTGGCTACCACGGCGAGGCACGTCTGCGGCTGGAGCGGGTGGACGGCGGCGAGGGCTACGGGGTCCTGGTGTGCGGTCAGCGCCTCGGCCGGTCTGCCACGAGGGCGGACTTGGCCGAAGTGTGAGTCGGCGCGTGGATGGCCTCGTCTGTGTTAGAGGAGGCGTTCGGGTCTGGTGCCCGCTTCTTGGCGGATGGTGGTGAGGAAGGTTTGGCGGAGTTGTTGGTGCGGTGTTCGAGGGGTATCGAGGGTGGAGTTGGTGTGGTGGTGGTAGTAGAGGTTCCAGCAGGTGTGGATGCCGTGGAGGAGGGTGTCGAGGAGGTCGGGGGCGGGGCGGGTGGGGTCGAGGGAGGTGAGGGGGAGGTAGATGGTGTCCGGAGTGATGTCGATTTCTGGGTGGTCGGCGTGAGCTCTGGTGATGATTTCGTGGGCGGCAGTGAGGCGTTGCTCGATTTCGTGGATGCCATGGAGGTGGCCGTCGGCGACATGGAGGGCGTTGCGGATGAGGGGCATGACCACGTGGCGGGCTCGCATGCCGGCGTCCATGGCTGTGGTGATGTCGGTGAGGCTTTCGAGGGTGAGAGGTTTTTCGTGTTGTTCGGCGCTGGCGACGATGTGGACGGGGTGGATGCCGGTGCGCTGGGCGGTGATGGTGACGGCGGCGTAGTACCAGTGGGCGGCGGCGATGGCGGCTGCTGTGGGGTCCACTTGGGTGAAGAGATCGTGGCTGCCGAATGGGCTGTCATGGAGGAGACGGTCGGCTTGGGAGATTTGCAGGGGTGAGGCGTCTTCACGGCTGAGGGCCGTGGCTTGCTGGGCGCGTTCGGACAGGTCGCCGCGTTCGGCCTGTTCGATGGCGGCCAGTTCGGCGGCGACGTCGGTGGTGATGTGGGTGGTGAGCTGGGAGCTGTCGAGCGTGCGCAGGGTGCGGGCGACGGCGTGGGCAGTCTGTTCGACCTTGGTGCTGATGGGATTGTCGGTGGGCTGTGTGGAGGCGATGAGGGCAGGGAGAATCCTGTCGAAGGCGTCGCGTTCTTGCTGGCGGTGCCAGCCGAGACTGTTGGGGCCATGCCGGTCTGCGGCGCTCGGGGGGTGGGTGTAGGAACGCCAGCAGATGTGGGACAGGCGGGTCAGTTCGCCGGCGAGCCGGCGGGTGTTGCGGTGCACCTGGTCGTGGGTGAGTCTGGCCACGACGGTGGCGGTGTCGCCGATGCCGCTGCTCCACTGGGCGAGGAGCGTGTTGTGGGCGCGGTCGATGGCATACCGAGTCACGGAGACCTCTTCAAGGAAAGGGGGTACCAGAGAATGAGAGCTCAGCTCAGGCCAGGATCTGGTTATGCTCAGGATGCTAGATGCGTGGTTCTGGTGGAGCCTTTTTCACGGTGTTGAGGGTGTCTGATCAGCAGGTTTGCTCAAAGACGCGGCATATTTCCTTCGGGTTCATGTTCTTAGATTCAGCTGGCGATACGGTATGCGTACTCGGTGATTCGGCTTTTCTCCGCCTTTGTGATGATTAAGGCCGTATCTCATGTCGTGAATGGCCGGTATTGGCGAACTCGCAGACATGGGTAAAGCCGCACGCTTCTTGCCGCCGCGGTCTCGAACGGTGATGGTGCAGGGGGTCAGCGAGCTGGGTGGCCCTGCTGGCGGTGGGCGGTGCGGTAGGCGCTGGGGCTGACGCCGAGGCGGTTCGTGAAGTGGCGGCGCAGGGTTACCGGGGAGCCGAAGCCGGTCAGGTGGGCGACGCGGTCGATCGGGGTGTCTGAGGTTTCCAGGATCTCCCGGGCGCGGTCCAGGCGCGCCGCCAGCAGCCACTGCAGCGGGGTCGTGCCGGTCTGGGCGCGGAACTGGCGGTTGAGGGTGCGCACGCTCACCCGGGCCTGGCCGGCCAGGTCGGCCAGGGTCAGCGGGTGGTGCAGGTGGTGCTGCATCCACTGGAGCAGCGGCTGGAGCGCGGCGCCGTCGGGCTCGGGAGCGGGGTGGTGGATGAACTGGGCCTGGCCGCCCTGCCGGTGGGGTGCCATGACGACGGCGCGGGCGGCCTCGGCCGCGACGGCGGCGCCGTGGTCGGCGCGGATCATGTGCAGGCACAGGTCGAGGCCCGCCGCGACGCCCGCCGATGTCAGCACCTGGCCGCTGTCGACGTACAGCACGGACGGGTCGACCGTCGCAAGGGGGAAAGCCCGCGCGAGCTGGTCCGCGAAGCTCCAGTGGGTGGTGACCCGGCGGCCGTCCAGCAGGCCGGCGGCGCCGAGGACGAACGCGCCCGTGCAGATGGAGGCGATGCGGATGCCCCGGGCGGCCGCGGCCCGCAGCAGGTCCAGCACCGGCGGCGGTGGCGGCTGGGTGGGCGGGGAGAGGCCGGGGATCACGATGCTGTCGGCATCGAGGGCGCTTTCGAGGGGGAAGTCGCTGCTGATCCGGAAACAGGGTGCCTGTACGACGTGGGCGCTGACCTCCTGCGGCCCGCACACCTTGATCTCGTACCGGGGTTCTCCGCCCGGTCTGGCCGCGGAGAAGACCTGACACGGCACCACCAGATCGAAGGCCACCACTCCGTCGAAGGCGAGGACGGCCACGGTGTGCGGCATGACCAGAATGTAGCGGAGATCGGCACGGCTGCCGCTGGTTCGAGGCGTCGCATGGGGCCGACACTTCCGATCATGAAACGCAGACACCTCATACAGGCGACCGCCGCGGCGGCGGCCGGAGCCATCGCCCTGTCCGACGACGCGGCCGGCGCCATCGCATCGTCCGACGACGCGTCCGCGCAGGCGGCCGGGCGGACGGCGCTCGGCGGAAGGCGACGGGTGCACGTCGTGCTCTTCGACGGCGTCGAGGAGCTGGACTTCGCGGCGCCGCTGCAGGTCCTGGGCATCGCCGGGCGATTCGGCGCGCCGATCGAGATCACTCTGGTCGCCGTGGACGGGCCGCGCACCATACGGGCCAGCCACGGCACTGAGATCAAGGTGGACGGCGCCTGGGCCCCCGGCACGGCCGACATGATCCTGGTGCCCGGCGGCGGGACCGGGAGGGACGCCGACAAGCCGGGCGTCGCGGCGGAGATCCGGCGCGGAACGATCCCCGCCGCGTTGCGAGCCGTCCGCCGGCCGGGACTGGTCATGGCGTCGGTGTGCACCGGCGCGCTGCTGCTCGGCGCCGCCGGGCTGGTCCGTGGCCGCCCGTGCACCACGCACCACGGCGCCAAGGATCTACTCGCCGAGCAGGGCGGGAAGGTCATCAACGGCCCAGGCGCCGGCTCGCCGGGCCCGCGGGTGGTCGACGACGGCGACCTGCTCACCTCGGCCGGCATCACCAGCGGGCTGGAGCTGGCCCTGTGGTTCGTCGAGCGCACCTATGGGTCCGAGATGTCGATGAACGTGGAGATGGTCCTGGAGTACGAACGCCGCGGCCTGGTCTACCGAAGCCGTTGAGCCGTTGAGCCGTGGACCGCGGAGCCGCGGGGCCGCGAGGCAGTGGGTCCGTGGGGCAGCGGGTCCGTGGTGGCCGGTGATCAGCGGTAGCGGCTCTTGTCGGTCGGTAGGCGGCTTTCTCGTGGTTATGGCGCGACGCACGGGATTCCATCGGGTCCGGGGCTTTGTGGGTGTGTGCGGCCTGCCGATAAACCCGGTGACGTCGGCGATCGTCCGCGGTAATACTGGTCGGCCATGGATGAGGTCGAGGTGGTCGTGGCTCACTCCGAGCGCGCGACCCTGCGTGTCGGTGACGTGTTCCTGAAGGTGGACGCCGATCGGGCGCGCATCGAGGCCGAGGTCGAGGCGATGGCTTCGGCGCCGGTCCCGACCCCCGAGGTTCTGTGGCACAAGCCGCCCGCGCTGGCGATCGCCGCGGTCCCGGGGACGGCGCTCGGCCGCCTCGGTGAGCCGGTGACCGCGTCCCCGGCGGCGTGGGCCGCGGCGGGCGCCGCCGTACGGAAGCTGCACGACGCGCCGTTGCCGCCCCGGCTCGGCCGGGCCGGTCGGAGCGTCGAGGAGTTGAGGGCGGAGCTCGACGGCGAATGCGAGTGGCTCGTGACGAACGGCGTCCTGCCCGCCGAACTGGTCACCCGCAACCGCGAGGTCGCCGAGGCCGCGCTGCGGCCGTGGGTTCCGGTGTTCACGCACGGCGATCTGCAGATCGCGCACGTGTTCCTCGACGGCGACGAGGTCACGGGCATCATCGACTGGTCCGAGGCGGGGCAGGGGGACGGCCTGTTCGACCTCGCCATCCTGACGCTCGGGCATGAGCGGTATCTCGGCGACCTCGTGGCCGGCTATGGCGGTGACGTCGATCTCGACGTGATCCGCGGGTGGTGGTCGATGCGGAGTCTGCTGGCGATTCACTGGCTGGTCGAGCATGGTTTCGACCCGTTCGCTCCGGGTTGTGAGGTGGACGTGTTGAGGGCCCGGATGTGAGGTCCACGTGTCGGGTTGGGCTGGTCAGCGAGGCGTGTCGCCCGCGGTTCGATCGCTCCCGTACGGCTCCCGTACGGCATGACGGGTCGAAGGCGACGTGCCCAGCGCGGCGAGGCGTTTCTGCAGGTCGATGTGCCGGAACTGGTGGACGGCCTCGCTCTGCCGCAGAAGCCCGAGCCTGTGGGCGTCCTGCAGGAACGCCATCAGCCGGATCGGCGTCCTGCGGCGGGACGGACAGACAGGTCAGGGTGATGAGATAAACGACGCTGGAGCTCGCCAGACCACCAGCGAGCCCGCCGGCGAGCGCGACGACGAGCCCGCCCATGAGACCGACGACGAGTCCGCCCGCCGGCGGGTGAAGAGGGAGGCGGTGAGGCTCAGCCGAGCGGGATGACCGGCTCGGCGTCGGCCGACCGGTTGGTGTAGGAGCAGCCCGTCGTCGGCAGGCTGCTCGCCGCCGGCGGGGTGACACCGTCGTAGAGGGCCAGCAGGAAGTTCTGCGGGCACCGGCGGGTGCTGCCGGTACGGATGCCGAAGTGCAGATGCGGGCCGGTCGAGTTGCCGGTGTTACCGGTCAGCCCGATCTGCTGCCCCGTGCCGACCGACGCGCCGTTGGAGACCGACCACGACGAGAAGTGGCAGTAGGTGTAGATGGCGCCGTCGTTCCCGGTCAGGTTGATGCCGCGCCCGCACAGGCTGTCGTCGATGATCGTCACCGTGCCGGGGCGCACCGCGTACGCCGGGGTGCCGGTGCCGACCGGGAGGTCGATCGCCGGGTAGTCGTGGTGCGGGTCGTCGTACTCGCTGCGCGGCAGCGCGGTGCGCGCGAGGGGCAGCGAGAAGGCGGGCGACCCGGTGGAGGACGTGATCCGGACGGCGTCGGCGACGACGTAACCCGGCTGGCTGGTCCAGCGGCTGACGCCGACCACGTCGTAGTCGCCGGCGGCCAGGGTGAACGTGCCCAGGCTGACCCAGCGGCCCCCGTTGGCGCGCTGGTCGACGACCACGCTGCGGGTGCCGTCGGCGGTCGCCACCAGGAACGGGGTGGCGCTGTTGTAGCCGGGGTCGGCCGGGTACCAGACCTCGACCAGGTGCGCTCCGGCCGCCGCGATCGCGGCCTTGAACCAGGCGGCGTCGCTCGTGGTGGTGTCCGGCGCCGCGAAGCGGTAGTCGGCCTCGTACCGCTGCCCGGACCAGGCCGAGGTGCCCCAGCCGGAGCCGGCGGTGAACCGGCCGGCGGTGGCGTTGTCGACCGTGGTGGTCGCGGCGGTCGCGGGCGCCGCCGGGCCGAGCAGAACCAGACCGGCCGCCACGACGGCGGCCGATAAGCGAGTGATGACGTTCACGAGCTGATCCCTCCTGGGGATTGAGGGGAAGCACGGGCGAAGGCATCTAACCAAGATGCGAGCGCCGATGAAAGATATCTGCACGAATCGGACTGGATGCCCGAAAAAGTCGGTTCGGTGGCGTCCGATTAGCGGGATCTTCGGCTTTGTTACCGGCGAATTTCTTCGGCTGAGCCCTTGACCTGGACCCCGAGGAGGGGGAAGTTTGTCAACATCGGATTTACGAGTCATTT
The DNA here is from genome assembly GCF_003001935.1 of Nonomuraea fuscirosea. Taxonomy (GTDB): domain Bacteria; phylum Actinomycetota; class Actinomycetes; order Streptosporangiales; family Streptosporangiaceae; genus Nonomuraea; species Nonomuraea fuscirosea. The sequence continues at coordinate 19,493 of NZ_PVNG01000014.1, read as the reverse complement.
ACGAACATGGTTCGTAAAGGGGTGTCGTGGCCATAGTGATCGGAGTGGTGACCCACTCGCTGCACGGTGAATTGTTCCGGGAAGCCGCGAACACTCTGCGTGGAGTCGACCTGGAATGGGTCAGTTACGACCACGAGGACGAGATCCACGCCAAGGTCGCCGAGTTTCTCCGCACGACCCGGCTGGACGGCTTCCTGGCGGGCCCGGTCCCGTACACGGCCAGCCGCGAGCTCCTCCCGCCCGGCCTCCCGGTCGGCGTGATCCGCTCGTCGGCGCTCGATCTGACCCTCGCGCTCTACCGCGCGCAGGAGCGCGGGTGGGGCCGTACGCCGGTGAGCATCGACACCTTTCCCGCCGAGGCGGTCGAGGCGGTCGCCGCCGCGCTGGAGCTCGACACCGACGCCATCGAGTTCCTGCCGTACGCCCCCACGCAGTCCGTGCGGGACATCGTCGAGTTCCACCGCTCCGCCCACCGGCGGTTCGGCGGCCGCGGTTACGTGATCAGCGTCCGCGCCGCCGCCCGCGAGCTGCTGTCCGGCGAGCTGCCGATCATGAGCGGCATGCCGGTGCCGGCCACGATCAGGACCGAGCTGCACGAGCTCGCGCTCCGGATCGAGTCCGAGCGGGCCAGCGCGCAACGCTTCGCCGCCGGGGTCTTTCTCATCTCGCACTCGCAGGACGAGGAACGGGCCCGGATCGGCCTGATGAACCTGCTGCTCAACACCCCCGAGTTCGCCGGCGCGTGGATCGAGGACCGCGGCCGGCGCGGCGTCGTCGTCTTCGCCCACAAGGCCCTGTTCGAGCGCATCACCCGCAACTGGGTCGCCGTGCCCGCGCTGGCCGAGGCCGCCGCGGCGCTCGGCGCGCAGGTCTCGGCCGGGTTCGGCGTCGGCGCGTCCGCCCGCAACTGCGTGGCCCTGGCCGAGCAGGCCGCCGCCAGGGCCGAGCGGGAGAGCGAGCCGTGCGGCTACCTCATCGAGGACAGCGGCGTGATCATTGGCCCGATGGGCCCGGTCCGGGCGGCGCTCAGCTACTCCTACCGCGAGCACGGCGACGACGTCGAACGGCTGGCGAAGTCCGTCGGCCTCAGCGCCGCCACCGTCTCCCGCCTGGCGGCGCTGGACCACGAACTGGAAGGCCGCGCGATCTCGCCCGGCGAGCTGGCCGGTCATCTCGGCATCACGGATCAGAGCGGCCGGCGGCTGATCCGCACCCTCGACGCCGGCGGCCTGGTGAGCGTCGAAGGCACCGCTCAGCACCACCAGAAGGGCCGGCCGACGCGTCTGTACCGGCTACGCATCGCCCAAGCGTTACTGCGCTCATCGCGTTGAAGGGACAACCATGGAGCTCAACCGCCGCCAGATCCTGAAGTACGCGGGACTCGGGCTGGCCATGCCCGCCGTGTCGCCCCTGCTGGCCGCCTGCTCAGGCGGCGGAGCAGGCTCGGGTGACGGCAGCGTGAAGTTCGAGGGCTGGGACTACGAGGCCGCCCTCGTCCAGCAGAACCTGGACAACTTCACCAAGACCACCAACATCAAGGTCGACTACACCCCCATCACCAGCGCGCAGTACGTGCAGAAGGTAGTGGCCGAGTTCACCGGAGGCGGCGGCCCCGACGCCCTCTACGTCTACGACGACTCCCTCGCGGCCTGGGTCGACGGCGACTACCTGCAGCCGCTCGACGGCCTGCCCGGCGTCGACGAGGTGTACGCGGCCATCTATCCCGGCAACGCGGCCGCGATGACTTACCAGGGCAAACGGTACGGCCTGCCGTACTACACCGACTCCAACTGCCTGCTCTACAACAGCGAGATCCTCGACAAGGCCGGCATCAAGAAACCTCCGGCCAGCCTGGAGGAGCTGGAGGCGCAGGCCGTCAAGATCAAGGAGGCCGGCCTGCTGGAGTACCCCATCGGCGTGCCGGCGCAGCTGTCCGACACCTGGTGGGCCTGGGTGTGGGCGCTCATCTTCGGCAGCGGCGGCAACATGTTCGACGAGCAGCAGGCGCCGATCATGAACACCACCGACACCGTGGTGAAGGACGTCTTCTCCTGGCTGCAGCAGGCGGCGACCAAGTCGAAGGTGATCGACCCGGCCTGCCTGCAACTGCTCGCGGTCCCGGTCGACAACGCGATGAAGGCGAACCGGTACGCGTACACGATCGGCGCGCGCTACGCCAGCCGCGACTACAACGACGCCGCCAAGTCCAAGGCCGCCGGCAAGATCCGGCTGGCGCTGGTGCCGAGCCTCGACGGCAAGGAGCACGGGACGGTCAGCAACACCCGGCTCTACGCCCTGGCCAAGGACACCGAGGTCAAGGACGACGCGTTCAAGCTGCTCACCTACCTGGGCGGGCTCGACGCGAACAAGCAGCCCTACACCGCGAAGTTCTGGTTCCTGCAGCGCGGCCTCGGCTTCGCCTACAAGTCGATGGCGAGCGACCCGGAGGTCACCGCGTCGCTGGAGAAGTTCGCCGACCCGAAGGTCTACGCCCACCTGGGCGAGGTCGCCACGCCGCGCAACGTGCTCGGCGTGCCCTGGTACACCGAGTTCGAGATCGAGATGCACAAGGTCGTGCAGGGCGTGCTCAGCAACCAGGTGCAGCCGGCCGCGGCGGTGGCGGGCCTGGCGCAGACCGTCGAGACGCTGAAGAAGAAGTACAACTGAGCATGGCCGCACTCGCCGAACGCCGGCCGCTGGGCGACAACGCCAAGGCCTGGGCCCTGAACGCGCCGGCCATCATCGTCGTCACCCTGCTGATCGCCTACCCCATCGCGTACTCGTTCTGGGTCAGCCTGCAGCGGCACAACCTCAAACGCCCGCGCGCGACCAAGTTCGTCGGCCTCGACAACTACGGCGCCCTGCTCAGCGACCAGGCCTTCCTGTCCGCGCTGAAGGTGTCGGCCCTGTTCGTCCTGCTCGTGCTCGGGCTGACCGTCGTCCTCGCGCTCATCCTGGCGCTGGTGCTGAACGAGCGCTTCCGCGGCCGCGGGCTGCTGCTCAGCCTGGCCCTGCTGCCGTGGGCGATGCCCGGCGTGGTGAACGGCCTCATGTGGCGGACCATCTTCGACGCCAAGACCGGTGCGCTGAACGGCCTGCTGACCCAGCTCGGGCTGATCGACGGTTACCAGGCATGGCTGACGTCGGGGACCGGCGCCTTCCTGTTCACCGCGCTGGCCCAGGTGTGGAACACGCTCCCGTTCGCGGTGATCATCCTGCTCGCCGGGCTGTCGACGATCCCCGCGGAGCTGTACGACGCCGCCACCGTCGACCGGGCCGGGGGGCTGCGGCGCTTCGTCCACGTGACCCTGCCGTGGCTGCTGCACCCCCTGCTCATCGTGCTGATCCTGGAGACGATGAACGCCTTCCGCGCCTTCGACACCATCTACGTGCTGACCGGCGGCGGACCGGGCGACGCGACCACCACCATCGCCCTGCTCGACGTGCAGACCGTGCTCACCTTCACCGACTTCGGCCTGGGCAGCGCCTACGCCTGGGTCATCACCGCGATCACCCTGCTGATCTCCGTCGGCTACATCGGCCTGCTCTACCGGAAGGGGAACTTCGAGGTATGAGCACCGTCGTCAAGGTCCCCCTGCGCTACCGCATCCCCTGGAAGAAGATCGTCCTGTACGTGCTGGCGGTCGCGTTCGCGCTCTATCTGGTGCTGCCGTTCTACTGGATCGTCGCGATGAGCTTCATGCGCGAGGTGGACGCGATCTCCGTACCGCCGCACTGGATCCCGAACCCGGCGACGCTGGAGAACTATCTCGGCTTCGTCAACCCGAACGAGGCGCAGCAGCTCGTCGGCGGCCGGGCGATCGACGAGACGCCGTACTCGCTGCGCAACAGCCTGATCGTGGCCACCTCGACGGCGGTGCTGAACCTGGTGCTGGCCACGTTCGCGGCGTACTCGTTCTCGCGGCTGAAGTTCCGCGGCAGCCAGGTGCTGCTGGTCCTCTACCTGCTCACCCGGATGGTGCCGGGCATCGCGATCATCATCCCGTTCTACCTGCTGATGCGGACGTTCGGGCTGCTGGACACCTACCTGGCGCTGATCCTGTCGTACACGACGTTCGCGCTGCCGATCACGATCTGGATCCTGAAGGACTTCTTCCGCTCGGTGCCGCGCGAGCTGGAGGAGGCGGCCCGGGTGGACCGGTGCGGCTGGTTCCGGACCATGTGGTCGGTGTTCCTGCCGGTCGCGGCCCCCGGGCTGGTCGCGGCCGCGGTGTTCGCGTTCATGACCGCCTGGAACGAGTTCATGTTCGCCTTGTTCCTGACCAGCACCGAGGCGGCGAAGACGATCCCGGTCGTGGCGGCGAACTTCGCCACCGACTTCAACACCCAGTTCACCGTGATGGCCGCGGCCGGCGTGCTCGCGGTCGTCCCACCCCTGGTGCTGGCCCTGCTCTTCCAGCGCAAGCTGGTCCAGGGCATGGCCGCCGGATCCGTGAAGGGCTGACAGATGGCAGAGGTACGGCTCGAAGGCATCACCAAGGCGTTCGGCGGCAAGACCGTGGTGGATGACCTGAACCTGACCATCGAGGATCAGGAGTTCCTCACCCTGGTCGGCCCGTCCGGCTGCGGGAAGTCGACGACCCTGCGGATGATCTGCGGCCTGGAACGGCCCACGAAGGGGAACGTCTTCTTCGACGGCAAGCCGGTCAGCTGGCTGCCGGCCAACAAGCGCGACGTCGCGATGGTGTTCCAGAGCTACGCGCTCTACCCGCACAAGACGGTGCGGCAGAACATCGGGTTCGCGCTGAAGATGATGCGGGTGCCCAAGGCGACGATCGACGAGCAGGTGCTGCGGGCGGCCAGGACGCTGGACATCGAGGACCTGCTGGACCGCAAGCCGCGCGAGCTGTCCGGCGGCCAGCGGCAGCGGGTCGCGCTCGGCCGCGCGATCGTCCGCGACGCCGGGGCGTACCTGCTCGACGAGCCGCTGTCCAACCTGGACGCGCAGCTGCGGGTGCTGATGCGGGCGGAGATCAAGCGGCTGCACGTGGACGTCGCCCGTACGTTCATCTACGTCACCCACGACCAGGTCGAGGCGATGACGATGTCGGACCGGATCGCGGTGATGCGTGACGGCGTCGTGCAGCAGTGCGCGACGCCGGGGGAGATCTACGAACGGCCGGCCAACCGCTTCGTCGCCTCGTTCATGGGCTCGCCGCCGATGAACTTCGTCACCGGCGAGCTGGCCGACGTGGACGGCGTGCGGGTCTTCCGGGGCGGCGAGCTGACGCAGGAGCTGGGCCCGTACGACGACGCGCCGGACGACCCGGCCGTCGTCCTCGGCGTCCGGCCGGAGGACGTGACGCTGTCGCCGACCCCGGTCGAGGGGTACCAGCCGGGGAAGGTGTTCGTGTCCGAGCCGCTCGGGCCCGACGTGCTCGTCACCGTCCGGATCGGCGGCGAGCTGCTGAAGGCCCGGGTGCCGGTGCCGTTCCGGCTGGGTCATGACAGCACGGTGTACGCCGGCTTCAACCGGGAGCGGCTGCACCTGTTCAAGGCCTCCGACGGCACCGCGCTGCACGCGCCGTCCTAGCCCCGTACTGAGAGGAACGCTGTTGAGAGACCCGAAAAACGCGGTCGTCGAGGTCGAGCTGCCGGACGACTTCGACGACTTCTGGGCGGCCGGTCTGGCGGACTGCGCGTCGCACCCCCTGGACCCCGTCCTGACCGAGCTGCCGGCGCTGTCCACGGACCGGGTGATCGTGCACGACCTGCGGTACACCAGCTACGGCGGGCTGCGGGTGGCCGGCTGGTACACCGTGCCGCGCGGCCCCTCCGCCCCCTATCCGGCACTGGTCACGATCCCCGGCTACATCTCGGAGCCGACGATCCCGAAGGAGTGGTCCGAGCTCGGGTACGCCGCGCTCGCGGTCGCGCCGCGCGGGAAACTGCGGTCGAACGAGCTGTTCAACCCGGGCTATCCGGGACTGCTGACGCACAACATCGCCGACCCCCAGACCTATGGATATCGCGGTTTTTACCTGGACGTGGTGCGGGCGGTCGAGGTGCTGCTCGAACGCCCCGAGGTCGACAGTTCGCGGATCGGGCTGCAGGGGTCGAGCCAGGGCGGCGGGCTCGGGATCTCCACGGCCGCGCTCATGCCGGACGTGATCCGGTGCGTCGCGGCGGGGGCGCCGTACCTGTGCGGGATCATGACCGCGGCGACGCTGACCCGGTCGTACCCGTACGAGGAGATCAACGAGTACCTGCGGCTGCACCCGGAGGACGCCGGCCGGGTGCGGGAGACGGTCGCCTACTACGACGGGCTCAACTTCGCGCCCAAGGTGCGGGCGCCGACGCTGCTGTATGTCGGGATGGAGGACGACGTGTGCCCGCCGGAGACCGGGTTCGCCCTGCGCCGGGCGCTGACCTGCGAGACCACCCTGCACGCCTACCCGCACTGCGCGCACCACGCCGGGCTGCCCGGCGTGCTGCGCATCGTGGAGGACTTCCTTGCCGCACACCTCACCCCGGGACGGTGAACCGATGAACTCCGACGTACCTCCCCCCGGGACGGTGGACCCGATGACCTTCGACGCCTACTGGTCCGCCGTGGACGCGGAACTGGCCGCGATCCCGGCCCGGCCCGTGCTCGACCCGGTGCCGGCCCGGACGACGGACGAGGCGACCAGCTACACCGTGCGGCTCACCAGCGCCGGGCCGTACCGCGTCACCGGCTGGCTGAGCATCCCGGCCGGTGACGGGCCGTTCCCCGCGCTGCTGCAGACGCCGCGGTACGGGAGCGTCAACGACATGCCGCACCCGAACGACCGGAGCCGGTACGTCCTGTTCGGCCTGATGCACCGGGGCCAGCGGCTGGCCGACGAAGGGTTCGCGGCGGCGTACCCGGGACTGCTCACGATGGGCATCGACGACCCGGCGACGTACGTCTATCGCGGGATCGCCGCGGACTGCCTGCGGGCCGCGGAGTTCCTGATGAGCCTGGCCGAGGTCGATCCGGCGCGGGTGGCCGTCCGCGGCGACGACCTGGCCCTGCTGACGGCGGCCCGGCGGCCCGGGTTCAGCGCGGTCCAGCTCTCGGAGCTGCTGTTCCACCGGGCGATGGAGGCCCGCCTGAAGTCGAGCCACTACCCCCTGGAGGAGCTCAACGACCACCTGCGCGCCGGCTCATCGGCGCAGACCATCGGCCACACCCTCTCCTACTTCGACCCGATCCGGCACGCACCCGCGGTGACCGCCCGCACGCTGCTCGCCGTGGACGACCCCGGCTGGTGCGCCGCGCTCGCCGACGCCCTGCCCGCCGCGACCGTCTACCAGCTGACCCACCTCGACGGCACCGACAACGACCACCTGGACGCCTGGCTGGCCGAGCGCTGCGGCGTACCGGCGATGTCGAAGTTCGTCGTATGAGCAACCCCTTCGGCGTCCGGCCCGTCGTCAACGCCTCCGCGACGCTCACCGCGCTGGGCGGCTCGCTGATGCCGCCGCCGGCGCTGAAGGCGATGGCGCAGGCCGCGTCCTGCTTCGTCGACCTGCCCGAACTGCACGACCGGGTCGGCGAGCGCCTGGCCGCGCTCACCCGCAACGAGGCGGCCTGCGTGACGTCCGGCGCGGCGGCGGCGATCACCCTCACGGTCGCGTCCTGCGTCGGGGGGCCCGCGCAGGCGTTCCCGGCCGAGGCCGAGGTCGTCATGTTCACCGGCCAGCGCAACGGCTACGACTACGCGGCCCGCCTGACCGGCGCCCGCATCGTCGAGATCGGCCCGTCGATCGCGGAGCTCAGGGCCGCCCTGGCCCGCCGCCCCGCCTGCGTCCTGTGGTTCGCCGGCGCCCACTACGCGGCGGGCGCGCTGCCGATCGAGGACGTGCTGCGCGTCGCGCGGGAGCTCGACCCGGCCGTACCGGTGCTCGTGGACGCGGCCGCCCAGATCCCGCCCGTCTCCTCACTGTGGCACTTCACCACCGGCCTCGGCGCCGACGCCGTCATCTTCAGCGGCGGCAAGGGCCTGCGCGGCCCCCAGGCCAGCGGCCTGGTGCTGGGGCGGCGCTGGATCGTCGACCGGTGCCGGGCCCACGCGTCACCGAACCAGGAGATCGGCCGCGGCATGAAGGTCGGCAAGGAAGAACTCCTCGCCCTGTACGCCGCCGTCGAATGGACCCTGGACCAGGACGAACAGGCGTTGCTGGCGGGCTACGAGCAGATCGTCGACCGGTGGATCGCGGGTCTGCGCGGACTGCCGGGCGTCGTCGCCGAACGCGGCTACCCGAGCGAGGCGGGCCAGCCGCACGGGCGAGCGATCGTCCGGCTGCTGCCGGCCAGCGGCTGGACCCGGGACGCGCTGGTGCGGGCCCTGTGGGACGGGGACCCGCGGATCGCGGTCGGCGTGACCGGCGTCTCCGGCGACGCGATCGCGCTGAACCCCCAGACACTGGAGCCGGGGGAGGACGTGGTCGTCCTCGACGCCCTGGTCCGGCACCTGCGCCTGTGACGACGGCTCACCGCAGCGGACGCATCGCGTTGATGAGGGTGCCGAGCGGCACCCGGGCGAATCCGATCCAGGTGTCGCTTGCCCCATAGGGCAACCACACGGCGTCATCGTGAAGCAGGCCGCCGCAGGAGTACACGACATTGGGCACATAGCCTTCGCGCTCGCTGTCGTCGGCGGTGAGGAGCGTTCCGGGCAGCTCGGCGATGACACGGTGCGGCTCGTACAGGTCGAGCAGCAGGGCGCCGATCGAGTAGTCGCGCATGGGGCCGACACCATGGGTCAGGACGAGCCAGCCGGCGCCGGTCTCGATGGGGGATCCGCAGTTGCCCACCTGGATGAGCTCCCAGTCCTGGCGGGGGCTGTGCAAAGGCGTCGGCGGCTGCCAGCTGTTGTGCCGGTCGAGCGCCGTGAGGCCGATGGTCTCGCCGTCGGAGCGGCACAGCGCCAGCGTCCGCCCGCCGACCGGTCGCGGGAAGAGCGCCATGCCCTTGTTCACGGCGGCCGGGCCGCGCATGGGAGTGATCGCGAAGTGACGCAGGTCGTCACTGGCGATCAGGTGGGAGCGGATGTGCCGCCCGTCATAGGCGGTGTAGGTGGCCCGGTACGAAGGTGCGCCGTCCCGGTCGGCGATGCGGACGAATCGCGCGTCCTCCATGCCGTTGGACTCGGCCGTGGTCGATGGCCAGAGAACGCGCCGGTGCAGGGGGAGGTCAGCGGGGAAGGCCACGGCGTAGTCGGAGTGCGTGGCGCGGCGCATCTCTTCCAGGGTCGGTTGGGTGGACGTGCGGGTGAGCAGGTCGCCGGGAAGCCGGGCGATCGCGTACTCGAAGTCGTTGTCGTCGAAGCGTTCCGGCAGGGATCGCAGAACGGCGGCCGTCACCTCGTTGTCCCTGGCGTCGTCGCTGAGCCCGGCGGCGAGCAGGTCGCGTCGATGGCGGATCCGGTTCCGGCGTCCGACGGACAACGTTCCCGAGCGGTCGCCGATCGCCAGCTCGGAGCCGGGGCCGAGCAGCGCCGTGGCGAAGCCGATCGAGGACAGGTGCCCCTCGCCGATCTGCCGCAGGCTGATCGCCACACGGAGTTGCCCGGGGCGCAGGCCGGACTGGTCGGGATGGGGAACCATGGAGGGATTGCACACCGCCGCGCCCTCCACGGCGTACTCGTGACTGAAGTAGGCGCCCACGAGGAGGCGGGCCGGCAGGGACAGGTCGACGTCGCGCGGGACGCGATGGCGGACCAGGTCGTGGTGATGGGCGAAGGTCGTTTCGAGGTCGTGGTGCCGGTTGCCGAAGCGGCGCAGCGTCTCCTGGAGCATCTCGGTGGTCTGGTCCTCGTCGAGGAGCGTGATGCGGTCGATCAGCGCGGCGGCCCTGCTCCGGGTGAGCGCGGCGTCCTCGCCGGGCACGAAGAGCTTGATGATCACTCTTCGCGGGTCGGGAGTGAGGGTCGGGCCGAGCCGGGTGGCCAGATCCCTGATGCTCATCAGAGCCGCCTGGCATGCTGCATGGTGGAGATCAGCGCGATGGTCGACTCCGCTCCCTGGTTGAGGTTCGGACCGTGCTCGGTCAGGCCGTCGTAGCCGCCGCCGGTCGCCGGGTCCCGCATCGAGACGTGGGCGTCGTTGGCTCCCTCGAACCAGGCCACCGACCGCCGTACCCGCTCGTGCCACACGTCGTCGCCGGTCACGCAGGCCGCGGTGGCGCAGGCGTCGGCGAGCGCGGCCACCTCGATCGGCTGCTGGTCGTAGCGGGCCCGGGGCGCGCCCTGCCGCCAGCCGGTGGCGGGCACGACGGCGAGCAGGCCGTCGTGCGTCTGGATGTCCGACAGCCAGGTCAGCATGCGCAGGCCGGTGGTGAGCAGCTGCCGGTCATCGCTCAGCTCCCCGGCGGCGACGATCACTTCTGCGAGAGCGGCGTTGGCGTAGGTCAGCTGAGGTTGCGGCCACGGCCAGGTGGGTTGCTCCGAGGGTGTGCCGATCGCCGCCACGGCGTCCATCAGCAGGGAGGCGGCCACGGTGCTGTCCGGTGTCATGCGCAGGACCTCCGCCGCGCCGAGCCCGGCGAAGGCCATGGCGCGGGGATGCGGGGAGCGCTGTTCGGCGCCGCGAACGAAGGTGTGCAGCGCCTCGTCCCGGATCCAGGGGATGGCGGTGCGGGCCGCCGCGGTGCCCAGGCCCCACATCGCCCGTCCCCACCAGTCGCCGACGCCCGGCGGCTCGACCCAGCGACGGCCGAAGGTGAGCCGGTTGCGGAACGCGCCGGACCGATCCTGCGCGTGGGTGAGGAAGGCCAGGTAGCACTCGGCCAGCCGGGTCAGTCGCCGGCCGGGGCGCGGTTCGCGGCAGGCGACGACGAGGCCGCGGGCGACGTCGTCGGTGCAGTAGCCGTGCTCCCGCCGGACGACGGCGTACCGGGCGTGCTCGAACAGGCCCGTGTCGTCGCTCAGCCGGAGCAGATGCTCGAAACCCGGTGTGGCGGCGCTCACGGCAGCATCGCGGCCGGTCGCGCGGCGACGAGCGACCGGCCGAGCCCGTCGTATCGGGCCGCGACCGACGGCCACAGCAGCGTCGGGAGCAGGGCGCGGGTACGCCCGGTGAGCTGCTGGGCCAGCCCCGGCCGGGTGAGGACGCGGCGGATGGCGGAAGCGAGCGCGGCGGGGTCGCCGTGGGGAACGAGCAGCCCCGGGCCGTTGGTGAGCAGTTCCACGGCGTGCGGGAAGGAGGTGGCGACGACCGGCACACCGGCGGCCACGGCCTCGATGAGGACACCGGACGTCACCTGCTCCGCCGAGTCATAGGGCAGCACGACGACGTCCGCCGAGCGGATCAGCCGGCTCAGCGAGTGCTGATCCCGGTAGACGGGGTCGTGCCGCACGGCCGCGGACACTCCCAGCCGGGCGGCGAGGTCGTGCAGGCCGTCGCGATAGGCCTCGCCTTGGAACTCCAGCACCTTGGGGTGGGTCTTGCCGGCGATCGTGTAGATCGGTGCGGGGTCGAGGCCGACCAGGAGCGAGAGGGCACGCACCGCCCATTCGATTCCTTTGCCGGGGCCGAGCAGCCCCCAGGTGAGCAGATGCGGACGGGGGCGCCGCCGCGCCGGGACCCGCAGGTGGTCGGCGGCCCCGTGCGGAATGACGAACACCTTGCCGGCATCCACCCGGTAACCGGCCGTCAACCGGTCACGAGCGGTGCCGGTCATGGTCACGATCGCGTCCGCCGCGTCCGCGATCTCTTCGAGCAGGGCCTTCTGCGGGGGAGTGGGCCCGACCAGGACGGTGTGCAGGACCACGATGCTCGGCACGGTGAGGGACCGCAGCAACGGCAGGACGTCCTGACCGTCCAGGCCGGGGTAGATGCCGTACTCGTGCTGCACGATGGCCACGTCGAAGTCCTCGAGAGCGGAGGCCGCGGCCTGCCAGCCGCCGGGCCCGCTGGGAGTCCAGGTGTGCACGACTCCGGGCTGCGGGCGTTCGTCGTCACCTTCCGCGGTGACACGGACGATTCCGCCGGACCTTTCACCCCTGGCCAGATGCGAGGCCAGGGCGGAGTTGAAGGTCGCGAGCCCGCACTGGGTGGGCGGGTGGGTGCTGAGGAACCCGTATGTGAGGGCCAACTGTCTCGCCTTTCGGTCATCCGGCCGCACCACGATGGGACTCGGGTGCTGCTCGCTCGGTGAAGACGGTTACCCGTCTGCCTGTGCGTCCGCGGGGGAACCTGGAGACTTCACCGGGGGCCCGTCCTCATTCGGGGGCCCGGCCGACGCGACCGATCAGCTGATGGCGTGGTTCGCGTACGCCTGACAGTATCAGTCGCTAGATTTGTCCTAACATTTCGCGATATATGGTCAGATAACTCCCCACCATCCGATCGGCACTGAACCTGCGTTCCGCCTGCGCGCGGCAGCTCGCGCGGTCGATCGTCGCGATGCGTGCCACGGCGGTGACCGCCTCGTCGAGGGAGTCCGCCAGGAAACCCGTCACGCCCGGATCCACCACTTCGGCCATGGACCCGCGCCGGTAGGCGACGACGGGAGTGCCGCAGGCCATCGCCTCGACCACCGACAGGCCGAAAGGCTCGTCGAACGCGATGGGATGCAGCAGTGCGGCGGCGCCGCCGAGGATCCGGCCCCGCGTCCCCGGCCCGACGGAGCCGAGGAAGCTGACCCGCTCGCCGTCGATCTTCGGCACGATCTCCTCCTCGAAGTACCGTTCGTCCTGGACGATGCCGCAGATCGTCAGCGGCATCCCGGACCGCCGGGCGATCTCGATGGCCGTGTGCGTTCCCTTGTCGGGATGAACGCGGCCGAAGACGACCAGCCGCCGGCCGCCCACGGGGTCGAAGGGGAACGCGTCCAGTTCGACGCCGTGGTGCACGGTGGCGACGTAGTCCAGCTCGGGGGCACGGTCCGCGTCCGAGATGGACACATAGGCGGATCGGGCGCGGGCGTAGGCGGGCAGGATGCCCCTGCCGGAGAATCCGTGGACCGTGGTGAGCAAAGGGGCCCGGCAGTGCTCGGCGAAGGCCAGCGGCAGCCAGTCGAGATGGCTGTGGACGAGGTCGAACTCGCCGGAACGGCCCAGCGCGTGCGCGACATGCATCGCCTCCCACACCCGCCCGTCGAGCGACGGATCGTCGGCGTACCCGCGCGGGCACACACCGTCCAGCGCTCCGGAGGTGACGGAGTCCAAGGTGGCGAACAGCGTCACATCGACCCCGGCGGCGCGGAGCCCCTCGGCGAGCAGGCTCGTCACCTGCTCCCACGGGCCGTAATGACGTGGAGGCGTGCGCCAGGCGATCGGTCCCAGCAGCGCTATCCTCACGTGTTGGAGGTTTCGCTCCGGCGTACGTCCGGCATGGCGCGCCTTCTCTCCCTGGGGTGCGGTTCCGCGAGAACCCTGCGATGGCAGTGACAGCAGCCGGACGCGGGCCCACGCTCCGGCTTCCTGCCCTGTCCCAGCCGAGTCAACGCCACGGCGCGCCGGCCGGTAACCGCTGATGCGGCAAGCGGTCATCACCACGGCTGATGACCGGGGAGCGGCGGCAAGAGACTCCACAGTCGCGCATCACTCGTGATCACCTGTGTGGTGCGGGTCGGTGCCATACCCTGTGGTGCAAGGCTGAGAACGCTCCTTCGATGTCTCGGAGGCGACAGCCATCACCAGAGAGCGAGACGCGACATGAGCAGTGCTCGCAAGATCGAAGATCATGCCACAGAGGCCCCCTCTCAGCAGGAAGAAGCTGACGAGCGGCCCGATCACGCGGCCAACGCGCAGTGGCTCAAGGACAACCCGGACTCCATGCCGCAGGTGGGCGCGGGCCGGTGGGCCGTGTACGACCGCGCCCACCGGCTGCGCGGTCACCTCGTCGGCGACGGCCCGACCCGCGACACTCGCTTCCAGGCGACCGGCGTGACACCCGAAGAGCCGGGCCCCGGCCACGTGCTGGGCCACGGCATCACCCTGCACGACGCCGGGGCCCACCTCCTCGACTCCGGCGTCGACGGGAAATCGCCCGAGGAGAAGCCGGAGGACTGAGCCGGGCGGTTCCGGGGCCGGACCGGACGACGTCCACCGGGAGGCCCTTTATCGCGGCAGATGATGAGCCTTGCTGCGATTGCGCGTTTCCGCCTGTTCGCCGGTCGCCTTGACTGGTGGATGAACAGACGGCGCAGCTTGCGTCGCTGTCATCGTGAGGGGGTCGTCATGGCCCTGGACGCACAAGGAGCGAACACGACCGACCGCGCCGGCCTGAACGGTCAGGCCCCGCGCTGCGAACACATCGACCAGCTCCCGACGGTGGAGCCCGGGCTGCCCGAATGCAAGGAATGCCTTGCGCTGGGCCGCGCCTGGGCGCGGTTGCTGGTGTGCCTGACCTGCGGGTGGGTGGCCTGTTCCGACGATGCACGAGGCGGTCACTCCCGCACCCACTACGAGGAGACCGACCATCCGGTCGTCGCCACCCTGGCATCGCCATCGACCTGGCGCTGGTGCTACGTGCACCGCCGCACCGTGTAGACGAGACGAAAGAGACTCATGACCATTTCGAAACAGACGGCGGAACGCCGTCAGGACTACGACGGCGCATCGCCCTTCCCCGAGGCGGAAGAGCACGTTCCGGCAGGCAGACTCCAAGTGGGACTGACAGGGGCGATCGTGGTGGCGCCGTTCCTCGCGCTCGGCGTCGCGATCTTCCTGATGTGGGGGCGGGGATTCACGCTCACCGACCTCCTGCTCGCCGTGGTGCTCTATACGGTGACCGGCCTCGGGGTGACGGTCGGTTTCCATCGGCTGCTGACCCATGCCTCCTTCACGGCCCGTCCATGGTTGCGCGTGGCGCTGGCGGTCGCCGGATCGATGGGCTTTCAGGGGAACGTGATCGACTGGGTGGCGGTGCACCGCCGTCATCACGCCTTCACCGACCGGCCGGGCGACCCGCACTCGCCCTACCGGTACGGCACGGGCCTGCGCGGGCAGTTTCGGGGGCTTGCCCACGCCCATCTGGGCTGGTTGTTCATCGACGACCAGACCCCGGCCCAGCGCTACGTCCCTGATCTGCTGGACGATCCGGCCATGACGCGGGTGGCGCGCGCCTTTCCCGCGCTGTGCGCGTTGTCGCTGGCGCTGCCGTTCCTGGCCGGCTGGGCGATCACCGGCACGTTGTACGGCGCCCTGACCGCCTTCCTCTGGGCCGGCCTGATCCGGGTCGCGCTCCTGCAGCACGTCACCTGGAGCGTGAACTCGCTGTGCCACGTGCTCGGCAACCGGCCGTTCAAGACGCGCCGGCACGACCGCTCCACCAACCTGTGGCCGCTGGCGCTGCTGTCGTTCGGGGAGAGCTGGCACAACGGTCATCACAGCGAGCCGTCCTGCGCCCGCCACGGCGTGGATCGCGGCCAGCTCGACCCGTCCGCCGCCGTGATCGGCCTGTTCGAACGGCTCGGCTGGGTGAGTAACGTGCACTGGCCCGATCAGGAGCGCCTCGAACGCCGCCGCGTCCCCCGGCGGGAACAGGCCCGCGCCCTGGCTGGAGACTGACGGACGGCCTCTGTCCGCACGGGCCACGCCGTCCCGTGGCACTTAGAGTGGGGGAGGAGAAGGCCCGGATAGTCGCCGCCCGGCCGGGAAGGGGTGGTGTGTATGGAATTTCGGCAGTTGCGCTATTTCGTGACGCTAGCCGAGGAGTTGCACTTCGGCCGGGCAGCCGAGCGCGAGCACATCGTGCAGTCCGCGCTGAGCCAGCAGATCCAGCGGCTGGAACGCGAGCTGGGGGTGCGGCTGCTGGACCGCAGCACCCACCACGTCGACCTGACCCCGGCCGGTGCCGCCTTCCTCGTCGAGGCCCGGCAGATCCTCGATCGCGTGGGCAGGGCCGCGCAGGTGGCCCGCAACGCCGCCGCGCCCGTACCCACGCTGCGCGCCGGCATCCTCGACGCGGGTTACGACACCATGCCGCAGATCCTGCGCGAACTGCAGCGCACCCATCCCGGCATCACCATCCACCAGGTCGAAGCGGGAACGCCCGAGCAGTACCGGCAACTGGCCGACGGCCGCCTGGACATCGCCATCGGACAGGCCTCCCAGGCTCCGGGCGAGGTGACCTCCAAGCTGATCAGGCTCGATCCGCTCGGCGTGCTGGTGCCCGACGAGCACCGCTTCGCCGAGTCCGACGGCGTACCCGTGGCCGCCCTTGCCGATGAGCTCCTGCTGCTCGGCGAGGAATCCCAGACGCCGGAGCTCAACCAGTTCGTCTTCACGCTGTGCCGCTCGGCCGGGTTCGCCCCCACCCTTTACGAGGGCACGGTGCAGAGCAGCCGCGCCGCCGCCGATCTCGTCCTCCAGCACCGCTGCGTGCACTGCGTCCCCTCCTCCTTCCGCACCTCCAACCGGCCGGGCACCACCTGGCGGCCCCTGATCGAGCCCGCCACGCACTATCCCTGGTCACTGCTGTGGCACCAGGACAACCCCTCACCTCACATCGCCGCCGTCATCGACAGCGCCCGGAGTCTGGCCGGGCGGCTCGGCTGGCTCGAACCCGTCAGCCCGGCCACCGGGCCCGCATAAGTCGAAGGCGCTCCGGGCGCCGCCGTCGGACCCACGGACGGTCCCGCCTGACGCCGCCGCCCGCGTCACGAAGGGGCCGGCGGTCAGAGGTCGCCGGAGGCCGCGTCGGCCGGTGACGCACCCCCGTCCTCGGCCCTCCTGGCCAGCGCCCGGCCGGCCTCGACGCTGAGCAGTTGTGCGGCGTCGGCCATTCCGGCGAGCTGGTCAGGCGTCATCGTCTCCAGGTAGACGGCGAGCCGCTGCCGGTCGGCGGCGCGGGCCAGGCCGATCGCGTTCCGCAGGGCGAGAGCTCGCGAGGCTTCGCCGATCGCCTTCAGGACGCCGGCCAGGGCCGGGTCCGCACCGTTGGCGGGATCCGCCTCCTGCGGAGGTCGCGTGTTCGACATCATTCACCTTGCCGTCCTTGAGCTCTGAGCAGGTCCGGTCTCGTCATCCGAGGCTCGGTTATCAGCTCAGGAGATGAGCAGTGCATGAATTGCCCGTTTCCTCCGGCCGTCCATTCCTGTGCGCTGAAGGGGACAGCGCGGATCCCGAGCTCCACCGGCTGTCCTATCGATGACCTGGCAGGAGAAACCCTCATGAACGAGAGCACAGACAGCAAGTGTCCCATCGTCCTCATTCATGGGCTGTGGCTGACCCCGCGTGCCTGGGAACACTGGACAGCGCGCTACACCGCGCTCGGCCACCAGGTGTCCGCTCCGGCCTGGCCGGGCATGGAGATCGAGGTCGAAGCCCTGCGCAAGAATCCGTCCGTCATGAAAGGCCTGGGCGTGACCGAAGTGGCCGACTTCTACGAGAAGGTCGTCCGCGAGCAGCCGCGGCCACCCATCATCGTCGGCCATTCCTTCGGCGGCCTGATCACGCAGATCCTGCTGGATCGCGGCCTCGGCGTCGCCGGCGTCGCGATCCACCCCGCCCCGATCAAGGGCGTGCTGCGGTTGCCGCTCAGCAGCCTGCGTTCGGCCCTGCCGGTCCTGGCCAACCCCCGCAACCGGTCCAGAACCGTGGCGCTCAGCGCCGAACAGTTCCACTACGCCTTCACCAACACCCTGACCGCGCAGGAGTCCGAGGCGATCTACCAGCGTTACCACGTGCCGGCCCCCGGCCGGCCGCTGTTCCAGGCCGCCACCGCCAACCTGCGGCGGCACGCCGCCACCCGGGTCGACGTGGACAACGACACCCGCGCCCCGCTCCTCCTGATCGCCGGCGGCGCCGACCACACCGTCCCCACCACGCTGGTACGGGCGATCTACCAGCGCTACCGCAAGTCCCGTGCGGTCACCGACTACCAGGAGTTCGCCCGCATGCCGCACTTCTCCCTCGGCGCCCCCCAATGGGAGAAGGTCGCCGACCACGTCGTCTACTGGGCACAGCGGCACATCACGCGAGCGGCCAGAGACAACCCCGGCGGAGCACGATAGACGCGGCCACGCCGGCCGGCGAAGCAAGTCCGGATCGCCGGGAGGGCGGCCTCGGCGAGAGCGGTACCCGCCGGCCTGCTCTCGGTATTTCCCTCGTTTGAAGCTTGAAAGAGTGCCTATCTCCGGCCGGTGGGGAAGTTGACGGGTATGGATCCACGTCAGGAGCGCCTGCTGCGGTTGGTTCCGGCGACCTTGGCGAGGATGGCCGCGTGGTGCGCGTGTCTGATCGTCATCGGCATCGTGGCCAACTACGTGTTCGGTTTCGTGGCGACGATGCGCATCGTCGCCCTGCCGGTGGCGGTCGCCCTGTTGCTGACCGCGTTGCTGTTCCCGCTCACCCGGCGCCTGCGCGCGTCGGGGCTGCGGCCGATCTACGCCACCTGGGTGACCATGCTCGTCGCCTTCGCCGTGCTGGGCGGGACGGGCTGGATCGTCGGCGTCCGGGCCAACGAGGAGTTCCCCGGCCTGGTGACACAGGTCAGGCAGACAGCAAAGACGGTGGAGGGCTGGCTCTACACCGGTCCGCTGCACCTGGAGCCGATCCAGCTCAGCGGCTGGGTGGATGAGATCGCCAAGTTCGTCACTGAGCGGCAGCAGCAGATCACCTCCACGGTTCTGGCGGGCACGGTGGTCGTCGTGGAGGTGCTGGCCTCGATCGTGCTCCTGTTGTTCGTGACGTTCTTCCTGCTCAAGGACGGTGACCAGATCTGGTCATGGTTCCTCAAGGGGTTCGGCCGGATGGCGCCGCGGGTCGACCGGGCCGGGCGGACCGCCTGGACCACGCTGTCGCACTACGTGCAGGGCACGGTGGCCGTGGCCGCGGTGCACGGCGTGCTCATGGGCGTCGTGCTGGCCGTCATGGGCGTCCCGCTCTGGGCGGCACTCGCCGTGCTGATCTTCCTGGCCAGCTTCATCCCGATCGTCGGCATCCTGTTCGCCGGCGCGGTCGCGACGCTGGTCACGCTCGGCGCGAAGGGCCCGATCTACGCGCTGATCTTCATCGGCATCCTGATCGTCGAGCAGCAGCTGGAGAACCACGTGCTCCAGCCGCTGATCGTCGGCCGGGTGCTGCACTTCCACCCGCTGGCGATCATCATCGTGCTGGCCGTCGGCGGCATCCTGGCCGGGATCGCGGGCGCGGTCGTGGCCGTGCCGATCACCGCCATCCTCTACCGGGCCGTACCCGAACTCTTCAAGGACGATCCGATCCCCCTCCCGCCGGGACCGCCGCCGAAACCGCCGGCCGTACCTCGGGGGAAGGAAGCCGAGCCGAAGAACTGACGGGCCCGCCGGGATCTCAAGCCGGAGCCGTCACCTTCTCATCCTGCCTGCTGGGCGCGTCCTCGCTGGTGAAGACGAACCCGAGCGCGTCGACGGTGACCTTGGCGATGTGACCGGGCCGGAGCTCGCCGTAGAGGATCTTCTCCGACAGGGAGTCCTCCAGCTCGCGCTGGATCGTCCGGCGCAGCGGCCGGGCGCCCATGACGGGGTCGTAGCCGCGGTCGGCCAGCAGCTGCTTGGCGTCGGGAGAGACGTCGAGCCC
>NZ_PVNG01000013.1 GCF_003001935.1 Nonomuraea fuscirosea | reverse complement strand
TCATGACCGCGATGGTTGCCTATGTCCCGAGACACACTCTGTTGAAGTTTCCTATGTCTTGCGACATGGGTTTCCTATGTCCTGAACCAGCACACTGTCGTCCCGACGGTTGGGCAAAGCCCGTCACTTGGAGAGTTCTCCGAGGTGACGGGCTTTCCGCTTTCCCGGCCCGCGATCATCGGTCGCCCTTGATCAATCGAAGCTGGGGACCACTCAGTCCAGCGTCCTCGAAGATCTTCCTGAACCACCGGCCTGACCTCGCCGCTCCTCCGCAGGAACGCAACGACAGCGGCATAGACCTGTGATCTAGGCGCGGCCGTACGACTCACGCATGTAACGGTTGATCCGCGGCAGCCTTCGGGCCGACTCTTCCTCGTCGTCCAATTCCCAATCCTCGTCGCTGGGGTGGGGGAATGCGAACAATTCATGGCCGCGTGCCCTTGGACAGTCGTAAAAACTTTCGTGGCCATGGGTTGTCACTCGTTCCCACGCCTGATCAGCCACGTAGTCCAAGATCTCGAACTGTGGCCAGTCATCGTTCGTCCACGAGGGGCCACGATGCTCCATGGCCACCAGGCGCACCTCCGGTACATCTGCCAGGCCAAGCTCGTTGGTTATGACCCGCCGATGCTGCACATGTGGAGACTGAGCTGGGGACTGTGGAGAGCAGGAGCGGGGTGTCGATGTTGCGCTGGTGGGCGGCGTGGGTGAGAGAAGGTCGGTGAGGACGTCCGTTTCAGATTCCGTAGCCATCTGAGCAGGTGGGGTGCTGTTGATGGGAGGGCTGGGTTCTGGCCGCTGTCCCGTGTTACGCGGATGGGGTTTTTGCCGGAGGTGCAGGTGTTGGTCACTCGGGGCGGGTTGCGCGGACGTAGTAGAGCAGGTGGGGTAGGTGGGCTTCGGTTTCCACCTGGAAGCCGGCGTCGGGGATCAGGGTGCCGAGCAGGTCCTGGGGGTCGTGGCGCATGGCGGGGCCGGAGAGGAGGCCGATGATGCGCCGGGCGAGCGGGTTGGCCGGTGGGCGGAACTCGACGATGAGCAGGCGTCCGCCCGGGCGCAGCACGCGGAACATCTGCCGCAGCGCCTCGGGTCTGGCGTCGGCGGGCATGTGGTGGACGGCCAGGCTGGAGACCACCAGGTCGAACGAGCCGTCCGGGAACGGCAGGTTCTGGCCCTCGCCGACGACGTAGGTGCAGTTCGCGGGAGCCCGGTCGGTGGCGTGGCCGATCATCGCCGGGGACGGGTCGAGGCCGGTGACGTGGCCGGTGGGCGTGACCACGGGGGAGAAGATGCGGGTGAGGTAGCCGGTGCCGCAGCCGACGTCGAGGACGCGGTCGCCGGCTCGGGGGCGGGCGGCGGTGGCCAGGCGGGTGAAGGTGGCGCGGCGGGCGCCGAGGAAACCGATCGTGGCGAAGGCTTCGTAGGCGCGCGGCCGGTCGATGGTGCCGCCCTCGTCGGCATGTTCGTGGTGGCCGTGCAGCAGCTTGCCGAGTCCCATGGTGGTTCGCTCCGTTTCCGTACGATGTGTTCGGTATGAAGCATGCGTTCGTGATGGCGTGCGTGTTCGGTATGAAGCATGCGTTCGGCATCGAGCGCGGGTCAACGAGCAGATCGGATGTGGTGTGCCGTACCGAACAGAGGGCGAGAAAGTGTCCGGGGACCGGAGGGTGCGACGCACGCGGCGGCTCGTTCAGCAGGCGCTGGTGGAGCTGATTCTGGAGAAGGGCTACGACGCGGTGACGGTCACCGACGTCATCGCCCGCGCGGATGTCGGCCGCTCCACCTTCTACGCGCACTTCACCGACAAGCAGGACGTGCTCTTCAGCAACCTCGACGAGCTGGCCTTCCTCCATCGGCTGCCGGCGGCGGGGGAGACGGGGGAACTGTTCGCGTTCAGCCGGCCGATGTTCGAGCACGTACGCGAGCAGGAACGGCTGGTGCGGGCGCTGCTGGGCCGGCGAAGCGGCGGGCTGGTGCAGGCCCGGGGTGAGGAGCTGCTCGCCGCCGCCGTCAGGAACGAGCTGGTCGCCGCGGGCGCCCGTCCGTCGGCCGAGCTCGACCTGCTGGTGGTCTGCGTGGTGGGGGCGTTCATGGGGCTGATGCGGGCGTGGGTGGACGGCGCGACCAGCGCCTCGCCCGCCGAACTGGACGCCGCCTTCCGCGCGGCCGTGACTCCCGGCGTGCGCCTCGCATTACCGCCGGACGGTTGCGCGGGGTCCGGCCCGGTTACGGTCGTGGGTGGTTGATGCCGTTCTCGTAGGCGAAGATCACGGCCTGGACGCGGTCGCGGAGGCCGAGTTTCATCAGGATGCGCTTCACGTGGGTCCTGGTCGTCGACTCCTCGACGACGAGGGCGGCCGCGATCTCGCGGTTGGACAGCCCCTTGGCGATCAGTTCGAGTGTCTCGCGTTCCCGTACGGTCAAAGTGCTGAGCCGGGACTGGCCGGCGAGGTCGGGCACGGGCTGCTGGGCCAGGCGGTCGATCACGCGCCGGGTGACCGAGGGGGACAGGAGGGAGTCTCCCGCGGCGACGGTGTGCACGGCGGCGATCAGCTCCTCCGGACGGGCGCGCTTGAGCAGGAAGCCCGACGCGCCGGCGCGCAGCGCGCCGAAGATGTAGTCGTCCTGCTCGAAGGTGGTGAGGATGAGGATCTTCACGTCCGGCGCCGTCCGCGAGAGCTGCCGGGTGGCGGCGATGCCGTCCAGGTCGGGCATGCGGACGTCCATGAGCACGACGTCGGGGGTGAGCCGGCCGGCCCGCTCGACGGCTTCGCGGCCGGTGGCGGCCTGGCCGGTGATCTCGATGCCGGGGTCGGCGGTGAGCAGCTCGATCAGGCCGGCCCGCATGAGGTGGTCGTCGTCGGCGATCAGTACGCGGGTCATGACGGGGATCCTCCGTAGGGGAGCCGGGCGTGCAGGCGGTAGGCGCCCTCCAGCCTGGTGGCGTCGAGGGTTCCGCCGACCAGGGCGGCTCGCTCTCGCATGCCGATCACTCCGTGGCCGTTCGCCCGGCGAGGTGTGCCGTGCACGGGGTTGGTGACGGTGAGCGCGAAGTCGGGGCCGGTGTGGTCGAGCTCGACGCGGGCGTCACCGGTGCCGTGGCGGGCGCTGTTGGCCAGGGCCTGCTGGAGGATGCGGTACGCGGCCTGGTCGGCGGCCGCGCCGAGCGGCCTGGCCGGGCCGGTGACGTCGAGCGCCACGCGGAGTCCGGCGGTGCGGTGGTGGGCGATCAGCGTGTCGAGCGAGGCGAGCCCCGGCGGAGTGGCAGGTTCCTGGTCGTCCTCGCGTAAGGAGCCGACGAGCTGGTCGATGTCCGAGACGGTCTGCCTGGCCAGCTCCTCGATCGCCTCCAGGGCGCGCGCGTCGCCGTCCTGACGCAGCCGGGCCGCGCCCGCGCGCACGGCGATCAGGCTGATCGCGTGGCCGGCCGAATCGTGCAGGTCGCGGGCGATCCGGGCCCGTTCCTCAGCGACGGCGAGCCGCCGCTCCCGTTCGGCCTCCCGCACCGCTCGCCGGCGTTCGGCCTCGGCCTCGCGCTCGGCGTCCACGGCGCGTTGCCGCAGCTCGGCCAGTTGCTGGCGGCGCAGCCTGGTCCGTTCGCCGGCGAACCACGCCGCCGCCCAGGGCAGGGCGGTGTGCACGAGCCCGATCACCGGGAAGGTGCCCGCGGCGGAGGCGCCGAGGTAGGCGAGCAGCAGTCCGGCGGTCACGGCGGCGCTGCGCAGCGTCCATCCCGCGTTCGCGGCGAGCAGGTAGAGGGCGGCGATGGGCCCGGGCAGCAGGCCGGTCGGATAGCCGAACCAGGCCAGGACCAGGCTGACCGCCGCCGCCACCGTGTAGACGAGCAGCGGGAAACGCCGCCGGAGCAGGAACGGCACGGCGGCACAGCCCACGAGCACGATGCCGAACGGATCGAGCCCGCGGCTGTTCGGCCGGATCGCCAAGGGGCCGTCGTGGGCGAGCAGCAGCAGCGACACGGCGAACACGGCGGCCGCGAGAGCGGCGTCGAGCAGGGCCCGCGAGCGGGCGATGGCCGTCGAGGACATGGCACGGCCAGCGTAACCCCGCACCTCCCCAGGGGAGTCCCCCTGCGAGGGGATCGCCGTCCACGGAACGGGGAGGCCGAAGACCCGCTCGCGGGGTGTTTCGGCCTGGTGCGCGGCGCTCGTAGCGTGATCGCCCGTCATGACACCGGCGTACGGAAGGAGTGGGGCGTATGACCGGAACGGGCGAAGGCCCGGCCCGCTGGGTGAGGGTGGCCGGCATCGCGGCGGCCATCGTGGTCCTGCTGGTCGTCGCCGGAATGCTCATCGGCGGTGGCGGCCTGAGCCATCGGATTCCCGACCACGGCGGCAGCGCGTCACCTGCCGGTGCGCCGAAGGGAGCTCACGAATGATCGAGATCACCGACGTGGTGAAGGCTTATCCCCTGGGCGAGGGCGAGGTGGTCGCCGCCGATCGGCTCAGCCTGTCGATCGGGGCGGGGGAGTTCGTCGCGGTGGTGGGACGGTCGGGCAGCGGCAAGACGACGCTGCTCAACCTGCTCGCCGGGATCGACCGGCCCTCGGCGGGGACGGTGCGGGTGTCGGGGACCGATCTCGGCGCGCTGTCCGAGTCGGCGCTGGCCGAGTGGCGGGGACGCAACGTCGGGCTGGTGTTCCAGTTCTTCCAGCTCCTGCCCACGCTGACGGTGGCCGAGAACGTGATGCTGCCGATGGACTTCGCGGCCGCGATCCCGGCGGTACGGCGCCGCGACCGGGCACTCGAACTGCTGGACCGGGTCGGCATCGGCGACCAGGCCGGCAAGCTGCCGTCCACGCTGTCCGGCGGCCAGCAGCAGCGCGCGGCCATCGCCCGCGCGCTGGCCAACGATCCGCCGCTGCTGCTGGCCGACGAGCCGACGGGCAACCTCGACTCGCACACGGCCGGGGCCGTCCTGGACGTGTTCGCCGGTCTCAACGCCGAGGGACGCACGATCGTGGTGGTCTCGCACGAACGTGACATCAGGTCCGTCGTGGACCGGGAGATCGTCCTGGTGGACGGGCGCGTGGTCGCCGACGAGGGAGTGACGGCGTGAGCACCCTGTTACGCGTGAAGCTGCGCCGTGACCTGCGGGCGAGCTGGTCCAGGTTCGTGCTGATGGTGGTGGCGATCGCGGTCAGCCTGACGGTGTTCGGGGGCATGCTGTGCGCCTGGGCCGCCATCGGCAGGGAGACCGGCGGCGCGTACCTGAGCACTGAACCGGCCTCGGCGACCATCGTGCTCGACCGGGGCGTCACCCCCGAGCGGATGGCGTCGGTGCTCGCCGCGGCCCGTACCCGGCCGGGCGTGCGGGAGGCGACCGGGCGGACCCAGTTCGAGGGCGCGGTCGAGGTCGGCGGGACCGTGCTGGACATCCCGCTGCAGGTGTTCGTGGCGGCGGCGGACGATCCGATGCGGATGGTGCGGTTCGACCTCGGGCAGCGGGGACGGTGGCCGCCGTCCGGCGGGGAGATCCTGCTCGGGACGGACTCCCTCCGGCTGCTCGGCGTGGCTGTCGGTGACTCGATCACCGTGCATGGACCGGACGGCCCGGTACGGCTGCGGGTGGCCGGCACCGTGTACGACCCCGGCCTCGCCCCCTCGCCCCAGGAGCAGCGCGGCCGCGGCTACGTCTCGGCGACGGCCGTCGCGCTGCCGTTCGATCAGGTCAAAGTGCAGGTCGCCGACCCGGAAGGGCGGGCACGCGACCGCGTGGTGGCCGTCGCCACCGAGGTCGGTGACTGGCTGCGGCGCGAGCAGGGGTTGAGGGTCGCCGAGATCCAGGTGCCCGAGCCGTACGCGCATCCGCACCAGTGGCAGGCCGACGTGCTGCTGCTTTCGCTGATGGCCGGTGGGGCCGCGGCGCTGCTGCTCAGCACGATCCTGGTGGCGACCATGCTCAACACCCTGTTCACCCGGCAGATCCCGCAGCTCGGCATCATGAAGGCGATCGGCGCCCGGACCGGCACCGTCGGGCGCCACTACCTCGTCATGATCTCACTGGTCGCGGCGGCGGCCACGCTGATCGCGTCGGCGCCGGCCGTCTGGATCGGCCGGACGCTCCTCGGCACGCTGCTGACCACGCTCGGCGTCCGGCCGGTGAGCCTGGCCGCGCCGTGGTGGGCGTACGTGGTGATCCTCGTCGCGGGACTCGGCCTGCCGCCCCTGATGGCGCTGCCGCCGCTGGTCAGAGCCAGCCGGACGACCGTACGTGCGGCGATCGACCACCACGGGGCCGCGTCGGAACCGGGTGGTCTCGCGGTGCGGCTCGGCCGCGTGCCGCGCCTCGACCGCGGGCTGCTCATGGCGCTGCGTAACACGGTGCGGCGACCGGCCCGGTTCTGGCTCTCGACCGGGCTGCTGGCGGCGGCCGGCGCGGTGTTCGTGGCCGGCATGTCGCTCGAAGCCGGCGTCGACGCCATCACCCGGGAGGAGGCGGCGCGGCGAACGTGGGACGTGGACGTGCAACTGGCCGCCCCAGCCGCCAGGGAGGCCGCCGTCGAGGCGGCCCGGCGGGTACCCGGCGTCACCCGCGCAGAAGGGTTCGGCGTCATGCCGGTGGGGGTGGCGGGGCCACGAGGATTCCCCGTCACCTGGACCTATCCCGACCAGGGGCACGGCCGCATCACGCTGATCGCGCTGCCCCGTGGCGTCACCACGTTCCCGAAGCTGCTCGAAGGCCGTGCGCTGCACCCGGGGGAGAGCGGCGCGATCGTGCTCAGCCGGACGGTCAGGAAGAAGACCGTCCCGGCCCTCGTGCCGGGGGACGACGTGCGGCTGTTCATCGAGGGGCGGGTCACGTCGTGGCGGGTGGCCGGCATCGTCGAGGAGCGGGGCGGCGACAACGTGTACGTGACCGCGGAAGGGCTGGCCGCCGCACAGGGACGGCCGCAGCAGGTCGACCGGCTGCGCGTTTACACCGGCGGGCACGACGAGCGCACGCGCGACGCGGTCGCGGCGGCCGTCCGCACGGCGCTGGCCGACGCCGGGATCACGGTGCGGTCGGCCGCCTCGGTCAGCCGCGCCGAAGCCGTCGGCGAGGGACACATGGGGCCGTTGCTGCTGGTCCTGCTGGGCATCGCCGTCCCGCTGGGGGTGCTCGGCGTCATCGGCCTGGCCTCGACGATGAGCGCCAACGTGCTCGACCGGACGCGTGAGTTCGGCATCATGCACGCCATCGGGGCCCGGCCGCGGACCGTACGCCGGATCGTCGCCGCCGAGGGGCTCCTGCTGGCGCTCGCCGGGTGCGTGGCCGCGGTCGTGCCGGCGGTCGCGCTCACCTGGCTGCTGGGCGCCGGGCTGGGCAACCTGTTCATGAACGTGCCCGTCCCGTTCCGGATCTCGGTCCCCGGGGCGGTGATCTGGGTCGTGCTCGCCCTCCTCGGCGCGGCGCTGGCCACCGACGCCGCCGCCACCCGCGCCTCCCGCCTCACCGTCCGGGAGGCCCTCGCCCACCTGTGAGGTCGGTCGTGGCGGGAGATGCCCGGCACGACCGACCCCGCGAGAACCGATCACCACGCCCTCTCGGGCGGTGGAGGGGTGAATATGCAGGTCAAGGAGCTTTGGAGGAGACTTTCATGACCTTGGTCAGGGCATAACGCCCCCTGCCAGGAAGGCGACGCGCCGGCCGGGCATCGGGGATCGGGGGCAGGGCATGGTTGTGATGGACGAAGCGCCCGCCGGGGTGCGGGAGGACGCGGCGGCGCGGGTGGCCGGCCGGAGCGAGCAGCGCCGGCGGCAGATCGCCCTGCTCGCCGAGCCGGGCGGGATCGTCCGGGCCGATGAGCCGGTACGGGTGGCCACCCGCATCGATCGGCTCAGCCACCACTACCGCGACATCCACCCGATCGATCCCGTGTCGCTCGCCGCCGCGGACCCGGCGGCCGTGACAGCGGCGGTGGCGGTGCTGGAGCGGATCATCCAGACCAACGACCTGCTTCCCGTCGGCTACCTGGAAGGCGGAGCGGCGGCGGCGCGAGCGGTCGGGCGGGTGGTCGTACGTGACGCGCACGGGCGGCTGGCCGGTTACGGCACCGGATCGCTGGTCTGCCCGGAGCTGCTGCTCACCAACCACCACGTGCTCGGTGACGCCGGCACGGCCGGCCGCAGCAGCGTCGAGTTCGACTACCAGGACGGCATCGACGGCACCCCGCTGCCGCTGCGCGCCTTCTTCCTGGATCCGGGCCGGTTCTTCTTCGCCGACCGGGAGCTGGACTTCGCGCTGGTGGCGGTGAAGGACGCCACGGGGGAACTGGCCAGGTTCGGGTTCAACCGGCTGGTGGCTCCGGAGGGCAAGGCCATCGTCGGCGACTTCGTCACGATCATCCAGCATCCGGGTGGGGAGAAGAAGCAGGTCGCTCTGCGGGAGAACCGGATCGTCGACATCCTGGAGTCGTTCCTGCACTACCAGACCGACACCGAGCCGGGCTCCTCCGGCTCGCCGGTCTTCAACGATCAGTGGGAGATCGTGGCGTTGCATCATGCCGCCGTTCCCGCGCCTGAGCACGACGCTTTGGGTGGGATCATCAACGAAGGGGTGCGGATCAGCCGGCTGCTGGGCGCCCTGCGCCGACAGTCGTTTCCGCCGGAGCAGCGGGCTCTGCTCGACCGGTTGTTCGCCGAACGCACCACCCTTCTGTCCGCCGTGACCGCTTCGACGGCTGCGCCCGCTTCGACGGCTGCGCCCGTTTCGGCGGTTGGGCCCGCTGCGATGGGTGGGCCGGCTGCGATGGGTGGGCCCGCATCGACGCCTTCGCCCGCTTCGACGGTTCAGCCTGCTTCGCTGGTTACGCCTGCTCCGGCTGGTATGGCTCTTTCGGCTGACGGCTTGAGCACTTGGCCGGCCGAGACGGTGGCGGGGCGGTGGGCCGACGGGCAGGTGCCGCTGACGCTCACGCTGACGGCCCCCGTCGTTCTTCACCTCGCCGGGCCGGTCACCGCGGCCAGCCCGGTTGCGGCCAGCCCGGCGGCGGCCGGTCCCGCGGCGGCGGCTGGCCCGGCGGTTGCAGCCGGCCCGGCTGCGGCTGCGCCGGAGGCGATCCAGATAGATCCGGACTATGCCGGTCGCCGCGGTTACGACCCGGACTTCCTGCCAGGCGGGCATCGGGTCGCGCTGCCCACACTGCACCCCGATCTCCTCCCGCTGGCGGCACTCGACCCGCACGCCGGTGACGGGCAGCCGTACGTGCTCAACTACCACCACTTCAGCGTGGTGATGAACCGGCAACGGCGGCTGGCCTTCTTCACCGCGGTCAACATCGACGGCCCGACCAGCCTGCGCATCCGCCGCGACCCCGACCGCTGGATCTTCGACCCGCGCCTGCCCGACAGCCAGCAGACCGGCGAGGACGTCTACCGCGACAACCCCCTCGACCGGGGCCACCTGGTGCGCCGCCTGGACCCCGCCTGGGGAGCCAGCCTCGCGGTGGCCAAGTCCGGCAACGACGACACCTTCCATTTCACCAACTGCACCCCGCAGCACAAGGACTTCAACCAGAACCAGACCACCTGGGCCGGCCTGGAGGACTACATCCTGGACAACGCCGACACCCGCGACCTGAAAGTCACTGTCTTCACCGGCCCGGTCCTGGCGGCCGACGACGACCCGTACCGGGGCGTGCAGCTACCCCGCCAGTACTGGAAGGTCGTGGTGATGGTGAAACACGACGACGAGCTCTCGGCCACCGGCTACCTGCTCAGCCAGGACCACCTCATCGACGGTCTGGAAGCCGCTCCCGCGGAGTTCTCGTACGGCGCCTACAAGACCTACCAGGTCCCGATCCGGCGCATCGAGGATCTCACCCGGCTGTCCTTCGGCACCCTCGCCGACGCGGACCCCTTGGCCCGCATGGAAGTGGCCACCACAGCGAGGGAGATCACCCACCTGAGCCAACTCACCCTCTGAACGGGTCGGCGCCTGAAAAGACTCGGAGCCCACGTCCGCCCACGTCCGCCCTTGCTCAGCGACACCGCCCGCGTCCTGGTCGGGTCCGTCCAGTGAATTGGACGGACCCGACCTCGTTGCTGCCGGGACCACCCACATGAGGGTGTTCTCATGTACGACTCACCATGGTCCAATCACCGCTGGTCAGGATGGGCGCAGCCGAGAGATGAGGGGGACGCGGTGGTGAGCGGATTGCGGTGGGTGCTGTCTCTGGCCGCAGTCGCTCTTGTTGTCGCCGGCGGTCCGACGCCCGCCGACCGGCCGGCTTCTCAGCCGATACCTGTGGCCGACGTCCTGCTCGTCGCGGCGGATGACGACGACGATGACGATGACGACGATGAGGGAGGGGGCGACGATGACCGCGATGACCATGCGCTACGGGCACGGCCCGGTCGGGATCGACCCTCCAGCCGGTCTCGTACCAGTACGGGCAGGAACCCGCGGGATGGTGAAGGGGCGCCGAGCAAGTCCACTACGGACGAGACCGCAGGGCCGCCCTGGGGGGAGCACGGATCGGAGGCGTTTCAGCCCCCCGGCAAGGACGACGGGAGTTCAACGTCAGACGGGAGCTCAACGTCAGACGGGAGTTCGATGTCCGGCAGTTCAACGTCTGGTGGGAGTTCGACGTCCGGGAGTTCCACGTCAGACGAGAGCTTGAAGTCAGACGGGAGCTCGAAGTCCGGTGAAGGCGGACAGGACAGCTACTCCAGCCACACATCCAGAGACAGGGGTGACTCGGCGACCGACGCTCGGTTGCCGGGGCTTATCGCGCTGATGGCCATCGCCGGCACGGCCGGCCTCATAGCCGCGATGTACTGGCTGATGCCCAAGCTCATTCCACACGGTCCTTCTCCGCCCGCCGTACCCGTAGGCGATCACCCCGCCACGCCCGTAAGTGATCACGTCCCGGCCACGTCGGAGCCTGCGAGGCGACCTTTCGCGGCGCCGGTGATGATCACGTTCAGCCGAGGCGAGAGGTCCGCGTCGGGACGGCGATGGAGGCGACCACGATGAAGACGATGACAAGCACAACGATGCGTCCCTGCTGGTCGCCTGCACCACCTGTGGCCAAGAGGATGCGTGGCGGGCAGGGCAACCGCCTCGCTGTCCCGCCCCAGTGCACGGGCCAGGGCGCTGATGCTTTCACCACGTACGACACCGACTCCGACACCTTCGCGGAGATCAGAACCGGCCACCTGTTCAAGCAGGCTCCACGCGACACCGGCTCTCTGCTCAAGGACGCTCCGTGCGATGAACTGTTCGGCGCCTTACGGGCCGTCGCGCACGGCCGTAGCGTGCTGCCCCGGAGATCGCCGCCCAGTTCGTCTCCCTGGGTATGCTCGCCGGCGACGACACGCTGAGCAGCCGCGAGAGCGACGTGCTGCGCCCGGTCGCCGAAGGTTTCTCCAATCAGGAGATCACCGTGCTGCTGTGCAGCCCAGATCACCGAGTTGCTGTCCAACCTGGGAGATCACCGCACTGCTGTCCAGCCCAGATCACCGAGTCGATGTCCAGCCTGGAGATCGTGGCGCAGCTGTCCAGCCCGGGAGATCGCCGAGTCGCTCTGAGCCCTAGAAATCGCGGCGCTGCTGTTCAGGCCGGGAGTTCGTTGGGTTGCTGTTCAGCCTGAGAGATCGCGGCGCTGCTGTTCAGCTCGGGTAATCGCGGCGCTGTTGTTCATCAGCGGGCCATCGTCAAGAGGCGTCTCACCCACATGTCGGCAAGCTCGGGGCCAAGGACCGCACGGCCGCTCGCCATCGGCTGCGACGGGGGCATCCTCGGCTGGGGATCGTGGGGCTGGCCGCTTCTGCTGCTGGGGTTGCCGGGTGGCGATCGGCCGGGCCGAAACAGCGGGGGAGAGGAGCGCGATAGCCAAGAGGAGGTGGGCATGGAGCTGGAATTGCTGGCCGGGTACGTGGTGGGCTACTTGGTGCAGAAGTTCGGGCGGGTGTTCCGGCGGGCCGATGAGGAAGTGGATCTGGCCATCGACGCCGGGATGGACCGGTTGCACGAGGTCGTGGCCGAGCGTCTGGGGAACGAGCCCGCCTTGACGCAACTCGCGGAGGAGACCGAGGAGGGGCGGGAGAGCCCGCGGACTCGGCAGCGGGTGCGGCTGGCGCTGGAGGAGGCGGCGGAGAACGATCCGGCGTTCGCCGCCGAACTCGAGCGCCTGGTCGGTGACTTGCGACCGCCTGGGGGAGCACAGGCTGGCGATCATGGGCTGGCGGCCGGTGGGTCTATCAGAATCGAGGCGTCGCACGGCGGCGTCGCGGCAGGAGTGATCCACGGGTCGGTGTCCACAGGGAGTCAGGCGGTAACGGGAGGCCAGGCGGCAACAGAGGGCCAAGCGGCGACGGGGAGTCAGGCAGCGCCAGAAAATGAGGCGGCGACGGGAAGCCAGGCGGCGCCAGGGAGCCAGGTGGCAACAGGAGGCCAGGCGGGGACGGGAAGTCAGGCGGTAACGGGAAGCCAAGCGGCGACGGGAAGTCAGGTGGCGCCAGGGAGTCAGGCGGCGACGGGGAATCTGGTGTCCAGCGGTGGTCCGGAGTTTGGGGAGGGGGCGGTGGGTTCTGGAAACCCTCCGTGGCCGGGGTCGTTCGACAGCTGACCGGTCCCGGGGTTGTTCAGGCCGATCGTGGTGGGATCGCGATCGGGACGCTGTACCAGGAGCGGCCGGCGGCTCCGTCGCGTCCCGTACGGCTGATGCCCCGGCCCCTGCGGCTGGCCGGGCGTGAGTCGTTGCTGGCCGGGATCGAGCGGCGGTTCCGTGCGGCGGGTGCGTTGCCCGCGGTGGTGGTGCTGCACGGTCTGGGTGGGGTGGGCAAGACGAGCGCGGCGCTGGAGTACGCGTACCGCCACCAGGACGGCTACCGCCTCGTGTGGCAGTTCGCGGCGGAGGACGAGGTCGTGCTGTCGAACGGCCTGTCGGAGCTGGCGCTGCTCCTGGGCGTGCGCGGCCTGGTCGACGGCGCCGATCCGGCCGCCCAGGTGCATGCCGCCCTGGCCGTGCACCCCGGGCCGTGGCTGCTCGTTCTGGACAACGTCACCGATCCTGGGGCGATCCGCCGGGTGCTGCCTCCTGCCGGGCACGGGCACGTGCTGATCACCAGCCGGTACGCCCACTGGCCGCCTCCGCTGGGCATCGAGGTGGACACGCTCGAACCCGAGGTGGCCGCCGACTTCCTGCGGACCAGGACCGGGGACGACGATCCCGGCTCCTCCGCCGAGGTGGCCAGGGAGCTGGGACTGCTGCCGCTAGCTTTGGAGCAGGCGGCGGCGTACACCCTCGAATCCGGGCGAACACTGAGGGAATACCTGGCCCTGCTGCGTCGGCGCCGCACCGAGCTGCTGAGCAGGGGGCGCCCCTGGGAGTACGACCAGCCGGTCTCCGCGACCTGGACGCTGGCCCTGGACCGCCTGGCCGGGCGCAATCCCGAGGCCATCGCGATGCTGCGCTTCTTCGCCTGCCTCGCACCCGACGACATCCCGCTGCGCCTGCTGCTCCCGGCCGCCTCGCCCACGGCGGAGGCACGGAGCCTGCTGGGGCCGCTGCTCGACGACGACGCGGCGGTGGACGACGCCGTACGGGCGTTGCGGGCGTACTCCCTGATCCGGCCCGTCGGCGACGGGAGCATGTCCGTGCACCGGCTGGTCCGGCTGGTGGTCCTGGACCAGGTGGCCGAGCAGCGGGACTGGCGCGCCGCCGCGGCGGAGGTGCTGGCCGCGGCGGTCCCCGAGGTGCCCGAGCACCGCAAGGACTGGCCGGTCTTCGCCCGGCTGCTGCCGCACGTCGCCGCCGCGCTCGACCCCTTCGAGCCCGCCTTCCGCCGCGTCGCCGAGTTCCTGGCCTGGAGCGGCGACTATCCCACCTCGCGCCTGCTGCACGAACGGGTGCTGGCCACCCGTCTGGAGCGCCTCGGCCCCGACCACCCGGACACCCTGTGGTCGATGGACGACGTCGCCTTCGTGATCGGGCTGGCCGGCGACTTCCCGACCGCCCGCGAGCAGTACGCCGACGTCCTGGAAGGCCGCAAACGCGTGCTGGGCCTGACACACGAGGACACCTTGACCGCGTGGGACCGCCTGGCGTTCTGGACCGGCAAGTCCGGCGAGGCCGCGGCCGCCCGCGACCTGTGCGCCGAACTCCTTCCCCTGCGCGAGCGCGTCTCCGGCCCGGAACATCCGGAGACCCTCCAGGTCATCGGTAACCTGGCCTGGCAGACCGGCGAGGCGGGCGACGCCGAGGCAGCCCGCGACCGGCTGGCCGCCCTCATTCCCGTCGCCGTCCGCGTCTACGGTGCGGACCGCCATGACACCCTCACCATCCGTGCCAATCACGCCCACTGGTGCGGCCGGGCCGGCGACCCGGTCATCGCCCGCGACCTGATGGCCGCCGTCGCCGTCGACCGCGACCGGGTCTCGGGCCCCGAGCACCCGGAAACCCTCCTCGTCCGCGCCGCCCTGGCCCGCTGGACCGGCGAGGCCGGCGATCCGGGGCGGGCCTGCGAGCTGTATGAGGAGCTGATTCCGGTACGTGTCCGCGTGCTGGGCCGCGACCATGCCGACGTGCGCAAGGACCTCGACAGACTTACCCACTTCAGGTCCCTGACCGGCCGCTGAACGATGAATGCCGGAGAGCTGGGTGGTTCTGCGCCGAAGCGGGGGACTCGATGCCGGGCTGCGTAGGGTCGGTGTCGTGGACATGCGGACTTTCGTCTTCGCCGAGCGACCCGATCTGCACCGGCAGACTGACGAGATCTTCGGTTCCGACTGGCCCGAGTTCATCTTCCACGACCCCGTGGCGGGGCGGTATCTGGAACGGGTACGGGAGTACGTCCCGGAGCCGCAGCTGCTGCTCGTCGATGGAGACGACCGGATCGTGGCCGGGGGCTGGGGTGTTCCGATGCGGTGGAACGGGAGCGTAGAGGACCTGCAGGTGGTTACGACGACGTGTGAAGGCGCGTTTTCCGCTGACCCCGATGAGCCGGTTCATGACCTGGACGCGGCCGGACGGCGCTCCGCTGGATCCGTGGTTGCGGACCCATCACCGGATGGGGGCCCGGCGGAGCGCTCCGTGGTGATGACGGGTTCTGTCGTGGACTGGGAGAGGTGGGCCGGTATGCCGTTTCCAGACTCCGGTTCCTATGTCGTGCCAGGTGCCCTCGCCCCGGTGATGATCGATCGACGGCATGACCGGGGCGAGTTGGTGGAACCGAACGTCTGGGTGCGGCACCGCTGAATCAGATACGGCTGGAGGGCCCGAGCCTGCGGCCGGGATCGGGCCGTTGGGACGGTTGCTGGACGGTTCCTAGGTGCGGGACCAGCGTTGGTTGGCGGCGCCTGTGCAGGTCCAGATCTGCAGTCTGGTGCCGTTGGCCGTGGCGTTGCCCGCTACGTCCAGGCACTTGTTCGCCCCGACCGCGGTGATGCTGCCGTCCGTGTTGAAGCGCCATCTCTGGTTGCTCTGGCCGTTGCAGTCCCAGATGATGACGCCGGTGCCGTCGGCGGTGCCGGCGTGGTCGACGTCCAGGCACTTGGTGCCGTAGACGCGCAGCTCACCGGCGGACGTGCTCGTCCACTGCTGGTTGGTCTGCTGGTGGCAGTCCCAGATGACCACCTGGGTGCCGTTGGTCTGGGAGGCGCCGGTCACGTCGAGGCACCGGCCGGAGCCGGCGCCCTGGATGCGGTTGCCCGTCGGGGCGGGGGTGCCGCCGCTGACCCGGTACACGGCGGTGCCGTGGGCGGGGACGCTCGCCGAGATGGCGCCGGTCGTCGTGGTGACGGCGTTCGTCCAGGCGTCACGGAGGGTGAACGGGCCGCCGGTCAGGCCGATGGCGGAGGCGGTGGTGCTGATCGTGGTGGTGCTGCCGCCCTGGTTGAACAGGGCGACCGCGACGTCGCCGTTGTTCAGCCGTTTGGCCAGGACGCGGCGGGTGCCGTCATTGCTGACCTGGGTGGCCTGGAGACCGAGCGGGTCCTGGTTGATGGCGGTGAGGTTCGCGTTCTTGAGGATCGCCGAGGTCGCGGAGTCCATGTTGCGGACGTCGTTGCCGGCGATGAGCGGGGCGGCCATGACGGCCCAGAGGGCGAAGTGACTGCGCATCTCGGTGTCGTTCATTCCGCCCCGGCCGACGACCATCATGTCGGGGTCGTTGAACTGCCCCGGCCGGGCCCGGCCGGCGAGCGGGACGTTGACGTTGACGATGTTCTGGATGCCCATCGGGTATCCGTTGGTCTGCCCGGTGTTCCAGGCGTTGGTGATGTCCTCGGTCGTGCGCCAGATGTTGGCGACGTCGCCCCAGTCGCGCTGCGGGCCGGTCTTCTCGTGGATGCTGTTGGGGTTGATGCTGTAGAGGATCGGCCGGCCGCTCGCGGCCAGCGCGTCGCGCATCTTCGCGAAGGTGCGCACCTGGTCGTCGATGGTGCCGGTGGGGGAGCACCAGTCGTACTTGAGGTAGTCGACGCCCCAGGCGGCGAACTGCCGGGCGTCCTGGACCTCGTGGCCGAGGCTGCCGGTCGCGCCCGGGTAGGAGCCGAAGTACTGGGCGCAGGTCCGGTCCAGCGGCGCCTGGTACAGGCCGAACTTCAGGTTCCTGGCGTGCAGGTAGTCGCCGAGCGCCTTCATGCCGCTCGGGAACCGGGACAGGTTGGCCTGGAGGTTTCCGGACGAGTCGCGGTTGGGGTCGAACCAGCAGTCGTCGACCACGACGTACTCGTAGCCCAGGTCGCGCATGCCGGAGCTGACGATCGCGTCGGCCGTCTGCTTGATCAGCGACTCGCTGATGTTGCACCCGAAGGTGTTCCAGGTGTTCCAGCCCATCGGCGGGGTGCGGCCCACGCCGTTCTCCAGCGCCTGCGCCGGCAGGGACGGGCCGACCGCGACGGCCGCTGCCGTCAGCGTCAGCATCGTGGTCAGGGCGAGGGAGAAGCGCGTTCGTCTCCTGCTGGTCATCGAGGTCTCTCCTCAGTGGGGGGCGCGTGGGTCCTGGACACGGCTGAAGCTCCCAGATGCCGTGTCCAGGACCCGGTTCGCTGAAGGATCGGGGCGGAACGGGTCAGGCCGTCATCGTTGCAGCGTCAGCAGGCCCGGCCGGTAGGGCAGCAGGCCGTAGTCGCCGCCGGAGCTGGGGCTGCGGCCCTGGTAGAGGAGCTGCAGGTTGCAGGCGTCGACGGTGAAGGTCTGGTCGGCGCTGGTCCGGATGAGCTCGCCGTGGCTGATGTCGTTGGTCCAGGTGGCGCCGCTGTTGGCCTTGCCGGCGAAGGGGTTCGACTCGGAGGCGGCCTGCGGCGTCCAGGAGCCGTTCAGGCTGGTGGCGGTGAACGAACGGAAGTAGCGGCCCTGCGAGCCGATCGCCTCGACGATCATCAGGTACTTGTTCAGGCCCTGGAGCTTGTAGACCTGGACGGCCTCGAACAGGTTGTTCGTGCTGTCACTCATGATCACGGTCGAGGTGCTGCCGAAGCTGCCGGGGAAGTTCCCGATCGGCATGCTGGCCCGGTAGATCTTGCCGTTGTCGCCGGCGAAGAACAGGTACATGTTCGTGCTGTCACCGATGACCGTCTGGTCGATGGGGCCCGTGCCGGAGCCGGAGATGCTGCCGGAGAAGAGCGTCTGCTGCGCCGACCAGCCGTTCGGGTTGGTGGGGTCGCTGGAGGTGCGGTACGAGAACGCGGTGCTGCCCCACTGGTAGGCCAGCACCCAGATGTTGCGCGGCGCGAAGTAGAACAACGTGGGCGCGACCGTGGCGTTGGACATCGCGTTCTGGCTCGCCGAGCCCATCTCCGACCAGTTGCCGAACAGGCTGAAGTTCATCGAGCCCCACCGGGTGCCCGTGTCGTGGGTGGTGGCGTACACGAGATGGCGGCCGTTGTAGGGGGCGACGGTGAAGTCCTTGAGCGAGACCCAGCCCGACCGCGGGTTCGCCAGCACGCCGGTCGAGGACCAGCGGTAGGAGGACGGAAGGTCGCACGTGCCGGGGTTGCCGGGGTCGCCGCCTCCGCCGTCCACGCGGACGAGTTGCCATTGCTGGTTGGCGCCGCCCCAGTCGTCGTACTGGACGATGTTGGCGTTGTCGGTGGTGGCGGCGCCCTGGACTTCGAGGGCCTTGCCGCTGTGGCGGCTGATGAGTCTGACGTGGCCGTCGCTGCTGTCGGCGAGTCGCCATTGCTGGTTGGTGCCGTTGAGGTCGGACCATTGGACGATGGCGCCGCCGTTGGCGGTGGAGAAGTTGTAGACGTCGAGGACCTTGCCGGAGTGGCGGGATTTGACGCGGTAGTAGCCGCCGCCTGAGTCGACGAACTGCCACTGCTGCTGGTTCTGGTTGTTACGGCTCCATTGGGTGATGCGGGCGCCGTCGTTGGTGGCCAGGTTGTAGACGTCCAGGGCCTTGCCGCTGTTGCGGTTGACGAGGACGTACCAGGCGTTGGTGTCGACGGTGGCGGCGCCGGCGGGTTGTGCGGCGATGAGCAGGCTCGCCAGTAAGGCGGCCAACGCCGCCAGGACGGTCGGGAGTCTCAATCTCACGGCTGTGCCTTTCGGTCAGGGAGTGGTGAGGTCGAAGCGGCGCACGGTGATCGCGCCGCCGAGGGACTGGGTGGCGTAGTTGAAGATCCCGAAGCGGTAGCCCATGAAGAACTGCCAGGCGTTGTTCAACGTGAACGCCGGGCCGAGACTCACGAACGTGCTGCCGTCGGTGCTGTAGGAGAAGCGGGCCTGCCGGCCGGACCCCGGCCGGATGTCGGCGGTCGCCCGCAGCCAGATCCGGCCGCCGGAGACGGTCGCGCTCGCCGCCTCGGTGCCGGTGCCGGTGGTCTGCCACGAGCTGTTCATGGTCAGGCCATTGGTCATCACGACCCGGTTGACGCCGTTGTCGCGTTTGACGCCGATCCAGGCCGACTGGTCGCGCAGCATGGCCAGCCCGGCGCGGTCGCCGTTGCTCATCTGGGTGTAGTCGAGCTCGATCGTGGCCGTGGACGACGGGCCCTGGATGCGGTGGGTCAGCGTGTTCCGGGCGTTGTAGAGGTCGCCGGTGACGGTCGCGGTCTGCAGGCGCAGGCCGTTACCGGTGGAGAAGCGGCTGGTGTCGGGGTTGTGGTTCCACTCCCAGCGGTGGCCGAGGCTGCCCGAGGTGAAGGTGTCGGGGCCGGTCATGGAGGCGACGGTGCGGTTGGTCTGGATGTTCGGCCTGGGGTAGGTGGCTCCCCAGCCGCCGTTGACGGTCTGGAGGGTGGGCCAGTCGCCGTTCCAGGTGATCGGTGCGAGGGCGGGCACGCGGCCGCCTGGGTAGGCGTCCACGAACGACATGTAGTACCAGTCGCCGTTCTGCGTCTGGACGAGCCCGCCCTGGTGCGGGACGCCGCCGCCGGAGATGGGGCCGGGCAGGTTGAGCAGGACCTGGCGCATCTCGTACGGGCCCCACGGCGAGGTGGAGCGGAGCACGTACTGGCCGTTGGCGGGGCGGGTCAGCCAGATGTAGTAGTAGCCGTTCCGCTTGTAGAACCGGGCTCCCTCCAGCGTCCCGACGCTGCTCGGGGTCTGGAACACCTGCTGGGCCCGCACCTGGCTCAGCCCGTCCGCAGAGAGCTGGGCGACGCTGATGGTGCTGTTGCCGTAGGCGACGTACATGGTGTCGTCGTCGTCGATCAGCAGGCCGGCGTCGTAGTAGCAGTTGTTGATCTGCGAGCGCTTGGTCCAGGTGCCGTCCACGGCGGAGGCGGTGTAGACGTAGGTGCGGTTGAACTCGACGCAGCCGATCCAGTAGTACGTGCTGGTGCTGGGCCGGTAGTTCAGGGTCGAGGCCCAGATGCCCTTCACGTACGCCCGGCCGCCGTTGAGGTCGTACGCGCCCGACCCGAAGTCGAGCCTCGGCACCGAGTGGCCGGCGTACTCCCAGTCGACCAGGTTGTACGAGCGCAGGATCGGCGCGCCCGGCGAGTAGTGCATCGTGGAGGCCGAGTAGTAGTAGGCGTCGCCGACCCGGATGATGTCGCCGTCGGCGAAGTCCTGCCAGACGACCGGGTTGCTGAAGCCGCTGCCGCCGCCGCCGTCCACGCGGACGAGTTGCCATTGCTGGTTGGCGCCGCCCCAGTCGTCGTACTGGACGATGTTGGCGTTGTCGGTGGTGGCGGCGCCCTGGACTTCGAGGGCCTTGCCGCTGTGGCGGCTGATGAGCCTGACGTGGCCGTCGCTGCTGTCGGCGAGTCGCCATTGCTGGTTGGTGCCGTTGAGGTCGGACCACTGGACGATGGCGCCGCCGTTGGCGGTGGAGAAGCCGGAGACGTCGAGGACCTTGCCGGAGTGGCGGGATTTGACGCGGTAGTAGCCGCCGCCTGAGTCGACGAACTGCCACTGCTGCTGGTTGCCGTTGTTGCGGGTCCACTGGGTGATGCGGGCGCCGTCGTTGGTGGCCAGGTTGTAGACGTCCAGCGCCTTGCCGCTGTTGCGGTTGACGAGGACGTACCAGGCGTTGGTGTCCACCGTCGCGGCCGACGCCTGTGGCGGGAGGAACACCCCGACCATGAGCAGGGACGACAGGATCACGAGCAGACGCCTCACAGGAACCTCCAGAGAGTGGTGTCGGCCCCGTTGTCGTCGGCGAGCACGACCTGCGCGCCCTGCGCGGCGCCGGCCAGGCCGAGGACGCGGCCGCCGTTGGCGCACTGGACGCGGAAGGCGGCGCCCGTCCCGTAACGCAGCCGCCAGCGGTGGTCGGCGGTGCCGTTGTCGGCCCACTGCACGACGCGCGAGCCGGCGGCGGTGCCCATGTTCTCCACGCCCAGCACCTTCTGGCTGTGGGAGTTACGCAGCCGCAGGTAGCCGCCGGCGTCGGCGACCGCCGTCCACAGGTGGTCGGCGGTGCCGCTGTCGCCCCACTGGACGACGAGCGCGCCGTCGGCCGTGGACATGCCGGTGACGCCGAGGACCATGCCGGTGCCCACGTTCTGCAGGCGGCGCGCGCCGTTCGGCAGGAAACGCCACTGGTTGTCCGGGCTGCCGTTGTCGGCGTCCTGCACCACCGGGGCGCCGTTGGCCGTCGAGCCGCCCCGGACGCCGAGCAGCTTGCCGCTGTGCGCGTTGCGGATCCTGACGGAGCCGTCGCCGGCGTCGGTGACCGTCCAGCGGTGGTCGGCGGTGCCGGTGTCGCCCCACTGGAGCACGCGGGCGTCGTCGGCCGTCGACATGTTCTCGACGCCGAGCACCTTGCCGCTGTGGACGTTGCGGAAGCGCAGGGCGCCGCCGTCGACGACCGTGACCCAGTCGTGGTCGGCAGTGCCGTTGTCGGTCCACTGCAGGGCGGGGCCCCCGTCGGCGGTGGACATGTCCTGGATGCCGAGTACGAGCCCGCTGGCCGCGTTGACCAGCCGGAAGCTCGCCGCGCCCGCGTCGGACCTGCCGCTCGTGTTCCAGTAGACGACGTAGTTGTGGTCGTGGGCGTCGTGGAACGGCTCCAGCCGCACCTGCGCCCCGCCGGCCGTGGCCGTGAAGGTGAGGGCGGAGGTGCTGGTCCGGGAGATCGAGGAAGGGGTCAGGACGGGCGCCGCCGACAGGGCGGTGTCGCCGTAGTCGCCCGACAGCACGAGCGGGCCGTAGGTGACGGCCTGCAGATCCGGGTCGTCGTTGGCGGCCTTCATGACCACCCGCATGGGCAGCCGTACGGTCACGGTGTCGCCCGCCGTCCACGACCGGGTGAGGTCGGCGTACGTGCCCGGTGTCGTGGCGACGCTCTGCTGGACGCCGTTGACGCTGATCGTCGCGTCCCGCGTCCAGGCCGGGATGCGGACGCGCATCGACCACGACCCGCTCACGTTCCCGGTGACCCGCAGCGACGTGGTGTCACTCGCGGGGTAGGAGGTCGTCTGGGTGATCGTGATGCCGCGACCGCTCCAGTCGAGCGTGGAGGGCACGAAGAGGTTCACGAACAGGGTGGTGCCGTCGTGGAAGTAGATCGAGTCCATCAGCTTGGTGTTGGTCTCGATCCCGGTGCCCTGGCAGCACCAGAAGGAGTTGTAGTCCGTGCTCCAGGTGCCGCCGCCCCAGGCCGGGCCGACGCCGCGGCGCCCGCCGGGGTTGAGCGGGGTGAAGTAGGTGACGTGCCCGTGCGCGTCGGCCGGGCGCTGCTGGCCGAGCAGGTGGTTGAACAGGGCGTTCTCGTAGTAGTCGAAGTAGTCGGCCCGGCCGGGTGCCAGCAGCCACAGCTCCCGGGTCAGCTTGAGCATGTTGTAGGTGTTGCACGCCTCGCCGGTGTCCCTGGTCAGATGGCCGGCGATCGCGTTGGGGGCGCGGAAGTGCTCGGCCCGGCTGTTGGAGCCGTTCGCGTACGTGTGCGCGCCGACGGTGATGGACCAGGCGTTGACGGCGATGTCCCGGTAGCGGGTCGTGCCCGTCGCCTTGTACTCGCGGGCCGCCCCGATCCACTTGGGCACCTGCGTGTTGGCGTGCAGGCCGTCGAGCCGGTCCTGGCCCGCGGCCAGCGGGTCGAACACGGCCGCGTGGTCGAACCGCCGGGCCGTGGCCAGCCAGCGGGAGTCGCCCGTCATCTGGTACAGGTCCGTCAGCACCGCGTTCATGCCGCCGAACTCGGTGCCGAGCATGGCCTGCATCTGGCTCGTGC
Source organism: Nonomuraea fuscirosea (assembly GCF_003001935.1). GTDB lineage: Bacteria > Actinomycetota > Actinomycetes > Streptosporangiales > Streptosporangiaceae > Nonomuraea > Nonomuraea fuscirosea. Next base: position 337,790 of record NZ_PVNG01000013.1, on the reverse strand, counting down.
TCAGCCGGGACGTGCGGGTGTCCACCCATCCGGCCAGGGCCAGCAGCACGGTCCTGGCCTGCGTGTCGCCGATCAGTCGCCAGACGTCCAGCAGCCCGGCCATGGTCTTGTGGACGCAGTAGTACGGCACGTTGCCGTTGCTCAGCGTGCGGTTCTCCACGGCGGTGATGTCCGACTCGGGAAAGCCGGACAGGTAACCGCTGGTGAACCCGGCGGCGCCGTTGTTGGCCTGGCATTTCGCCAGCTCGGCCACCATGTGGGTGGCCTTGTCCCGGCAGGTGGTGTCGCCGAGCACCGCGTACGCCTGCGCCCACGCCGTCAGGAAGTGGCCCTGCATGTGGGAACGGAACGGGAAACTGGGCGCGTCCCAGCCGCCGTTGGCCGCCGCGCCGCCGGTGGACAGCCGGTGGTTGGCGCGGAAGACGTACAGGAGCCGGTCGACGTCGACGAAGCGCAGGTAGCTCAGGGTGCGGTTCTGATTGTCCAGCAGGCGGCCGGAGGTCAGCCGGACCTGGCCGAGGTCGAACTCGTAGGCCGACACGCCGAGGTCTGATCTGGCCCAGGGGATCGCGGCCAGGGCGGGGGACATGCCGGTCAACTGGCCGGTGGCCGAGAGCGCTGCGGTCGCGCCCGCGGCCTGCAGAAGCCGGCGGCGGCTCAAGGACATGCGGACTCCTTGGCTTCCCAACGTGATGTTAGCGCTAACATTTCGGGCTGCAGGGGTACGGGGGCCTCCTCCGGTGAGGGCGTTGTGGCGGAGTACATCCGACGGTCCGGCCTGACGTCAACGAGGGGAAGCCCCTGCCGACCCGGGCCGCGCCGCGGAACCCGCGGGAACGCCCGTCCTGCCTGGAGTTTCTCGTCTCCGGGGAGATCACGGCGCACCGCCCGTGGAAGTGAAAGTTTCACAGGAGTTACCGGTTGGCAAGAGATAACTTGCGACGGGTTCGAAGTTACGTTGCGGAGGAGTCGTGCTCGCATCGGTGAGGCCGCCCGGCGGGGTGGGCGGACGCGGTGGCCGGCGAGGCGGGTCGGGCTCTTCCCGCTGGGCTGGTCCTGAATGCTGCCGCAGCACTCCTGACGTGGGGAAAGGCGCCTGCTGAGTGCGGAGTGCGATGCCGTGGAGCGCGTTCCGCGGCACGGGCGGCTTGGGGTCGGGAGCGTTGACGCCAACTCGATGATCTTAGTTAAGTTTCCGGCCGCGCCTGGTTGACGACTCCCGTCAGAGGCATTTACCTTCCTCCAGGAAGTCGGCCGCGACGACATGCACCACCCGCCAAGCCCGCAGGCCCGTCCAGAGCTCGCATGCCCGTCCAAGCCGCACGCCTGTCCAGAGCTCGCATGCCCGTCCAGCCCGCACGCCCGTCCAGAGCCCGCACGCCCGTGCGGAGAACGAGAGCGTCATGTCGGATTTATCGCGAAGACAAGTGCTGAGGTTCGGCGCGGCCGGCGCCGGAGCCGCGATGGTGCCGCTGTCCTGGACGGCCACCGCCCGGGCCGCCCCGGCGCCCCCCGCGGAGGTGCGCGCCGCCGGCGACCTGGCCCTGTGGTACGACGAGAGCGCCGGCACGGACTGGCTGAGAGCGCTGCCGATCGGCAACGGCCGTCTGGGCGCCATGGTGTTCGGCGGCACCGACACCGAGCGGCTGCAGCTCAACGAGGACACCGTCTGGGCGGGCGGGCCGTACGACCAGAGCAACCCCCGAGGCGCGGCGGCGCTGGGGCGGATCAGGGAGCTGGTGTTCCAGGACCAGTGGGCCCAGGCCCAGGCCCTGATCGACCAGAACATGCTCGGCGCCCCGGGCGGCCAGCTGGCCTACCAGACCGTCGGCGACCTGCGCCTGACGTTCGGCGGCGCCGGCGGCGTCTCGGAGTACAGCCGCCACCTGGACCTGACCACAGCCACCACGGGCGTGTCCTACCTGCGCGACGGTGTGCGCTACCGGCGCGAGGCACTCGCGAGCGCGCCCGACCAGGTGATCGCCATTCGCCTGACCGCCGACAGGCCCGGCTCGATCACGTTCTCCGCGACGTTCGGCAGCCCGCAGCGTACGACGCGCACCAGTCCGGACGGGTCCACCGTGGCGCTCGACGGCGTCTCCGGAGACATGGAGGGCGTCACCGGCTCCGTCAGGTTCCTCGCCCTGGCCCGGGCCGTCGCCGAGGGCGGCGGCGTCAGCAGTTCCGGCGGGACGCTGCAGGTCCGCGACGCCGACAGCGTGACCGTGCTGATCTCCATCGGCTCCAGCCGGGTCGACTGGCGCGACGTCGGCGGCGACCACCAGGCCATCGCCCGGCGCCATCTCGACGCCGCGGCCGGCCGGGCCTACGACGACCTGCGCGAGCGGCACGTCGCTGACTACCGGCGGCTGTTCGAGCGCACGACGCTCGACCTCGGCCGCACCGCGGCCGCCGACCAGCCGACCGACGTACGGATCGCGCGGCACGCGAGCACCGACGACCCGCAGTTCTCCGCGCTGCTGTTCCAGTTCGGCCGCTACCTGCTGATCTCCTCCTCCCGGCCCGGCACCCAACCGGCCAACCTGCAGGGCATCTGGAACGACTCGCTGACGCCGGCGTGGGACTCCAAGTACACGATCAACGCCAACCTGCCGATGAACTACTGGCCGGCCGACACCACGAACCTGGCGGAATGCTACGAGCCGGTCTTCGCCATGATCGAGGACCTCACGGTCAGCGGCGCCCGCACGGCCCGGGCGCAGTACGACGCCGGCGGCTGGGTGACCCACCACAACACCGACGCCTGGCGGGGGACATCGGTCGTGGACGGCGCGTTCTGGGGCATGTGGCAGACCGGCGGCGCCTGGCTGGCCACCCTGATCTGGGACCACTACACCTTCACCGGCGACCTCGGCTTCCTCCGGCGGTACTACCCGGCCATGAAGGGCGCCGCGCAGTTCTTCCTCGACACCCTCGTACGCGAACCGAATCTCGGCTACCTGGTCACGAACCCGTCGAACTCCCCGGAGCTGGGCCATCACCAGGACGCCAGCGTCTGCGCCGGACCCACAATGGACAACCAGATCCTGCGCGACCTGTTCGACGGCTGCGCCAAGGCCGCTCAGGAGCTCGGCACCGACGCCGGCTTCAGGACCCAGGTCCTGGCCGCCCGCGACCGGCTGCCGCCGATGAAGATCGGCTCGCGCGGCAACATCCAGGAGTGGCTGTACGACTGGATCGAGCCCGAGACCAGCCACCGGCACGTCTCCCACCTCTACGGCCTGCACCCGAGCAACCAGATCACCAGACGCAGCACCCCGGCCCTGCACACCGCCGCCCGGCGCACCCTCGAACTGCGCGGCGACGACGGCACCGGCTGGTCACTCGCCTGGAAGATCAACTACTGGGCGCGCCTGGAGGAGGGCAGCAGGGCGCACGCGCTGCTCCGCCTCCTGGTCCGGACGGACCGGCTCGCGCCCAACCTGTTCGACCTGCATCCCCCGTTCCAGATCGACGGCAACTTCGGCGCCACGTCCGGCATCGCCGAGATGCTGCTGCAGAGCCACACCGGCGAGCTGCACGTGCTGCCGGCCCTGCCGTCCGCCTGGCCGGCCGGCACGGTGCGGGGGCTGCGCGGACGCGGCGGCCACACCGTGGACGCGACCTGGAGGTCCGGCGCGGCCACCGACGTCGTCATCGGCTTCGACCGGGACGCGACGGTCGATGTCCGCAGCCGCTCGTTCGCCGGAACCGTCCAGGTGACCGACACCACGACCGGCGGTGCCGTCACGGTCACCCGCCCCGAGCCGGACGTCGTCACCCTGACCGGCACGGCCGGCCGCGCCTACCGCGTCACGGTGACCGCCGCACCCGCCGCCTACGTCCGCATCGCCAACGTCACCACCGGCCTCGTCCTGGACAGCGGCGGCAACGTGGCCGCCGGGTCGGTGCTCAAGCAGTGGACCTACGACGGCAGCACCAACCTGCAGTGGCAGCTCCTCGACCTGGGCGGCGGCTGGTACCGCATCGTCAACCGCACCAACGGCATGGTCATCGACAGCTGGGGCGCCACCGCGAACGGCGCGAGCGCGCGGCAGGCGCCCTGGAACGGCGGCGACAACCAGCAGTGGCGGCTCAACGCGGTGACACAAGGGAGGTATCAGATCATCAACCGGGGCACCGGGACCGCTCTCGACGGGATGGGCAACGGCGCCGCCGGCTCCACCGTGGCGATGTGGGCGCCGAACAGCAGCACCAACAACCAGTGGACCGTCATCTCCTGACGGCCGGACAGCTCGTGACGGCCGGGCCTTCACACGCCGGAGCGCCGGTGCGCCGGGGACGATCGTGCTAGCGCCGCAGGCGTACGGGGTCGGCCGTGCCGTCGCGGCGCACGATCCAGGCCTCGGTGATGTGCTGGAACATCGCCTCGGCGGCGCCCTCGGGATCGTGGGCGGCGATGCGCTCGTAGATGCGGCGGTGGCCCCGGTTCGAGGCCACGCACAGGGCCCGCTCGGTCCGGCCCAGGTAGCGGGCGGTGTTGACGACCTGGCCTTCCAGCGACCGCACGACGCCACGCGCGATGCGGTTGCCCGACGCCCGCATGATCGTGTCGTGGAAGGCGCGGTCGCTCTCGGCGTACGTGACCGGGTCGTCCACGAGCTCGTCCATCTCATCGACCAGGGTGCGCAGCCGGTCGACGGTGTCGGGCCCGGCCAGGCGGGCGGCGACGTTGGCCATGTCGGACTCCAGCACGCGCCGCGTGACGACGAGGTCGTCGAGGATCGCCAGGCTCTCGTCCACGGCGATGGTCGCGGTGAGGACGAGCTCGTCGAGCATGTCCCACGTCGCCGGCGGGGTCACCATGGTGCCGGAGCCCTGGCGGACCTGCACCAGCCCCTTCTCCTGGAGGATCTTGACCGCCTCGCGCACGACGGTGCGGCTCACGGAGAACGCCTCGCACAGGGCGGGCTCGGGCGGCAGCGAGGTGCCGGGCGGGTGCACACCGCGCACGATGCGCTCCACCAGCTCCGCCGTCACCGCTCTGGCCAGGCTCGCCGGGCGGCGTACCCAGGCCGGTTGCGCCGGGACACTGCCGGTCGATTCCCGCGATGCCGTCATTTCGCCTCCGCTGACCCGGCAAGCAGTATACGCGAGACTCTCTTGCCGTCAGACGTCATACGAATTATGTTTGGCCGGAGTCGGCCGGATCCGGTGGCCGCTCCCGGGAGGCGGGCAACGATGCAGCAGCGAACGTTATGGTCGGCTCTGATGGCCGTGGCACTGACCGTGGCGGGCTGCGGCAGCGCCACCCGGACGGAGTCACCGTCCGGACAGGCGTCGCAGCCGCAGCAGAAACTCTTGGTCTGGGACTGGAAGTCCGGGGAGGCGGCCGCCGCCACCTACATCGAGCAGGCCAAAGCGGACTTCGCCAAGCGGCACCCGGACGTCACCGTCGAGTTCGTCGCCCAGCCGTTCGACCAGTACTACACCCTGCTCGGCACGGCGATCCAGACCGGCAAGGGGCCCGACGTCATGCTCTTCAACGGAGGAGGGCAGATCCGCGACCGGGCCGACGCGCTCCTCCCGCTGGATTCGTACGTGGCCCAGGACAAGAGCCGGCTGGCGGGCTGGGACGCCTTCAGCAAGGACGGCAAGATCTACGCCGCGCCGGTGACCCTGCAGGGCCACCCGATCTACTACAACAAGGCGCTGTACGAGCGGGCAGGGCTCGACCCGGCCGCACCGCCCAAGACGTGGAGCGAGTTCGTCAGCGGCTGCGCCGCCGTCAAGAAGGCGACCGGGGCCGCCTGCTTCGCGCTCGGCAACAAGGAGGGCTTCGGCATCCAGTTCTTCCTGTCGGGCCTGGGGTCCGGTGTCCTCACTCCCGAGGAGTACGACGACTGGATCGCCGGCAAGCGCGACTGGAACTCTCCCGGCGTGAAGCGGATCTTCGAGCTGTGGAAGGACGTCGGCGACAAGGGGCTGAACAACGACGGCGCCAACTCCACCGCGATGTTCAGCGACGTGTTCCGCGTCTTCGAGACCGGTAAGGCCGCGCACATCATCGGCCTCATGTCGGATATCGGGCACTGGAACGACTTCAAGGAGTTCCTGCCGCCCGACAAGATCGGCGTCATGCCGGCTCCGGTCGTCACCGACGGCGCCGTTCCGAGCCTCCCGTACGACGGCGGGATCGGCTACGCGGTCGCGAAATGGACGAAGGCCCCCGAGCTGGCCGCCGATCTCGTGCGGTCCCTGACCTCCACCGGCGCGCTGACGGCGTTCTACGGCAAGGCCGGCGCGATCGTGTCCGACACGACGGTCGACGTCTCGCAGGCCGGCCCGGCCGTCGCCGCGATCACCGCCCAGATCGAGACCGGCAAGCCGGCCCTGCACGTGGCGCTGTCCTCCAAGACCCTCGACGTGATGGGCCGGCTGTCCCAGCAGCTGCTGAGCGGGTCGACCACCGTGGACAAGGCTCTGGAGCAGCTGGCCGCCTCCGACCGGAAGGGCTGACCGCGTGCGGATCGCGGAGCCGTCGTCGTCGGCGCTGGCCGAGCGCCTGGCACCCTACGTGCTGGTGGCCCCGGCCGTGCTGATCATCGTGGCGCTGCGGCTGTGGCCGCTGGCCCTGGGCGTCAACTTCTCCTTCACCGGCGACGGCGACCTCAACGGCACCCCCGTCGGACTGGGCAACTACCTGGAGCTGGCCGCCGACCCGCTGTTCCGCGTCTCGCTGCGCAACGTCGGGCTGCTGGTCCTGCTGCTGCCGGTGGCCGTGGCGATCCCGGGCCTGCTCGCGACCTTCATCTACCTGCGCGTGCCGGGCCACCGGGTCTACCGCAGCGTCTACTTCTTCCCGGCCGTGCTCTCCCCGGTGATCGTCGGCGCGATCTTCAACCTCATGCTCGGGTACGACGGCCCGCTGAACTCCCTGCTCGGGATGGTCGGCGCCGGCCCCGTCGACTGGCTCGGCGATCCGGGCATCGCCATGTTCACCGTCGTCGGCGTGCACGTCTGGGCGACCTTCGGGATGGCCCTGGTGGTGTTCCTCGCCGGATTCAGCACCTTGGACTCCTCGTTGCTGGACGCCGCCCGGGTGGACGGCGCGTCGCTCCGCCAGTCGATCTGGCACGTGATCATCCCTAGCCTGACCCGGACCATCCAGTTCGTCTTCGTGACGACCATGATCGGGATGCTGACGTCCATGTTCGGCCTGCTCTTCGTCATGACCAGCGGCGGCCCGGAGGGCGCCACCTATCTGCCGGAGTACTACATCTGGCATCAGCAGGGACAGCTCAACCGGCCGGCGCTCGCCTCGGCCGCCTCGACGGTGCTCTTCGTCGTCATGCTCGTGGTCGGGCTGCTGCAGATCACGCTGCTCCGGCGCGCGGGAAGGCAGGACTGATGCCCGGAGGACGCCTGGCCAGGTGGGCGGCCACCGTGCCGATGGCCGGTCTCGCGCTGGCGACGATCTATCCGCTCGTCTTCACCGCCAACGTCGCGATGAAGACCCGCCGCGACTACGTCCTCGACCGGTTCGCCCCGGCGGGCGGCCTGCGCTGGGACAACATCGCCGAGGCGTGGACCGGCGCCGGGATGGGGCGCTACTTCGTCAACTCGTTCGTCGTCGTCGCCTGTGCCGTGGCGCTGCTGCTCCTGCTGGGGTCGATGGCGGGCTTCGCGCTGGCCCGGCTGAGGTTCCGCGGTTCTTCGATGATCTTCCTGGGCTGTCTCGCCGGGCTGTTCATCCCGTTCCAAGTGATCATGGTCCCGCTCACCCGGGTCATGGCCGACAGCGGGCTCGTCGACACCTACCCGGGGCTGATCCTGGCCTACGTCGCCCAGTACCTGCCGTTCACCGTCTTCCTGATGACGAGCCACTACCGGACCATCCCGGCGGAGATCGTCGACGCGGCCAGGATCGACGGCAACTCGGTGTACGGCGTCTACCGGCGGATCATGCTCCCGCTGGGCGTGCCCGCGCTGCTGTCGGTCGGCATCCTCGACGCCCTGTTCTGCTGGAACGACGTGCTCATCGCCCTGCTCATGATGCCGTCGCCGGAACACCGCACCCTCATGATCGGGGTCAACGCGCTGCGCGGGCAGTACTCCGGCGACATTCCCACCTTCGCCTCGGGTGTCCTGATCGCCGCGGTACCCGTACTGATGATCTATCTGTTCCTCCAGCGGCAGATCGCCGACGGCGTCACCGCCGGTTCCACGAAAGGCTGACATGCGGATCACGGGGTATCGCACCATGACGACGGTCCAGGAATGGGGCCGTCCCGTCGGGGACGTCAACGGCGTCTTCGCCGACGGAACCGTCCCGGTGCCGCTCGTCCTGGTGGACACCGACGAGGGGATCACCGGCGTCGGCCTCGGGCCGCAGGTGGAGATCGACACCGTCTTCGCCGCGATCGAGGGTGAGGACCCGCGCGGGGTGACGGCGCTCTACGACCGCATGCTGCGGCGGACCTTCAAGGTCGGCCACGCCGGAGCCGTCTTCGGCACGATCGGGGCGCTCGACACCGCCCTGTGGGACATCAAGGCCCAGGCGGCCGGTGAGCCGCTCTGGCGCCTGCTCGGCGGGCGCGACCGGCGGGTGCCCGCCTACGCCTCCGGCCTCGACATCGGCCTGACCGACGACGAACTCGTCGCGGTCTACCAGGTCTACGCCCAGCACGGGCTCCGCGCGGCCAAGATCAAGGGCGGCCTCGACATCGAACGCGACCTGCGCCGCCTGACGCTGGTCCGCGATGTCCTGACCGAGGCCGGGCAGGGCGCGCGGCCGGGCCTCATGCTCGACGTGAACGAGGCCTGGACCCGCAAACAGGCCGTCCGTCACGTCTGCGAACTGGAACGCACGCTGGACCTCACCTGGATCGAGGAGCCGGTACGGCGGTGGGACGCCGAGGGCCTGGCCGCCGTCGGCCGCGGGATCCGCGCCTCCGTCGCCACGGGGGAGAACCTCACCGGGCTGGAGCAGTTCCGCCCGCTGCTGGCCGCGGGGGCCGTGGACATCGTCCAGACGGCCGTCGTCTGGGGGGTGTCCCACTTCCTGCGGGTCTCCGCGCTGGCGCACGCGCACGACCTGCCGGTCAGCCCGATCGGCGGCACGCCCGTCGCGCTGCTGCACGCCGCCACGTCGGTGCCGAACCACCTGGCCAGCGAGTTGCAGAATCTGCACCCGCCGCTCGGGCTGTCCCTCGACCTGCACGTCGAGGACGGCGCGGTCGTTCTCGGCGACTCACCTGGCCTCGGCGTCACGGTCGACGAGCAGGCGGTGGACGCCTTCCACCGGCCGGCCGTCAGGACGGCCGAGAGCCCCGACGTCCGGCCGGAGCACGCCGGACGACGGCTGCTGGCGGTCGCCGACCACTCCTTGCCGGCGCGGTCACCGGGATGAGCCGGCCCCGCTCCCGCCCGCCCGGCCCCGCCCCGCCGCCCGGCCCCGCCCCGCCGCCCGGCCCCGCCCCGTCGGCTGGACCCGCCCCGCCGCCCGTGCGCGGCCCGCGCCGGTCCGGGCCGGCCGCATCAGCGGTCGCCTCAGCGGTCGCCTCAGCGGGCCGAGAAGAGGCGCTGCTGGATCTCCCTGCGGTAGTCGGCGAGGGTGTTGTCGATGTGCGTGGCCGCCGCCTGCGCGGCCGCCTCCGGATCGCCGGCGCGGATGGCCCGGTGGATCGCGTCGTGCTCCTCGACCGCCTTGGCGGCGTGACCGCCCACCGAGCCGCGCAGGCCGATGAGGCTCGACTGCGCCTGCAGCCTGCGCGCCTCCCCTACGGCGACCTGGAGGAACATGTTGTGCGAGGCGGTGGCGACGGCGGTGTGGAAGGCGTCGTCGCCCTCGTTGAACAGGTCCTCGCGCCCGGTCTCGAAACCTCGGCGGCACAGGGCGGCGGCTTCCTCGATGGCCCTCAGCTCGGCCGGGGTGGCGCGGCGGGCGGCCAGCCGGCTGGTCTCCATCTCCTGCGCCTGGCGGAACTCGAACAGCATGTAGACGTGGTCGAGGTCGGTCGGAAGGAAGAAGGACGCCCGGCGCCCGGAGCCGAACATCCCCTCGTCGTCGGCCACGTACAGCCCGCGGCCCTTCTGGGCGCGCACCCGGCCCAGCGCGGAGAGGATCTTCACCGCCTCGCGCACCACGGTGCGGCTGGTGCCCAGCCGCCGGGCCAGCTCGTTCTCGGTCGGCATGCGGTCGCCAGGACGCAGGCCGAGCTCGACGATCAGTTCCAGCACCTGCTCGGCCGCCACCTCGTAGCCCGGCCGGTATCCGCTCTCGCGGGGAGTGTCGGTCACCGTGCTCCTTCCTCGCCGTTCCCTGCCTGAGTATGACTGATGGACCGAAATCCCCGAGGCCGGGCCGATGATGAGTACGACTTATATGAACGGTTCATTCGCGACCGCTCGATCCGAAAACGCGCCACCCGCGGAATAATCGCTGGTGAGTGCGGCTATCGGGGCACCGGGATCGCAGCGTTCGGGCGTGGAGCGAGGAGATAAGCCCGCCTAATCTCTTGACGGGCCGTCAAGATCTGACGCTAATGGGGGAGGCAGGCCGGCGCCCCCCACCCCCCGGAGGAACGACTGTGCCCTCACCCTCGCCCGTCACGCCGCCGAGACCCACCCTGATCGGCCTCGTGACCGCCGTGCTCGCCGCGGCGTTCGTCCTGATCGCCCCCGCTCCGGCGCTCGCCGCCACCACCACCCTTCACGCCGCACCGTCCGGCACCGGCACCGCCTGCACCTCCACTCAGCCGTGCGCGCTGTCCGCCGCGCAGGCGGCGGTACGTGCGCTGAACGCCGGGATGTCCGGTGACATCGTCGTCGAGCTGGCCGGCGGGGTATACCGGCTCTCCGCGCCGCTCCGGCTGACCGCCGCCGACTCCGGCACCAACGGGTACACGGTCACGTGGCGGGCCGCGGCGGGAGCCGTTCCGGTCATCAGCGGGGCCAGGGCGGTTACCGGCTGGTCACTGGCGGACTCCGGCAGGAACATCTGGCGCGCCGGCGTCGGCGCCGGGATCGACACCCGGCAGCTGTACGTCGACGGCGCGCTCGCCACCCGGGCGCGCACCGCCGTCAACCGGTCCGACTTCACCGCCGGCAGCACCGGAATGAGGTTCACCAGCGGCGCGCTGAGCTACCTGAACAACCTCACCGGCCAGGACCGGATCGAGATGGAGAGCGTCGGCTCCTTCACCGACCGGTACGCGCCCGTGCGGAGCATCGGCGGCAACCTCATCACGATGCGGCAGCCCGCCTGGAGCAACAACAACTTCGGCTACGACACCTTCACCAGCCCGCACCGGGCGGGGCCGCTCTACCTGGTCAACGCCTACGAGTTCCTCGACTCGCCGGGGGAGTGGTACCTCGACCCCGCGACCGGCGTCCTGTCCTACATCCCGCTAGCCGGGCAGAACATGGCCGACGTCAGCGTGGAGCTGCCGGTGCTGCAGTCGCTGGTACAGGTCGGGGGCACCTATGGCGCGCCCGCGCACCACATCACGTTCAGCGGGATCACCTTCACCGGCACCAGCTGGCTCGGCCCGAGCGGCGACCAGGGCTACGTGGACCAGCAGACCGGCGCCTACATCGCCGGCGACTGGAGCCGGCCCGCCTTCACCGCCTGCCACCAGGGCTGCCGCGAGTTCGAGGCGACCCGGCCGAACTGGTTCCAGATGCCCGCCGCCGTGCAGGTCTCCGCGGCCGACACCATCACCTTCACCGGCTCGCGCTTCGTCAACCTGGGACAGACCGCCATCGGCATCGGCAACGACGCCAACGCGCACGCCTCCGGGGTCGGCCTGGGCGCCACCGGCATCACGGTCACCCGGTCGGAGATCGCCCACAGCTCCGCCGGCGGCATCGTGGCCGGCGGCGTGCGCGCCGACGCGCACCACCCGGGCGACCCGCGCATGGTCAACCGGAACATCACCGTCAGCCACAACCGCATCCACGACCTCGGCCTGGACCACCGTGGCGTCGTCTCGGTCCTGACCACGTACGTCACCGGCACCGACGTGTCCCACAACGAGGTCTACAACCTGCCCTACACCGGCATGTCGATCGGGTACGGCTGGGGCGCCAACGAGCCGGGCGGCAGCGACCACTACGCCCAGCGCGGCCTGTACGACTTCCAGCCCCGCTACACCACGCCCACCACCGCCTCCGGCAACCGGCTCGTCGGCAACTACGTGCACGACGTCATGCGGCAGATGACCGACGGCGGCTGCATCTACACCCTCTCGTGGAACCCGGGTGCGGTGATCAGCGACAACCACTGCCTGCGCACCAACGGCTGGTTCGGCGTCTATTTCGACGAGGGCTCCAGGTACTACACCGTCAGGAACAACGTGCTGTCCAGCACCGGCACCTGGGCCACCGCCAACTACTGGTACGGCGAGAACATGGGCGACTTCACCGTCACCGGCAACTGGTCCACCAACGGGAGCACGAACGTGACGAACGGCGACCGCGGCAGCGTGGTGAACGGCAACATCACCGTCTCCGGCGGCTCCTGGCCGGCCGGCGCCCAGGCCGTGATCGCCGCCGCCGGTCCCGAGGGCGCGCCTTCCGGCGGCACCGGCGCGCTGAAGCACGCGGGGTCGGGCCGCTGCCTGGACGTCAACGGCGCCTCGCAGGCCAACGGCGCGCAGGCCCAGCTTTGGGACTGCCACGGCCAGGCCAACCAGCAGTGGACCCAGACCGGCGCCGGTGAGCTGCGCGTCTACGGCGGCAAGTGCCTGGACGTCAACGGGGCCGGCACCGCCGACGGCACCGCGGTGATCATCTGGGACTGCAACGGTCAGAACAACCAGAAGTGGCGGCTCAACGCCGACGGCAGCGTCACCGCCGTCGGGGCGGACAAGTGCCTGGACGTGCCTAGCACCGCCAACGGCGCCAAGGCGCGCATCCGGACCTGTACCGGCGGCGCCGACCAGAAGTGGTCCCGCGCCTGACACCGTCCGACCGGTCTTCCTGTCGCAGGAGGGAACCCTCATGTCCCGACGTCCGTGGCGCGTGCTGCTGACCGCGCTGGCGCTGATCGCCCCCGGAGCGCTCGCGCTCGACGCCACCCCCGCCTACGCCCTCGACATCCCGCCCTCCGACTACCAGCAGGTGTCGCTCGCCTCGGGCGGCACGGAACTGGGCGAGGCGATGTCGCTGGCCGTGCTGCCGAACCGGTCGGTGGTGCACACGGCACGCGACGGCACGGTACGCGTCACCGACGCCGCCGGCGCCACGAAGGTGGCCGGCCGGCTCAACGTCTACACCCACGACGAGGAGGGCCTGCAGGGCGTGGCGGCCGATCCCGGCTTCGCCTCCAACCGGCACCTGTGGCTCTACTACTCCCCGCGGCTGAGCACGCCGAGCGGCGACGCGCCGAGCACCGGCACGCAGTCCCAGTTCGACCAGTGGAAGGGCGAGCTGTATCTGTCCCGGTTCACCCTGAAGACGGATGACACGCTCGACCTGTCCAGCGAGAAGGTCGTCCTGCGGGTGCAGAACGACCGCGGCATGTGCTGCCACGTGGGCGGGGACATCGACTTCGACGCCGCCGGCAACCTCTACCTGACCACCGGGGACGACACCAACCCGTTCGAGTCGGCCGGCTACTCCCCGCTGGACGAGCGGACCAGCCGCAACCCGCAGTACGACGCCCAGCGCTCCGCCGCCAACACCAACGACCTGCGCGGCAAACTCCTGCGCATCAAACCGCAGGCCGACGGCACGTACACCATCCCCAGCGGCAACCTGTTCCCGCCGGGGACGGCGCGGACCCGGCCGGAGATCTACGCGATGGGCTTCCGCAACCCGTTCCGGATGAGCGTGGACAAGGCGACCGGCATCGTCTACCTCGGCGACTACGGGCCCGACGCGGGCGTGTCCAACTCGGCCCGCGGGCCGAGCGGGCAGGTGGAGTTCGACCGCGTCACCGCTCCGGGCAACTACGGATGGCCGTACTGCACGGGCACGAACACCACCGCCGAGACCTACAACGAATGGAACTTCGCCACCAACGCCACCGGTCCCAAGTACGACTGCGCGGGCGGCCCGGCCAACAACTCCTTCCGCAACACCGGCCAGGCCACGCTGCCCGCCGCGAAGCCGGCCTGGATCCGGTACGCGGGGGACGCGGGAAGCCCGCCGGAGTTCGGCTCCGGGTCGGAGTCGCCGATGGGCGGCCCGGTCTACCGCTACGACCCCGGCCTGAACTCGGCCGTCAAGTTCCCCCAGTCGCTCGACGGGCGGTACTTCGCCGGCGAGTACGGGCGGCGCTGGATCAAGGCGATCGAGGTCGAGCAGGACGGAGGCTACGGAGAGATCGCCGCGTTCCCCTGGTCGGGGACGCAGGTGATGGACATGGCCTTCGGCCCCGACGGAGCCCTGTACGTCCTCGACTACGGCACCGGGAGCAACAACCAGGCGCTCTACCGCATCGAGTACATCGGCGACGCCGACCGCAACCCGATCGCCAAGGCGTCCGCCGACAGGACGTCAGGGCCGGCGCCGCTCACCGTGGCCTTCTCCTCGGCGGGCAGCTCCGACCCGGAGGGCGGCGCGCTGACGTACGCGTGGAACTTCGGCGACGGCACCACCTCCACGGCGGCGAACCCGACCAAGACCTACTCCGCGAACGGCTCCTACACGGCCACGCTCACGGTCCGGGACCCGCAGGGCCTCACCGGCACGGCGAGCGTGACCGTGACCGTCGGCAACACCGCGCCCACGGTCACCCTCACCACCCCGGGTGACGGACAGCCCTTCTCCTTCGGCGACACCGTGCCCTTCCAGGTCACCGTCAGCGACCCGGAGGACGGCACGATCGACTGCGCCGGGGTCACCGTCGCCTACTTCCTCGGCCACGACAGCCACCGCCACCAGATCACCTCCCGAACCGGCTGCTCGGGTTCCATCGCGGTGCCCGTGGACGGCGAGCACGACGCCGCGGCCAACATCTACGGGGTCTTCGAGGCCTCCTACACCGACGGCGGCGGCCTGACCTCCACCAGCGCCCGCGTCCTCCAGCCACGGCACCGGCAGGCGGAGCACTTCGGCGCCCAGCAGGGCGTCCAGACGGCCGAGCACGCCACGGCGGAGGGCGGCATGACGGCCGGCTTCATCGACGACGGCGACTGGATCTCCTTCCAGCCGTACCGGCTGGCGGACGCCACGCGGATCACCGCCCGCGTGTCCTCGGCCGGCGCGGGCGGCCGGATCGAGGTGCGGGCCGGCTCGGCGACGGGCACGCTGCTCGGCACCGCGACCGTGGCGAGCACCGGAGGCTGGGACGTCTTCACCGACGTCTCGGCGTCCCTCGCCGGTGCGCCGTCCGGGACGACGACGCTGTACCTCGTCTTCCGCGGCCCGTCCGGGCAGGGCTATCTGTTCGATGTGGACGCCTTCACCCTGTCCACCGGCGGCGGCCCGGGCGGCACGGGCGCGCTCAAGGGCGTGGGCTCGAACCGCTGCCTGGACGTCAACGGCGCCTCGCAGGCCGACGGCGCACTGGCCCAGCTCTGGGACTGCAACGGGCAGCCCAACCAGCAGTGGACCTCCACCGACGCGGGAGAGCTGAGGGTCTACGGTGGCAAGTGCCTGGACGTGAACGGGGCCGGCACCGCCGACGGCACCGCGGTGATCATCTGGACCTGCACCGGCCAGAACAACCAGAAGTGGCGGCTCAACGCCGACGGCACGATCACCGCCGTCGGCGCGAACAAGTGCCTGGACGTGCCCGGCACCGCCAACGGCGCCAAGGCACGCATCTGGACCTGCGACGGAGGAACCGACCAGCGCTGGACCCGCATCTGAAAGGGACACCCATGCTGCGACATCTGACTTCGGCCCTACCCGGGAGCGGCCGCAGGACGCTGCGGCGCCTGACCGTGACAGCGGCGGCGATCGGCCTCGCCGCGACGATGCTCCCCGCCCTCCCCGCCACGGCTGCCGCCGTCAAGGTGCTGGTGTTCTCCAAGACGGCCGGCTTCCGGCACGACTCCATCCCCACCGGGATCCAGGCCATCCGCGACCTGGGCGCGGCCAACGACTTCGCCGTGGACGCCACCGAGGACTCGGCCGCCTTCAGCACGGGCAACCTGGCCCAGTACCAGGCGGTGGTGTTCCTCAGCACGACCGGCGACGTGCTGAACGCCGACCAGCAGGCCGCCTTCCAGACGTACGTGGACGGCGGGGGCGGCTACGTCGGCGTGCACGCGGCCGCCGACACCGAGTACGACTGGCCCTACTACGGGCAGCTCGTGGGGGCCTGGTTCAACAACCACCCGGCGATCCAGCGGGCCACCGTGCGGACCGAGGACCGGGCGCACGCCGCGACCGCGCACCTCGGGGCGACCTGGTCGCGCACCGACGAGTGGTACAACTACCGCACCAACCCCCGCCAGAACGTCCGGGTGCTGCAGAGCCTGGACGAGAGCAGCTACAGCGGCGGCGGCATGGGCGACCATCCGATCACCTGGTGCCACCCGCAGTCCTCGGGCCGCTCGTTCTACACCGGCCTAGGGCACACCCAGGAGTCGTACGCCGATCCGGACTTCCGCGCGCTGCTGGCCGGCGGGATCCGGTACGCGGCCAAGGCCGTCAACGCCGACTGCCGCCCGGAGACCGGGTACACGACGTTGTACAACGGCTCCACGGCGGGCTGGTCGCAGGCGGGGCCGGGATCGTTCGCCGGCAGCGACGCCACGCTGACCTCCCAGGGCGGCATGGGCATGCTGTGGTACGACGCCAAGGAGTTCGGCTCCTACTCACTCAAGCTCGACTGGAGGCTGACCGGCGACTCCAACTCCGGGGTGATCGTCGGATTCCCGGCCACCGGCGACCCGAACGCGGCGCTCAGCACCGGATACGAGGTGCAGATCGACGCGACCGACACCCCGGACAGGACGACCGGGGCCGTCTACGGCTTCAAGTCCGCCGACCTCGCCGCCCGCGACGCCGCGCTGAACCCGCCGGGCCGGTGGAACACCTACGAACTGCTGGTGGAGGGCGAGCGGCTGCAGGTGTTCCTGAACGGCACCAGGATCAACGACTTCACCAACACCGATCCGGCCCGCTCGCTCCAGCAGGGCCACATCGGCATCCAGAACCACGGCTCCGGCGACGTGGTGTCCTTCCGCAACATCCGGATCAAGGAACTGTCCGGCCCGCCGGGCGGCACCGGCGCGCTGAAGCACGCGGGGTCGAACCGCTGCCTGGACGTCAGCGGCGCCTCGCAGGCCAACGGCGCGCAGGCCCAGCTCTGGGACTGCCACGGCCAGGCCAACCAGCAGTGGGCCTCGACCGCCGCCGGTGAGCTGCGCGTCTACGGCACCAAGTGTCTCGACGTGAACGGGGCCGGCACGGCCGACGGCACCGCGGTGATCATCTGGACCTGCAACGGCCAGAACAACCAGAAGTGGCGCATGAACGCCGACGGCACGATCACCGCCGTCGGCGCGAACAAGTGCCTGGACGTCGCCGGCACCGCCAACGGCGCCAAGGCGCGCATCTGGACCTGCAACGGCGGAACCAACCAGCGCTGGACCCGTGGCTGAGCCCCCCGGGAGCCCGAGAAGGCAGGCCACGTGCTGAGCATGCGCGGCATCGGCAAGGGCTTTCTGGGCGTGCGAGTGCTGTCCGGCGTGGACCTGGAGGTGACGGCCGGCGAGGTCCACGCCGTCGTCGGCGAGAACGGCGCCGGCAAATCCACCCTCATGAAGATCATCTGCGGGGTGCACGCGCCGGACGAGGGCACGATCGAGATCGACGGCCGGCCCGTCACCTTCGGCCACCCGATCGAGGCGCAGCGCTCCGGCATCGCCATCATCCACCAGGAGTTCAACCTGCTGCCGGAGCGCACCGTGGCCGAGAACGTGTTTCTCGGCCGCGAGCCCGTCAGGCGCGGCCTGGTCGACCGCGCCGCCATGGAGGAGGCGACCGCCAGGCTTCTCGACGAGCTGGGCGAGGGCACCTTCGGCCCCCGCGACACCGTCAAGCGCCTGCCGGTGGCCCAGCAGCAGATCGTCGAGATCGTCAAGGCGCTGTCGGTGAACGCCCGGCTCCTCGTCATGGACGAGCCCAGCGCGGCGCTCGCCGAGCACGAGGTCGAGCTGCTCTACCGGCTGATCGGGCGGCTGAGGGACCGCGGCGTCGCCGTCGTGTACATCTCCCACCGATTACGCGAGGTGTTCGACCTCGCCGACCGGGTCACCGTGCTCAAGGACGGCGCGCGCGTCACCACGCTCCCGATCGGCGAGGTGACCTCCGACGAGCTGATCCGCCTCATGGTGGGCCGCGACCTCGGCGCCTGCTTCCCGCCCCGCTCGGCGGGCGCCGGCGAGGTACGCCTCAGCCTGCGCGCGGCCGGCAACCACCGGCTCCGCGACATCGATCTGGAGCTGCGCGCCGGGGAGATCGTCGGCATCGCGGGCCTGCAGGGCTCCGGCAGGTCGGAGCTCGCCAAGGCGATCTTCGGGGCGGAGCCGTTCACCACGGGCGAGATGACCCCCTCGTGCCCGCGCTCGGTCCGGGAAGGCGTGGCCATGGGCATCGGGCTCGTGACCGAGGACCGCAAGGCCGAAGGGCTCGCGCTGCGCCAGTCCGTGCGCGACAACGTCCTGCTCGTCGCCCGCGCGGTCGGCGCCGGGAACCGTGGCGGTGTCCGCGACCTGCTCGAACGGGTGCGCCTGTCGCCCGCGCGCCGGGAACAGGAGGTCCGCTACCTGTCCGGCGGCAATCAGCAGAAGGTCGTGCTCGTCAAATGGATGACGATGGCACCGCGGGTGCTGTTGTGCGACGAACCGACCCGGGGCGTCGACGTCGGGGCCAAGGCCGCGATCCACGGCCTGATGCGCGAACTGGCGAACGACGGCATGGCCATCATGATGATCTCGTCCGAGCTGCCCGAGCTCATCGGCATGAGCGACCGCATCGTCGTCCTGCGCGACGGCCGCGTCGCGGGCACGCTGCCGGCCGGGGCCTCCGAGGAAGCCGTCATGCGTCTGGCCGCGGGCGAGGTGGGCTGAGTGGACCTGCTCACGCGCGCCGGCCGCGCCGCCCGACAGGCGCGCGGCGGCCCGGCGAGTCACGCGCACGACCCCGCGCGAGTGGTGTTCCTCGCGCTGTTCGGCCTGGTCGCGGCAGGCTGGGCCCTCGTCGCGATCGACGGCGGCCAGTTCCTCACCATGGAGAGCGTCGTCGGGATCCAGCAGCGCTCCGCCGCCCTCGGCATCGTGGCGATCGGGCAGACGCTGGCCATCCTGGCCGGGTCGCTCGACCTGTCGGTGGCGTACCTGATCAGCCTGGCCTCGCTCGTCGCGGCGGAGATCATGGCGGGCCAGGACGGGAACATCGGGCCGGCGATCGCCGCGGTGCTGGTCATCAGCGCGCTGGTGGGACTTTTCAACGGGCTGGTCATCACCCGGCTCCAGGTCCACGCCTTCATCGCCACGCTCGGTGCCGCACTGATCATCAAGGGCGTCGTCGACCACCTGTACGACGGCCCGGCGGGCAAGGTGCCCGAGTCGTTCCAGCTCCTCGGCTACTCCCGCGTCGGGCCGATCCCCGTCTCCGCCATGCTGTGGGCGGGCGTCGCCGTCGTGGCCTGGTTCTTGCTGAGCAGGACCCGGCTGGGCCACCGGATCTACGCGGTGGGCGGTGACGAGGAGGTCGCCCGGCTGTCCGGGATCCGCACCCCCCGTGTCATCGTGATCACCCACGTGCTCTGTTCGGTCTGCGCCGGCATCGCGGGCCTCCTGCTGGCCGCCAGGCTCGGGGCGGGAGCGCCCACGGTGGGCACCGACGGCGGATACGACCTGGAATCCATCGCCGCGGTCGTGCTCGGCGGGACCGCGCTGGCCGGAGGCAGGGGCGGGGTCGCCGGGACCGTGGGCGGGGTCCTGCTGCTGGCCGTCCTGGACACCATCTTCAACCAGCTCGAGATCAACTCCTTCGTCAAGGATGTGGTCCGCGGCGCGGTCATCGTCGTCGCGGTGGCCGTCTACGCCCGGCGCGGCACGAGGCGGACGGCATGAGGCGGGCCCTTCCCATCCTCGCGGTCCTCGTGGTGCTGCTGGCCGCGATCGCGATCGCCAACCCCTTCATCCTGGAGCCCGCCGGATTCCTGGCGTTCCTCAAGCGGGCCGCGCCGCTGGTGGTCCTCGCCGCGGGACAGTATTTCGTCGTCGTCTCCGGCGAGTTCGACCTGTCGGTCGGCTCGCTGGTGACGGCCGAGGTGGTGATCGCCGCCCGGCTCATCGACGGCGACGAGTCCGCCACCTGGCCGGTGCTCGCCCTGCTGATCGTCGCCGGGCTGCTCGCCGGCCTCGTCAACGGCGTGCTCACCACCAAGCTGCGGGTGCCGTCGTTCATCGTGACGCTCGGCATGCTGCTCGTCCTCAGCGGGGCGGTCTTCCTCTGGACCGGTGGCGCGCCGCGCGGCGCGCTGTCGGAAGGCTTCCGGGAGTTCGGCCGCGGCGGCCTCGGACCCGTGCCGTGGTCGGTGCTGATCCTGCTGGTCACGGGAGCGGCGGCGATCTGGCTCATGCGCGCCGACTTCGGCAGGACGCTGATGGCCACCGGCGACAACGAGCGCGCCGCGGCACTGTCCGGGGTGCGGGTCGATCGGGTCAAGATCTTCGCCTTCATGCTCTCCGGCCTGTCCGCGGCCGTCGCGGCGATCCTGCTCGGCGGATTCGCCGGGGTCTCGGCGCAGGCGGGCCAGGGGCTGGAGTTCTCCGCCATCACCGCGGTCGTGCTCGGCGGCGTGGTGCTCGGCGGCGGCCGCGGTTCCGTGCTCGCCGCCATGGCCGGGGCGGTCACGCTGGAGGCACTGTTCACCCTGCTCAACCTGTACGGGATCTCGGGGGCGCTGGAGTTCACCGTGCAGGGCGTCATCATCATCGCCGCGGTCGCGGCAGGAGCCATCCGGCTTCCCCGGAAGCCCACCCCCCGAAGAGGAGACGCACATGCCGCGTCCTAGGGCCGCAGTCGCCGTGCTCGCCGTGCTCGTCGCCGCCGGCTGCACCACCGACAAGCCGGCGGCCACCACCCCGTCCGCGGCGCCCGCCGCGAGCGCTCAGGGCTCCGGAACGGGCGCGCAGTCGAAGTTCTTCGTCCAGGCGGACTTCGACGCCCAGCTCGGCATGCGCTCCCAGACGCCTGAGGGCCCCGCGAACAAGCCCTGGGAGCAGGCCATCGCCCCGAAGATGATCGACACGGCGCAGTACAAGAAGGACGGGCCGTACCACCTGTGCTTCTCCAACGCGGCGGTCAACAACCCCTGGCGCCAGGTCGGCTGGAAGACGATGCAGGCCGAGGTGAGCCTGCACGAGGAGATCGGAAAGTTCACCGCCCTGGACGCCGAGGGCAAGGACGACAAGCAGATCTCCGACATCGCCGAGCTGCAGGCCAAGGGCTGCGACGCGCTGATCGTCTCGCCGAACACCACGGCCACGCTCACCCCCGCGGTGGCGGCCGCCTGCGGGAAGGTGCCCGTCATCGTGTTCGACCGGGGCGTGGAGACCGACTGCCCGGTGACGTTCATCAAGCCCATCGGCGGCTACGCCTTCGGCGCCGACGCCGCCGAGTTCCTGGCAGAGAAGGTGCCGGAGGGCGGGAAGGTGCTGGCGCTGCGCATCCTGCCCGGCGTGGACGTGCTGGAGACCCGCTGGTCGGCGGCGAAGGTGGTCTTCGACAGGAGCCGCCTCCAGGTCGTGGGGGTGGAGTTCACCGACGGGGACGCCGCCAGGACCAAGAGCATCGTCAGCGACTACATCCAGCGGCACGGCACGATCGACGGCGTCTGGATGGACGCGGGCGCCACGGCGGTGGCCGCGGTCGAGGCGTTCGAGGACGCCGGCCTGCGGGTGCCGCCGATCAACGGCGAGGACCAGCAGGACTTCCTGCAGAAGTGGAAGGACGCCGGCCTCACCGCCGTAGCGCCCACGTACCCCACCTACCAGTGGCGCACCCCGGTCATCGCCGCGCTGAAGATCCTCAAGGGCGAGGAGGTGCCCGGGACGTGGAACCTGCCGCAGCCGAAGGTCACCAGCGAGACTCTGCCGGCCTACCTCAAGCCCAACATGCCGCCCCTGCACTACGCGCTGTGCGGGTGTGAGGACCTGCCCGGCTTCCCGGAGAGCTGGGGCGGGAAGAAGGGCTGACCGGTTCCTTCCCGCGAACGACGACGAAGAGGGACGCCATGTTCTCCATCGGAGTGAACACCTGGGTCTGGGTCTCCCCGCTGACCGACGACGAGCTGGCGCGGCTCGCCCCCCGCGTCGCCCGGTGGGGCTTCGACGTCATCGAGTTGCCCGTCGAGCGGCCCGGCGACTGGGACCCCGGCAAGGCCGCGGCGGTGCTGGCCGAGCACGGGCTGACCGCGTCCGTGGTGCTGGTCATGCCGCCGGGGCGCGAGCTCGTGGCCGCCTCCGCGCAGACCGTCCGCGACACCCAGGACTATCTGCGGCACTGCGTCGACGTGGCGGTGACCGTCGGCTCCCCGGCGATCGCGGGGCCGGCGTACGCCTCGGTCGGCCGCACCTGGCGGCTCTCGCCGGACGAACGCCGGGCCGTCTACGCCGAGCTGCGCGAGAACCTGCGTCCCGTCCTGGACCACGCGGCGGGGCGCGGGATCAAGCTCGCGGTCGAGCCGCTCAACCGGTACGAGACCAGCCTCCTCAACACCGTCGAGCAGGCGCTCGACGCACTGCCGGAGGACTGCCACCTGGCCCTCGACGTCTACCACCTCAACATCGAGGAGAAGGACCCCGCCCGGGCGGTGCGGGCCGCGGCGGATCGCCTCGCGCACGTGCAGGTGTGCGGCACCGATCGCGGCACACCGGGGGCCGACCGCTTCGACTGGCCGGGCTTCACCCAGGCCCTGCGCGACGCCGGCTACGAAGGCCCGCTCGTCATCGAGTCGTTCACCGCGCACAACCGGACCATCGCCACCGCGGCCTCCATCTGGCGGCCTCTCGCGCGGAGCCAGGACGCCCTGGCCGTGGACGGCCTCGCCTACCTGCGCGCGCTGTGAAAGTTCCCACCGTTGCCGGCACCCCCTCAGGAGATCCTTCATGCGAAGATCACGCCTGTTCTGCGCCCTGGTCGCAGCCTTGTCAGGGCTGCTGCTGTCCTTGTCGCCGCCGGTCGCGCACGCGGCCGCGCCCCAGTTCAAGGTGCTGCTGTTCACCGAGACGGCGAGCGGCGCCTTCCGGCACGACTCCATCCCCGCCGGCGTCGCGATGTTCCAGCAGCTGGCGACCGACAACGACTTCCAGCTCGACCACAGCGAGAACTCCTCCGTCTTCACCGCCGCGACGCTGAGCACCTACGACGCGGTGATCATGTTTCAGACCAACGGCATGGTGTGGGACAACGACGCCCAGCGCCAGGCCTTCCAGGCCTACGTCCGCAGCGGCCGCGGCGTCGTGGCGATCCACAACGCCACCGACATGAACATCGAGGCGCAGTTCCCCTGGTGGGACCAGGTCGCCCTGGCCGGCGCCCACATGACCGCGCACTCGTCGATCCTGCAGGGCACCGCCAAGGTGGCCGACAAGGCCCACCCCGCCACGAAGGGGCTGCCGGACCGGTGGGTGCGCTCGGAGGAGTGGTACAACTTCGACAAGAACACGCGGGGCTCCGTCCACGTGCTGGTGACCGCCGACGAGACCACCTATGACGCGGGGCCGAGCAGGATGGGCGCCGACCATCCGATCTCCTGGTGCCACAACCCGGAGGGCGGCCGGGTGTTCGCCACCGCGATGGGCCACCAGACGGCCTCCTACGCGGAGCCGCTGTTCAAGCAGCACCTGCTGGGCGCGGTGCAGTGGGCGGCGGGCGCGGCGCCGGGCGACTGCGGCGGCACCGTCGCGGCCCGTTTCCAGAAGGTCACCCTCGACGGTGCGCCGGACCAGCCGATGGAGCTGGACGTGGCCGCCGACAGCAGGGTCTTCTACATCTCGCGCTCCGGCAAGGTGAACCTCATCCCCGCCAACGGCGGTGGCACGCGCGTCATCGGCACCCTGCCGGTGTACGACGGCGGCGAGGACGGCGGCATCGGACTGGCGCTGGACCCGGGCTTCGCCACCAACGGCTGGATCTACATCAACTACTCGCCGGCCGGCGGCGGCGAGGTGAACAGGGTCTCGCGGTTCACCTTCAACGGCACCGGCCTCGACCTGGCGAGCGAGAAGAAGGTCATCGAAGTGCCGGCGTACCGCAACGTCGACGAGCCCGGCCACACCGGCGGCTACCTCGCGTTCGGGCCGGGCGGAAACCTGTACATCGGCCCCGGCGACGACACCAACCCCAACGGTTCCAGCGGCTACGCCCCGATCGACGAGCGGCAGGGCCGTGAGCACTACGACGCCCAGCGGTCCTCGGCCAACACCAACGACCTGCGCGGCAAGATCCTGCGCATCCACCCCGAACCCGACGGAACCTACACGATCCCGTCCGGCAACCTCTTCGCGCCCGGCACCGCCAGGACCCGGCCGGAGATCTACGCGATGGGCTTCCGCAACCCGTTCCGCTTCGCGATCGACAAGGTGACAGGCTGGATCTCGGTGGGCGACTACGGTCCCGACGCGGGCGCCGCGAACCCCAACCGCGGCCCCGAGGGCACCGTCGAGTGGAATCTGATCAAGCAGCCCGGCTTCTACGGGTGGCCGTACTGCGTCGGCAACAACCTCCCGTTCAACGACTACAACTTCGCCACCGGCACCTCCGGCGCGAAGTTCGACTGCTCGGCGCCGGTCAACAACTCGCCCAACAACACCGGCCTGACCAGCCTGCCCGCGGCCAAGCCTGCGACCGTCTGGTACGACTACCACGCCTCGGCCGAGTTCCCCGAGATCGACTGCTGCGGCGGCGCCGCCCCGATGGGCGGCCCCTTCTACCGCTACGACGCGACCGGCGGGTCGGACCGCAAGTTCCCCGCCTACTACGACGGCACACCGTTCTTCTACGAGTGGAGTCGCAACTTCGTCAAGGAGGTCCGCCTGGACTCCTCGGGCAACCTCCTGAAGATCAACCCCTTCGTGGCGCAGCTCGCCCCGCGGGCGCCGATCGACATGAAGTTCGGCCCGGACGGCGCCCTCTACATGGCCGACTGGGGCAACGGCTTCGGCCACGCGAACACCGACGACAGCATCTACCGCATCGACTACGTGGCCGGGAACCGAGCACCCCTGGCCAAGGCGAGCGCCAGCCCAGACTCGGGCACGGCGCCGCTGACGGTGGCCTTCTCCTCGGCCGGCTCGGCCGACCCCGACGGCGACGCCATCACCTACGCCTGGGAGTTCGGCGACGGCGCGACCTCCACCAGCGCCAACCCCTCCCACACCTACACCGCCAACGGCAGCTACACCGCCAGGCTGACCGTACGGGACGCGGGCGGCAAGACGGGCAGCGTCACGGTGCCCGTCGTCGTCGGCAACACCCGTCCCGAGGTGGCCTTCTCGGCTCCGCCCGACGGCGGGTTCATCGACTTCGGCGACGAGGTGGACTACACGGTCGACGTCACCGACGCCGAGGACGGCGCCGCCGACTGCGCCGAGGTCAACGTGATCACCGCGCTCGGCCATGACCAGCACGCCCACGACACCGGCCAGTACACCGGGTGCACCGGGACGGTCACGACCACGGCCTCCGGCCATGACGAGGCCGCCAACGTCTACTACGTCCTGTCCGCCGACTACACCGACTCCGGCGGTCTGAAGGGCTCCGCCGGCATCACCCTGCAGCCCAAGCACAAGCAGGCCGAGCACTTCACCGGCTCGTCCGGGATCCGCGTCGTCGACGAGTCCGGAGCCGAAGGCGGCAGGCGCATCGGTGACATCTCCAACAACGACTGGATCTCCTTCACCCCGATCAGCCTGTCCGGCATCGACACGGTGTCCTTCCGCGTCTCGGCGCCGTCCGGCACCGGGGCCTCCATCGAACTGCGCGCCGACTCGCCGACCGGTGCCCTCCTCGCCACCAGCACCGTGCCGGCGACCGGGGGCTGGAACACCTACGTGTCGCTGCCCGCGGTGCGGGTCACCGACCCCGGCGGCACGCGCAACGTCCACGTCGTGTTCAAGGCGCCGTCCGCGAACGCGTTCGACCTGGACTCCATCACCTTCAACGGCAGGGGTGTGGGCCAGGGCGACGGCTCGCCGCCGGACACGAGCGCGTTGCGAGGCGCCGGGTCGGGCCGGTGCCTGGACGCCGGGTCCTCGCAGGCCAACGGCACGCAGGCGCAGATCTGGGACTGCAACGGGCAGGCGAACCAGCAGTGGACCACGACCAGCGCGGGCGAGCTGCGGGTCTACGGCGGCAAGTGCCTGGACGTGAACGGCGCCGGCACGGCCGACGGCACCGCGGTGATCATCTGGGACTGCAACGGCCAGGACAACCAGAAGTGGCGCATGAACGCTGACGGCACCATGACCGCCGTCGGCGCGAACAAGTGCCTGGACGTGCCCGGCAACGCCACCGCGAACGGCACCAAGCTGACCATCTGGTCGTGCAACGGCGGCGCCAACCAGCGCTGGACCCGTACCTGACCCCAGCGGGTGCGGGCCGTCGCCGGCATCGCCTGGCGACGGTCCGCACCATGGTCAGGACGCCTGCGTCAGCGACATCACCGCCCAGGGCGCGAGCTCGACGTCCAGGTCGAGCACCCCGTCGTCGGGCACCGTCAGCGTGTACCGCAGGAGCGCGCCGGCGACGCCGCTCAGATGGTCGTGCTCGGCCCGGGACAGGTTCAGCGGCGAGCCGAGCCGGTACCACGCCTCGGCCACGTTGCCGTGCTCCCAGTCCAGGATCTCGACCAGGAACGTGCCGCCGGGCCGCAGGCCGCCGATCGAGTGGCGGACGCGCCTGGCGGGTCCCCGTCCGGCCAGCTCGCGGACCTCCGGATAGGAGCCGCACGCGGCGACGCCCTTCGTCTCCATGTCCTCGGGATAGTTGAAGAACACCGCCGACACGGCCGACGTCCGGCTGTCCCGGGTGACGACCCCGTGGGGCGTCGAGAGGAGCAGCCGGTCGCCGAGCCGCCCCAGCATCGTGAACGCGTGGAACGTGGGCTTGTGGATGCCGCCCTCGTTCACCAGCCCGAACCCGCCGTGGAACGGCCCGATCCCG
This sequence comes from Nonomuraea fuscirosea, assembly GCF_003001935.1. GTDB lineage: Bacteria > Actinomycetota > Actinomycetes > Streptosporangiales > Streptosporangiaceae > Nonomuraea > Nonomuraea fuscirosea. Next base: position 310,688 of record NZ_PVNG01000013.1, on the reverse strand, counting down.
GCGCCGCCCTCCTCGAACACGTCCGTGAACGTCCAGTACGAGATGGAGTCGGCCAGGGCCGCGCACCGCAGGTACGACCGGGTGATGTAGGTCGCCGCGAACGGCGTGTCGTGGATGAAGTCGCGGGCCGAAGGAGACGTGGACCACTCGCTGATGTGGATCTCCGCATCGGGATACGGGCTGTCGCGCACGATCTCGCCCAGGAGGGTCAGGTCGTCGTAGGTGGCGTCGGCGTACCGGGTGATGTGCACGGCCTCGCCGTTCGCGCCGTAGGCGAAGTCGGTGGGATAGAGGTGGGCCGAGACGAAGTCGATCGGCAGGGCCCGTCCGGCGCACCAGGCGATGAAGTCCTCGATCCAGACCGGGCGCCAGTCGAGCGCGTCCACGTCGGTCGCGGCGGCCGTCGCGAGCGAGGCGGAGCGATCCTCGCTCTCGCCCTTGTAGCGGTCGTCGGGCACGAAGACGCTCGTGGCCGGCCCGCCGACCTTGAGGGCCGGGTCGATCGACTTGATCGCCCGTACGGTGTGCTCGTACAGCTCGAAGTACTCGGTCTTCGTGCCGGTCCAGAAGTAGGGGACGAGGTTCGGCTCGTTCCACACCTCGAAGCGCCATCGCCGTACCTCGTCGAGACCGTACCGGTCGATCCAGTGCTCGACCGTTCGGGTGACCAGCTCGACCCAGCGCGCCATGTCGTTGGGCGGGCTGCAGTGGGCGCCCCACCAGAACACGGTCTCGGTCCGCGTGGCCAGCCCGCGCGGCATGAAGCCCAGCTCGACGAAGGGACGGACGCCGAGGTCCACCAGGAAGTCGAAGACCTTGTCGACGTAGGAGAAGGTGTACACGGGGGAGGGGAGAGGCGAGTCGGGGCCGAAGCCGCCGCCGTAGCCGTCCCGGTAGACGAACATGTCGTCGTGGAAGACGCCGTGGAAGCGGAGGTACTCGACCCCCGTCGCGGCGGCCACCTCGGCGAACTGGCGCTGCCAGTCCGCGCGCAGCGCCTCGTTCGCCCGGCCCGCGCCGATGCACCTGCTCCAGACGTGCGGCAGCGCGCTCTCCGCGCGCGGCTCGCCGTCGATCCGCAACCGGGGCTCGCTCTTCATCGCCTCACTTCTCTTCGACGGATCTGCATGGATGGATCAGCCCTTCACGGCGCCCAGCGACAGGCCCGACTGCCAGTACCGCTGCAGGCTGAGGAACGCGATGATCAACGGGACGATCGTGAGCAGCGCCGAGGTGATCACGAGGTTCTGGACGAGGGCGCCGTTCCCGGCGGTCGAACCCAGCTTGTTCCACTGGTTGATGCCCACGGTCAGCGGATACCAGGCGGGATCCTTGAGCATGATCAACGGCAGGAAGTAGTTGTTCCAGATGGACACGAACGAGAAGAGCAGCACCGTCACGCCGGCCGGCGCGAGGAGCGGCAGCGCGATCTGCAGGAAGGTCCTGAACTCCCCGGCGCCGTCGATCTTCGCGGCCTCCAGCAGGCCCGACGGCACCGCCTCGGCCGTGAACACCCACATCAGGTACAACCCGAACGGGTTGATGAAGGACGGGATGAGCACCGCCCACGGCGTGTTGGTCAGGCCGATGTGCGCGAACAGCAGGAACTGCGGGATCGCCAGGGCGATGCCGGGCACCGAGATCGACCCCAGCACGACCAGGAGGAACGTCCGCTTGCCGCGGAAGTCGAGCTTGGCCAGGGCGTACCCGCCGAGGGCGGCCAGGAAGGTGGACACGGTCGCGCCCACGACGACGTAGAGCAGGGTGTTGAGCAGCCACCGCGCGAAGATCCCGTCCTGGTAGGTGAACACCTGCGCGATGTTGTCCCACAGGGCGAACTCGCGGCCGGGCGCGAGCCCGAACGTCGACACGAAGTCGGCCTGCGACTTGGTGGCGTTGACGACCAGCCAGCCGAGCGGCAGCAGGCAGTACAGGGTGAACAGGCCCGTCATCACCGTGAGGGTCGTGCTCTTCCTGGGATTGTCCACCGTGGGGAGCCGGCGGCTAGCGATCTGCATTCCTCAGCCCTCTGATCTGGACGGCGTAGGCGACGGCGATCGTGATCGCCGCCATGACGAGCGCGAGCGCCGCCGCGTAACCCTGCTGCGACCCGGTGAACGCCAGGTTGTAGGCGTACAGGTTGGGCGTGTAGAAGGTGGTGACGCCGCTGTTGGCCACCATCGACGGCAGGATCTGCGGCTCGTTGAACATCTGGAACGTGCCGATGATCGAGAAGATGATCGTGACGACCAGCGACCCGCGCAGGGCCGGCAGCTTGATCCGCCGGACGATCTGGAACTCGCCGGCCCCGTCGATGGCCGCCGCCTCGTACAGTTCGCGCGGGACGGCCTTGAGCGCGGCGTAGAAGATGAGCATGTTGAACCCGGTGAACGCCCACGTCACCATCACCCCGATGGAGATGAGCGTGGTGCCGGGGGCGAACGGGTCGAGGTCGGTGCCGAGGGCCCGGTTGAGGCTGCCGAACAGGCCGTACTTGACGCCCAGGAGGAAGCCCCACATGAGCGTCGACACGATCGCCGGCACCGCGTACGGCAGGAAGATCGTCACCCGCAGGAACCTGGCGCCGTGCAGACGCATGGAGTCCAGCGCCAGCGCCAGGGCCATGGCGAAGAACAGCATGATCGGCACCTGGACGACAGTGAACCAGACGACGCGTCCCGCACCGTCCAAGAACTGCGGGTCCTGGACCAGCTTGACGTAGTTGGCGAAGCCGACGAACGTGTTGCCGCCGACGAGCTTGTCCTGGAAGAGGCTGAGGTAGGCGGCGTAGAGGATGGGCACGACGAAGACGAGCGCGAACAGCGTGCCGAAGGGCGCGATGAACGCCAGTCCGATCGGTGACCTCCGGCGCTTGGGGGTCGGCGCCACCGGTCAGCTCACCTCGAAACCCTGCTCGTTGCCGTACTGGATGCAGCGCTGCCGCCACTGTTCGAGGACCTCGGCCAGCGAGCCCTTGCCCGTCGTGTACAACGGGGAGGCCAGGTCGCCGTAGATCGAGCGGGCCCACTCGAAGAACGGCGGGTACTGCCAGCCGTCACCGACGATCTCCGACGCCTCGGCCAGCACGGCGCCGACCTTCTGGCCGCCGAAGTACGGGTTGGCCTTGCCCTGGAACTCCTCGTTGTCCAGCACCGACAGGTTCGGCACGAAGGCGCCGGCGTCGACGCGGGTGGACAGGCCGCCGCCGTGCGCGAAGTACTCGAGGAAGGTGAAGGCCGCCTCCTTGTGCTCGGCCGCGGCCGGGATGCCGAAGGAGCTGCCGCCGTTCGCCGCGCCGGTCTTGGCGCCCTGCTGCCACTGCGGCATCAGCGCGACCCGGAAGTCGCCGGAGGACTTCGGCGCGCGCTCGGGCAGCGTGGAGGTCAGCCAGCCGCCCATGGTCTGGGTGGCCAGGGTTCCGTCGTTGAGCGCCCGGTTCCAGTCGTCGGACCACCCGGTGATCTTGGTGTTGATCAGGCCCTCGTCGAGCAGCTTCTGCCAGAAGGCCACGGCCTTGGTCGTGCCGGGGTCGGTGAAGTCGATGCGCACCTTGGTGCCGTCCACCTTGAAGGGGCGGCCGCCGGCCTGCCAGATGAGGGAGAGCAGGAAGAAGATGTCGCCGGTGTCCTGGGCGATGTAGTAGTCGTCGCCGAGGGCGTGGATCTTCTTGGCGGCCTCGTAGTACGCCTCCCAGGTGGCGGGGGGCTCGTCGATGCCGGCCTTCTTGAGCGTGGATTCGTTGTAGAACATCGCCGACGGTCCGTAGTCGAGGGCACCGCGTAGACCTTGCCGTTGACCGTCACGTCGCTCCACGCGGCCGGGACGAAGTCCTGCTTGAGCCGGTCGGCGCCGAGCTCCCCGAGGTCGGCGAGCTTGCCGGGGACGGCGAAGTACGGCACCGCGAAGTACTCGAACATGACCAGGTCGGGGGCGCCCGAGCCGGCCTGGATGGCGTTGTCGAGCGCCTTGAACTCGTCCTGGGACGAGCCCGCGTTGACGACCTCGACCGTGATGTCGGGGTGGGCGGCCTGGAAGCCGGGGACGGCCTTCTCGACGGTGCCGTCCCAGCTCCAGACCGTGATCTTCGTTCGCTCGCCGCCGCCGCCACCGTCGCCGGCGCTGGAGCCGCCGCCCGAGCACGCGGTCAGCGCGAGCATCGGCGCGAGTGCCGCGGAAAGGAGCCTGAGCTTGTGGGAGAGCCTCATGGCCCTCTCCTCTCGTTCCTGGGCGTTCCGAAATTATTTCGCAACTTATTCGGTCTGGCGAGGACACTAGGTGTCCCCTCTTCGCCGTGTCAACGGGGTGACGAACGGAAACCGCTGGAGCGAGGCGCGCATGATAGGTTTCGAAATAATTTCGGAGCCCGGGGAGGGGAACGTCGTGGTGCGAGGGCGAGGTCGTTCTGATCGAGCCACCCTGGCCGACGTCGCCCGGCTCGCCGGCGTCTCGCCGACGACCGCGTCCAAGGTGCTCAACGGGCGCAGCGACGTGGGCGCCAAGACACGCGAGCTGGTGCTCGGCGTCATGGCCGAGATCGGCTACAAGCCGACGGCGGCGCGGCACGAGCAACCCCGCGAGCGCACCCTCCTCACCGTGCTCGACATCGTGGAGTCCCGTTACGCCGGAACGGTGCTCCAGGGCATCCTCATGGCCGCCACGTCGGCGCGGGCCGAGCTCCTGCTCCGCCTGCCGCCCGGCGAGCCGATCAGCATGAGCCGTCCGGCGGCGGGCGCCTGGATCGGGGAGCAGCAGGCGTCCGGCGTCGTCGGCCTCATCGCGCTGGCCGTCGCGGTGCCCGACTCGGTGCTCGACGCCGCCGAGGATCTCCAGCTGCCCGTCGTGACCATCGATCCCATCGACACGACGGAGTCACGGCTGGTCAGCATCGGCTCCACCAACTGGGCGGGCGGCCGTTCCGCGACCGAGCACGTGATCAAGTTCGGCCACCGCAGGATCGGCTGGATCGGCGGGCCGATCGGTTCGGCCCCTTCGATCGAACGTTTCCACGGCTACCAGGCCGCGCTCGACTCGGCCGGCCTCGCCCCGGACCGCGCGCTGATCCGCCACGAGGCGTTCTCCGTCGAGGCCGGGCGGCGGCACGCCCGCGACCTCCTCACGTCCGGGGAACGGCCGACCGCGATCGTCGCGGGCAACGACGAGATCGCCGTCGGAGTGCTGGCGGCGGCCAAGGAGCTGGGCGTCTCCGTGCCGGGCGAGCTGTCGGTCACGGGGTTCGACGACACGCCGCAGACCGAGTGGACCACGCCGCGGCTCACGTCGGTCCGGCAGCCGCTGGAAGGCATGGGGCGGATGGCCGTGGAGACCATTCTCGGCATGGCCGACGGTGTCCAGCCCGCCTCGCGGCATCTCCAGCTGGCGACCACCCTCAGTGTCCGCGACTCGACGGGCCCCGCCCCCGCGTCATGAACAGAAGGATTCGGTCATGTCTCTACCCCAAGAACATCCAGCCGAAAAGCCCTTGTTTCCAGGATCGACTTCGCTTAACTTGGCGCCTGCAAACGTAACCGATAACGATTGCAATTGGTGAGGCACCATGGCCGACGGCGGCGCTCCGGTGACGATGAGTGATGTCGCCCGGCTGGCGGGAGTCTCCACGGCGACCGTCTCGCGGGTGGTGAACCGGCGCTACGGCGTCAGGGCGAGCACCGTCGAACAGGTCCGCGCGGCCATCGAGCAGCTCGGCTACGAGACGAGCCTGGTGGCCACGAGCCTGCGCAGCAGCCGGACCAACGTCCTGGGGCTGGTCACCCACAGCTTCCAGTCCTACACCGCCGAGGTGCTGAAAGGGGTGATGGACGCCCTGCGTCAGTCGGGTTTCGATCTGATCGTCTACGCCAACAGCGACCTCTACGGCACCTACTCCGACGGCTGGGAGCAGCGGCACCTGGCCCGCCTGTCGGGCACGCTCACCGACGGCTGCATCGTGGTCACGCCCTCGCGCGAGGTGCGCAGCGGCACGCCGGTCGTGGTCATCGATCCGGCGCGAGGCTCGGAGGCGCCGTCGGTGACGGCCGACAACTTCGCGGGCGCCACCGCGGTGGTCGAGCACCTGCTCGGCCTCGGGCATCGGCGCATCGGCTTCATCGCCGGCCGGGCCGGCATCGAGGCCGCGTGGTCACGCGAGCAGGGCTATCGCACGGCGCTGGCCGAGGCCGGCGTGCCGATCGACCCGCGGCTGATCGCGCGGGGGAGCTTCGACCCCGACTCGGCGGCCCCGCTCGCGCGTGCGCTGCTGGAGCGGCCCGACCGGCCGACGGCCGTCTTCGCGGCCAGCGACGGGATGGCGTTGAAGACCCTGGAGGTCGCCGGGGAGCTGGGGCTCCGCGTTCCGGGCGACCTGTCGGTGGCCGGCTTCGACAACATCCCCGAGTCGGCGCTGGCCGAGCCGAGGCTGACCACCGTGGACCAGTCGATGTACCGGCTCGGGAACGAGGCCGCGCGCATGCTCATGTCGCTGGTGCGTGGCGACTGGGAGGGCCCGCGCCGGGTCGTGCTCCCGACCCGCCTGGTGGTGCGCGGCTCCACCGCCGCACCAGGCTAGTCCTGTGATCGTGACGTCACCGTGAGGTATGGCGTCCCGGCGCACCTGACGCTCGCGGCAACGAACGTCAGGTGGGCAAGCTGACGACCCCGACGACGGAATGGGAGGTGCGAACACCGCCACTGAGGATCCACCGTAGACATCCGGCCGGCCGCCCGGGCTTCAACCGTGGCCGACCATCAAGGGAGTTTTCGCATGCCATTTTTAGGCTATCACGGCAGGTCACACCCACAGAGCGGCGGGCGCGGGCTCGCCGCGATCACCGCCGCGCTCCTGACGATCGCGGCGGTGCTGCTCGTGCCGGGGCCGGCGGCGGCGGACACGCCGTGGCTGACGGTCTCCGAGGACGGCTACGCGTCCTTCACCGTTCCGGTGGCCGCCGTCGAGGCCGCTGTGGGCCCGGTGTCGCAGGTCGCCATCGAGGGCAACTTCGGCCCCTCGTCCACCCGGGCGGAGTTCGGCCTCACCCGGCGGGGCGACGCCTGGTCGGGCGTCCTCGGCCCGCTCAAGCCCGGGCTGTACTCGTACCGGGTCACGGGCGATGACACCAAGGGGCTCAAGGACCCGACGAACAGCACCGTTGTGGCGTCCGACCCGCTCCGGAGCACCTTCTTCGTGGCCGGAGACGCGGCGCGCCCGCTGGCGGACGCGCCCGAGGGGCAGCGTGGCACGATCGACACCCTGACCTACGGCGCCGGGAGCAAGGCCCTGGTCTGGACGCCCCCGGGATACACCGCCAGAAAGCCCTACCCCGTCCTGTTCCTGCAGCCGGGCGACGGCGTGAGCGCCACCGACTGGCTCGACCTCGGCCGGGCCGGGCAGATCCTCGACAACCTGACGATCCGGCGGGCCATGGAGCCGATGGTGGTCGTGATCAGTGACGGCGGCGCGGCGGTCGGCGAGGACCTGCGCAAGGCGGTCGCCGACCGCTACCGCGTCCACCGCGACCCGGCGCACCAGGCGATCGCCGGAGTGGCCGAGGGCGGCGCGCGGGCGCTGCGGGCCGCGCTGGCCCGCCCGTCCCGCTACGCCTACGCCGGCTCGTTCTCGGGTCTCCTGACGGAGGTGAAGGCGGACAACCGCCAGGTCAAGCTGGTACGTCTGTACACCGGCAACGTGACGGACCCCGCGTACAACGCGACCGTCCGCCTGACGAAGGCGCTGGACCGCGCCCGCGTCGGCTACGAGTTCGACGGGGTCAACCCCGACGCCGGGGCGAACTGGAACGCCTGGCAGGAGAACCTCGCCGACTTCGTGCCGCGGTTGTTCCGCAAGGTGCGCGACCACGGCCCGAGCGCCGGGCACGGGCGGCTGAAGGGCGAGTTCACCCCGCCGGCGCCGGGCACCACGCCGACGCCGTTCGTGACCAAGGACGGCTTCGTCACCTTCGAGACGACGACGGACTTCCAGAACGCGCAGAACGTCAAGGTCTGGGCGAACTGGGCGCCGGGCGGTAGCTGGCTGCGCGTGCCGATGACGCGTGCCGGTGACCGCTGGCGGGTGACCGTGGGGCCGCTCGACCCGTGGTTCTACTACTACCGGCTGATCGTGGACCGCACCTCGGTCAAGGACGTGTCGAACCCGACGAAGGTGACCACCGAGCCGACCTGGAGCACCTTCCTGGTCGCCGGTGAGCGGGCCCGCATGGTCACGGACGTGCCCGCGGGGCGGGGCGGCGAGGTCGAGCGCCTGACGTACCGGAGCGCCGTCGCGAACGAGGACCGGACCGCGCTGGTCTGGACCCCGCCGGGCTACGACCCGGAGCGCGCGGAGCCGTACCCCGTCTTCTACCTCCAGCACGGTGGCGGCCAGAACTACACCGACTGGGTGGAGATGGGCCGGGCCAAGCAGATCCTCGACCACCACTTCCTGGACGGGAACCTGGTGCCGATGGTGGTCGTGATGGGCAACGGCAACGTGTCCGACTTCAACAAGGAGTTGCTGGAGAACCTCGCACCGGCGGCCCGCGAGCACTACAACGTCTCCAGCGACCCCTCGCGGCAGGCCCTCGCCGGTCTGTCGATGGGCGGCGGGCAGACGTTCGGGATGCTCAAGGCGAACCCCGGCCAGTTCGCCTACGTCGCGGCCTTCTCGGCCGGGTTCGGCAGCGGCGCCGGCGTCGACGCGCAGGCGATCAACGACGGCACCAGGCTGCTGCGCCTGTACGTCGGCGACCGGACGGACTTCGTCTACCCGTCGTTCATGGCGTCCCTGGACACCCTGAACACGCTCGGCATCCGCTACGAGTTCGACGGGGTCACCCCCGGGCCGCACGGCTGGGACGTGTGGCAGAAGAACCTCATCGATCTCGCTCCGCGCCTGTTCAAGCGCTGATCGTCCAACGCTGAGCCGCAAGCGCTGAGCGAGATCCGCCTGGGCGTGCTGTTAGCGCTCACATGAGGATCGGCGCGACGGACGGGGCCCGGGTGCTCGCCACCCGGGTCCCGTTCCCGCCCGATCGCCCGGTCTCCACGGCGGCGCACGACCCCCGTGCGCCGCGATCCGCAAGGGAAATATGCGAATGAAAATGAACCGGTTCTCTGCCGCGGTGGCCGTGCTGGCCGCCGCGACCGCGCTCACGGCCTGCTCCTCCGGCGGAGGAGGGGGCGGCCCGACCACCGCGAGCGGCGGCGGCGCGAGCAACTGCACGAACACGATCCCCAAGAAGGACCTGCCGGTCGTGACGATGTGGGGCTGGTACCCCAACATGCAGCTCGTCGTCGACAACTTCAACAAGCAGAACGCCGAGGTTCAGGTCTGCTGGACGAACGTCGGCCAGGGCAGCGACGAGTACGACAAGTTCCAGACCTCCATCTCGGCCGGCACCGGCGCACCCGACGTGATCATGATCGAGATGGACCGGATCCCGACCTTCCAGATCCAGAACGCGCTGGTCGACATCAAGAAGTACGGCTACGACGCGGCCAAGGCCAACTACAGCGAGGGCGCCTGGAAGGACGTCTCCGTCGGCGACGCCGTCTACGGCGTGCCCGTCGACGGCGGCCCGATGGCGATGATCTACCGCAAGGACATCTTCGACAAGTACGACATCAAGCCGCCGAAGACGTGGGCCGAGTACGAAGAGGCGGCCAAGAAGGTCAAGGACGCCGGCGGCCCGGCGTTCGGCGACTTCGCCGCGAACGTGTCGGCCCTCACCATGGCGCTGCAGATCCAGAAGGGCGCGGCCCCCTTCACCTACGATCCGGCGCAGCAGAGCTCCATCGGCGTCAAGCTCAACGACCAGGCCTCCAAGGACGTGCTCGACTACTGGGGCCGGCTGGCGAAGGACGGGCTGGTCGGCACACAGGACCAGTTCACCCCCGAGTACATCTCCGGCGTGATCAACGGCAAGTACGCCACGTACATCTCGGCCGCCTGGGCGCCCGGCTACCTCACCGGCGCCGGCGTCGGCAAGGGCGAGGACACCGGGAAGTTCGCCGTCGCGCCCCTCCCGCAGTGGGATGCCGCCAACCCGGTGCAGGTGAACTGGGGCGGATCCGCTTTCTCCGTGACAAGCCAGTCCAAGAACCCCGAACTCGCCGCGAAGGCCGCCTTCGGCCTGTACGCCGACAAGGAGTCGCTCACCCACGGCTGGACCAACCAGATCATCTTCCCGCTCAACCTCCAGGCGCTCAACGATCCCGAGTTCGTGAACCTGAAGGTGGACTTCTTCGACGGCCAGCAGGCCAACAAGGAGGTCTACGTCCCCGCCGCGAACGCCTACAAGGGCGTCACCTACAGCCCGTTCGGCCAGTACTACTTCGACGCCATGACCAAGCAGGTCAGCGCGCTCATCGAAGGCTCCGTCACCGGTGCGCAGGCCGCCGACCGGGTGCAGGAGGACGTGGCGAAGTACGCGAAGGAACAGGGCTTCACCGTTCAGTGACCCGCGGGGTGGGCCGTCCCGCACCGGGCGGCCCACCCGCGACCCCCCAGCATCCACCTACCGGGAGTCCAGGTTGACCCTCATGATCGACAAGAGTGCGCCGAGCACCCGAGACAAGCCCAGGACGCCCGGCAAGGCGCGCCTGCGCGAGCACGTGATGGGATGGCTCTTCGTCGGGCCGTTCGGGATCGTGTTCCTCGCCCTGCTCATCGCGCCGCTCGCGTACGCGCTCTATCTCAGCCTCTTCCAGAAGAAGCTGATCGGCGGCACCAGTTTCGTCCTCTTCGACAACTACGTGAAAGCCTTCACCGACCCGAGTTTCCTGTCCGGGTCGTGGTTCGTCATCCGTTTCTCGCTGGTCTCCATCCCCTTGCAGATCATCATCGCGCTCGCGATGGCCCTGATCCTGGATGCGGTGACCTCCCTGTTCGCCCGTTTCTCCCGTCTCATGATCTTCCTCCCGTACGCGATTCCGACCGTCATCGGCGCCGTCATGTGGGGATTCCTCTACAGCAAGAGCTTCGGGCCGCTCTCCGACCTGTTCGGCCTGTTCGGCGCCACCCCGCCCGACTTCCTCGGCGGCAACCTGATCTTCTACGGCCTGGTCAACATCGTCACCTGGCAGTGGGCCGGCTACTACATGATCATCCTGTACGCGGCGCTCCAGGGCATCGACCCCGCGCTCTACGAGGCCGCCCGCATGGACGGCGCCGGCAAGTGGCAGATCGCCCTGCGCATCAAGATCCCGCTGATCGCGCCGGCGCTGCTGCTGATCCTGGTCTTCTCGCTCATCGGCACCCTGCAGTTCTTCAACGAACCACAGATCCTGCGCTCCCTCGCGGCCGGCACGATCAGCCCCGACTTCACCCCCAACATGTACGCCTACCAGCAGGCGTTCGCCCTGGCGAACTTCAACTACGGATCAGCGATCTCCTTCGCTCTCGGCGGGATCGTCTTCGTCGGCGTCTACGCCTTCCTGTTCTTCACCCGCAAGCGGAGGAGCTTCCTGTGACGAATGCCCGCTCCCGCGCCGGCGTCCGCCGCCGGCCGCAACGCCACCTGCCCCTGCAGGTGCTGCTCGGTTTCCTGGTCGTGTACTTCCTCGTGCCGTTCTGGTGGGTCATCGTCAACAGCTCCAAGGACGCGCCCGGCCTGTTCGGCGGCGGCAACACCCTGTGGTTCGCCGACCGGATCGACTACCTCGGCAACCTGCAGCAGCTGTTCACCTACGACAACGGCATCTACGGCAAGTGGATACTCAACTCCACCCTGTACGCCTTCGCGGGCGGGATCGGCGCCACGGTCCTGGCCGTCATGGCCGGCTACGGGTTCGCCAAATACCGTTTCGCCGGCCGGCGCTTCAGCTTCGCGCTCGTGCTCGGCGCGCTGATGGTGCCGGCGACGGCCCTGGTCATCCCCACCTTCGTGATGTTCTCCGAGTTCGGCCTGACCAACACGATCTGGGCGGTGATCCTCCCCTCCCTGCTCAACCCGTTCGGCGTCTACCTGATGCACGTCTACGCGCGCGACGCCGTCCCGGACGAGATCCTGGACGCGGCGCGGGCCGACGGCGCGGGCGAGATACGCACGTTCCTCCAGGTCGCCTTTCCGCTGATGCGGCCCGCGGTGGTCACGGTCCTGCTCCTGTCGGCCGTGGCCTCGTGGAACAACTACTTCCTGCCGCTCGCCATGCTGTCGGACAACCGGCTCTTCCCCGTCACCGTCGGGCTCGGCCTCTGGCAGGGCATCGCGTCGGCCAACAACGCGGGCAGCACCTCACTCTGGAGCCTGATCATCCTGGGCGCGCTCGTGTCGGTCGTCCCGCTCGTCATCGCCTTCTTCAGCCTCCAGCGGCACTGGCGGGGCGGGTTGTCCGTCGGCGGCCTGCGGTAGCCGGGAGGCCGGCTCAGACGGCCGGGGGCGGGGCGGTGCTGGCGCGGACGACGAGCTCCGTGGCCAGCTCGACCCGGTTCTGCGCCGGCGGCTCGCCCTGGGCCAGCGCCAGCAGCATGGTCGTGGCGGCGGCGGCCATGGCGGTCAGCGGCTGGCGGATGCTGGTCAGCGGCGGGATCGCCCATCGCACCGACGGCATGTCGTCGAAGCCGACCACGCTGAGGTCGCCGGGGATGCGCAGGCCGAGCTGGTGGGCCGCGTGGTAGGCGCCGATGGCCTGGCCGTCGTTGGTGGCGAAGATGGCGGTGGGCCGGTCGGGCAGGCGGAGCATGCGGTGCGCCGCCGCCAGGCCGCCCTCGATGAGGAAGTCCCCGCGGCCGATGAGCTCGGGGTCGACGGGCAGGCCGGCCATGTCGAGGGCGGTGCGGTAGCCGTCGAGCCGGGCCCGGCTGGACAGGGCGGCGTCGGGGCCGGTGATGATGGCGATGCGGCGGTGCCCGAGTTCGAGGAGGTGACGGGTGGCGGTGAGGCCGCCGTTCCAGTTGCCGACGCCGACCGAGGGGATGTTCCCGCTGGGCACGTCCGCCGGGTCGAGCAGGACCAGCGGGATCTCGCGGCGGGCGAGCTGCTCGTGCTGGATCTCGGCCAGGCCGGAGAACACGGCGATCACGCCGCTCGGGCGGCGCCGCAGCACGCCCTCCAGCCAGGCGTCCGTGGTGGGCTGGTCGCGGCGCAGGTCGGAGATGCCGACCGTGAGGTCGTGCTCGCGCGCGACGTTCGTCACGCCCTTGGTGATCTCGACCGGGTAGTCGCCTTCGAGGGCGTGGAAGACCAGCTCCACCAGGGCCGTCGGGGTGGAGCGGCGGCGCTGGCGGCGGTAGCCGTGCCGGCTGATGAGCTCCTCGACGGCGGCGCGGGTTTTGGACGACACCTCGGCGCGGCCGTTCACGACCTTGGAGACCGTCGCGGTGGAGACTCCGGCCAGCTCGGCGAGCTGGGCGATGGTGAGAGGGGACGACTCCGTGGTCATGGCCGCAGTCTAGTCAGGGGATGCGGGACGGTCGGGTGGCGCGGGCACGCCGTGCGGTCACCGACGGGTGGCGCGGGCATGGCGTGCGGCCACCCCCGTCCGCTCCCGGTGCGGACGGGGGTGGCCGCTGTCTTCAGGGGCCGGAACCCGTTGTTCTTCAGCGGAGGGCGATCAGCCGGGGGAACAACTCACGCGGTGTAGGTCCACTTCTGGTTGCTGCCGCCCCAGCAGCTGTAGAGCTGCAGGCCCGTGCCGTTGCCGGTGCCGCCGCCGACGGCGTCGAGGCAGAGCCCGGACTGGACGCCCACGATCGTGCCGTCGGAGTTGACCCGCCACTTCTGGTTGTCGCCGCCCCAGCAGGAGTAGATCTGGATCCGGGCGCCGTTGCCGGAACCGGCGGCGTCCAGGCACTTGTTGCCGTAGACCCGCAGCTCACCGGACGAGGTCTGCTCCCATTGCTGGTTGCTCTGGCCGTTGCAGTCCCACAGCTGCACCGCGGTGCCGTCGGCGGTGCCGGCATTGGTCACATCCACGCAGCGGCCGGAGGCCGAGCTCCTGATCTGCCCCTCGTCGCCGCCGCCGGGCGGCGGCGTCGTGGTGCCGCCGTTGAGCGCGTTCAGCACCGCGGTGTAGGCGGCCTTCTTGTTGCCGTTGCCGTCGAAGAGCAGCGCGCTGGCGCCGGAGCCGAGCCAGGAGTCGGTGTCGCGCACGCCCCAGACCGTGATGCCGGTGCACCGCGGCACCGCCAGGCAGTCGTTGACGACGTTGGCGTACGTGGTGGCCGAGCCGCCCTGGATGTCCAGCTCGGTGATCTGCACGTCGACGCCCAGCGCGGCGAAGCTCTGGATGGTCGTGCGGTAGTTGCTGTTGTAGGGGCTGTTGCCGTTGAAGTGCGACTGCAGGCCGACGCAGTCGATCGGCACGCCACGGGACTTGAAGTCGCGGACCATGTTGTAGACGCCCTGCGTCTTGGCCCAGGACCAGTTGTCGATGTTGTAGTCGTTGTAGCAGAGCTTGGCGGCCGGGTCGGCGGCGCGGGCGGTGCGGAAGGCCACCTCGATCCAGTCGTTGCCGGTGCGCTGGAGGTTGGAGTCACGCCGGCCGCCGGAGTTGCCGTCGGCGTAGGCCTCGTTGACCACGTCCCAGGCGTAGATCTTGCCCTTGTAGTGGTTCATGACGCCGTTGATGTGGTTGATCATCGCCTGGCGCAGCGTGCTGCCCGACAGCTGCTGCATCCAGCCCGGCTGCTGGTTGTGCCAGGCCAGCGTGTGCCCGCGGACCCGCTTGCCGTTCTGCACGGCCCAGTTGTAGACCCGGTCCCCTGCGGAGAAGTTGAACTGTCCCCGGTTGGGCTCGGTGGCGTCGATCTTCATCTCGTTCTCGGCCGTGACCATGTTGAACTCGCGGTTGGCGATGGTCGTGTAGGCGGAGTCGCCGAGCTTGCCCGAGGCGATGGCGGTGCCGAAGTAGCGGCCGCTCTGCGCCGCCGCCGCGCCCAGCGTGCTCTCCGCGGCGACGGCCGGGATCGCCGTCGCCAGTGCCGTGATCAGGCCGAGTGCGCCGATCGCGCCGGTGATCAGCGCTCGGCGGCGGGCGCGTTGCGGTCGCCTGGCGGTGAGTGGGGGCATGTCGGGTACAGCCATGCTTGAGCCTCCAGGGGCGAATCATGGGTGCGGTACGAGCTCGTCGTCGGAGCGCGTACTGGAGGTGGGGGAGCTCACCTCGGGCACTCAGTGTGTGGAGGTCACCGAAAGTTGTCAAGAATCCAGTGAAACTTTCGTAACAGCCCGTTCTTCTGTTAGGGCGCTGTACTGGAGTGTTGCGGGGCCAGGGCGCTTGAAATGTTTCGGATCGAACACCGGGCAGGCTGAGCTTTCGTGAAACTTTCATCGCCCCGTCGTGCGCGATGGATCGCCTCTACCTGGCCTATCCCCAGGGGGCCGGGGCCCACCGCCGTCACCGTAAGCTAAGGCGCTCTTGACAGTACCTTTCCGGGTCATGTTCGCTACCTCCCGCCACTGCCTTCAAGGAGCTCGGCCCCGTCGGCGTTAGCGCTAACAGCGGAGAGGCGGCACCATGAACCGAGGCGGACCGCGAACGAGCCGGTACGTGGGCGTCGGCGCCGCCGTGGTGGCGCTGCTCACGGCGGGGATCACCGCGCTGGCCATGTTCCTGACGGCCACGCCGGGCGCCTCGGCCGCGGCGTTGACCGAGGTGACGGGCTTCGGCGCCAACCCCGGCGGCCTGCGGATGTACGTGTACGTCCCGGACGGGGTGGCGGCCAGACCCGGCGTGCTGGTGGCGATGCACGGCTGCAACGGCTGGGCTCCCTCCTTCCACCAGGGCACCGAGTTCGCCTCCCTCGCCGACCGGTACGGCTTCGTGGTCATCTACCCGCAGGCCAACAAGAGCGCCAACGGCCTGTCCAACTGCTTCGACGTCTGGTCCGCCGAGGCGCTGCGGCACGGCGGCGGCAGCGACCCGGTGTCGATCGTCTCCATGACGAACTACGTGCTGCAGCGCTACAACGGCGACCCGGGGCGGGTGTTCGCCACCGGCTTCTCCTCCGGCGCGATGGAGACGCTCAACCTGCTCGCCACGTACCCGGACGTGTTCCAGGCCGGAGCGCCGTTCGCGGGGGTCCCGTACGGGTGCCTCGGTCCCGCGGGCTGCGGCGACAAGACCCCGCGGCAGTGGGGCGACCTGGCCAGGGACGCCTATCCCGGCTACACCGGGCCCCGGCCGAGGGTGATGGCCTGGCACGGCACCGCGGACAACGTGCTGCCGTACACGATGCTGCAAGAAGAGACCGATCAGTGGACCGACGTGCACGGGCTGAGCCAGACCCCCACCGGCACGGACAGCCCGCAGTCCGGCTGGACGCGGCGGGTCTACGGGGCCGGGCAGGTGGAGACGTACACGATCAGCGGCGCCGGTCACGACCTGCCCCACCCCGGGATGGCCGCGCACGCCATCCGCTTCTTCGGCCTGGACGACGGCTCGTCCACCACCACGCCGACCGCGCCGCCCGCCGGGCAGATCAGGGGCGTCGGCTCCGGGCGCTGCCTGGACGTGCCAGGAGCGGCCACCGCCGACGGCACTCAGGTGCAGCTGTGGGACTGCAACGGGCGCGCCAACCAGCAGTGGGCCGCCACCGCGGCCGGTGAGCTCCGGGTCTACGGCGGCAAGTGCCTCGACGCGGCCGGCGCGGGCAACGGCGCCGGCATCCAGATCTACGCCTGCCACGGCGGCGCGAACCAGCGCTGGCGGCTGAACGCCGACGGCAGCATCACCGGCGCGCAGTCCGGGCTGTGCCTGGACGCGGTGGGCCAGGGCACCGCCAACGGCGTCCGGCTCCAGCTCTACACCTGCCACGGCGGCGCGAACCAGCGCTGGACCCGCACCTGAGCGCTCCGGCGGGTTACCGGCCCGACCCGGCCAGGTCGTGGGCCGCGCCGATCACCCGTTCCACGACCTCGGCCAGCGGCTCGGACGCGTCGACGATCGTCGCGCCACGGCGCTCGTAGATCGCTCGTAGCCGGGGGTTCCACATCAGGGATGCCGCCAGCTCCTCGGGGTGCCGGCCGAACGTGTTCGTGGTCCGGGTGGCGAGGCGGTGGCGGAGGGTGTCGTCGTCGATCACCAGGCACACGACGAGGTCGAACAGATCGCGTACGTCCGCCTCGTTCTCGACCGACCCGCACAGGAACGCGACCCGCGAGCGGGACTCGACGGCGAGTGCCTCGACCCGCTCGCGGACGATCGCCCACCCATGCCGATCGAGCCAGCCCTCGGGGACGGGGTACGGGGGGTCCGTCACCACCTCGCCCGTGTCCCGATCGACCCAGCGGCTGAAGCCGTCGTCATCGGCGTCGTACGCGGCGTACCCGCGCGTCCGCAACATTCCGCAGACCGTGGACTTACCGGTCCCCGAGTTGCCCGTCACCCACACCAACGGCATGCCGCCAGTGTAGAGACGATCACCGCGCCCCCGCGCCCCCTTATCCTGCCTTCGATGAACGGTTCCGAGGCCGCCGGCGAAGACTTCCGCGAGCATGGACGGGGTCACCGGGGCATGACCGGCCACCAGGAACGCCCCCTGCTCTTCCTCGACGTCGACGGGCCGCTCCTGCCCTTCGGCGACGGCGCGCGGTCGTCGGGCGGCGGGCTCGGCGACGGCGCGCGGCCATCGGGCGGCGGGCACCTGGCCCGGCTCGACCCGCGGGCAGGGCTTCGGCTGGCGGCGCTGCCGTGCCACCTGGTCTGGGCCACGACCTGGGAGGACCGGGCGAACACCGAGATCGCGCCCCGGCTCGGCCTGCCACGGTTGCCGGTCGTGAACTGGCCCGAGCCGTCCCCCGAGGACGAACGCGAGGACCGGTGGTTCGGGCTCTGCTGGAAGACCAGAACGCTGGTGGCGTGGGCGAGCGGGCGGCCGTTCGTGTGGATCGACGACGAGATCACCGACGCCGACCGCGCCTGGGTGTCCGCACACCACCCCGGCCGAGCCCTCCTCCATCACGTCCCGTCGGCCCGGGGTCTCACCGGCGACGACTTCAGCGCTCTCGACCACTGGTTACGAGCGGTCTGATCCGGCGGTCGCCCGGGGATTTGAGTTCGCCCATAGGCGAACTTCTAGCGTCGTCACCATGACCGACAACATCGATGGCCGGCTCCGTATCGCCGTGGTGATCGGGAGCGTGCGCACGCCCAGGATGGCCGACTCTCTCGCCGCGTGGCTGGAGCGCGAGCTCGCCGGGGTCGACTGGCTCGAACTCGACCTGATCGACCTGGCCGCCGTCTCGCTGCCGATGCACGCGATGCAGCTTGGCGGGGCGGGCGGGTCGCCGATCTCCGGGCGGCTGGCCGACGCCGACGGGTTCGTGTTTCTGACCCCTGAGTACAACCACAGTTTTCCCGCGGTGCTGAAGAACGCGATCGACTGGCACTTCACCGAGTGGGCGTACAAGCCCGTCGCCTTCGTCGCATACGGGTCCTCCGGTGGCATCAGGGCGGTGGAGCAGTTGCGCGGCGTCATGCCCGAACTGCGGGCCACCACGGTCCGGGAGGCGGTGCTGATCCCGATGGCGTGGGAGCACCTGGACGCCGGCGGCCGGTTCGTTCCGCCGCCGGGCACGGTGCAGGCGCTGCACGTGACGATGGACGAGTTGCGGACGTGGGCGAGTGCGTTGCGCTCCGTCCGGCTCCCGGATCCGGCCGGTCGGCAGTGAGCGAGCCGACCCGGCCGGGGGTGGACAAGCTGACCCGGTCGGAGGTGAGCACGCCGACCCGGCCTGCGGTGGGCGGGCTGACGCGGACGGAACTGCGGGTCGCGGTCGTGCTGGCGTTCGGTGGGTTGATGGCGGTGCTGGACGCGACGATCGTCGTGGTGGCGCTGCCGCGGCTGATGGCGGCGTTCGGCGCCTCGCTGACCTCCGTCCAGTGGATCATCACCGCGTACACGCTCGGCATGGTGACGACGATGCCGCTCGCCGCCGGGCTCGCCGCGCGCTGGGGCGCCCGGCGGGTGTACCTGGTGGCGCTGGCCGGGTTCGCGGTCGCCTCCGCCGTCGCCGGCGCGGCCGGCGACCTGGGCTGGCTGATCGGCGCGCGGGCGGCGCAGGGCCTCAGCGGCGGGCTGATGACGCCGCTGGGGATGGCGATCGGGTTCGGCGCGGTCGCCCCGGAACGGCGCGGCCGGATGGTGGCGGTCACCGGGCTGCCGCTGCTCATCGGGCCGATCCTGGGCCCGGTGCTCGGCGCGGCGCTCCTGGGTACCGGCTCGTGGCGGGCGCTGTTCTTCCTCACCGTGCCGCTGGCGCTGGCGGGAGCCGCGGGCACGCTGGCCTGGCTGCCGGCCGATCCCGCGCCGCGGCAGCGGGTCCGGCTCGACCTGCCGGGAGCGATGCTGCTGGTGCCGGGCATCGTCGCGGTGGCGTACGGGATCAGCGCGAACGACAGCGCGGCCTGGACACGGATCGCCACGGTGGCCGTCGGCGCGGTGCTGGTCGCGGCCTTCTCCGTCCGGGCGCTGACCCATCCGGAGCCGCTGCTGCGGATCCGCCTGTTCGGCGATCCGACGTTCGGCCGGGGCGCCGCGGTGCTCGCCCTGTACGCGGCCCCGTACTTCGGCTCGGCCCTGCTGATGCCCGCGTACGTGCAGACGCTGCGGCTCGACAGCGCCTCGGTCACGGCCGCGCTGATGATCCCCGGCGCGGTCGGCATGGGCCTCAGCCTCCAGGTCGCTGCCCGGCTGCTGGAACGGCTCGGCCCCCGGCTGGTCGTCGGCACCGGGCTCGGCCTCGCGATCGCGTCCGGCGTGGTCCAGGCGATCATCCTGCGGCCGGACACCCCGTACCCGCTGCTCGGCCTGCTCGGACTCGTCCAGGGAGCGGGCACCGGTGCGATCATGATGCCGACGATGTCCGGTTCCAGCAGGAATCTGCACGGCCCCGACCTGGCCTCGGGCTCGGCGTTGCTGGCGCTGGTGAGCACGATCGCCAACGGCATGGGCACCGTACTGATCAGCGCGCTGTTCACGGTGCTGACCGCCGCGACGACCGGCGGCGCGTCGCTCACCGCCCTGGCCGGGCAGGGAACGGCGGAGCGAGCCGCCCAGGCGGTCGCCGTCACCGACGCCCTGCGCTGGGCTCAGGCGGCGGCCCTCGTCCTGATGTCGCTGGCCCTGCTCGTACGGCTGCGCTCCCCGGGCCGGGCGTCGGCGATACTGGACCGGCGAGAGCCGGCGGCCGCGAGGACGAGAGGTGGGACATGACCGTCACCGACCACCCCGGATTCCAGGCGTCGCTCACGGTCGGGCAGGTGGCCAAGGCCGCCGGGGTGACGGCCAACGCCGTCCGCTTCTACGAGCGCTACGGCGTGATCAACGCCCACCGCAACAGCGGCAACGCCCGTCGCTTCACCGTCGACGCGATCTGCCGGATCAAACTCGCCCTCGCCGCGCAACGGGTGGGCATCACCCTCAAGGAGAGCGCCGAGATCCTGGCCGGCATCCCGCCCCTCTCCCGCGATCTCGACCAGTGGCTCGCCGCGGGTGAGGAACTCGTCCGGATCGGCCGTTCCCGCGTCGACCGGCTCCAGGCCACCGTGGACGAACTGGCCACCTTGGACTTCCTCCAGAACGATCCGCGCACCTGACCCTCCGCCCTCGCAGCTGACGCCCCGGCGCCCCGGCGCCGGCCGCCCGTACAACCGCGCCCGTCGCCGCGCGTACAACTGCGCTCGCCATCCCGTGTACGACCGTGCCCGCCGCCGTCCGGACGACGGCGGTGGCCTCCACCTCACCCACAGCAGAAAGCCGACATGCGTACTCTCCATGGCAAGACCGCCCTGGTCACCGGCGCCAGCAGAGGCATCGGCCGGGCCATCGCCCGGCGCCTGGCCGGTGACGGCGCCCGCGTCGCCGTCCACTACGGCGGCAACGAGAAGGCCGCCGCGGAAACCGTCGCCGCCATCGAGGCGGCCGGCGGGCAGGCCTTCGCCCTGCGGGCCGAACTGGGCACGCCCGGCGACGCCGACCGCCTGTGGGCCGCCTTCGACGCCCACGCCGGCGAGCTGGACATCCTGGTCAACAACGCCGGCATCCTCAACGACGAGCCCGGCATCGAGCACGTCACCAGAGCACAGTTCGAGCGGATCTTCGCGGTCAACGCCACCGCCCCGTTCTTCGTCACCCAGCTCGCCCTGCCCCGGCTGCGCGACGGGGGCCGGATCATCAACATCTCCACGATGCTGACCCGCGGCGCGTTCATGCCGCAGTCCATCAGCTACGCCATGTCCAAGGGCGCGCTCGACGTGCTCACCGCGACCCTCGCCAAGCAACTCGGCCCGCGCGCGATCACCGTCAACACCGTCGCGCCCGGCGTCATCGACACCGACATGCACGAGGGCCGACTCATCGGGGACGCGCTGACCTGGGTGTCGTCGCTGTCACCCCTGGGCCGCGTGGGCACCCCCGAGGACGTGGCCGGCGCGGTGGCCTTCCTGGCCCGCGACGACAGCCGCTGGGTGACCGGCCACTGGCTGGACGCCTCCGGCGGAACCCTGCTCTGACTGCGCGCCGGTGCCCTGCTCGTGCTGCCGCGACTGGGCATCCGGCCGGCCATCCTGACCTCGGCACCTGGCGAAGCAGGGTCACTGCCAGGCGGAGAGGAGGCGCTGGAACTGCTCGTTCGCCTGGATCGGGTCGAAGTCCGGCATGGCCTCGCGCATGAGCTCGTGCGTCTGGTTCTGGGCGTCGGCGCGGGCCGCCCGTACCGCCGCGAGGGTCTGTTCGGCCAGTTCCTGGCTGTTCATCCGCTTCGCCCGGGGGCCGTAGGTGACGGCGAGGACGCGGCCGTTCACGTCCACGGTCGCCTTGACCTGGCCTCCGGCCGTCTCGCCCGCTCCCACGATCTGGTCGAGGTCCTCCTGCGCCGTCTCCAGCCAGGCCAGCACCCGCTCGCCCTGGCGGGCGATCTCCTCGATGTGCTGGTCGGTGATGTCGGCGGGGTCGAACCGGGGGTGGTCGTGCACGCTGCTTCCTCCGTGCCCGACGAGCGGGCCGTACGAGATGGGGCGGGTCATCAGGGCGCGGTCATCCGAGCAGGTCGCGGGCGACCTGCTCGACCCGGCCGCGGACGAACGTCTCGTCGAGCGGCTGGGGGAGAGTGGCGGCGCCCTCGGCCGCGTCCGCGATCTCCTGCGCCTTGCGCGCCGCCTCGTCCTGCGCCGCCCGGAGCACGGCGGTCACCTCGCGGGCGAGCGCCGCCTCTTCGAGCCGCAGCGCCCTCGGGTCGATGCGCAGCCGGGTCGGCTCGCCCTCGCCGACGGCGGCCGCCTCGATCAGCCCGTCCTTGCTCCTGGCCACACCCTCAACCCGCCGCATGGCGGCCTGCGCCTCCCGGAGGTCGCGGATGACCCGCTGGCCCTGGGCGAAGTATTCGAGCAGGTATTCATCGTCGTTGTCGGGTGTGGGTGGCCGCATGTCGGACCTCCGGCGGTGAGGAGAGCGGACGGCCGACCAGTCTAGACACACCCGGCCGCGTTTTTACACGGAGATTTACGTCTCATGAACAACAAAAATCATGAAGATCCTGACAAGTGACGATATCGTGCTGCGCCATGACGGGACTCGAGATCGCCTTGGGGGCGGTGGGGCAACAGGCCACCCGGATCAGGGCCCACGGTGAGGACTACGACGCCGCGCTCTCGCCGATGAAGGAGCGCGGCGACGGGGTGTCCTCGTTCGGGGACGACGGTCTGTTCGGCATGTTCACCAGCGTGTACGCCGAGTGCCGCGCGGTGTCGATGGCCGCGCTCGACGGGCTGTCGGGGACGATCGCCGGCACCGGCGACAACCTGCACGCGGTGATGCGGAACACGCAGGAGGGCGAGGCCGCGAGCAACGAGAGCGTCCAGGCGCTCGACCGGTCATGGCTGTAGTCCTTCCCCCGGCGGCGGCCGGGATCATGCAGATGCTCGGCCCCTGGCCGAACATGAACGAGGACGAGGTCAGGGCCGAGGGGAACGCCGCGCGTACGGCGCAGTCCGGTACGGCCCCGGCTGCGGGCGGCGCCGACGCGGCGGTCCGCAACACGCAGCAGGTCTACCGTGGCCAGTCCGCCGCCGGCATGGAGACGCACTGGAACAGGACCGGCGCCCAGGGCGGCCATGTCGCGCAGGCGAACGCGGCGATGCGGGTGATGCCGGCGGCCCTGGACGGCACCGCCACCGTGGTGTCGGCGGTGAAGGTGGCAGCGGGCACGCAGGCGGTGTTCACCGCGGTCGGGGTGGCCAAGGCGCTGGCGTTCGGCGGGGCGGTCGGCGCGACCGTCGCGACGGCCCGGATCCTGGCCTCGCGCCAGGCGGTCAGGAAGATCCTGCGCGAGGGCAGCGAGGGCACCGGCAAGGTGATCGCCCCCATCGTGCGCCGCCGGGTCACCGAGCCGATGCGCCGCATCCTGGACGACCTGCGGCCCCCAGGGCCCCGCCTGGCCGCGGCCGGCCCGCGCGGCGCGGTCCCGCTGCGGCCGTCCGGCCTGCGCAACCCGACCGGCCCCCGTTCCGTCAAGGACGGCATCGCCAAGATGGGCCGCAACAACAGGCGCGGCCGGGACAACGGCAGAGGGAGCGGCGGCCGGGGTAGCGACCGGGGGAGCGGCGGTTTCTTCTCCCGCAACTCGGGCCAGGGCTCGCGCCACGACGGAAGGATCCACGGCGATCCGCCCAGCAGCGCCAAGGGCATGACCGAGGCGGAGGCCAAGAAGGCCAAGGCTATGTTGGAGAAGAGCATCAAGGCCAGGAAGGCGGAGGAGCAGAGGAAGGGCTACGAGGTCGGGCACGCCGAGCGGATCAAGAGAGAAGAGAAGGCGCTGCGCGATCTGGACGAGAGCATTCGTAAACGGCAGTACGACCAGGACCCCTACGGCGGTGGCCAGTCCAGCGGCGGCACGTACAACAGCAGCTCACAGGCCCAAGCCGACCGCTACCCTACTGACGCCGAGTGGGAGCAGCAGAAGAAGAACAGGAGGTGGTAGAGCCCATGCCGACGCAGACGGGCGAGGATCTGATCGAGCGCATCCTCGCGCATCCGGGCGACGCCGACCTCGTGGGCCCGGCGGCCAACGATCTGCTCAGCGAGCTGTACGCGGGATTCCCCGTCCAGAACCTGGTCAGGCTGCTGCACAGCGGCGACGACCGGATCCTGCCGACGGCGGCCTGGCTGCTGTCCGAGCTCACCGACCTCGCCGCGCCGCTGGTCGAGGAGTTGCCGCCGCTGCTGTCCCACCCGATCCGCAGCGTACGGTACGACGCCGTCGCGGCGGCGCTGGTGATCGCCGACGAGCGGCACGGGCCCCTCATCGCCCGGGTGATCGAGCTCAGCCACGATCCCGAGAGCGGGGTCCGCTGGAAGGCGCTCGAATTCCTGACCGAGGCGTCGATCGAGCAGCTTGAGGCGGGAGCGGCCTGCCTGCCGCCCGGGCAGCTCAAGGACCTGACCGAGTGGCTGATCCGCCAGGACGGCGACGAGCCCGACCTGACCGGCATCGTCCACCGGCTGGAGGACGGCGACGCGGTGAGCCGGCTGTTCGCGACGGCGGCCGCCGCGAGCCTGTCCGACGAGCAGGACACCAACCTGCTGGAGCACGCGGTCATGGTCGAGGAAGAGGAGATCCGCTCGTTCGCCGAGGAACGGCTGAACGAGCTGCGCGGCTCCGCCTGAGCATGCCCGCCCCGGCGCGGGGTCAGCCGGGCGCTCGGATGAACGGGAACGTCGTGCCGCTGACGCAGAAGGTCACGATCGAGCGCCTGGGGGCCGACCGCGGCTACGCCGCCCTCGCGGTGCCGTTCGAGCTCTCCCTGCCCTGCTTCCGCGACGCCCGCGCCGTTTCCGGCGTCGGCCGAGCGGGTGGTTCCGTCGCCGGGCGGCAATGGACATGCCTTTTCCCGAGGTCTGGGCTATGGTCGGCCGTATGACGGGACCGTGGAGAACACCACAAGGGTCCATCGCGCATGTCGGCGCGATGGTCCTGGTCCTGCTGTCCCTGGTCGTGGCCAGCGCCACCGCCCCGGCGAGCAACGCCGTCGCGGCGGCCGCGCAGTCCTCGGCCGCCGGCCCCGTGTGGAGCGCGGGCGGATCCGGCACCGACCTGTCCAGCCTGCCGCCGCAGGCGGGCAGCGCCCGCGAGCACCACGTGCTGTCGCTCTGGCCGCCCCTGCGCGGCGAGCGCCAGGCCGACCTCGCCCACCTGGCCCTGCTGCCGGCGCCCGGATCCGACGCGGACACGCGCCGCGATCCCCAGCAACTGGCGCACCGCACCGCGGGATCGCGCAGCCCGCCGCAGGCGTAACCGACGTCTTCCGCACCGGAGTCCGCCGCCACCAGCGCCGCGGGGTCCGGTGACGCGCGCTGCGCGCACGCTCACCTGACGCCTTGGACGGTGTCCGTCCGCAGGTGTGCCGCCGCGCCGTGAAGCCGTCACGCGGCCGTCATCCCCGGCAGGAGAAACGGGCAGGTCGTCCCTGCGTCCAGCGCCCCCACGTACGGGGCCGCTCCGGCCTGCCGCCGTTCCGCTGACGTTGTCAGGAGTCGATCATCGTCATGGCTGTTGTCGCCTCTGTCCCAGTTCATCCGCGCCGGAAGCCCGCGCATCCCGGCACCCGCCCCGCCCGGTTCCGCCTGGCAGGCGCGGGTGTCGCACGGCTCCACCCGGCCGATGCCCCTGCCGTACGGTTCCGTCCGGCGGCGCGGGGGAGTGCGGGATGAGTCCGGCTCGGCGCTTTCTGGCGCTCGACCTGGGCACCGCCCGGACGCGGTCGCTGGCCGCGGGCGGGCAAGCCATCGCCGACCGGCCGTCGGCCATCGTGCGGCGCTCGCCCGGCTCCGGCCGGACCGACGTGGCCTCGCCCATCCGGCACGGCATGGTGGCCGACCCGGGCGCCTGCCTCCGGCTGGTGCGCATGGCGGTGCAGGACACCCGCCACTACGACACCCGGCCGCTGGAGCAGGTGCTGGCCGGGGTGCCGGTGGCGGCCTCGCCCAGCGACCGGGCGGCGGTCCGGGCCGCGGTCGCCGACGTCGCCGGCTGCGAGGTGCGGCTGGTGGAAGAGCCGCTGGCAGCCGCCGTCGGCGTCGGCATCGACGTGCTCGATCCGCGTCCCTGCCTGCTGCTGGACGTCGGGGCGGGCATCGTCGAGGCCGTGGTGATCCGCGCGGGAGTCGTGACGGACGCGGCGGCACTCCAGCTCAGTGCCACGACCGGCGCGGGGCTGGCCGCGTACGCGCTGGAGAGCGTCGTCGACATGACGGCGAGCCTGCGACGCCGCCTGCCCGAGGACGCGCGCCCGGCCGCGCAAGCCAGGGGGCTGCTGGTGACGGGCGGTGGTGCGCAGCAGGAGTTGTTACTGCGCCGGCTGCGCGCCGCGCTGCGGCTGCCGGTCAGCGCGGCGCCCCAGCCGCAGCACGCCACCATCCGCGGCCTGATGCGGCTCTGCCTGCAACCGGAGCTGGCCTCCGGCCTGACCCTGTCCACCCGCTGACCGGCCGCGACGCGGGACACCTTCGCGGGCGGGGCACCTCGCCCCGCACGTACGTGACGCATACCCTTCGCAGAAAGGACCACCTGGTCATGACCGACAGTCACACGACGCCACACCTCAGCACCGTCCAGCTCCAGGCGCTCCGCCAGGACCTGGAGGAGCAGCTGGAGCAGCGGACGAGACAACTGAGCAGCCTCCGCGTCCAGGAGCAGGACGGCAGCGGCGCCGACGGCACCTGGCAGGAGCTGATCGTCTCGATCACCACCGCCGAGCGGGCCATCGCCGAGCTGTCCCAGGCCTTCGCCAGGCTGACGAACGGCGAGTACGGCCGCTGCGCCAACTGCGAGAGGGCCATCCCGTTCGAGCGGCTCAAGGTCCGGCCGCTGGCCCGTACCTGCATCGACTGCCAGCGGCGGCGCGAAGCCGCCTGACCTCACGGAAGGGGGCGGGGAGCCCCCGCCCCCTTCCGGCGACCCGGAGCTGATGATGATCACATTGGACCGTCTGGTGAACGTGCTCGGCGGCTACGGCGTGCGCCTGTGCGGCCGTCCCGAGGCGCGCACGATGTGGCTGCGCGGCGTGGCGATGCCGGAGACCGCCGACCGCCACGCCGCGGGCGACCTGCTGCTGGCCGTCGGTGCTCCCGGCCTCGGCGAGGCCGTACGGTGGGCGGCCGCGGCCAAGGCCACGGCGGTCCTGGTCCGCCCCGAGGCGGCCGCCGCCGGAGAGGAGGGAGACCTCGAACGGGAGGCCGCCGCGCTCGGCGACCGGCACGGAGTGGCCGTGCTGCTGGCCGACCCCGCCGTCTCGTGGAGCCAGCTGGCCGGCATGGTGTACGGCCTGGTGCTGGAGAGCCGCGAGACCGCCTCGGGCCGGGGCCCGACCGACCTGTTCGCCCTGGCCGACAACCTGGCCGACGTGGTCGGAGGCGCGGTCACCATCGAGGACCGGCACTCGCGGGTGCTCGCCTACTCCCGTTCCCAGGAGGGCGGCGATCCGGCCAGGCTGGAGACCATCCTCGGCCGGCGCGTCCCCGACCGGCTGCGCGAGCTGCTGCAGCGGCGGGGCGTGTTCGCGCACCTGGCGGCGACGGACGAGCCCGTGTTCGTGCCCGCCGACGCCGCGAACGGCCTGACCGGGCGGATGGTGGTGGCGGTCCGGGCCGGCCGCGAACTCCTGGGCTCGGTGTGGATCGGCTGCGCCAGTCCGCTGACCGGCGCCCACCGCCGCGCCCTGGCCGACGGCGCGCGTACCGTCGCCCTGCACCTGCTGCGCTCCCGCGCCAGCGCCGACCTCGAACGGCAGGTGGAGTCCGACCTGGTCATCCGGC
The DNA here is from genome assembly GCF_003001935.1 of Nonomuraea fuscirosea. Taxonomy (GTDB): domain Bacteria; phylum Actinomycetota; class Actinomycetes; order Streptosporangiales; family Streptosporangiaceae; genus Nonomuraea; species Nonomuraea fuscirosea. Next base: position 282,946 of record NZ_PVNG01000013.1, on the reverse strand, counting down.
TGCTGGAGGGCAGCGCCGACGCCGCGACGACGGCCAGCCGGCTGGGCCTGGCGCCGCAGGGGCTGCGCGTCATCGCCGTACGCGCCGACACCGCCGACGACCGGCACGCCGCGCTGCTGCTCGCCTTCGAGCAGGCCACCACCGGCTTCGGCTGGTCGCGGCCGGGACGCAGCGCGCTGCTCGGCGACACGCTCTACACCGTCCTGCGCGCGGAAGAGGCCGGCGCGGCCCGGCAGTGGATCACCGCGCTGCGCGCCGAACTGCCCGCCTGGGTCCGCGTCGCGGCCGGGATCGGCGCGCCCGCCGAGGTGGCGGAGCTGCCCGCCGGCCGCCAGGAGGCGGACGAGTGCCTGGCACTGCATGAGAGCGCCGCACCCGGCTCCGTCCCGCCCGCCTATGACGAGTCCTGGGACGACCTGCTGCTGCGCCGGCTCCGCGCCGCCGCGCGGACCGGCAGGACGCCCGCGCGCGGGCCGGTCAGCACGCTGCTGCGGCACGACACCTGGCACGGCACCCGTTTCGTCCCCACGCTGCGGGCCTGGCTGGAGTCCCAGGGGGACCTCACCCTGGCGGCCGAGCGCCTCCAGGTGCATCCCAACACCGTCCGCAACCGGCTGCGCAAGATGGCCGAGCTCACCCCGCTCGACCTCGACGACGCCCGCCAGCGGCTGGCCATGACGATCATGCTGGCGGCCATGGAGGACGAACTCCGGTTGTAGCCCGTCCACAACGGCGGCGCCGCGATTGTCGTCCGCCCACAACGCCGCCGGCCGCCGCCGGGGTGATGCTGTCCACGGCAGCGGTAATCACCTGGAGCGTTGGAGGACGTCATGAGCGGCAACTGGCCGCGGTCGGTGGTCGTGGTGGGCGCGGGCATCGTGGGCCTGTCGACCGCCTGGTTCCTGCAGGAGCGTGGCGTGCGGGTCGACGTGGTCGACCGCGGCGGCGTGGCGGCCGGCGCGTCCTGGGGCAACGCCGGCTGGATCGCGCCGGGCCTGGCCGTCCCGCTCAACGAGCCCGCCGTGCTGCGTTACGGCCTGCGCTCGCTGCTCAACCCGGCGGCGCCGCTGCACGTGCCCGCCAGCCTCGACCCCGGCCTGTGGGCGTTCCTGGCCCGGTTCGCCGCCAACAGCCGGTGGGCGTCGTGGACCCGCGCGGCGCGGGCCAACCTGCCGCTCAACGACGAGGCCGTCGAGGCGTACGAGGTGCTCGCCGCCAACGGCGTGTCCGCGCCCGTCGTCGCGGCGCCCATCACCGCCGCGTTCCGCACGCCGCGCCAGGCCGGTAGCCTGCTGCGCGAGCTGCGCCGGCTCCAGGACGCCGGGCAGCGGGTCGAGCACACCGTGCTCGACCGGGACCGGCTGGCCGAGCAGGTCCCGCTGGCCGGCGAGGCGCTGACGGCGGGCGTACGCCTCGACGGGCAGCGTTACGTCGACCCGGGCGCGTTCGTGCACGCCCTGGGCCAGGCCGTGATGAAGCGCGGCGCGACCGTGTACGCCGTCGAGGTCGACGAGGTGCGCACCGACGACAGGAAGGCCGTCGTCCGCTCCGCCAAGGGCACGGTGCTGTCCGCCGACGCGGTGGTGCTGGCCACCGGCGCCTGGCTGCCGCGCCTGGCCAGGCAGTGGGGCGTGCGTGTGCCGGTGCGGGCGGGCCGCGGCTACTCCTTCACCGTGCCGGTCGACCACCCGGTGCCCGGCCCGATCTACCTGCCCGACGTGCGGGTCGCCTGCACGCCGTACCGCGACGGGCTGCGGGTGGCGGGCACGATGGAGTTCCGCGACCCCGACGCCCCGCAGGTGCCCGCCCGGCTGGACGCCATCATCGCCTCCGCCGAGCCGCTGCTGCGCGGGGTGCGCTGGGAGGAGCGTACCGACGTCTGGGTCGGCCCCCGCCCCGTCACCCCGGACGGACGGCCGCTGGTCGGCGCGACGATCGCCCCCACCGTGTACGTCGCGGGCGGGCACGGCATGTGGGGCATGGCCCACGGCCCGATCACCGGCCGGCTGCTGGCCGAGCAGATCACCACCGGCAAGCAGCCCGCCGCCCTGGCCGACTTCGACCCCCTCCGCTGAGGATCCCGTCCGCGTGCACAGCGCGGCCGGCCTCCTCAGCCCTTGATGGCGCCCTGGGTGATGCCGCTGACGAAGCTGCGCTGGAAGACGAGGTACACGACGACGATCGGCGCGATGACGATCAGGCAGGCCGCCGCCAGCAGCGGGATGTCCGTCGTGTACTGGCCGACGAAGAGCCCCAGCCCGCTCGGCGCCGTACGCCGGTCCGGGTCCTGCATCATGACCAGCACCAGCATGAACTGGTTCCACGACCACATGAAGTACAGCACGGACAGCGTGGTGACCGCGGGCCACGAGATCGGCAGCAGCACCCGCGCCAGCACCACGAGATCCCTGGCGCCGTCGATGCGGGCCGCCTCGATCAGCTCCTCGGGCACGTTCGAGAAGTGCGTCTGCATCCAGTACACCCCGAACGGCATGAACAGCGCCGCCTCGGCCAGGATGACGCCCACGTACGAGTCGGTGAGGCCGACCTCGCGCAGGTTGAAGTAGAGCGCCACCACGATGACCTCGATCGGCAGCGTGAGCCCCATCACGAACGCGAACGACAACGTCCGGTGGCCCCACACCCTGAGCACCGCGAGACCGTAGCCGGCCAGCGTGGCCATCACCACCGCGAGCGGCACCACGAAGACCGCGATCAGCACGCTGGAGCGCATGAGGTTGGTGAAGTTGCCCCGCTCCCAGGCCAGCGCGAAAGTCTCCCACGACCACCGGTCGGGGATGCTCAGCCCGTCGAGCTGCGCGCCCGACGGATGCAGGGCGGCCAGCACGATGCCGGCGAAGGGCACCAAGACCATCACCGCCAGCAGGACGAGGACGCCGTACCGGAGACTGACACCGCCGCGCATGCTCAACGCTCCTCATCCCTGGTGAAGTATCGGACGGCGGAGACGACCGCGATCACGATGACGGTCAGCACGACCGCCAGGGCGCTGGCGCCGCCGATGTCGCCCTCGTTGAAGGCCAGCCGGTAGACGAGCAGGCCGGGCACGTTGGTCTGCCCCGCCGGGCCGCCGTTGGTGGTGACGAAGACGAGGTCGAAGCTGGCCAGGGCGGCGATCGTGGTGATCACGCCGGCGACCGTGATCTCCCTGCGCACCCCGGGCACGGTGACGTGCCGGAACTGCCGCAGCGCGCCCGCGCCGTCGAGCCGGGCCGCCTCGTACAGGGACGGGTCGATCTTCTGTGCGCCCGCCAGGAAGAGCATCATGCACAGGCCGCTCATGACCCACGTCCCGATGAGGCCGAGCGCGATCAGGGCCAGGCCGTAGTCGCCCAGCCAGGCGCGGGTGACGGAGGCCAGCCCGATCGCGTCGAGGAGCTGGTTGACGGCGCCGTTCTCGCTGTAGAGCCAGCGCCAGGTGATGCCGACGGCGACGAGCGGCAGGACCTGGGGGAGGAAGAAGACGATGCGGAAGAACGTCATGCCCCGGCGCACCTTGCCCATCAGCAGCGCCGTCATGAGCAGGCCGACGCCGATGGGGATGACCGAGAAGAAGACGATCAGGGCGAGGCTGTGCAGGATGGCCTCGTACAGCGCCTCATCCTGAAAGATCTTGACGTAGTTGGACAAGCCCGCCCAGACCGGCGGCAGGATGCCGTCCCAGGTGAGGAGCGACAGGCGGAGCGTGTTCAGCGCCGGCCAGATGGCGAAGCCGAGGTAGACCGCGAGCGCGGGCAGCACGTAGAGCCAGCCCCGCGCCCGCCGTCCCAGCCGGCGCGGCGGGCGGGCGGGGCCGCCGGCCGTCTCCGCGCCGCGGGCGGGAGCGGCCCGCGGCGGGGAGACGGCCGTGCTCGGCTCACGAGCCATGATGCGCTTCCCACGACTCCTGGAGGGACGTCAGGAACGCGTCGGGCGTCATCTTGCTGTTGATCAGGCCCTGGATGCCGGGAGTCAGCTTGTCGATCATGCCGGGGGAGGCGTAGTCGGGGAACGGCACGATCCCGTTGCCCTGCGCCACCGGCGCGAAGACCTTCGCGATGTCGCCGCGCAGCCCTGTGGCCCCGAGTTCGGCCTTCGTGTCGACCGGCATGAACCCGCCGTCGAACTCGATCTTCGCCGCCTCCGGCGAGCTCAGGTAGTCGAGGAACGCCGCCGCCACGTTCGGGTGCTTCGACTTCGCCGAGATCGCGTACGCCACGCTCGCGCCCGAGGCGACCTGGGCCGGCTTGTCCGCGGACGGCGTGGGCATCAGGAAGAAGCCCACGTCGTCCTTCATCTCCGTCTCCAGCGTCTGGGCGGCCCAGTTGCCGGTGATGACGAACGCGGTGTCGCCCTTGGCGAAGCCGGCCAGCGCGTCGGGGTCCGACGTGGCGCTCGCCCCTGAGGGGATGTATCCCTTCTTGGCCCAGTCGGTGATGGTCTGGGCGGCCTGCCGCGCGGCCGGGTTCACGATCGTCCCGCCCGGCTTGCCGTACACCCACGACCGGTAGGCGTCGACGTCGCCGGTCACGTTGAGCAGCGCGTTCCACAGCTGGAAGCCGCCCACCTGGAGCGCGCCCATGCTCAGCGGGGTCCGGCCGGCCTCCTTGGCCTTCGCCATCGCGGTCTCGAAGTCGGCCAGCGTCTTCGGCACCTCGGTGACGATCTTCTTGTTGTAGAAGACGCCGAGCACCGACAGGCCGCCGGGGACGGCGTACAGGCTGCCGGTGCCGAACTGCTTGGCCGACTTGTCGGAGCTGAGCACCTCCAGGCTGGCCGGCGGGAACTTCCCGCTCCAGCCGTACGCCTGGGACCACGGGCTCAGGTCGAGGATGAGACCGGCCGGGACCAGGGAGTTCATCGCGCCCGGGTTGTACTGGGCGATGTCCGGCGCCGAGTCGGACGACATCGAGAGCTTGATGGACTTGATGTAGTCGTTGAACGGCGTCATCTGGGGCTTGATGGTGACGTTCGGGTGCTTCTTGGTGAAGCCGTCGATGAGCGTCTTCGTGGGCGGGTCGTTGCTGTAGGCCAGGGTGAGCGTCACCGGGTCCTGCGGGATGGTGGTCGACACCTCGATCTTGGGCGCCGTACCTCCTCCCGAGCTGCTCGCGCCCGCGCAGGACGTCAGCGCGAACGCCGTCGTGACGCTGAGCGCCACGGCCGCCGCGCGCCTGGCCGGTCTCGTCATCCTGGGCATGACTTCTCTCCTCAATCCGGTCTCCTCAATCGGGGGCGCGTCGTGCGCGCGACGGTGCTCATGACGGGGGCGCGTCGTTCGCGTGACGGTGCTCATGACGGCCGTTCCTCACCAGGCCGAGCCCGGTCTCACCAGGCCGAACCTGGTCCGTTCGATCTCGGCCAGCGAGTGGAGCAGCGCCCCGTGGACGACGGCGTCCTGCCGCAGCGCCGAGACCTCCAGCGCCGGCTGGTCCAGCGGCTCGCCCGCCAGATGCCGCCGCAGCGCCGCGAGCAGCGGCTCGCCGCACCTGGCCAGGGGCCCGCCGATGACCACGAGCCGCGGGTCGAGGATCGCCCTGATCGCGGCGATGCCCTTGGCGAAGCGGCGGGCCACCACGTCGATCGCCTCCAGCGCCGCCGGGCTGCCCGTGACGACGGCGTCGAGCACGGCTTCGAGGGCGTGCTCGCCCATGGCCTCGATCCGGGACAGCAGCGCCTCGTCGCCGGCGCGTCCCGCCGCCGCGGCGGCCTGGCGGACGATCTCCGCGCCGCCGACCCGATCCTCGAACGGCCCCAGACCCTGCGGGGACCGGGCCGTGCCGGGCGAGTCGGCGCCGAGCAGGTCGAGGAACCCGACGTCGCCGGAGTCGTTGGACGCGCCGCGGTAGAGCTCGCCGTTCAGCACGATGCCGGCGCCGACCCGTTCGCCCCAGTGGATCATCACCAGGGAGTCCTCGCGCCGGTCCGCGTCGCGCCGCCGCTCGCCCTGCGTGGCCAGCTTGACGTCGTTGTCCAGGTAGACGGGGCAGCCGAGCGCCTGCGTCAGCCGGCGGACGAGGAGGTCGCCGGCCAGGCCGGGCATGCTCGGGATGAGTTTGATGAGGCCGGCCGCCGGGTCGACGATGCCGGGGGTGCCGACCGAGGCGAACCAGAGGCCGCCGGCTGTGATGCCCGCTGCGACTCCGGCCGTGCGCAGGGTGCCGTCCACCGTGGACAGGAGCGTCTCCACGACCTCCGCACCGCCGAGGCCGGCGGCGAGCTGCACCGCGTCGGTGGCCGTGACCGCGCCGGACAGATCCGCCACCGCCACGCGCACGTCCTGCGGGCTGATCGACACGCCGAGCACGTGACCGGCCTCGGCCCTGAACCGCACGAGCTGCGCCGGCCGCCCCGCCCGGGTGGAGTCGCGATCGACGGGGCCGAACTCGACCAGGCCCTCGGCGGCGAGCGCGTTGAGCGAGCGGGTGACCGCCTGGCGGGAGAGCCCCACCGCCTTGGCCAGCGCGGAGACGCTCATCCTGTCCTCGGTCCGCAGCCGGCGCACGACGGCGACGGAGTTGACCTCACGCATGAACTGCGTGCCTGCGGCCACGACCTGTTCCATGCTCTGTCTCCTCGCGTCCGGGTGCCGTAGGGTAATAATTATGGACCGTACGGAACTAATTAGTCGAGGGGTGTGAGCCACAGATGTCGTCAGGTGACGGCCCGGCGTGGGCGGACACCGTCCGCGGCCTGGCCCGCCGCGTGATCGGGCCCGCGGCCGAGCCGGTCCGGTTCGCCGCCCGCGACGGCGGCGAGCGCGCGTACGCCTACGAGGCCGCCGCGGGCGTGCTGACCATCGCCGCCACGGACGGGGTGAGCGCCTCGGTGGCGCTGCACCACTACCTCCGCGAGCGCTGCGGCGTCTCCGTCGGCTGGGACACGGTGCTGCCCCTCGGCCTGACGGCCCTGCCCGACGCCCCGCCGAGGGAGGGCACGGCGCGGGTCGGGGAGGGCTACTACTTCAACTTCTGCACCTTCAGCTACACGATGCCGTACTGGGACTGGGCCGACTGGGAACGCGAGATCGACTGGATGGCCCTGCACGGCATCACCATGCCGCTCGCCGTCACCGGGCACGAGGCCGTGCTGCACGCCGCCTACTCCGCGCTCGGCCTCGACGACGAGCGCATCCGCGCCTTCCTGGGCGGTCCTGGCTACCTGCCGTTCCAGTTCATGGGCTGCCTGGACGGCTTCGCCGGCCCGCTGCCCGCGTCCTGGCTGGACGGCCACCGCGAGCTCGGGGCGCGCGTCCTCGACCGCGAGCGCGCCTTCGGCATGACCCCCGTGCTCCCGGCCTTCACCGGGCACGTCCCGCCCGAGCTCGCGGCCACGGCACGGGCCGGCCGCCGCACCTGGCAGGGGTTCGAGACCTGGGTCCTCGACCCGGCCGACCCCCTGTACGAGCGGATCGGCGCCGAGATCACCCGCGCCCAGATCGAGCTCTTCGGCACCGACCACCTGTACGCCGCCGACCCGTTCATCGAGATGATCCCCATCGACGCCGACCCCGCCTTCCCCGGCGCGGTCGCGGCGGCGACGCTGGCCGGCCTCCAGGCCGCCGACCCGGACGCGGTCTGGCTCATGCAGGCCTGGCCGTTCTCCTACCAGCGGGACTTCTGGACCGAGGAGCGCGTCAACGCCTTCCTCGACGCGATCCCGGACGAGCGGATGCTCGTGGCCGACCTGTGGGCGGAGTACGACCCGCTGTGGGGCCGCTTCCGCGAGTTCTCCGGCAAGCCCTGGCTCTGGTGCGCGCTGCTCAACTTCGGCGGGCGCACCGATCCGGGGGCCGACCTGCGGAGCCTGCCGACCGGGGTGGACGGGGCCCTGGCGGCGCCGAGCCCGCCGGTGGGGATCGGCCTGTCCATGGAGGCCACCCGCAACAATCCCGTCTTCTTCGAGCTCGTCGCCGACCAGATCTGGACCGAGGTGCCCGATCTCGACGCCTGGCTCGACGCCTTCGCCGCCCAGCGGTACGGCACCGGGGGACGGTGGGCGGAGGAGCTGCGGGCGGCCTGGCACGGGCTGCTCGGGACCGTCTACGACGCGCGGGGCGTGCGGATCGCCCCCGACCAGTTCAAGGGCGTCATCACCGCCGCCCCCTCCTACGCGTGGATCCCGGACGGGCCGGCCGAGCTGCGTGCCGACGCCGCCCGCGTGCTCTGGTACCGCCCGGAGGCGCTGGCGCGGGCCTGGGAACGGCTGATCGAGGTGGCCGAGCACGACCGCGACCTGCTGGCCGGTCCGCTCGGGCACGACCTCGCCGAGGTGGGTGTGGCCTATATGGCCAGGGTCGCCGACCGCTGCCACCTCGACGCCGTCGAACGGTCGATCGAGCTGGGCGCGGCCGCCGGGCCCGAGCTCGACCGGTTCCTGCGGGTCTTCGACGACCTGGACCGGATGCTGGCCTGCCGTCCCGAGTACACCTTCCAGCACTGGGAGTCCAAGGCGCTGGCGCACGCCGCCGACGCCGCGGAGCGCGAGCTCCTGGCCGACAACGCCCGCCGCATGATCACGGTGTGGGGCACGTCGGACAACCCGCTGCTCGACGACTACGCCGGGCGGCACTGGAGCGGGCTCGTCGGCGGCTACTACCGCGACCGCTGGGCGTTGTGGGCGACCGGCCTCGACCAGGCCCTCCATCGCGACCCCGGCCGGGCTCTCTCCGGGCGTGACGCTCCGGAGGCCGAGCTGCGGGAACGGCTGCGCGAACGCGCCGAGCTCTTCCTCCGGGAGGGCCCGCCACCGGCGCCGCGCGACCTGGGCGACCTGGCCACGGAATCACGCCGCCTCTTCACCGCGTACGCGGGCCAGACCAGCCCGCTCGCCCGGCCCGCAGACCACGACCGATGAGCACGATGCCCGCGGGCCATGACCGATGAGCACCATGTTCCCTCCGGACCTCGACCGATGAGGAGCCCGATGCCTCCGCACCACGACCGATGAGGAGCCTGATGCCCGAGCCGGCCCCACCCACCGAACGCCGCAACCCGCGCACCACCGGGATCGACACCCTGGAGCCAGAAGCCGTCCTCCGGCTGCTGCTCGACGAGGACACCAGGGCCGTCGAGGCCGCCCGCGCCGCCACCGGGCCGCTCGCCCGGGCGGTGGAGGAGACGCATCTCCGGCTGACCCGCGGCGGCGACGTGCACTACTTCGGCGCCGGCGCGTCGGGACGGCTGGCGGTGCTCGACGCCACCGAGATCACGCCGACGTTCGGGGTGGCCCGTGACCTGTTCACGGCCCACTTCGCCGGCGGGCCCGGAGCGCTCACCGACCCGTCCGTCGATCGGGAGGACGCCGCGGAGCTCGGGGCCGCCGACGCCGCCGGCGCCGGGCTCGGCCAGAACAGCGTGGCCGTGGGGATCACCGCGTCGGGCACCACCCCGTACGTGGCCGGGGCGCTGCGGGCGGCCCGCGCGGCGGGCGCGCTCACCGTGCTGATCACCTGCGCCCCCGGCGCGCCGCTGCGCGAGTCGGCCGACCTTCTCGTCCTCGCGGACACCGGCGCGGAGGCGCTCACCGGCTCCACCAGGCTGAAGGCGGGCACGGCCACCAAGGTCCTGCTCAACGCGTTCTCGACGGCACTCATGATCAGAGCGGGACGTACGTACTCGAACCTCATGGTCGGGCTCGTCGCCACCAACGCCAAGCTGGAGACCCGAGCCGTGAACCTGCTCGTCGAGGCGACGGGAGAGGACGCCGAGGTCTGCCAGGCCGCCCTGGCCGAAGCCGGCGGCCGCATCCCGGAGGCGCTCGTCCGGCTGCTCACAGGCTGCCCGCCCGACCAGGCCCGGGCCGCGCTCGCCGCCCACCCCGGCGTCCGCGTGGCCGTCGCCGCCCTGGGCGGGCACGCCGGATGAGCGGCCTCGGCCTCGCGGGCGTGGACGTCGGCGGCGGCGGCATCAGAGCCCGCATCGAGACCGACGACGGGCCCGCGTACGGCGAGAACACCTCACCGGCGCCCCGCACCGGAGGCCGGGTGGACCTCGAACGACTGGCCGCCGAAATCACCACGGTCATCGAGAACGCCACCCGCGCCGGCGAGCAGAGGGACGCCGGCCGGATGACCGGCGGCCGGGCGGACATGACCCGGGGGCCGGAGCGGTTGGCCGGGATGGCCATCGGGGTGACCGGAATGCCCGGCCTGGTCAGGGAGCCCGAGCCGCTGTGGCACGCTCTGCGCGAGCGCTTCGAGCTGGGCGCGCTCGCGGTCGCGGGCGACACGGTGACCACGCACGTCGGCGCGCTCGGGTTCCGGCCGGGAGTCGTCGTCGCCGCCGGGACCGGCGTCATCACGCTGGGCACCGACCTGGCCGGCGTCTGGAACCAGTCCGACGGCTGGGGACACCTGCTCGGCGACCACGGCAGCGGCGCGTGGATCGGCATGAACGGGCTCCAGGCCGCCCTGCGCGCTCACGACGGCCGCGGCGGCGGGTCGCCCGCCCTGCTGGACCGCCTGACCGCCCGCTTCGGCCACCCCCTGGACCTGGTGGCGCTCGTCTACGAGTCGGCCTCGCCGGCCCACCACCTGGCCTCCTTCGCCCCGTCCGTGGCCGACGCCGCCCACGAGGGTGACGCGGTCGCGCGGGCCATCTGGGACGAGGCCGGACGGCAGCTCGCCCAGGCCGCCGTCGCCGCCGCGACCGGGATCGAGCCGGTCATCTCCTGGGGCGGACGCCTCTTCGACGCCGGTGATCTGCTGATGGAGCCGTTCCTGGCCACCGTACGAGCCCTGCTGCCCGAGGCTCGCCCCACACCGCCGCTGGGCACCTCGGTGGACGGGGCACTCGCCCTGGCCAGGGCCGCCGCCCGGGGCGAACTGCGTTCGCGCCACCCGTACCTCTACGTCTTCACCGCCGACCGCAGCGCGGATCGCAGCGGCACGCCCTCGCCGCGCACCCACTGATCAGCGCTACCCCGCTCATCACTCGGCGATCTCATCCACCAGTCGAGTCCAGAACGACGTCAGCTCGTCGCCGATGTAGCGCTGATAGTGGATGCGGACATGGCCGCCGCCGTCACCCGCCCGATAGACCGACACCTCCGTGTACGGCGTGCCGTCGTCGACGAAGCCCGTGTACAGGTGGGCCCAGTCGCCGCTCTGGGGCGTCCAGTCCGTGAACGCGAGCTGGGCGGCGTGGTTGCGAAGGGCGCTGAGCCACCGATCTTCCCTCGATGTTCGCATACTCCACGGTGGCAGGACAGGCACCAAGAGCAGGCAAAACACGGCCGTCCGCAACACCAGCCGCCGAAGAACGGCCCGGACGGAAGTGACCAAGGTCCCGGCCCGCGCGGGCTGTACGGCACTGCCGCGCGGGCCGCGCGCGGGGTGTGCTTGGGGTGACAGCGAAACGGTAGATCACCCCTTGGAAAGGGGGCCGTCATGGCCGCCACCATCAACAGCCCCGTCGTGAACGCCACCACCGCGACGCCCCGCCCCGCCGCCGGCTACGTCTGGGCGCTCGCCCGGATCTCGCTCGGCTGGATCTTCCTGTGGGCGTTCCTGGACAAGACCTTCGGCTGGGGCTTCGCCACCCCGGCGGCCAAGGCCTGGATCAACGGCGGCAGCCCGACCACCGGCTTCCTCAAGGGCACCGGCGAGAACGCGCTCGGCGGCCTCTTCTCGGCCCTGGCCGGACAGGCGTGGGTGGACTGGCTGTTCATGGCCGGTCTGGCCGGCGTCGGCCTGGCACTCATCCTGGGCATCGGCACCCGCATCGCGGCCGGCGCCGGCACCGCGATGCTGCTGCTCATGTGGGCCGCCGAACTGCCCCTGACCACCAACCCGTTCATGGACGACCACATCGTCTACGCCATCGTCCTCGTCGGCCTCGCCCTCACCGGCGCCGGCACCACCCTCGGCCTCGGCAACCTCCCCATCGTCCAGCGAAACGGCTGGCTGAAGTAGTGCGGATGACCCCACGCCCACCCCCGGTTTCCGGAGGTGGGCGTTCGCCTTGTCCGGTGCTTCGGCGTTGACCGGCGTCGTAACGCGGCGGGTGCGGTGCGGTCATCACCGTCGCCGTCTTCGGTGCTGCGAAACCCATCGCCTATGACTCCTCCCGATCAACGCCACGAACGGCCACTTATAGACGTAGAGCGGGACTTCGGTATCCACCCCCTCCGAACCCCCGTAAGGGAGGTACACCATGGATCCCGTCCAAATAGCCGCCGCTGTGTCGGCCGTTCTGGTCGCCGGTGTCACGGTCGTCGGCGCGTGGCTGCGCAGCGTCGTCAGCCGCGAGAAGAGCAGGGAGGTGGCGCGGCGTGACCTCGTACGCCGGCTCCCTGAAGGCAGTCGCATCCTTGATCTGGGCAAGCACGGCATTCTGATCGAGTTCGGTCCTGTCTCCCACGCGAAGGCCTCCGACGATGGCGACCGATGATCAACACCTGCCCCTTCCGATGGAACATCTCCCCGATCCGGCGGAAGACGGCATCGCGGCGCGCGGGGACTTCCTCGACCTCTACGATCGCGAATACCACCTGGTCGTGAGATTCCTGCTGTGCTGTGGTGCTCCGCAGGCGGAGGCGGAGGACGCCACGCAGGAGGCCTTCCTGGAGGTATGGGCACGCTGGGGTTGGGTTCGGGACACGGTCCGCAGCCCTTCGCTCTACCTGCGCATAGTGGCGCACCACAAGTATCTGCGTCCGCCCGGCCCGCGCCGCCGCCTGTTCCTGGTGACCATGGGGGAACGGGAGCCGCCGGAGCGATCAGTGCCTGACCACGCTGTTCTGACCGATGAGTCCCTGGACGTGCTGGCGGCGCTCCGCGAGCTGGACGCCAACAGCATGATCGCGATGGCCCTGCGCGTGGACGGCTTCACCGCTGTCGAGATAGCCGATCATCTCGGCCTGAGCGCCCAGCAGGTACGCGACCTACAGAAGAAGGCACGAAAAGCGCTGAGAGCGCGACTCTATCCGGCACGCGCGAAGGAGGGAGGCGCACCACAGTGAGCACCGACGATGAGGCCCGCCACGACGAGCTGTCCGAGGAGGAGCTGGACAGCGTGCTGGCTCGCACCGCGGAGAACCTGCTGGGCCACGTCCACCAGGTCACCGACCCCACGGTCACGCTGCTGGCCATCATGGCCGGTCAGGACTCGCTGCCCGCGTTCGGGCCATGGCTCGACCCGGAAGGCGGCACTCAGGACCCCGAGCGGGACATCTGCCTCTATCGCCGTCTGGCGCTGGCCCGCCGGCGGATGGACGCGACGCTGGCCGGTGCGGTGCTGCCGGAGACCGTCCTCGACGAGTGGGAGGCGCGTACGGTCCGCCACGGTGAGCAGTACGTCACCGCGACGGCGCCACTCGAACTGCTCACCGACGTCCTGGTGGACTTCGGAGAGGTCAGCCGGCTGTGTGAGCAGCGGCATCCGATCGACTGTCATCGTCGCCTGCATCGGATCGCGGCGAGATTGGCCGGCCTCATCGGCATGCTGCTGATCAATCTGGGCCTGTGGGACTCGGCCGGCTCATACTTCGACACGGCTCGCCGGGCCGCGGAGGAGACGGAGGATCCCGCGCTGCGAGCCTGGGTCATGGTCCGTCAGTCCATGCTGCCGCACTACTACGGTGACCCGCTCGACAGCTTGAAGCTGGCGCGGGCGGCCGGCGACCTCGCAGACAAGGAGGTGTGCGCGGTGAGCGCCATGGCGCCCGTCGCCGAGTTGCGGGCCGTGGCGCGGCTGGCACAGCAGGGACGCGGCACCGGCTTCCCGGCCCGGGACGACGTACGGGCCGCCGCGGAAGAGGCGCGGAGCAGAGGGGAATCGGTGCTGGCGACGGTGAAGGGCAGCGACCCGGTCTTCGGCTACACGCGCAGGCAACTGCTGTTCCACCTGGGCGAGGCCCTGGTCGAGCTGGGCTGCTTCCGCGATGGTTATGCCTATCTGACCAAGGCGCTGAAGCTGTACGACCGACATGAGCAACTCGACCGTACGCTGATCCAGCTCGACCGGGCCTTCTGCCGGGTGGCGGGAGGCGAACCGGAGGAGACCCTCCGGCAGGCCACCCGGGCCACGCGGGAGCTGCCGCCGGAGTATCGCCGGAACATCGTCCAGCGGCGCGTCCGCCAGCTCGAGTCCGCGGTCGCACGACTGGCCGCCGAAGGAGGCACGCGACCCGCGCCCGGATGAGGGGACCCGTGTCCCGGTTGTCCGTGAGCCGGTGCGCAAAGAGGTAAATGACGTACTTATGCGGCCGGCTTGACGGTTGATCGGGGTGTGGGGGAACGGTGGCTTCCTAAGCTGGGCGGGGTGGCAAACCTGAAGCGGGTCGCGTGGCCGGGGCTGCTCGTCGCCCTGGTCGTGACCGCGGGCGTCGTCACTCTGTGCGGGATCGGGTTCTTCACCAGCGGGGAGAAGACACGTGACGGCAGCAGGATCGTGCGGTCGATCACCGGGTCCGGGTCGACCGCGCAGAAGGGGGCGATGGACGCCTGGCGGGCCGAGTTCCGTCGGATGCATCCCGACTTCCGGGTGGACTACCGCGCCAACGGGTCCGGGGCCGGGATCCGGGATTTCATCGCTGGCGCCACCGCGTTCGCCGGGTCCGACGTCGTCATGTCGTCGGAGGAGCAGGGGCGGGCCGACCGGCGTTGCGGGGGCAGGGCGCTGCATCTGCCCATGGTGATCGGTCCGGTTGCGGTGGCGTACAACCTGCCGTCCGTACCGGATCTGAGGTTGTCGCCGGGCACGCTGACCGGCATCTTCAGCGGGCGGATCACCCGATGGGACGCCAAGGAGATCGCCGCCGACAACCCCGGCGTGCGGCTGCCGGACGCGCGGGTGCGGCCCGTCCACCGGGCCGGTGAGTCGGGGACGACGCACAACTTCACCGCGTTCCTGCGGGCGATGGGCCGGTGGCCGCACGAGCCGTCGATGGTGTGGCGGGGCGCGGGGCCGGCGATCGGGGGGTCTGACGGGATCGTCCAGGTCATCCAGTATTCGGAGGGTTCCATCGGGTACGTCGAGTACGGCTACGCCAGCAACGCCCGCCTGCGCATCGCCAAGATCCGCAACGCCTCCGGGCGTTTCGTCGAGCTGTCGCCCGAGAGCGCCACCCGGGCGATGGAGGGCGCCAGGGTCGTGGACGGGGAGCACGGCCCGATCGTGCGGTTCGACTACCGGACCAGGATTCCGGGCGCGTACCCCATCGTCATGATCACCTACGAGATCGCCTGCGAGGGCGAGCCCGACCCGCTGGTGCGCACCTTCCTGAGCTACACCGCGGGCGACGCCGGCCAGTCCTACCTCGCCCTGTACGGCTACGCCCCGCTCCCGCACGACATC
This sequence comes from Nonomuraea fuscirosea, assembly GCF_003001935.1. Taxonomy (GTDB): domain Bacteria; phylum Actinomycetota; class Actinomycetes; order Streptosporangiales; family Streptosporangiaceae; genus Nonomuraea; species Nonomuraea fuscirosea. Next base: position 267,647 of record NZ_PVNG01000013.1, on the reverse strand, counting down.
CTGGCCTCCGTGCGCACCCGGCTCGGCCTCAGCAGCTGAGCATGTTGTCAGATGACTTATGGATTTGTACGATGACGTACGAATCCTGCCGCCCCACGCCCGAGGACCACCATGGCTTCCGACCGCATCCGCCACGTCGCGCTCTCCTCCGTCACCCTCCCGCTCGACGTCCCCGTCAGCGACGCCAAGGTCCTGACCGGCCGGCAGAAGCCGATGACCGAGATCGCCTTCCTCTTCGCCGAGATCACGACCGAGGACGGCCACGGCGGCACCGGCTTCAGCTACAGCAAGCGGGCCGGCGGCCCGGCGCAGTACGCGCACGCCAAGGAGGTGGGGGAGAACCTGCTGGGTGAGGACCCGTCGGACATCGGCCGGGTGTACGAGCGGCTGTTGTGGGCGGGGGCCTCCGTGGGCCGGTCGGGGGTCGCCACGCAGGCGCTGGCCGCGATCGACATCGCGTTGTGGGACCTCAAGGCGAAGCGGGCCGGGTTGCCGCTGGCCAAGCTGCTCGGCTCCTATCGCGACTCCGTCAGGACGTACAACACCTCGGGTGGCTTCCTGCACGCGCCGATCGAGGAGGTGCAGGCGCGGGCCTCCCAGTCCCTGGCGGACGGCATCGGCGGCATCAAGATCAAGGTGGGGCAGCCGGACATGCGGGAGGATCTGCGGCGGTTGGCGGCGGTCCGGGAGCACCTGGGGGAGGGGGTGCCGTTGATGGTGGACGCCAATCAGCAGTGGGATCGGGCGAGTGCGTTGCGGTTCGGGCGGGCGGTGGAGGAGCTGGGTCTGGTGTGGATCGAGGAGCCGCTGGACGCCTACGACGCCGAGGGGCACGCTCAGCTCGCCGCCGCGCTCGACACCCCGATCGCCACCGGTGAGATGCTCTCCAGCGTGGCCGAGCACGTACGCCTCATCGAGGCCCGCGCCGCCGACGTCATCCAGCCCGACGCCCCCCGCGTCGGCGGCATCACCTCCTTCCTGCGCCTGGCCACGCTGGCCGACCACGCGGGGCTGCAGCTCGCGCCGCACTTCGCCATGGAGATCCACCTCCACCTGGCCGCCGCCTACCCGCGCGAGCCCTGGGTCGAGCACTTCGAGTGGCTCAACCCGCTGTTCGAGGAGCGGCTCGAGACCCGCGACGGACGCATGATCGTCCCGGACCGGCCCGGGCTCGGGTTCACGCTGAGCGAGCAGTGCCGCAAGTGGACCGTGGACAGCGTCGAGTTCGGAAAGGCGTAAGGCGTGCCCGGTACGCGGTCGCGCGTCGCGTCAGGGACCGTCGGCGGCGGGACTCGCGCCCGCCACCAGCCGAGCGGGCCGGTGGGGGCCATCGGCTCTGTGCGGTTCGGCCGGTACGCGGTGCCGCTGGACCGGCCCGTGAGCGACGCCAAGGTGGCCACAGGACGGCAGCGGCCGCTGTCCCAGATCGACGTCCTGACCTGCGAGATCACCACTGCCGACGGCCTGGAGGGGCTGGGCTTCTCCTACACGACCAGGGCCGGCACGCCGGCGCAGTACGCGCACGCCAAAGAGGTGGGGGAGAACCTGCTGGGTGAGGACCCGTCGGACATCGGCCGGGTGTACGAGCGGCTGTTGTGGGCGGGGGCGTCGGTGGGCCGGTCGGGGGTGGCGGCGCAGGCGCTGGCCGCGATCGACGTGGCGTTGTGGGATCTGAAGGCGAAGCGGGCGGGGCTGCCGCTGGCCAAGCTGCTCGGCTCCTACCGCGACTCGGTACGGGTCTACAACACCTCCGGCGGCTACCTCCAGGCCCCGATCGAGGAGGTCAAGGAGAAGGCTGAGCGCTCGCTCGCCGGCGGCATCGGCGGCATCAAGGTCAAGGTCGGGCAGCCGGACATGCGGGAGGATCTGCGGCGGTTGGCGGCGGTCCGGGAGCACCTGGGGGAGGGGGTGCCGTTGATGGTGGACGCCAACCAGCAGTGGGATCGGGCGAGTGCGTTGCGGTTCGGGCGGGCGGTGGAGGAGCTGGGTCTGGTGTGGATCGAGGAGCCGCTGGACGCCTACGACGCCGAGGGGCACGCTCAGCTCGCCGCCGCGCTCGACACCCCGATCGCCACCGGTGAGATGCTCTCCAGCGTGGCCGGCCTCGTCCGCATGATCGACCTGCGCGCCGCCGACTTCCTCCAGCCCGACGTGCCCCGCGTCGGCGGCATCACCCCCTACCTCAAGGTCGCCGCCCTCGCCGACCACGCCTGCCTCCAGGTCGCGCCGCACTTCGTGATGGAGATCCACGTGCACCTGGCCGCCGCCTACCCGCGCGACTCCTGGGTCGAGCACATCGAATGGCTCTCGCCGCTGTTCGAGGAGCGGCCCGAGATCGCGGACGGGCGCATGCTGGTGCCCGACCGGCCCGGCCTCGGCCTCACCCTGGCCGCGCACGCGCGGGACTGGCGGCTCGACGGCGTCCTCCTCGGAGGCGGGTAGATTGTCAGCCGTGCCGCCAGACCACCAGCCCGACCGCGACACCGGGCCCAAACCCGACCAGGACACCGGGCGCAGGCTCGATCGTGACAGCGGGCGCGGGCTGGCGCACGAGCTCGTCGAGCGGCTCAAGGCCCGCATCCTGGCCGGGGAGATCCAGCCCGGCCAGAAGCTGCCCACCGAGTCCTCCCTCATCCAGGAGTTCGGCGTCAGCCGTACCGTGGTCCGCGAGGCCGTCTCGCGGCTGCAGGCCGCGGGTCTGGTGGAGACCTTCCAGGGGCGCGGGTCGTTCGTGCTCGCGCTGCCCGCCTCCACGGCCTTCTCCGTGGAGGCGTCCGGCATCCGCACCCACCGCGACGTGCTCGACATGATCGACTTCCGGATCGGCGTCGAGTCGGAGGCGGCCGGGCTGGCCGCGGAGCGCCGGACGGACCTGCAGCTCAAGGCGATCGAACGGGCCCTGATCGACCTCGGGCGCACCGGCGAGCAGCCGGGCAACGCCGTCGAGGCCGACTACGCCTTCCACCTCAAGATCGCGCTCGCGTCGGGGAACCGGTTCTACTCCGACCTGCTCGCCTCGCTCGGGCCGATGATGATCATGCTGCCGCGTACGCGGCTCCCGCACGTCTACACGGTGTCCGACGCCACCCACTTCACCAGGGTGACCCTGGAGCACGAGAACATCTACCGCGCCGTCGCCGACCGGGACGCCGCGGCGGCGCGGGCGGCGATGCGGCTGCACCTGTCCAACTCCCGCGCCCGCCTCCAGGCGCCCTAGAAGACCGGCCGCGACGCCACGACCGGCCCTTCAGGCGTCCCGGAGGGCTGGCCGCGAGCCACGGCCGGCGCTCCAGGCGTCCCGGAGGGTCACGTCACCAGCGGGCCGTGTTCGGGGTGAAGCCCGGCACGATCGACCGCATGTACGCGGTGTCCTCCCGCCCCCGCTGCCCGCACTTCACGTACTGCTCGTGCAACCCGGCCAGCGCGTCCTCGTCCAGCTCCACGCCCAGCCCGGGCCCGGTGGGCACGGCCACGCTCCCATCCCGGAACTCCAGCGCCCCCGGCTTGACGACCTCCTCCGTCTTCCACGGATAGTGGGTGTCGCAGGCGTACGTGAGGTTCGGGGTCGCCGCCGCGAGATGGGTCATGGCGGCCAGGCTCACGCCCAGGTGCGAGTTGGAGTGCATCGACAGCCCCAGCCCGAACGTCTCGCAGATGCCGCCCAGCAGCGCCGAGCGGCGCAGCCCGCCCCAGAGGTGGTGGTCCGACAGCACGACCTGCACCGCGTCGGCGGCGACGGCCGGCTTGAGGTGCTCGAAGGCGATGACGCACATGTTCGTGGCCAGGGGGATCGACGTCTGCCGGGAGACCTCCGACATGCCGGAAATGCCGGGCGTCGGGTCCTCCAGGTACTCCAGCACGCCCGACAGCCGCTCGGCCGCCTTCACGGAGGTCTCGACGGTCCAGGCGCCGTTGGGGTCGATCCGCAGGGCGTGGCCGGGGAAGGCGGCGGCCAGGGCCTCGACGGTCTCGAACTCGTGGCGCGGCTCGTACACGCCGCCCTTGAGCTTGAGCGCGGTGAAGCCGTACTCGTCGACCATCCGCCGCGCCTGGGCGACCAGCTGCTCGGGCGTGCGGCCCTCGCCCCACGAGTCGTCGTCGTGGCCGGGGTGGCCGGCCCACTTGTAGAACAGGTAGCCCGAGTAGGGGACGCGGTCGCGTACGGCGCCGCCGAGCAGGTCGCTGACCGGGCGGCCGAGCGCCCGGCCCTGGAGGTCGAGCAGCGCCACCTCGAACGGTGCCACCACCGTGTCCACGGCGCTGGAGACCTCCAGCATGCCGCCGAAGCTGGCGCCCGCCCCGCCGGTGCCCTCTCCGAGCGTCTTCACCACGATCGCGCGCAGCGCGTTGAGGTCGAACACGTCCGCGCCCGGCAGCGCGGCGGCCACCGCGCCGAGCCGGTCGAGATGGGACTGGTCGGCGTACGTCTCACCCAGGCCCATCAGCCCCGCATCGGTGTGCACCTGGACGATCGCGCGCAGCACGTACGGCTGGTGCACGCCCACGACGTTGAGCAGCGGCGGGTCACGGAAGGCGACCGGCGTGACGACCACCCTGCTCACCCGCCCGGCCTCGCGCGGGCTCACAGCTCGGCTCGCACGGCAGGCGCCTTCACGCTGAGAACGGGCACGCTGGCCTCCATGAGGATCCGCTGGGCCTCGCTGCCCAGGATGAACTTGCCCACCAGCGAACGATGCCGCAGCCCGATGACGATGAGCGTGCCGCCGCATTCTCTGATCAGTTCTTCGAACGTCCCGGGCAGGTCGTCGTCGTGCAGCGGCTGACGCAGCTCCGCGTCCACGCCGGCCTCCCTGGCCCGCCGCAGCAGCTCCGTGCCGGCCGCGTCGGAGATCTTGCGCTCGTCCACGGGCGCGCCCCGCCGGGGGGAGTTGACGATGATCACGCGCTCTCCGCGCAGCCTGCCCTCGCGCAGGCCCGCGTCGACGGCGGCCTCGCCCTCGGGTGTCGGCAGGTAACCGACGAGGATGGTCATGTGATCTTCTCCTCCACACGATCGGGGGTCTTGCGGCGCAGCGCCTTGCGGATGAGCGGCCAGGCCGCGACGATCACGACCAGCGCGAGCACCGTCCCGGAGATGGGGCGGGTCAGGAAACCCGCCGGATCGCCGCCGAAGATCAGCAGCGACTGCCGCGACGAGTTCTCGATCATCGAGCCCAGCACGAACGCCAGCACCAGCGGCCCCGGCTCGAAGCCGAACTTCTTCATCAGATACCCCAGCACGCCGAACACGATCACCAGGTAGATGTCGTATGCGGAGTTGTTCACCGTGTACGCGCCCAGCAGCGTGATGAGCACCGTGATCGGGGCCAGGATCGCCGGCCGCACCCGCAGGATCCGGACGAACACCCCGACCATCGGAATGCTCATGATCAGCAGCAGGATGTTGCCGATGTACATCGAGTTGATGACGCCCCAGAACACGTCGGGATGCTCGGTGACCAGCTGTGGCCCCGGCTGGATGCCCTGGATGAGCAGCGCGCCGAAGATCAGGGCCATGGTCGCGTTCGCCGGGATGCCCAGCGTCAGCAGCGGGATGAACGAGGAGGTGGCGGCGGCGTTGTTGGCCGTCTCGGGCGCGGCCACGCCCTCGACCGCGCCGCGGCCGAAGCGCTCGGGCTGCTTGGCGCGCCGCTTCTCCAGCGCGTACGCGGCCAGCGAGGACAGCACCGCGCCACCCCCGGGCAGCACGCCGAGGACGAACCCGATCAGCGACCCGCGCCCGATCGCGCCCTTGGCCTGCCCGAGGTCCTTGCGCGACGGCCAGACGTTGCCGACCTTGGCGGGGGAGTGGACCTGGTTGTGCCGTTCCTCCAAGTTGTAGAGGATCTCGCTGAGGCCGAACAGGCCCATGGCGATCGGGATGAAGTCGATGCCCTCGGCGAGGTTGAGGCTGCCGAAGGTGAAGCGCTCGGCGCCGGTGAACGTGTCGCGGCCCACGGTCGCGAGCAGCAGGCCGACGCAGGCGGCGATGATGGCCTTGAGCCGGTTGCCGTTGCCGACCGAGGAGATCAGCAGCACGCCGAGGATGCCCAGGGCGGCGTACTCGGGCGGGCCGAAGTCGAGCGCGAACCCGGCCACGACCGGGGCGACCAGCGTCAGGGCCAGGATCGAGACCGTGCCGCCGACGAACGAGCCGATGGCCGCGATGCCCAGCGCGGTGCCCGCCCGGCCCTGCTTGGCCAGCGCGAACCCGTCGAAGACGGTCACCACCGAGGACGCCTCACCGGGCAGGCGGAGCAGCACGGAGGTGATCGTCCCGCCGTACTGGGCGCCGTAGAAGATGCCCGCGAGCATGATGATCGCCGACACGGGGCCGATGCCGTACGTGATGGGCAGCAGGATCGCGATCGTCGCGCCGGGACCGAGGCCGGGCAGCACGCCGATGAGCATGCCGATGATGACGCCGATCAGGCAGTAGAGCAGGTTGGCCGGTTCGAGGACGACGCCGAAGCCGTCGAGGATCGGGGAGATGTCCATGTGACTTTCTCAGATGAGTCGCGGGAGCGGGATCTGCAGCAGCAGCACGAAGAGCACGTAGAACGCGGCCACGGCGCCGACGCTGATCACGATGGACGAGCGCCACGACTCCCTGCCCAGCCAGCGCAGCCAGACGAACATGAGCAGCAGCGAGGGGATCTCGAAGCCGATCACCGGCAGCAGAGAGGCGAGCCCGACCAGCGTCACCAGGCCGACCACGGTGAGCAGGCTCGACCGGGAGAACCGCTCGGTGTCCTGGAGCCCGCGGCCGGTGAAGGCCAGCGTCGCCGACAGCACGATGATGATGACGCTGATGGCGAACGGCCACAGGCCCGGACCCGGCTGGGTGAGCCGCCCGAGACCGAGCGTGGACGACACGACGACCCCGAACACGCCCGCGGCCAGGGCCACCACGGCCGCGCCGAGCTGCGCGTACGGGCCCGCGTGCGGCGGCCTGGCCTCCTCCAGCTCCGCCTGGAGCCGGTCGGCCTCGGCCTGCAGCACGTCGGCGTCGTCCAGCGGCGGCGCACCGGGCGGGTCCGGCTCGGGCCGGGTGGGATCGGGCCGGGTGGGATCGGGCGGGGACATGCACACTCCTTAGCGGGGGCCGGAGGTCGCGGTCAGCCGGCCAGGCTGATGCCGAACTTGTCCAGCTGCGCCTTGTACGTGGTGGAGTCGTTCTGCAGCGAGGTGAGCACCTCCTGCGGCGCGACCTCCATCGGGGTGAGCGAGTTCTCCTCGTTGAACTTCTTGTACTCCGGCGTGGCGAACACCTTCTTCGCGGCGTCGAGCAGCTTGGTCTTGACGTTCTCCGGCGTGCCCTTGGGCGCGGTCAGGAAGCGGTACTGCGTCACCAGGACGTCGAAGCCCTGCTCCTTGGCCGTCTTCACGTCCGGCAGGTACGGGATGCGCTCCTGCGAGAAGACGGCGAGCGGGACGAGCTTGCCGGCCTTGACGTTCTCGATGGCTTCGCCGATCTGCATGGTGGAGACGTCGACCTGGTTGCCCAGCAGGGCGGTCAGGGCGGGCGCGCCGCCGTCGAACGGCACGGCCGTGGCCTCGATGCCGGCGGTCTTGAACGTCAGCGCCGAGGCGAGCTGCGCGCCGGTGCCGACGCCGGTGGTGCCGTAGCGGATGGTCTTGCCGGCCTTCTTCATGTCCTCGATGGACTTGTAGCCGGACTCGGCGTTGGTCGCCATGACGTAGTCGTCGCGTGAGATGCCGGTGATGACGTCGAACGAGTCGATCTTCGTGGCCTCGGCGGCCGACACCGTGAGCGGGGTGATCGTGAAGAGCGAGGCGTTCTGCACGGCGATCTTGTAGCCGTCGGCCTTGGCCGACTGCAGCTCCTTGGCGTTGAGCGCGCCGTTGGCGCCGGGCTTGTTGAGCACGGGCGCGGAGACGCCGAGCTCCTTGGCCATGCCCTGGGCCAGCGCCCGGGTGATGAGGTCGGTCGAGCCGCCGGCGGAGGCGCCGACGCTGAACTCGATGTTGCCGGTCGGATATTCGCCGTCGCCGCCACCGGAGGAGGTCGTCTTGACGCCGCCGCACGCCGTCAGTGCGATCGCGGCGGCAGCGCCGGCGACGCTCACGAGGATGCGGCGGGAGGCTGGCCGAGATGTCGGCATTGACTTCTCCTTTGCCCGGGCGGAAAGCCGCCCGTGGTGTGCTATGGAGCGGAGTGAGGGGGTTGCGTAAGGTTACGGCAAGGTTTCCGCTCGTCAGTCCCCGGAGACTATGGACGTGCCTCGATGCCTGTCCAGGCTTAATTTGGTATCGAATGATACTCTACGCGCATCATGCTAACACTGGATCAGATCCGGGCTTTCGTGGCGGTCGCCGAGGAGCTGCACTTCGGCCGCGCGGCCGACCGGCTGCGGATGACCCAGCCGCCGCTCAGCCGCCACATCCAGAAGCTGGAGCGCTCGGTCGGCGTGGTCCTGCTGGAGCGTGACAACCGGCGCGTGGTCCTCACCGACGCCGGCCGCGCCTTCCTGGACGACGCGCGACGCATGCTCTCGCTCGTCGACACGGCCGGCGACCGGGCCCGCCGGATCGCCAGCGGCGCCGCGGGCACCGTACGCCTCGGGTTCACCGCCGTCTCGGCGATCAGCATGCTGGGCGCGCTGCTGCGGCGGCTGTCGGAGCGGCTGCCCGAGATCGACGTCATCCTGCACGAACGGGTGACCGCCGGGCAGGTGGACGGCCTGCTGCGCGGCGAGCTCGACCTGGGCCTGGCCCGCCCGCCGTTCGACATCGCCACGCTCGACTCCCGCGTGGTCTTCCGCGAGCCGCTGTGCGCGGTGGTGCCGGCCGGGCACCGGCTGGCCGAGCTGCGGCGACCGCTCACGCCCGACGACTTCGACGGCCTGCCGGTGGTCAGCTACAACCCGGTCCAGTCGCGTTACTTCCACGAGCTGACCGTCCGCTTCCTCACCAACGCCCACCCGCGCATCGAGCAGCAGGTGCACCAGATCCTCACCGCCGTGCTGCTGGTGGCGGCCGGCCGCGGCGTCGCCCTGGCCCCGGCCAGCGCGCGCTCGCTCGGCGTGGACGGCGTCTCCTTCTGCGACCTGGTCCGCGGCGGCGGCGACCCCCTCGACGACGGCGGCGGCACCGGCGAGCCCGTCGAGCTGCACGTCATCTGGGACCGCACCTCGACCAACCCCGCGCTCGCCCGCGTGCTGGAACTGCTGCCCGACCTGGGAGCATGATGCCCTGGGGGTATCACCGGATTCAGAATCGCACTTGGACAGGAATTGTCCCACCTCCTTAGCCTGGCGAGCGTCAGACCTTACCGGCGGTGCGGGGGAATCCCACAGCCGCATGTGAAGCGAGGAGCGCCCGCGATGCCCAGTTACTCCCCACAAGAGCTCGCCACGCGGCTCAAGAGCGGCCTGCTGTCCTTCCCCGTCACGCATTTCACCGCCGGGCTGGAGTTCGACGAGGCCGGTTACCGCGACCACCTGTCCTGGCTGAGCGGATACCCGGTGGCCGGCCTGTTCGCCGCCGGCGGCACCGGTGAGGGCTTCTCGCTGACCGCCGCCGAGATCGACCGGGTGGTACGGGTGGCGGTGGACGAGGTGAACGGCAGGCTCCCGGTCGTGGCCCCCGCCACCGGCGGCACCGCGAACGCCGTGGCCCAGGCCAGGGCCGCCGAGGCGGCCGGGGCCGACGGCGTGCTGCTGATGCCCCCTTACCTCACGGAGGCCGGTCAGGAGGGCCTGATCGAGCACGTCTCCGCGGTCTGCGCCGCCACCGGTCTGGGCGTGGTCGTCTACAGCCGGGCCAACGCCGTGCTGAACGACCGCTCCGTGGCGGCCCTGGCCGAGCGGAACGAGACGCTCGTGGGCTTCAAGGACGGCGTCGGCGACATCGAGAACCTCACCCGCATCTACGCCGCCGTCGGCGACCGCCTGGCCTACATCGGCGGCCTGCCCACGGCCGAGACCTTCGCGCTGCCGCTGCTGCAGCTCGGCATGAGCACGTACTCCTCGGCGATCTTCAACTTCGTCCCGCAGTACGCGCTCGACTTCTACGCCGACGTCCGCGCCCAGGACCGCGAGGCCGTCTACCGGCGCATCCGCGAGTTCGTCATCCCCTACCTCGACATCCGCGACCGGATGAAGGGGTACGCTGTGTCGATCATCAAGGCGGGCCTGACCGCCGTCGGCCGCCCGGCGGGGCCGGTGCGCCCGCCGCTGCAGAACCTGAAGGACGGCGAGCTGGCCGAGCTGACCGCCCTCATCAACAAGATCAGCTAGGGGCGGGGCGCATGTCACCCACCATCCGGAGCGTCGAGGTCGTCCCGGTCGCCGGGTACGACAGCATGCTGCTCAACCTCAGCGGCGCGCACGGGCCGTTCTTCACCCGCAACGTCGTCATCGTCACCGACTCGGGCGGCCGCACCGGGCTGGGCGAGGTGCCCGGCGGCGAGGCCATCCGCGCGACCGTCGAGGAGGCGGCCGAGCTGCTGACCGGCCGGCCGGTGGCCCGCTACCGCACGCTGCTGCGCTCGGTCGCCGAGCGCTTCGCCGGCCGCGACGCGGGCGGGCGCGGGCAGCAGACCTTCGACCTGCGCACCACCGTCCACGCCGTCACCGGGCTGGAGTCCTGCCTGCTCGACCTGCACGGCCAGTTCCTCGGCCTGCCCGTGGCCGACCTGCTCGGCGAGGGCCGGCAGCGCGACCGGGTGCCGATGCTGGGCTACCTGTTCTACGTCGGCGACCCGGGAAGGACCGACCTGCCCTACCTCGTGGACGACGGCGCCGGCGACCGCTGGTCCGAGCTGCGCCGCCGCGAGGCGCTCACCCCTGACGCGGTGGTCGCGCTGGCCGAGGCCGCCCAGGAGCGCTACGGCTTCACCGACTTCAAGCTCAAGGGCGGCGTGCTGGCCGGCGAGGAGGAGATCGAGGCGGTCACCGCCCTGGCCCGCCGCTTCCCCGGCGCCCGCGTCACCCTCGACCCCAACGGCGGCTGGCTGCTGGCCGACGCCGTCCGGCTCTGCCGGGGGCTCGGCGGCGTCCTCGCCTACGCCGAAGACCCGTGCGGGGCGGAGGGCCGCTTCTCGGGCCGGGAGACCATGGCCGAGTTCCGGCGGGCCACCGGGCTGCCGACGGCGACCAACATGATCGCCACGGACTGGCGGGAACTCGCCCACGCCGTGCGCTCGGACGCCGTGGACATCCCGCTCGCCGACCCGCACTTCTGGACCATGGCCGGGTCGGTGCGGGTGGCCCAGCTCTGCCACGACTTCGGGCTGACGTGGGGATCGCACTCCAACAACCACTTCGACATCTCACTCGCGATGTTCACCCACGTCGGGGCCGCCGCTCCGGGCGAGATCACGGCGCTGGACACGCACTGGATCTGGCAGGACGGCCAGGCGCTGACGACGAAGCCGTTCCAGATCAGCGACGGCGCGATCGACGTGCCGACCACGCCGGGGCTCGGCGTCGAGCTGGACCGGGAGGCGCTGGACCGGGCGCACGAGCTCTACCTGCGCCACGGCCTCGGCGCCCGCGACGACGCCGTGGCCATGCGCTACCTGGTGGAGGGCTGGGTCTTCGACCCGAAGCGCCCCTGCCTCGTGCGCTGAGACGCAGAAGCTGACGGCTCAAAAGCTGACGGCTCAAAAGCTGACGCGCAGAAGCCGACGGCTCAGAAGAGGGTCAGCGGCTCGTCGGGGCTCTCCAGGGGCATCGGCTCGGGCAGCGGGGCCAGCGCGGGGACGCGGGCGCGCACCTCGTCGTGGAACCGGCGGGCCAGCCGCGGCGCCTCCGCGTTGTCCGGCGTGTGCACGAACACGGTGGGCGAGCGCCCCTCACGCAGCCACTCCGTCACCGTGTCCACCCACGGCCGCCAGCCCTCGACCGTCCGCTCCTCGTCGTCGCGGCCGAGGTAGCGGACGATCGGATGCCCGGTGAGGGCCCGGCTGCGGCGGGGCACGCGCGGCTTCTTCGTCCAGGCGTCACGCTCGGCGTCGCTGGTGGGCGGGCTGGCGAACATCACGGTCGTGTCGAACGGGACCCACTCGGCCGACACGGTGGCCAGCACCCGCTCCAGCAGCCGCGCCGAGCGCTCGTCCGCGAAGAAGGCGCGGTGCCGGACCTCGACGGCGTAGCGGTGCCCGCCGGGCAGCGCGCGCAGGAACGCGGCCAGGGCGCCCACGTCGGCGGGGGAGAAGGAGCCGGGAAGCTGGATCCAGAACGCGTGCACGCGCGGGCCCAGCGGCTCCATGACGTCCAGGAACGCGGCCACGTCCGCCTCGGCGCCCCTGAGGCGGCGTTCGTGGGTGATCGGCTTCGGCAGCTTGATCACGAACCGGAAGCCGGGATCGGTCTGGGCCGCCCAGGACTCCACCGTCGCCCGTGACGGGGTCGCGTAGAACGTGGTGTTGCCCTCCACGGCGTCGCACCAGCTCGCGTAGCCCCGCAGCCGGTTGGCCTGGTCGAGGTGGCCGGGCAGGAGACGTCCGCGCCAGCGCGCGTGCGTCCACATCGCGCATCCCACGTGAAGCCGCATGGATCCGACGTTAGCCGAGATCCGGCGACGGGACGCCGGGGCACTGACGGACCGGTGTCCCCGGCCGTCGTAAGGTGGGCGCATGGGCATGATCGGGACGGTCGGGCTGGTGCTGCATCCCCGGCGCGACTCCAAGCAGGCGATCGACACCATCCTGCGCTGGGCCGCCGGCAAGGGCGCCACCGTGCTCGGCCTGCCCGAGGAGGTGGGGCGCATCGACTGCACCGCCGTGCCGGTCGACGCCGCCAGCATGGTGGAGCGGGCCGACCTGATGGTGGGGCTCGGCGGCGACGGCACGATGCTGCGCACCATGCGGCTGCTGGCCGGGCGGCCGACCCCCATCCTGGGCGTCAACCTCGGCCGGCTCGGCTTCCTGGCCGAGATCGACGTGGACGAGCTGTCCGAGACGCTGTCGGCGATCGACGCGCACGAATACTCCATCGAGCCGCGCATGGCCATCCGCTGCACGGTGGCGGGCGCGAGCATGACGGCCTTCAACGACATCGCCCTCGTGCGGACGCCCGGCGACGGGCTGGCCGGAGTGTCCGTCACCCCGTCGGGGAGCCCCTTCGTCCGCTACGCCGCCGACGCCGTCATCGTGGCCACCTCCACCGGCTCGACCGCCTACAGCTTCTCCGCCGGAGGGCCGATCGTCTCGCCCAGGGTCGAGGCGATCCTCGTCGTGGCCGCCGCCGCCCACTCCTCCTTCAACCGGGCCCTGGTGCTGCCCGCGGACGAGGAGGTGACGCTGCAGGTGCTGTCGAGCAGCGGGCGGCTGGCGGTGGAGGTCGATGGAGCCGTGATGGGGCATCTGTGCCCCGGCGACAGCCTGACGGTCACCGCCTGGCCCGGCGCGGCCAACGTGGTCCGGGTGGGCACCACCTTCTACGAACGCGCCCGGCGCAAACTCCGGGTGGACGGCAGCGCCGAGGCCTACTGACGCCGGCGGGGCGTGAAGAAGCCGGTGTCGTCCGGCTGCGGCGCGAAGAAGCCGTCGTCTTTCTGCGGCGCGAAGAAGCCGTCGTCGTCGTCCTTCCGCGCCCGCCGATGCGAGCCGGCCCGTTCCCTGGGAGGCTCGTCGGGCGCGGACTCGGGCAGGTCGCGGTGCCGGGAGGCCGTCAGGGCGGCCAGGGCCGTGGTGATGGGGACGGCCGCGATGAGGCCGAGCGTGCCGACGATGCTGCGGACGATCTCCTGGGCGATGACCGGCGTCGTCATCACCTCGCCCAGCGGCTGCCGGCCGATGCTGAACAGCAGCAGCAGCGGCAGCGACGCACCCGCGTACGCCAGGATGATCGTGTTGATCACCGAGGCGATGTGCGCGCGCCCGATGCGGCCGGCCGCCCGGTAGAGGCGGGCGAAGCCGTAGGACGGGTTGGCGCGGGCGAGTTCGGCCACCGTCACCGCCTGGGTGACCGTGACGTCGTCGAGCACGCCGAGCGCGCCGATGATGATGCTGGCCAGCAGCAGCCCCTGCGTGTCGAGGGACAGGCTCATGTCCAGGGCGAGCGCGCTGTCGTCGGTGATCCCGTTGAGCCGGGCGAACCCCAGGGCCCCGTACGACAGCAGCCCCGTGAGCGCCAGGCTGGCCAGCGTGCCCAGCACCGCCACGGACGTGGACAGCGAGAACCCGTGGGTCAGGTAGAGGACCGCCAGCATGATCGCCGCCGCCCCCACGATGGCCACCAGCATGGGCGGCCGTCCCTCCAGGATCCCGGGGATGACGAACGTCAGCAGCAGCACGAACGTCACCGCCAGCCCCACCAGCGCCGTCACCCCGCGCCAGCGCCCGAACGCGATCACCGCCAGCGCGAACGCGGCCCCGAACAGCCACAACGGCGTCGCCCGGTCGTGGTCGGAGAGCTGGTAGGCCCCGTCCGGCCCGCGCAGCAGGATCACGTCGTCGTGCACGGTGAACCGCTGTGCCCCCGGCCCGCCGGGCAGCCGCAGCTCGACGTCCTTGCCCGCGTCGGGACCTTCGGAGACCTTGACGACGGCCCGGCCGCAGGTGGCGGGGTCGGGCGCGGGCAGCCCCTCGGAAGGCGCGGGGCAGCGGCCGAGCGTGACACCGACGACGGTGCCGGTGAGCCGCTCGACACCGGCCTCGGCGGGGACGGTGTCCTTGCCGCCGTCGGGCCACAGCCACAGCAGCGCGGTCAGAGTGATGACGGCCAGCGGCACCAGGACGGCAAGCCCGGCCACCACCGTGCGCCGCGAACCGGGTACGGCGGTGCCGTGGACGTGATTGGCGCCCATCGCGTGAAAGGTCCTCCTCGGCTGACGACGCAAGGACAGTACTGCACCCGGGCGTCCTGGGTAGGGCCAACGGCATGACCTGGCTGGTGGGCACCTCCGGATGGCAGTACAGGGACTGGCGCGGGCCCCTCTATCCGAAGGGCGTGCCGCAGCGGCTCTGGCTGGAGACGTACGCGGCGGAGTTCGCCACCGTCGAGAGCAACAACGCCTTCTACCGCCTGCCGAGCCCCGAGTCGTTCGCCGCCTGGCGCGACCGCACGCCGCCCGGCTTTGTGATGGCGGTCAAGGCGAGCAGGTTCCTCACCCACATCAAGCGGCTGGCCGACCCCGAGGAGCCGGTCGCGCGCCTGATGGGCGCCGCCTCGGAGCTGAAGGACAAGCTCGGCCCGATCCTGCTGCAGCTGCCGCCGACGCTGAAGGCCGACCCCGGCCGCCTCGACCGGTGCCTGTCCTGCTTCCCCGCCCACGTCAGGGTGGCCGTCGAGCCGCGCCACCCGTCCTGGTGGAGCGAGGAGGTGCGCGCGATCCTGACCGCCCGCTCGGCCGCCCTGTGCTGGGCCGACCGCCGCAGCCGCCCCACCGGCCCGCTCTGGCGTACGGCCGGCTGGGGCTACGTCCGCCTGCACGAGGGCCGCGCGGGCTACGAGTACGGCGAGCGCGCCCTGCGCACGTGGGCGGGCCGGATCCGCGAGGCCGGCTGGCCGGACGCCTGCATCTACTTCAACAACGACCCGGGAGGGGCTGCCGTGCGTAACGCGAGACGATTTGCCACACTCCTCTAGTGCTGCACACGCGTCTCTACCGGAACGGCGTCCTCGAGAAGGAAGGGTTCCCCGTCGAGGAGGTCTCCGACCATGTCCCGGACCGCGGCAACACGGTCTGGTTCGACCTGTGCGCCCCCACGCCGGCCGACCTCGCCCTGATCAGCGAGGAGCTGGGCCTGCACGAGCTGGCAGTCGAGGACGTCTTCTCCGACCACCAGCGGCCGAAGGTGGACGTCTACGACAACCACCTGTTCATCACCGTCTACGGGGTGCACTGCGTGGAGGGCAGGCTCCGCCCCGTCGAGGTCGACATCTTCGTCACCGCCAACGCCCTGGTCACCATCAGGGAGAACGCGAACTTCCCCATCGAGGAGGTGGTCAGGCGCTGGGACGCCGACTCCCGCATGGCCCGCCACGGCGTCACGTTCCTGCTGCACGGCCTGCTCGACTACGTCGCGGACAGTCAGTTCGAGCTGGTGCAGGACCTCGACGCGCAGGCGGAGGCGCTGGAGGACGACCTGTTCGAGGGCCAGGTGCGCGACCCCATGGAGCTGCAGCGCTCCATGTACGTCCTGCGCAAGAACACCACCAAGCTGCGCAAGATCGTCCTGCCGATGCGGGAGGTGATCGGCACCCTGATGCGCCGCGGCCAGGACATCGTCGCCGATCCCCAGATGACGCCCTACTACCAGGACGTCCTCGACCACGTCCTGCGCGCGACCGAGTGGGTGGAGGCGGTCCGCGACATGCTCGCGAACGCCGCCGATACCCGCCTGGCCCAGCAGGGCTTCCGGCTCAACGAGATCATGAAGCGGCTCACGGGCTGGGCCGCGATCATCGCGGTGCCCACCATGATCACCGGCTTCTACGGGCAGAACGTCCCCTATCCCGGCTCGGGGACGTCCTGGGGCTTCTGGGTGTCCACGGTCCTGGTGGCGGTGACGTCCGTGGCGCTCTACTCGGCGTTCAAGAAGAAGGACTGGTTGTAGGGCGGGGCGCAGGAGCCGCCCCGCGCGCCGGGCGTGAGCCGCAGCGTCAGGAGCACCTCGCCGCCGGCGGGGAAGAGGGGCAGGCAGCGCCCGCCGGAGATCACGGTCCTGCGCCCGATCGACGTCGTGAGCAGCGACAGCGACTCGTACGCGGCGGGCTCGGCCAGCACCAGCTTCCACAGGCCGCCGGGGAGCCGGACGCGCTCGCCCGGCACCGCGTAGTAGTCGAGCACGCCCTCGTTGCGCGAGAGCACCGCCCGCATGGTGAACCGGCGGCCCTCCACGGTGAACACCTCCGCGGAGGGCGCGCGGTAGATCGAATGCACGTACCCGATCGAGAAGCGGCCCCGGACGACGGGCAGGCCGTTCACGGTCAGGTGACCGGCGCCGCCGCCGGCGCCGAGCGCGGCGACGGCGGCCAGCGTCACGAGCAGCCGGGTCAGGCCTTCTCCTTGTAGTAGCGCGCCGCGCCGGGGTGCAGCTCGACCGGGGCCACCTGCTGGCCCAGCGCCGGGTCCAGCTTCTCGGCCTCCGGGTGCACGGCCGTCAGCTCGGCCTTCTTCTCGAAGAGCGTCTTGGTGATGTCGTAGGCGAGCTGCTCGTCCATCGAGTCGGGCACCAGCAGCACGTTCGCGATGCCGACCGTCTTGACCGCGCCGGTCAGCTTGTAGACCGTCAGGTCCACGTCCAGCGGGACGTACTGCTGGCCGTAGGTGGCCTGCATCTTCTGCAGCACGTCGGTGGTGTCGAGGATCTTGATGTCCGGCTTGCTCGCGGCCAGGTCGGTGATGCCCGCCGTGGGCAGGCCGCCGACCCAGAAGAAGGCGTCGATGGTGCCGTCCTTGGCGGCCTGCACCGACTCGTTGATCGACAGCTGCTGCTTGGTGATGTCGGCGTCGGGGTCGAGCCCGGCCGCCTCCAGCACGCGCCGCGCGATGACCTGGGTGCCGGAGTTGGCCGGCCCGAGCGAGACACGCTTGCCCTTCAGGTCGGCGACCCTGTTGGCGGCGACGCCGGGGGCGACCACCAGGTGGGTGTAGTTGTCGTAGATGCGGGCCAGCGCCTTGATCGGCTGCTTGCCGGTGAAGGTGTCCTTGCCGTTGACGGCGTCGGCGGCGGTGTCGGCCTGGGAGAAGCCGAGCTGGGCCTTGCCCGAGACCAGGAGCTTGATGTTCTCGACCGAGGCCGAGGTGACCGAGGCGGTGGCCTGGGTGCCGGGAATGTTCGCCGATAACTGCTTGGCCAGGCCGCCGCCGTACACGTAGTAGACGCCGGTCGTCCCTCCTGTGGCGATGAAGATCCGGTTGCCCGAGCCCCCTCCCGCGCCACCGCCTCCGCAACCCGCCGCCAACAGGACTGCGGCGGCGACGATCGTGAGTATCCGCTTCACGCTGGGTCCCTTCTCCTTCTTCTGACGAGATGCACGACGGCGGCCACCGCCAGGACGGCCAGACCGGCGACGATGGGAACGGGTTCGAGGAAGAGCAGGAGCACGGCGGCCACCGCCGCCAGCAGGCGTTCCGGCCAGGCGGCCATCCCGCCCGTGGCCACGGCCAGGGCGGCGACCGCGACCGCGGAGACGGCGGTCATCAGCAGCACGGTCCCGATCGGTCCCTGCCCGAGCAGCGCCTGCCCGTTCGGCGTCAGCACGAAGGCGAACGGCACCAGGAAGGCGGGCAGCGTGTACCGCCAGGTCATCATCATGGTCTTGTAGGTGTTGCCGCCGGTGATCGCCGCCGCCGCGACGGCCGACAGCGCGGTCGGCGGGCTCACCTCCGACAGCACCGCGTAGTAGAAGATGAACATGTACGCCTCGGGCCGGTCCACCCCGAGCTCGAAGAGCGCCGGCGCGATGATGACCGCCGTGATGATGAAGCTGGCCGTCACCGGCACGGCCAGGCCGAGCAGCAGCACCGCCAGCGCCGCCATGACGGTGGTGATGACCAGGTTGCCCGCGCCGACGCCGATGATGATGTCGGCCAGCTGCTGGCCGAGGCCGGTCAGCGTGATGGCGCCGACGATGATGCCGGCCGCGGCGCAGACCGCGGTCACGGGCAGCACCTCCAGGGTGCCCTTGGCCAGCGCCTGCCCGACCCGCTTGGGGCCCATCCGGTGCTTCGGGTCGAGGAACGACAGCAGGAACGCGACGGCCGTGGCGATCACCACCGACTGGAACGCCGAGCGTTCCATCGCCATCAGCACGACGATGAGGATGAGCGAGCTGAAGTGGTAGCCGAAGCGCAGCAGCAGCCGCCCGATCCTGGGCGCGTCCACGTCCACGGTGTGGGTGCCGAAGCGGCGCGAGTCGATCTCGATGGCCAGGAAGATGCCCAGGTAGTACAGGATCGTGGGGATCGTCGCGTACAGCAGGACCTGGAGATACCCCGTACCGAGGTATTCGGCGATGATGAACGCCGCCGCGCCCAGCGTGGGCGGCGACAGGATGGCGCCGATGCCCCCGGCCGCGAGGATCCCGCCGGCCGCCTCCTTCGGATAGCCGGCCCGCCGCAGCACGGGCCAGGCCACGCTGCCCAGGCTGACCGTGGTGGCCACGCCCGAGCCGGAGACGGTGCCGAGCAGGAATCCGGCCGTGGTGACCGTGCGGCCGGGGGCGGCCCGTGATCTGCGGAAGGCGGCGAAGCTCAGGTCGATGAAGAACTTGCTCGCGCCCGAGTGGTCGAGCACCGCGCCGTAGATCGTGAACAGGATGATGTAGCTGGCGGCGACCTGCATCGGCACCCCGAAGAAGCCCTCGGTGCCGGTGTAGAGCTGCGAGACGATCCAGTCGATCGGCAGGGCCGCGACGTAGTAGGTGTAGAGCAGGAACAGCACGCAGATGACGGAGAAGATCGCGCCGACGGTCCTGCGCACGGCCTCCAGCAGCAGCACCGTCAGCACCACGCCCGCCACGATGTCCAGGTCGGTCATCGCCGCGCCGGAGCCGCGCTCGCGGAAGGCGTCCATGTCGGCCAGCGGATGGAGCAGCACCGCCAGCGACGCCGCGGCCAGCAGCCAGTCGGCCACGGTCGGCCACTCCGTCCCGTCCTCGCGCGGGGCGGGCGCGGGACGCCGCAGCAGCCGGCGCACCCGCGCGGCCAGCCCCGAGCGGTAGCAGAGGAAGACCAGCGGCAGTGCCACCGCCAGGAACGTCATCCGGTGCTCGATCGCCTCCACCGGGCGGAACACCACCAGCAGCGAATAGACCGACAGCAGGCCGCCCACGACCCACACGCCGAGCCGGAGCGGCCCGGCCAGCCGCCGGGCCGGACGCTCCTGCTCGTGTGCCGAAAGTAACTCGGCCTCGCGGTCGCTCAGCTCGGTCAAGATCTTCCTCCCCGACACGGCGTTGCAGGGACTGTACGAGCCGGTTACGCGCTCAGGGAACCCTCCGTTATTAGATTGATCTCCAGCGATCAGCCGAACGGCCGTGATCTCGCGGCGAGCTGCTCGACCGGCACCTCGCCGGCCTGGCTCCCGTCGCGCATCCGCACCGACGCGCCCCCGCTCGCCGCCTCACGCGGTCCCACCACGAGCTGGTACGGCACCAGCCGGTGTGCCCTGATCCTGGCCCCCAGGCTGCCCCGGTCGGCCGGCGCCAGCTCCGCCCGCAGCCCCGCCGCCAGGCAGCGGCGCAGCACCTCGTCCGCGGCCGGCCGCTCGGCGTCCGACAGCGGCAGCACCACGGCCTGCACGGGCGCCATCCAGGCGGGGAACGCGCCGCCGTGCACCTCGACCAGATGCGCGACCAGCCGCTCGATGCCGCCGACGACGCTGCGGTGCACCATGACGGGCCGCCCGCCGCCCGCGTAACGCAGGTCGAAGCGCTCCGGCTGGAAGTAGTCCACCTGGACGGTCGACAGGGTGGACTCGCGGCCGGCCGGATCGGTGATCTGGATGTCGATCTTCGGGCCGTAGAAGGCGCCCTCGCCGTGCTCCTCGTCGTACGCGCGGCCCCGTTCCGCCAGCACCTCGCGCAGGAGCGACTCCGAGCGCGCCCACATGGCGGGGTCGTCCACGAACTTGGCGCCCTCGCCGCCCAGCGACAGCCGGTAGCGGGCGGCCTGGATGCCCAGCCGGTCGTGCGCCGCCTCGATCAGGTCGAGCGCGGCCGACACCTCCCGCGCGGCCTGCTCGGGCGCGCAGAAGACGTGGCCGTCGTTGAGCTGGATGGCCCGCACCCTGGACAACCCGCCGAGCACGCCGGACGGCTCGGAGCGGTACATGCCGCCCAGCTCGGCGATCCGCAGCGGCAGGTCACGATGGCTGCGCGGGCGCGAGCGGCAGATCAGCGCGTGGTGGGGGCACAGGCTCGGCCGCAGCACGAACTCCTCCCCGCCCACCCGCATGGGCGGCCACATGTCCTCGGCGTAGTGGGCCCAGTGGCCCGATCGCTCGTACAGCTCCCGTTTGCCCAGCACCGGCGAGTTGACGTGCTGGTAGCCGTTGCGGCGTTCCAGCTCGTACACGTAGCCCTCGATCGCCTTGCGCACCGCGGCGCCGGCGGGCAGCCAGTAGGGCAGGCCGGAGCCGATCAGCGGGTCGGTGTCGAAGATGCCCAGCTCGCGGCCGAGCCTGCGATGGTCGTTCATGATCATCCTTTCCAGGGAAAGGGCGAACGACCAGGCTCCCGGGCGTCCGCCCGGGAAGCATGCGATCAGCGCGCCGGGACGGTGTCCGGCGTCGTCGTGACGAGAGCGCGCTGCATGGGTACGACCCTAGCACCCGGCCTCCGGGGTTGTCCTCGGCCGGGATTCGGCAAAGCCACGGGCTGATTTCGGCAAATGATATAAAGAGCTGCATGAGCCGTAGCGGCGGAGGCCACAGCGGCGTGCACCGTGGCGGCGCGGACGGCGGGATCACCGTGGACGCGCGCCAGGTGCGGGCGTTCGCCGAGGTCGGCTACCAGGTCGCGGGCGGCGGCGGGGCCCACGGGGCGATGGCGGCGCTGCGCCGCGTGATCCCGCTCGACGCCTACGAGTTCGTCGCCTACGACCCCGCCACCGGGCGCCACCACAGCGTCGTCTCCGACGGTCATCCGCGCATCGACCACGACGCGGCGGAGGAGTACGCCGGACTCGAGGCCTGCCGCAGGGCCAGGGCCACCCGCGCGCCGGTCGGCATGCCCGAGCCGGGCACCGAGCGCTACTTCCGCCGCCACCTGGCCCCCTACGGCTGGCGGGCCGGGCTGACGGCGCCGCTCTTCCTCGACGACGGCCGCTACACGGGGCTGCTGCACCTCGCGACCAGAGACGCCTTCCCCCGTCGCACCGGAGCCCTGGTGAGCGCGGTCAGCCCGATGCTGGCCCACCTCACCGACCTCAACCGGTGCGTGATCGACCCGGTGGGGCTGCCGCCCGACTACCGCGCGGTGGCGTTCGACCGGCTCGGCACGCGGCGCGAGGTGCCGGGCCGCGAGCTCTCGGCCGCGCTGTGCGACGACCCGGCGATGGCCGCCTGCGCGCGGGAGTTCATCGACTCGCGCGAGCTCAGCCGGCACGGGCTCTGGCTCGGCGCCGACGGCCGCTGGCACGAGGTGCGGCTGCTGCGGGCGGGCGTCGGCTACCAGGGCACGCTGCAGGGGGCGGTGGCGGCCGAGCGGCCGTGCGTGCTGCCGTACGAGCTGACCGGCCGTGAGCTCGACGTGCTCACCCGGGTGGCGGCGGGCGACTCCAACCCGCAGATCGCGGCGGCGCTCGTGCTCAGCGTCCGCACGGTCACCACGCATCTGGAGCACATCTTCGCCAAGCTGGGCTGCGACAGCCGCACGCGCTTGACGACCAAGGCGCTGGCCGAAGGGCTGTGCCGGCTCGACGGCTGAAAACTTCTTCCCGGGCCTGTCCTTCTGCCGGGGCGCCGTTCGTCGTCATAGGGAAGCGGCGGACGGCGCCGTACGATCGACGACACGAGGAGAGCCGATATGAAGTACATGCTGCTCATCAACAGCCCCGCCACGCCGCAGGACGAGCCGGACCCCGAGGCGGCGTCGTTCGAGGAGTGGGTGACCTACGACAAGAGCGTCAGGGAGTCGGGCGTCCACGTCTCGGGCCACTCGCTGGCCGACCTGACCACCGCCACCGTCGTCCGGGTGAACGCGTCGGGGGAGCGGGCCGTCACCGACGGGCCGTTCGCCGAGACGCGGGAGGTGCTCGGCGGCTACTACGTGATCGACGTGCCCGACCTCGACGTGGCGCTCGACTGGGCGGCCCGCTGCCCGGGGGCGCGCGGCCGCGGCTCGGTCGTGGTCCGCCCGATCGCCGACTTCGACTGACGCGACCTGGCCGGAGGCGTGGGGGTGACGGCGGTGGTGGGCGAGGACCCGATGGACGCGACGGGGCCGGTCGAGGAGGTGGGGACCTCCGTCGAGGCGGTCTTCCGTGAGGAGCGGGGGCGGCTGCTCGCCGCCCTGGTCCGCCGCTTCGGCGATCTGGACCTGGCCGAGGAGGTCGCCTCGGAGGCGATCGAGGCGGCGCTGGTGCACTGGCCGGCCGGCGGGGTCCCGTCGAAGCCGGGCGCGTGGCTGCTCACCACCGCCAGGCGCAAGGCCGTCGACCGGCTGCGGCGCGACCGCGCGTACGCCGCCCGCCTCGCCGTCCTCCAGGTCGAGGCCGACCGCGCCGCCCCCGCCCCGGCCGCCGACGCCGGAGAAGAGCTGCCCGACGAGCGGCTGCAGCTCTTCTTCACCTGCGCCCACCCCGCCCTGCCCGCCGAGGACCGCATCGCGCTGACCCTGCGCTGCCTGGCCGGCCGTACCACCCCGGAGGTCGCGCGCGCCCTCCTGCTCCCGCCCGCCACCATGGCCAAGCGGATCGTCAGGGCCAAGAAGAAGATCCGCGAGGCGCGCATCCCGTTCCGCGTGCCGGGCGCGGACGAGCTGCCCGACCGGCTGCCCGGCGTGCTCCAGGTGATCTACTCGATCTACACCGAGGGGTACGCGGCCAGCTCGGGGCCCGGCCTGCTCCGGGTCGACGTGGCCGAGGAGGCCATCCGGCTGGCCCGGATCCTGCGCCGGCTGCTGCCCGGCGAGCGTGAGGTGGCCGGGCTGCTCGGGCTGATGCTGCTCACCCACGCCCGCCGCGCCGCCAGGATCGGCCCCGGCGGCGAGCTGGTGCTGCTCGGCGACCAGGACCGCGCGCTGTGGGACCGGCCGATGATCGAAGAGGGGCAGGCGCTGGTGGTCACCGCCCTCACCGGCGGCTCGCCAGGGCCGTACGGCGTGCAGGCCGCCATCGCCGCCCTGCACGACGAGGCCCCCGACTGGCCGGCCACCGACTGGCCGCAGATCGTGGCCCTGTACGACGTGCTGCTCGCGCTCGCGCCCTCCCCGGTGGTGGCGCTCAACCGGGCGGTGGCGGTGGCCATGCGCGACGGGCCGGAAGCGGGGCTCGCGTTGCTCGACGAGCTGGCCGGGGAGCAGCGGTTGCGCGGTTACCACCCGTACGCGCTGGCCCGGGCCGACCTGCTGCGGCGGCTGGGCCGCCGCGACCAGGCGGCCGCGGCCTACCGCGAGGCGCTCGCTACGGCCGGCACCGAGCCCGAGCGGGCCCATCTGCGCCGCAGACTGCGGTCCTGCGAGTGAGCATCCGCCCGGTCAGCAGTGGGCGACGCCGGGGTACGGGTCGGTCGACGTCCACACGTTGACCGCGGCCACGTAGCCCCAGCGGCCGTTCACGTCGCCGTAGGTGTAGTACCAGATGCTGTTGCCGCCGCCGTGCCGCTGGCCGGAGACGTAGCACTTGAAGTAGCTGAACGTCGTGAGCAGGCGGTCGACCACGGTCTCCGGGTTGCCGCCGGGCTTGGTGTAGCCGGCCGACGCGTAGATCAGCGCGTTGGCCGCGTTGCCGCAGTAGAGGTTCCCGCTGCTCGCGTAACACTCCGCGGCGGCCGCGCTGCTCGTCTCTGTGCCGGTCGCGGCCTGTGCCGGCGACGCGCAGGACGCCGCCAGCGCCGCGCCCGAGACGACCGCCGCGAGAGCCGCTTTGCCGAACTTCCCCATCGTTGTCTCCCCACCGTAGGACCGGACGGGAGGCAACGCTACGACGCGCCCCTCGGGCCAGGAACCCCGGAGAACCGGGGTGAAGCGGCCATGAAGCCGATCTGAAACCCCGGCGCTCGTTCTTCGTGTCAGGGTGGTTCCGGTCGCCCACCCGTCTCGCGAATCCGGGGAAACCGATGAAGAGAATCCTGCCGGCCCTCGTCCTCGTCCTGGCGGCCCTGGCGGCGCCCGCGCAGCCGGCCCTGGCGGGGGATGCTCGGGCGATGCCCCGGCCTCCCGCCGTCATCTTCGACACCGACATGGACTTCGACGACGCGGCCACCCTGGCCTACCTGTCCCAGGAGCACAGGGCCGGGCGGATCGACCTGCGCGCCATCACCGTCACCGAGGCCGGCGCCGGGTTACCCGGCCGGGCCATCCGGCACGCGAGGTGCCTGGCCCAGCGGCTCGGCCTGCGCGGCGTGGCCGTCGCCGACTCCCCGGCCACCGGCCCCGACTCCTTCCCCGCCGACCTGCGGCAGCTGTTCGACCGGGTGCTCACCGCGGCCACCCCCGGCTGCGCCGGCGACGAGACGCCGTCGCGGACCCGTGCCCCCGAGCTGATCAGGCGGCTGGTGCGAGCCGAGCCCTCGATCCAGATCATCGCCACCGGCCCGCTGACGAACGTGGCCGCCGCGCTGCCGTACTCCGCCGCCCGGCTGACCACGATGGGCGGGGCCGTGGCCGTCGGCGGGAACCTGTGCTGCGGCACGCCGCCCGAGTTCGACGGGAGCCAGGAGTTCAACTACTGGCTCGATCCGGCCGCCGCGCGGGCCGCACTGACCCGCAGCCGCGGGAGCGTCCGCATGGTGTCGCTCGACGCCGCCAACCAGGTGCCGATCACCGCCGCCTTCCTGGACCGGCTCGCCGCCGACCACGCCGCCGCGGCCGCGGACACCGTACTGGAGATCGTCACCCATCCCGAGGTGCGGCCGCTGATCGACGCCGGCCTGCTCTACTGGTGGGACCCGCTGGCCGCGATGAGCGCCGTGCACCCCGGGCACGTCACGTTCACCGCCGGCCGGGTGGACGTGGTGACCGACGGCCCCTCGGCCGGGCGCACCGTCCTGTCACCTTCGGGCCGCCTGCTCCAGTACGGCACCGCGGCCGGCACCGCCGCCTTCGAGCGGCGCTTCCTCGACACCCTGAACGGCCGCACCTGACGCGTCGGCACAGTCAGACGGCCACGCCGGCGGGCACGTGGGCGTGCAGCAGTTCGAACCAGACGGTCGTGGTGCCGGACTCGCGGGTGAAGCCCCAGCGGTGGCTGAGCGCCTCGATCAGCGGCAGGCCGCGGCCGCTGGTGGACTGCGTGCTCGTCCGGCACACGCACGGCGGCCCGTCGGAGCCGGCGTCCGACACGAACACCCGCACCCCCGTCTCCGAACTGGCCACCGTCACCGTGAACAAGCCCCCGGCGCCGGACCTGGTGTGCAGGATCGCGTTCGTGGCCAGCTCGCTGGTGAGCAGCACCACGTCGTCGTAGAGCGGATGATCGCGGCCCAGTACCGCCGTGACGAGCTCCCTGGCCCTGGACACCTGGGAGGGCACCCCGCGCAGCCGGACCACGTGATCACCTGGATCTGGCCGGTCGTCCTCGTCTGCGTGGTGCGGAATCGGCGCTGCCACGGTGACCTCCCCCAGAACCGGCGACGTTATGAGACGCGCCAGGGGTGGGGTGGAGATTATCGCGAAAAGGTAGGAATGGGCTTTCCCAAGGTCCGTATTTACCCCCGGGGAGGTCGGTTTCGCGGGTGGGGACGCCGACCGAGTACGCTGCGATCGACGAGTCGTCTAGGCCCGTGGGGGAACAGGAGGTCGCGTGAGCAGCCTGGAGGCCGTCTGGGTGCAGCCGTACGAGCTGCCGGGAGCGGCGGTCGTGACCGGCGTCTTCGACATCCTGCACGTGGGCCATGTGCGCTACCTCGGCGCGGTGGCGGCGCGCGGGCTGCCGCTGGTCGTGGGCGTCGAGGACGATCCGCGCGTGCGCGCGTGGAAGGGGCCGACCCGCCCGTTCAACCCGTCGGCGGAGCGGGCCGAGGTGCTCGCCGCGCTCCGGTTCGTGACGGGGGTCTTCGTGGTCAAGGGCCCGCCCGAGGCGCACGGGCCCGACGACTACATCG
This sequence comes from Nonomuraea fuscirosea, assembly GCF_003001935.1. Classification (GTDB taxonomy): domain Bacteria; phylum Actinomycetota; class Actinomycetes; order Streptosporangiales; family Streptosporangiaceae; genus Nonomuraea; species Nonomuraea fuscirosea. The sequence goes on along the minus strand of NZ_PVNG01000013.1, from coordinate 240,961 downwards.
ACCTGCTCGCCCCGATGCGCCCGGCCGCGCTCGCCCACACGGCGGGCGACCCGCACGCCGGCGCCCGCGCGGCGGCGGCCGCGATCCTGGGGGCGGAGTGCTGGGAGCTGGAGGCCATCCCCGACCGCTCGACCACCCGCATCGTCAACGCCGCCGGCAAGGGCTGACCCGCGTTCCCACCACCATGGGGCGGGTTGCTCGGCAGCTCATCGGCCATGATCGCGTAATCTGTCGTGACATGACAGCCGACCTCGTAGCCAGACGGGTGACGAACCTGCTGGCGCCCCAGGTGCTGGTGATCGTCATGCCACCGCTGGTCGGACTGCTCGCCCAGGGGTGGAGGGGCGCCGCCTGGGGCCTGGTGGCGTCGGCGTTCTGCGGTGGCGTGCCGGCGGCGGTGATCGCGCTGGGCGTGCGCTCGGGACGCCTCGACTCCCACCACATCGTCGACCGCGCCCGCCGCACCGGCCCGCTGCTCGCGGCCGCCGCGGCCGTGCTGGTGGCACTGGCGCTGCTCGTCCTGATGGGCGCGCCCACCCTGCTGGTGGCGACCGTGACCGCGATGCTGGTGGCGCTGGCGGTGACCGTCCCCATCACCCTGCGGTGGAAGATCTCCTTCCACGCCGCCGTGTCCGCCGGCACGGTGGTGGTGTTCGCGCACGTCCTGCCCGTGTGGCCGGCCGTGCTCGCCGGAGCCGCCGTCGTGGCGCTGGTGTGCTGGGCCAGGGTACGGCTCACGCACCACACCTGGCCCCAGGTCGCCGCCGGCGCCGCCGTGGGCACGCTCACCACCTGGGCCACTCTGAGCGCCTTCGGCCTCAGCTGATTCCTTCCCGGAATAGGGAGGGAGCCGCCGGGGTTGCCGCGAACATGGATGTCACGAACCGCGGCCGGGTGCGCGTGGAGCGCACCGCCAAGCGTGTGCGGACCTACCTCGGCGGCCGGGTGGTGGCCGACACCACCTCCGCCCTGCTCGTCTGGGAAGTCCCGTACTATCCCGCCTACTACTTCCCGCTCGCGGACGTGGACGAGTCCGCGCTGAAGCCCACCGGGGCCACCCAGCACTCGCCGAGCAGGGGCGACGCGGTGGTCTACACGGTCACGTCCGGGTCCTCCGAGGCCGTGGACGGGGCGCTGGCCTATCCCGACTCGCCGCTGGAGCAGATCCGCGGCCACGTCCGCTTCGACTGGGACGCCATGGACGCCTGGTTCGAGGAGGACGAGGAGGTGTTCGTCCACCCGCGCAACCCGTACACGAGGGTGGACATCCTGAGCAGCTCGCGCCACGTGCGGGTCGAGGTGGACGGCGTCACCGTCGCCGACTCCCACAGCCCGCGCATCCTCTTCGAGACGGGCCTGCCCGCCCGCTACTACCTGCCGAAGACGGACGTACGCCTCGACCTGCTCGAGCACACCGACACCGTCACCCACTGCCCGTACAAGGGCAGCGCCGAATACTGGACGGTCAACGGCCAGAAGGACCTCGCCTGGTCCTACCGCACACCGCTGCCGGAGAGCGAGAAGGTGGCTGGGCTGGTCGCGTTCTACAACGAGAAGCTCGACATCTACGTCGACGGGGAGCTTGAGGAGCGCCCGAAGACGATGTTCTCCTGATCAGAGCGCTGTTCCCGCTGGTGACCGTACCCGTGAACCTCGCCGAGTGTTCGGAGGGTCCAGCGCCACCAACGGTTCCGCGCCGGGCTGCCCATGACGAAGGGTTCCGCCGCCGCTCGGAGGAGGTGACGGCGCCCATCGGTGCCGAGACCCCAAGGGTCACCACCGGACGGGGTCTCGGCTCCGGGGCCGCTCTCGGCGTCCGGCCACGCCGCCCACCGCCGGGCCTGCAGCGCTGAGGTGATGCGGTCAGGCGGGCAGGTCCCACCGCAGGCTGGGCGCGGTCACACGTCCAGGGAAACCCACTGCCGCTCAGGCGTCACCGTAAGGGTGAACTCCGACGGATGGGGCTTCCCGGCATCGAGCCACGCCGTCAGGACCTCCTCGACCGCGTCCCACGAGCGATGCGGTCCATCCTGGTGCACCACCCACTCACCCGCCCCTGACGGCTCGACATCGGCGTGTGACCCGCTCTCCACATCATGAAGGGCCAGAATGCTGCCGTTGGCCCAGCCATGTTGCGCCTGGGGGACGGCGAGCTGGGCCACGAACAGCGCCGTGTCATCCCGCAGTAGCTCCGGGTCGAGCATGGTGCGACTCACCTCGCCGACGCCCAAGGTCATGACTCCAGCGGCGGCGCGGCGTGCGGCCGGGCCGGCATGAAGAACACGGTGTCGGGCAGGAACCGCCCGCTCGCGGTGCCGTCCTGCGCCACCCGCAGGTGCGCGAACGCGGCCCCGCCGGTCCAGCCGAGCATCGGTGTGGTGATCGTCCCTCCCGGACGGATCTGCTCCCAGGCGAGCGGGATCGTCCGCACGGCGCAGGTGGCGATCAGCCGGTCGTACGGGGCGTTACACGGGTGGCCGTTCAGCCCGTCGCCCTCGACGAGCGCGGGCCGGTAGCCGGCGAGCGTGAGCGCCGTCCTGGCCCGGCCGGCGACATCCGCGTCGTACTCGATGGAAGTGACGGCGCCGGCGCCGAGCCGGTGACAGATTAGCGCCGTGGAGTAACCGGTGCCGGTGCCGACCTCCAGCACCTGGTCACCCTCGGCGACGCCGGCGTCTTAAAGCATCCGTACGACCAGGCTGGGCTGAGTGGACGACGACGTCGGCCGCTCGACGGGTACAGGGACGGGCGCGGCGTCCCCGGCCATGACGCCGGCCACCTGGGTCACCCACGTCCTGTCGGAGTAGGCGAGAGCCAGCCACTCCGCCCGGCTCATCTCGGACCGGCGGACGGGCGCCCAGCCCTCGGCGCCGTCGCGGTAGAGGGCGTCGCCGAGGAACAGCTCGCGTGGCACCGCATCGACCGCCCTCCTCCAGGCCGCGCAGCCATCGATGGCGGCCGCGAGGTCAGCACGCGGTTTCGCGGCCTGATCGTTCATCCGGCCCATCCTTCCAGCAGCGTGTCCGCGAACGCGGCCTAGAGGCCGCGTGGGTCCGACGTGTCTTCCCGATCTTCACGGGTGTGTCGGTGAAGCCGGTCAGGCACGCGCTCCGGAACGGGAAGCGGCCCCGTGATCGCGGGGCCGCTTCTGTCTTGTCTGCTTCGCCAACGGCGTCCCACGCGGGTGGCCGGACGCTCCGGACTTCTCAGGAGGCGGTCCAGTGGGGGTCGCGGCCGAGGTAGCGCAGGAGGGCCGCCACGTCGTCGTCGCCCTCCTCCGGCGTGAGGGCGGCGGCGTAGGCGCCCCACGCGCGCAGCGGCTCGACGATCTCCTCGGCCACCTTCATCAGCGGCCGGGCCAGCTCGGGGGTGAGCGGCGATGACTGGCCGGTCGCCATGGCGATGTCCCAGGCGTGCACGCCGGCGTCGAGCGCGCACGCCGCCGAGCCGGACCAGGGCGACATCTTGTGCGGCGGCACCGGCGTCGGCACCTCCTCCGCCTCGCGGTCCACCCCGGCCCACGCCCGCGCCGAGCGGCCCAGGGCGTCTTCCAGGACCGCCGCCGGGTCCCCGTCCAGCTCGCCCGAGGGCTCGAACGGGTTGAACGCAGGGCCGGGCTCGCCGGTCAGGGCGGAGGCGAAGCCGATCTGGTCGCCGACGGCGTGCTGGAAGACCTGGGCGAGGTTCCAGTCGGCGCAGGGCGTCGCGCGGGTCCAGTCGTCCTGGCCCACGCCGCTCACGGCCTGGCGCAGCGCGTCGTGGGCGGCGTCGAGGGCGGTCCAGCCGGTGACGATCTTGCTGCTCATGAGGAGCCCCTTCCGTTCGTGTGTCTTCACTTTATCAGAACGGAATGCTTTGTTCCACTCTTTGACGCCGCCGGTTCGGCGCCGGTGCGCGGGTGGAGTGGAGCAAACGTCCGCTGAGTCGGGCATGCGGTGCATGCCCGACTCAGCGTGGGGGCAGATGATGTGCCTTAGGCGTCTTTTTCGGTTTTTTCGAACTGTGGGGATCAGGTGAGCAGGCGGGTGAGGACCCGGGTGCCGAACTCCAGGCCCTCCACCGGCACCCGCTCGTCCTTGCCGTGGAACATCCCGAAATAGTCGAGATCGGGCCGGAGCATGAGAGGCGCGAAGCCGTACCCCTTGATGCCGATCCTGGCGAACGACTTGGCGTCCGTGCCGCCCGCCATCACGTACGGCACCGGCCGGGCCCGCGGGTCCTCGGCCACGAGCGCGCCCGCCAGCTCGTCGAAGAACGCCGACGGGTACGGCGCGTCCGGCGCGTCCTCCAGGTTGACGAACTCCCGGGTGATCTTCGGGCCGAGCAGCTCGTCGATCGTCTCCAGGAACTCCTGCTGCAGCCCCGGCAGGTAACGCCCGTCCACGTGGGCCCCGGCCGTCGAGGGCACCACGTTCACCTTGTAGCCGGCGTCCAGCATCGTCGGGTTGGCCGAATTGCGGATCTGGCTCTTGAACAGATTGCCGAGCTGCCCAAGCCGGGCCGCCTCGGCGTCCAGGCGGTCGAGGTCGATCGGCTGCCCGGTGATCTCCGACAGGCTCTCGACGAGCGCCGCGACCGACGGCGTCAGGCGTACCGGCCACCGGTGGGCGGCCACCCGCGACAGGGCGTGCACGAGCGTCGCGACCGGATTGTCCACGGGGGGCCTGGAGCCGTGGCCGGCCACGCCGTGCGCGGTCAGCCGCATCCAGGCGGTGCCGCGTTCGCCCACCGCGATCGGGTACACCCGGTGATCGCCGGCGGCCACGCTGAAACCGCCGGACTCGCTGATCGCCTCGGTCACGCCGTCGAACAGCTCGCGGTGCTCGGTGACCGCGTGCCGGGAGCCGTAGTCGCCGGTGGCCTCCTCGTCCGCCAGGAACGCCAGCACCAGGTCCCGCCGGGGCCGCACACCCCTGGCCGCCAGGTCCAGCACCGTGGCCAGGGTCATCGCGCACGAGCCCTTCATGTCGACCGCGCCCCGGCCGTACACGCAGCCGTCCGTGATCTCTCCCGAGAACGGGTGCATCCGCCACTCGGACGGGTCGGCGGGCACCACGTCGAGATGGCCGTGCACGAGCAGCGCGTCGGGGGAGTCGCCGGCGATCCTGGCCACGACCGTGGTCCGCTTCGGCGCCGACTCGAACACCACCGGCTCCAGCCCGGCGTCGGCCAGCAGCGTGGCCACGTACTCCGCGGCCGGGCGCTCCCCCGAACCGGGATTGGTGGTGTCGAACCTGATCAGATCCGAGCAGATCTCGGCGACGCTCTTCACTCTCTTCCCTTCAGTGTCAGTGGCGGCACCCCGGGCGTCTCCATGTCGAAGATCAGCCCGTAGAAGGCCAGCTCGGCCTCCAGCACCGCGACGATGGTCTCCTCCCTGCGCCAGCCGTGCTGCTCGCCGGGGAAGGTCAGCAGGGCCCACTCCTTGCCGTGCCGGTCGAGCTCGGCGGTGAACCGCTCGGCCTGGCCGACGTCCACGATCGCGTCCTCCAGGCCGTGCAGCATGAGGCACGGGCCGGACGCCTTGAAGGCGTTCAGCAGCGGGGAGCGTTCCGTGTAGCGGTCCCGGGTCTCCGGCAGCGGGCCCACCAGGCCGTCGAGGTAGCGGGACTCGAAGTCGTGCGTCTCGGCCGCCCAGCTCTCCGGGTCGGTGATCGCGTAGTGCGCGACGCCGCCGGCGAACACGTCACTGTGAACGAGCGCCGCGACGGTGGTCCAGCCGCCCGCGCTGCCGCCCCTGATCGCGAGCTTGGCGGCGTCGGCCCGGCCCATCTCCACCAGGCCGCGCGCCACCTTGGCGCAGTCGTGCACGTCCACCACGCCCCACTGGTGGCGCAGCCGCTCCCGGTAGGCGCGGCCGTAGCCGGTCGAGCCGCCGTAGTTCACCACGGCCACGCCGATGCCTCTGCTGGTGAAGTACGCGATCTCCAGGTCGAGCATGATCGGCATGTTCCCCGTCGGGCCGCCGTGCACGAAGATCACGTACGGGCTCGGCCCCTGCTCACCGGCCGGCGGATACAGGTGCGCGTGCACGCCCTCGACGGTCACGGCCTCGGGAGTGGGCAGCAGGTCGCGGTCGGGGAGCGGCTTGGGCGCCGACACCACCTCGTGCGCGCCGTCGTCCAGGCCGACGAGCGTCACCTCCAGCGGCGTGTACGGCGTCGCCCCCACCGCCGCCGCCCGGCCGCCCGCCACGGACACCGTCGAGGCCCAGTGGGTGGCCGCCTCGCCCAGCTCGCGCAGCTCGCCGCTGGCGGGGTCGAGCACGCCCAGGCGGCGGCGGTCGGCGGTGCCGTGCACGACGACGAGGCGGCCGTCGTCGGCGACGGCGAAGCAGGCCAGTCCCGGTTTCCAGGCGGCGGCGCCGAACTCCAGCTCCATCGGGGTGAGGTTGCGGGCGGGGGAGCCGTCCAGGGGGATGAGATGGACATTCCACCAGCCGGTGGGGTCCGTGACCGCGTACAGGGCGGTGGCGTCGCGCCACTCGGCCTGCGTCACCGACTCGGCCGGGCCGCCCGCCAGCACTCGGTACGGGCCGGCGGTGTCGTCCTCTCGCAGCTCGGCCACGCACAGTTCGGTGCCGTCCCAGGGCATGTTGGGGTGGTTCCAGCCGATCCAGGCGACATGATGCCCGTCGGGCGAAATACGGGGATTCATCAGGAAATGTTGGGCTTTGGTGATGACTCTGGTCGGGCCCCCGTCCAGCGGGACCGCCACCAGGTCGCGCGCGTCGTCGATCTCCCTGACCGCCCACACCTCGTCCCGGCCAGGCGGGAGGTAGAGGTCGCCGTAGCGGGACGGGCCGGCCTCCGTCAGCGGCACGGGGGTGTCCCCGTCCAGGCGGTACAGGCGCTGGTCGGACCAGTTCGTGAACACCAGGCCGCCGCCGGGCAAGGGGCGCCATGAGCGGCCGCCGTACTCGATGAGGCGGTTGCGCGCGTTCCACCCCTCGGGCAGCGCGTCCACGCGGGAGCCGTCCGGCAGGCGGCGCACCACGCAGCGCCGGCCGCCCTCGTGCGGGCGCGGCTCGTCCCACCAGACCTCGACGCCGGAGGGCGTGTCCACCGCCTCGACCCACTGGGGGCCTCCGTCGGTACGGGCCACGTCGATCGGTCGAATGCTCATCAACTCACCAATTGCCGTTGGTACAGGGAGGAAGGGGGAACTCGGGTGGATGCACGACGTACACGATGCCGCCGCTGCCCGAGCTCCTGAGCCACACGTGCTCGAACGCCGCCCTCGGATAGACCCGGCGCACCTCGGAGTCGCGGGGCGCGGCCGGGTCGTTCACGATCACGTCGCCCTCGGCGGTGAAGCCGGTGACGACCATGATGTGGCCGCTGGTCGTGTAGCAGGAGCCGGGCAGCTCATGGGCCTTGAACGACTGCGAGGTGATCACCGGGATCCCGGCCCGGACGAACCGCTCCAGCTCCGCCGCCGACCGCAGCCGCGTGACGAATCCGGACAGACCGTACCGGCCCGCGTAGGCCACGTTGAACGCCCAGTTGCCGGTGCCCTGGTAGCTCACGTCGTACGTGCCCGCCGCCGCGTGATCCACACCCGGCGCCGGATCGCCGTCACCCACCCAGGCCAGCTCGCCTGGGCTCGGCCCTCGTCCCCAGAACTCCAGCACCATCGCCGTCGAGGCGGGAGCACACCAGTTGGCGCCGCCGCCGTCGAGGTGGGGGTGGTGACCGGCGTGCGTGTGCTGCGACCGCCGCGGCACCACCAACTCCACGGCCCCACCGACCGCTGACCCCGGACCGGGGGGCCCAGGGTCGGGTACCGCTGGACCGGGCATCCCAGGATCGGGCATGCCAGGACAGGACACCGCTGGACCGGGCGTCCCAGGACGGGGCACCGCTGGACCCGGTACCGCAGGACCGGGCACCTTCGGATCGAGCGTCCCAGGGGCTGGTATTGCTGGACCGGGCATGCCAGGACGGGACACCGCAGGACCGGGCACCCTCGGATCGGGCGTCCTAGGGTCTGGTACTGCTGGGCCGGGTATCCCAGGACGGGGCACCGCAGGATCGGGCACCGCTGGACCGGGCATGCCAGGACGGGGCACCGCAGGATCGGGCACCGCTGGACCGGGCATGCCAGGACGGGACACCGCTGGACCGGGTACCGCAGGACCGGGCAGCCTCGGATCGGGCGTCCCAGGGTCGGATAGCGCTGGGCCGGGCACCCCAGGGCCGGGCACCCCAGGGCCGGGCACCCCAGGACCAGGCACCCCAGGACCAGGCACCCCAGGACCGGGCATCGCAGGACCGGCCGGTCCTTGATCGGGGAAGCCTGTGCCGGGTGCGACTGAATCGGGAAGGTTCGTGCCTAGGTGGGGCGGATCGGGGAGGTCCGTGGCGGGTGGGGCTGGGGCGAGATCGGGCTGGTGTCGTGGGGGCGCAGAGGCCATCGCGCCCAGCCCGGTCAGGCGGGCGTCCGTGCCGTGCAGGGTCACCCGCAGTTGGTACGCCACCACCGGTCGCCTGGCCACGAACGTGTCCACGGCCACGTCCCCGTCCTCGTCACCCTGGCCGGGCACCGAGGTACGCGGCTCGCCGTGTTCGGACCAGCGGCCCATCACGTACCACTTGGTCAGCCCGCCGGCCGCGGTCCTGGCACGCAGCTCGACCTCGATCCAGGAACCGGGCGCGGTGCGCGCGGTCCACGACGGCACGATCTGGGTGGCCTCGAAGCCGATCGCGCGCTCCTCGCCGATCCACACGTGCGCAGGGGTCTCTGGCAGAGCGAACCGGGTGAAGGCGACGCGGGCCAGATCGACGGTGAGCACCAGGCACATTGTGCTTTCGTGCTCCATGTCGCACATCGGATGTTTTACGTACCAGCCGGTCATACGCCGGCCCGATTGTGTCAGTGATCATCTCTATGGTGCCGGTCATGACATCCGCACTGCAGACACACCCCTACGCGGGCCCCGCCATCTCCGGCGCTGGCCGCACCACCCTCTCCACCGGCCGCACCGCCTCCTGCCCGAGCCGCACCGCCTCGTGCGCGGACCTTGCCGCTTCATGCACGGGACTCTCCTCCTCCTGCGCGGGCCCTTCCACGCTGACCGGTAGCAGACCCGGAAGCTCGCATCCCGGCGACGCGGCGTTACCCGGCTCCCTGACCCACCCAAAGCCATCCGGTGCAGCGCTGCCATCGCCCGCATCCGGGCCGCCTGCCGTGGCCGGCACGGCACTCGGGGCACGAGCGGGCGAGAGCGCATGCCAGGGGTGGCACGACCCCAAGGGCTCATGCAGCGTGCACAAGCACGTGCTAACGACCCGGACCACGGCACGCACGGCGGTGGAGGCGACTCCGTGACCGCCGACCAGCCGACCACCCGCAGAACGACCACGGTGCCGGTGGGCCGGGGGGTGTCCGACCGGGAGGCGGGTGTCCGGGGGACAGCGGCTCGGAACACGGGGGCGTCGGCGTCGGCGGAAATGGGTGCGACTTCGCCGTCCACAGGGGCGACGGCGGGCTCGATCAGAGGGAGTTCAGCGGGGATGGCTTGGCGGGGCGGGATCTCGGCGGGGATGGGTTCGCAGCACGGAGCCTTGACGGAAGCAGGTTCGGGTGCTGCCGGCTCGGCAGGGACTGGTCCGAGTGATGTGCATTCGGCCGGGATGGGTTCGCGGCACATGGGCTCGGCCGGGGCGGGTTCAAGGAATGAAGGTTCGGCGGGGACTGGTTCGAGTGATGCGGGTTCGATAGGGATGGGTGCGCAGCACGGGGGCTTGGCGGGGACGGGTTCAAGGGACGGAGGTTCGGCCAGGACCGGATCGAGTCATGCGGGTTCGACTAGGACGGATTCGCGACAGGGGGGCTCGGCGCGGACGGACTTGAGAAGCGGAGGTTCGGCTGGGACGGGTTTGAGGCCTGTGGAGGTGGGCTGGGACGCCGTGGTGGCGGCCATCGATACCGGGGATCTGGAGTTGGTGGCCGGGCGCGTGCTGCGGCTCGATGAACGGGCCCGCCGGGAGGTGGCCACGGCGCTTCCTGGTTACCTCGCCGTGGCCAGGAAACGCGCGGAGGCCAGGCGTCAGGCTCGCGAGATCAGGCGGCAGCAGGTCACGGAAGCCGCCTGGCGGGAGCACGTACGCGCGGCCGCCCGCGCCGGCCGTACCGTATCCGCTCACGAACGCTGGCAGCGGGGCACCCCCTGGAACCCGCCCTGGACCCCGGCCGCGGACGAGAGCTGGGCGGCCCCCATGCTCGTCGCCGGAGCGGCCGCGATCGGCGGCGTGGCGGCCGTCGTCGCCTGGCTCAATCGGCGCGACCTCCAGGACCGCTGGGACGAGTACGGCGGCGACACCACTTCCGCCGTACTCGAACGCGTGCTGTCGGCCCGTCCGCCCTCCTGGCAGGCCGAGTTCGCCGTCCGCGCCGCGGTCAAGCTGCGCCCGGTCTCGCGCAGGAGTGCCGTCACCACGAGTCCTGTCTCGGGACTGGTGCTTGCCATGCTGCGGCGCAGTGGCGCCACCCCGCCCGAGCATGATCCTCTCGTGGTGGCCTGGGCCGCTCATTCACCCAGCGTGGCGAGCCTCCGTACGGACCCGCTGCTCGACCACCTCCTGCCACGGCTCTTCGAGGCGGAAGGCGTCGGCGCGGCCCTGCGCCACGGCCGCGGTTCCGGGCGGGCCGGGGCGGGGGGCGGCTGGCTGACCGCGCTCACGGCGTTGGACCGCGAAGGCGGGATCGATCGTGACGTGCTGCTCGATGGGTGCCTGCGGCGGTTTCTGCGTGGTGGGCATGCGGCTGATCTGCGTTTCTTCGTACGGCTGCATGATTTGCTCGCGCCGACGCGCGACGAGGTGAGGGAGCGCCATCGCGACTACCTGAGACTGTTGCCCGCCGCGCCAGGGGCCGTGGCGGAGACGGCGCTCAAGCAGGTGCGGCGGCTCGGGGAGGCGGACTCTGCGGAGGTGACGGAGGCGTTGCGGGCCCTGCTGGCCAGGGGTGAGCGCAAGCTGCTGACGGCGGGGCTGACGTGGCTCGACGAGTTCGCCGCCGCTGATCCGGACGCCGACCTCGATCCGCTGGCGGCGGCGCTGGGGGAGGCGTTCGGCTGTGAGTCCGGTGACGTGCAGGGCCGGGCGGTGCGGGTGGCGGTCAAGCATGCCGGACGGTTCACGGGCGCGGGGGCGCAGGCGCTGAGAGAGGCGGTCGCCGTATTGCCGCAAGGGGTCGGGGAGACGTTGGCTGAGCTGTTCGGGGAGAGGACGGGCCCTGATGCGCGGGACGGCGGCGGGTTCGTGCCAGTGTCGTTGCCTGAGCCGCCGCGGGTTCCCGATCTTCCCCCGCCCGTGATGTCGGCCGCGGACCTGAACGTTCGTCCGGTGGTGACGAGATGGGAGGTCGCGGAGGCGTGGCTGGCCGGGGTCGTGCGGCTGCACGGGCAGGACCGGGACGGCTTGGCGGCTCGCCTGTCGGAGGTCCCGCACGCGGCCGGCCCGCCGCCGGGGCCGTGGACGGAGGTCGCGCAGTGGGCCGAGGAGATCGCCCGCGCGATCGTGAACGGCTTCTCTGGTGCTGTGCCGGCCGGGAGGCCGGGTGCTGTGCCGGCCGGAACCGGGACCGGGGGTTCGGAACGATGGAGTGGGTGGGAGCGCTCCCGGTTGCCGGAGATCGGTGAGGTCGCGGGGCCGCAGCTCTTCCTGCTGCGGCGCCTGGCCGAGGTGCACGACGGGATCGTGGCGGGAACGCTGCCCCCGTACCTGCTGGCCGAGCCCACCGAGGGGACCGGGCATGTGGACGCCGGGCGGCTGGTCGAGCGGGTGGCCGGTTATGAGCGCGATGGAGTCGAGCCCATGCCGGCCGACCTGGCGCAGGCGCTGTTGCGGGTTCCGCGTACGGTCGCGCCGGACGTGGTCGTACGGGCCGGGCGGCTGACCTCGGCGGCGGGTCAGGCGTTGGCCCTCCGGCTGCGCGGTGGACAGCCGGAGCCCCGCGCCGAGATCACCTGGGTGCGCCTGCTCGTGGAGGGTTCGGGTGCGGGGGTTGCTGACGGCGATGATCGTGGGATGAGCCTGTCCGTGGAGGGTTCGGGTTCGGGTGCGGGGGTCGTTGACGGGGATGACTGTGGGGTGCGCGTGTCCGGGGGAGGGTCGGGTTCCGGTGCGGGGGTTGCCTATCGCGATGACCGTGGGATGCGGCTGCCCGTGGAGAGGGCGGGATCTGGGGCGGTGGCTGCGTATCGTGACGACCGCGAGCCGATCCAAGGTGGGGTGCACGCGCTTGTGCCACGGCTTCTTGGGGCGGAGCCGACGGGGGTGGCGATGGTTGATGAGTTGATGACCGGAGCCGTCGTTCGCGGAAGGCGGGGGGCCGGTGGTTGCATGCATTGGTGGCCGTATCTGATGCCGTCTCATCGGGAGGTCGTGGCGGCTCATCTCGTGCCGTATCTGCTCGAACGGTGGCGTCCGGATCGTGTCGAGCCGCGACTGGCTGAGGCGCTGGTGTCGGGCGGTGGGGTTGCGGGGGAGGCGGTGGCGCTGGTGCAGGCGTACTTCGTGGCTGATCGGAGCTGGTCCGGGGATCCACGGGAGCGGGCGCGGGCGGTGGTGGGCATGGCGGCCCGGAGGGATCTCGATGGTGAGCAGGTGGGGCGGCAGTTGGCGCTGCTGGTTCGCAGGGCGGGGCTGAGGACGGGGCCGGTGTTCGAGACGCTGGAGGGGGCGGCCGGGCTCGGGGCGCATCGGGAGGTGTGGGGGATCATGACGGGGTTCCTGACCGCGTATCTGCCCGGGCCTGGGGAACGGTCGCATACCCGGCACACGCAGGCGCTCACGTTCGCGCTGCGGGCGGCGCGGTGGGCGGGGGCGCGAGGAGCGGTGGGTTGCGTGGCGGAGATCGCGCGGCGCAGGGCCTCGAACAACTTCGTCCGAGAGGCGCGTCGGCTGCACACCTATCTCACCTGACCCGCCTCTCGAACAACTTCGACCGCGAGGCGCGCCGGCTGCACACCTACCTCACCTGACCCGCCTCCGGACCCCGGCCTGGCGCTCATCCCGCCCTCCCCGGTGCCCGCCCGGCTTGGCGTCTGTCTGCCCCAGCGCACCCCTGCCCCGATAAGGACATCCGCCGCCGACCGTCGGAGCGCAAGTGGGCCCGTCCGGGATCCGGCGGGAGCGCGGGCTGTGCCGGGCACCGGCCGTGCGGGGCCGTGCGGGGCCGTGGTGTCCGGGATCCGATGAGACCGGTCATGCCGGGTGGTGCCCGACGTCCGGTGGGACCGATCGTGTCGAGCCGGGCGACCCGCGGTTGGAAGAGTCCCGCGCTCTGGGTAGGAGCGCGGGAAGCGGAGTTCAGGCGGGGTGGGGGGTCAGAGGTAGAGGCCGGTGGATTCGTCGCCGGGGGTCGGGACGATGTCGCGGCCCGCTCGCAGCGCGTACAGCTGCGCCAGGGTCGCGCCCGACGGGCCCACGCCCTCCTTCGAGCCCAGCCACGTGACCGCCTCCTCCTTGCTCAGCGGGCCCACCTCGATCTGGGCCAGGCAGCGGCCCGGGCGGACGACGGCGGGGTGGAGGCGGGCCAGGTCCTCGTTCGTGGTGATCGCCACGAGGACGTCGCGGCCCTGGCCGAGCAGCCCGTCGGTCAGGTTGAGCAGGCGTGAGAGGCCCTGCCCCGCCTGTGCCTTGGCACCCGAGCTGATCAGCTCGTCGCAGTCTTCGAGCACCAGGAGGCGCCAGCGCTGCGCGTCCTCGTCGGTGTCGTAGCCGACGGCCACCTCCATGAGGTAGCCGGGCTCGTTGAACAGCCGCTCCGGGTCGAGCACGCAGTCGACCTGGCACCAGTCGCGCCACTGCTTGGCCAGCGAGCGCAGCAGGGTGGTCTTGCCGGTGCCCGGCTCCCCGTGGAGCAGGATGAGGCGGCCGTTGACGTCGGCCGGGGTGATCGACATCAGCCGGTCGAGGGCGGGGCGGACCTTGGCCGAGTAGTTGGCGCTGATCTCGGGCCACGGCTGGGCCGTGATCGGCTTCTCCGACCGGGTGCCGCCGTGCATGCCGCGCCACCAGAAGCCCATCTCGATGTGGTCGACGTCGGGAGCGGCCTCCTCCGCGCCGTCGATGCTCTCCGCCAGCACGGTCTTGGCCAGGTCCTCGTCGACCGCCGTGACGCTGACGGTCGCGGTGCGGTTGCGGTGGCGTACGACGCGCAGAGTCCAGCCGTCGCCGCAGATCAGCCGGGATTCGGAGCCGTCCTCGACCCGCGCGGTGCGCAGCACGCGACCGCCCGCGGGGGTCAGCGTGGCGTCGGGCCGCACCCGCTCCAGGTTGGCCAGCCGCGACCACGGCTGCGTGCCGGTCGCGAACGGTGACAGCGCCAGCGCGTCGATGACGTCGATGGCGGAGTCGGCGTCGTCGATCCAGATGTTCATCGGAAGCTCGGAGGAGTCCGGGCTGGCGAACGGCACCTCCCTGATCACAGACATACCGTTAATGATCTCCGTCTCGGCGCCGGATGTCGAAGGGTTTTGACTGCGAAACCGCTCAGTTCTTCTCGAGCTTACCCGTCTGGGTCACCAATCCGAGGCCCGGCACGTCGCGCCAGGTATAGGTGAGGGCGTCTCCGTCCCGATCCAAGGTGATCGTCCCGGGGACGCAGCCGCCCTCGTTCGCGCCCAGGGAGAAGGTGAGACGGGTCTGCTCCACCTTGGTCAGCGTGATGGTGCCCTTGCAGTCGGCGCTCGCCCCCTTCTCCGCCCATCCCGCGGTGGATTCGCCCTCCCGCAGGTCCACCTCGTTGTCGGCGCCGCCGGGGCTCATCGGGTTGGTGCTGGTGGTGTGCCCGCGCCAGTCGCCCTCGAAGGCGGCGGGGATCTTCAGGTCGGGGTCGGCCGTGGGCGTTTCGCTCTCGCCTGAATCCGTCGGCGTGTCACTGGCCGTCGGACTCGCCGTCTCACTGGGAGTGGGCTCCGGGGTCGTCTCCTCCTCCGTCGTCGTCCGGGAGTCCGCAGGAGAGGGGGAGGTGTCGGTGGTGGAGGTGGCCGGCGGCGTGCGTTCCGCTCTCGTGCCGGACGAAGGGTTCAGCATGAGGACGGTGCCGCCGGCCACGCCCAGGGCGATCACCGCCACCACCACTCCGATCAGCACGTTGCGCCCAGGAGGTCGGCGCGAGGTGCCCGCCGTGGTCTCCGCCGGGGACCGCGGACCGGCCGGCCCTCCGTCCCGTGGACCAGTACCAGTAGGTCCTCCGCCCTGCGGACCGGTCGGCCCTCCGTCCTGTGGACCAGTACCGGTAGGTCCTCCGCCACGCGGACCGGTAGGTCCGCCGTCCCGAAGTCCCGTCCTCTGTCCCTGGAACGCGGCGGGCGGAGGACCCGGATGATGCGGATGACCTTGAACGGAGCCGGGGCCGACCGCGGTGCCAGGGGTAACGATGCCGGGAGCGACGGTGCCGGGAGCGACGGTGCCGGGAGCGACGGTGCCGGGGCCGACCAGGGACATCATCAGGTCCCGTGCGGAAGGCCGCAGCGCCGGATCCTTGGCCAGGCACGACCCGATCACCTCCCGCAGCCGCGCCGGCAGCGGCGACAGGTCCGGCTCGGCGTGCAGCACCCGATGTAACACGGCCGGTACGGTGTCGGCGCCGAACGGGCTCGTCCCCGACGCCGCGTACACCATCGACGTCGCCCACGCGAACACGTCGGAGGCGGGCGAGGCGGGCACGCCGGAGATCTGCTCGGGCGCCAGGTAGGCGGGCGTGCCGATCAGCCCGGACGTCATGGTGGCCGCGCCCTCGGCCCTGGCGATGCCGAAGTCGACCACGCGCGGCCCGTCGGGCCCCAGCAGCACGTTGGCCGGCTTGAAGTCGCGGTGCACGATCCCGGCCGCGTGGATGGCGGCGAGCGCGGTGGCCGTGCCGACGACGAGCCGTTCGAGGTCGCCGCCGCGCAGCGGGCCGCGTTCCCGCACCCGGTCGGCCAGCGAGGGGCCGTCGACGTATTCGCTGACCACGAAAGGCCGCGGCCCGTCGGTCGAGACGTCGAGCACGCGCGCCGTGCAGAACGAGGCGACGCCCTCCAGGGCGTCGAGCTCGCGCGCCAGGCGGGCCCGTGTCTCTCGGTCACCGGTGTTGAGCAGCTTGATCGCGACCGGTTCGCCGTCGCCGGAATGGGCGAGGTAGACCACGCCCTGCCCGCCTTCGCCGAGGCGCCCGGACAGGCGGAACCCGCCCAGTGACGCCGGATCGTCGGGGGTGAGGGGCTGCGCCATGGCCGATACGTTACCTGTCGTCATGCGGAAGGAAAGATCCACCGGTACCTTGTGTCGTCGGGTGAAATCACTCCTTACGCGGAGGTATCGGGGAAGTGTCCAAGGTCACGTTCCGTGAACGGGCGCGTTACTGGTTCGACAACACCATGTCCAAGGGCACGGCCTCGCTGATCGGCTGGCTCGCGGTCGTCTCGGTGGGTCTGATCGTGCTGGTGACGGCGTTCACCCTGTGGCTTGCGCCCAATGAGCCGGACGGCGTGTCCCACGCCGGCGAAGTGCTCTGGATCGCTCTCATGCACGCGCTCACCCCGAGCCGGGTGGCCAGCGACAAGGGCTCGCTCGGGTACATGGCGGTGATGTTCGCCGGCTCGCTGGGCGGGCTCTTCATCGTGAGCATGCTCGTCGGCCTGCTGTCGAACGGGCTCAAGCAGAAGGTGGACCGCCTGCGCAGGGGGCGCTCGCGGATCGTGGAGTCCGGCCACACGGTGGTGCTCGGGTGGTCGGACCAGATGTTCACCATCGTGACCGAGCTGGTCAAGGCCCAGGCCAGCCAGAAGGGCTCGGTCATCGCCGTGCTGGCGGACCGTGACAAGCTCGCCATGGAGGAGGACATCCGCGAGCACGTCGGCGACCTCGGCAGGACCCGCCTGGTGTGCCGTACGGGCAGGCCGACGGAGCCGCGCGACCTCGACCTGATGAACCTGGCCGCGGCCCGTTCCGTCGTGGTGCTCTCGCCCGAGGGCGACGACCCCGACGCCCATGTCATCAAGATCCTGCTCGCCCTCGCCAAGCGCGACGGCATCCACCCGCCGGTCGTGGCCGGGCTCACCTCCAGCCGCAACGCCGCCGCCGCCCGCCTGGCCGGCGGGCCGGACGTGCATCTGGTCGACTCCGACGACACCGCCTCGCGGCTCATCGTGCAGTCCTCGCGCCAGTCGGGCATGTCCGTCGTCTGCATGGACCTGCTCAACTTCGACGGCGGAGAGATCTACCTGCGCACCCCCAAGAAGCTCGTGGGGGTCACGTACGGGGACGCGCTGCACGCGTACCAGACGGCCTCCGTCATCGGCCTGCGCCGGCCGACCGGCGTCGTGCTGAACCCGCCGGGCGACACCGTGATCAACGTCGACGACCAGGTCGTCGTCATCGCGCACGACGACTCCCACGTGCGCCTGGCCGCCGGCAAGCCCAGCATCGACGAGTCCGTCATCGCCGAGGCCCCGGCGACGCCCACCGCGACCGAGCGCACGCTCCTGCTCAACTGGAACGGCCGCGCCGAGCAGATCGTGCGCTACCTCGACGGCTACGTCGCCCCGGGATCGGTCCTGGAGATCGCCGCCGACCATCCCAAGGCGGGCACGAACCTGGCCGGGCTGCGCAACCTCACGGTGAACGTCAAGGACTGCGACACCACCGACAGGTTCGCCCTAGAGTCGCTCGGCGTCGGCCTCTTCCAGCACGTCATCGTGTTATCCGACGACCGCTTCGACGCCCACCACTCCGACACGCGCACCCTCATGACGCTGCTGCAGCTGCGCGACATGCAGAGCACGCTCGGCGAGCACTACTCGATCGTCAGCGAGATGCACGACGAGAGCAACCGCGCCCTGGCCGAGGTGACCGAGGCCGACGACATCGTGATCAGCGACACCGTGATCGGCCTGCTGCTGGCCCAGCTCGCCGAGAACCGGCACCTGGCCGACGTCTTCGGCTACCTCTTCGACTCGCGCGGCTCGGAGATCTACCCGCGGCCCGCCGGCGACTACGTCACGCCGGGCTCGGAGGTGACGTTCTCCACCGTCGTGGAGGCGGCGCGGCGCAGGGGCGAGACCGCCATCGGCTACCGCGACGCCGCGACCAGGAACGATCCGCCCCACTACGGCATCGTGCTGAACCCGGACAAGACGCGGCCCATCGTCCTGGCGGAGCAGGATTCCGTGATCGTCCTGGCCGAGCGCTGAGCCCGGGCGCCGGGTGGGTTAGCGTTCCTGCTGTGAGGACCATCGACTGGGTCGACGGGGCCGTCGAGCTCGTGGACCAGACCCTGCTCCCCGACAAGTGCGTGATGCTGCGCATCAGCACCGTCGCCGAGCTCGTCGCCGCCATCAAGCGGCTGGCCGTGCGCGGCGCCCCCGCGCTCGGCGTGGCCGGGGCGCTCGGCGTGGTGCTGGCCGACGGCGACCCGGTCCTGCTGGCCGAGCTGCGCGCCGCCCGGCCCACCGCGGTCAACCTCGCCTGGGGCGTCGACCAGGCCGCCGCCCACCTGGACGAGGGCAGCGAGGCGGTGCTCGCCGCCGCGCTGCGCGTGCGCGACGACGACCTCGCCGCCTGCGTGGCCATGGGCGAGCGCGGCGCCGACCTGCTCGAAGGCGACCGGCTGCGCGTCATGACCGTGTGCAACACCGGCGGCCTGGCCGCCGTCGAACGCGGCACCGCACTCGGCGTGGTCCAGACGCTGCACGAACGCGGGCGGCTGGCCGAGGTGCTCGCCCTGGAGACCCGGCCGCTGCTGCAGGGAGCCAGGCTGACGACCTGGGAGCTGGCCAGGATGGGGGCGCCGCACCGGCTCATCGCCGACTCCGCGGGGCCGTACCTGCTGGCCAGGGGCGAGGTCGACGCGGTGCTCATCGGCGCCGACCGGATCGCCGCCAACGGCGACACCGCCAACAAGATCGGCTCGTACGCGCTCGCCCTCGGCGCGGAACGGGCCGGCGTGCCGTTCATCGTGGTCGCGCCCGAGTCCACCATCGACGCGAACACCCCCACCGGCGACCAGATCGAGATCGAGGACCGCGGCGCAGACGAGATCGTGTCCGTCAGGGGCGTCCGGGTGGCGCCCGAGGGCACGCGGGCGCTGAACCCGGCGTTCGACGTGACGCCGCACGACCTGATCAGCGCGATCGTCACGGACCGGCGGGTCATCAGGCCCTAGACGAAATCGCCGATCTCCAGGACCTGTCCGCGCCCGCCACGTTACGCTCAGTGGTCCCGGCAGCGACCCTTCGGAGATCACCGTGGCCATCGACCTGGTGTTACGGCGCGATTGGAACGCACGCGCTCCGCGCGGCGACTACACACAGCTCGACTCCACCAAAGGGGTCAAGGTTCACTACACGGGTGGAAGGGTCGATCCGGACATCGTCTCCGACCACGCCCGCTGCGTCGCCCTGGTGCGGTCGATCCAGGGCTCCCACATGGACGGCAACGGCTGGATCGACATCGGCTACTCCTTCGTGGCCTGCCCGCACCGCAAGGTCTTCGAGGGACGCGGCCTGCACCACCTGCCGGCCGCGAACGGCCCAGGGCTCAACGCCGGCCACTACGCCGTGCTGGGCCTGGTCGGCAACGCCGGTCTCGTCCAGCCGCCCGACGGGATCCTGCACGCCGTCCTGGACGCGATCCAGCACGTACGCGACCGCGGCCGCGCGGGCAGGGAGATCAAGGGACACCGCGACGGCTATGCCACCGACTGCCCGGGCGAGCCCCTCTACGCCTGGGTCAGGCGCGGCGCCCCACGCCCAGGGCAGAGCGGGCCTTCCGCGCCTCCGTTCCCCGGCCGGCTGCTGACCTACCCGCCGGTGACGCGCGGGCAGGACGTGCGCACCTGGCAGGAGCAGATGCTGCGGCGGGGCTGGGAGCTTGAGGTGGACGGCGCGTACGGGGCCGAGTCCCGTGACGTGTGCCGTCGTTTTCAGCGCAGCCAGGGCATCGACGACGACGGGGTCGTGGGGCCGGTCACGTGGCGGCTGACGTGGGAGGCGCCGGCCCCCTGAGCCACCGGTCGTCCGAGGCGCGGGTGACCTGGAACACAGGGGGTGGCCCGGGATTACTCCTATTCCGGCATTCCGCCTACTATCCGAATCATGGAACTGGCAGCGGGATTCGCGTCCATCTCGCGGGACGACTGGCGCGCGCTGGCGGCCGAGGTCCTGCGCAAGTCGGGGGCCGAGGCCGGCGCGCCGGAGGAGGTGCTGTCCAGGACGACGTACGACGGGATCACGGTCGCGCCGCTGTACGACGCGGACGACCTGCCGGGCGCCCCGGGGGTGCCCGGCGCGACCCCCTACGTACGCGGTTCCGCGACCGCCGCCGGCTGGGACGTCCGGCAGCGGCACGCCGTGGCCGACCCCGAGGCCGTGCTGGCGGACCTGGAGAACGGCGTCACCTCGCTCTGGCTGGTCGTCGGCCCGGACGCGATCCCGGTGGGCGAGCTTGGCACGGTGCTGCAGGACGTCTACCTCGACCTCGCCCCGGTCGTCCTGGAGGCGGGCGAGCTGACGGCGGAGGCCGCCGAGGCCCTGTTCGAGCTGGCCGCCGCCCGGGACGTCACGCCCAGCGGCAACCTGGGCGCCTCCGCCGCGCGCGGCCCCGCCGGGATCGAGCTGGCGCGGCGCTGCGCCGCCGGGTTCCCCGGGCTGCGGGCCGTCACCGTGGACGCCACGCCCTACCACGACGCCGGCGGCAGCGACGCCGAGGAGCTGGCCTGCTCGATCGCGGCGGGCGTCGCCGAGTTGCGGGCGCTCACCGGCGGCGGCCTGTCCGCCGGGCAGGCGCTCGGGCAGATCGACTTCCGCTACGCCGCCACCGCCGACCAGTTCGCCACCATCGCCAAGCTGCGCGCGGCCCGCCGCCTGTGGGCCAGGGTCGCCGAGGTCTGCGGCGCGCCCGAGGCCGGTGGCCAGCGGCAGCACGCCGTCACCAGCGCGGCCATGATGACCGCGCGCGACCCGTGGGTGAACCTGCTGCGGACGACCCTGGCCTGCTTCGCCGCCGGCGTGGGCGGGGCGCAGGCGGTCACCGTGCGGCCGTTCGACGCCTGCCTCGGGCTGCCCGACGCCTTCTCCCGGCGGATCGCCCGCAACACGCAGTCGCTGCTGCTGGAGGAGTCGGGGCTGGGGCGGGTGCTCGATCCCGCCGGCGGCTCCTGGTACGTCGAGCGCCGCACCGCCGACCTCGCCGAGGCGGCCTGGACGTTCTTCCAGGAGATCGAGGCGGCCGGCGGGATCGCCGCGGCCGGTGACCTGGTGGCCGGCCGGATCGCCGCCACCCGGGAGCGCCGCGCGGACGACATCGCGCACCGGCGCTTCCCGATCACGGGGGTGAGCGAGTTCCCCGACCTGCACGAACGCCCGCTCCGCCGCCCGGCCTCACCAGAAGGCCCGCCATCGGAAAGCGGCGCGCCCCAGGGCGGCGCGCCCCAGGGCGGCGCGCCCGAGGAAGGCGCCCGGCTGAGGGAGGGCGGCGGGCCGCTCGCAGGTCGCGACGGCCTTCCGGTGATCCGGTACGCCGAGCCGTTCGAACGGCTGCGCGACCTGGCCGACGCCCTGCCCGAGCGCCCCAAGGTGTTCCTGGCCACCATCGGCCCCCTGTCCGCCCACACCGCCCGCGCCGCGTTCGCGGCCAACCTGTTCCAGGCGGGCGGCCTGGCCACCGAGACCTCCGGCCAGGGCACCGACCCCGAGCAGATCGCCACCGCCTTCGCCGTCAGCGGCGCGTCGGTGGCCTGCCTCTGTTCGAGCGACAAGCTCTACGCCCAGCACGCCGCCGCCGTGGCCGCCGCCCTGCGCAAGGCGGGAGCGAGAAAGGTGTGGCTGGCGGGGAAGGGACACTACGAGGGCGTGGACGCCAACCTCCACGCCGGTTGCGACGCGCTGGCCGTCCTGCACGAGACCTACGACGACCTGGAGGTGACCCGATGATCCCCGACTTCTCCGGCATCCCGCTGACCCCGCTGCCGGGGCGGGCGGCCGAGAGCGCGGACGCGGAGGGAGAGGTCTGGGAGACCCCGGAGGGCATCGCGGTCAAACCCCTCTACACCGCCGCCGACCTCGACGGCCTCGACTTCCTGCGCACCTACCCGGGCGCCGCCCCCTTCCTGCGCGGCCCGTACCCGACCATGTACGTCAACCAGCCCTGGACGATCCGCCAGTACGCCGGCTTCTCCACGGCCGAGGACTCCAACGCCTTCTACCGGCGCAACCTCGCGGCCGGCCAGAAGGGCCTGTCGGTGGCCTTCGACCTGGCCACCCACCGGGGCTACGACTCCGACCACCCCAGGGTGGCGGGCGACGTGGGCATGGCGGGTGTGGCCATCGACTCCATCTACGACATGCGGCAGCTGTTCGACGGGATCCCGCTCGACCGGATGTCGGTCTCCATGACCATGAACGGCGCCGTGCTGCCCGTGCTCGCGCTCTACATCGTGGCGGGCGAGGAGCAGGGCGTCGCGCCCGAGCAGCTCGCGGGGACCATCCAGAACGACATCCTCAAGGAGTTCATGGTCCGCAACACCTACATCTATCCCCCGGCGCCGTCCATGCGCATCATCTCCGACATCTTCGCCTACACCAGCGAGAAGATGCCGAAGTTCAACTCCATCAGCATCTCCGGCTACCACATCCAGGAGGCCGGAGCCACGCTGGACCTGGAGCTGGCCTACACCCTCGCCGACGGGGCCGAATACCTGCGCGCCGGGGTCGGCGCCGGCCTGGACGTGGACCGGTTCGCGCCGCGCCTGTCGTTCTTCTGGTGCATCGGCATGAACTTCTTCATGGAGGTCGCCAAGCTGCGGGCCGCCCGGCTGCTCTGGGCCAGGATCGTGTCCGGTTTCGGGGCGGAGAACCCGAAGTCGCTGAGCCTGCGTACGCACAGCCAGACCTCCGGCTGGTCGCTGACCGCGCAGGACGTCTACAACAACGTCGCCCGCACCTGCGTCGAGGCCATGGCCGCGACCCAGGGCCACACCCAGTCGCTGCACACCAACGCCCTGGACGAGGCGCTGGCGCTGCCCACCGACTTCTCCGCCCGCATCGCCCGCAACACCCAGCTGCTGCTGCAGCAGGAGTCCGGCACCACGCAGGTGATCGACCCGTGGGGCGGCTCCTACTACGTCGAACGCCTCACCCACGACCTGGCCGAGCGCGCCTGGGCCCACATCGAGGAGGTCGAGGCGGCGGGCGGGATGGCGCGCGCCATCGAGGCGGGGTTGCCCAAGCTGCGCATCGAGGAGGCGGCCGCGCGCACGCAGGCCCGCATCGACTCCGGCCGGCAGCCGGTGATCGGGGTGAACAAGTACCGGGCCGACGGTGACGAGGTCATCGACGTGCTCAAGGTCGACAACAGCGCCGTACGGGCGCAGCAGCTCGCCAAGCTGGCCCGTCTCAGGGCCGAACGCGACCCCGAGGCCGTGGCGCGCGCCCTCGACGCGCTCACCAAGGCCGCCGGGCATCCCGCGCCCGGCCTGGAGCACAACCTGCTCAAGCTGGCCGTGGACGCCGCCCGAGCCAAGGCCACCGTGGGGGAGATCTCCGACGCGCTGGAACGGGTGTTCGGCCGGCACGCCGAGCAGGTGCGTACCATCACAGGGGTGTACCGCGACGAATCGGGCACGGCCGGCAACATCGAGCGCGCCCGTGCCGCCTGCGACGACTTCGCCAAGGCCGAGGGGCGCCGCCCGCGCATCCTGGTGGCCAAGATGGGCCAGGACGGTCACGACCGCGGCCAGAAGGTGATCGCCACCGCCTTCGCCGACCTGGGCTTCGACGTCGACGTCGGCCCGCTGTTCCAGACGCCGGAAGAGGTCGCCAGGCAGGCGGTCGAGGCCGACGTGCACGTGGTGGGCGTCTCGTCGCTGGCCGCCGGGCACCTGACGCTGGTGCCCGCGCTGCGCGCGGCGCTGGCCGAGCTCGACGCCGCCGACATCATGATCGTCGTGGGCGGCGTGATCCCGCCGGGCGACCACGACGAGCTCCGGGCCGCGGGCGCCGCCGCGATCTTCCCGCCCGGCACGGTGATCGCCGACGCCGCCCTCGACCTGCTCCGGCAGCTCACCGCCCGCCACGCCGCCTGACCCCCGCCGCCGGCGGCTATCATCCTGCAGATGATCGAGGAGCTGATACGCCGCGCGGCGGCCGGCGAGTCCGCCGCGGAATACGAGCTCGAACAGCTGGCCGCCGAGACTCCGGCAGCGCTCACCCCGCACCTGCCGGACCTGCTCGCGGCCGGCTCCTGGTTCTCGCCGAAGCTCTACCGCACCGCCGGCGACGACATCCAGCAGGCCGTGGTCACCATGATCGACGAGGGCGGGTCAGACCTGAACGCGTTGCTGCTGATCCTGGCGCACGCGCGCGGCCCCGTCGCCGAGAACGCCTTCCGCCGCTGGCGGGACCAGCCGCCGCCCGGCGCCGGCGAACTCTTCATCGGCCCGGCCGACTACATGGTCGAAGGCGGCTGGACACTGGAGGACGGCCGGGTTCGCGACCTGTGCGGGCGGACCGCCTACGCGCTGCGGCCCGATCCCGACCGGACGGTGGAACCTCCGGACCAGGGCGAGTGCCCGTGGTGCCGCGCCCCGCTGTGGACGGTGCTCGACGTCGACACCGGCGACCCGCGGGTCGCCGAAGCGCTCGCCCACACCGGCTGGGACGGCCGGCTCAGGATCGTCACCTGCCAGGGGTGTTACGCCTACACGACCCTCTACTCCACGGTGAGCCCCGATGGCCGATCCGGTCTCTCCGGCCATTCGGCGGCACCCGTCCGCGTCATCGACGACCAGAGCCCGCCCATGACCCTGCGCAAGGTGCCGGCAGAGCTCCTCACCGATCCCGGCATGTCCGCCGGCGGCTGGGACATGACGACCCCGTCCATCGGCGGACACCCCGGATGGATCGGCGACGCCGAGTACCCCGCCTGCCCCGCCTGCGCGCGGACCATGGACTACATCGGGATGGAGGAGGCGCAGGACCCGGAAGGCGAGCCCGTCGCCGAAGGCACCACGTACCTGTTCCTCGACGCGTCCTGCGGCCTCGCCGCCACGATCTACCAGCAGACCTGACCCGCGCAGCGGCGCCGCCCCGGTGCGGTCAGAACGTGCTCTGGTCGCACATGGCGACCGCGATCGTCCGCTGGGCGGTGACGGGGGAGGTGATCCGCAGCGTGACGCTGTGGGTGCCTCCCGTGCTCCGCAGGGGGCGCGGCGCGTTGAGGTAGCGGCGGCCGTTCTCGGCGATGAGCGCCGTGGCGCGGCCGGTGGCGGTGCCGTCGACGAGCCAGGTGTAGCTGAACGTCACCGGCCCGCCCGTACGGCGGATGATCGCGCGCAGCGTCGCCTGGCCGCCGGCCCAGCAGTCGCCGTTCCTGGTGCCGCCCGCCCGCAGCGAGGTGACCCTGAGCCCGTCGGGCCCGCCGGTGGCGGTGCCGTCGGGCAGGATGCTGGGCGTGCCGTCCGTCTGCGGGGTCGGCCTGGTGGCGCGGGTACGGCGGGGGGACGACGTGCCGACCGGCTCGGTCGTGGCGCCGGTGGTGGTCACCGGCGCGCTCTTCGACTTGGGGGTGGGCTCGGTGGGGGTGAGCCAGATGATGGCCGCGGCCAGCGCGCACACGCACAGGCCCGAGATCGCGGCGATGATCACCGTCTTGACCCGGCGTCCCTTCGCCCGGCGGGCCGGCGCCCGTCCTTCGCCGGTCCCGGGAGGCGCGCCCCCGCCGCCGTTCGCGGCGGGCCCGCCGTCGTAGGCCGGGGCCTGCTCGAACGCCCCCGCACCCGCTCCCCGTCCGTGCTGTCCCTCGAACGGCCGGTCGTGACGGACCTCGTGCTGCCCGGTGGCGGGCGAGTAGGCCAGGCGGTCCTGGGCCGAGGCCGCGGGGGAGTACGCCAGCCGGTCCTGCGCCCCTGTGTCCCTTCGCCCGGCCGCGGGTCCGGCCGCGGGTCCGGCCGAGGGCCCGGCGGAGGGAGCGGCGGAGGGAGCGGCGACCGGGGCGGAGAGCGGCGTCGAAGCCTGCCGTTCCTGCGGCCCGAACCCGGCGGGCGGCTCGACAGGGGAGGAGAGGTCGAACAGCGCCTGCATCGGCGACGTGGCCGCCCCTGGCCCCTCATGCCCGGCCCCGGGCGACGGGTGTGCGCCCTGACTCGCGCTTCCAGGCGCGGCGTGGCCCCGGCGGGTGGAGCGGCGGTCGCGTGCGGGGAGGCCGTGCGCCGCCCCGGGGTCCTGGGCGCCCTCGTGCGGCTGGTCGAGGGTCTGCTGCCAGGACGCCGAGACACGATCGGGTGTGTGCTCGCCCACGAGCGGCCCGGCGGCCGCCTGGGACGCCTGCGTACCCGCGTTCGAAGGGGAGGGCCGGCGGGAGGGCGCGGCCAGGCGGAGCAGGACGTCGCGCATCGCGGGCCGCAGCGACGGATCCTTGGCCAGGCAGGCCGGCACGATCTCGCGCAGCGGCCCGCTCACCTCCCCGAGCTGCGGCTCCTCACGGAGGATGCGGTTGATCACCGCGGGCAGCGAGTCGTCCCCGAACGGCGGCACGCCGGTGGCCGCGTACACGAGGACCGACCCCCACGAGAACACGTCGGCGGCGGCCCCGACCGGCTTCCCCGCGAGCTGCTCCGGCGCCATGTACGCGGGCGTCCCCACGATGTTGCTGGTCGCCTTCATCCCCGAGCCCAGCGCCCCGGCGATGCCGAAGTCGACCACCCGCGCCCCGTCGGGCCCGAGCAGGACGTTGGACGGCGTCAGGTCACCGTGGACGACGCCCGCCTGATGGATCGCGTCGAGCGCGGTGGCGGTCGCCACGGCGATGCGCTGCAGCTCCGCCGCGCCGCGCCGGCCGGCCTGCTGCAGCGAGGGCCCGTCCACGTACTCGGACACGATGTACGCCCGCCCGCTGGTCGAGGCGTCGAGCACCTGCGCGAGGCAGAACGGCTCGACCCGGCGCGCGGCGGCGATCTCGTTCGCCAGGCGTTCGCCCACGGCCAGCCCCTCGCGCAGCACCTTGACGGCGACGGGGGTGCCGTTGCGGGCCTGACCGAGGTAGACGACACCGTGGCCGCCCGCGCCGAGCCGCCCGACCAGCCGGTAGGGTCCCACCGCTGCCGGGTCGCCCTCGCGGAGGGGTTCGACGTTGGGCATGAGGGGAGTGACTCCTGTGACGGCTGAGACAGAACTCCAGCACCCTACTGGCAAAAGTCAAGACTTGTCAGAAGTTAGGCTGATCTAACTGGGAAGAAAGGGGCGATTCGGGTGCATTCGCTGGAGAACTACGCCGACGGCGTACGGGCCGGTTCGCGTACCTGGATCGCCCGCGCCATCACGCTTGTCGAGTCGGCCAGACCCGATCACGTGGCCCTGGCCCAGCGGCTGCTGATCGAGCTCACCCCGCTTTCCGGACAGGCCCGCCGCGTCGGCGTGTCGGGCGTGCCTGGCGTCGGCAAGTCCACGTTCATCGACGCGCTCGGCACGCGCCTGACCGGCGAGGGTCACAAGGTCGCGGTCCTGGCCGTGGACCCGTCCTCGACCAGGACGGGCGGCAGCATCCTCGGCGACAAGACCCGCATGGCCCGCCTGTCCGCCGACCCCGCCGCCTTCATCCGCCCCTCCCCGACCTCGGGCACCCTCGGCGGCGTCACCAAGGCGACCAGGGAGGCCATGGTCGTCGTGGAGGCGGGCGGCTACGACGTCGTCCTGGTCGAGACCGTCGGAGTGGGCCAGTCGGAGACCGCCGTGGCCGACATGGTGGACACGTTCCTGCTGCTCACCCTGGCCCGCACCGGCGACCAGCTGCAGGGCATCAAGAAGGGCGTGCTGGAGCTGGCCGACGTCGTCGCCGTCAACAAGGCCGACGGCGAGTACGAGCTGCCCGCCAGGAAGGCGGCCCGCGAGCTGTCGGGGGCCCTGCGCATGCTCCGCTCCGACTCCGCCCCGCCGCCCGTGCTGACCTGCAGCGGCCTGACCGGCGACGGACTGGACAAGCTCTGGCGGCAGGTGCTGGCCCACCAGGACGGCCTCGACCTGGCCGCCAAGCGCCGCCGCCAGCAGGTGGGCTGGACCTGGACGCTGGTGCGCGAGCGGCTGCTGGCCGAGCTGCGCGACGACCCGGCGGTCACGGCGATCGCGGCGCAGGTGGAGCGGGCGGTGCTGGCGGGCGACCTCACGCCCGCCCTGGCCGCCGACCGGCTCCTGTCGGCGTTCAAGCGCCCCTGACACCTCGCGTCCACGCCGGCCGCCGACCGGCTCCCGTCGGCGTTCAAGCGCCCCTGACGCGTCGCGCTCCGCTCGGCGTTCGAGCGCCTCCGACACCGCCCGACCGGCTCCTCCCGGGCATTCAACCACCCCTTGTACGCCCCCTCGGAGCAGCATCGAGCACCCCCGGGTGGAGATACACTCTCCCGGGGGTGAACTTTCCCCCACCCCCTCTTCCCGGCCGCCCGGACCGTTCCTGTGATCCATGCCACGATGGCGCGCAACGACGTGGGAAGGGCTCATATGAGTGCGGATTCGATGCTGCCCGGAGGGGTGACGGACGCTCTTGAGGAGTACGGGCGCCTCCTTGAGGAGCACGGCATCACCTGGGGTGAGCCGGAGATCCATTACGTGAAGTTCTTCGCCCGGCGCAGGGTGTTGCGCCCCGCGCTGTTCGACCGGTTCTGGGAGCTGGTCCATCAGGCCGTCGCCGAGACCCATCCGGACGAGCCGAGAGACCGGCTCGCCGCCCGGCTGGCCGAGCCCGACTACGACCGCGTCCTGCGCGACACCCTCGACGGCGAGCTGCCCGCGCACCTCTACGCCATCAGGATCGGGGAGGAGGGCGCCGTCCTGGAGGGAGCGGCGCGCACGGTCCTGCTGCCCTCGCCGAGGCTGCCGCCGCTCGCGGGCGACGAGGACGGCCCCGGCCCGCGCCGGGCCGCTGAGGAGCGGATGTCGCTGCTCATCGACTCGCGGCGGGACGAGCCCTGCCTGGTCGGCGTGGACGACACCCAGCGGCTGCTGCCCGCCCGCGGGGCCTGGCTGGTCGAGGTGGACCAGGACAGCATCGTCGTCGTGGACGGCGTCCGCGTCCGCCTCGACACCCTCCTGTGCCCCATCCCGTCGTCCCGGCTGCGCCTGGTGTCCGGGACGCCCTGCCGCTGGAGCGTGGTGAGCGCCGACGGCGCCGGCTGGTTCCCGCCCGGCGTCCCCAACCGCCACGACTACCACGACCGCCCGTACTTCCACGGCGACGACCTGCTCGTGGACGTCCCGTGCATGCCGCTGACGATCACCGTGGCCAGGGGCATGGAGTACGGCGCCGCCACGCACGAGCTCACTCCGATGCCCGGTGAGGAGCACGTGGTCGAGCTGGCCCCCGAACGCCTCTACGACGCCGCCGCGGCCGGCTGGTACGGCGGCGACCTGCACGTCCACCTCAACTGGGCGGGCGACCTGGTGGCCGAGCCCGCCGACGCGGCCGCCGCCCAGCACGGCGAGGACCTGCACGTGCTCAACCTCCTGGCCGGCAACGTCTCCGGCCGCCGGGTGTACGACCGCGAGGCCCTGGAACACTGGACCGGCAAAGACCTGCCGTGGTCCGACGCCACGCACGTGGCCAGGATGGGCGTCGAATACCGCAACGACCTGCTCGGCCACATCTACGCCTTCGGGCTGCACTCGGCCCCCGGCCGCTACCACACCGGCTTCGCGGGCGACGCCGACTGGCCGCCCAACGCCGACGGGCTGCGCGAGCTGCGCGGGCTCGGAGCGCTGGTGGGCTACAGCCATCCCTTTCGCACGCCCATCGGCGACGGCGACCCGCCCAGGGGCGTCGTCTCGCCCGTGCCACGCAACTGCGCCGCCCGCGAGCTGGTCGCCGACGCCGCGCTCGGCCTGGTGGACAGCCTCGACGTGCTCACCCACGCCTCGATCCCGGCCACGGCCGCGGTCTACCGGCGGCTGATCGGCGCGGGCAACCGGATCGCCGTGACGGCGGGCACCGACGCGATGATCTCCTTCACCCGCTCCGACAACCAGTCGAACCCGCCCGGCTGGGCCCGCGTCTACGCCCGCGTCAAGGGGGAGCTGAGCGCCAGGTCGTTCGCGGCGGCCGTACGCGCGGGCCGCACGTTCGCCACCACCGGCCCGTGGCTGGAGCTGACGGTGAACGGGCACGGTCCAGGCCACGTGATCCAGGCCCGCAAGGGGGACCGGATCAGCGTCACCGCCAGTGCTGTGGGGCCCGAGGTGGCGGCCGTGCGCATCCGAACCGCGGACGGGGTCAGGGCGGGGGCCGAGCGGCTGCCGCCCGAGCCCGGCCGGCAGGGGCACGAGCGGCTGACCGTGACGGCCGAGCTGGAGGTGGACGCGCCGACGTACGTGGTGGCCGAGGTCCTGTGCGACCCGCATCCCCGTACGCTGACCTCGACCGGATACGCCCTGACCAGCCCCGTGTACGTGGACGTCGGCGGCCGGCCGGTCGCCAGGCGCGAGGACGTGCTCTGGTGCCTGGAGTGGCTGGACCTGCTGGAGGACCTGATCAGGCAGCACGGGCGGCTGGCCAGCGCCTACCAGTTCGGCGACCACATGTCCCTGCTGCAGCAGGCCAGGAGCATCTACCAGGCGCGGCTCGGCTGACCCACCGAAGCCGTAAAAAGGGCGATTCATCCGTGTGTGCTAGATTTTGGCCATGCGGTCAGAAAATGAACCGTTCGGCCAGAAGCCGCGGTCCTTCATCGAGGAGGCCAGGCGCGCGCAGATCGTGGGCTCCGCCGTCGCCGTCATCGCGGAGGCGGGGTTCGCCAAGGCGTCGCTCGCCCGGATCGCCGAGCACGCCGGCGTCAGCAAGGGCGTCATCTCCTACCACTTCGCCGGCAAGGACGAGCTGATGGAGGAGGTGGTGCGGCATTCGTACGAGGGCGCGGCCGAGCACGTGGCGGCGCGGATGGAGGGGCTGAGCACGGCGACCGAGCTGGTCAGGACGCACATCCTGGCGGTCGCCGAGCACATGCGCGGCCACCGCGACCAGATCAAGGCGCTGGGGGAGATCTTCAACAACCTCAGGACCGCCGACGGATCGCCCCGCTTCGGGATCAACGGCAACGAGGAGCTCTACCGGATGCTGGAGCACCTCTACCGGCTCGGCCAGGCCGCCGGCGAGTTCAGGCCGTTCGACACCCGCGTCATGGCCGTCACCCACCAGGCCGCCGTCGACACCATGTTCGCCTACTGGGTCGCCAACCCCGATCACGACCTCGCCGCACACGCGCGCGAGCTCGCCGACCTCATCGAAAGGGCATGCCGCGCATGAAGGCGGAGACCACGACCAGGCTCTACGCCGTCGACAACCTCAGGATCGTGCTGACCGCGCTGGTGGTCACGCACCACGTCGCGATCACGTACGGCAACCTCCCCCTCTGGTACTACGTCGAGCCCGCCAAGGACCCCAGCGGCCTCCTGCTCGACCTGCTGGTGATGTTCAACCAGGCGTTCTTCATGGGGTTCTTCTTCCTCGTCTCCGGCTACTTCACCCCCGGCTCGCGCGACCGCAAGAGCGGCGGCGCCTTCGTGCGCGACCGGCTGCTGCGGCTGGGCGTCCCGCTGCTCGTCTTCGTCCTGCTGCTGCGCCCGCTGCTGAACGCCGCCGGGTACGCCGAGGCCGACGGGATGTCGTACGCGGAGTACTACCTGCGCACGTGGGACCCGGGGCCCATGTGGTTCGTCGAGGTGCTGATCGGGTTCGTGCTGGTCTACGCGGCGTGGCGGAGCCGGCGGCAGCCGATGGAGGCGCGCGTCGTCCCGCTGCGGCTGTCCTGGGTCGTGGCCTTCGTGCTCGGGCTCGCGGCCGTCACCTTCCTGTGGCGCATACCGGTGCCCACCGGGACGTACGTGCCGGTGCTCGGCCTGCCGTCGCCGCAGTACCTGCCGCAGTACGCCGCCATGTTCGTGCTCGGCTGCGTCGCCTACCGCCGCGGCTGGTTCGAGACGCTGCCCGTGCGGGCGGGCCGGGCCGGGCTCGTCGCCGCCGGCGTGGTGAGCGTGGTGCTGGTGCCGGCGGCGCTGACGACCACCGGCGCGCTGTCCTCGGCCCTGATGACGCTCTGGGAGTCGGCCTTCGCGGTCAGCATGATCATCGGCCTGACGGTGCTGTTCAGGGAGCGCTTCGGCGAGCAGGGACCGCGCGGCAGATTCCTGTCGCGGCACGCCTTCACCGTCTACATCATCCACCCGCTGGTGCTGGTCGGGCTGGGCTGGGGCCTGCGCTGGCTGGACGCCGTCGCGATCGTGAAGTTCGTCATCATGCTCGCGCTCGCGCTGCCGCTGTGCTGGTCGCTGGCCTACCTGGTGCGCTCGCTGCCCGGGGCCAAGAAGATCCTCTGACCCGCCCGGGCCACGGATCGGGCAGCGGATCCGGTCCGCGCGTCCGAGCCGCGGATCCGGGCAGCGAGCGGGGGAGGAGCCGGGCGGTGCTCGCGGCCGCCCGGCGTCCGTGCCCGGTCAGGTGTAGAACAGTCGAGCACCTCACGCCCGGTCAGGTGTAGAAGGAGTCGAGCACCTCCGCGTTCCGCTCCTCGACGGCCTTGCGCTTGATCTTGAGGCTGGGTGTCAGCTCGCCCGTCTCCACCGCGAAGTCGGCCGCCAGGATCGCGAACTTCTTGACCGTGGCGTAGCTGGCCTCGCCCGCGTTGACCTGGTCGATCGCCTTCTGCACCTCCTCGCGCATGCGCGGATGCTCGCGCAGCTGCTCCGGGTCGTCCGGCAGCGACTCGGCCCGCGCCCACGGCCCGGCCACGTCCATGTCGAGCGTGACCAGCGCCGTGACGTAGTTGCGCCGGTCGCCGTGGACGAACACGTGCGACACGTACGGGCAGGCCGCCTTGATCCGGCCCTCCAGGTACGTCGGCGCGACGTATTTCCCGCCCGAGGTCTTGATCAGCTCCTTCTTGCGGTCGGTGATGCGCAGCCGCCCGGCCTCGTCGATCTCGCCGATGTCGCCCGTGTGCAGCCAGCCGTCCCGCAGCGCGGCGGCCGTCTCCTCGGGCAGCCCGTGGTAGCCGCGCATGATGCCGCGCCCGCCGATCAGGATCTCCCCGTCGTCGGCGATGCGCACCTCGGTGCCGGGGAACGGCGGGCCGACCGTGCCGAACTGTACCGACTCCGGGCGGTTGAGGAAGCTGCCCGCCGACGACTCCGTCAGGCCGTACCCCTCGTAGATGGTCAGGCCCGCCGCGTCGAAGAACTCGGCGATGTCCTGCGACAGCGGGGCGGCGCCGGAGATGAACAGGCGGATCCGGCCGCCGAAGCGCTCGCGCAGCTTGGCGAAGACCAGGCGGTCGGCCAGGGCGTACTCGGCGCGCATGGTGATCGGCAGCTCGGCGCCGCGCTGGCGGGCCCGGCTGACCCGCAGCCCCGTCCTGCGGGCCCAGGTGAAGATGCGCAGCTTGAGGCCGCCTTCGCGGTGCATGTTCGCCACGACCGTGTTGTGGATCTTCTCGAAGATGCGCGGCGCGGCGGCCATGAGCGTCGGCCGCACCACGCCGAGGTTCTCCGCGATCTTGTCGAGGCGGCCGTCGATCACGGTGGGCACGCCGAGGTCGATCATCACGACCTCCAGCAGCTTGCCGAACGAGTGCGACAGCGGCAGCCACAGGAAGTGCAGGTCGTCGGGGGAGATCAGGTCGAGCTCGCGCACCGCCTGGCCGGTGTAGAGCCAGTTGTCGTGGGTCAGCTCGACGCCCTTGGGCCGCCCGGTGGTGCCCGAGGTGTAGATCAGCGTGGCCAGGTCGTCCTGGGCGATGGCGTCCACCATCGCGTCGTAGTCGCGCCCGCCCGCGGCCGGGGCGCGGCTCACCGAGTCGAGCGTGATCACCCAGCCGTCGTCACTCGGCGAGCCGTCGACGACGATCACGTGGGTGACGTCGGGGAGCTCCTTGCGCACCGATTCGAGCTTGGCGACCTGGTCGTCGTTCTCGGCGATGACCAGGGTGCTGCCGGAGTCGGTGATGACGAAGGCGGACTCGGCGGCGGTGTTGGACGGGTAGATCGTGGTCGTGGCCGCACCGGTCGCCAGGACCGCCAGGTCGCAGAGGATCCATTCGAGGCGGGTGGAGCACAGGATCGACACGCGGGCGCCCGGGCCCGCGCCCAGCTCGGCCAGGCCCAGCGCCAGACCGCGTACGCGCTCGTCCACCTCCCGCCAGGTCAGCGAGGTCCACCCGTCGCCTTCTGGCACACGGTACGCCTCGGCGTCGGGGGTCGCCGCGATCCGGTCGCGGAGCAGGGAGGGAATGCTCGACATGCCTGACCTCCAGGGGTGTTGGCCCCGACTCTAGGACCACGGCGGCGTCCCAGTCGATGGGTCGCGCTCACGGACGGGCCGGTTGCCAGGTGATCGGGAGGTCGCATAGGCTGCTGCCGTCTTATCGCCGAGCCGTGGGGGCAGCCGACGTGAGGATCTGAGGTCGCGGGCACCGCGCCGTTCCGCCCTGTCGTGGGCATGCGCGCGTACACTCCTGGACCTCTCGCGGATCTTCTCCGTCGTCCCGCCGGCCTGTTCCGGCTCCCTGGTGTCGCGTGCGTCTGCGGTGTTTCCCGCCAAGTCACGAAATTTCGACTTTTGTGATGGGAATCGCCTTATGTCTATGTCCATCGTCGTCGATCAGGTCTCCTTCGCCTGGCCGGACGGCACCACCGTGCTCAACAGGCTCGACGCCGCGTTCCCCGCGGGCCGCACCGGGCTCATCGGGCTGAACGGGTCGGGCAAGTCGACCCTGCTCAGACTGATCGCCGGGGAACTCACCCCGGCCTCCGGGTCGGTGTCCGTCCAGGGAGTCGCCGGCTACCTGCCGCAGAACCTCCCGCTCGGCGCCACCCGTACGGTGTCGGACCTGCTGGAGATCAGCCGCACCCGGGCGGCCCTGCACGCCATCGAGACCGGCGACGCGGCGGAGGAGAACTTCGCCGCCGTCGGCGACGACTGGGACGTCGAGGAGCGCGCCAGGGCCGAGCTGGACCGGCTCGGCCTGCCCCACGTCGGGCTGGACCGCACGGTCGGCACGCTGTCCGGCGGCGAGACCGTCATGGTCGCGCTGGCCGCGCGGCTGCTGAAGCGGCCCGACGTGCTGCTGCTCGACGAGCCCACCAACAACCTCGACCTGGACGCGCGGCGCCGCCTCTACGACGCCGTCTCCGCCTGGCAGGGGGTGCTGCTCGTGGTCAGTCACGACCGGGCGCTGCTGGAGCTGGTCGACCAGATCGCCGAGCTGCGCGAGGGCTCCGTGCGCATGTACGGGGGCAACCTCACCTCTTATGAGGAGCAGGTCGAGGCGGAACAGCAGGCCGCGGAGCGCTCCGTGCGCACCGCGGAGGGCGAGATCCGCCGCCGGAAGCGCGAGATCGCCGAGACCGCGATCAAGATCGACAGGGGGCGGCGTTACGGCAGGAAGGCGTTCGAGAACAAGAAGGTGCCGAAGATGGCGGCCGGCGCGCTCAAGCGCAAGGCCCAGGTGAGCGCGGGCAAGCAGCGCGCGCTGCACGCGGAGCGGCTGGAGGAGGCCCATGAGCGGCTGAGCGAGGCCGAGCAGGCCGTGCGCGACGACGCGGAGATCCGCATCGAGCTCCCGGGGACGGAGGTGCCCGCGGGCCGCACGGTCCTGACCCTGCCGCTGGAACCCCGTCCCGCTCCCGCCGAAGGCCCGGATGCCGACCCGGATGCCGACGCGGGTGAGGGTGCGGGTGACGGCAGGGATGCCGACGCGGGTGGCGGCGCGGATGCCGGTGCGGGTGACCGCAGGGCGGCCGTTCTGGAGACGCTGGTCGTGCGCGGGCCCGAGCGGATCGCGCTGGTCGGCCCCAACGGCTCGGGCAAGACCACGCTGCTCAAGCGGATCGTCGCGCACGGCGCGCACGTGCCGGTCCGCTACCTGCCGCAGCGGCTCGACCTGCTGGACGACCGGCTGAGCGTGGTGGACAACGTGCGCGCGATGGCCCCGTCCGCCTCCGTGAACGAGGTACGCGCCCGCCTGGCGCGCTTCCTGTTCCGGGGCGAGCGGGCCGAGCGGGCCGCGGGCACCCTGTCGGGAGGCGAGCGTTTCCGCGCCACGCTGGCCGCCCTGCTGTCGGCCGAGCCGCCGCCGCAGCTCCTCCTGCTCGACGAGCCGACCAACAACCTCGACATGGCCAGCGTCAGGCAGCTCGCGCAGGCGCTGGCGGCCTACCGGGGCGCGCTCATCGTGGCCAGTCACGACCTCCCGTTCCTGGAGGAGCTGGGGATCACCCGCCGGCTGAGGCAGGATCGGGACGAGGGACTGGCGGAATCGTAATTGACGGTTGGGGATCAACCCGACGATAGTGTGGCAGGTGGCTACACCCCGTTTGATCTCCTGTGTTCTCGCGCTGGCGACGCTCACGACCGTCGGGGCATGCTCCACGGGCCCGGCGTCGCCGACCGGTGGCGAGCCGAGGGTCACGGGTGTCGCGGGCGGCCAGGGCGCCGCCCCCGCCGGCACCGAGGCCGGGGCGCCGAGCCCGGCGGCGCTGACGCCCGAGGCGTACAAGAGCGAGCTCGAGACCCGGCACAAGGCGATGTCCGGCGCGATCACCTCACTGGCGGGGGCGCGCGGCGTCAAGGCGCTGGACAAGCGCGTGGGCCGGGCCGAGGAGGCGCTGAGCGGCGCCGCCGACGCGCTGTCCGCGCTCGCGCCGCCCGAGACCGTGCGCGCCCAGCACGAGGCGTACGTGAGCAGCCTGCGTGACTTCGCCACCGCGCTCGGCGCCACCGCGGGCAAGGTCGGCGCCCGCGACCTGTGCACGTCCTCGGCCGTGTTCACCGACATGGACGACAAGCTGACCGCGCTCGACGAGGCGGGCCAGGCGCTCCAGGAGGCCGGCGACTACCCGGCCGACATCGTCAGCGTCAAGGCCGCCGGCAAGAAGAGCAGGCGGCTGGGCAACGGCTCGTTCCTGCGCAAGGGCACGCTCAACGGCCGCGGCTCACTGGAGATCGACAACGGCGGCAGCCGCGACGCGGTGGTCACCGCCGTGCGCGGCGGCAGCAAGGCGTTCAGCGTCTATGTGCGCAGGAAGGCGAAGTTCAAGGTCAAAGGCGTGCGCGACGGCAGCTACAAGATCTACTTCACCCACGGCTCCGACTGGGAGGGCAAGACCAAGGCCTTCACCCGCGACTGCAGCTTCGAGCGGTTCGAGAAGACGGTGAAGTTCAAGACCACGTTCACCGCCACGCAGATCCGCTGGCACGACTGGCGGATCACGCTGCACGCGATCACGGGCGGCAACGCCCGCACCAAGCCCGTGGACCCGGACGACTTCCCCGGCGGCTGAGCGACGGAGCGCGGCGCGGCGGCGGGGGCACCGGCCGGGAGGCCGCGCACCTCGCGTGCGCGGCCTGTCCGATCAGAGGGAGCCGATCAGGTGGAGAACAGCATGCCCACCCAGCTGCGCTGACCGCGGCGGTGGCCGTAGTGGCCGCCTCCGTGGTGCGGCGCGCCCCAGGCGGGGCCGGGGCCGGGGCCGGGGGCGGGCGGGGGAGCGGCGTGGTACTGCGACTCCATCCGGGTCAGCGTCTCGAGCTCGCCGTAGTCGAGGAAGATTCCGCGGCAGTTGTCGCACTGCTCGATGTGGACGCCGTTGCGCTCATAGGTCCGCATGCTTCCGCGGCACTTAGGGCACTGCATCTAAGTCGCACTCCTTGGCTTCGAGGTCTCAGGGTGAAACCTACCGCGCGCAACCCCGTCACGCTCGGACGATTCTGTTGCACGATTCGACCAACGAATGTTCGACCTCGTCGAGTTCCCGATGTTCGCGCCAGGCGTTGACCACGGCCACGGCGGCCAGTTGCACGGTCAGCGCCCTGGCGGGCACGTCGAGCCGCTGCCAGGGGTCGTCGCCCTGGCCGAGCGCGGGCCCGCCGGAGGCCAGATAGGCGCCCAGGAACCGCTCCCACACGGTGGGGGCGAGCAGCCCGGCCGCGTACCAGGCGGCCGGCCTGGCCAGGTCCCAGGCCGGGTCGCCGAGGCCCAGGTCGTCGACGTCGATGAGCAGCCAGCGGTCGCGGTGGACGAGCTGGCCCAGGTGCCAGTCTCCGTGCGTGAGCAGGGCCGGCATCGGCCGCGGCTCGGGCAGCTCCTTGAACGCCCGCCTGACGAGCTGCTCGACCGGCCCGTCGCCGGGCATGCGGGCCACCGCGCGGGCGGCCCTGGCGGGCCCTCCGGCGGCCGGCAGGCCGGGCATCAGCGTCAGGGGGACGGCGTGCAGCCGGGCCAGCAGCCTGGCACCCTCCTCCCACGGCGCGTCCACGGGGTCGTCCTCCTGCGCCACGGGCCGGCCCGCCGGCCACACCGTGACCGCGCGCCCGCCCGCCGACAGCACCTCGGGCTCCAGCGGGGCCAGCATCACGCCGCTCACCGCGGCCGACGCCGCCGCCTTCAGCCTCGGCCGTAAGTCCCCGGCGTCGTCACGCGCCGAGTGGGCCTTGACCACGACCTCTCCTCTGCGCAGCACCACGACGTCGGTGCGCGTCGGATGTAACACGGGCTCGCCCGCGCCGCCGTACGCCGCGG
Source organism: Nonomuraea fuscirosea (assembly GCF_003001935.1). Taxonomy (GTDB): domain Bacteria; phylum Actinomycetota; class Actinomycetes; order Streptosporangiales; family Streptosporangiaceae; genus Nonomuraea; species Nonomuraea fuscirosea. The sequence continues at coordinate 202,420 of NZ_PVNG01000013.1, read as the reverse complement.
CGATGCCCGCGAGCTCCTCCTCCAGACCCACCCGTACAGAGTAAGGGGGCGGTGGCCCGGCTCAGGTCCGGCGGCGGGGTCGTGGTTCCCGGGCGGCGAGAGTGAACCTACTCGTTGGTATGATCCTTTACCGCACCAGGCAAGCGCTCTCCGGGACGACCTCGATAAAAGGTCGAATGCGGAGGTGAAGCGCGATCCACCGAAATATGTCGTGATGCTGTGACGAAGATGCCCCTTTCGAAAAATGTCTTGGTATCGACATAATGGGATTCGGCTGGCTGGCAAATTAGACATTTCGCAACACCTTGCCAGTTCGCACCGTGACCTTGTAGTCGGGTCTGTACGTTGCGTAGATCTGAAGAGGCGCGTGAAACGGCGAGGCGAGGCCGGCGACGGGCGAGCACGGCCGCTTCCGCGACTCTCCGAGGGGTAACTCAAAGGGGGAAGGGGCCCACCGTGGTCCGGCCGGGCGATGGCCGGGGTGAACCCCTTCCGGGTTATCTGGCGGCCCTGCGGCCGCGCCGGCGGTAACCGGTGCGGCCCGGGGCCGTCAGCTCCGCCACTTGTCCACCAGGTCCATGATCAGCCTGGCGACCGCGGCGGCGGCGGCGACGATCGTGGCGCGCCGCGTCGTGTTGTCCTTCCCCGGATCCTCGGGCCTCTTCCTGTGGCGGCACATGGCCACCTCCCTGATCTCAGCTCTCTTGGGGGAGAGCGGGCGAGGCCGACCCCATGGGGGCGGTCGGCCGGGCCACCGCGCGGCGACCCACCGGTGAGATCACCGACGGACTGGTGCAGATCAGGGAGTGTCGCAGGATGTCCTGCAGCACGGCAGAAACCTACCGTGTGTGAGGGACGAACTCCGGGAGCGAGCGGGTGTGAAAGGTCCTCGCGACGGCGGTAGAATCCGGGACCTTCGCGGGTGGTCGCGCGGCGATGCGGCCGACGGACGATTTCCCTCCAGAAGGCACCGACCAGGGCGATCCTGGCCAGAGCGGTAATAGTGATCTTCGCCCCGAGAATCGGCGGTCATTGCTGTCGGGCCCTCGGGCCATTCGGTGTGAGCTGTGTCACATCTGCCGGCTTCGGCGTGTCGCGGCCGGATGACAGGGTCGCGAACAAAAGAGCAGAGCCGGGCTCATCTCTGCGCCCACCGGATGAGCGGCCCTTTTGCACGTGCAGATGAAATTGTCAGAGCGACGGACACCCGTCAAGCACGTTTCCAGGACGATCACATCGTCTCAGGACATGAGATGGCCATCGGGTGAAGCAGGCGCCTGTCGGCGGCGAACGCGCGTCGGACAAGATAGGACCATGAGAGTCGGTTTCGCCGTACCGCAGTCAGGGGCGTGGGCCACGCCGGGAAACATGCGCCGGGTCGCCGTCCGGGCCGAGGAGTTGGGCTACGCCGAGCTCTGGACGTTCCAGCGGCTCCTCTACCCCGTCGGGCATCCCATGGGCCCCACCTACCGCGCCGTGCACGACCCGCTGATCACGCTGGCCCACCTGTCGGCCGTGACCGGCAGGATCGGGCTCGGCGTCGCCGTGCTCAACGCGTACGCGCAACCGGTGGCGCTGGCCAAGCAGCTGGCCACGCTGCAGACGCTGTCGGGCGGCCGGGTCACCGCCGGGCTGGGCCTGGGCTGGCTGCCCGAGGAGTTCGCCGCGGCCGGCGTCGACATGGCCGGGCGCGGGCGCAGGGGCGAGGAGTTCGTCGAGGTGCTGCGTGCGGCGTGGCAGGACGACGTGGTCGCGCACGAGGGCGAGTTCTACCGGGTGCCGCCCGCCCACATCGACCCCAAGCCCGAGCCGGGCCCGCCGCGGATCCTGCTCGGCGGCACCGCCGACGTCGCGCTGCGCCGCGCGGCCCGGCTGGCGGACGGCTGGGTCAGCTCCAGCAGGGAGGACCTGTCGGCCATCGCCGGGCGGATCGCGCTGATCAAGGATGAGCTGGCCGCGGCCGGGCGCGACCTGGACGCGTTCAGGTTCGTGGTCCGCGGGGTCACGCGGGTGCGGGCGGCCGACGAGGACCGTCCGCTGAGCGGCACGTACGACAAGATCCGGCGCGACGTGGCCGAACTGGCCGGGAAGGGCGTCACCGACGTCTTCCACGACCTGAACTTCGACCGCGAGATCCCCGAGTCCGATCCGAAGGAGGCGCTGCGCCGGGCCGAGGAGGCGCTCGAAGCCCTGGCGCCCTGAGGCGGGACGTCGCCGGCCGCACGCTTCATGGCGGCTACCGGCCCCACGCCTCGGGGGCGGCTACCAGCCGCCGTACGGCACCGTGATGATCTCCAGGTTGTGCCCGTCGGGGTCGGACCAGTAGAGGCCGCGCCCGCCGTCGTTGGTGTTGATCTGCCCAGGCCGCTGATGGTAGGGGTCGGCCCAGAAGGTCAGGCCGCGCTCCTTGATCCGGCCCCAGATCTCGTCGAACTCGGGCTCGCTCACCAGGAACGCGTAGTGCTGCGGCGGCACGTCGCCGTCGGCCCTCGCGACGTCGAGCGAGACGCCGTTGCCGAGGGAGACGACCCGGAACGGCCCGTAGACCGGTGCGGGCTCCAGCCCGAGTATCTCGACGAGGAAGGCGGCGGTCGCGTCCCTGTCGGTGGCCGGCACGATCGTGTGGTTCAGATGCACGGGCATGCCCGCAGATTACGCCGGACGGGTCTCCCGCGCCGGGAGGTGGCCTGCCAGGCGCGCGGCGAGTTCCGCCACCGCCCCGCGCAGCTCCCTGACGCCGTCGCGGCCGCGTACCGGGTGCACGGCGTTGGTCAGCAGCACCATGGTCAGCCGGCGGGCGGGGTCGACGACGAGCGAGGTGCCGGTGAAGCCCGAGTGCCCGTACGCGTCCGCCAGCGGACCGGCGATGCCGGGATCGCCGATGCGCACGCCGAGCCCGTGCCGGAACGGCGCCCCCGCCACCCCCTGGTCGCGCGTCATCTCGGCCACGCTCTCCGGGCGCAGCACGCCCTCGCCGCCCAGCCGCAGCGCCTCGCCGAAGGCCAGCAGGTCGGCGGCGGTCGCGAAGACCCCGGCGTGCCCGGCCACGCCGCCCAGCGCGTACGCGGTCTCGTCGTGCACCTCGCCCCTGACGCAGCCGGGTCCGGGCCGCTCGGGTTTGAACTCGGTGGCCGCGATCCGCTCCAGCAGCGCGGGCTGCGGCCGGTAGCCGGTGTCCGGCAGCCCGAGCACGCTCGTGATCCGGTCGCGGACCAGCACGTCCAGGGACGCGCCACCGGCCAGCTCGGCCAGGCGGCCGGCCATGACCATGCCGACGTCGCTGTAGAGGTAGGGCCCGCCTGCCGGGTGCGCGACCGGCGTGCTCAGCATGGCGGCCATCCTGGCCCCGGCGAGCCGCTCCGCCGTCGCCGGCGTGAGCGGGCCGGGCAGCTCGTCACCGATGCGGCGGCCCGCGGGCAGGCCCGCCGTGTGGGTGAGCAGGCGCCGCGGCGTGATGCTCCGATCGGCCGCCGCGATCCGGCCGCTCACCGGCTCGTCCAGGTCCAGCCGGCCCTCCTCGGCCAGCGAGAGCAGCACGACCGTGGTGAACAGCTTGCTGATCGAGGCCAGGTCGAAGATCGAGTCGTGACCGACGGGAGGCCGGTCCGCGGCCAGGCCGCCTTCCGCGCCGGCGTACCGGACGAGCTCCCCGGCGGCGGCCGCGGCCACCACGGATCCGTCGACGGCGATCAGCGCGACCGCGGCCGGGCAGACGCGCGGCACCGCGTCCGCCAGGATCGCCTCAAGGCGATCGGACATCCCCACCCCCATGAAGAAATCGGCCGCCCGGGACCTCAGCCGCTCAAGGCGTCGCTGAGGCGTTCCCCGTGCGACTCCAGCAGCGCGCGGGCCGCCTCGGCGTCGATGCCGTGCTGGATCATCAGGACCGCGATCTTCGCCTGGCCGCCAGCCGCGTCCAGCGCCGCGACCGCGCTCTCCTGGTCGGCCCCGGTGATGTCCCTGACCATGCGCAGCGCCCGTCCCGCGAGCTTGCTGTTCATCGCCGACATCTCGATCATCTGGTTCCCGTACGTGCGGCCGAGCTTCACCATGGAGATCGTCGAGATCATGTTCAGGACGAGCTTCTGGGCCGTGCCCGCCTTCAGCCGGGTCGAGCCGGTCACCACCTCGGGCCCCACCACGACCTCCACGGCGTGCTCGGCGGCGGCCGACAGCGGCGCGCCCGCGTTGCACGACAGGCCCACGGTCAGCGCGCCCCTGGCGGCGGCCTCGGCCAGCGCGCCCAGCACGAAAGGAGCCCGCCCGCTGGCGGACACGCCCACCACCGAGTCGAGCGGTCCCACCTCCAGGTCCTTCAACGCGGCCGCGCCCGCCTCCGGGTCGTCCTCGGCGCCCTCGACGGAGCGGGTCAGCGCGTCGGGCCCGCCGGCGATGATGCCCTGGACCAGCGACGGATCGGTGCCGAAGGTGGGCGGGCACTCGCTGGCGTCGAGCACGGCCAGCCGGCCGGACGTGCCGGCGCCCACGTACAGGAGCCGGCCGCCCTCGGCCATCCTGGCGGCGATCGCGTCGATCGCGGCCGAGATCGCGGGGACGGCGGCGGCGACCGCGGCGGGCACGGCGGCGTCGGCCTGGTTCATCAGCCGGGCGATCTGCTCCGTCGGCAGCCGGTCGATCTGGCTGTAGCGGGGATCGCTCTGCTCGGTGGACAGCTCGGGTAGCGGATCAATCATGTCGCTAATTTCCACCCTCTACTTCTCTCTTGTAAATATCTTTCAGACAATGGGTTCATGCAACATGTGAGAACCGGAGCAGAACGGCTGGCCGCGGATCCCTCCCTCGCCGGAGGCTCCCGCCTCGGCCTGATCACCAACCCGACCGGCGTGCTGCCCGACCTGACCGCCACCCCCGACGCCCTGCTGGCCGCGGGGCTGAAGCTGACCGCCCTGTTCGGTCCCGAGCACGGCATGCGCGGCACCGCCCAGGCGGCGGGCAGCGAGGGCGACACGGTCGACCCCAGGACCGGGCTGCCGGTGTACGACACCCACAAGCTGTCCGGCGAGCCCCTCGACCGCGTGGTGGCCGCCTCCGGCGTCGACACCCTGGTCTTCGACATCGCCGACGTGGGCGCCCGCTTCTACACCTACGTGTGGACCATGTACGACCTGATGGAGTCGGCCGCCCGGCTCGGTCTGCGGTTCGTGGTGCTCGACCGGCCCAACCCGCTGGGCGGCGAGGTGCAGGAGGGGCCGCTGCTCGACCCGGCGTTCGCCAGCTTCGTCGGCCGCTTCCCGCTGCCGCTGCGGCACGGCAGGACCGTGGGCGAGCTGGCCGGGCTGTTCGGGTTCGACCTCGACCTGACCGTGGTGACCATGGAGGGCTGGCGGCGGGACATGACCCACCACGACACCGGGCTGCCCTGGGTGATGCCGTCGGTCAACATGCCGACTGCGGACACCGCGCTCGTCTACCCGGGAACCGGGCTGTTCGAGGGGACCAACTTCTCCGAGGGGCGCGGCACGACCCGGCCGTTCGAGCTGATCGGGGCTCCGTACGCCGACGACAGGTTCGCGCCGGCGCTGGCGGCGCTCGGCCTGCCGGGCGTGCGGTTCAGGGAGACGTGGTTCACCCCGACCTTCCACAAGCACGCCGGCACCCCCGTCCGCGGGGTGCAGCTCCACGTGCACGACCGCCGGGCCTTCAGGCCGGTGCTGACCGGTCTGTCCATGCTGCACGTGGCCCGTACGCTCTATCCTGACGACCTGCGCTGGTGGGGCCCCGACCTGTTCCTCGACCACCTGTGGGGATCCGACACCCTCACCAGGGGCCTGGAGGCCGGTGAAGATCCGCGCGAGCTGTGCCCGCCGCCGGGCCGCCCTGAGGGACACCTGCTCTATACGTGACATCACGCCAGATCGCGCCGGTAGAGCCAGAAGACGCGTTCCGCTCGCGCGCCGACGGCGCGCGAGTAGAACCGCAACGGCCCCACCCACCCGATCTGGGCGCTGTCCTGCCCGGCGGCCCGCTGGTCGGCCAGGCACCGGCGCAGCAGCACCCGGCCGAGACCCAGCCCGCGCGCGTCCTCGGCGGTGCCCATCGGCCCGAACCAGGCCGGGCGCGACCCCCACGCGGCGAAGCCGAGGATCCGGCCGTCGCGCTCGGCGTAGTGCAGCCCGGCGGCGTTGACCGCCTCCCAGGCCCACCGCTCGTTCCAGTGCTCCTCGACGAACGCGGCGACGCGCTTCCTGTCGTCCCCGGCCGCGTGGACGGTGACCCCCGACTCCGCCAGCCGGGCCACCTCGTCCGCCACGGATAGGTCGGCGGCCCGGAGATCCGCCGTCATGTTCCAGGCCACGTGGTAGCGCTCGTAGCCGAGGCGCTCGGCCAGGCAGGCGGCGGCGGTGTAGCGCACGTCGATCCCCGGCCAGGCGTAGCACGGCGGGTTCCCGGCGAAGCGGGCCTGGCGCGCGCCCTGCTCGCGCAGCCACTCCTCGGCCGCGCGCACGAGCGCCGTGCCGCGGCCCTCGCCCTGCGCGGAGGGGTGCACGGCGAGCAGGTCGATGTGCCCGGCCTGCGGATCCTTCTGCGAGATCGAGGCCATCACCACGCCGCCGTCAGTGGCCAGCGCCGTCCACCGCCGCCCGGCGGGAGGCCGCCACAGCGCCTCCGTCAGGGCCACGGCCTCGCCGGCGTCCAGCGTCAGCGCGGCCGCGGCGGCGCGGGCCGCCTCGGCGGGCTCCGCGGCCCGTACGGCGTGGGACATCACACCTCGCTCATCGGCCGGGCGATCACGTCGCGGCGCTCGGGGTAGAAGCACGCGTGCTCCTGCGGCGCCCCCTCGGTGATCCGCAGCAGCGGCCGCTCCTCGGCGCACCGCTCGCCCCTGAACGGGCAGCGGCGGGCGAACAGGCAGCCCGCGTCGGACTGGCTCTCGTCCAGCGACTCCAGCGGCATCACGGGCTGCTCGCCCGGCTGCTCCAGGCCGTGCAGCACGGGGATGGCCGACAGCAGCGACTGCGTGTACGGGTGCACGGGATCGGCGATGATCGTGTCCACGGCGCCGCGCTCGACGACCTGCCCCCGGTAGATGACGTACAGCTCGCCGTCGGCGCCGATGTAGCGGGCGGTGGCCACGTCGTGCGTGATGAACAGCACGCTGACCCCGAGCCGCTCGCGCAGGTCCTTCAGCAGCGCCAGGATGCCCAGCCGGAGCGAGACGTCGATCATCGACACGGCCTCGTCGGCGACCAGCATCTCGGGGTCCACGGTCAGCGCGCGGGCGATGACCACCCGCTGGCGCATGCCGCCGGACAACTGGTGCGGATAGCGCGACAGCACCGTGCCGGGATCCAGCCCGACCAGCGACAGCACCTCGGCCGCCCGCTCCTCGATCCACGCCCGCGAACGCCCGGTCTGCCCGGCCCGCAGGGTCAGCGGGGCGTGCAGCGTCTGGTGCACGGTCCTGGTCGGGTTCAGGGCCGAGTACGGGTCCTGGTGGATCATCTGGATCTTGCGGAAGTGCGGCTGGCGCTGCTTGTGCTTGAGCCCCGACATGGGGACGCCGCCGATCTCGATCTCGCCCTCGTCGTACGTCTCCAGCCCCGCGATGATCCGCCCCAGCGTGGTCTTCCCGCACCCGGACTCGCCGATGAACGAGGCCGCCCCGCCCTTGGGGATGGCGAAGTCCACGCCCCGCAGCGCCCGCACCTCGCGCGCGCCGAGCATCTTGCCCCGCTGCTTGAAGGTCTTGACGACCCCGGTCCCGGTGATCATGCGTGCTCCTTCACCGTCACGGCGTGGCAGGCGACCGTCCTCGGCCCGCGCTCGCCTTGGTCGACCTGGGGCGCGGGGTCCACGTCGTCGCACACGTCCATGCGCAGCGCGCAGCGCTCCCTGAACACGCAGCCCTGCTTGGGCACGGTCGCCAGCGTCGGCGGGCGTCCCGGCAGCGCCCGCGCCTCGTCGATGTCGCCGACGAGCCGGGGGATGGCTTTGATCAGCCCCTTCGTGTACGGGTGCTGCGGCGCGCCGAGGACCTCCCTGGTGGGGCCCTGCTCGACCAGGCGGCCGCCGTACATGACGGCCAGCCGGTCGGCCACCTCGGCCACCACGCCGATGTCGTGCGTGATGACCAGCGTGGTCAGGCCGCGCTCGGCGTGCACCTCACGGACGATCTTCAGGATGTTCGCCTGGGTGATCATGTCCAGCGCGGTCGTCGGCTCGTCCAGCACCACCAGGTGCGCGTTGAGCACCAGCGCCAGCATGATGCCGACCCGCTGGCGCATGCCGCCGGACAGCTCGTGCTGGTGCGAGTCGAGCACCCGGGCGCCGTCGAGACCCATCCGGCCGAGCAGCTCCTGGGCCTCGCGCACCAGCCCGCGCAGGTCCTCCACGCCGTGCGAGCGGCCGAGGTCGAGCAGCTGCTTGCCGACCGTCTTGAGCGGGTTGAGCGAGTTCTGGGCGGCCTGGAAGACGTAGCCGATGTGCCGGCCCCTGGCCTTGCGCAGCTCCTCGCCGGCCAGGCCGACCACGTCGCCGAGCCCGTCGATCTCGACGCTGCCCGCCGCGATCCTGCCGGGCGGCTGGACGGCGTTGAGCAGGGACAGCGCCAGCGTGGACTTGCCCGAGCCCGACTCGCCGACGATGCCGGTGATCGTGCCGGGCTCCAGCGTCAGGCTGATGTCCCTGACGGCGGGCAGCTCGCCCGCCGGGGTCTTGTAGACGACCGTCAGGCCGCCGATGCGCACTCCCGGCGCTTGTGTACCCACCGTTACTCCTCGCGCAGCCGGGGATTGAAGATCTCGTCCATGGCGTCGACCACGAGCACGATGCCGAGCGTGAGCAGCAGGATCGCCAGCAGCGGGGCCAGCAGGTAGCCGAGCGCGTTCGGTGTGATCATGGCGCCGGCCTGGAACACGGCCAGGTTGAGCATGACGCCCCAGTTGTCCGACTCGTACGGCAGCACGCCCAGGAAGAACAGGCCCACCTGGGAGTACACCGCACCGGTCACCGAGATGAGCATGTTCATCGCGATGTACGGCGCCATGCTCGGCAGCAGTTCCTTGCCGATGATGTGCCTCGTGGACAGGCCCAGCCCGCGCGCCGCCTCGATGAAGCCGCGCTCGCGCAGCGACAGCGTCTGGGAGCGCACCGCCCTAGCCACGCCGCCCCAGCCGAGCAGGCCCAGCACCAGGCCCATCTGCAGCGGGCTGCCGAACTGCCACACGGTGGCCAGCACCAGCAGCAGCGGCAGGCCGGGGATGGTGAGCTTCATGTCGGTGAACCGCATCAGCACGGTGTCCCAGCGGCCCCGCTTGAAGCCGGAGAACAGGCCGATCGCGGTGCCCACGACGACCGTGATGACCGCGGTCACCGCGGCGGTGAGCAGCACGTACCGCGAGCCGGTGATGACCAGCGCGAGCACGTCCCTGCCCTGCGGGTCGGTGCCGAACCAGTGCTCCCAGCTGGGCGCCTGGGTGATCGCGTTCGTGTCGGAGGGCAGGTGCTCGGGCAGCACCATCGGCCCCACGACCCCCATGAGGATGAAGCCCGCGATGATGACGACCCCGACCAGGCGGCTGGGCTTGCGCCGCATCACCCGCCACACGCCGCGCCAGAAGTTGCGGCGCATCTCCGAGGCGGCCGAGCCGGTCTCGGGAATCAGCGTGGCACTCACGACGCCTCCTCTCCGCTGCGCACGCGCGGGTCGATGACCGTGTAGAACAGGTCGGCCACGATGTTGGCCAGGATGGTCCCGACGGTGATCAGCAGGAACGCCCCGCCCATCAGGGCGTAGTCGCGGTCGGTGACGCTGCTGATGAGCAACCAGCCGAGCCCCGGATAGTTGAAGATCTTCTCGATGAAGACCGCGCCGCCGAGCAGCAGGCCCAGCGACAGGGCGAGCATCGTGAACAGCGGCAGGATCGCGTTGCGCGCGATGTAGCGGAAGACGATCGAGCGCTTCACCCCGCGCAGCTCGGCGGCCAGGATGAAGTCGTCGCCGAGCACGGTGACCACGCTCGACTTCATCGCCAGCACCCATCCGCCGTAGGCCGACAGCGCGTACGTGAGCACCGGCAGCACCGCGTGCTCGACCAGCGAGCCGATGTACGGGCCGTTGAAGCCCGGCTCGTACAGGATGTCCACCGAGCCGTCGGCGGGCAGGATGGGGATGAGCGTGGCGAAGATCACCACCAGCAGCATCGCCAGCACGTACTGCGGGATGCCGTGCAGCAGCGAGCCGGAGATCGACAGGGCGTCGCCGAGCTTGCCGGTGCGCTTGATGGCGGCGTACACGCCGAAGATGATCCCGACCAGGAAGCTCAGCAGCGTGCCCACCAGCACCGGGACGATGGTCCACTTGGCCGCGTCGGTCAGCACGTCGAGCACGGGCGTCCCCGGCCTGGTCACCGAGACGCCGAGGTCGAGGCGGAGCAGACCGGAGATGTAGTCGGAGTACTGCTGCCAGAGCGTGCCGTCCGGCTGGAAGCCGTAGAGCACCTTCACGGCCTGCTGGGCCGCCTCCGGCGCCATCCCCTGCTCGATCAGCTTCTCGTAGCGGGCGGCCATGGGGTCGCCGGGGATGTTGTTGACGATGAAGAAACTGATCGTCGCGACGACCAGGATCATGACGAACCCGCGGGCCAGGTGGCCCGCGAGTCGCCGTGTGATGAGCGTCATAGGCTACTGCTTCGCCTTGATCAGACCCTGCTGGATCCACACGCCCGAGGGCAGGACGCCGGTGCCCATGCGCAGCACTTCGTCGTCGTGCGGCCAGCCGGTGAAACGGTTGTTGTTGACGAACTGGGCGTTGATGTAGTCCCAGAGCTGGATGACGGGCAGGTCCTGGTTGGCGGCCTTGGCCAGCTTCGCCATGATCGGCTTGGCGGCCTGCTCGTCGGCGGAGTTCAGCTGGCCGGTCAGCTCACCGGGGTTGATCTTCTCGCCGTCGACCTCGATCTCCTCGGGGCCGCCCATCCAGTTGTTGTTCTTGCCGGGGGCGCTGTGCGTGACCTTGCCCGCGACGTTGCTCCAGCCGTTGGAGGCGCCGTAGAGGCGCTGGAAGATGTCGTACGGCGCGGGGCCGAGCGCCATCAGCCAGAAGCCGACGTCGTACTTGCCGGCGGCCAGTTCCTCCAGGTAGAGCGGGTAGTCGGCGGTCGTCACGACCTCGGCGTCCACGCCGGCCTTGACGAGCTGGCTCTTGATGTTCTCCTGGGCCGACAGCCAGTCGGAGAACCCGGACGGCGCGTGCATGGACACCTTCCACGGCGAGCCGTCGGAGAGCGTCCACTTGCCGTCCTTCTTGACCAGGCCGGCCTCCTTGAACTCGGTCTCGGCCTTGGCCACGTCCGGCTTGTACTGCTCAAGCTGCGGCACGGTCTCGGGGATCCACGCCTGCGCCGCCTTCTGGTGGATGCCGCTCGTCGTCGCGGCGGGCGTGCCGCCCTCGGGCGAGGCGACCTTGGTGACCTGGTCGCGGTCGATCAGGTAGGCCAGGCCCCTGCGCACGTGGACGTTGTCGTACGGCTTCTTGGTCTGGTTGAAGGCCATGCCGACGGCGACGGGGGAGTAACCCTTGATGACCTCGTTGCCGGAGGCGGCCTTGATCCGGTTCATCACGTCCGTCGGGGCGGCGGTGAAGCCGGCGTGGTCGAGCTTGCCCTGGGTCAGGTAGTTCCAGATCTGCTCGTTGCCGGTGTAGTTGAGGAACTTCACCTGCGCCGGCGCGACGTTGGCGGCGTTGAAGAAGTACTTGTTCCTGACCAGCAGCGCCTCGGAGGGGTTGACCCGCTCCAGCACGAACGGGCCGGCGGAGACGTCCTTCGGCGGGGCGAAGGAGATCACCTTCTCGCCCAGGCCGGTGATCTCCTCGCGGGCCTTCTCGGCGTCGGCGCCCTCACCGCGGGCGGCCTTCAGCTTGTCCCAGAAGTCCGCGGGGAGCACGCTGCTCCACACGTGCGCGGGCAGGATCGTGGTGTCGAGCACGCCGCGGGCGAACTTCGGACTGGGGTTGGCCATGTCCTGGGTGATCTTGACGGTCTGCGGGTCGACGACCTCGACCTCCGCGGCGGCGCCCGCCGCTCCCGGCGTGGTCGAGAAGGCCGTGCTGCCCTGCGTGTAGGCGATGCCGATGGACATCTTGACGTCCTCGGCGGTGACCGGCTTGCCGTCGGACCACTTCGCGTTCGGCTGCAGCTTCAGCGTGATCGCGGAGTTGTCGTCCGCGAGCTCCCAGCTCGCCGCCAGACCCGGCAGCGCCTTGTTCGGGTCGGTCAGGTGGTTGACCACCCAGCCCAGCTTCATGGAGCTGTAACCCGGGAAGGAGTTGCCCTTCGGGTTGTACGGGTTGGCCGGGGCCGAGGCCTCAAGGCCGGGCCGGTTCACGTCGATCGTGGTGAAGAGTCCGCCTCCACCGCCGCCCGAGCCGCCGGACTTGTTGGTCGTACCGCCGCTGCACGCCGCTGTCGCGGTGGCAAGGCCCAGCAACGCCACTACCGCTGCCAGTCGCTTCATTTGCCGCTCCGGGGGATGTCTCTAGGGATTGACCGGACATTACGATCGCGTCGAACCAGCGTCAATAATCTCCAGTGGTTGTGAGGCTAATGTAACTTTCCTTCATGAGTGTACGAAGTGGTGCTAAGCGCCATCAAGCATTCGGTCAGGTCTTTACCAGCACGGCCGCGCCGTTGACCTGGTCCGCGGCCAGATCGGCCAGTGCCCGCCCGGCCTCCTCGAAGGGGTAGGGCGTCGTCGTCACCCGCGGCGGATGCGCCAGCGCGAGCTCCAGATACGCCCGCCCGTCGGCCCTGGTGTTGGCCGTCACGCTGCGCAGCGTCCGCTCCTGGAACAGGTGCCGCTCGTAGTTCAGCGACGGCACGTCGGTGAGGTGGATGCCCGCGACGGCGAGCGTGCCGCCCCGGTCGAGTGCTTCGAGCGCCGGTGGTACCAGGGTACCCACGGGCGCGAACAGAATGGCCGCGTCGAGCGGCTCGGGCGGCCGGTCCCCGGCCGAGGCCGCGCCCAGCTCAAGGGCCAGCCGCCGGGAAGCCTCCGACCTGCTCACCGCGTGCACGGTGGCGCCCTGCGCGATGGCCGCCTGCGCGGTCAGATGGGCCGAGGCGCCGAACCCGTAGATGCCCAGCCGCCCGCCGGAGGGCAGGTCGCACCGCGCCAGCGCCCGGTAGCCGATGATCCCGGCGCACAGCAGCGGGGCCAGCCACTCGGCGGGACGGTCGTCGGGCAGGGGATAGACGTAATCGGCCGGCGCCACGAGATAGTCGGCGTAGCCGCCGTCGGCGTCCCACCCGGTGTAGGTGGAGTCAGGGCACAGGTTCTCCATGCCGCGCAGGCAGTAGCGGCACCGGCCGCACGTCGAGCGCAGCCAGGCCACGCCCACCCGCGCGCCGGGTGTGCCGGCCCCGCCCGCGACGCGGCCCACCACCTGGTGCCCGGGGGTGGTCCTGGGCCGCCGCGGTGCCAGGTCGCCCTCGGCCAGGTGCAGGTCCGTCCGGCACACGCCGCACGCCTCCACCTCCACCAGGACCTCGCCGGGCCCCGGCTCGGGCACCTCCCGCTCGATCAGCGCCAGCGGCCGGGACGCCATCGGCCCCGGCCGGTCCACCACCCAGGCCCGCATGTCAGGACAGCCGGGAGAAGGCCAGCGACGCGTACAGCGCGGCCCCGTCGGGCAGCACCGCGTCGTCGAACTGCGCCTCGGGGGAATGGTTGTAGGGCGCCGTCGCCGGGTCCCTGCCGGGCGGGCAGGCCCCCAGGAAGACGAACGCGCCCGGCACGTTCTCCAGCACGTACGAGAAGTCCTCCGACCCCATCACCGGCTGCGGCGAGACGAAGTAACGGCCGGGACCGAACAGCTCGCCCGCCGTCGCGCCGACGAACTCGGCCTCGCCCTGGTCGTTGACCGTCACCGGGTAGCCCATGCCGAGCGCCGTCTCCACCTCCAGCCCGTGCGCCGCGGCCACGCCCCGCACGACCTCCTCCAGCCGCCGCTTGACCAGCGCCCGGTTCTCCTTGCTGAACGTGCGCACCGTCGCCTCGAACCTGGCCTCGTCGGGGATCACGTTGTCCGCCGACCCGCCGTGGAAGCTGCCCACCGTCACCACGACCGGGTCGAACACGTTGAACGTCCTGGTCACCATCGTCTGCATCGCGGTCACCATCTCGCAGCCCGCCTGGATCGGGTCCAGCGCCATGTGCGGGGTCGAACCGTGCCCGCCGCGCCCCTTCACCGTCACGGCGAACACGTCCGCCGCCGCCATGATCGGCCCCGGCCGCGACGCGAACAGGCCCGGCGGCAACATCGACGACACCACGTGCATGCCGTACGCCGCCACCGGCCGCGCCCCCGCCGCGTCCAGCACGCCCTCGCCGATCATCTGCTTGGCGCCGTCGTGCCCCTCCTCGCCCGGCTGGAACATGAAGATCACGTCACCGGCCAGCTCGTCGCGCCGCGCGCTCAGCAGGTGCGCCGCCCCGGCCAGCATCGCGGTGTGCAGGTCGTGCCCGCAGGCGTGCATCTGGCCGGGCAGCTGGGAGACGTAGGGCAGGTCGTTCTTCTCGGTCACGGGCAGGGCGTCCATGTCGCCCCGCAGCAGCACCGCCGGCCCCGGCCGGCCGCCCCGCAGCACGGCGGTGACGGAGCTGAGCGTCTTCCCCGTGGTGATCTCCAGGGGCAGTCCCTCCAGCGCCGCCAGCACCTTCTCCTGCGTACGCGGCAGGTGCAGGCCGAGCTCGGGGGTGGTGTGCAAGGAGTGCCTGAGCCGGACGAGCTCGTCCCGCATGTCCTGGGCGGATTCGATGAACGACATGAAGAACATTGTTCACGTGCCGGGCGGGAAGTCGATAAGGCGCGCTCGGTACCATGGGCCGCGTGACTCAGCGTAAGCGGATCGACTCCTGGTTGTCCGACATGGACGGCGTGCTCGTCCACGAGGGACGTCCGGTCCCAGGTGCGGACGAATTCATCAAAAGGCTCAGCGAGTCCGGCCGGAAGTTCCGGGTCCTGACCAACAACTCGATCTACACCCAGCGGGACCTGTCGGTACGCCTGGCCGGCGCCGGACTCGACGTGCCCGCCGAGTCCATCTGGACCTCCGCGCTGGCCACCGCCCAGTTCCTCGACGACCAGCGGGCGGGCGGCTCGGCGTACGTGATCGGCGAGGCCGGCCTGACCACGGCGCTGCACGAGGTCGGCTACATCCTGACCGACCTCGACCCCGACTACGTGGTGCTCGGCGAGACCCGCACCTACAGCTTCACCCAGATCACCCGTGCCATCCGCCTCATCGAGGGCGGCGCCCGCTTCATCGCGACCAACCCCGACCCCATCGGCCCCTCCACCGAGGGCTCGCTGCCCGCCTGCGGCGCCGTCGCCGCGCTCATCACCAGGGCCACCGGGGTCGAGCCCTACTTCGTCGGCAAGCCCAACCCGCGGATGATGCGCAGCGCGCTCAACGAGATCGAGGCCCACAGCGAGACCACGGCCATGATCGGCGACCGCATGGACACCGACATCGTCTCCGGCATGGAGGCGGGGCTGTTCACCATCCTCGTCCTCACCGGGGTCACCCAGCGGCACGAGATCGACCGCTTCCCCTACCGCCCCTCCCTGATCGTCGACTCCGTGGCCGACCTCATCGAGCTGATCTGAGGCCGCCGGGGGAGAATCCTCTACCCCGCTGAGATGGCGGGTGGACAGATCCGTACCCGCCGTTCTCCTCCGGGTGGGCAGCACCGCTCACCGGCTGCGACGATGTCCTTACAGGTACCTGGACGGCCGGCAAAGGGGGAGGTGGCGGTGGACATGCGGGCGGAGATCCTCGACTTGAAACTCCGCGTCGATGATCTTGAAACCACGATGGAACACGGTGGCGAACTCGAACGGCAGGCGCTTCTCCTGCACGACATCGCCGAACGGTCGCTGAAGCTGCAGGAGGGGATCGCGCAGCTGCAGGCCAGGCTGGACCAAGGCATGATGCTGACCAGCGAGGAGTTCGCCGCGTTCGGCATCGAGATCGCGGGCGTGCGCAGGGAGGTGTCGCAGCCGGCGGTGATGGAGAGCGTCGAGGACATCCGGATCTGGATCGCCGGCGAGGTCGACGCCTTCAGGCAGCAGTGGCGGCGCGAGATGGACTTCCTGCGCTCCGAGACGATGGACATGAACATCAAGCTCGACCGGCTGCTCAAACGCACGCCCTGGGACACGTGACGGCTGCGGGGGCGGTCCCGGCTAGAGCGACAGCACCGGTTCCATGACGTCCGACGGGCACAGCCGCCGGATCACGGCGCGCACCTGGTCACGCAGGTCGGGGACGATCAGCTGGCCGTCGTCGCCGAACAGCGGCCAGGCGGGTGAGATCACCAGCTCGGCGCCGCTCACGACGGCGCCCGCCCCCAGCAGTTGCTTGTAGAGCTCCGCCTGCGCCCACATGGCCCCGCAGGCGCGCGCGCTCGCGCTCATCACCGCCACGTGCTTGCCCGACAGCCCGTCCCTGGCCGACATCCAGTCCAGCGTGTACGTCAGCTCCAGCGGCAGCAGACTGTGCTCGGGAGCGGTCAGCAGCACCCCGTCACCGCCCGCGACCAGGGTGAGCAGCTCGCGTGCCGCGGCCGGGACCGGCCCGCTCCGGTACGGCGGGATCTCCTCCAGCCCGCGCCACACCTCGAAGCCGACACCGTCCGGCAGTTCGCCGCCCGCCGCGTCCAACAATCTGGTGATGAATGACCCCGCGTGGAGACTGGCGGCGATCCCGATGATTTTCACCCACTGCTCCCAAGGGGTTCCGGTGTTACCGAGAACCTGCCCGATGCCGCGGATGTCCAAGACCACGGCCGGGTCAAGAGGCGCACAGCCTTTGCCGTCCGCGGGGACACGCTGGTAGATCCGTCTACCGGGCGCCCGTCCCGCGCGCTCGCCTGCCGGGTGCTCGCGCGTTCGCCTACCGGGCGCTCATGCGTTCGTCGGACGCCCGGGGGCGGCGGAAGACGAGCGCCAGCACCCGCAGCCCCAGGATCGCCGAGATCACCAGCAGGTTGTAGCCGATGAGGTGGAGCAGGCCCGTCGAGCCCACCACCGGGGCCCCGCCGTCGGTGCCGAGGAGGATGACCGCCATCAGCCCGGCCGTCGCGCCCAGCACCGTGAGCAGCACCTGGTGCAGCAGTCCCGTCACGTAGCGGCGGTCGCGCTCGTCGGCCAGCAGGCGCACGTTGACGGCGAAGCGGCCGTGCTCGGCGGCGCTGGCGATCCGCTCGACCCGGCGCGGCAGGCGGCGCAACATCGGCACCAGCGCGGTCAGCTCATGGGTGAGCGACTCCTTGATCGTCTCGGGGGTGACCTGCTCGCTGAGGTAACGGCCGGCGAACGCGCGGGCCTCGCCGATCAGGTTGAAGCCGGGCGACAGGCGCACCAGCGTGCCCTCCAGGGTGGCCAGGGCGCGGAAGACGGCGGCCACCTCGGGCGGGATCGACAGGCCGTACTCCGAGACGATCCTGAACAGGTCGGTGAACATCCGCGCGCTGTCCATGCCGGGCCCCAGGTGCCTGGCCATGAACTGGCCGAGGGCCCGTTCGAGGGCGGGCTCGTCGATCTCCTCCGGCCTGGGCACGACCTCCAGCAGCGCGTCCGTGACGCCCAGGGGGTCCTGGCGGTTCATCGCGAGCAGGAAGCGCTGGAGCGCCGAGCGCACGGAGCCGTCGAGCCGGCCGACCGAGCCGAAGTCGAGCAGGCCCAGCGTGCCGTCGTCGAGCAGCATGAGGTTGCCCGGGTGCGGGTCGGCGTGGAAGACGCCCTCGACCAGGATCTGCCTGAGCAGGCAGTCGAGCAGGTCGCGGGCCAGGCGCGGACCCTCTTCCGGCCCCGCCGCGGTGACCGGCCGCCCCGACAGGCGCTCCATGACCAGCACCCGCTCCGAGCACATGGCGCCGACCGGCGCGGGATAGGCGACGGCCGCGCCGCCTCCGTTCCGGAGGTCGCCTGCGCCTGCGAGGTCGGCGGGTTCGGCGGAAGTGCCGCGGGAGGCGGAGACGGCGGCCATGTTGGCGGCCTCGACGCGGAAGTCGAGCTCCTCCCTGATCGCCGTGGCGAACCCCTCGGCCAGGTCGCGCAGGCCGAGCGAGCGGCCCCACCGGGTCCTGCTCTCCAGCGTCGCGGCCAGCCGCCGGACGATCTCCAGGTCCTTGCCCACGACCGCCTCGATGCCCGGCCGCTGCACCTTGACCACGACGTCCGCGCCGGAGCGCAGCCGGGCGGCGTGCACCTGCCCGATCGAGGCGGCGGCCAGCGGCGTCCGGTCGAACTCGGCGAACACCTCGTCCACCGGCCCGCCCAGCTCCGCGCGCAGCACCGGCTCGATCTGCTCCCACAGGGCCGGGGCGACCTGGTCCTGCAGCCGTCCGAGCTCCTCGACGAACTCGGCGGGCAGCAGGTCACGCCGGGTGGACAGCACCTGCCCGAGCTTGACGAACGTCACCCCGCCGTCGTCCAGCGCCGCGCGCAGCGACGCGGCCAGGCGCAGCTTGCCCGAGCGGTCGTCCAGCCGCTCGCCCCGCCCGCGCAGATAGGGGCCGAGGCCGTGCCTGACGGCGATCCTGGTGATCTGGGAGTAACGCCGGCCCCGGGACAGGCGGCCGCGTACGGACCTGGCCAGCTCCAGCGGCCCGGGCAGCGAGCCGGGCGGCACCAGCGCCTCGGCCACCACCAGCAGCGTCATCGGGATGAGCACCATGCACATGAGGACCAGCAGGAGCATGCCCAGGGCGGCCGCGTCGGGCGGCCGCGTGCCGTCCATCGGGCCGATCGTGCCCAGGATCGGCTCCAGCACCGGCTGCGCCAGCCCGAACGCGAGCAGCGCGGCCAGGAACGTGCGCAGCGCGCCGAACCTGACATCCAGCAGCCGCTGCGTCGCGACCGCGAGCAGGATGATGGTCAGCAGTGTGGCGATCCCGACGACCACAGCGGTGGGAATGTCCATGGGCCAGGATCCTCCCACGCCGACACGAGTGTCCCGTCATGTTCCTTGTCAGGGGAAATCGACGTGCTCGTACCGGTATCGCCGGGCGAGGGCGCGCACGCCCGGCGGTTCGCCTCTGTTCGGTCTCGTCCGTTCGCTCAGCCTCGGGCGGCGGCGCGGGCGCGGCGCTCCTCGCGGCGCTCGACGAACTTGGCGGCGGTGGCCTCGGTCCTGGCCAGGAACGCGGACAGCTCCTCGCGTGCCTTCTCACCCTCGGCGTCGAGCCCGCTCTTGTCGAACACCGACCACTGGCGCAGGACCGGCATGAGCACGTCGTCGAGGTGCAGCCGCAGGTCGTAGATGCCCTCGTTGGCGATGATCAGGGCCTTGCGGGCGAAGCCGTCCATGCCCTGGCCGGGCATCTGGAAGGTGGTGACCACGTCGGTCACCGCGCGCATCGTCTGGTTGGGGTCGAGCTCGAAGGCCGCCTTGAGCAGGTTGCGGTAGAAGAGCATGTGCAGGTTCTCGTCGGCGGCGATCCTGGCCAGCAGCCGCTCGCAGCCCTCGTCGCCGGAGGCCCGGCCGGTGTTGCGGTGCGCGATGCGGGTGGCCAGCTCCTGGAAGGAGACGTACGCCAGCTGCTGCAGCATCGTGTCGTACTCGGTGACGAACCCGCTCTCCATGTGCGCCATGCGCGCCCGCTCCAGCGCCACCGGGTCGACGGCGCGGGTGACGGTGAGGTAGTCGCGGATGGCGGTGCCGTGGCGGTCCTCCTCGGCCGTCCACCGGTGCACCCACGTGCCCCAGGCGCCGTCACGGCCGAAGGTCGTCGCGATCTCGTGGTGGTAGCTGGGCAGGTTGTCCTCGGTGAGGAGGTTGACGATGAGCGACACGCGGGCCGCTTCCGGGATCTTGGAGTCGGCGTCCTGCCACGCCTCGCCGCCGTAGATGCCGTCGAAGTCGCGGCCCTGGCTCCACGGTACGTACTCGTGCGGGAACCACTCCTTGGCCATCTTCTCGTGCCGGTCGAGCTCTCCCGCGACCACCGGCTCGAGCTCGTGGAGGAGTTCCGTCTGAGTCATCGCCATCTATGATCTTCTCCTTCAGGTTACGGTACCGTAGGTTAGGCTACCCGAAGGACATACCGGTCAAATAGGGTGGTTGTATGCGACCCAGTGTCCGTGGTGTCCTGCTCGACCATGACGAACGGCTGGTCCTGTTCCGGCGCACGGTGCCGGGGCGCCCGCTCTACTGGTCGGTGCCGGGCGGGCACGTCGAGCCGGAGGACGGCTCGCTGGAGGACACCCTGCACCGGGAGCTGCTGGAAGAGCTGGGCGCGACGGTGTACGCGGTGACGCCTCTGGTCACCGTGTCGTACCCGTGGCGGGGCGAGGTCAAGACGCAGCATGTTTTCGGCTGCAGGTTGAAGACGATGGACCCGGAGCTGCGTCACGGGCCGGAGTTCGAGGACCCGGCGTACGGGCTGTACGAGGTGGAGCACGTTCCCCTGGCCCGCTCCGAGCTGCACGCCAGGAACCTGATCCCGCAGGCCGTGGCGGGCTATCTCGCCGCCCTGGTCACCCGGTTGCCGCGCCTGATCCCCTGATCTCGTACCGGGGACTCAGGGGTCGCGGCGCAGGCGCTTGACGTCGGAGCGGTGCTTCTTGGACTTGATCCGCCGCTCGACGGCGCCCCTGCTCGGCTTGGTGGCACGGCGGCGCTTGGGCGGCGGGGCCACGGCCTCGCGCAGCCGCTGCGCCAGCCGGTGCAGGGCGGCCTCCCGGTTGCGCAGCTGGGAGCGGTATTCGGAGGCGGCGATCGTGATCGTGCCGGAGCCCAGCCGCTCGATCGCCCGCGCCTTGAGCGCAGGCGTCAGCGCGGTGGTCGCGGCCACGTCGAAGGTCAGCTCCACCCGGCTGTCGGTGGTGTTGACACCCTGGCCGCCCGGACCTGAGGAGCGGGAGAAGCGCCAGACGAGCTCGACGTCGGGGATGACGATCGAGTTGTTGACGACCAGCGGGCCGGGCATGGGTGGGGCTCCTGTTCGGGAACGAGCGTTCTTCAGTGACATGTCACCGTATCGGGGCGACCTATGCCGCCCCCAGTGGTTTTCTCCCGCCGGCACCTGGTTGACGGCCGGGTGCAAGCGGCGTATGCCAAAATCGCGCGAGAAGATCACGGGGCAGGGGAGGCGCGGATGGCGGGCATCGTCGGCGTTCACGGGATCGGCAAGTACAACTATTACCTCCAGGCCGGCCGGTCCGCCACGGGCGCGGCCGAGGCGATGCGGCGCAAGTGGGACCGCTACCTGCACGCCGCGCTCGGCGGCGAGGCGCGGGCGTACTTCGCCGAGATCGCCTACTTCTCCCACCTGCTGTACGACGACGACGGCCGTGACGCGGCCGTGCCGCGCCGGGCGGCCGCCGCCATGGAGCTGCAGGCCCAGCAGGTGCTCATCGGCTGGGCGCGCAACCTCGGCGTGGGCGAGCACGTCACCGGCGTGCTGAAGTCGGCCACCGGCTGGCTGCTCAACCGGCTGGACGGCAGGTCGGCGGCGTTCGCCAAGCTGTTCGCGCCGGAGGTCGCCGCCTACCTCACCGACGCGGCCAAGCGGGAGAAGTCCCGGCAGGCGGTGGCGGAGGTGATCAGGCGGAACCGGCCCAAGGTCGTCATCGCCCACTCGCTCGGCAGCGTGGTCGCGTACGAGGCCCTGTGGGCGAACCCGGACCTCGAGGTCGACCTGCTCGTCACCCTCGGCAGCCCGCTGGGCATGCGCAACGTCGTGTTCGAACGCCTCCTGCCCGCCCCCGTCAACGGCCGCGGCGAGCGGCCCGCGGGCGTCGGCCGCTGGGTGAACATCGCCGACAAGGACGACATCGCCGCCATCCCGCCCGCGCTGGCCGCCAGCTTCACCGGCGTGGACGTCGAAGAGCTGGTGAACCTCGACTGGATCGACTTCCACACCGTGGAGAAGTACCTGGGCTGCCCGGCGCTCGACCCGCATCTGCGACCATTCGTGGCATGACGTGGATTGTCTTCGACTACGGCGGTGTCCTGTCCCTGCCCCAGCCCGAGTCCGACGCCGACGCCATGGCGCGGGCCGTGGGAGCCGAGCCCGGCCCGTTCAAGCTCCGCTACTGGGAGCACCGCCTGGAGTTCGACCGGGGCGGCCTCAGCCCGCACGCCTACTGGTCGGCCGTCCTGGACAGACCCGCCACCACGACCGAGGTCGCCCGGCTGGTCGCCAGAGACGTGGCGAGCTGGGCCTACCCCGACGAGGGCACGGTCGCCCTGCTCGACGACCTGCTCACGGCGGGCCGCGACGTGGCGCTGCTGTCCAACGCGCCCGTCTGCGTCGGTGACGGCCTCGACGAGCTGCCCTGGATCGCCGCGATCGGGCACCGCTTCTACAGCGGCAGGATGGGGCTGGTCAAGCCCGACCGGGCCATCTACGACCACCTGGCCGCCGCGCTCGGCGCCGACCCCGCCGAGATCGTCTTCATCGACGACCGGGAGGAGAACGTCGAGGGGGCGCGGCTGGCGGGCATGACCGGCGTGCACTTCACCGACGCCACCGCGCTGCGCGCCGCCCTCCCGGACGTCCCCGGTCCCGTCCACTGACCGCACGTTCGACCGTACCGATGCTGTTCACCCGCGCTTGACTCCGCTGTCACGGCGGAGTCAGCGCGGGCGGCGATACCTGATGACGTGGACCGCAGAGCCTTCCTGACAGCGGCGACAGCCGGCCTCCTCCTCCCGCAGCCCGCCGCCCCGGCGGCGGCCTCCTCGTCCAGAGCGCTCAGAGCCGACCCGTTCACGCTCGGCGTGGCCTCGGGCGACCCCTCGGCCGACGGCTTCGTGCTGTGGACCAGGCTCGCCACCGACCCGATGAGCGGGGACGGCCGCGGCGGCATGCCCTCCCGCGACGTGGCGGTGGACTGGCAGGTCGCCACGGACGAGCGCTTCTCCAAGATCGTCGAATCCGGTACGGCCACCGCCAGGGCGCGCGCCGCCCACAGCGTGCACGTGGAGCTGAAGGGGCTGCGGCCGGGGCGCGACTACTTCTACCGGTTCAGGAGCCAGGGCCGCCTCTCACCGGCCGGCCGCACCCGGACGACGCCGGCGGGGGAGACGCCGCTCACGTTCGCCGTGGCCGCGTGCGCGCACTACGAGCACGGCTACTACACCGCCTACCGCCGCCTGGCCGAGCAGGAGCCCGACCTGGTGGTCTTCCTCGGCGACTACATGTACGAGTACGGCCCCAGCGGCTACACCGCCCTGGCCGGCCGCGTCCGCACCCACACGCCGGGCAAGTGCCGCACGCTCGCCGGCTACCGGCTGCGGCACGCCCAGTACAAGAGCGACCCCGACCTGCAGGCCGCGCACGCGGTGGCGCCGTGGCTGGTGTCGTTCGACGACCACGAGGTGGAGAACAACTGGGCAGGCCCCGTCTCCAGCACCGGCGCGGCGGGGTTCGAGCAGCGCCGGGCGCAGGCGTTCCGCGCGTACTACGAGAACATGCCGCTGCGCGGGGGCAGCCTCCAAGGGGCGGTGCTGCGCGTGAACCGGCGCGTCTCCTGGGGCACGCTGGCCCGCTTCCACCTGCTCGACACCCGGCAGTTCCGCGACGACCAGGCGTGCCTCGACGGCGTGCGGGCGGGCTGCGACGAACGCCTCTCCGACCGGCGCACGCTCCTCGGCGCCGACCAGTGGCGCTGGCTGGAGAGCGGCCTGAACGGCTCCACCACCCGCTGGAACCTGCTCGGCCAGCAGATCCTGATGGCACAGCGCGACTTCAAGGTCGGGCCGGGGCGCGAGGTGAACCTCGACTCCTGGGACGGCTACGCGGCCGAGCGCACCCGGCTGCTCGGCTCGCTCTCGCGTACCCCGAACCCGGTGGTGCTGACCGGGGACGCGCACATGCACCACCTGGCGGAACTCAAGACCGACTTCGACGACCCCGGCTCGCCGGTGGTGGCCAGGGAACTGGTGGCGTCGTCGATCGCCAGCGACGGGGACGGGTACCGGGACCGCACGTGGATCGCGGAGGCCCTCCAGGAGAACCCACACATCTCGTACATCGACCAGCGGCGGGGGTATCTGATGGCGCGGCTGACCAGGGACGAGCTGTCGGTGGACTTCCGAACCCTGGACTACATCTCCCGCAAGGGCGCCCCCGCCAAGACCTCCCACCGCATCACCATCCCGTCCGCCAGCGCCACCACGGCCGCAGCCGCCCACGCCGCCCCACCCCGCACCGACTGAAATCCCACCCGCCCGTCGGGTCGCCCGCGTGCTGCGTGCGGGTCTCCTGTGTGTCCGGCCGCCCTACCTCCGCACGGGGCGCGCGCCCGCGCTCCACGCCTGCGCCGCGTGCCGGGTCTCCCGCGCGCCGAGTCTGCGCGCGGTCTCCGTGCTCGGCCCTACCTCCCGCACGTCTGCGCGCCTCACGTCTGCGCTGGGTGCCTGCGCCGCGTGCTGGGTCTCCCGCGCGCCGAGCCCTGTGCGCAGGTCGGCGCTACCTGCCGCACGTCTGTGCCTCACGCCTGCGCTGCACGCCTGACTGCACGCCCGGGCTGCGTGCCTGCGCTCCACGCGCGCGGTGGACTCCTGCGCTGCGTGCTGCGTCGCCCGCGCGTCGAGCTTGCGTGCGGGTCTCCGTGTCCGGCCGCCCTACCTGCCGCACGCCTGCGCCGCGCGCCCGCAGTGCACGCCTCCGTCTCACGCCCGCGCTCCACGCCCATCCCTGCGTTCGTCCGCACGCCCGGCTGGGTCTTGGCCGGGCGGGTGGTCTTGGGGTGGCTGAATGTCGGCTGGGAGGAAGCTGAGGGTTTGCTCAACCGCTTCGGGCCCTCCGAGGTTCTTCGGCGGTCCTTGGCGGGTCCTTCGAGGGCGGTAAGCGGATCGTCTGAGGCACTTCGGGGGCTTTGGTGGGTGTGGTGGGACCCGGCCGGACTCCGGATGGCAGGTGGTTGGAGTCCGGCCGGGTCGGTGACCGGGCCGGGCGGGCGGGTGGTTGCCGTCCGGGCCGGTCGGCTCAGGTGCCGGGCCAGTTTCCCTCCGGGAACTCGCCCGACGTGCCATCCGACAGGACCACCTGGTCGCTTTCGACCAGGCCCGAGACGACCTCCACGTACTGGTCGCCGCGCACCCCGGTCCGCACCACCTTGGCCGTGTCCTGATCGCCGGATCGTACGGTGACCACCTGTGTGCCGTCGGAGCGGCTGCGTACCGCTGCGGCGGGGACGTAGATCGTGTCGCTGGCCTGGTCCGTCGTGATCGTCACCGACGTGGTCTGACCGAGCATGAGCCCGGTCGGCGGGTCGTCGAAGGCGACCGTCACCGGGTAGCGGACGAGCCGGCCGTCGACGGTCGCGGTGGGCGCGATGGCCGTGACCGTCCCCTCGTGGCGTTCGTCGCCGCGCGTGGCCAGCGTGACCACGGCCTTCTGGCCGAGTTTGAGCCGGCCCACGTCGGATTCGGTGACCATGGCCTGGACCTGCAGCTCGTCGAGGTCGCCGAGGCTGATGAAGGTGCCGGTGCCCGCTCTGTCTCCGGTCCCGCCCGCGACCGAGAGGACTGTGCCGGCTGCCGGGGCCACGATTCTGGTCGCCCGTACGGCGTCGGCCGCCTGC
Source organism: Nonomuraea fuscirosea (assembly GCF_003001935.1). Classification (GTDB taxonomy): domain Bacteria; phylum Actinomycetota; class Actinomycetes; order Streptosporangiales; family Streptosporangiaceae; genus Nonomuraea; species Nonomuraea fuscirosea. The sequence goes on along the minus strand of NZ_PVNG01000013.1, from coordinate 176,856 downwards.
TGGAGGGCGGCCTCGGCGCGCTCCACCTCCACCGCGGCCTGCTCCTCGCTCAGGCCGCCCTTGGCCTGCGACCCCGCGCTCCCCTCAGCACCGGTGGTGTCGGCATACGTGGCACCGGTCCCCGTGCTGCCTGTCCCCGTGGTGCCGGTTCCAGCAGCACCGGTTCCTGTGGTCCTGGTCTCTGTGTCACCTGTGCCAGTGTCACCTGTGCCTGTGGTGCCCGCGGCCTTGGTGGTGCCCGCAGCGCCCGTGCCGCCGCACGAACCCTGGGAGGGGTGGCCGGAGCCGGTCGATGGCTTGCCGCCGCGTGTGGGTTTGCCGGTCGCCGATGGCTTCGTGCCGCCCGTGGGTTTGCCGGTGGCCGTGGGCTTCTTGGTGGACGGCTTGGCGCTGGTGGGCGGCCCAGCAGGGGGTCCGGTGGGGGTTGTGGTGGCGGGCCGGTCGGGTGGGGCGGCGGTCATGGAGGGGTGGCTTCCTGGGTGCTCGGTGCCGCCGTCCGAGGAGCCACCGGTCGGCCTGGTGGTGACGGTCGCGGTCACCGTTGCTGTGGCTGTGGCCGTGACGGTCTCGGTCACGGTGACCGTCACCGTGGGCCGGGGCTCGGGTTCCGTGGGGTCCGGCGTCGGCGTAGGTGTCGGCTTGGGCGTCGGGTGCGGGCTCCTGCCTCGTGCCGGGCCCGCCCCAGGATCCGCCTTCGCGCCGTACGGCTCCTCGGGTCCGTAACCCCCGCCGGCGCCCCGCGCGGTGCCCGCCGCCACGTCAACCGGGCCGTTCCCGGTCACGTCCACCGGCCCGTCTGCGGGCCCGTTCACCGCACGGTCTGCTGAGCCGTTCGTCGGGACGGACGTCGTCGAGCCGCCGGACGGAGCGGGCGTCGCGCCGGTGGGGACCGGTGTCGTGCCGGTGGGAATCGGGGTAGCGCCGGTGGGGACGGGCGTCGCACGGCCCGTGCTCGCGGGCGTCGTCGCGTTCTTCCCGGGACCGGCCGTGGGCACGCAGGTGGCGGGAGTCCTGTCACCGCCACCAGTCGTGGGGGCCGCCGCGGCCTCGTCCCTGGCTTCCTCGGCCGCCGCCAGGTCGGCCTTGGCCGCCGTGTACGCCTCCCTGGCCGCCCGCCCGTCGATCCTGGCCAGCACCTGGCCCTTCTTCACCTTGGCCCCGACCTTGACGGACACCTTCGTCAGCGTCCCCGAAGAGCCGAACGCCAGCTCCCTGCGCGAGCCGTCCACGGTGTCACCCGCCGCGCTCACCGCGGCCGTGACCTGCCCGCGCTGGGCGGCGGCCAGCCGTACCCGGACGGCGGGCGGAGTGTCGTCGCGCAGGGCCAGCGCCAGGCCGGACCCGGCCACGAGCACGGCGAGGGCGAGCCCGCCCAGCGCGAAAGTCCGTCTCATGAGGGGCCATCCTGACCCAGCAGGATCGCGCTGAGCTGTCAGCACCCTCAGAGTCTCCTGAGTGCCCGCGCGGGACGCCGGCTTGTCAGCGAACGTTCAGGCTGCTCGCGGCTGCGGCGCAGCATCGTGTGCAAGGGTCACCGCCGTGAAGGTGTCGATCAGGCGCAGAGCGCTGATTACCAACGGAGTGCTCACGGTGCTCCTTCTGGGCGGCGCCGGGCTCGCCTACTCCCAGCTCGGCACGGGCCAGGCGTCGGGGGAGAGCGCCGTGCGGACGGTGACCGCCTCCCGCGGCTCGGTGACCGCGTCGGTGTCCGCCTCGGGCGCGGTCGAGAGCTCCCGGTCCAGGGCGCTCTCGTTCGGTACGAACGGAACAGTGGCGAAGATCTACGTCAAGCCCGGGGACAAGGTGGCCAAGGGCGACCTGCTCGCCAAGCTGGACGACACCGCCGCCCAGGAGAGCCTATCGGCGGCCAAGGCCGCGTACGACAGCGCCCTCGACGACGGGACGGACACGGCCCGGCTCTACGCCGCCTTCGTCAAGGCCCGCAACGCCTACCGGGAGGCGCGACGCACGGTCGCGGCCACCGTGCTGAAGGCGCCGTTCAAGGGCACGATCACGGCGGTGAACGGCTCGGTCGGCGGCACGAGCACAGGCTCCGGCGACGGCTCGGGATCAAGCTCAGGTTCGGGGGCCGGCTCCGGGTCGGGTGGCGCGACGTCGGGCGGTACGACGTCCGCCGGCTTCGTCGAGCTGGCCGACACCACCAAACTGCGGCTCGTGGGCACCTTCACCGAGTCGGACGTCGGCCGGCTCAAGCAGGGCCAGGAGGCCACGATCACGTTCGACGCGCTGCCCGGCGTGACGGCCGCCGGCAAGGTCACCCAGATCCAGCCGGTCGCCTCGACCAGCGACAACGTGGTCCGCTACCCGGTCACGGTCACCTTCGGCGAGGTCCCCGGCCAGGTCAGGCTGGGCCAGACGGCCACCGTCGAGGTCGTGGTGGGCCGGGCCGACGACGTCGTCACCGTCCCCTCGACGGCGCTGTCCACCAGCGGCGGCCGCAGCACCGTCACCGTGCTCCGCGACGGCCGCCAGAGCAGGGTCCCGGTCGAGGTCGGCGTGCGGGGGAGCACGCTGACGGAGATCGAGTCCGGCGTGTCGGAAGGCGATCTGATCGTGCCCCCGGCGCCCGCGAACGGCACGACGGGCGGCCAGCGCCAGTTCGGCGGCGGGGGCGGCTTCCCCGGTGGCGGCGGCGTGCCGGGCGGAGGCAGGCGATGACCGTCCAGGAGGAGAGCCCCGCGCCCGTGCTGCGCGTACGCGACCTCGTCAAGGAGTACGGCGAGGGCGACGCCCGGGTACGCGCCCTGCGCGGCGTCAGCCTGGACGTCGAGCGGGGCGACTACGTGGCCGTCATGGGCGCGTCCGGCTCGGGCAAGTCCACGCTGATGAACATCCTCGGCTGCCTCGACGTCCCGACCTCGGGCACGTACCTCATCGACGGCGCCGACGCCGGCCGTCTCGACGAGCACCAGCTCGCCGTCCTGCGCAACCGCAGGGTCGGCTTCGTCTTCCAGTCGTTCAACCTGATCCCGCGCATGAGCGCGCTCGCCAACGTCGAACTGCCTCTCGTGTACGGCGGCATCCCCCAGGCCGCCCGGCGCGAACGGGCCCTGGCCGCGCTGGAGCAGGTCGGCCTGACCGACCGCGTGCACCACGAGCCGAACCAGCTCTCCGGCGGCCAGCAGCAGCGCGTCGCCGTGGCCAGGGCGCTGGTCACCGCCCCCGCGCTGCTGCTGGCCGACGAGCCGACCGGCAACCTCGACACCGCCTCCACCGGCGACGTCCTGGAGATCATGGACCGGCTCAGCGCGTCCGGCCGCACGATCGTGCTGATCACGCACGAGGACGACGTGGCCGCGCACGCCAAGCGGGTGATCAGGCTGGTGGACGGCGAGGTCGTCGAGGACCGCAGGCAGGCGCCGGTGGACGGCCCGCCGCCGCGGCTGCCCCAGGGCGAGGACGCCGCGTGAACCGGATCGAGATCCTCCGCTTCGCCCTGCGCGGCCTGCTGGCCAACAAGCTGCGCAGCGCGCTGACCACGCTCGGCATCCTCATCGGGGTGGCCGCGGTCATCATGCTGGTCGCCGTCGGAGAGGGCTCCTCGCGCAGCATCCAGCAGAACATCCAGCGCCTCGGCGCGAACACGCTCACGATCTCCCCGTCCTTCTCGGGCGGCGGGGGTGGTGGCGTACGCGGTCCGTCGGGCGGCGGCGGGAACACCGGGCCGCGTACCCAGGCCAGGCAGCTCAGCCTGGCCGACGCCAAGGCGCTGACGGACCGGACGCTCGCCCCGTCCGTCAAAAGCGTCTCGCCGATCGTCAACGCCCCCTCCGCCACCGCCGCGTACGGCGCCGCCAGTCACACGATCGCGCACTTCGTCGGCACCTACCCCAGCTACTTCGAGGCCGTGAACAAGCCCGTGTCCGAGGGCACGTACTTCTTCAACGACGACGTCCTGGCCGCCAGGAAGGTCGTGGTGCTCGGCCGGACCGTGGCCGGGGAGCTGTTCGGCGACGCCGACCCGATCGGGCGGCGGATCAGCGTGTCCGGGGTGCCGTTCACGGTGGTCGGCGTGCTGAAGGCGTCGGGCTCCACCGGCATGCAGGACGCCGACGACGTGGCCGTCGCGCCGCTGCCGGCCGTGCAGCAGAGCCTGAGCGGGTTCGGCCCGCTCGGCCAGATCGTCGTGCAGGCCACCGGGGCGGGCACCACCACGACGGCCCAGGCCGAGGTCACGGCTATCCTCAACCAACGACACGGCATCACGAACGACAATCCCGACTACCGCATACTCAACCAGGCCACGTTGCAGGAGACCGTCAGTGAGGCGACCGGCACCTTCACCGTGCTGCTCGGCGCCGTCGCCGCGATCTCGTTGCTGGTCGGCGGCATCGGCATCACGAACATCATGCTCGTGACGGTCACCGAGCGCACGCGCGAGATCGGCATCCGCAAGGCCATCGGGGCGCCCAGGAGCGCGATCCTGGGCCAGTTCCTGATGGAGGCCACGTTGCTGAGCCTGGTGGGCGGGCTGTCCGGGGTGCTGGTGGCGTTCGTGGGGACCAGGTTCAGCGTGGCCGGCATCGAGCCGGTCCTCGTGCCGTCGTCGGTCGTGCTGGCGCTGGGCGTCTCCCTGGCGATCGGGCTGTTCTTCGGCAGTTATCCCGCCAACAGGGCGGCCAAGCTCAGGCCGATCCAGGCCTTGCGCGACGAGTAAGGAGAAGGACATGTCCCACCTGGACTCCTCGCCGTTCCCCGGCGACCTGCGGGAGGAGCTGGCCGTCCGGCCCGTCAGGGGCCCGTCGAAGCTGACGATGACGCTGGGCGCGGGCGTGGTGCTGGTGGCCGGGATCCTCGTCGGCATCCAGGCGCAGAACCTGTTCGGCTCCGCCGGCGCCGCCGCCCAGCTGGGCGCGCAGCAGCGCTTCGGCGGCCAGCCCGGCGCCGCCCGCCAGCCGGACGCGAGCCGTCAGCCCGGCGGACGGCAGCGCATGGGCGGTGGCGGGGGAGGAACAGCCGGCACCGTGGAGAAGGTCGAGGGCGGCAACGTCTACGTCAGGACCACGGACGGCGCCACCGTCACGGTGAACACCACCGATCAGACCACGGTGCGGATCTCCCGCCCGGCCAAGGTCGCCGACCTGCGGAAGGGCAGCACGATCGTGGTACGCGGCCAGCAGGGCGCCGACGGAGCGGTCACCGCCGACTCGATCAGCGAGGGCGGTCAGGGCTTCCAGCGCCCCCAGGGAGGAGGCCCGCGATGAACGCACCCGAGGCCAGGCTGCTGGTGGTCGACGACGAGCCCAACATCAGGGAGCTGTTCTCGGCCAGCCTGCGCATGGCCGGGTTCGAGGTGCTGACCGCGGCCGACGGCAAGGAGGCGCTGCGGGTGGCCGAGGAGAGCTCGCCCGACCTGGTGATGCTCGACGTGATGCTCCCCGACCTCGACGGCCTGACGGTGGCCGGCCGGCTGCACTCGCGCGGCCGGCGGGTCCCGGTGCTGTTCGTGACCGCCAAGGACACGCCCGAGGACAGGATCGCCGGGCTGGGCCTCGGCGAGGACTACGTGACCAAGCCGTTCAGCCTGGAGGAGGTCATCGCCAGGATCAGGGCCGTGCTGCGCAGGACCCGGCGCGGCACGCCGCCGCCGAACCGGATCCGGGTCGCCGACCTGGAGCTGGACGAGGAGAGCCACGAGGTCTGGCGAGACGGCGTGCCCGTTCGGCTGTCGCCGACGGAGTTCAGGCTGCTGCGGTACTTCATGCTCAACACCGGCCGGGTCCTGTCGAAGACGCAGATCCTCGACCACGTCTGGAACGGCGACTGGCGCACCGACGTCGGGCTCGTGGAGTCGTACGTGTCCTACCTGCGCCGCAAGGTCGACACCGGCGAGCGCAAGTACCTGCACACGCTGCGCGGGGTCGGCTACATCCTGCGCCCGCCCCGCATATGACCGCCCGCATATGACCGCGCCCAAGAAGCCGCCGCTCCCGCCGCGTCCCGGGAAGAAGCCGCACGCGCGGTCCGGGAAGAAGCCGCGCCCGTACGCGCGGCTCAGGAAGCAGCTGGCCAGGGCGCCGCTCTGGCTGCGCCTGGTGTCGGCGACCCTCCTGCTGGTCACCCTCGCCATCACGCTGACCGGCCTGTTCGCCGTACGACTGCTGCGCAGCTACCTCGTCGAGCGCGTCGACCAGCAGCTCCGCGTGGCCGCGCTGCCGCGAGACCCGCCCCCGCCGGCCGAACCGCGTCCCGACGGGCGCACTCAGCGCTTCTTCGGCCTGTTCCACGGCGTCGTGCTCAGCCCGGGCGGTGATCTGGTCCGGATCATCAGCGAGTCCACCGAGACGAACACCCCCGACCTGCCCCGGCTCACCGCCGCCGACGTGATCGCCATGCGAGGGCGCCCCTTCACGGTGGAGTCGCGTTACGCGGACGGCCCCAGCTGGCGGGTCGTCGCCGTGCCGACGCGCGGCGGTCTGACCCGGATGACCGCCATCAGCCTCGGCGACGTGGACGCCACCGTCTCCCAGCTCTTCGTCATCGTGGCCGCGGCCGGTGGGGGCACGCTGGTCGTGCTCGGGTTCGCCTGCTTCTGGCTGGTACGCAGGAGCCTGCGCCCGCTGGGCGAGATCGCGCGTACCGCGAAGGACATCGCCGGCGGCGACCTGTCGCGCCGCGTGCCGATGTGGGCCGGCACCACGGAGGTCGGCAAGCTCGGCCGCTCGCTCAACGCCATGCTGGCCCAGATCGAGGTGGCGGTGCGCGAGCGGGAGGAGGCCGCCGAGTCGGCGCGCGAGTCCGCCACCGCCGCCCGGCGCTCCGAGGAGGTGATGCGCCGCTTCATGGCCGACGCCTCGCACGAGCTGCGCACGCCGCTGACCTCGATCAGGGGGTTCGCCGAGCTGTTCCGGCTGGGGGAGGAGAAGGAACTCGCCGAGGCGGTACGGCTGCTCAGCCGCATCGAGGGGCAGGCGGCGCGGATGGGGCTGCTGGTGGAGGACATGCTGCTGCTGGCCCGGCTCGACCAGCGACGCGAGCTGGCGACCCGGCCCGTGGACCTGCTCAGCCTGGCCGCCACCGCCGTGATCGACGCCCAGACGCTCGCCCCCGACCGGAGGATCGAGCTGGTCCGGCTCTTCGGCGGCGAAGGCGACGTCGTCGTGACCGGCGACGAGCCACGCCTGGCCCAGGTGATCAACAACCTCGTCGCCAACGCGCTCACCCACACCCCGCCCGGCACCGCGTTCCAGGTGCGCGTGGGCGTGGACGGCGACCGGGCCGTGGTGGAGGTGGCCGACGAGGGGCCCGGGTTCGCGGAGGAGGTGGCGGAGCGGGTGTTCGAACGCTTCTACCGCGCGGACCCGGCGCGGGCGGCGGGCGGGGCGGGGCTGGGGCTGTCGATCGCGGCCACGCTGGTGGAGGCACACGGCGGTATCGTCGTCGCCGAGAGCGAACCGGGCAAGGGCGCCCTCTTTCGGATCATCCTTCCGGCACGTGACGGCGAACCTCGGCCGAAGGGCGCGTGACGGCGACCTCAGCCGAAGGGCGTGTTATGGCGAACCTCAGCCGCAAGGCTCGTGACGGTGAGCCTCAGCCGAAGGGCTTGTGGCGGCGGGCCTCAGCCGAAGGCGTAGCCGTACAGGCCGGTGCCCTCGCTGAGCGGGCGCACCTTGCCCAGTTCCAGCCCTGACCGGCGCCGCCCGGGGGCGTACATGACGAGCCCCTGATCCGGCGCCGCCACCACCAGCCCGTCGAGCGCGGGCCTCCCGGCCGTCAACGACCGGTACCGCCAGCCTCCCGGCAGGGCGGTCACCTGGGCGCCGAAGTCGCGTCCTTCGCCCTTCACCAGCAGGTTCCCCGCCCGCGTCAGCCCACCCGAAGACCGCCCGGCCAGCACCTGGACGGCCTTCTCGCCCGGCACGCCGACGGCCAGCTCGTCGTTGCCGTCGCCGTTGAAGTCCCCGGCGGCCAGCGACGCCCCGAACCGGTCGTAGTAGCGAGGTTTCCCGTCGAGCGAGTTCTGCGACCACGCCTGGGTCCTGTCGGTCCTGAGCCCGCCGGACGAGCCGTACAGCACGTCCACCGTGCCGTCGCCGTAGTCCATGGCCCGCTGGTTGGCGCTCAGTCCCTCGCCGGGCACGCCGATGGCCAGGTCGTCGTCGCCGTCGCCGTTGAAGTCCCCGGTCGCGAGGGCGGCCCCGAAGCCGTCCCACTTCTCGGCGGCGCCCTTGATCCCCGGCGTGCTCTGCGTCAGCAGCCGCGCCCGCCGCCCGCGCACGTCGATCACGGTGACCGAGCCCTGCCCGTCCGCCGTCACGCTGTCCGCCGGCGCCCCGACCACCAGCTCGTCCCGTCCGTCGCCGTCGAAGTCACCGGTCGCCAGCGACGCGCCCCACTGGTCGGTGACGGCCGCCGCCTGCCGTACCCACGACGTCTTCTGCGTGATCTGGTACGGCCCGCGCCCCTTCATCCAGTACACGGTCACCGCCCCGCCCGGCCGGTGGCTCGGCGCACCCACGACCAGCTCGTCCCTGCCGTCCCCGTCGAGGTCGCCCGCCGCCAGCGCGGCCCCGAACCGGTCGCTGGACGGCTTCGCCAGGGCCAGCTCCGCACCGGCCACGAGCCCGTCCGGAGAGCCCTTGAAGATCTGCACGACCCCGTTGCCGTCGCCGCCCGGCACCCGCTCGCCTGCGAACTCCTCCGACACCCCCACCGCCAGGTCGGCGCACCTGTCGCCGTCGAAGTCCCCGACGGCCAGCGCGGACCCGAACGCGTCACCCGGCTCGGCGCCGTCCTGGGTGAGCTTCACCTTCGCGCCGGAGCCGTACATGACGGTGACCGAACCGGCTCTGGCGGAGTCGTACGGGGCGGCCACGGCGAGGTCGGGCCGGCCGTCGCCGTCGAAGTCGAGCGGATGGCCGCCGCACGCGCGGGTGGCGGCCGGGGAGACACCTGAGGCGAGCGGAAGAACCAGACAGGCGACGAGCAAAGCATTCATACCGGAAGTAATGACCAACCAGCTCGAACCCCACCTGAACAGCACGAGAACGGCCCAAGAGGCCAGGATGCACATCCCACTCGCCGGCATCCAGACCGAACTCCACCCCCGTTCCCAAGGCCCAGCGTTCCTGCTCCCGGGGCCCGCGCGCCGCCACATCCGAGCGCCGCGCTCCTTGGTCAACTCAACCGGGTGACGGCCGGCACTTCTGGCCCGGTCGCCCGGTTCTGCGGGCCTTTCGAAGGGCGGGAACGTGCCAGGATAGACGGGTGGACATCGACCTCGCGGATCTGAACTTCTGGCGGAAGAGCCTCAAGGAGCGTAATGAGGCTTTCGCCCAGCTTCGGCAGTTGGAGCATCCGGTGTTCTTCCCGGAGAAGAAGGTGCCGTTCCTCCGTTCCGGCAAGGGCTTCTACGCCCTCGTCCGGCACGCGGACGTGATCGAGGCCAGCCGCAACGCCAAAATCTTCTCCAGCGAGCCCGCCGTCACCAACCCCGAGCCGCCCGGCTGGGTGAAGCAGGTGTTCGGCGAGTCGATGGTCAACATGGACGACCCCCGCCACGCCCGCCTGCGCCGCATCGTCACCCGCTCCTTCAGCCCCAAGATGCTGGCCGGCCTGCAGAGCGACATCGAGACGGCGTGCGCGCGCATCGTCGACGACGCCGTCAAGGAGGGGCCGGGCGACTTCGTCACGCAGGTGGCGGCCAGGCTGCCGATCCACGTCATCTGCGACATGCTCGACATCCCGCAGGAGCTGCGCGAGCAGGTGCACAAGCATGTCGACATCTCCACCGCCTACACCGGCGTGCGCCCCAGCCTGGCCCGCAGCGTGCAGATGGCCGGCCAGAACATGCTGGCCCTGCTCGCCCTGCAGCGCATGGTCATCAAGCTCGGCCACGAACGCATCGCCGAGCCCAAGGGCGACCTGGTCTCGCTGCTGGTCAACGCCAACCCCGACGGGGAGAAGCTGACCGACAAGGAGCTCGGCTCGTTCTTCGCGCTGCTGCTGGTCGCGGGCAACGAGACGGCCAGGAACACGATGGCGCACGGCATCAGGCTGCTCACCGAGAACCCGGCGCAGCGCGAGCTGCTCATGAGCGACTTCGACGCCCACATCAACAACACCATCGAGGAGATGGTCCGCTACGTGTCGCCCATCATGCAGTTCAGGCGCACGGTCACCGAGGACTACTCGCTACGCGGGCTGGAGCTGAAGAAGGGCGACAAGGTCGTGCTCTTCTACGGCTCCGCCAACCGGGACGAGTCGGTCTTCCCCGACCCCGACACGTTCGACATCACCCGCGAGACCAAGCCTCACGTCGGTTTCGGCGGCCCCGGGCCGCACTTCTGCCTCGGCGCCAACCTGGCCAGGCAGGAGATGCGCACGATGTTCCGCGAACTGCTCACCCGCCTGCCGGGCATCCGCTCGGTGGGCGAGCCCGAACTCCTGCTGTCCAACTTCGACAACAGCGTCCGCAGCCAGTCCTACACCTTCTGACCCCGCCCCCCGGGGGCGTCGGGACCGCCGAGCCGGGTCCGGTTGTGGCCGGGGTCGATGAGCAGCTTGGTGTGGCCGTCGCCCGCGTGGCGGGTGGCGTAACTGCGCATCAGCTGGTTGAGCGCGGCGTTCGCGAAGAGCGGATCGAACCTGCGCCCGGCGAGGCGTTCCCGCAGCGCCGCCGGCTGTTCTGGGCTGGTCATCTCCAGCGTTTCTGCCTCGACGCCGTCGTCCCAGGCCGGGGCGCCCTGACGGGTCGTCGCGATGCCCCGCCAGCCACGTCGGGCTTGCGTCTAGAAAACGTGACACGCGACACTACGAGAACGCGCCGGGGCCTGCCGAGGGCCTGTCACGGGCTGGGGCTGGGGGTATGCCGATGGGTGTCGTGAGTCGGCCGGGGTCCGGCGGGGGACGCCGGAGGTCTGGCGACGATCCTGAGATCAGGAACGGTCGTCGTCATCGTCGGCGGTCAGGACGTTCGTCCTGATGGTGAAGAAGGTGATCAGGGCCGCCACGACCATCAGCGCGGCACTGATCAGCATGGCCATGCGGAAGCCCGCGTCGAACACCGCCGGCTGCTGGAACGCGTCGCCCACCAGGCCGACCAGGGGCGGGACCGCGGCCACCGCCAGGAGGCTGCCGGTGCGGGCCACCGCGTTGTTGACGCCGCTGGCCGTGCCCGCGTAACGCTCGTCGGCGGTGGCCAGGACGGTCGCGGTCAGCGGGGCGACCGTCGCCGACAGGCCGAGCCCGAACACGAACACCGCGGGGAGCACCTGGAACGGGTAGGACGCGCCGAACCCGATCGTGCTCATCGCCAGGAACCCGCAGCCCGCCACCAGGATGCCGAGCGTCATGGGCCAGCGCGGGCCCACGCGTTTGGCCAGCTCGCCGGCCCGGGCCGACAGCAGCATCATCAGGATCGTGGTCGGCAGCATCGACAGGCCGGCGGCGATGGGCGAGAACCCGGAGACCACCTGGAGCTGCACCACCAGCAGGAAGAACACCACGCCCATGGCCGCGTACATGATCAGCGTCACCACGTTGACCGCCGTGAAGACGCGGTCGCGGAACATGCCCACCGGCACCAGCGCGTCGGGTGACCTGCGGATCTGGACCGCCACGAACGCCGCCCCGGCCACCGCCCCCGCCAGCAGCGGCAGCCACGCCCCCTTCCCGATCAGCCCGTAGGTGATCCCGGCCAGCGCCAGCGCCGCCAGCACCGCGCCGAGCACGTCGAAGCGCCCCACCGCCTGCTCGTCCCTGCTCTCCGGCACGTGCCGCAGCGTGACGAAGACGATCAGCGCCGCGAACGGCAGGTTGATCAGGAACGCCCACCGCCAGCCGGCCGTCTGCACCAGCCAGCCGCCCAGCAGCGGCCCGATCGCGCTGGCCACGCCGCCCAGCCCGGACCACACCCCCACGGCCTTCGGCCGGTCGTGCCGGACGAACGACGCCTGGATGATCGCCAGCGACCCCGGCGTGAGCAGCGCCCCGCCGATGCCCTGGAGGGCGCGGGCGGCGATGAGGAACTCGATGTTGGGCGCCAGGCCGCACAGGGCCGAGGCGATCGCGAACCAGACGGTGCCGATCAGGAAGAGCGTGCGCCGGCCGTAGCGGTCGCCGAGCGAGCCGCCGAGCAGGATCAGCCCCGCGAGCGTGAGCGTGTACGCGTTGATCGTCCACTGCAGGCCGGCCATGCCCGCGTCGAGCTCGCGGCCCAGGAACGGCAGCGCCACGTTGACCACGGTGCTGTCGAGCAGCGCCAGCCCCGACCCGAGCACGGTCGCGCCGAGGATCCACCGGCCGCGCGCCGACTTGAGCTCGACGTGGTCGTGCGCCGCGTCCGGGAGGTTGGTCATGGAGCCCATCCTGTCATCGGCCCCCGACACTTCCATCGCCCGGCCCGGCCCTCGCGCCCGCCGTGCCGGTGGACGGGGTCAGTCGCTGGCCAGGGCGCGCAGGACGAACTCCGACACCGCGGCGGCGGCCGCCTCGACCGTCACGTCGCCGCTGATCAGCGGGAGCCGCTCGGCGCCGATGACGGCGAGGACCATCCGGGCCGTGGCGGGCACGTCGAGCACCCGGAAGTCGCCGGCCTCGACGCCGCTCTCCAGGATGCCGGCCAGGATCCGCTGCATCGGCGCGACATGCTCGGCCAGCCGCTGGTAGGCGTCCGGCCCCAGGGCGGCACTGAGGTCGGCCGCGCCCGGATGCGGGTGGGCCAGCAGCCCCGCCAGCTGCAGCCGGACGAACACCCGCAACCGGTCGGCGGGACCGGCCCCGGCGGGCAGCTCCTGCTCGTAGGCGTCGATGAAGTACTGGGTCACCCGCTCGGTGAACGCCAGCAGCAGCGCCGCCTTGTCGGGGAAGTAGTTGTAGAGGACGGTCCGGGTGATGCCGGCCTCGCTCGCCACCTCGGTCAGGGAGATGGCGTCGATGCCCTGCACTCTCGACAGGCGCGAGACCGCCTGGAGGATCCGGTCGCGCGTCTGGGCGCGGTGCTCGCCGATGGTCGCGGCCTGGATGCGGGGCATGCGTCCATCGTAAGCCGGGCGCCCGCCGGCGTTCCCGGCACTGCGCCGATCAGAGCTCCGGCTCGGCCTGCCCTCAACCGGTTGTCGATTTCTTGCGTAACTCATTCCCATTCTTGCAGTACACGTTGTAACATCGCCTCATGCCGAGACGACTCTCCGACGTGGCCGCCTTCGCCGGCGTCAGCGTGGCCACCGTCAGCCGGGTGCTGCACGACAAGCCGGGCATCGCCCAGGCCACCCGCGACTCCGTGCTCACCGCGCTCGACGTCTTCGGCTACGAGCGGCCGCAGAAGCTGCGCAACCAGCGCGCCCCGCTGATCGGGCTCGTGCTGCCCGAGCTGCAGAACCCGATCTTCCCCGCCATGGCCGAGCTGGTCGTCACCGAGCTGATCAGGCGCAACCTGCTGCCCGTCCTGTGCACCCGCACCGCCGACGGGCTGCCGGAGGCGCACTACGTGCAGATGCTGCTGGCCCAGGACGTCGGCGGCATCGTCTTCATCGGCAGCAGCTACGCCGACGCGGGCGCGGCGCAGGTCAAGGAGCTGCGCGCGCGGAAGCTGCCGATCGTGCTGATCAACGCGGCCGACGAGAACCTCGACGTCCCCCGCGTGTGCGTGGACGACGGCGTCGCCGTACGGCAGGCGCTCGGCCACCTGCGTGCCCTGGGGCACGAGCGGATCGGGCTGATCCTGGGCCCGGTCGGTCATGTCCCGTCCGCGCGCAAGCTCGCCGCCTTCGGGAGGGAGGCCGCCGAGCGCGGTGATCCGGGGTGGCGCGCGCTCGTGGCGCACACGATCTTCACCATGGAGGGCGGCGCCACCGCCGCCGCGCGCCTGGTGGGCGAGGGTGCGACGGCGCTGGTGTGCGCCAGTGACGCGCTCGCGCTCGGCGCCATCAAGGCCGTGCGCAAGCAGGGCCTGCGCGTGCCGGCCGACGTGTCCGTGGTCGGGTTCGACGATTCGAGCCTGATGAGCGTCACCGATCCGCCCTTGACCACCGTGCGCCAGCCCGTCGCGGCCATGGGCGGCGCGGCGGTCGCCGCGCTGATGTCGCAGATCAACGGCCATGTGGTGCCTGTCGACGAGGTGCTGTTCGACCCTGAGCTGATCGTGCGGGGTTCCACGGGGATGTGTCCCGCCCGCTAGCTCTGAGCCGCTGTCAGTAAATTTCATATCACAGCAAGATTCTTGCGGCACGCTATGGACATCCGGCGAGCGCGGTCCTACGGTTCTGGCAACACCTCGGCGCTCGGAAACCTCCAGGCGACATGCCGGTCATCACCACGTGACACCAGCGCGCACCGCTGGCGATCCGGGCTGCCCAGGTGCGGAAGTTCCCCCACGGAAGGGATCGCTTGGGATGAAGCGCGGCAGAGCCCTCGGGCTGTCACTGGCCGTCTGCGCGACGCTGGCCTGCGCGGCATGCGGCGGCGGGGCGCCGCAGGGGCAGGAGCCCGCGGGCGGTCCGGTGACCATCACGGTGAACGGCCTGCCCCCGGCCACCGACGAGTACAACCGGGCCGTCTTCGAGGAGAACGTCAAGGCGTTCGAGGCCCGCTACCCCGACTACCGGATCGAGGCCAAGGAGGGTTTCATGGACCCTCAGACGTTCAGCGCCAAGATCGCCGGCGGTCAGCTGGAAGACGTCTTCTACGTCTACCTCACCGACGCCCAGAACCTCATCGCCCGGCGTCAGGTCTCGGACGTCAGCCCGTACCTCGCGGACTTCCCCGTCACCAAGGCCTACAAGCCGGGCCTGATGCGGGTCTTCTCCGACGACAAGGGCAAGGTGTACGGCCTGCCCGACGACAACTACTCCCTGGGCCTGCTCTACAACCGCGCCCTGTACAAGAAGGCCGGCCTCGACCCCGACAAACCCCCGCTCACCTGGGCCGAGGTCCGCGAGAACGCCAAGAAGCTGACGGCGCTCGGCGACGGCGTCGTCGGCTACGGCGACTACAGCAAGTCCAACATCGGCGGCTGGCACTTCACCGCCGAGATCTACTCCGTCGGCGGCGACGTCGCCGTCAAGGACGCCACCGGCGCCTGGAAGCCCGCCTTCAACAGCGACCAGGGCCGACAGGTGCTGCGGCAGCTCAAGGACATGCGCTGGACCGACGACACGATGGGGAAACGGCAACTGCTGGAGTACGACGACCTGGTCAAGCTCATGGCCTC
This sequence comes from Nonomuraea fuscirosea, assembly GCF_003001935.1. Taxonomy (GTDB): domain Bacteria; phylum Actinomycetota; class Actinomycetes; order Streptosporangiales; family Streptosporangiaceae; genus Nonomuraea; species Nonomuraea fuscirosea. Next base: position 161,684 of record NZ_PVNG01000013.1, on the reverse strand, counting down.
GGCCAAACTCGGCCAGATGGTCGGCTCGACCGGCGACCTGACCAACACCGTCACCCGGTTCAAGGCCACGTACGACGACTTCGGCATGGGCCCGATCCCCGGCGGCCAGGGCACGCTCGGCGGCGGCTCCGGCTACATGTTCAAGGCCGGCCTCAGCCCGGAGAAGATCAAGGCGGGCCTGGCCTGGCTGACGTTCAGGAAGAACCCCGACCGCATCGACGCCGACAACGCGCGGGCCGCCGCCAAGGGCCTGCCCGTCGGCCTGCCCGAGCCGAACGTGTGGACCGGCGACTCCGAGCGCAAGCAGCGTGCGGCGACCGAGAAGCACGCCACCGTCCCCACGAAGAACTTCGCCCCGTTCGCCGCGGCGCTCGGCCGCGTCCCGGTCAAGCTGGAGCCGCCGAACGCCCAGCAGATCTACGCCGTGCTCGACACCGCCATGCAGAAGGTCCTCACCGACGCGAACGCCGACGTCGAGGCGCTGCTGGCGGACGCCGAGAAGCAGGTCGGCCAGATCCTGGCCACGGTCAAGTGACGGCCGTCCCCGCGCACCGCGGCCGCCGCAGGGGGGCCTGGCTGCGCCGCAACCTGCACGCCTGGGCCTTCCTGGCGGCCGGCGTCGCCTGCTTCGCCCTGTTCTCGTGGTACCCGCTGGTCAGGGGGATCGTCCTCAGCTTCCAGCAGGTCAACTTCGTCACCGACGCGGTCTGGGTGGGCTGGGACAACTTCCGCGCCCTGTTCGACGACCCGCTGTTCTTCACCGCCTGGGCCAACACGCTGGAGTTCACCGGGCTGGCGCTGCTCTTCGGGTACGCGGTGCCGTTCGTGGTGGCCGTCGTGATCAACGAGTTCCGGCACCTCAAGGGCTTCTTCAGGATCGCTGTCTACACGCCGGTCATGCTGCCGCCGATCGTCAGCGTGCTGCTCTGGCAGTACTTCTACGACCCCGGCAACGGCCTGTTCAACTCGATCCTGACCGGTCTCGGCCTGCCCGCCTCCGACTGGACGCAGTCCCCGAAGATGGCCATGATCTCCCTGGTCCTCGTCTCGACCTGGGCGAACATGGGCGGCGCCACGATCATGTACCTGGCCGGCCTGGCCACCATCCCGAGCGAGCTCTACGAGGCCGCCGAGCTTGACGGCGCGAGCGTGCGGCAGCGCGTCAGGCACGTCGTCCTGCCGCAGATGCGCTTCATCCTGCTGGTGCTGCTCCTGCTGCAGATCGTGGCGACCATGCAGGTCTTCATCGAGCCGTACCAGCTGACCGGCACCACCAACCCGGACACGATCACGGTGCTAGTGCTGGTCTACCGCTACGCCTTCACCGTCAACAACGACTTCGGCCTGGCCGCCGCGATGAGCGTGCTGCTGTTCGTGGTGCTGGGCGCGTTCTCGGCCGCGTACCTGCGCCTGACCCGCGACAAGGATTGAGATGACCCTCACCACCGTGCGCCGCCCGGCCGCCGTCACGGGGCCGCCGCCCCGGCGGGCCCGCCGGTCACGGCCGGCGCGGCGCGAACCCGCCGCCAGGACGCTGATCTCCGAGGCCGACCTCAACCGGGGCCACCGCCGCGTCCTCTACTGGGCCGCGCTGACGGCGATGGCCGCGCTGTTCCTGCTGATCTTCCTCTTCCCCCTGTACTGGATGATCACCGGGGCCATGAAGGCGCCCGCCGAGCTGGCCGAGCCGGTGCCGACGCTGGTGCCGCGCGCCTGGCACCCCGAGACGTTCGCGGTCGCGTGGGAGCGGCTGGACCTGGGCCGGTTCCTGCTCAACACCGCCTTCTACACGGCCGGCGTCTGGCTCGTCACCCTCGTGGTGGACGTGGCGGCGGCGTACGCGCTGTCGCGGCTGCGACCCGTGCTCGGCAAGCTGGTGCTGGGTCTCATCCTGGCCAGCCTCATGCTGCCGGCCGACGCGCTGCTCGTGCCGAAGTACCTGGCCGTGGTGGACGTGCCGATCTTCGGGGTCAACCTGGTCGACTCGCCGTGGGCGCTGTGGCTGCCGGCCGCGGCCAACGCCTTCAACGTCTACGTGCTCAAACGTTTCTTCGACCGGATCCCCGGCGAGCTGCTGGAGGCGGCGGCCATCGACGGGGCCGGGCGGCTGCGCACCCTGTGGAGCGTCGTGCTGCCGCTGTCGCGGCCGGTGCTCGCCGTCGTGTCGATCTTCGCGATCATCGGCTCATGGAAGGACTTCCTCTGGCCGCTGCTGGTTTTGCGTGACCCGCAGGCGCAGACGCTCAGCGTGGCGCTGAGCCGGCTGGCCATGACCGGGTACGTGCCCCAGAACGAGATGTTCGCGGCGCTCGCCATCGCCTCCGTCCCGATGATCGTCATCTTCATGATCTTCCAGCGCGGCATACTCAACGGCCTGTCGGCCGGCGCGCTCAAGGGCTGATCCACCCCCCACCCCGAGTAAGGAGCCCGGTCCGCCATGCCAGAGAACACGCTGCCCGGAAACACGCTCACATCACTGTTACTTGCCCTCCTCCCCGCCATCGCGCTCGCCTTCGTGGCCCTTCCGGCCGCGCACGCCGCCACCCGCACCTACCAGGCCGAGTCGGCCGCCCTGTCCGGCGGCGCGGCCGTCAGCACCGAGCACGCCGGCTACACCGGCAGCGGCTTCGTGGCCGGCTACACCGACGGCAACAAGGGCCGCGCCGCCACCACGTTCACCGTCACCGCCGCCACCGCGGGCCCGGCCACCGTCGGCCTGCGCTACGCCAACGGCACCACGGCCACGATGTCGCTGTCCGTGTACGTCAACGGGACGAAGATCCGGCAGATCTCCCTGCCGGCCGTCGGCGCCTGGAACGCCTGGGCCACCAGGGACGAGACGTTCACCCTCAACGCCGGCCAGAACACCATCGCCTACCGCTTCGACGCCACCGACCTCGGCAACGTCAACCTGGACAGCATCACGGTCGCCGACCCGGTGGCGGCGCTGCCGTACGAGATGGAGACCGCGTTCCTGTCCGGCGGCGCGAGCGTGGCCACCGCGATCGGCGGCTACGCCGGAACGGGGTACGCGACCGGGTTCACCACGCCGGGCGCCCGGGCCATCCGCACCGTGACCATGCCGGCCGCCGGCTCGGCCGCCACCACGCTGCGCTACGCCAACGCCACCGGCGGCGCCAGGACGCTCACCGCGTACGTCAACGGGCTCAAGGCCGGCCGTCTCACCCTGCCCGCCGGCTCCGGCTGGCTCACCCTCACCCACACGCTCGCTCTGCGCGCGGGCCTCAACCTGATCGGCTACCAGTACGACAGCGGCGACACCGGCGGCGTCGCCCTCGACGGCATCACCGTCGCCGGCGCCGGCACCCTCGCCGCCAGGGGAGCCACCGTCCCCTACACCGAGTACGAGGCCGAGCAGGGCACGACCAACGCCTCCGTCATCGGCCCCGATCGCGCCTACCTCACCCAGGCCGCCGAGTCGTCCGGCCGCCGCGCGGTCAAGCTCGACGCCACCGGCGAGTACGTCCAGTTCACCCTGACCAGGCCGGCGAACTCGATCGTCGTGCGCCACATCGTCCCCGACAACGCGGCCGGCACCGGCACCACCGCGCCGCTGGCCCTCTACGCCGACGGCGTCAAGCTGCAGGACCTCACGCTGAGCTCTGCCTACAGCTGGGTGTACGGCGCCTACCCCTACGGCAACGACCCGGCCGGCGGCAGCCCGCACCACTTCTACGACGAAGTCCGCGCCCGCATCCCCGCCCAGCCCGCCGGCACGGTGCTGAAGCTGCAGAAGGACGCCTCGTCCAGCGCCGCCTACTACGTCATCGACCTCGTCGACACCGAGCAGGTCGCCGCCGCGCTGCCCATGCCCGCCGACCACCTGTCCATCACCTCCTACGGAGCCGTCGCGAACGACGCCGGCGACGACACCGCCGCGCTCAACGCCGCCATCTCCGCCGCCCGCGCCCAGGGCAAGGGCGTGTGGATCCCGCAGGGCACGTTCGTCATCGGCGCCCGCGTCAACGTGGCCGGGGTCGCGGTGCGCGGCGCGGGTCAGTGGTACAGCACCGTGCGCGGCACGAACGGCAAGGGCGGCTTCTTCGCCACCGGCTCCGGCGTGCAGATCGCCGACCTGACCATCGCCGGCGACGTCCGTTACCGCGACGACGCCGCCTTCGACACCGGCATCGAGGGGAACTTCGGCACCGGCTCGCTGGTGCACAACGTCTGGATGGAGCACGTCAAGGTCGGCATGTGGATCGACTCCGGCACCGACGGCCTCTACGTCGCCGGGGTGCGCATCCGCGACACGTTCGCCGACGGCGTCAACATCCACGCGAACGTCCGCGACACCCGCTTCGACCAGAGCGTCGTCCGCAACACCGGGGACGACGGGCTGGCCATGTTCTCGCAGGGCGCGGCGGTGACGAACTGCGCGTTCACCTTCAACACGGTCACGCTGCCGATGCTGGCCAACGCGGTCGGCGTCTACGGCGGCTCCGGCAACCGGGTCGAGGACAACCTGCTGTCCGACACCGTGACCGCCTCCGCCGGCATCGCGATCAGCACCCGCTTCGCGCCGGTGCCCTTCAGCGGGACCACCTCCGTCCGGCGCAACACGCTGACCAGGACCGGCGGGTACGAGCCCAACTGGGGAGCCCAGCTCGGCGGCCTGTGGATCTACGCCGACACGGCCGACATCACCGCGCCCGTCGTGGTCCAGGACGTCACCGTCAGCGACAGCCTCCACCAGGGGCTGCTGCTGAGCTGGCAGCGCACCATCTCGGGCCTCACCCTCGACAACCTCACCATCGCCGGGGCCGGCACGTACGGCATCGAGGCCGCCGCGGCCGGCAGCGCCGTCGCCGGCGGCGTCAGGGTCACCGGGGCCGCGTCGGGCGGCCTGAACAACCTCACCGGCTACACCTTCGTCCGAGGCCAGGGCAACAGCGGCTGGTGACAGCCACACCCAGGGGGCGTCCCGCGGGACGCCCCCTTCCCCCTCCGTCCGACAGTCAGGAGCCACGTGTCCCACCCCCAGCCGTCCGTGCCGTCCGCCGCCTGGTGGCGTACCGCCGCGATCTACCAGATCTACGTGCGCAGCTTCGCCGACGGGAACGGAGACGGCGTCGGCGACCTCGCCGGGCTCCGGCGGCGCCTGCCCTACCTGCGCGACCTCGGCGTGGACGCTCTCTGGCTCACCCCCTGGTACGTCTCCCCGATGGCCGACGCGGGCTACGACGTCGCCGACTACCGCGACATCGACCCCGTCTTCGGCACGCTGGCCGAGGCCGAGCGGCTCATCGCCGACGTGCACGCGCACGGCCTGCGCCTGCTCATCGACCTGGTGCCCAACCATTGCTCGGCCCGGCACCCCTGGTTCGTCGAGGCGCTGGCGGGCGGGCCGGCCCGGGAGCGGTTCTGGTTCCGCCCGGGACGGGGACGCGACGGCGAGCTGCCGCCCAACGACTGGCGCTCCTACTTCGGCGGGCCCGCGTGGACGCGGATCGAGGACGGGCAGTGGTACCTGCACCTGTTCGCCCCCGAGCAGCCGGACCTGAACTGGGAGCATCCCGAGGTGCGGCGCGAGTTCGAGGACATCCTGCGCTTCTGGCTGGATCGCGGGGTGGACGGGTTCCGCGTGGACGTGGCGCACGGGCTGGTCAAGAAGGGCGGGCTGCCGGACGTGGGGGAGGAGCCCGACCCGGCCGACCTGCCGTACCAGGACGTGGACGGCGTGCACGAGATCTACCGGTCGTGGCGGCGGGTCGCCGACTCCTATCCGGGTGAGCGGGTGTTCGTCGGCGAAGTGTGGCTGCCGACCCCCGCCCAGTACGCCCGCTACCTGCGGCCCGGCGAGCTGCACTCGGCGTTCAACTTCGAGTTCCTGTGCGGCGCATGGGAGCCGGGACCCGTCCGCGAGGTGATCACCGCCACCCTGGCCACGCACGAGAGCGTCGGCGCGCCGCCCACCTGGGTGCTGTCCAACCACGACACGATCCGCCACGTCACCCGGTACGGCCGGGAGGAGACGGTCTTCGACATGGGGGACAAGCGCCACGGCGCGCCCAGCGACCTGGAGCTGGGCGTCCGCAGGGCCCGCGCGGCCGCGCTGCTCACGCTGGCGCTGCCCGGCGGCGTCTACGTGTACCAGGGCGACGAGCTCGGGCTGGCCGAGGTGGAGGACCTGCCCGATGAGCTGCTGCAGGACCCCACGTGGGAACGCTCCAGCCACACGGACCGGGGCAGGGACGGCTGCCGGGTGCCGCTGCCCTGGTCGGGCGATGAGCCGCCGTTCGGCTTCTCGCCGCCAGGCGCGTTCCGCGCCCCCTGGCTGCCGCAGCCGCTGACCTGGAAGGGCCTGACCGCCGCCGCCCAGGCCGCCGACCCCCGCTCGATGCTCTCCCTCTACCGCGCCGCGCTGGGGCTGCGCCGCGACCTGCTCGCCGGGCTGACCCCAGAGCTGACGTGGCTGGACACGGAGCCCGGCGTGGTGGCCTTCGCCAGGGAAGGGAGATTCGCCTGCTTCGTGAACTTCACCGGCGCTCCCGTGCCGCTGCCCGGCCAGGTCCTGCTCGCCAGCGCGCCGGTCGAGGACGGGCTGCTGGCCCCGGACGGCTGCGCCTGGGTACGGCTCAACCCGCGCCGACCCGTACGGTAAAGTCGCCGGGGCTCTGAACAGGAGCGCTCGTCTCGCGCAGAAGGAACTTCTTGCCCAGCCCCGCACCCGCAGCAGCAGTCCGCAAGCCCGTGTTCGCCCGCCCGGCCTGGCTCCACCCCAGGGTCGCCCGTACCGAGTTCCTCGCCGGGCTGGTCGTGGCCCTCGCCCTCATCCCCGAGGCGATCTCGTTCTCGATCATCGCCGGCGTCGACCCCAGCGTCGGCCTGTTCGCCTCCTTCACCATGGCGGTCGTCATCGCGGTGGCCGGCGGACGCCCGGCGATGATCTCGGCGGCCACCGGCGCCATCGCCCTGGTCGTGGCGCCGCTGGCGCGCGAGCACGGCTTCGGCTACCTGATCGCGACCGTCATCCTCGGCGGCCTCATCCAGATCGTGCTCGGCGCCCTCGGGGTGGCCAAGCTGATGCGGTTCGTCCCGCGCAGCGTGATGGTGGGCTTCGTCAACTCCCTGGCCATCCTGATCTTCATGGCGCAGGTGCCGGAGCTGGTCGGCGTGCCGTGGGCGGTCTATCCGCTGCTGGCCGGCGGGCTGGCGCTGATGGTCTTCTTCCCCCGCCTGACCAGGGCCGTTCCCGCGCCGCTGGTGTCCATCGCCGCGCTCACCGCCATCACCGTCGGCGCCGGGCTGGCCGTCCCGACGGTCGGCGACCGCGGCGCGCTGCCTTCGGCGCTGCCCGTTCCCGGCCTGCCCGACGTGCCGCTCACCCTGGACACGCTCACCCTGCTGGCCCCGTACGCGCTCGCCTTCGCCCTGGTCGGCCTGATGGAGTCGCTGATGACGGCCAAGCTCGTCGACGACATCACCGACACCCGCTCCAGCAAGACCCGCGAGTCCATCGGCCAGGGGGTGGCCAACATCGTCACCGGCCTCTTCGGCGGCATGGGCGGCTGCGCCATGATCGGCCAGACCATGATCAACGTGAAGAACGGCGCCCGCACCCGGCTGTCCACGTTCACCGCCGGGACGATGCTCATGGTGCTGTGCATCGTCTTCGGGCCGTGGGTGTCGCAGATCCCGATGGCCGCCCTGGTCGCGGTGATGGTGCTGGTCTCGTTCGGCACCTTCGACTGGCACTCCGTCGCCCCGGCCACGCTGCGGCGCATGCCCGCAGGGGAGATCACCGTCATGGTCGTCACCGTGGCCGCCGTGGTCGCCACGCACAACCTGGCGATCGGCGTCGTCGCCGGGTCGCTGACCGGTCTGGTGATCTTCGCCCGCCGTGTCGCGCACCTGGCCCAGGTCTCGGCCGTCGTCGACCCCGACGGCGAGCAGGCCGTCTACGCCGTCACCGGGCAGCTCTTCTTCGCCTCCACCGGCGACCTGGTCACCCGGTTCGACTACGCCGGCGACCCCCCGCAGGTGGTCATCGACCTGTCCGGTGCCCACATCTGGGACGCCACCTCGGTCGCCGCCCTGGACGCCGTGCAGGCCAAGTACGCCGCCCGCGGCAAGACCGTGCGGATCGTCGGCCTGAACGAGCCGAGCGCGGAGATGCACGCCAAGCTGTCCGGCGAACTGTCCGGAACAGCCCATTGAGCACCGGCCCGCCGCTACCGGCGGGCGGGTGCGTCAGGCCGCCGCCCTGGCCAGGTGCGCCAGGTCGCCCAGCACCTCGGTGTTGAGCTGGTAGGCCAGCTTGACCTCGCCGATCATCCGCTCCCGCTCCCGCTCGCCGAGCCCCGTGCCCAGCTCGTCGAGCCGGGAGCGGTACTCGGTCTTGAACCGCGGCAGGCTGCCCAGCTCGTCGAAGAGGTAGAAGTCGACGCCGCCGCCCTTGGCGTAGCCGTAGATCTTCTGCAGCTCCATCCGGATGAACTGCCCGCCCGAGAGGTCGCCCAGGTAGCGGGTGTAGTGGTGGGCCACGTAACCGGCCGGCCAGTCGGCCACCTGCTGGATGCGGGCCACCAGCGTGCGGGTGGACTTCGACGGGGCGATCCGCTCCCGCCAGCCGGAGCCGTAGATCGTGGCGAGGTCGCGCTCCAGCGCGGGCTCCCGGTAGAGCTCGGGAAAGACGAAGCGGCCGGCCACCGGGTGGTCGGCGAGTGCGCGCGAGACGCCGTCGAGCGCGGTGTAGGCGAAGTAGTGTTGAGCCACCATCTCGCCGTAGTCGTGCTCGCTCAGCCGGCCGGCCATCAACGCCGAGAGGTAGCCCTCCGACTCGGCGGACTCGTGGTCGGCCCAGGTGGCGGTTCGCAGGGTCTCGGAGAACGACGCGGTCACGCGGCCCACCTCTCGTGCTGACGTTTCATGACGAAGTGTCACAAACGCTGGTATCCGGCGTCAAGCTGATGACGACACCATGTCAGCAAATCCGGCCTCTCCTCTTCAGTACCCATGAACGGCGCCGTCAAGTGCTCGGCGCTCCGAGGACCCTGTGTGACGGGCACTTCACCGGCTCCGAGGGCGGAGGAGCATTCGTCCGCCCCGCATATAGTGAAATCCGTCCCGGATACGGGACGCTCAACGGCAAAACCTCCATTTGTCGGGCGGTCCACAAGTAAGAGATCGTTTTTCGCGGATGTCGTGAAGGCGGCCCGGAGCGCACGGTCGTACACGGTCGGTGACGCTGGAGAGCCCCCCAATGGAGTGCCTGATGCCGATAAATCGCACTAGCATACGAGCATTGCTGACCGCCCCTTCTGGAGTGATCCTTGTCCGTTCAAGCCGACACAGCCAGGCGACGTATAGAAGAACTGCTCAGAACCAATGAGGAGCAGATCATCGGCCGCTGGGCCAAGATCGCCAAGGCGTCCTCTGAGGAGCTCTCGGAGCTCTACCGGGCGCTGCTCGCCTCGCTCGACGAGGGCAAGAACGACCTCGCCGACATCCGCGGACTGCTGGCCGACCTCTCCCGGTCGCGGGCCCGCGCCGGCTTCGCGCCCTCCGACACCGCCAGGGCGGTGTTCGGGCTGAAGGAGGTCGTCTTCGAGCTCGCCGAGTCCGACGCCGACTGGGCCGAGGCGGCCGGCGGGCTGGTCTGGTTCTCCCGGCTGATCGACGACCTGGGGCTGTACACGTTCGAGACGTACACCGACGCCCGTGAGAAGATCATTCTGGACCAGGCCGAGCAACTGCTCGAACTGTCCACCCCGGTGGTCAAGATGTGGGACGGCATCGTGGCGGTGCCGCTGATCGGCACCCTCGACTCCGCCCGCACCCAGGTCGTGATGGAGAAGCTGCTGCAGACGCTGGTCGACACCGGCGCCGAGCACGCGATCATCGACATCACCGGCGTCCCCGCCGTCGACACCCAGGTCGCCCAGCACCTGCTGAAGACCGTCGTCGCCGCCCGCCTGATGGGCGCGGAGTGCGTCATCTCCGGCATCCGCCCGCAGATCGCGCACACCATCGTCACGCTCGGCGTCGAGTTCGGCGACATCGTGACGAAGGCCTCGCTGGCCGACGCGCTCGCGCACACCTTCAGGCGCGCGGGCATCGAAGTGGGCCGGGCGCGTCAGGCGCACGTCTCCATCCGGGCGGAGAACGCCTAGTGCAACGCGTTCCCGTACTCAAACTCGGTGACGTCCTCATCGTCTCGATCCAGATCGACCTGGAGGACCAGAGCGTGCTCGCCCTCCAGGAAGACCTCGCCGACGCCGTGGTGGACCACGGCGCCAGGGGAGTGATCATCGACATCACCGCCGTGGAGATCGTCGACTCCTTCATCGGCCGGATGCTGGCCACGATCGCCGGGATGTGCCGCATGCTGGACGCGCAGACCGTGGTCGTCGGCATGCGGCCGGCCGTGGCCATCACCCTCGTCGAGCTCGGGCTGTCGCTGGGCGGCGTCCGTACCGCACTCAATCTGGAGAAGGGGGTCGCGCTCCTGGACCATATCCGGAGCGCGACGCCGTGACCGGTGAGCGCGAGGTCGTCATCACGAGCAGCGCCGACGTCGTCGCCGTGCGCCAGCTCGTACGGAGCGTCGCCATCGAGGTGGGCCTGTCCCTCGTCGACCAGACCAAGATCGTCACTGCCGCCAGCGAGCTGGCGCGCAACGCCCTGGTGTACGCCGGCGGCGGTGACGTACGCATCCTGGTCGTCGAGAACGGCCACCGGCGCGGGCTCAAACTGATCGTCACCGACGACGGCCCCGGCATCCCCGACCTCGAACTGGCCCTGACCGACGGCTGGACCACCGGGAACGGCCTCGGGCTCGGGCTCAGCGGGTCGCGCCGGCTGGTCGACGAGTTCGACCTGCTGTCCGGGCCGGGAAAGGGCACGACCGTGACGGTGACCAAATGGGCCCGATGACACGGGACGCGGTGACCTGGGATCCGGCGGTCCGGGATCGGGCGGTCCGGGAAGCGGTGACCTGGGATCCGGCGAGCCGGGATGCGGTGGCCTGGGGCGGGGTGACATGGGCGCGGTGACCGGCCCCCGCGTGGACGACTGGATCCGCGCCGAGGACCCCAGCGCCGTCGGAGCGGTCCGCCGCAAGGCCGTCGGGCTGGCCGAGGCGGCCGGGTTCGACCCGGTGCTCGTCGGGCAGACCGCCGTGGCCGTCAGCGAGGCGGTCTCCAACCTGGTCAAGCACGCCGTCGAGGGCACGGCCATGGTGCGCCCCCACCCGGAGGCCCCCGCCACCGTGGAGCTCATCTGCCTGGACCGGGGGCCCGGCATGGCCGACGTGGCCCGCGCGCTGCGCGACGGCTACTCCACCTCCGGCACCCTCGGCATCGGGCTGGGCGCCATCTCCCGCATCGCCTCCGGCTACGACGTGCACTCCCTGCCGGGCCGGGGCACCGTTCTGGCCATGTACTTCACCGCCACCGGCACGCCCCCGCCGCCCCTGCGGGCCAGCGGCGTGACCCGGCCGATCGGCGAGGAGCCCGTGTCCGGCGACGGCTTCGCGATCGTCAGGTCGGGCCCGGCGACGACCGTGCTGGTCTGCGACGGGCTGGGGCACGGCCACATCGCCGCCCAGGCCTCGAACCGGGCGGTGGAGCTGTTCCGCGACGCGAGCGAGCAGGAGCCGCTGGACATCGTGGCACGCCTGCACGCCGGCATGTCCGGCACCAGGGGCGGCGCGGTGGCCGTCGCCCGCGTCGATCCGGGCGGCGTGTCCTACGCCGGCCTGGGCAACGTCTCCGGCTGGGTCGCGCACGCGGAAGGACGGCAGGGCATGGTGTCGGTTCCCGGCATCGCGGGGCATCGAGGAGGCCGGCTGCGCCAGTACTCCTACGAGCTGCCCCCGTACGCCATCGTGATCATGCACACCGACGGGCTGACCGACCGCTGGGACCCGGCGACGATCCCCGGTCTGTTCACCCGCACCCCGGCGGTGATCGCCGCGGGGCTCATGCGGGAAGCGGGCAGCAGGCGCGACGACGCCTGCGTGGTGACGGTGAGGCCGGCCCATGGCGCCCGCTGAGCTCGTCCGCGTCCGGCTCGACGCCGACCAGGACGTCTTCGTCCTGCGCCGCATCGGCCGCGCCGCCGCCGAGCTGGCCGGGCTGGACCAGCAGGACCAGATCCGGGTGGCGACGGCGCTCAGTGAGGCCGGCCGGGAGGTCTACGGCCCCGGATCGATCGCCACGATCGCCCTCGACCACCAGCGGCTGCTCATCACCCTGGAGCACACCGGGCGCTCCGACCCGGCCGGTTCCGAGGGCCTGACGCTGGCCGGCCGGCTGGTGGACTCGGTCGTGCTCGGCGAGCACAGCGTGACGCTGTCCAAACGGCTGCGCTTCCGCCCGCGGGGCGTCCCCGTCGAGGAGATGCGGGCCAGGCTGGCCCGCCTCTCGCCGGTCTCCGCGCTGGACGAGCTGCGCGAGCAGAACAAGGAGCTGGCCGGCGCCCTGGAGGACGTGCTGCGGCTCAACGCCGAGCTGCAGGAGACCAACTCCGGCGTGCTGGCGATGTACAACCAGCTCTCCGACGAGCTGGAGGAGACCAACAGGGGAGTGGTCGCCCTCTACGCCGAGCTGGACGAGAAGTCCAGCCTGCTGCGCGAGACCACCGACGCGCGCAACCGCTTCTGGGCCACCGTCAGCCACGAGCTGCGCACGCCGCTCAACTCGGTCATCGGCCTGGTCAGGCTGCTGACCGGCCCCGGAGGCGACGACCTCACCGAAGAGCAGGAGCATCAGGTACGGCTGATCGGCAGCTCCACCGAGACGCTGCTGGAGCTCGTCAGCGAGCTGCTCGACATGGCCAAGGCGGAGTCGGGCCGCCTGGACCCGCAGCCGGCGCACGTGAACCTGCCCCAGCTGGCCGAGCAGCTGCGGATGACGATGCGCCCGACGAGGGAGCAGGCCGGCGTCGAACTGCGCCACGACGTCGCCCCCGAGGTCGCCGAGCTGTACGCCGACGAGGGCATGCTGGTCAGGATCCTGCGTAACCTGCTGTCCAACGCGCTGAAGTTCACCGAGCGCGGCGAGGTGGCGCTGGCGGCCCGCCTCGACGACGGCAAGAACGAGGCCGTCATCACGGTGCGCGACACGGGCATCGGCATCCCGCCCGACCACATCGACCGCGTCTTCGAGGACTTCTACCAGATCCCCGGCTCCCTGCAGGTCAGGTACCGGGGGACGGGGCTCGGCCTGCCGTACGCGCGCAGGCTCGCCGAGGCGCTCGGCGGCACGCTGGAGCTGGCCAGCGCGGAGGGCCAGGGCACCACGGCCACGCTGCGCCTGCCTCACTACAGCGGGCCGCCCGAGCTGGAGCGGGTGCTGGTCGCCGACGACGACGAGGTGTTCCGCGCCGCGGCCCGCCGCATGCTGTACGGCTTCGCCACGCACATCGACGAGGCCCCCGACGGAGCCGTCGCGCTGGAGCTGATGGCGGCGGACCCGCCAGACGCGGTCCTGGTCGACCTGCTCATGCCCCGCCTGGACGGCAACGTGCTGCTCCAGCGGATGGCCGAGGACGACCGGTTGCGCGAGATCCCCGTGGTCGTGGTGACGATCGCGCCGCAGCACGCCCCTGACAACAAGAAGGTGTTGTCCAAGCACGGTCTGCGCAGGGAACAACTGCTGCACGCCATCCGCGGCGCGAGGGGGGCGAAGGATGCCTGAGACGGCGACCGTCATGGTGGTCGACGACACGCCGACGAAGCGGTACATCCTGTCCAGCTGGCTGCGCCGGTCGGGCCATACCGTGATCGAGGCGAGCGGCGGCGAGGAGGCGCTGACACTGCTCGCCGCGCAGCACGTCGACCTGGTCGTCCTCGACGTGCGGCTGCCCGACATCCCCGGTTACGAGGTGTGCGAGCGGATCAAGGCCGACCCCGCGACCGCCGCGATCCCGGTGATCCAGGTCTCGGCCAACGCCATCACCGTGGCCGACCGGGCCGAGGGGCTGGAGCGCGGCGCGGACGCCTACCTGGCCGAGCCGATCGAGCCGGCCGAGTTCGCCGCCACGGTCGAGGCCATGCTGCGGTACTACCGGGCGCGCTGGCGGGCCGAGCTCATGGCCAGGCGCCTGGCCGGGCTGGCGGAGGTGACGCTGCGCATCAACGAGTCCGAGACCTTCGACGAGCTGCTCACGGTGGCCGTCGAGGGCTCGGCCGAGCTGCTCGGCCGCTACTGCGGCACCCTGGCGCTGATGCCCGACGGGCGGACCCGCCGCTACCGTGCCCGGCCGGGCGAGCGGGCCGCCGCCGCGCCCGCCGGGCCCGACCTGCTCGACCGGCTCAGCCGGATGGTGCAGCGGGAGGCGGCCCGCACCCACGTGTTCACCCTGCACGCGGAGGAGTGGCGCGGCCTGCTGCCCGACGTGCGGATCGAGGGCAGCAGCACGGGCGTGCTCTGCCGGACGAAGAACTCGGAGGCGCCCCTCTACCTGGGGGTGGAGGCCGAGCCGCCGCTGGACACCGACGAGGTGAACCTGCTGCGCCAGCTCGGCCAGGAGCTGGCCCTGGCGGTGGACGCGCGGCGCGCGTACGCCGAGGAGCACACGATCGCGCTCACGCTGCAGCGCAGCCTGCTGCCCACCCGCATCCCCGAGGTGCCCGGCCTGCAGGTGGCGATGCGCTACCAGCCGGCCGCGGACAACATCGAGGTGGGCGGCGACTTCTACGAGGTGCTGCCGATCGACGAGCGGGTGCTGGTGGCGATCGGCGACGTGGAGGGCCACTCGCTGCACGCCGCGACCGTGATGGCCGAGCTGCGGCACGCCATGCGGGCCTCGTTCATCGGCCAGGTGGACCTCAGCGCCTCGCTCGACCTGCTCAACCAGATGATGCGGCGCTACCACCCGCGCATGACCGCCACGCTGTGCCTGGTGCTCATCGACCCGGCCACGGGGGAGATGGAGGTGGCCAACGCCGGGCACATCCCGCCGCTGTTCGCCGGTCCCGGCTGCGCCTACCACAACCTGGGCAACCTGCTGCTCGGGGCCCTGCCCGAGTCGTACACGGTGGACCGGTTGAAGCTGCCGCCCGGCGGCACGCTGCTGCTGTTCACCGACGGGCTCGTGGAGGACCGGCACATCTCGCTGGACGAGAGCATGGAGGCGGCCAGGCGGCTCGCGGAGGTCGTCGAGGACGACCTGGAGGAGTTCGCCGACCGGATGCTGGCCGCGTTCGGGGCCCGCGAGGACGACGTGGCCCTCGTCGTCGTCCGCCGGGACCCCTGACCCGGGACGCCCGACGGGGCCCCTGACCCGGGACGCCCTACGGGACCCGTGACTCAGGAGGCCCGCTCCGCGTAGTGGCAGGCGGCGTGGTGGTCGCCGCCGTCCGGTCCCGGCTCCAGCACGGGCTCCACCTCGGCGCACCGCTCGGTGGCCTTCCAGCAGCGGGTGTGGAACCGGCACCCGGGCGGCGGCGCGACCGGGCTCGGCGGATCCCCGGCGAGCATGATGCGCGAGCGCCCCTTCAGCCGCGGCTTCGGCACGGGAGCCGCCGACAGCAGCGCCATCGTGTACGGATGCGCCGGCGCCCCGTACACCCCGGCCGCCGGCCCGGTCTCGGCCACCCGCCCGAGGTACATCACCCCCACCCGGTGCGACACATGCCGCACCACGGCCAGGTCGTGCGCGATGAACACCAGCGCCACCCCGAGTGTGCGCTGCAACTCCGCGAACAGGTTGACGACCTGCGCCTGCACCGACATGTCCAGCGCCGAGACGGGCTCGTCGCAGACGATCACGTCGGGCTCGGTGGCCAGGGCCCTGGCGATGCCGATGCGCTGCCGCTGCCCGCCGGAGAACTCGTGCGGGAACCGGTTCATCCGGTCGGGGGACAGGCCCACCAGCGTCAGCAGCTCCCCGACCCGGTCGCGCATGGCGCGCGAGCCCTGCGCCAGCCGGTGCACGCGCAGCGGCTCGGCCACGATGTCGTGCACCGTCATGCGCGGGTTGAGCGAGGTGAGCGGGTCCTGGAAGACCATCTGGACCCGCCGCCTGATGTCGCGCGGCACGCCGCCCCTGGTGAAGAACGGCCGGCCGCGGAAGGTGACCTCGCCCTGGTCGGGACGTTCGAGGCCGACGAGCATGCGGGCCAGGGTGGACTTGCCGCAGCCGGACTCGCCGACGATGCCCAGCGTCTCGCCGGCGTACAGCTCCAGGTCCACGCCCGCGACCGCGCGCACGCCGCCGCCCCTGGACAGCAGGCCGCCGCGGTAGGTCTTGTGCAGGTCGACGGCCCGCAGCACGGGCTCGCGGGCCTCAGGCTCACGGACGTCAGGCGAGGGCGCCATCGAGCATCTCCTCCGAGTGGTGGCAGGCGGTGTGCCGGCCCGCGCCGGTCCGCAGCGGCGTCAGGGCGGGCCTGGTGGTCACGCACACCTCGCTCGCGCGCTCGCAGCGCGGCGCGAAGGAGCAGCCGGGCGGCGTCTCGGCGGGGCTGGGCGGCGCGCCGGGGATGGCGCGCAGCTCCGAGGCGGGGGTGTCGAGATCGGGGATGGCGGCGAGCAGAGCCTCCGTGTACGGATGCGCGGGCAGGTCGTAGATCGCCTCGACCTCGCCCCGTTCGACGATGCGGCCCGCGTACATGACCGCCACCCGGTCGCTGACCTCGGCGGCGACGCCGAGGTCGTGGGTGATGAGCAGCACCGCGGTGCCCAGGTCGCGGCGCAGCCGGTCGATCAGCTCCAGGATCTGCGCCTGCACGGTCACGTCGAGCGCGGTCGTCGGCTCGTCGGCGATGATCAGATCCGGCTCCAGCGCCACGGCCATGGCGACCAGGATCCGCTGCCGCATCCCGCCGGAGAACTGGTGCGGGTAGTCGTCGACGCGCCTGGCCGCGGCCGGGATGCCGACCAGGTCCAGCATCTCGATCGAGCGGGCCCTGGCCTGCCGCCGGGACAGGCCGCGGTGCACCCGGTACAGCTCGCCGATCTGGTCGCCGATGCTGAGCACGGGGTTGAGCGCCGACAGGGCGTCCTGGAAGACGAGCGTCATCTCGCTGCCGCGCAGGGCGCGCAGCTGGTCCTCGCTCATCGCGAGCAGGTCGCGCCCGCCGAGCCTGGCCCTCTCGCAGCGAACCCGGGCGCCGGGCTGGTCGAGCAGGCCCATGACGGCCTTGGCGGTGACGGATTTGCCCGAGCCGGACTCGCCGAGCAGGGCGAGCGTCTGGCCGCGCTCGATGGTCAGGTCCACCCCGCGCACCGCCGGGATCTCGCGTCCGTGGGCGGTGAACGTGACGTGCAGGTCGCGTATCTCCAGGACCGGTGGCTCGTTCACCGCACCCCCTCCTATGATCATGACGAAACGTGGCGTTAACAAAGTCTGTGATGCCGGAAAACAACTCCAATATTGTCTTTCGCGCCTGATTCTGGCAAGCTGCCCGCAATTGGACAAGAGGGGTTACCAGATGCTGGAAGCTGCGAAGAGCTACAAGGGCTACCGTTCGTACGAATACCTGGAGGCGGGTGTCGACTACCGCCGGTTCGACCTGGCGCCGGAGCTCGGCCGGGTGCCGGCCTACCAGGGGCCCGAGCTGACCTCCGAGCAGAGCGAGCGCGTCCGTCGCCTGCTCACCGACAGCCTGGTCGTCTCCCTGCACGACCACCCGTCGATCTTCCCCGACGACATCGGCCAGACCGTGGACTACAACCGCACGGCCCGCCACCACACCGGCTACGAGGGCCTGGCCCGCTCCGGCATGACCGTCGTCTTCGACAACCTCATGGACGGAACCTGCTGCATCACCAGCCAGGCCGGCTGGAAGTGGAACGACGTGGTGGCCGACATCGGCATGCGCCTGTCGGACCTGGCCCACCAGGACTACCTGATCAAGGTCGAGCGCCTGGCCGACGTGCGCGAGGCGCACGCCAGCGGCCGGATCGGCCTCGTGCTCGCCCTGGAGGCGGCCACGATGATCGAGAACGAGGTCGACCGGATCGACATGCTGTACGGCTTCGGCGTCCGCCAGATGGGCATCGCCTACAGCGAGGCCAACACCCTGGGCAGCGGCCTGAAGGAGCGCGGCGACGGCGGGCTGACGCTGTTCGGCGAGAAGGCCGTGCGCCGGATGAACAAGCTGGGCATCGCCATCGACGTCTCCCACTCCGGCGACCAGACCTCGCTCGACACGATCCGCCACTCCGAGCGGCCGATCCTCATCACCCACGCGGGCGCCCGCTCCGTCTGGCCGACGAACCGGATGAAGCCGGACTCGGTCATCAAGGCCGCGGCCGAGCGCGGCGGCGTGATCGGCCTGGAGGCGGCCCCGCACACCACGCTGTCGCCCGACCACCCCCGGCACAGCCTGGAGTCGGTGATGGACCACTTCACGTACTGTGTAGACCTGGTCGGCATCGACCACGTGGCCTTCGGGCCCGACACGCTGTTCGGCGACCACGTGGGGCTGCACGACACGTTCGCCGAGCACCTGTCGCTCAACGAGGCCCACGCGGGCCAGGCGTACGAGAAGGTCCCGTACGTGGACGGCCTGGAGAACCCGGCCGAGTGCTTCTGGAACATCATCTCGTGGCTCGTCACCCACGGTTACTCCGACGACGAGATCACCAAGGTCGTCGGCGGCAATGTCATGCGCGTGCTGGAAGAGGTCTGGATCTGATGAGACGTGCGGTCCTTCTCACCGCGCTGGCCGTCGCGCTTACGGCCTGCGCTCCCAGCGTGCCCGGCTCCTCTGGCTCCTCCGGCTCTCCCGGCGCGCAGGCGCCCGCCAGCGCCGACCGGCTGACCATCGGCACGACCGCCGACGTGGTCAACTACAACCCGCTGGTCGGCAACAGCCGGACGGACTCGTGGGTCACCGACCTCATGTACCCGAAGCTGACCCAGATGGACGCCACCGGCAAGCGGATCCCGTACCTGGCGACCGAATGGTCCTACTCCGAGGACGGCAAGACCGCCACCGCCAAGCTGCGCGACGACATGAAGTGGTCCGACGGCAAGCCGGTCACCGCCTCCGACGTCGTGTTCTCGGTGACGGCGGTGCAGAAGGAGAAGTTCGGCGTGGTGGCCGGGCTCATCACCGCGCTGGACGAGGCCGAGGCGGTCTCGCCGACCGAGGTGCGCTTCAAGCTCAGCCGCCCCGACGGGACGTTCCTCGACAACGTGGGCTTCTGGCTGCCCGTCGTGCCCGAGGACGTCTTCTCCAAGGCGCCGAGCGTGCAGAAGTTCGCCAACGACAAGGACTGGGTCAGCGCCGGCCCGTTCAAGCTGACCAAGGTCGAGCGCGGCCAGCGCTACATCATGGACCGGGTGGACGACTTCGGGCCCGGCAAGCCCACGGTCAAGCAGGTCGTCTTCCGCGTCTTCCCCGACGTCAACACCGAGGTCCTGGCGCTGCGCAACGGCGAGATCGACATGATCGGCAACGTGCTGCCGCCGGCCACCGCGACCGAGCTGAAGAGCGACACCGCGGTCAAGCTGCAGGAGATCCCGTCGCTGGGCTGGGCGCACCTGCAGTACAACACCAAGCGCAAGCCGCTCGACGACGTCCGCGTCCGCCAGGCGCTGGCCCACGCCGTGGACTACGAGGCGATCAGGAACATCGCGCTGAAGGGCTTCGCCAAGTCCTCCAACTCCAGCGTGCTGACGCCCTCGCTGCCCCAGTGGACCGACCAGGCCTCGAAGGAGTACGCCTTCGACCCCGAGCAGTCCAAGAAGCTGCTGGCCGAGGCCGGGCAGACGAACCTGCGCCTGGGCATGATCTACGACCAGGCCGACCCGAACATCGCCCGCTGGGCGCCCATGGTCCGCGACGCGGCCAAGAAGGCCGGGATCACGATCGAGTTGCAGGGCCTGGAGCGCAACACGTACCTGGACAAGACCACCAAGCGGGACTTCGACATCTACGCTGGCTCGTGGGCGGTCATGGACAACCCGCCCGCCAACCTGGGGCTGGCCTTCAAGAGCGGCGGGTTCATCAACTACGCCCAGGTCGAGGATCCCAAGCTGGACGACCTGATCGACCAGGCGCAGCGGGCGCTCACCCAGGAGGAGGCCAAGCCGCCGATCCAGGAGGCGGCCCGGATGATCCACGACCAGGTCTACGACAACGTCCTGTACGTCGAGACGTTCAACGTCGCCCACTCCGCCAAGTGGACCGGGTTCCAGCCGATGCCCAGCGAGCTGCTGTCCATCCTGAACCCGCTCTCCCTGGCCGCGGCGAAGCCGGCGGGCTGATCGGCATGCGCTTCATCGGCCTCCGGCTGGCCCGCGGCCTGCTCACCCTCTGGTTCGCGGTCACGGTGACGTTCTTCCTGGTCCGTCTGCTGCCAGGAGATCCGGTGCTGGCCGTGGCCGATCCGAACATGACCGAGGAACTGCGTCAGAAGCTGCTGGCCGACTTCGGCCTGGACAAGCCGCTGGCGGCGCAGTACCTCGACTATCTCGGCCAGCTCGTGCAGGGCAACCTCGGCATGTCCTTCCGCCAGTCGATCCCCGTGACGACCGTGCTCATGGAACGGCTGCCGTGGACGCTGATCCTGACGATCTCGGCCATGGTGGTGACGATCGCGCTGGGCATCCCGCTCGGCGTGCTCGCCGCCACCAGGGCCAAGGGCTGGCTGGACCGCGTCATCCAGCTCACCGGCGTCACCGCGCAGTCGCTGTTCGTGCCGAGCGTCGGCATCCTGCTCATGTACGTGCTGGGCGTCTGGCTCGGCTGGTTCCCCATCGGCGGGGCGGTCGACCTCGACGCCACCGGCCTGGGCGCCACGCTCAGCATGCTGCACCACCTGGTGCTGCCGTGCCTGTCGCTGGTCTTCATCCAGCTCGGCGGCTACGTGCTGACGATGCGGACCACGCTCATCGAGGCGCTCGGCGAGGACTACGTCTCCCTGGCCAAGGCCAAGGGCGTGCGGCGGGGGAAGGTCGTGTGGAAGCACGCGCTGCGCAACGCGTTGCTGCCCACCACCACGATCGCCGGGCTGCAGCTCGGCACCCTCGTCGGCGGCGCGGTGCTGACCGAGACGATCTACGCCTATCCCGGCATCGGCCGCGCCATCTACGAGGCCGTCGGCCAGCTCGACTTCCCCGTCCTGCAGGGCGCGTTCGTGCTGCTCGCGGCCGCCGTGGTGGCGGCCAACCTGATCACCGACGTGGCCTACGGAATCCTCGACCCCAGGGTGCGTACCTCATGACGGCAGCCGCCGTGGAACTCACGCCGCGCCGGCGGACCTGGTCCTCCTTCCGCCGCA
Source organism: Nonomuraea fuscirosea (assembly GCF_003001935.1). GTDB lineage: Bacteria > Actinomycetota > Actinomycetes > Streptosporangiales > Streptosporangiaceae > Nonomuraea > Nonomuraea fuscirosea. The sequence continues at coordinate 140,478 of NZ_PVNG01000013.1, read as the reverse complement.
ACCCTCTCGGCGTGGCCAGCGGGCTGCTGCTGCTCCTGCTGGCCCTGGTCGCGATCTGCGCGCCGCTGATCGCGCCCTTCCCCGAGGGGTACGGCGCCGACACCTCCCAGCCGCCCTCCTCCGCCCACTGGTTCGGCACCGACGACATCGGCCAGGACGTCTTCGCCCAGGTCGTCTGGGGCACCAGGGTCAGCATGGCGGTCGGCGTCAGCGCCTCCGTGCTGGCCATCGTCATCGGCCTGCTCATCGGCGTCTGCGCCGCCTACTTCCGCCGCCTGGACACCCCGCTCGGCGTGCTGGTGGACCTGTCGCTGTCGCTGCCCGTGCTGCCGCTGATGATCCTCGTCGCGGCGCTGGCCGGGCCCAGCGTGCGCACGCTGGCCGTGGTGATCGCGCTGTTCAGCTGGCCCGAGGTGGCCCGCGTGGTGCGCTCGCAGGCCCTGGCCATCGTGCCGATGCCGTTCGTGTCGGCGGCCAAGGTCGTCGGCGGCTCGTCCCTGTGGATCGTGCGCAAGCACCTGCTGCCCGGCGTCGTCCCCGTCGTCGGCGTGTCCGTCGTGCTGACCACCTCCCGCGCCGTGCTGTCCGAGGCCGGGCTCTCCTTCCTCGGGCTCGGCGACCCGAACAGCTGGTCGTGGGGCACGATCCTGCACAAGGCCCAGCAGTCCGGCGCGCTGGCCTCCGCCTGGTGGACCACCCTGTTCCCGTCGCTGGCCATCCTGCTGCTCGTCCTGTCCACGACGCTGCTCTCCGTGGCCTACAACGACGCCCGCAACCACAGGAGCGACACATGACCTTCTCCCAGCGGCTGCCCGGCGCCTTCTACGCGGGCGCGCTCGACCGGGTACGAGCGGAGATGTCCCGCGAGGGCCTGTCCGCCCTGATCCTCGACGACCCGCTCGACGTCGCCTACCTCACCGGCTTCCACCACTTCCCGAACGAGCGGCCGGTCGCCTGCTGGCTGCCGCTCGACGGCGAGCCCGTGCTGCTCGTGCCCGACCTGGAACGCGAGTACGCCCTGGACCAGCGGGCGCGGGCCGAGATCGTGGCCTACCCCGAGTTCCCCGGCGTCAGGTCGCCGTTCGCGGTCCTGGCCGCGCACGTCCCCGCTCCCGGCGCCGCCGCGTACGCGCCCTCGACCAGCGTGGGCCGGGTGGAGGCGCTGGCCGAGGCGTTCCCCTCGACCCGCTGGAGCGCCTCGGGCGCGCTCGGCCGGGTGCGGCTGCGCAAGCTGCACGAGGAGATCACGCTGCACGAGGAGGCCGCCCGCATCGCCGACCAGATGATCGAGGCCGGCGTCGAGCTGGTCAGGTCGGCCGTCGAGGCGGGCGGCGAGCTGCCCACCGAGACCGAGCTGGCCGGGCACGTCATCTCCCACGGCTCCCGCCTCATGTACGCCAGGCACGAGGACGTCGTCGTCGTGCCCATGCTGACCGGCGGCCTCGTCTACGGCGGTCCCAACTCCGCCCAGCCGCACCGCCTGCCCGGCGGCGACCGGCTGCGCGCGGGGGAGACGTTCATGCTCTCGCTCGGCTGCGCCGTCGGCGGCCGGTTCGTGGAGAGCGAGCGCACGTTCGTCATCGGCGAGCCCACCCCCGAGCAGGCCCGCTACTACGAGGTCGTCCGCGAGGCGCAGGAGACCGGCACCGAGGCTCTCGTCCCCGGCATCACCTGCGAGGAGGCCAACCGCCGCTGCCTGGCGGTGATCGAGCGGGCCGGGCTCGCCGAGCACATCAGGCACCGGCAGGGGCACGGCATCGGGCTCGGCTTCCACGAGCCGCCCTGGCTGTCCTACGGCGACACGACCGAGCTGGCCCCCGGCATGATCCTGTCCAGCGAGCCCGGGGTCTACGTGCCCGGCCACGCCGGATACCGCATCTCCGACACCGTCCTGGTCACCGAGTCAGGGCCGCGCCGGCTGACGGCGTACCCGCGCGAGCTCACCGACGTCATCATCTGATCATCTGTTCTGGAAGGACCGTCTTGTTCGTCGACATCAACGGCAACCGGCTCAACGTCGAAGTCCTCGGCGAGGGCGACGACGTCATCATCGCCCACCACGGCGCGCCGGGCCTCGGCTCGCTCGCCGAGCCCAGGAGCAGCTTCGGCCGGCTCGCGGACGCGTACAAGGTGGTCGTCTTCGACGCCCGGGGATCAGGACAGAGCGGGCAGAACGGCCCGTTCACCCACGAGCAGTGGGTCGCCGACGTCGAGGGCCTGCGCCGGTGGCTCGGCGTCGAGCGCGTCGTCATCGCCGGCGGCTCCTACGGCGGCTTCATCGCCATGGAGTACGCCGCCCGTCACCCCGACCGGGTCAGCGCCGTCGTGCTGCGCGACACCTCCGCCGACAACGCCAACCAGGACCTGGCCATCCGCAACGCCGCCGCCTCCTCCCGGGTCACCATCGACCGGGCCAAGCTCGACCGGATCATGTCCGGCACCGTGCGCGACGACGACGACCTGCGCGACTGCTGGCGCGAGATCCTCCCCCTGTACGACCACGACTACGACCCCGGCGCGGTGGAGCAGCGCGTGGCCGCCACGCCCTACCACTACGCCACCCACAACTACGCCTTCGCCGTCAACCAGCCGAACTACGACATCAAGCACCTCCTGCCCGGCATCACCGCGCCGACCCTGATCACCGTCGGCCGCCACGACTGGATCACCCCCGTCGAGTGCAGCCGCACCATCGCCGGCCTGATCCCCGGCTCCGAGCTGCGGATCTTCGAGAAGTCCGGGCACTCGCCGCAGGTCGAGGAGGCCGAACTGTGGGAGGCCACCGTGCGCGGCTTCCTGTCCGAGGTGCGCGACCGGGGCTGAACGCGCGATGATGCCTCCGATGGATGATCTCGACGACCTGGACCGCAGGATTCTCGCCGCGCTCCATGTGAACGGCCGTGCCAGCTGGACCGACATCGCCCAGCTGCTCGGCATCTCCACCACCACGGTGGCGCGGCGGGCCCAGCACCTCATGGGCGCGGGCCTGGCCCGCGTGGCGGTGCTGCCGCACCTGGAGCACGAGGGGCCGATCCACGTGTTCCTGGTGCGGCTGACCTGTGCGCCCGGCAGCCAGCTCAGAGTGGCCGGGCTTCTGGCGAAAAATCCGGACATCCGATACGTCACCATCGTCACCGGCGGCTACGACATCGTCTTCGAGCTGGTCGCGCCCAAGCACCGCGACCTCTACTCGATGCTGGTCGACTACGTGCACTCCGTGCCGGGGGCGCAGCAGAGCAACGCCGACCTGGTGCTGCACACGTACAAGGTGAGCTACGACTGGAGCGTGCCCGTCCTGGGCGAGAAGGCGGCGCCGTTCGCACTGCACCGGCCCGTCCACACCTGCGAACGCGGCCACCTCGACGACGTCGACCGCGAGGTGCTGGCCGCCCTGCGGGAGGACGGCCGGGCCAGCTTCCAGTCCGTCGGCCGCCGCCTCGGCATCAGCGAGAGCACCGCCAGGCGGCGGCTGGAGTCCATGCTCGACCGGGGCTGCGCCAGCGTCACCACCTTCATCCCGGCGGCGGCGCTCGGCTACGAGGCCGAGATCCTGCTGTGGCTGACGGTCGAGCCGAGCATGCAGGAGAGCGTGGCCGAGCGGCTGGCCGGCGAGCGCGGCGTCCGCATGATCGCCTCCACGCTGGGGCAGGCCTCGCTGGTCTGCGAGGTGATTGTGCCCACCACCGCCGACCTGCACCACTTCACCTCCCGCACGCTGGCCGCGGTGCCGGGGATCCACTCGTGGACGGCGGGTGTGCAGGTGCTGACGGTCAAGCGCGGCTTCCTCATGGTGCCCTGGGCGGAGTCGCGCATCGACGCCGCCCTCACCCCCACGTAGGCCCTACCGGGTCCTACCGGGTGTAGCGGTGCTTGGCGCCCGGCGGGAAGTAGTCGGGGTCGCCGGCCTCCCGCAGCCGGACGAACGGCATCTGCCGTCCGGCCGGCACGTACGCGGCGAACTCGCTGTTCAGCCGGAGCAGCTGGGCCAGGATCGACGCGCCCGCCGCCTGGGCGATCTCCTCGGAGGGCCGCTCGCCCGGCGCCAGCTCCACCGTCACCGTCAGGTGCCGGTCGTGCCGCTCGTCCTCGGCCACCTCCAGCACGAACTTGCCGGTGACCGACCCGCTCACCTCCGCCTGCTCCAGGCCGATCGCGATGTTCTCCGGGTAGACGTTCGCGCCGTAGTAGGACACCGTGAAGTGGCTGCGGCCGAAGACGTACACGAAGGGCCGCTCGGGGCCCTCCCGCTCCGGCCGGTAGCCGTGGGCGCGGACGAACCCCAGCAGCTCCTCGTACGGCAGCACGCCGCCCTCGTCGGCGATGTGGTAGCGGACGAGCGGCACGCCGTTGTCGCCGGAGAACAGCAGCGTGCCCTGGTGCTCCTCGAAGTAGCGGACGTCCGGGTCGTACTGGACGAGGGTGGGCAGCCTGGACTCCCCGAACAACTCCCTGGCCAGGCCGGGGCGGGCGGCCAGGAAACGGCGGATGCCGACCGACAGCGCGGTCTCGTTGCCCAGGACGCCCGCGTCGGCGGTGCCGTACAGGGAGGCGACGCCCCGCACCGGGTCGGCGATGCCGGCCCGCTCGGCGACCAGCGTGCGCCACTCCTCGCTGAACACCTCGCCCGCCGTGACCAGCTTGACGTTCCACTCCGCCCAGGGCAGGTCCTCGCCGTCGACGACGTTCTTCAGGAACGGCGGATAACCGAGCAGCACGACCTGGTCGAAGTACGGGGCCAGCTCGGGCAGCACCCGCGCGATCTCCCGCCGGTCGGAGCCCGGGGCGACCACGGTGATCGGGTAACCGCGCTCGGCCAGGTGACGGCAGCACCCGAGGGTGAACAGGCCGCCGACCCAGGTGCCGAGCGCGAAGCAGACCACGGCGAGCGTCCGGCGCTCCCGGGCCTGGAAGGAGTCCCTGAACACCTCCTCGAACCGCTCGGCGATGACCCGCTCGTCGCCCGCCGAGCGCGGCCAGAACGACGGCGTGCCGGTGGAGCCGGACGAGACGGCGATCATGTCCCCGATCACGCCGTTCCTGCACAGGTCGGGCAGCGGGTGCCGCAGGGTGTAGGTGTCCTTCGTGGTCATGGGCAGGCGGGCGAAGTCGTCCAGCGTGGTGATCTTCTCGGGGTCCACCTGCTGCTCGGCGAGGAACCTGCCGTAGGCGGGCACGGTGGCCGCCACCTCGTGGAAGAGCGCAACCGGGTCCATTGGCCGACTGTACGACGGGACCCGCTTTCGATGCGGCGCTTACATGATTACGATCGCCGTGAGCGAACATCGGCAAGGAAGGGAACACGATGGGGCTCCGATGAGTTGAGCCGGTATAACTCAACCCTTGGGAGTTCGTATGAGTGAGAGCTTGATCCTCCCGGTCCTGCCGCTGGACGACGAGGTCGTGCTGCCGGGCATGGTGGTTCCGCTGGACCTGTCCGACTCCGAGGTGCGCGCCGCGATCGACGCGGCCCGTGCATCCGGTGGCAACAAGCCACGGGTCCTTCTCGTTCCCCGGATCGACGGCCGTTACGGCGCCATCGGCGTTCAGGCCGTCGTCGAGCAGGTCGGGAGGCTCCCCGGTGGCGAGCCCGCCGCCGTCGTGCGCGGCGTCAACCGGGTCAGGGTCGGCACCGGCACCACCGGTCCCGGCGCCGCGCTGTGGGTCGAGGCCGACACCATCGACACCGTGGCCGTCGGCGAGCGCGCCCAGGAGCTGGCCAAGGAGTACAAGGTCCTGGCCACCACCATCCTGCAGAAGCGCGGCGCCTGGCAGGTCGTCGACCAGGTCAACCAGATCGACGACCCGTCCGTGCTGGCCGACAGCTCCGGCTACACCCCGTGGCTGACCACGGCGCAGAAGGTCGAGCTGCTGGAGGCGGCCGACCCGGCCGACCGGCTGGCCAAGCTGGTCGAGTGGTCCCGCGACCACCTCGCCGAGCTCGACGTCGCCGAGACGATCCGCAAGGACGTCCAGGAGGGCATGGAGAAGCAGCAGCGCGAGTTCCTGCTGCGCCAGCAGCTCGCCGCCGTGCGCAAGGAGCTCAAGGAGCTCAACGGCGACTCCGCCGAGACCGAGGAAGAGGACTACCGGGTCCGGGTGGAAGCCGCCGACCTGCCGGAGAAGGTGCGCGAGGCCGCCCTCAAGGAGGTCGACAAGCTGGAGCGCACCTCCGACCAGTCGCCCGAGACCGGCTGGATCCGCACCTGGCTGGACACCGTGCTCGACATCCCGTGGAACGAGCGCACCGAGGACAACTACGACATCGCCGGCGCCCGGGCCGTGCTCGACGCCGACCACACCGGCCTGGCCGACGTGAAGGACCGCATCATCGAGCACCTGGCCGTGCGCAAGCGCCGCCAGGACAAGGGCCTCGGCGTGGTCGGCGGCCGGCGCAGCGGCGCCGTGCTGGCGCTGGCCGGCCCTCCCGGAGTCGGCAAGACGTCCCTGGGCGAGTCCGTGGCCCGCGCGATGGGCCGCAAGTTCGTCCGCGTCGCGCTCGGCGGCGTCCGCGACGAGGCCGAGATCCGCGGCCACCGGCGCACCTACGTCGGCGCGCTGCCCGGCCGCGTCGTCCGCGCGATCCGCGAGGCCGGCTCGATGAACCCGGTCGTCCTGCTCGACGAGGTCGACAAGGTCGGCGCCGACTACCGCGGCGACCCGACGGCCGCCCTGCTCGAAGTGCTCGACCCGGCGCAGAACCACACGTTCCGCGACCACTACCTGGAGGTCGAGCTCGACCTGTCCGACGTGCTGTTCCTGGCCACGGCCAACGTCCTGGAGGCCATCCCCGGGCCGCTGCTCGACCGCATGGAGATCGTCACCCTCGACGGCTACACCGAGGACGAGAAGGTGGCCATCGCCCGCGACCACCTGCTGCCCAGGCAGCTGGAGCTGGCCGGGCTGACCTCCGAGGAGGTCACGGTCGAGGACGCGGCGCTGCGCCGGCTGGCCGCCGAATACACCCGCGAGGCCGGGGTCCGCTCGCTGGAGCGCTCGGTCGCGCGGATCCTGCGCAAGGTGACCGCCAAGGGCGAGCTGCCCGTCACCGTGGGCGAGGCCGACCTGGTCGACTACATCGGACGGCCCAGGTTCGTGCCGGAGTCGTCGCTGCCCGAGGCCAAGCAGCGCACCTCCGTTCCGGGCGTGGCCACCGGGCTGGCCGTCACCGGGGCCGGCGGCGACGTGCTCTACGTGGAGGCGTCGCTGGCCGACCCGGAGACCGGCGAGACCGGGCTCACCCTGACCGGCCAGCTCGGCGACGTGATGAAGGAGTCGGCCAGGATCGCCCTGTCCTACCTGCGTTCGCACGGCGCGGAGCTGGAGCTGCCGGTCACCGCGCTGAAGGACCGCTCGGTGCACGTCCACTTCCCCGCGGGCGCCGTGCCGAAGGACGGGCCCTCCGCCGGTGTGACCCTGACGACGGCGCTGGCCTCGCTCCTGTCCGGGCGGCTGGTGCGCGGCGACGTGGCCATGACGGGTGAGATCTCGCTGACCGGGCGGGTGCTGCCGATCGGCGGCGTCAAGCAGAAGCTGCTGGCGGCGCACCGGGCGGGCATCACGACCGTCCTCATCCCGGCCCGCAACGAGCCCGACCTGGACGACGTGCCCGAGGAGGTCCGCGCCGAGCTGACCATCCACGCGGTCAGCGACGTGCGCGAGGTCCTGGACATCGCGCTCGCCCCGGCCTCGGTCGCCTCGACCTCCGTGGCCGCCTGACCGTCCGGCTGAGAGGGCCTCGTGATCTTCTGATCACGGGGCCCTCTTTGGGAACTATGGAGCGCGCCGCGCACGTTCTCCCTCATGTCACCTTCCGGCATTAGGAGCGATATGGGCAACATGGGCGTCCCGGAACTTCTCCAGCTGCTGGTGATCGGCGCCGTGGTGTTCCTCATCGTGCGCCTGGCGATGCGCCTGCGCCGGAAGTAACGGCGCTCGTACCGTAGTGTGAAGTAGCGGAGCGTGACACAGATCACGAAACCGACGGGGAATAGCGGAAATCGCCCGGCCGTTACCTAGGGCGTGAACGAGGCAACCGCGACCGCGAGCAGCGCCCCAGGAGGCGCCCTGGATCGCCGTGCGTGTACGGGGCGAATGCCGGCCCGTTGAAGCAACCCGTCCGCCCGTTCTCTCCGAAGGTCGTCATGATCACACCTGGTTACGTGCTGCGCAGGCTGAGCCACCTGCCGTTCCACCCCGGCACCCGCTGAGCCTCCCGGGCTCTTTCCTTCCAGGTGATGTACGTTTCCGCGGCCCCGCCACAGGCCGCCCTCAGTCGTGGGGATTCTCCGTGATCCAGGCTTCCGGCCTGCGCAAGCAGTACGGCGACACCGTCGCGCTCGACGGCGTCGACCTGCACGTGCGCGAAGGCGAGATCTACGGCGTGCTCGGCCAGAGCGGCGCCGGCAAGAGCACGCTCCTGCGCTGCGTCAACCTGCTCGAACGCCCCACCGCGGGCACCGTCACCGTCGCGGGCCAGGACCTGACCGCGCTCGGCAGCCGGGAGCTCAACCGGGCCAGGCAGCGCATCGGCATGATCCACCAGCACTTCGCCCTGCTCTCCTCGCGCACGGTCGCCGGCAACGTCGCCTTCCCGCTGGAGGTCATGGGCGTGCCCGCGGCCGAGCGCGAGCGCCGCGTCGCCGAGCTGCTGGAGCTCGTCGGCCTGGACGGCCGCGGCAAGGACCGCCCGCACCAGCTCTCGGGCGGCCAGAAGCAGCGCGTCGGCATCGCCAGGGCGCTGGCCGGCAACCCGGCGGTGCTGCTGTCGGACGAGGCCACCTCGGCGCTCGACCCGGCCACCACGCAGTCGATCCTCGCCCTGCTCAAACGGCTCAACACCGAGCTCGGCCTGACGATCCTGCTCATCACCCACGAGATGAACGTGGTCAAGAGCGTCTGCGACTCGGTCGCCATCATGACCGGCGGCCGGATCGAGGAGTCCGGCGCCATCGCCGATCTGATCAGGACGCCCGGCTCCCGCCTGACCAGGGAGATCTTCCCGCTGCCCGAACCAGGGCCGGTCGGCTCGGTGACGCTCACGTTCACCGGCGACCCGCGCCAGCCCGTGGTCTCGGAGGTGGTGCGGAAGTTCGACGTGGACCTCAGCATCCTCGGCGGCTCCATCGAGGACCTCGCGGGGGGCTCGGTGGGCCGGTTGCGTGTCGCGCTGGAGGGCGCGGACACAGGGGCGGCGCTTTCCTACCTGCGTGAATGCGGGCTGATCGTCGAAAGGGCGGGGGAGGCCGCGTGACCTGGGAAGAGATGCTGCCGTTGCTCGGGCCGGCGACCGTCGAGACCGCGCTGATGGTCGGGTGGTCGACGCTGTTCACCCTGCTGCTCGGGCTGCCGCTGGGCGTGGCGCTCGTGGTGTTCGACCGGGGCGGGCTGCGGCCGGTCCCGGCGCTGAAGTCGGGGCTCGGGTTCGTGGTGAACGTCGGGCGGTCGCTGCCGTTCATCGTGCTGATGATCGCGATCATCCCGTTCACCCGGCTCGTGGTCGGGACCACCATCGGGACGGCCGCGTTCGTGGTGCCGCTGACCGTGGGTGCGGTGCCGTTCTTCGCCCGGCTGGTCGAGACGGCGCTGCGCGAGGTCGGCGCGGACGTGGTGCAGGCCGCCCAGGCCATGGGCGCCAGCCGGGCCACGATCGTGCGCAAGGTGCTGCTGCCCGAGGCGCTGCCCGGCCTGATCGCCGGGCTGACCGTGACCGTGGTGGCGCTCATCGGCTATTCCGCCATGGCCGGCACGCTCGGCGGGGGCGGGCTGGGGGACCTCGCCGTCCGCTACGGCTACCAGCGCTTCGAGACGCTCCTGATGATCGTGACCGTCGTCCTGCTGCTCGTCATCGTGCAACTGCTGCAGAGCCTGGGCGACTGGGTCGCCCGGCGCCTTTCGCACAAGTAAGGAAAATCATGAGAATTCACCGCTTTGTAGGTGCCGTCGCGCTGGCTCTGTCGCTCGCCGCATGCGGTACGTCGCAGTCCGCCACCGGCACCGGCGCCGCAGCCGCCGAGGGTGCCGACGCCGTGATCAAGGTGGGTGCCAACCCGGTGCCGCACGGGGAGATCCTCGACTTCGTCAAGCAGAACCTGGCCCCGGCGGCCGGGCTCAAGCTGGAGGTCGTGGAGTTCACCGACTACGTGCAGCCGAACGTGCAGCTGCAGGAGGGCCAGCTCACGGCCAACTTCTTCCAGCACAAGCCGTACCTGGACGACTTCAACGCCTCCAAGGGCACCGACCTGACCTTCGTCGCGCCGGTCCACCTGGAGCCGCTCGGCCTGTACTCCAAGAAGATCACGAACGTGACGGCGCTGGCCGCCGGCGCGACCGTGGCGCTGCCGAACGACGCCACCAACCTGGGCCGCTCGCTCAAGCTGCTCGCCGACAACGGCGTGATCAAGCTCAAGGACGGCGCGGGGACCGCGGCCACCGAGCGCGACGTCGTCGACAACCCCAGGAAGCTGCAGTTCAAGCCGTTGGAGGCGGCCCAGCTGCCGCGCTCGCTGGAGGACGTCGACGCCGCGGTGATCAACGGCAACTACGCCATCGAGGCCGGGCTGAAGCCCGCCACGCAGGCGCTGGTGCTGGAGAAGACCGAGGGCAACCCGTACGTCAACGGCCTGGTCGTCCCGGCCGGCCACGAGAAGGACCCGAACATCGTCACCCTCGGCAAGCTGCTCCAGGACCAGAAGGTCAAGGACTTCATCAAGCAGAAGTACGAGGGCTCGGTCATTCCCGCGGAATGATATTGCACAATCGCGGACATGATCGGGAATATCACATTATCCGACGCTTGATCGTATTAAGTGCTTTGTAAGTGGGGCGCAATGCGGTGGGCGTACCAATGCGGTGTCAGTCAACCTCTCCCGAGGAGGCACCCAGTGAAATTCGTGTCCCGGATTTTGCTCGGCTTCACCGCCGCCGCCGTGGTCGCGATCGGCGCGCCCGTCGCGGCGAACGCGTCCACCACATCCGCAACAACCGCCGCTTCCTCCTACGACGGCTGGGGACCCTATTTCTCCGCCGACCACAAGGCGAAGGCCTATGGTCACGTGTCCGTCGAGAAGAAGCGGTTCAAGCACTGGTACTGGAAGACGGACGTCGTCAAGAAGCGCGAGTGCCGCAAGGACCACAAGGGTCACCGGCACTGCAAGTGGGTCGTGAAGACGTTCAAGAAGAAGGTGTGGGAGTGGCGTTTCGACTCCTTCTACTCCGTGCACAGCACGCTGCAGAACGACAAGTGGTGGGGCAAGAACAAGTGCGCGTGGGAGACGTTCAAGGTCGTCAACCACAACGGTTCCTCGTACTTCAGGACCTTCTCCCAGTGCGGCAAGCACCGCGGGCACTCCTCCTTCCACGGTAAGAACGCCGCGCACATCTACGTCAACGTGAGCCGGGGCGGCCACCACCGTCCGACCGGCCACTACTCCGGCTGGCAGGACGTGTACCACGCGGCCGTCTGATCGCCTTTCACCGGCACACCGCGAAAAACACCGCGAAAAAACACCGCGAAGCCGCGGCCTCGACGAGGAGGCCGCGGCTTCCGTCGTTCCCGGACGGGTTCCGACGCGCCGGAGCAGCGCGCCGGGGTTCGTTCGCGGGAGGATCCTGGCGCGGCGGGCGATCAACCGAATACTGTTCTAATCATGCATCCGGGAGTCATCGCAGCAGTCACCCCCGACAAGCCCGCTGTGATCATGGCGGGCTCCGGCCGGGTCGTCACCTACCGCGAGCTGGACGAGGAGTCGAACCGGCTGGCCCACCTGTTCCGCGCGGCGGGGCTGCGGCCGGGCGACCACGTCGCCTTCATGCTCGCCAACCACCCCCTCTTCCTGGCGGTCGCCTGGGCCGCGCACCGCTCGGGCCTGTACTACACGCCGGTCAGCTCGCGGCTGCAGGCCGACGAACTGGCCTACATCGTCGGCAACTGCGGCGCCCGGGTGTTCATCTCCAGCGCGGACCTGGCCGGCGTCGCCACCTCGATCACCGCCGCCACGCCGGGCGTCGAGCTGCGGCTCATGCTGGACGGCGTGGCCGACGGCTTCACGTCGTACGAGGAGGCGGTGGCGGGGCAGCCGGTCACCCCCGTCGAGGACGAGTGCACGGGCGGCGACATGCTCTACTCCTCGGGCACCACGGGCCGCCCGAAGGGCGTCAAGCTGACCTCCTCGCACGGCCCGCTGGACGAGCCCGGCATGCTGTTCAAGCTCATCCAGGGCCTGTTCGCGCCGTCCGCCGACAGCGTCTACCTCTCGCCCGCGCCGCTGTACCACGCCGCGCCGCTGCGCTACAGCCTGACGTTCCAGCGGCTCGGGGCCACGGTGGTGGTGATGGAGCGCTTCGACCCCGAGCAGTACCTGGCGCTGGTGGAGCGGTACGGCGTGACGCACTCGCAGCTCGTCCCGACGATGTTCATCAAGATGCTCAAGCTGCCGCCAGAGATCCGGAAAAAGTACGATCTCTCCTCGCTCGCTTACGCGATCCACGCCGCCGCCCCCTGCCCCGTCCCCGTCAAGGAGCAGATGATCGACTGGTGGGGCCCGATCGTCCACGAGTACTACGCGGGCACCGAGGGCAACGGTTTCCTCTACGTCGGCCCCGGCGACTGGCTGCGGCACAAGGGCACCGTCGGACGCTCGCTGCTCGGCGTCGTGCACATCTGCGACGAGGACGGCGACGACCTGCCGGCCGGCGAGCACGGCACCATCTACTTCGAGAACGGCGGCCGGTTCGAGTATCACGGCGACCCGGGCAAGACCCGCTCCGCCCAGGACCCCAAGGGCCGGGGCTGGACCACGCTGGGCGACATCGGCTACCTCGACGAGGAGGGCTTCCTGTACCTCACGGACCGCCGCTCGTACATGATCATCTCCGGCGGTGTGAACATCTACCCGCAGGAGGCCGAGAACGTGCTGTCGGTCCACCCGAAGGTGGCCGACGTCGCGGTCTTCGGGGTGCCGGACGAGGAGATGGGCGAGCAGGTCAAGGCCGTGGTCGAGCCGGTGTCCATGGACGAGGCCGGGCCGGAGCTTGAGGCGGAGCTGATCGCGTACTGCCGCGAGCGGCTGGCCCACTACAAGTGCCCCAAATCGGTGGACTTCCGGCCCGAGCTGCCCCGCCACCCGACGGGCAAGCTCTACAAGCGCCTGCTCAGGGACGAGTACTGGCCGGCGGGAAAGTAAAAATCTTGCCGCTTTTTCCGGCCGGCGGCGGTCGTCCCACCTCGATCGATAAGGCCGTCGTCAGACGCCGCCGCCTCCCGGAATCATCCCCTTAACCAGCTCTTACGCGGGACTTGACATCCTTGATTCATCGGGATTCGAGGAGATGACAGATGAACGCGAACGAGCCTCACGAGCAGGGCCCGCAGGAGAAGGGCGCCGGTGGGTGGAGCCAGTTCGGATCCGCCCCGCCGCGCCCCGGGGGCTTCCCCCGGCGCGACACGATCGCCATGGAGATGCCGCCACCACCCCCGGCCGCGCCTCCACTCAAGCACCGGTTCACCACCGGCCAGAAGGTCGTCGCGGGGCTCGCCATGGCCGCCATGGCGATCGGCGGCGGCGCCGTGGGGGCCGTCGTCGCCACCTCGTTCCAGCCCGAACCGGTGGCCAGCAGCAGCGCCAACACGCCGAGCCCGGTCTTCAAGTCGGCCGGTGACCCGCTCACCGTGGCCGAGGTCGCGGCCAAGGTGCAGCCCACCGTCGTCATGATCCAGGGACAGACCGGTGAGGGCTCGGGCGTGGTGCTGTCGGAGGACGGGCTCATCCTCACCAACAACCACGTCGCCGTGGGCGCGGGGCAGGGCGGTCAGATGACCGTCAAGTTCAGCGACGGCAAGACGGCCAAGGCCACCGTCGTCGGCACCGACCCCGCCACCGACCTCGCCGTCATCAGGGCGGAAGGCGTCTCGGGGCTGACCAAGGCCACGCTCGGCGACAGCGACCAGCTCAAGGTCGGCGACGCCGTGCTCGCCATCGGCAGCCCGCTCGGCCTGGACGGATCCGTCACGGCCGGCATCGTCAGCGCCCTCGACCGCACCCTCAACCTCGGCAACGACCAGCGGCAGCAGATCCCGCCCGGCTGGGGTCAGGAACAGCAGCAGCAGAGCGCGCCCACGACGATCGGCGGCGCCATCCAGACCGACGCCTCCATCAACCCGGGCAACTCCGGCGGCGCGCTGGTGAACGCGGCGGGCGAACTGGTCGGCATCAACACCGCCATCGCCTCCGAGGCCGCGGGCGGCGGCGTCGGCTTCGCCATCCCCGTCAACACCGCCAAGCAGGTCTCCGACCAGCTCATCCGCAACGGCAAGGTCAGCCACGCCTTCCTCGGCGTGAGCGTCACCGACGCGACGGGCGACGTGCCGGGAGCCCTCGTCCGTCAGGTGACCGCCGGAAGCCCGGCGGAGAAGGCCGGACTGCAGCAGGGCGACCTCATCACCAAAATCGGCGACAAGGCGGTTGACGGAGGCGATACCGTTGTCGGGCAGGTCAGAGGTTTCAAACCGGGCCAACAGGTCAAGATCACATATATGAGGGACGGCAAGACCGCCGACGTCACCGTGACCCTCGATGAGAACAGATAACAGGACCCCCTCATGGACGGGTGTGCCGTTGAGATCGCTGCGGACTCGGCGGCACACCCCCCCAGTTCAGGAGAAGCGCCGGCCCTCGTCACGGCGGTAGGCCCAGCCCGCCGCCAGCGCCGCCAGCACGGTCCACACCGCCAGCGAGACCAGCGCCACCGGATCGGGCGTGGTCTGCGCCATGACCGCCCAGAGCAGCTCGGCCACGCCCCTGGTAGGGGTGAACGGCGAGACGACCTGGATGAAGTCCGGCAGGATCGCGGGCGGCAGCAGCAGCCCGCCCAGGATCGCCAGCGGGAAGAACAGGATCTGCGACACCGCGATCGCGCCCTTGGCCGCCGTCAGATAGCCGATGAGCAGGCCCAGCAGCATGAACGGCACGGTGCCCGCGACCAGCACGCCCAGCCCCGCCAGCAGCTGCGGCGCCGTGAACGTCGCCTCGGTGAACAGCGCCCCGACCACCAGCACCGGAACCGCCGAGGTCACCGTCGTGACGAGCGTGGCCAGGATCCGGCCGGTGAAGTGGGCCGCCGGCCCGGCGGGCAGCGTGCGCAGGTAAGGGCTCCACGGCTGCTCGCGGTCCTGGGCCACGGTGATGCTCAGCCCGATGAGCGCCCCCGACATCGCGCCGAAGAACATCAGCGACCCGGTGGCCATCGTGGCGGCCCGCGGATCCTGGCCCGCGAACGGCACCACGAACGCCACCATCGAGATCGCGGGGAACAGGGCGCCCGCGATCAGGCCGATGGGCACCCTGACCTGTTCGAGCAGGAGGTATCGGGTGTGCGCGAGGGCCAGGCTAGACATGCGCGGACTCCTTCGTGGTCAGGGCCAGGAAGGCCTCCTCCAGGGTGGTCGGCCTGATCTCGAGGCCGGAGAACGGCGTGCCGCTCCGTACGAGCTCGACGACCAGCCGGTCGGGATCGGTGGTCACCAGGGTGGTGCGGCCGTCCACGCGCTCGCTGCCGAGCACGCCCGGCAGCTCGGGCAGGTCGCCGGCCACGAGCGAGACGCGCCGCACGCCCACCAGATCGCGTACGGCCCTGACGGTGTCGTCGGCGAGCACGCGGCCGGAGCCGATCACGACCACGCGCTGCGCCAGCGCCTCGATCTCCTCCAGGTAGTGGCTGGTCAGCAGGACGGTGCCGCCATCCTCGTGGAAGGACCTGATGCCGTCCCACAGGGCGTGCCGCGCCTCGACGTCGAGGCCGGTGGTCGGCTCGTCGAGGAACACCAGCCGCGGCCGGCCGGCGAACGCCAGCGCCACGGCCAGCCGCCGCCGCTGCCCGCCGGACAGCCCGCCGACCTGCCGCCCGGCCAGGTCGTCCAGCCCGAACCTGGCCAGCAGCTCCTTCCGGCCGGCCCGCTCGCGGAAGTGGGCCGACACGAAGTCGACGATCTCCTTAACCCTTAACGACTCGGGCAGCCCCGTCTCCTGCGGCGTCACCCCGATGCCGCGCCGCATCACCGGGTCCAGCGGCGAGCCGCCGAACAGCTCGACCGTGCCGGACGTGGGCCGGCGCAGCCCGGCGAACAGGTTGATCAGGGTGGACTTGCCCGCCCCGTTGGGGCCGAGCAGCCCGACCAGCTCGCCCGCCCCGATGTCGAGCGAGAGCCGGTCGAGGGCCAGGACCTGGCCGTAGCGGCGGGTGACCTCGTGTGCCCGGGCAAGGACCGTCATGGTCTTCCTCCAGCGTTGTCCAGCAGCGCACGGACCGCCTTCGTGTACTCCTCGAAGGCCAGCCGCCCGCGCTTGGTGAGAGCTACGAACGTGACGGGGGTGCGGCCCCTGTGGGTCTTGTTGATCCGGACATATCCGGCGTCTTCCAGCTTGGTCAGGTGCACCGACAGGTTGCCCGCGGTCATGCCGAGCAACTGCTTCATCGAGTTGAACGCCATCTCGTCGCCGTCGGGCAGGACGTTGAGCGTGGCGACCACGCGCAGCCTGGCCTGAGCGTGGATCACGGGGTCGAGCTCGGGCACGCCGAGCTCGGGCCCGTGACGATCGGGCACGTCGCGATCGGCTGCGGTGCCGCCGGGCCCGTGGCGATCGGACGCGGTGCCGTCGGGCTGGGTGTCGCCGGGCCGGGTGTCGTCGTCGCTCACTTGTGACGCCTCAGCCACAGCCCGATGACGATGAAGCCGCCGCCCAGCAGCACGGCCGTGAGCAGCGCGTGCCAGCCCGCGCCGAGCAGCACGCCGAGCGCGTCGACGCCGGCGACCCAGGCGCCGACGAAGAACATCTGCCAGTTGCTCCAGACAGCCCCGCCGGCCATGTGCAGGACGGCCACCACCATGAGCGAGCTGCCCGCCCAGAGCAGGCCGCTCTCCTCCGGAGGCAGGTGCGGGCTGAGCCTGAGCGCGATGACCGTCATGAGGAACATCCCGGCGAACCACGCGTAGCCGTACATCGCCCCCTTCGTGGCGGAGCCCCCGCGCACCAGCCGGTTCATCCGCACCATGCCGAACACGGCGAACGTCCCCGCGACGACCTGGCCCGCCATGAGCACGCCGACCGCCTGCATCTGCGTGATCGGCGCGTAGGGCTGCCCGTCGAGCCCGTAGTGCAGGAAGAGCGCGGTGAAGCCGAACAGCCAGGCCACGCCCCACGGCACGTAGAGCAGGACGGTGTCGGCGTAGAGCATCTTCACCGTGGCGGCGTTCTGCTCCTCCATGACGCGGAGCATCTCTTCAGGGCTCGGCGCGCGATCGTCGTCCACCATGCAAACTCCTCGAGTCAACAAACTAGTTTGCATCATAAACCTGATGGCGCCGCAAACGCCATCGGGAGCGGTGAATCGCGCCTTACCGCCGGGTGAGGACCTCGGACTCCCACAGGTCGCGGTAGTAGCCGGGCACCGAGACCAGCTCGTCGTGCCGGCCCCGCTGGACGACGCGGCCCTCCTCCAGCACCACGATCTCGTCGACCAGCTCCAGCCCCTTGAGCCGGTGCGTCACCAGCAACGTCGTCCGCTCGCGGGTCACGTCGAGCAGGTCGCTCATCAGCCGGTCGGCCGCCTCCTCGTCCAGCGCCTCGGCCGGCTCGTCGAGCAGCAGCACCGGCGGGTCGTAGAGGAGGGCTCTGGCCAGGGCCAGCCGCTGCAACTGGCCGCCGGACACGGTCCTGCCGTCCTCACCCAGCTCCGCGTCCCACCCGGTCCGCTCCACCCACTCGCCGAGCCGGGCGTCGCGCACGGCCTGCGACAGCCGCTCGTCGTCGGCCTCCGGACCGGCCAAACGCAGGTTGTCGCGCAGGCTGGCGCGGAAGATGTAAGGGTCCTGGGTGAGACCGGTCATCAGCGTCCGTACGTCGTCGCCGGACAGGTCGCGCAGGTCGGTGCCGTTCACCCTGACCGCGCCCGACTCGGGCTCGACCAGCCGCATCAACGCGGCCAGCAGGGTGCTCTTACCGGCCCCGCTGGGACCGACGATCGCGACCCGCTTGCCCGGCGTGAGCCGCAACGACACACCGTCGAGCGCCGGCCGCCCACTCGCCATGGCCGGCGGCACCACATCGCCCACCGGCGGCACCACACCGCCCACCGGCGGCACCACACCGCCCGCTTGCGGCACCACACCGTCTGACTGCGGGAGCCGCCCGTCGCCGCCCGGTGCGGGGACGCCGCTGTCCGGCGAGCGTGCGTCGCCGGGGGAGGGGAACGAGGAGGCGTCGCCGGGAGCGGAGGGGCGCCGGCCGGGGGCGGGGCGGGGTGACGCGTCGCCCATGGCCGTGAGGTCGTCGCCGTCGTGGGCGGGGTGGCGTACCACCAGGTTGTCGATCTCGACGGTCAGCGGGCCCTCCGGGCGGGGGGCGGGTGCGGGCGGTTCGGTGGTGGCCGGGGCGGTGGCGCGTATCTCGCGCAGGCGCCTGAGCGCGGCCGTGATGCCCGCCATCCGCTCGCCCGCCGCCGCCAGGGGCAGCACGGGCTCGAACGCGACCAGGGACGTCAGCGCGAGCACCGCCGTACCGACCGAGCCCGCCCCCGCCCTCTGCGCGATCAGCACCACGGCGGCCACCGTCAGCCCCTGCACCAGGGTGCCTCCGGCCAGGGCGGCGGCGTGCACGCGGGCCTGCCGTCGCTCCAGCGCCGCCAGCGCGCCGTCCGCGGCCAGGGCCCTGTCCAGCGCCTGCCCGTCGGCGCCGTACGCCGCCAGGTCGGCCGAGCCGTGCACCAGGTCGGCCACCCGGCCCGCCAGCGCCGCCCGCGCCGGGGCGATCCTGGCCGACCAGCGCCTGGCCGCGGCGGCCGTGCCCGCGGGCAGCAGCACCCCGGCCACCACCAGGCCCGCCACCAGCACCAGCGCCGACACCGGCAGGATCGTCAGCCCGACGACGACGGCGGCCAGTCCCGCGATCGCCGCCGCCGCGGCCGGGAGCAGGCAGCGGACGAGCAGGTCCTGTACGGCCTCGGTGTCGTCCACCATCCGGCTCAGCAGGTCGGCGCCGCCGTGCCGGGGCCGCTGCGGCGGGATCAGCGCCTCGTACAGCCGCTCCCTGGTGCCGGCCTGGGCACGGAGGGCGACGTCGTGTCCGGTGAGGCGCTCGGCGTAGCGGAAGACGCCCTTGCCGGTCGCGAACGCCCTGGTCGCCACGATCGCCACGCTCAGCGCGGCCAGCGGCGGCTGCTCGGCGGCCCGCGTGATCAGCCAGGCCGCTGCGGCGATGAGCCCCAGCCCGGCCAGATCGGCCGCCGCCCCGGCCAGCACCGCCCAGAAGAGCCGCACCCCCATGCGCCGGTTCACCGCCCACCCCTTTCCCGCCACGCCACCGTCACCCGCTCCTGCACGCCACCCGCCGATCCGGCCTGCGCCGGGTCCGCCTGCGCCGGGTCCGCCTGTGCTGGGTCGGCCTGTGCTGGGTCGGCCTTCGTCGGGTGCACCGATGTCCCATCGTCAGGCGGCGAATCTGTAGATGCCGGGTCCGTGCCTTGCGGGTCGGAAGGTGTCGGGTCCGCGTGTGTGGTGCCCGGGTGGGTGGTGCCGGAGGGTGGGGTGGCGGTGTCGGAGACGATGTGGCCGGCGTGGATGCGGATGACGCGGTCGGCCAGGTCGATCATGGCGGGGCGGTGGGCGACGATGATCGCCGTGCGGCCCCTGGACAGCTCGGCGGTGCCCGCCACCACGGCGGCCTCGCTGCGGCCGTCCAGGCGGGCGGTGGGCTCGTCCAGCAGCAGCACCGACGCGGCGGGGCGGCAGAACGCCCTGGCCAGCGCGATGCGTTGGCGTTGGCCCGCCGACAGGTTGGTGCCGCGTTCGCCGAGGACGGTGTCGAAGCCCTCCGGCAGGTCCGCGACGAAGTCCGCGTGGGCCGCGCCGGCCGCCCGGCGTACCTCGTCCAGGGAGGCCGAGGGCGCTCCCAGCCGGATGTTGTCGGCCACCGAGGTGGCGAACAGGTGCGGCCGCTGCGCCACGAACGCCAGCCGCGCGCGCCACCGCGTCAGGTCCAGCTCGCGCAGGTCCACGCCGTCCACGAGGACCCGCCCCTCGGACGGGCTGATGAAGCCGAGGACGAGGTGGAGCAGGGTGCTCTTGCCGCCGCCGCTCTCCCCGACCAGGGCGACCCGCTCGCCCGCGCCGATGGTGAGCGACACGTCCTCCAGGGCCGGCACGTCGCGATCCGGGTAGCGGACGGTCACGTTCTCGAGCCGGATCTCCGGCGTGCCTTCGAGACGGGCTCCCGGCGCACCGCCGGTTCGGAGGTTCGGGCCGCTCGCGGGGACGCCGGTGCCGGGGTCCGGGTCACTCGCGGAGGCGCTCATTCCGGGGTCCGGGTCGGCTGCGGAGGCGCTGGTGCCGGGGTCCGGGTCGGCTGCGGAGGCGCCGGTTCCGGGGGCCGGTTCGTCGGAGGTCCGGTCCAGGACGGCGAAGGCCGCGTCGGCGGCGGCCACGCCCTCCATCGAGGCGTGGAAGCGCGTCCCCATCGCCCGCAACGGCAGGTAAGCCTCCGGCGCCAGCAGCAGCACCAGCAGCGCCGTCGTCAGGTCCAGGGACCCCCCGAGCAGCCGCAGGCCGATCGGCACCGCCACCAGGGCCAGCGACAGCGACGCACAAAGCTCCAGCACGAGCGACGACAGGAACGCCACCCGCAACGTCCGCATGGTGGCGCCCCGGTGCGCGTCGGCGATCTCCTTGATGACGGTGGCCTGGTAGCGGGCCCGGCCGAAGGCGCGCAGGGTGGGCAGGCCGCGGACGACGTCGAGGAAGTGTCCGCCGAGCCGCGACAGCGCCAGGTACTGCCGTTCGGTCACCGCCTTGGTGGTCATCCCGACCAGCGCGCCGAAGATCGGGATCAGCGGCAGCGTGATCAGCACGATCACCGCGCTGCCGAGGTCGGCGGCGAACAGCCGGATCAGCACCGCGACCGGCACCACTGCGGCCACCGCGATCGACGGCAGGTAGCCGGTCAGGTAGTCGTCGAGCCGGTCGAGGCCGCGCCCGGCCAGGGTGACGAGCTCGCCCGAGCGGTGCGCGGCGAGCCGGGCGGGGCCGAGCTCGCGCAGCCGTTCCAGCAGCCGGTGCCGCAGCGCGGACTTCACGCCCGTCGCGGTGCGCCCGCCGAAGATCCCCTGCGTCCACGCCAGCAGCGCCCGCGCGCCCACCGCCGCCGCCAGCACCGCGAGGGCGGCGGCGGTGAAGCGGCCGGACAGCACCCCCGCCAGCAGTTCGGCCTGCACCAGCACGAGCAGCCCCGCCAGCAGGGCGGCGGCCATGGTGACGCCCAGGTGGCGGCGCACGGAGCGCTCGGCCCGCATGAGCGCGAGAAGATCCTTGTGCACGTTTCCTCAGAAGAACGACGGGAGGAGCCGGACGGCGTCCTTACCTGGCCGGAAAGTGCGCCATACCCATACTTGCGCGCCCAGCATGATGGGTGCGAACGGCAGGACCATGAGACTGAGCACATTCAGCGTGGCAGGCGGCGCGCTGTGCGCCAGCAGGTACGGCATGGCGCCCCCGAGCACCCCCAGCGCGGGCAGCGCCGCGACCAGAGCCGTCCCCAGCAGCACCCGCCCCGCCCTGGTGACCCCGAACACGCCCGGCAGCCGCCAGCCCAGGAACGTCCATCCGTGGAAGGCGAACAGCAGCGTCACCACCACGCCCAGCATGAGGCCCACCGGATGCACGGGGGAGGCGGCGAAGCCGGTGGCGGCCGCGTACAACGTCATGCCCCAGCCCACCGACAACCCCAGGGAGCCGAACGCGATCGCGCCGTCCCAGAAGCCGCGCCACAGGGCGCCGTCCAGCCGGCGGCGGAACCACAGCCCGGCGTCGCGCAGGACCCAGCACAGCAGCATGGCCACGACCAGCGGATACAGCCCGAACAGCACGTCGTGTTCGAGCAGCGGGTAGACGCCGAACAGCGTCCCGGCCACCGCCACCAGCCACACCTCGTTGGCCAGCACGTACGGGGCCACGGCGGCCACCATGCGGTCCCGGTTCGCGCGGGTCCTGCCGAGCACCGGCAGCAGCAGCCCGACGCCCAGATCGAACCCCTCAAGGGCGAAATATCCGGCCAGCAGCACCGTGAAGACGGCGAACCAGATCACTTCCATGCTCAGCACTCCTCAGTAGCTCAGCGCGGGGGCGCGCGTCTCGTCGGCGGTGGCGCCGAGGTCGAGCCCGTACGGGCCGCGCCTGATCACCCGGGCGATGAGGACGTAGTCCACGACGGCCAGCAGCCCCAGCACCGCCGCGAACCCGATGAGCGAGCCCGTGACCATGCCGGAGGTCAGCCCCGGCGACAGGGCGTCGGCCACGGTGAGCCGCTCCCAGATCATCCAGGGCTGCCGCCCGATCTCCCTGGCCATCCAGCCCAGGATCGACAGCACGAACGGCAGCGGCGTCATCGCGATCAGGATCGGATGCGTCCACCGGAGCCGCGGCAGGACGGAGATCATCGGCAGCATCACGAGCAGCACGACGAGCCCGAGCAGCTGCCCGATCTCGATCATGAAGCCGAGCCCGACGGCGGCCAGCGGGTCGCGGCCGGAGCCGAACTTGCCCTCCGCGACGCCGCCGAACTGGGCGTACCCGAAGCCCATGGCCAGGAAGATGCCGACGGCGGCGGTGACCACGCCGGTGCGCAGGGACCGGGTGAAGAACTCCACCTCGGGGGTGCGCCGGCGCAGCCGCCACGCGCTCGCGCCCACCAGCACCATGCCGCCGGTGAACAGCCCCGCGCCGATCACGTGCGGGAAGGAGAAGACGAGGGCCTTGTTCGTGAGCAGGGCGCCGAAGTCGGTCAGGTGCATGCGCCCGCCGCCGACCACCGCCCCGGCCGGGTTCTGCAGGAACGAGTTGGCCACCATGATGAAGAACGCGCTCGCGTACGCCGTCAGCGTGACCGCCCAGATGCAGGCCACGTGCGCCCACCTGGGCAGCCGCCCCCACCCGAAGATCCATAGTCCGAGGAACGTGGACTCCAGGAAGAAGGCGATCAGCGTCTCCATGGCCAGCGGCGCGCCGAACACGTCGCCCGCGTACCGCGTCAGCCCGCTCCAGGTGAGGCCGAACTGGAACTCCATCACCAGCCCGGTCACGATGCCGAGCGCGTAGTTGATGACGTAGACCTGCCCCCAGAACCTCGTCATGGCCTCGTGCACCGGCCGGCCCGACCGTGCCCACCGCGTGTGCATGATCGCCACCAGCGGCGCCAGGCCGAGCGTGAGCACCACGAACAGGAAGTGCAGGCTGCCCGTCACCGCGAACTGTGTCCGCGCCAGATCGACTACGTCCATCACCGCTCCGTCGTCGTACGTCTTCTTATGAGTAGCCAGTCTACATGTAGTCTGTCTACATGAGGGATCGGTGTTTAGGATCGGAGTCATGAATCCGGACGCGCTTCGCGGGCACATGGACGCGCTGCTGCTCTCAGTTCTGGAGCGGGAGCCGCTGCACGGCTACGCCATCATCGAGGCGCTGCTGGAGCGGAGCGGGGGCGCGCTCAACGTGCCCACCGGCACCGTCTATCCGGCGCTGCGCCGGCTGGAGCGCATCGGCTACCTGTCCAGCGAGTGGGCGACGGTCGGCGGGCGCAAGCGCCGCACCTACCGGCTCACCGCCTCGGGCCGGAAGCAGCTGGAGGGGGAGCGGTCGGCCTGGCGGGAGTTCACGAACGTGATCGGCGGCGTCCTGCGCGCCGAGGCGACCGCCCAAGGCTGAGCGGCAGGGAGTCTCAGAGCGGGCTCAGGCGGTCCGTACGGACGCCCGCGTGATCCGCACGCACCGGGTGGCGCCGTAGACCTGCAGCCCCCACATCGCCAAGGTCACCAGGTTGGCCAGCAGGGCCGGCAGCGCGGTGAGGGTGTTGGGGGAGGCGGCGCCGGTGCCGTACGACAGCACCAGGCTCAGCCCGAAGGTGACCGGCAGCGCCGTCCAGACCAGCACGCCCAGCGACCTGGTCGCCAGCCGCGGCCGGCGGATCCAGCGCGAACCCCGGCTCAGCGCGAACGTGACGAGGCCGCCGTACACGCCGACGCCCAGCTGCACGACGTCGAGCAGCCGCGAGACGACCGGCCACCAGGCCGGCTGCGACGCCCACGCCTGCTCGGTGGCCGGGTAGAGCCGCCACAGCACCGACCACATGGCCACCGTGATCGGCACGCTGACGAACAGCAGCAGGCCCAGCCGCCGCCCCGAGTGCGCGGTCAGCTCGGCCTGGTAGCCCGGCGCGATCTCGGCGACGGCCCCGAACTCCGTCACCGCCAGCCGCTCCGCCTCCGCCCGGCCGAGCCCTTCGGCCTCCAGCGCCTCGGCCGTGTCGAGCAGGCTGTCGCGGGCTTCGACGACCAGGTCCCGCTTGGGTCCGTGCGGGCCGGCCAGGGCGTCGTCGAGCTCGGCCACGTAGTCGTCGATGAGCATGCCCCCCAGTCTACGAAGGCCGCGCTCGGGGTCCCATCCGGGAAGCCCCTGATATTTCCGGGCTTGTCATGTAGGAAAAATCCTACGTATAGTGGCCGGCATGCCGATCTCATCGATCCTCACCGTCACCGTGCCCGTCACCGACCAGGAACGGGCCCTCGCCTTCTACACCGGCGTGCTCGGCTTCGAGGTGCGCACCGACAACCCGTTCCCCATGGGCCGCTGGCTCACCGTCGCGCCCAAGGGCGCCGAGACCTCGTTGCTGCTGGCCGCCTGGTTCCCCGACATGCGGCCGATCGGCGGCCTGGTCGTCGCCGCGCCCGACCTCGACGCGCTGGCCGCCCGGCTGGCCGAGCACGAGGTCGCCTTCGAAGGGCCGGACCCGCAGCCGTGGGGCCGTCAGCTGCTCTTCCACGACCCGTTCGGCAACGGCTTCGTGGTCAGCCAGGCGTGACGGCCGACCACGTCTTCACGGCGCTGGCCAGCCCGGCCAGGCGCGAGCTGCTGCGGCTGCTGCTCGACGAGGGCGCGCAGCCCGCCGGCCGGCTGGCCGAGCGGTTCGACATGAGCAGGCCCAGCGTGTCGGAGCATCTCAAGGTGCTCAAGGACGCCGGGCTGGTCGCCGAGAGCCGCAGGGGCAGGGAACGCCACTACCGGCTGGAGGCGGGGCCGCTGATGGAGATCCGCGACTGGCTCAGCCCGTACGAACGGTTCTGGCGGGAGCGGCTCGCCGGCCTCGTGACCCTGCTCGACGAGATGGAGGACGACGATGTCCCGCCCCGCTGACGACAAGAGCGCGATCAGGCTCGATCAGTTCATCGCGCACCCGCCCGCCAAGGTGTGGCGGGCGCTCACCGAGCCGGAGCTGGTCGCCCGCTGGCTCATGCCCAACGACTTCAGGGCGGAGGTGGGGCACCGGTTCACGTTCACCACCACGCCCAAGAAGCAGGTCGGTTTCGACGGGATCGTGTACTGCGAAGTGCTGCGGATCGAGCCGGAGAAACTGCTGAAGATCAGCTGGAGCGACGGCGGGAGCGCCGACTGGACGGTCACGTGGCGGCTGGAGCCCGAGGGGAAGGGCACCCGGCTGTTCCTCGACCACGAGGGCTTCGACCCGGGGGACGAGCTCCAGCAGCTGTCGCGGCGCATCATGGGCGGCGGCTGGCCGCGCCACTTCGGCGCCATCGAGGCCATCGCGGCCGGCCTCTGACGGCCTCTGACAGTCTCTGACGGCCGCGCCCTCCAGGAAGGCGCCTGCCGGGACCCCGGCTCAGCCGGTCCAGGTGGAGTGGACGGGGACGGAGGGTAAGGCGGGTGCGCCGGTGTGGCCGGTGGCGTGGGAGGCCGTGCTCCACAGCACCGCCGCCGCGGTGATCGCCGCCACCAGCGCGCACCACGCCGCCGCCCGCCCCATCCGCATGCCGTACCCGCAGACGAGCCACGACACCGACAGCCACCACCCGTGGCCGGCCTGGCGGCGCATCTCCATGGCCGCGAACGCGAAGTCGGCCGCGGTCGCGCGGTCGCTCGGCCGCAGGCCCGCGTAGAGGGAGGCCAGGCTGTCGGGCGAGGCGCCGGTGTCGCCGGCGTGACCGTGGCCGCGCCTGGTGTGCTCGTCGGCCAGCGCGCGCCGCCGCGAGAACCAGCGCAGCATCGGCCAGCGCAGCCCCACCTGGACGCCGCGCGGCGTGAGCGCGAACGTGCAGTCCTTGACCCGCACCCCCGACGGATGGGCGAGCCCGGCGAACCGGCACGACGACAGGTCGAGCCCGAACAGCTCCAGGCTGGCCGCCTCGACCTCCCGCAGCGAGGTCAGCGTGGACCTGCCCCGGCCCGTCACGGTGGCGGGCCCGCGCAGCCGCGCGCCCTCCAGGTCGGCCTGCGCGTCGGTGAGCCGCACCGTCAGCGGCCCCGTCACCTCCACGCCGCGCAGGTCGACGCCGCAGCGCGTGACCACCACGTCGAGCAGCCCGTCGGCGCGGGCCCTGGCCGCCGACAGCCGGCCGGTGGCCGACAGGTACGCGTCGGCCGCGAAGTGCGCCGCGTCGAACCCGGCGTGCCCGCTGACCTTGCGGAACGACAGCGTCCGGCCGAAGCGCGCGCCCCTGAAGGCGGCCCCGTCGCCGAGCCTGGCGCCGTCGAAGGTGGCGTAGCCGTCGAACCTGGCCCGCTCGCACGACAGCCCGTGCCCGAACACGGCCTGGCTGAACAGCGCGTCCCTCGCCATCACGGCCCGGTCGAGCGAGACGTGACCGCGCACGGTGACGCCGTGGAAGGACAGCTCACGCCGGAACCGCACGCCGGCCAGCGACACGTTGCCCTCGAAGCGGGCGCCGAAGAACGAGGCGAGCCGGTCGAACGTGGCGCCGTCGAGCGACACGTCGCCCTCGAACGTCACCCCGGCCAGCTTGACGTCGCCGGTGAACCTGACCCGGTCGAGCCGGGTCCTGCCGGGCCTGGCGCCGGTGGCGTCGAGCACCCTGGACAGCAGATCGCTCGTGACGGTGGTGCCGCGCAGGTCGAGCAGGCGGCCGGGGGACAGCGCGCCGAGCGCCGCGCCGAGTTGTTCTGGGGACAGATGTGCCAGGCAGAGGCCGGACGGCCGGCCGGCGATTCCGGTGCAATCAGCAGAATGCGCGCAGGTGACCCAGTCCATGCATGGGTGATACCCGCCGCGGCCGATGTCAAGGTTCGGTGATTTCATGTTCTATCCACTTTTATGTGGAATTATGCGATCTAAATTGGCTCTAAAGTGCGTGCATGCGAGCTTTATCCCAAGCCTCCTTGGCCGCCCTTCTCGCGGTGGCCTTGTGCGCCGGTCCCGCGGCCGCCGAACCGGCGGCCCCCTGTGACACCCCGGCCACCCACCGCATCAACCAGGTGCAGGGTGACGGTGACGCCACCCCGCTGGCCGGCCAGACGGTGCGGGTCGAGGGGATCGTCACCGGCGACTTCCAGCGCTCCGACCAGCTCAGCGGGTTCTTCCTGCAGGATCCGCGCCCGGACGCCGACCCGCGGACGTCCGAGGGGCTGTTCGCCTTCGCCAGGGACTCGGTCAAGGACGTCAAGCCCGGTGACCGGGTCCTCGTGACCGGCCGGGCGACCGAGTTCAACGGCTGGACCGAGCTGTCGCCGGTCACCGCCGTGGACGTGTGCGGCACGGGCAGGGTGAAGGCGCGGTCGTACCGGCTGCCCTCCGACGGGCTGGAGCCCGTCGAGAACATGCTGCTGACCTTCCCGCAGCCGCTGACCGTGAGCGAGCACTACAACCTCGGCCGCTTCGGCGAGGTCGTGCTCTCCTCGCAGGGCCGGCTGTTCCAGCCGACCGACCGCCGGGGCGTCGACGCCGCGCTGAACGAGCGCCGCTCCCTGCTCGTCGACGACGGCTCCACCCGCGAGAACCCGGCCACCCTGCCGCCCATCGTGCGCACGGGCGACGTGGCCGCCGGCGTGACAGGCGTGCTCGGATACGGATTCGGCGCCTACCGCCTGCAACCCACCAAGCCCGTGAACTACCTGAACGCCAACCCGCGCCTGCCCAAGCCGTTCCCGGTCGTCGGGAACGTCAAGGTGGCCTCGTTCAACACGCTCAACTGGTTCACCACCCTCGGCTCCAGAGGCGCGAGCGACGCCGAGGAGCAGCAGCGCCAGCTCGCCAAGCTGGTCGCCGCGCTCAAGGGGCTGAACGCCGACGCGGTGGCCCTCATGGAGGTCGAGAACAACGGCCAGACCGCCCTGCAGGCGCTCGTGGACGCCGTCAACGCCCAGGTCGGAGCCGGTACGTACGCCGCACTCGCGCACCCGTTCCCCGGCACCGACGCCATCCAGGTCGGCCTCATCTACAAGCCCGCCAAGCTGACCCCGGTCGGCGCGGCGAAGTCCTCGCAGGACGCCGTGTTCAGCCGCCCGCCGCTGATCCAGACCTTCCGCAGGAAGGGCGGCGGCCAGCCGTTCACCATGCTGGTCAACCACCTGAAGTCCAAGGGCAGCTGCCCGTCGAGCGGCCCCGACGCCGACCAGGGCGATGGCCAGAGCTGCTGGAACCCCACCCGCGTGGCCCAGGCCCAGGCGCTGCTCGGCCTCGTCGAGGACCAGGACCTGCCCAACCCGATCGTGCTCGGCGACCTCAACGCCTACGGCGAGGAGGACCCGATCGACACCCTGGAGGCGGGCGGCCTGACCAGCGTCACCAAGCGGTTCGTGCCCGAGCCGCTGCGCTACAGCTACCTGTTCGACGGGCTGGCGGGCGAGCTCGACCACGCCCTCGTCGGCAGGCAACTGCTCAAGCGGGTGACGAGCGCGACGATCTGGCACATCAACTCCGACGAGCCGCGCATCCGCGACTACAACCAGGAGTTCAATCCGCCCGGCCTCTACCAGCCGGACGCCTACCGCTCCTCCGACCACGATCCGCTGGTCATCGGCCTGACGCTGCCCGGCGGCCACTGATCCATGACGGGCCCCCTGAGGGGGACACTGAAGGGGACCCTGACGCGGGCGCGGCAGGCACGGGGCCGCGCCCGCCCGCCGGGCATGGAATGCTGGTGATGGGTACGTGGTTGACTCGAATGCATTTCAGCGACAAACCGCACGACAGCGACAACGAGCGAGGAGCCACTTGTGGCGACCATCGAAGTAACAGAGAAGAACTTCAACGACATCGCCGACAAGGGGATCGTGCTGCTCGACTTCTGGGCCGAGTGGTGCCCGCCGTGCAAGAAGTTCGGGCCGATCTTCGAGCAGGCGTCCGACAAGCATGGCGACATCACCTTCGGCAAGATCGACACCGACGCCGAGCAGGGGCTCGCGCAGGGATTCGACATCACCTCGATCCCCACGCTGATGGCGATCCGTGACGGCATCGTGGTCTTCGCCCAGGCCGGCGCCATCCCCGGCCCCGCGCTCGAAGACCTCATCCGCCAGGTGAAGGCGCTCGACATGGACGCGATCAGGGCCGAGCTCAGCGAGGAGCTGAAGAACGCCCAGCAGAACTGACCCCTCGCGCGAAAGACCCCGCCCTCACGGGCGGGGTCTTCGCATGTCCGGCGGAGGATCCGATCGTCAGGGCTTGCGGCCGACCCCCACGTAACCGAACGTGATGCCGTTCCCCGGCGCGTCCGGGTCCTCCGGGCGCCAGCCGTTCGGGTACGTCAGTCCCGGCTCCGCCAGCTCGTAGCCGTCGAAGAAGCGCAGGACCTCCTCCCGCGTGCGCAGGTTGAGCGCGGCGGTGGCCCGGCGGTAGATCTCCAGCGCCTGCGGGGTGGTGTCCGGGGTGCTGTCCACGGCGTGGCTGATGACCAGGTGGCTGCCCGGCGCGCTGGCCTCGCGCAGCTTCGTCACCACGTCGTAGGCCTCGTCGTCCGGGATGAAGTGCAGGATCGCCAGCATGAGGAACGCCACCGGCTGCTCGAAGTCGATCATCGTGCCGAGCCTGTCCAGCAGCGCCTTGGGCTCGCGCACATCGGCCTGGAGGAAGTCCACGTTCTCCCGCCTGGCCAGCAGCGCCCTGCCGTGCACGCACACCACGGAGTCGTAGTCCACGTACACCACGCGCGCCTCCGGGGCGATCTCGTGGGTGTTGCCCTGCGTCGGCAGGCCGGCGCCGAGGTCCACGATCTGCCGGACGCCCTGGTCCACCAGATGCCGCACGGCCCGGCGCAGGAACGCCCGGTTCGCGCGGGCGCCCTCCTTGGTGTGCGGGAAGGTCTGGAGGATCTGCTCCGCGGCGGCCCGGTCGGCCGCGAAGTTGTCCTTGCCGTCGAGAAAATAGTCGTACATTCGCGCGACGTTGGGGACGTTCGGGTCGACCCCCTCTGGAGCATTATCCACGGATCATCTCCCGAAAAATTAGTGTCTTTCGGGGCGATCATAGCCCTGGAGTCACAGGGTTCACCGGCGGTTCGTCACGTACGGCAATGAGACCTGAATCACTTTCACCTCAGCCGCTCACCGCGAAGGCCCGGCCGGGTGAGGGTCGCCGCCGGAGGGCCGGCGGCGACAGGGCGACGGGAGGTCAGCCGCGGTAGAGCTCGGCCACGCGGAAGGCCAGGTCGAGCGACTGGCTGCGGTTGAGCCTGGGGTCGCAGGCCGTCTCGTAACGGGTCGCGAGGTCGGTCTCGCCGATCTCGTGCCCGCCGCCGACACACTCGGTCACGTCGTCGCCGGTGAACTCGATGTGGATGCCTCCGGGGTGCGTGCCGAGCGAGCGGTGCACCTCGAAGAAGCCCGCCACCTCGTCCAGCACGTCGTCCACGCGGCGCGTCTTGTGCCCGCTCGGCGCCTCGAAGGTGTTGCCGTGCATCGGGTCGCAGATCCACGCCACCCGGGCCCCGGTCGCCGTGACCTCCTTGACCAGCGCGGGCAGGTGCTCGCGGATCTTGGCGGCGCCCATGCGGGTGATGAACGTGAGCCGCCCCGCCTCGTTGCCCGGATTGAGCTTGTCGATGAGCGCCAGCGCCTCGTCCGGCGTCGTCGTCGGGCCGAGCTTGACGCCGATCGGATTGCGGATCTTGGAGAAGAACTCGACGTGGGCCCCGTCGAGCTGGCGGGTGCGCTCGCCGATCCAGACCATGTGCGCCGACACGTCGTAGGGCAGGCCCGTACGCGAGTCGATGCGGGTGAGCGCCTGGTCGTAGTCGAGGATGAGAGCCTCGTGCGAGGAGTAGAACTCGACCGTGTGGAACTCCTCGGGGTCGGCCCCGCAGGCCCGCATGAACGCGAGCGCCTGGTCGATCTCCCTGGCCAGCTGCTCGTAACGGCGGCCGGCCGGCGACTCGCCCACGAAGTCCTGGTTCCAGGCGTGCACCTGGCGCAGGTCGGCGTAACCGCCCTTGGTGAAGGCCCGGGCCAGGTTGAGCGTCACGGCCGAGGAGTGGTACGCCTTGAGCAGCCGCCACGGATCGGGCCGGCGCGCCTCGGGGGTGAAGTCGAACCCGTTGACCATGTCGCCCCGGTAGGCGGGCAGCTCCACCCCGCCCCGGGTCTCGGTGCCCTTGGAGCGCGGCTTGGCGAACTGCCCCGCGACCCGGCCGATCTTCACCACCGGCACCCGGCCGGCGTAGGTCAGCACGATGGCCATCTGCAGCAAGGTCTTGAGCTTTTGGCGCACGTTGTCGGCCGTGGCGCCGGAGAAGGTCTCGGCGCAGTCGCCGCCCTGAAGGACGAACGCCTCACCACGCGCGACGGCGGCCAGCTGCTCCTTGAGCTGGTCGCACTCGCCGGCGAAGACCAATGGGGGCAGGCCGCCGAGCTCGGCGACAACCTTGTCGAGCTCGCCGCGGTCTGGCCAGTCAGGCTGCTGCGCCGCGGGGAGGGCTCGCCAGGTATCGAGATCCACTAGATTGCTGCTCACGAGATACGAGGGTATTCCACTGGCTCGGCCCCACCGACCCCCATGTCCACGTTGTGAGAATGCGGTTATACCTGTACGAACCCAGAGGCAGTCAAAGTTCCTTTACCGCCACGTGCTCGGGTCTGACACCGTGGCCGATGAAGCGCGGCGCCAGCAGGCCGACCAGCGGGAATCTGGTCAGGTCACGCGGCAGCCTGGTCGGGTCGAGCCGCCGGTTCAGCGCCGGGCCGATGACCCGGTTCTGCACCAGCCGCTGGGCCGCCTGGGTCACCCTGGTCGGGAGCATGCGCCGGCGCTGCAGCCGGTGCAGCGTCCGCTCGGGGATCGGCGCGCCTGTCCTGAGCGCTCCGGCCAGCAGGTTGGCGGTGGCGACCGCGTCCTGCACGGCCAGGTTGATGCCGACCCCGAAGACCGGCGACATGGCGTGCGCGGCGTCCCCGATGCACAGGAATCCCGGCCGGTGCCAGCGGCGCAGCCGGTCGAGCCGGACGGTCAGCACGCTGACGTCGTCGTAGCCGCCGATCCCGGCGACCCGGTCGGCCAGCCACGGCATCAGCCTGGCCACGGGCTCGCGCAGCGCGTCGATGCCCTGCCGGCGCATCTCGTCGTAGCCGCCCTTGAGCACGAGATAGGCCAGCTGCCAGTAGCTCTCGCGGTTGATCGCGACCATCATGCGCCCGTCGGCGAGGCGCAGGAACGTGTCGTCCCGGTCGGTGTCGTGGCGGGGGAGCCGGAACCAGACCACGTCCATCGGCGCGCCGAGGTCCTCGGGCACCAGGCCCGCGCGGGCGCGCAGCGCCGAGTACCGCCCGTCGGCGGCGACCGTCAGGTCCGCCCTGATCTCGTGCTCGCCTGATCCGTCGCGGTAACGCAGCCCGCGGACGGCGCCGCCCTCGCGGATCAGGTCGTACGCCTCGGCGTTCATCAGCAGCCGGAAGCCCGGATAGCGCTCGGCCGCCGACGTGATGAGCGTGAGGAAGTCCCACTGCGGCACGAACGCGATGTACCTGTACGTGCCCCGCAGCCCGCGCAGGTCGGCCAGCCTGACGTCGCCGGCGTCGGTGACCAGGCTGATCTCGTACGCCTTGCGGTGCGGGATCTTCATGAACTCCGGCGCCAGTCCCAGCTCGTCGAGCACCTGCAGCGTCGAGGGGTGGATCGTGTCACCCCGGAAGTCGCGCAGGAAGTCGCCGTGCTTCTCCAGCAGCGTCACCTCGACGCCCGCTCTGGCCAGCAGCAGGGCCAGCATCGCGCCGGCGGGTCCGCCGCCGGCAATCACACACCCCATAATTCATCACCCAATGAGATTGTCTCATGTCGCCGGAAAAGAGCAAGGCCGGGACCATCCGGCGTGCCCGAACGGCCGAAGTACATGCGTGAGCCGCCTCTCACACCAGGGAGTGGACGATGAAGGATGAACTCCACACCCTCTCTGGCGCCTACGCCGTGCACGCACTGCCGTACGCCGAGTGGGTGCGGTTCGAGCAGCACCTGCACGTGTGCCAGGGCTGCTCGGACGAGGTACGACGGTTGCGCGAGACCGCCGCGAAACTGGCCGAATCGGTGGCCGAGCCGCCGCCCACGGCACTCCGCGGCCGCCTGCTCGCCGCCGCTCACCGCTCCCGCGACCCCGAACACCGCCCCGGGCTCTGGAGGGACCCGGCGGCCTGGCCGCACACCACCGCGATCGAGCCGCCCGTCACCGGCGACGGGCCGCACCGCACCGCCGAGGGGCCGTACGTCGCCGCACCCGGCCCGTACCTCGTCGCTGACGGCGGGCTGCCGGTGCCGGGGCGGCGGCGGACGAGGGTCATGGCGGCGCTGACGGCCGTCTGCGCGGCGGCGGCCGTCGCGCTCGGCGTGGTCGCCTTCGACGCCCGGCGCGACCTGGAGGAGGCCGCCACCCGGAACGAGCGGCTGGTCGCGGTGCTGGCCGCGCCCGACGCCGAGACGCTGCGCCGGCCGATCGCCGCCGGCGGCACGGGCACGATCGTGGTCTCCCGCGACGCGGGCGGCGTGCTGTTCACCTCGTCGGGCCTGCCGGAGCTGCCCGCCACGAAGGCGTACGAGCTGTGGCTGATGGACCCGCGCGGCCCCCGCCCGGCCGGACTGCTGCACCGGGGCGCGGACGGGATGACCGCGCCCCTCGTGCTGGTGGCGCTGCAGCGCGACGATCGCGTCGCGCTGACCGTCGAGCCCGCCGGCGGCTCCGACCACCCGACCACACGCCCCATCCTGCTGGCGGAACTCCCGCGCGCCTGACCGCGCGGGCCCGAGCGCGCGGCCCTGTCTGGACGGGTTCTGATCAGGCGGCCCCGACCGGAACGGGTCTGATCGTGACATGTCCCCGAACGAGATGGTTTCGACCGTGATGGGGGATGGACGCGCGGGCCGTGGCGGTCCGATAGTGCTGATCATGCGTATCTTCGCGGCCCTGACTCTGGCCGCCGCCATGTTATGCGTCTCTCCGGCCGCCCAGGCGAGCGCCGCCCAGGCGAGCGCCGCCGAGCCGGGCTCGGCCACGGTCGTGCCCGTGCAGGTCACGGGGACGACCGCCAAGCGGTTCAACCTGATCGTCATGGGTGACGGCTACACCGAGGCCGAGCAGGAGAAGTTCCGGGCCGACACCGACCGGCACCTCAACGTCATGTGGTCGATCGAGCCGTTCAAGTCCTACCGCAACTACATCAACGTCTACCGGATCGACATCGTCTCCGGCGAGTCGGGCATCAGCTGCGACCCCGGGCTCGATGCCCCGCGCCGGACGACCCCGCTGAGCATGGGCTTCTGGGGCCAGTGCAACCCGGGCAGCGTCCAGCGCCTGATCACCATGGACAACACCGCCGCCACCCGCTACGCCAACCTGGTCACCGGCACCTCCTCGGCCAACCGGCAGATCCTCGCGCTGGGCAACAGCGGCACGTACGGCGGCGCGGGCGGCTCGTACGCCACCGCCTCCGGCAGCAACAGCATGTCGGCCCTGATCAGCCCGCACGAGCTGGGCCACTCCCTGGGCGGGCTGCAGGACGAGTACGACTACTACCAGCGCGGCGTCCCCGGCGGCCCGTACGCGGGCCCCGAGCCGTCCAGCGCCCACCACACGCTGCTCACCGAGCGCGAGATGCGCGACCAGCGCAGGAAGTGGTGGCGCTGGCTGGGCGAGCCCAGCGAGTCCGGCGGCCCGATCGGCCGCTACGAGGGCGGCATGTACGCGACGACGGGCGTGTGGCGGCCCAGCGCGCACTCGATGATGAAGACCCTCGGTTACTACTTCGACCAGGTCAGCCGCGAGGTCATGGTGCGCAGCATCACCGCCAAGACGATGGTCGTCCAGGACGCCACGCCCTCGGGCGCGCCGGTCGGCGCCGACCGGGTGCTGTGGGTCGAGCCGATGCGCCCCGTCGGACACTCCCTGGTCACCACCTGGAACGTGGACGGCCGGGACCTGCCGGGCGACCGTGACACCCTCGACCTGCGCCCGCTCGGCCTGGCCCAGGGCCGGCACACGGTCACCGCGACCGTCTCCGACCCGACCGCGTTCGTCCGCGACCCGGACGTCAGGGCGGCCATGACGAGGACCCGCACCTGGACGGTGGACACCGCGATCACCACCCCGCCGGACGCCGCCGAGCCCGCGTTCGTCTCCTCCACCCCCACCGACCGGCCGCTCGGCCGCGCGGACGTCGTGTACGTGGAGACCACGCACCCCGCGCAGACCGTCCCCCAGGTCACCTGGACGCTGAACGGCGCCCGGTACGAGGGCACCGACCTGGACCTGGGCGAGCTGGACCTGAAGCCGGGCACGCACACCCTCACCGCCGCCCTCGGCGGCCAGACCCTGACCTGGACGATCGACGCCACCGGACCGGCCACCGCGTACGAGCTGTCGCGCCCGCTGGCCCGCTCCGGCCACACCTACGTCTACAACGGCCCCTTCACCATGCGCCTCACCGGCACCGACGACCAGGACGGCTACGTCGTGTCGGAGTCGCGGGTGGACGGCGACGGCTGGTTCAACTACTTCGGCTGGCCCACCTCGTCGCAGCTGCCGTGGACGTTCTCGGAGCAGGGCACGACGATCGACTCGCTCGTGTACGGCAGGCTGCCGCGCGGCCGGCACACGATCGAGTACCGCTCGATCGACGCGGCCGGCAACGACGGCGATCCAGGCCGGTTCACCGTCACCACGATCGCTCCGCCGCCCGCCTGCACCCGCACCGTCACCGGCGTGCACCGCGGCGCGCTCGTCGTGTCCTCGGGGGTCACCTGCCTCGACGGCGCCGAGGTGACGGGGGCGGTCACGGTCAGGCCCGGCGCCTCGCTGGTCGTCACCGGCGGCCGCGTCACCGGCGCGCTCACCGCCGCGGGGGCCGCGCAGGTGCACCTGCTCGGCGCGCGCGTCAGCGGCGCGCTCGCCGTGAGCGGGGCGGGCAACCTCACCGTCGTGGGCGCCGACCTGCGCGGCGCCGCGCTGCTCAGTGGCAACACCGCGCCGATCCTGTCGGGCAGCACCATCGCGGGCGCGCTCGCCTGCTCGGGCACCATGCCGGTCGACCTCGGCGTGCCGAACACGGTCAAGGGCGGCGGGGCGTGCGCCGACCTAGCCGACGGCTCCAGGGGACGTGCGTACGAGGCGGTCGAGCACCCCGCTCAGTGAGGCCGTCGCCTGGTCGCGGACCCTGGCGTACTCGTCCTCCGGGTACTGCCGGGGTCCGTTCTCGATCAGCAGGATCAGGTAGAGGTAGGCGCGGTAGAGGTCGAGCCGGATCATCGCGGCCGGCGTGAGCTCCAGCGGCGTCACCTCGCGGTAGCCCGCCAGCAGCGGATCGTCCTCGGTCAGCTCGCCGAAGATCGTCGGGGTGACGAACTCGGCGAGCGGGTCGCCCCAGAAGGCGCGCTCGTGGTCGATGATGGCCTCGATCCGCGGCGTGCCGCGCAGGTCGAGGAAGACGTTGCCGGCCCACACGTCGAAGTGCACCAGCCGCGGCGTGGTGACCTCGTCCAGCGCGGGCGCGGCGGCCTCGAACACCTCCATGATCCGCGCGGCCGGCAGCGGCAGCGGCGCCGGGTAGCGCTCGGTGTCGCCCAGCAGCGCCGCCACCATGGCCAGGAACGCCTCCCGCCACGTCGCGCCCACGATGCCGGCGTGCGGATAGCCGAACACCTCACCCGTCACCGCGTTGAACCGGGCCAGGTGCGCGCCCAGCTCCCGGCGCAGCGCGGCCTCGCCCTCGGGCTTGACGTCGTTCCACGACACCCCGTTCAGCGCGGCCAGCAGCAGGTAGTCGCCGCCCAGCACCGGGTCGTCGAAGCCGGCCCGCAGCAGCCCCGCCACCGGCACGCCCGCCTCCAGCGCCAGGCCGATGGCGGCGGCCTCCATGCGCAGCAGGTTGGTCTCGTAGCTGAGCTGCCGCAGGTCGGGCGGCGGCGACAGCTTGAGCACCACCTCCCGCCCGTCGTCCAGCTTCAGCCGCCAGACGGCGTTGGCGTAGCCGTCGGTCAGCTCGGTGGCGCTGGCGACACCCGTGCCCACCGCCCGCCGGACGAGCGCGTCCAGCTCGGCGGGCGCTAACCGGCGCTTGGTCCTGCTGTCCACAAGGACCCCTCTCGCGAATGTCAGGCGGACTCGCGCCGCACCAGGTGGGTGTCGAGGATCACGACGGGCTGGCGCAGCTGCTCGCCGTTGATCCTGGCCACCAGCAGTTGCGCCATCTGGCGGCCCATCGCCTCGGTCGGCTGGTGCACGGTGGTCAGCGGCGGGTCGGCGTGCAGCGCGGCCTTGGAGTCGTCGAACCCGATCACCGCGACGTCGCCGGGGACCGCCCGGCCCTGGGCCTTGAGCACGCGCATCGCGCCCAGCGCCATCGGGTCCGACGCGGCGAAGACCGCGTCGAGATCGGGATGGGCCCGCAGCAGCTCGGTCATCGCGGTGGCGCCGCTGTGCTCGGAGAAGTCGCCGTAGGCCACCAGCTCCGGCAGGCGCGAGGGCAGCAGCGCGTCGCGGTAGCCGGCCAGCCGGTCGACGCCCACGCCCATGTCCTGGGACCCGGCGATCGTGGCGATGGCGGTGCGGCCGAGGCCCAGCAGGTGTTTGACCGCCTGCCGGGCTCCTGCCCTGTTGTCCATGTCCACGTAGCTGTAGGGGTCGAGGCCGACGGGCCGGCCGCCGAGCACGGTCGGCACGCCCATCGCCTCCAGCCGCCCCGGCAGCGGGTCGGCGCCGTGCAGCGACAGGAGCAGCACGCCGTCGACGTGCTGCCCCGTCAGGTAGTGCTCCAGCCGCGCGTGCTCCTCCGGGGTGCGCGCCATCGCCAGGATGAGCTGCAACCCGGTCTCGGCCAGCGCCGAGCCGATGCCGCGGATCGTGCCCGCGAAGTACGGCTCGTCGAAGACCCGGAACTGCGACTCGGACACCACCAGCGCCACGGTGTCCGTGCGGCGCGTGACCAGGGCCCGCGCCGCGCGGTTGGGCACGTAGCCCAGCTCGCTGATGGCCAGCTCGACGGCCTCGCGGGCCTTGGCGCTGACGTTCGGCGAGCCGTTGATGACTCTCGACACCGTGCCCCGGCCCACGCCGGCCCGGGCAGCGACTGCCTCAAGAGTCGGTCGGTTCATGTGGCCTATTCTGCCGGATGATCTCCGCGTACCAGAGCGCGCTGTCCTTGAGCAGCCGTTCCTGCGTATCGAAGTCCACATGGACCAGGCCGAACCGCTTGCCGTAACCCCAGGCCCACTCGAAGTTGTCCATCAACGACCAGGCGAAATACCCCTCCAGGGGCACCCCCGCCTCGATGGCCTCCTTGCACGCGCCGAGGTGCGCCTCCACGTACGCCCGCCGCTCCCGGTCGTGGATCCGGCCGTCGGCCAGCACGTCGTCGAAGGCGGCGCCGTTCTCCGAGACCACCATCGCGATCGGTGGGTAGTCCCGCATCACCCGGGTGAGCACCTCCACCAGGCCGTCCTCGTCGATCTCCCAGCCCATCGCGGTGACCGGCCGGCCGCCGTTGACGAACGACACGTGCTCGCTGCCCACCCACGGGGAGGCGGAGTCCGTGGGGGCCGCCGCCGCCGACGCCTTGCCGCCCGGCGCACCAGAGACGGTGAAACGGCTGTAGTAGTTGACGAGCAGCAGGTCGATCGGCGCGCCGATGGTCTTCATGTCGCCCGGCTGGATGAAGTCGTCCGGCTCCACCCGCAGGTCCGCCAGCACGTCCTCCGGATAACGCCCGGTCAGCAGGGCGTCGAGGAAGAACCGGTTCTGCAGCCCGTCGATCCGCCGGGCCGCGTCCAGGTCCCGCTCGCTGTCGGTCTCCGGGGTGACCGCGTACAGGTTCACGCAGCCGCCGACACGGCGGGCGTTCATCGCCTGCACGGCCAGCCCGTGGGCAAGGTTGAGGTGGTGCGCGCCCCTGATCGCGTTCTCCGGCTCACGCCTGCCCGGGGCGTGCTCCCCGGAGGCGTAGCCGAGAAACGCGGCGCACCACGGCTCGTTGACGGTGCTCCACGTGTGCACCCGGTCCTGCAGCGCCTCGTGCACGGCCGCCGCGTAGTCCGCGAACCGGTAGGCCGTGTCACGGTTCGGCCAGCCGCCCTGGTCCTCCAGCTCCTGGGGCAGGTCCCAGTGGTAGAGGGTGAGCCAGGGGTCGATGCCGTGCCCCAGCAGCTCGTCGGTGAGCCGCCGGTAGAAGTCCAGGCCCTTCTGGTTGATCGCGCCGGAGCCGGTCGGCTGGATCCGCGGCCACGACACCGAGAACCGGTAGGCCGTCAGCCCCAGGTCCGCCATGATCGCGACGTCTTCCGCGAACCGGTGGTAATGATCCATGGCAACGTCACCATGATGGCCGTTCAGCACCCTGCCCGGCGTCTTGGTGAAGGTGTCCCAGATGGAGACGCCGCGCCCGTCCTCGGCGACGGCCCCCTCGATCTGGTACGCCGACGTCGCCGCGCCGAACGAGAAACCAGGAGGGAAGCACAGGTCGGAACGTGTCTGTTCCTCTTGAGTCGTCACGCCTTGACCGCACCTTCCATGAGTCCGCCGACGATTTGGCGGCCGAATGCGACGAATACCGCGATGAGCGGAATGATGGACAGCGCCGTGCCCGCGAAGATCAACGTGTAGTTCGTGGAGAACCTGGCGTTGAGCGAGGTGATCGCGATCTGCACGGTCGGGTTGTCCGGGGTGAGCACGATCAGCGGCCACATGAAGTCGTTCCACATGAGCATGAACGTGTTGATGCCGAGCACGGCCATCCCGGGCCGCACGGCGGGCAGCACGACGTTCCACCAGATGCGCAGCGTGGCCGCGCCGTCCACCCGGGCGGCCTCGACCAGCTCCATCGGCACGGCCTGGCGCGTGTACTGCGTCATCAGGAACACGCCGAACCCGTTGAGCAGGTACGGCAGGATGACCGCCTTGAGCGTTCCCGTCCACTCCAGGCTCACCATGAGCCGGTAGAGCGGCACCACGCCCATCTGCTGCAGCGGCACCGCCATCGTCAGCAGCACGAGCACCAGCAGCAGGTTGCGGCCCTTGAAATTGAGGTTGGCGAACGAGAAGCCCGCCAGCGTGGAGATGATCACCACGGAGACGGTGACGACCGTCGCCACGATGAACGAGTTCGTCAGTCCCAGCAGGAACTTGGCGTCCTCGTTGTTGAGCACCGCGACGATGTTCTCGCCGAGGTTGCCGCCCGGCAGGAACGGCGGCGGCACCGAAACCGCGTCGGCGTTGGTGCGCGAGGCGATCACCAGCATCCAGTACAGCGGGAACGCCGACAGGAAGACCGCCACGCCCAGCATGACCCTGGTGAGGATGGTCGGTGACCAGTTGGTCATTTCGTGCCCCCGATCCTGCGCACGAACAGGAAGTTGATCGCCGCTCCGATGAGAATCAGCAGGAACAGCAGCCAGGCGGCAGCGGCGGCGTAGCCGTAGTCGAACTCGCGGAAACCCTGCTTGACGATGAACATGGCCACCGTCTGGAACTGGCCCTGCGAGCCGCCGTCGACGTTGCCGTTGTAGAACGTGGTCGGCTCGGAGAACAGCGTCAGCCCGCCGATCGTCGAGTTCAGCACCACGAAGATCATGGTCGGGCGCAGCATCGGCAGCGTGATCTGCCAGAACTGCCGTCGCCTGGACGCGCCGTCGATCGCGGCGGCCTCGTACAGGTCGCGCGGGATCGTCTGCATGCCGGCCAGGAAGATGATCGCGTTGTAGCCGGTCCAGCGCCAGTCGACCATGGTGGCGATGGCGATCCAGGACGGGACGCGCTCGGCCCGCCAGTTGGTGTTCTCCACGCCGAACGCGCCCAGGATCCAGTTGACCAGGCCCCAGTCGCGGGCGTACAGCTGCGTGAACACCACCGCGACCGCGACCACCGACGTGACGAGCGGCAGCAGCACGCTCATCCGGATCGCCAGGCGGAACCGGAAGCGCTTGTTCAGCGCGTTGGCCAAGAACAGCGCCAGCAGCATCTGGGGGACGGTGGCGATGAGGAACATGGCCACCGTGTTCACCACGGCCCGCCAGAAGTCGTCGTCCGCCAGCAGCGCGGCGTAGTTGTCCAGCCCGGCCCACTCCGTGGTCCCGGCCAGGTCGTAGTCGTAGAGCGAGTAGTAGAGCGTGAAGGCCAGCGGGAACAGCCCGAAGGCGGCGAACAGAATGAAGTAGGGAGACACCAGGGCGTACGGCATCGCCTTGACGTCCATCTTGGAACGCCAGCGGCGGCCTGGCGGACGATCACGGCGATGACTGTTCCGTGCCGCCCGCGTAAGGGTGTCGAGGCTCATACCAGACCTTTCAGCGGCGACATGCCCGGCCCGCCGGTGGCGGGCCGGGCGGGACGGTCATCAGCCCGCGGCCTTGACCGCGTCGTCGACCAGCTGCTGCCAGGCCTTGTCGTAGGGGACGGAGCCGTCGTCCATGCCCTGGATGACCGACTCGATGGCGTTCTTGACCTGGGCGTGCTTCACGCCGAGGAAGACCGGCTGGAGGCTCGACGCCGACTTGGCGAAGATCTCACCGATGGGGGCGTCGTTGAAGAACTCGTTCTTGGCGCCCTGCACCGCGGGGTCCTGCTGCGCCTTCGTGTTGCTCGGCATGTTGCCGAAGTCGGTGAAGATGCTCGCCTCGGTCTGCGCCTGCGTCAGGTAGTCCGCGACCTGCGCGGCCTCCTTCGGGTGCTTCGACTGCTTCGGCACGGCCAGCCAGGAGCCGCCCCAGTTCCCGCCCCCGCCGGGCACCGAGGCCACGTCCCACTTGCCCGCGCCCGCGTCGCCCGCGTTGCCGCTGACCACGCCGAGCATCCAGGACGGGCAGCCGACCGTGGCGAACGCGCCCTTCTGGGTGCCCGCCGCCCACTCGTCGGTGAAGTTGCGCAGCTTGGCGGTCAGGCCCTGCTGGCTC
The DNA here is from genome assembly GCF_003001935.1 of Nonomuraea fuscirosea. Classification (GTDB taxonomy): domain Bacteria; phylum Actinomycetota; class Actinomycetes; order Streptosporangiales; family Streptosporangiaceae; genus Nonomuraea; species Nonomuraea fuscirosea. The sequence continues at coordinate 98,281 of NZ_PVNG01000013.1, read as the reverse complement.
ATCTTCGAGGCGAAGTCGAAGCCCGTCCGCACCGCCGGGTTCTTGTCGACGATGAGGTTGTTGTCCTTGTCGAAGTAGGTGACGTTGCCGTTCTTGGCCGCCTCCTGGTAGAGGACCACCTGGTAGAGGGTGTTGGTCCCGTCAGCCCACTTGGTGTCCTTGACCTTCGCCTGGAACTGCTGGCCCACCTTCATGAACTCGTCCCACGTCGGCCACAGCGCGCTGACCTCCTCACGGTCCGTGGCCAGGCCGGCCTTCTTGAACAGGTCCGTGCGGTAGCAGATGCTCATGCCGCCGATGTCGGTGCCGAGGCCGAACAGCTTGCCGTCGGCGGCGACGCCGTTCTCCCACTTCCACGCCGGGAAGTCGGCCTTGCGCGACTCCAGGCCGTGCTCCTTCAGGTCGGCCCACCACTCCGGGTGCGCCTTGGCCAGGCCCATGCCGCCCTCGTCGATGCCGACCACGTCACCGGCGCCGTTGCCCGCCTGCAGCCACTGGATCATCTGCGGCCAGTACTGCTGCTCGAACTGGTCGGTGAGGTGCTCCTCCTTGATCTGGATGTCCTTGTGCTCGGCGTTCCACTTCGTGATGGCGTTCTTGTAACCGAAGTTGGTGCCGCCGCCGAAGGTCTGCACGCGGATGGTGACGGGCTCAGCGGCCGCCGACGAGGTTGGAGCGCTGGACTCCGGGGTGCTGCCGGAACCGCAGGACGCGACGGTGAGCGCCGCCGCGGCCAGGGCCGAGGCCACGGCAAGACCGCCGCGACGCTTGCTGATCATCATGGTGGACCCCTTCTCGGGTGACTGGTTGGGGAGTGCACCGCGGCACACGCTCCGCCGCGGTGGGAGTCTTGGGAGCGCTCCCACAAAGGGTGCACTTAGCCGCTCTGCCCGTCAATCCCGCGAAACGGAACCGTTACCAATGGGGCGGTTTAGCAGCCTTGAACAGGACATATGGTCTGAAACTTCGCAAAGGCCCGTTTGGGAGCGCTCCCATCTCAAGAGGCACCATTCGTGCCACATTCAGGGCAATGTCACCCAGAGTGAGTCTCAGTCGGTCCCGGCGGGCGACGTCCGGGTGGCGCCTTCTGAAGCGCCGGTGCCGGCGCGTTCCTCCACGCCGGTGCCGGCGCGTTCCTCCACGCCGGTGCCGCAGCCGGCGGCGCGTTCCTCCACGCCGGTGCCGCAGCCGGCGGCGCGTTCCTCCAGCAGGGCGCGCTCACGCGCGTTACGGGTCATACCCGCCGCCCGCTCGAACTCCGCCCGCGCCTCCGCCGTCCGCCCCAGCTTGACCAGCAGATCCCCGCGTACGCTCGGCAGCAGGTGATAGTCCTTCAGCGACGGCTCGTCCACGATCTGGTCGAGCAGCCCGAGCCCGACCGCCGGCCCGTACGCCATCGACAGCGCCACCGCCCGGTTGAGCTCCACGACGGGGGAGCGGGACAGGCGGGCCAGCGACTCGTACAGGCTCGCGATCCGCACCCAGTCGGTCTCCTCGGGAGCGGTCGCCCGCGCATGACAGGCGGCGATGGCCGCCTGCAGCGTGTACGGCCCCAGCCCCGCGCCGACTTCCCCGCCTCCGCCCGCTCCTCGACCTCTGCCCCGTTCCGCGTCGCCACCCGACCCTGCGACAGCTTCGACGGGTGCCGCACCCTCCGCCCTGGACAGCTCCTCGGCCCGGTCCAGCGCGGCCAGACCGCGGTTGATGAGCAGCCGATCCCACTTCGCCCGGTTCTGCTCCAGCAGCAGGATCGGCTCACCCGACGGACCCACCCGGGCCGCCGCCCGGGACGCCTGGATCTCCATCAGCGCGACCAGGCCGTGCACCTCGGGTTCCGCGGGCATCAGCCCGGCCAGGACCCGGCCCAGCCGCTGAGCGTCCGCGCACAGACCGGGCCGCATCCAGTCGTCACCGGCGGTCGCCGAGTAGCCCTCGTTGAAGATGAGGTAGATGACCCCCAGCACGGAGGACAGGCGCCCGGCCAGCTCGGCGCCCTGCGGCACCTCGAACGGGACCTTCCTGTCGGCGAGCGTCCGCTTGGCCCGGACGATGCGCTGCGCCACGGTCGCCTCCGGCACCAGGAACGCCCGCGCGATCTCGTCGGTGGTCAGCCCGCCGAGCACCCGCAGCGTCATCGCCACCCGCGCCTCCACCGACAGCGCCGGATGGCAGGCGGTGAAGACCAGCCGCAGCAGGTCGTCCTCGATCTCGTCGACCTCGGGCAGCTCCTCCTCCAGATCGAGACGGTGGCCGAGCTCGACGAGGTTGCGCTGGAGCCGTTCGTTACGCCGGATCAGGTCGATGGCGCGCCGCTTGGACACCGTCATCAGCCAGGCGCCCGGATTGCGCGGCACGCCCGACTCCGGCCACTGCTCCAGCGCCGCGACCAGCGCGTCCTGCGCCAGCTCCTCGGCCAGGCCGACGTCGCGCACCAGACCGGCGAGCCCGGCGATGAGCCGGGCCGCCTCGATCCGCCAGACCGCCTCGATGGCGCGGTGAGTGTCCGTAGCCGTCACCGGCCCATGAGACCAGCCCGCCCCACACCCCCGCAACCCGCCTCAGCGGTGGTCAGGCGTCGGGCTGGTCCACGCCGAGCCGCTCCCGCAGCGCCTCCTCGCGCTCACGCTCCTCGGCCGGCATCGAGTCGTCCGGTACGTCGGAGGCGTCGAACACCCGCCACACGTCCAGCCCGATCCCGTCGTGCCCCGGCGGCACCGGCACCCGCAGCGCCCACTCGATGGCCTCCTCACGCGACTTGACCTGGATCAGCCAGAACCCGGCGATCAGCTCCTTGGCCTCCGCGAACGGCCCGTCGATCACACTCGCCTTGCCACCGCTGTAGGCGATCTGCGCCCCTTGCGAGCTGGGGTAGAGGCCCTCGCCCGCGAGCAGCACCCCCGCCTTGGCCAGCGACTCGTTGTAGGCGTGCATGTTGTCCACGAGCTCCTGGCTGGGCAGTTCCCCCGCCTCGGTCTCGGGACTGGCCTTACCCACGATCATGAACTTCATCGCTCTGCTCTCTTTCGCTCGTGAACGGGCGGCCACCTCGCTTGCCGCCTCTTCGTCAACGCGTCGAACGACACAACGGCGAATCGACAGCTCCGGTGCACATCTTCTGCGGCCTTTCGGCACCGCCCCCGAACCCCCGCCGCCCAGAACCTACTCAATCCCGGCCGCCCCCTGACACCGAAGGGGATCGCACGCGAATTCCAATTCGCCCACATTGGTTTGACCGACGCCACATCGCCGGGTTACGGTCGCGTCCATGGCAGACCAATACATCCACATCGGATTGAGATACCGATGAAGTACGCCGCGCTGCTACGACTGGCCGGGACACGCAGACTGCTGCCGTTCATGCTGCTCAGCGCAGGTGCGGCCACACTCGGCCCACTCAGCACGGTGCCCCTCGGCCTCCTCGTCTCCCACGGGGGCGCCATGCCGCTGATCACGCTGCTGCTCGCACTGCTGGCCCAGGAACTCTGCACGGCACTCCGCGAACCGACCGGAACCGCCACGGCCCGCCGAATCGACGGCGTCCTCCGAGGCCGCGTACGCACCGTCGCCTCGAACCTGCCGCTCGCCCTCCTGGAAACACCGGCGACCCAGGCGGACCTACGGCTGGCCCTCCACGGCCACCGTGGCAGGACACCGGGCACGGCGGCGGTGGCCGCGGCCGGCGAGGCGAGCCGCCTGACCTCCGCCCTGCTGGGTGCGGCGATCCTGGCGCTGCACGTGTGGTGGGCGGCGCTCCTGGCCCTGTCACTCGCCCTGCTCCAGAACCGCCGCATCGCCACCATGCTCGTCGGCCCCGGCGGAGCCGACACCCTGGCCGACAGCCCCGCCCAGGCCCGCCGCCGACGCCGCGCCGACTACCTTTCCGAGGTCGCGGGAGGCCCGGGCGCCGCCAAGGAACTGCGCGTCTTCTCCCTCCAGCCCTTCTTCATCGACCGGTACGTGACCGCGATGCGCGCATTCCTCACCCCGCAGTCACGCGGCCGACGAGCCGTGGTGCGCGGATACGGAACGGTGTTGGCCCTGCAGCTGCTCTCCGCCGCCGGCACGTTCGCCCTCCTCGCCTGGCACACCGGCACGGGCCTACTCGGCCCCGGCGATCTGGCGCGCTGCGTACTGGCGGCCCTCCTGGTCTTCGCCTACGGCGCGGGCAGCCACCAAATGTTCGAACTGGCCCACGCAAGCGAGCCCTACAACGCCACCCTGCGCCTCCTCACCCCCACCCGACACCGATCCACACCCGACCACGCCACCATCGCCCCGGAAACCACCAGAAACCCACGCGCACCGAAAGACGTCTCGTCCGTCCGCACAGTGCGTATCGGCGACGCCTCTGCACCGGAAAGTGCCTCGCTCGCCCGCCTGGCGACGGACGAGGACGCCTTCGCACCGACCCGCACCTCGTCCATCCGCGACGGGAGCGTTCTCGCGCTGGACGGAGTCACGTTCGCCTATCCCGGTGCCGCGACCCCCCTCCTCCGCGATCTCCACCTCCACGTCCACCCGGGCGAACGGCTGGCCATCGTCGGCCGCAACGGCGCCGGCAAGACCACCCTGGCCAAGCTCCTCACCGGCCTCTACACCCCCACCACCGGCACCGCCACAATCGGCACCGCCACCCCCGGCACGGGCACCCCCGGCACGGGCACCCCCGGCACGGGCACCCCCGGCACGGGCATCGCCACTTTCGGCACCGATACCAGCACCGGAACCACCGGCGTCGCCACCACCACTTCCGCCACCGCGGCGGCCGTCTTCCAGGACTTCATCCGCTACCCCCTCTCCCTCCGCGACAACGTCAGCCTGGGCGACCCCGCCTTCGACGGCACCGACGCCGACGTCCTGTCCGCCCTGGAGTCGGCCGACGCGCTCGACCTCCTAGACGTCCTCCCCGACGGCCTGGACACTCCGCTCTCGCGCGCCTTCACCAGGGGCCGCGACCTGTCCGGCGGCCAGTGGCAGAAGGTGGCGCTGGCCCGAGCCATGTACGCGCTCCACCCGCACGGACGCCAGATCCTGATCGTCGACGAACCCACCGCTCACCTGGACGCCCGAGCCGAGCGCGAAATCTTCGAACGCCTGCTGCAGCGCACCCGCGGCCGCACCCTGATCCTCATCTCCCACCGCTTCGCCACCGTACGCAGAGCGGACCGCATCGTCGTCCTCGACGGAGGCGCCATCGCGGAGGAAGGCGACCACGCCGAGTTGCTGGCCGCGAACGGCCACTACGCGCACTGGTACCACCTCCAGGCGAACCTGATCACCCAGGACGCCCCATGACCACGAACCCGCCCCCGGCCACGTCCCCCGAAGCGACGTCCCCCGCGACCACCTCCACGGATGCCACCTCTACCGAAGCGACCTCCGCGGGGGCCACCTCCACGGATGCCGTGACGGCTGGCGCCACCGCCACCCCGGCAACCTCCACGGGGGCCACGACCGGCGTAACCTCCACCCCGGCGACCTCCACCACGTGGGGCACCCTCCGCACCCTGCTGGTTCTCGCCTGGCACACCGATCGCCGCGCCGGCCTGGTCCTGACCACCTTCCTCCTGTCCGGCGCGCTCAGCCACGGCCTGGTCGGCGTCTTCCTCCGGGAGTTGACCGACGCCGCCACCGCAGGCCAGGCCGTCCGTGCCGCGCTCTGGGCCGTGGCGGCGGGCGCGTCCCTGGCGGCGGGCGTCGCGCTCGGCCGCGCCGAACTGGCCCTGATGCAGGACCTGGCCGAACGCATGGGCCTGTCCGTCCAGGAGGAGATCCTCACCCTCACCTCGTCCATCCCCACCATCGAACACCTGGAACGCCCCGCGTACCTCGACCGGCTGCGGACGCTGCGCGAGGAGAGCTGGCACCTGTACTTCGCGGTGTGGGCCCTCGCCCTCGTGGTGGAGCACACGGCGCAGATCGCGTTCGGCGTGGGGCTGATGGCCGCCGTACACCCGCTCCTGCTGCTCCTGCTCGGCGCAACCGTCCTGCCCTCCCTCCTGGTACGCGGCCGCGCAGCCCGCCACATCGACGCCGCCGCAGAACGCACCGCCGAGACCACCCGCCTGGAGGAAGCGCTGTCGGAAACGATCACGTCAGCCGGCTCAGCCAAGGAAGCCCGCCTGAGCGGCGCCGCACCGGTACTGGACACGATGGCCGGCCAAAGATGGGAGCAGACCTCGGCCGCTCTGACCACAGCCGGGATCCGAGCCGCCCTGCTGACGTTCACCGGCTCGGCCACGTTTCTGGCCGGCTACGTCTCGGCCCTCGGCTACACCGCCTGGCTGGCCCGAAACAGTCAGGCCACGGCGGGGGACATCGTGCTGGTGGCCACGGTCGGCGTCCAGTTCGTCACCCAAGCCTCTCGCCTGGCCTTCCACTTCGGCTCGGTCACCTCAGGCCTGCGCGCCGTCTCCCGCCTGTCCTGGCTCCGCCACTACGCCACCACCACCCACCCGAACACGACGGAGCTCTCCGTCTCCCAGCCCCCTCCCACACCGACAACGCCGGACGTCGGAACCGCTCGCCCAGCCTCGCCGGCTCCCTCCGCCGGGAAGCCCGTTCCCGAACCGACCGTCCCAGGCGGCGCCGGCTCCCGGGACGAGCAGCCGCTGGACAAGCACCTAGACCACGGCATCACCCTGCGCCAGGTGTCGTTCACCTACCCCGGCACGTCCCGCCAGGTCCTGCGTGACCTCGACCTTCATCTGCCCGCCGGATCCACCGTCGCCCTGGTCGGATCGCACGGCTCGGGCAAGACCACCCTGGCCAAGCTCCTGTGCGGCCTCTACCGCCCGGACCACGGTGAGATCCTGGTGGACCACGTCCCCGTCCGCCACCTGGCACCCGAGTACTGGCGTCACCGCATCAGCGCGGTCTTCCAGGACCTGGCCCGCTTCGAACTCACCGCCGCCGAGACGGTCGGCGTCGGCGACCTGCCCCGTCTCCACGACTTCACCGCCGTGGCAACCGCACTCACCCGCGCCGACGCCACCGATCTCATGGCCGACCTCCCGCACGGTCCGGCCACCGAACTGGGCGACACGTTCGAGCACGGCGTACGCCTGTCGGGCGGCCAGTGGCAGAAACTGGCCCTGGCCCGCGCGTCGATGCGCGACGCCCCGCTCCTGCTGGTGCTGGACGAGCCGACCGCCTCCCTCGACGCCCCGGCCGAGAGCGCCGTCTTCGCCCGCTACGCCGAAGCCGCCCGCCGCCACCCCGGCGCCGTCACCCTGCTGATCACCCACAGGTTCCCGACCGTGCGGATGGCGGACCTGATCGTCGTCCTCGACAACGGCCGCATCGTCCAGCAGGGCACCCACGCCGACCTGGTCACCCTCCCCGGCCCCTACGCGGACCTGCACACCATCCAACGCGACGCGTTCACGTGAGCTCAGCGAGAACGCCACCCGAGAACAATTCAGCGACACCCGAAAACCGGCGGCGACCGGCCTGATCCCCGGGTCTCGACCACGAAACGCACGGCCGGGACGCCCACGGGCGCCGGTCAGGCCAGCTCGTCGAGGCCGATCTCCCCTAAGGAACCATCGCCCTGAAGCCGGAAGAACCGCGGCTCTCCCATCCGCTCCCGAATCGCCATCAGCTCGGCCCGCCGCTCCTCAGAGGTGGGACCGTCGGGATCGGCGATGCTGAACCCGAGAAGCGCGACGTCTTCAGGATCGACGTCGTCCGGATGCACCTCGCCCTCGATGGTGAAGCCGAACAGCACATGCAAGGCCACCTCACCGAGCTCGAGAGGATGGAACGGCAGCGCGTACGGCTTCGGGCCGGCCCAGGCGGGATCGGGCTCGACGGGATGCAGTCCCTCCCAGAAGGGCAACTCGAAGGGGAAGGGCTCGCCGACGTCCTCGATGACGCCGTGACCGGGGGAGAGGCTGAGGGACCGTACGAGCCGGCCGTCCTCCCACACGGCGAAGGCCAGCCAGTCGACCACGCTGTGCATGGCGTGCAGAACGAGCCTGCGACCTCCGCTCGCCGCGACGAGATGGGCGGGCAGGAGGGAGGGGTTGTCCAGCATGAAGCTGTCGGCGCAGACCAGCTCGACCCCGGGAAAGCTGGTCGCATAGGCGAGATCTTCCGGCGGCCGGACGTCGTCCGAGAGATTGCCCGGCTCGGCCGGAGAGACGACCCAGCCGGGAAAGACCCGGTCGATCAGGGCCGCCGTCGCGGAGACGTCAGGCCGGTGAAGAGTGCGGAGGAGTCCGGGCAGATCACCGTCGGAGTAGGCGATCAGACTGGTTTTCGCTCCCATGCTGCGGACTCCCGTGGCTGTGTCGCGGAGGGCTTCTGAGATCACGAAACGTATCGGGCGCGACCGACAACTTCTCGCGGGTGATCAGGAGCCGCCGCTGGACACCGGCCGGCGGTCCGGCCGTCAAGCCGCGCTACTCGCGAGCGTCGCCGCCTGGAAATCAGCGCGCCCGAGCCCTTCGGCGGACCCAGGTGGCTCCTGCCAGGACGATCGCCGCCGCCAGTACGGCGATCACCGTGACGCCGGTCCGGTCAGGGGCGGGTGCGGGTCCGGCATCGACCCGGACAGGGGTCCCGAGGGCGGTGATCAGTTCGGGAGTGAGCGGCCCCATGCCCTGGGTGCGGTCGGAGAGCCGCAGCGGGTGGTCGCCGGCAGGCAGGCGTCGGTTGCCCGAGCACATGGTCGTGGCCAGCCCCGAGTCGCGGGTACGGGCGAACACCAGGTAGCGAGCACCTTTCACGAACTCGTACCCGCAGGCCGCCCCCTGCGCCTCGGTGAACACCTCGACCTCGGCGTTCGGCGTGCCCTTGTAGACGTGGTCGCCACGGAGCCTGGCGGTGACGGCGCCGCCGTTCAGCATCGGCTCGTCCACGCGGACGTCCGTGACGGTCGCGGTGAAGACGGCCGTCGCCTCGCTTACCTGCTGCTTCGGTGTACGTATCGCGCAGCTGCAACCCGCAGCGGCGGTAACCGGACCGGCGGAAACCAGGAACAGTGCCGTCGCCATGGAGAACGCCGCGAGCACGCGCATCATCATGCCTTCATGACGTGCCGCGGACGTGATCGGTTCGACATGATGTGCGCTGGGAGCGATCGGTCGCGGAGGAGCGTCGTTGAGCAGGACAGTGCCGGTGATGTTCGGGGACGCGATGTTCTGGGCCTATGACGTGGCGCTCGGGGTTCTCTTCGTCGAAGCGGCGCGGGTCGGTGCGGAGGCGCCGGCGGATCTCCGGCCCTCGTGGTGGCCGGAGCTGGAGCAGGATCTCCGCACCCATGCGTTGGCCGGCAGCAGTTGCCGGTACGCTCCCTCCCGCCTCCGGCTGAGCGACATTGGCACTACGGAACGCCGGCCGGCCGGATCGTGCAGGGCGGATAGGCACCGGCACGTGGTCGCAGGGATAGCGGCCGCGTTCAAGGCAGGTGCGCTGACCGCCGATGCCGCACTGGAAGCCCGCAAGGTCGCTCAGGCCGATGACAGTCCGATAGATGTAAAGAGATCTACCTTCAGGCATAGAGGGCTCGCGAGATCCACCTGCGCCACAGCCGGCCGAGCGAGTTCACGCGCAGGCGTGACAGCCTCCGAGCTGGCTTTGCGTCCAGCCGTGCGCCCGCCGCACCTCTTCGAGGATGGTTGGTAGATCGCACTCGGCGAGAGCGGCAGCCACGACCGGCCCGGACCCGAACTGCGGCGGTATCTGGGTCACCACGCTAGGTTGAGCCGCCACCCTGCCGTATCGACATTCGTGGCGGGAATAGGCGTACCACTGCACATGTCGCATCCGCTCTCGTCACTGATCGCCGGAGCACAGCCGTGTCTCCGACCGTGCAGCAAGTGCTCAGCAGATTCCCTGGCTCGCAGTCACCGACATGTCCGGAGGCTGGGTAGCCATGCGAGTCACCTTCGTGCCCAAGAACAGCGGCCGGTTCAACGTGCGTTGCGGGGAGACCTTGGAGGAACTGGCCGGGAATCTTCACGCCGAGAGCAGGCACCAGGATTCACGGCAGCCTGCGGTCGGAGCCACCGCTACAGACCTTCCACCGAGGTAGCTGAGAAGCCCTGCGGTGACTGCTGTCAGACGCGCGCATCCCTGATGATCAGCTCGCCGATTCGGACCAACCGCGCGACGTACGTTCGCCCTTCGCGGCGACGCAGACGCGGGAGCAGTGCCCGCAGATCACGGGCGCACTCCTTCACGATTCGCAGCTGACGATCGTTCAGCACGCCCCTCTGACTCCCGACATAGCTGGTGATCGGGCCTGCTATGCAGGAATCAAGATAGACGACCGGCTTGTCGTAGATGTCCACGCCACGCAGGTCGTCGGGGAAGGGCAGGCCCATGTGCTCCGCCCAGAGGACGCAGACCTCGTCGTAGACCGCCTTGTTCACTCGCCGGCAGGCGCGACGCCCACCGGGCAAGCGACCCCGGCGCCTCCCGATCCCGCAGTAGCCGCTTCTGTCGCGGTGGAGGTGCTGGTCACCGGCCGAATCACCTGACGGTCCTCCTATGCGCTTCGCGGCTACCAGGCTCGCCAGCCCCGTGTCCTTACGCCTTGTGCGTACGACTCGGCCGCGCCCTGTTGTGTCATTCTGGGCGATCTACCATCCAGTCGGCTACTGCCTCGCTGGGTCGATGGCCGGCCCCGTCTTCCGCTGACGACTTGAGTGCCTATCTCGGTGCTCAGGGCCGGGGGTTTCGACGGCGAGCGGAGCGAGCGGGGGGTCGGGGGATCGAAAGGGGGCGGTAGCTCCCTTGGGGAGTGCTGTCTGGAACCTCGTGGCGCGAGGCGCCCCATCGTGGAAGGCCTTGCAGTTGCCCCCGAAGCCCTCGCGCGGGCCCCGTATCCCGGAAAGGCGCGAGCGCGCGCCCCACAGTGGGGCGCGCGCTCGTGTCGGCGGGGTGTGTCAGGCGGCGTACTCGGGGTAGCCGTAGCCGACGACCTGCGACTTCGGACGGATGCGCTCCTCGACCTTGCCGTTGCCGGTGTTGCCTTCGATCGTGGAGATGGTGCCGTTCTGGTTGTCCTTCACGACGAAGCCGACGTGCTGGATGTCGCTGAGGGACTTGCCGCCCTTCCAGGAGAAGAAGACCACGGCGCCGGGCCTGGCTTCGCTGCCGAAGCGGTGGTTGGCCTTGAACCACTTGGCGTGGGCGACGGTGTAGGCGTCCCAGCCGACCTGCGGGCGGGCGCCGGTCTGCTCGCCGACCCAGGAGACGAACATCGAGCACCAGGCGGCGTTCAGGTACGCGTTGCGGTTGCCGCCGTCGCGGGCGACGGTTTCGGCGGCGCGCTGGGAGTTGGCGTACCACTGCTGGTACTTGGTGCCGCCGCCCGAGGAGTTCTCGGAGGTGCCGATCTGGGCCTTGGCCAGGGACAGGACCTGGTCGGCCGTGACGTTGACCTTGGTCTCCGCGCTCTTGCCGCCGGCCTCGTGGGCGGCGACGGCGGTGTCCGGGTGCCTGGCGGCGGTGGCCGCGGCTACTCCGGTGGCGGTGTCGGCGTTGGCCGCGATGGGGGCGCCGAGTGCGGAGGCCAGGATGGTGGCGCCCAGGAGGGCGCGGGTGATGCCGGTTTTGGGCGCAGCGGTAAGACGGTACTTGGCCATCGAGGGGGTTACTCCTTGCTTCCATGCCGCTTACCGGGTTAGCTGACGGGTTCGGGCGTGGAAGCTGCCCTACGGCACCGAGGTGCCGATTCACCCCAAGGACGTGGGTCCCCGGTTCCGTACGAAGACGGATTCAGCGGTCACAGGACGATCCTGTGATCTTTCGTGCGATGGTCAGACATAGCCGGACAAACCGGGCGTATGCCTCAAGGTGCCTCATAAGGTAATACATGAGGCAAGAGGATTACAAATCCATAAAAGCGCAGTCAGGTGAGTTGTCTGCGCGCGTCGGCCAGAAGTCCCATCATGGCAAGGGATTCATCAAGCGGCATGATCGAGGATTCGGTCCTGCCATCGGCCGTGGCGGCGCGGACTTCGCGAAGCTCCCCGGCGTAACCGTTGTCCGCCGGATCGAGCACGTGCTCTTCCGGCTCCATGGAGGGCCCGGTGAGGAGGATCCGCTTCGGCGCCCAGAACGGCGCCGGGATGTCCGCCCGCATCCGGGTACCCACAACGCTGGCCATGTTCGGGTAATTCCCCAGCAAGGAGGCCGCCACGAGAGCGTGCCGTCCGCCCGGGTAGAGCAACGTCCCGGCCACCTCCGCGTCCACCCCGGTCGGGGCCAGGGAGCCGGTGACGTGCAGGCCCGAGGGCGTGCCGAGGAGCAGCTGAGCCAGGCCGAACGGGTAGATCCCCAGGTCGAGCAGGGCGCCGCCGCCCAGCTCGGGCGCCCACAGGCGATGCGCGGGATCGTACGGGGCGGCGAAGCCGAACGTGGCCTGCACCGAGCGGAGGTCACCGAAGCGCGGATCGGCCGCGATCAGCCGGATGAGGGGGTTGAACCGCATCCACATCGCTTCCATCAGGAACACGCCCGCCTCGCGCGCCAGCCGCACCATCTTCTCGGCGTCGTCCACGCTCGCCGCCAGCGGCTTCTCGCAGAGCACGGCCTTGCCGGCCGCGATGGCGGCCTCGGCCACCTGGAGGTGCTGGGCGTGCGGCGTGGCCACGTAGACGGCGTCGATCGCCGGATCGGCGCACAGCCGCTCGTAGGAGCCGTAGGCCGACTCCGCCCCCAGCGTGGCGGCCAGGGCCTGCGCTCTGGCCAGGTTCCGTGAACCGACGGCGCCGACCCGCATGCCCGGTTCGGCGGCGATGGCCGCCCCCACGGTACGCGCGATGCCGCCGGTCGCCGCTATTCCCCAGGTGAATTCTCGCACGCCGCAGATCGTACAGGAAAGGTAAAAAGATGGTTATGTGGGGATAAATCGGGACAGCCCGAAAGCCTCTCCCGTCACAAAAGCAGTGAACCGCCAATCACGTCACGTTGAACGTGTCCGGGTCAGGACCGATCCGCTGCCCCCTGTTCATCGCCCCGATGGCCGCCATCGTCTCCGTGTCGAGAATGAAGTCGAACACGTCGATGTTCTCCTTGATCCGGGCCGGCGTCACCGACTTCGGGATGACCACGTTCCCGAGCTGCAACTGCCAGCGCAGCACGATCTGCGCCGGCGTCCTGCCGCACTTCTCCGACAGCACCGTCAGCGCCGGGTCGGTCAGCAGCCCCTTGCCCTGCCCCAGCGGGCTCCACGCCTCGGTGAGGATGCCGTTGGCCTCGTGGAAGGCACGCAGCTCGCGCTGCTGCAGGTACGGGTGCAGCTCGATCTGGTTGATGGCCGGCGTGATGTCGGTCTCCTCCATGAGCCGGGTGAGCGCGCCGACGGTGAAGTTCGACACGCCGATGGCCTTGGCGCGCCCGTCGCGGTAGATCCGCTCCATGGCCTTCCACGCCTCGACGTACTTGTCCTGCCGCGGCACCGGCCAGTGGATGAGGTAGAGGTCGACGTGGTCCAGCCCCAGCCGGGTCAGGCTCTCGTCGAAGGCGGCCTCGGCGCGGCCGTGGTCGCCGTTCCACAACTTGGTGGTGACGAACACCTTCTCGCGCGGCAGCCCGCTCGCGCGGACGGCCCGGCCCACCCCCTCCTCATTGCCGTACGCGGCGGCCGTGTCGATGTGGCGGTAGCCGGCCTGGAGCGCGGTGGCGACCGCCTGCTCGGCCTCGTCGGCCGGCACCTGGAAGACGCCGTACCCGAGCTGCGGGATCTGCACGCCGTCCGTGTTGAGCAAGAGCGAGTTCATACACCCCATTGTTCATGCCGCGTTCCGGCCGGCTTAAGCCGGTGGGGCTACCTTGAAGCGGTCGTGAACGGCCCATCACCCCGCTGGGAGGGCAAGGAGTGGTCGAACAGGCGTCGGCCTGGGTGGAGTCCCCGCTCCAGATGCTGTGCGCCGTCGAGGCCCACCACGCCGGGCTGCTCGGCCCCGCGACGGCCGTCGTGCCCCGCGCGGGCCTGCGGCCGCTCCAGGCCACGCGGCGTGAGCTCAGCGTGCTGGAGCTGCCCGGCGGCCTCGAACTGGCCGAGCCGCGCGAGCGCATGCCGGGACGCGTGCGGGCGGTCGGGGACGCCTTCTCCGGCCGGGTGCAGCTGCGCTGGCTCACCTCCAGGACCGGCCGCGTCGTCATCGTGGACGACGGGCTGGCCACGCTGCGGCTGCTGGAGCTGCTGGCGGCGGGCCCGTACTGGCCGCTGCTGCGCGCCCGCGCCCGGTCCACCAGGGCACGCGCCCTGCTCGGGCTGGCCGCCGCGGTGCGGTTGCGGCTGAGCGAGGTGGCGGTGTTCACCGCGCTGCCCGTGGCCGACCGGCTCGAAGCGGCCGTCCGCCGCGCCGGCGTCGATCTCGTACGGCACGACTTCGCCTGGCTGCGCGCCCAGCCGCCGAGCGCCGAGGGCCCGTCCGAGCGCACGGTCGTGCTCGGCACCTCGCTGGTCCGCAACGGCCTCGTGCACCGCGACCACTACCTGCGCTGGCTGACCGACCTGGCCACCCGCGAGCCCCTGGCGTACTACCCGCACCGCCGCGAGGACCCCGTGGACGTCGCGCTGATCCGGGACCGTCCCGGCATCACCGTCCACGACGCCGGCGTGCCGGCCGAGCTGACGTTGCGCGGCCTGGACGCCGGCCAGCGCGTGCTCAGCCTCCCCTCGACCGCGATCACCTCGCTGCGGATCCTGCTCAGCCCGCGCGGCGTCGCCGTCGAGCCGGTGGACGTACCCGATGACTGGTGGACCAGCAGGGCGGCACCCGCCCTGCGCTCGCATCTGACAGGAGTGTCCGGTTGAGAGTGCTGGCGGTCGCCGACTCCGACTCGTATCTGAAATGGGCCGCCTGCCTGCTCGGCGACCTGCCCGAGGGTTGCGTGACGGAGCTGGTCGTGGTGCGCACGCCGATCGCGCCCTCGCCCGAGCAGATCGCCGCGGCCGTGAGCGGCACGCGGGCCGAGGGGCCGCCGCCGCCGGTGTTGTCCGCACGCTCCGTGCGGCGGCTGGCCGAGCGCACCCGGCCCGACGTGATCCTCGTGGCCTGTACGGGCCCCGTGGTGGACGTGCTGGTGGCCGAGGTGCTCGACGGGCTGCGCCCGCGCCCGGTGTTCGTCAGCGGGCTGCCGGGCATCTCGGTGCCCGCCACCGAGAAGGCCTGGCTGTTCCGCAGCGGCTGCGACCTGTTCGTGGTGCACAGCGAGCGGGAGGTGGCCGAGTTCGCCGGCATCGCCGCCCGGCTCGGCGGGGGAGGGGAGCTGGGGCTGGCCCGGCTGCCGTTCCTGCGGCCCGAGGCGGGTGCGGGCGGCGGGAACCGGGTGGTGTTCGCCACCCAGGCCAAGGTGCCGCGTGAGCGGGAGCGGCGCGAGCGCATCCTGCTGTCGCTGGCCGAGCTGGCCGGACGCCGGCCCGACCTGGACGTGGTGGTCAAGCTGCGCGCGCTGGAGGGCGAGCGGCAGACGCACAACGAACGCCACCACTACCAGCGGCTGTGGCGGGAGATGGGCGAGCCGGGCCGGCTGACGTTCGCCGCCGGGTCCATGCGGGAGCAGCTGGAACGGGCGGCCGGGTTCGTCACGGTGAGCTCGACGGCGGCGCTGGAGGCCATCGCGATGGGGGTGCCGTCGCTGGTGCTGCGCGACTTCGGCGTGAGCGCCGAGATGATCAACCTGGTCTTCGAGGGCAGCGACCTGCTGGGCACGCTGGAGGAGCTGGCTCGGGGCGACTTCCGCACGGCCTCGGCCGCCTGGTGCGCGGCCAACTACTTCCATCCGGCCGGGCGCGACGACTGGACGGGGCTGCTGGCCGGGCTGGTCGCCGGGCCGCGCGTGCCCGCCAGGTCGCTGCTCGACGGCCCCGAGCACGCGGCGGCCCGGCGCAGGGCCCGGCTCCGCGTGGAGGTGCCCCCGAAGATGCTGCGGGCGGGCTACCGGGCCAAACGCCGCATGCGCCGCTACCTCAAAGCGCTGACCTGAGCCTCACCCGAAAGCGCTGACCCGAGCCCCGAGGCGCTGAGCTGAGCACTACGTCAGAGCGCTGACCTGAGCTTCCTGCGGATCCGGGTGAACGCGCCGGGCCTGGCCACCTCGGCGAGGCCCAGCGCCTCCAGGCGCCTGCGCTTGAAGTAGCGCGGGTCGAACGCGATGCCGTCGGGCCGCAGCTCGGGATAGGCGTCGGCCTGCATGCAGTAGCCCACCGCGCGCAGCAGCGCGGGCAGGTCCAGCTCGGGCGGCCGCTCGATGTGGCCCTCGGCCGACAGCCTGGGCAGCAGGGCGTCCACGATGGTGGCCGGGATCCGGTTGCTGTTCTCGTACGGGGTCAGCCGCCGCAGCACCGTCCCGGTCCCGTACGAGGCCACCGGCAGCCCGAAGTAGCGCCAGGCCGTCACCAGCCCCGTGGAGAAGCAGCCCACGACCAGCTCGGGCCGCAGCGCCGCGAAGCACACCTCGGCCGGCACGCTCTCCCCGGCCACCGTCAGCCGCACGCCCAGCGAACCGGCGGCGGCCCGCAGCAGCTGGGCGTGGCGGCGGCCGGCGGCCGGATGCGGCTTGAAGAGGACGTCGGTGTGGCCGCGCGCGACCAGGGCCTTGAGCATGCTCTCGTGCAGGCCGGCCTCCTCCTCGGGGGTGACGATGTCCAGCGCCGACAGGTACTGGCCGAGGATCATGGCCGGCCCGGACACCCCTGACACATCCGAAATTTCCGACACTTCGCGGACGACTGCCAGGAACCGCTCGGCGGGCAGGATCTCGGGGGCGACGCCGTACTCGCTGAGCAGCAACGGTTCGAGCCCCGGCACCAGATCGAGATGGATCAGCCGGTCGATCCGCCGGAAGATCTCGGCCGGCAGCGGGTCGCGGGTCGGCCCGTAGCTCATCAGCCCGTCGGAGTAGACCGAGATCGGGCAGTCCCGCACCAGCCCCGCGATCGTCCGCGCCGGCGGCACCGCGATCGACTCCAGCACCAGCTCCTCGACGCCGTCCAGCCCCCAGTGGGAGCGGATGAGCCGCTCCGTCATCGGCACCTCGATCACCCGCGCCCGCCAGTCCGACGGGTGCAGCGGCGCGATGAGCTCGTTCCACGAGCGCACCTCGTCGAAGCGCGAGCGCAGCGCGGCGAAGCCGGGCGCCCGGTCGGCCGGCGTGGCCACCTCGGGGACGGCCGCGTTGTTCGACACGACCAGGACCCGGCGGCCCGCGCCGAACCGGCCGTCGTCGATGGCGGCCGCCAGCGACATCACTCCGAACAGCGTCGAGGCGTAGAAGACCTTCACGACGTCTCCTCCCGGTCGCGGCGGACCCGGACGTGCGGGCTGGGGGGCAGATCGGGCACCAGGGCGCGCAGCGCGGCCTCGCGCTCGGCGGACATCCGCGCCGCCGACTCCGCCACCAGCTCCGGCGGCAGCGTCCGTACCATGTGCGCACCGCGCTCCTCGAAACGGACACGCAGGCCGGGCGTGAAGCGATCGCCGAGGTGCAGGTGATGGGCGAGCAGGGCGCAGAAGTTGCGCACCGCCTTGGGCCGGAACTCCGGCTCCAGGTCCTTGAAGACCAGCTCGAACGCGTCGAAGAAGTGCAGCTGCCGCTCGTCGCCCACCTGCGTCAGCGACCCGGGCACCAGGCGCCGGTAGAACACCCCGGCCAGCGACACCACCGCGAACGTGGCGGCCTCCCGGTGCAGCCGCCAGATCCACGGCCGGTCCTCCGCGGTGTGCAGCGAGCCGGGGAAGTGCAGCAGGTCGCCCAGGGAACGCCGGTAGACGCCCGCCCACGCGTACGGGTAGTCCACCATGGTGCGCACCCCGGCGGGCAGGATGGCGGCGCGCGGGTCCAGCACCGCGCCCCGCCGCGCCTGCGGAGCGCGGTGCACGACCCGTTTTCGGCCCTCGACCTGCACGTGGTCGGTGCGGACGAAGTCGCAGCCGAGCCCGTCGATGGCCGCGACGAGCCGTTCCAGGTAGCCGGGGGCGAGCCAGTCGTCGCCGTCCATGAACGTGACGTACCGGCCGGTCGCGGCCGACAGGCCCGCGTTCCGCGCGTCCGCCAGCCCCACCGCGGCGGGGTTGCGCAGCACGGTCAGCCCGGGCAGGTCATCGGCGAAGTCGTCGATGATGTCGCCCGTGGCGTCCACGGACCCGTCGTCCACGACGATGAACTCGAAGCCGGGGCGCGCGTTGCGGGACAGCGAGGTGAGCGCGTCGGCGATGAAGCGCTCGCCGTCCCGCACGGGCACGACGACCGAGAGAGTGATCAAGGGGGTTTCTCCTGGAGACGGGGGATCAGACGGTCACCCGGCGCAGGCGGGCCTTGGGGGCCTGCTCGCCGGGGAAGACGCGCTTGACGCCGTCGCCCATGGCCTGCTCGATGATGCGGATGTCACGGACCAGGTGCTCGAGACCCGACGGCTCCAGCGAGGCGGCGTGGTCGGAGCCCCACATGGTGCGGTCGAGGGTGATGTGCCGCTCCACGCAGACCGCGCCGAGCGTGACGGCCGCCAGGGAGATCTGCAGCCCGCGCTCGTGCCCCGAGTAGCCGACCGGCACGCCGTAGCGCTCCTTGAGCGTGGTGATCGTGCGCAGGTTCGCCTCCTCGGGCGGCAGCGGGTACGTGGACGTCGCGTGCATCATGATCAGCCGGTCGGTGCCCAGGATCTCCACCGCCGCGTCGATCTCCGAGAGCGTGGACATGCCGGTCGACAGGATGAGCGGCTTGCCGGTGGCGGCCAGGGCGCGCAGCAGCTCGTGGTCGGACACGCTGGCCGAGGCCACCTTGTGCACCAGGACGCCCATGTCCTCCAGGAACGCGACCGACGGCACGTCCCACGGCGAGGCGAACCAGTGCAGCCCGCGCTCACGGCAGTGCTCGGCGATCTGGGCGTACTCCTCGCGCCCGAACTCGGTGCGCTCCTTGTACTCCAGGTACGTCATCTCGCCCCACGGCGTCTGCCTGATCTGCCCCTTCTGCTCCTCGGGCACGCAGATCGCGGGAGTGCGCTTCTGGAACTTGACCGCCTGGCAGCCGGCCTCGGCCGCCACGTCGATCAGCCGCCTGGCCAGCTCGACGTCGCCGTTGTGGTTGATGCCGATCTCGCCGATGACGTAGACGGGCTCGCCGTCGCCGACCCGTACGTCGCCGATCGCCACGGGCCCGAGACGCGGCCGGGTCCGCGCCGCGGCGGCCGGCGGCTCGGGGCGGGCGGCCACCACGCGGTCGCACAGCTCGCGCACCGCGCCGTCGCCGCCCGGCCTGGTCAGCACCACCCTGGCCGCGGCCCGCACCCGCGGGTGGGCGTCGGGGGTGGCGACGGGCCAGCCGACCTCGCCCATCGGGCCCAGGTCGTTGACGTCGTTGCCGACATAGGCCACGCGGGCCGGGTCGAGCCCCTCGATGGTCAGCCAGTCGCGCAGCACGGTGCGCTTGTCGGCCAGCCCCTGCAGCACGGGGACGCCGAGCTTGCGGGCGCGGGCGGCCACCACCGGGTTCTGCTCGGTGGACATGACCAGCACCTTCACCCCGGAGCGCCGCAGCAGCGACACGCCCATCCCGTCGGAGCGGCTGACCAGCACCATCTCGCGGCCCTCCGAGTCGACGTAGGCGCGGTCGTCGGTGTGCACCCCGTCGAAGTCGGTGATGACGGCGTCCACGTCGATCGGCTCAGGCGCGTCCACGAAGGGGGCCAGCGCGCGGACGAGCTCCAGGTCCTCCGGATCGTCGATCTCGATGCCGTGCCGGGCGGGCACGGGCTGCACGGCGACCGCGCCGAAGAAGCGGTGCCCGTGCTCGCGCAGGCCGGAGGTGCGCATGACGTAGAAGGCGCCGTTCTCGCGGAACTCCGGCTCGCGATCCTGCCTGCGCGGCCGGACGGCCGGGTCGTGGTTGACGCCCGCGCCTCCGGCCGTCCAGAGGAACTCGTGCGTGGGCAGCCCGGACACGACCGAGTCGGCCTCGCCGTCGAGCACCTTGCGCACCGCCGCCGACAGGTCGGCCGGGTCGATGAACGCGCTGGTGCACTGCACGAGCACGACGACCTCCGGATCCTCGCCGAGCGCGTCGAGCGCGTGCAGCAGCGCGGACTCGCTGGAGGCGGTGGCGCCGCTCAGCTCCGCCGGCCGCTCCACGACCACCGCGCCCGCCTCCCGGGCGGTCGCGGCGATCCCGTCGTGGTCGGTGCTGACCACGACCTGGTCGATCAGCTCGGCGCGCCGGCACGCCCGCACCGCGCGGGTGACCAGCGGGACGCCCCCGACCAGGGCGAGGTTCTTCAGGGGTACGCCCGCCGAACCTCCGCGGGCGGGAACTACGGCAAGGACTCGCAAGGTGTCTCCTCAGTGCGTCGGATCGCACCCAGAAGCTAGAAGGCCGGATTGAACGCCCGGCGTCACCGTCATTAACGTTCCATGGGGATCCGGTAGAGCAACTCTGGCCGGCCCACTCCGCCGTACTGCGGGATGCGGACCGCCACCCCCAGCTCCACCAGGTATTCCAGGTAGCGCCGCGCCGTCACCCTGGACACTCCGACCGCGTCGGCCACGGCCTGCGCGCCGGCCCCGCCGGGGTGCTCGCGCAACCGGGCGGCCACGCTGTCGAGAGTGTCGCGGGCCATGCCCTTGGGCAGCTCGGACGAGCCGCGCAACGTGCCGAGGACGCGGTCCACGTCGCCCTGCCCGACCGCGGTGCCGCCGCCGCCCGCCTCCTGCTTGAACCGGGCGTACCGGGTCAGCTTCTCGGCGAGGGTCGCGTACGTGAACGGCTTGAGCAGGTATTGAGAGATCCCCAGCGACACCGCGGAGCGCACCATGGCCAGGTCGCGCGCGGAGGTGACCGCGATGACGTCGCACATGAGGCCGCCCGCGCGCACCGCCCGGCACACCTCCAGCCCGTGCATGTCGGGCAGGTAGAGGTCGAGCAGGATGAGGTCCACCGGCCGCCCGCGCAGGAAGCGCAGCGCCTCCCCGCCGGACCTGACCACGCCGGCCACCTCGAACCCGGGCACCCGCTGCACGTAGATGCGGTTCGCCTCGGCGGTGATCTCCTCGTCATCGACCACCAGCACGGAGATCGTCATGGCACCGGCAGCCGCACCGTGAACGCGGAGCCGGCCACCTCGATGGAGCCGCCCAGCCGCCGCACCGCCTGCCCGACCAGCGCCAGGCCGAGCCCGTGCCCGTCGCCCTTGGTGGTCCAGCCCTTCTCGAACGCGGCCAGATCTGCCGGTCCCGGCCCGTCGTCGGCCACCCTGATCACGACCTCCTCCTCCCCGCCCCGCAGCCGCACCTCGACCCGGCCCGCCGCGTCGAGCGCGTTGTCGATCAGGTTGCCCACGATCGTCACCAGCTCGCGCGGGTCCAGGCCCGGGTCGTCCAGCTCGCTGTCCTGGCTGATCACCAGCTCGGCGCCGCGCTCGGCGGCCTCGGCGCTCTTGCCCAGCAGCAGCGCCGCCAGCACCGGCTCGCGGACCGAGCCCACCACCCGGTCGGTCAGCTCCTGCGCCGCCCGCAGCTCCGCCGTGCCCAGCGCCACCGCCTGCTCCGTACGGCCCAGCTCCACCAGCGTGATCACCGTGTGCAGCCGGTTGGCCGCCTCGTGCGCGGCCGAGCGCAGCGAGTCGGCGAAGCCGCGCTCGGCGTCGAGCTGGCCGGTCAGCGCCTGCAGCTCCGTGTGGTCGCGTACGGTGACGACCGTCCCGAGCCGGCTGGCCGCGCTGTTGACGGCCAGCACCCGGTCACCGACCAGGTGGACCCGCTCCTCCGCGCCGGTGAGCAGCTCGCCCAGCCCCATCTCGCCCACGTGCCGGCCCTCGGCGTCGGCCGGCAGGCCGAGCAGCTGCCTGGCCGCGTCGTTGCACAGCGTCAGCGTGCCGTCCCTGCCGACCAGCAGCAGGCCCTCCCTGACGGCGTGCAGGACGGCGTCGTGGTGCTCGTGGATGCGGCCCAGCTCGATCGGCCCGAGCCCGTGCGTCTGGCGGCGCAGCCGCGCGGTGACCAGCCAGGTGCTGGCCGCGCCCAGCGACAGCGCGAGCGCGATGACGAGCGCGCCCCAGGCGAGCTGGTCGCGCAGCCTCGCGCTGATCCTATCGATCGTGATGCCGGCGCTCACCAGGGCCCGCACCCGGCCGTCCGACACGACCGGCGTCACCGCCCTCCTGGAGGCGCCGAGCGTGCCGGTGTAGGTCTCGGTGAACGTCTCGCCCGCCAGCGCCCGGCCGGTGTGCCCGAGGAACCGCTTGCCGATCTCGGCCGGGTTGGGGTGGGTGTAGCGGGTGCCGTCCGGCCGCATGATGGTGATGAAGTCGACGCCCGTCGCCAGGCGCACCCGTTCGGCGTACGGCTGCAGCCGCACGCTCGGGTCCGGCTCGTCCAGGGCGGCCAGCACGTCCGGCGAGACCGCCACGCTCAGCGCCACGGCGCTCGCCGTGCGGCCCGCGTCTTCGGTCAGCACCTCCCTGGCCTGCACCAGCACGAGCACCGCGCCGCCCGCCACGGTGACGGCGACCACGAGCAGCTGCAGAACCAGCATCTGCCCGGCCAGGCTCCAGCCCCGCATCTGAGCACTCTCCCGTGAACGAAACTTACGCAATGGTGACCTGCATCACTGGTGAGGCGCATATTCGCACATCAAGAAGGTCCCTCCAAAACGCCGGAGCAGCCCCCTATGCGCGATCGCACTCGTTATCTCTATCTGGCCGTCATCGTGGCGGTCCTGCTCGGGATCCTGGTCGGCTTCGTCTGGCCGGACGTGGGCAAGGAGCTCAAACCCCTCGGCACCGGATTCGTGGCCCTGATCCAGATGGTGATCGGCCCGATCATCTTCTGCACCATCGTGCTCGGCATCGGCTCGGTGCGCCAGGCCGCCCAGGTCGGCAAGGTCGGCGGCCTCGCCCTCGGCTACTTCATCGTCATGTCCACGGTAGCGCTGGTCATCGGCCTGGCCGTGGGCAACGTCATCGATCCCGGCTCCGGCCTGCAGATCACCGACACCGCCAGGCAGGCGGCCGAGGCCGAGGCGGCCAAGGGCGCGGAGGCGAGCACGGTCGACTTCCTGCTCGGCGTCATCCCCAAGACGGTCGTGTCGGCGCTGACCGACGGCTCCGTGCTGCAGGCGTTGCTGGTCGCGCTGCTGACCGGGTTCGCGCTGCAGGCCATGGGACCCAAGGGCGCGCCGATCCTGCGCGGGATCGAGCACTTCCAGCGGCTCGTGTTCCGCGTCCTCGCCATGATCATGTGGGCCGCGCCGGTGGGCGCGTTCGGGGCGATCGCGGCCGTCGTGGGCGCCACCGGCATCGAGGCGCTCAAGAGCCTGGCCATCATCATGATCGCCTTCTACGTCACCTGCGTGCTGTTCGTCGGCGTGGTACTGGGCGCGCTCCTCTGGGCCGTCGCGCGGATCAACCTGTGGTCGCTGCTCAGCTACCTGGGCCGCGAGTTCCTGCTGATCCTGTCCACCTCGTCGTCGGAGACCGCCCTGCCCCGGCTCATCGCCAAGATGGAGCACCTGGGCGTGAGCAAGACCGTGGCCGGCATCACGGTGCCGACCGGCTACTCCTTCAACCTCGACGGCACCGCGATCTACCTGACCATGGCCACGCTGTTCATCGCCTCGGCGACCGGCTCGCCGCTGGAGTTCGGGGAGCAGGTGGCGCTGCTGCTGTTCATGATGATCGCCTCCAAGGGCGCGGCCGGCGTCACCGGCGCGGGCCTGGCCACGCTGGCCGGCGGCCTGCAGGCGCACCGGCCCGAGCTGGTGGACGGCGTGGGCCTCATCGTGGGCATCGACCGGTTCATGTCCGAGGCCAGGGCGCTGACGAACTTCGC
Organism: Nonomuraea fuscirosea; assembly: GCF_003001935.1. Taxonomy (GTDB): domain Bacteria; phylum Actinomycetota; class Actinomycetes; order Streptosporangiales; family Streptosporangiaceae; genus Nonomuraea; species Nonomuraea fuscirosea. The sequence continues at coordinate 74,495 of NZ_PVNG01000013.1, read as the reverse complement.
CGGCAACGCCGTGGCCACCGTGCTCGTCGGCACCTGGACCGGGGAGTTCGACCGCGAGCGCGCCGGACGGGTGCTGGCCGGGCAGGCGCCGTTCGACGAGGCCACACTGCTGGACGACCCCGGTGACACGCCCGCCTCCGAAGGTCCGCGCGGGGAGCCCGAGAAGGAGATGTCGCCGGCCTAGCCGTACCGGGCCCGTCTAACGCGGCTGCCGGTCCACGGCCGGCAGCCGCAGCACGAACCTCGCGCCGCCCGCGCAGTCCTCCACGCAGATCTGGCCGCGATGGGCCAGCGCCACGTCCCTGGCGATGGCCAGGCCCAGTCCCGTGCCGCCCGAGTCGCGGTCGCGGGCGGCGTCCAGGCGGGTGAAGCGTTCGAAGATGCGCTCGCGGTCGCCCACGGAGATCTCCACGCCGTCGTTCTCGACCGCCAGCACGGCCGTGCCCGCCCCCGGGCCCGGCTCGCGGCCCACCTCCACCCGTACGGTCTGCTCGGCGTGCCGCTGGGCGTTGTCCAGCAGGTTCGTCAGGACCCTGGCGAGCTGGAGGCGTACACCCTCGACCATGACCCCCTCGGTCAGGTCCGTCTGGACGGGCAGCTTGTCGCTGCGCACGGCCAGCTCCTGGCGTACCAGGTCGGCCAGGTCGACGGGCTCCTTGACCACGTCCACCCGGGAGCCGATCCTGGCCAGCAGCAGCAGGTCGCTGATGATGGCCTCCAACCGGTCGGTGTCGCGCAGCGCGCTGTCCACCAGCGCCTCGATGTCGGTGTCGTCCGGATAGAGCTGGGCGCTCTCCAGCTGGGCGCGCAGCCCGGCGATCGGGGTGCGCAGCTCGTGCGAGGCGTCGGAGGCGAACTGGCGCTGCTGCTCGGCCGAGTGCTCCAGGCGGGCCAGCGTCCCGTTGATGGAGCGGGCGAGCTGGGCCACCTCGTCGTCGCCCGGCGGCTCGATCACGCGGTGGCTGAGGTCTCCGGCGTGCACGGCGTCCAGCTCGGTCCGCATGGTCGCCACCGGCCGCAACGCCCTGCCGGTGACCAGCCACGTCGCCCATCCGGCCAGCGCGACGAGCAGGGCGACCTCCCCGAACACGACGACCTCGAGGATCCGGGTCGACAGCACCTCGGGGGTGCTGCGGCCGGCGTAGACGACGGGGGAGTCGTCGAAGAGGCTCACCCGCACCGCCGTCAGGTGCACGCACTCCGTCGGCAGGCAGGTGGTGGTGTTGACGATCCGGTTCTCGGCGGTGGGGCGCACGTCGCTGAGCGGCGGCAGGTTCCTGGCCGCGTCGCTGCTGGCCATCAGGCGCCCTCCAGGCCCGACCACCTGGATCAGGTCGACGGACGGGATGGGCACGGGGATGGCGGCGCCCGTGGGCAGGCTGCCGCCGCGCATCTCGAACGCGACCCGCTCGGCGGCGTCCCTGGTCTGGCCGAACACGCTGGCGGTGACCATGGACCGGGCCGCGACGACGCCGACGATGCCCACGGGAATGAGCACGAGGGCGGCTACGGCCGTCGCGATGAGGGTGACGCGTGCGCGCAGGGACCTGGCCCACCAGGGTGCCATCCCCCGAGGCTACCGAGAGTGATTACTCCGCTATGTCGGGCATTTGCCGTGAAAAGGGAAAGATTGCACCAACCGTCCGCGCCGGAGTGAGACGTCGGCTTCGGAGCGTAACCGTCAGCGCTGGAGCCAGACCGTCGTGTCCGGCGGGAGCATCCCGTCGGCGGCGAGCGGGCCGCTGGACAGCAGCACCTCGCCCCGCACGTCGAGCCGTACCGGCGTCTCGCCCGTGTTGAGCGCCACGACCAGCCCCGGATCGCGCTCGATGACCAGCACGTCCTTGGGGGAGTCCAGCCACGTCAGCGTGCCGCCGCCGAGCGCGGGATGCGCCTTGCGCAGCTTCAGCGCGGCCCGGTAGAGGTTCAGCGTCGAGGCGGGGTCGTCCTCCTGCGCCTCGGCCGACAGCGCCGCCCACTCCGCCGGGATCGGCAGCCACGGCTCGCGCCAGCCCAGGTCGCCCGAGGAGGTCCACGGGATCGGCACCCGGCAGCCGTCGCGGCTCTCGCCGCGCCGCAGGAACGCCGGGTCCTGGCGCAGCTCGTCCGGCAGGTCGAGCACCTCCGGCAGGCCCAGCTCCTCGCCGTTGTAGAGGTAGGCCGAGCCGGGCAGGGCCAGCATGAGCAGCGTCGCCGCCCGGGCGCGGGCGAGCCCGCCGTGGCGGGTGACGTGCCGCGGCTTGTCGTGGTTGGACAGCACCCACGTGGTGGGCGCGCCGACCAGATCGGCCTCCTTCAGCGACTTCTCGATGACGGTACGGAACGACTTCGCGTGGAAGTCCGCCATCATGAACTCGAAGTTGAACGCCTGGTGCAACTCGTCGGGCCCCACGTAACGGGCCAGCCGCTCGGGTGAGGACACCCACGCCTCGGCCACCGCCATCCGCCCGCCGGGGTAGGAGTCGAGGATCGGCCGCCACTCGCGGTAGATGTCGTGCACGCCGTCCTGGTCGAAGTAGGGCACCTGCTCGTCACCCAGCATCTCGGCCTGCGGCCCGTCCTTCTGCCCCACGTCGGGCAGCCCTTCGGCCTTGATCATGCCGTGCGCCACGTCGATGCGGAAGCCGTCCACGCCCCGGTCCAGCCAGAAGCGCAGGATGTCGCGGAACTCGGCTCGCACGTCCGGGTTGTCCCAGTTGAGGTCCGGCTGCTCGGGAGCGAACAGGTGCAGGTACCACGAGCCGTCCTCGACCTGCGTCCACGCCGGGCCGCCGAAGATCGACTCCCAGTCGTTGGGCCGGTCGCGGAACATGTACCGCTCGCGCAGCCCCTGCTTGAACCAGGGGTGCTGGTCGGAGGAGTGGTTGGGCACCAGGTCCACGATGACCCTGATGCCCCGGCCGTGGGCGTCGGCGACCAGCGCGTCGAAGTCGGCGAGCGCGCCGAACATGGGGTCCACGTCGCGGTAGTCGGCCACGTCGTAGCCGCCGTCGGCCATGGGGGAGGTGTAGAAGGGGCTCAGCCAGATGGCGTCCACGCCCAGCTCCGACAGGTATCCCAGGCGCTCGCGCACGCCGGCCAGATCTCCCATGCCGTCGCCGTCGGAGTCGGCGAAGCTGCGGGGGTAGACCTGGTACACGACGGCGTCACGCCACCAGTCGTCAGTGCCGAGCATGATTGTCCTTCTTCTGGGATGACCCGGATGCCGGGGGATTTTCTGGTCAACGATGTCGCGATCACCCGCGAGCGGTCAAGTGTAAGTTGCGGAAAGTTGCAGATCTGCCCTCGGGGGCCGGCCGGGAAGCTGAGCAGGTCAGATGAGCGCTCGGTGACGACGTTCTTGCGCAAGTTCTTCCACGGCTTTCGCCTGCGCGCTCGTCATGTTCACGGAGAGTGTGTGCATCATGCACACCGTGTACCGGCGGAACCACCCTCCCGCCCCCGGGTCCACAAGGGCTCCCACCGTCTCTAACGGCGGCGTCATGCCAAGTGAACACCTTCGTAACGTCTGTGGCGCCTGCCACGCCCATCACGCTACGGTGGCCCCTGCTGATCCTCCGTGTCCCCCAACTAGATAGTGGTGTGCCTGTTATGAGGTTGCTGTCCGTAGCCGTGATGGCCTCGCTCCTGCCTGCCGTACCGTCCGCGGCCCTCGCAGCACAGGCGGGCACCACGTACTACGTCGACTCGCGGGCGGGGAACGACGGCGCGGCCGGCACCAGCGCCGCGGCCGCCTGGAAGTCGCTGGAGAAGGTCGACGCGGCCGAGCTCAAGCCCGGCGACACCGTCCTGTTCAAGCGCGGCGGCAAGTTCACCGGGCCGCTCACGCTGGAGGCCAGCGGCACCGCGGCCAAGCCCATCACCGTCAAGTCGTACGGCAAGGGCGCCCTGGCCACCATCACCGGCGACGAGGCCGACTGCGTCAGCGTCAAGGGCGATTATTGGCGGATCAGCGGCCTGCGCGCCTCCCGCTGCCGCTGGGCCGGCTTCGCCATCGGCGGCGACTCCAACGAGCTGATCGGCGTGCAGGCCGACCACAACGTCACCGGCGTCTACGTCCCGGCGTCCGGATCGCGCAACACCATCCGCGACAGCGTCCTGACCGACAACAACCGGATGAGCGTCAACGACGAGGGCGGCGACAACGACTCCGGCGCCTTCGGCGTGCTGCTCAACGGCGACGACAACGTGGTGACCGGCAACACCATCACCGGCAGCTTCGCCAAGAGCAAGGACTACGGCACCGACGGGGCCGCCGTCGAGATCTACAACGGCGACCGCAACCGCGTCACCCACAACGTCGCGAGGAACAACGAGACCTTCACCGAACTCGGCGCCCAGAAGGGCAAGACCGCCACCGGCAACGTCTTCGCCTTCAACGTCGTCACCTCCTCCCGCAGCCGCGGCTCCTTCCTCATCACCCGCGGCCCCCGCCACGTCGTCGGCCCGGTCAAGGGCACGGTCGCCGTGCACAACTCGGTCTACCTGCCCGCCAGGGACACCATCGGCTGGTCCTGCCACGACGGCTGCTCACCGTCGATACTCAAGCTGCGCAACAACGTGATCGCGGTCGGCGGGGAGGCCGGCTGGGAGGACGGCTCGGGCGCCGACGAGGACGGCGGCGTCTACAAGGGCCGCTCCGCCCGGTTCAAGCTCGGGCCGAAGTCGGTCATGGCCGACCCGAAGTTCGTCTCCCGCACCGACCTGCGCCTGCGCCCCGGCTCCCCGGCGCTCGGCCGCGGCCTGGTGCTCACCCCGAGGTGGTACGGCGGCAAGGCGTTCGGCGAGGACGTCAAGGGCAAGGCCCTGCCCGCCGCACCCGACGCCGGTGCCTACCAGCGCTGAGCCCCGCTCCTGACGTTCTAGAGTGGGGCCCCGTGGTTCCAGATCTTCGCCAGCCGCTCGTGCGGCAGCTCGCCGAGTCCGACAACCCGCGTCGCTACTGGCACATGGGCGACGAGGACGGCCGCGCCTGGCTGTTCGAGAGCGTCGAGGGCGACGGCGAGCAGTGGGCGGTGCGCCAGGTCGAGGTCGGCGCCGACCGGACCGCCCGCCGCTACTGGTGGCGGCACCTCCAGGACGAGGCCGGCTTCCTCACCGACCAGCCGCTGGAGATCTGGGAACTGACCGAGATCCCCCGCGAGGCCTTCGAAGCCGTCTGGGAAGCCACGGGCTGACCCGGGCGGCCGGTCAGGGGCCGAGGTCGTGGGTGTCGCGGGCGTCGTGGGCCAGCACCGCGAGCTGGGTGCGGTTGGTCAGCCCGAGCTTGGTGAGCGCGCTGGAGATGTGCGCCTTGACCGCTCCGACCGACAGGTGCAGGCGCGCGGCGATCTCGGCGTTGCCGGCCCCCTCGGCCACGGCCAGCGCGACCTCGCGCTCCCGCCCGGTGAGCCGGGCCAGATGGTCGCGAGCCTTCATGGTGCGGCGATCCGCGCCGCCGGTCACGTGCGCGATCAGCGTACGGGCCACCCCGGGCGACAGGACGGGCTCACCCGCGGCGGCACGGCGGACGGCCTCGACGATCTGCTCGGGCGGCGTGTGCTTGACCAGGAATCCCGACGCGCCCGCCCGCAGCGCCTCGATCACCGTCGCCTCCGTGTCGAACGTCGTCAGCACGATCACCCGCGGGGCGCGGCCCGTACGGGCGGCCAGGGCCCGGGTGGCGGCGATGCCGTCCACGTACGGCATGCGGATGTCCATCAGCACCACGTCGGGGGCCAGCCGCTCGACCGCCCCCGGCACGTCGGCCCCGTCGGCCGCCTCCCCGACCACGTCCACGTCGGGGGCGCCACGTAACATCATCCGCAGCCCGGCGCACACCAGCGGATCATCGTCCACCAGCAGGACCCGGATCGGCGGCTCGTCCATCGGGCCTCCAACGGCTCGTCACACCTGCCACGGCAGGCGGGCCGACAGCACGAACACGCCGTCGCGTACTCCATGCTCCAGCCTGCCACCGTCGAGCGCCACCCGCTCACCGAGCCCGACCAGCCCTCTGCCTGCCCCGCCCCCCTCTGCCCGCACGCCACCCGCCCCGGCGGCGGGGTTGTCCACGGTGACGACCAGGTCGGCGCCGGGGCTGCCCTCGATCCGCACCCGCACCGGTGCCCCGGGCGCGTGCCTGCGCGCGTTCGTCAGCCCTTCCTGAACGGTCCGGTACGCGGTGCGCTGCACCTGCGCCCGCACCGACCCACCCGGGCCCGCTCCACCCGGCCTCGCCACCTCGTCCCCGACCGAGTAGTGGACCCGCTGGCCCGCCGCCTCGGCCTCCGCGACGAGGCGGGGCAGGTCGGCCAGGCCGGGCTGGGGCCGGGTGGCGGCGGGCTCGCCGTCGCGCAGGACCGCCAGGACGTCGCGCAACTCGTCCAGGGCCAGCCGGGCGTTGTCCTGGATGACCCGCGCCGCCCCGCCCACCTCGGAGGCGTCCACCGGCGGGCCCGTCCCGGCCGCGGCCTGCGACGTGCGGTAGGCCAGCGCGCCCGCGTGCACGCTCAGCAGCGACACCCGGTGGGCCAGCACGTCGTGCATCTCCCGGGCCAGCCGCTCCCGCTCGGCCCGGCGCGCCTCCCGGAGCGCGAGCCGGTGCTCCCGCTCGGCCCGCTGCGCCTCCGCCAGCTCCAGGCGGCGTTCGCGTTCCGCTCGTTGCGCCTCCGCCAGCTCCAGGCGGTGTTCGCGGGAGCGTACCTCGGCCTCCCGTCGCAGGCCGAGGAGCAGGAGGCGGCGGGCGCGGACCGCCATGCCCAGGCAGAGGGGCCCGCCGAACATGATCAGCAGTGAGGCGATCAGCACCGGCCGCTCCACCCCAGGCGGTTCGGCGAAAAGGCCGTAATAACCACAGATCACCAGGTACGAGCCGGAGACCGCCGCCGCCCGGCCCCACGGCCGGTGTACCGCCACGGTGAGGCCCGCCACCATCGCCGCGCCCACCGAAGAGGCCGAGAAGGACAGCGCGACCACCATTACGACGCCCAGCACCAGGGGGAAGCGCCGCCGCCACCACAGGGCCAGGCAGGCGGGCCCCGCCACCCAGGGGTTGATCGCGACGAGCCAGCCGGGCACGAACTCGGCGCCGGGCGGCGGATAGGCGGCGGCCTGCTCGATCGCCATGATCACCGCGAACGCGAACAGCCCCGCGTCGGCCGCCCAGTCGCGGGCCGTACGGCGCCCGGCGGGCCGGCCGTCGAGCGCCGCGAGCTGGGCCGGCAGCAGCCAGCGGGGCACGACCGTCATGCCGGGGAGCCTAATCGAGCACACACCCGCCGATCACTGGCCGATCGGCCAGTGATCGTGTCCGTCCGGCCAGTGCGCGACCCCGATCGGCTCCGCTGGACTGACAACCGCCGGCCACCATCCCCGCCCGATCCGTCCGAGACGCAGGAGAGGTTCGATGACCACCAGAAGGCTGCTGTTCTGCGGTGCGGCGGGCGCGCCGCTCTTCGTGATCGTGCTGCTCGTCGAGGGGGCCCTGCGTCCCGGCTACAACCCCTTCTACCACTCGGGCAGCCAGCTCAGCCTCGGCGAGCGCGGCTGGATCCAGATCGCCAACTTCGTCGTCAGCGGCCTGCTCATCACGGCCTTCGCGGCGGGTGTGCGCCGCAGCCTGGCGTCGTGGTGGGCGGCCGTGCCGATCGGGCTGATCGGCGCGGGCCTGATCGGCGCGGGCGTGTTCGTGATGGACCCGATGCAGGGTTATCCGCCCGGAGCCCCGGAAGGGGTCGTCTTGACCGGCAGCTGGCACCACACCGCGCACGACCTGGCGTCCCTGCCGGTCTTCTTCGGGCTGCCCGTCGCGTGCGTGGCGGTCGCGATCCGGCTCAGGGGCCGGTGGCGGCTCTACTCGGCGGTCACGGCGGTGGCGACGCTCGTCCTCTTCCCGGTGTACGGGCAGGCGTTCACGGACGACGCCGCCAACGCGGGCCTGCTGCAGCGGGTGCTCATCGTGACCGGCTGGACCTGGCTGACCCTGCTCGCCGTACACCTGATCCGCCGGGAGGACACAGCGGATCAGGCGGGCCCGTTCAGCGACCTGATCAGGCGGAGACGTCCTGAGAGGGCGTGACGAGCTCCGGATACAGCAGCTCCAGGCCGCCCGACAGACCGGCCCTGACGTTGCGGCTGACGTCGTCGGCGAGCACCTCGTACGCGCCCGCCTCCAGCCCGTCGAGCGCCTGGACCACCACGTCCTCCGGGCTGATCTTGGGGCCGGTGATGTCGGCGGCCATGTCGGTGTCGATGTAGCCGGCGTGCACCCCGAGCACGTGAGTGCCCTGCTCGCGCAGCTCCAGCCGCAGCGCGTTCGTCAGCGACCACGCCGCCGCCTTCGACGCCGCGTACGTCTTCGGCCGCGGGAACGTCACCCACGACAGCACCGACAGGATGTTCACCAGCGCGCCGCCGCCGTTGCCGGCCAGCACGGGGGCGAAGGCCCGGCTCATGGCGAGCGGGCCGAAGTAGTTGACCTCCATCTCCGTGCGGGCCGACTCCAGTCCGGGGCCGCTGATGGCCACGCCCGCGTTGTTGATCAGGAGGTCGACGTCGGCGCAGCGTTCGGCGGCGGCCGCCACGGAGGCGGGGTCGGTGACGTCGAGCGCGATCGGGGTCAGGCCCTGGCCGGTGATCGAGTCCGGGTTCCTGGCGGCGGCGTAGACCGTGCGGGCCCCGCGGTCCAGGAGGGCGCGGGCGAAGACGGCGCCGAGGCCGCGGTTCGCGCCGGTGACGAGGGCGACACTGCCGGAGATCTTCATGAGGTTCGCTCCAATATGAGGGCGTTGGCCAGGCCGCCCGCCTCGCACATGGTCTGCAGTGCGTAACGGGCGCCGTGCTCTTGCATGGCGTGGACGAGAGTGGTGGTGATGCGGGCGCCGCTGGCGCCCAGAGGGTGGCCGAGGGCGATGGCGCCGCCCTTGACGTTGACCTTGGCCGGGTCCGCGCCGGTCTCCTGCTCCCAGGCCAGGACGACGCTCGCGAACGCCTCGTTGACCTCGAACAGGTCGATGTCGGCCAGCCGCAGCCCCGCCCGGCGCAGGACCTTCTCCGTCGCCGGGATCACGCCGGTGAGCATGAGGATCGGGTCGGACCCGGTGACGGCGAAGCTGTGCAGCCGGGCCAGCGGCTTGAGGCCGAGGCGGGCCGCCGTCTCCGAGGTGGTGACGAGCACGGCCGCCGCCCCGTCGTTGATCGGGCTGGAGTTGCCCGCGGTGACCGACCAGTCGATCTGCGGGAACCGCTCGGCGTAGCCGGGGTCGGCGAACGCGGGCTTCAGACCGGCCAGGATCTCCTCCGTGGTGGAGGGGCGTACCGACTCGTCCCGGTCGAGGCCCGCCAGCGGGGCGAGCTCGGCGGAGAACGAGGCGGCGGCGGCCCTGGCGTGCGAACGGGCCGAGAACGCGTCGAGCCGCTCGCGGCCGAGCGACCACTTGGCGGCGATCAGCTCGGCGCTGATGCCCTGCGGCACCAGGCCCCCGGGGTAGCGGGCGGCCAGAGCGGCGCCGAACGGGTCGGCCCCAGGAGGCACGTTCGACCACATGGGGACACGGCTCATCGACTCCACCCCGCAGGCCACGACCAGGTCGTACGCGCCGGACATCACCCCCTGGGCGGCGAAGTGCACGGCCTGCTGGGACGAGCCGCACTGGCGGTCCACGGTGACCGCGGGCACGGACTCCGGCAGCCCGGCGGCCAGCCAGGCGTTGCGGGTGGTGTTCATGGCCTGCTCGCCCACCTGGTCGACGGAGCCGCCGATCACGTCGTCCACCAGGGACGGATCGATCCCGGCGCGCTCGACCAGGGCGCTCAGGGCATGGGCGAGCAGGTCCACCGGGTGCACCCCGGCCAGGGCGCCGCCGGGTTTGCCCTTGCCGATCGGGGTGCGTACGGCCTCCACGATCACGGCGTCGCGCATCGCGGCCTCCTTGTCAGTTGGAAAACCAAACCCACTCTAGGTGGGTTGGATTTTCCAACGCAACTCCGCGGCCCGGAGACCCGCGTCACACGGCGCGGCCGGCCGGGGTGGTCGGTGGGAGGGCTGGGCATGGGCGATGACCACCCGCTGGCCTGCGAAAACCGCAACCGCCCTTTATCGACAATCCGGACTTAACACGTCATCCTGGGATATAAGCGCAGCATGTGCGACATATGCATGGAACATCCTGGAAACCTTTGCGCGGCAATGTGGGAGCCTTCGGAAGGGAGGCGGCAATGCTGCTGCGGCTGAGGGTGTCGTTGCCGGACCGGCCGGGCGGTCTCGGTCAGGTCGCGAAGGCGCTGGGCGCGCTGGGGGCGGACATCCTCCAGGTCACCGTCCTGGAACGCGAGGCCGGCCGGGCCGTGGACGACTTCACCGTCTCCTGGCCGGGACAGGTGAGCGCGGCCGAGGTACGCGACCGGATGTCCGCCATGCCGGGCGTACGCGTCGAGGGGGTCTGGCCCACCAGGGAGATGCCCGGCTCGGCGCCCGACTACGACCTGCTCATGCACGTCGCCGCCGAACCCGCCAGGGGTTACGCCACCCTGGTGGACGCGCTGCCGGGCCTCTGCGGCGCCGAATGGTCGCTGGCGGTGGCCGACGGCGCCGTCCAGCATGCCTCCATGGCCGCGCCCGCCGAGTTCGAGCTGCCCCAGCAGCCGCCGCGGGCCATCACCGTGGACGCCAAGGAGATGCAGTTGCTGCTGCTGCCCGTCGTCACGGCCGGGCTGCACGTGGTGGTCGCCCGCGCCGACGGGCCGGTGTTCCACCGCGCCGAGGTGGAGCGCGCCGCCCGCATCGTGGACGTGGTGGCCAAGCTCGCGGGCCGCGCGTAGGCGCTCACGGCGCGCGGGTGCTCGGGGCCCGCGCGGGTGATTGACCGAACAATCATCTGGTCACTAACGTGAACGGTCTGATCGTCGGTGAACAGGAGCCGCACGTGACCGTCCACGAGCCCAGCATCGGCCGCTACTACGAGGACTTCACCATAGGTGACGTCTACCAGCACCCCATGGGGCGGACGATCGGCGAGTCGGACAACACCTGGTTCACGCTGCTGACCATGAACACCAACCAGAACCACTTCAACGCCCACTTCGCCGCCAAGGCCCCCACCGGAAAGATCATCGTGAACTCCGGGCTGAGCGTGGCCATCGTGCTCGGCCTGTCGGTCATCGACGTCAGCCAGACCGCGATCATGAACCTGGGCTGGGACGGCATCAAGCTCACCCACCCCGTCTTCGTGGGCGACACCCTCTACGCCGAGTCCAAGGTGACCGGCAAGCGGGAGTCGAAGTCGCGCCCGTACGCCGGGATCGTCACCTGCTACACGCGCGGGCTCAACCAGGACGGCGACGAGGTCATGTCGTGGACGCGGACCGTCATGGTCTACAAACGCGACGCCCCGCACGACAAGGGCTACTTCCCCCAGGCCAAGACCGGCCCGCTCTGAGAAGAGGCACATGGACTTCGAGCTGACCGACGAGCAGAAGGCGTTCCGCGAGACCCTGCGCACGTTCGTGGACAAGGAGATCCTGCCGGTGGCCACCGAGTGGGAGCATTCCGGCCGCTATCCCACCGAGATCGTCGACAAGATGAAGCGGATGGGACTGTTCGGGCTGTCCGTGCCGGAGGAGTACGGCGGCATGGCGGCCGACATGGTCTCGTTCGCGCTGGTCTTCGAGGAGATCGCGCGCGGCTGGATGGGCGTGGCCGGCACCATCGGCTCCCACTCGCTGGCCTGCTGGATGATCGCCCGCCACGGCACCGAGGAGCAGAAGCGGCTGCACCTCGCCGACCTGGCGAGCGGCGCCCGCCGTACCGGGATCGCGCTGACCGAGCCCGGCGCGGGCACCGACCTGCAGGGGATCCAGACCAGAGCGGTACGCGACGGCGACCACTACGTCGTCACCGGCACCAAGACGTGGATCACCAACGCCCGCCACGCCGACCCGCTGCCCGTGCTGGTCAAGACCTCCATCACCGAACCCGCGCACAAGGGCATGTCGGTGCTGCTCGTCGACCCCTCGTCCGCCGGCTTCGGCGTCAGCCGCGACCTGCCCAAGCTCGGCTACAAGGGCACCGAGACGTGCGAGGTGGTGCTCGACGAGGTACGCGTGCCGGTCTCGTGCCTGCTCGGCGGCGTCGAGGGGCGGGGCATGCAGCAGGTGCTCGGCGGGCTGGAGATCGGGCGGATCAACATCGCCGCCCGCGCCGTCGGCGTGGCCCAGGCCGCGTACGACGCCGCGCTGGCCTACTCGCGCGAGCGCACCGCCTTCGGGCAGCCGATCTCCGACTTCCAGGCCGTCCAGCTCAAGCTCGCCGACCTGGCCACCGAGATCCAGGCCGCCCGGCTGCTCACGTACTGGGCCGCCTCCCAGGCCGACGGCGGCAAGCGGGTGGACATGGAGGCGGGCATGGCCAAGTACTTCGCCTCCGAGGTGGCGCTCAAGGCGTCGCTGGAGGCGATGCGGATCCACGGCGGGTACGGGTACTCGCAGGAGTTCGTCGTCGAACGGCTCTACCGGGACGCGCCGCTGATGGCGATCGGCGAGGGCACCAACGACGTCCAGCGCCTGGTCATCGCCCGCGCGCTGATCTCCGGCAAGGGGAAGGTGGGCTGGTAGGGGGGGCCTTATCCTGCTCGAAGGGATGACGTGCGTGATCGGGGGATGCCATGGGTGACCAGCCGAACACCGGCCCGTCGGCGCACCACCAAGACCACGACCCCGTTCCCGACCACGACCATGACCATGACCACGACCCCGTTCCCGACCACGACCATGACCATGACCACGACCCCGTTCCCGACCACGACCATGACCATGACCACGACCCCGAGCACGGCCACGGTCACGGTCATCAGCGGAGGCGGGGGATCAAGGCGGTGCTGGGGTGGGTCGCGCACGCCGTGACCCCGCACAGCCACGACTCCGCCGGCAAGACGGACACCGCACTGGAGTCCAGCAGCCGCGGCATGCGGGTGCTGGCCATCTCGTTCGCCGTCCTCATGGTCACCGCCGCCGTCCAGGCGGTCATCGTCGTCGCCTCCGGCTCGGTCGCGCTGCTCGGCGACACCCTGCACAACCTGGCCGACGCGCTCACCGCCGTGCCGCTGGCCATCGCGTTCTCGCTCGGCCGCCGCGCCGCCACCCGCCGCTACACCTACGGCTACGGCCGGGCGGAGGACCTGGCGGGCATCATCATCGTGCTGCTCATCACCGCCTCCGCGGCCCTGGCCGGGTACGAGGCCGTCCTGCGGCTGCTGGACCCCCAGGAGATCAGGGCCGTGGGGTGGGTGGCCGCGGCGGCGGTGATCGGGTTCGCCGGGAACGAGTGGGTGGCCCGCTACCGCATCAAGGTGGGCCGGGAGATCGGCTCGGCCGCGCTGGTCGCCGACGGCCTGCACGCCAGGACCGACGGCTTCACCTCGCTGGCCGTCCTGCTGGGCGCGGGCGGCGCCGCGCTCGGCTTCCCGCTCGCCGACCCCGTCGTGGGGCTGCTCATCACGATCGCCATCTGCTACGTCCTGCGCGACGCGGCGCGCGAGATCTACCACCGGCTCATGGACGCCGTCGACCCCGCCCTGGTGGACGCGGCGGAAGACGTCCTGGCCGGAGTGGAGGGCGTGCGGCGGGTGGAGTCGGTGCGGCTGCGGTGGATCGGGCACGCGCTGCACGCCGAGGTGGAGATCCTCGTCGATCACGACATGTCGGTCGTACGCGCGCACGAGGTGGCGGTACGGGCCGAGCACCGGCTCATCCACGACCTGCCGCGCCTGCGGGCCGCCACGGTGCACACCGACCCGGACGGTCCTGACGGCGCCGACCACCACGCCCCCCTGGCCGACCACCACACCCCGTAGCCGGTCGCTGGCCGGATCCGGCGGCGCCGGCCACGGAAAGACCCCAGCATCACTCACCCCGTAACGGGTAGGTTGGGCCGGGTGTCCGCAGCCGCCCCGCACCCCGACGCCACCCCTTCCCGCGCTCCCGCCGCAGCTTCGGCACCGGCGTCCGCCCCTGCCCCGGCCTCCGCGTCAGCCGCCGCCCAGACCCCGGCCGCCGCCCAGACCCCGGTAACCGGACAGGCCCCGGTAACCGGGCAGGCCCCGGTCACCGGACAGGCTCCGGTCGCTGAACAGACCTCGGTTGCTGAACAGGCTGCGGCCGCCGCTAAAGCCCCGGCCGCCGGCCCGAGGCTCGCCTGGCTGGACGCCCTGCGCGGCATCGGCGCCCTGGCGGTGGTGGCCGAGCACCTCCTGCCCTGGTTCCTGCCCGGCCTGCGGCCCTACTGGTTCAACCTGGGCGTCTACGGCATCCTGGTGTTCTTCCTGGTCAGCGGCTACATCATCCCCACGTCCCTGGAACGCCACGGCGACGTACGCGCCTTCTGGATCAGCCGCTTCTTCCGCCTCTACCCCCTCTACCTCGGCGTCATCGTCGCGGTGCTGGCCCTGTCCTGGTGGGTGCCGGTGCGGGAGGCCGTCCCCCGTGACGGGAGCGCGGTGGCGGCGCACGCGACCATGCTGCTCGACGTCGTCAGCGTGGGCGGGGTGGCCGACACGATGTGGACGCTCTCGTACGAGATGGTGTTCTACCTGCTGGTCACGGCGCTGTTCCTGACCCGCGGGCACGATCGCAGCGGGCTGCTGTCGATGCTCTTCGCGGTGGCCGCGGTCGTGGTCGGGCTGATCGTGTCGGGGGCGGTGCTGAAGGGGGCGTGGCCGGCGTACGTGTCGTGCGCGGTGTTCGTCGTCGGGCTGACGGGCGTGGTGGCGGGCCGGCTCCGTACCGCCTCGGCCTGCGTGCTGGGCGTCATGGCGGTGGTGCTGCTGCTGATGAGCAGCCGGGTGCCGTGGCTGGGCGCGGCGGTGCTGGCGGTGATGTTCGCGGGTACGGCCGTGCACCGGTGGGAGCGCGGCACCGGCCGGCTGTGGCCGGTGGCGGTCACCGCGGTCCTGGTCGGCATCGCGCCGCTGTGGGCCATCGAGAGCGGCTGGTGGTGGGTGCAGGCCGACGTGTGGTTCACCACGATCGCGCTGGCCGGGGCCACGTTCGCGGGCGGGATGGCGCTGCGCGGCAGGCGGCTGCCCCGGGTGCTGGTCTGGTTCGGGCTGATCAGCTACTCGCTCTACCTGGTGCACCATCCGGTGCTGAAGTACTTCGTGCAGGTCAGCGGCGATCTGCGGCGGGCGGAGGCGCCGTACCAGGTGGCCATGACCGCCCTGGCCCTGGCGCTGCTCGTCGGCGTCAGCGCGCTGACCTACCGGTACGTCGAGCGGCCGATGCAGGACCTCGGCCGGCGGATCTCACGCCGATACCGTGACCGGCCCCAGGGCGGCGCCGACGCGCGGGTGGCGGGACAGGGCGCGGGCGACGACGGGGTCCTCGGCGAGCAGGAAGGCCAGGTGCCTGACCGCGTGCGCGACCACGTTGGCCAGGGTGACGCTCTGCGGTGACGGCATCGCCGGCGCCTGCCCCCTGGTGATCTCCAGCACCGGCACCTCGGTCGCGGGCAGCCAGGGCGACGGATCGGGGCAGACCGCGTACGTCAGGACGATCTTCCCGTCCGGTTCGTAGCGCCAGCTGGTGGAATGCAACACCGTGTCCGGGTCGCCGGGCGCGACCCCGCTCAGCCGGCGCGCCGTCTCGTCGGGGCTCTCCCCACGTAGCGGCCGGGTAAGGGCATGCCGATAGGCCCAGCGACTGTCGGTGCCCACCCGTAGCATGAGCGTCTCAACCGAGATCACGTGTCTTCCCGTCACCACCCCTAACTTACTGCCCATCATGTGCAGGTGCGTTCCATAGGCATATCGTCCTCGCTCTTGCACCAGCGCGGTGAGCCGGGTTGTAGTCGATGGCGTGCGAGAGAGAGGCCGACAGCCATGCCCGGTTTGCTGGTGCTGATGGGGTCGGGCGAGACGAGCCCGACCATGGTCGAGATCCACCGCGCCGCGGCGCGGACCCTGCGCGCGGGGGCGCGGGCCGTGCTGCTCGACACTCCCTACGCCTTCCAGGAAAACCGCGCCGACATCTCCGCCCGCGCCTGCCAATATTTCGCCCGCAGCGTCGGCCTGGACGTCGAGGTGGCGCCCGCGATCACCGGCGCCGACTGGGTGTTCTCCGGCCCCGGCAGCCCCAC
The DNA here is from genome assembly GCF_003001935.1 of Nonomuraea fuscirosea. Lineage (GTDB taxonomy): Bacteria > Actinomycetota > Actinomycetes > Streptosporangiales > Streptosporangiaceae > Nonomuraea > Nonomuraea fuscirosea. The sequence goes on along the minus strand of NZ_PVNG01000013.1, from coordinate 58,387 downwards.
CTACGCCCTCGACCGGTGGGCCGGCTCCGGCGTGGCCGGCGACCTGCGGGCCAGGGTCAGGGCCCGCGAGGGGGTGACCGTGCTGGCCTCGGCGGCGGCCTGCACGGCGGGCCTGGCCACGGTGCCGGTCTACGAGATCTACAAGGTGGGCGCCGAGCCCCACTGGCGCGAGGGCGTCGACCTGCTGGAGCCGCTGGGGCTGCAGGCCGTGCTCATCCCCCACTACGACAACGCCGAGGGCGGCACCCACGACACCCGCTACTGCTACCTGGGCGAGCGCCGGCTCTCACGCATGGAGCGCGAGCTGCCGCCCGGCACCGCCGTGCTCGGTCTCGACGAGCACACGGCGCTGGTCATCGATCTGGAGAGCGAGTCCGTACGCATCGCGGGCCGGGGCGGCCTGACCGTGCGCCGCCCCGGCGCGCAGACGGTCCTGCCCAGCGGCACCCGCCTCGACCTGGCCGAGCTGCGCCGCCTGGCCGAGGGCGGCGCGGGCGGCCCCGTCCCGGCCCTGCCCGAGCCGGAGAGTCTGCCCGCCGAGGTGACGCTGGAGGAGTCGATCCAGTCCTGCGAAGAGCTGTTCAAGGCCGCCGCCGACCGCCCCGACCTGGTGGCGGCGGCGCAGGCCGTGCTCGACCTGGAGGCGGAGATGGTCAAGTGGGCCGCCGACACGGAGGAGGACTCCGGCGGGGTCGAGCAGGCCAGAGAGCTGATGCGGCTGCTGATCGCCCGCCTCGGCGAGCTCGCCGCGACCGCCGCCCAGCGCTCCCAGGCCCTCCCGTCCCTGGTCGAGCCGCTGCTCGCGCTCCGGGCCGAGCTGCGCGGCCAGGGCTGCTACGACGTCGCCGACGCCCTGCGCGCGGCGTTGACCCGCGGCGGCGTCACGATCGAGGACACCCCCGACGGCTCCCGCTGGACGACCGCATGACGGCCGACCTTCCATGGACGGCGGCGGCCTCGGCAAAGACAGGGTAAAGTCGTCTCATCACTCCACGTAGTCGAGTGGTCACTATTGAGCGTCTTTGGCGGCCCTCTCTTCAGGAAGGGGTGTACATCATCATGTACACTGTCGATATGAAGGTGATGACCATGTCCGAATCGCGAGCTAACTATGCGGCTACTCTCGATGCCGTCATCGACGACCAGGAAGAGGTCCTCATCACGCGCCCAGGCGGGGAAGGCGTGGTCATGGTGTCTCAGCGCGAGTATGAGTCGATGCGCGAGACGCTCTACCTGATGGCCTCCCCCGAGAACCGCAGACGACTGTCGGAGGCGATCGCCAGTCTGGAGGCCGGCGGCGGCACTGTCCGTGAACTAGTCGATGGGGACCTCACTCCGTGAAGATTCTCTTCGCCGAGCTAGCCTGGGCGGACTACTGCTACTGGCAGCGAGAAGATCGGCGCATCCTCAAGAGGATCAACCAGTTGATCGCCGACATAACCCGGAACGAAAACGAAGGCATTGGCAAGCCGGAACCGCTGAAGTATGAATGGTCTGGCTACTGGTCCCGGCGTATCACCTCAGAGCACCGGCTCGTCTACCACGTCACCGACGATCTCGTCATGATCGCCGCCTGCCGCTATCACTACGAGAAGTAGCGTCCGTCGGTCGGGAACGCCTGGCGCGAAGCGGTCCCGGCTAGCGGCGTGGGGGGTCGATGCGGGTGCCGTCCGAGGTGAAGATCATGATGCGGGAGAGGTCGACCGCCACCTTGGCGGCGTCGCCGGTGCGCCAGACGGGCCGGTTGCCGAGGCGGACGATCAGGTCGGAGCGGCGGTGGATGCCGCTGTTGGTGTTCTGGCCCACCTGCTCCTGGTCCTGCGGCTCCGGCACCCGCGGCGAGAAGAGCCGGCGCATCATGCCCGACACCTTGCCCGTCCCGTTCCTGGCCCCGTTGACGCGCCGGCGCTGGTCCGGCGGCTCAGGCACCGGCACGGCGGGCATCCCGCACTCCAGGTACGCCAGCCACTCGTGCCCGTGGTACTCCAGCGCCCGCACCCGCCCGTAGAAGGACGGCCCCTCGTACGACTCCGGCACCGGAGCCAGCCCGTCCGGCCGGAGCCCGACCAGGACCTGCCCGCCGGTGTGCTGCGAGATCGCGTACGCCCTGGGATCGCTCCACGGCAACGTGAGCCGGTGCGGGCCGAAATCCAGCATGACGTACTGGTTCTGCGGTGTCCTGACCCCGGCCGCCAGAAGGTTCAACTGCTGGGAGTTGAGGAAGGCCGCCACGAAGGCCGTCGCTGGATCGTTGTAAATCTGGGCCGGAGTGCCGACGTCCTGCAGGACGCCGCGGTTCAGGATCGCGATCCGGTCCGCCAGCGTCAACGCCTCCACCTGGTCGTGCGTGACGTAGATCGTGGTCACGCCGAGCGACCTGACCAGCGAGGAGATCTCCATCCGCAGCTCGGTGCGCATGCCGGCGTCCAGGTTCGACAGCGGCTCGTCCATGAGGAAGAGCTTCGGCTGGCGCACGATCGCCCGGCCCATCGCCACCCGCTGGCGCTGGCCGCCGGAGAGCGTGCCGGGACGGCGGTCGAGGGTCTCGTCGATGTGCAGCGCCTTGGACAGCTCGGTGACGCGCTCGCGCACCATCGACGGGTCCGACTTGGCGATCTCCAGGGGAAAGGCGATGTTCCCGCGTACGGTCCTGTGCGGGTAGAGCGCGCCGTTCTGGAACACCATCGCCACGTCACGGTCGCGCGGGGCCAGGTGGTTGGCCATCTCGCCGTCCAGCCACAGGTCGCCTTCGGTGATCTCCTCCAGCCCGGCGATCATGCGGAGCAGCGTGGACTTGCCGCATCCTGAGGGGCCGAGGAGGACGAGGAACTCGCCGTCATCGGCCTGAAGGCTCAGCCGGTCGACTGCCAGGTAGCCGCCCGGATACACCTTGGTCACTTTGTCGAGAACGACCGAGCTCATGGGCCCACACCTTGCGTGTCACCTGGGACGAGGCTGATTGAAGAGGTAGTACATCGCGGTTTAACGCTACATGTCCACCCTGGAGATAAAGAATCTCATTCGGCGGCGTTTCGGTCAGGGGTTTTGGGCATCCGTACGCCGTTATTTCCGTATTTCGGGTTAGAAAGGGCTTGCGTAAATTTGCGGAAAGAGATTTCATATGGGGAACCGTCCGGGGGAGGCACGCGTTGCGCGCAGGGGAGACGATGGTCGCTCGGCAGCCGGATGCGGTGATCCACCAGGCCGGGACCCGCGCGCGCCACGACGTCTCAGGAGAGCTCACGATCGCCTCCGATGTCCCTGTAGCAGCGGATTCGGCCGCCCGGCGGAAAGTAAAGTAAGGGCATGAACGGTCACGCTCGTCTCGCCGACATCGCCGCCCAGGCCGGGGTGAGCGAGGCCACCGTCAGCCGGGTGCTCAACGGCAAACCCGGGGTCTCGGCCGCCACCCGCCAATCGGTGATGACCGCCCTCGATCTGATGGGCTACGAGCGCCCGCCCCGGCTGCGCCAGCGCAGCAACGGGCTGGTCGGCCTGGTCACGCCCGAGCTGGACAACCCGATCTTCCCCGCGTTCGCGCAGGCCATCGAGAAGGCGCTGACCCAGCACGGCTACACGCCGGTGCTCTGCACCCAGCTGCCCGGCGGCGCGCCGGAGGACGAGTTCACCGAGCTGCTCGTCGATCGCGGCGTCAGCGGCATCGTGTTCGTCTCCGGGCTGCACGCCGACACCACCGCGCGGATGGACCGCTACACCCGCCTCACCGACCGCGGCCTGCCGATCGTGCTGGTCGACGGCTACAGCGAGCACATCGACGCCCCCTTCATCTCGCCCGACGACCGCCTGTCCGCGCGGCTGGCCGTGCAGCACCTGGTCGACCTCGGCCACGAGCGGATCGGCATCGCGCTCGGGCCGCCCAGGTTCGTGCCGGTGATCAGGAAGATCGAGGGCTACCGGCAGGCCATGACACAGCTGCTCGGCGCGGGCGACGCGGACGACCTGATCGCCCACTCGCTGTTCTCCGTCGAGGGCGGGCAGGCCGCCGCCGCGCAGCTGCTCGACCGCGGCTGCACCGGCATCGTGTGCGCGAGCGACCTGATGGCGCTGGGCGCGATCCGGGCGTGCCGGCAGAAGGGGCTGTCGGTGCCGGGCGAGGTGTCCGTGGTCGGGTTCGACGACTCGCCGCTGATCGCGTTCACCGATCCGCCGCTGACGACCGTGCGCAAGCCGATCGGGGCGATGGCGTCGGCGGCCGTGCAGACCCTGCTCGAAGAGGTCAACGGCGCCCCCGCCAAACACGTCGAGCTGATCTTCCAGCCCGAGCTGGTCGTCCGCGGCTCCACCGGCTCAGGGCCGCTGGTCAACCGGTGAGCGGGCACGACGTCCTCGTCCTCGGCGGGGCCGGGGTCGACACGACGGTCTACGTGCCCGAGCTGCCGCTCCCGTACCGCGACACCTATCAGGTGCCGCCGGTCACGGACCGGATCGGCAACACCGGCGCGGGCGTCGCGCTCGGCTGTCACGCGCTCGGGCTCGGCGTCGCCTTCGCCGACCTCATCGGCGACGACCCGCAGGGCGCGCTGATCCGCCACGCGCTGCGCGACCTCGACTGCCGCTGGGGTCCTGCTGAGGCGGGCACCCGGCGCAGCGTCCTGCTCGTGGGTCCCGACGGCCGGCGCACGTCGTTCTACGACGCGAAGGCGACGCCCGGCGAGCTCATGCCCAGGCAGTTGTACGCGGACGTGCGCCCCCGCCACGTGCACCTGTCGATCATGGACTTCTGCCGTCACCTCATCCCCGAGTTCGACGGCGTGCCGCTCTCCACCGACCTGCACGACTGGGACGGCGCCGCCGGCTACCAGAAGGACTTCGCCTACGGCTGCGACCTGGTCTTCCTGTCGGCCGCGGCCCTGCCCGACCCGCCCGCCGTCATGCGCGACCTGATCGCGCGCGGGCGCGCCCGCACGGTCGTGTGCACGCGCGGAGCCGACGGCTGCCTCGTCCTGACCCGCGACGAGGTGCTCGTCGGCGGCGGCGCGGGCGAGGCGCGCGTCCCCGAGGGTGAGGTGCTCTTCCGCGAGGGCGAGGTGCGGGCCTTCCCGGCCGCGCCGCTGCCCGGTCCGGTGGCCGACAGCAACGGCGCCGGCGACGCGTTCGTCTCCGGGTTCCTGTACGGGAGCCTGCGCGGCGAGCCGCTGGAGCGGTGCGTCCGCCTCGGCGCGGTCGCGGGCGCCCACGCCTGCACGGTCACCGGAACCCACGAGTCCCCGATCACCGAGCCGCTGCTGCTCGCCAGAGCCGCCGGCTGAACCCCTCAGGCGCCGGCCGGATGCCCGTTCAGGCGTCGGCCGGGCGGCCTCTGTCCAGTTCTCGCCAGGTGCGCAGGACGAACGGCGGCACCGAGATCAGCACGTAGACCACGGTGAAGGCGAGCAGGGTGGTCCCGAGGCTGGTCAGCGTGGACAGCGCCCCGGCCAGCAGGCCGCCCACCGGCATGCCCGCGTACGCCGCCGCCGTCATCGCCCCGATCACCCGTGCCCGCATCCGTACGGGGATCCGGGCGTACTGCAGGATGCCCAGAATGGGGTTGATCGCGCCCGCCGCGAACCCGGACAGGGCGGTGACCGCCATCGCGACGAAGAACGGCGCGTCCAGGGCCAGCACGAGCACGCGCGGCACCCCGGCGACCAGGAAGCACAGCCCGTACGTCAGCCGCATCGGTAATCGGCTGCCTACCGCCCCGTACACCACCGTCCCCGCCACCGCGCCGGCACCCAGCGCCCCCGTGAGCAGGCCGAACGCCCGCGGATCGCCGACCACGTCGCGCGCGTACAGGGCCAGCAGCACCTGCGTCACACCGGTGTCGAGCAGGTTGACCACCACGATCATCGCGGTGGCGCTCAGCTGCAGCCGGTCCCGCCACAGGAACGCCAGCCCCGCCCGCAGGCCGTCCAGATAGCCGCCGCGCTCCCGTTCGCGCTGGACCACCCGCGGCACCCCGCCCGCCACCAGCAGCGCGGACAGCAGGAACGTGACCCCGTCCACGAACAGCGGCAGGCTCGGCCCGAGCCAGAGGATCAGCACCCCCGCCAGCGGCGCGCCCACCATCGCCGACCCCCGGTACACCCCGTCGTAGGCGGCGGTCGCCCGCTCGATCGGCACACCGGCCAGCGCCGCGAGGTCGGGCAGCATGGCCTTGCGCGCGGTCTCCCCGGGAGTGGAGGCCGTCCAGCGCAGGAACAGCAGCACCAGGAGCAGCGGATAACTCAGGCCGCCGGTCAGGAACAGCACCGGCAGCGCCAGCACGAGCAGGCCGCTGACCAGGTCGGACAGCACGCTCGTGACCCGGAACCCGAGCCAGTCCACCAGCGTGCCGCCGAAGGCGGCGGAGATGACGATGGGAAAGGTCATCGCGAACGCGGCCAGCCCGGTCAGGGCGGCGCTGCCGGTCGTGTCCAGGACGAACCACGGGACGGCGAGGATGGAGAGCATGTTGCCGGTGGTGGACAGGGCGTTGGCGGCCAGCAAGGTGATGAATGGACGCCTCACGAGTGATGCCCCCGCACTGTTCTCCTGGTTCAGCGTCACTCAGGGGCGGCTCGTGGTCAAGGGAACCGCCTGCGGGGCTGGTGACCGATAAGTCGCAATAAAGGTGATTTGATAGTACGGCTCGCCGCCCCCGGTGGAGCAGAGACGATCGAGGAGCTCGAAGCGTGAGTGTCGTGGTGTGCGGTGAGGCGATGCTGCTGATGCTGGCCGAGCCGGGCATCCCGCTGGAACGCGCCACCACGTTCCGGCGCTCCGTCGCGGGAGCGGAGACCAACGTGGCCGCCGGCCTGGCCCGGCTCGGCCACGAGGTGCGCTGGCTCGGCCGGGTCGGCGCCGATCCGGCCGGCGCGTCCGTGCTGGCCATGCTGCGCGCCGAGGGCATCGACACCCGCCACGCCGTCACGGACCCGTCCGCGCCGACCGGGCTGCTGCTGCGTGACAGCCATCCGGCCAGGGCCATCGACGTGCAGTACTACCGCGCTGGCTCGGCCGCCTCCCGGCTGGAGCCGGAGGAGCTGACGTTCGACATGGTGCGGGAGGCACGGATCGTCCACGTCACCGGGATCACGCCCATGCTGTCCGGCTCGGCGCACCAGGCCACGCTGCGGCTGCTCGACCTGGCCCGGCAGGCGGGCGCGCTGGTCTCCTTCGACCCGAACATCCGGCTCAAGCTGGGCCCGCCCGCGCTGTGGCGCGAACGGGTCGCACCGCTGCTCGGCCGGGCCGACGTGGTGCTGGCGGGGGAGGACGAGCTGGAGCTGCTCCAGGTGGATCCGGCGGGCCTGGACGGGCTCGTCGTGGTCAAGCACCGCGACAAGTTGGCCACGTGCGGCGCGCTGCGGCAGGAGGCGTTTCCGGTGCCCGTCACCGATCCGGTCGGCGCGGGGGACGCCTTCGCCGCCGGGTTCCTGTCCGGGTTGCTGCGCGGGATGCCGTACGAGGTGTGCCTGCGCGAGGCGGCGGCCGTGGCGGCACTCGTGGTGCAGTGCGCCACCGACACCGAGGGGCTCCCCGACCGGGCCGCCCTGGACCGCGCGCTGGCCGGGTTCACCGAAGCGGGGGAGACCGTGTACCGCTAGCCATCACCTGCACCGAGACCCTGTACCGCCGGCCGCCACCGGCATCGAGACGGTGTCCCGCTGACCGCCGGCTCCGGCGGGGTCGGGGAGACTGTTACCGCAAGCCGCCGCCTTCACGGGGGCGCGATCGAAGGGAAGTCATGTACCGCTGGGAGATCGTCGAGGCCGTCACCGCGCAGCGGGTGTTCGGGATCGTCAGGAGCGCGGGGCCGCAGGAGGCGGTCGCCGCCGCCGAGGCGGTGCTCGACGCCGGGCTGCGCGCGGTGGAGGTGGCGCTCACCACGCCCCGCGCGCTCACCGCCGTCGCGCGGCTCACCGAGCAGCGGCCCGATGCGCTGATCGGGGCCGGCACCGTGCTCGACGCGGCCGCCGCCCGCGCCGCCGTCGAGGTGGGGGCGCGCTTCCTGGTCTCGCCCAACCTCCACCCCGAGGTGATCCGCGCGGGCCACCGTTACGGCGTGCCCGTGTTCCCCGGCGTGGCCACGCCGAGCGAGATCGTCCGGGCCCTGGAGGAGGGGGCGGACGCGGTCAAGATCTTCCCCGCCTCCGCCGTGTCGCCGTCCTGGCTGCGTGACGTACGCGCCGCGCTGCCCCAGACGCCCGCGATCCCCACCGGCGGCGTGACGATCGACAACGCGCCCGACTGGATCGCGGCCGGCGCCGTCGCCTGCGGCATGGGCTCGGCCCTGACCTCGGGCGGCGCCCAGGCGGCGGGCGAGCGCGTCACCGCCCTCCTCACCCGCCTCGCCGAGGCCCGCTGAGCACCCGCGCCGGGGGCCGTGCGGGCGCTCGGCCGCCTGAGTACCTGGGCCGGGAGCCGTGCTGATGATCGGCGGACCTGGGCACCTGGGCCGGACCCGTCCGCATCACGTACGGTCATGGCGGCGAAGTCCCGGCATCGGGTGCGATATATGCTCACCCGTGATCAATGAGTTACGACCGGAAGGCCGCCCTCGATGACCGTCGCCGTTCACGTCGGGCCCGAGCCCGTGCCCGCGCTCATCGACGCCGTACGCCGCGCAGGCGGGCGCGTCGTGCCCCTGGAGGAGGCCGAGGCGATCGTCTACTACGGCAGCGACGACCCGGCCGAGCTGCGTTCGATGATCCACGAGGGCATCTCCTGGGTGCAGCTGCCGCACGCGGGCGTCGAACGCTGGACCACCGCCGGCGTCATCACCGACGACCCCGTCTTCACCGCCGCCACCGGCTCGTACGGCCCGCAGGTCGCCGAGCACGCGCTGGCCATGATGCTGGCCGCGGCCAAGGGGCTGTACCGGGCGGCCAGGGTGAAGAGCTGGGGGCCCAACGACTCCAGGGAGCTCGCCCGTTCGACGGTCGCGATCATCGGCAGCGGCGGCATCGGCCAGTCGCTGATCCGGCTGCTGGAGCCGTTCGGCTGCACGGTGGTGGCGGTCAGCGACCGCGGCGAGGTGCCCGGCGCGGCCAAGGTCGTGCCGCGCGCCCGTTACCGCGAGGTGCTGCCCGAGGCCGACTACGTCGTCGTCGCCGCTCCCGCCACTCCGCAGACGGCCGGCATGTTCGGGGCGGGCGAGTTCGAGCTCATGCGCGGGGACGCGTGGCTGGTGAACGTCGCCAGAGGCAGCCTCGTCGTCACCGACGACCTGGTACGGGCGCTGCGCGCGGGCCAGATCGGCGGGGCGGCGCTGGACGTCACTGACCCGGAGCCGCTGCCGGACGGGCATCCGCTGTGGGAACTGGACAACGTGCTCATCACCCCGCACAGCGCGAACCCGCGCGCCGCCTACTGGCGCGGCCTGGCCGAACGCGTCACCGCCAACGTCCGCCGCTTCGGCACGGGCGCGCCGCTCGAGGGAGTGGTCTCCCCGAAGCAGGGCTTCTAACCCGGCCCCCGTCTCCGGACCGGGTGGTTACGAGCCCAGGCTGACCTTGGCCCCGGCGCTCTGGCCCGAGTCGTGCACTTCGAGGGTCGTCGCCGCCAGGTCCTTCGGCAGTTCGAAGACCAGGGTGCCGGCGAACGACTGGCCCGCTTCGATGCGGATCGGCGTGATCTCCTTGCCGTCCTTGTCGAGCAGCTTGGTGCCGCCGTGTTGCGCGTCGTCCTCGTCGATCAGTTTCTGCTGGCCGGGGTTGAGCACCGTGGCCTCCTGGCCGACGTTCCTGACCTGTACGCCGACCCGGCACGTGCGCTTGGCCGCCGCCTTGGCCGGCTTGGGGCAGGTGGTGCCCGTCACGGTGAAGCGCAGCTTGCCGTCCTGCACGGGCCCGTCGTCACCGGCGGCAGAGGAACGGAACACCCACGCCAGTACGGCCAGCACCACCACCACCAGCACGACCGCGATCACCAGAGCGGTCAGACAGCCCGCGAACAGCCCCCGCCTCGGCTTGGCGGGCCGATAGCCGGGCAACCTTCCCGAACCGGTGGTCGAGTGGTGCGGCAGCGGTACCTGCCCCGTCTGATGGGGGAGCGGCCCCTGCCCGGTCTGGTGCAGCGGCACATGCCCGCGCGACGCCCCGCCCGTGGGCCCGGTGCGCTCAGCGGGCGGCGGCTGCTGCGGCCCGCGCGGCATCCTAGGCGTCGGCCCCGTACGCTCGGCGAGCGGCGGCTGGTGCGGCATCCGCGATGGCCTGGGCGTGGGCCCGCTGCGCTCGGCCGGCGGTGGCTGGTGCGGCATGCGCGGCGATCCGGATGTCGGTCCGGTGCGTTCGGCGGGGGGCGGTTGGTGGGGGCCGTGTGCGGAGCCCGGTGTCGGTCCGGTGCGTTCGGCCGGTGGAGGTTGCTGCAGGCGCACCTCAGGAGCCAGCGGCGGTTGGCCGGAGGTCGGTCCGGTGCGTTCGGCCGGTGGGGGCTGTTGCAGGCGTGACTCGGGGGCCAGCGGTGGCTGGCCGGAGCCGGGCCCGGGGCCGTGGCTCGGGCCGGCATGGCCTGACGCCGCGTGGCCGTGAGGGGCCTGGCCAGGGGCCGCGTGGCCGGGGACGGCTTGACCGGGGACGGCTTGACCGGGGGCAGCCTGACCGGGGGCGGCGGGGCCCGGGGCGGGGCTGTGGCTTGGAGCGGGGCCGGGGGCGTGGCCTAGTGGAGGGCCGGCGTTGGGGCCGGGGAGTTGGCCGGTGCGGTCGGGAGGGGCCAGGGGGCCGAACTCCGACGGGTTCCACGCGCTGGTCAGATGCTTGGTCGCGGCGAGCTGGGCGGCCGGCTCGTCGGCGGCGCCCACCAGTTCGAGCAGCAGCTGCTTGGCATCGGGCCGGCGCGCCGGGTCGGGGTGGATGGCCGCGGCGACCAGCCGGTCCAGCGGCGCGGGCAGTCCTCGCAGGTCCGGCGGCGCCTGGCGGGCCCTGGCCGCCATCACGTACGCGTCGCCCTCGCCGAACGGATGCCCGCCCAGCCCCGCGTACGCGATCAGCGACCCCCACGCGAACACGTCGCCCGCGGGGCTGGTGCGCCCCTCGAAGACCTGCTCGGGAGCGATCCAGCCGGGCGTGCCCATGACCATGCCGGCGTTGGTGTGGCGGGAGTTGACGTGGGTCGAGCGGGCCAGCCCGAAGTCGATCACCCGGGGCCCGGCCAGCGTCAGCATCACGTTGGCCGGCTTGAGGTCGCGGTGCACGAGCCCGGCCGCGTGGATCGCGGTCAGCGCGGCGGCCACGCCCACGGCGGCGGCGTGCAGCACGGACGGCGACAGCGCGCCGTGCTCGATGAGGTGATCCTCGAGCGAGATGCCGTCGATGTACTCGGTGACGAGGTAGAGGACGCTGCGGTCCTCGCCGTGGTCGAGCACGCGGGCGGTGCAGAACGAGGCCACCTTGCGCGCGTTGGACACCTCTTCGTGGAACCGCGCCCGGTAGACGGGGTCGGCGGTGTAGTCGCGCCGGATGGCCTTGAGCGCCACCCGGGGACCGTCGGCCGCCCTGGCGAGGTAGACCACGCCCATGCCGCCGGAGCCGAGGCGGCTGATCAGCTCATAGGGGCCGATCGCCGGCGGATCTTCCGGCTGCAGAGGAGTGCCTCCCGAGCGCCCCAACGTCGCCGTCCTCTCGCCGTCGTCATCCCGTCGCAAACCGAACCGTTCCTCCCGCCGGTTCGTCCCTGTGACAACCCGAACCGTTCCGCCGCCCGGCATCCCGTTTGTACCCCAGACTCTAACGGAGGAAGGGGCCGCCCGTTGGCCACTAGCCCTGAGCAGGGTCGCGTCGCAGCGGGCGCATCGAGACGCGCAGCCGGGTGAGGTCGATCGCATGCGGGAGCGGGCGATGCGGCGACAGCAGCCGCCCGATCGGCTTGGGGCGGGAGGTGCGCAGGATCCCGCCCAGGAACGCCGTGCCGACGGCGAGCGCCAGGCGCAGCCCGTCGCAGCCGGACATGGCCCACCACTCGTCGGCGGCGGTGCCGTCGAGCCAGATCTCGGGCGCGAACGTGTTCGCGTACGGCAGGCGCGGGCTGCGCTGGTGGGCCGCGACCGGGACGAGCACGGTGGTGCCCGTCGGCAGGGCGGTGCCGTACCAGTCGGTCTCGGTCGTGGTGACCCGCGACAGCACCGGCGCGGGCGGCCACAGGCGCAGCCCCTCGCGCAGGCAGGCGCGCAGGTGGTCGTGGTCGGCGCGGGCGGCCTTGCGATGGGCCGGGTGGGCGGCGAGCAGCGCCAGGGTCTGCGTCAGGCCGGCCGCGGTCGAGCCCAGCCCCATCAGCCAGTACGCGGCCTGCATGAGCGCGCGTGACTCGTTCTCCGGCGTCTCGGCGATCAGCCCGGCCAGGCTGCCGGGCTCGGCGCGGCGCAGGTGGTCGATGACGCGGGTGTCGTAGCGGCCGGACAGAATCTCCTGACGCCGCCTGGCCCGCCACCGGCCGGCCCGGGTGAGGTCCTCCAGCAGCCGGGTCAGCTCCTCGTCCCTGGCCGCGCCGTCGCCGTAGACGCAGCGCCTGGCCACCCGGCGCCAGCAGGCGTCGAGGCGGGCGTGGTCCACCACGCCGCCGCTCAGCTCGGCCGCCTCCTGCGCGGCGATCTCGATGAAGCGCGGGCGCAGCACGTCGGTGGGCAGCTCGAAGGCGTGCTGCTCCAGCACGGGGGTGTAGGCGGGGTCCGCGCGCGACAGCACCCGCAGCACGTCCCGCTTGGACATGATGAGCAGGACCCGCCCGCGCAGCCCGCGCACCAGCACGGGCCGGCCGCCGTAGCGGGACTCCAGCGCGGCCAGCAGCGCCCGGCAGCGCAGGGGGTCGCGGCCGTGGGTCATCTGCGCCGATCCTGGCGGCACGAGCGTCGCGGCCAGGCGCAGGCTCTCCAGCACCGTGGCCCTGGGCAGCCCTCTAGGCACGGGTGACCTCCCGCGATCCGGCCGGCGCCCGCGAGCCCGGGGCTCTCCGGGTCCTGACCCGGCGGGTCGCGGACGCCTCCTCGGTGGCCGGAACGGCGGGGACGTTCATATGCAGATGTGATCGTCCCGGGCCCGCGTCCGCAATCGAGGGTTTCGGCCAGTGGAACACTTCCGGCCTCAAGATCTGCCGCCGTTCCGGTCACCGGAACGGCTTCTCCCGCCGAGGACGGCGGCGCAGACAGCTCGTCGGAACGGGGTCAGCCGCCGAGAAGGGCAGGGGGAGCCGGCTGATCGGAACGGGGCCACCCCCGAAGCCGGCTCTTCGGGACGAGGTCAGCCGCCGAGGAAGGCGGCGGAGATGGCCTGGGCCGCGCCGCGGACGGAGATGCTCAGCTTGGCCAGCGGCGCCGCGTGGGCCGGCGCCGCCACCCCCACCGCCATCCGGATCCGCCCGCAGGGACCGAAGACCGGCGCGGCCACGCAGGCCACGCCCTCGGTGAACTCCTCCTGGCTGTAGGCGACGCCGTGCCTGCGGACCTGGGCCAGCTCGCGTTCGAGGCCGGCCAGGGTGGTGATCGTGCGGCGGGTCATCCGTTCGAACGAGCCGCGCGCCAGCACCTCCCTGCGCAGCCGCGGGTCGTAGGCCAGCAGCGCCTTGCCGGTCGCGGTGCAGTGCAGCGGCGCCCGGTCGGAGTCGTCGGAGCGCGAGCGCACCCGGTCGTGACCGTAGAGCCGCTCGACGTAGCGGGCCTCCAGACCCCAGGGGACGGCCAGGTTGACCGTCTGCCTGGTGGTCTCGTACAGGTGGAGCAGGTAGGGGAGCACGATCGTGCGGGTGCCGGGGACGCGGGCGCGCGTGATGCCGGTCATCGACTCCAGCAGGTCGCCCGGCAGGTACGCGCTGCCCACCCGCCGCGCCAGCTCCCGCGAGCACAGCACGCCCAGGATGCGGTGCGCCGTCGACTTGGGCAGGCCGGTGCTCCGGCACAGCTGCGACAGCGTGACAGGGCGCGAGGCCGCGCTGAGCGCGATGAGGAGGTCGATGCCCCGCTCCAGGCTGCCCGGCTGGGACCGGCCCTGGTCCGGGGCGGGGCGCTCGTCCGTCAGTGCTTGACCGGCCGATTCCGTCGGCATGGACATCCCTTTCGCTCGCCGAGGAGCGGCAGGGAGCTTCCCGGGGCTGCGTTGCACCTTGCATGACGTACCCGGACCGTCACGCGCTGATACCACCGCTCAGCGAAGTGCGATGACCTCCGCGTACACGGAGACCGCCACCTCGCCGGGTGTTCTGGCCCCGATGTCCAGACCCGCCGGAACGTGCACCCGCTCTCCTCCCTCCACCCGCGCCAGCACCGCCGCGCCGCGCTTGCGGCTGGCGATCAGCCCGACGTACGGCACGCCCCGCTCCAGCGCCTCGCGCAGCACCGGCTCCTCGCCCACGCCGTGCGAGGCGACCAGCACGGCAGCGGTGTCCGCGGCGATGGGCAGGGCGGCGGTGTCCGCGGCGATGGGCATGACGGCGGTGTCCGCGGCGACAGGCGGGGCGGCGGTGCCGGTGGCGGTCGGGCCCGCGGCGGACTCGACGGTGTAGCCGAGCGCCGCGCCGACCGTGACGAGAGCCCGCGCGATGGGCCCGTCGCCGTGCACCCGCACCAGTACGGGCGGCAGCACGGCCTCCAGGAAGATCTCCAGCGTGCCGCCGGACAGGCACGGCTGGCCCACCGCGACCAGGCCCTCCTCCTCATGCGGCGCCTCGGCCTCCGGCGTGATGCGCAGCAGCGTGGAGTCGCCGGTGCGCAGCAGCCGCAGGCCCTGGGCGCGGACGGTGTCGGTGGCGCAGATCCCGCCGACGAACCCCTCGATGGTCCCGTCGGACAGCACCAGCGCGCGGTCTCCCGCCTTCGCGCTGGTGGGCCGCCGCGCGCGCACGACCGTGGCCAGCACGTACGGCACCCGCGACGACCGCAACGAGGCCACCCTGGCCTCCAGATCCCGGGACCGGACGGCCTCGGGACCAGGGAAGCGAGCGGAATCCGGGCCCGGGGGATGAGCGGAATCCGGGCCCGGAGGATGTGCGGCGTCCAGACCCGGGGGATGAGCGGCGTGCGGGCCCGGCGCCCGCCCGGATGGGCGGGGCGCCGGCATGCCCAGGAACTCGGTCACGACCTCTCCTCCGCCGCGCCGCCGCGTGCGCGGCCCCGCCCGCTCACGGGATCGCCAGGTCCGTACGGAAGGGATCGCCGTTGACGACCCGCCACACGTTCGCCGGAGTGAGCGGCATGTCCGCGTGCCGCACCCCGTACGGCCCCAGCGCGTCCACCACGGCGTTGACCACGGCCGCCGGCGACCCCACCGTGGCCGACTCCCCGACGCCCTTGGCCCCGATCGGATGCGTCGGCGAGGGCGTCACGGTCGCGCCCAGCTCCCACGACGGGCACTCCATCGCGGTCGGCAGCAGGTAGTCCATGAACGAGGCGCCCAGGTGGTTGCCGTCCTCGTCGAACGCCATCACCTGCATGAGCGCCATGCCCACGCCGTCGGCCAGCCCGCCGTGGATCTGCCCCTCGACGATCATCGGGTTGATCCGCACCCCGCAGTCGTCCACCGCGACGAACCTGCGCACCTTCACCTGCCCGGTGCCGGGGTCGACGTCCACGACGCAGATGTAGGCCCCGAACGGATAGGTCAGGTTGGGCGGGTTGTAGACGGTGACGGCGTCCAGGTGGCCCTCGACGCCGTCGGGAAGCTCCAGGTTGGAGTGCGCGGCCAGCGCGATCTCGGCCATCGACCGGCCGGCGGACGGGTCGCCCACCACCGACCACTTCCCGTCGGCCCACTCCAGGTCGTCGGGTGAGGCCTCCAGCATGGCCGCCGCGACGATCTTGGCGCGGTCGCGCACCTTCCGCGACACCAGGGCCGCGGCGGCGCCGGAGACGGGGGTGGAGCGCGAGCCGTAGGTGCCGAGGCCGAACGGCGTCTGGTCGGTGTCGCCGTGCACGACCTCCACGTCGTCGGCCGGGATGCCCAGCTCCTGTCCGACGATCTGGGCGAACGTGGTCTCGTGCCCCTGGCCCTGCGACTGGCACGACACCCGCAGCACCGCCTTGCCCGTCGGGTGCACGCGCAGCTCGGCGCCGTCGGCCATGCCGAGGCCGAGGATGTCCATGTGCTTGCGCGGGCCCGCCCCGACGGCCTCGGTGAAGAAGCTGACGCCGATGCCCATCAGCTCGCCCCTGGCCCGCTTGTCGGCCTGCTCGGCGCGGAGCTTGTCGTAGCCCGCCATGTCCATGGCCAGGCGCAGCGCCTTGGGGTAGTCGCCGGAGTCGTACTCCCAGCCGGTGGGCGAGGTGTAGGGGAACTGCTCCGGCTTGAGCAGGTTGCGCATGCGCAGCTCGGCCGGGTCCAGGCCGAGCTCGGCCGCCAGCACGTCCACCATGCGCTCGACCAGGTAGACGGCCTCGGTGACGCGGAAGGAGCAGGCGTAGGCGACGCCGCCGGGGGCCTTGTTGGTGTAGACGCCGGTGACCTCGCAGTGGGCGGCCTCGATGTCGTACGAGCCGGAGAAGACGTGGAAGAAGCCGGCCGGGAACTTGGTCGGCTGCGCGGTGCCGTTGAACGCGCCGTGGTCGGCCAGCACCTTCACCCTGATCGCCTGGATGCGGCCGTCGCGCGTCGCGGCGACCTCGCCGCGCATGTGGTAGTCGCGGGCGAAGGCGGTGCTCATGAGGTTCTCCGAGCGGTCCTCCATCCACTTGACCGGCTTGCCGGTGACGATCGAGCCGACGATCGCGCAGACATATCCTGGATAGATCCCGACCTTTCCGCCGAAGCCGCCGCCGATGTCCGGCGAGATCACCCGGATCTTGTGCTCGGGCAGCCCGGCCACCATCGCGTACAGCGTGCGGTGCGCGTGCGGCGCCTGCGTCGGGCACCAGACCGTGAGCTTGCCGGTGACCTTGTCGAAGTCGGCCAGCGCGCCGCACGTCTCCAGCGGCGCCGGATGCACGCGCGGGTAGATCATGTCCTGCGCGACCGTCACCTCCGCCTGCTCGAAGAGCGCGTCGGTCCGCGCCCGGTCGCCGGCCTCCCAGTCGAAGATGTGGTTGCCGGTACGCCCTTCGAGATCGTCCCTGATCACCGGGGCGCCGGGGTCGAGGGCGTTCCTGGCGTCGATGACCGCGTCGAGGGGCTCGTACTCGACGTCGATCAGCTCCAGCGCGTCGCGGGCCGAGTAGGCGTCCTCCGCCACCACGAACGCGACCTCCTGCCCCTGGAAGCGCACCTTGTCCGTGGCCAGCACGGCCTGCGTGTCCTGCGACAGCGTGGGCATCCAGGCCAGGTTGAGCCCCGCCAGGGTCTGGCCGGTGATGACGGCCCTGACCTTCGGATGCGCCTCGGCCGCGCTCGTGTCGACCGAGACGATGCGGGCGTGGGCGTGCGGGCTGCGCAGGATGGCGCCGTACAGCATGCCGGGCAGCCGCACGTCGTCGGTGTAGTTGCCGCGCCCCCTGATGAAGCGCGCGTCCTCCTTGCGGTGCATGGGTCCGTAGCTCATCTGCCCGCCTCCGCCGCCCATCGGATCGACCGCACGATGTTCTCGTAGCCCGTGCACCGGCACAGCTGACCCGAGATCGCCTCGCGGATCTGCCCCTCGTCCGGGTCCGGGTTCCGGTCCAGCAGCCAGCGCGCGGTCAGCAGCATGCCCGGCGTGCAGAACCCGCATTGCAGCCCGTGGCACTCCACGAACCCCTTCTGCACCGCGTCCAGCTCGCCGTCCCGCTCCAGGCCCTCGACCGTGGTCACCTCGTGCCCGTCGGCCATGACGGCCAGCACCGTGCACGACTTGACCGGCACGCCGTCGAGCTGGACGGTGCAGACGCCGCAGTTGGAGGTGTCGCAGCCCCAGTGGGTGCCGGTCAGGTCCAGCTCGTCGCGCAGGAAGTGCACGAGCAGCAGCCTCGGCTCGACGTCCCTGGTGTACGGCTGCCCGTTCACCGTGACCGTGATCCGCATGTCAGATCCTCCCCGCTGCGGTGGCCAGCGCGCGCCGGGTCAGCTCGGCGGCCAGATGACGCTTGTAGTCGGCGGGCCCGCGCTGGTCGGCGCTGGGCGCGCAGTGCTCGGCGGCGATCCGCCCTGCCTCGGCGAACGCCTCCGCGCCCGGGGGCCGCCCGGTGAGGTGCTCCTCGGCCTCGGGGGCGCAGAAGTGCGCGGCGCCGACCGCCGTCAGCCCGATGCCGGCCTGCGCGATCACGCCGTCCTCGACCCTGAGCACCGCGCCCGCCGCCGCGACCGGCCAGTCGCCGACGCGCCGCTCGACCTTCTCGTACGCGCTGCCCGTCCCCGGCGCGACCGGCACGCGCAGCTGGATCAGCAGCTCGCCCGGCCCGACCGCGGTCTCGTAAGGACCTTCGTGGAACAGCCTGACCGGCACCGTACGCGTTCCGCCCGGTCCTTGAATGACGGCGGTCGCCCGTAATGCCGCGAACACCGCCGACAAATCCTCCGAAGGATCTCCTTGGCACAGGGAGCCGCCAACGGTCCCCCGATTTCGCACAATCGGGTCGGCAATAACACGCTCCGCATCACGAAATATCGGGAAAAGGTCGGTGGCGGTGGCGCTCTCCAGCAACTCCGCGTGCCGCACCAGCGCCCCGATCGCCAGCTCACCGCCCTCGACGGCGATCCGCCCCAGCTCAGCGGCCAGGCCGTTGATGTCGATCAGCGCTTCCGGCTGGGCCAGGCGGAGCTTCATCATCGGGATGAGACTGTGCCCGCCCGCCACGACCCTCGCCTCGGGGCCGTAGCGTTCCAGGAGTTCGAGGGCGTGCGTGACGCTGTCGGCCCTCTCGTATTCGAACGTCGCGGGAACCTGCATGACTGCACATTGCTGTTACCGATTTATCCCGACAATCGGTAAATAAGGCTTTCCTTAATGAGGTGCGGCGAACTATGAAGGGTGGGTGACCCTCAGCCAGCTCGGCGCGTTCGTCTTCGTCGCCCGACTCGGATCCGTCAAGGCCGCGGCACGGGCGCTCGGCGTCAGCGAGCCCGCCGTCTCCCAGTCGCTGGCCCAGCTCCGCAGGCACCTCGGGGACCCGCTGGTGACCCGCTCGGGCGACCGGATGGTGCTCACCGAGGGCGGCAGCCGGCTGCTCGGCATCGCCGCGCAGATCGTCGCGCTCGGAGCCGAGGCGGTCGCCGCCGTCCAGCCGGGCCGTCCCGCCCGCCTGCACGTGGTGATGGACGCGGCAATGGCCGAGTACGTGGCGGGCCCGCTGCTCTGCCTGTTCACCCAGCGCAAGCAGGTGGACGCCACCACCGGCGTGGCCGCCACCGCCGAGATCCCGCTGCTGCTGTCCAGCCGCCTGGCCGACGTCGCGCTCGGGGCCCAGCTCGCCGGGGACGGCCTGGTGAGCCGGCCGGTTCTGCGCTGCCGCCTCATCGCGGTCGGCTCGCCGCACGGGCGCAGGGACCACTGGCTGGTCGGCCCCTCAGGCACCGACCCGGCCAGCGACACCAGCCGCCTGCTGCGCCTGTTACGGGTCAAGGAGGCGCAGGTACGGGTCTTCGCCAACCAGACGGCGGCCTGGAAGGCGGCGGCCGAGGGCGCCGGCGTCGCGCCCGCCACCGCCCACCTGGTGGCCTCCCAGCTGCGCAGGGGCGAACTCGTCCCCATCGAGACCGCGGCGACCCCGCTGGCCGCCTACTGGTACGCCACCACCCTCGAACCGGCGGCGCGCTCGGCGGCGGCGGGCACGTTCATGGACTTCCTCACGACGCCCGCGGCCACCCAGGTCATGCGCACCCCGGACGACGGCGTCCCCCGCAGCCGCTTCCGGCCCACGGTGCACGTGTCGATCTGGAGCTGACGCCCGGCGCAGGCCCCTCTGGCACCGGCCCCGTCGCACGCCCGGGGCAGGAGCCGTACGCGCGCGTCAGCGGAGTGCGGCGGCCTCCGCGGCCAGCTTCTCCACCCGCGCCCAGTCTCCCGAGGCGAGCGCGTCCGCCGGGGTCAGCCACGTCCCGCCGACGCAGCCCACGTTCGGCAGCGCCAGGTAGTCGGGGGCGGTCTCCACGCGGATGCCGCCGGTCGGGCAGAAGCGCACGTCGGGCAGCGGCCCGCCGAGCGACTTCAGGTACGTGACGCCGCCCGCGGCCTCGGCCGGGAAGAACTTCAGCTCCTTGATCCCGCGCTCGGCCAGCGCCATCGCCTCGGACACGGTGACCGCCCCCGGCAGGAACGGCACACCGCTGGCCTCCAGCGCCTCGACGAGCGACGGGGTCGTCCCCGGAGACACGAGGAACCTGGCCCCGGCCGCCACGGACGCGGAGATGTCGTCGGCGGTCCTGACCGTCCCGGCGCCCACGGTCGCCTCGGGGACCTCGGCGGCGATCCTGGCGATGGCCTCGCGCGCGGCCGGCGTGCGCAGGGTCACCTCGATGGCCGGCAGCCCACCGGCCACCAGCGCCCGGGCCAGCGGCACCGCGGTCTCCACGTCATCGATCACCACGACGGGGATCACCGGGGCGAGATCGAGCAGGCTCATGGATGCTTCTCTCCTCATCGGCCACCACCACGGGGGCCGCTGCTAGTTCAAGTCGTGCGGTCCGGGACGGCCAAGGTCCGGCCGTCCCGCACAGGTCGTTCGGTGCGAGCAGGTGGCCCGGTCAGCTCACGAGCTCCTTGCGGGCCCGCCGGCTCAGCCAGGCCGCCGCGCCCGTCAGCGCCGGTTGCGGCGCGACGATCAACGCGGTGCCGATGCCCGCCAGGTAGGCGGCCATGTCGGGGTTGGCCTCGAACCGGGCACGGAAACCGCTGGCCCGCACGCGTTCCACGATACGGGGCAGCACCCCGCCGCCCAGATAGACCCCGCCCCTGGCCCCGAGGGTCAGCGCCACGTTGCCGGCGAAGCCGCCCAGCAGCCCGCAGAACACCTCGACGGTCTCCGCGCACAACGAGTCGTCCACCCTGGCCACGATGTCGGAGGCGGTCAGATCGGGAGCGGCGACGCCGTTCACCGACGCCAGCGCCCGGTGCAGCCGGACGAGCCCCGGGCCGGACAGCAGGTGCTCGGCCACCACGTGCGGCAGGCCCTGCGCGCGCAGCGCCCGCACCACCTCGAACTCCTTCGGCTCCACCACCGGCACCGTGACGTGCCCGCCCTCGCCGGGGATCGGGGCCCAGCCGTCGTCGACCGGCACCAGGCCGCCGACGCCGAGCCCGGTCCCCGGTCCGAGCACCGCCTTGACGCCGTGGCCGGGCGCGGGCCCGCCCAGGGAGACCAGGTCGGCGCCCTCCAGGTGGGGGAGCGAGACGGCCAGGGCCTCGAAGTCGTTCAGCAGCCGGGCGTAGGGGATGCCGAGATCGCGTACGGAGCCGGCCCAGGAGGAGTTCGTGAGCCGGTAGTCGTCGCCGTCGATCGGCCCGGCCAGGGCCAGGCAGGCCGCCCCTGGTCGCACCCCGCCCGCGTGCGTCGCGAGGTAGGCGGTGACGGCGTCCGGGAGGGTCGGATGGTCGGCCCCCGGCAGCACCGCGACGTTCGACGGGGGCGCTCCGAGCGAGGTGACCAGGCCGAACCGGGCGTTGGTCCCTCCGATGTCGGCCACCAGCCAGGGAAGGTCAAAGGCACTCACGCATACCTCCGGCGTCCGGGGCGGCGTCAAGATCGCTCGCCGTACTCCGAAGGATCCCACGACCGCCCGCGCCACCCCAGAGGGGACGGCGAGTACGTACGGGCTCTGTCAGGTCGGTAACCCCCCGAACGGACACAGCTCCCCGAACGGACACAAGCCCCCGAGCGGACACAGCCCGCCGGACCGGCGCGACCCGCCGGACAGACGTGGGACCGGTCACCGGGACAGTCCGGCCGGCCGGGCGCCGAGCGGCGCGCCCGTCTCCAGGTGCGAGGAGCCGGCCTCGGCCGGGAAGCCCAGGCCGGGCCCGTGGTGCGGCGACTCGGCGCCGCTCACGCCGAAGATGCCCGCGCCCTGCTCGGCGTGCCCCGCCATCCGGCGGAAGGCGGCGAACAGCTCGCGCCCGGTGCCGACCCACTGCGCGTCGCTCAGCGGCCGGCCCTCGGGCGCGCGCCGGGCCAGTTCCTCGGCCGGCACCAGCAGCTCCAGCGTCCCCGCCGCGGAGTCGAGCCTGATCACGTCGCCCTCGCGCACCAGCGCGATCGGCCCGCCGTCGGCGGCCTCGGGCGACAGGTGGATGGCCGCCGGCACCTTGCCGGACGCGCCCGACATGCGGCCGTCGGTGACGATCGCCACCCGCTGCCCCCTGTCGAGCAGCACGGCCAGCGGCGAGGTGAGCTTGTGCAGCTCGGGCATGCCGTTCGCGCTCGGGCCCTGGTAGCGGATGACGGCCACGAAGTCCTGCCCGTCCAGCTCGCCCGCCTCGAACGCCTTCAGCAGGTCGAGCTGGTCGTGGAAGACCTTGGCCGGCGCCTCGATGACCAGGTGCTCCGGCTTGACCGCCGACACCTTGCTGACCGCGCGGCCCAGGTTGCCCTCGACCATGTGGATGCCGCCGTCGGCCGAGAACGGCTTGGCGACCGGCCGCAGCACGTCCAGGTCGGAGCTGCCGCCGGTGACCGGCGACCAGACCAGCTCGCCGTCCACCAGCTCCGGCGCCTCGCGGTAGCGGTCGAGGCCGGGGCCGGCGACCGTCAGCACGTCGGCGTGCAGCAGGCCCTCGTCGAGCAGGTCGCCGATGAGCACCTGCATGCCGCCGGCGTCGCGGAAGTGGTTCACGTCCGCCTGGCCGTTGGGGTAGATCTTGGTGAGGGACGGCACCACTCGCGACAGCTGGGCCAGGTCGTCCCAGGTCAGCACGATGCCCGCGGCGGCGGCCATGGCCACCAGGTGCAGCGTGTGGTTCGTGGAGCCGCCGGTGGCCAGCAGCGCGACGCAGGCGTTCACGATGGACTTCTCGTCCACCAGCTCGCCGATCGGCGTGTAGTCGGCGCCGTGCGCGGTGATCTCCACCGCCCTGCGCCCGGCGGCCTCGGTGAGGGCGTGGCGCAGCTCGGTGTGCGGGTTGACGAACGTCGAGCCGGGCAGGTGCAGGCCCATGACCTCCATCAGCGCCTGGTTGGAGTTCGCGGTGCCGTAGAAGGTGCAGGTGCCGGGGGAGTGGTACGACTTCGCCTCGGCGTCCAGCAGCTCGACCCTGCCGACCTTGCCCTCGGCGAAGAGCTGGCGGGTGCGCGCCTTGACCTTGTTCGGCAGGCCCGACGTCATCGGCCCGGCGGGCACGAAGATCGCGGGCAGGTGCCCGAAGTGCAGCGCCCCGATGAACAGGCCCGGCACGATCTTGTCGCACACGCCCAGCAGCAGCGTGGAGTCGAACATGTCGTGCGACAGCGCGATCGCGGTGGCCATGGCGATCACGTCGCGGCTGTAGAGCGACAGCTCCATGCCCGCCCGGCCCTGGGTGATGCCGTCGCACATCGCCGGCACGCCGCCCGCCACCTGGGCCACGCCGCCGGCCTTGCGCACGGCCGCCTTCAGCTCCGGCGGGTACGTCTCGTACGGCTGGTGCGCGGACAGCATGTCGTTGTAGCTGGTCACGATGGCCACGCCCGGCTTGGCCGCGGCGCGCAGGGCCGGCTTGTCCTCGCCCGTGGCGCCCGCGAAGCCGTGCGCCAGGTTCGCGCAGCCGAGGTGCGCCCGCGCCGGGCCGTTCGCCCTGGCCTGCTCGCCGTCCCGGCGGATCCGGTCGAGGTAGGCGGCCCGGCTGACGGCGCTGCGCTCGGCGATGCGGTCGGTGATCTCCTGGATGAGGGTGTTCACGGGGTTTCCTCCGCCGGATCGGTTGGTTCGCTCGTTCACGCTTCCTCCTCGTGCCAGGCGCGACCGCTGCGGCCGAGCAGCTCATGCGCTCCTGCGGGGCCGGTGGTGCCGGCGGGGTACGGCTCGGGCAGGCCGGCGGTGGCCTTCCAGGCGTCCTGGATCGGATCGATCCAGCGCCAGGCCGCCTCGACCTCGTCGCGGCGCATGAACAGCGTCGGGTTCCCGGCCAGCACGTCGGTCAGCAGCCGTTCGTACGCCTCCGGCACCCGTGCCGTGAACGTCTCGCCGAAGCTCAGCGACATCGGCACCGGCTGCAGCGCCACCTCGCCCGCGCCCGGCTCCTTGGCCATGATGTGCAGCTCGATGCCCTCTTCCGGCTGCAGCCGCAGGACCAGCCGGTTCGGCGTGCCGCCGGGGAAGATGGCGTGCGGCACGTCCTTGAACTGCACCACGATCTCCGAGCGCCGGTAGGGCATCCGCTTGCCGGTGCGCAGGTAGAACGGCACCCCGGCCCAGCGCCAGTTCCTGATCTCGGCCCTGATCGCGGTGAACGTCTCCACCCGGCTGGACATCTCGGTCGTCGGCGTGGAGCCGGGTTCGTCGAGGTAGCCGGGCAGGTCACCGGCCCCGGTGTACTGGCCGCGCACGGTGAAGCGCTCCACCTCGCCGCCCGCGATCGGCCGCAGCGCCTGGAGCACCTTGACCTTCTCGTCGCGGATGGCCTCGCGGTCGTTGCGGGCCGGCGGCTCCATCGCGGTCAGGGTGAGCAGCTGGAGCAGGTGGTTCTGCACCATGTCGCGCAGCGCGCCCGCGTGGTCGTAGTAGCCGCGGCGGCCGGGCGTGCCGACGGTCTCCGCGGCGGTGATCTGGACGTGGTCGATCCACAGGGAGTTCCAGATCGGCTCCAGGAAGGCGTTGGCGAAGCGCAGCACCAGCAGGTTCTGCACCGTCTCCTTGCCCAGGTAGTGGTCGATCCGGAAGATCTGGCGCTCGTCGAAGATGGCGCCGACCTCGTCGTTGATGCGCTGCGCGCTGGCCAGGTCGTTGCCCAGCGGCTTCTCCAGCACCACGCGCGAGCGGGGCGTCACCAGACCGGCCTCGTGCGCCTCGCGGCAGAAGGGGCCGAACGTCCTGGGCGGGCTGGCCAGATAGAAGATCCGGTCCCGGTCCTCGTGCCCGGCCAGCAGCGTGGCCAGCGCGCTCCAGCCGGAACCCGCCTCGGTGCCGGCGCCGTGGCCGACGTCCACCGACACGTGGTGCAGCCGGCCGAGGAAACGCTGCCACACGCCGGGGTCGTCGACCGGGACGCTGTCGCGTACCTCGGCGTCCACCTTGCCGCGGAAGTCGGCGTCGGTCAGCCCGCCCCTGGACAGGGCGATGACGCGGGTCTCCGGGGCGAGCCTGCCGTCCCTGTCGCTGTGGTAGAGCGCCGGCAGCAGTTTGCGCATGGACAGGTCGCCCGTGCCACCGAAGACGACGAGGTCGGCGGCGTGGGTGACGGGGTGGGTGCCGGGGTGGACGGGGACGTTCGGTGGTGCGGTCGACACGGTTCCGGGCTCCGGGGGATCTACCAAGCAGGGACAGAACGGACACTAACGAGAGTTTGGGTCGTGCACAAGCGGAGTTTTGGTATCTGAGATGAAAAAGTCGTCACTTTTCATTACACAACCCCGTGTGGTTCACTTAGCCGATGCCTCGACGTACCGCAGCCGCGCTCGCCACGAGTGGCGAGGTGCTCCGCCTCATCCGCGCCGGTGAGGCCGTGACGCGCGCCGACCTGGGCCGGGTCACCGGCCTGTCGCGTCCCGCGGTGCAGTTGCGCGTCGGTGAGCTGCTCGAACGCGGGCTCGTCGTGGAGCGGACCGACGCCCCCTCCACGGGCGGGCGCCCGCCGGTCCGGCTGGAGTTCAACGCCTCGGGCGGCGTGGTGCTCGTGGCGGCGCTCGGCGCCAGCCGCACCAGAGTGGCCGTGTGCGACCTGGCCGGCCGTGAGCTGGCCGGGCGCGAGTTCGCGATGGACGTCGAGCAGGGGCCGGACACCGTGCTGCCGCTGCTCATGGACACCTGGGACGACCTGCTCGGCGACCGGCCACGCGCGATGATCAGAGGCGTCGGGATGGGCGTGCCGGCCACGGTCGAGTTCGCCCAGGGCCGTACGGAGAGCGCCCGCGTCATGGCCTCGTGGACCGGCGTGGTCATCCCGCCGATCATCCGCGAGCGCTTCCCCGTGCCCGTCCTGGTGGACAACGACGTCAACGTGCTGGCCATCGGCGAGCACCGGGGCACCTACCCCGAGCTCGACGACCTGATGTTCGTGAAGATCTCGACCCGCATCGGCGCGGGCGTGATCGCCGGAGGCGGCATCCTGCGCGGCGCGATGGGCGCGGCCGGCGAGATCGGGCACATCCCGGTGATCGACGGCGGCGGGGTGCTGTGCCGCTGCGGCAACATGGACTGCGTCGACTCCGTCGCCAGCGGCACCGCGCTGCTGCGCGAACTGCGCGGCCGGGGCAAGGACGTGCGGACCATCGCCGACGTGACGACTCTGGTGCGCGCGGGCGACGCCGAGACGATGGCCACGGTCCGCGAGGCCGGGCGGCGCATCGGGGAGGTGCTGGCCGGGGCGGTCAACATCCTCAACCCGTCGGTGGTGGTGCTGGGCGGCGACGTCGCGGAGGCGTTCGGGCCGCTGGTGTCGAGCATCCGCGAGGTCGTCTACCGCCGCTCCACCGCGCTGGCCACCCGCCGGCTGCGGATCGAGCCGAGCCGGCTCGGGGCGGGGGCGGGCATCAGCGGCTGCGCGGTCATGGTGCTGGACCATGTGCTGTCACCGGAGGCCGTGGACGAGACCATGACCCTCACGACCCTGCGCCGCACCCCGGCGCTGCCCACCCCGGTCGAGGCCGGCCAGTCCTGACCCCGGCCCGCGTCCGGCCCGCGTCCAGACCGTGTCCGGCCCGCGTCCAGCCCGCGTCCAGGCCCCGTCCAGGCCGCGCACGGGCCGGAACGCGCACGGGCCAGAACGCGCGGGTCAGCACCCGCACAGGTGAGTGCGCGCGCGGGTCAGCAGGTGCAGAGCAGGCCGCGTAGCGCCGTCTCCAGGCACAGGTCGGAGCGGGCCGGCACCGGCCAGGGGAAGCGGACGAGCGTCTCGTCCACCCGTACCGTCGCCCCGAACCGGTCCAGCTCCCACAGCCACACCTCCGCCGCCGGCTCCCCCAGCTGCCTGGTCACCCCGGCGGTGAGCTGCGTCCGGTGGGCGGAGTTGACGTGCGCGAGCACCCGCTCGGCCGTCTCCGACAGCGGGTCGGGCGCCGCCCCGAGGTAGTCGTCGGCGTCCAGCAGCCCGGACTCCTGCCCGGTCAGGTACACGACCTGCCCCACGTCCAGCCGCAGCAACCGCGGCGCGTCCGGCCGCCCGAACCGCTCCAGCGCCTCGAACAGGCTCTCGTCGGCGCTGTGCGCGGCCACCGCCACCGCCGCGGCACGGGCCTCGGCCTCCGGCACGGCCTCCGCCCAGCCCTGCACCTCCAGCAGCCCGCGCGGATGCGTCACCGGGCCGAGCTGCCGCATCGAGGTCAGGTTGACGGCCACGACGGCGTCCGCGCGCAGGCCGTGCAGCGCCTCGCCGGGCCGGACCAGCAGCACGGGACGGCCGCGCTCGTCCACCCCGCCGCGGGCGGGGGAGGGGGCGCCGTCAACGGTGAGCTTGGCGACGTCGGCGGTCGCGGCGAGGGTGCGGACCCGCTCGGGGATCGGCAGCATGACGCCTCCTTGGAGACCAATGGTGTAGGTTAGGCTTGCCTAAGTAAGGATTACCTAATCACATCGAGGTGAACGTGCGCTACACCGGCCCGAAGGTGCGACTGTCGCGTCGCGCGGGCGTCCCGCTGACCAGGAAAGCCGTCCGCTACTTCGAGACGCGCCCGTACCCGCCGGGCGAGCACGGGCGCAAGACCAACCGCCGCAACACCGGCGACTACGGCCTGCGGCTGCTGGAGAAGCAGAAGCTGCGCTGGTACTACGACGTGTCGGAGCGCCAGCTGCGCCGCTACTGGGACCTCGCCGTACGCAAGCCGGGCGCCTCGGGCGCCGAGCTCGTCACCCTGCTGGAGACCCGCCTGGCCTCCCTCGTGCTGCGCTCGGGACTGGCTCCGTCGATCTACGCCGCCCGCCAGTACATCGCCCACGGCCACATCGCCGTGGACGGCCGCAAGGTCGACATCCCCAGCTATCTGGTCAAGCCCGGACAGGTCGTCTCCGTACGGACGCGCTCGCGCCAGATGCAGCCCTTCGTCGCGGCGGCCGAGGGCGTGCACGCCGACGAGCGCACGGCCGCGTACCTGTCGGTGGAGCTGAAGGACCTGCGCTTCACGCTGGTGAGCCGGCCCGAGCGCGAGCAGATCGTGGTCCCCGTGGACGAGCAGCTCGTGGTGGAGTTCTATTCTCGTTAGCCGTGAGTGCAGCGGAAGAGCGTCACGCGAGCTGGTTAGAGCTGTTCTTCGACCTGGTGGTCGTGGTGGCGGTGATCCAGCTGGCCCACCGGCTGGCCCACCCGACCTGGCCGGACGTGGCGCTCTTCGTCGTCCTGTACTACGCGGTCTGGAGCGTGTGGACCGCCCTGACCCTGTACTCGAACGTGCGGGCCGAGCGCACCCGCATGCTCAGCATGCTGATCGGCATGTTCGGCATCGCCGTGATGGCCGCCGCCGCGCCGGACGTCGCCCGCGAGATGGACGCGGGCGGCACGCACGACGGCTGGTTCATCGCCGCGTACATCGTCTCCAGGTCGAGCGCCTCCAGAAGCCTCCAGCGGGCCGGCGCGATCATGACCGCGTGGCCCGCGGCCCAGCTGGGCGCGGGGCTGACGCCGTGGATCGCGTCCATCTGGGTCGAGGGCCCCTGGCGCTACGTCATGTGGGGCATCGGCGTGCTGCTCGACCTCGGCTTCTCCGTGGCCCGCGGCCGCCGGCCCGAGCGCATGATCGAGGAGCTGAACGAGCAGATCCGGCGGCGGATGAAGCGCGACAGGCACCTCATCAGGTCCCGCCCCGCGCCCGGCCAGTACGCCCCCGCCGTGCTGGAGCCGGTCCATCTGGGGGAGCGGCTGGGACTGTTCGTGATCATCGTGCTCGGTGAGGCCGTCATGCAGGTCGTGCTGGCCGCCTCCGGGCAGTCCTGGGGGCCGGAGCTGGCGCTGGCCGCCCTGGCGGGGTTCGGGCTGATCGTCTCACTGTGGTGGATCACCCTCCAGTACGGCCTCAGCGCCGTCCCCGGCGCAGCGGAGCGGGGGCTGAAGGCGTACGTGGCCCTGCCCGCGCACTTCGCCATGACGGCCGGCCTCACCGCGACGGCGGCCGGGCTGGGCGTGGTCGCCGCCGAGCCGGGCGCGCACCTGCACGGCGGGGCCGGCTGGGTGCTGGGCGGCGGGCTGGCGGTGTACTTCGCCGCCTCCGCGGCGCTGGGCCTGGCCCTGCGGGCCGAGCGGCGCTGGATCTGGGGCTGGGCCGTGCCCTCCGTCCTCGTGCCGCCGATCGTGGCCGCGGTGTCCGGGCTGCTGCCCGGCTGGCTCGTGGTCGTGCTGCTGCTGCTCGTGGCCCTGTGGCGGGTCGCCTACCGCCACCGCGGCGGCGAGGCCCCCGGCACCGCCCCCGACGCCGCCGCCGCGTAGTCCCGGCCGCCGGCGCGGGCCGCGCCTCCGGGAACGGCCGCGCCTCCGGGAACCGCCGCGCCTCCGGGAACGGCCGCGCCTGATCGCGGCCGGGTGGTCAGTTGCGGCCGGCCTTGGCCCGGCGTGAGCGCCTGGGCTGCGGCTCGGACCGCTCCCGCACGCCGTCAGGCAACGTCTCGCGCAGGTGGGCGACCTCCGCGCGCAGCGCGGCCAGCTCGTCCAGGATCCGCTGAGTGTGCGCCGTCGTGTCCTCGATCGCCGCCAGTTCCTCGGCCCGCTCCGCCCGCTCCTCGGCCCGCTCCTCCTCGCTCTCCTCGTCCATGGCGCTCACCACGACCGCCAGGAAGAGGTTCAGCACGACGAACGTGCACACGAGGATGAAGATGGTGAAGAAGATCCACGCCGTCGGATGCCGGCTCATCACCTCCCTGGCGATGTTGCCCCAGTCGTCGCCCGTCATCGTCTGGTAGAGGGTGAACAGCGAGGTCGGCAGGTCGCCGAAGCGATCGGGCGCGGTCTGGCCGTACAGCTTCGTGGCCATGACCGCGGCGACGTACAGCACCAGCGACAGCAGCACCACGATCGAGCTCATCCCCGGCATCGCCCGCAGCAGCGCCGAGACTACGCGGCGCAGGCTGGGCACGACCGACAGCAGCCGCAGCACCCGCAGGATGCGTAGCGCCCGCAGCACCGACAGGCCGCCGGTCGTGGAGGCGAAGGCGATGCCGACGATGATCGTGTCGAAGATGTTCCACGGGTCGCGCGGGAAGGCGGCGCGTTCGACGTAGATCTTGGCGATCAGCTCGGCGGCGAAGATGTAGAGCGCGAGATGATCGATCACGGTGAGCAGGCTGCCGTACCGCTCGACCAGGGGAGGGAAGGTCTCCATGCCGAGGGTGGCCGCGTTCAGCACGATCAGGCCGATGATGAACCGCTGGAAATGCCGGTGGGCGAGCAGGGCTCGAGTGCGTTCGCGCACGGGTGCAGGCTCCTCAGGGGTGGATCAGGTCGGCACCATGATGACGCAATATGATCAACCCGAGGACTGTGGTATAAAACCCCCCTGACTTGTCGATGTGGGGGACCATACGACCATGTCCTATCCCGACTACGGCCAAGGCCCCTACGGTCCCGTGCCGCAGAGCCACCCCAACGGCACCACCATCCTCGTGCTGGGGATCCTGAGCCTGGTGGTGTGCACGTTCATCGGCCCCTTCGCCTGGTCGATGGGCAACAAGGCGCTGCGTGAGATCGACGGCAGCGGCTACTTCTACGAGAACCGCGGCCACGTCCAGGCCGGCCGCATCTGCGGCATCATCAGCAGCGCGATGCTGATCCTCACCCTGGGCCTAGTGGCCATCGGCCTGCTGTTCGGCCTCCTCGGCGCCCTGTCGGACATCTGAGACCCCTTCGCGCTAAAGGTCGCCCAGCCCGTTCTCCAGCAGGTCGAACGCCTGGTGGGCCTGCGCCGTCAGCAGCGGCCCGATCCGCTCCCACGGCTCGCCGGCCAGCGTCATGGCCTGGGCGCGCTCGCTCAGGATCCGGGTGACGGCCAGGATCTGCGCCGCCGCGACCCGCGGGACGAGGTCGCCAGGATCGGCGCCGAGCTCGCCGGCCAGCGCCCGCGCCAGGCCCTGCTCCCGCTGGAGATGGACGTCACGCAGCCGGGCCGTCAGCGCGGGACTGTCGTTGATCACCCGTGAGAAGGCGTCGTTGCCCGCGTTGAGCCCGTAGCGCCAGTCGCGCGTCTCGATCGCGCCGAGGTAGTCGCGCCGGAACGCGCGCACCACGCCCTCTCCCGGCCCCCGCTCGCGCAGCACCTGCTGCGGCAGGTCGACCACGAGGTCGTAGCGGTCGGCGAACAGGTCCTCCTTCGTGCTGAAGTAGTTGAAGACCGTGTTGACCGACACGTCGGCGGCCCGCGCCACCTCGGCCACCGTCACGTTGTCGAACCCCCGGGCCAGGAACAGGCCCGTCGCGATGTCGGAGATGCGCTCCCGCGTCTCGCGCTTCTTCCGCTCCCGCAGCCCTTCAGCCATGCCCCCATCCTATCCAACTTGCAGTCACTCCAAAATTGTGGTTACTTAAATTTTGGAGGCGATACAATGATCAACACCATGGGTCTGAGCAAGACCTTCAAGGGCGGCGCCGAAGCCGTCAGAGGCGTCGACATCTGCGTGGAGCAGGGGGAGATCGTCGGCTTCCTCGGCCAGAACGGCGCCGGCAAGACCACGACGATGCGCCTGCTGACCACCTTGCTGCGCCCCACCGCGGGCACCGCGACGGTGGCCGGCCACGACCTGATCGGCGCGCCGAAGGAGGTGCGCCGCCGCATCGGATACGTCGCCCAGAGCGGCGCCATGCCCCCCGTCTCGCCGGTGAAGGGCGAGCTGGAGCTGCAGGGCATGCTGTACGGCCTGAGCCGGCGCGAGGTCGCCGCCAGGGCGGAGGAGGTCCTGGCCAGGATGGAGCTCACCGGCCTGGAGACCGCGTTCCCCGCCGCGCTGTCAGGCGGCCAGCGCCGCCGCTTCGACATCGCGTTCGCCCTGCTGCACGATCCGGCGCTGCTCTTCCTCGACGAGCCGACCACCGGCCTGGACCCGGGGAGCCGGGCCAATCTGTGGGACCTCATCCGCTCGCTGCGCGCCGATCAGGGCATGACGGTGTTCCTCAGCACCCACTACCTGGACGAGGCCGACGCGCTCTGCGACCGGGTGCTGATCATCGACCACGGCCGCATCGTGGCCGAGGGCGCCCCGGCCGCGCTCAAGACCGGCGGGCGCACGCTCGACGACGTGTTCCTCGACATCACCGGCAGGTCGCCGCGCGAGCAGAGTGACGTGCCGACCGGCAAGGAGGCCTGATGCCACGCGAGACGTGGGTGCTGTTCCGCCACGGGCTGAGCGTCACCCTGCGGCAGAAGGTCGGCATCGCCTTCGGCGCGATCCAGCCGCTGCT
The DNA here is from genome assembly GCF_003001935.1 of Nonomuraea fuscirosea. Classification (GTDB taxonomy): domain Bacteria; phylum Actinomycetota; class Actinomycetes; order Streptosporangiales; family Streptosporangiaceae; genus Nonomuraea; species Nonomuraea fuscirosea. The sequence continues at coordinate 26,080 of NZ_PVNG01000013.1, read as the reverse complement.
GTTCCTGGTGCTGTTCGGGCCCATCTTCGCCACGTTCGGCACGTGGGAGACGCTGGTGCCCGGCCTGATCCTCCAGCTCGGGCTGCTCAGCACGGGCATGGCCGGGTTCGGGGTGGTCTTCGACAAGCGCATGGGCGTGCTGGAACGGCTGCGCGTCACCCCCGCCGGCCGGCTGGCGCTGTTGCTCGGGCGGGTGCTCAACAACGTCGTCACGCTGGTCCTGCAGACGGCGCTGCTGCTCGCGGTGGCCTTCGCCTTCGGGCTGCGGGCGCCGGCGGCCGGGCTCGCGGCCGGCTTCGTGCTGGTCGTCGTGCTGGGGGCGAGCCTGGCCGCGCTGTCGTACGCGATCGCGCTGACGATCGACGAGAACCTCTTCGCGCCGGTGATGAGCACCGCCGTGATGCCGCTGATCCTGCTGTCGGGCGCGCTGCTGCCGATGTCGATGGCGCCGGGCTGGCTCGACGGACTGTCCTACCTGAGCCCGTTCCGCTACGTGCTGGAGGCGCTGCGCGACCTGTTCGCCGGCCGGTACGCGACCGGCACCGTGGCCGTGGGCGTGGCGGTCACCGTCGTCTTCACCGCGATCAGCCTGACGATCGGCACCCGGGTGTTCAACCGCGAACAGGAGTGAGGAAGGGCCGAACGCCCCTTTCGCCGTGAAGCGGCCGGCGTTTCTCCCGGGGCGTCGGACTTCCTTGTTTTCCGTCCGTTCACTACGGTGAGACATCATGACGCTCCAGGCGCAGAAGCCGGTCGACGACGGGGAAAAAGCACACTGGCTGGCGGTGCGGCCGAGGCTCGTCCTCGCCAGTGCCTTCATGCTCTTCCTAGAGCTGGCGCTGATCCGGTGGACCGGGTCCAACATCGTCCATCTCAGCTATTTCACCAATTTCGTGCTGCTCGGGTCGTTTCTCGGCATCGGGCTCGGCTTCCTGCGCGTGGGGCGCTCGCGGCGGCAGCCCTACTACTCGCCCGTCGTGCTCGCCCTGCTCGTCATCGTGGTGCTGACCTTCCCCGTCACCGTCGACCGCAACACCGAAGGCGTCCTGTACTGGACGAGCCTGGCCACCAGCGGGCCGCCCGCCTGGGCGATCCTGCCGGTGATCTTCTGCGCCGCGGCCGTGGTGCTCATGGGGCCGGCCGAGCTGGTCGGCCGGTGCTTTCCCGAGCTGCCCCGCCTGGAGGCCTACCGCTACGACCTCATCGGCAGCCTCACCGGCATCGCGGCGTTCACCGCGCTGTCGTTCCTGAGCGCGCCGCCGGTGTTCTGGGGACTGATCGCGGCCGTCTGCTACGGCCTGCTCCTGGTGCCCCGGCCGCCCGTGCCGTGGGTGCTCATGGTGGTCGTGCCCGCCGTGGCCGTGGTCGGGCTGCTGCTGGCCGAGACGCTCACCGCCGGGGCGCTCTGGTCGCCGTACTACAAGGTCACCACCAGGCAGCTGCAGCAGCTCGGCATCCCCGTCACCGACATCGCGGTCAACGGCATCCCGCACCAGCAGGCCGTGCCCGCCGCCGCCCGCCTGCAGTGGGAGGCCCAGTACGGCCTGCCGTACGAGCGCACCACCAAGCCGCCGAAGGACGTGCTCATCGTCGGTGCGGGCAGCGGCACCGACGTGGCGATCGCCCTGTCCAAGGGCGCCGCCCGCGTCGACGCCGTGGAGATCGACCCCAAGCTGCGCGAGCTCGGCGGCTCCGTCCACCCCGACCGGCCCTACGACGACCCCCGCGTCACCACCCACGTCACCGACGGCCGCGCCTTCCTGGAGCGCACCGGCGAGAAGTACGACCTGATCCTGTTCGCCCTGCCCGACTCGCTCACCCTCGTCTCCGGCGCCAGCTCGCTGCGCCTGGAGAGCTACCTGTTCACCGAGGAGGCCATGCGGGCGGCCCGCGCCCACCTGCGGCCGGGCGGCACGTTCTCGATGTACAACTACTACCGGGAGAGCTGGCTGGTCGACCGGCTCGCCTCGACCATGCAGCGCGCGTTCGGCCACAAGCCGTGCGTGGACGTGGTCAGCACCGCCGGGCAGCAGGCCGTGATCACCGCCGGCCTGGGCGCCGCCGACCAGCGCTGCGCCACCGAATGGCCGGGCGCGGCCGCGGGCACCCCCGAGCCGGCCGGCGACGACCGGCCCTTCCTCTACCTCAAGGACGCCACGATCCCGCCGATCTACGTCATCACGCTCGGCCTGATCCTCATCGTCAGCCTGCTCGCCGTGCGCGTGGTGGCCGGCCCGTACCGGCGGATGCGCCCGTACGCGGACCTGTTCCTGCTGGGCGTCGGCTTCATGCTGCTGGAGACCAAGAGCGTGACCGGGTTCGCGCTGCTGTTCGGCACCACCTGGGTGGTCAACGCGATCGTCTTCGCCGGCGTGCTCGTCGCGGTGCTCGCCGCCGTCGAGGTGACCCGCCGCTTCCGCGTCCCGCCCCTGCCGGTCATGTACAGCGTGCTCTTCGCCGGCCTGCTGCTGGCCTGGCTCGTGCCGAACGAGTGGCTGCTCGGCCTGCCGCTCCCGGTGCGCGCGGTGGCCGCCGTGACGGTGGCGTTCCTGCCCATCTTCGCCGCCAACGTGATCTTCGCCAAGCGCTTCGCCGAGACGGCCGACGCCACCACCTCCTTCGGCGCGAACCTGCTGGGCGCGATGGTCGGCGGCTGCCTGGAGTACGTGGCGCTGGTGATCGGCTACAAGGGCCTGCTCATCGTGGCGGCCCTGCTCTACGTCGGCGCGCTCGTCCTGCTGCCGAAGAAGAACTCCGCCCTGGTGTGACCGGCCGCCGCGAATACGGAATTGATTTCGGCGATCGCTTGACCACGGGTCAGGGGATTTGTTTTCGGCGACGGTTGATTTGTCGCCGATCGCGAGGTGAGGTAGAGGCATCAGGCTTTCCGGATAACGGTGATCGGCGCCATGAAAAGGGAAATTCAGCTTGCCCGTCGCCCGGGTGCGGCCGACCCGGGCGGCACCAGTGCGGTTCCCGGAACTCCCGCCACGGCCGGGTGAGCGCCGCACGCGCCGGCGGGATTTCCGGACAGCTCGGCGAACAGCCGGGGAATCGGCCCGCGGGTTGCCGCGTCGCCCCGCGGGCCGCTTTCATGACATGACCGGATTTCGCGCGACCCCGTTCCGACGCCGGATCGGCCCACCCGGAGAGGACGCATGCTGGAGGAGATGCTGCCCGGCCACGAAGGGCTGCTCGCCGACCCCTATCCCGCCTACGCCGGGCTGCGCGAAACGGGCGCGCCCCACTTCGTGAAACTGCGCGGCGGACTGTACGGCTGGCTCGTGACCCGCTACGACGACGCCAGGGCCGCGCTCGCCGACCCGAGGCTGAGCAAGGACCCGCGGCACGCCCCCGCCGACTGGCGGGAGGCGGGGCGCGGCCGGCCGCTGGAGGACCGCGCCGGGCTCGGCACGCACCTGCTCACCACCGACCCGCCCGAGCACACCAGGCTGCGCCGCCTGGTCTCCGTCTTCTTCACCCCGCGCCGGCTGGCGGAGCTGCGGCCGGGGATCGAGGAGGCGGCCCGCGCGCTCGCCGCCGGGCTGACTCCGGGCGACGACCTGGTGGCCGGCTTCGCCTCGCCGCTGCAGTCGGGCGTGCTGTGCGATGTGCTGGGGGTGCCGATGGCCGACCGGACGGACTTCCAGCGGTGGACCACGGCGGTGGTGTCCTCCGAGGCGGTGCCGGGGGAGAGCCGGCCCGAGGCGCTGCGGGCGCTGGCCGGCTACGTGCGCGGGCTGGTCGAGGGCAGGCGGCACGCGCCCGGCGACGACCTCATCAGCACGATCACCGCCGCCGCGCTCGACGGCGACCGGCTCAGCGAGGACGAGCTGCTGTCGATGATCTTCCTGCTGCTCGTCGCCGGGCACGAGACGACCGTCGGGCTGATCGCGCTGGGCACGTACACGCTGCTGCGCCACCCCCGGCAACTGGAGTTGCTGCGGGCCAGGCCCGAGCTGATCGAATCGGCCGTGGAGGAGCTGTTGCGCCACGACAGCCCGGTCGAGCTGGCCACCTGGCGTTTCCCGCTGGAGCCGGTGGAGCTGGGCGGCGTGCTCCTGCCCGCCGGTCAGCCGGTCCTGGTGGCGCTGGCCGCCGCCAACCGCGACCCGCGCCGCTTCGCCGACCCCGACCTGCCCGACCTCACCCGGACCGACAACGCCCACCTCAGCTTCGGCCACGGGCCGCACTACTGCCTGGGCGCCCTGCTGGCCCGCGTCACCGGCCGCGCCGCCCTGAGCCAGGTCGTCCGCCTGCCGGGGCTCGCCCTCGCGGTGCCGCGGGAACGCCTGCGCTGGCGGGCCAGCCTGACCGTGCGCGGGCCCGTGAGCCTGCCGGTGACCTTCGGCTGACCCCGGGGCTCACCCCGGCCGCCCGCGGCCCCGGGATCGTGCTCCTGGCGCCTTACAAGGGCCTTCGCCGTGACACGGCTCCCAAGAGGCGTGGGCTCAGAGGCCGCAGAGCTCGTCGAGGCCCTTGGCGCCGGCCCGCTGCGAGTTGCGGGTGGGCGTCTGCGTGGGACGCTGCGGCGTGACCGTGCGGGTCCTGGACGCCGTCACGCTCGGGGAGGCGCTGACGCCGGCCGTCTGCGCCTGCCGGGCCGGGCGCAGCGAGTCGTTGATCGCCTTCTTCGTGGCGGTACGGATCTTCGCCCAGTCCGGCCGGCCCGAGTAGAACTCCGGCGGCACGAACTGCAGGCTGGTGATCTTGGCCCCCTTGACCTTGACGGCCAGCTCGACGAGCGGCTGCACCAGGTGCCGGGGGATGTTCGTCTGGGCCAGCCGCTTGGCCGCGCCGGCGATCTTGTTGAACCTGGTCAGGATCACCGTGGGCGTGGCCTGCTGGGCGAAGGCGCCGATGACGCAGCGCTGGCGGCTCATCCGGGAGAAGTCGTCGCTGCCGACGCGGGAGCGGCCGTACCAGAGGGCCTGCTCGCCGGTCAGCTTGCGCTCGCCGGCCTTGATCACGCCGGCGGTGCCGTACAGGCCGCCCCACTTGACGTCCTGCTCCACCCTGATCCGCAGGCCGCCGATGGCGTCCACCAGGTCGGCGAAGCCGTACATGTTCATCAGCATGTAGTAGTCGATCTTGAGGTTCAGCGTGTAGCCGATGGCGTCCATCAGCGCCCGCGGGCCCTTGTTCCGGCCGCCCATGAGCTGCGGGTTGTCGGTGGCGTACTGCCAGACCTCGTTGAGCAGGCCGCCGTTGGGCAGTTCGGCCATGAAGCCGTTCGGGAACTGCTTGTGCAGCGGCGAGGACGGGGGGAAGCGGACGTGCTGGAGGTTGCGCGGGAGGCTGAACAGCACGGTCGTGCCGGTCTTGAGGTCCACGCTGGCCACGTTCATGCTGTCGGTGCGCACGCCGGTCCTGTTACCGGCCGCGTCGCCGCCTATGAGCAGGAAGTTGACCCGCTCCTTGCCGTCCCAGGGGTCCTCCGGGTTCTGGGCGACGGCGGGATTGTCGGAGTCGGGCTCCGAGGGGAAGATCGCGCCGACCGCGTCGCGCACGGTCAGCACGCTGTTGGCGGCCAGCGCGAACGGCGACATGACGGTCACGCAGAGCAGGCCCACCACGATGCCGGTCAGGATCTGGCCCTGCTGGGGCAGCTTGTTCGGCCCCAGCGCCACGTAGGAGGTCACCAGCAGCGCGAACCAGGCCAGGGCCAGCACCGAGGCGCCGATGACCACCGCGAGCATCGCCCCGTCGCCGGCCAGGCCCGCCACGTTCGACAGGTCGCCGGCCACGCTCAGGCCGTAGGCCAGGGCCCCCAGCAGCAGCACCGCGTACACGCTGACCAGGACCAAACCGGTACGGCGGTGCCCGGCCCGCAGGTGAGCGGCACCGGGCACGATGGCCGACAGCGCGGTCCAGCCGAGGACGGCGCCCGGCGTCAGCGGCTTGGCGAAGCGCGGGGCGGCGGGAGCGCCTTTGGCACGGCCGGCGCCCCGCTGGGCGCTCGGCCGCGTTCGTCGGATGGGGCGCCGTTTCTTGCCTTCTGGCACGGTGTCTACCCCATCGCGATTGCTCACACCCGGCTCCTTACGCGTCTACCAGGCAAAACTGACGTTTGCCCCCCGATGGGCACAAGATTGCCAGGATTCTAGTCCCCATATATGGACAACAGAGACATGTGCTCAACATGAGATGAACGCCACGCGGCTGTCAGGAGACCGTCGACGAGCTCGCCAGCCACGTATTGCACTGGTATGTCTTGCTCTTCTCCCACCCCTGGCGGAACCAGAGATTGTTGTTCGCCGGCTTGCCGTGGTCGCGCGGCCGGCCCGGCCAGTCGCCGACCTGACCGTAGAACCAGAACAGCCGGCTGCGCTGGGCGGTGTTCACCGGGTACGACGACGCGACCGACCGCATCCACATGCCGGCGAAGCAGGTTGCCTGGAGCTCCAGCCGGCGGCTCAGTGCCAGCTTGCCGCTCTGGCTGCTGGACTCCAGGGTCGAGGACCACCAGGAGTTCATCAGGCCGGTGATGTTCTGGACGTGGTGGCCGTACTCGTGGGCCATCATGCTGATGGTGCCGCCGTGCCAGCTGATGATCTCGCCGTACCCGGGGGCGTTGCCGACACCCGACGCCAGCGCGGAGGTGGAGGCGTAGATGGTGCTGTTGCGCGGGCAGTAGTACGGCACCATGCTCCCCGGCGACGGATAGTCGCCGCAGGCGCCCCTGCCCTTCCTGGAGGCGATGGCGTAGTTGGGCGGGCGGAACCGGATGCCCTGCTTCTCCAGGATCGGCTGCCACGCCTTGTCCATGCACCTGCCGGTCTTCAGGATCAGCGCCTTGAGCTGGCCGTGGTTGAACTGGTTGACGTTGCCGCCGCGGCAGTTGAGCCGGGGCAGCGAGCCGGCCCGGTACATCGTGTTGTTGCGCAGGCTCGTGTTCACCGAAACCCGGGCGGGCGTCGTCGGCCGCGTCGTCGGCCGCTGGGTCGGCCGCTGGGTCGGGCGTTCCGTCGGGCGTTCCGTGGGCCGCTCGGTCGGCTGCTCGGTGGGCCGGTCGCTGGAACGCTCGGTGGGCCGGTCGCTCGGATCCGGGGTGTGCTCGTACTCGTCGGGGTCGTACGTCGGGATCGCGACCGGCGTCGAGGTCTCCGAGCTCGACGCGTTGCCGATCACCGCGATCCCGATGACGAGCAGCACGAAGAGCGCCGCCAGCGACCCGAAGACGGCGCCGAGCACCCCCGCGACGCCCATCCCCGACTTCTTCTGCGGCGGCCGCTGCCACTGCTGGGGTGGCGGCATGGGGGGCGGCGGCGGAGGCGGCGGCTGTTGCGGGTACCCCGGCCCAGGCCCGTACTGCGGGCGTCCGTACGGCGGTCCCTGGGGCGGCCCCTGCGGCGGACCCGGGGGCGGACCCGGGGGCGGTCCCGGGGGCGGCCCGTAGGCCGGCCGGGCGTGCTGCGGGTACGGCTGCTCCTGCGGACGCGTCGGCGCGGGATGGTACGGGCGCCCCTGAGGCGGCGGCGGGGGCGGCGGCGGTGGTGGCGGGGGAGCGCCCTGACCGCCGTGGCCCGGCTGCCGGTAACCGGGTGGCGGCCAGGGCAACGAGGGTGGTCGCTGTGGCTGTCCTGGCCCATGTGGCGGGGGTGGATACTGCCCGTTCCCTGTCACCTTGTCTCCCCGTTTACCCCGATGAGTGCGATGCCTGCTTTGCGACTCGACTTGTCGGACCCTTGGCAAATTTGGGGCAAAAGCATACTGATTTAACACCCGTCACGGATGTAGCGGTGCTCGGTTACAGTCCGAAATCATTCGAGGTGATCTCCGCTATCTCCCGGTCCCGGCGGCGGGCGGTGTCCTAGCTTCTTTGGCATGAATCTCCAGCAGCTCCGCTATGTGGTCGCGACAGCGGAGCACCGCACCATGACCGACGCGGCCAGATCGCTCTACATCGCGCAGCCTGCGCTGTCTCGCGCGATCCGCGATCTCGAGCGTGAGCTCGGCATGACGCTCTTCGCCCGTTCCGGACGCGGGGTGGTCGTCACCGCGCAGGGACGCCGGGTGGTCAAGCTGGCGAGGGAGGCACTCGACGCGGTCCACGAGATCGAGGGCCTGGCCAACCAGAGCACGGCCACCGAGGCGGAACTCCGCATCGCCGCCACCCCGAGCCTCGAACCCGGCCTCGCCGGACGGCTGCTCCCCGCCTACGCGGCCGAGCATCCGGGAGTGCGCGTGCACATCGTCCGCTGCGACGGCCGTGACGGCGTCGTCAGCGCCATCCGGGATCAGCGGGCCGACCTGGGTCTCACCGACCTTCCCGTGCCCACCGACCTCATCACCCATCCGCTCGAACGCCAGGAGATCGTGCTGATCTCGCCGCCGGGGCTCGAACTGCCCAACCCGGTGCCGATGGGCAAACTGCACGGCATGCGCCTGGCGCTGCCCGCCCGCGGCAGCATGCGGCGCAGGGACCTCGACGCCATGTTCGGCAAGTACGCCGTCACCCCGGTCGTCGTCCTCGAGACCGACGAACGCAACGGCTGGCTCAACGCCGTACGCGCCGGGCAGGCCTCGCTGCTGTGGTACCGCGGGATGGCCGAGCAGGCCGGACGCGCGGGCCTGGTGGTGCGTTCGCTCGAACCCGCTGTGCGCCGCGTCATCGCGGTCGTGCACGCCCGCCGCCGCCTGCCGCTCATCGCCCAGGACTTCCTGGCCACCGCAGAAAAGGGGACAGCCGCCTGACCACTTTCGGAACGCTCCATCTCCATCCCCCGACGAGCCGCACCACGATCAACTGACAGGGCTTGGAAGACACCGAGCCCAGGGGGCCCGGCGACGACGCCGTGCCCCTGAGGGTCACCGGAATCCGCTGTCAGCTCCTGATCCGCAGCACCTCCCCGCGAACCCGCACCCGTGATACGCGCATGCCTCGTGCCTAGCACGCGGCCCGCCGGCTGACCAGGGTCCCGTGCCCCGACAGGACACAACCGGTCTGGCCCGCGCGCATCCGCAGGGGTCAGCCGCGGGCGACGGGCAGGGTGATCACGACCCGCAGTCCCGGCTCGGCGTCTTCGAGCGACACCGTCCCGCCGTGCGCCCGCACGGTCTCCCTGACGATGGCCAGGCCCAGCCCGGCCCCGCCCTCGTCGCGGCTGCGCCCGGTGTCGAGCCGGGTGAAGCGGTTGAAGACCCGTTCACGGTCCTGCGCGGGAATGCCGGGACCGTCGTCGGTGACCGTCAGGACGCCGTCGGCGGTCAGCGCCACCTCGACCTTGGAGGCGGTGTGGCGTACGGCGTTGTCCATGAGGTTCGTCAGCACCCGGCTGAGGTCGAGCGCGTCGCCGCGGACCACGACCGGGTCGCAGACCGTCAGCCGGGCCTCGGCGTAGCGGTCGGCGCTCTGCCGCACCACCTCGTCGAGGTCTACCGGCTCGCGCCGCGCGGGCACGCCGCCGCGCTCGTCCAGCCTGGCCAGCGCGAGCAGGTCCTCGGCCAGCCGGGACAGCCGCAGGGTGTCCTCCAGCACGCCCTCGGCCGTCTCCCGCCAGTCCTGCCCCTCCGGATGCCCGAGCGCCACCTCCAGCTGCAGCCGGATGCTGGCCAAAGGGCTGCGCAGCTCGTGGGCGGCGTCGGAGACCAGCCCCCGCTGGCGCTGCTCGGCCTCCTCCAGCCGGGACAGCATGCCGTTCAGCGTGGTGGCCAGCGAGTGCACCTCGTCGCGCGACTCGGGCACCGGCAGCCGGCGCGACCTGGCCGTGTGCGTGATGTCCGCCGCGCCCTTGCGCAGCGCCGCGATCGGGCGCAGCGTCCGGCCGATCATCAGCCAGCTCGCCACCGCCAGCAGCACCACCAGTGCCGGCGTGCCGATCAGCAGCACCTTCCCGGCGGTGACGAGGCTGGTCTGGATCTCGGAGATGGGCCTGGCCGCCACCACCGTCTGCCCCCGGTCCGCGCGCAGCACGATGACCCGCAGAAACCCCGGGATGGCGTACGGCCGCCCGTCCAGCAGCGTCGCCTTCCCCTCCGCCAGCACCTTCGCCCTGGCCCGCGCGTCCAGCAGCGGCACCAGCCGGTCGGTGCCGTACGTGACGTGCGTGATCCGCCCCCGGTCGTCGATGACCTGCACGAGCGTGCCGTCGTGCGTGGTGATCGGGCTGGTCAGCGTGCCCCCGTCGGCCGCCACCCGCACCGCCTGCGCCTGCTGCCTGGTGGACTCGTCCACGGTGTCCATCAGGGCTCGTTCCAGCACGCTGACCAGCACCGAGGCCGACAGGGCGAGCGCCAGCGCGAGCACGGCCGCGGCGGCCACCGTGAGCCTGAACCGCAGCCCCTGCCGCCGCCACCAGGCCAGCGGAGAGTCAGCCACCGTCGCCCGCCAGCCGGTAGCCCGCGCCGCGCACGGTCTGCAGCGCGTTCCTCCCGTACGGGGCGTCGATCTTGCGGCGCAGGTAGCCGACGTAGACCTCGACCACGTTGGGGTCGGTGTCGAAGGTGTCCCACACGTGCTCCAGGATCTCCGACTTCGACACCACCTCGTCGCGCCGCCGCAGCAGGTACTCCAGCAGCGCGAACTCCCTGGGCGTCAGCTCGATCGCGTTCTGCCCCCGCTCCACCTTGCGCCTGGCCGGGTCCAGCGACAGGTCCCCGGCGCTCAGCACCGACGGCCGCCGCCCGGCGTCGCGCCGCATCAGCGCCCGCAGCCGGGCCACCAGCACCACGTACGAGAACGGCTTGGTCAGGTAGTCGTCGGCGCCCAGGTCGAGGCCGTCGGCCATGTCGTACTCGCCGTCCTTGGCGGACAACATCAGGATCGGCACCCAGTTCTCCTCGGCGCGCAACTGCTTGCACACGTTGTAGCCCGACAGCCGGGGCAGCATGATGTCCAGCACCACGACGTCGTAGTCACCCTGCCTGGCCGCGTACAGGCCCTCCTCGCCGTCGTGCGCGAGGTCCACGGCGAACCCCTCGGCTTGGAGCCCCCGCTGGAGCGCGGCGGCCATCCGCCGCTCGTCCTCGACGACAAGTACCCTCATGTGGCGATTCTCCTGTTCCGGCCCTGAGACAACGCTGAGAAGGCTGAGAGCCATCTCAGACTGTCTCAGGTCCGCCACAGGATCCATGACGCAGGCTCTGAGCATCGACATACCGTTAAGGAGTGAAATGCGCAGAGGCACGTTCGTGAGGTGGGGAGTCCCGATCGCGGCCGCGGCCGTGATCGGAGCCGCGATCGGCGCCGGCCCCGTCATCGCCGCCGTGAGCGGTGAGCCCGCGCTGCCGGAACGTTCGGCGGCACAACTACTGGCCGACGCGGTGGCGGCGACCAACAAGGAGGGCGGCGCCGCGCCGATGTCCGGCACGGTGCAGCAGACGTCCTCGCTCGGCCTGCCGGCGCTGCCGTCGTCGGGCTCGGCCTCGCCGCTGAGCCTGCTGTCGGGCTCGCACGAGGTGAAGGTCTGGTTCGGCGCCGCCGACAAGCTGAGGGTGGCCATGCCGACCCAGCTGAACGAGACCAACCTGATCCTGAACGGCGGCGAGGGCTGGTACTGGGACAGCGCCACCAACACCGCGACCAAGCTGACCATCAAGAAGGGCGACACGCACACGCCGGCCACGCCGGTGCCGCAGCCCAGTGACCTGACCCCGCAGCAGGTGGCCGAGCGGGTGCTGGCCCACGCCGACGAGCACACCGCGGTCCGGGTGATCAACAACGCGGAGGTGGCGGGCCGCCCGGTCTACCAGCTCGTGCTGTCGCCCAAGGAGGAGGGTTCGCTGGTGCAGGAGGTGCGGATCGCGCTCGACGGCGAGACGTACGTCCCCCTCCAGGTCCAGGTGTACGCCAAGGGCTCGGCCGAGCCGGCCTTCCAGCTCGGCTTCACCCAGGTGACGTTCACGCCGCCGGCGGCCGAGAACTTCACCTTCACCCCGCCCCCGGGCGCCAAGGTGGAGGAGAAGACGATCGGCCTGGAGGACATGCGCGGCAAGCAGGCCGAGCAGCACGCCGAGCACGCCGAGCGCGTCGCGAGCGAGGCCAAGGTCGTCGGCGACGGCTGGGCGAGCGTGGCCGTGATCCCGTTCTCCCTGTCGGACCTGACCGCCGCGGCCACCGGGACGCCGGACGCGTCCGCGACGCCCGGCGGCCCCGGCGAGCACTTCGGCGAAGGGGCAGACCCGCAGGCGCTGCTGGACAGCGTGCTCAAGTCCGCCACCCCGGTGAGCGGCACGTGGGGCTCGGGCAAGCTGATCAAGACCAAGCTCGTCACCGCCCTGCTGACCGACGACGGCCGCCTCCTGGTCGGCGCGGTCACCCCGGAGGAGATCACCAAGGCGGCGGGCACCAAGTGACCGCCGTCATGCAGGAAGCGGGGGCGCCCTTCGGGGCGGCCCCGCCCTCCGGGGACGCGATCGTCACCGAGGGGCTGACCAAGCGCTTCCGCGGCGGCCAGGTCGCGGTGGACGCCCTCGACCTGGCGGTGCCGCGCGGCTCCGTCTTCGGCTTCCTGGGGCCCAACGGCTCGGGCAAGACCACGACGATCCGCATGCTGCTCGGCCTGGTGGCGCCCACGGCCGGCGAGTACGCGGTGCTCGGGCTGCCGCAGGCGGAGGCGCTGCCCAAGGTGGGGGCGCTGGTCGAGGGCCCGGCCTTCTACCCGTACCTGTCGGGCACGGCCAACCTCATGCGCTTCGACGCCGCCGACCCGTACGCGGTCCGCGGCACCGTCAGGCGCCGGGTCGAGGAGGCGCTGGAGCGGGTCGGCCTGTCGGCCGCGGCCGGCAAGCGTTACCGCAACTACTCGCTCGGCATGCGCCAGCGCCTGGCCATCGCCGCCGCCCTGCTCGGCCCGCGCGAACTGCTCATCCTGGACGAGCCGACCAACGGGCTCGACCCGCAGGGCACCCGCGAGGTGCGCGCGCTGGTCAAGGAGATCGCCGCGGACGGCACCACGGTCTTCGTCTCCTCGCACCTGCTGGCCGAGGTCGAGCAGATGTGCACGCACGCCGCGATCATGCGCGCCGGCAGGCTCGTCGCGCAGGGCACGATCGCTTCGCTCAACGGCGGCCTGGTCACCCGCATCCGGGTGGAGACGCCCGACGAGCCGGGAGCGGCGCGCGTGCTGGGCTCGCTCGGCCTGGCCGAGGTGCGGATCGAGGGCGGGCAGGTCCTGGCGGAGCTGGGCGGGCACGCGCCGGAGCAGATCAACGCCGCTCTGGTGGGGGAGGGCGTGGCCGTACGGGGGCTGGCCGTCGTGCGGCCGAGCCTGGAGGACGTGTTCGTGGGACTGACAGGGGAGGGCTTCGATGTCGACGGCTGAAAGCGCGACCTCGACGGCCACACGGCGGACGCCCGGCCTGGTGCCGGTGACGGAGACCATGCGGACGACCGAGCGCACGGAAGAACCCGCGACCGATCACCCCGCCGCCGGGCCTTCCGGGCCCTCCGCGCCGTCCGGCCGCCGTTCCGCGGCGCGGGCGACGTGGGCGTTCTGGCGGCTGCTCGGCTCCGAGCTGGGCCTGACCTTCCGCCGCCCGCGCAACCTGGTGATGCTGGCCGTGCTCGCCGCCGTCCCGGTCGTCATCGGTGTGACGCTGCGTCTGGTCGGCGGCTCCGACGACGGGATGGGCGGGATCATCCAGGCCGTCGCGGGCAACAGCCTGATGCTGACGTTCGTGTCGTTCTCGTTCCTGGTGCTGCTGCTGATGCCGGTGGCGATCAGCGTGGTGGCGGGCGACTCGATCGCGGGGGAGGCGGGCGGCGGGACGCTGCGTTACCTGCTGGCCGCGCCGGCCGGGCGCACCCGGCTGCTGGCCGTCAAATACCTCAACGCGGTCGTCTACGCGTACGCGGTGACGGCGGTCGTGGCGCTGTCGGCGCTGCTGACGGGGCTGGTGCTGTTCCCCGCCGGGCCGGTGACGCTGCTGTCGGGGACCACGATCCCGGTGCTGGACGGCCTGGTGCGCATCGCCATCACCGTCGGGTACGTCGGCGCCGGCATGGCGGCGCTGGCCGCGATCGCGCTGGCGCTGTCGACCTTCACCGAGGTCTCCATCGGGGCCATCGCGGGCACCATGGTGCTGGTCATCGTCTGCCAGGTGCTGCGGGCCATCCCCGAGCTCGGCTCGATCACGCCGTACCTGCTGCCGACCAAGTTCACGAACTTCGACGCTGTGCTGCGCAGCCCGATCGACACGGGGGCGCTGGCGGACGGGCTGCTCACGTTCGGGGCCTACATCCTGCTGTTCGGCACGATCGCCTGGGCGCGCTTCTCCGGCAAGGACATCACGTCCTGACCGCCGCCTGACTGCGGCCTGATACCGGGCCGTCCCCGCGCGCTCGGCGCGGGGACAGCGACGGTGGCCTGTGGCAGGCCGGGCTCCGGAGGGGCGTGCCCGGACGACCGGGTCAGGCGGACGGCGGGTCAGGCGGACGGCGGGTCAGTGGACGGGCGGGTCAGGCGGACGGGCGGCGGCGCAGCCCGAGGAAGCCGACCACCACGCCGACGATCCCCACGACCAGCCCGGCTCCGCCGAGCAGCCGGGCCGTGCCGTCCGAGGAGTCAGAGGACGACGCGGTACCGGCCGCGACCGGGCTCACCGACGGCGCGACGGCGGGAGCGGTGGTCGCGGCGGCGGCGCCCTCGGCGGCGGCGGGCACCAGCTTGAGCAGCGGCGCCGGGTGCTCGGCCTCCGTGCCGTCCGTCTTGGGGGCATCCGACCAGTCCACGACCTCGCCGCCCGAGTACGTCTGCTTCGTCGGGAACACCAGCGAGTCGACGTCCTTGGGCAGCTGCCCCATGGACACCTCGAACTCCTGGAACTCCCCAGGGGCGATCTTGCCGCCCGACCAGACGACCTTGGTGACGGCCTCCTCCAGATCCCCGTACTCGGTCTTGACCGGCGCGGGCAGCTTGCCCTCGGTCACCTTGACCTTCCATCCCGGCACGGGCTTGACGGAGACGAAGGCCAGCGGGTGGTCGGCGGGGAAGCTGACCTCGATCTTGGTGGTCGAGGCGTCGTCACGCTCGTTGGGCACCCGGAAGGCGACCTTGGTGAACCCGCCCGCCTCGGCGGTGCCCGGCTGGATGGTGACGTGGGCCAGCGCGGGCAGGGCCAGGCCGGCGGTGAGGGCGGTGGTGGCGGCGAGCACGGTCGCCGCACGGCGTACGAAGGACATGGGGAATCTCCACTTGGTGTTCGGGGGGACGGACCGGGTGTCAGAGGCTCAGGCGGGAAGTGGAGGACCCCGCCTGGCCACGCTGTGCCGGAAACCCGGCTGCAGCGGAACCACCCTGGTGTGCACGATCGCCGCGCACGGCCGCGGCACGAGAACGCGCACGGCCGCGAGCGGCGTCAGCCGCCGGCCGAGGCGGCGCAGCAGCGACCACAGCGCGGCCTCGCCGCGCGACAGCCACAGCCCCGTGAGCACCGTCGCCGTCAGGTGCGTGAGCAGCATGCCGGCGTTGACGCCCAGGCCGCCCTGGGCGTGCCCGTGCAGCGAGACATAGGCGGCGCCCTCGCCCGCGAACAGCTCGTGCAGCCCCAGCTGCGCCCCGACCAGCATCAGGTTGATCGTGCCCGCCGAGCGCTCCCTGCCGCCCAGCGCCAGCCCCAGCGCGGCCACGCCGCAGAACCCGAGCGCGGCGGTCGCCGGCGCGGGCGCCGATCCGCCGCCGAGGACGTGGGCGAGCGCGGCCAGAGCCCCGCAGACGGCGGCGAAGGCGGCCGTCCGCGCAAGCCTCAGGGGGAGTTGCGCACGCATGGGTGTGCCCCATGCTCTCACGGGGCAGGGTTGCTTGAGACCTCGAGTTCCAGACTGCTCAATGCCATGTCCGAAATTGGCATTTGTCGCTAGGGTCGTGCCGATCCACGTTGACATAGAGGTGAGAACGTTGCGGCACTTAGGTGGTTTGCTCATCGGGCTTGTGGTGACGGTCGCCGTGCTGGGAGGCGGGGGCTGGGCGGTGCAGCAGGCCGTGGGGAACGCGGCGGCGAACCCTCCCGACATGCAGAGGATATGGATCGCGCTGGGCGCGATGGCCGCCGTCGGGCTCGTCTTCGGCCTCGTGACGGCGGGCCGGATCTCGCCGCTGGCCACGTTCGTCCCGTCCCTGGTCCTGCTGGCCTGGACGGTCGTCTACGCGCTCGACATGAACCGGGCGCTCTCCCTGATCCCCTCCGAGCCCTCGGTCAACCAGATCATCCGCGACGCCGGCTTCGGCGCCAGGACCATGCTCACGACCGGCGTCCTGGCCCTGATCGGCGTGGCCCTGTTCATCCCCGTCCTGATGCCGTCGCGCTGGTCGCGCCGGCAGGACGAGCTCGACGAGGACTACGAGACCACGCCGGAGGGCAGCTACTACTAGCCGGTCCCGCTCCTGGACGCGCCGCCGGTGTAGAGGCGGGTCACCACCTCCTCGATCGACGACTCCTCGGGGGCCGTGGCCATCAGGTCGCCGAGCGTGCCGTCGAACGCCAGCCGCCCGTGGTCGATCAGCATCACCCGGCGGCACAGGCGCTCGATGTCGCCGAGGTCGTGCGTGGTCAGCAGCACGGTCGTGCCCCGCTCGGCGTTGAGCCGCTTGAGGAAGTCCCTGATGCCGTTCTTGCTGACCACGTCGAGCCCGATCGTCGGCTCGTCCAGCACCAGCACGTCCGGCGCGTGCAGCAGCGCCGCCGCCAGATCGCCGCGCATGCGCTGGCCCAGGCTCAGCTGGCGCACCGGCGTGCGCAGGAAGCCGCCCAGGTCGAGCGTCTCGGTCAGCTCGGCCAGGCGCGCGGCGAAGGCGCCGCGCTCCACCCGGTACAGGTGCCTGATCAGCTCGAAGCTGTCCTTCAGCGGCAGGTCCCACCACAGCGTCGTCCGCTGGCCGAAGACCACGCCGATGCGCCGGGCCAGCGTGGTTCGCCGGCGCGCCGGCTCCAGCCCGGCCACCCGGACCCGGCCCGTGGTGGGGGTCAGGATGCCGCACAACATCTTGATCGTGGTGGACTTGCCCGCGCCGTTGGGCCCCAGGTAGCCGACGAACTCGCCCGCCGACACGGTGAAGGACAGGTCGCGCACGGCGTGCACGACGTTCCGCTTCACCTTGAACGACCGTCCGACCTGGTCAAGCTCGATCATGTACGTCAACTCCCCGTGGATCGGTAGTGCCGGACGCCCTGCCGCCAGGCCAGCGCGGCCACCAGGGCGAGGACCAGCGCGGCGGCGGGTCCGGCGAAACGCGTGTACTCGGGCGTCCCGAAGGGATCGTCCCGGCCCAGCACGTACAGGCCCGGCTGCCAGTTGACGAAGGCCAGCGGGAGCACGTACGTCACGCCCCTGACCACGTCGCGGGCGTAGATGCCGAGCGGATACTGGCTGAGCTGATAGCTGCCGTAGGTGAAGGCGTTGACCACCTCGGGCGCGTCGGTCAGCACGAACTGCGCCGCGCCGGCGAGCGTCCACAGCGCCCCGAAGATGACGATCCCGGTGAGCACCATGACCGGGATCATCCAGCCGCGCCGCCAGTCGAGGCCGAGCGCCGTGATCGCGTACCCGAGCACGAGGGCGGCCTGGAGGATGCGGCCGAGCCGGGTGATCTGGAACCGGTCGGCGGTCAGCTGGATCCAGGCGCTGACCGGCCTGATCAGGAACGTGTCCAGGGTGCCGGTCCTGATGTGCGAGCTGACCCGGTCGATGTTGCTGACGAACGTGTCGCAGATGGTGAACGCCAGGGCGGCGGCGCCGTACAGGAAGAGGACCTCGTCGCGGGAGAAGCCCGCGAGCGTGGTCGTGTTGGCGAAGATGACCAGGATCACGGCGACGTCGATCGCGGCGGTGACGAAGCCGAGCAGGTTCATCAGCGCGAACGAGGCGGGGTAGGCGGCGGCGGCCCTGGTCCACGTCCACAGCAGCAGGAAGTACGTCCTAACCACCCTGGATCACCACCTTGTGGCGGATCGCCCTGGTGCCGGCCGTGCCGAGCCCGATCAGGATCACGGCCCAGAGCGCCTGGAGGGCGAGCGTCTGCGCCACCGCCGCCTTGCCCAGGTAGAGGTCGGTGGGCAGTTGCACCATCGCGGCCCAGGGCAGCACCGCGGCCAGGTCGCCGAGCCAGCCGGGGAACAGGTGCAGCGGGATCATCATGCCGCTGAAGAACGTGGTCAGGACCAGCGACACGACGGCCACGCCCCGGTCGTCGAGCAGCCAGCAGACCGACAGCGCGATCAGGTAGCGCCAGCCGAAGCTGACGACGACGCCGAGCGCGAAACCGGTCAGGAAGGCCAGCCAGCGGCCGGGGCCGGCCGGGAAGTGGATGCCGAACACGAGCGCGCCGACCAGCATGGGCGGGATGCCGCGGACCAGGAACAGGTACGCGGCCCGGCCCGCGTCCTCGGCGAGCGTCCAAGCCTGGAGGGGCGCGGGGCGGACGAGGTCGAGCGCGATGTCGCCGCTGCGGATGCGCTCGGGCAGGCCGAGGCCGCCGCCGAACAGCTGCATCGGGCCGATGAACGCCTGCGTGACGAAGCAGTAGGTGATGGCGTCGGTCATGTCGTAGCCGGCCAGCCCGGGGCGGGCCTGCCACAGCGCGATGAGGATGTAGGCGCGCAGGATGCCGAACACGCTGTTGGTGAACGCGCCGGCGAGCGCCGCCCAGACGTAGGTGGCGTGCTTGCGGAAGCCGTACCGGACGAGCCGGGCATAGAGCGGGATGGTTGGGCACCTCCGGGGGGTGATGGCACGGTTGCGCACCGTGCCTGGACCCGGGCACGGGTCTGTCGGGCAGGAAGCACGGAATTATCTGCGGGGTGCGTGGCGGCTCGCAACGCGAATAATCCTGGACAAATCAGACGCGGACCTGCTCGGGTCCGGTTCGCCCGCGCCCGCGGGGGCCGAAATGCGGGCGTAAGAGATTAGTTACCTACTGATGGGTAGGACGATCTTGAAAGCGGGAAGAATCATCCTCGGAGGGTCGAGCATGCTCATCGACAAGGACGTGATACCCGGTTACCCCTTGAGCTGGCAGGCCCGCGCGCTCACCGGTCTCATGCGCGGCACCCTCAAGCCGGCCTCCAGCCTGCTGATGCGCCACCCCATCGCCCTGACGGGGGCGGCCCGCCTGGGCGACCTCACCCGGATGGTCAAGGTGCCCCATCCCGAGCACGTGACGATCGAGCCGGCGGCCTTCTCCGCGTGCGGCGGGGAGTGGGTGCGCGGCGGGCCGGACCTGGACGAGGGCAAGGTCGTGCTCTACTTCCACGGCGGCGGCTACTTCTCGTGCTCGCCGCGTACGCACAGGTCCATCACGTGGCGGCTGTCGGTGGCGGCCGGGCGGCCGGTGCTGGCGCTGGACTACCGGCAGGGGCCCGTGCACCGGCTGGCGGACTCGCTGTCCGACGCGCTGGACGCCTACGACTGCCTGCTGAGCCGGGGATTCGACCCCGAGGACATCGTGCTGGCCGGCGACTCCGCGGGCGGCCACCTGACCCTGGCGACCCTGCTGGCCTTGCGCGACCAGGGCTCGCCGCTGCCGGGCGCGGCCGTCTGCCTGTCGCCGTGGGCCGACCTGACCGACGTCCCGCGCCGGGCCAACCGCTGGCAGGACCCCATGCTGCCGGCCGGGCGGGTGCGCTGGCTGGCGCGCAGGTGGACCTCGGGGCTGGACCCGTGGGACCCGCTGGTCTCGCCGGTGCACGGGGACTTCACCGGCCTGCCGCCGCTCATGATCGTGACCGGCTCGACCGAGGTGCTGCGGGACGAGGGCAGGCAGGTGGCCCGGCGGGCGCGGCTGGCGGGGGTGCCGGTGCGTTACGAGGAGTGGCCGCGGATGCCGCACGTCTTCCCGATCCTGGCCGACGTGCTGCCCGAGGCGCGGCTGGCCTTCGAGCACGTGTCGCGGTTCCTGGCGGCGGTGGGGGCGTCGTCGATGCCCGCGCCGATGCCCGCGTCGATACCTGCTGACGACTCGGCGGCGGCGTGAGACCGGATTTCGCTCGTCCGGAATGAGGTGATTGGCATACGCCGGGAAACGCGGGCAGTATAAGGTTAGGTATACCTAACTGCACCAGGGGGCTAGTTCGATGGCGAACAAGCGCACGGATCATCACCGGGGTGTGGTCCAGCGGACCGAACGCATCTCCCGCCACATGGTACGCGTCGTGGTCGGCGGCGACGGGCTGGCGGAGTTCGCGACGACGGGGCTGACCGACCATTACGTCAAGCTGGTGTTCCCGTACGAGGGGGTCGACTACCCCCAGCCGTTCAGCGTGAAGACCTGCCGCGAGACGATGCCGCGCGAGCTGTGGCCGCGCCTGCGCACCTACACCGTGCGCGCCTGGGATCCCGACTCCCGCGAGCTCACCCTCGACTTCGTCGTCCACGGCGACGAGGGCCTGGCCGGGCCGTGGGCGGAGCGGGCGGCGCCCGGGGACGAAGTGCTCATGCTGGGTCCCGGCGGCGGCTACGCGCCCGACCCCGAGGCGGGCTGGCATCTGTTCGTCGGCGACGAGAGCGCGCTGCCGGCCATCGCGGCCTCGCTGGAGGCGCTGCCGGCGGACGCCACGGCGTACGTGCTGGTGGAGGTGGACGCGCCCGAGGACGAGCTGAAGCTCGGCACGGCCGCCGACGCGCACGTGACCTGGGTCTACCGGGGTGACGGGCCCGTGGGCCCGCGGCTGGTGGAGGCGGTGCGGGCGCTGGAGTTCCCCGAGGGCGAGGTGCACGCCTTCGTGCACGGCGAGGCCGGGTTCGTGAAGGAACTGCGCCGGCATCTGCGGATCGAGCGGGGGATCGGGCTGGACCGGCTGTCGATCTCCGGGTACTGGCGGACCGGGGTCGACGACGAGGCGTGGCGCGAGGTCAAGCGCGAGTGGAACCGTCAGGTCGAGGCCGAGGAGTCGGCCGCCATCGCCTCCTGATTCCCGCCGTCTCCCGCCGGGTGGCCGCTCTCGTTCCCGCCCGGCACGCCAGGCGCGAAGAGCCACTTCAGGCCGCTATGTCACAGCATTTACTCACCTAAAGGGAACGACCGCCTTACCTCCAATACCCCTTATGTAAGACATGCGGACAGCCTCCACGGGAGCCGCCACAGTGTGCTTTGCCGTGACCCTGATCAGGAGAGGCGAAACCCGGATGGCGCGTGGGGCGAGGGACATGCCTGCCGGAGTGCGACCGCTGACGGTGGGCGACCCGGTCATCATCGGCCGATATCTACTCCTCGGCCGCCTGGGAACCGGTGGGATGGGAGTGGTGTATCTGGCCGAACACCCTCAAGGGGGCCTGGTAGCCCTCAAGACGCCGCATGCGGTGCATCTCAACGATGCCACGTTACGGGCCCGCTTCGCCGAGGAAGTGGCTTTCTCGCGGAGATTGGTCCCGTTCTGCACCGCCGCGGTCGTGGAGGACGGCACCGACAAGGACCGCCCCTACCTGGTCACCGAGTACATCCCCGGCCCCGCGCTCTCCCAGGTCGTCAAGGCCAGGGGGCCGCTCCCGCCGGACCTCGCCTACGGGGTGGCGCTCGGCGTCGCGGCCGCGCTGGTGGCCGTGCACGAGGCCGGGCTCGTGCACCGGGACCTCAAACCGGGCAACGTGCTGCTGTCCACGCGGGGCCCGCGAGTGATCGACTTCGGCATCGCACGGGACGTGGACACGCTGTCCGCGCACACGCAGGCCGGGCAGGTCATGGGCAGCCCCGGCTGGGTCGCGCCCGAACGGCTGACGGGCGGGCCCGCCGTGCCCGCCTCCGACGTGTTCGCCTGGGGCTGCCTGGTGGCCTACGCCGCCGGCGGGCACCATCCGTTCGGCGGCGGGGAGACCGACGTGCTGACCCGGCGCATCCTCTTCGACCCGCCGCGCCTGGAGAACGTGCCGGCCCTGCTCAGACCCGCCGTCGAGGCCGCCCTGGCCAAGGCGCCGGGCGACCGGCCCAGGGCCGCCGACCTGCTGCGCGCGCTGCTGGCCGCCGGCGGGGTCGGGGACCCGTGGGACCTGCGGCACTCGGTGGCGGGAGTGCTGGCGGAGATCTGGACGCCGGTGCCGTACCCGGCCGGGGGCGGGCTGGTACGGCCGGCCCGCCCGCCCGGCGACGCGGAACCGCCCGAGGACGAGGACGGCCCGCTTGTGGACCGTTCCGACAGCGAGTGCTCGACGGGCCGGGGCGAGGGCCGCGCCGGGGGCAAGGGGCGGTCCGGGGCGCGGGGGCGGGGGAGCAGGGCGAAGGCGAGGGCGCAGCTCTCGCACGCGACCTTCGCCGCCCTGGCCACGGTCTCGATCGCGGCCATCACCGTCATCGCGGCCTCGGGCGGGGACGGGCTGAGCATGGGAGGAGGCTCGCTGCTGCCCGCCGACCCGCCCGCCGTACGGCCGCAGAGCAGCGCCGCCTCTACTGTGCGGCCCGCGGCCACGACCAGGAATCCGCCGCCGGTACGGCTGACGACGACCGCGCCGCCGTCGTCGTCCGGCACGCCCACGGTGTTCGTCACGCGGACCCGTACGACGAGCCCGGTCTCCGTGCTCACGCCCGATCGCGAGCGCGGGCGCAGGAGGACCGTCGTCCCGACGTCGCACACGTTCGGCCCTGGCGACCAGGGCGGGAACGACCCAGGGGAGTGCGCGAACCCGGCCGCGCGCCGGCGCGGCAACGCCGCGGCCAGGCGCGACTGCCCGCGGCCCTCCGGCACGATCACCACGATCCCGCAGGACGGGCCGGGCGAGTCACCGGGCCCGACCCCGACCGTCACGGCCACCCCCACCCCGACCAGCGGCACCACCCTCCCCTGACAGGTCATCCGAGCCCGGCTGTCCGCCCCGTCCAGATGGTGCGGCGTTCTCCTGACAGGTCGGCCACCGCAGCCGTTCCCGTGCCGGTGCGCGTGAAAGCGGGCCGCGCCGGCGCTGGGAGCCGGCGCGGCCCGGTCGCCGGGGAACCGTCCCATGCCCTGGAGGTGACCGGCGAGATCGAAGGCGCTAGTGGCCGAACTGCTCCTCCTCGGTGGAGCCGCGCAGCGCCGTGGTCGAGGAGCCGGGCGCCACGGCCGTGGAGACCAGGTCGAAGTAGCCGGTGCCGACCTCGCGCTGGTGCCGGGTCGCGGTGTAGCCGCGCGCCTCGGCGGCGAACTCCGCCTCCTGCAGCTCGACGTACGCGGTCATGCCGTCGGCCGCGTACCCCTGGGCCAGGTCGAACATGCCGTAGTTGAGGGAGTGGAATCCGGCCAGCGTGATGAACTGGAACTTGTATCCCATGTGCCCCAGCTCGCGCTGGAACTTCGCGATCGTCGAGTCGTCGAGGTGCTTCTTCCAGTTGAAGGACGGCGAGCAGTTGTAGGCGAGCATCTGGTCCGGGTACTCGGCCTTGATCGCCTCGGCGAACTCACGGGCCACGTCGAGGTCGGGCGTGCCGGTCTCCATCCAGAGCAGGTCGGAGTACGGCGCGTACGCCAGGCCGCGCGCCACGCACGCCTCCAGGCCGTTCCTGACCCGGTAGAAGCCCTCCGCGGTGCGCTCGCCGGTGGTGAATGCCTGGTCGCGCGGGTCCACGTCGCTGGTCAGGAGCGTCGCGGCCTGGGCGTCGGTCCGCGCGACCACCAGCGTGGGAACTCCGGCGACGTCCGCGGCGAGGCGGGCGGCGTTCAGGGTCTTGACGTGCTGGCCGGTCGGGATCAGCACCTTGCCGCCGAGGTGGCCGCACTTCTTCTCCGAGGCCAGCTGATCCTCCCAGTGCACGCCCGCGGCGCCGGCCGCGATCATGCCCTTCATCAGCTCGAACGCGTTGAGCACGCCGCCGAAGCCGGCCTCCGCGTCCGCCACGATCGGGGCCAGCCAGTGGGGGGCGTCACCGTCGCCCTCCGACCAGGTGATCTGGTCGGCGCGCAGCAGCGCGTTGTTGATCCGGCGCACGACGGCGGGCACGGAGTTGGCCGGGTAGAGGCTCTGGTCGGGATAGGTGTGCCCGCCCAGGTTGGCGTCCGCGGCGACCTGCCAGCCCGACAGGTAGATCGCCTTCAGCCCGGCCCGCACCTGCTGCACCGCCTGGTTGCCGGTGAGCGCGCCGAGGGTGTTGACGTAGTCCTCGGTGTGCAGCAGGCTCCACAGCCGCTCGGCGCCCAGCCGGGCGAGCGTGTGCTCCTCCTGGACACTGCCGCGCAATCTGACCACGTCTTCGGCGCTGTAGGTGCGCTCGACGCCCTCCCACCGAGGGTCGTTGTCCCATTCGTCCTGCAGCTGCTCGGCAGCTCCCTTGAGGCGATCGATCATGGCTCACTCCTTTGTCGTCCCCTGGGGCTCACGCCGAGTCTCTGCCCTGGCCGCCCGTGACAAATAGGGCAAACCGCAGAGAAGAACCGTCGAAATTCTCACTTTGAGCATTACCTGTCGGTATTCAGCAGTGAAGAAATCGCATGTTTTACCGTTGGCCTAGACCAATCGTCTCTGCGGAAGCGGGGTCCTGGATCCCTCGGCCGCGGAGTCCCGAAAGCCTGGAAGATGAGCCGAATTTCTGTCTAAGATTCGGTATGGCCTCCTTGCTGGGCGAAGAACCGCTGTCTTTGACGCAGGAGCTCGATCTGATCGCGTTTGGCCAGCGCCTGCGTCACCTGCGCAAACAGCGCGGGCTCACGCTGTCCGACCTCGGCGCGCGCGTCAGCAGAGCCCCCAGCCAGCTCTCCCTGCTCGAGAACGGCAAGCGCGAGCCCAAGCTCTCCCTGCTCAAGTCGCTGGCCACCGCGCTCGGCGTCCCCGTCGAGGAGCTGCTGCGCCGCCAGCCGCCCAACCGCCGCGCCCAGCTGGAGATCGCGCTGGAGGAGGCCCAGCGCGACCCCGTCTACGCCGGGCTCGGCCTGCCCCGGCTGAAGGTGTCCGCGCGCGTGCCCAACGACGTGCTCGAACACCTCCTCGGCCTGTACGGCGAGCTGCGCGCCCGCCAGGCCCGCGGCACCGCCACGCCGGAGGAGGCCAGGGTCGCCAACGCCGAGCTGCGGCGCCGGCAGCGGGAGGTGGGCAACTACTTCCCCGAGATCGAGAAGGCCGCCGCCGAGGCGCTCGAAGCGGTCGGATACCGTACGGGCGCGCTGTCCCAGAGCATGATCCAGAGCCTGGTCACGCACTTCGGCTACACCGTGCACACCGCCCAGGACCTGCCCCGTTCGGTGCGTTCCATCACCGACATGCGCAACCGCCGCATCTACGTCAAACACGAGCAGCTGGGCATGCACACCCCGCGCACGATCCTGCTCCAGACGCTCGGGCACCTCGCGCTCGGCCACGACAAACCCCGCGACTTCGCCGACTTCCTGCGCCAGCGCACCGAGGCCAACTACTTCGCCGCCGCCGTCCTCGTCCCCGAGAAGGCCGCCGCGCTCTACCTCCAGGAGGCCAAGTCCGACCGGGCGCTGTCGGTGGAGGATCTGCGGGACGTGTTCGCGGTGTCGTACGAGATGGCCGCCCACCGCTTCACCAACCTCGCCACCCACCATCTCGGCCTGGTCTGCCACTTCGTCCGCAACGACGCGGGGGGCACGATCTACAAGGCGTACGAGAACGACGGCATCGTCTTCCCGGCCGACGAGCAGGGGGCCATCGAGGGGCAGCGGATGTGCCTGCAGTGGTCGGGGCGGCAGGTCTTCGCCTCGCCGGACCGCTTCTCGGTGTTCTACCAGTACTCCGACTCGCCCACCGGCACGTACTTCTGCGTGGCCCACGTCGATCCGTCGCGCGAGCGGGACTTCGCGATCACGCTCGGGGTGCCGTACAAGGAGTCGCGCTGGTTCCGGGGCCGCGAGACCACCAACCGCACCAAGTCGAGCTGCCCGAGCGGCGAGTGCTGCCGCCGCCCGCCCGCCGACCTGGCCGAACGCTGGGAGGGCTACGCCTGGCCGTCGGCCAGGGCCAACTCCCACGTGCTCGCCGCACTGCCGCCGGGGTCGTTCCCCGGCGTGGACGAGGCCGACGTCTACACCTTCCTGGAGCGCCACGCCGCCGCCGGCTGAACGCTTCAAGTCGGCAGTCGTAACCCATTTGTTATCCAAATCGGGTGTTTAGGCTGCCGTTCGCGGGCATTCTTGATCGCAGAAGTCCAGCAGAGGGCTTCCCTCACGCGTTACCGAAGCGTGCCTCTGCCTGGGCTTTTTGTCATGGGCGGAGCCGCTGGCACCT
>NZ_PVNG01000012.1 GCF_003001935.1 Nonomuraea fuscirosea | reverse complement strand
ACCCCACCCGCGACTACCAACCTCAGGCAAACCCCAACACGACGAAACCCCCGAACCCGTAGGTTCGAGGGTTTCCGATGTCGTGCGACATCACAACCGTCGGGACGACAGGATTTGAACCTGCGACCCCTTGACCCCCAGTCAAGTGCGCTACCAAGCTGCGCTACGTCCCGGTTGTGTCGGCCGCCCCCTGCGGGGCGGGACGTCATAACCTTAGCGCACATCGGAGGTGTACGCGTACACGGAGAGCGGGAGCGAGGGGGTCAGGTGGGGCGTAAGGCGACCATCGATCGCAAGGAGCTGGCCAGGCTCGTCGCCGAGGGCAGGAGTGTGCAGGAGCTGGCCGCTCACTTCGGGGTGAGTGAGTCGGGGGTGCTGCAGGCCAAGCGGGCCGCGGGGCTGGCCAAGCCGATGATGGACCACAGTGCCGCCCTGCCGTGGAAGCTGGCCCGTGAGCACTCCCAGTCCGGGCCGGCCACGAATCTGCGGAATCTGTCGGCGGCGGCGCAGGGCAGGCCGCCGGCGGCTGAGCGGTTGAACACCGCGCTGCGGTGGGCCGAGCGGCTGGTGGAGGCGGGGCTCGACGTCCGGTACGACCCCGCCGGCGGGTTCAGTGAGGTGGCCGCAGGGGAGGGCGGGTCGCACGTGGCGTCGGTGCTGGCGGCGGCCAGGAAAGCGCTCGACGACCGCTGAATCAGGCGTTTCGACACGCCGTCGGCGGGCAGTCGCTGGTCTCAACACATAGACCGGAGGCGAACATCATGACCACCTGGGCATGGGTGGCCGTCGTCGTGGTCGCGGTGCTGGCGCTCGCCGCAGTGGCTTATTTCGTGCTGCAGCAACAGAAGCGCCGCTCCCATCTCCGCGAACGCTTCGGCCCTGAGTACGAACGCATAGTCGCCGAGCATGACAACAACCGCCGGGAGGCCGAGCAGGAGTTGCTCGACCGGGAGCAGCGGCATTCGGAACTCGATATCAAGCCCCTGTCGGAGGAGTCGCGCGACTCCTACGCCGCCCGGTGGACCGAGGTCCAGGAACGCTTCGTGGACGCCCCCGGCTTTGCGGTCACCGAGGCCGATCAGCTGGTCACCTCGGTCATGGCGGATCGGGGTTACCCGACGGAGGACTTCGAGCAGCGCGTCTCCCATCTGTCGGTGGGTCACGCGGCGACGCTCGACCACTACAGGACCGCGCACGAGATCAGCGGGCGGGCCGCCAGGAAGGAGGCCTCCACGGAGGATCTCCGCCAGGCCATGGTCCACTACCGCGCGCTGTTCGAGGAGCTGCTGCACGAGACCAGCCAAGGACGGTGAAGGATATGAGCAGCGACGAGCTGAAGGTGCCGTCGCAACGCAACGACATCCCCGATGAGCAGCCTGATGAGCGGCCTTACGCAGGGGCCGAGGCAACGGCTGATGAGAAGAGGGTGCACGAGGATCGTCTCGTCGCCGGTGACCCGGATCGGGATCGGTACGAGGACGCGGGGCAGGGCGATCTCTACGGAGACGCGGGTGGCCCCTCCCATGACGCCGCGCGGGACGACTCGGTCGTCGGCGAGCGGGTCGACGACGATGAGCTCGCTCGTAGCGAGGCCGGGACCGATCGGCTGCCGCGGGACGGCGTCCAGGAGGACGTCCCCCTGGCGGGCGGTTCGCGTGATCACGACGCTTACCCCGCCGCCGCTCCCCGAGACGGTGCCGCCCCCGGCGACGAGGACGACGCGTCCTACCGGGACCCGTACGCCAGGACCGGCGGCGACATGCTGGCCGAGCCTGAGCACGCGCACGACGTCGAGCCCGAGCAGGCCGGTCCGGTGGTGCGCGACGGTCAGGCCGCCCCCGGCGAGGTCCCGGCGCATGCCGCCCCCGAGGAGATCGTGCTGTTCGAGCAGGACCCCACGCAGGTGCAGGCCCGCTGGCGCGACCTGCAGGCGTCGTTCGTGGACGATCCCGGCGAGGCGGTCCAGCGTGCGGACGGGCTGGTCGGCGAGGTCGTGGACGCGCTGACCAGCGCGCTGAACGACCGGACGGGCGCCCTGCGCGACCGCTGGAAGGACGCGGGCGGTGGCGACACCGAGCAGTTGCGGCTGGCGCTGCGCGAGTACAGGACCGTTCTGGAGCGGCTGCTCGCGCTCTCCGGCCAGCCCTCGGGGCAGTCCACGCCCGCTTCGAGTGAGGGAATGAGGTGACATGACATGCTCGCGGTTGTCGCAGCGATCGTCTTCGGGCTGGGCTTCCTGCTCGACCTGATCGGCGTGCGGATTCCCGGCGGGTTCTCCGGCATGACGTTCGTCCTGCTGGGGCTCACCCTGCTGGCCCTGCATCAGGCAGGCGTCGGTACGGCCAGCATCCGCACCGGATACAGCAACTGGCGCGGCGGCAGGGCCCGCCGATGACCTACAGGCCGGCCCCGTAGGCCGGTGGAAGACAGTGCGCCGTCCCCCCATCACTGGGCGGGGGCGGCGCGTTGCCATGTGGCCGCTTCGAGCGAACGGCCGGTCAGGCCTTGCCGGGGAAGCGCATGATGACCGTGCTGCCGCCGTTGCCCACCCGCAGCGTCAGATCGGAGGAGAGCAGGCGGGCCACCCACAGCCCCATCCCGCCCACCGCGCCGGGCATCGGCCCCGGTTTCCAGGTGCCCTCGTCGTGCACCTCCACGACCAGATCCCCGCCGGTCACCCAGGTGCGCAGGGCGGCCCGGTCGGCGCCGTGGGTGACGGCGTTGGTCGCGACCTCGTTGACGGCGATGACGAAGTCGCCGATGGCCTCTTCCGGCATGCCGGCGGCGCGGGCCTCGTCCTCGGCGAACTGCCGGACCTGGGGCAGGTCCGGCAGCCGGAAGTCGAGGTCTTTCACGGGCGCGCCGGGTGGCGGGCTCGTGTGGCCCGACTGAGGCTCGACGTCCTCGTTCACCCGGCGACCGTCCTTGTCAGCCGACCAGCTCGGTGCGCAGCTGGTCGAGAACCTTGCGGAGAATACGTGAGACATGCATCTGTGAGATCCCGAACTCGGCCGCGATCTCGGCCTGGGTCATGTTGCCGAAGAAGCGCAGCAACAGGATGTGCTTCTCGCGGGAGGGTAGCGCGTCGATGAGCGGTTTGACGGCTTCCCTGTCGACCATGTTGCTCAGCGTATCGTCGTCCTCGGGGATGACGTCGCCCAGTGAGGCGGCGTCGTCGTCGGTGCCGAGGGGCGCGTCGAGCGACAGGGTGCTGTACGCGGCGGAGGCGTCGAGCGTGAGCAGGACGTCCTCCTCGGTGATGTTCATCTTGGCGGCCAGCTCCGCCACGGTCGGGGACCGGCCGAGGTCCTGGCTGAGGTCGGCGACGAGGCGGTTGAGCTCGGAGCGCCGCTCCTGGTAGAGGCGGGGCACCCGGATGGCCCAGGTGCGGTCGCGGAAGTGACGCTTGACCTCGCCGGTCATCGTGACGACGGCGTAGCCCCTGAAGGCGTGCCCCAGGGTCGGATCGAAGCCGTTGACGGCTTTCATCAGGCCAACATACGCGGCCTGGAGGAGATCCTCCAAAGGTTCGCCCCGGTAGCGGTAGCGCCGGGCGATCTCCATGGCGAGCGGCCGGTGCATCTCGACGATGCGCTCACGCAGGCGCTCCCTCTGACTGCCGGGCGTGTCTTCCCTGACCATCTCGGCTAGGAGCTCTTCTGCGGTCATCTCCTCGAGGATGTATTCCTGCACAGCCATCGCTGCTCCTCATATGGGTCGCAGGCGGGCCGCAACATGCGAAAAAGCCCATGCAGAGGCACGCCTCGCTCGACTCTCGAGACCGAAGCCCTCTGCTGGACTTCGGATCCAGTATCCCCCATCTCGCGGGAAGTATTCCTCGATCGCGCGGTGACAGTAGGGTTGCCCCGTGACAATGCCGGAGAACGGCGGGGAGCCTGTGGCGGCCCTCAGCCTGACGTCGTCGACCGTGGACGAGATCACCGTGATCAGGGTCGACGGCGTGCTCGACGCCACGACACGCGCGCAGTTCGCCGACTATCTCGTGATGGCGGGCGCCGACCTGATCCTCGATCTGGCCGGGGTGACGTTCATGGATTCGCGCGCACTCGGGCTGATCGTTCATCACTGGCAGACGAGCCTGGCGTCGGGCGCCAAGTTCGCGCTGATCGGAGTCGAATACTCCAAGTCTAAGGTGATGTGGATCACCGGGCTGGCGCAGCGCCTGCCGCTCTACGACACCCTGGACGACGCACTCGCCGCCATCAAATAACGCCGGCGGGCTGTCAGCGTTTGGCCGACTTGCGCTGGTGCTCGTCGACCAGGAGCCGGGCCAGGTCGGCCACCTTGACCTGGTGGTGCTGGGAGATGCGGCGCAACTCCTCGAACGCGGCCTCGGCGCTGCATCCACTGGTCTGCATGATGATGCCCTTGGCCTGGTCGATCACGGAGCGCCCGGCGAGGGCCTCCTGGAGCTGCGCGGCGTCGGTGCGCACCTCCTCGAACTCCGACATGTTGGCCATGGCCACGCCGAGCTGCTCGGTCAGCATGTCGGCCAGGGAGTGGGCGCCCTGGGGCGAGAACGCGCCAGGCCGGACGGAGTAGAGGCCGACGACGAGCATGGCCGGCGGCGCCTCGATGGGCACGATCAGCACGGAACGCACGCCCCAGCGGGTGGCCAGGGCGTCGTAGCGGGGCCAGCGGGTCTCTTCGAGCACGTCGGTGATGGTGGCGCGGCCACCGCTCTGGCGGGCTTCGAGGGACGGTCCCTCGCCGAGCTGGCGTTCGCCCTCGACGAGCATGATGAGCTCGCTGTGGGAGCCCGAGACCATGACGCGGTGGTCGCGCCAGTGCTCGGCGGAGGATCCCGAGCAGCCGGGGACTCCGGCGGTCAACGCCGTGGTGAGTCCGCGCAGCACGCTTTCCGTCGAGGTGTCCTCGCCGAGTCTGCCCAGGGTGGCGAGGTCGCGGGCGAGTCCGGGGGTGATCATCGCGGTCGATTCCATAGCAACAAGCCTCTACCCCTTATGGCTAGCATTATCCCGAGTGGCGTAGCGTCAGACCATGACCATGCCGGACCTCGAACACGCGCTTGACGCACTGGCCGGGCGCGTCACCTCGTTGCGCGAGGCGAGGGCCGCCTACCCCGCGGACCTGGCGCCCACGCTCGACGCCGCGCTCGCCGAGCTCGACACCGCCGCCGAGCTGCTGGCCGAGGCGCGCGAAGAGCTGCGCAAGGCCCCCAAGCGGGCGGGAAGCAAGAAGGACGGGACCCAGCGCGAGCTGAAGCTGCTGCGCCAGGTGTTCCGCGCCTTCCCCGTGCCCGTCGTCGTGCTCGACGGCGGCGGCGTCGTCCGGCGGATCAATCCGGAGACCTCGCGGGTGCTGGGCAGCCCGGACGGCTACCTGGTGGGCCGCTCGTTCCCGCTGCTGGTGGACGTGTCGCGGCGGGCGGCGTTCCGCTCGCACCTGACGTCGGTGCTGCAGACGGGGCAGCCGGCGGCGTTCGAGACGCGGCTGGCGCATCAGGGGCGTACGCACACCGTGCAGATCGCGCTGACCAGGCTGACGATGCCGGGCGAGCCGCAGCAGATGGTCGCGGCGGTGGCCCTGCCGACGGAGGTGCAGCTGCCCGAGCCGGGCGTGCGCCGGGCCGAGCAGACCGACGGCGCGCTGCTGCTGGCCACGGCCAAGCGGCAGGACCTGCTGGTCAAGATCGCCAGGCTGCTGCTGGACGAGGAGGCGCTGCTGCGCCCGGTGGCGCTGCAGCGGGCGACGCGGCTGCTGGCGGCGGAGTGGGCCGACTGGGTGATCGCCGACATGGTGCGTGACGGGGTGCCGCGCCGGTCGGTCGTCATGGCGCCCAAGAACCATCCGCTGGGCGAGCTGGTACGGCGGGTGGAGACCGCCGATCCGGCGACCAGCCAGGTCGTGCTGCAGGTGTTGGAGCGCGGCTCCGGCGTGGTGCTGGAGATGGTGGACGACGAGACGCTGCTCGG
The DNA here is from genome assembly GCF_003001935.1 of Nonomuraea fuscirosea. Classification (GTDB taxonomy): domain Bacteria; phylum Actinomycetota; class Actinomycetes; order Streptosporangiales; family Streptosporangiaceae; genus Nonomuraea; species Nonomuraea fuscirosea. The sequence continues at coordinate 358,021 of NZ_PVNG01000012.1, read as the reverse complement.
CTTCAGCGCCGAGGGGCCGCTGCTGACCGTGATGGGCGCGGGCTCGGTGCTGAGCGTGGCCATCGGCCGCTCCGACGGCGTGCTGACGCTCGTCCGCGGGCACGACCGGCCGCCGTTCTCGCTCGCGGATCTGGCCGTCATGCAGGAGGTGGGGCTGCAGATCGGCCTGGCCGTACGCGCTCAGAGCAGTTTCCAGAGCCGTTCGCGGGCCGCGGACGCGCTGTCGGCCAGTGTCGCCCCGCGCAACCTGCCCGACGTGCCCGGCTACGAGGCCGCCGCCGTCTACCACCCGGGGTCGTCGGTCGGCGCCGAGTTCTACGACGTGTTCCCCGTCTCGGGCGGGTGGGGCTTCGCGCTGGGCGGGGCGGCGGGCAAGGGCGAGGAGGCGGCCTCGGTCAGCGCCATGGTGCGCGGCGGGCTGCGCGTGCTCAGCGCCTGGGAGTCCGATCCCGACCTGGTGATGCGCAAGGTCAACGAGGCGCTGGTCGCGCAGGGCACCGGCATGTTCGTGATGGCCGCGGCGGGCTTCGTGAAGGGGCGCCAGATCCGGCTGTCCTCGGCCGGTCACCATCCGGCCGCGCTGCTGCTGCCCGACGGCGGCGTACGGTTCGCGGCCGGCGGCGGCGTGCCGCTGGGCATCGCGCCGGAGGCGGAGACCGGCGTGGAGGTGCTGACGATCTCCCCGGGCGAGACGCTGGTGTTCTACTCGGAGGGCCTGATCTCCTCCAGGAACGAACGCGGCGAGCCGTACGGGGAGGAACGGCTGGCCGACGTGCTCAGCCGATGCGCGGGGCAGGCGCCGTCGACCGTGGTCAAGGCGGTGGAGGCGGACCGGCACGCGTTCTCGGGCGGCCAGGTATGGGATGAGATCGTGGTGTTCGCCCTCAGAGGTGTCTGATCTGTGGGGGTTTGCGATCGCGGGAAAACTGGGTAAGGTCAGAGACAGAGTAACGACGTGCCTAAGACGCAGGCACACCTTGAAGGCTTTCCACGCTGAGGTGTGCCATGAATATCGCGATCGTCGCTTCCACCAACGGTAACCAGCGCCACCGCATCCTGTCGGTCGCGCGTGAGCTGGGCCGCGATCACCACGTCACCATTTACTCCCGTCGTGACAACGCCGAGGGCAAGCCCAAGACGCGGGTGGCCCCGGGCGTCACCGTGGAGCACATCGACGTGGGCCCGGCCAAGCCGCTCACGAGTGACGACGTGGTCCCCTACCTCAACGAGGTCGGCACCCACCTGTCACGGCGCTGGAGCGAGGACAGGCCCGACGTGATCCACGCCCACTCGTGGACCGGCGGACTGGTCGCCGTGGCGGGCGCCAAGGGCATGGGCGTGCCGGTCACGCAGACGTTCCACGCGGTCGACACCGCGCACAAGGAGCTGGAGCGGGCGCTCGGCCGCCGGGCCAACGCGGTCATCGCGGGGTCGGGCGACGAGGAGTCGGCGCTGATCCGGCTGGGCGTCCCCCGCAACAACATCGCCGTCGTGCCGTACGGCGTGGACACCGAGCGCTTCCAGCGCCGGGGCGCGGTCGCCACGCGCGGGTCGCGCAAGCGCCTGGTGCACGTGGGACCGCTCACGGTCGAGCGGGGCGCGCACACGATCGTGCGGGCGCTGCAGGGTCTCGGCGACGTCGAGCTGGTCATCGCCGGCGGGCCCGAGCCCGACGACCTCGACCAGGACCGGGACGCGCGCCGCCTGCGCGCGCTGGCGGAGCAGCTCGGCGTGGCCGACCGGGTGACGCTGCTCGGCCAGGTCAAGCGGGCCGCCGTGCCGAAGCTGATGCGCAGCGCGGACGCCGTGGTGTCGGTGCCGCGCGAGGCCGGAACGGGCATCGTCGCGCTGGAGGCCATGGCCTGCGGCGTGCCGGTGATCGCCTCCGCCGTGGGCGCGCACATGGACTCCATCATCGACGGCGTCACCGGGCTGCTGGTCCCGCCGGACCGCCCCGCGCGCACCGCGCGGCTGGCCCGAGAGCTGCTGTACGACCCCACGCTGCGCACCGCCCTCGGCTACGCGGGCGCCGACCGGGCCCGCTCGCGTTACTCGTGGGAGCGGGTGAGCCAGGAGCTCGTCCGGGTCTACGAGGCGACCTGCGCCTGACATCGCGTCACCCCCATGGACACCGGCAGGTGGCACCGCCACCTGCCGGCACCATGTCCGGGGCCGTCCGGGCTGACGAAAGTGACAGATGGGACGGTTGGGGTGTTATCTGAGCGAGATCTTTGCTTCGATGGTCCGCATGCCTCAACGCAGCCCGATCGTGGCGGCGGCGATGCTCGCGAGCCTCGCCGTCCTTCCCCAGACCGCGCACGCGCAGACCCCGACGCATACTTCGAGGTGGGGAGCCCCCGTCCTGGTGGAGAACTTCTCCGGCTCCTCGATCGACACCCGAAAATGGATGATCTACCACTCGCCGCGGGCCGAGCGTAACCCCCGCACCGGCCGCGCCTCGACCGTCGCGAACGGCGTGCTGCGCCTCAAGGGCGGCAGGTACGGCGGCAAGGACCTGTCGGGCGGGGTGGCCACCAAGCTAGCGCAGCGGTACGGCCGCTGGGAGGTGCGCTTCAAGGCGGAGGCAGGGGCCGGGTACACGCCGGTGGCGCTGCTGTGGCCGGCCGCGCAGGGCGAGGGCTCCGGCTACGCGGAGGTCGACTTCGCCGAGATCGTGGACCCGAAGCGGCAGGGCGGCGGCATCTTCGTCCACGGCGGCCACGGCCGGGCCAGGAAGGTGCTGCGGGCGGACTTCACTCAATGGCACACGGTGGCGGTGGACTGGCTGCCGGGGCGGCTGACGTTCTGGCTGGACGGAAAGAGGCTCTGGGACTACCGCGGGCCGCACGTCCCCGACGGGCGGAAGATGGGGCTGGCGCTGCAGAACGACGTGGTGTGCGAGCCGAAGTGCCGCGACTCCACGACGCCGCGCACGGTCTCGATGTACGTGGACTGGGTCAAGATCTACCGCGCCCGGTGATCTGAAGCCTGTCGGTTCAGCCGCGATCAGGTCACGGAAAGGCCCGGGGCGGCCGGCGTTCGCTAGCCTCACCGGCATGGTCTTAGCCGCCATTCCCAGCCCTCCCCAAGGGGTGTGGCATCTCGGGTTCCTGCCGATCCGGGCGTACGCGCTGTGTTTCATCGTCGCCATCCTGTTCGGCGCCTGGCTGAGCGACCGCCGCTGGCGCGCCCGCGGCGGCGAGAAGGGCACGATCGCCGACATCGCCGTCCCGGGGGTGATCCTGGGGCTGATCGGCGCCCGGCTCTACCACGTCATCGTCGACTGGCAGACCTACTTCGGCCCGCGCGCGGTCAAGGAGCCGTACCAGGCGCTGTTCATCTGGGAGGGCGGGCTCGGCATCTGGGGCGCGGTCATCCTGGGCGGTGTGGGCGTGGCGCTGGCCTGCCGCCGCCGGGGCATCTCCGTCGGCGCCATGGCCGACGCGGTCGCGCCCGGCATCGCGTTCGGGCAGGCGATCGCCCGCTGGGGCAACTGGTTCAACCAGGAGTTGTACGGCAGCCCGACCACGCTGCCGTGGGGCCTGGAGATCGACCGGGCGCACGGCGGCGAGCCGGGTGTGCTCTACCACCCGACCTTCCTGTACGAGTCGATCTGGGACGCGGCACTCGGCTTCGCCCTGATCCTGGCGGGACGGCGGTTCGCGCTGCACCACGGCCGGCTGTTCGCCCTCTATGTCGCCGGTTACACGTTCGGGCGCTTCTGGATCGAGGGGTTGCGCATCGATCCGGTGGGCGGGGTGGACCACGCGGTGGAGTTCCTCGGGCTGCGGGTCAACCAGTGGACGTCGATCGTGCTGTTCGCCGGGGCGCTGGTCTACCTCTGGGTACGGCGCCGCGCGGACGACGAGGAGATCGTGGCGCCCGCGGCGCGGCCCGTCCATACGTCCTGAGGCAGGAGAACGCCCCGGCTGCTTCCCCACAGCCGGGGCGCCTCGGTGGGGTGGGCAATCGATCCCTACGGACTCCTACCCATTCTGTCCGCATTGTATGTATTTGTCCGTTTTGATGTGCTTCCACGGATTTCGAAGCGTGGGCATGAGGCGCGGCGGTGGCGATAGCATCTGGCGCCATGCATCCGCCCCAGCCGCCGTACGGACCACCACCAGGACCGCCATACGGACCACCGTCAGGGCCACCTGGGCCACCTGGGCCACTGCCAGGGCCGCACTCGGGACCGTGGAGTCACGGTCAGCCGCCCCCGCCGATGCCCCAGGGGCCGCAGGCGCAGCTCGTCCTCGACATCCAGCGGCACTGGCTCGGCTTCATGCTGTCCATGATCACACCCACCGTCGTCGTCGACGGGCGCCCGATGCCCGGCCGGTGGGGTCGCAACGCCATCGTGCTGCCTCCCGGCCGGCACCACCTGCACGTCCATCTGCCGTACCTGCTGCCCTCGCAGATCGGCCCGGCGGACCTGACGATCTGGCTGCAGCCCGGCATGTCGCTCGACGTCGAGTACCGCGCACCCATGTGGGCCTACTCCCGCGGCGCGCTCGGCCCCCCGCCTCAGCAGTGGAACGGGATGGGCATCACGATCGCCCTCATGGCGATCCCGCTCGGCCTGCTGGCGTTCCTGTTCCTGCTGATCATCGGGTCGGTGCTGTGGGCCTGAACACGGTCTGAGGGCATGATGGGTCACCTCGCCGATGAGTTTCACCGCGCCCGCCGGTCTGCATATCGTCATCGAGAAGGAGCGACCCATGACCGACCCCAAGACCCACACCATCGAGGTGCCGGGAGCGACCCTCCACTACGACGTGCGCGAGCCCGAGTCCGGCTCCGGCCGGCCGGTGCTGCTGATGATCGGCTCGCCGATGGACGCGACCGGCTTCACCACCCTGGCCGGGCACTTCCAGGACCGCACGGTGGTGACGTACGACCCGCGCGGCATCGGGCGCAGCACCCGCACCGACGGGCTCGTCGAGTCGACGCCCGACCTGCACGCCGACGACCTGCACCGGCTGATCGGCGCGCTCGGCGCCGGGCCGGTGGACATCTTCGCCAGCAGCGGCGGCGCGGTCAACGGGCTGGCGCTGGTCGCCCGGCATCCTGAACAGGTGCGCGTCCTCGTGGCGCACGAGCCGCCCGCGGCCCAGGAGCTGCCCGACCGCGAGCGGGCGCTGGCGGCCATCGCCGACATCCGCGCCACGTACGAGCGCGACGGTTTCGGCGCGGCGATGGCCAAGTTCATCGGCACCTCCGGGTGGCGCGGGGAACTTCCCGCCGACCTGTCCGAGCTGCCCGTCCAGGACCCGGCCGAGCTCGGGATGCCGACGGAGGACGACGGGTCGAGGGAGGACGTGCTGTTCGCGCAGAACCTCATCACCTGTACGCACCACCGGCACGACTTCGAGGCGCTGCGGGCCGCCTCCACCAGGATCGTCGTCGGCGTCGGCGTCGAGTCCGAGGGCGAGATGGCCTGCCGGTCGGCCGTGGCGGTGGCCGGGCGGCTCGGGACGGAGCCGGTGACCTTCCCCAGCAACCACGGCGGCTTCCTCGGGGACGAGTTCGGCATGCCCGGCGACCCCGACGCCTTCGCCGTCACCCTGCGCCGGGTCCTCGACGAGAGCGAGTGACGCCCTACGACGAGGCGTCGGCGCCGCGTAGCCGGGCCGCCTTGAGCCCCAGGTGGACGGCCAGGCGGTCGTCACCGTCCGACAGGTCCCTGTGCGTGAGGCGCTCGGCCTTGCCCAGCCGGTAATAGAGCGTCTGGCGGTGGATGCCGAGCTCGGCGGCGGTCTTCTGCACGTGGCCGCCGCGGTCCAGGTAGACCTCCACGGTCTGGGCCAGCTCGGCGTCCAGCGCCGCCGTCTCCTCGGCCAGCTCGCGCAGGTCCGTCTGGCTCAGCCGGGACAGCAGGCGGTGCACGCCGAGCTCCTCCCAGCGGGCGACGGGGGCGTGGCGGGGGAAGTGCTCGGCGATGCGCAGCGCCTGGCGGGCCTCACGCCAGCTCAGCCAGGCGTCGGCCGGATCGTCCCTGGGCGCGCCGATACCGGCCGCGGTGCCGTACGCGCTCTGCACGGTCTGCGCCACCTCTCCGGCCAGGTGGGCGGGGGCGAGCAGGGCGACCGGCGAGCCGGTGCGGGCCAGGACGCCGCGCGGGAGCGTCCAGAGGGCGGCCACCCGTTCCGGCGACTCGCGTACGGCGATGGCCGCGACCGGGCCGGGGACCTCCAGCGAGGCGCCCGCGCGCACCTCGGGGTCGGGCGACAGCAGCGCGCGCAGGCCGCGCCCGAGGTCCTGCCTGCTCCTGGCCTCCTGGGCGAGCGCGGCGGCGGCCCTGGCGACGAGCGGCGCCACCGCCCGCAGCCTGGCGTCGCTCAGCCCGCCCCGCTCGCCGTGGGGCCTCGGGTCGGCGCGCCCGCCCAGCTCGCCCTGCGGCGACTCCGGGTGCTCAGGGCCGTCGGCCAGCTCGCCCGGGTCCAGCAGCCACAGGTAGCCGTACGTGACGTCGGCGTGGCGCAACGGCCAGCAGACCCTGGCCAGGACCCTGAGCTCGGCGTCGGCGGGGATCCTGACCGGGCCGCCGGCCCGCGCGATGCCGTAGCGCTCGAAGTAGTCGCGCACCTCTCCCGTGGCGCGGCGGCGCAGGATCGACTCCTGGCGGACCGTGTCGATGTCACCGTGCTGCGCCCCGTAGGCGAGCAGCCGGAACGAGCGGTCCTCCAGCGTCGCGGACGCCCCCAGCCGGGCGGCGATCTCGTCGACGATCTCTTGTAGGTCTGCCGTGTTGTGCATTTGTACGACAGCCTGCCACATGCGGCGTTACGCCCGTCGATGGCCCCCGCTGAGCTGCGGTTTCTACACTGGGACACATGCTGGGTCAACTGCTGCTCGCCGCCTCCAGGAGCGGTGCCGTACGCCGTGCCGTGTCGGGTTTCCCGCCCACCAAGAAGGTCGTGGGCCGGTTCGTCGCGGGCGAGAGCGTCGAAGAGGCCCGCAACGCGGTCGAACGCCTGAGTGACGCGAAGCTCGCCGTGACCGTCGACCACCTCGGTGAGGAGACGCTCGACGCGCGGGCCGCCGAGGCGACCGCCGACGCCTACATCACGCTGCTCCAGGCGATCAGGCCGCTCGGGCTCGGATCGCGGGGCGAGGTGTCGGTGAAGCTGTCGGCCGTCGGCCAGCGGCTCGACGACGCCATGGCCCTGGAGCACGCCCGCGAGATCTGCGCCGCCGCGGCGGCCGGCGGCTCGACCGTCACGCTCGACATGGAGGACCACACCACGGTCGACTCCACCCTGTCCATCCTGCGCAAGCTGCGCGAGGACCATCCCGCGACGGGCGTGGCGATCCAGGCGTACCTGTTCCGCAGCGAGCAGGACTGCCGGGACCTGTCCGCGGAGGGCTCGCGGGTGCGGCTGGTCAAGGGCGCCTACCGCGAGCCGGCCTCCGTCGCGCACCAGGGCCGGACGGCCGTGGACAAGGCGTACGTGCGATGCCTGCGGATCCTCATGGCGGGGAAGGGGTACCCCATGGTGGCGACGCACGACGACCGCATGATCGCGATCACGGAGCTGCTCGCCGACCGGTTCGGGCGGGCGATCGGCGACCACGAGTTCCAGATGCTCTACGGCATCAGGACCGACCGGCAGGAGGCCCTGGCGGGGGCCGGCCACACGGTCCGCGTCTACGTCCCGTACGGCGACGACTGGTACGGCTACTTCATGCGCCGCCTGGCGGAGCGCCCCGCCAACGTCGCCTTCTTCCTTCGTGCCCTTGGGGGTAAGTAAATGGATGCCATCAGCAACGTCCCCACGCCGGCCAACGAGCCCGTGCTCGGCTACGCCCCCGGCAGCGCCGAGCGGGCGGCGCTGGAGAACCGCATCAAGGAGCTGGCCGGGGCCTCGATCGACCTGACCATGACCATCGGCGGCGAGCAGCGACAGGGTGGCGGCGCCCGCGTCGACGTCGTGCAGCCGCACAACCACGCCTCCGTCCTGGGCCGTACCAACGACGCTACGGCCCAGGACGTGCAGGACGCCGTCGGCGCCGCGCTGGCGGCGGCGCCCGCGTGGCGGGCCCTGTCGTTCGACGAGCGGGCGGCGATCTTCCTGAAGGCGGCCGACCTGCTGGCGGGCCCGTGGCGGCAGACGCTGAACGCGGCGACCGTGCTGGGCCAGTCGAAGTCGGCGCAGCAGGCGGAGATCGACGCGGCCTGCGAGCTGATCGACTTCTTCCGGTTCAACGTGGCCTACGCCCGCCGCCTCTACGCCGACCAGCCCATCTCGTCGCCCGGCGTGTGGAACCGGATGGAGTACCGGCCGCTCGAAGGCTTCGTGCTGGCCATCACGCCGTTCAACTTCACCGCCATCGCCGGAAACCTGCCGGCCTCGGCGGCGCTGATGGGGAACGTCGTCGTCTGGAAGCCGTCGCCCACCCAGCAGCTCGCCGCGCACCACACGATGCGGCTGCTGGAGGCGGCCGGGCTGCCGCCGGGCGTGATCAACCTGGTCACCGGCAACGGGCAGGCCGTATCCGAGGTGGCGCTCACCCACCCGGCGCTGGCCGGCGTGCACTTCACCGGCTCGACCGCGACGTTCCAGCACCTGTGGGGCACGATCGGCGCGAACATCGCCTCCTACCACGGCTACCCGCGCCTCGTCGGCGAGACCGGCGGCAAGGACTTCGTGCTCGCGCACCCGTCCGCCGACCCGGCGGTGCTCACGACGGCGCTGATCAGGGGCGCGTTCGAGTACCAGGGGCAGAAGTGCTCGGCCGCCTCGCGGGCGTACGTGCCGCGCTCGGTCTGGAACCGCATGCGTGACGACTTCGTCGCCACCGCCGAGTCGCTGACCGTGGGCGACGTGGCCGCCGACCTGTCGACGTTCATGGGCGCGGTCATCGACGCGCGGGCGTTCGCCAAGCACAAGGAGGCGATCGACCGGGCGAAGGCGTCCTCGAACATCGACGTGCTCACCGGCTCCTACGACGACTCCGTCGGCTACTTCGTCAAGCCCACCGTGCTGGAGTGCGCCGACCCGGCCGACGAGCTCTTCGTCAAGGAGTACTTCGGGCCGATCCTCGGCGTGCACGTCTACGACGACGGCGCCTACGACACGGTGCTCGACCAGATGGAGGGCATCGCCCCGTACGCGCTGACCGGCTCGATCATCGCCCAGGACCGCTACGCCATCGCCGCGGCGGCCGAGCGGCTGCGCTTCGCGGCGGGCAACTTCTACGTCAACGACAAGCCGACGGGCGCCGTCGTGGGCCAGCAGCCGTTCGGCGGCGGGCGCGCGTCCGGCACCAACGACAAGGCCGGCTCGATCCTCAACCTGACCCGCTGGGTGAGCGCCCGCGCGATCAAGGAGACGTTCGTGCCGCCGACCGACCACCGTTACCCGCACATGGGTTGATCTCTCCATCACCCATCTCCGGCGAGAGCCCCCGGTCCTGCCCCCGGGGGCTCTCGGCGTTCCGGGGTAGTTTCGAAGCGCACGTCTCCACCGAGGAAGGGCAGACCCATGCACGTGGCCATCCCCCTCTATCCCCGCTTCACCGCGCTCGACGCGGTGGGCCCGTACACGGTGCTGGCCTTCGCGCCCGGCTGGACGGTCACGTTCGTGGCCGCCGAGCGCGGGCCGGTCGCCGACGACAAGGGCACGCTCCTGCTGAACGCCACGGCCTCGTACGCCGAGCTGCCCCGCCCGGACGTGATCGTGGTCCCCGGCGGCTCTGGAACGCTCGACGTCCTGTCCGACGAGGCCCTGGTCGGGTGGATCAGGCAGGCGCACGAGCACACTCAGTGGACGACCTCGGTGTGCAGCGGCTCGCTGCTGCTCGGGGCGGCCGGGCTGCTGGAGGGGCGTGAGGCCACCACGCACTGGGCCATCCTCGACTTCCTCACCCGCTTCGGGGCCGAGCCGGTGAGCGAGCGGGTGGTGACGGCCGGGAAGATCGTGACGGCGGCGGGGGTGTCGGCGGGCATCGACATGGCGCTGACGCTGCTGGCGCAGGCCGCCGATCCGGTGACGGCGCAGAGCGTGCAACTGGCCATCGAGTACGACCCGCGCCCGCCGTTCGCCTGCGGCTCCCCCGGCACCGCGCCGGAGGGCCTGGCCGAACGCGCCCTCGGCCTCATCACGTGACCCCGCACGGCCTCCGCACCTGACGCCGGAGCCCGCGGCCTCGTCGCGTCAGGCCGAGCCGGTGAGTGAGCGGCCTGATCAGTCGTCGTCATCCGGCGCCGGGCGGCCGGCTCCCACCGGCAGGACGTCGAAGTGCACGATCACGCGCCCGAGGTCCTCCGGGGCCTCGGGCGGCCTGCCGTCGGAGACCGCGCGGTAGCGTTCCAGCACCGCGAACACCTCGTCCCGCATCCGCGCCGTCTCCGCCACCGTGAGCCGCAGCGAGCGCCGCCCGAAGACGCTCGCCGCCACCCACTCCTCCGGGGCCGTCGGCGACTCCTCGCGCCATCGGGACAGCTCCTCCCCGCGCTGGCGGACCAGGTCGTCGAGCAGGTACTCGACCGCTCCCGCCGCCTCCGGGTCGGCCTCGGACGGTTCGCCGTAGGAGAAGCCGCCCGGCGTGACGCGCCAGTACTTCTCCTTCCCCCGCCCCATCCCCTCCGCGATCTCGATCATGCCGTGTCTGGCCAGCTCGCGCAGGTGGTAGCTGGTCGCCCCCGTGTTCTGCCCGACCAGGCCGGCCAGCCGGGTCGCCGTGGACGGCCCGTGCTCGTCGAGCAGGTCGTAGAGCCGCAGGCGCAGCGGGTGCGCGAAGGACTTCATGGCGTTCGCGTCGAGCGTTCTGGCGGAAAAGCTCTTGCGTCTCATACTGTGCAAGCCTATCTTTGCAAAGAATTCTGTGCACACTTTCCCTTACACGATAGCGGAGGCTGCCATGGCGCGTCTCGGGCGTTCGTTCGCCTATCTGTGGTCCTCCACGGCCCTGTCCAACCTGGCCGACGGCGTGCTCAAGATCGGCACGCCGCTGCTGGCCGTCTCGATGACCCGCTCCCCCATCCTGGTCTCCCTGGTGGCCGCCGCGACCACGCTGCCGTGGCTGCTGCTGGCGCTGCACGCGGGCGCGATCGCCGACCGGGCCGACCGCCGCCGCGTCATGGTGCGCGCCAACCTCGTCCGGGCCGTGATCCTGGCCGGCGTCACGCTCCTCGCCGTGCTCGGCCTGCTCAACCTCTGGCTCCTGCTGGCCGCCGTGCTGCTGGCCGGGGTGAGCGAGGTCTTCGCCGACCTCTCGGCGCAGTCCGTCCTGCCCATGACCGTCCCTCACGAGGCGCTGACCAGGGCGAACGGGCGGGTGTCGAGCGCCCAGATGATCGGCAACGACTTCGTCGGCGCTCCGGTCGCGGGCCTGCTCGTGGCGACGCTGCCCGCCGTCGTCTTCGGCGCGCCCGCCCTGCTGTACGCCGCCGCCGGGCTGCTCCTGCTGGGGATGCGCGGCGCGTACCGGCCGCCGGGCGAGACCGGAACCACCACGAGGGGAGAGGGAACCGGGGACGGGGCGGAGGCTCGGCGGCCGATGCGTGCCGACATCGCCGAGGCCCTGCGCTTCCTGTGGTCCCACCGCGTCCTGCGCGGCCTGGCGGTCACCGCCGGGCTGCTCAACCTGGCCAACTCCGCCTACTTCGCCGTCTTCGTGCTGTGGGCGGTCGGCGACGGGTCCGAGATCGGGCTCGAACCGGCCGGCTACGGCCTGATGGCCACGGCCTTCGCCGCCGGCGCCGTGTTCGGCTCGCTGCTGGCCGACCGGGCGGCGGGGCTGTTCGGGGAGTTCAGGACGCTGGCCGGCTGCTGGCTGGTCAGCAGCCTGCTGCTGCTCGTGCCGGTGATCGTGCCCTCGCCGTGGACGCTCTATCCCACCGCCGTGCTGTGGGGGGTGATCGGCGCCGGGGGCAACGTGCTGGTGATCTCCACCCGGCAGCGGCTGATTCCGGCGAAATTGCTCGGGCGGGTCAACTCGGCATATCGGCTCGTCGGGATGGGTGGCATGCCGCTCGGAGCGGCCGCGGGAGGCGTCGTGGCCGAGTTCGCCGGGCTTGGAGCCGTCCTCGTGGGCGCGACTGGAGTATGTTTGGTCGGTGTCGGACTGATGCGGCGCGCCTTGTCAGATCAAATTTCTGGGCCTCTGACCAGCGAAGCTGCACTTTCCGACATGTCCGGATCACGTTAGGCACCCAAGAGCCTGTGCTGAGGTGACATGATTATCCCCGAGCTAGAGGGGATGGTATGCGGGAGATCGGCGGACGGTACCTCCTGAACGAGGAGGCCGGTCGTGGGGGTATGGGAGTCGTCTGGCGGGCGTTCGATCAGCTCCTCCACCGTACGGTGGCGCTGAAGGAGCTGACCTTGGCCGGTGAGGCCGAGATGGTCCGCCGCCGGGTGCTGCGCGAGGCCAGGATGGCCGCCGGGCTGACGCATCCCAACATCGTCACGGTGCATGACCTGATCGAGGAGGGCGGGAAGCTCTGGATCGTGATGGAATACCTTGACGGGCTCTCGCTGCACCAGTTGCTGTCACAGGTGGGCACGCTGCCCGCGCAGTCGGTGGCGGCGATCGGGCAGCACCTGCTCGCGGCGCTGCGCACCGCCCACCAGGCGGGCGTGCTGCACCGCGACGTCAAGCCCGCCAACGTCATGCTGACCGGTGACCGGGTGGTGCTGACCGACTTCGGGATAGCGACCGCCGAGGGTGACATCCGCATGACGACCTCGCGGCGGCTGCGCGGCACTCCGGCCTTCATGGCGCCCGAGCGGCTGCACGGGGGGCCGGCCAGCAAGGAGGCCGACATGTGGTCCTTCGGCGCCACGCTCTACAGCGCCATCGAGGGCCAGCCGCCCTACCCCGGCCAGGACGCCGCCACCGTCCTCGGCATGGCCAGGAGCGGCCCCTACCCGCCGCCGCGGCGGGCCGGGGTGATGCGGCCGCTCATCGAGGGCCTGCTGCACCACGACCCCGTGCGCCGCTACACGCCGGAGCAGACGGCGGGGTTACTCGCCGGCATGCGCGCCAGCGCCTACCAGGCGGCCATCTGACCCGCCGGCCGCCCCTCGCGGGACGGCCGGCCAGTGGTGGTCACGTGGTCACTCCTTCTTGGCGCGGGCCTCGGCCTCGGCGGCGTCCATCGCCGCCGCCTCCTCCGGGGTCGGCGCGGAGCCGCCGAGGTGGGCCGGCTGCCACCACACCCCCTGCGGCACCTCCGGATAGGTGCGCTGCGCCCGGTCCACCAGCTCCGACAGGCGCCGGTGCAGGTCGGTGGTGTGGTCGTTGACGTTCTCGCCGCGCTTGGGGTGCATCGGCTCGCCGACCAGGATGGTGACCGGCACGTGCCGCTGCAGCAGGTTGCGCGGCCGCCCCTTGGTCCACAGCCGGTGGTCGCCCCACAACGCCACCGGGATGACGGGCGTGCCGGTCGCCTGGGCCATCCGGATGGCGCCGTTCTTGATCTCCTTCACGGTGAACGACCGGCTGATCGTCGCCTCGGCGAACACGCCCACGACCTCACCGGCCTTCAGCATGCGCAGCGCCGTGGCGTAGGAGCCGGCTCCCGCCTCCCGGTCCACCGGGATGTGGTGCATGCCGCGCATCAGCGGCCCCGAGATCCGGTTGTCGAACACGTCCTGCTTGGCCATGAAGCGCACCAGCCGCTTCGACGGCAGCGCGGCGAACCCGGCGAAGATGAAGTCGAGGTAGCTGATGTGGTTGCTCACCAGCACCGCTCCCCCGGTGCGCGGCACGTGCTCGGTCCCCTCCATGTGGAACTTGATGTCGAGCACGCGAAACAGGGTCCGCGCGGCGGCGATCACCGGCGGGTACACGATCTCAGCCATGAGCAGAAGGTAACGTACTCAGGCGGGTTTCACGGACGTCGGGAGGCTCACCATGCCCCTGACGTTGCCGTGCGCGGTCCTCCTGATGCCGGCCGGATCGATGTCGTAGCCGGGGGAGACGGCCTTCGTCAGCTCCTCCAGCGCGATCCTGGCCTCCAGCCGGGCGAGAGCGCCGCCCAGGCAGTAGTGGCGGCCGACGCCGAAGCTGAGGGAGCGGGCGGTGTCGCGGCTCAGGTCGTAGTCGCCGGCGCCGGGGAAGACCCGCTCGTCGCGGTTGGCGGAGCCGATCAGCAGCCACATCTTGGCGTTCTCCGGGACGCGGACGCCGTACCACTCGCTCTCGCGGGTGAGCCGGCGGGCGGTGCCGTGGGCGGGGGTGTCGTAGCGCAGCGACTCCTCCATCCACGGCGTGATCGCCCCGTCGAAGGCGGCGGCGCGCTGGTCCGGGTTGCGCCAGGCCCAGTACCAGGCGGCGCTGAGCAGGTGGGTCGTGGTCTCCGCGCCCGCGCCGATGAGCAGGAACAGGAACGCCACGATGTCGTCGTCGCTCAGCTCCTCGTCCGCGACGAGGACGGAGACGAGGTCGTCGCGCGGCTCGGCCCGGCGTTCGGCGATGATCGAGCCGTAGTAGCCGCCGAGCGAGACCAGGCTCTTGAGCCCGTCGTCGGCCGTCTCGCCGTCTAGGGCGTACCCGATCAGGGCGCTGAAGTCACGGCGTACGCCCGCGCGCTCGGACGGCGGCACGCCCACCAGTTCGGAGATCACGTCCAGCGGCAGCCTGGCCGCGATGTCGCGGGCGAAGTCGAACGTGCCCCGATCCACCGCCCGGACGATGTGCTCGCGCGCGATCTGCCTGATCATGGGCTCCAGCGCGGCGACCCGGCGCGGGGTGAAGCCCTTGGAGATGGCGGCGCGCATGCGGGTGTGCTCGGGCGGGTCCATCGCCACGAACGACAGGAACCTGCGCGCCTCGGGACCCGAGGCGCCCGGCTCCAGCATGGGGCCGTGGTCGCTGGACAGCAGCGCGCTGTCGGCGAGGGCGGCCGAGACGTCGGCGTGCCGGGACAGCGCCCAGAAACCGAGCTCGGCGTTGTGGTAGAGCGGCGCTTCCGCCCTCAGCCGCGCGTAGACGGGATAGGGGTCGTCGTTGGTCGCGGCGTCGAAGGGACTGTAGACGATATCCACTCCGCCCACGCTACGACGCTTGCGCGGTCGTGAAAACGGGCAGATGTTTCGACCATGAAGAAGCTCATCAACACGGCAGAATCCGTCGTTGAAGACGCGCTGAACGGCATGGCCGCGGCCCACCCCTCGCTGCGGATCCGTGACCACGTGGTCTACCGCGCGCAGGGCCCGCGCCGCGGGAAGGTGGGCCTGGTCTCCGGCGGCGGCTCCGGCCACGAGCCGCTGCACGTCGGTTTCGTCGGCCACGGCATGCTCGACGCCGCCTGTGCCGGCGAGATCTTCACCTCGCCGGTGCCCGATCCGATCATCGAGGCGACCCTGGGGGTCGACGGCGGCGCCGGGGTGCTGCACATCGTCAAGAACTACACCGGCGACGTGCTCAACTTCGAGATGGCCGCGGAGCTGGTCGAGGGCGTCGAGGTGGCGAGCGTGCTGGTGGACGACGACGTCGCCGTCCAGGACTCGCTCTACACGGCCGGCCGCCGCGGCACCGGGGCGACGCTGTTCGTGGAGAAGATCGCGGGGGCGCTGGCCGAGGAGGGCGCGCCGCTGGCCCGGGTCGCGGCCGTGGCGCAGGAGGTGGACGAGCGCAGCAGGTCCTTCGGCATCGCCCTGACCTCCTGCACCACCCCGTCCGCCGGCAAGCCCACCTTCGACCTGCCGGAGACGGAGGTGGAGCTGGGCATCGGCATCCACGGCGAGCCGGGCCGGGCCAGGGTGCCGCTGGCGCCGGCGCGCGAGCTGGCCGAGGTGGCGATGGAGGCCGTCCACCGCGACCAGCCGCTGCGGGGCGACCTGCTGGTCATGGTCAACGGCATGGGCGGGACGCCGCTCATGGAGCTGTACGTCGTGTTCGCGGAGGTGGCCGCGTTCATCAAGGGCAAGGGAGCCCGGGTGACGCGCTCGCTGGTGGGTAATTACGTGACGAGTCTGGACATGCAGGGCTTCTCGGTCTCGGTCTGCCTGCTGGACGACGCGCTGACCCGGCTGTGGGACGCGCCGGTCGAGACGCCCGCGCTGCGCTGGGGGCGCTGATGGACACCGACCTGTTCGTGGCCTGGTTCGAGGAGACGGCCCGGCTCGTGCGCGAGGAGCGCGACCGCCTGACCCGGCTCGACGCGGCCATCGGCGACGCCGACCACGGCACCAACCTCGACCGCGGCCTCACCGAGGTGTGCAAGGCACTGGCCGACTCCGCGCCGGAGTCGGCGGCGGAGGTGCTGACGACGGCGGGCACGACGCTGATCCGCCGGGTCGGGGGCGCGTCGGGACCGCTGTACGGATCGGTGTTCCGGCAGATGGGCAAGGCGCTGCTGACGCCGGTGACGCTGGCCGGGTTCTCGGCGGCCTTCGAGGCGGGGGTGGTGGCCGTCGAGCGGCTCGGCAAGGCGGCCCTGGGCGACAAGACCATGGTGGACGCGCTCGCCCCGGCCTCACGGGCGCTGGCGCTGGCCGTACGTGACGGCGTGAGCGTCCAGGAGGCGCTCGACCAGGCGGCCCGCGCGGCCGCCGAGGGCGCCAAGGCGACCATCCCGATGCAGGCGCGCAAGGGGCGGGCCAGTTACCTGGGTGAGCGCAGCATCGGGCACGAGGATCCGGGGGCGGCGTCGGCGGTGCTGTTCATGACGGCGCTGGCCACCGTGGCGGGCTAGGCCCGTGACCGGACGGACTGTCACTGGACTTGGACGGGCTGCTGGGGGACGGGCTGCTGGGGGACGGGCTGCTGGGGGACGGGCCACTGCCGGAGAGGCCGATGGGGGACGGGCTGCCGCCGGAGCGACTGTGGAGGCGGTGTGATGGTGGGCGTGGTGCTGGTCTCGCACAGTGCCGGGCTGGCGGCCGAGGCGATGGCGCTGGCCCTCGGGATCGCGGGGCCGGACGCCCCCGTGGCGGCGGCCGGCGGCACCTCGGACAACGGGCTGGGCACCTCCATCGACCGCGTCGAGGCGGCGGTGCGCAGCGTCGATCAGGGCCACGGGGTGGTGCTCATCCCCGACCTGGGCAGCTCGGTGCTGACCGCCCGGCTGCTGGAGGAGGAAGAGCGGATCGTGGTGGCGGACGTGCCGTTCGTGGAGGGCGCGATCGCGGCCGCGGTGGCGGCGGGCGCGGGCTCGTCGCTGGCCGAGGTGCTGGAGGCCGCCGAGGAGTCCCGCGCCTTCCGCAAACTCTGATCCGCGCCCCTCGGACCGGGGGTCCCTGGACCAGAGACCCCCGGATCAGGGGTCCTTGGATCAGGGTGCTCGGATCAGGGTGTTCGGATCAGGGTGCTCGGATCAGTGGCCCTTGAAGGCCTCCTCCAGCCACCATGAGCCGCGTTCGCGTGTCACCTTGGCGTGCACCAGCAGCGGGCGGTCCCGTTCGCCTCCGGTCCACTCCGCCACGCCCGCCAGGTCGTCGGGCCCGGTGACGGTCACGGCGGCCAGGCCGTGGCCGCGGGCGATGGCGGCCAGGTCGGCCGGGGGGAACCTGACCGTGTCCAGCGGATGGCCGTGCGGGCCGAAGTGGTGCACCTCCGCCCCGTACGCCTCGTCGTCGTACACCACGATCACCATCGGCAGGCCGAGCCTGACCACGGTCTCCAGCTCCGCCAGCCCCATGAGCGCGCCGCCGTCGCCGAGCGCGGCCACCGGCAGCCGGTCGGGACGGGCCACGGCCGCGCCGATCGCGGTCGCCAGGCCGAGCCCGATCGACTGGAACGCCTGGGTGAAGCAGAACCCGTTCTCATCGGGGACGTCGAGGAACATCGACGGGTATCCCATGAAGTTCCCGGAGTCGATCGAGACGATCCGGTCCTGGGGCAGGAGGTCGTCGAGCGCGATGGTGAGCGTCCTCGGGTCGATCCGGCCGCCGCCGCTCTCGTCCTCGTACGGGACCGCCCGCCAGCGGCCCTCCGCCTCGATCCGGCCGGCCAGCTCCGGCGAGCGGTAACCAGGAGCGCCGGCCCGCACCCGGGCGGTCAGCGACCGGGCGACCTCCGCCACGTCGCCCACCACGCCCACGTCGGCGGGCACGTGCGTCTTGAGCGCCGCCGGGTCGAGGTCCACCTTCGCCACCCGCGTGCCGGGCGAGATCAGGGAGCCGTGCCGGGTGGTCCACATGTTCAGGGCGCAGCCCCAGCCGACGACGAGGTCGGCGGCGCGGATCAGCTCGGCCGTCAGGGGCGTGGCGAAGCCGCCGGAGACGTCGAGGTCCCACGGGCTGCCGCGGAAGAGCCCCTTGGCCACGGCGGAGGTCGCCAGCAGCGCCCCGGTCCGCTCGGCCAGCTCCTCCAGCTCCCGCCGGGCCCCCCGGGCACCGCGCCCGGCGATGAACACCGGCCGCCGCGCGGTTTCCAGAGCCCGCACCAGCTCCAGCAGCCCGTCCTCCGCTGAAGGCACACCTGTGGAAGGCGACGGCTCCGGCCCGGAACCCGCCCCGCCCGCCGGCTCCTCGCTGGAGCGCCCGGCCGGCGTGGGGGTGGAGCCGGTCGCGGTGGAAGCGGAGGGAGCGGTCGAGGGCGGGGCGGCGGTGAGGAGGCGGGTGGTCCGGGTGGTCAGGGTGGTGGGGTCGAGGTCGGGGCAGGGAGTGGACTGGACGTCGAGCGGAAGGTTCAGGAGGACCGTGCGGCGGTCCCCCACGGCCACCTGGTACGCCCGGACCACCTGCTCCACCACGTCCACGGCCCCCGTGACCCGCATCGCCACCGCGCCCACGGCGACGGCCAGGGCGGACTGGTCGATGTGGAAGTTCGACTGGGGCTCGGTGGCCTCGCCGGCCAGGACGATCAGCGGGGTGCGGCTCTTGGCGGCCTCGGTGATGCCGGTCATCGCGTTCGTGAGCCCCGGACCCTGGTGCACCGACACGATGCCGGCCCGGCCGCTCATCCTGGCGTACGCGTCGGCCATGGTGGCGGCCCCGCCCTCGTGGCGGGCGGCGACGAAGGGCACGCCGGCGGCCACGAGGGCGTTGGTGACGTGGAAGTTGCCGCTACCGACCACCCCGAAGGTGGTCCCGGCCCCGCACGCGGCCAGGACCCGGCCCACGGCCTCGGCGACGATCAACGCTCGACCAGGGCGAGCACGCGCACGGGGCTGCCCGAGCCGCCCTCGATGGGCAGCGGCGGCGCGACCACGACGGCGCCGGTCACCGGCAGGCGGTCGAGGTTGCGCAGCTGGGTGAGGCCGTACTTGCCCGCGCCGAGCAGGAAGGAGTGGCAGGGGAAGGGCGGGTCGAAGGAGTGGGCGGCGCCCGCGTCGGTGCCCACGGTCTCGACGCCGAGCCCGAGGATGGGGGTCTCGGCGGCCAGCCACTGGGCGCATTCGACCGAGATGCCGGGCGTGTGCGGGCCGGTCTCGTCGGCGTTCAGGAAGGCGGCCTGGTCGGCGGAGCGGGCGTCCCAGCCGGTCCGGTAGAGCAACCAGCCGCCCTCGGGGAGCGGGCCGTTGGCCCGCTCCCACTCCTTGACGTGGTCGATCTGGAGAAGGAAGTCGGGGTCCTTCGACGCCTCCGCGGCCAGGTCGAGCACCACGGCGGGCGCGATCAGGCTGCGCGCGGGCACCTGGGAGACGTCCTGGCCGTCGCGGGCGGTGACCCAGTGGACGGGGGCGTCGAAGTGGGTGCCGGTGTGCTCGCCGGTGTGGATGTCGTTCCAGTACCAGGCCGGGCCGCGATCGTCGTACCGGCTGATCTCCTCCAGCCGGAACGGGATCGTGTTGCCGAACGGCTCGGGCAGCTGCAGGATCGGCGTCTCCGCCGTCAGCGGCGCGGTGAGGTCGATCACCTCGATCGCCCCGTTGCGCACGCTGTCCACAAAGCTCTGCAACACCGACATGTCTTCCTCCTTGGTGGGCTGAGCGCATCCTCCTACGCTCGCCCTACCAGTGCAAACGCCTGTCCTACCGGCAGGCCACGCGGTAGGAGTCGAGGTCGTAGGTCTTCTTCAGCGAGTTGAAGTTCTGGGCGTTGGACTTCGAGCAGAACTTCGAGGTGGCCAGGTTGTACTCGACCTGGAACACGGCCTTGCCGGCCTTGACGAACTGGTCGTAGCCGTACGACCCGCCGTTCTGGGCGGTGGTGCACTCGGAGTGCTCCCAGCACTCCTCGTTGATCGCGAAGTCGAAGTACGGCAGCAGTTGCGGGATCTGCGCGACGTCGTTCTTCAGCGCCACGGACAGCCCGCGCTTGTGCGCCTCGTTGGCGAACCAGGCGTTGTAGGCGAGCTGGTCGGCGGCCTTGAGCGGGAAGCCGGTGCCGTTGGTGTAGCCGTCGACGTTGTCGGGCTCGACGGCGTCGAACCCGGCCGCCTTGCACATGTCGAGCCGGTCCTTCATGATCTGGCCCAGCTCGCCGGAGTAGCGGCGGATGTCCAGCCACCGCTCGCCCTCCCAGTCCTCCAGCGGGTCGCCGAGGACCGCGGCGGGGAAGCGGCCGGCGTCGGGGCGCCAGTCCTCGTACGTGCCCGCGCTGATGTAACAGACGACGCGACGGCCAGGTTTGCCGGCCTTGAGGGACTTGACGATGGTGCCGTCGTCGGCGGCGTCGAAGCCGTCGATGTCGAACATCTGCACGTTGGGGTACGGCTTCTTCGGCAGGGCGATGAGCTGCCAGTCCCAGCTGGTGTTGAGCGCGGGCTTCCAGCAGCCGTCGCAGGCGACCGGACTGGGCAGCGCGGCGGCCCCGGCCGCGGTCGCCAAGGCCGCTCCGGAGGCGGACCCGGCAGCGGCCGGGGCGGTGGTGAGTGAGGTGACGACGGTGACGGCCGCCAGGGCGGCGGCGGAGACGAGAGCGGACAGACGCATGGACACTCCTCGCGAACAGAACGGTTCGGGATCGGTGGCGACGCGCGCTGTTCCGCACTCTCCGCTACGCGTCCTGGCCAGGGACGCCGGAGTGGCGTGGCCCATGACCGCAGGGCGTCACGCCAGCACGCTGGGGCGTGCCTCCTTTCTGCCGGTGAGCAGAATTGCGCGTTTCTGCGCTGTTGTCCAGCGTTTCCGGCAGGAAGTTACGCCTTGCTCCACTCGACGCAACCACCGGTCTGGAACGCTTTGTCGGTGGCCAGGATGGTGACGCTGGCGGGCCCCGTCGGCATGCCGGAGGTGATGATGTCGCCGGTCGTGTTCCGCAGCCTGGCCCAGTAGCAGAGCGGGAACCCGGCGGTGGGGCCGGTGGTGCGGTAGGTGCCGGGCTGGATGTCCGTGCCGACGACGAGGGTACGCAGGGAGGCGCCGTTCAGCGGCGGCGTCGCCGCGTCACCGGCTCCCGGCGGGGTGGTCTGCCCGGGAGGCGTCGCGGGCGGAGTCTGTCCTGGCTGGGTCTGACCCGGCTGGGTCTGACCCGGCGTCTGCCCGGGTGGGGTCTGGCCGGGCTGCGTCTGACCAGGCGGGGCCTGGTCCGGGAGGGTCTGGCCGGGCGTGGGCTGCCCGTCCTGGGGCGGCGTCGCGGCGGGCACGCTGCTGTCCGGCAGACCCGGCTGACTCTCCTCGACCGTCACCGTGACCCGCGGCTCCGGCTCCTCGGCGGAGGTCGTCTGCGCGCCGAAGCCGACGAAGACGCCCAGCAGGAAGCCCAGCAGGGCGGCGAGCCCCGAGACGAGCACGATGATCGGCGGGCTGCTCGTGGCCCGGGGGTACTCAGGTAACCGCTGATGGTCAGGAGGGGGCGGCCCGTACATCACGGACCAAGCGTCCCATCCCTGTCAACGATGCTGTCAACGATGCAGGTAGTCGACCAGCGACGCCTTCTCCGTCTCCAGCTCCTCGATCGTGCTCTTGACCACGTCGCCGATGCTGACGATGCCGACCAGCCGGCCGCCGTCCACCACCGGCATGTGCCGGAAGCGCTGCGTGGTCATGGTCTGCCGGAGCGAGTCGACGTTCTCCCCCGGGCCGACCGTGGTCACCTCGGTGGTCATGATCGAGGAGACCGGGGAGTCGAGGATCGCGGCGCCGCGGTCGTGCAGGCGCCGCACCACGTCGCGCTCGGAGACGATCCCCTCGATGGTGACCCCGTCGGAGGAGACGACGACGGCGCCGATGTTGTGCTCGGCCAGCTGGGCGAGCAGCTCGCGTACAGTGGCGGCGGGCGCGACGGTCGTCACGTCACTGCCCTTGCCACGAAGGATCGTCCCGATGAGCATGTGCACCACCTCTTGCCCTCAGTGTTCCAACCCTGCGTCCAGGCAAACAACCCCCCGGGGCCCTCGTCAAGCGGTCCCGTAGGCTGCTCCCTGTACTGGATCACGACATCGACCGACATACCACTCAAGGAACGCTCCATGGCCGAGGCGCTCAACATCGGAAGCCACGATCTGCCCGTCACCGACGATCTTGCCGCGTTCATGCGCATCGGCTGGGCCCCTCAGGAGGCGAGCGCCGAGGCCGGGCCGCGGCCGATAGCGCCGTGGGCGGCCAAGCGGCGGGCCGCGCTGGCGCAGCGGTTCCCCGGTGAGCGGCTGGTGATCCCCGCGGGCACGCTGAAAGTGCGCAGCAACGACAGCGACTACCGGTTCCGGCCGCACAGCGCGTACTCCTACCTGACGGGGGCGGGCGAGTCGGACGACGTGCTGGTGATCGAGCCGTCCGGCGAGGCCGTCCTGTACGTCAGGCCGCGCGCTCCGCGCGAGGAGGGCCAGGAGTTCTACCGCGACCGCCGCTACGGCGAGTTCTGGGCCGGACCGCGCCCCGACCTGGCCGAGGCGGCGGCGCTCTACCAGGTCGAGTGCGCCCACATCCGCGACCTGGAGCTGGGCCGCCCGGCCCGGGTGCTGCGGGGCGTGGACGCCTCCGTGGACGCCGCTGTGGACGCCGCCGTCCCGAGGGGCGACGGTGACGCGGAGCTGGAGTCGTTCCTGGCGGAGATGCGGCTGGTCAAGGACGAGTGGGAGGTCGGCGAGCTGCAGTCGGCCGTGGACGCGACCGCGCGCGGTTTCGAGGACGTCGTCCGCGCGCTCCCCCAGGCGTTCGGCCATCCGCGCGGCGAGCGCTACCTGGAGGGCGTCTTCGGGCTGCGGGCCAGGCTGGAGGGCAA
Source organism: Nonomuraea fuscirosea (assembly GCF_003001935.1). GTDB lineage: Bacteria > Actinomycetota > Actinomycetes > Streptosporangiales > Streptosporangiaceae > Nonomuraea > Nonomuraea fuscirosea. The sequence goes on along the minus strand of NZ_PVNG01000012.1, from coordinate 335,015 downwards.
CGCGACCGGTTACGACAGCATCGTGGCCGCCGGGGCGCACGCCTGCGTGCTGCACTGGATCCGCAACGACGGCGCGCTCGGCCGCGGTGACCTGCTGCTGATGGACGCGGGCGTCGAGGCGGACACGCTCTACACGGCCGACGTGACCCGCACCTTCCCGCTGTCGGGCCGTTTCAGCGGCGTGCAGCGGCAGGCGTACGAGCTGGTCCACCAGGCGCAGGAGGCGGCCATCGCCACGCTGCGGCCCGGCGCCCGCTTCCGTGACTTCCACCTGGCGGCCATGCGGGTGATCTGCGAGGGTCTGCGCGACTGGGGCCTGCTGAAGCAGAGCGTCGACACGCTGATGGAGACGGGCCTGTACCGGCGTTACACGCTGTGCAGCAGCGGCCACATGCTCGGTCTGGACGTGCACGACTGCGCCAGGTCGCGGGCCGAGGTCTACCTGGACGGCGTGCTGGAGGAGGGCAACGTGCTGACCGTCGAGCCCGGCCTGTACTTCCAGCCGGACGACCTGACGCTGCCCGAGGAGCTGCGCGGCATCGGCATCAGGATCGAGGACGATCTCGTGATCACCTCCGGCGGGGCCCGGCTGATGTCGGACGCGCTCCCCCGCGACCCCGACGGCATCGAGTCCTGGATGGGCGCCCTGCTCTGACAGGATGGAGCTGTAACGGGACGGTCACGTTTCGTACGTGGCTGACAAGGCGCGGCCCGGCCCTCATACCTTTTCCGCAAATTACCGCCAAGCCATGGCCTACTGGACAACCCGTCAGTAGGGTTGCTGATCCGTAGGCGGCGGAGGTGGTGATGGCCTGGTCCGGGTACGTCGGACGCCGCGCCGGCTCGGCCCTCGGCCAGGTCGGAGACCTGTTCGTCATCGTCCTGGAGGGCCTGCGCCGGAGCTGGGACGTCAGGCGCTGGTGGTGGGAGTTCGTCGACCAGTGCTGGTTCCTGGCCCGCGTCACCAGCGTCCCCGTGCTCCTGGTCTCCCTGCCGCTCGGTGCGACCGTGGCGCTGCAGGTGGGTGAGCTGGCCCGGCAGCTCGGCGCCGGCTCGGCCACCGGCAGCGCGGTCTTCGTCGGCCTGATCCGCGAGGTGGCGCCGCTGGCCAGCGCGCTGCTGATCGCCGGGGCCGGCGGCAGCGCCATGACCTCCGACATCGGCGCCCGCCACATCAGGGACGAGCTGAGCGCGATGGAGGTCATGTCGGTCAACCCGATCCACCGCCTCGTCACGCCGCGCATGTGGGCGGCCAGCACGATCGCGGTGTGCCTGTGCCCGCTGGTCATCCTGGCGGGCGCGACCGGCGGCTACTTCTTCAACGTCATCGTGCAGGGCGTCACGCCGGGCGCGTACTTCGAGGGCGCGCTGTCGCTGGTCGTGGCCTCCGACCTGTACGTGACGCTGTTCAAGGCGTGGATCTTCGGGTTCATCGCGGCCGGGGTGGCCTGCTACAAGGGCATGACGTGCGCGACCAGCCCGGTGGGCGTGGGGCGGGCGGTCAACCAGGCGACCGTGGTGACGTTCATGCTGGTGTTCACGTTCAACTACGTGATCTCCGCCGTGTACTTCCTGGCCTACCCGCCGAGGTCGCTGTGATGGTGACCGGCTGATGGCGACGCGGACGGCCGGCCTCAGACTCGCCCTCAGGGGGCGGGACGCCGCCGAGCGGTTCGCGGCCCTGGCCGACTGGCCGCTGTTCGTGTGGAAGGTCCTGTTCTACTCCGTCCGCGACGTGCTGCTCAGGCTCAAGTACGCCAAGGTCGTCCTGCGCCAGGTCAGCGACGTCGTGGTGGGCGTCGGAGCCACCGTCATCGGCGGCGGCATGGTCTTCGTGGTGTTCACGATGGCGTTCGTCGTGGGCGCGACCGTGGGACTGCAGGGCTACCAGGGGCTGCAGGCCATCGGCGCGGAGTCGTTCATGGGCCTGGTCGGCAGTTTCGCCAACGTCCGCGAGATCACCCCGATCATCGCGGCCACGGCGCTGGCGGCGCAGGTCGGCTCGTCGTTCACGGCGGAGCTGGGCGCGATGCGGATCTCGGAGGAGATCGACGCGCTGGAGGTGATGGGCATCAACGCCTTCACCTACCTGATCTGCACCCGCGTCGTCGCGGCGCTGCTGGCGCTGGTGCCGATCTACCTGATCGCGCTGTTCGCCAGCTTCTTCGCCACCCGGCTCATGTGCACGGTGCTGTTCGGGCTGGCGCCCGGGGTCTACGACTACTACTTCTACCTGTACCTGCCGGTCAGCGACATCCTGTTCAGCGTCTCCAAGGTCGCCGTGTTCGCCTTCGCCGTCATCGTCATCCACTGCTTCCACGGCTTCCACGCCACCGGCGGTCCGGTGGGCGTGGGGGTGGCGGCGGGAAGGGCCATCCGCCAGTCGATCGTCACGATCGTGCTGCTCAACCTGCTGCTGTCGTACCTGTTCTGGGGCGGCGGCGGCAACATACCGCTGACGGGGTGAGGCCGGTGAACCGAGCGGAACTCTCCCTCGCCACCCGGATGGGCATCGCGCTCGCCGTGCTGGCGGTGTTCGCCGCGGCCACCCTGTACGTGGTGCGCACCACCACCGAGTTACGCGGCACCCGCATCGACGCCGTGTTCGGCCGGGCCGGGCAGGGCCTCGACACCGCCTCGCCGGTCAAGATCCGCGGCATCACGGTCGGCGACGTGACGGGCATCGCGCTGGACGCCAAGGGCAGGGCCGTGGTGACCATGCACGTCGATCCGGGGGTCAAGGTTCCCACGACCGCGGTGGCCTCCGTGGAACCGGCGTCGGTGTTCGGCCCCAAGTTCGTCGATCTGCGGCCCGGCGCGGGCGAGACGACCGGCCCCTACCTGTCCGCCGGAGCCGTCATCACCGACACCGAGGAACCGCTGGACCTGTCCGACACGCTCGGCGACGCCTACCGCGGCCTGGACGCCGTGGACCCGCGCGAGGTCACGGTCATCGTGCACACGCTGGCCAAGGGGCTGGAGGGCGAGGGCGAGAACCTGCGCGAGCTGATCGGCGACGCCGGCACGGTCGTCGGCGTCGCGCACCGGCACCGGGCGGAGGCGCGGCGGTTCCTGCACGACGCGGCGCTGCTGGGCACGGCGCTGTCGGACAAGGGCGACGAGCTCGTCTCCATCTCCTCCGACGTCAACGTCATCACCCCCGACCTGCTCAAGCGGGCCGACAAGGTACGCGCCCTGCTCCAGGAGGTCACCTCGGTCTCCGGGCAGGTCTCGCACGGCCTGGCCAAGCACCGCGGGAACCTGCGGGCCGGCGTGCACTCGGGCGAGCGGGTCGCCGCGCTCATCTACGCCCAGCTCGGCCTGGCCGGAGACGGCGTACGCGGTTTCAACCGGCTGGTGGACCTGCTCAACGAGCTGATCGAGGCGCCGGGCCCGGGCGGCAACCGCCAGTTGCAGGTGGAGGCGTTCATCGCCACCGACGTCTGCGAGCTGATCGTGGGCGCCTGCGGCCCGACCGACGGGAGGCGCTGACGTGGAACGCCTGCGCCGCCGCTGGACCCTCGTGCGGTTCACGCTGTTCATCGGCCTCACCCTGTCGCTGATCGTGGTGATCGCGGTGCAGATCGAGCGGGTGAGCACGGGCGGCGGCTACCGCCTGGTCGCCGTGTTCGACGACGTGTCCGGCCTGATCGAGGGCGACCAGGTGAAGATCGCCGGCGCGCCCGTCGGGCAGGTGGACACGATCAGGGTCGTGAACGGCCGGGCCGAGGTGACCATGGAGGTGCAGGACGCGGTCAGGGTGCCCACTGACACCGAGGCCGCCGTACGCTGGCGCAACGCCGTCGGCCAGCGCGTCATCTACCTGCTGCCCGGCACCGCGCCCGGCCGGCTGCCGCCGGGGGCGCGCCTCACCCGCACCTCGTCCGTCGTGGACATCGGCGAGCTGATCAGCGACCTCGGCCCGCTCACCCGCAGCCTGGACCCCGACCAGATCAACCAGCTTCTGACCGCCGCCGCCAAGTCGCTCAAGGGCAACCAGCACAACATTCCGCGCCTGCTCGACAACGTCAACGCCATCACGACCACGGTCAACGAGCGCAAGCGGACCATCGAGCAACTGCTCAAGGACTACGCCACCGTCACCGGCGTGGTCGCCAGGCGGGACCGGCAGATCGAGCGGCTCGTGGACAACCTGGTCACGCTGACGGAGGCGTTCGCCGACAACCGCGAGCTGGTGGACGACGCGCTGGTGGAGCTGTCGGCCACCGTCCGCACCTCCAACGAGGTGCTCGGCAAGAACGCCGGCGAGCTCGGCCGGCTGGTCGACAACCTGTCCGGGCTGACCGGCGGCATCCGGCGGAACGTCGGCAGGATCGACAAGACGGTCAGCACGTTCCAGCCGCTGTTCGCGCGGGCGTACTCGAGCGTCAACCGCGGCCACTACTTCATCACCGCGGTCCCCTGCGTGGCGCTGAACGCCGCTCCGTGCCCGTACGGGATGAAGACGCCTCCGCCGCTGCGCAACACCAGGATCCAGAGCGAGCAGGACCTGCGGAAACTCCTGGTGGGCCGCTGATGGCGCTCAAGTCCTTCAGCGTCGGATCCTTCAGGGACCGCAACAAGCACGCCGTCGGCCTGGTGTCGCTGGCCGTGCTCGCCGCGGTCCTCGTCACCACGTTCCTGGTCGGCAACCTGGGCCTGCTGGAGGGCGGCTACACCGTGTCGGGCGTGTTCACCGACTCCGGCGGGCTGCGCACCGGCAACGACGTGCGGGTGGCCGGGGTGCGGGTGGGCAAGGTCACCGAGGTGCGCGCCGACTACGCGCAGGGCCACGTGGTGGTCACCTGGAAGGTGGACGACGGCGTGCGCCTCGGCCGGGCCACCCGCGCCGACGTCACCCTGTCCAACCTGCTCGGCGGCCGGTACGTCAAGCTCACCGGACCGGTCACGCCCCCGTACCTGGACCAGCTGCCCGAGGACCGGCGGCGCATCCCCGTGCAGCGGACCGGCGTGCCCACGCTGATCAACGACGCCATCAAGGACGCGACCCGGCTCGTCGAGCGGCTCGACACCGACGCCGTGGACGACCTGCTCGCCGAGCTGGACAAGCTGGACACCGTCAAGAAGGGGCGCGTCACCCGGCTGCTGGACAACATCGGCGACCTGTCCGACACGATCAGCAAGAGCGAGCCGCAGCTCCAGCGGCTGCTCGACAACGGCACCCGGATCATGGACGTGCTGAAGAAGAAGGACGCGCAGCTCGTCCGGCTCATCGACGCCGTCGAGATCATGCTGGACGAGTTGCGCAAACGGCGCGCCGAGCTGCGCACCCTGCTCGGCGACGGCAGCGACCTGGTCCAGAGCACGACCCGGCTGATCGACGAGCACGAGAAGTCGCTCGTCCAGGTGCTCGACGACAACGCGGCGATCACCACCCGGCTCAGCGGCAGCAACGAACGGCTCAACTCGCTGCTGGCGTGGGCGGGGCCGACGTTCTCCGGCCTGTCCACGATGGGCGGCCAGGGGCCGTGGCTGGAGGCCATCGCCACCGGCCTGGGGCCGATCAACCCGGAGGTGCTGGGGGCCATCGCCAAGGACAGGAAGAGCGACAGATGAGACGGCTCGTGGCGGTGCTGCTGGGGTGGGCGCTCCTGGCGTCGGGGTGCTCGGTGACGGGGGCGGAGCCGTACCGGCTGGTGGCCTTCTTCCGCGCCGCGCCCTCCCTGTACGAGGAGGCGCGGGTCAAGGTCATGGGCCTCGACGCCGGCTACGTGGACAGCATCACCATCGACGGGGACAGGGTGCGGACGGAGCTGCGGATCGACCCGCGGGTACCGCTGCCGTCCGACGTCAAGGCCGTGGTCGCGCCGCAGAACACGCTCGGCGAGCGCAACGTCGTCCTCTACCCCCCGTGGAAGCCCGGCGACCGGCGGATCGGCGCCGGGGCGACGATCCCGCTGGAGCGCACGGACCTGCCGGTGGAGATCGACGACGCGCTCGACGCGTTCACCAAGCTCACCGACGCGCTCGACGACGAACGGCTCGGCGACGTGGCGGGCGACCTGGCCGACGGCGTCAGGGGCCGGGGCAAGACGATCAACAACGCCATCGCCGACACCTCCGAGCTGACCGGCGTGCTGGCCGCGCAGGACCAGCGGCTCATCGACCTGGCCAAGGGGCTCAGCGAGCTGGCCGGCAGCCTCAACGAGCGCGAGAGCCAGGTGACGGGCGCCATCGACGCCTTCTCCGAGGCCAGCGCCATCCTGGCGGAGGAACGGCGGCGGCTGCGCGGCTTCGTCGCGTCGATGGCCGGGTTCGTGCGGCGCGGGGACGTGCTCATCGAGCAGTACGCCGAGCGGCTCCCCCAGGCCGCGACCACGCTGGCCGAGCTGGTGCTGACCGTCCGGGCCAACAGCGACTCCATGGCGCGGGCGGTCAAGGGCGCGGCCGACTTCGCCGACGTCCTGATCGACTCCTGGGATCGCGAGCAGCACGTGCTGAAGATCAGAATCGTGCTCAACGCGATGACCAGGGCGTGGCTCCGGCCGCTGTTCGACGCGCTGAACCTGGGCGAGGTGCCGTGCCTGCCCGCCGGGCTGAGCAACTGTCCCTTCTCCCGGAGGGGAGGCGCGCGATGAGGATCCGGCTTCCGGCCGCGCTGGCGGCGCTCGCGCTGACCGCGTCCTGCTCGCTGCAGACGCTGGGCGCGACCACCGGCGACATGACCCTGTACGCGGTCTTCGACGACGTGCAGAGCCTGGTGGCCGGGCACAGCGTGCAGATCTCCGACGTGCGGGTGGGCACCGTCACCGCCATCGCGCTGCAGGGCTACCGGGCCAAGGTGACGATGTCGGTCCAGTCCGCGCACCGGGTGCCCCGGGGCAGCACGGCCACCGTGGCCAAGACGTCCGTGCTGGGCGAGAACTACGTGCTGCTCAGCCCGCCGCCGGGCAAGGACCTGGCCTCGGGCCCCTACCTGAAGGACGGCGCCACCATCGCCGACACCTCGGTCGAACCGGACATCGAGCAGGTCACCGCCAAGGCGGGGCCGCTCATCGAGGCGCTCGGCGCGCAGGACGTCAACGCCGTCCTTGACGCCGCCTCGACCGCGCTCGACGGGCGGGGCGACGACGTCAACCGGCTGATCAGGCAGACGGCGCAGGTCACCGACGCCTACGCGGCCGCCCGCCGCGACCTCGGCACCAGCATCGACGCCCTGGCCAAGCTGGGCGACGACCTGGCCGAGGGCAGCGCCGAACTCGACCGGCTGCCCGGCACGCTGGCCGCGGCCACCGGACGCCTCGCGCACGGGCGCGGCCACGTGAAGAAGACCATCGTCGCGCTCACCGAACTGGCCGAGCAGGCCAACCTCACCGTGTACCCGCGCCACGCCGCCCGGCTGCGCACGCTGCTGCGCGAGCTGGAGGCCATCTCCTCGTCCATGCAGCGGGGCAAGGAGGACCTGAAGGCGCTGGTGGCCAAGCTGCAGAGGTTCATCGACGCACCGCCGATCACGGTGAACGGCCAGGTGATGATCTACGTCTGGCTGAAGGGCGTGCTGCCGTCGGTGCGCGAGGATCCCGTACGCAATCCGGTGGAGGACTTCCGCATGCTGCTGGAGCCGCCACGATGAGACACCGCATCCTCCTCAACCTCGGCTTCTTCGTGCTGCTCGGCATCGTCATGACGGTCTGGGCGTTCAGCACGATCATCAAGCTGGACGCGATCGAGCGGCCCTACCGGGTCTCGGCCGAGTTCGTCTCCTCCCCCGGGCTGATCCGCGGGTTCGACGTGGCCTACCTGGGCGTCCGGGTCGGCAAGATCGGTGACGTACGGCTGGCGCCGGGAAAGATCGTCGTGGGGCTGGACATCGACAGGGAGATCCGGCTGCCCAAGGGCGTCACCGCCGAGGTGCGGCGCAAGTCGGCCATCGGAGAGCCGTACGTGGAGCTCTCGCCGCCCGCCGCCGGCGTGACCGGGCCCGTTCTCGCCGCCGGCGACACGATCCCGCTGGCCAGGACGACGGTGCCGCTCGACTACAAGAAGCTGTTCGAGGGCGTCGGCAAGCTGCTGAACGCGGTCCCGCCGAAGGACGCCGACACCATCGTGCACGAGCTGGCCGTCGCGCTGGACGGGCGGGCGCCCGCGATCAGGCGCATCATCGACAACGCCCACACGCTGACCGGCACGCTCGCCGACAACACCGAGGTGCTCGACGACCTGTCGGTGCAGCTCACCCGGCTCACGCACACGCTGGCCGGCAAGCGCGGGCAGCTGGCCTCGGGGATCACGGACCTGAGCACGGTGACGGCCACGCTGCGGGAGTCCCGATCGGATCTCAACGCCTTCCTCGACCACGGGCCCGGGTTCTTCGCCCAGCTCGACGACGCGGTCAGGAAGTCACGGCCGGGCTTCTCCTGCCTGCTGACCGCGGCCGGGCTGCCGCACCGGCCCGCGTTCTCGGCCGCGACCGAGCGGAACGTGCACCACCTGCTGAGCATCGTGCCGACCGCGCTGAGCCTGTCCGACGACATCAGCGACCGGCGCGGGGACACGGTGTACGGCAAGGCGGCGTTCGTCTTCAGCGTGCCGGGCGGGCCGCAGCCGGCCGAGGAGTACGCGGGGCCGCTCGGCCCGCCCTCCGTGCCCAAGCTCCGCGCCTGCCCCGACCGCGCGCCGGAACCCGACCCGGACGGGGGCCGCGACGGAGGACCGCATCCGGACGCGGCCGGGCGGCCGGGCGGTGAGCGCCAGGACGTCGCCGCCCGGCCCCGCGACTCCGGCGGCCCGGTCTCGGCGAACGACCGGCCGGGCGGCCGCACACCGGAACCCGGCGCTAAGGAGGACAGCACGAACAGGAAGGACGCGGACGGCACGGACAGAACCCCGCGAGCCACCGGGTCATCGGCGGACGCGACCGCCGGCCGGGCCGCGTCCGGAACCCCCGCGAACACCGTCCCGCTGATTGCCGCGATGTTCCTCGCCGTGGTGGCGAGTGGTGGCATCGTGGGCTGGATCGCGGCGGGCCGGGCCGCCCGCCGCCGTGAGGAGTCGTCTTGACCACCAAAGAAGAGCTCGCCGAGCAGGCCCGCCCGGAGACCCCCACCACCCCGCCCGCCGAGGACACGGAGACGGTCGCCGAGGCGACCGGCACCACCGCTCCCGCCCCGGACGCCGAACCCACCGGGAAGTCCAGCGCCGAGTCCGACGCTGAACCCGCCGAGCCCGACGCTGTGCCCGACGCCGTGTCCGACGAGGAGCCCGACGAGGAGCCCGACGAGGAGCCCGGAGCTGAGCCTGCCGGGGAGCGGCGCGGGGGCGGGCGGTTCACGCGGGCCAAGGTGTTCGGCGCGCTGGCCGCCATGCTGGTGACCGCCGTCGCCGCCACCGCCGTGCTCCAGTGGGTCGCCGCCGGCCAGGCCCAGGACGCGCGGGCCGCGCTGGAGTCCGAGCGCGCGCTGCGCCTGGAGGTGTCCGGCGCGGCGAGCGCGTTCAGCCGGGCCCTGCTCAGCTACGACTACCGCGACCTGCAGACCACCCGCTCCACCCTGGCCGCCCAGGCCACGGGCGACTTCCTGGCCACCTACGACACGGCGTTCGGCGGCACGATGGCGCAGGTCATCGTCAAGCTCAAGGCCACCTCTCAGGCCACCGTGCGCGAGGTCTACCTGGCCGACGTGGACGAGGCCACCGCGCACGCCATCGTCGTCGTGGATCAGCAGGTGAACAGTTCGCAGGCGATCCGCTCGGTCAGGGATTCGCACCTTAAGATCAGTCTTGTGAAGGAGAAGGGCAGCTGGAAGATCCATGACGTGACCGCGCTCGGCGCGGCCTCGGAGGACCAGTACTCCCTCGACGGCGACAAGGACAAGAAGGACTGACGATCGGCCCCTTAGCGATGGGCGGGCGCCCCGACGAGGTCCGCGCCCCCGAAGACTGGCTCACCGACGTGGAGAAGGAGCGGGCCGCCCGCTTCGTGTACGAGCACGACCGCGCCTCCTTCGTCGCCGCCCACCTGCTCGTGCGGCTCTGCGCCGCCGCCGTGCTCGACGCCGACCCGGCCGGGCTGACACTGCTCCAGGTCTGCGACCTGCACGGCCCCGGCCACGGCAGGCCGTACCTCGAACAGGCTCCTGAGCTGGGCGTCAGCTTCAGCCACACGCGCGGCTACGTGTGCGCGGCGGCCGGCCCCGGCAAGGTCGGGGTGGACGCCGAACGGGTGCGCCCTGGGCCGCTGGACACGATGCTGGCCGACCGGGTGCTCACGCCGCGCGAGCGCGCGCTGGTGACCGGCAACGACGAGCTGATGCGCCACTGGACCCGCAAGGAGGCGCTGATCAAGCGCGGCGAGCTGACGCTCGACAAGCTCGGCGACGGCGGCGACGACCTGACCGGCCGGCACCTGCTGGAGTGGAGCGCGGGCCCGGACATCAGGGTGGCCGTCGTCACCGACGTGCCGGCGAGCCGGGCGCCCATCCCCGAGCTCAGCGGCGGCGGGTAGGCGTCGGGTCGAGGAAGACCTGCTCGACGCCGGGGAAGGACTCCCGCAGCCGCCGGTCCACCTCGTCGCAGGCGATCTCCACTCCGGCCGCGCTGGCCTCGTCCCTGAAGTCGATCTTGGCGGCGACCAGGACGGCACCCGGCCCGATCATCATCGTGAGCAGCTCGACCACGTTCTCGACCTCGGGCTGCGTCACCAGCACGGCGCGGATGCCGGTCTCCAGCTGCGGGGGCGCGGCCTGGCCGATGAGCAGCGACAGGTTCGCCTGGATCAGACTGAGCGCGATGACCAGGAGGAGCAGGCCGATCGCGACGGACGCGGCGCCGTCCCAGAGCGCCGAGCCGGTCAGGTGCGAGCCCAGCAGGCCGCCGGCCGCGATGAGCAGCCCGGCGAGGGCGGCGACGTCCTCGAACAGCACGGCCTTCAGCGCCGTGTCGGACGTGGCCCGCACCAGCCGGATCGGGGTGACCTCGTATCGCGCCGCCTCGGCACGCAGCTGCGACACCGACCTGGTCAGCGAGACGCTCTCCATGACGAACGAGACCGCCAGCACGACGTAGGACAGCGTGAGGTTCGACAGCCGCTCGCCGTGGGCGATCTCGTGCAGGCCGTGCGTGATCGAGAAGCCGGCCCCGCCCACCAGCGTCGCGACGGCCGCCATCATCGCCCAGACGAACCCCGCCTTGCCGTGCCCGAACGGATGCCGCCGGTCGGCGGGCCGCCCGGAACGGCGGACCGACACCAGCAGGAGGACCTCGGTCACGGTGTCGGCGGCCGAGTGGGCGGCCTCCGACAGCATGGCCGCCGAGCCGCCGACGACGCCGGCGACCAGCTTGGCCAGGGCGATGGTGAGGTTCGCCGCTCCCGCCACGAGTACGGTGGTGAGACTCTCGCCCGACTTCTCGTCCATGGCGCATCACCTTACGTGCGCTAGATTGGAGATCATGAGCGCGCCTCGCTGGCTTTCCCCCGCCGAACAGCGTGCCTGGCGTACACACCTGGCGCTGCACAAGCTGCTCATGCACCGGCTCGACCGCGAGCTGCAGGAGCATTCCCTCTCGTTGAACGACTACGAGATCCTCGTCAACCTCTCCGAGAGTCCCGGCCGCCGGATGCGGATGAGCGACCTGGCCGACGCGACGATCCAGTCGCGCAGCCGGCTGTCGCACCAGATCTCCCGCATGGAGGCCAAGGGCCTGGTCGTCAGGGAGGACTGCCGTGACGACCGGCGGGGCACGTACGCCGTGCTGACCGACGAAGGATGGGAGACGACGCAGCGGGTGGCGCCCGTCCACGTGGGCGGCGTGCGCGAGCACTTCGTCGACCGGCTCACCGACGAGCAGCTCGAAGCGATCGAGGCGGCGTACGCGCCGATCGTGGAGCACCTGAAGAAGCTGCGCTGACATCCAACCGATACCGGGGAAGCCTCACAGCGTTCCCGACCGGTCGCTAGCATCCCGGTCATGCTGAGAAAGCTAGTGATCGTGGCGGTCCTCGCCCTGGCGTCGGCGTGCTCGTCGGCGGGCGGCGGGGCCGAGCTGCCCGCCGGGCCCGATCTCATGAAGAAGGCCTCCGAGGCCATGAAGGCCGTCAAGTCGGCCGGCTTCTCGATCGCGACCGAGGGCAAGCCCAACGTTCCGGTCAAGAAGGCCGACGGCCGGCTCACCGCGGAGGGGAACGCCGACGGCACGATCACGCTCGACGTGCTGGGCACCCTGCAAGAGGTGAACTTCGCCCTGGTCGGCGACACCGTGCACTTCAAGGGGCCGACCGGCGGCTTCCAGAAGATGACACGCGCCCAGCTCGCGCAGTTCTACGACCCCTCGGTCATCCTCGAACCGACCAAGGGCATCGCGCAGCTGCTCGCCCGGGCCACCGACCCCAAGGTCGAAGCCGTCGAGAGCGGCTCCTACCGGGTCGCCACCACCTTCCCCGGCGACGTCGTGGGGCAGATCATCCCCGGCGTCACGCAGGGCGTGAACGGCAAGGTCTGGCTCGACCAGGCCACCAGCCGGCTCACCAAGGCGAGCCTGCCGCTGAAGGACGGCACGGTGACGGTGTCGTTCAGCGACTACGACGCGCCGGTCACGATCACCCCGCCCGCCGCGAAATGAGGCGCGCCCGCCGGGTCGTGCTCGGCGCGGGGGGCGCGGTGGTGCTGCTGGCCGCACTCGACGCGTACGTGGTGGTGACCGTCCTCATCGACATCGCCGAGGACGTCGGCATCCCGCTCAACCACCTGGAGCGCGCGACCCCGATCGTCACCGGCTTCCTGCTCGGGTACGTGGCCGCGATGCCGCTGCTCGGGCAACTGTCCGACCGCTACGGGCGGCGGCCGCTGATCCACGCCTGCCTGGCGGCCTTCGCGCTCGGCTCGGTGCTGACGGCGCTGGCGTCCGGCGAGGTCATGGTGGTGGCCGGGCGGACCGTCCAGGGGGTGGCCGGTGGTGCGCTGCTGCCGATCACGATGGCGCTCATCGGCGACCTGTGGGAGGAACGGGAGCGTCCGGTGGCCCTCGGGGCGGTGGGTGCGGCCCAGGAACTGGGCAGTGCGCTCGGGCCCCTGTACGGCGGGCTGGTGGCGCTGATCCCGAGCACGGTGGTGGCGGGGGTGGAGCTGGGGGAATGGCACGCGATCTTCTGGATCAACCTCCCCCTGGCCGCCCTCGCCGCCCTCGCCGTCCACCTCACCCTCCCGTCCCGCTCCCGGTCCGCGCCGCAAGCGGCCCTCCCGGCCGACACCGCCGCCGCACCCCACCGCGCCGACCCCGAACCGGCGCCCCAGCGCAGCTCAAGCCATGACCCGGTGCCCTCGGACACTGCGGGCGGCCGGCCGCTCTCCCCGGGCACCGAAACGGCCGTCGCGGCCACGCCGACCGGTGGGCCGGACGGTGGGCCGGACGGTGGGCCTGTCGGCGGGCCGGAGGGTGGGCCGGTCGGTGGTGCGGTAGTCGGGCGGGTGGATGTGGTCGGCGGGGTGCTGCTGGCGCTGGCGCTCGGGCTGCTCGTCGTCGGGCTCTACAACCCGGATCCGGCCGCCGCGGTGCTCCCCCCGTGGGGCCCGCCGGTGATCGCCGCCGGGGTGCTGACGGCCGCCGGTTTCGTCTGGTGGGAGATCCGCTCCCCCGTACGCCTGCTCGACCTCACCGGCGCCCGCAAGGGCCCGCTGCTCGCCACCCTGGCGGTGAGCTTCCTGGCCGGGGCGGCGCTGCTGGTCACCATGGTGTTCGTCCAGTTCACCGCCCAGACGCTGCTCGGCGCGGACGCGCTGGGGGCGGCGCTGGTGCTGGCCAGGTTCCTGGCCGCGCTGACCGTGGCCGCCCTGCTCGGCGGGCTGCTGGCGCGCCGGCTCGGTGACCGGCCCGTCGCGGTCGGCGGCCTGCTGCTGGCCGCGGCGGGTTACTGGCTGATGAGCCGCTGGCCGCTCGACCTGGCCGGGGCGGGCCTGGTGGTGGACCTCGACCTGGTCGTGGCCGGGCTGGGCCTCGGCCTGGTGATCGCCCCGGTGTCGTCGGCGGTGCTGCGGGTGAGTACGGCGGCGCAGCACGGCGTGGCGTCGGCGGCGGTCGTGGTGGCCAGGATGATGGGCATGCTGATCGGCATCGCCGCCGTGTCGGCGTGGGGCTTCTACCGGTTCCAGTCGCTGACCGCGAACCTGGACACGCCGCTGCCGTTCGGCGTGGACGCGGAGACCTACCAGCGCAGGCTGGCCGACTACACCGCGAAGGTGCAGGCGGCGCTGCACACCGAGTACACCGAGATGTTCCTGGTCACGGCGTTCATCTGCCTGCTGGGCGCGGCGGTGGCGGCGCTCATGCCGTCCCGGCCGCGAACCGGGACGGCATGAGCCCGCGCCCGATCGTGGGCCGCGACGGCATGGGCCCGTGCCCGGCCGCGCGCCGCGACGGCATGAAACGTCCGTCCGGCCGCGAGCCGGGACGGCATGGGCGTCCGCTACGCCGGGGTCACGGCGACAGGCGGTGCAGGTCGCGGGGGAAGGCGGTGCTCTGGCGGACGTTGGCGGCGCCGGTCAGCCGCGCGGTCCACCGCTCCAGCCCCAGCGCGAACCCGCCGTGCGGCGGCATCCCGTACCGGAACGCCTGCAGGTAACCCTCGTACGCCTCCGTCCCCTCGCCCCGGTCGGCCAGCGCCCGCACGTAGTCCTCGTACCGGTGCAGCCGCTGCCCGCCCGTGACCAGCTCCATGCCCCTGAACAGCAGGTCGAAGCCGTTGGAGTGACCGGGCCTGGCGGGATCGGGGTGGGTGTAGAAGGGCCGCTTGGACATGGGGTAGCCGGTGACGAACAGGAACTCCGACCCGTGCTCCCGCCGCGCCCACTCCCCCAGCCACCGCTCCTGTGCGGGCGCCAGGTCGGGCTCGCCGGACGAGGTCAGCCGCTGCGCCTCGGTGAAGTGCACGGCCGGGATCTCGGCGGGCACCACCGGCGGTTCGACGCCGAGCAGGTCGAGCGCGGGGGCGGCGCGGCGGCGTACCGACTCCAGCATGCCCGCCACCACCTCGCGCAGGACCGTCATCACGTCGCGGTGGTCCTCGATGAAGCCCAGCTCGGCGTCCAGGCTGGTGTACTGGGCCAGGTGCCGCACCGTGTCGTGCGGCTCCGCGCGGAAGACCGGCCCGACCTCGTAGACCCGCTCGAACACCCCGGTCATCGCCTGCTTGTAGAACTGCGGCGACTGCGCCAGGTAGGCGGGGCGGCCGAAGTAGTCGATGCCGAAGACGTTCGCGCCGGACTCGGTGGCCGACGCGACGATCTTCGGGGTGTGGATCTCGGTGAACCCGAGCCGGTCGAGCGTCTCCCTGAACCCGGCCACGCTCGCGGCCGAGATCTCCAGCGGCGCCCGCAGCAGCGGATGCCGCAGCGCGACCGGCGCGTGGTCGAGGACGGTCGGGAGCGTGGCCCCGACGATCGGCCGGTAGAGGTCGAACGGCGGCGCCGTGCGGGGCTCGGCCAGGACCTCGACCTCCGGCGCGACCAGCTCGTAGCCGCCGGGCGCCTGCGGGCTTGCCGTCACGGTGCCGGTGACCGCGACGACGCTCTCCTCGGCGGGCAGGTCTTGAGCGGGCAGGTCTTGAGCGGGCAGGTCTTGAGCGAGCAGGTCCCCCACGGGCGGGTTCGGGCCGGTCACCGCCTGGGCCAGCCCCGTACGGTCCCTGACGACCAGGAAGGACACGGATTTCAGGTGCCGGCGGCGATGGACCCAACCGGCGATCGTCACTCGTTGCCCGGCGTGCTCAGCGAGCTCCGCCGACATGACACGAGAGATCATCACAGCTCCTTGAGAAGGAAGTGCATGACCCCTTGGGAGTGCGGGGGAGAAGGGAGCTCCCGGTGCCACCGCACTTTCGCCGCCCCGTGCGAGGGCGGCCTCCACGACCCGATGACGGGGGTCAGACCGGCGGGGCATTTCCTCCCCGCACTCGGGAGTGTCTTCGCCAGCGGGACACGGCGCCGCCTTCGCAGCGTACGGCGGCTCTCTGGGGCCGTGGGCCCCGCTGGTTACTCGTCTCCGTCAACGCGTTGCCGCGGAGTTTATCACTTGTCCTTCTTGGCCCGCTTCTCGCGGATCTTCATCGACACGTCGATCGGGGAGCCGGCGAAACCGAACTCCTCGCGGATGCGCCGCTCGATGAAGCGCCGGTAGGTGTCCTCCAGCCAGCCCGAGGTGAACAGCACGAACTTGGGCGGCTCGATCGACGCCTGCGTGGCGAAGAGGATCTTCGGCTGCTTGCCCCCGCGCACCGGCGGCGGCGTCTGCTGCACCAGCTCGGTCAGGAACGCGTTGAGCCGGGACGTCGGCACCCGCGTGGCCCAGGAGTCGAGCGCCTTCTCCAGCGCCGGGACCAGCCGGTCTACGTGCCGGCCCGTCTTGGCGGAGATGTTGACCCGCAGCGCCCACGGCGTGCGGACGAGCTGGCGGTCGATCTCCTTCTCCAGGTAGTAGCGCCGGTCCTCGTCGACCAGGTCCCACTTGTTGAAGGCGACCACCATGGCCCGGCCCGACTCGATCACCAGGCCGATGATGCGCAGGTCCTGCTCGGTGAGCGGCTCGCTGGCGTCGATGAGCACGATCGCCACCTCGGTGCGCTCCAGCGCCGCGCGGGTGCGCATGGCGGCGTAGAAGTCGGCGCCCTGCAGCTCGCGGTCGCGCCGCCGGATGCCGGCGGTGTCGACGAAGCGCCAGGTGCGCCCGCCCAGCTCGATCAGCTCGTCCACCGGGTCGCGGGTGGTGCCCGCCATGGGGTCGACCAGCACCCGCTCCTCGCCGGCGAGCTTGTTGAGCAGCGAGGACTTGCCCACGTTGGGCTTGCCGAGCAGGGCGACGCGGGCCGGCCCGCGCTCGGCCTCGAACGTGACCTGCGGAGTCTCGGGCAGCGCGTCGAGCATCACGTCGAGCAGGTCGCCGCTGGAGCGGCCGTGCAGGGCGGAGACGGGGAACGGCTCGCCCAGCCCGAGCGACCACAGCGCGGCGGCCTCCAGCTCCAGCTGCTGGTTGTCGACCTTGTTGGCGGCCAGGATGACCGGCTTGCCGGACTGGCGCAGCACCGAGCCCACGATCTCGTCGGCGTCGGTGGCGCCCACGGTGGCGTCGACCACGAACACGATTACGTCGGCCAGCTCGACGGCGACCTGCGCCTGCTCGGCGATGCGCAGGTTCATGCCGGTCGCGTCGGGGTCCCAGCCGCCGGTGTCGACGACGGTGAAGCGGCGGCCGCGCCAGTTGGCGTCGTAGGTGACGCGGTCGCGGGTGACCCCGGGAACGTCTTCCACGACCGCTTCGCGACGGCCGATGATGCGGTTGACCAGCGTGGACTTGCCGACATTCGGCCGTCCGACGATGGCGACGACCGGCAGCGGCACACTCGGCTCGTGCTCGCCGATCTCAAGGTCGTCGAGGTCAGCCTCGACCCAATCCCCCGTTGTCACGATTTTTCATCCTTTGTGAGTACCGCACCTGAGTTCGGCTCAGGTGCGCTCGTGTATGCGGTCGCTCAAGGACTCGCTTGCCGAGCCCTCTCGCTCCGCGACCAGCCGCAACACCTCGGCGATGACCTCTTCCAGGGTCAGGTCGGAGGTGTCGAGCTCGACGGCGCCCACCGCCATCGAGAGCGGGTCGGTCTTCCGTGTCGAGTCGAGCGCGTCGCGCTTGGCCATGGCCTGCTGCTGCGCCTCCACCGTGGAGCCGGCCAGCTCGGCACTGCGCCTGCGGGCGCGGGCCTCGGGGCTGGCCGTCAGGTAGATCTTGACGGCGGCGTCCGGCCAGACGACCGTGCCGATGTCACGGCCCTCGACCACGATGCCGCCGTCGCCGATGATCTCCCGCTGCAGCGCGACGAGGCGCGCCCGCACCTCGGGCACCGCGGCGACGGCGGAGACCGCGCCGGTGACCTCGGCCTCCCTGATCGGCCCCGCCACGTCGACGCCGTCGACGTGGATCGCGGGGCCGTCGGGGTCGGTGCCGGAGAGCACGGCGGGCTCGCTGCAGCGGGCCGCGACCGCGGCGGGATCGGTCAGATCGACGCCCTGGCACAGCATCCACCAGGTCATCGCGCGGTACATCGCCCCGGTGTCGAGGTAACGCAGGCCCAACGCGCGGGCCGCCCCGCGCGACACGCTCGACTTACCCGACCCCGAAGGCCCGTCCATCGCGACGACCAGACCGGTCACGGCCTCTCCTTCTTCACGTTTTCCCAACCTGAGAAGGCTACCGCCTCCCGCTCAGTCGGCGATCCAGCTTCCGTGGAAGCCGAGCGGCACGCGGGCGGGCAGGTGGACGGTGGCGACGGGCTCGCCGGTGAAGTCCTGGCCGGCCAGGATCACCAGGTCGGCCGCTCCTCTGGCCGGATTGTTCACGTACGTCATGACGTAGCCGTCGTCCTCCGCCTCCCCCGAGCCGACGAAGACGGGCTCGCCCACGTACGCGCCGCGCCCGAACTGCCGCGACTCCTGCGTGCCCTGCCGCAGGTCGTGCTTGATGAGCGTGTTGTCGAACGTCTCGTCCGGCAGGTCCTCCATCTCGGCGCGGCCGGGGCCGACCACGTCGTGGATGTCACGGGTGGCGGCGGTGTAGCCGTAGCGGTAGTCCCGGCCCGTGCGGCGCTCGTCCATCCGCGGGAACTCCTGCGTCCGGTCGTCGAGCGTGCTGACGCTCACGCGGCCGGTGGTCAGGTCGATCCGCCACTGGTCGAGCGTGGGCATGCCGCCCAGGTCGAGCCGGGCGTCTACGAACCCCTTCGGATAGCTCACCAGGTCGACCACCACCTCGTCGCCGTCGTCGTAGGCGTTCAGCGTGTGGAAGACCCAGCAGGACGGCAGGTCGAACCAGCGCAGGTCGCCGCTCTCGCGCGACAGGAGCCCGACGCGGGCGGGGTGGGCCTCGTTCCACGCGTACGGCAGCAGCGTGCCCTTCTCCGCGTGGGGCATGCTGAACGTGACCGGCAGGTCGTAGATGACCACGAACCGCTCGGTGATCGCGAAGTCGTGCACCATGGGCGCGTCGGCGATCGGGATGTCCCTGACCTGCGTCACCGTGCCCTTGGGGTCGAGGACGACGTGCTGGTGGTGGTCCCAGCCGAAGAAGTAGGCCAGCGCGTGCAGCTCCCCGCTGACCGGGTCGAGGTGGGTGTGGGCGGCGAACCCGCCCGGCAGCCCGCCGTCGAAGTCGCAGGCGCCGATGGTGTCGAGCTCGTAGCTCAGCTCGTACGGCAGCGGCCCCGCCTCCACGGTCGCGAACGTGCGCCCGGCCAGCCCGATGACGTGGGTGTTGGGCGCGAAGTCCATGCCCCCGTGGACGGGCCCCGGCCGGACAGGCTCGCCGAGCCGCCCGGCGACGGCGGCGTTGCGCACCCAGCGGTTGCGGTACCACTCCGCGCGCCCGTCGCGCAGCCGCACCCCGTGGACCATGCCCTCGCCGAGGAACAGGTGACTGGCGGTGGGGTCGTCGAGGCTGAGCGGGTTGGGGCCGTTGCGCAGGTAACGACCGTTGAGCTCGGCCGGGATGCGGCCGCTGACCTCCAGGTCGAACGCGGTGACCTCCTCGGTCACCGGGGTGAATCCGTGCTGGAAGGGGGTGGTCGTCATGATGCGTCCTTCTCTGCTGAAGCCAGGAACGGCGTGAGCACCGAGGCGCACAGCAGCCGGTAGCGCTGCTCGGCCTCGCCCTGATCGAAGAAATCCGAGATTTCGAGACTTACGGCGCCGTGCATGGCCATCCACAGCACGTCGGCGATCTCGGTGGCCGTCCCGCCGCGCAGCACGCCGGCCTCCAGGCAGGCGGCCACTCCGCGTACCAGCAGGTCGAACGTGCGCTTGGCCACCCGCACCGACTCCTCGCCGGCCTTGAACCCCGGCATGGCGCCCTGGAACATGACCCGGTAGTAGTCGGGCTCGCTCAGGGCGTAGTCGCGGTAGGCGGCCAGCCCCTCGTGCAGCCGCGCCAGCGGGTCGTCGTGCGCGGGAACCTCCAGCAGCCGCCGCTCGAACCGGGCGAACCCCTCCAGCCAGAGCGCCTCGCTGAGCCCGTCCTTCCCGCCGAAGAGCGTGTAGATCACCTTGGTGGAGCAGCCGACCTCGGCGGAGATCCGCCGCACCGTCAGCGCGCCCGGCCCTTCGCCGACGAGCAGCCGTTTGGCCGCGTCGAGGATGACGTCCCTGACGACGCCCTGCCCCTGCCGCTGGGCCTGCTGATACGCGGTGACCGTCATGCTGGTAACGCCGTTTCTCTCGGGTAACACTGTTACCCTTCTTTTGTACGCCCCCTCCCCCCGCCCGTCAACAGCAGCGGGAGGACTAACGCCGTCCGGCCCGGTTAGTGACACGGTGTGAACGACGGAGCCAGGGTCACGGTGGTCGTGGCCAGCAGGGACAGGGTGCGGACGCTGACCCGTTCGCTCCCCCTGCATCCACGCCCGGTGATCCTGGTGGACAACGGCTCCACCGACGGGACCGCCCGGTTCGTGCACCGCCACTTCCCCGACGTCCACGTGGTCGACGCGGGCCGCAACCTCGGCGCGCCCGCCCGCAACCTCGGCGTCCAGCTGGCCGAGACGCCTTACGTGGCCTTCGCCGACGACGACTCCTGGTGGGCACCCGGGGCACTGGAGCGGGCCGCCGACGTGCTGGACGCCCATCCGCGCCTGGCGGTGCTCGGCGCGCGCGTGCTGGTGGGCCCCGAGGAGCGACTGGATCCCGTGTCCGCGCTGATGCGCGACTCGCCGCTCGGCGTCGAGCCCGACCTGCCGGGGCCGAGCGTGCTGGGGTTCCTGGCGTGCGGGGCGGTGGTGCGCAAGGAGGCGTTCCTGGAGGCGGGCGGCTTCGACGACGTGATCTTCTTCTTCGGCGAGGAGGAACGGCTGGCCCTCGACCTGGCCGCGCACGGCTGGGGGCTGGCGTACGTGGACTCCGTCGTGGGCCACCATCACCCGTCGCCCGCCAGGGACCATCAGGCCAGGAAGTCGCTGGCCGCCCGCAACGCGCTGCTCACGGCCCTGCTGCGGCGCCCGTGGCCCGTGGTGGCGCGGCGCGCGTTCGAGGCGCTGCGCGGCGGGCCCGCCGGCTGGAAGGGGCTGCGCGCCGCCCTGGGCCGGGCGCCCCGGGCCCTGGCCGAACGCCGTCCGCTGCCCGCCTCGGTGGAACGGGCACGGCGCGCATTGGACACCGGACGTACCGTTTCGCACATGGACGGTTACGTACCGTGACGGATGGGCAGCAAGCAGGTATGAGCACAGCACCTAACCCGATCGACCTGCAGCGGCACCTGAGCGGGGTCGACTATCCGGCCAGCAAGGAAGACCTCGTCGAGGCCGCGCGCGAGCAGGACGCGGACGACGACATCATCGAGGCCCTTGAGGCCATGCCGGACCGCCAGTACGACGGCCCCAACGCCGTCAGCCAGGCGATCACCAAACGCTGAACCACGCGTAACCACGCTGAACGCGGCGGGCGGGGCCTCCTGGCCCCGCCCGCCGTTCGCCGTTCGCCGTTCGTCAGAGGGTGTCGGTGAGGCGGAACATCCAGACGGGCACCAGGCCCCGCTTGAGCAGCTTGAACGTCGGCATCGCGCTCGCGCACAGCGTCTCCTTGTACCTGATGGCCGCGCGCCCGGTCAGGTACCACCTGCGCGGACTGTCGTCCTGGTGGGTGAACTGGACGACCGCGTCCCGGCGGCCCAGGCTGACGGGCTGATGCACGTAGCCGAACCGGAAGGCGGCCGGATCCTTCCCGCGCAGCGTGGCGGCCAGCGAGCCGGCCACGTGCAGCCCGGCCGGGATCCCGCCCTGGCAGGTGCCGTGCATGACCCCGAACTTCTGCGTGATCGCGGCGGCGTCGCCGACGGCGTACACGTCGGGGTGGGAGACCGAGCGCAGCGCGGAGTCCACCACGATCCGGCCCTGGGCGTCCACGGTGAGCCCCGACTCCGTGGCGACGGGCAGTCCCTTGGTGCCGGTGGTCCAGAGGGTGGCGTCGGAGTGGATCAGCTCGCCGCCGTCCAGTTCCACGCCGTCGGGCAGCACCTTGGTGACGTCCGCGCCCGAGCGCACCTCGACGCCGAGCCGCTCCAGGGCCGCGTCCAGGTACGCGCGGGCGCTCACTCCCATCATCGAGCCCGGCCGGCCCCTGGTCACCAGCACCACCCGCAGGTGCGGGCGGGTCTCGGCCAGCTCGGCCGCCGACTCGACCCCGGTCAGCCCGCCGCCGGCCACGACGACGGTGCCGCGCGTCAGATCGTCGAGCCGCCGCGAGAGCCGTACGGCGGAGTCGTGGTCGTCATAGGTGTAGGCGTGCTCGTCGACGCCGGGGACGGAGGTGTCGGTGACGGTGCCGAGCGCGTAGACCAGCTTGTCGTAGCCGAGCACCCGCTCGCCGCCGTCCCGGGCGTCGAGGCGCACCTGCCCGCGTACCGGATCGACCGCCGTCACCCGCCCGAGCTCCAGCCGGACGCCGCTGCCGGCGAGCAGCTCGGCCAGCGGATGATCGCCCAGCTCCTGCCCGGCGGCCGTCTGGTGCAGGCGCAGCCGCTCGGTGAAGGCCGGCGCGGCGTTCACCAGGGTGACCCTGCCGCCCGTCTTGCGCGTCAGCCGGGCGGCCCTGATGGCCGCCATCATGCCGGTGTAGCCCCCGCCCAGGACCAGAATGTCGCTCATTGTCCTTACCTCCTCGATTCTGACCTGAAGACGGATCGAGGAGGCACGGGCGTGACATCGTCCAGGAAATCGTCCGGGAACGCTTCCGGCTACGGGGTCGCCGGGGCTACGGGACCTGCCAGCCGCGTTCGCGCAGGGCGTCGGTGAGCGAGGCGGCGGCGTCGGGCTGCACCGCCAGCTCGGCGATGCCCAGGGGCAGGCCCGGCGCGTGTTCGAGGCGCACGTCCTCGACGTTGACGCCGACCTCGTCGCACACCCGGAACAGCCGGGCAAGCTGGCCGGGGCTGTCGCCGATGACCACCTGGACGGCGGCGTAGGAGGAGGCGGGGCCGCCGTGCTTGCCGGGGATGCGGTCGTGGCCCACCACACCGCGCTTGAGCAACTGGGTGAGCTCGCCGGTGGCGGTGCCGTCGCCGTCGGCCAGGGCGCGCAGTGCGCTCGCGGCGTCGGCCAGGTCGTTGGCCACGGCCTCCAGCACCTCGGCGACCGGGGAGGCGTTGCCGGACAGGATGCCCAGCCACAGCCCGGGGTCGCTGCCCGCGATCCTGGTGACGTCGCGCACGCCCTGCCCGGCCAGCCCCAGCGCCACGTCCGTGGCGTCGGCCAGGCGGGCGGCGACGGCGGAGGCGGCGACGTGGGGCGCGTGGGAGACCACGGCCACCGCGCGGTCGTGGTCCATCGCGCTCACCTCGACCGCGTTGGCCCCGCACAGGTCGATCAGCCGCAGCACGGCCGCCTTGGCCTCGGGGTCGGCCTCCTCCGTGGGGCACAGCGCCCACGGGCGGCCGAGGAACAGGTCGTCACGCGCCGCGCCGGGCCCGGACTTCTCGCGCCCGGCCAGCGGGTGGGAGGCGACGTAGGTGGCCAGGTCGCAGCCCAGCTGCGCGGCCCGGTGGATGGGCTCGGCCTTCACGCTGGCGACGTCGGTGTAGAACCGGGCCGCGCCGATCCGCTGCAGCTCCAGCAGCTCAGTGGCCACGTACGCCGGGGGCACCGCGATGATCGCGAGGTCCGCCGGGTCGGTGGCCGCCGTGCCGGGCTGCCAGTCCTCGCCCGCGCCGAGCTCCCGTGCCAGCCGTACGGCTCCCGGGTCGCGGTCGGCGAGCAGCACGCGCACGCCCCGCTTGCGCAGCGCCAGCGCCGCGGAGGTGCCGATGAGACCGGTGCCGACGACGAGCACGGTACGAAGTTCCATCTCGATGTCCTGATTTATCGGGCTATACGGATGTGGAGGGTCGTGCGTCCGGCTGGCCGGTGTTCACTGAGCTATGTCCTGGCGCAAGGCCACCGCCCCGCGCAGATAGACGTGCTGGATCTCCGACCGCGGGCGGTCGGTCTCGATGTGCGCCATCAGGCGTACGACGCGAGGCAGCGCGCCCGGCACGTCGATCTCGGTGCAGCAGATCAGCGGCACGTCGTGGAAGCCCAGCTTACGCGCCGCGAGGGCGGGGAACTCGGAGGTCAGGTCGGGCGTGGCCGTGAACAGCACGCTGATCACGTCGTCCGGGGTCAGCCGGTTACGCTCCATGATCGCGCTGACCAGCTCGGTCGTCCCGGAGATGACCGAGTCGCGGTCGTCGGCGTCCACCTGGATCGCCCCGCGGATCGCCCGCACCATGTGGTTCGTCCCCTCTTATGCCGGAGAGCCCGTGCGGAGGTTCGCACGGGCTCCTGCGTCCGGCCAGATTACAGCTTCACGGCCGCGTACAGCTCGCCGACTTCCTTCAGGCTCAGCGCCCTGACGGTGCCCGGCTTGGTCCGGCCCAGCTTCACCGGCCCGAACTCGATCCTGGCCAGGTCGATCACCCGGTGACCCGCCTCCTCCAGCATCCGCCTGACCACGTGCTTGCGGCCCTCGTGCAGCACCACCTCGACCAGCGCCTGCTGGCCGTGCTCCTGCACGATCGCGAAGGAGTCGGCCCTGGCCAGGCCGTCCTCCAGCTCGATGCCCTGCTTCAGGCGGCGGGCCAGGTCACGCGGGATCGGCCCCGGCACCTTGGCCCAGTACTTCTTCTGCACGCCGTAGCTCGGGTGCGTCAGCCGGTTGGCCAGCTCGCCGTCGTTGGTGAGCAGCAGCAGGCCCTCGGTCTCGGTGTCGAGCCGCCCGACGTGGAACAGCCGCGGCGCCAGCTCCTCGACGTAGTCGGCCAGGCACGGCCGGCCCTGCGGGTCGTCCATCGTGGAGACCACGCCGATGGGCTTGTTGAGCGCGTAGTAGACCAGGTCGGGGGCGGTCGGGATGCGCTTGCCGTCCACGTGGATGACCTGGGCGGCCGGGTCGACCTTGGCGCCGAACCTCCGTACCACCTGGCCGTTCACGGTGACGCGGCCGTCGCCGATCATCTCCTCGCAGGCCCTGCGGCTGGCCACGCCCGCCTGGGCGAGCACCTTCTGCAGCCGTACGCCGCCCGGCACCTCGGTGGTGTCGCGCTCGTCGGTGTAGCCCTCGGGGTAGAAGTCGTGGTCACGGAGCGGCTGGCGGGCGGCCTTCACCCGGTCGCGCTGCGGGCTGCCGAAGCCGTCGCGACCGCGCGAGGAGCCCTCAGAGCCGTCGCGCCCGCGCGGCGCGCCGCCGTAGCCCTCCCGGCCGCGCCCGGAGCCGCCGAAGCCGTCACGCCCGCGCTGGGAGCCACGGTAACCGTCGCGTCCGCCGCCGCCGAGCGTCTGCACCTCGTCACGGCGGGACGTACGCGTGCCGCGCCCGTCACCGCCGCGGCCGCCACCACCGCGCCTGTCACCGGCGGACCCGTCACCGGGCCTGCCGCCGCCGTATCTGGCACCGCGCCCGTCGCCGCCGGGCCTGCCGCCGCGGTCGTCGCCGCCGGGCCTGCCGTAGCGGTCGTCGCCGTCGCGCCTGCCGTAGCGGGAGCGGGTCGAGTTCGCGCCCCTGGGAGCGGCGTCCTCACGACGCCCGCTCCGCCCGGCCCTGAACCCAGCGCCACGCTCGTCACGCCCGCCGTCACGCCCGCCGTCACGGCCGCCGTCACGGCCGCCGTCACGGCCGCCGTCACGTCCACTGTCACGCCGGTCGCCACGGGAGTCGCCGTGCCCACCGTCACGCCGGTCGCCGTACCGGTCACCACGGGAGTCGTCCCGTGCGCCGTCACGCCGCTCGGAGCGGAAGTCGCCGCGCTCGCCGTCACGCCCGGCGCCACGGAAGTCACCGCGCCCGCCATCACGTGCGGCACCACGGAAGTCGCCGCGGCCACCGTCACCACGTCCGCCGTCGCGCCGGTCGCCACGGGAGTCGCCGTACCTGTTGTCCCGGCCCTCGGAGCGGTAGCCGCCCCGGTCGCCGTCGCGGGACCGCTCGTCGCGGCCGTACCGGCTCTCACGCCGATCGTCCCCGCCGCCGAAGCGGCTCTCACGCCGCTCACCACCGCCGAAGCGGCTCTGCCGGTCACCGCCGCCGGAAAGGGAGTCACGACCGTCCCCGCCACCGGAACGGCCGTCACGATCGCCACCGCCGAAGCGGCTCGTACCACGGTCACCGCCACCGAAGCGGCTGGTGCCACGGTCGCCACCGCCGGAACGGCTCGCGCCGCGGTCGCCACCGGTGGGGCGGCTCTCCCTGCGGTCCGCACCGCCGAAGCGGTCCTCGCGGTCGCCGCGCGGGGTGCGCTCGTCGCGCTGGAAGCGGCTCTGGCGGTCGCCGTCGCCGTAACGGGCGCGGGATCCGCCGCGGTCGGCGCGGAGGGAGTCGCGCGCGGGCCGGTCACGGAAGTCGTCGCGGCGGGATCCGCCGCGGTTGTCGTCGCCGCCGCGGGATCCGCCGCGGAAGCCGTTGTCGCCGCGGGACGCGCCGCGGGAGTCACTGTCACCGCGGTAACCACCGCGGGAGTCGTTGTCGCGGCGGAAGCCGCCGCGGCTGTCGTCGGAGCGGAAGGCGGGACGCCCGCCGCGGCCGGAGCCGCCGGTGCGTCCACGACCGCGTCCATCACCGGACGGGGTGCTGCGCCTGTTGATCACTTTGTCGTCTCCTCGAGATTCTCCAAGTCGTCGGGAAGGAAGGGCGCGAGCTCGGGAAGCTCGCTCAGGTCCCGCAGTCCCAGACGTTCAAGGAAGTATGAGCTTGTCCGGTAGAGCACTGCCTGGCTCTCCGGGTCGGAGCCGGCCTCTTCGACCAGTCCCCTGGCGACGAGCGTCCGCATGACGCCGTCGCTGTTGACGCCGCGCACGGCGGCGACTCGGGCGCGGCTCACCGGTTGCCGGTAGGCCACGACCGCTAGTGTCTCCAACGCGGCCTGGGTCAGCCGCGACTGCTGGCCGTCGCGTACGAACCGCTCGACCAGCTGCGCGCAGTCGGCACGGGTGTAGAAGCGCCAGCCGCCCGCGACCTCTCGCAAGTCGAAACCCCGCCCCGACGCGGTGTATTCCGCGGCCAGGCCACGCAGAGCGGCACCCACCTCGTGTGTGGGCCGCTCCAGCACCTGCGCGAGGGTCACCTCGGCGACGGGCTCGTCGACTACAAGAAGGATAGCCTCCAACGCCGCCGCAAGCGTCGGCCCACCCTCCGATCCCCCCTCCGCAGCCTGCTCCACCACATCCGGCCCCAGCCCACTCCGCCCCGGCGCACCAGCCCCCGGCCCCCCGAACCCCGCCACCTCCGGCCCCAGCCCACTGGCCTCCACCACACCGGACTCCGGCCCACCTCGCTCCACCACACCGGACTCCGGCCCACCGTGCTCCACCACGCCAGGCTCCGGCTCACCCTGCTCTGCCGCACCGGATTTCGAGGCGCCAGATCCCGCCACGTCCGGCTCCGGCCCATCCGACTTCGGCGCACCCTGCTCCACCGCAACCGCCGCAGGCTCGGCATCGCCCGTCGGCTCGTCCGCCGCATCCGGCTCCGCCACCACGGCATCCGCGAGCCGGGAATCCTCCGTGGCCTCCTCGGACGTCGCGCCGTCCCAAGCGCCGAGGCTCGGCACGCCCCCCTCGGAGCCGGAGTCGGAGTCCGTCCCGGCCTCCTGAGGCCCCGAGTCCGTCGTGGTCTCCGCGACGGACGCGGTGTCCTCGGCGGGAGCCGTGGCAGGCCGTGCCGGGTCGGGGGCGGTGGAGGTCTCCTCCACCGCGGGCGCGCCCGGTTGCACGAGGGAGCCGGGCAGGGTCATCCAGGCGGGCAGCGGCGGATCGGAGTCGGGTGACCTGCGCGGGTTGGGCAGGGGGTTGTCGTCAGTCATTCGATGGTCTCTCCGCGGATTCCTCGTAGTCGTCGCCCACCGCCACGTCCCCGTCGTCCGTCCCCGTCCAGGTCACGTGCAGATCGCCGAGCGGCTCCACCTGCTCGAACGTCACCGCCGACTCCCGGAACAGCTCCAGCACGGCCAGGAACCGCGCGATGACCTCGAACGTGCCCTCGCAGTCGGACGTCAGCGCCCGGAAGGTGGCCTGCCGGAGCCGGCGCAGGTGCATGACGAGGATCGCCGCCTGCTCCTTGACGCTGGCCAGCGGCTGGTAGATGTGCCCGACGTTGACGGTCGGCGGCAGTTTCGGGGTGAAGGCCCTGGCGGCGATCCTGGCCAGCTGCTCGGGCCCGATGCCGAGGATCAGCTCGGGCAGCAGGTTGGCGAACTGCTCCTCCATCGGCACGGTACGCGGGAAGCGCAGCGCCTCGGCCGCCATCCGCCCGGCGAAGATCTTGGCCACTTCCTTGTACGCCTTGTACTGCAGCAGCCGGGCGAACAGCAGGTCCCTGGCCTCCAGCAGCGCCAGGTCCTCCTCGTCCTCGACCTCGCCCGACGGCAGCAGCCTGGCCGCCTTGAGGTCGAGCAGGGTGGCCGCCACCAGCAGGAAGTGGCTGGTCTGGTCGAGGTCCCACTCGGGCCCCTTGGCCCGGATGTAGGCGATGAACTCGTCGGTGACCTTGGAGAGCGAGACCTCGGTGATGTCCAGCTTGTGTTTGGCGATGAGGCCGAGGAGCAGATCGAACGGGCCCTCGAAGACGTCCAGGTGGACCTGGAAGCCTCCAGGTGTGCTCTGCTCTTCGGTCACCTGGCCATTGTGGCAGGCGCCGGCCAGCGCGAGAGCACCTCGCGGGCCAGCTCACGGTAGGCGTTGGCGCCGAGGGACGACGGGTCGAACGTGGTGATGGGCTCGCCGGCCACGGTGGCGTCCGGGAAGCGCACGGTGCGGTTGATGACGGTGTGGAACACCTTGTCGCCGAACGCCTCCACCACCCGGGCCAGCACCTCGCGCCCATGGAGGGTGCGGGCGTCGTACATGGTGGCGAGCAGGCCCTCGATCTCGAGGTCCTCGTTGAGCCGCTCCTGCACCTTGGAGATGGTGTCCATGAGCAGCGCCACGCCGCGCAGGGCGAAGAACTCGCACTCCAGCGGCACCATCACGCCGTGCGCGCAGGTCAGCGCGTTGATGGTGAGCAGGCCCAGCGAGGGCTGGCAGTCGATGAGGCACACGTCGTAGTGCGGCAGCAGCGGCTTGATCACGCGCCCGAGCACCTGCTCGCGGGCCACCTCGGTGACGAGCTGGACTTCGGCGGCGGACAGGTCGATGTTGCTCGGCAGCAGGTCGAGCCCCTCGACGCCGGTTTCGAGCAGCACGTCCTCGGCGGTGACGCCGCGTTCCATGAGCAGGTTGTAGACGGTCAGGTCGAGCTGGAGCGGGTTGATGCCCAGGCCGACCGACAGCGCCCCCTGCGGGTCGAAGTCGACGAGCAGCACCTTGAGACCGCATTCGACCAGGGCGGCACCCAGGTTGATGGTGGTCGTGGTCTTGCCGACGCCACCCTTCTGGTTGACCATCGCGACCACGCGCGCCGGGCCGTGCACCGCCGGCGGCACCGGCTCGGGGAACACGGGTCTGGGCCGCTGCGTGGGGCCCAGGTTGACGCCGTTGGAAGGCGCGTTGGTCTTCGTGTCGCCCCAGGGGTTGTCGGGGGTCCCCGGGGTCGAACCCTTGGTCGTCACAGTCACCAGCTCGAACCTCCCTGACGATCCCGAACCGGACCGTCCGGACGGACACTATGGCGTCACCACTTAACGCGGCAAGGCGGCACGCCGAGGGTGGCGCACGTGTCAAAAGACTATAGATCACTGACGGGCACGCGGATGCGCGGCCGCGTACACCTCGCGGAGCTTGTCGACCGTGACCAGCGTGTAGACCTGGGTGGTCGTCACAGAGGCGTGGCCGAGCAACTCCTGTACCACCCTAACGTCCGCGCCGCCGTCCAAAAGGTGAGTTGCAAAGGAATGGCGGAGTACGTGGGGACTTATCCGGTCGAGTCCGGCGCGTTCGGCGGCGGCCTGAAGCACTTCCCAGGCTCCCTGCCTGGTCAGCCGCCCGCCGCGGGCGTTGAGGAAGACCCCGGGGGTGCCGCGGCCGTGGGCCAGGAGACCGGGACGGGCCCGTACGAGGTAGGCGTCCAGGGCTGAGCGGGCATAGCGCCCCAAGGGCACCACTCTGGTACGCCCGCCCTTCCCGCGCAGCCGTACCTGGTCGTCCTCCAGGTCGTCCACGGCCAGCCCGACGGCCTCGGAGATGCGGGCGCCGGTGCCGTACAGGACTTCGAGCAGGGCGCGGTTGCGCAGGGTGAGCGGGGCGCCGTCGGGGCCCGAGGCGGCGATGAGGCGTTCGACCTCGTCGACGGCGATGGCCTTGGGCAGCCGGCGGAGCTGGCGCGGCGGGCGTACCTCGTGGGCGGGGTCGTGGGCGGTCACGCCTTCGCGCAGGGCGAAGCGGTGCAGGCCGCGCACGGCGGAGACGGCGCGGGCGGCGGAGCTGGCCACGAGCGCGGGGTGCTCGCCGTCACCCTCGCGCAGCGCGGCGAGGAAGGCCAGCACGTCGGCCTCCCCCACCTCGCCCAGCTCCAGGCGGCCCCGCGCCTGGAGGTGCTCGAAGTAGCGGCGCAGGTCACGCCGGTAGGACGCGAGCGTGTTGGCAGCCAGGCCCCGTTCCACCGCGAGGTGGGCGAGGTAGCTGGAGAGCACCGCCTCCACGAACTGGTCCTTCCGTCACGCCTCCGGGGCGTCGGCGGGGCGCAACAAGGAGTACCCCTCGACCGAAGCCGCATATGCGGCGAGGATACCGGCCACGGCCGGGGAATTGTGGATCATTCCCATGAGCGCCTTCTCGACGGCGTCGGCGAGATGCACCCATTCGACCGGCATGTCGATCTCCTCGTGCCGGTGCACGAAGCCGTTCTCCTCGTCGGGGATCTTGGTCAGCTCGCGGGCCAGGAACACCCTGATCCGCTCGTCGCTCATGCCGGGCGAGGAGCGCAGGTCGACCAGCGTGTGCCAGACGCCGGCCCGGTAGCCGGCCTCCTCGGCGAGCTCGCGGGCGGCGGTGTCGACCAGCGGTTCGCCTTCCACGTCGCGCAGACCGGCGGGCAGCTCCCACATCAGCCGGCGGGTGGGATGGCGGTACTGCCTGATCATCAGGACGCGGTCGTGCTCGTCGAGGGCGAGCACCGCCACCGCGCCGGGGTGCACGACGTAGTCGCGGTCGGCGACCTCGTCGCGGGGCATCCTGACGGTGTCGGTGACGACCTCGATGACGTGACCCTTGAAGCGCGGTCTCGATTCGACGACTTCCCACGACTCGGGCGTGTCCGCGATCATGGTCGCGCTCCGCTCCCGCCGCGGCGCGGCCGGCGCGCCGCCGCCGTCGTACGGACCCTCGCCCTCGCGGTCGTACCGACCCCCGCCCTCGCCGTCGTACGGACCGGAGCCGTCGTACGGACCGGAGCCCTCCGCCCCGGCGCCGTTCACGGACCCACCTTGGTGGCGCCCACGCGGCTGTCGGCGTATTCGAGCGCGGCGCTGACGAGCCCCTTGAACATCGGGTTGGCCCGCGTCGGCCGGGAGCGGAACTCGGGGTGCGCCTGGGTGCCGATGAAGAACGGGTGCAGGTCGGCGGGCAGCTCGGTGTACTCGACCAGGCGGCCGTCGGGCGACAGCCCCGAGAAGATCAGGCCGACGCTCTCGAGCTTGTCGCGGTAGGCGTTGTTGACCTCGTAGCGGTGACGGTGACGCTCGTCGGCCTTGGCCTTGCCGGCGTAGAGCCGCCGCGCGAGCGTGCCCTCGCCGAGCTTGGCGGTGTAGCTGCCGAGGCGCATGGTGCCGCCCATGTCGCGCTCGCCGGCGACGACGTCCTCCTGGTCGGCCATGGTGGAGATGACCGGGTGCTTGGTGTCGGGGTCGAACTCGGCGGAGTTGGCGTCCTCGATGCCGGCCATGTTGCGCGCGGCCTCGATGACCATGCCCTGCATGCCGAGGCAGATGCCGAGGAGCGGGATCTTGCCCTCGCGGGCGTGGCGGATGGCGCCGATCTTGCCCTCGATGCCGCGCACGCCGAACCCGCCGGGGATCAGCACGCCGTCCACGCCGTCGAGCTCGCGGGCGGCCCCCTCCGGGGTCTCGCAGTCGTCGCTCTTGACCCAGCGGATGTTGACGCGGGCGTCGTTGGCGAAGCCGCCGGCCCGCAGCGCCTCGGTGACGGACAGGTAGGCGTCGGGCAGGTCGATGTATTTGCCGACCAGCGCGATCGTGACCTCCTTGGCCGGTCGGTGCACCCGGCGCAGGAGCTGCTCCCATTCCTTCCAGTCGACGTCGCGGAAGGGCAGGCCGAGCCGGCGCACCACGTACGCGTCGAGCCCCTCGGAGTGGAGCACCTTCGGGATGTCGTAGATCGAGGCGGCGTCGACGGCGGAGACGACGGCGTCCTCGTCCACGTCGCACATGAGACTGATCTTCCGCTTGATCGCGGTCTGCACGGGCCGGTCGGAGCGCAGCACGATCGCGTCCGGCTGGATGCCGATGCTGCGCAGCGCGGCCACGCTGTGCTGGGTCGGCTTGGTCTTCAGCTCGCCCGAGGGACCGATGTACGGCAGCAGCGAGACGTGCAGGAAGAACACGTTGTCGCGCCCGACCTCGTGCCGGATCTGGCGTACGGCCTCCAGGAACGGCAGCGACTCGATGTCGCCCACCGTGCCGCCGACCTCGGTGATGACGACGTCCACGTCAGGGCCGGCCATGCCCCGGATGCGGTCCTTGATCTCGTTGGTGATGTGCGGGATGACCTGGACGGTGTCGCCCAGGTATTCGCCCCGCCGCTCCTTGGCGATGACGTTGGAGTAGACCTGCCCGGTGGTCACGTTGGCCGAGCCGTGCAGGTCGGTGTCGAGGAAGCGTTCGTAGTGGCCGACGTCGAGGTCGGTCTCGGCACCGTCGTCGGTGACGAACACCTCGCCGTGCTGGAACGGGTTCATGGTGCCGGGGTCGACGTTGAGGTAAGGGTCGAGCTTCTGCATGGTGACCCTGAGACCGCGCCCTTTGAGCAGGCGACCGAGGCTGGATGCCGTGAGCCCCTTGCCGAGACTGGAGGCGACACCGCCGGTGACGAACAGATGCT
Organism: Nonomuraea fuscirosea; assembly: GCF_003001935.1. Classification (GTDB taxonomy): domain Bacteria; phylum Actinomycetota; class Actinomycetes; order Streptosporangiales; family Streptosporangiaceae; genus Nonomuraea; species Nonomuraea fuscirosea. The sequence goes on along the minus strand of NZ_PVNG01000012.1, from coordinate 302,020 downwards.
TGGTTTGCGATGCGCTGCGCAAAGGGGCTCCCGTGGCTCGAGGTGTGGTCGAAGTGTCCACGGGCTCTCAGGATATCAAACAACGCCCCTCACATGCCCTAACGGCATGACCTAGCGGGTAACTTTGGTCCCTATGTCACTTGTACGCCGGGCTTTGGGCGCTTTTGTACACCGCGCCTACCGGGCGATCCGCCGGGCCGGCGAGATCACTCCGGCCACTCCATCCGGCTACCGGTTCCGCCGCCTCGGCGACGGCGTCAGCATCGCCTTCCCGCCCGGCGCGATCTTCGGCGAGCGGTGGATCGAGATCGGCGACCACACGCTCATCGGCGAGCGGGTGTCTATCTCCTGCGGCATGATGCCGGGCCCCGACCTCGGCCCCGACTCGATCCTGCGCATCGGCGGGAGCTGCTCGATCGGCAGGGGCACGCACATCGTGGCGCACCAGTCGATCGACATCGGCGACGACGTCTTCACCGGCCCGTACGTGTACATCACCGACCAGAACCACGTCTACGACGACCCCGACATCCCGATCGGGCGGCAGTGGCCGCGCAACAGCCCGGTCTCGATCGGCTCCGGCTCGTGGCTGGGCGCGGGGGCGATCATCCTGCCGGGCACCACGCTGGGCCGGCAGTGCGTGGTGGCGGGCGGCGCGGTGGTGCGCGGCGAGTTCCCCGACCACAGCGTGGTCGCCGGCGTGCCGGCCAGGCGGGTCCGCGGCTACACGCCGGAGCGGGGCTGGCACGCGCCCATCACACTGGACGCGACCACATGAGCGTTCCTGGACGCGACCGTACGAGACCCCGCGACCGTACGAGATCCCGCGGACGCGACCGCATGAGAACCCGCGCGGGGATGGACCGAACAAGGTTCTGACCGTTAGCGTCGGGGGCATGCGGACCGCCATTTGCGAGCGTTTAGGCATCGAGTTCCCGTTGTTCGCCTTCAGCCACTGCCGTGACGTGGTGGCCGCCGTCACCAACGCGGGCGGCTTCGGGGTGCTGGGGGCGGTCGCGTACTCGCCCGACCAGCTCGACACGGAGCTGACCTGGCTGGACGGGCAGGTGGGCGGCCGGCCGTACGGCGTGGACGTGCTCGTGCCGGGCAAGGTCGACCCCTCGGCCCACGACCGGCGCGTGCACCTCATGGACGCCGTGCCCGACCGGCACCGGGACTTCGTCACGCACCTGCTGGCCAAGTACGGCGTCAGCGCGCCCGGCCGGCCGATGACGCCGGTGGCCGACGAGATCGGCCGGCGGGTGACCGCGTCCGGCGCGACGGGGCTGATCGACGTGGCGCTCAAGCATCGCATCGGCCTGATCGCCAGCGCGCTCGGGCCGCCCCCGCCCGAGATGGTGTCCAGGGCCAGGGAGGCGGGCGTGCCGGTGGCCGCGCTGGTCGGCACCGTCGAGCACGCCCGCAGGCAGGTGGCCGCCGGCGCCGACCTCATCGTGGCGCAGGGCACCGAGGCGGGCGGGCACACCGGCGAGATCTCCACGCTGGTGCTGGTGCCGCAGGTCGTGGACGCGGTCGGCCCGATCCCGGTGCTGGCCGCGGGCGGGATCGCGTCGGGACGGCAGATGGCCGCCGCCATGGCGCTCGGGGCCGAGGGCGTGTGGTGCGGCTCCGTCTGGCTCACGACCGAGGAGGCGGAGACGTCGCCCGCGGTCAAGCAGAAGATGCTGGCGGCCTCGTCCCTGGACACCGTCCGGTCCCGCTCCCGTACGGGCAAGCCGGCCCGGCAGCTCAAGTCGGCTTGGACCGAGGAGTGGGACGCCGGGCAGGAGAGCCCTGGACCGCTCGGGATGCCGCTGCAGATGCTGCTGGCCGAGGGCGCGATGGGGCGCATCGTGGCGGCGGCGGAGAAGGGCGAGCCTGGGGCGCTGGAGCTGGCCAACTACTTCGTGGGGCAGGTCGTGGGCCAGCTCGACCGGGTCCGGCCGGCCAGGGACGTGGTCTACGAGATGATCGCCGAGTTCGGCGACGCGGTCGAACGGCTGCGACGCCTGTCGGAGTGAACCCGGCGCGCGCTCGGCGAGGCTCCGCGCCGGACCCGATGCGGCCCGGCACCGGAGGTACGGCCCGGCACCGGACCCCGTGCGGCCCTGCACCGGCCCCCGTGCGGCCCGGCGCCTGACCCCGTCCCGCCCGGCGCGGACCCCGTAGGGAAGATGTCCGGCAAAGGGTAATCTGCGCCTGTGGTCGGGATCCCGCCTGAGCTGGAGCGCGGCACCGGCGTCCCCGCGCACGTGCAGATCGAGCGCTGGCTGCTCGCCTCGATCGCCGGCGGCGAGCTGGCGCCGGGCGACCGCCTGCCCGGCGAGCGGGAGCTGGCCGGGCGCCTCGGCGTGAGCAGGATGACGCTCAGGCAGGCGCTGGCCTCGCTGGAGCGCGACGGCGTGCTGCTGCGCGTGCCCGGCAGGTCGGGCGGGGCGTTCGTGGCCGAGCCGCGGATCGAGTGCGACCTGACGGGGCTGGCCGGGTTCACCGAGCAGATGCGCCGCGCCCACCTGCGGGCCGAGGCGCGGGTGTTGGGAGCCGCGACCGTGCCCGCGCCCGCCGCCGCGGCCACCGCGCTCGGGGTCGCGGCCGGGGCACCGGTGCACGAGGTGGCGCGGGTGCGTTCGGCCGGCCGGTCGCCGGTGGCGCTGGAGCGCTCCTGGTTCCCCGCCCTGCCCGGCCTGCTCGACCAGGACCTCACCGGCTCCCTGTACGCGCTCCTGGCGGCCCGCTACGACCTTGAGCCGCGTACGGCGGTCGAGCGCCTCGACCCGGTGATCGCCCGGCCGGCCGAGGCCGCCGAGCTGGGCATCCAGCCGGGCACGCCGCTCATGCTGATCGAGCGCACCGCCTACGCGGGCGACGGGACCCCGGTGGAGTACGCGCTCGACCTGTTCCGCCCCGACCGGGTGCGCATCTCGGTGCGCAGCGGGGTCAGGGAACCACCGGCCCCTTGACCACGGTCCCCGCCACCCAGGCGCCCTCCACCTCGATCTCGACCGGCGTGCCGGGACCGGCTTCCAGGTAGGCGTAGGCGATGGAGGCGCGGGCGGTGTAGCCGTAGCCGCCCGAGGTGACCCGGGAGACCACGTCGCCCGCCACCCGTACCGGCTCATTCCCCAGCGCGACCGCGCGGGGGTCGTCCAGCGTCACGCAGCGCAGCCTGCGCTCAGGCGCCGGGTCCAGCGCGTCGCGGCCGAGGAACTCCTTGTCGTTCTTGACGCAGAAGCCCAGCCCGGCCTCGTACGGCGTGGTCTCCGGCCCGATGTCGGCGCCCCACACCCGATAACCCTTCTCCAGCCTGAGGCTGTCGATGGCCCGGTAGCCGCCGGCCACGAGCCCGAACGGCTCGCCCGCCCGCCACAGCGTCTGCCACAGGCCGAGCCCGTACTCGCTGGAGCAGTACAGCTCCCACCCGTGCTCGCCCACGAACGTCACCCGCAGCGCCAGCACCGGCACGTCGCCCACGGTCAGCTCCCGCGCCGACATGAACGGGAAGTCCAGCGGGTCGGGCGTCAGCCCGGCCATGACGTCGCGGGCGCGCGGCCCCCACAGGGCGAAGCAGGCGTACTGGCCGGTGACGTCGGCGATGCGAGCCTTCGACCCGGTCTGGGCGGCCTGCTTGCGCAGCCAGCCGAGATCGTGCGAGCCGAACGCGGTGCCGGTGACGATCAGGAACTCCTCCTCGCCGCGCCGGGTCACGGTGAAGTCGCACTCGATGCCGCCGCGCCGGTTGAGCGCCTGCGTGTACGTGACCGCGCCGGCCTCGCGGGCGACCCGGTTGTCGCACACCCATTCCAGCAGCGCGGCGGCGTCGGGCCCGGTGACCTCGATCTTGGCGAACGAGCTCTCGTCGAACAGCCCGGCGGCCGTGCGCGTGGCCCGGTGCTCGGCCCCGATCGCGGGCGACCAGAGCCGCCCGGCCCAGCCGCGCGGCCGTTCGTCCTGCCCGGCCTGTTCGTTGGAGGCGTAGTAGTTGACCCGCTCCCAGCCCGACTTCTCGCCGAAGACGGCGCCGTGGGCGGCGTGCCAGCCGTAGGCGGGCGAGAGCCGCAGCGGCCGCCCCGCCGTCCGTTCGTGGCCGGGGTAGCGGATGTCGTAGTACGTCTCGTAGTTCTCGACCGCCCGTTTGATCGTGTACGACGGCGAGCGGTACTGGCGGCCGAAGCGGCGGACGTCCATGTGCCAGACGTCCATGCTCGGCTCGCCGTCGACGATCCACTCGGCCATGATCCGGCCGATGCCGCCCGCGCCCGCGATGCCGTGCGCGCAGAACCCGGCCGCGACGTAGAAGCCGGCCACCTCGGTCTCGCCCAGGCAGAACTCGTTGTCGGGGGTGAACGCCTCGGGGCCGTTGATCAGCTTGCGGATGCCGACGTCGGCCATCGCGGGCACGCGGACCCTGGAGTTGTCGGAGATCTCCTCGAACCTGGGGTAGTCCTCGGGCAGCAGCCGGCCGTTGAAGTCGGCGGGCACGGCGTCGAAGGCGTTCGGCCCGGCCGTCCAGGGGGCGCAGGTGCGCTCGTATCCGCCCATGACCAGGCCCTGGACCTCCTGCCGGTAGTAGACGAGCAGGTCGGGGTCGCGCAGCGTGGGCAGGCCCGCGTGGTCGTGGAAGGCGTCGGTCACCACGTACTGGTGCGACATGGGCACGATCGGCACGCGGACCCCGGCCATGCGGCCGATCTCGGCCGCGAACATGCCGCCGCAGTTGACCACGATCTCGCAGTCGATGTCGCCCTGGTCGGTGCGCACGCCGGTGACCCGGCCGCCGGCCGTTCTGACGCCGAGCACCCGGGTGCGGGTGCGCAGCCGCGCGCCGCCCTCGCGGGCGCGGGTGGCGAGGGCGTAGCAGAGCTGGGAGGGGTCGATCTGCCCGTCCGTCGGCAGGTACGCCGCCCCCACCACGCCTTCGGGGTCCATGAGCGGGAACAGCTCCACCGCCTCGGCCACCGAGATCTCCTGCAGCGGCAGCCCGAACGTGCGCGCCCAGCCGATCTGGCGGCGGATCTCCTCCATCCGCTCGGGCGTCGAGGCCAGCTTGACGCCGCCGCACTCCGTCCATCCGGCGTCCAGGGTGCGGTAGAGCTCGACCGAGTACTGGTTCATCCTGGTCAGCGTGGGGTCGGCGCGCAGCTGCCCGACGAGCCCGGCCGAGTGGAAGGTGGAGCCGCTGGTGAGCTCGTCCCGTTCGAGCAGGACGACGTCGCGTTCGCCGAGCTGAGTGAGGTGGTAGGCGACGGACGCGCCGCCCACCCCGCCGCCGATGATCACGATGCGGGCCGAGTCGCTCATGGTCGCGAGGCTAACCGGCGCGCCGGTAAAGGTCTAGACCGTTCGCGGCGGGGCGGCCTAGCATCGAGCATGGCCGCGCCCGAGGTCCTCGATCGCATCCCCCTGCTGTCCGGCCTGCCGCGCTCCGTGGAGGAGTTGCCCGGCGGGCTCACCAACCACAACTACAAGGTGACCACGCCCGACGGCACGTACGTGGCGCGCGTGTGGGCCAGCGACGGCGAGCTGCTGGCCATCGACAGGGACGCCGAGCACGCCAACTCGATCGCGGCGGCGCGCGCGGGGGTCGGCGCGCCGGTGCACGCCTATCTGCCCGCGCTCGGGGTGCTGGTGGTGGGATACCTGCCGGGGCGTACGTTCACCGAGGCCGACCTGCGCGAGCCGGCCAACCTGCCCCGGGTGGCGCGGGCGTGCCGCCTGCTGCACGCCGGTCCGCGGTTCGTCCGCGACTTCGACATGTTCGACGTGCAGCGGCGTTACCTGAGCATCGTGCGTGAGCGCGGCTTCCGGCTGCCGCCGGATTATCTGGACTTCATGCCCACCGTCGCCCAGATCCAGAAATGTCTGGCGGTACGCGACGAGGGAACCGTGCCCTGCAACAACGACCTGCTGCCCGGCAACATCCTCGACGACGGCGAGCGCCTCTGGCTGATCGACTACGAATACTCCGGCAACAACGACCCCTGCTTCGAGCTGGGCAACATCTGGAGCGAGTCCGACCTGCCGCTCGGCCACCTGGAGGAGCTCGTCACGGCCTACTACGGCCGCCGCCTGCGCCACAAGATCGCCAGGGCGCGGCTGCTGGGCCTCATGTCCAAGTACGGCTGGACGCTCTGGGCCTCCATCCAGGACGGCGCCAACGCGACCATCGACTTCGACTTCTGGTCGTGGGGGATGGAGAAGTACGAGCGGGCGGTGGCCGAATTCACCCATTCCGGGCTGATCAGCCTCATGGACGAGGCGGCACGGGCAGACTAGGGGCATGCTCGCCGCATTGACCGGTATGGGCCTGTCCACGGCCGCCGGGCTGAACGCGTACATCCCGCTGCTGGTCGTGGGGGTGCTCGCGAACTTCACCGACACCGTGAAACTGCCCGACGGCTACTCCTGGCTGTCCGATTGGGGCGTGCTCGCCGTGATCGCGGTGCTGCTCGTCGCCGAGATGGTGCTGGACAAGGTGCCCGCCGTCGACAGCGTCAACGACGCCATCCAGACCGTGGTCCGGCCGGCCTCGGGCGGCGTGGTCTTCTCCGCCACGAGCGCGGCGGCCGAGTTCGAGAACTCGACCTGGATGACCGAGCACCCGTGGGTGGGCTGGCTGCTGGGCATCGGGCTGGCGCTCGTCGTCCACACGATCAAGACCGTCGCCCGTCCCGTGGTCAACGTGAGCACGGCGGGGACGGGCGCGCCGGTCGTGAGCGCGGCCGAGGACGCCGGCGCGTTCGGCATGAGCCTGATCGCGATCTTCCTGCCCGTGCTGGTGATCCTGGCGTTGCTGCTGCTGGCGGCGCTGGCGTGGTGGGTGCTGCGGCGCGTACGGCGGCGCCGCGCCCGGAAGAGGGCGGCCAGGGGTCACCCGTGAGGCCGACCCCGGCTCCGCCCGCGGGCTGATCCGCCGCCGCGAAACCCTTCGCGGCACTCAGAGCCTGCGCACCCAGCCCTCCAGGGTCTGGACGAAATCCCGCGGCCGCTCCTCGTGCAGCCGATGGCTGGCCCCCTCCCAGCACACCACCACGGATCCGGAGTTGTCGATCAGCCCCGCCTCCCAGGCTGCCCGCCCCTGATCGGCCCAGATCGACAGCACCGGGCAGCGCCGGCGGGCCAGGTACTCATCGCTGGCCGGGCGCACCCCGATCGCCTCGGGCCCGGTGAACATGGCCTCGAACGCCTCGGCGAGGACGTGCGGCGCCATCCCGTACAGCCTGCGTTTGTGCCAGCGCCTGATGACGTCGGGGGTGCCGGCGTTCGTGCACCACTCGTCGATGCGCTCGGCGGCGGCGTGCGGGTCCTCGCCGCGCAGCGACGCGATCATCTGGGGAAAGCCGCGGGCCAGGGAGGCGCTCATGCCGTAGCCGGGGTCGAGGGTGACGAGCGCGCGCACCCGCTCGGGGTGCTCGACGGCCAGGATGGAGACCACCTGACCGCCCATGGAGTGCCCGACGGCGATCACCCGGGGGATGCCGAGCCGGTCGAGCAGCACGTCGAGGTCCGCGGCCATCATGCGCGGCGTATTGCCCGTGTCGGGCACCGAGGAGTAGCCGTGGCCGCGCAGGTCCACGGCGATCACGCGGTGCCGGGCGGCGAGCGCGTCGATGTGCCAGGACCACTGGTGCGAATCGGCGCCCCAGCCGTGGACGAGCAGTAACGGGGGCTGATCGTCGTCCGCCTGCCCGTCGTCGGTGTAGAAGAGCCGGACGCCCGGCCCGACCTCCGCGTACGGCATCTACCCCGCGCTCCCCTCCGGCGTCCCCGGCTTTTCCGGTGCCTGCGGCCCTGCGGGCCGCTCAGGTGGGAGCATCAGCGCGCTCTCGCCCGCCGTCCAGCCACCGTCGATGGCCAGCTCCGCGCCGGTCATGTACGAGGCGGCGTCGGACAGCAGGAACGCGATCGCCTCCGCCACCTCCTCCGGCTCGCCCCAGCGCCCGGCGGGGGCCAGCGGGAACGTGCCGTCGCCCGACCGGGCGCCGAGCGGCTGCGTCATGGGGGTGATGATCATCCCGGGATGCACGGAGTTGACGCGGATGCGGTGCCGCCCGAACTCCAGCGCCGCGATCTTCGTCAGCCCGCGCACTCCCCATTTGGAGGCGCCGTAGCCGCCCGTGGCCGGCAGGGCGAACAGCCCCGCGACCGACGACAGGTTGACCACGGCGCCGCCGCCCGACTCGCGCATGGCGCCCACCACGGCCTTGAGCCCCAGGAAGGTGCCGACCAGGTTCACCTGGAGCACCCGCTCGAACTCCTCCAGCGACTGGTCCTCGATCATCGCGACGGAGGCGATGCCGGCGTTGTTGACCAGGCCGTCGAGCCTGCCGTACTCCCGCGTGGTCTCGGCGACGACCGCCGCCCACCCGTCCTGGCTCGTCACGTCGTGCTCGACGAAGCGGGCGCCCAGGTCCTTGGCCGTGGCCGTGCCCTCCTCCGCGAGGACGTCGGTGATCACGACCCGCGCCCCGGCGGCGACGCAGCGCCGGGCGGTGGCCGCCCCCATGCCCCGGGCTCCGCCGGTGATGATCACAACTTTGCCGTCAAGCACGCGCTATGCCTTTCTGGGGTGTTTCAGGAATCATGTGAACTGAAACACACCGCTTGCCCCTGATCAAGGGCTTGCTTGGGCGCGCGCGCCGGATCCCGTCCGGCCGACTATCCTTCAAGGCATCAACACCAACGGGAGGTGGCGGAGATCGGCGAGTTCCTAGTCATCGTGCTGGTGATCCTGGCGTTCCTCCTGCTGCTGGGAGGCGTGGGCATCTACCTCCTGGTCAAGCTGGGCAGGAAGGCCGCGGTGAAGGCCAAGGAGGCCACCACCCGCCTCACCACACACGTCAACGCCATGGGCACCGGCGACGCCGCCGAGGTCGAGCGCCTGCGCCTCGACCTGCGCCGCGAGGTCTCCCTCACCCGCCAGGCCGTCGAGCAGGCCCAGCGCCAGGGCTGGGGCCTGGGCGAGCTGCCCCGCCTGCTGGCCGACCTGACGACTCAGGCCGACGTCCACGACGGGCAGCTCGGCATGTACGCCCAGCAGCGCCGCGTGTCCCCGTACGTCGACCACGCCACCCTCAACCGGCTCAGAGAGCACCAGGCCAAGCTGACGGCCATGTGCGCCCGCATCCGCGCCGACCTCCTCGGCGACCAGGTGCACCACACGGCGACCGGCATCGCCGACCTCTCCTCCCGCACCGACCTGGAGATCGAGGCCCGCCGCCAGGCCCCCGTCAAGGACCCGCTCGACGAGATCGACGAGCTCTACCGCCGCACCATGGAGGAACGCAAAGACCGTCCCTGACGGTTACGCACTGTGGCATCATGGAAACGTCGTGTGAGATTCACTGAGGAGACGCTCTCATGAGCACTGCCTTGCCGGATTGGTTCTACCCCGGCCCTCCCGGTGGCTGGACTGCCGACATGCTCGACCGCCTTCCCCCTGACGCGCCTCGGCACGTTGAGCTGATCGATGGGTCACTCGTCATAATGTCGCCCCAAACCGCTTTTCACCTCTACGCGATTCGGCTGTTTGAGAATCGCCTCAAACCACCGCCGAACCTAGCGGTTATTCGCGAAATGACCGTGACTCTCGGACTACGCCAGCGGCCCGAGCCCGATGTCATGCTCGTCAACAGGCTGGCGATCAGGGAGGACACCACATCTTTCAGGCCGGAAGATGTCCACCTGGTGGTCGAAGTGGTCTCAGCCGAGTCCATCGACCGAGACAGGACTACCAAACCGATCAAGTACTCCAACGCCGGCATCCAGCACTTTTGGCGCGTAGAGAGAGACAACGGTTCGCCCGTCGTATACACCTTCGAACTGGAGCCCGCCGTCAGGGCCTACGTCCCGACCGGTATCCATCACAAGCGGCTGCAGACCCACATCGGCTTCGACGTGGACATCGACCTCCAACTCGACTGGCCGCCCAACTGACCGAGGCCGACAGGCTCCCGCGCCACCACCACACCCCCTCCCGCGCCCCACCGGGACCCCTCCGGCACGAACCACACCCCACCGCGACCCCTCCGGCACGAACCACACCCCACCGCGACTCCTCCGGCACGAACCACACCCCACCGAGACTCCTCCCGCACGAACCACATCCCACCGGGACCTCGCCCCGCCACCCGTTCCCAGCTCGGCGACTCGAGGAGTTCATCCGGACCCGGCCCACCCCTGCCGGCCACCAGGTCCGCGACCGGAGTCGCCCCGCCCCACGAATCTCACCCGCCGGCGGGAACCCTGCCACCCAATGAGAACCTTGCCCACCGCTGAGAACCTCGCCCACCAGTGAGAACCTTGCCCGTCGCAGCCCTCACGAGGGCCCTTCACGAGTTGGGCGAGGAGTTGCGGCGAGGGCTCCATGTGCGTGTGCTCCAGCATCACCCACACGCGGCGGCCGGCTCGTCCCACTCCCGCAGAGCCCGTATCGGCAGCAGACCACCGAGGTGATCCGCTCGCGCACCAGCCCTGATGCCAGGGTGGCTGAACGTCTGTCGAGAGGCCCACTCACTCCCCCGCGCCCGCACCCGCGTCTGCCTCTGCACCAGCACCGGCGCCGTCACCAGCACCACCAGCACCAGCACCAGCACCGGCACCGGCACCGGCACCGGCACCAGCCTCGCCGCGTTCCAGGGCTTCGATGGTGGCGCGGAGCCAGGCGAGCTCGGCCTGGCTGGTGGCGTGGGCGATGGTCAGCAGGCCCTGCCGGAACGGGTCGCCGAACTCCTCCGCCCCCATCGGCCGGTCGCCGTCGTCGTAGAAGAAGCTCGTCGGCTCCTCCAGGAAGGTCAGCCGCCTGCGCAGCACCGCCGCCTGATCACCGGGCTCGTCGAGATGACGCAGGAAGGCCAGCAGCACGAACCACCGGTTCTCATCGCTGATGTCGAGGTCGTCGGGGTCACGCAGCCGCCGCTCCAGCTCCGCCCGCCCGTCGGGCGTCAGGTAGAGCGTGCGCCGGGGCGCGGCGGCGATGCCCGGCTCGTCCTTCCTGATCAGCCGGCCGGACGCCTCCATCCGCTTGATCGCCGGATAGAGGGTGCCGTCGGCCACCGGACGCACGTGCCCCATCAGGGCCGCGATGCGCCGGCGCAGGTCGTAACCGTGTAACGGCCGATCCCTGAGGAACCCGAGTATCGCCAGCTCCAACACGTCTGCCACTATACCTCGAAGCCGATATATATTGAGCCCGATACACAAGGAGACTCGCCATGCACGATGCCATCGTCCATCCCAGCGGCGCTCGCATGCGCTGGGTGGAGTTGCCTGGGGCCGAGCCCGCCCGCGTCTACGTTCACGGCCTCGGTGCCACCTCGGCCCCCTACTACGCCCAGGTCGCCGCCCATCCCCTGCTCCCGCGCAACCGTTCCCTCCTGATCGACCTGCTCGGGTTCGGCATCAGCGACCGTCCCACCGATTTCTCCTACACCTTGGAGGCCCACGCCGACGCCTTGTCGACGGCCCTGCGCGCGGCGGGGGTCGAGGGCGCGTCACTGATCGCGCACAGCATGGGCGGAGCGGTGGCGACGACGCTGGCCGCCCGTGCGGCTGATCTGGTGGCCGGCCTGATCCTGGTGGACGCCAACCTCGACCCCTACCCGCCGTCCCCCGTCCGGCCGGGCACCAGCGGCATCGCGGCTTACGAGGAGGAGGAGTTCGTGGCGGAGGGCTGGAAGGACGTCCGCGACCGGGTGGGGCCGCACTGGTGGTCCACGATGCGCCTGGCCGACCCCCGCGGCCTGCACCGCACAGCGGTCAGCCTGGCCGGAAACACCACCCCCACGACCCGCGAGCTACTGCTCGGCCTGCCGATCCCCCGCGCCTACCTGCACCCCGATGGCGACGCCCCCGCCGGGGCGGAAGAACTCCGCAGGGCGGGCGTGCAGGTCCTGTCCATCCCGGAATCGGGCCACAACATCATGCTCGACAACCCCGAAGCCTTCGCCCAAACCCTACGGTCCCTCCTCCCCTGACCCCACCTCCTCTCCCACGCTCCCTGGCGCTTCCCGACGGTGACGAAGCGCACGATTGCGGCTGAAGGCCGTGGCGTGGTGCGGAGTAGCGGGGTTGCACGGTGACAGGACTGCACGGTGTCGGGCCGCAGGTGTCGGGCCACACGGTGACAGGGCTGCACGATGACGAATTGATGGTGGGCATCCAGGGCGTCGAGTTGGTGGTGGTGCCGGAGGGTGTCGAGTTGGTGGTGGGCGTTCGAGGTGGCAGGACGCGCAATGGCCGCGAGACGCTGAAGGACACGTAGCTGTGGAGGCGGTGGTGTCGTGTCAGGGTGGTGATGAGCGGCTCGTGTCGCGCAGGTACTGCCGGACGCCGCCGACCTGGATCCCAGCGCATCGGCCCGCACGGGACTGGATCGGCCCGTTACTGGACTGGATCGTCATCGGTTAGGCCCGCTGACCCAGACCCCCGCGTAGACCGCGTCGGGCCAAAGGTGACGAAAGTCAGGCAGTGGTGTCGTGTCAGGGTGGTGATGAGCGGCTCGCGTCGCGCAGGTACTGCCGGACGCCGCCGACCTGGATCCCAGCGCATCGGCCCGCACGGGACTGGATCGGCCCGTTACTGGACTGGATCGTCATCGGTTAGGCCCGCTGACCCAGACCCCCGCGTAGACCGCGTCGGGCCAAAGGTGACGAAAGTCAGGCGGTGGTGTCGTGGCCGGACGGCGAGCGGCTCATGCCACGTAGGCGCTGCCGGACGCCGCCGACCTGGACCCCACCCATCGGCCCGCACCGGACTGGATCGGCCTGTACTGGACTGGATCGTCTTCGGTTGGGCCCCGCTGACACGGACCCCCGCCCGGCCGCGTCGGGCCGGAGGTGGCGAAGGTCAGGTGGTGGGTTGGGATGGTTGGCCGGTGGTGGCGTCGATGGTCAGCTGGCGTTTGGTGCCGTTTGGGGTGATCACGTCTGACTCCCACACGGTCTTGCCGCGTTCCGTGTCCAGGTTGAGCTCTGTGATGCGCCCCTCCGGGACCGCGGCGGTGATCTTGTCGGCTGCCTGGGCGTAGTCGAGTTTGGCGGCTGCCACCCGATCCCGGTGCTCGGTCTTGTCGGACTGGTCCTCGTCCTCGGTGGTGGGGCCGTTGGCGATCTTGCCGGCCTCGACGTCCATCTGATGCTCGGTTCCGTCTTTGCCGACGACCTGGACCTCCCAGGTGCGTCCGCCCTCCTCCGTCTCGATGGAGATGAGCGTGGAGCCGGGCACCGCCGCCAGGGCCGCCTGGCCGGCCTGCTTCAGGTCGGCGAGGGTGTCCTGGCCCGGACTGCCCGGACTGCCGGGACCGCCTGGACCACCCGGGCTGCCGGGACCACCTGGGCCGCCTGGGCAGCCCGGGCAGTTCGGAGCGCCCGAGTCGTCCGGGTTGCCCGGGCCGCCGGGGGCCGTGGTCGAGGTGGGGGTGCCGAGGGAGGGGGAGGGCTGGGCGGCCAGCCGCTCCACCTCACGGAACGCGGTGCCGCAGCCGCCCGCGAGCACCGTCGCGCCGACCAGGGCACCGATGATCGTCTTGTTCATATCTGGACGCTGCCCGGCACCAGGTAAAGCATTCGCCCAGGTCAGGCGGGTTATGGTCTATTTGACCCCCGCCTCGCGCATGTCGCGCAGCTCCCGCTTGAGCTCCTTGATCTCGTCGCGCAGCCGCGCGGCCACCTCGAACTGGAGGTCGGCGGCCGACTGGTGCATCTGCTCGGTCAGCGACTCGATGAGCGACTCCATCTGCGCCCGCGGCATCTCACCGGCGATGGCCTTGGCGTGCTGGCCGGCCTGGCGGGCCGCGAAGCCGGGCACGGGGGCCTTGCCGCGCGACTGCTGCCGGCCGCTGCCGCCGAGCAGCTTGTCGGTGTCGGCGTCCTCGCGCTGGAGCGAGTCGAGGATGTCGGCGATCTTCTTGCGCAGCGGCTGCGGGTCGATGCCGTTGGCCTCGTTGTAGGCGATCTGCTTGGCCCGGCGCCGGTTGGTCTCGTCGATCGCCCGCTCCATCGACGGGGTGACCTTGTCGGCGTACATGTGGACCTGGCCCGAGACGTTTCGGGCGGCACGGCCGATGGTCTGGATCAGCGACGTCTCGGAGCGCAGGAAGCCCTCCTTGTCGGCGTCGAGGATGGCCACCAGCGACACCTCGGGCAGGTCGAGGCCCTCACGCAGCAGGTTGATGCCGACGAGCACGTCGAACTCGCCCGAGCGCAGCTCGCGCAGCAGCTCGATGCGGCGCAGCGTGTCGACCTCGCTGTGCAGGTAGCGGACCCGGATGCCCAGCTCCAGCAGGTAGTCGGTGAGGTCTTCTGACATCTTCTTGGTCAGCGTGGTGACCAGGACGCGCTCGTCGCGCTCGGCCCGCTCGCGGATCTCGTGCACCAGGTCGTCGATCTGGCCCTTGGTCGGCTTGACCACGATCTCGGGGTCGACCAGGCCGGTCGGGCGGATGACCTGCTCGACCACCTCGCCCTTGGCCCGCCCCAGCTCGTAGGGGCCGGGCGTGGCCGACAGGTAGACGGTCTGGCCGATGCGCTCCAGGAACTCCTCCCACTTCAGCGGCCGGTTGTCCAGCGCCGACGGCAGCCGGAACCCGTGGTCGACCAGGGTGCGCTTGCGGGAGGCGTCGCCTTCGTACATGGCGCCGATCTGCGGGACGGTCTGGTGGGACTCGTCGAGGACGAGCAGGAAGTCCTCGGGGAAGTAGTCGAGCAGCGTGTTGGGCGCGCTGCCGGCCTCGCGGCCGTCCATGTGACGCGAGTAGTTCTCGATGCCGGAGCAGGTGCCGATCTGGCGCATCATCTCGATGTCGTACGTCGTGCGCATCCGCAGCCGCTGCGCCTCCAGCAGCTTGCCCTGCCGCTCCAGCTCCGACAGCCGCTCGGCCAGCTCGGCCTCGATGCCGGCCACGGCGGCGGCCATGCGCTGCTCGCCCGCGACGTAGTGGGAGGCCGGGAAGATGTAGAGCTCCTCGTCCTCGGTGATGACCTCGCCGGTCAGCGGGTGCATGGTGGCGAGCTTCTCGATCTCGTCGCCGAACATCTCGATGCGCACGGCCAGCTCTTCGTACTTCGGGATGATCTCGATGGTGTCGCCGCGCACCCGGAAGGTGCCCCTGGTGAAGGCCAGGTCGTTGCGGGTGTACTGCATGTCGACCAGGCGGCGCAGCAGCTGGTCGCGGTCGACGTCCATGCCGACGCGCAGCCGGGCCATGCGGTCGACGTATTCCTGCGGCGTGCCCAGGCCGTAGATGCACGACACCGAGGCGACGACGATGGTGTCGCGGCGGGTGAGCAGCGAGTTGGTGGCCGAGTGGCGCAGCCGCTCGACCTCGTCGTTGATCGAGGAGTCCTTCTCGATGTAGGTGTCGCTCTGCGGGACGTAGGCCTCGGGCTGGTAGTAGTCGTAGTAGGAGACGAAGTATTCGACCGCGTTGTTGGGCAGCATCTCGCGCAGCTCGTTGGCGAACTGCGCGGCGAGGGTCTTGTTGGGCTGCATGACCAGGGTGGGCCGCTGCAGCCGCTCGATCAGCCAGGCCACGGTGGCGGTCTTGCCGGTGCCGGTGGCGCCCAGCAGGACGTTGTCCTTCTCCCCGGCCTTGACGCGGCGCTCCAGCTCGGCGATGGCCGTCGGCTGGTCGCCCGATGGAGTCATCTCGGTGACGACCTCGAAGGGCGCCACCTTCCGCTGCAAATCAGTGACCGGTCGCATGGTGCCCACTGTAGGTGGCGCCACCGACAGAAAGCGTCAGGCCGGACGCTCGCCGATGCGGGGGAAGGGCGTGGTGGAGAAGACGACCTCCACCGGAACCTCGAAATAGGCGGCGATGCGCAGCGCCAGGTGAAGACTGGGGCTGTATTCGCCGCGTTCGAGGTAGCCGATGGTCTGGTAGTGCACTCCCAGGGCGTCGGACAGCTGCCTGCGGGTCACGTTGCGCTCCGCGCGCAGCAGCGCGATCCGGTTGTGGACGCTCTCGCTCATCACGGCCTGACTTCCCAGCCCCTCTCATCGCACCCCCCGATAACCGGGATCTGACATCCATAGCATACCTGCGACGAATAGCAATACACCTGTGACACCGCATTGCAAGCGAACAGTAAGTCATACCCGATACGGTCGAATTCGCCTGTAGCGGAAGAGGAAGGTTTCATGTCACGACCCAGAGAGGCACTGATCCAGGCAGGACAGGGCATAGCCCGAACGGTGGCCCAAGGGGGTGACGTACGCCAGGCGGTGGGCCAAGCCGTGGGACAGGTCACCGGCCAGGCCAGCCAGATGCAGGGCCAGGCCCAGGGCTTCGCGCTGAACCCGCACGACTTCGCCGCGGCCCGCGACGGCGGTGTGTCCGTCGGCACCCTCATCGAGGCGCGCACCGCGTCGCTCAACGAGGCCGGCGAGATCGTCAACCGCAGCTTCGCCGAGAACGGCATGCACGTCATCTCCCCCGTGGTGATCCCCAAGGGCAGCACCGCCAAGGTGATCGTGCCGCTGGGCATCCTCGTGCTGCTCGGCCTCATCGGCGCGCTCGGCAACATCGTCCCGCAGGCGGACGTGGTGTTCGGCCCGCACTACTGGGTGGTGCTGGTGCTGTCGGCTGCGTTCCTGTGGTGGCGGCGCAGCGTGGTGATGGTCCCCGAGGGCTGCAAGGCGCTGATCACGCAGTTCGGCAAGCTGGTGCACATCGCGGACCCGGGCCGGGTGACGCTGTTCAACCCGTGGAAGCGGGTCAGCTACATCGTCAACACCACCCGCGAGTACCCGTTCAACGCGCCGATCAGCGAGGCCCCCACGCAGCAGGGCGTCAAGGCCAGCGTGGACCTGTTCCTGCAGTTCAGGATCGAGAACCCGGCGGAGTTCATCTTCGTGCTCGGCTCGGTCAGCGGCTTCCAGTCCAAGCTGCAGAACGCCATCAGCGAGGTCACCCGCTCCCTGATCTACGCCCAGCGCGCCGAGGAGATCTACGACCTGGTCGGCGAGAGCACGCTCGGCATGCTGGAGAGCCTCAACCAGCAGTTCCTGCCCGCCGTACGCCTCACCGACGTCAACATCACGCACGCCGAGCCGTCCAGCCAGGAGTACCGGATGGACCTGGCGGCGCCCGAGATGGTGCGCGTCGCCAAGGAGGCCTACACCTACGAGTACGAGCTCCAGCTGCGCAAGGAGCAGAACGAGGGCGACCTGATCAAGGAGCTGGCCGGGCTGCAGGAGACGCTGAGCGCCATCCAGGCCGAGATCGCCGGCTACCAGGCCCGCATGGACACCGCGCTCGAACGCGCCACCCACCAGGCCACCGCGCAGGCCAGGCAGCGCCTGGTCGAGGCCGAGTCCACGGCCAACGCCAACGCCGCACTGCTGGAGGCCCAGGCGCTCGACATCAGGGCGCTGTCGGCCGCCGAGGCGCCCGAGATCCTCGACTACCGCTTCCAGCAGGACCTGCTGACCAAGCTGGAGTCGGTCTCCACCAGGCTGCCGCAGGTCGTCCAGGTGGGCGACCAGACCGACATCGACTTCCTGGCCCTGGCCCAGCAGCTCGTGGGCGGCAAGGGCGCGGCGCTGTTCTCCGCCGAGGACATGGCCGCCATCCGGTCCAGGCTCGACGAGATCGGCCTGCGCGTACGAGGCCGCGAGGGCGAGATCGCGTCGCTGCTGGCCAAGACGGCCGCCGACGTGGAGCAGCCGCCGCAGGTGCCGGAGCCCGACTCCGACCTCGAATCCACCGTCGAACGGCTGCTGCCCGGCGGCAAGCACCACGGACAGGCTGGGAGTGGGATCTGATGAACCGCGACTTCTCCAAGATCAAGGAATCGGTCGCCTCCTGGGGCGACATCCGCCAGCTCCTGCGCGGCGGCGAGCAGGGCCAGCTCGTGCCGGTCGTCATCCCCAAGGACCGGCGCGGCTTCGCCTGGATGACGCTGATCTTCCTGGCGCTCTACTTCGCCGGCATGGCGGCGCTGACCGACTTCACCGTCTCCGCAGCGCTCGCCGCGCTGTTCTTCCTGCTCATCGCCCTGATCACGATGTGGCGCAAGGCCATCATCGAGATCGAGGAGGGCACCACGGGCGTGCGCAGCCGCTGGGGCGCCATCACCGGCACGCTGCCGCCCGGCCGGCACTACCTCTGGCTGCCGTGGGACCGGGTGGACGCGGTCGTCGACACCTCCACCGAGATCCCGTACTCGGCGCCGATCGTGGCCTGCCCGACCGCCGAGAACGTGCCGCTGAAGTCGATCGAGTTCTTCCTGAAGTTCCGGATCGTCGACCCGGTCGCGTTCGTCCGCACGATCGGCGCGGGCAACTTCGACCTGGTGCTGTCCAGCGCGGTGCAGGACGCGATCAGGCAGCGCAGCCGCAGGGTCAACACCGAGCGCGCGTACGACCTGCGCGGCTCCGACGTCGGCGACATGCAGGACGCGCTCAACCGCCAGCTGGGCCGCTACGGCGTGCGCGTCACCGGCTCCAACATCCCCGACGTGCAGCTGCCCGACCAGTACCAGCAGCACCTGGCCACCCGCGAGAAGGTGGCCAAGGAGCTGTCGGCCTACGAGCGCGAGTGGGAGCTGACCCGCAAGCGCCGCATCGACACCCTGCTGATGGAGATCGAGCGCTCCAAGAAGACCCGTGACGCCCGCGTCGTCGAGGTCAAGGCCGCCCACAACACGGCCCGCAAGGACGTGGCCCGCATGCTGGAGGAGCAGGAGACCGAGGCGCAGCGGGTGACGTGGGAGATCGAGGCGCGCGGCCGCGCCGAGCTCACCTCCGCCGAGAACGAGGCCAAGGCGCTGCGCCGGCTGGCCGAGTCGTATCGGGACAACCGGGCCGTGCTGCAGTACGAGCTGGCCCGCAAGCGTCTCGACGTGGGCGCGAAACTGGCGGAGAATGCCCCCCAGCCGCTGGTCGTACGCACCCAGCAGGGTCAGGCCGACTCCGCGCTGTCCACCCTCCTGCTCGCCCAGTTGCTCCCCCGCATCTCGGGTACGGGAGCGGGTCAAGTGAACGGCCGTACACCTTCCGCATAGGAGAACTCCATGGTGTTCCGCAAGCTGATGGCCGCGTTCGGCGCGGGCGTCGAGGTTGACACGGTGTTGACCGACACGGGCGTGCGCCCTGGCGACCTGCTGCGCGGCGTCGTCCACTTCCGTGGCGGCAACTCCGAGTACAAGGTCGAGGGCATCCACATCGACCTCACCGCCGTGGTCGAGGTCGAGCAGGGCGACAACGAGTACAAGACGTCCTACAGCTTCCTGCGCCAGCAGGTCGCGGGGACGTTCCAGCTCGCCGCGGGCGCGCAGCACCAGCATCCGTTCGAGGTCCCGATCCCGTGGGAGACCCCCATCAGCGCGATCGCGGGGCATCCGTTGCGCGGTATGCGGCTGGGCGTCCAGACGGAGCTGGCGCTGGCGGGGGCGCTCGACAAGGGCGACCTCGACCCGCTGTTCGTCAGTCCGCTGCCGGCGCAGGACCACGTGCTCGGCGCCCTCGACCGGCTGGGCTTCCAGTTCAAGAAGGCCGACCTCGAACGGGGCACCCTGTACGGCTCGACGATGCCGTTCTTCCAGGAGATCGAGTACTACGCGGGCGGTCAGTGGCGGCGGCACTTCAACGAGCTGGAGCTGACGTTCATCGCCGGGCCGCGGCAGGTTGACGTCATCCTGGAGGCCGACAAGCGGGGCGGCTTCCTCAGCTCCAGCCACGACGCCTACAACCGGTTCACCGTGCGGTACGACGACCCGCCGAACTCGGCGGACGCGGCCCTGCAGCGCGGCCTGGAGCAGATGGCCCGCCACCGCGGCTGGTTCTAGGTCACAGGTCTCCTACTGGGGTCACGGCGGGGGTCACGGCCAGCAGGTGGCCGCTGACCCCCAGGAGCGACGGTTCGCACTCAAGCCGCCGGGCGGCGTCGAGCAGCAGCTCGCGCCGCCCGTCGTCGTCCAGCCAGTCGTCCACGTCCCCGTAGAGCCAGAACGCGCCCTCCAGGCCGTGGACACGCGGCCGGGGCAGCCCCGCGTCGGTGAACTCGGCGACGATCTCCTCGGGACGATGGCCGTAACCACGGAAGCCGCCCTCCCGCGCCGAGACGATCTCCCCGGTCTCCAGGGTGCGGTACTCGACCTCCACCCGCCCGTCCAGCGGCAGCGTGCCCAGGCGGACGCTGTCGTGCAGGGCCGCGTACCGGCTGATGAAGGCCGAGACGACCAGCCCGCCCGCGCGGACGGCGCGGCGGGCCTCGCGCAGCGCGCGGACGCGGTCGGCGCGCTCGGGCAGGTGGTAGAGCGGGCCGAGCAGCAGCGCCACGTCGGCCGCGCCGTCGGGGACGGGCAGGTCACGGGCGTCCCCCAGGCGGGCGCGTACGCCGGGCAGCGCCGCGGCCTCCTCGACGTGCAGCGGCACGGGATCGATCACCTCGACGTCGTAGCCCTCGGCGGCCAGCCACTCGGCGTGCGCGCCGGTGCCGCCGCCCACGTCGAGCACCTTCGCCGGCGCCGGCGGCAGCGTGCGCAGCAGCACGTCACGGGTACGCCAGAACTCCAGCCGGCCCCGCCCCTGCCGCAACCTGGTCAGCTCGCCGCCCTGCTCGTAGTAGCGCAGAAGGTGCGGATCCATGATCATGCCGTCGGATCCTACAATCGCCGGTTTCGCGCAGGCGAGGCAATATTCCGGGCCACCTTCCGACAGGGGATCACTCCTTTGCGTGTGCTGGCAGTCGCATGGCGCGGTCGTTACCATGACGTCGGGAACTGACTGATCGTCGGACGGCGGGGCGAGCGATGGCACGGTTCATGGCGGCGTTGAGACAGGCCGCCTCATGGGCGGCGCACAACGCGGACGGCGCCATCGCGCTCGGGCTGGCGATCGTGGTCGGCGTGCTGGGCATCATGCCGGACGAGATCTTCGGCCCCGAGGGCGAGGACATCCAGCGCCAGCTCGTGACCGCCGCGACCCTGGTGATCCTGGCGCTGGTGGCCACCGCGCTGCTGCGCGACCGGGTCAGGCAGGCGCCCGTGGAGAAGACGATCACCTCGGGCGCGCTGGCCGAGCTCCCGCTGCGCCTGGCCAGGCTGGAGGAGCTGGAGAATCTGGCACACAGCACGCGCCGGGCCCTCGACGCGCTCGAACTCGTCAGGGTGCTGGGAAGCAGTCAGGAGATCGCCCAGTCCCACGCCGAGGCCCGTAAGGACACGACCAGGTGGAGCTTCAAGGGCGGCACCGGCACCTATCTGCGCGCGGTGACGCTGCCGGCGTGCGTGGCGGCCGCGCGCAGGGACAAACGCCACCTCACGGTCAGGGTCGAGGTCATCGACCCGACCAACGCGGAGGTGTGCGAGACGTACGCGCACTATCGCCGTTCGCTGCAGGACCATCCCGACGCCACCGGCGAGACGTGGACCACCGACCGGGCCAGGAAGGAGTCGTACGCGACCATCCTGGCCGCCTTCTGGCACCGCCAGCGCTACGGCCTGCTCGACATCGGGGTCGGCCTGTCGGCCACGATGACGACGTTCCGCTGGGACCTGTCCACGACCCGCCTGATCATGACGGTCGAGGACCCCAACATGGCGATGACCGCGCTGGCCGACACGTTCTACTACGAGAACTGCGACACCGAGCTGCGGCTCAGCTTCGAACAGGCGCGGCGGGTGCCGCTGGAGATGTACAAGAAGGTCCCGCTCGGCGACGAGCCCACCATCGAGGAGGTGCAGGAGCTGTTCGAGCGGATCGGGGTGCCCCTGCCCAAGTCGTACGACGGCCGTGACGTCGTCGACATCGCCCGCAAGGCGTTGCGCGCCGTCGATCCCTACGGGTCATGAGCTACTCCGGCGTACGTGACGTGCTGGCCGCGGGCGAGGCCAGGCGGTGGGCCCTGGACGTGCTGGCCCGGCCCGATCTGGGCGCGGTCCGGCATCCGCTGGGATTCGTCTGCCTGCCGCTGGAGCGTGACGGCGGTGAGGGGGTATGCCTCCATCTGTGGTCCGATTCGCTCGCGCACGCCGAGAGCACCACGTCGCAGATCCACTGCCACAGCTGGGACCTGGTCAGCCATGTGCTCTACGGCCAGATGCGCAACGTGCACGCGGTGGTCGCCGACGCCGGCGCGGACGCCACGCACCGGGTCTACGAGGTGGTCAGCGGCGCCGACGGCGACCGCATCTCGCCCACCCCCCGCACCGTGCGCCACGAGACGGGCCTGGTGGAGGTCTTCGGGCCCGGCGACACCTACACGCTGGCCGCCGGCCTCTTCCACAGCAGCGTCGTGCCCGAGGGCGGCGAGGCGGCCACGATCGCGCTCGGCAGTGGCCGCCCCGGCAGCCGCGACCTGTCCCTGGGCCCGCTGCACGGCGGCGCCCACCACGTGTCCAGGCAGCCGCTGGACCCCGGCGAGACGGCCACGGCCGTGCGCCTGATCACCGCGCACCTGACCTGAGAGGGCACCTCGATGGACCTGGACCACGCTCGCAAGATCGCTGTCGAGGCCGCGGAGGCGGCCGGCGCGCTGCTGCTGAAGGGCACGCGGGGGGCACTGGGCGTGCGGGCCAAGGGCGACGCGGGTGACGTGGTCACCGATCTCGACCTGGCCTCGGAGCGGCTGCTGCTGGACCGGATCCTGACGGCGTACCCGTCGCACACGGTGATCGCCGAGGAGTCGGGGCTGGTCGGCGCGGCGGGCGGCGAGTGGACGTGGCTGGTCGACCCGCTCGACGGCACCAACAACGTGGCGATCGGGCTGCCCGCCTACGTCGTGGGCCTGGCGCTGTGCCGCGACGGGCTGCCGCAGGTCGGCGTGGTGCACGACCCGGTGTCGGCGTGCACGTGGTCGGCCGTGCGGGGGCGGGGCGCGACGGCCTCGTCGGGCGCGCGCCTGACCGCCGTCCACCGGCCGCACTCGCGCGGGCCGCTGCTGGCCTGGATCCAGGGGTACGACGTCGCCAGGGACGATCCGACCCTGCGCCGGCTGAAGACGGCGCTCGACCTCGACGCGCGCCGGGTGCTGCAACTGTGGGCGCCGCTGCTGGCGTGGGCGATGCTGGCCCGCGGCGACATCGACGGCGTCGTGGGCTACCGGGCCGGGGTGATCGACCTGCCCGCGGGGGCGCTGCTGGCGATGGAGGCGGGCGCCGAGATCCGGGCGCTGGACGGCGGCCCGTACGAGGAGCGCGTGGACGCCGCGGAGACGCGCAGCTTCGTGGCGGCCCACCCCCGCTCCATGCCTGCACTTCTCTCCCTTCTGGGGTGAGGAAAAGTGCACGGATATTGTGTGTCTTTTGTCGATGAGTTTCGCCGCCGTTCGACGTCTTATTAGAGAGTGCCGCGGAAACGGCACCGCGGAGAGGAGCCCGACATGATGACCACCACCGAACTGGCGCAGGTGCTCTTCGCCACCCCCCTGCAGCCGTCCGACGACCTGTCCGCCTACCGGATCCGCGCGGCCGTGGACGAGCGGCTGTGCGCGTGCGGCGGCGACCCGGCGTGGTGCGCGGCGTACGTGGCGCAGGAGGCCGGCGACCACCCCGAGACGTACGTGCGCCGGATGCGCTGGGCCCTGGACGCGGTCACCGCCGCCTACGAGCCGGCCGCCGCCTGAGCCCCTGAGCCCTGAGCGCGTTCAGCCGAACGTGACCAGCGTCCACACCGTCACGAGCAGGCCGACGACGGCCAGCCCGGCGCCGGTGAGCAGGAAGCGCCGCATCGGGACCTTGACCCCGTGGCGGCGGCACGACTCGAACCACAGCAGCGTGGCCAGCGAGGCCCACGGGGTGACGACCGGGCCGACGTTGGTGCCGACCAGCAGCGCCAGCAGCAGGTCCCGGTCGGCGGCCGGGATGACGAGCTGGACGGCCTGGTAGGCGGGCAGGTTGTTGATCAGGTTGGACAGGCCCGCGCCGACCGCGGCGGCGCGATAGGGGTCGCCGTCGCCGCCGATCATCCAGGTCATGAGGGCGGACAGGCCGTGGTTGCTGAGCGTGGGCACGACCAGGAACAGGCCGGTCACGAAGATGAGCAGCTGCCAGGGCACCAGGCTCCAGGTCAGGCGTTCGCGGGCGCGCAGCAGGAAGGCCGCCAGGACGATGGCCGCCGCGGCGGTGGCGGCGACGGCGACGTGCGCCTTGAACAGCAGCAGGGCGATGAACAGCAGGCAGCCGGCCGAGGCGGCGGCGAACAGCGCGCGGTCGGCCACGGGCTCCAGGATCGGCGGGGTGTAGCGCAGGTCGCGGCGCTCGCCGCGGCGCCAGTAGAACGCCCACAGGAACGCCATCGTGACCGCGATGGCGGCGATCTGGGGGGCCCACATGCGGGCGGCGAACTCCTGGGCGTCGAGGCCGATCTTCCTGATGCCGAGCAGGTTCGTCAGGTTGGACACCGGCAGCAGCAGGCTCGCCGTGTTGGCCAGCCAGATCGTGGTCATGGCCAGGGGGAGGGCGGCGATGCGGGCGCGGGGGGCGAGGGCGAGCATGACCGGGGTGAGCAGCACCGCCGTCGTGTCCAAGTTCAGAAATATCGTGACAAAAGACGCGAAAGCGGTACAAAGAAAGAAGAGGGCGGCGTAATTGCCGCCGCCGAGCACCGCCATCCTCGCCGCGATGGCGTCGAAGACCTGGGCCTCCTTGGTCAGCTCGGCCAGCAGGATGATCGCGACCAGGAAGATCAGCAGCGGGCCGATCTCGGTGAGGCTCCCGACCGCCTCGGCCCAGGGCAGCAGCCCGGTCGCCACGAAGACCAGGCCGAGAAGCAGCAGCCCGACCCTGATCAGGTCGAGCACGCCGAGACGCCGCAACACCCGACGATGATCGCACAAGGCGGGAAGCCGCGACACCCGAGGACGACCGCACACCGCCGGGAAAATGCCGATCCCGTGCCCGCATCCCCGGGGGATACTGAGCAGATGGCACGTGACGGCAGGCCGACCGAGATCTTCGTCAGCTACTCCCCCGCCGACACGGCATGGGCGACCTGGATCGCCTGGGAGCTGGAGGCGGCCGGCTACAAGACCATGATCCAGGCGTGGGACTTCGTGCCCGGCACCAACTTCATCGACTTCATGGACCGCGGGGTCAGCGAGGCGCAGCTGGTCGTGGCCGTGCTCTCGCGCAACTATCTCGGCTCCCGCTACGGGCGCATGGAGTGGCAGGCCGCGCTGCGCGCCGACCCCGACAACCCGTCCAACAAGCTCGTCACGATCAGGCTGGAGGACGTCCAGGTCGAGGGCCTGCTGTCCACGATCACGTGGGTCGACCTGCTCGGGGTCACCGACCCGGGGCAGGCCAGGGCGCAGTTGCTGAGCCGGGTCAGGGAGGCGATGTCCGGCCGGGCCAAGCCGGAGGCCGCGCCGGCCTTCCCCGACGGCTCCCAGGTGCCGCCGTCCCCGCCGTCGCTGCCGCCGCCCGCCGAGCGGGCCAGGACGCGGCGCTCGCCGGTGACGGCGCCGAAGTTCCCGCCGGCGGCGGGCGACGACCGCGGGCGCGAGTCGATCAGCGTGCTGCACATCGGCGGCCCCAGGTTCGGCCGGGCGCTGCCCGACCCCGGCGACCCGTTCACGCCGGAGGACATGCAGGCGCACATCTGGGCCGATCTGACCGCCATGTACGACCGCGGCATGCCCCGCCCCGATCTCATGGTCGTCAGCGGCGACCTGACCGAGTCGGGCAGTCTCGGGCAGTTCGGGCAGGCCACGCGGTTCATCACCGACCTGCGGCTGCTGATCGGGCTGGAGCCGCACCGGCTGGTGCTGCTGCCCGGCCCGCGCGACGTGACCAAGGCCGCCGCGAGCGCGTACTTCATGACCTGCGAGGCCGACGACGTCAGCCCGCAGCCCCCCTACTGGCCCAAGTGGCGGCACTTCGCGAAGCTGTTCGGCGAGGTCTACCAGGGGCTGGACGACCGCGTGTTCGACGCCGCGCAGCCGTGGACGCTGTTCGAGATCCCCGATCTGAAGGTGGTCGTGGCGGGGCTCAACTCGACGATGGCGATGAGTCATCTGGAACGCGACGCGTACGCGCTGCTCGGGGAGGCGCAGGCGGCGTGGTTCGCCGAGCGGCTGCGGCAGTTCGAGGAGGACGCCTGGCTGCGCCTCGGCGGGCTCGGCCATCCGCCGGGCGAGCTGCGCGACGCCCAGACGTTCGAGCGGCTGCTGGGCCACCGGCTCAACCTGCTCCTCCACGGCGGTTCAGGAAGCGGCACAGCCACCGGGTCCGCCGTGGAGGGGCGCATCGCCGCGCCGCGCTCGGGGCGGCACCAGGTCGTCGAGATCGGCCCCGACGGGCTGCGCGTCTGGCTGCCGGAAGGCCGGCCGGACGGGCGCCCCGAGTTGATCCGCTCACGCTGGCGGGCCGCGCGGACCACGTTCACCGGCCAGAGCCCGCCCGCCGCCGCGCCCGCGCCCCAGGCGGCCGAACGCGAGCCGAGCCCGGTGGAGCTGCTGCTCGACCGCATCACCGAGGTGTGCGAGGCCCGGCACGAACGCGCCAGGATCCGCAGGTTCGGCACCCATCTGGTGGTCACCCATCCTGAGGACGGGTTCGTCCGCCAGACGATGATCGGCGCGTACGCGGGCGACGCGGCCGAGGAGGCCGCGAACGAGTTCGCCCGGCGGGCCCACGCCGCCGGCCTGCCCGCCGAGCTCGTCTACCAGGGGCCGCCCGCCTCCCGCGCGCTGCGCGACGAGCTGATGCGCAAGGGCGTACGGCTGCGCAGCTTCACCGAGTTCCAGGGGCTGCTCGATCTGAGCGGCTACGTCGGCGAGCAGACCGCCCGCCTGACCAACGACCGCCGCTACCCGCCCCACCTGTACGTGCCGCAGCGCTACCGCGAGCTCGACCGCCCCGGCAGCCAGGTCAAGCACGGCCTGACCGACGAGCTGATGCGGCTGCTGGCCGCCGACCACGGCCGGTTCCTGCTGCTGCTGGGCGACTTCGGCCACGGCAAGACGTTCGCGCTGCGCGAGCTGGCCCGCCGCATCCCCGCCGAGCTGCCGCACCTGACGCCGATCCTGATCGAGCTGCGCGCCCTCGACAAGGCCCACTCGGTGGACGCGCTGGTCGCGGCCCATCTGGCGAGCCACGGCGAGGAGGTGATCGATCTCAAGGCGTTCCGCTACCTGCTCCGGCAGGGCCGGATCGTGCTGCTGTTCGACGGGTTCGACGAGCTGGTGACCCGGCTGACCTACGACCGCGCGGCCGACCACCTGTCCACTCTGCTGGCGGCGGCCGACGACAAGGCCAAGATCGTGGTGGCCAGCCGCACCCAGCACTTCAAGTCGCACAGCCAGGTGCTGACCTCGCTCGGCGAGATGGTCGGCGTGCTGCCGCAGCGGCGGGTGCTCGGCGTCGAGGACTTCACCCACGACCAGATCCGCTCCTACCTGGCCAACAGGTTCGCCGACGGCGACGAGGCCGGCGCCCGCATGTCGCTGATGGCCGAGATCGAGGACCTGCTCGCGCTGGCGCAGAACCCGCGCATGCTCAGCTTCATCGCCGACCTCGACGCCGACCGGCTGCGCACGGTCGCCGAGGCCCGCCACACGATCAGCCCGGCCCTGCTGTACGAGGAGATCCTCACCTCGTGGCTGGCCTTCGAGGAGCGGCGCGCCCGGGTCCCCGGCTCGGCCGTGGCCTTGACCGTCGGGGAGCTGTGGCGGGTGGTGACGGCGCTGGCGGTGCGGCTGTGGGAGAGCGGCGAGTCACTGCTGGGCGTGGACGAGCTGACCGAGATCGGTGAGACGCTGACCGACCTGGCCGACGGGCAGCTCTCGGCCGCCCACGCCGCGTTCCGGATGGGCTCGGGCAGCCTGCTGGTCCGCACCGAGGAGGGGATGTTCGGGTTCATCCACGCGTCGGTGATGGAGTGGCTGATCGCCCGCCACATCGCCACGACCCTGGACAACCCGGTCCTGCTGTCGCTGCGGCCGCTGTCGGCGCTGACCGTCGAGTTCCTGTGCGACCTGGCCGACGTCCGAGCGCTGCGCGCCTGGGTGGCCGACCCCCAGCCCGACGACCAGGCCAAGGCCAACGCGGTCAAGATCGCCGCCAGGTTGCGCACGCCCGCCCGTACGGACCTGCGCGGCGCCAACCTGAAGGGCGAGGACCTGTCGGCCAGGGACCTGCGCGAGGTCGACCTCACCGGCGCCGACCTGTCGGAGACGACGCTGGCGGGCACCAACCTGTCCAGGGCGACCCTGCGCGAGGCCAGGCTGGTGGGCGCGCGGCTCGACGGCGCCCAGCTCACCGGGGCCGACCTGCGCGGCGCCGACCTGTCGGGGGCCAGGCTGGCCCGGGTCGACCTGAGTGACGCCGCGGTCGAGGGCGCCCGCTGGCACCGGGCCGCGCTGATCGACGTGACCGGCACGCTGCCGCACCTGCCGGGCGCGGCCGTGGTGCCGGGGCAGCCGGTCGAGGTGCAGTTCGCGCCCGCCGGCATCGGCGTCCCGTACGGCTACCACTTCCAGACCAGCCGCCTGCCCGAGCCGATCGCCTACAGCCCCGACGGCTCCACGCTCGCGATCGGCAACGAGGACGGCGGCGTGCTGCTGTGCGCGGGCGGCGCGCCCGTGCGCACACTGCAAGGACACCAGGGCCGGGTGTACGCGGTCACGTTCGGCGGCGGCATGCTGGCCACCGGCGCCAGCGACGGCAACGTGCTGCTGTGGGACGCGATGACCGGCGAGCCCCTGCGGGGCCTGCGCGGCCACCCCGACGGCGTCTGGCCGGTCCGCTTCGACGCCTCGGGCGAGCTGGTCGCCGCGGGCGGCGGCGACGGCGTCGTCCGCGTCTGGGAGAGCGCCACCGGCCGGCTCGTGCACGAACTGGCCGGACACCAGGCCCCCGTCTTCACCGCCTCCTTCGGCCGCTCGTCGCTGGTCATCGGCGACTCGGCGGGCGTGGTCCGCGTCTGGGACCTGCGCTCGGGCAAGGTGCGGGTGACGCTCGGCGAGCATCGGGGCAGCGTCTACCGCGCCGTGCACAGCCCCGACGGCTCGTTGCTGGCCACCGGCGACGAGGCGGGCACCGTCCGGCTCTGGGACACCGCCAGCTGGCGGCTGCTGCACGAGCTGCACGGGCACCTGGGCAGCGTCTACTGCGTGACCTTCGCCCCCGACGGCTCGCTGCTGGCGACCGGCGACACGGCGGGCAGCGTCCGCCTGTGGGACCCGTCGGGCGAGTCGCGAGGGGTGCACCTCACCCACGCGGCGGCCGTCTACCAGGTCGCCTTCAGCCCCGACGGGCAACTCCTGGCGACCGGCGACTCCGACGGCTCCGTACGCCTGCAGCGGCTCGGCGGCGGCCAGCAGATCGAGCTCACCGGGCACCGCAGCTCGGTGTGGCCGTTCGCGTTCAGCCCCGACGGCCGCCAGCTGGCCACCAGCAGCAACGACGGCACCGTGCGCCTGTGGGACCCCGGCAGCGGCCAGTGCCAGCGGGTGCTGCGCGGCCACGGCCGGCGGATCTCCTCGGTCAGGTTCAGCGCCGACGGCACCATGCTGGCCACCAGCGGCAACGACGGCATCGTCCGCCTGTGGGAGCCGCGCACCGCGCGGCGGCTGCGCGAGTTCACCGGCACCGCCGACCGGCTGGTCTCGGCCTCGTTCTCGCCGGCCGGGCCGACGCTGGCCACCGCCAGCAACGACGGCGGCGTGCACTTCTGGAACGCCGCCACCGGCGACTACGAGCGCGAGCTGCACGCCGAGACCGAGCACGTGTGGGCCGAGGCGTTCAGCCCCGACGGCAACCTGCTGGCCACGGCCAACGACGACGACAGCGTCCGCATCTGGTACCGCCCGACCGGGCGGCTGGCGGGCCACCTCACCGACCACCGGGGGCGGGTGCGCTCGATCGCGTTCAGCCCTGACGGCAACTACGTGGCCACCGGCTGCGACGACAAGCTCGTCCGTCTGTGGCACGTCGCCTCCGGCGGCCGGGTGGCGACCCTGGAGGGGCACACCGACCGGGTCTACTCCGTGGCCTTCTCCCCCGACGGCCGCCACCTCGCCAGCGCGGGCAACGACGGCAGGGCCCTGCTGTGGGAGCTGCGCCCCGGCCAGCCGTGGCAGCCCCGCCTGGTGCACACGCTCACCCACGCCGGCGGCAGGTTGTGGAGCGTGGCGTTCGACGCCTCCGGCCGCAGCCTGGCCACCGGCGGCGACGACCTGCTCGTCCGGGTCTGGGACACCGCCACCGGCCGCCCGCGGCACACCCTGGCCGGGCACGCCCGCCGGGTCCTCTCGGTCGCCTACAGCCCCGCGGCCGACCTGCTGGCCAGTGCCGGCGACGACGGCGTGGTCATCCTGTGGGAGGGCGGCGAGCGGCGGGCGACCCTGCTCGGCCTGGCCGAGGGGTGGGCCGCCCTGGCGCCCGACGGCCGGTACAAGGTGCAGGGCGACTTCGCCGGGCAGTTCTGGCACGTCGTCGGGATGTCGCGGTTCGAGCTGGGCGAGCTCGACCCGTACCTGCCCGGGGTGCGGCAGGTGCCGCTCGACTCTCCTTTCTGAGCGCTCAGAAGACCTCGATGCGGTCCATGCTGATCACCGTGCTGCCCGAGGCGGGGTTGCGCTCGCCGGTCACCCGGACCCGCAGCGTGTGCGCGCCGGGCGCCAGCACCGGGCTCAGATAGTTGAGCTGCTCTCCCACCCGGATGCCGCTGTAGTAGTCGACGCGCTGCTCGGGGCCGCCGTCGATGGAGATGGCCGCGATGCCGTTGCCCCGGTCTCGCACGCTCAGCAGCGCCACGCGGGTGCCGGTGAAGCTCACCGTCGCGGTCGCGCCGGCCTGGCCGCTCCAGTGGTCGTCGCTCCAGAAGCACTGGTTGCCGCAGCCCGAGCCGGACTGCCACGAGCCGGCGTAGACGACCTGCGGATCGAAGTCGTTGATCACCGACGTGGCCGCGCCCGGGTCGCCGGATGGCAGCTGCTGCGTGGCGCCCGCGGCGAGCGGCCGGCCGAAGCCCGGAGTGCCGTCGGCGTTCCAGCCGAACCGCTGCACCCGGGTGGTGCGGAAGTCGTAGGTGTACGTGCTCGTGTTCTTGCCGTGGTAGGCGATCCAGTCCTCGGTGCCGTCGGGCGAGCGGAAGAACGAGTGGTGGCCCGGCCCCCACACGCCCGTCGCGTCGTTGCGCGAGAACACCGGCCCGGCGTGCTGCCGCCAGTTCGCCGCCACCATCGGGTCGGCGCCGTCGGCGATGCTCTTCATCCAGAGCTGGTAGTCGGGCTTGCCGGTGTCGCAGGTGGAGTAGGTCAGGAACGTCCTGCCGTTGCGGTAGAGCGGCGTGGGGCCCTCGCGCACCTCCGTGCAGCCGCCGTCGGCCGGGATCGCCACCCGGCCGCCGGTGACCGTCCACGGGTTGCTCATCCTGGCGATGTAGAGCTGCGCGGGCCCGCCCATGCCGCGTCCCGGCCCCGTCCAGACGAAGTACGACTGGCCGTTGTGGGTGATGGGCTCGCCGTCGATGGCGTACTCGCCGAAGTCGGCGATCTTGGCCTTGAACGCGTACGGGCCCATGGGGTCGTCGCCGGCGGACTCCAGCACGTACATGCGGTGGTTGGCGTCCACGCCGTCGGAGGCGGTGTAGTAGATGTACCAGCGCGATCCGACATGACGGAAGGCCGGGGCCCACATCTGGGTGTTGCGGCTGCCGTCGCTGTCGCGCCAGACGACCTGCTCGGGGGCGGCCAGCAGCGTGGCCAGACTGGGCGAGCGCCAGATGCCGATCCGGTCGCCGCGCGTGGTGGCCACGTAGTAGTAGCCGGCGTGGTACATCAGGCTCGGGTCCGCCGACGGGTTGACCGGATTACGGAACGACCGCGTCGCGGCGGCGGCCGGAACCCCGGGGACGATCATGCCCAGGGCGACGGTCAAGGCCAGTAAGGCGGCACGCCAGGGGGTTGGGCGCGGCATCGGCGGTCCTTCCACGAACCTTGTCGGACGATCTTTCCGATGGTCATGGAAGAAAGTCATCCCGTCAACCGACGTACGACCCCGCCCAGCAACCCCCTCGGGTGCTGGTCAACCGCGGGCGGCGCGGCGGAGCAGCTCGGGCCAGACCTCCTCCACCCGCTCGTCCAGCTCCTCCAGCCGGCCGTCGTTGGGGATCACGATGTCGGCCGCGGCCAGCCGGTCCTCCCGGCTCGCCTGGGCGGCGATGCGGGCCTTGGCGTCGGCCTCCGGCATGCCGCGATGCTCGGCCAGCCGCCGGATGCGCAGATCGTCCGGCGCGTCGACGACGATGATCACGTCGTACATCGGGGCCAGGTTGTTCTCCACCAGGAGCGGCACGTCGTACACCATGATCGTGTCGTCGGCGGCCTCCTGCTGCAGCTCCGCCACCCGTTCCCCGACCAGCGGGTGAACGATCGCGTTGAGCGCCGCCAGCCGCTCGGAGTCGGCGAACACCACGGAGCCGAGCCGCTCCCGGTCGAGCGAACCGTCCGCGCGGAGCACCTCCTCACCGAACGTGGCCACCACCCTGGCCAGGCCCGGCGTGCCGGGCTCGACCACCTCACGAGCGATCTTGTCGGCGTCGATCACCATCGCACCCTTGGCCGACAGCCGCTTGGACACCTCGCTCTTGCCGGATCCGATGCCACCGGTAAGCCCGATTTTCAGCACCATCGCAGCCTATCGACCCTCGGGGCGCCCGGGTCCATCACGAGGGCCAGATCCCGACGACCTGAGCCGCCTTCACCGCGGCGGAAGGACTCGATCACGAACGTGACCTAGGCCGTCGTCACCGCAGCGAAAGGATCCGAACACGGAAACGACCTGGACCGGTGGACCTCCATCACCGCGATGGGAGAGCTCCATCCGGTGTCCGGCGCAGGTGGATCATCGTCAGGTGGTCGTCCATCCGCTCGCGGCTCGTCTCCCGATAGCCCAGACGACGGTAGAGCCGCAGATTCCCCTCCGACAGGTGACCGGTGAACAGGTCGAACGCCGTCGCCTCCGGCACCTGCTCGTGCAACGCGCGCAGCAGCGCCGTACCCACTCCCTGGCCCTGCCGGTCGGGAGCGACGACGAGGCGGCCGGCCAGACAGGTCGCGCCGGACATCTGCCCACGCACCGCACCGACGATCCGGGCTCCATCGAGCGCCTTGAGCACGACCGCGCTCTCAATGACCTTGCGCACCTGCTCCAGCGACTCGATCAGCGGCGGGATGTAGGGGTCGCCGTAGAGCTGCGCCTCGCTGACGTACGCCGCCCGCTGCAGGGTGAGGATCTCGCCCGCATCCGCCGCCACCGCCCGTTCGATCACCACGTCCAGCACCCTATCCCAGGGAGATACACCCGACCCCGAGCTCATCTCAGAGGAAGGCCGGACCGCAAGCTGATCTCGGGCCGACCATGAGCCCACCTCAGTGGAAGCGCCCGGCCGTGAGCTCTCCGGGGCACAGGGTGCGGGGCCTGGGCAGCACACCGTTGACGAGGTAGTCGTGGACACGGGCACGCAGACAGGCCGCACGCAACTTGCCGGCTCCCTGCAACAGATACGCGTCCTGCCCATCACCGTGCCACAACACCCTCGCCCCAGGAATCCGCCTGGCAGCCCTCGCCGCAGCGGCAGGCGGGTTACCCGCATCCAGCCTGCCGATGCCAACCAGCACCGACGACCTCCCACCCGCCGCCACCGACACCATGGAGTCCTCACCACCGGCCATCGTCCCCGGCAGCACTGATCCTTCACCTCCAGCCATCTCCAGCGGCAAGACGAAACCCCCGCCACCAGGCGCCATCCACACCACGGAGCCCTCGACCCCAGCCGCTGCCACCGGCGGCACTGCTCCCTCTCCACCAGCCATAGCCACCCGCGGCACAAAACCATCGCCACCGCGTGGCACCCCCACCACGGAGCCCCCGCCCTCAGCCGCCACCGGCGATACGGGGCTCTCGGCACCCGCCATCGCCCCCGGCACCACGGGGCTCTCGCTCCCAGGTATCACCGGCACTACGTCGCCCTCGCTCCCAGCCCTCGCCAGCAGCGGCACAGACCCCTCGCCACCGCGCGCCACCTGCCCCACGGAACCACCGCCCCCAGCCGCCGTCACCGGCACCACGGAACCGTCGTCACCGGTGTCATCCCCTGGGCCGCCGGCACTCTCTCCGACCGGTGTCGCCGCGTGGGGTGGCCGGGGTGGGAGGGGTCGTAGGCCGAGGCAGCGGGCGATTTCGTGGCGGCCGGTCAGCCATCCGACGCGCGGAGCCACCGCACGCAGGCGTGACTCCATCGCCAGGAAGCGCCGGTAGCCGGGCACGACCGGCATGAAGTCGTGGCACCACGTCGAGCGGGCCACTGTCCCGGGTTCCGCCGGGCGTGTCACGGACGCCATCGCGGCCAGGGCGCTCAGGTCGCCCGCTTCGGCCGCCGACAGTGCCCGTGCCAGCTCGGGCCAGCGCTCCGGGGTGAGTCCGGCGAGTACGGCGGCCACCACCTGGTAGCCGCTCACCACACCAGCCCCGTGCCCCGGGCCCGCCTTGCCCAGCCGGCCCGACGGGTTGGCGGCCGACGGCGCTCGTTCGAGGAGGTCGTCGAGCACCGCCACGGCGTCGTCGTCAGCGAGGGGGCAGCCCGGCTGGTTGGCGCACCAGTCGCTGAAGGCCGACAGCCGGCGTTCGGCCGCGCGGGCGTGGGCGATCAGCCGCCGTCCCAGGCCGGTACCGGGATGGTCGGGCAGCCCCTCCAGGTACATCCGCCCCACCCGGCGCGGGAACAGCTCCGCGTACGCCCGCCCGTACACCGCCCCGTACGCGTTGCCGAAGTACCGCAGCCGGTGCTGGCCGAGCGCGGCGCGCAGGGCGTCGAGGTCGTGCGCCACCTGCCAGGACGTGAGGCCGGCGTACGCGGGACCGGCGGCGAGGCGGCAACTGCGGTCGTAGGCGGCGTTGTCACGGGCGTAGGCGCGCCAGGCGGCCGGGCCGGGGGCGAGCTGGATCCGGCGCGGGTCGGGCGGCGGCACGGAGCAACGCACCATGGCGGCACTCCCCCGGTCGCCGATCCCGCGCCCCTCGACGAACACGACATCAAACCACCGCGCCAGCTCACTCACCGCATCGGGCCTGGCACGCACACTCTGAAGGGTGGACCCCTCACCGACGTTCACCACCAACGGGCCCAGACTCCGGGCGGGGTCACGCGCGGGCATCCTGGCCACATCGACCTCCGTACGGGGGCCGCGTGGAGCCGCCCAGTCCACAGGCACGGCCAGCTTCGCGCACTCCAGCCCGTCGCCACACCCCCGCCACACCACCCCGCTCCCGTCGTTCACCAATCCCCCCGAAGGAGGCGGCGAGGGCGAAACCCACGGCCGCGCTCCCCTGGACCCGGCCGCGACAGGCCCGGCCACCTCAGACCCGTTCACCCCAGGCCCGCTCACCCCGGGCCCGCTCACCCCGGGCCCCGTCACCACGGGTGTGCCGACGGGCCCGGCAGCACCCGTCTGCGCCCCGAAGAACCTCACGTCCCGCGCCTCCGCCCGGGACGACTCGTGCTCGCGCCCCTCCACGCCGAAGGCCCCCTGATCACGAACCCTCACCTCGGAGGACGCGTAATCCCGAACCTCCGTTTCAGAGAACCTCCGATCGCCGACTTGTGCCTCGGAAGACCCCTGATTGCGGGCTCCCACCCCGACGGTCGGTGGTGGAGCCGTGGCGGTGGCGGCTGTGGCAGTTGTGAAGGTGGCGGACGTGGAAGTGGCGGCTGTGGCAGCTGTAGAGGTGGAGGTCGTGGCGGTGGCTGGGGTCAGGGTCGGGGTTGTTGCCAGGGCTGTTGCCAGTGCCGTCAAGAAGAGCGGCCGGAGGGGTGTAACGCAGATCGTTCGTTGAACCATGCCCACCGCGCAGCCCCCGAGAAAGTCGTGACCAACAGCAGGACGACAGTCTCCCAGCAGCCAAGCGCGCAGGTCAGAGCCTTGCAAAGAGCGGTGGGTAAAATCTTGCCGCTCCTCAGCGGACTGTCCGGAAAAATGCGCGTATGCCGTCCACCAGCGGCTCGGGGGCCGCCATGGCGACCATGTGGCTGGGGCTCTGGGCTGTTCCCCAGTAGACGATGTCGTTCCCGTGCTCGGCGATCCGCCGCATCGCCGCGGGCCCGCCGTGTGTCACCCCGGTGGGTACGGCGCGCTGGTCGCGGGGCAGGCCGGCGGCCCCTTCGTAGTACGTCCAGGAGGAGGAGCCGCCGGTCTCCGTCAGCCAGTACAGGGTGGCGTTGGTCAGGACGAGGTCCCGGTCGATCGGCTCGGCCCCCGGCCCCCACCCGTCGAACTCCTTGTACCTCTCCACCAGGTACGCCAGCTGCGCCACCGGCGAGTCGGCGAACCCGTACGCGAGCGTCTGCGGCCTGGCGGCCAGGTACGGCCCGTACCCGCTGCCCTGGCCCATCCACTGCGTCAGCTCCTTCAGCTCGGCGAGCTCCTCGTCGGAGAGCCCGTCCAGCTCCCCCGGATCGCCTGTGGGGATGCCGAGGCCGGCCGTGATGAGGGAGCCCACCACGTGCTCGGGAGCCAGGGCGGCCAGCCGCGGGGTGACCAGCGCGCCCGCGTCGTTGCCGTGCGCGCCGTAGCGCTCGTACCCGAGCCGGCTCATCAGCTCGGCCCACGTGCGGGCCACGCGATCGACGCTCCACGGCCGCTCGTCGGCGGGGACGGGGAACGGCGAGAAGCCGAAGCCGGGCAGCGACGGGGCCACGACGTGGAAGGCGATGCCGGGGTCGAGCCCGTGCCCGCGCGGGTCGGTGAGCGGCCCGATGACGTCGAGGAACTCGGCGACGGAGTTGGGCCAGCTGTGCGTGATGATCAGCGGCAGCGCGTCCGGCTCGGGTGAGCGGACGTGCATGAAGTGGAGGGGCTGGCCGTCGATGGTGGTGGTGAACTGGGCGAACGCGTTCAGCCTGGCCTCCTGGGCGCGCCAGTCGAACCCGTCGGCCCAGTAGCCGGCCAGGTCCCGCAGGTACGCCACGGGCACGCCTCGGCTCCAGCCGCCGGGCAGTTGCGCCGCCCAACGGGTACGCCGCAGCCGTTCGCGCAGGTCGTCGAGGTGTGCTTGCGGGATATCGATGCGGAAGGGCTTGATGATCTCGTCCATGCCGACGACGGTAGAAGGACATGCGGAAAGCCTGCTTCCGCGTTACCCCGCCACACGCGATGATTTCGCCACGAATCGCCGACCAGGTCTACGAATCGCCGACAACGTCCACGAACCGCGGGCAAGGTCCGAAAATCATCGGCAAGGTCCGGAATCGTCGGCGAGGTCCGAGAGATCCTGCCCGGGCGGAGAGCTCGCGGGAACACACGGCTCGCACGAAACGCCGCGAGCCGCTCGCATCCAAATGCCCCACGCCGCTCGCACGAGACGCCGCATGCCGCACGGATGAAACATCGCACCCCGCTCGTACAGACATCCGTGCGGACCCGCCCGGGCAGACCGAGCCCGGCCCGAGCAGCCGGGCACGCGAAAGGCCCCGCACGACGTTCCGTGCGGGGCCTTTCGTTCTAGCGGTGCCTCAGGCGGCCGAAGTCAGGGACTTCAGCTCTGGCCACCCGCGAGCTTCTCGCGCAGCGCCGCGAGCGCCTCGTCAGAGGCGAGCGCGCCACTGGCCGGAGCCGACGAGGAGGAGCCGCCCTGCGGGGCCTGCGTCTCGCCGCTGTAGGACGAGGGAGCGGCCTCGCCGGCCTCCGCCTCGGCCTTGCGGGCCTCCTCGATCTGCTTCTTGTGGGCCTCGAAGCGGGTCTGGGCCTCGGCGTACTGCCGCTCCCAGTCCTCGCGCTGCTTGTCGAAGCCCTCGAGCCACTCCCCGGTCTCCGGGTCGAAGCCCTCGGGGTAGATGTAGTTGCCCTGGTCGTCGTACGTGGCCGCCATGCCGTAGAGGGTCGGGTCGAACTCGACCTCGGTGCCGACGCCCTCGTTGGCCTGCTTCAGCGAGAGGCTGATGCGGCGACGGTCGAGGTCGATGTCGATGATCTTCACGAAGATCTCGTCGCCGACCTGGACGACCTGCTCCGGAATCTCCACGTGGCGCTCGGCCAGCTCGGAGATGTGGACCAGGCCCTCGATGCCCTCCTCGACCCGGACGAACGCGCCGAACGGCACCAGCTTGGTGACGCGGCCCGGCACGACCTGGCCGATCTGGTGGGTGCGGGCGAACTGCTGCCACGGGTCTTCCTGGGTGGCCTTGAGCGACAGGGAGACGCGCTCGCGCTCCATGTCGACGTCGAGGACCTCGACCGTGACCTCCTGGCCCACCTCGACGACCTCGGACGGGTGGTCGATGTGCTTCCAGGACAGCTCGGACACGTGGACCAGGCCGTCGACGCCGCCGAGGTCCACGAACGCACCGAAGTTGACGATCGAGGAGACGACGCCCTTGCGGACCTGCCCCTTCTGGAGGGTGTTGAGGAAGGTCTGGCGGACCTCGGACTGCGTCTGCTCCAGCCAGGCGCGGCGCGACAGAACCACGTTGTTGCGGTTCTTGTCGAGCTCGATGATCTTGGCTTCGAGCTCACGGCCGACGTAGGGCTGCAGATCGCGGACCCGGCGCATCTCGACGAGGGACGCGGGCAGGAAGCCCCGCAGGCCGATGTCGAGGATGAGGCCGCCCTTGACGACCTCGATGACGGTGCCGGTGACGATGCCGTCCTCGTCCTTGATCTTCTCGATCGTGCCCCAGGCCCGCTCGTACTGAGCGCGCTTCTTGGACAGGATCAGCCGGCCCTCCTTGTCCTCCTTCTGGAGGACCAGGGCTTCGACGTGCTCTCCGACTTCCACGACGTCAGCAGGATCGACATCGTGCTTGATCGAAAGCTCGCGCGAGGGGATGACACCCTCGGTCTTGTAGCCGATATCGAGAAGAACCTCGTCTCGATCGACCTTGACGACGGTGCCCTCGACGATGTCGCCGTCGTTGAAGTACTTGATGGTCTCGTCGATCGCCGCGAGGAAGGCTTCCTCGGACCCGATGTCGTTGACCGCTACCTGCGGGGTGCTCGAGGTGGCCTCAGTGCTGGACGTCATGTGTGGAATTGCTCCGAACGCGGACAGGATGTCGATGTGGCGGATGCGCGGCAGGCCCTCTTCCGCATCAAGCCGAGGAATTACGACATCGACGTGACCGAGCGCGAGCCCGCTCCGTCTGAGGCGCGCGCGAGCCCACAGCGCAGCGATCAGCATATGAGACCTTCGCCACTGGGTCAATCCGGGGAGGATTCAGTAGGCGATGACCTGGAGCCCTCGCTTGGCGACGATATTACCCCGCCGTTTCTCCGGGATGGAGATCCGCTCCGGGTCGCCGTCGCTGACGTAGCGCTCACCAGGGTGCCTGTCCAGCCAGTCGAGCCAGTACTGCGAGCACCACTTGCGGCACTCGCCCTTCTTGCCGTTGCTCTGGATGCGCTGGATCGCACCACGATCGAACTTTTTCGCGTAGGGCGAAAGCGACGGCTCGGCTCCCGCGAGGAACACGCCCGCGAAATCATACCTCGTGCCGTCCCATGATCCGCTTCTGGCGGATTTCTTGCTCCGCGGCATGGATCCGTACGGCAGGGCCATGGTCTCCGACGGCGGCGCGCCGAGCTTCTTGAGCAGCCGTTCGACCCTGACGATCTGCTCGCGGACCTTCTTGCGTTTGAGCACGCGCAGGTTGGGGTGGGTCCAGGTGTGGTTGGCCACCTCGTAGCCGTGCTCGGTCAGCCACCGTACGGCGGCCGCCTGCGTGTCGTGCTCGCGCAGGCCGAACGGCTCCTTGTTGACCCAGAACGTGGCCACCGGCCGGAAGCCGGGATGGCGGGAGGCGACGTCCTGGATCACGCCGACGGCCGTGTCGGGCCGGGGATTGCCGCTCGCGTCCAGCCCGAAGTGGCTGGGGTGGCCGTCGTCGAAGGTCAGCACGACCGGGAACTTGCCCGCCGGCACGTGGATCTCCCCGCGGGCGAACTCCCTGGCGGTGATCGGCACGTAACCCCGCTTGGCCAGCTTCTCCAGCTCCTTCCTGAGCTGGGCGGGCGTCCGGTCGAGCGAGGCGAGCCGCTTGGCCAGGATGCGGTGGTACATCAGCACCGGCACCAGCCCCGCCTCGTTGGCGCGCACCTGCCGGGCGAACTCCGGCGTGGAGACCACGCCGGGCGGCAATCCGACGGGGGCCGGCGTGGCGGGCGGGCGGGCGGCCTCGTCGGCGCCCTTCACCGTGGCCGTCTCCTGAGGCTTGGCGTGTGGTCTCGGCTCGCCGGGTAAGAGGCTCAGCCCGACGATGGCGACCGAGATCACCACCACGTTCGCCAGCCCGATGATGCGCATGAGGGAAGCTGGTAGCCGCACAGAACTCCCGGCCGATCGGTGAAATCCGCTCCAGACTAGTGCAGAAGCCGCGCGCCGGCCCGCCCTGCCGCGGCGGCCGTCCGCTTCCGGCCCGCCGCGGCCGGCCGGAAGCGGCTCAGCGGCCCGCCGAGCCGGCTCAGTGGCCCGCGTCCTCCCACGTACGGCCGACGCCCACGGAGACCTCCAGCGGCACCCGCAGCGTGTACGCGGCGTTCATCTGGTCGCGGACGAGCTGCCTGAGCCGCTCCAGCTCGCCCGGCGCCACCTCGAACACGAGCTCGTCGTGCACCTGCAGCAGCATCCGGGAGGCCAGCCCCTCCTCGCCGAGCGCCTGGCGCACGTTGAGCATGGCGACCTTGATGATGTCGGCGGCCGAACCCTGGATCGGCGCGTTGAGCGCCATCCGCTCGGCCATCTCCCGCCGCTGGCGGTTGTCGCTGGTGAGGTCGGGCAGGTAGCGGCGGCGGCCCATGATCGTCTCGGTGTAGCCGTCGGTGCGCGCCTGGGAGACGATGGCGTGCAGGAAGTCGCGTACGCCGCCGAACTCCTGGAAGTATTCCTCCTTCAGCGCCCGCGCCTCGGCCACCGGGATGTTGAGCTGCCCGGACAGCCCGAAGTCGGACAGCCCGTAGGCCAGGCCGTAGTTCATCGCCTTGATCCGGGCCCGCAGCTCGCCGTCGATCTGCTCGGGCGGCAGGTCGAAGACGCGGGCGGCGGTGGCCTGGTGGAAGTCGTGGCCGGACTCGAACGCGGCGATCAGCGACTCGTCGCCGGACAGGTGGGCCATGATGCGCAGCTCGATCTGGCTGTAGTCGGCGGTCAGCAGCGTCTCGTATCCCTCGCCGACGGTGAAGCCCTGCCGGATGCGGCGGCCCTCGGCGGTGCGGATCGGGATGTTCTGCAGGTTGGGCTTCTCCGACGACAGCCGGCCCGTGGCGGCGATGATCTGGTTGAACGTGGTGTGGATGCGCCCGTCGTCGGAGATCTCCTTGATCAGGCCCTCGACGGTGGTGCGCAGCTTCTGCTGGTCGCGGTGCCGCAGCATGATCGTCGGCAGCTCGTGCTCGGTCTGGGCGGCCAGCCAGGCGAGCTGGTCGGCGTCGGTGCTGTAGCCGGTCTTGATCTTCTTGGTCTTGGGCAGGTTGAGCCGGGTGAACAGGATCTCCTGCAGCTGCTTGGGCGAGCCCAGGTTGAACTGCTCGCCGACCGAGCGGTGGGCCTCCTCCACGGCGTGCTTGACCGCGGCGCCGAACTCGGCCTCCAGGCCGGTGAAGTAGGAGCTGTCGACGGCGATGCCGGCGCGCTCCATCTCGGCCAGCACCGACAGCAGCGGCAGCTCCACGTCGGCCAGCAGCTGGGTGCCGCCGCGCCCGGCCAGGAAGGCCTCCAGGCTCTCGGCCAGCTCGCGCACGGCGTGGGCGCGCAGCGCGAGGTCCTTGGCGGGGGCGTCCTCGTCGTCGCCGAACAGCGCGGCCTGCCCGCTCGGCTCCTCCTCGGCCCGCAGGTCGCGGTGGAGGTAGCGGCGGGCGAGGTCTTCGAGGGCGAACGTGCGCTGCCCCGGCATCGCGAGGTAGGCGGCCAGCG
This sequence comes from Nonomuraea fuscirosea, assembly GCF_003001935.1. Classification (GTDB taxonomy): domain Bacteria; phylum Actinomycetota; class Actinomycetes; order Streptosporangiales; family Streptosporangiaceae; genus Nonomuraea; species Nonomuraea fuscirosea. The sequence goes on along the minus strand of NZ_PVNG01000012.1, from coordinate 260,171 downwards.
CGGTGTCACAGCTCAGCCCGCGCAGCTCCATGCCCTGCGCCCAGAGGGCCAGGATGGGCCCCTTGGCGTCGTGGACGGCCTTGGCCTTGGTGTCGTCGCCCAGCCAGGCGCGCAGGGCCGCCTCGTCGGCCTCGGTGAGCTTGACGGGGTCGATGTAGGCGGCGGTGCCGTCGGGCGAGGCGACGGCGATGCCGTCGACGCGGCCGGTGCCGCTGCCGTAGGCGCCCTTGAAGGCGAGCCCGGCGCGGCCCTCGGGCAGGGCCGCCAGCCAGCCCTGGACCCGGTCGGGGCCGAGCAGCACGGTCTCGACCTCGAAGCCCTGCTCGGGCTCCTGCTCGCCGGTGCCGAGCACCTTGAACACCCGCTCGCGCAGCTCGCCGCGGATCTGCAGGGTGTCGAACAGCTTGTTGATCTCCTCGCGCTCCCAGGCGCCCTGGACGAGGTCGCCCAGCTCCACCTCCACCGGGACGTCGCGCAGCAGCTCGGTCAGCCGCCGGTTCATCAGCACCTGGGCGACGTGCTCGCGCAGCTTGTCGCCGACCTTGCCCTTGACCTCGTCGACGCGGTCGACGAGCGCGGTCAGCGAGCCGAACTCGCGCACCCACTTGGCCGCGGTCTTCTCCCCCACGCTGGGGATGCTGAGCAGGTTGTCGCTGGGGTCGCCGCGCAGGGCGGCGAAGTCGGGGTATTGCGCGGGGGTGAGGCCGTATTTCTCCTCGACCGCCTCGGGCGTGAAGCGGGTCATGTCGCTGATGCCGCGCCGGGTCATCAGCACGGTGACGTGCTCGTCGACCAGTTGCAGCGCGTCGCGGTCGCCGGTGACGATGAGGACGTCCATCCCCTCGCCGGCGGCGCGGGTGGCCAGCGTGGCGATGAGGTCGTCGGCCTCGAAGCCGGCCTTGGACAGGTGCGGCACGCGCAGCGTGTCGAGCAGCTCGTAGATGAGCTGCATCTGGCCGCGGAAGTCCTCGGGCGTCTCGCTCCTGTTGGCCTTGTAGTCGGCGTATTCCTCGTGGCGGAACGTCGGCTCCGACCGGTCGAAGGCCACCGCGACGTGCGTGGGCCGCTCGTCGCGCAGGATGTTGGTCAGCATCGAGGTGAACCCGTAGACCGCCTCGGTGTGCTGACCGTCGGTGGTCATCAGGTTGGCGTCCTTGAGCGCGTAGAACGCGCGATAGGCCAGGGAATGCCCGTCAAGCAGCAGCAGGCACGGGCGGCTGGGGGTCACTTCACTCTTCGGCACGTACGCAGCCTAGTCTGCGTCTGCGACAGAAAACCTGAGCTCGAAAGAGTGGAGGCGTCCCCTTGACGCAGACCGACCCCTTGAACCATCCGCTCGACGCCTCCCTGTTCAACGGCCTGCACGAGGGCACGCTGGCCGACCGGATGGGCATCGAGTTCCTCGAGGCCGGCCCCGAGCGGGTCGTGGGCCGGATGCCGGTCGAGGGCAACACCCAGCCGTACGGGCTGCTGCACGGCGGAGCCTCGGCGGTGCTGGCCGAGACGCTGGGCTCGGTGGGCGCGGCCGTGCACGCCGGTCCCGGCCGCATCGCCGTCGGCATCGAGCTGAACGCCACCCATCACCGCTCGGCGACCTCGGGCCACGTCACGGGGATCGCGACCAGGCTGCACGGCGGCCGCACCCTGGCGACGTACGACATCGAGATCTCCGACGAGCAGGGGCGGCGGGTCTGCACCGCGCGGCTCACGTGCATGTTGCGTGACCGCTGACCCTTACGTCACTTTCACCGACCCTTTGCGCATGCCCCCCGCGGGTCGCTACGGTTGTTGCACCAGAGCCCGCGGGGAGGCTTAGTAGAAAACGTGTCCGGCCCCGCGTACGCGGGAGGTCTTCCGCGCACGTCGAGGGATGAGACCGGACACGGCCCCAAAGGCCACCCCGCGGGCTCGTCGCGTGCTCCCGCGATCGTTACCGATTCGTTCCGTCGAAGCGCCAGGCGTCAAGCCCGATTTAGCCCCTGACCTGGCTCGTTGTTTGCTCACATCAGTGACACACACATGTCTCTAATTGGTGACGAACGATACTGAAACGGGCGACACCAGAATAGGCTCCCGCCATTGCATCCCAGTTGTGCCTGCGATGCGCGCGTGTCGAGATGGAGGGGCACAACCCCGCCTTGACTTACTTTCGAGGGAGCACCATTGCGCAGAGCCGTGATCGCGTTCACGGCCTTCCTGGGTGGACTCATCTTCCTGCTGGCCGTACCCGCCCATGCGGATCCGGCCGACTGCCAGGGACTGAGGGGAACACTCAAACTCCAAGGCCAGCCAGTGAACGGCGCCAAGATCTCTGTCACCACCGAAGGCGGACAACCCGTCGAGGAGGTAACGAGTAACGCACAAGGCACGTGGGACGTTCAGGTCGACGAACCGGGCAAGTACAAGGTCACCCTGGATCCGAGCAGCCTGCCGGCCGACTCCGAGGTCCGCGGCGGCAGCAACGTCCGCACGCCGACCGTCTACGAGGGCAACTGCTCCACCGTGCTGTTCGCGCTGCAGCCCAAGGCCGCCCCCGGGGCGGCCCCCGAGGACACCGGGCAGAGCACGTTCTGGGAGCAGGCGGCCCAGCTGACCTTCGAGGGCGTCAACCTCGGCCTGATCATCGCCCTCGGCGCGCTCGGCCTGTCGCTCATCTACGGCACGACCGGCCTGACCAACTTCGCCCACGGCGAGCTGATCACGCTCGGAGCCGTCATCGCCTACGCCTTCAACGTCGGGTTCGGCCTCCAGCTCATCCCGGCGGCGATCATCGCGATCATCGTCTCGGGCGCCCTCGGCTACGGGCAGGACCGGCTGTTCTGGGGCCAGCTGCGCAAACGCGGCACCGGCACCATCGCCATGATGATCATCTCGATCGGCATGGCGATCCTGCTGCGCAACCTCATTCAGTTCTTCTTCGGCGCGCAGAACGACAGCTACACCGACTACAACACCCAGGCCGGCATCGAGATCGGCCCGATCAGCGCCGCGCCCAAGAACCTCTGGGCCATCGGCATCGAGCTCGCGGTCCTGATCGTCGTGGGCATCGCCCTGATGAAGACCCGCACCGGCAAGGCGGCGCGCGCCGTGGCCGACAACCCGGCCCTGGCCGCCTCCTCCGGCATCAACGTCGACCGCATCATCCGCATCATCTGGGCCTCGGGCTCCGCCATCGCCGCGCTGGCCGGCATCATGCTCGGCCTGTCGCAGTCGCTGAAGTTCACCATGGGCCAGGACATCCTGCTGCTCATCTTCGCGGGCGTCACGCTCGGCGGGCTCGGCACGGCCTTCGGCGCCCTGGTCGGCTCGCTCGTGGTCGGCATCTTCATCCAGGTGTCCACCCTGTGGGTGCCGCCCGAGCTGAAGTCCGTCGGCGCGCTGGCCGTGCTGATCATCGTGCTTCTCTTCAGGCCGCAGGGCATCCTGGGCCGCCGCGAGCGGATCGGGTGACGGGGGTAACCATGGACTGGCTCACGATCATCACCACCACCGTCCACGCCGCCATCGGCTGGGAGTCCGTCGTCTACGGCCTGGCCGCGATCGGCGTCAACATCCACTTCGGCTACACCGGCCTGCTCAACTTCGGCCAGGCCGCGTTCATGGCCGTGGCCGGTTACGGCCTCGCCGTCGCCGTCACCGTCATGAACCTGCCGTTCTGGATGGGCATCGTGATCGGCCTGGCGGCCGCCGCGATCCTGGCGCTGCTGCTGGGCATCCCGACGCTGCAGCTGCGCGCCGACTATCTGGCGATCGTCACCATCGCCGCCGCCGAGATCGTCCGGCTCGTCTTCCGCTCGGTGTACTTCAAGGACATCTTCGGCGGCTCCGACGGCCGGCGCGGCTTCACCGGCGACTTCTACGCGATGAACCCGTTCCCGCCCGGCCACTACGGCATCGGCCCGTTCGGCTTCGACGAGCGCGTCATCTGGTTCCTCGCCGTCGGCTGGAGCGTGGTGCTGCTCAGCTGTCTCGTCGTCTACCTGCTGATGAAGAGCCCGTGGGGCCGCGTGCTCAAGGCCATCCGCGAGGACGAGGACGCCGTACGCGCCCTGGGTAAGAACGTGTTCTCGTACAAGATGCAGTCGCTCATGCTGGGCGGCATCATCGGCTGCCTGGCCGGCTTCTTCTACGGCCTCTACAACGGCGCCGTGCAGCCCGACATCTTCGGCACCGAGATGACCTTCTTCGCCTACACGATCGTCATCCTCGGTGGCGCCGCCCGCGTCTTCGGGCCCGTCGTCGGCGCGATGATCTTCTGGGTGCTGTTCGTCTTCGTCGGCAACACCCTCGCGGAGCTGGTCCGCAACGGGTTCATCCCGTTCATGACCACCACCCAGGTAGGCCCCATCCGGTACGCCCTGGTCGGTCTCGGATTCATCCTGTTGCTGGTCATCCGGCCACAGGGCATCTTCGGGGACAAGAGGGAGATCGCCATCAATGCCCGATGACACGATGACCACCAGCCGGAAGGCGTCCGCGCTGGCCGCGTTCAAGGACATGCCGCGCGAGCCGGGCGTGCCCAAGCCCGACCCCATCCTCGTGGTGGACAAGGTCGTGCGCCGCTTCGGCGGCCTGACCGCCGTCGACGTGGACCACGTCGAGATCCAGCGGGGCTCCATCACCGCGCTGATCGGTCCCAACGGGGCGGGCAAGACCACCTTCTTCAACCAGCTCACCGGCTTCGACACGGCCGACGCCGGCGCGTGGACGTTCAACGGCCGGGCCATGAACGGCGTCCCCGCGCACAAGGTCGCCAGGAACGGCATGGTGCGCACGTTCCAGCTCACCAAGGCGCTGTCGCGCCTGACGGTGCTGGAGAACATGCGCCTGGGCGCCCAGAAGCAGAAGGGCGAGAGCTTCTGGCGGGCGATGATCCCCGCCTTCTGGCGCGGCCAGGAGGACGAGATCACCGAGCGGGCCGAGGAACTGCTCGTCCGCTTCAAGCTGGACGCCAAGCGCGAGGACTTCGCCGGGTCGCTGTCCGGCGGCCAGCGCAAGCTGCTGGAGATGGCCCGCGCGCTCATGGTCGAGCCCGAGCTGGTCATGCTCGACGAGCCCATGGCGGGCGTCAACCCGGCCCTGACGCAGTCGCTGCTCGGCCACGTCAAGGACCTGCGCGAGCAGGGCATGACGGTGCTGTTCGTGGAGCACGACATGGACATGGTCCGCGACATCAGCGACTGGGTGATCGTCATGGCCCAGGGCACCGTCATCGCCGAGGGCCCGCCCTCGACGATCATGTCGGACGAGCGCGTGATCGACGCCTACCTGGGCGCCCACCACGACGCTCCGCTGTCGGACACCGAGCTGGAGTCTCAGCTGCACGAGGCCGAGGCGGCTCTGGAGGCCGAAATCGAGGAGGAGACGCAGAAGTGAACGCCGAAGAGCCGGCCGAGTCGAAGGCGGCCATCACCGACCGCTCCGCCCACCTGGCCGGGGCCGAGGACGCGGTGCTGCGCTGCGACGAGCTGATCGCCGGCTACCTGCCGGGCGTCAACATCCTCAACGGCTCCGACCTGTACGTGAAGCAGGCCGAGCTGATCGGCATCATCGGCCCCAACGGCGCCGGCAAGTCGACCCTGCTCAAGGCCATGTTCGGCCTGGTCAACATCCGCAGCGGCAAGGTCCTGCTCAAGGGCGAGGACATCACGAACATGAAGGCCCACTCGCTGGTCTCACGCGGCGTCGGCTACGTGCCGCAGACCAACAACGTCTTCCCCAGCCTCACCATCGAGGAGAACCTCGAGATGGGCGCCTTCCAGGTGCCGGGGAAGTTCAAGGAGCGCTTCGAGTTCGTGGCCGAGCTGTTCCCCGCGCTCGCGGAGCGGCGCAAGCAGCGCGCCGGCTCCCTGTCCGGCGGTGAGCGGCAGATGGTGGCCATGGCCAGGGCCCTGATGACGGAGCCGTCGGTGCTGCTGCTCGACGAGCCGTCGGCGGGCCTGTCGCCCAAACTGCAGGACCTGGTGTTCATCCAGGCCCAGCAGATCAACAAGGCCGGTGTGACGGTGATCATGGTGGAGCAGAACGCGCGGCGCTGCCTGCAGATCTGCCACCGCGGCTACGTGCTCGACCAGGGCCGCAACGCCTACACCGGGACCGGGCAGCAGCTCGCCAACGACCCCAAGGTCATCCAGCTCTACCTCGGGACGCTCGCCAAGGCATGACGGGACGCGGCGTCCGTACGTAACGAAACGGTCGAGAAGGCGAAGGGGCTCCTCCCGGGGAGCCCCTTCGCTGTTTTTAATACGCGATGTGAAACGTTTGGCGACAGTCGCGCTCATACTGCCCGTCCTGCTCGTCGGGTGCCAGGACGACGCCTCCTCGGCCGCGAAGTTCAGCACCGGCGGCGACCCCACCGACAGCCCGTGCGCCCGCGTGGTCTCCTCCATCGGGTACGCGGGCCTCATGCTGGAGCCGGCCGGCCGGGAGGAGCGGCAGACGTTCGAGGACGCCCTGACGGGCCGCCTGGCGGAGGTGCACGGCACGACGCTGGAGTTCGGCCCCAGGCTGCCGGACTCGCTCCAGGAGGCCGTGGAGGCCGTCAGGACGACCACTGAGGGCCTGTCGAAGAACGACGTGCCCAGGGAGCGGCGGGTGGCGCTGCTGAAGCGCTACCGGCAGGCGGCGGACCGGATCGTGGCCGGCTGCCGCTGAGCCCCCGCGGGAAGCGCACGCGAAAGGGGCCCGGTCGCGGACGACCGGGCCCCTGCCGTGCTGACCTGTGACCGACTAGCCGGCGATGTTGCCGGTGCGGTACTCCAGCGCCTTGGTGGCGTACTTGTTGTCGTCGCCGTACTGGTAGATGCCGATGGTGGCGACGGCCGGGTCACCGGCCTCGTTGAACTCGACCGGGCCGCTGACGCCCTCGTAGTCGATGTCCTTGCCGGCCTTCAGCAGGTCGACGCAGGCCTTGAAGCTGGTGCACTTCTCGCCGCCCTTGCTGACCTCGGCCAGCTTCGCCGCGATGTCGACGCCCGCGTCGCTCTTGGCGGCCTCGGCGGCCAGGGCGATCAGGTTGGCCGCGTCGTAGGACTCGGGGGCGTAGCTGAAGTCCTCGAGGTCCTTGTTGACCGACAGCAACTTCTTCTGGAACTCCTCCGGAGCCGCGGCGCCGGGGATGGTGCCCTTGACGCCGTCGAGCGTGCCCTTGGGCATCTTGATGTAGTTCGTGTTGGACGTGTTGCCGTCCACCATGTACCACTTGTGCTTGTCGGCGGGCAGGCCCTGCTTGACCAGCTCCTGGACGACCTTGGCCGTCTCCTCGAACCCGATGAGCACGATGCCCTTCGGGTTCTTGGCCTTGAGCTTGGCGACGTCGGCGGAGAAGTCGGCCGCCTTCGGGTCGTAGTCGACGCGCTCGACCACTTCGGCGCCGCCGTCGGTGACGGTCTTCTGGACCTGGTCGGCCAGGCCGGTGCCGTAGGAGTCCTGCATCGCCATGATGCCGACCGTGTCGTTGCCGTCGGCCACCACGAGGTCACCAAGCACACGCCCCTGCAGCTTGTCCGGCGGCGAGGTGCGGAAGTACAGGCCCTTGTCAGCGATGGTGGTGAACTTGTCGGAGGTGTTGGCCGGCGAGAAGTGCACCACACCGGCGCCCGTGATCTTGTCGATCACCGACTCCGACACCGACGAGGAGGCGGCGCCGATGATGGCGTCGGCCTTCTGCGCCAGCAGCTTGTCCACCGACTGCGAGGCGATGTTGGTCGTCGTGTCGCCCGAGTCGGTGTCGAACTTGGCCACCGGCTTGCCGAGCACGCCGCCGGCCTCGTTGATCTCCTTGAGAGCCAGGTCGACACCCGCGAACTCGGGCGGGCCGAGGAATGCCAGCGAACCGGTCTGGGGCAGCAGCGTGCCGAGGGTGAGCGTGCCGTCCCCCTGCGCCGCGGGCGCGGACGAGGCCGGCGCGGCGCTCTGGGACGTTTGCGTGGCGGTGTCGCCGCCGCCACCGCCGCAGGCTGTCAGGGCGAGGCTCGTGGCGGCCACGACAGCCAGCGCCCGTCCCACGGGAGCAATGCGGATCATGAAGTGTCTCCTTCAATCCAGGCCGGGATCCGTCAGCACCGCCGAGCGTTCCCGATCGAATGACGGAAACGTACAAAATGGTGAAGGACTGTAACTAGGTCCCCGTGGGAACTGTCGGCACTTGGATGCGGAGTCGTAATCACTCCTCAACTTACGGACCTGCGCAAGGACGCCTAATGTGCGACAGGTGAAGCGCATTAAGCCCCTCCTGGCGCTGACCGTCCTCGCCGCCGGTTGCGGTTCCGCCCAGGGGACCACTCCCCCGCCGTCGCCGCCACCGGCCGGACCGCCCGCCGGCGTATCCGTCTCCTTGGCCCAATGGCGTTCCGACGAGCCGGCGCACGCGCTTCAAGTGGCTGTCCGAAATACGAGTGAAACGCCCGTTTATTTCGCTGATGTCCAGCTTGTCACGGAGTCCTTCAGGACCCTCCCGCCGCGACGGGCCGACGCCGTCATCGGCAAGACCGAGCGGACCGACCTGCCCATCCCGTACGGCGCCGCCACCTGCTCCCCCGGCGCCCTGCCCGAGGTCCGCCCCGCCACCGTCGTGGCCCACGTCGCCACCGGCTCCGAGCCGCCGCACAAGGTCGTCTTCGACGTGCCGCACCCCGACCCTCTCCTGGCCAGACTGCTGCGCGACGAATGCTCCGAATTCCTCATCAAGCAGGCGGCCAGCATCGAGTTCGGCCCGGACTGGAAGCAGTCGGGCAAGGTCATGCGCGGGAGCCTCGTGGTCACCAGGCGCGGTCCCGGCGAGGTCTCGCTGAACGACATGGGCGGCACCACCCACTACATCGCCACGCCCCGCAGCAGGCCCATGGGCCTGCTGAAAGCCGGCGCGCGGCGGCTGGAGGCGCCGGTCGAGCTCACCCCCGGCCGGTGCGACCCGCACGCGTTCGCCGAGGCCAAGAAGGCCTTCCAGTTCCCGGTGCGGGCCGCCGTCGACGGCGGGCAGGAGCGCGTGGTCATCGTCACGCCGCCCAGGCCGCTGCAGGACCGGCTCATCGCCTACGCGATGGCCGCCTGCGGGCTCGGCTCCTAGCCCTCGATGTTGCCGGTACGGTACTCCAGCGCCTTGCCGGGGTACTTGTTGTCGTCGCCGTACTCGTAGACGCCGATCGTGGCCACGGCCGGGTCACCGGCCTCGTTGAACTCGATCGGGCCGCTGACACCGTCGTAGTCGATGTCCTTGCCCGCCTTCAGCAGGTCGGCGCACTCCTTGAAGCTCTTGCACTTCTCGCCGCCCTTGCTCACCTCCGGCAGCTTGGCCGCGATCGACTTGCCGGTGTCGTCCTTGGCCGCCTCCGCGGCCAGCGCGATCAGGTTCGTCGCGTCGTACGACTCGGCGGCGTAGGTGAAGTCGTCGAGCTCGGGATTGAGCTCCAGCAGCTTCTTCCTGAACGCGTCGGGAGCCTCGGCGCCGGGGATCGTGCCCTTGACGCCCTTGAGCGTGCCCTTGGGCATCTTCAGGTAGTTGGTGTTCGACATGTTGCCGTCCACCATGTACCACTTGTGCTTGTCCGCGGTCAGGCCCTGCTTGACCAGCTCCGCGACGACCTTGGCGCCCTCCTCGAAACCGATCAGCACGATCGCCTTCGGGTTCTTGGCCTTGATCTTGGCGACGTCGGCGGAGAACTCGGCCGCCTTCGGGTCGTAGTCCACCCGCTCCACGACGCTCGCGCCGGCCTCCTCGGCCGTCTTGGTGACCTGGTCGGCCAGGCCCGAGCCGTAGGAGTCCTGCATCGCCATGATGCCGATGGTGTCGTTGCCGTCGGCCGCGATCAGGTCGCCCAGCACCCGGCCCTGCAGCTTGTCCGGCGGCGCCGTACGGAAGTACAGGCCGTTGTCGCTGATCGTGCTGAACTTGTCGGAGGTGTTGGCCGGCGAGAACTGCACGACGCCCGCGCCCGTGATCTTGTCGATGATCGACTCCGACACCGACGAGGAGGCGGCGCCGATGATGGCGTCGGCCTTCTGCGCCAGCAGCTTGTCCACCGACTGCGAGGCGATGTTCGTGGTCGTGTCACCGGAGTCCGTGTGCTGCTTCTCGACCGGCTTGCCGAGCACGCCCCCGGCCTCGTTGATCTCCTTGACGGCCTGGTCGACCCCCGCGAACTCGGGCGGGCCGAGGAAGGCCAGCGAACCGGTCTGGGGCAGCACCGTGCCGATGGTCAGCGTGCCGTCGCCCGCAGCCGCCGGGGCCGAGGAGGCCGCCGTGGACGGCGCGGCGGTGCCTGACTGCTCGGCGGCCGTGTCGCCGCCACCACCACAGGCCGTCAGGGCCAGGCTCGCCGCGGCCGCGACGGCCAGCAAGCGCCCCGCTGGAGCAATGCGCATCATGAAAGAGACTCCCCCTATCTCAGCGAAGTGACGATCACCTTCGCCGGGTTTTCCGAGCTCAGCATGCCTCTTTTGGGCGGTTGTGGGGAGTTCTTCTGGGGCTTTTATGCCGATTCGTAATGTCCTAAACACCCATAGTAATGGTATGTTTCATGAGAGTTACGGACACTCCACGATTTGAGATGACCTGATCCGAAATTTCCGGATCTAGATAATATTGCCGGGAGACGCGGCCTCAACCGTGCGATGCCACCCTGAGGCGCCGGCTCGGAAAATCGGGCCATAAGCCCCGAACGGCGTCGATCCTCCTCCGGACGGCGTGGATCCTGCCCAGGACGGCGGTGATCCTGCCCTGACCGGCCTGGTCAATGCCGGTCATGATCGCGCCGCTCCCGGGACTCCCGGTCCGTCCCGACGGCGACGGCCGAGGCGGACAGCAGCGTCGCACCGGCGAGGCCGCCCCAGAGCACGGCCGGACCGTGCGACGCGAGCGCCGTGATGACCGCCGGGGAAACGGCCAGGCCGAAACCCGTGGAGAGCTGGAAGCGGGCCAGAGCGCGTCCCAGAACCCGCGCCGGGGCACGCGCCGCGACCAGCGCGGTGGCGCTGCCGGCATAGACGATCTCGCCCACGGTGCAGACCACGGACACCACCGCGACGGCCGGAGCGCCCCACCCTTGCCCCAGGGACATGGCCACGAGAAAACCGAGATAGGACACGGCCAGCACCACACCGGCGAGCGCCAGCACGATCCGCCGGCGGAAACGGGACAGCAGGACCGTGACCGGAACCTGCAGCGTGATCACCAGGACCGTGTTGGCCACGAAGACGGCCGCCGGCCAGACCGGCGAAGCGTGCAACTGCGTCACCAGGACCAGCGGAAGCGCGATCTCCGGCACGTTGAGGCAGAAGACGTAGATCACGTTGGCGGCCAGCAGCACGCCCATCCGCGGCGCGGGCTCGCCGTCCCCCTCCATGGCGACCGCCGGATGAGCGCGCACGCGGACCGACCACGCCAAGCCCGCCGCGGCGAGATAGGCGAACCCGGTGACGACCGCCGACACCCGCGATCCGGCGGCCCCGCCCGCCAGGCACACGGTGGCGAGCAGCGCACCCGCGCCCAGCCCGGCATTACGCAACGCGCGACCCGCCGCGAGGGCGGCATCCCGGTCCCGGCCATGCGCGACCGTGGCCACCAGAGCCGCATGGGCGGTCGGCCACGCCTGGTTGCCGACCCCGAGGAAGAGCGCCGCCGCCGCGAACAACCACACGTTCCCCGCCGGAGTGGCCACCAGCAGCACCACACCCACCACCCGTACCAGCATCGACGCCGCCACGACCGCGCTGCGCGCACCCCGGTCCAGCCACCGGCCGACCCCCGGCACACACACCAGACCCACGACGACACCCGCCGTCATGGCGACGCCGGCGACCGGCGCGGACAACCCCAGCACCGTCACCCCGTACAGCAGCAGAAAAGGCCGCAGCAGGCCCGTGCCGAGCGCGTCCACGGCAAGGGCGACGGCATAGCGAGGGCCTCCCGAGGCACGGACGAGGGCCCGAGTGTCGATGGTCGCCATGGCGTCAACCGTGCGTCCAGCCGCCCGGACCGGCCGCGACGATTGACGGATACCGTCAACCGACGCCGACCCCGGCCGTCCCACCAGCGATGATGAGAGGATGACGCTGCGGATCGACATCAGCGGCCTGCCGCCCGAACGACTGCGGTTCGCCGCCTCCCCCCTGGCCGAGCTGACCGCCATGCTGCACGTCCTGGCCGAACCCGGGCACCACCCGAAACTCGCCGGCTGGGCCGCGGACGTCTGGGCCCGGATGCGGCCCGAACTCGCCGAGCGGCTGCGCGAGGCGGAGTTCCTCTGGCGCTCCTCACGAGCCGACTTCCTCGTCCCCGCCCGCCCCCGGCCCACCCTCGCCGAAGAACTCGACGACGTGGACCGGATCGACGACGAGACCTACGTGACCGCCGCGCTCATCACCACCTGCGGCAGCAACCGCGTGCACTTCACCGCACCGTCACCGCTCACCGACACCACCGCCCGCGACCGGGCCATGAACCTGGCCCAGGCCCGCGGCACCCTCCAGGAGACCTTCGCCGAACGCCTGCTCGCCGACCCCGCCGCCGTACGGGCCCGAGTCCGTCACACCCTCGAACAGTGCGCCGAAGCCTTCTTCGACGCCACCTGGACCCGCGTCGCCCCGCAACTCGCCGCCGACCTGCGCATGAGACACGACCTGCGGCAACGCCACGGCATCGGAGCGGCACTCGCGTCGATCTCCGACGCCCTCACCCTGACCCCGGACGGCGACCACCTCATCGTCGACAAACTCCAGGACAACGCCACCACCGCCCGGCACACCGGCATCACCTTCCTGCCCAGCGTCTTCGGCCGCCCGCACCTCGTGGCGATCCACGCACCCGGCCGGCCGCCCGTCGTGCAGTACCCCGTGGCCGACGCGGACCCGCCCAAACCGGTGACGCTGGAAACCGTCACCCTCCGCCTGGAGGCACTCGCCCACCCCGTACGGCTACGACTCCTCCGCACCCTGGCCCGCGGCCCGCACACCACCGGCGAACTGGCCCACGCCTGGGAACTCACGCCCCCGGAGGTCTCCCGCCACCTCGCCGTCCTGCGCCGCGCGGGCCTGCTCACCACCCAGCGGCACGGCCGCCACGTCCGCTACAGCGTCAACCTCCCCGACCTCACGGCCCTCGGCGCCGACCTGCTCACAGCCGTACTGCGCTGACCATCCACGCCCCCGCCCCGACGGCGGACTCCCTCAGGACCGCTCAGCAGCGTCGTCTATAACGATCTGAGCAACCTCACGCATGCTCAACCGCCGATCCATCGACGCCTTCTGAATCCACCTGAACGCCTGCGGCTCACTCCAGCCGTGCTGCGTCATCAACTGCCCCTTGGCCCGCTCGACCAGCTTCCTGGTCTCCAGCCGCTCCGACAGACTCGACACCTCGGCCGCCAGCGCGACCATCTCCTCATGCCTGCTGACCGCCATCTCGATCGCCGGCACCAGATCCGCCTTCGTGAACGGCTTCACCAGATAAGCCATCGCCCCCGCGTCACGGGCCCGCTCCACCAGATCACGCTGGGAGAACGCGGTCAGGATCAGACAGGGGGCGATCCGGTCCGCCACGATCCGCTCGGCCGCCGAGATGCCGTCGAGCACCGGCATCTTCACGTCCAGAATCACCAGATCGGGTCTCAGATCGGCGGCCAGCCGGATCGCCTGCTCACCATCACCGGCCTCGCCCACGACGACGTAGCCGTCCTCCTGGAGCATCTCCTTGAGGTCGAGGCGGATCAGCGCCTCGTCTTCCGCGATCACTACTCGCCGCTGCGTACTCACGAGCAGAAGAGTACAGACGTCCGGTAGATTAGATCCACGCCGGATCGATGTGGCCCAGGTTGAGCTAAGCTTCAGGTCCGTGCATCACGGATGAATCTGGATTTCTCCGGATATCAGCCCCGGTACCCCAACTGGCAGCAGGGAACGGATTCAAAACCCGTACAGTGTGGGTTCGAATCCCACCCGGGGCACCATCAGCCGCCCGGCTTCCTGGCCGGGCGGCTTTTGTCGGACCCGACTGCGACACTCTCCGCATGCATGACCTCGCTCTGCGCGATCGGGCGCGCCGACTGCTGAGCTCCGGGCTGAGTGTCCATGAGACGAGCCGCCGGATCGGGGTCAGCCCTGCCACGGTTCGCAGGTGGCGCGACCGGCCGGGGGACGACTCGCCCATGACCGGCACCTGCCCTCGCTGTGCCGCCTCTCCTCGGCTGCCCTCGCCTCCTGAGGCCTACGCCTACCTCCTGGGCCTCTATCTGGGTGACGGCTGCATCTCCTGGGTGGGCGACCGCGCCAAGCAGGTCTGGGCGCTGCGGATCGCCTGTGCCGACACGTGGCCGGGCCTGGTCCAGGAATGTGTCGACGCGCTGCGCGCCGTCCGGCCGACCAACAGGGTCCGCGTGCTGCAGAAGCAGGGCTGCAAAGACGTCAACTCCTACTCGAAGCACTGGCCTCATCTGTTCCCCCAGCACGGCCCCGGCAAGAAGCACGAGCGTGCGATCGTGCTCGCCCCTTGGCAGCGAGAGATCGTCTCAGCACACCCTGGACGGCTGGTCAGAGGGCTCATGCACTCCGACGGCTACCGAGGCGTCAACCGCGTCCGCCGCGACCTGCCCAGCGGTGTCCACTGGTACGAATACCCCCGCTACCTGTTCAAGAACGAGTCCTCCGACATTCTCGCCCTCTGCGGCGAGGCGCTCGACCTGCTCGGGGTCGCCTGGCGCTTCAACAAGCGCAACGAGCTGTCCGTGGCCAGGCGGGAGGCCGTGGAGTTGCTCGATCGGCATGTCGGCCCCAAATACTGACCGTCTGAGGCCCGGCGCCGGTCAGCGGCTCAGGGTTTTCCAGGCCGCGCGAGCCGCCGCCACGGCTTCCTCTTCGGAGGCGCCGGTGTGGAGGGCGGCGCGGGCGAACTCCTCGGCTGCTTCGGCGAGCCGGAGCCGGAGCCGGTCGGCGTTGTCGGTGATGACGGCCGCCCGGCCGCGGCGCAGCTCCACCAGGCCTTCGTCGCGTAGTTGCTGGTAGCCGCGCAGGACGGTGTGCAGGTTGATGCCGAGCGTGGCGGCCACGTTGCGGGCCGAGGGGAGCCGGTCGCCGGGTGCCGCCGTGCCGCCGGCCAGCGCGGCGCGTACGGAGGCGGCCACCTGGTCGGCGAGGGGTTGGGGCGAGGCCGGGTCGATGCTGATGAGCATCAGGCCGTCTCTCCCTGGCGCTGCCTGCTGAGCCATCCGTTGACGAGTGCCGCGGCGGTCTCGGCGGCGCGGGTGGAGTAGACGAACTGGCGGTCGTCGCTCAGCCTCGCCACCAGGGCCGGTCCTTTCCCGCTGATGATTCCCCAGCCTTCGTCGCCGTCGTGCAGCCGGTAGCGTCCTGGGGGACGTCCGGCGCTGGCCTGCGCGAACCGTATCAGGGGGTAGGGCAGGGTCCGGTGCAGGGCGGGCAGCCAGGCGGCCCGTACGGTGATGCCCGAGTGGTCGATCTGCAGGCGGGTGCGCGCCTGCGCCACCTCGAAGATCGTCCATGCGCCCAGCAGTACCGTGCCCTGCCAGGTTCCGGAGCCGTAGGGGACGCTGAGCCCGGTCAGCATGCCCAGGACGGCGGCGACGGCCAGCCTGGGGGCCGACCAGGACGACGTCACGAAGAGGACGCGTTGCGTCGGTGCGAGTGTCATGGTGGGCGCGTGCGCGGGTGGTGCGGCGGTGGCTTCGGGCGGCGCCGGGATCCGGCCCGCGGCCAGGTAGCCCAGTGCGGCTGCCGCGATGGTCACGGCGATCTCCACGGCCCGGTGCCACGGTGGCGCGGGGACCGGGCCCGGCTGCCCGGCGAGCGCGGTCACGGAGAGCACGACGACCGCCGTGCGGGAGCCGCCGACGAAGAACGCCAGGGCCACCAGGCCGCGCTGCAGCTGGGGCAGGCGCCAGTAGCACACGAACGGGAAGAGGAGCGACGCCTCGAACAGCACCAGCGTGAACCACTGCTGGGAGAGCCAGCCTTCCCAGGAGGGCGCGTATTGGGGCAGGGCCGCCCAGCTGTCGACGTAGGCCCGGTCGGGCAGTCGCTCGCCGTACCAGCTGAGCATGATCATGGGTGCGGCCACCACCAGCAGCAGGGGAACCGCGGTCAGGGTCAGGCGGCGCAGGCGTCCTCGCGCCGCGAGATCGGAGGAACGGTTCATGGCGACCTCCAACTGTTTGCTTTTGACTATAACACTGCAAACAGTGGCTGCGGAGGCGCGTGGCCCCGAGTCCATCAGGTCGTTGCGAGCAGGAGCGGCCGGGCTGACGTGGGTGGGGACTTTTCGGGATCGCTCCCAGGGGGAATAGCCGTTTCAAGATCGATGAATACGGGGGTGGGCGGGATGCCGTTGAGCGTGGCGGCGCGGGAGGCGTTTCTGGCGGAGACGCACATCGCGGGTCTGGCCGTGGAGTCCGGCGAGGGGCGGGCGCCGCTGACCGTGCCGGTCTGGTACGACTACAGCCCCGGCGGCGAGATCCGGTTCCTGACCGACGGCGACTCGCACAAGGCCAGGCTGATCGCGAAGGCGGGCCGGTTCTCGATGCTGGTGCAGCGGGCCAGCCCGACCTACCGGTACGTCTCGGTGGAGGGGCCGGTCGTGTGGTCGGGGCCGACGACGCTGGAGGAGCTGACCCGCATCTCGGCTCGTTATCTGCCGCCCGACGCCGTGTCGGGATATGTGCAGGGCTCGGATCTGAACGTGCTGGTGACGTTCAGAATGCGTCCAGAACGCTGGCTCTCCGCGGACCTCGGCGCCCTGGGCTGATCTGCGATGTGCCGCTGACCTGCCGGGTGCCCGGAGCTGACCTGCCGGGTGCCGTGGGCTGACCTGCGAAACGGTAGTTTTGGGCCCGTGACTGCTATCGCTCCCGACTCGACCGGCGCCTTCGGCGTCGGCCTCGCGACCATCGCCGCCGACGGCACCGTACTCGACACCTGGTTCCCCGCTCCCCAGCTGGGCGCGCCGCCCGTGAAGGGCACCGAACGGCTCTCCGCTGAGGAGGCGGGGCAACTGGACGGGGAGCTGGCCGAGCTGGCCGGCCCGGACCCGGTGCGCGGCGTGGAGGTGGTGGCGGTGCGCACCGGCATCGCCGACCTCGCCGAGCCGCCGGTGGACACGCATGACGTCTGGCTGCGCCTGCACCTGCTGTCCTCCCGGCTGGTCCGGCCGCACGGCGTCAACCTCGACGGCTTGTTCGGCCTGCTGGCCAACGTGGTGTGGACGAACTTCGGCCCGTGCCCGGTGGCGGACTTCGAGCGCACGCGGGTGCGGCTGCGGACGAAGGGGCCGGTGTCGGTGTACGGGGTGGACAAGTTCCCGCGCATGGTCGACTACGTGATGCCGGCGGGTGTACGGATCGCCGACGCCGACCGGGTGCGGCTGGGCGCGCATCTGGCCGACGGCACCACGGTGATGCACGAGGGGTTCGTGAACTTCAACGCGGGCACGCTGGGCGCGGCGATGATCGAGGGCCGGGTCTCGGCCGGGGTGGTCATCGGCGACCACTCCGACGTCGGCGGCGGCGCGTCGATCATGGGCACGCTGTCGGGCGGCGGCAAGCAGGTGATCTCGGTCGGCGAGCGCTGCCTGCTGGGCGCGAACTCGGGGCTGGGCATCTCGCTGGGCGACGACTGCGTGGTGGAGGCGGGCCTGTACGTGACGGCGGGCACGAAGGTGGCCCTGCCTGACGGCACGGTGGTGAAGGCGGCCGAGCTGTCCGGCACGAACGGCGTCCTGCTGCGGCGCAACTCGCAGTCGGGCGCGGTGGAGGCGGTGCCGCGCAAGGGCGGCGGCATCGAACTGAACGCCGCCCTGCACGCCAACTGACCCCGGCTCAGCTTCACGGGGCCTGTGGTCGGCCGTCACTCCCCATGGGGTGACGGCCGGCGACTCGCCGTGGGGGTGACGGCCAGCCGGGGGCTCGCCATCGGCGTGACGGCCAGCCGGCCACTCGCCATCGGCGTGACCGCCTGATCGACCGCGGCGACCGGCCGCTGTAACCACGGAGAGGGCCCACAGGGCGCGCCGTGACGGCGCCCGGCCGGTGCAGGGTCAGCGGCCGTTTCCCTGGAGGGCCCTCAGGGATCTACGACGGGTGGCCGACCACGTCGCAGCGTAAAATATTCGAGCTCTAATGCGCGTGCGAGACGGCGGAGCCGATCGTGTGGACGCGCAGAGCGTTGGTGCTGCCCGGGGTGCCGGGAGGCGAGCCGGCCACGATGACCACCTTGTCGCCCTTCTCCAGCCGTCCGAGCGACAGCAGCGAGGCCTCCACCTGCCGCACCATGTCGTCGGTGTGGTGCACGAACGGCACGTGGAACGTCTCCACCCCCCACGTCAGCGACAGCTGACCGCGCACGTGCGGCGCGGAGGTGAAGGCGAGCAGCGGGATCGGTGAGCGGTAGCGGGCCAGCCGGCGCGCCGTCTCTCCCGACATCGTGAACGCGATCAGCGCCTTGGCCCCGACGATGGCGCCGACCTCGGCCGCGGCCCTGGCGATGGCGCCGCCGGTGGTCTCAGGCATGCGTTCGAGGGTGTGGGTGGCGTGCAGGAAGGACTTCTCCGCGGCACAGGCGATGCGGTCCATCGTGTTGACGGATTCGATCGGGTAGTTGCCGACGGAGGTCTCGCCCGACAGCATGACCGCGTCGGCGCCGTCCATGACGGCGTAGGCGACGTCGGAGGCTTCGGCGCGGGTGGGACGCGGGGCGTTCATCATGGAGTCGAGCATCTGGGTGGCCACGATGACCGGGTGGGCCTTCTCGCGGCACAGCTCGATGATGCGCCGCTGCACGATCGGGACCTCTTCGAGCGGCAGCTCGACGCCGAGGTCGCCGCGGGCGACCATGATGCCGTCGAAGGCGTCGACGATCTCGGGGAGGCGGTCGACGGCCTGCGGCTTCTCGATCTTGGCGATCAGCGGGAGGCGGACGGCCTCCTGCTCCATGATGTTGCGCACCACGTCGGCGTCGGAGGGGCGGCGGACGAAGGACAGGGCGATCATGTCGCAGCCGGTGCGCAGGGCCCAGCGCAGGTCGGCCTCGTCCTTGTCGGTGAGTGCGGGGGCGCTGACGTTGACGCCCGGCAGGTTGAGGCCCTTGTTGTCGGAGATCATGCCGCCGATGACGACGCGGGTGACGATGCGTTCGGGGTCGACGCGGGTGGCCTCCAGGACGAGGCGGCCGTCGTCGACCAGGATCGTGTCACCGGGGCGGACGTCGTTGGGCAGCCCCTTGTAGGTGGTGGAGACCTGCTCGCGATCGCCGGGGACGTCTTCGGTGGTGATGGTGAAGACGTCGCCGAAGCCCAGCCTGACGGGGCCTTCCTCGAACGTGCCGACACGGATCTTGGGGCCCTGCAGGTCGGCGAGCACGCCTACACCGCGGCCGAGGTCGGCCGCCACCTCCCTGACCCGGTCGTAGACCTCTCTGTGCATGTCATGATTGCCATGGCTGAGGTTGAACCGTGCCACGTCCATGCCTGCGGCGATCAGCTCGCGGAGGCGTTCTTTGCTGGAGGTGGCGGGGCCTAGGGTGCAGACGATTTTCGCGCGACGAGTCACGAGTCCTACCTTAATTGGTACAGACCACTTGGCAGTCATTGACGACGGAGAACGTACCCGACGGAGGCGAACAGAACGAGAACCGAGACCCCCAGACGTGCCAAGTTCGGGTACTCCTCCGGGTGGACGACGCCGTCGATGCGGTGGTCGATGAAGCCGCCGGCGGGCAGGCCCGGGTGACCTGCGCTGCGCCGGGCCCAGTCTTCCACGTGCGTGGGGCGGCGTCGGACGCCGGAGGCCGCGCGGCACGTCATCGCTCTACTGTGGCGGCCTTCCAGGCGTTCACGATGCCGTGGCCGTAGAAGCCGTTGTCGGACTCGCCGCCGTCGCAGGCGTGGGTCTCGCTCTGGCCGAAGGACTTGTAGACGTACTGGCGGGGGGTGGGGCAGGCCTTGGGCGTGGCGGTCTTGAAGAGGAGTTCCTCGGTGGTGGCGGGGGCGAGTTCGAGTCCGCCTCTGCCGGGCTTGCCGAAGCGGCTGATGAGGATCGCGGCGACGCCGGCGGCGTGCGGTGAGGCCATGGAGGTGCCTTCGAGGTACTGGTAGTAGGAGCAGACGCCGTTCTCGCAGTCCTTGACGACGTCGGCGCCCTTGGGTTCGCCCTTGGCGTCGATGCGGCCGGCGGCGCGCAGCACGCGTTCGGGCGCGGCGGCGAGGATGGTTCTGGTGACCTTGATGCCTTCGCCGTCGAGCGCGTCGCCGCCGGGGGCGGCCACGTCGGTCTGCTCCTCGCCGTAGTCGCTGTAGACGGCCTTGCGGCCGGAGGGCCCGACGGAGGAGACGGAGATGACGCCCTTGGACTCGGCGGGCACGTTGATGCAGGAGTTGTCGACCTGGCGGGTCTTCTCGTCGCCCTTGGGGTAGCCGGGGCTCTGCTTGTCGACGGTTGGGTGGCCGAGGTCGGTGGAGCCGTTGCCGAGGGCGGAGATGAGCGTGACGCCCTTCTGCCTGGCGTAGTCGAGGGCGCGCTGCATGCCGGTGATGATCGCGCGCTGTTCGAGCTGCTCTTTCTTGCTGTCGGCCTTGTTGGCGGCGCAGTTGAACAGCCAGGGGTCGACGTAGTAGCTCATGTTGACGACGTCCACGCCGATGTCGCCGGCGTAGGTGAGGGCGTCGAGGCTGGGCTTGAGGAAGAAGAAGCCGGAGTCCTGGCCGGCCCTGAGGTTGACGATCTGGACGCCGGGGGCGACGCCGGCGATGCCGATGCCGTTGATCGGGGAGGCGATGGTGCTGGCCACGTGGGTGCCGTGGCCGTCGTCGTCGGCGTCGACGGGGTCCTTGCAGTCGGCGGCCTCGCAGGGGCCGTCGAGGGTCTCGCCCTTGTCGTCCTTGGGCCGGTCGGTGACGAAGTTGCGGCTGAGCTCGCGGTTGAAGTTGGCGGCGATGTCGGGGTGTTTGCCGTCCACGCCGGTGTCGATGACGCCGACGAGGACCTTCTTGGTGCCGGGGGCCTTGGCGTTCGCGCGGTCGGCGCCGATCATCCGCATGTCCCACTGGCGGCCCGCCAGGGGCTCGCCTCTGGTCTTGGTGAACGACTGCTCGTCGGGGAACCGGCCCGACGAGCCGGTGCCCGAGGTGGCGGGGCGGGCGGTGGCGAAGCCGATCTGGCGGTCGGGGGAGACGCCGACGATGGACGGGTCCGCTCCGACGGCTTCTTCGAATCCGGCGCCCGAGCCGCCGGCGAGGAGGTAGCCGAGCTTGGTCTCGGCGGAGTACGTGGAGCCGCCGGCGCGTTCGATGGCCGCCTCCGCCTGATGCTGCTTGCCGTCGGCGTAGAAGACGAGGTATTCGGCTTTCCTGGGGGCGGGTTCGCGGGGGGTGGCCGACGCGCAGGCGCCGGCCGCGACGACGGCGGCCAGCGCCATAATGCCAGAGGCGACCCGCCGCATTGTTCCCCCATCCGCCGACTTGCCGCAGAACCTGCATCTTCCCGACAGTCATCGGCTGATGCAACTTAGTGGTGAAATTTCGGTTGATGGCGGGCGAAGCGGACCCCTTGCGGGGCCCGCTTCGTGGGCCTGTCAGGTGTGGTGGGTGAGGCGTACGTTCCGCAGGCACGCCAGCAGCACCGCGACCGCCAGCATGATCGGCCCGACCCAGGCGAACACCCCGGTGATCGCGTCGGAGAAGACCAGCTGGGTCGCGTGCCGCACCCCTTCGGGCAGCGCCTGGATCGCCTCGGGCGTGAGCGCGGCCTGCCCGCCGCCCAGCCGTCCGCTGAAGACGCCGCCCAGCACGGCCACCCCGACCGCCCCGCCGACGCCTCTGGCGAACGTGACGGCCGAGGTCGCCGCTCCCCTGTCGGCCTCGGGCGTGGTCGTCTGGACGGCGAGCAGCAGGTTCTGCCCGATGACGCCGATCCCGGCCCCGGCCAGCACCATGTACGCGCTGGAGGCGAACGTGCTCGTCTCCAGTCCCATGGTGGCGAACAGGAACCCGGCCGCGGCCGCCGACACCGCTCCCCCGACCATGAGCCACTTGTAGTGCCCGAGCCGGGTGACGATCTGCCCGCCCAGCGTCGAGGCCGCGATCATGCCGGCCATCATGGGCAGGAGCAGCAGCCCGGAGTCGGACGCGCTCGCGCCGGAGGCGAGCTGCAGGAACAGGGGCAGGAACGTGGCCGTGCCGAGCATCGCGGTGGCCAGCAGCACGACCGCTACCACGGGGATGGTGAAGGCCCTGTCGCGGAAGAGCCGCAGCGGCAGCACCGGTTCGGCGACCCGCCGTTCCACCAGGACGAACAGCACGGTCAGCAGCACCGCCCCGGCGCCGAGCCCGAGGATGACGGGCGAGGTCCAGGCGTAGGCGGAGCCGCCCCAGGAGGCGAGCAGGGTCAGGCAGGTCAGCAGCCCGGCGATGAGCGCGGCGCCGAGCCAGTCGACGCGGTGGGGGGAGGTGCGGCGGGGCAGCTTGAGCACGGTGAAGGCCACGGCCAGGGCGATGGCGCCGAGCGGCAGGTTGATGGCGAAGATCCAGCGCCAGGAGGCGTGCTCGGTGAGGTAGCCGCCGACGACGGGGCCGGCGATGGAGGCGATGCCGAAGACGGCGCCGAAGATGCCCTGGAACTTGGCGCGTTCCCGCGGGGTGGCCAGGTCGGCCGCGATGATCATGGTGAGCACCATCACGCCGCCCGCGCCGAGGCCCTGGAAGGCGCGGAAGGCGATGAGCTGGCCCATCGTCTGGGCCAGGCCGCACAGGGCCGAGCCGGCCAGGAAGACCACTATGGCCGTCAGGTAGAGGGTCTTGCGGCCGTACATGTCGCTGAGCTTGCCGTAGAGGGGGGTCACGATGCCCGAGGCCAGGGCGAACGCCGTGACCACCCACGACAGGTCCTGCAGGCCGTTCAGCTCGCCGGCGATGGTCGGCATGGCGGTCGCCACGACGGTCTGGTCGAGCGCGGCCAGGAACATGACCATGATGAGTGAGCCGATGCTCACCCAGAGTGATCGCCGAGGCGGAGCCTCGGGGGAGAGTGTCGCTACCATGGGGGTCGACTCCTTGCTTCTTTTCGCAGAGGGCAGGAGGAATCCGCGGCGATCGGGGGTGCCACCCCGGTCGCCGCTTTTTCACTGAGACATGGAGATCAGAGCCCGTTTTCCAGCAGGGTCAGCGCCTCCTCGAGCAGTTCTTCCACCGATCCGCCCGACTCGGCCGCCTCCTGGACGGCCGAGATCGTGGCGCCGAACGTCCCGATGACGAGCAGCCTGGCGTGCAGTTTGCCCGACACGCCCGGCCGGTCCCTGACGGCGGCGAAGACGTCCTCCATGAGCTTCGTCTCGTCGGCCGCCCTGACCTTGGCGGCCAGCTCGGGATGGCGCCGGCGCAGCTCTCCGAACAGCCGCGCGTCCGCCCAGATCGGGCCGACGCGGGCCGCGAGGATCCGCGCCACCGCCTTCAGCGACTCGAACGCGGGCTCGTCGTCAGGACGGGCGGCGAGCAGGCCGGTGAACTCCTCAGGGCGCCACAGGGGCTCCATGACGAGCGCTTCTTCCTTGACGGAGAAGTAGTTGAAGAACGTGCGCGGCGAGATGTCGGCCGCCGCGCTGATCGCCTCCACGGTCGCGGCTTCGAGACCCTGGTCGAGCGCGATCTTGACGGCGGCCGTCCTGATGGCCTGCCGCTTCTCGGCCCGGCGCCGGTCACGCCGCTCCTGTGGAGTCTCCATGCCTTGCACTCTACGCACCTTTTGCACACTCTGCAAGTTTTGCACGGGATGCAAAAGGAAACGGCCCGGCCGAAGCCGGGCCGTTCCGGGAAGCGGCGTCAGACCAGCGGACGCGCCGTCGGCAGGATCGGGTACGGCAGCGCCGTGTCCCCGGTCAGGAACCGGTCCACGCCGGAGGCGGCGGCCCGCCCCTCGGCGATGGCCCAGACGATGAGCGACTGCCCGCGCCCCATGTCACCGGCCACGAAGACGCCGTCCACCTTGGACATGTACGTCTTGTCGCGGGCCACGTTCCCCCTGGCGTCGTAGAAGCCGTCACCGGCGGCCTCGGCCAGGTCCTGCAGCAGCGCGCCCTTCTCCGGGCCGAGGAAGCCCATCGACAGGGTGACGAGCTCGGCGGGGATCTCCCGCTCACTGCCCGGGATCGGCTTGAAGCCGGCCTGCGGCCCCTCGACCTCGACCAGCCGCAGCGCGCGCACGTTGCCGTCCGCGTCGCCGACGAACTCGGTGGTGGAGACCGCGTAGACCCGCTCTCCCCCGCCGTCGGCCAGCTCCTCGTGGGCGCTCTCCATCTTGAACAGCATCGGGTAGGTCGGCCACGGCTGGCCGGCGGGCCGCTCCGCCGGCGGCCGCGGCATGATCTCCAGCTGGGTGACGGACGCGGCGCCCTGCCTGATCGCCGTGCCGATGCAGTCGGCGCCGGTGTCGCCGCCGCCGATCACCACCACGTGCTTGCCCTCGGCCGAGACCGGCGGGGTGGCGTAGTCGCCCTCCTGCACCTTGTTGGACAGCGGCAGGTATTCCATCGCCTGGTAGACGCCCTTGAGCTCGCGCCCGGTCACCGGCAGGTCGCGCCACTGGGTGGCCCCGCCGGACAGCACCACCGCGTCGAACTGCTCGCGCAGCTCGGCGGCGGTGACGTCGACGCCGACGTTCACGCCGGTGCGGAACTCGGTGCCCTCGGCCCGCATCTGGTCGAGTCGGCGCTCGATGTGCCGCTTCTCCATCTTGAACTCGGGGATGCCGTAACGCAGCAGGCCGCCGGCGCGGTCGGCCCGTTCGAACACCACCACGTCATGCCCGGCCCTGGTGAGCTGCTGGGCGGCGGCCAGGCCCGCGGGGCCCGAGCCGACGACCGCGACCCGCTTGCCGGTCTTCACCGCCGGCGGCTGGGGGGTGACCCAGCCCTCGGCGAACGCCCGGTCGATGATCTCGACCTCGACCCGCTTGATCGCCACCGGGTCGGAGTTGATGCCGAGCACGCACGCCGCCTCGCACGGAGCCGGGCAGAGCCGGCCGGTGAACTCGGGGAAGTTGTTCGTGGCGTGCAGCCGCTCGATCGCCTCGCGCCAGTCGGTGCGGTAGACGAGGTCGTTCCACTCGGGGATGAGGTTGCCCAGCGGGCAGCCGTTGTGGCAGAACGGGATGCCGCAGTCCATGCAGCGGGCCGCCTGCTTGGTCAGCTTCTCCTGGGAGAAGTCCTGGTAGACCTCACGCCAGTCGCTGATGCGGACGTCCACGGGACGGCGTGCCGGCAGCTCCCGGTCGTGCGTGAGAAAACCCTTCGGGTCAGCCATTCGGTACGCCTCCCTTGTCGTGAACATGCGTGTGCCGGGTCAGCCCGCCAGGACGGCGGGATTCGTGACGGCGGGTCATGACCGCACCGCGGCCGCCATGACGGCCTCGTCGATGTCCCTGCCCTCGATGCGGGCGGCCTCGGCGGCCTCCATCACCCTCTTGTAGTCGCTCGGCATGATCTTGCCGAACCGGGCCAGCGCCGCGTCCCAGTCGGCCAGCAGCTGCTTGGCGACCGGCGAGCCGGTCTCGGCGAAGTGCTTCTCGACCGTCTCCTTGAGGAACTCGGCGTCCTCCTCGGTGAGCGCCTCGATGGCGACCATCTCGCGGTTGACCCGCTCGGGCCGTACGTCCAGCAGGTACGCGATGCCGCCCGACATGCCGGCCGCGAAGTTGCGCCCGGTCGGGCCGAGCACCACGGCCTTGCCGCCGGTCATGTACTCGCAGCCGTGGTCGCCGACGCCCTCGACGACGGCCGTGGCGCCGGAGTTGCGCACGCAGAACCGCTCGCCCACGACGCCGCGGACGAACACCTCACCGGACGTGGCCCCGTACAGGGCGACGTTGCCCGCGATGATGTGGCCGTCCAGCGGGGCCTCGTCATGCGGCCGGACGGTGATCCGCCCGCCGGACAGGCCCTTGCCGAGGTAGTCGTTGGCGTCGCCGGTCAGCCGCAGCGTGATCCCGCGCGGCACGAACGCGCCGAACGAGTTGCCCGCCGAGCCGGTGAAAGAGATGTCGATCGTGTTGTCGGGCAGGCCCTTGCCGCCGTAGCGCTTGGTGACCTGGTGGCCGAGCATGGTGCCGACCGTGCGGTTGACGTTGCGGATGGGCAGCTCCAGCGTGACCGGGGTGCCGTCCTGGATGGCGCCCTCGGCGAGCTGGATGAGCGTGTTGTCCAGCGCGTGCTGGAGCCCGTGGTCCTGCTCGACGAGCCGGCGCAGCGCGGTGCCCGCGGGCAGCTCGGGCCGGTGCAGGATCGGCGACAGGTCCAGGCCGCTGGCCTTCCAGTGGTCCTCTGCCGCCGTCATGTCGAGCATCTCGACGTGCCCGATCGCCTCGTCGAGCGAGCGGAAGCCCAGCTCGGCGAGGTATTCGCGGATCTCCTCGGCGATGAACTCGAAGAAGTTGACCACGAACTCGGGCTTGCCGGTGAAGCGCTTGCGCAGCTCGGGGTTCTGCGTGGCCACGCCCACCGGGCAGGTGTCGAGGTGGCAGACCCGCATCATCACGCAGCCGGACACGACCAGCGGAGCGGTGGCGAAGCCGTACTCCTCGGCGCCGAGCAGCGCGGCGATGACGACGTCGCGGCCGGTCTTGAGCTGGCCGTCCACCTGCACCACGATGCGGTCGCGCAGGTCGTTGAGCAGCAGCGTCTGCTGGGTCTCGGCCAGGCCGAGCTCCCACGGGGCGCCCGCGTGCTTGAGGCTGGTGAGCGGGGAGGCGCCGGTGCCGCCGTCGTGGCCGGAGATGAGCACCACGTCGGCGTGCGCCTTGGACACGCCCGCCGCGACCGTGCCGACGCCGACCTCGGCGACCAGCTTCACGTGGACCCTGGCCTCCGGGTTGGAGTTCTTCAGGTCGTGGATGAGCTGGGCCAGGTCCTCGATCGAGTAGATGTCGTGGTGCGGCGGCGGCGAGATGAGGCCGACGCCGGGCGTGGAGTGGCGGGTCTTGGCGATCCACGGGTAGACCTTGTGGCCGGGCAGCTGGCCGCCCTCGCCGGGCTTGGCGCCCTGGGCCATCTTGATCTGCAGGTCGGCGGCGTTCACCAGGTATTCGGAGGTGACGCCGAAGCGGCCGGAGGCCACCTGCTTGATCGCGCTGCGCCGGGCCGGGTCGTACAGCCGCTCGGGGTCCTCGCCGCCCTCGCCGGTGTTGGACTTGCCGCCGAGCCGGTTCATCGCGATGGCGAGCGTCTCGTGCGCCTCCATGGAGATGGACCCGTACGACATCGCGCCGGTGGAGAAGCGCTTGACGATCTCGGAGACCGGCTCGACCTCCTCGATCGGGATCGGCTCGCCCGCGCGCAGCTTGAACAGGCCGCGCAGGGTCATCAGCCGCTCCGCCTGGGAGTCCACGAGGTTCGTGTACTCCTTGAAGATCTCGTAGCGGCGGGTCCTGGTGGCGTGCTGCAGCTTGAAGACGGTCTCGGGGTTGAACAGGTGCGGCTCGCCCTCGCGCCGCCACTGGTATTCGCCGCCCACCTGGAGCCTGCGGTGGGCGTTCTCCACCCGCGGGTAGGCGTGCGCGTGACGCTGGGCGACCTCGCCGGCCAGCACGTCGAAGCCGACGCCGCCGAGGCGGGAGGTGGTGCCGGTGAAGCAGGCGTCGATGACCTCCTGGCTCAGGCCGAGCGCCTCGAAGATCTGCGCGCCGGTGTAGGAGGCCACCGTGGACACGCCCATCTTGGACATGACCTTGATGACGCCCTTGCCGTACGCCTTGATCAGGTTGCGCACGGCCTTGCGCTTGTCCATCTGCAGGGCGCCGGTGTCGACCAGGTCCTCGATGGTCTCGATGGCGAGGTAGGGGTTGATCGCGGCGGCGCCGTAGCCGATCAGCAGCGCCATGTGGTGGCACTCGCGGGCCTCGCCGGTCTCGATCACCAGGCCGATCTTGGTGCGGGTCTTCTCCTGGATCAGGTGGTGGTGCACGGCGCCGGTCAGCAGCAGCGACGGGATCGGCGCGAGCGCGTCGGAGGAGCCGCGGTCGGACAGCACGACGATGCGCGCCCCGTCCGCGATGGCCTGGGACGCCTCGGCCCTGATCTCCGCGAGCCGGCGCAGCAGCGCCTCGCCGCCGCCGGCGACCTCGTACAGGCCGCTGATGACGTACGGGTGGAAGCCGGGCAGGTCGTGCTCGTCGTTGATGTGGATGATCTTCGCGAGTTCGTCGTTGTCGATCACCGGGTACGGCAGCACGAGCTGGCGGCAGGAGCTCGGCCCCGGGTCCAGCAGGTTGCCCTCGGGCCCGAGGGTGCTGGCCAGCGAGGTGACCAGCTCTTCCCTGATGGCGTCCAGCGGCGGGTTGGTGACCTGCGCGAACAGCTGGGTGAAGTAGTCGAACAGGAGCCGCGGCTTCTCGCTCAGCACGGCCACCGGCGTGTCGGTGCCCATGGAGCCGATCGGCTCCTGGCCCGCCTTCGCCATCGGCGACAGGATGATGCGCAGCTCTTCCTCGGTGTAGCCGAAGGTCTGCTGCCTCTTGACGAGCGCCTCGTGGGTGGGGATCTCGCGCTGGCGGGCCGGCAGCTCCTCGAAGCGGACGAGGCCGGCGTGCAGCCAGTCGGCGTACGGCAGCTCGGCCGCCAGCTCCGCCTTGATCTCGTCGTCCTCGATGATCTTGCCGCGGGCGGTGTCGATGAGGAACATGCGGCCCGGCTGCAGGCGGCCCTTGCGTACGACGTCCTCGGGCTTGAAGTCGAGCACGCCGGCCTCGGAGGCCAGCACGACGAGGCCGTCGGCGGTCACCCAGAAGCGCCCCGGGCGCAGGCCGTTGCGGTCGAGCACGGCGCCGGCCAGGGTGCCGTCGGTGAACGTGATCGAGGCCGGCCCGTCCCACGCCTCCATGAGGGTGGAGTGGAACTCGTAGAACGCCCGCCGCGCGGGGTCCATCTCGGTGTGGTTCTCCCACGCCTCGGGGATCATCATCAGCACGGCGTGCGGCAGGCTGCGCCCGCCGATGTGCAGCAGCTCCAGCGCCTCGTCGAAGCTGGCGGTGTCGCTGCCGTCGGGGTCGCAGACGGGGAAGAGCCGCGAGATGTCGCCGGGGATGCGGGCCGAGGCCAGCATCGCCTCGCGGGCGCGCATCCAGTTGCGGTTGCCCTTGACCGTGTTGATCTCGCCGTTGTGGGCGATGTAGCGGTAGGGGTGGGCCAGCGGCCAGCTGGGGAAGGTGTTGGTGGAGAAGCGCGAGTGCACCAGCGCGATCGCGCTCTCGTAGCGCTCGTCGCTCAGGTCGGGGAAGAACGGCTCGACCTGGTCGGGGGTGAGCATGCCCTTGTAGACCACGGTCCTGGCCGACAGCGAGGGGAAGTAGACGTCGGCCTCGTGCTCGGCGCGCTTGCGCAGGCAGAAGGCGAGCCGGTCGAGCTCGAGCCCCTCGTGACCGCCGGTGGAGGAGACGAACAGCTGGGCGAAGTGCGGCATGACGGCCCGCGCGCTCGGCCCCGGCAGGTCACGGTCGACCGGCAGCTCGCGCCAGCCGAGCACGGTGAGGCCCTCTTCGGCCGCGATCTCCTCGATGAGGCGGGTGGCCACGCCTCTGGCCTGCTCGTCGAACGGCAGGAACGCGATGCCGGTCGCGTACGACCCGGCGGCGGGCAGCGCGAACGGCACACTCGCGCGGTAGAACGTGTCGGGGATCTGCGTCAGGATCCCGGCTCCGTCGCCGGTGTCCGGCTCGCTACCCTTGGCCCCCCGATGGTCAAGATTGCACAGCGCCGTCAGCGCCTTCACCACGATCCCATGTCCACGGCGTCCCGCGACGTCGGCAACCATGGCGACACCGCAGGCATCGTGCTCATTGGCGGGGTGGTACAGGCCCTGGGGCTCGGGGATCCCGAGGTGGGCAGCAGGCATTGAATCCCTCCCGTCGTCTTCGTCTGTCTGAACTGCGCTACAGGCGGGGACGACGTTGGCCCTGCTGCATATCGTGGATAGAGGTTACCCCACCCTGCCGGAATGGTGCCCGCCGCGTCCGCATTGAGAACATTCGCACTACTCCGGCATCCGAACGCTCTATCCCAAACCTCCGGTGCAGGGCCCGAAATTCCCCGTGCAGGCCGCGGATTCGCGTCACGGAGATCGAGTGTCCCCGGCCCCCGATAGGGTTCACCCATGGAGCGTGACGGGGTCGAACGGCTGCTCGCCGGGGCAGGGGCCGACAGCAGGCGGCTGAGGCACGCGCTGGCCCTGCTCTGCGAGGGCCGCTGGTGGACGCTGGCCGAGCTGGTCAGGCAGAGCGCCACGTCCAGGCGCACGGTCGAGTCGCTGCTGCGCGAGGTCGTCCTGGAGCGCGACGGCGACCGTTTCCGCGTCGCGCTCGTCGACACCCCCTCCTACCAGGACCTGCTCGCCGTGGCCGCGCCTCCGGAAGACCCGGTCGCCCACCTGCTGCCGCACTACGCCCACGTGCTCGACCGCCTGACCGCCCTCGTGGCCAAGGCTCCGCGCGCCCGCCACGTGCTCGACCACGTCTCGGCCACGCCGGAGACCGTGCTGCGCCGGGCGCTGCTGCTCGGCGCCCGCTTCTGGCTGCCCGGGGCCCGCCTGTTGTGCGTGGGCGACCACGACCTGACCTCGCTGGCCGTCAAGCTCGTCCACCCCGAGACCGACGTGACGGTTGTCGACGTCGACGAGCGTGTCCTGGCCTACATCGACGAGCAGCGGCTGGGCGTCCGCACCCGCTGGGCCGACCTGCGCCTCGGCCTGCCCGCCTCGGCCAGGGACCACGACCTCGCCCTCACCGACCCGCCGTACACGCCCGAGGGGATCGGGCTGTTCGTGGCGCGCGCGGTGGAGGGGCTGAAGGACGACGGGCGGGTGCTGCTGGCGTACGGGGCGAGCGAGCGCACGCCGATGCTGGCCTTCAAGGTGCAGCAGGAGTTGTCGGAGCTCAACCTCGTGTATGAGGCCATTTATCCCGACTTCAACCGCTATTTCGGGGCGGAGGCGATCGGTTCCGCCGCCGACCTCTACCTCCTGCGCCCCACCACCAAGACCCGCCCCGCCGTCCAGTCCCGCCTCACCCGTCAGACCACCGCCATCTACACCCACGGCCCCCAGTCGGTCGAATCCACCTCCGAAGCAAAAGCCTCCTCCGGGGGAAGCGGCTCACCGCTCTCCGGACGACCGGCCTCCGAGGTCGTCGGGCCGGCGGGCTTCGAGGACGCGCTGGCGGGCTTCGACGCGGACCTCCTGGTGGGCGACTGGCCCAAGGGCCTCTCACAGCCGCGGGTCCGCCTCTCGACCTGGCTGGCCAAACCGTACGCCGCCGCACCGCAGCGGGTCGCCGTGGCGGTGCCGCCCGGCCTGGAGGCCGCACTCCCCCGGCTCCTCCTCGCCACCCGAGCCGCCCACGTCCGCCTCGTCGGCACCGCCCTCCCACCCCTGCCCAAGGCCCTGTCACCCGTCTACGAGGTGAACGAAGCAGGCGAAGGCATCCTGGACGCCGTACGCCGGCCGCAGCCGGAAGGCGAGGCGGACACGGTGCTGCGCCGCATCATGGACAACAGCCACGCCAAACTGGCCAACACCTGGCGCGAGGCCCTCATCGCGGTGGCCGCGGCACAGGGCACGTCCCTGACGAAGAACGAGGCCCGCTCCCTGATCCGCGAGGCCGCCGACTGGTCAGACGACCTGACCCCCCTGGACGCCCCTCTCCACCGCCTGTCCTCCCTCCGCGAAGCAGTCACCAGAACGATCACCGCCCTGACCACCACCACCTAACCACCCACGCGCCCGAAGACAAGCGCCGCCTCAGGCACCGGCTACCTCAGGCACCGGCTGCCTCGAGCACGGCGAGATCACGTACCGCATAACGATGGTGCTCGGCCTCCTCCTTCAGCACCACCTTGAGACACCTGCGCACGACATACTCCTGGTCGGGATACGGATCCGCAGGCTTGCGACCGCATACCCGATCGAGCTCAGCCTCGGTGAGCCCGTCGACGACACGCCGCATCGCGGCCATCCGGGCCAGCCGCGGCGCCAGCACCTCGTCCAGCGTCGGGGCAACATCGCGGGCGAGACCGAGCTTCGCCATCGCGTCGGGCGACATCCAGCCACCACAGAGGCCCAGCGGATGGTACGGCGCCTCCTCCTCCAGCACCGCACTGCCCAGCCAGGCATCGCCGGCGAACAGCAGGTGCCGCAGGGTCTCCACCAACGACCACTCGCCGTCGACCCGCTCGTGCAGCCTGGCCTCGGGCAACAGCCTGGCGCGGTCGAGCGTCGCCGCCCACAGCGTCTCGACGGCCTCCCAAGCAGCCCGGTAGTCGTCGGGGGACGCGGCATCACGCGCCAGCACCCGCGCGGGGTTCCGCCGGTCGAGCTCGGCCTCGACGTAGGCGGTCACATCGACGTCGTTGACGACGACCCGCTCGAAGTCACCACCGAGGTAGACATCGCTCCCATAGCAGTCGACGACCTTCAGCCCACTGACCTCACAATCCCGGATCTCCAGCCCGGCAAGATCGCACAGGTGAATGCGGCCACCACGGAACTGGTCACTGTGGGCGTACTCAGCAGTCATCGAGGCAGTATCCCGCGCTCCTCCCACCCACCGCCACGCTCGGCAACCAAGATTCGGACACCAACAGTGGGGCGTCCTCACGCCTGCGTCCCACCCGGCCGCACCAAAGCGAGCTTGACCACCGCCGACGCCGGCACTCGTCGACCGCACGACACCCTGACCAGTCCCAGCACGCCAAGCCTGAGCAGCATGGTGAGCGGCCCGAGGTCGTCAGGTGGCGGCGACGACGCGGCCCTGCACTGCTCGGCCGAGGCCGTCGAGCGCGACCAGGGCGGCGACCAGGTCCTGCGTAGGTTGGGCGGGTTGTGAAGCCTGCCCAGGATCCTGAGGCTGTGTGGACCCCGTCGGTTGCCCCGCCTGCCCAGCGTCCGCGGGCTGCTCCACCTCGCCGGGGTCCCCAGGTTGCCCCACCTGACCGGAGTCCGCCGGCTGCCCCGGCCGGCCGGTGCCCGCGAGTCGCCCTAGTTGGCCAGTGTCAGCCGGCTGCTCGGGCCGGCCGGCGTCCTCTGGCCGAGCCAGTTGACCGGTGTCCGCGGATTGCCCGGGCCGGCCGGTGTCCGTGGGCTGACCAGGCTGACCTGTTTCCGCGGATCGCCCAGGTTGGTCCGTTTCTGCGGATCGTCCTCTGCGGCCTGTATCTGTGGGCCGGCCCGGTTGGCCGGAGTCGTCGAGTTGCTCGGGGTGGGTGGGCTGGTTCAGCGGGCCGAATTGTTCGGAGCCGGCCGGCTTCTGGCCTGGTTGGGTGGGCTGGGTGGTGCCGGTCCAGCTCACCGTTACGTAGTGGCCCATCGCCCGGACCTGGGCCAGGCTGCCGGCGGGCTCGAACGCCACGTCCTGGCGTACGAACCCGTCCTTGCGCAGGGCGGACACGAGACCGTCGGCCGCGCGCCCGTCGCTGAGGTTGAAGATGACGAACTGACCCGCCATGGAGCCGCCCTCGTACGTGGCCTGCAGCGCCTGCGTGCACCCGGTGGCCGACGTGCCCCAGAGGAGTTCGTCGCAGTCGGTGAACTGGCGGGTGGCCACCTGCCCCATGCCCGCCAGGCTCTGAGCGGCCGGCGGGAACACCTCCTCGATCGTCAGCGGCGTGGCGTCACGCTGGCGGGTGTCGATGGCCGCGTAGAAGGCGGAGGTGAGCTCGGCGTGCAGGGTGGTGGGACGCGGGTCGTCGCCGCGCAGCCACAGCCAGCCCGACACGGCGGCGCCTGCCAGGACGGCGGCCACTGCGGGGAGGACGATACGGCGGGACATCAGGAGGACGGCCCCGTGATCGCGACGACGCGACGGTAGACGGCCTTCTCCGCCCCGCGCAGAGCCAGGGTGAGGGAGACGAAGTCGTCCTTGGCGGTGGGTTCGGTGCCGTCCAGCCTGCCGAGCCACACCAGCCCGACGTAATGGCCGAGCGCGTAGCCGCCCGCCTCCGAGTAGCCGCCCGGCGGGAAGGCCGCCTTGGAGGAGGTCAGCGGGCGGGCCCAGCCGCCGCGGTAGAGGGTCTTCAAGGACTCGACCAGTTCTGAGGCCGACTTGCCGTCCTTGAGGTTGAGCAGCGTGTACTGGCCGACGTACCGGCCGTCGGAGCTGGCGTACAGGCCGCGGGCGACCTGGGTGCAGCCGGCGTTCGACGTCAGTTCGTGCAGGCGCTCGCCCCAGAGGGCCGTGGAACAGTCGGCGTCGAGTTGCTTGGCGACGAGCTTGAGCTTCAGCTTCTTCGAGACGGCGAGCCCCTTCTGGCTGAACACCTCCTTCTCGGTGAGCGCCTTCGGGTCCTTGGCCCGCTCGGTGACGGGATTGAACAGCTTGGGCGAGTTCCAGCCGTGGAACACCTGCGGGACGGCCGCGTCGGGGCCGAGCACGGAGGCGGTGATCTGCCGTTCCGGCGAGTAGGTGCCGAGGGAGCTGACGACCGCGACGAAGGCTCCGGCGGCGACCAGCACTCCGGCGACCGTGGCGATGATGACGAACAGGCGCTGCTGCTCGGGGCGGAAACCCATGTCGGTGAGTACGGGGAACTGCCAGTCGGAACGTGGGGTCCGGCGCCGCTTGTGGTAGGCGGGCTCCCGTCGCCCGGATCCGTCGTCGTCACCCGCGCCACGGCCGGCCACCGTCAGCCCTTCGGCGTCGAACTCCCCGGTCGCAGGCCCACCAGCCTCCGCCTTCCGCCGCCCGGCCCCAGCTTTCCGCCTCCCGGCCACCGGCTCCGGCCCACCCGAGTCGGCTTTCCGCCTCCCGTGCGCAGCCTCCGGCCCGCTCGGCTCCCCCATCCGCGGCCCGGACGTCGCCTCCGACCCACTGGACTCCGCTGTCCGACGCCTGGACATCGCCTCTGAACCACCGGACTCGGCATGCCCACGCCCGGACGCCGCCAGTGCACCACCGGGCCCGGCCTGCCCACGCCCAGACGCCGCCAGTGAACCATCGGACTCGGCCTGCCGACGCCCGGACGCCACCTCCGGCGTACCGGATTCGGCCCTCCGCCCGCGCCCGAACACGCCCTTCGAACCGCCGGACTTGGCCTTCCGCCTCCCGGACGCCGCATCCGCACCGTCGGAGTCCTCTTCCGGCCACCCGAACGCCGACGCCCGGTCACTGTCCTCACCGTTCAGCCAGCCGGACTCCGCCTCCCCATCACCGGGCTCGGCCCCCCGCCCGCCGGACGCCGCCTTCCGCCCACGCCCGAACCGCCGCCTGCCCTCCGTCTCCGATGCCTGCCGCGCACCACCGTCCCCGCCACCAGCACCACCGACACCGTCGGCACCGCCGGCACCGCCGGTACTGCCAGCGCTGTCGACCGACCAGCCACCGTCAGCCGTTCCGGCCATGAACATGGCGCCACTGTCAGCACCCGCCGACCTGCCATCGCCCGGCCGCTGTCCTCCGGCCACACCCGCCGACCACCCATCGTCGGCCGACCGGCCGCCGTCCGGGTTCGCGCCCCGGCCACGAGCCGATCGCCGGCCACCGGTCCCATCCGCTGACCGCGCATCATTCGCCGAACGGCCACCGTCCGCACCCACACCTCTGCCACGACCACGGCCCCACCGCCGGCCGCCGGTCGCACCCTCCGGCCCACCGCCGGACGCATCCGCTGACCAGGCGTCATCCGCCGGTCGACCGCCGTCCGGGTTCGCGGCTCGGCTGTCGGTTGCTGACCGGTCGCCTGCCAGCAGTCCGGCGCCGGGTGCGTCGGTGGACCAGCCGTCGTTCGAGAGCAGGCCGTCGCCTGTGCTGGACGCCTGCCAGTTGCCGTTCACCGGCTCCTCGGATCGGCTGCCATGGAAGCGGCCGGCTCTGCGACCGCCGCGGCCGCCTTCCGAACGCCGGTCGTCCGGTTCGGCCGCCTGCGGGCCGCCGCCGGTGGCGTGCCAACCGCGGCCGTCGGTGCCTGTCAGGGGTTGGCCACCCTCCGCGCCCATACCCTCGGCACCGCCTGCCGGCCAGCCACCGCCGTCAGTGTGCGCGCCGGACCGGCCATGCCCTCGACCGAAGCCGCCACCGTCCGAACGGCGGCTCCGACCACCTGCGCCCGCTCCCGACCGGCCGTCACCAGCCGCCGGCCAACCACCACCATCCGTTCCGGCTGTCCCGGCCATCCCGGCCGTCCCAGCGGCTTGCCAACTGCCACTGTCCGGACCAGCAGTCCGCCGACCGTGACCATCCGTCCCGGCGGTCCCGGCCGTCCCAGCGGCTTGCCAACTGCCACTGTCCGATCCAGCAGCCCGCCGACCGCGACCATCCGTCCCAGCGGTCCCGGCCGTCCCAGCGCCTTGCCAACTGCCACTGTCCGATCCAGCAGCCCGCCGACCGCGACCATCCGTCCCGGCAGCGCGCCGACCACCGCCAAGCCCAGCGGCCTGCCTACCACCACCATCGGTCCCGGCGGCGGGCCAGCCACCGCCGTCGGTCCCAGCAGCCTGCCTACTACCGCCGCCATCGGTCCCGGTGGCGTGCCAGCCTCCGCCATCGGTACCGGCAGCCTGCTGAGCACCACCGCCGGTCCCAGCGGCGTGCCAGCCGCCACCACCGCCGGAACCGGCATCCGGCCAGCCTCTGCCATCCGTCCCGGCAGCCGGTCTACCGCCGTCGGACCCCGGCCCGCGCCGCCCAGCCTCGGGACCGACACCGTGCCGGCCCCCGTCCGCACCCGCGTAGGACCGGCCGCTGTCGGCACCGGCACCGTGCCGGCCGCCGTCCGCGCCCGCGTGGGACCGACCGCCGTCGGCGCTGGTACCGGGCCGAGCGCCGTCAGCGCCGACGCCGCGACGCCGGCTCTCTGGAGCGGCACCATGTCGGCCGCCGTCCGCGCCCATGCCCTCGGCGCCGCCTGCCGGCCAGCCGCCGCCGTCGGTATGCGCGCCGGACCGGCCACGACCCCGACCGAAGCCGCCACCGTCCGAACGGCGGCTCCGACCACCTGCACCCGCTCCCGACCGGCCATCACCCGCCGCCGGCCAGCCACCACCATCGGTCCCAGCCGCACCAGCGGCCTGCCAACTGCCACTGTCCGCAGCGGCAGGCCGACGACCGCTACCATCCGTCCCGGCAGCGCGCCGACCTCCGCCATCGCTCCCACGGGCCTGCCAACTACCACTGTCCATACCGGCAGCCCGGCGACCACCGCCATCCGTCCCAGCAGCCCGCCGGCCACCGCCGTCGGTCCCGGCAGCCTGCCAACTACCGCTGTCCATACCGGCAGGCCGACGACCGCTACCATCCGTCCCAGCAGCGCGCCGACCTCCGCCATCGCTCCCACGGGCCTGCCAACTACCACTGTCCATACCGGCAGGCCGACGACCACCGCCATCCGTCCCAGCGGCCTGCCAGCCACCGCCGTCAGTGCCGGGGGCGGGCCAGCCGCCGCCGTCCGTCCCAGGGCCGGGCCGAGGGCCTTCGGTGCCCGGGTCGTGGTGGCCGCCGTCCGGACCGGCAGCGGCGCCACGGCGGCCGCCCTCCGGGCCCGCGCCGTGCCACCCCGTGTCCGGGGGTGTGCCCTGAGAGTCGGTGGCGGGCCAGCCTGTGCTGTCTGTGGGCGGGGTCGAGCGGGTGCCTCTGGTGCGGCCGGTTCCGTCGTTGCCGCCCGTGCGGCCGCCCTTGGAGGGTGATCTTTTGCGGGCCATCACAGCCCCGCCGCCCCGACGAGGTTTCCGACGGTGAACGTGACCGCCGCCGCCAGCGCTCCGACCAGCAGCTGGCGTAGCCCGGAATACCACCAGCTGCGCGCCGTCACCACCGAGACGATCGCCCCGGCCGCGAACAGCGCCACGCCGGACACTCCGGTCGACCAGAGCAGGTCGTGCGCCCCCAGCAGGTACGGCAGCAGCGGCAGCAACGCCCCCACCCCGAACGACAGGAACGACGACACCGCCGCCACCACCGGCGACGGCAGATCGCCTGGCGCGACCCCGAGCTCGTTGCGCGCGTGCACCTCCAACGCCTGGTCAGGGTGGAGGGAGATCTGCCTGGCCACCTCGGCGGCCAGGTCGGGCGCCACACCCCTGTCCACGAACGTCTGCGCCAGCTCCTCCCGTTCGTCATCGGGATGGCTGGCCAGCTCGCGCCGCTCGACGGCGATCTCGGCCTGGGCCAGCTCGCGCTGGCTGGCCACCGAGACGTATTCGCCGCCCGCCATGGACAGCGCCCCGGCGGCCAGGCCGGCGGCTCCGCCGAGGGCGATGATGCGGGTGTTGGCGGTGCCGGCCGCGACGCCTGCGATGAGCGCGAAGTTCGACACCAGGCCGTCCATCGCGCCGAACACCGACGGCCGTAGCCAGCCTCCGGTGACGTCGCGATGTCGGTGGTGGGCCTCCGCGCGACCGCTCATCGCGAGTTCTTCTCCTTCGTCACGGGTTCAGGCTCGGCGAGCGGCTCGGGAGAGGTTGTTGTGCCGGAGGGCTCTCCTGGCTCGGAGGGCTCTCCCGAATCGTCGTCCGCTGCCTTGGTGCCCGTGTCGGCCTCAGCGGCTGGTGCGGAAGCCGTTTCGGTGGAAGCGGCGCCGGTGGAGCCGGTCGTGGTGGGTCCGGGGTCTGCCGGGGTGTCGTCGGCGGCATCCGCGGTGCTGCTCTGGGAGTCTTCCGTACGCGCCGCGTCCGCTGACTCGCCGGCGTCGGCCGTGCCCGGCTGCTGCTTCCCGGTCTCCGGCTGGTCGGAGGCCGCGGAGTCCTGCGCGGAGGCCGCCGGAGATTCTCCGGAGGTCGTCGCCGACGGCTTCGCGGCCGTCTCCGGGTCCGGCGTCTCGCCGGCCGTGGAGTCGCCTGGAGGGGCGTCGGTCGTGGAGGACTCGCCCGTGCCGGGATCGGCCTGGCCCGCCGCGTGTTCCGGGTCCGCTTCCGCCTGCGCGTCCGGGTCGTCCGCCGACGGCGGCGACACGATCTCCACGCCCGTCTTGTTGCGGGTGGCGAAGAAGTAGACCAGGGCGAGCACGAACAGCACGATCGAGGTCCACTGGTTGATCCGCAGCCCGAGGAACTCCACCGCGTGGTCGACGCCGCCGACCGGGTCGATGCGCAGCCCTTCGATCCAGAAGCGGCCGAGCGTGTAACCGGCGACGTAGAGGGCGAACAGCCGCCCGTGGCGCAGCGCCAGGCTGCGGCCCACGAAGATGAGCGCGAAGCCGAGCGCGACGTCCCACAGCGACTCGTACAGGAAGGTCGGGTGATAGAGCACGCCGGGCTCGCCGCCGTGCTCGATGTCGATCTCCAGCCCCCACGGCAACGTGGTCGGCGAGCCGTAGAGCTCCTGGTTGAACCAGTTGCCCCAGCGGCCGATGGCCTGCGCGAAGGCGATGCCCGGCGCGACCGTGTCGGCGACGGCGCCCATGGAGATGCCGCGCTTGCGCACGGACAGCCAGACGCCGAGGGCGCCGAGGGCGACGGCGCCCCAGATGCCGAGGCCGCCCTCCCAGATGAACAGCGCCTGGATGGGCTCCTTGATCGCGCGGCTGCCGAAGTAGGTCTGCCAGTCGGTGATGACGTGGTAGAGCCGGCCGCCGATCAGGCCGAAGATGACCGCGGGGACCGCGATGTCGATGATCGTCCCTTGCTGGCCGCCGCGGGCGCGCCAGCGCCGCTCGCTCAGCCAGACGGCGACGATGACGCCGAGCACGATGCATAGCGCATAAGCCCGGATCGGGATGATTCCGAGATACCAGACCCCCTGGGAAGGGCTGGGAATCGAGGCAAGGGGCATGTCAGGTGAGGGTAGCGGAAGCGAGGCTACTTGGCCGCCTTCGTAATCTCATCGCGAAGTTGCGACGGGCTGAACAGTACCGGATTGTCTATCTCTGTACCGTTCAATTTCACTGTCGGAGTGTGATCGAGCTTCTGCTCCTCGCTGACCTTCTTGCTGTACGCGAGCTGCACGTCGGCGTTCTTGTTCGAGGTCACGCACGCGTCGAAGCCGGGATCGGTGACGCCGGCGTCCTTGCCCCACTGCTTGAGCTGGTCGGCCGTGAAGCCCACCTCGCTCTCGGGGGGCTGGTTCTTGTACAGCAGGTCGTGGAAGGCCATCCACTGCTTGCCGTCCGCGATGCACCTGGCCGCGCTGCCCGCCCGTACGGAGTTGGACTTGGTCGGCTCCTGCGAGAAGATCGTGATCGGGTGGAAGACCACCTTGGCCTTGCCCTCCGCGGCCAGATTCTTGAACGTCGGGCCGCTGACCCGCTCCAGCTCCTTGCAGGCCGGGCACTGGAAGTCCTCGTAGATGTCCACCACGGGCGCGGCGACGCCCGCGTTGGCCATCACGACGCTGCCGTCGGGCTGCACGGTGACCGGCGCGAGCGCCGCCCCGGCCTCCTCGGAACGGGAGATGCTGGCGGCGTACCACACGCCGAGCCCGACGGCGGCCACCGCGACCACGCTCGCGGTCGTGTAGGCCACCACCCGGCGGCGCTTCTCCCGCGCCCGCGCCTCCGCCTGCTGCGCCTTGATCTT
Source organism: Nonomuraea fuscirosea (assembly GCF_003001935.1). GTDB lineage: Bacteria > Actinomycetota > Actinomycetes > Streptosporangiales > Streptosporangiaceae > Nonomuraea > Nonomuraea fuscirosea. The sequence continues at coordinate 219,703 of NZ_PVNG01000012.1, read as the reverse complement.
CTCGCGCGCCGACTGCGACTTCGTCTTGGTACGTTCGCCCTTGCTCATCGGTCGTCCCCCTCGTCGTCATCACCTGTGTCGCCCCCGATTCCGAGGGCACCGTCGAGCGCGAAGCGGCCCGGCGGGAAACGCACCGTCCAGACGCCGAGCAGGACGAGGCCGAAGTCGCGCAGGATGTCGAGCAGGTAGGTCGGCTCCTGGCCCACCCCCAGTTGCCCGCCGCCGCCGAAGCAGCCGCAGTCGATCCGCAGGCCGTTGGCCCATGCCCAGGCGATCCCGAACACGAACGCGAACATGAGCAGCCCGGCGATCACCGCGGCGACCCTGGTGAGCAGCCCGACGATGAGCAGCACGCCGACCACGATCTCCAGGATCGGCAGGGCGTATCCGACCGCGACGGCGACCGGCTCAGGCAGCAGCTGATAGGCCTTGACCGCCACGACGGAGTCGGCCGGGTTGCCGATCTTGAGCGCGCCCGCCGCGACCAGCACCCCGCCCAGCACGAGCCGGGCAACGGTTGTCACCCAGGGTATCGCCGTTGTCGCTCTCGGCAACGCTAGTGACGCGGCCACGTGTGTTCTCCTCTGGATCTGCGCGGAAGTCGCGCACAGTACCGGGATCTCCATCTGACCACGCCGGAGATAAGCATCAGCTAAGCGGGTTCCCCCTGGCCGACCTGGGAGAGTCACCGCTTTTCACGACAAACGACACGAAGGCTGCGCGGCACACTTCAGCGCATCGGGCGGCAGGCTCGCGCGGCGTCACGCGCCCGTACCGGCCCGCGCCTTCTGGCCGGCTCGCGTTCAGGCCACCGTCGTATCGCCCGCATGTTCTCGCGGGCTCGCGTTCAGGCCGCCGCCGTATCGCCCGCGTGTTCTCGCGGGCTCGCGTTCAGAACGCGGTCAGCGGCGTACGCCTCGCGCCATGTCCCTGGCCAGCGTGGCGACGGACTCGAGGCCGGCCGCCTCGTCGGGCGCGTCGAGGATGCGGCGGATGAACGCCGACCCGACGATGACGCCGTCGGCGTAGGCCGCCACCTCGGCCGCCTGCGCGCCGGTGCCGACGCCGAGCCCGACGCACACGGGCAGGTCGGTGTGGGCCTTGGTCCGCTCGACCAGGCCTTCGGCGGCGACGTTGACGCTCTCCCTGGCGCCCGTGACGCCCATGAGCGAGGCCGCGTACACGAAGCCGGTGCAGCAGTCGACGACGGCCTTGATGCGCTGCTCGGTGGAGCTGGGCGCGACCAGGAAGACCGTGTCGATGCCCGCCGCAGCGGAGGCGGCGCGCCACGGCTCGGACTCCTCGGGCGTCAGGTCGGGCGTGATGGTGCCGACGCCGCCCGCGTTGGCCAGGTCGCGCGCGAACCGGTCGGCGCCGTACTTGTCGATCGGGTTCCAGTACGTCATGACGAGCGTGGCGGCGCCGGTCGCGGCGACGCCCTCCACCGTGCGCATCACGTCGGCGATGCGGGTGCCGTTGGTCAGCGACCTGTGCACGGCGTCCTGGATCGTCGGCCCGTCCATGAGCGGATCGGAGTAGGGCAGGCCGATCTCGATGACGTCGCAGCCGGCTTCCACCAGGGCCGCGGCGGCGGCGATGGCGCCGTCCTTGGAGGGGAAGCCCGCGGGCAGGTAGCCGACGAGCGCGGCCCGGTTGTCCGCCTTCGCCTTGGCGAAAACCGTCTGAAGAGTCGTCATGTCTATCCGTTTCGAAGGTCGAGTCTCACCATGATGCCCTGCCCCCCGCCCGCCCCAGAATCCCCCGCGCCGGTCGGACGCCGATGTGTCGCGGGCGGCAACCCGGCCCGGCCCGGCGTGGGTCGTCAGCGGATCGTTCCGGGCCGCCACCGGCGCCCGGAGCCGGATCGCCCCGAGCCGCCGGCACCGGAGGCCGGGTCCGCCGGCATCCGGCGCCGTGTCACCCCGAGCCGCCGACGCCGGGAGCCGGGGCGCCCGTTCGCGGCGGGGTCACGGAGTCTCAGGTGTCAGAGGTTGAAGTACTTCATCGCCGTGCCCATGTCCTTGTCGCCGCGCCCGGACAGGTTGACCAGGATGGTCGCCGCGGGGCCGAGCTCGCGGCCCAGCTCCAGCGCGCCGGCCAGCGCGTGGGAGGACTCGATGGCGGGGATGATGCCCTCGGTCCTGGCCAGCAGCGAGAACGCGGCCATCGCCTCGTCGTCGGTGACGCCGTGGTAGGTGGCGCGGCCGGAGTCCTTCAGCCAGGCGTGCTCCGGGCCGACGCCCGGGTAGTCGAGCCCGGCGGAGATGGAGTGGGACTCGATCGTCTGGCCCTCGTCGTCCTGCAGGACGTAGGTGCGCGAGCCGTGCAGCACGCCGACCGAGCCGGCGGTGAGGGTGAGCGCGTGCTCGCCGCTCTCCAGGCCGTGGCCGGCGGCCTCGTAGCCGTGCAGCGCGACGTCCTGGTCGCCGATGAAGGCGTGGAAGACGCCGATGGCGTTGCTGCCGCCGCCGACCGCCGCGCACACCGCGTCGGGCAGCTTGCCGGTCAGCTCCAGCATCTGGCGGCGGGCCTCGACGCCGATGATGCGGGCGAAGTCGCGCACGATCTCGGGGAACGGGTGCGGCCCCGCGACGGTGCCGAACAGGTAGTGGGTGGTGTCGACGTTGGTCACCCAGTCGCGGAAGGCCTCGTTGATGGCGTCCTTCAGCGTCTGGGAGCCGTTGGTCACCGGCACCACGGTGGCGCCGAGCAGCTTCATCCTGGCCACGTTGAGCGCCTGGCGCTCGCAGTCGACCGCGCCCATGTAGATGACGCACTCCAGCCCGAGCAGGGCCGCGGCGGTGGCGGTGGCCACGCCGTGCTGGCCGGCGCCGGTCTCGGCGATCACCCGCTTCTTGCCGAGCCGCTTGGTCAGCAGGGCCTGGCCCAGCACGTTGTTGATCTTGTGGGCGCCGGTGTGGGTGAGGTCCTCGCGCTTGAGCACGATCCTGGCGCCGCCAGCCCGCTCGCTGAAGCGCGGCACGTCGGTCAGCGTGGTGGGCCGGCCGGCGTAGGTGCGCAGCAGGTGGTCGAACTCGCGCAGGAACTCCGCGTCGTTCTTGGCCTTCTCGTAGACGGCGGCCACCTCGTCGAGCGCCGGGATGAGCGCCTCGGGCACGTAGCGGCCCCCGAAGATGCCGAACTTGCCGTGCACGTCGGGGTCGTCGCCGCGCGCGCCGTTGCCGGCCAGGTCGGCGGCGGTCAGGATGGTGCCTTCGTTTGCCACTGCTATCCCTCTGCTGAGTGGTCGGGGCGCGTCGACGGGTGGGCGCCGGCGGTGACCAGCGCCTCCACTGCCTTGCGCGGGTCCTTTCCGGTGACCAGGCTCTCCCCCACCAGCACGGCGTCGGCGCCGCCACGGGCGTAGGCGAGCAGGTCGTGCGGCCCGCGCACCCCCGACTCGGCGATCTTGATCACATTATCGGGGATCTTCGGCGCCAGTTTCGTGAAGACGTCGCGGTCGACCTCGAGTGTCTTCAGATTGCGCGCGTTGATGCCGATGACCCGGGCGCCGGCGGCGACCGCCCGGTCGAGTTCCTCGTCGGTGTGCACCTCGACCAGCGGGGTGAGCCCGATCGACTCGGCCCGCTCGATCAGCGACACCAGCGCCTCCTGCTCCAGGCAGACGACCATGAGCAGGGCCAGGTCGGCGCCGTGGGCGCGGGCCTCCCAGAGCTGGTAGGAGGTGAGGATGAAGTCCTTGCGCAGGATCGGGATGTCGACGCGGGCGCGGACCGCGGCCAGGTCTTCGAGACTGCCCCCGAACTTGCGCCGCTCGGTCAGCACGCTGATGACGTGGGCGCCGCCCGCTTCGTAGTCGGCCGCCAGCGCCGCCGGGTCGGCGATCGCGGCGAGCGCGCCCTTCGACGGGCTGGAGCGCTTGACCTCGGCGATCACCGAGATCCTGTCGCCTCCGAGCGCGGCCATGGCGTCTCTGGGCGGCTGCGCCCGCTCGGCCCGCTGCTTGAGCTCGTCCATGGAGACGTCCCGCTGACGTGCGGCGAGGTCGGCGCGCACCCCGTCGAGGATGTCGTCGAGGACACTCGGCCCTTCCGTCCGCTCACTCACGCGCTTGAGGTCCCTCCGGTCGGCTGCTGGGGGTGGCGGAGAGTTCGCGTCGCGTCCGCTCTCTCGCCTTTATCCTGCGATGGTATCGGCCCGCATGGGGTCACCTCGCCACCGGCACCCGGTCAGGGAGCGAGGAACGCCCCGAAGGGCAGATTACGGACGACCCAGTAGACCATGACCACTCCGATGAACACCCACAGCCACGCCGGATGCGCCAGCGTCGTGCGCCGCGGCCGGCCCTGCCACGACCGCAGGACCCAGCGCCCCCACCAGAACAGCAGGAACGGGATCATCGCCAGGGCGAGCGGGTTGAGCCCGAGCGCGGCGACCGGGTCGAGGTGCGCCAGGGCGTGCATGGTGCGCAGCGTGCCGCAACCGGGGCAGTAGAGGCCGGTGATCATCAGGAACGGGCAGGTCGGGTAGTGACCCGGCTCGTTGGGGTCCACTGCGCCGACCACGGCGAACGCCAGGCCGGCGGCGGCCGCAACACCGAGCGGCGGAAGCAGGGCCTTGAGGCGTCTCGTGCCGCGCCGCTCGGTTGTTGCGAAACTCATGTCTCCAGTATCCGCCTTCCGGTACGTGCCCGTCGTCTTCCGCGGCCTAGTACGACGAGTACGAGGACATGCTGGCGGCGAAGATCACGAAGAACAGCACGTACGCGATGATCAGCAGACCGTAGCCGACGGCGCCGATGATCAGGCTGCGCTTCCACCACGTCTTGGCCTCCTCGGAGGCCTGCTGGGCGCCCGCGAAGTCGCCGATCTGCCACTTCTGGTTCACCTGCGACGACTTGACGATCGACACGACGCCGAGCGGGAGGCAGCAGAACAGGGTGGTGAGGATGGCGGGGACGAGGTGGTTGTCCGGCGGGTTGCCGCCGGGGCCGCCACCGTAACCGCCGCCGTAGCCACCGGGAGGCTGCTGGCCGTAGCCGCCGCCGCTCGGGGGCTGCTGCCCATAACCACCGCCGTAGCCGCCACCGCTGGGGGGCTGCTGGCCGTAGCCACCGCCACTCGGGGGCTGCTGGCCGTAGCCGCCACCGCTGGGCGGCTGCTGGCCGTAGCCACCGCCACTCGGAGGCTGCTGACCGTAACCGCCGCCGGGCGGCTGAGCGCCGTATCCGCCGTCGCCCTGGTTACCGTAACTCATGCTAATGACCCCTCATGTCGTCATCTTCGAGTCTGAGTTGCGCGCGGCAGCCTAGCGAGAAACCATCTACTACGAGGACTAACGTCCATCTTGCGGACAATTCGTAATCGGACCGCAAGCGGGTCGTCACGGTCCGGCTACGCGCGCCGCAGGTCACCGCCGGTTTCAGTAGTCGTACGAGGACGACGTGGCGGCAGCGCTCAGGCCCATCAGAGACAGCAGCATGCCGCCGAAGATGAGCCAGCACAACACCCAGATGGCAACCGTGATGTACGAAGTGACCAGACCGCCCACGGCCATGCCGGAGCCCTCCTCGCCCGTGCGCTTGATCCGGTTGAGCGCCACGTGGCCGAGGATCACGCCGGGGATGCTGGTGAGACCGCAGGCGACCAGGCCGATGATGCCCAGGACCAGCGAGGCCACCGCCATGCCGTTGGACGAGCGGGGCGGCCCGTAATAGCCCGGCTGCCCGTAGCCCTGCTGACCGTGACCGCCGTAGCTGGGGGGCTGCTGGCCGTAACCGCCGCTGGGCGGCAGTTGCCCGTAGCCGAGCTCCTGCGGATGGCTGGCCGGCTGCTGGCCGTAACCTCCATGGCCGGGCTGCTGCTGGCCGTAACCGCCGCTCTGGGGCTGCTGCCCGTAGGCCCCCTCGCCACTGTAGGGCTGCTGCCCGTAGCCGCCCCCCGACGGCGACTGCTGGCCGTACCCTCCGTTGCCGCCCTGAGGCTGGCCGTAGCCGGGTGGCTGCTGGCCATAGCCTCCCCCCGGCGGCTGGGCCCCGTAGCCGCCGTTTTCACCCTGATCCCCGTAGCTCATGAGCCGGCTCCTCAAATGTCCGTGGCGAGTTGCAACGGCAGCCTATTGAGGAAATGTTCGCCGGGCGGCCAAGGAATCAGAACAATGCGGGATTCGCCAGGGCCGGTGCTCAGCGGGAATCGGTCGGGTCGTCGCCGCGGTCGAGCGCGTCCCAGAGCGCCCTGTCGTCGGCGACCTGCGCCTCGCCGCCGGCCGGCGGGCGCCGCTCCCGGTCGTAGCGGGCCGACATGCCGCTCCACGCGCCCGCGCGCACGACCGCGACCGCTCCTCCGGCGATCATCAGTACGGCCCCCGCGCCGGACACGACGGGCCACCAGGCCACCGGCTCCCAGGGCAGGTCGGTGACGCCGTGCAGCACGTTGCGCTCGCGCAGCCAGCCGGTGACGCCGGCGTCGTCGAGCGCCGTCCACGTCCCGGCCGCGGCGGCCACGCCGCAGAGGGCGAGCAGCACGCCGACGACGCGGCGGCCGAGCCCCTTGGCGGCCAGCACGGCCACCACGCCGGCCAGCCCGGCCAGCGCCGCGGGTGTCAGCACCGGGCTGAGGTCGCCGCCGGTGGGCGCGGCCGTGTCGCCGTTCCCGAGCACCCGCGCCCAGGTCTGCCCGGCGGCGACGAGCACCAGGAGGCAGCCGAGCGCGGTCGCGACGACCCAGCCCCACAGCTCCCCGCGCCGGAGCGCCGCCCGGCCGGCCCCGCCGGCCTCGCCGGCTCCGCCGAGCCTGTCAGCTCCGCCAACGCCTCCGACCTCGTCAGCTTCGCCGACCCTGCCGGCGCCGTCAGCCCGGCCGGCGCCGTCAGCTCTGTCGGCCCCGTCTGATTTGTCAGCCCGCATGCCGTCCGCCTAACTCAGCACGACGTCGAGCCGGTCGGCGTCGAAGCAGGTGCGCTCGCCCGTGTGGCAGGCCGCGCCCTCCTGGTCGACCTTGACGAGCAGGGTGTCGCCGTCGCAGTCGAGCGCCACGGACTTAACATGCTGGACGTGGCCGGAGGTGTCGCCCTTGACCCAGAACTCCGCGCGGCTGCGCGACCAGTAGGTGGCCCGGCCGGTGGTGAGCGTGCGGTGCAGGGCCTCGTCGTTCATCCAGGCCAGCATGAGCACCTCACCGGTGTCGTACTGCTGGGCGATGGCGGGGATCAGGCCGTCGGGGTTGCGCTTGAGCCGGGCGGCGATCTTGGGGTCGAGCGACATGCTGCCATTCAACCAGCCCCGCCTCGTGCCCCCGTCACCGCTGTGCCGCACCCGCCTCCCCCGGTATCAGGCCAGGGCCTGGGAGAGCGTGTCGTAGATGGGGAAGAGCGGCGCCAGGTTGGTGCGCCGCAGCCGCCGCAGCACCAGCCCGTCGGGGACGACCAGCGCCATGGTGCCGTCGCGGTCGCGCAGCGCGGCCAGCTGCCGCACCAGCACGCCGAGCCCCGTGGTGTCGATGAACGTCAGCGCGCTCAGGTCGACCACCAGCCGGGGGCCGTGCGCGCGGACGGCCTCGTCGAGGCACTGGCGCACCCGGGAGACGTTGTCGACGTCGAGCTCCCCCGCCAGGCTGACCACCACCAGCTCCCCGTGTTGGTGTCGTGACATCTCCAGCACATCCACGCCCATGCTCCTCATGTCCCCTCCCACGGGTGGCCCCGCCGAAAAGGTACACCGGTCTGGGGCGCGTCACAGTGGGTTTTACTGAGAACGCGCTACGTGATGGCGTGGACCGGAGTAATTTCGGAGCCGACGCGTGCTAGGGGAGGACACGATCGTGGTGCACGTCGCGGGCTCCGTCCTCGATCCCGATCTGGGTGATCACGTCTGCCTGCCGTTCGAGGGCGAGCGGGAGCGGATGACGGCCGCGCAGGCGTTCACGATGAACGGCCTGCGCCGCCGCACCAGGGTGGTGCTCATCACGCACGCCGACAGCCCCGAGCGGACGCGCGCGTGGCTGGCGCCGCTGGTGCCGGGGTTCGCCGACGCCGAGCACGCCGGCCGGATCGAGATCCTGGCCTGCGCCGACACCTACTTCACCGGCGGTTCGCTCGATCTCCAGCGGGTGCAGGCGAAGCTGACCGGCGCCCACGACCGGGCCCGCGAGCACGGACAGCACGGCGTGTACGCGCTGATCGACGCCTCCTGGGGCGTGGGCGACGCCCGCAGGCAGGCGGCGTTCGAGGCGGCGACCAACGAGCTGTTCGGGGAGCGGTGGCTGGCCGCCGTGTGCCAGTACGACCGCCGGCTGTTCCCCCGCGACGCCCTCGACCGGGCCGCCTCGGTGCATCCGATCTCCCCCGAGCAGGCGCTGCTGCGCTTCGCCAACACCTGCTCGCCGCCGGGGCTGCGGGTGTGGGGGGACATCGACCTGACCAACCGGCCGGCGTTCGCCTCGCTGCTGGCGCGGCTGGAGCACGAGCCGGGCGAGGTCGTGGTCGACGCCACCGGGCTCGACTTCATCGACGCCGGCTCGGCCCAGCTGCTCACCGTCACGGCTCTGGCCAGGCCGTTCGGGAGCACCTCCGTGGTGTGCGGGGCGTCCGTGGCCCGGGTGCTCAGGCTGATCAGGGCCGACGAGGTCATCGCCGTGCGCCGGGTGGGCGATGTGTAGACAGGTGTTCTGCACGAGCTTCGCCCGGGGACGGATCACGTTCCTGCGCAGGGCCGTCGCCGAGCACGCCGGCCGCGCGGGGCTGACCGGCAGGGGTTTGGAGGACTTCGTGCTGGCGGTCAACGAGATCGTCACGAACGCGGTCGTGCACGGCGGCGGGCACGGGCGGCTGCGGCTGTGGACGCGGGGCGAGCGGCTGTGGTGCGAGATCACCGACGAGGGCCCGGGGCTGCCGGCGGGGTGGATGGGCGACATGCGCCCGCCCGCGGGGTTCGACTCCTGCGGGCGGGGGCTGTGGCTCACCAGCATGTTGTGCGAGCACATCACGATCGTGTCGGGTCCAGCGGGCACGAGCGTCACCTTCGCCGCCATGCGCGCCTGAGCCTCGACGCGTTCCTGAGCCCGCACGTCCGTGCACAGATAAGGCGTCCGTGCGGGCGGGAGCGTCAGGAGCGGGCGGCGGAGATCCAGGAGGCGTGCAGGTCGGCGTACACGCCGGGCTCGTCCACCAGCTTCGCGTGCGGCCCCCGCTGCACCAGGCGGCCGGAGTCGAAGACCAGCACCTCGTCCGCGTTCTCCGCCGTGGACAGGCGGTGCGCGATCGAGACGGCCGTGCGGCCCCTGGTGACGCCTTCCAGGGCGCGCGCCAGGCGTACCTCGGTGGCCGGGTCCACCGCGGAGGTGGCCTCGTCCAGCAGCAGCAGGTCGGGGTCGGCGAGGTAGGCGCGGGCCAGGGCGACGAGCTGGCGCTCGCCCGCAGACAGCGACTCGCCGCGCTGCCCGACCGGCGTGGCCAGGCCGGCGGGCAGGCCCTCCAGCCAGTCGGCCAGGCCGAGCTCGGTCAGCGCCAGCTCGATCTCCTCGGCGGTGGCCGCCGGCTTGCCGAAGCGGATGTTGTCCTCCAGGGTCCCGTCGAACAGGAAGCCGTCCTGCGGGACCATGACGATCCGTTCGCGCAGGGAGGAGAAGCGCACGTCGCGCAGGTCGTGGCCGTCCACCGTGACACGGCCTGAGCCGGGGTCCATGAGCCTGGTCAGGAGTTTGGCGAACGTGGTCTTGCCCGAGCCGGTCTCCCCCACGATCGCGACGCGGGAGCGCGGCGGGATCTCGATCGTGACCTCGCTCAGCACGGGCACGCCGCCGGGGTAGGAGAAGTGCACGTTCTCGAACGCGACCTCGATGGGCCCCCGGGGCAGCTGCACGCCCTGCTCGCCGGGGTCGGCGACGTCGGGCGGGGTGTCGAGGACGCCGAGGATGCGGCGCCAGCCGGCGACGGCGTTCTGCGCCTCGTTCAGCACCTCGGTGGCGGTCTGCAGCGGCGAGACGAACAGCGTCACGAGGAACAGGAACGCCACCAGCTCGCCCTGGGTGATGTCGCCCGACATGCCCAGCCGCACCCCGAGCAGGACGATGCCGGCGATGGCGAGCGCGGCCACGATCTCGGTCAGCGGGAAGACGAAGCCGACGATGGTCTGCGCCCTGGTCTGGGCCTTCTTGTTGGCGTCCACGGCCTGGTCGATGCGCTCGGCGGTGCGCCGCTCCGAGGCGTAGGCCCTGATGACGGCGGCGCCGACGACGGACTCGCTGACGGCGGCCAGCATGTCGCCGGTGCGCTCGCGCACGACCGTGTACGCCCGCGACAGCAGCCGCTGGAAGCGCGGCAGGGCGATCATGAGCGGGACGAAGCAGGCCCAGACCAGCAGCGTGAGCTGCCAGGAGTAGACGAACATCAGCACGGTGGCCACGAACAGCTGGCCGAACGCCACGATGATCATCAGCCCGCCCCACTGCATGAAGGTGCTGATCTGGTCGATGTCGTTGGTGACACGGGAGACCAGGGCGCCGCGGCGCTCGGTGTTCTGGGTGAGCACGGACAGGTCGTGGACGTGCCGGAAGCCCCGCACCCGCAGGGTGGCCAGGGAGGACTCGGTGGCCTTGTAGAGGCGCACGTTCATGACGTACGCGGCCAGGGCGGTGAGCACGACCGCGGCGGCGCAGATCACGACCGCGCGGGTGATGTACGGGACGTCGGGGGTGCCGCCCTTGAGGCCGGTGTCGATCGTCTGCTGCACCGCGACCGGCACGATGATCTTGCCGATGGTGGCGATGACGGCCAGCGCCAGCGTGCCGGCCAGGCCCTTGCGGAACTCGGGGGTCAGGGAGAGTCCGTGGCGGACCGTGGCCAGCGCGGAACGTTCCGAATCGCGCCGGATGCTCTGGACCGTCATGCGCTGATCTCTTCTTCCTCGATCGGGGGAATGTCGATGGCCGCGCGCTCGGCCTCCTCGCGCTCGTAGGCCGTCACCAGGTTGCGGTAGCCGGGGCAGCGCGCGAGCAGCTCCTCGTGCGTGCCGCGGTCCACGACGCGGCCCCGGTCGAGGTAGACGACCTCGTCGGCCAGCGCGATGGTGGCCATCCGGTAGGCGACGACCACGACGGTCGAGGCCTGGGCGGCGTCGCGCAGGCCGTGCAGGATCCTGGCCTCGACCTGGGGGTCCACGCTGGAGGTGGCGTCGTCGAGGACGAGCAGGCGGGGGCGGCGCACGACGGCCCTGGCCAGGGCCAGGCGCTGGCGCTGGCCGCCGGACAGGGTGGCGCCGCGCTCGCCGACGCGGGTGTCGAGCCCGGAGGGCATGCGGGCGACGAACCCGTCGGCCTGGGCCAGGCGCAGCGCGGCCCACACGTCCTCGTCGCCGATGCCGGCGTCGCTGTCACCGCCGCCGAGCGCGATGTTGCCGCGTACGGTGTCGTCGAACAGGAACGTCTGCTGGGGCACCAGCGCGACCGACTCCGCGACGCCGCCGTAGGGCAGCTCCCGCAGATCGACGTCGTCGAGCAGGACCTGTCCCGAGTCGGGGTCGACCAGGCGGGCCAGGAGCTGGACGAGCGTGGACTTGCCCGAGCCGGTGGGGCCGACGAGGGCGACCGTGCGGCCGGCGGGCACCTCGAAGGTGACGTCGTGCAGGACCTCGGCCTCGCCGTAGGCGTAGGAGACGTCGCGGATGCGCAGCTCCGCCGGGGCGGTCGAGGTGGCGGCGGCGGAGCCGTACTCCATGGAGCCGGTCGCGTCCAGGACGGCCTGCACCCGCTCCCAGCCGACCACGCTGCGCGGCAGCTCGGCCAGCACCCAGCCCAGCGCCCTGATGGGGAAGGCCAGCAGGGTGAACAGGTAGGCCACCTGCACCAGCCCGCCGGCGTCGATCGCGCCCGCCGACAGGCGGCCCGCGCCGACGGCCAGGACCGCGAGCACGCCCAGCGTGGGCAGGGCCTCCAGCATGGGGTCGAACAGGCCGCGCACCCGGCCGACGGCGATGTTGGCGTCGCGCAGCTCGTGGGCGCGCCGCCGGAACCGGTCGGTCTCCAGCTCCTCGCGGCCGAGGGTCTTGACGACGAGGGCGCCGTCGAAGCTCTCGTGCGCGATCTCGCTGACCTCGGCGCGCAGCTGCTGGGCGCGGGTGGCCAGCGGGCTGAGCCGGCGTTGGTAGACCAGGTTGAGCACGGCGATGGCCGGGAAGATGAGGAAGCCGACCAGGGCCAGCACCAGGTCGGTGAAGAGCATCGCGATCGCCGCCGTGACCAGCATGACGATCACGCCGACCGCCATCGGCAGCGGCGCGAGCGGCGCCCAGGCGGCCTCGGCGTCGGCGCTGGCGTTCGACAGGAGCTGGCCGGTGGGGTGGCGGTGGTGCCAGGACAGGGGCAGCCGCAGGTATTGCTTGGTCACGTCGCGGCGCGACCTGGCCTGCATGCGGTACTGCATGACTCCGGCCAGGATCCGCCGCCCGGCCACGCCGATGGCCTTGAGCAGCGCGGTGCCGAAGATGAGCAGCACGCCGGTCCACAGCGCGCCCGTCGTGACGTCGCCTGCGGTGAACGAGGTCAGCACCACGTTCTGCGTCGCCCAGCCGAGGGCCCAGGCGGAGGCGACGGTCATGCCTCCGTACAGGGCGCTGGCGGTGACCGCCAGTGTGAAAACCGCCTTTTCGGTGCGGATGGCCACCCCAAGGACACGGAGTCCTTGACGCATCACGGCCGAGGTGACCTTGCTCGCCACGCGGGGGATTTCCTCTCAGACTCGCACGTTTATACGTATGTCAGTATCACGTCTGATCACTTCGTTATTCCCACCGGTAGGGTTGGGCCCGTGACACATGCTCGTGGCGAACGCGCCGCGCTCTGCGACCTGCTCGACCGGCTCGGCCCGGACGAGCCGACCCTGTGCGCGGGCTGGACCACCGCCGACCTGGCCGCCCACCTCGCCATCCGCGAGCGCAGGCCGGACGCGATGCCCGGCATCGCGCTCAAGCCGCTGGCCGGCTACACCGCCTCGGTGCAGAACCGCCTCAAGACGCGCCTGCCCTACCCCGAGCTGGTCGGCCTGGTCCGCGAACCGGGCGGCGTGTACGGGCTGCTGCCCGCGCTCGACGAGGCGGTCAACACGCTGGAGCTGTTCGTGCACCACGAGGACGTGCGCCGCGCCCAGCCGGACTGGGAGCCGCGCGCGCTGCCCGACGACCTCGAACGGCTGATCTGGAAGCGGGTCTCCAGCGGGGCCCGGCTGACGCTGCGCAAGTCGCCGGTGGGCGTGGTGCTGCACCGGCTCGGCGGCGGCGTCGCGCTCGGCGGCCCCAAGGGCGGCTCCCGGGTCGAGGTCACCGGCCGGGCGGGCGAGCTGCTGATGTTCTGCTTCGGCCGGCAGGCGCACGCCAGGGTGGAGCTCACCGGCGAGCCCGACGCCGTCAGCGCGCTGCGCGAGGCGACCCTGGGGGTCTGACGACACGCCGACCGGCCGGGCCCCGCCGGCCGGGCCCCCGATCGGGCCACGCGACTCGTGCTCACGCCCGCCGAGCGACCCTCCGAGCGGCCCTCCGCTCAGGCCCGATGACCAGGCCGGAAGCCGATCAATCTTCTGTCATGAGGCACTCACCTGCTGCGCCCCGGCCGTCACGGAAATCCCGGCGCGGCAGGCGCTCGCGCGCGGATTCAAGCCCGTACCATGGCAACAGAAAGAAGCCCCCCGGTTAGGATCATGTACATCTTCACAGAAGATGCCTAGTGATCGCCCAGATCCGGGTATATACGGCTGGGAATGGACTGCAGGAGGCCCCCCATGCAGGTCAAGAAGGTGATCACCTACGCGGCTGTCGCGTTCGTGGTCTTCTACCTGTTCACCCGGCCGGCCCAAGCCGCCGCCGCGGTCAACGGTGTGTTCGACGGAATCATTCAGGGAGCCAATCAGTTGGCCGTGTTCTTCTCGAGTGTTCTGACCTGACGGATGGTTCTGTCTGCGTCAGGTGCTTCCCCGCGCTGCCGGATCGTGTTACGCAGGCAGGATGACAGATCGCCCGAGCGGCACCAAGATCAATCAGCTCGATCCCCACGCCCGGCGGATCCTCGAACGGGCTGAGCTCGAGGGTATCGAGCTGATCCGGTTCCTGTACGCCGACCACGGTGGCGTGATCCGTGGCAAGGCGGCGTCTCGGTCGCGGCTGGCCGAACGGCTCAGCACAGGCATCGGGCACACGGTGGCGATGATGGCGATGAACATGCTCGACCAGCTCCAGGACGTCGAGCACATGGGTCCGGTGGGTGAGGTGCGCATCGTTCCCGACCCCGCCACGTATGTGCCGCTGCCCTACGCTCCCGGCGCCGCGGCCATGCTGTCGGACCTGCGCCGTCCCGACGGCACTCCGTGGGAAGCGTGCGCGCGGACGTTTCTCAAGGACGCCATCGCCGACCTGGCGACCGAGGGTTACACCCTCATTGCCGCGTTCGAGCCGGAGTTCACCCTCGGCCGCAGGCTGCCCGACCCGTCGGGCGGGCCCGACCGGCTGGTGCCGATCGACGACTCGCTCTGCTACGCCGGGCTGGGCTTCGACACCGCCCACGACTACACGATCAAGCTGATGCGCGCCCTGGAGACGCAGGGGCTGCGCGTCGAGCACTACCATCCGGAGCTGGGTCCCGGCCAGCAGGAGCTGTCCGTGCGCCACGCGCCCGCCCTGCGGGCCGCCGACAACCACGTCATCTACCGCGAAACCGTACGCGGGGTGGCCCTGCGCATGCAGATGTGGGCCTCGCTGGCTCCCAAGCCGCTGGCCGACCAGGCCGGCAACGGCACCCATCTGCACCTGTCTCTTTGGAGCGACTCCCGTAACCTGTTCGCCGAGGACGGCGAGGTGCGCTCCGGCTTCATCGGCGGCCTGCTCGCCCACCTGCCCGCCCTCACCGCGCTGACCTGCGGCAGCGTCAACAGCTTCCGCCGGCTGGCGCCGCGCATGTGGTCCAGCGCGTACGCCGTGTACGGCCCCGACAACAGGGAGGCGGCCGTGCGCCTGTGCTCCCCGCTCGGCGACAGCGGCGAGCCGAACCTGGAGCTGAAGCCCTCCGACTCCTCGGCCAACCCCTACCTGGCGCTCGGCGCCGTCATCCACGCCGGGCTCGACGGCATCCGGCGCAAGCTCGACCCGGGCGAGGCCGTGGACGTCGACCCCGACACGGTGCCCGGCCGCTATCCCCGCCTGCCGGCCTCGCTGGACGAGGCGCTGGACGCGCTGGAGGGCGACGAGGTGCTCATGGAGGCGCTCGGGCCGCTGCGGCGCAGCGCGTACCTGACCGTCAAACGGTCCGAGGCGGCCGCGTTCGCCGCCAAGGACGTCTCCTACGAGCTGTTCAACCACCTGCGGGTGTTCTGAGGCCCGCGACAGGAGCGGAGCGGCGCTGACGCCCGGGGCGCCCCGGGCGTCAGTCCGTCGTTCAGCGGACCGGGTGGCCCGCCATCCGCAGGGTCTCCTTGACCTCGGAGATCTTCAGGGTGCCGAAGTGGAACACGCTGGCCGCCAGGACGGCGTCGGCGCCCGCCGCGACCGCCGGCGGGAAGTCCTCCAGCCGGCCGGCGCCACCGCTGGCGATCACCGGCACCCGGACGGCCGCCCTGACCGCGCGCAGCATCTCCAGGTCGTAACCGTCGAGCGTGCCGTCGCCGTCCATCGAGTTGAGCAGGATCTCGCCCACGCCCAGCTCTTCGCCCCTGGCGGCCCACTCCACCGCGTCGATCCCGGTGCCGCGCCGGCCGCCGTGGGTGGTCACCTCGAACCCGCTCGCCGTGCCCTGCGCCCGGCGGGCGTCCACGGACAGCACGACGCACTGCGCGCCGAAGCGCCGGGACGCCTCGGTGAGCAGCTCGGGCCTGGCGATGGCGGCCGTGTTGAGTGACACCTTGTCGGCTCCCGCGCGCAGCAGCCGGTCGACGTCCTCGACCGCGCGGACGCCGCCGCCGACGGTGAGCGGGATGAACACCTGCTCGGCGGTCCTGCGCACCACGTCGAGCATGGTCTCGCGCTCGCCCGACGACGCCGTGATGTCGAGGAAGGTCAGCTCGTCGGCGCCCTCCTCGTCGTAGCGCCTGGCCAGCTCGACGGGATCGCCCGCGTCGCGCAGGTTCTCGAAGTTGACGCCTTTGACCACACGCCCGGCGTCCACGTCGAGGCAGGGGATGACTCTTACCGCAACGGTCATGCTCGCAGTGCCTCTATCTCGATCTCGACCAGCATGCGCGGGTCGACCAGTCCTGCCACCCGCACCCCGGTGCAGGCGGGACGTACCTTGCCGAAGACCTCGTTGATGGCCCGCCCGGCGAGGTCGAAGTGGCGCTGCTCGACCACGTAGTAGCGGACCATGATGACGTCCTCCCGCGTCAGGCCGCCCATCAGGACGGCTTCGAGCGCGATGTCGATCGCGGTCATGGCCTGCCGGTAGGCGTCGCCGACGTGGCGCACCTCCCCGTCGACCGTGGACGTGCAACCGGACACGATCACCCGGTCACCCGCCACCACGGCACGGGCGTAGCCGTACTTCTCCTCCCAGATGCCGCCCGAGAACACCCTGTAGCCGGTGCTTTCCATACCGATGCTGCTGACGCTCATCTCGCCCCCTCCCGGCAAGAGCTACACGCGCACCGCGGCCAGCGCGTTTTCCAGTGTGAACGCGTGAGCGTAGAGCGCCCTTCCCACGATGGCGCCTTCCACTCCCTCGGGGACGAGGGAAGCGAGAGCCAGCAGGTCATCGAGGCTGGAAACGCCGCCGCTGGCCACCACGGGCCTGTCGGTACGGGCGCAGATGCGGCGGTAGAGGTCGAGGTTGGGGCCCTGCAGCATGCCGTCCTTGGTCACGTCGGTGACCACGTAGCGGGGGCAGCCGTCGGACTCCAGCCGGTCGAGCACCTCCCACAGGTCGCCGCCCTCCTCGGTCCAGCCGCGGGCGGCCAGCGTGGTGCCGCGCACGTCGAGCCCGACCGCGATCCGGTCGCCGTGCTCGGCGATGATCTTCCGGCACCACTCGGGGTTCTCCAGCGCGGCGGTGCCGATGTTGACCCGGCGGCAGCCGGTGGCCAGCGCGGCGGCCAGGGACTCGTCGTCGCGGATGCCGCCGGACAGCTCCACGTTCACGTCGACCCGGCCGATCACCTCGGCGATCAGGTCGCGGTTGGTGCCGCGACCGAAGGCGGCGTCGAGGTCGACGACGTGGATCCACTCGGCGCCCGCCTCCTGCCAGGCCAGCGCGGCGGCCAGCGGCTCGCCGTGGGCGGTCTCGGTCCCGGCCTCGCCCTGCGTCAGGCGTACGGCCTGGCCGTCGGAGACGTCCACGGCGGGCAGCAATACGAGTGACATTCAGATCCTCCGGTCGAAAGCGAGGGTCACGACAACGGGCGCGAGCAGCAGGGAGAAGATGAGGACGCCGAAGCTGACCGGGAGCGAGCCCCACATCAGCCAGGCGATCACCTGGACGATCAGGAAGCCGAGCGCCACCACCGCGTTCTGGGCGCGGTGGCGGCGGGCGAGCAGGCCGCCCTGGCGGTAGAACCGGATCGGCCGCGGGACCAGGCGGGCCAGCGAGGCGCGGCGGCGGGCCCTGCGTGCCTGCCGCTCCTCGTTGACCTGGATCGCGCGGGCCCGCTCGGCCTCGCGCTCGGCCCGCCGCCGGGCGCGTTCCTTGCTCACGGCGCCTCCCGGCGGCGGCGCACGGCGTGCCTGGCCGGGTGCACGGCGGCGCGGCGGCGGTCGGCGTGCCGGGCCGGACACGCGGCGGCGCGGCGGCTCATATCGTGCCGAGCCAGTTGCGCAGCAGCGCGGCTCCGGCGTCGCCGGACTTCTCGGGATGGAACTGGGTGGCCATGAGCGGGCCGTTCTCCACGGCGGCCACGAACGGCACGCCGTGCTCGGCCCACGTGACGAGCGGCTCGGCGAAGCCGTCGCCGGGGCGCAGCTCCCATTCGCGCACCCCGTAGGAGTGCACGAAGTAGAAGCGGGTGGCCGCATCGAGGCCGGCGAACAGCACGCTGCCGCCGGGCGCCTTGACGGTGTTCCACCCCATGTGGGGCAGCACCGGCGCTTCGAGCCGCTCGACCGTGCCCGGCCACTCGCCGCAGCCCTCGGTCTCGACGCCGTGCTCGACGCCCCTGGCGAACAGGATCTGCATGCCCACGCAGATGCCCAGCACCGGGCGGCCGCCGGCCAGCCTGCGCCCGACGATCTGCTCGCCGCGCACGCCCTTGAGGCCCTTCATGCACGCCTCGAACGCGCCCACGCCCGGCACGACGAGGCCGTCGCAGTCGAGCGCCGCGCCGAAGTCGGACGTCACGGTCACATCGGCGCCGATCCTGGCCAGGGCGCGCTCGGCCGAGCGCAGGTTGCCCGAGCCGTAGTCGAGCACCACCACGTTCTTCTTGCTCACCACCACAACACCCCCGCCGTGATCGCCAGCGCCGCGCCGACCGCGCACACGGCCGCGCCGATCTTCAGGCCCTGCTTGAGCAGGGAGAACACACCGCCGCCCAGGAACAGCCCGATGAACACCATCACCCCGGCGAGCAGGTTGTCGGTCATAGCACGCCCTTGGTGCTGGGCACCCCGGTGGCCCGCGGGTCGAGCTCGGACGCCTCGCGCAGCGCCCGGGCCAGCGCCTTGAACTGCGACTCCACGATGTGGTGGGCGTTGCGGCCGTAGGGGACGTGCACGTGCAGGCAGATCGCGGCCTGGGCGACGAACGACTCGAGGATGTGGCGGGTCATCGTCGTGTCGTATTCGGGGCCGATCATCGGCGCCATGCCCTCGGGCTCGGAGTGCACCAGGTAAGGGCGGCCGGACAGGTCGACGGTGACCTGGGCGAGCGACTCGTCCAGCGGGCACGACGCACTGCCGAACCGCCTGATGCCCGACTTGTCGCCCAACGCCTCGCGGAACGCCGCGCCCAGCGCGAGCGCGGTGTCCTCGATCGTGTGGTGGGAGTCGATGTGCAGGTCGCCCTCGGTCTTGACGGTCAGGTCGAAGAGCCCGTGCTTGCCCAGCTGGGCCAGCATGTGGTCGTAGAAGCCGACCCCCGTGGCCACCTCGACCCGGCCGGTGCCGTCGAGGCCCACCTCCACCAGGACCGAGGTCTCCTTCGTGACACGCTCGACGCGACCTACGCGACTCACAGGACTCCTTCCAGGGCGGCGCGGAACGCCGTCATCTCTTCGCCCGTGCCGATCGACACACGCAGCCATTCGGGCGGGCCCACCTCGCGGATGAGCACGCCGTGCTCCAGCATCCCCTCCCACACCTTCCGCCGGTCGGGGAACCGCCCGAACAGCACGAAGTTGGCGTCGGAGTCGGCCACCGACAGACCCTTGGCGCGCAGCCACGCCACCGTCTCGTCGCGTTCGCGCCGCAGCGCGTCGACCGTGCCGAGCAGCTCGGCCCGGTGCCGCAGCGCCACCAGCGCCGCGGTCTGGGTGAGCGTCGACAGATGGTACGGCAGCCGTACCAGCAGCAGCGCCTCCACCACGGCCGGATGCGCGGCCAGGTAGCCCAGCCGGGTGCCGGCCATCGCGAACGCCTTGGACATCGTCCTGGTGACGATCAGCCGCGGATGGGCGGGCAGCAGCGTCAGCGCCGACGGCGTGCCCTCGCGGGCGAACTCGGCGTAGGCCTCGTCCACCACGACCATGCCGGGCGCCGCGGCCAGCACCGCCTCGATCGTCTCCAGCGGCTGCGCGGTGCCCGTCGGGTTGTTGGGCGAGGTGAGGAAGACGACGTCGGGACGGTGCTCCTCGATCGCGGCGGTGGCCTTGCCCGGATCGAGGGAGAAGTCCTCCTCGCGCGTCGCCCTGACCCACTCGGTGCTGGTGCCGCCGGTGATGATCGGGTGCATGGAGTAGGACGGCTCGAACCCCAGGGCGGTGCGGCCGTGGCCGCCGAACGCCTGCAGGATCTGCTGCAGCACCTCGTTGGAGCCGTTGGCGGCCCACACCTGCTCGGTGCTCAGGCCGTGGCCGAGGTAGCCGGCCAGGCCGGCGCGCAGCGCCACCGCGTCCCTGTCGGGGTAGCGGTTGAGCGTGCCCGCCCGCTCCCCGATCTCGCGGGCCAGGTCGGCGACCAGCTCGGGCGAGGGCGGGTAGGGGTTTTCGTTGGTGTTGAGCCGGACCGGGACGTCGATCTGGGGAGCGCCGTAGGGCGTCTTGCCCCGCAGATCGTCGCGGATCGGCAGATCGTCCAGGTTCACGCGGTCTCCGTGGGCACTCGCCAGTCGAATCGGGCGCGGATCGCGGCGCCGTGGGCGGGCAGGTCTTCGGCGTCGGCCAGCACCGACACGTGCGCCGCCGCGCCCGCGAGCGCCTCGCGGCTGTAGTCGACGACGTGGATGCCGCGCAGGAACGACTGCACCGACAGACCGCTGGAGTGGCAGGCGCAGCCGCCCGTGGGCAGCACGTGGTTGGAGCCGGCCAGGTAGTCGCCGAGCGAGACCGGTGCGTAGGCGCCCACGAAGATCGCCCCCGCGTTGCGCACCCGCGCCGCGACGGCCGCCGCGTCGGCGGTGTGGATCTCCAGGTGCTCGGCGGCGTAGGCGTCGACCACCTTCAGCCCGTCGTCGATCGAGCCGACCAGCACGATGCCGGACTGCCGGCCGCTCAGCGCCTCGGTGATGCGCTCGGTGTGGCGGGTGGCCGAGACCTGGCCCGGCAGCTCCTTCTCGACCGCGTCGGCCAGCTCGGCGCTGGTGGTGACCAGCACGGCGGCGGCGATCGTGTCGTGCTCGGCCTGGCTGATCAGGTCGGCGGCGACGTGGACCGGGTCGGCCGTCTCGTCGGCCAGGATGGCGATCTCGGTCGGGCCGGCCTCGGAGTCGATGCCGATGCGCCCCTTGAGCAGCCGCTTGGCCGCCGCCACCCAGATGTTGCCGGGACCGGTCACCATCGTGGCCGCCGGGCACTCCTCGGTGCCGTAGGCGAACATGGCCACCGCCTGCGCCCCGCCCGCCGCGTAGACCTCGTCCACGCCGAGCAGCGCGCACGCGGCCATGATGGTCGGGTGCGGCAGCCCGCCGAACTCCTTCTGCGCCGGGCTGGTGACGGCCAGCGAGCCGACGCCGGCCTCCTGCGCGGGCACGACGTTCATCACCACGCTGGACGGATAGACCGCCCGGCCGCCGGGGACGTAGAGACCCACCCGATCGACCGGCACCCACCGCTCGGTCACGGTGCCGCCGGGCACGACCTCGGTGGTGACGTCGGCGCGGCGCTGGTCGCGGTGGACCAGCCTGGCCCGCCTGATCGACTCCTCCAGCGCCGCCCGCACCCTCGGGTCCAGCTCGGCCAGCGCCCGCTCCAGGGCCTCGGCGGGGACGCGGGCGGAGGCGATCTCGACACCGTCGAACCTGGCGGTCAGCTCCCGTACGGCTGCCGCCCCGCGATGGCGCACGTCCTCGCAGATGGGCCGCACCTTCTCCAGGGCGGCCTCGACGTCGAGCTCGGCGCGGGGCAGCACGTCGCGCAGATTCCCGGGCAGGGAAGCGCGCATGTCGATACGGGAAATCACCCTGACAGTCTACGGAGTCCGGACCCTGAATCCGGTTCTGTCCACATGGCGGAACGTCTCGGCGGTCGCGGGGCGGCGCTCGCCGACGCACGCCCCGCGACCACCGCACCCCGGACCGGGCCTGCCGGGGTGGCGCCGTGGCCGTCACGGGGGTACGGCCACGGCCGGGAAAAGCTCCGAGCAAGCACCACTGCCCCAGGCGTGGGCCGGCTAACGCGTCACACCAAGAAAAACGTGGAGTAACCCAAAGTTAACGTTGCGTCGTTTTTACCCGCTTCGCGGGCGCCGAGGGCGTGTTCACCGGCCTTTCCGGCCCTTCTCCGGCGACGGGTGGGTCCGGCGGCATTACGTGTCCATTATGTCCGGTCGCTTACGCTTACCGGCATGGGACAGTGGCACGGCCCCGACGGCATCCTGGTGGAGGCGATCATCCTCGACGATCGCCCGCTGCTGCGTGTCTCCCACCGCGTCAACGGCCGCACCTACCTCCGCGGCTACTGCGCCACCGTCTCCGAACTCGGCCAGCACGGCGTCGACCTGGCCGAACTCGTGGAACACACGCCACTTGACCATCTGTAGACGCCTCCCCGTCACTGTCGATCAAGCAGACGGGGTACGGCATGCACCATGTCGCGGCTGCCGGCCTACTCGCCGATGCTGGCCCAGCTCGGCACCCTGACCTCCGTCCAGGGTGCGGACTGGGCCGTGGAGATGAAATGGGACGGAGTGCGCGCCCTCGCCTACGTCGAGGACGGCGCCGTCCACCTGATGTCGCGCAACGGCAAGGACATCACCCCCGCCTACCCCGAACTCCAGCTCATGGCCGGCGCCACCGGCCGGCGCCCAGCCGTGATCGACGGGGAGATCGTCGCCTTCGACGAGGCCGGGCGGCCCAGCTTCGAGGCGCTGCAACCCCGCATGCACCAGCGCAACCCGGTCGCCGTCGCAGAGCTGGCCAGGGCCACGCCCGTCACGTTCATGGCCTTCGACCTGCTCCACCTCGACGACGACAGCGTCATCGCGCGCCCCTACACCGAGCGGCGCGAACTCCTGGAGAGCACGCTCACGCCGGGCTTCCGCTGGCAGGTGCCCGTCTGGTTCGCCGACCACGCCGCGCGGGCCTTCGACTCCTCGCGGCAGCTCGGGCTCGAAGGGGTCGTCTGCAAACGCATGACCTCGCCGTACCGGCCCGGCCGGCGCAGCGGCGAATGGACGAAGGTCAAGAACGTCAGCACCGTCGAGGTCGTCATCGGCGGCTGGAAACCCGGCGGCGGACGCCGGTCGGGGACGATCGGGTCACTGCTGCTCGGCGCGTACGACCCGCGCGGGCGGCTGCGCTACGTCGGCCACGTCGGCACCGGATTCACCGAGTCCATGCTGCGCGACCTGCTCGAACGGCTCACACCCCTGGAACGCCGCGACCCGCCGTTCGGCGAGCCGGTGCCGCGCGAGCACGCCCGCGACGCGCGCTGGGTGGAGCCACGGGTGGTCGGCGAGGTGCAGTACGCCGAGGTCACCGGCGACGGGCGGCTGCGGCACCCGTCCTGGCGCGGGCTGCGGCCCGACCGCGAACCGGCCGAGGCCGGCACGAACGAGATTCTGCCCCCGAACACGACCGGCGACGCAGCCGCCGGCTGACGTTTCCTCCCTTATCTGGATGAGGGGGTACGGACCGCGTTCGCCGCCATCCTCACGACACGCCACCCCCGGCCACCCTTCGCGCCCTTATGGTGACTTACAGTGATCGAGACGTCGATCGAGCTGCTCGGGGGCAACTGTGCGGAGAACTCTGGTCACCACCCTGATCACGCTGACGGGCGCCGCGCCCGCGCTGCCCGCGACGGCGGACCAGCCACCCGCGATGCCCGCCGCCCTGTCGGCCGATCAGCCGGCCGAGCAGATGGTCGAGCAGATGGCCGAGCAGGTGGCGGCTCCGATCCGGCCCGCCCGGCCCGTATGGGGCGCCGAGGCGTCGCCGCTGATGCGCCCAGGGCGGGCCGTGCGCTACTGGACGCCGGGCAAGCAGGCCAAGGCGACCGCCTCCGACCTGCCCGAGAGCCTGCGGAGCGCGAGGCGGGAGAGTGCGGGGCCGCGAAACACCGTCCACGGAAGCCCGGTCGCAGGGAAGGCGGTCCCAGGCAACGCGGTCCCAGGGAAGGCGGCCCCAGGCGACGCGACCCCCAAGAGCGCCGCCGCGCGGCACAGCGTCCCCTCGGCCAAGCGGATCACCCCGGGCGGCGACGACAACGGATACGCCCGCGTGCCCAGGCCGTACACCGGCGCGCCCTACAGCCGCATCAGCGGCCGGCTCTTCTTCGTCAACGCCGCCGGCAGCGGCGACTCCTGCAGCGCCTCCGTCATCCGCTCGGCCTCCAAGCTGCTCATCGTCACCGCCGCCCACTGCGTGTACGGCGTGCCGGAAGGATCGTCCACCGGCCGGTGGCACACCAGCTTCGCCTTCGTCCCGGCCTACGACGGCCGCGGAGCCGGCGTACGGGAGCGGGAGCCGTACGGGCGATGGGGCGGCCGGCGCGCGTGGAAGCCCGACGGATACACCGGCGCCGGCGGCGGCGACTGGAACAGCGTCTACGACATCGCCCTCATCGAGGTCGGCAAGCGCGACCGCACCCTTCAGGACGCCGTCGGCGCCTTCACCCCCATGCTCAACCAGGGCGGCAAGCACACCATCACCACCACCGGCTACCCCGGGCTGCTTGGCAGGAAGCCGTACGACGGCAGGGACCAGCTCTGGTGCCTGGGCAGGACCCGGCAGGCCGCCGGCGTCAGCCACGCGGAGAGCATGCTCTCCGCCCGCAGCGCCGCCGGGCAGGCGACGCGGGCGGGGCGGCTGGAGACGTACAACTGCCACCTGTTCAAGGGGCACAGCGGCGGGCCGTGGATCATCAAGGGCACCGGCGACCTGGTCGGAGTCCTGTCGGCGGGCAAGGAGGACGGCGAGGCCGACGGCAACTCCGTCGCCAACGCGCTCAACGTCGAAGGCTACGGCGCGATCGTCAAGCAGGCCGACCCGGACGGCGTCTACGACGCCCTGTCCGTCAAGCTGAGCGGCCCCGCGCGGCCGGTCGCGCGCGGCG
Organism: Nonomuraea fuscirosea; assembly: GCF_003001935.1. GTDB lineage: Bacteria > Actinomycetota > Actinomycetes > Streptosporangiales > Streptosporangiaceae > Nonomuraea > Nonomuraea fuscirosea. The sequence goes on along the minus strand of NZ_PVNG01000012.1, from coordinate 195,139 downwards.
GCTCGGCGACCGTCACCGCCACCGTCACCATGCGCGGGCTGGCCGCCGCCGCCCAGGTGCCGGTCCAGCTCACGTTCCCGGCCGGCCTGCGCCCCACCTCGGCCGGCGGGGCCGCCTGCAAGAGCACGGGCAGGAACGTCGCCTGCACGATCGCCGCCGTGCACCCGGGCAAGCCGGTACGGATCACCGCCCGGCTCGACGTGGCGGACGACGCCGCGCGCCGGCTGCCGATCACCGCCCGCGTCACCTCCACCCGCCTCGACCCGACCCAGCGCGACAACACCGGCACCCTGCGCCTGCACACCCGCGCCTGACCACCGCCTGGACACCGCCTGGACACCGCCTGGGCACCGCCTCGCCGCCTGCGCCAACGAGACCGTTCCCGGCGCGATCCCGGCGCGGAGGACGAAACGGACGGGCCGGGTCAGGCCGGGGACGGGGCGGAGCGGCCCTCGTCCGGCCGGGCCGGCACCGGAGCCGGATCCTTCAGCGTCCTGGCCAGCAGCCAGGCCAGGGCCGGGAACACGATCAGGCAGGCCAGCGCCACCCTGAGCGACGACGCCTCCGCCACCGCGCCCACCACCGGGCTGGCCAGCCCGCCCACGCTCACCGCCAGCCCCAGCGTCACCCCGCTGGCCGTGCCCACCCTGGTCGGCAGGAAATCCTGGCCGAGCGTGACATGCAGGGAGAACGGCGCGTACAGGGCGATCGACGAGGCCGCGACGAACGCGTACGCCACCGGCCCCGGCACCAGCACCACACCCGCCACCGCCGGGACGGCCAGCGCGTACGCCAGCCGCATCGTCCGCGCCCTCCCCCACCGCCCCGCCAGCCTGCCACCCAGCACCGTCCCCACCGCCCCGCCGGCGAACAGCACGAACAGCGCCACCGCCCCCGCCGCCCCGCCCCCCATGTAAAGGGCCACGAAGGCGCTCAAACCCACGTACACGACGGAACGGAACACGATCACCAGCGTCAGCCTGACGAACGACGGCCAGTCGTCACTCCCCGAGACCGGCGCGGCGGCCTCGGCCGCCCGCTCACCCCCGGACAGCGCCCTGATCGCCGGCAGCGTCACCACGGCCCCCAGCACCGCCGGCAGCAGCAGGAACGGCGAAGCCCCCAGACCCCACCCCGCCAGCAGCGGCGTCACCAGCACCGGAGCCGAGGCGAACCCCAGCGTCCCGCCCAGCGAGAACCAGCTCATCCGCACGTGACTGCCTTCGCTCGCGATCCTGGCCAGGCGCGCCGACTCCGGATGGTAGGCCGCCACCCCCAGCCCGGACAGCGCCACCGCCAGCCAGGTCAGCACGTACGAGTCCGTCACCCCGCCCGCCGCCACCCCCGCCCCGGCCAGCACCATGCTCACCGGGATCAGCCACGGCATGCGCCACCTGTCCGTCAGCACCCCGAACAGCGGCTGCACGATCGACGACAGCAGCGTGGCGGCCAGCACGATCCCGGACACGGCGACGTACCCGTAACCGCGCCCGGCCACCAGGAACGGCACGAGGGCGGGGACCGCGCCCTGGTAGAAGTCCACGGTGGCATGGCCGGCGGCGAGCATGGGGATCCTGTTCACCGCTCCATCGTTCATCAGGGTGTTCTGGCTCGCTTCCGATAAAATGCCAACTCATGCCGGAAATCCGCCACCTGCCCGAAGCGCCCACCGGCCGCCGCCCGCTCCCGCCCGGCGCGGGCATCGACGCGCACCGGCACGACACCCACCAGATCGTGTACGCCTGCCGCGGCGTCCTGTCCGTCACCACCGGCACGGGCATCTGGGTCGCGCCCGCGAACCGGGCCATCTGGGTGCCGGCCGGAACCGTGCACGAGCACCGCGCGCACGGGGACACCGACCTGCGGCTCGTGGGGCTCACCGGCAACCCGCTCGGGCTGGAACGGCCGGCGGTGCTGGTGGTACGGCCGCTGCTCCGCGAACTGATCATCGCCTACACCGACCCCACCGGCCCGTCGGGCGGCCCATCCGGCGGCGCGCCCGTCGGTCCGTCGTCAGGGCCGGCGGCCGGCGGGCGCGAGGGTGACGGCGGGGAGCGGGAGCGGTTGCTGGCCGTGCTGCTCGACCAGCTCAGCCGCGCCCCGGAACAAGCCCTGCACCTGCCCGCGCCCAGGGACTCCCGCCTGGCCGCCGTCTGCGCCCTGCTGCACCGCGACCCCGCCGACAACAGCACCCTCGACCAGCTCGCCGCCCGCGCCGGCACCAGCGGCCGCACCCTCGCCCGCCTGTTCAGGGCCGAGCTCGGCATGAGCTTCCCCCAGTGGCGCACCCAGCTCCGCCTGCACCACGCCCTGCTCCTGCTCGCCGACGGCGTCCCCGTGACCGCCGTCGCGCACCGGTGCGGGTGGGCGTCGGCGAGCGCGTTCATCGACGTGTTCCGGCGGGCGTTCGGGTACACCCCGGGCCGGGCCTTTACAATGTAGATTCGCTACACTGGGATGTCGTGAGCAAGACGAAAGGCAAGGGCGGCACCCCCGCCACCGTGGCGCTGACCAAGGCGAAGGCGGAGTTCACGCTCCATCCGTACGAGCACGACGCCTCGGCCCAGGCGTACGGCGAGGAGGCCGCCGACGCGCTCGGCGTGCCGTACGAGCGGATCTTCAAGACCCTGGTCGCCGAGGTCGAGAGCGGGCTCGCGGTGGCGGTCGTGCCGGTGGCGGGCAAGCTCGACCTCAAGGCCCTGGCCGGCGCGCTCGACAGCAAGCGGGCCGCGATGGCCGACGCCGCGAAGGTCGAGCGGGTGACCGGCTACGTCGTGGGCGGCATCAGCCCGCTGGGGCAGCGCAGGCAGCTGCCGACCGTGGTCGACTCCTCGGCGCTCGGCTTCGACACGATCTACTTCTCGGCCGGGAAGCGGGGGCTGCAGATCGAGACGGCTCCCGGCAACCTCATCACCCTCACCCGAGCCGTGACCGCACCCATCGGCAAGGCCGGCTGAGCGCGTCCCCGCACGGGCGCTCAGTGACCGGCGCGACGGCCCTCGCCGGCCTGTTCCGGACGCTCACGCACCGGCGGCCGGACGACCCGCTCGGGCCGCCGCGGAGCCTGAACGACCGGCCGCTCGAGACGGCTCCGTACCGGAGGCGGCACGGCGGGCCGCTCAGGACGGCTCGGAGGCTGAACGGCCGGCTGGGCGGGACGGCTCGGGGCCGGAACGGCCGGCTGGGCGGGGCGGACGCGTACCGGCGGCGGTGACGGCGCGAGGGCGTCGTCGGTGAGCCACTGGCGCAGCCGCTGCGACCGCAGCGGCCCGGGATCGTCCGTGGCCGAGTGGCCGAGCAGCCACTCGAACAGCCGCCGGTGCCGCCGGCCGAAGGGCCGCACGCCACGCTTCTTCCGTTCCTCCTCGGCGAGCGCCTCCTTCAGCCCCGGCGTGTGCCCGCCGCCGAATCGCGCCATGTCCGGCCCGGGGAACCCGCGCGGCTCCGTACGCCGCAGCGCGGGCCCCATCGACTCCACCCAGATCGGCCCGGGCAGCGACGCCCCCTGCACCGACCCGTACGAGCGGCCCCCGATCTCGACCCCCCGCAGCGGGAACTTGTAGGACCCGCGGATGTCCCCCACGCTGACCGCCGCCGCCAGGGCGGGCGTGTAGCCGGCGAACCAGGCCGAGGTGTAGCCGTTGTTGGTGCCGGTCTTGCCGGCGGCCGGCCGGCCGATGCTCTGCCCCTTCATCGTGCCCTGGTCGAAGACGCCCTTGAGCACGTGGTTGACCGCGTCGGCGATCGGCCGCTCGATGACCTGCTCGCACGAGGGCGGCACGTGCGTACGCCGCCCGTCCCTGCCGATGATCTCCATGATGGCCAGCGGCCGGCAGTAGAGCCCCCTGGCCGCGAACGCCGCGAACGACGCCGCCACCGTCACCGGGTCCATCTCGTTGACGCCCAGCGTGAACGTGGGCACCTCGCGCAGCGGCCCGCCGTCCGCGCGGGCGATGCCGAGCTTCTTCGCGGTGCGGACCACGTTGCAGAGCCCGACCTTGCGCTCCAGCATCATGTAGAAGATGTTCACCGACTTCCAAGTGCCCGTCTCGATGCTGTGCGGGCCGCCCGAGCCCTCGCCGCTGGCGTTCAGGATGCGGGTGTCGGGGTCGTTCACGGAGTTGCCCGAGCAGTCGCGGTAGCCCTGCGACGGCGACATCGCCCCCGGCGTCTGGAAGCCGTCGCCGAAGCGCCAGCCCTGCTGCAGGGCCGTGGCCAGGGTGAACACCTTGAACGTCGAGCCGGCCTGGAAGCCCTGGCCGCCCCCGTGCGCCACGTCGGCGGCCAGGTTGAAGGTGGTCCTGGAGCCGTTCTTGCGGTTGCCGGGGTTGCGGCCGAAGCGCTTGCTGGCCGCCATCGCCCTGATCCGCCCGGTCCTTGGCTCCACCATCGCCTCGGCGGCCACCTCGGTGTCATCGGGCGAGACGTGCTCGCGGATGGCGCGGTCGGCGGCGCGCTGGGCGATCGGGTCGAGGCTGGTCCTGATCACCAGGCCGCCTCTGGCCATCCTGGCCCCGCGCTCGCGGGCGGTGTTGCCGAAGACGGGGTTCGACAGCAGCTCGCGCTGCACGTACAGGCAGTAGTACGGGTAGTCGCTCTGCGCGCAGCCGCCCGGCTCGGGCTTGAGCCTGATGTTCAGCGGCGCGGCCTTGGCGTCCGCCGCCTGCTGCTGGCTGATCAGCTTGAGCCCGGCCATGCGGTCGAGCACGAGGTCGCGGCGCATCTTCAGCCGCGCCTGGTGCGTCGCGCCGAGCGAGGGATCGGTCGAGTACGGCATCCGCACCGCCCCGGCCAGCGTGGCCGCCTGGGTCAGCGTCAGCCGGGAGGCCGAGGTGGAGAAGAAGCGCCTGGCCGCCGCCTCGACGCCGTAGGCGCCCGCGCCGAAGTAGGCGATGTTCAGGTAACGCTCCAGGATCTCGTCCTTGCGGTACTTCTTCTCCAGCGCCAGCGCGTACCGCAGCTCGGTGATCTTGCGGGCCAGGTTCGGGGCGCGGGCCTTGTCCCGCTCGGCGTCGGTGCGGGCGCTCTCCACCAGGATGTTCTTGACGAGCTGCTGGGTCAGCGACGAGCCGCCCTGCTTGATGCCGCCGGCCTGGGTGTTGGTGAGCAGCGCCCGGAGCGTGCCTCTGACGTCGAGGCCGCCGTGCTCGTAGAAGCGGGCGTCCTCGATCGCCACGATGGCCTTGCGCATCAGCGGCGCGACCGCGGCGAGCCGGACGGCCGTCCTGTTCGCCTCGTAGAACTGGGCGAACTGGCGGCCGTCCTTGTCGAGCAGCCGGGTCACCTGCGCGAGCGGCTCCTCGTGCGGGGCGGGCGGCAACTCCACGAACGTGTTCGCGACGCTCATCGTGGCCAGGCCGCCCCCGCCGACCACGGGTGCGGCCACCGCGGCCACCAGCACTCCTCCGAGTGCCCCCGCCAGGCCGAGCGACACGACCGATCTGAGTAGGCTCACGCTAGATGATCTGCGACGTCCGGATCAGCGGCAAACGCCCGCTTGGCACCTCTTTACCGGGGCGTGTTCACCGTTGACGCGCCACGTCGGAAAGCCCGGGGCGTCACCGTTGACGCGCGACGTCGAGCTCGTGTGACGCGCCCGGCCTCACCGCTGGCGGGTGACGTCGCGCCCGGCCTCACCGCTGCGGGGTGACGTAGCGCCTGGCTTCACCGCTGGCGGGTGATGTTGAGCCCCAGCGAGGCGAACTGCTCGAACGGCCGGTGGTAGCCGCGCTCGATGTGGTGCACGCCGCGCAGCGTGGACGTCCCGTCCGCCACCGCCGCCGCCAGCACCGCCGAGAAGCCCGCCCTGATGTCGGGCAGCGTCACGTCGGCGCCCTTGAGCTTGGACACGCCGCGCACGACGGCCGAGTGGCGGGCGTTGGTGTCGTGGTAGCGGCAGGCCGGCCCGCCCAGGCACTGGTCGAACACCTCGATCTCGCAGCCCATCTTCTGCAGCGCGGGCACGTACACCAGGCGGTTCTCGAAGACCGTCTCGTGCAGCACCGACATGCCCTGGCTCTGCGTGAACAGCACCATCAGCGGCGTCTGCCAGTCCGTCATGAAGCCCGGGTGGGTGTCGGTCTGCACGGCCGCCGCGCGCAGGCCCTCGGGGGGCGCGGTGGCGCACACGTACTCGTCGTTGATGTCGAACCGGGCGCCCATCCTGGCCAGCGTGGTGATCGCGGTGACCAGGCGGTCCTGCGGGCAGCCGTGCACGCGTACCTCGCCCTGGGTGACCAGGCCCGCCGCCAGGTAGGAGAACGCCTCGATGCGGTCGCCGGTCAGCCAGGTGGAGGCGCCGCGCAACCGTTCGACGCCCTCGATGACGATCCTGCGGTCGGGCGACAGCTCGATCCTGGCCCCCATCCGCTGCAGGAACAGGGCCAGCTCCACCACCTCGGGCTCCATGGCGGCGTTCTTCAGCACCGTCTTGCCCTCGGCCAGCACCGCCGACATCAGGATCGTCTCCGTCGCGCCCACGCTCGGGTACGGCAGCTCGATCCTGGTGCCGTTGAGCCGCTTGGCCTTGGCGTAGATGCCGGTGTCGCCCACCTCCACCTCGGCGCCCATCGCGCGCAGCGCCTCGACGTGGAAGTTCACCGGCCGCCGCCCGATCGGGTCGCCGCCGACCAGCGGCACGAACGCCTCCCCCGCCAGGTGCAGGAGGGGGCCGAGCATGAGGATGGGGATGCGGTTCAGGCCCGTGAACGCGGCGGGCACCCGCGGCTCGATCTCGGGCCCCTGCTCGATCCTGATCTCGGTACGGGATATGTCCACGTTGATGCCGAGGGCGCGCAGCATGGCGGCGGTGATCTCGACCTCGCCCACCTCGGGGGCGTTGTGGATGCTGCTCTCGCCGTTGCCCAGCATGGCCGCGACCATGTGCTTGGACACGCCGTTCTTCGATCCGCGTACTTCGACGTCACCCCGGAGCGGGCCGGAGGGTTCTATGAGCCAGACCTCTTCTGCAATCACGAAATGAGCCTAACCGGGGGATACCATCGAGCTGATTCGGCCGTACATGCGAGGGGGAGTGGCGTGACGAGGGAAGTACGCGCTTTTGCGGTAACTGTCCTCACACTCGCCGCTCTCGGGGTCGCCGCCGGGCTGCTCTGGTCAGGGCTGACCCCTCGCGCTCCGTACCAGGTCACCGAGCGCGGCACGGTGCTGGCCGACCCGACCACGCAGGCGCTGATCGCGGCCGACGGCTGGTTCGCGGTGATCACGGGCGGGCTCGGGCTGCTGTGCGGGGGCGTCGCCTGGTTCTCCGGGCGGCGCTGGATGCTTCCCGTGCTGCTGGGGCTGTGCGCGGGCGGGGCGCTGGCCTCGTTCCTGACGTTGTGGACCGGGTCCACGTTCACGATCGGCGCGGTCACGGTCGAGGCCGCCGCGGCGCCCGGGGTGAAGGTCGTCCCCGGCGCGCTCAAACTGACGGCCTCCGGCGTGATGGTGTCGTGGCCGCTGCTGGCCGTGGGCTTCTTCGGGCTGCTCGAAGGCATGCACGGCTACCGCGACTCGCCCCTGCGGCAGCCGTACGGCGGCCTCGGCCCGAGCTGAACGCGCCGAGCCTGCCCGCTTCCGGGACCACCGTCACAGGGGTGGTCTGCGCAGGCCGTGGCCGGTGGCCTGTTCGAACGCCCGCGCCACCCGCAGCACCCTGGCGTCCTCGAACGGCCTGCCCACGATCTGCACCCCCACCGGCAGCCCGTCCCCGGTGAACCCGGCCGGCACGGAGGCGGCGGGCGCGTGCAGGACGCTGATCCAGTACGCCGAGCGCATCCAGGCCAGGTAGTCGGGCAGCGGCTCGCCGTTGATCTCGCTCACGTGCGGCTGCTCGACCGGGAAGGGCGGCACCTGGCTCACCGGCGCGATCAGCACGTCGTAGGTGTCGAAGAAGGCCGCCATGCGCTGGTAGAGGCCGCTGCGCGCCACCTCGGCCCGGACCAGGTCGGCGCCCGTGACCCCGCGGCCCTGCTCGACGTTCCAGGCGGTGTTGGGCCCGAGCCCGCTCTTGTCGCCGTGGGCGAGCAGGTAGAACCAGGCCCGGTAGGTCCTGAACGCCTCCTCCGCGCCGCTCAGATCCAGCTCCACCTGCTCGACATGAGCCCCGAGCCGCTCCAGGACGGCGGGCGCGGTCGCGGTCACCGCCGCCGTCCGCTCGTCCACGGGCAGCCCGCCCAGGTCGGGGCTCCAGGCGACGCGCAGCCCCGCCACGCCCTCCTCGGGCTCGGGCGCGAAGACCTCCTTGATCGAGTACGGGGAGCGCCGGTCGAACCCGGCGACGGCCCCGAGCATCAGCGTGACGTCGTCGACCGTCCTGGCCATCGGACCGGGCACGGACAGGGTGTACCAGGCGGCGGTCTCGGAGTGGCTGGGCACCCGGCCGGGCGTGGGCCGCAGGCCGACCACGTTGCAGAAGGACGCGGGATTGCGCAGGGAGCCGCCCATGTCGGAGCCGTCGGCCAGCGGCACCATGCCGGTGGCCAGCGCGGCGGCCGCTCCCCCGCTGCTGCCGCCGGCGGACTTGGACAGGTCGTAGGGGTTCCTGGTCGCCCCGAACACCTCGTTGACGGTGTGGGAGCCGGTGCCGAACTCGGGGGTGTTCGTCTTGCCCATGGTGATGGCGCCCGCCGCGCGCAGCCGCTGGACGACCACGTCGTCCCGGTCGGGCACGTTGTCGGCGAACAGCGGCGAACCGTACGTGGTGCGGATGCCGGCCGTGTCGGCCAGGTCCTTGTGCGCGACCGGCACCCCGTGCAGCGGCCCGGCGGGCCCCTCCCGCCGCAGCACGGCGTCGGCCGTCTCGGCCGCTTGGAGCGCCTGGTCGGCGACGAGGGTGACGACGGCGTTGACGTGCGGGTTGACCTGGTCGATGCGGTCGAGGTGGGCTCGGACGACGTCCACCGCGCTCACCTGCCTGGTCCTGATCAGCTGGGCCAGCTCGGTCGCGGTCAGGTAGTGCAGTTCACTCACGCCTGCGATCCTGCCCCAAGCCCGCCCGGAGAGCGACGGCGACCCTTGCCCACGAACAACCACCTCCCACAGGCGATCATTGCCCACCTCACCACGAACCAGGCCCACTGAGCGCACCTCATGACGGAACGGCCGGGGGTGCCCCCATCACCACGGACCCGGCCCACTGAGCGCGCGTCACGGCGGCCCGCCACGTCCACCTGGTGAGCGTCCCCCTGGACAGAGCCCAGCCCCGTACGGCGGCAGGAGCCGGCCGCCGCGGAGCCGTGAAGATGGAAAAGAACTCAGGCGCCCAGACAGGCAGGACCGAGCAACTGCTTGAGCTCGCCTATGAGAGCCGGGGAGGGTGTGACGCGGAGACGATCATCGAGGCGCAAAACAGTCGTCCTGGGGCCGTTGTGGATCTGGAGGTGCACTTCCGACGGGCCCGGATGCGTCGCCAGGATCTCCTTCAGCCGCGCCACCACCGGCGGCGTGCAGCGCCGCAGCGGCAGGCTGACCAGCAGCGGCCCGCCCGTCACCTGGGACAGGTCCGGCGCCGTCACCTCCATGGCGATCAGCTTGGCGACGTCCTCCCGCTTGTCTATGCGCCCCTTGACGAACACGATCGCGTCCTCGGCCAGGATCGTCGAGCACAGCTGGTACGCGGACGGGAAGATCATCACCTCGATCGCGCCCTCAAGGTCCTCCAGCTGGGTCAGCACCCACGTGTCGCCCTTCTTGGTGACCTTGCGCTGCATCCCGCTCAGGATGCCGCCCACGGTCACCACCTGCCCGTCGGCCCGGCTCTCGTCCTGCACGGCCGCGATGGAGCAGTCGGCTCCGGCGGCCAGGACGTGCTCGACGCCGAACAGCGGGTGGTCGGACACGTAGAGGCCGAGCATCTCGCGTTCGAACTGCAGCAGCGTGCTCTTGTCCCACTCCCCCACCGGGATCCGCACGTCGAAGGTCCGGTCCTCGCCGCCGTCGATCGCGCCGAACAGGGAGTCCTGGCCGATGGCCTCGTTCCGCTTGATGTCGATGATCGCGTCGATCGCCTGCTCGTGCACCATGACCAGGCCCTTGCGGACGTGGCCGAGCGAGTCGAACGCGCCCGCCTTGACCAGCGACTCGATGACGCGCTTGTTGCAGACGACGGCCGGCACCTTGCGCAGGAAGTCGGTGAAGTCGGTGAAGCGGCCCTTCCGCCCGCGCGCGGAGATGATGCCGTCGACGACGTTGCCGCCCACGTTGCGCACCGCCGACAGGCCGAAGCGGATGTCGGTGCCGCGCGGGGTGAAGTCGAAGTCGGAGTCGTTGACGTCGGGCGGGAACACCTTGATGCCCATGCGGCGGCACTCGTGGAGGTAGAGGGCCGACTTGTCCTTGTCGTCCTTCACCGACGACAGCAGCGCCGCCATGTAGGCGGCCGGGTGGTTGGCCTTGAGATAGGCGGTCCAGTAGGCGATGAGGCCGTAGGCGGCGGTGTGGGCCTTGTTGAAGGCGTAGTCGGAGAACGGCAGCAGGATGTCCCACAGCGCCTTGACGGCGGCATCAGGGTAGCCGTTGTCCTTCATGCCCTGCTCGAAGGAGGCGTACTGCCGGTCCAGCTCCGCCTTCTTCTTCTTGCCCATCGCGCGGCGCAGCAGGTCGGCGGCGCCGAGCGAGTAGCCGGCCACCCGCTGGGCGATGGCCATGACCTGCTCCTGGTAGATGATCAGGCCGTAGGTGGTGTCGAGGATGTCCCTGAGCGGTTCTTCCAGCGCCGGGTGGATCGGCGTGATCTCCTGCTGGCCGTTCTTGCGCAGGGCGTAGTTGGTGTGGGAGTTGGCGCCCATCGGGCCGGGGCGGTAGAGGGCGAGGGCGGCGGAGATGTCCTCGAAGGTGTCGGGACGCATGAGGCGCAGCAGCGAGCGCATGCCGCCGCCGTCGAGCTGGAACACCCCCAGCGTGTCGCCCCTGGCCAGCAGCTCGTAGCTCTTCCTGTCGTCGAGCGGCAGCCCCAGCAGGTCGACCTTCTCCCCCGTGGTCGCCTCGATCAGCTTCAGGCAGTCGTCCATGATGGTGAGGTTGCGCAGCCCCAGGAAGTCCATCTTCAGCAGGCCGAGCGCCTCGCAGGTCGGATAGTCGAACTGCGTGATGATCGCGCCGTCGCTGTCGCGGCGCATGATCGGGACGTGGTCGGTCAGCACCTCGGCCGACATGATCACGCCGGCGGCGTGCACGCCGGTCTGCCTGATCAGGCCCTCCAGGCCCTTGGCGAGGTCCATCGTCGCCCTGACGTCGGCGTCCTCGTCGTAGAGCCGGCGCAGCTCGCCCGCCTCGTCGTAGCGCGGGTGGTCCTGGTCGAAGATGCCGGCGAGCGGGATGTCCCTGCCCATGACGGCGGGCGGGAACGCCTTGGTGACGCGGTCGCCGAGCGCGTAGGGGTAGCCCAGCACGCGGCCCGCGTCCTTGATGGCGGCCTTCGCCTTGATGGTGCCGAACGTGGCGATCATGGCGACCTTGTCGGCGCCCCACTTCTCGGTCACGTAGCGGATGACGTCGCCGCGCCTGCGTTCGTCGAAGTCGATGTCGACGTCGGGCATGGACACGCGCTCGGGGTTGAGGAACCGCTCGAAGATCAGTCCGTGCGGGAGCGGGTCGAGGTCGGTGATGCCCATCGCGTACGCCACCAGCGACCCGGCCGCCGAGCCGCGCCCGGGCCCGACCGGGATGCCGCCGGCCTTGGCCCACATGATGAAGTCGGCGACCACGAGGAAGTAGCTCGGGAAGCCCATCTGCTCGATGACGCCGATCTCGTACTCGGCCTGCCTGCGGTGCTCCTCGTCGTAGCCGCCGGGCCAGCGGCGGTCCATGCCCTCCCAGACGGTCCTGCGGAAGAACTCGCTCTCCGTCATGCCCTCGGGGACCGGGTAGGTCGGCATGAGGTTCTTGAACGGGAAGAACCCGGCCGGATCGACCTTCTCGGCCACCAGCAGCGTGTTGCGGCAGCCCTCGGCCCACAGGTCGGAGGAGTCGGCGGCGCGCATCTCGCCGGCGCTCTTGAGGTAGTAGCCGCTGCCGTCGAAGCGGAACCGGTCGGGGTCGGACAGCTGCTTACCCGTCTGGACGCACAGGAGGGCGTCGTGGGAGGCGGCGTCGGACTCGTAGGTGTAGTGCGAGTCGTTGGTCACCAGCGGCGGGATGCCCAGCTCCCGGCTGATCCCGCTCAGCCCGTCGCGGACGCGGCGCTCCAGGTCGAGGCCGTGGTCCATGATCTCCAGGTAGTAGCCGTCCCTGCCGAAGATCTCCTGGTATCTCGCGGCGGCCCTGACCGCCTCGTCGTACTGCCCCAGCCGCAGCCGCGTCTGCACCTCGCCCGACGGGCAGCCGGTGGTGGCCATGAGGCCCTCGGCGTGCTCGGCCAGGATCTCGGCGTCCATCCGCGCCCACTTGCGCACGAAGCCCTCGGTGTAGGCGCGCGAGGACAGCCGCATCAGGTTGTGCAGGCCCGTCTTGTCGCGCGCCCAGATCGTCATGTGGGTGTAGTAGCCGCCCGCCGAGACGTCGTCGCGCTTCTGGTGCGGCTCGCCCCACAGCACCGGCTTCCTGTCGTGGCGCAGCCCCGGCGCGACGTAGGCCTCGATGCCGATGATCGGCTTGATCCCGGCGGCGGTGGCCCGCCGGTAGAAGTCGTGGGCGCCGTGCAGGTTGCCGTGGTCGGTGATCGCGATGGCGGGCATGCCCAGCTCGCCGGCCCGCCGGAACAGCTGCTCCAGCCGGGCGGCCCCGTCCAGCATCGAGTATTCGGTGTGGACGTGCAGGTGGACGAACGAGTCGCGGGACGACATGGAGCGGCGCCTCCCAGTCTCGAATCGGTGGGCGATCCGACTCTATTGGCCGCCACCGACAACTCCGGGCCCCCGGCCCGACCTGCGGGAGGACGCTCGCGCCGGCCCGCGGGACCGGCGCGCCGGGACCGCCGCGATCGGCCGCGCCGATATCCTCGTGGTCACGCTAGGTCATCGAGGAGTCACGCGATGCGCACGCAGACCGACGACGGTTACCTGCCCGCCCTGGGCAACCGGCAGATCCAGATGATCGCCATCGGCGGGGCGATCGGGGTGGGGCTGTTCCTCGGCGCGGGGGGCCGGCTGGCCGCCGCCGGGCCGGCGCTCGTGCTCTCCTACGCCGCCGCGGGGGTGGCCGCGTTCTTCGTCATGCGGGCGCTGGGCGAGCTCGTGCTCTACCGCCCGGTGTCGGGCTCGTTCGTCGAGTACGCGGGCGAGTTCATCGGTCCATGGGCCGCGTTCGCCAGCGGCTGGATGTACTGGATCAACTGGGCGTTCACCGGCATCGCCGAGCTGACCGCGATCGCCGCCTACGTCCATTACTGGGCCCCGGCCTTCCCCCAGTGGCTGACGGCCGTGCTCGCCCTCACCGTCGTCATGACGGTCAACCTGCTGTCGGTGCGGCTGTTCGGCGAGCTGGAGTTCTGGTTCGCCATGCTCAAGGTGCTCGCCATCTCGGTCTTCCTGGTCGTCGGGCTGGTGCTGGTGGTCTTCGCGGTGGGTCAGGCGGGGCCGCACAACCTGGTCTCGCACGGCGGGTTCTTCCCGACGGGGTTCCCGCTGGTGCTGATGAGCCTGCAGTCGGTGGTGTTCGCGTACGCCTCGATCGAGCTGGTCGGCATCACCGCGGGCGAGACGGCCAGGCCGCGCGAGGTCATGCCGAAGGCGATCAACGGCGTCGTGTGGCGGATCGCGATCTTCTACGTGGGCTCGGTGCTGCTGCTCGGCATGGTGCTGCCGTGGACGTCGTACGAGGCGGGCACGTCGCCGTTCGTGACGGTCTTCTCGGGCATGGGCGTGCCGTGGGCGGCCGACGCGATGAACCTCGTGGTGATCACCGCGGCGCTGTCGTCGTGCAACTCCGGCCTGTACGCCACGGGCCGCATCCTGCGCTCGATGGCGATGAAGCGGGAGGCCCCCCGCTTCGCCGGCGCCCTCAGCTCCAGGCACGTGCCGATCGGCGGCATCGTGTTCACCGCGGCCATGTTCCTGGCCGGGCTGGTGCTGTTCTACTTCATGCCCGAGCGGGCCTTCAACATCGCCACGGCCGTGGCCTCCCTGGGCGTGATCACCACGTGGGGCGTGCTGGTCTACTGCCAGCTGCGGCTGCGCCGCACGGGTCACCGCTCCGACTTCCCGATGCCGGGCACGCCCTGGACCAACTGGCTGACGCTGGCGTTTCTGGCCCTGGTGGTGCTGCTGATGCCGTTCGCCGACGCGGACCAGCGGCTGGCGTTCTACCTGGTGCCGTGCCTGTTCGTGGCCATCGCCGTGGGCTGGTGGCGGCGCACCGTCTACCGCCGCCGCGTCCCGGCCCAGGCCGAAGCCTAGCCCGCGCGACACGCCCGCCCGGATGATCGGCTGGGTAGTCTCGATGGCGCACGTACGAGGGAGCCGTCATCGGGGAGGTCGCGCTGGACGGGACGAGACGGAAGATCGTCCGGATCTCAGCGGCGGCGGCCATCGGCGTCGCGCTGGCGCTGGCGTGCCTGCCCCTGGGCGTCTACCCCAGGCTGGCCTGCGCCGTGCTCGACGCGGGCTGTCCCACGACCGCGGAGCCGCGCGGCGACCTGCCGAAGGTGGTGCCGATGACGGCGCTGCAGGTGGCCCAGGGCGGCACGTACGTCGCGCTCGGCGACTCCTACTCCTCCGGGGAGGGCGTCTACGACCTCGACAAGTCGCCGGTCAACGACGGGGCCGCGCGCTGCCACCGGGCGACCGGCTCGTACGTGCCGCTGGTGGCGGCGACTTACGAATTCGGCGGGGGCACCGCCTTCTACGCCTGCAGCGGCGCCACCACCCGCCAGCTCCTGACCGGCCAGCACGGCCAGCCGCCGCAGATCACCCGCGTCGGGCCCGCCGCCAGCCTGATCACGCTCAGCATCGGCGGCAACGACGCCGGCTTCAGCAAGGTGCTGACCGGCTGCATCGTCAAGATCCCGTGGTCGTCGGCCTGCGTCGACCAGGACACCGCCGTCCGCAGGCGCATCGACGAGCTGCGCACCGACATGGGCAAGGTGCTGCGGGAGCTGCGCGTGCGCGCCCCAGGAGCCCGTGTCATCGTGCTCGGCTACCCCCGGCCCTTCCCCGAGCACCCGGTGGCGAGCGTCGACAACATGAGCGTGGCCGACCAGCGCTGGCTGAACGGCATGACGCGGCGGCTCAACGACACCGTGGGAGCCGTGGTGGCGGAGTTCGACCGGGGCATCGCGGCGTTCGGCGCGCCGGGCAGCGCCGAGTACGTGGACGCCTACGCGGCCTTCTCCGGGCACGAGGTGGGGCAGCCGCAGCCGTACCTGAACGGGCTGGCGGTGAACATGGAGGAGCTGACGGTCAACGCGCGCAGCTACCACCCCACGGGCGAGGGCTACCGCCGCTTCGCCGACCTCATCACCAAGCAGGTCGCCGCCGGCCCCGGCCGCCCGATGCACAACCACCGCCTGGTCACCCCCGGCCCCGCCTGACCGCTCGCCTGCCGCTCGCCTGGCCGCCCGCCTGGCCGGCGCCTGCCCGCCGCCCGTCGTGCGCCCGCGATCCGGCGGCGGGTCACTCGGCGGCGCGTTCCTCGGCCAGGTGCAGGCCCGCCTCGATGACCGCGTTCATGATCGGGGCCAGCCGCGCCTCGCCCAGCGCGGGCGCGCGTACGGCCATCCGCGCGACCAGGGCCCGCTCCCTGCCGAGGTCGCGCCCCGCGAAGCCGCCCACGGGCTTGATCCGCTGCACGATGCCCGCCAGCTCCGCCCGCCGCTCCAGCAGCGTGGCGAGCGCGGCGTCCAGCCGGTCGATGGCCTGGCGGCACTCCGGCAGCGTGGCCGGCGCCTCGTCCCTGAGCAGCGCGCCCACGAGCACGACCGCCTCCTCGGCCACCAGCCGGTCCGCGCCCGGTCCCGGGCCCGCTGAGCCCGTTCCAGCGCCCGGGGAGGCCGTTCCTGCACCCGTTCCCTGAGCCAGGGCCGGATCGGGGGAGCCGACGATGAGCCCGTCGGCGCCGGCCGCGACGGCGGCGGCCGACAGGCCGACGTCGGCGGAGACGTCGGCCAGCACGGGACGCCCCGAGGCGACCTTGGCCGCCCGCATCAGCCCGAGGTCAGGCCGGCCGCCCTCGCACAGGATCACCTGCCCGTCACCCTCGGCCGCGCAGTAGTCGGCCAGCTCCAGCCACTCCGCCACGGACGCCTCCCGCCGCCGCTCGACCACCACGGGCAGCCCGAGCCCGGCCGCCGCGCGCACGAGCGGGATGTCGCGGGTCCACGACGCCCCCACCACCACGGCGTCCGCGTGCTCGGCGATGGCCGGCAGGTCGTCCGCCGAGTACGGCTCCACGAGGGTGGCCCCCTCGATCGCCACCGACCCCGCGCCCGCCTGCCCGCGCCGCGCCCGCAGGCTCACCCGGCCGCCGATCACCACGGCGGGCCCCTCGCCCACGAGCAGCCCGCCCACCGGCACCGCGCGCCGTTCCAACGTCGATGACATCCCGACTCCCTGCTCGGCCGGCCCAGGAGCCGGCGGACAACGAAAAAGGCAGAGACGGGTGTCTCTGCCTCGTGCCGACTCCAGGTGGTCGCTAGCCTGCGACCGGCTCTCCCGGAGCCGGCTCGGTAAACGCGTAGCGACGGCAAGTCATATCTGAACCCTACACCCCCGTCTCCACCTGCTGGGCAGCACATCTCGTATGGCGGACTGTCCTTCACGCGAGTCGCCGTTGATCCCTGCCTATGGGAGTATTTCTTGGCCTAGAGGAGGGTTTGAGGCCGTTGATGTCGGATCGCAAGCAGGACGGACGCCGCATCGCCGGCCGCTACCAGCTGCAGGAACCCATCGGCAGGGGCGGAATGGGCATCGTGTGGCGAGCCTACGACGAGCTCCTCGACCGCACTGTCGCGGTCAAGGAGGTCAGGTACGCCGCCGCCCTGGGCGAAGAGGTGCAGCTGCTGAACCGGCGCACAATGCGCGAGGCGAGGGCGGCGGCCAGGTTCGAGCATCCCAACGTGATCGTCGTTCACGACGTGATCGAAGAGGACGGCAGGCCCTGGATCGTCATGCAACTCGTCCAGTCACGCTCCCTCGGAGCCGTGATCAAGCAGGACGGGCCGTTGCCGGCCACAAGGGTGGCGGAGATCGGCCTGGCCATGCTCGACGCCCTGCACCGCGCCCATGAGGCGGGCGTGCTGCACCGCGACGTCAAACCCGAGAACGTGCTGCTGGCCGACGACGGCCGGGTCGTGCTCACCGACTTCGGCATCGCCACGCTGGAGACCGAGACGCAGCTCACGGTGACGGGCCTGGCGGGCACTCCGGCGTTCATCGCACCGGAGCGGCTCAAGGGGCTGCCCGCGCGGCGCGAGTCGGACCTGTGGTCGCTCGGAGCCACGCTCTACACGGCGGTGGAGGGCCGCTCGCCGCACGAGCGCGGGATGGCGCTGGCGACCATGCACGCCGTGCTCACCGACGAGCCCGACCCGGCGCAGAACCTGGGCCCGCTCGAAGGCGTGATCCACGGGTTACTGAACAAGGAGCCGGTGCAGCGGCTGACGTACGAGGAGGCGCAGCGCCAGCTGCGCAACGCCATCGCGCAGGCCGGCGCGCCCCCGACCGCCCAGTTCCCGGCGGCGCAGGAGCTGCACGTGCCCGCCCCGGCCAGGCCGAAGCGGCCGGCCGCCGCGACCACGCCGAAGCGGCCGGCCAAGGCCAGGCGCCCGTACGCCCCCGTCGAGGACGACACGCCGACCGACCCGGACCTGATCCCCGCGGCGGCGCCGGCGCCGGAGCCGATGGTGCCGCCCCAGACCGGGGCGCGCATCCCGCGCCCGCCGGCCGATCCCCCTCGCCAGGAGACCGCGTCCACGATCGAGTCGGGACGGCCCGAGCAGCAGCGCAAGGCCGGGACGATCATCGCCGCGGCCGTCGCGGTCGTGCTCGTCGCCGGTATCGGCGGCTACCTCGGCCTGCGCTCGGTCCCCGACGAGCCCGCGGACGACGCGCGCACCTCCGGGGCGACGGGCGCGACGGCGTCTCCGGCACAATCTCCGGCGCAGTCGCCGCCGGGCACGGCCTCCTCGCCGCCGCCCTCCCCTTCGGAGACGGCCGAGGAGCCCAGCCCGAGCGCGACCACGAGCCCGCCGGCCAGCCCGTCCCCGGAGAAGAAGAGCCCGATGGACGCGGCGAAGGCCGCGCTGCCCCCCGGGTGGAAGATGTACACGGACAAGAAGCTCGGCTTCTCCCTCGGGCTGCCCCCGAAGTGGGACGTGTGGACGCGCGGCGGCAGGCAGGTCAAGTTCAAGGGCCCCGGCGCGGCGTCCAACGCCTACGTCATGATCGAGCAGGCGGCCAAGCCGGGCAAGGACCCGTACAAGGACTGGAAGAAGCAGGAGCCGCGGCTCAAGCAGGGATTCGGCGGCTACAAGAAGATCGGCATCAAGAAGGTCGAGGGCTTCCACAAGGCCGCCGCGGACTGGGATTTCACCTGGAACACCAACACCGGGCCGACCCGCGTCCGCGACCGGGGCTTCGTCACCGAGAACGGCAAGGCGTACGCGATCTACTGGCACACGCTGAAGAGCCACTGGAAGGCGGACTACGACTTCTTCGAGGGCTTCTGCGCGACGTTCGTGCCCGCCAAATAGACTGCGCGGCGTGCACGTCAGCAAGCGCTACCGACTGATCGAGCCGCTCGGCGAGGGCGGCATGGGAGTGGTGTGGCGAGCCCACGACGAGTTGCTCGACCGTACGGTCGCGATCAAGGAGGTCCGCTACACCGGCGTCGGCGACGCCAAGCGGGCCGAGCTGAACCGCAGGACCATCAGGGAGGCCAGGGCGGCGGGCCGCCTCGACCACCCCTCGGTCGTCGTCATCCACGACGTGGTCGAGGAGGACGGCCGGCCGTGGATCGTCATGCAGCTCGTCCGCTCGCGTTCGCTGGCCCAGGTGATCGGCGAGAGCGGGCCGCTGCGCGAGGGCCAGGCCGCCGTGATCGGCGGCCGGGTGCTCGACGCGCTGCGGGCCGCGCACGCGACCGGGGTGCTGCACCGTGACGTCAAGCCGGAGAACGTGCTGCTGGCCGACGACGGCCGGGTGGTGCTCACCGACTTCGGCATCGCCACGCTGGAGACCGAGGCGGGGCTGACCGCGACCGGCGGGCTGGTGGGCACGCCCGCCTACATGCCGCCCGAGCGGCTCAACGGCGAACCGGCCCGACCGGAGTCGGACCTGTGGTCGCTCGGGGCGACGCTGTACGCGGCCGTCGAGGGGCGGCCGCCGTACAAGCGGGACTCGTGGGCGGCGACGGTGGCGGCGGTGCTGCGCGACGCCCCTGAGCCGCCGGTGCGGGCCGGGGCGCTCGAACCGGTCATCATGGGGCTGCTGCGCCGCGACCCCGCCGCCCGGATGCCCGCCGAGGAGGCCGCCAGGCTGCTGTACGCGATCGCCGCCGCCCCCCGCCCACCGGCCGTCCCCGATCTCCCCTGGAGGGAGGAACCGGCCGGCCGGACGGGCGGCCCGGCCGGACACCGCGGGAGTGACACGAGCGGATCCGTCCCCTCCGGCGGCGGGGCGCACCCGACGCTGCCCAAGCAGCGGCCGGCCCGGCGCGCGAAGGCGCTGTGGATCGGCGTGCCCTCGGCCCTGGCCGCCGTGGCGGCGCTGGGCACGGCCGGCGTGCTGCTGTCCGACCGCTGGTCCGCGCCGCCCGCGACGCCGCGCCCGACGCCGACCTCCGGCCAGGTCACCACCACGCCGAGCGGTGACGCCACTCCTGAGCCCACCCCGACGCGCACCCCCACGCCCGAGCCCACCGTCACGCGCACGCCGCTCCCGGCGGGCTGGAGCTCCTACAGCAACGCGGCGGGCCGCTTCCGCATCGCCCTGCCGCCGCGCTGGCAGGCCAGGAAGGACCCGGAACGCGACAGCATCCGCGTCACAGGACCCGGCAGCCCGGGAGCGCTGATCGTGGAGTGGACGGTCCCCACCATCCCGTGGGACGACCCGGTCGAGCACTGGGCCGGCCTGGAGAGGGAGATCAGGGCGAGGGGCGAGTTCGCCGGATACCGGCGGATCGGCATCAGGGCCACCGGCTACCTCGGCCTGCGGGCCGCCGACTGGGAGTTCACCAGGGTGCGCGGCGGCGAGACGATCCACGTGATCAACCGGGGCTTCCACACCCACGACGGCCGTCCCTACGCCCTCTACTGGGAGACCACGCACGCCCGGTGGAAGCAGGACCGGCGTTACTTCGACACGTTCGCCAGGACGTTCAAGCCGTCCCGATGAGCCCGTCCGCGAACGAGCAGGCCCGGTTCTGGCGGCATCCGGCGGTGCCGGAGACCGACCTGCTCAAGGCCCGCTACGTCACCCACCGCTTCGCCCGGCACGCGCACGACGGCTACGCGATCGGCCTCATCGTGTCGGGGGTGGAGGAGTTCGACTATCGCGGCACGCTGCACCGGGCGGGGGCGGGCGAGCTCGTGCTGGTCAATCCCGACATCGCGCACACCGGGCACGCGGGGGTGCCGGGCGGGTGGGCGTACCGGATGCTCTACCCGTCGATCGGCGCGCTGGAGACGATCGCCGCCGAGCTGGGCGCGCCCGCGGGCACGCCGCACTTCCCCGCGCAGGTGGCCCGGGACGACCAGGTGGCGCGGCTGCTGGCCCGGGCGCACGAGGCGGCCGAGCAGGGCGACGCGCTGGCCGCCTCGACGCTGAGCCGGACGCTGTTCGCCCGGCTGCTGACCCGGCACGCCGCGCCCCGGCCGCCCGGCGGCGGTCCCGCCGATGGTCCCGGGGTGGTCCGCGAGGCGCTCGACCTGCTGCACGAGAGCCTGGTCGATCCGCCGACGCTGGACGACCTGGCGGGCGCGGTGGGGGCGCGGCCGTTCGCGCTGCTGCGGGCGTTCAAGGCCGCGACGGGGATGCCGCCGCACGCCTACCTGATCTCGCTGCGGGTACGCCGGGCGGGCCGGCTGCTGCGTTCCGGCGTACGTCCCGCGCAGGTGGCCGCCGAGGTGGGCTTCACCGACCAGGCGCACCTGAACCGGCACTTCAAACGCATCATGGGCGTGCCGCCTGCCGCGTACCAGCGGGCCGCAGGATCGTACAAGACCGGCACATTTCCCACCACCTAACCTCGGGTGGCATGGAAGAGACAACACACCGCTCCGCCGCCGTGCGGGACGGTCTCGGCGTCGGCCTGGCGGTGGGGCTGTCCGGCCTCGCCTTCGGCGCCGCGGCGATCACCGCGGGCCTGTCGGTGCCGCAGGCGTGCGTGCTCAGCCTGCTGGCCTTCACCGGCGCCTCGCAGTTCGCGCTGACCGGCGCGGTCGGCGCCGGCGGCGACCTGGCCGCCGCCGCGCTCGGCGCGCTGCTGCTCGGCGGCCGCAACACCCTCTACGGCCTGCGCCTGGCCGACCTGCTCCGGGTACGCGGCCCGCGCCGCCTGCTGGCCGCCCAGGGCGTCATCGACGAGACCACCGCCGTCACGCTCGCCCAGCCGACCCCTGAGGCCGCCCGCACGGGCTTCGTGACCACGTTCGCCAGCCTCTACGTGACCTGGAACCTCACCACGCTGGCCGGCGCCTACGGCACCTCCTCCCTGGGCGACCCCGGCGTGCTGGGCCTGGACGTGGTCGGCCCGGTCGCGTTCCTGGCCATCCTGTGGCCGCGGCTGAAGGCCGGCGGCGAGCTGCCCGCGCTGGCCGCCGGCGCGGCGGTGATCGCGCTGTGCGCCACCCCGTTCTTCCCGCCGGGCGTGCCCGTGCTGCTGTCGGCCGTCGCCGTGCTGGTGGTGATGGCGCGATGACGCTGTGGTGGGCGATCGCCGTCGTCTGCGCGGGCTGCTACGCGCTGAAGCTGGCCGGGCTGGCCGCGCCGCGCAGGGTGCTGGACCATCCGACGGTGCGCAGGTTCGCCGAACTGGTGCCGGTGGCGCTGCTGGCGGCGCTGATCGCGGTGCAGATGTTCACGGAGGACGGCGCGCTGCGCTTCGACCCGGCCCGCGCGGCGGGACTCGGGGCGGCGGTCGTGGCGCTGCTGCTGCGCGCCCCTTTTCTGGTGGTTCTGGCGGCAGCGGCGGCCGTCACGGCGCTTGTCCGGATCGTTCTTGGGTAGTCGCCGGTGCATGTCCGATTCAGCGGTGATGGTCGGTGGGCGATATCGGCTGCTCAGGACGATCGGCCGGGGCGGCATGGGCACGGTGTGGCACGCGCACGACGAGGTGCTCGGCAGGGACGTGGCCGTCAAGGAGGTGCTGCCCCCGACCGGCCTGACGGGCGAGGAACGCGAGGAGTTCGCCGTCCGCACGTTCCGCGAGGCCCGGGCGGCGGGCCGGGTGGCGCACCCCGGCGTGGCCGCCGTCTACGACGTCCTGGAGGAGCAGGGTCACCCCTGGATCGTCATGCAGCTCGTGCACTCCCGCACGCTGGGCGAGCAGATCCGCGACGAGGGGCCCATGTCGCAACTCGACGTCGCGAGCGTCGGCCTGCAGCTCATGGAGGCGCTGCGCGCCGCGCACGCGGCCGGCGTGCTGCACCGTGACGTCAAGCCCGACAACGTGCTGCTCACCGAGGACGGCCGGGCGGTGCTCACCGACTTCGGCATCGCCACCACCGAGGACGAGGCCCCGGTCACGAGGACCGGCATCCTGATCGGCACCCCCTCCTTCATGGCGCCGGAACGCGCGGCCGGCGGGCGGGCCCGGCCGGCGTCGGACCTGTGGTCGCTGGGCGTGACGCTCTACATGGCGGTCGAGGGTCACTCCCCCTTCCACCGCGACAACGCCCTGGCCACGCTGGGGGCGGTCATGCACGCCGAGCCGGAGCCGCTGGCCCGGGCCGGCGTGCTCGCCCCCGTGCTGATGGGACTGCTGCGCAAGGATCCGTCCGAGCGCATGACGCTGGACGAGGCCGAGCGGCGGCTGAGCGTGATCCTGGCGGGCGGCTCGCCCGAGCAGACCAGCCCGGTCACCCTGCCCGCCGCTGGGCCCGGCGTGACGCGGCGTGGCGGGCCCAGCGGCGGACACGGTGGAAGGCGCGGGTACGGGCGGGCGCTGCCGCTGGCCGCCATCGCCGGGGGCGCGCTCGTCGTGGCCGTGGTCACGGGCGGCGCGGCCTGGTGGTCGAACCGCTCGGACGACCTGCCGCGCGTGCCGGACACCGTCCCCGCCGTGGTCGGCAGCTCGGCCCCCGGGACGACGCCGGCCGCCACCGACCCGGCCAAGTCCTCCAGCCCACCGGTTTCCCAGCCCCCTGAGCGCCGTACCGTACCCCAGAGCACCGTTCCGCAGCGGGCCGGACCCCGGAGCACCGGCCCGCGCAGCACCCCGCCGCCCACGCGCGAGCAGCCGAGGACGCCCGCCCCCAAGCGGAGCGCGACCCCGTCGCGGGAGGCCACGGACGACAAGAAGGACGACAAGAAGGACGACAAGAAGGACGACAAGAAGGACGACGAGAAGAAGGACGACACCCCGACCAGGACGCCCGGCCAGGTCGAAGGCCAGTAGCACGCCCTAGCGGCCGCTCAGGACTCCTCGCCGACGAGAGCGGCCGCTCAGATCTCCTCGCCGACGAGGCCGGCCCCCTGGGCCGGGCCTCGCGGACGACGCCTCAGGACTCCTCGCGGACGATGTCGAGCGCCTTCTGCAGGTCCTGCGGATAGTCGGTGCTGAACGAGATCCACTCCCCGCTCGACGGATGCTCGAACCCCAGCGCCACCGCGTGCAGCCACTGCCGGGTCACCCCCAGGCGGGCGGCCAGCGTGGGATCGGCGCCGTACATCAGGTCGCCCACGCACGGATGGCGCAGCGCCGACATGTGCACCCGGATCTGGTGGGTGCGCCCGGTCTCCAGTTTGATGTCCAGCAGCGACGCCGCCCTGAACGCCTCCACCGTGTCGTAGTGGGTGACGGACGGCTTCCCGCCGGCCACGACGGCGAAGCGGCCGTCGCCCGACGGATGCCGGTCGATGGGCGCGTCGACCGTCCCCCTGAACGGGTCGGGATGGCCCTGCACCAGCGCGTGGTAGCGCTTGTCGACCGTGCGTTCCTTGAAGGCCCGCTTGAGGTGGGAGTAGGCGTGCTCGCTCTTGGCCACGACCATGGCACCCGTCGTGTTGGCGTCGAGCCGGTGCACGATGCCCTGGCGCTCGGCGGCGCCGCTGGTGGCGATGGTGTGCCCGGCGCCGAGCAGCCCGCCGATCACGGTCGGGCCCGTCCAGCCGACGGTGGGGTGGGCGGCCACCCCGATGGGCTTGTTGACCACGATGACGTCGTCGTCCTCGTACACGATGGTCATGCCCGGCACCGGCTCGGCCACCGGCATCGGCGTGGTGACCGGCGGCGGCATCGTCACGTCGAGCCACGCTCCGGCGTGCACCCGGTCCGACTTGGCCGGCCGCTGCCCGTCCACCAGCACCTCGCCGGCCAGGATCAGCTCGGCCGCGCGGGTGCGGGAGAAGCCGAACAGCCGCGACAGCGCGGCGTCGAGCCGCTCTCCCTCGAGCCCGTCGGGCACAGGCAGGCTGCGCTGCTCACTCACCGTCGCCCGCCTCCTTCGACCCGTCGATCTGCACGTTGCGCCAGGCCAGGAACACCGCCAGGATGCCGCCGCAGACGATCGCGGAGTCGGCGATGTTGAAGACGGGGAAGTAGTCGATGACGGGGAAGTTCCCGGGCAGGACCTCGATGAAGTCGACGACGTGGCCCTGCAGTTGCGTGGAGCGCCCCCATCCCGACGGGTAACGCAGCAGCCTGTCGGTGAGGTTGCCGAGCGCGCCGCCCAGCAGCAGCCCGAGCGTGACCGCCCAGGCCCGGCTGCCGAGCTTGCGCGCGGTGCGCACGATGGCCACGACCACCCCGGCCGCGATCAGCGTGAAGACGAACGTCATGCCCGTGCCGATGCTGAAGGCGGCGCCCGAATTGAAGATCACCCGGAACTGCAGCACGCCGGGGAGCACGACCAGCGGCGGCTCACCTTCGAGCGTGCGCAGCGCCACCGTCTTGGTGACGAGGTCGGCCGCGTAGATCACGGCCGCCAGCGCCACGAGGACGGCGAACAGGCCCCGGCGCGGCCCGCGCCCCGCCGGGCCCTCCCCCTCCTGCCGGCCGGCGGAAGAGCCCCTCACCGGGTCTTCCGCCGAGCCCTTCTCCGGGCTTTCCGCCCGGCCCTCGGCAGGCTCGTCAGGGGTGCCCGCTACCGGCGCTCCTCCTTCTGCTTGCAGGCCACGCACAGCGTCGCCCTCGGGAACGCCTGGAGGCGTTCCTTGCCGATCGGCTTGTGGCACGATTCGCACACTCCATAGGTCCCTGCGTCGATCCTGGCGATCGCACGTTCGTTCTGCGCGACCAGATCGCGCGCATTCAGGGTAAGGGCGATCTCGCGTTCGCGCTCGTACGTCTTGGCTCCCGCGTCCGCCTGGTCGTCGCCGGCGCCCTGGGTGACGTCGCCGGAGGCTATCTCCGACTCGTGACGGTGGATGTCCGCCTCGAGCTCGTCGATCTCGGTCTGGAGCCGGTCGCGTACCTCGGCCAGCTCCTCCTCCGACCACATCGACGGTGTAGCGGTCTGCGTGACTGCCGCCATGCCTGTGCCTCCATGCTGAACAAGGGCCTAAAGGGTGCGGGCAGCTTAGGATCCTCATAACGGAACGGCAAACGACCCGCCGGACGGTTTACCTCCCCCGTACTATCCCGCCTCGCGCATTCAACTCCTTCTCAGCGGCGTCCATTCCCACAACTTTGCGCCGTTTACGACTCACGTACCGAAGCGCGGGCGCCGGCAGGGCCGCCACCCGGGAAAACCTGGAAGCCTTCGCTCCCGCTCTGCGTTATGGTTTGAGTCTGCAAGGTGTTGATGGGGCCCCGAATGTGAGGGATATCACCCCGGAGCCGCCGGAAGAACGGCTCTTCGAGCTCATTAGACCCGGCCGCAGTTTCAATGAAGAGGGCCCCGCCCCGGGCGAGGCCAAGAAGGGTGGTACCGCGGAGCCTCCTGGCTTCGTCCCTTCACGCAACAGCCCTGCCGGCCGATCAAGCGTGGAGGTCCCGCCCGAGATGTCTTCTCCGTATTTCCGCTCTCTTTCCGCGCAGGTCGACCTGCCCGCGCTCGAGCGCGAGGTCCTCGACCGGTGGAGGGACGGGAAGATCTTCGAGCGTTCGGTGGAGCAGAACGCCGGCAATCCCTCCTGGGTCTTCTACGAGGGCCCGCCCACCGCCAACGGCCTGCCCGGCGTCCACCACGTCGAGGCCCGCGTGTTCAAGGACCTCTTCCCCCGCTACAAGTCCATGCGCGGATTCAGCGTCCCGCGTAAGGCCGGCTGGGACTGCCACGGCCTGCCGGTCGAGGTCGGCGTCGAGCGCGAGCTGGGCCTGTCCGGCAAGAAGGACATCGAGACGTACGGCATCGCCGAGTTCAACGCCAAGTGCCGCGAGTCGGTGCTGCGGCACGTGGACGCGTTCGAGCAGATGACCGAGCGGATGGGTTACTGGATCGACCTGTCGCAGGCGTACCGGACGATGGACCCGTCCTACATCGAGTCCGTGTGGTGGTCGCTGAAGGTCGTCTTCGACAAGGGGCTGCTGTTCCGCGACTTCCGGATCACCCCCTACTGCCCGCGCTGCGGCACCGGGCTGTCCGACCACGAGCTGGGCCAGCCCGGCGGCTACGAGACCGTCTCCAGCCCGTCGGTCTACGTCCGCATGCCCGTGACCTCGGGCCCGCTGGCCGAGCTGGGCGCGGCGCTGCTGGTCTGGACGACCACGCCGTGGACGCTGGTGTCCAACACGGCCGTCGCCGTCCACCCCGACGTCACCTACGTGGCCGCCCGCACGGCCGAGGGCGAGGTCCTGGTCGTGGCCGAGCCGCTGCTGTCGGTGCTCGGCGACGACGTGACCGAGGTGTCCCGCCACACCGGCCGCGACCTGGAGCACACCACCTACACCCGCCCGTTCGACCTGGTCGACATCCCCGGCGCCCACTACGTGGTGCTCGGCGACTACGTCACCGTCGAGGACGGCACCGGCCTGGTCCACCAGGCTCCCGCCTTCGGCGCCGACGACCTGGCCGTCATCAAGCGCTACGACATGCCCGTCGTCAACCCGATCGGCCCCGACGGCCGCTTCCTCGACGACGTGCCCATGGTCGGCGGCCGGTTCTTCAAGGACGCCGACGAGGAGCTGACCGAGGACCTGCGGGCGCGCGGGCTGCTGTTCCGCGGCGGTCACTTCGAGCACAGCTACCCGCACTGCTGGCGCTGCCACACGCCGCTGCTCTACTACGCGCTCCCGTCCTGGTACATCCGCACCACCGCGGTCAAGGACCAGATGCTGGCGGAGAACTCCGGCACCAACTGGTACCCCGACACGATCAAGTGGGGCCGCTTCGGCGAGTGGCTGCGCAACAACGTCGACTGGTCGTTGTCGCGCTCGCGCTACTGGGGCACGCCGCTGCCGCTGTGGGTGTGCTCGCAGGACGAGTCCCACGTGACGTGCGTCGGGTCGCTGGAGGAGCTGAGCACGCTCGCGGGTCACGACGTCTCGGCGCTCGACCCGCACCGCCCGTACGTCGACGACGTCACCTTCGGCTGCCCCTCGTGCGGCGCCGAGGCCCGCCGCGTGCCCGACGTCATCGACGCCTGGTACGACTCCGGCTCCATGCCCTTCGCCCAGTGGGGCGAGCGCGGCAAGCCCGAGGGCCTCTACCCGGCGCAGTTCATCTGCGAGGCCACCGACCAGACGCGCGGCTGGTTCTACTCGCTGATGGCCGTCGGCACGCTCGTCTTCGGGCAGTCCTCCTACGAGAACGTGCTCTGCCTCGGCCTCATCCTGGCCGAGGACGGCCGCAAGATGAGCAAGCACCTGGGCAACATCCTGGAGCCGATCCCGCTGATGGACCAGCACGGCGCCGACGCGCTGCGCTGGTTCATGGCCTGCTCCGGCTCGCCCTGGTCGGCCCGCAGGGTGGGACACAACACGCTGGAGGAGATCGTCCGCAAGGTCCTGCTGACGCTCTGGAACACCTCCTCGTTCTTCACCCTCTACGCCAACGCCGAGTCGTGGACGCCCGAGCGGCTGCCGGAGGCCACCGCCCCGGCCGAGCGCCCGCTGCTCGACCGCTGGGCGCTGGCCGAGCTGCACCGGACGGTGGCCGAGGTCACGGCGGCGCTGGACGAATACGACACCCAGCGGGCCGGCCGCCGCCTGGCCGACTTCCTCGACGACCTGTCCAACTGGTACGTACGCCGCTCGCGCCGCCGGTTCTGGCAGGGCTCGCAGGACGCCTTCGCGACCCTGTACGAGTGCCTGGAGACGGTCATCAGGCTGATGGCGCCCATCACGCCGTTCGTCACCGACCACCTCTGGGACGTCCTGCGCACGCCGGGGGCGCCGTCCTCGGTGCACCTGACCTCCTGGCCGCAGGTGCGCGAGGACCTGCTGGACCCGGCGTTGTCGGACCAGATGGCCCTGGTGCGCCGCCTGGTGGAGCTGGGCCGCTCGGCCCGCGCCTCCTCGGGCGTCAAGACCCGCCAGCCGCTGCGGCGCGCCCTGGTGGGGGCGCACGGCTGGCCGGCGCTGCCCGCCGAGTTGCGCGGCCTGGTCGCCGACGAGCTCAACGTCCAGGCCATGGAGGACATGTCCGGCTTCAGCGCCGACCTCGTGTCCTACTCGGTCAAGCCCAACTTCCGGGCCCTGGGCAAGCGCTTCGGCTCCCAGACCAAGCTCGTGGCCGCCGCGATGGCCGCCGCCGACCCGGCCCGCGTGGCCCGCGCCCTGCGCTCGGGCGCCACGGTCATGGTGGAGGCGGACGAGCTGGGCGAGATCATGCTCGGCCCCGACGAGGTGATCGTCAACGAGCAGCCCCGCTCGGGCTGGGCCGTCGAGACGGGCGCGATCGGCACCGGCACCGGCGAGACCGTGGCCCTGGACCTGGAGCTCGACGACGACCTGCGCCGCGCCGGCCTGCTGCGCGAGGTCATCCGCCTGGTCCAGGAGGCCCGCAAGTCGACCGGCCTGTCCATCACGGACCGCATCGACCTGTGGTGGACCGCCACCTCTGCCGACCTGGCCGCGGCGCTGCGCACGCAGGGGCAGGTGGTGACGGAGGAGGTCCTGGCCACGACCTTCACGGAGGGCACCCAGACCGGCCTCCCGTCACACGTGGACGAGGACCTGGGCCTGACCTTCCAGCTCCGCCGCGCCTGACCTGGAGGGGCGCCCTGCCACAGGGCGCCCCTCTCGCTCTCCACGGGCTCAGCGACAGCACCGGAACAGGTCGAGGTCAGCCCGCTTCGGATTCTGCGGAGCCGAGATGGCGGATGTCACCCAGGCCGACGACCGCACGGTTGTGGAAAGAGTCGTCCTCGCGCAGCGTGGTGATGCTGCCGGACGGCACCGGGAAACCGACCTGGCCGACCGCCTGGATCGGCATCCTGATCCAGGACGCCACGACGAAGGTCAGCGAGCCGCCGTGCGTCACGATGACCTGGTGTTCGCAGGGCCGCCGCACGATCTCGTCCATGGCCGCGTAGACGCGCCGGGCCAACATCTCTTTGGTCTCGGCGCCCGCCACGCCCTCGTCGTGCTCCAGCCGCTCCCCGTCCGCCGGTGGCGGGACGAACCGCTGATCCAGCCACTCCTGCGGCCTCGGCCGGCCGCGCGGAGGCCGGCTGGTGTCAGCTGTGAGTCGTGCCGGCCGCCGACCACCCTCTCGACGTGGTGCGTCGCCTCCGGATGGGTGACGACGTAAAGGGTGCGCATGCGGGGTCTCTTCCTGTGTGAGGGGGACGGGCCGAGTTCGGCATCCATGACGGCGAGGCTGATCGTGGGCTTGCCGCTGGGGATCGTTACCGATCCGGCAGATCATATGACGCGGATCACCGGCTCGGGCCGCTCGTGCAGCAGGTTGTCGGTGGCGCCTGCGATCGTGTCCCGCATGGGTGAGCTGGTCGAGCGGGTGGACGAACGGGACCGCGTGCTGGGGGTCGTGGATCGCGCGGAGGCGGAGCGCCGGCGATGGACGCATCGGATCGCGACGACGATCTGCCGCGATCCGACGGGCCGGATCCTGGTGCTGCGCCGAGCGGACCGGCACCCTCGCTTTCCCGGCCGCTATGACGTGATGGTCGGGGGTGCCGTGAACGTCGGTGAGTCATATGAGGACGCAGCGGCTCGCGAACTGGCCGAGGAGCTGGGCGCCGGCGTTCCGGTGCGTTTCCTGTTCACGTTCCTGTGCCGGGACGGGGTCAGCCCGGTCTGGTTCGGCGTGCACGAGGCCGTGATCACCGAGCCGTTGGTGCCGGATCCGTCCGAGATCGCGTGGCACGCCTGGCTCACAGAGCTCGAATTGCGGGAAGTCGTGGATCGATGGCCTTTCGTTCCCGGTGGGCGAGAGGCGTTGCGCCGATATCTGGCATTCGGGAACGCGGACCGGCCGGCGGCCGGATGATCGGCGGCGTCGTGTCCTGTGGGTGGCTCAGCTGCATGGCCGGATTCCCCGACCGGGGGTCAGTCGTCATCCGTCACCGACATCCGGGTGGGCGACGGGTGACAAGATCCTTCACCCGCCGCCCAGCGGGCACCTCCCTGCGGTGAGAAGCCCGAGCCCCTCGGTCTCGCACCCGAAGCGTCGGTGTGTCGGACCGGCGTTCGGTCGAGGCAGAGGTGAGGGCGTGGGGGTGCTGGGTGGGCGGGGATGCTGGGTAGGCGAGCGGGGTCAGGAGACGGTCTGGCGGTCGTGCTGGCATACCGAGCAGCTGGTCAGGCCGGCTGCCTCGGCGGCGGCGAGGGTCATCGTCTCGACGCCGGTGTCGCCCGCGCCCCTGACCAGGGGGCAGGCGGTGCTGTGGTAGCGGCGGGTGCCGACGATGACCTTCACGACTCCCTGGCGTTCGCTACCACCGGAGCCGGAGGGGGGCTTGCCGCTACCGGGAGCCGTCTCGTTCTTGGCGCCGGACGCCGGGGGCTTCGTGGAAGCGTCGGAGGCAGGGGGTCGGGGTGCGCTCGCGGCAGGTCCGCCCTTGGTTGCGGGAGTGTCGCCCTGGGTTGCCGGGCCGCCGTCAGCTCGCGGTGTCTCTCCCTTGCCGGTCGCCGCCTTGGGGTCGTCGTTCTCGGCCTTTCCCGGAGCGGCGGCGGGCGTGGTGCCCGTCGGACGGGCCGGGGTGCCGGGAGGCAGCGGGCCCTTGGGCTTGGCCTGCGATTCGGACGAGGAGGCGGGGCGCTCGTGCAGGATCACGGTCTCCCCCTGCGACGGCCCCTGCTCCGGAGGCCCAGAAGGACGCTGGGACGGCTTGGCGCCGGCTCCGGTGCTTCCTGTACCTGTACGCCCCGATGCCGGTGAGATGGTGATACGAGGCTGCGGCGCCGTGGCGGGTCCTGGGCCGTCGTCATCCCGGTCATCCGCGTCCCCGGGCCGCCCTGTCTTGCCCGTGGACTGCCCGGGCTTGCCGCCGGACTGGCTGGGCGTGGGGCCCGACTGACCGCTCTTGCTCCCGGACTGACCGGACGTCGCACTCGACTGGCCGGGCGTCGAACCCGGCTGACCGGGCTTGCCCCCGGCCTGGCCCGGCGTCGTGCCCGACTGACCGCTCTTGCTCCCGGACTGGCCAGGCGTCGCACTCGGCCGGCCGCCCTTGGCATCAGAGCCAACGGTCCTGGAAGCGGGTTCGCCGGTCTGGCCGCCCTGAGAATCGGCTCCAGCCGGCTGTCCCGGTGTGGCGCCGGACCTGGGGCCGGACGGTTCCGGGGACGATCCTGGCCGCTGCGTGGTGCCCGTGGCGGGCTGACCAGGCTTGCCGGCACCCGTCTGCGACTTGCTCGGAGTGCCGTCGTCGCCGGGTGAGGTGTCGCCGGTGGAGGGCTTGCCTGGTGCGGGCGTGCCGGACACACCCGCACCGGCCGCCGGACTCGCAGCCCCCGTCCCAGAGCTGGGCTTCCCGGGCCCGGGCGTCCCGGAGGACGGCCGGCCCGAGGTGGGCGTGCCAGAAGACGGACGACCTGAGGCAGAGGTGCCGGAGGACGGGCGGCCGGAAGACGGCGATCCAGGGGCGGATGCGCCCGAGGACGGCCCGCCCGAAGCGGGCGTGGCCGGAGCGGGGCGGCCTGAGGAGGGCTTGCCGGACGTGGGCTTGCCCGCAGCGGACGTTCCTTCGGCTCTCTGGACGAAGGGGGGCGGCCGGAAGTATGAGGTCTCCGCCTGCGCGGCGGCCGAGCCGGGCTCGGGGGCGGCGGACGGAAAGTCGGTGCTGTCGGCCGAAGGACGGCCGAACCACCCGGGCGCGCCATCCTCGTGGGCGGCGGCAGGCTCCGGGTCGGGGGTGGAAGCCTTCGTGTCGGGCTTCGGCGGGGTGACCGGCGGACGGAGGTCGCGGGTCTCCGCGGAGTTTTCGGCCCGGCTCGCCGTGACGTCCTTGACGGGGGCGGAACCGGGGGCGACGACGGGCTCGGGGTCGGCGGCAGGCGGCAGTTGCCGTCCGCCGAGCGCTGCGTCCGGCAGGCACGCCGTGCAGGGCGTGAAGCCCTCCTCGCGTGCCTCCTCGTAGGTGAGCTCCTCGTGATCCCGGCCGGTCAGCTGCCTGCAGCCGGGTACGTGGTAGCGCTTGCGTCCCGGGATCACCAGCACGATCGCGTCCGGCGCGACGCCGCCCGCGGCGGGGCGGCGCATGGCGGGCGCGGGGACCGTGGCGGTCCGCTGCGGCGCCTGCGGCTGCGGTCGGGGGTGCGGCTGGGGCCGCATGGGTGGCTGGTGAGCCGTGGGACCGGTCTGGTTGTACGGCGGAGCCGGCGGCATGAGCCCCTTCGGGGGGGTGGCCGGCGCAGCGGCCTGCCCACCTCCGGGAAAAAGCTCGTTACGCCGTAGGAACGCCCCGATCACCAGGAACAGCGCGGACAGCACGCTGACCACGATGGACCACATGATCAGGAACGGCTTCGCCAGTACGAAGCCCGCGATCAGCAGAACCACTGCCGCGAGCACCAAACCAGCACTGATAAGGATCACAGAGGGCTCTTTCGAGTGACAGGTCCTAGTGACCCGTTACTTTACCGGCGGTCGTTGTGGGGACCGTCACCGCCGGGGAAGGCGCCCTGCGGAGCCTCGCCGCCGAACGGGTTGGGGCCACCGGGCAGAGGCTGCTGGCCACCCTGAGGCACGGCGTGCGACATGGCGGGAGCCTGACCCTGCGGGCCGCCGGACATGACCGGGAAGCCGCCGCTGCCCTCCGCGGACACGTTGAGCTCGGCGAGCTGGTTCTCCAGGTAGAGCTTGAGCCGGCTGCGGTATTCGCGTTCGAAGCTGCGCAGCTCCTCGACCTTGCGCTCGAGCTCGTCGCGGGTCTGCACGAGCGAGCCCATCGCCTGGCGGTGGCGCTCCTGCGCGTCGCGCTCGAGCGTCTCGGCGCGGGCACGGGCGTCGCCGATGACCTGCTCGGCCTGACGGCGAGCCTTGGTGAGGATCTCGTCGGCCTCGCGGCGGGCGCGGGTCACCGTCTCGTCCGCCTCCCGGCGGGCGTCGGCGATCGCCTGGTCGGCGGTCTGCTGGGCGAGCGCGAGAACGCGGGCCGCGGTGTCCATGTTGTCCTCGGCGGGAGGCATGTTCATGGCCACGGGGACCGGCGGCTGCTGCTGCACCGGCGGCGGCTCGGGGGCCCGCATGGGCTCCGGCTGCGGCGGCGCCATCATCTCGGGCTTGGGCTGCTCCTGGACCGGGGCGGAGGCCATGGGCATGTTCATGCCGCCCGGCACCTTCCCGCGCAGGCACTCGGCCAGCTTGGCGCGGAGCTCCTCGTTCTCTTGGATCAGGCGGTCGAGCTCAGCTTCCACCTCGTCGAGGAAGGCGTCGACCTCCTCCTCGTCGTAGCCCGGCCGCAACCGGGTGGTACTGAACTGCTTGTTCCGCACATCAGCGGGCGTCAGCGGCATTTTTTGGTCTCCTTGGCGCGCTTGGAGTCTGTCCGGAGGACGGTTACCCGAATCACCTCAGCGCGGACACGAGTTGGATCACGACCGAGCGCCGCACGGGCCCGGCTCATCGCAGCGTTCCGGCGATCTGGATCAGGATCAGCACCACGATGAACAGGACAGTGAAGCTTAGGTCAAAGGCCACCGTACCCAACCGGAGCGGAGGAATGAAACGGCGGAGGAACTTGAGGGGCGGGTCCGTGGCGGTGTATGTGGCCTCGGCCAGCACCAGTACGACGCCGGAAGGCCGCCACTGCCGGGCGAAAGCCTGCACCGTCTCGAAGATCATCCTGCCGATGAGCAGCACCAGATAGAGGGACAGGACAACGACCAAGATCCCACCGACGACATCCACGGCCCGGCCGCGCCTCCACTTCTGATGTGCCCGCCCGGCCTCGGTGAGACCGGGTTGGGTCCGATAGGCATACAGAGACTCTAACTCTGGTTGAAGAATCCGCGTTCCGCGATTCGGGCCTTGTCCTCGGCGGTCACCTCGACATTGGCAGGGGACAACAGGAACACCTTGTTGGTAACACGTTCAATGCTGCCATGTAGGCCAAAGACGAGACCTGCCGCGAAATCAACGAGCCGCTTGGCGTCGCTGTCAACCATCTCGGTCAGATTCATGATGACGGGGGTGCCGTCGCGGAAGTGCTCGCCGATCGTCCGCGCCTCGTTGTACGTCCTGGGGTGCAGGGTCGTGATGCGGGCCAGATCGGTCGTGCGGCGTTCCAGGATCGTCGTGGTGGGCCTGGGCGCGGGCACCCCTGCCTCGGGCTCGTCGTCGCGGTCCTGGACCGCCACGGGCCGTTCCTCACCGCTGCGCTGCACCTCGTCGTCGTAGGCGTAGTCGTCGGTGTAGGTCTCATATCTCTCGTAGCGGTCGTCCTCCACGAGACCGAGGTAGACCGCCATCTTGCGCATCGCGCCGGCCATCGCTACGTCGTCCTCCTGCTCATGGTCGCACTTCCCCGGGGCCCGTCACCGGGTCCGGGGCGGTAGGCGTGCCCCCTGGAGCTCACCGCTAGATCGACCTCTACTTGGTCGCGGGCTTGAAGACCCACTTGAGGGGACATTACCTGACGAAGGGCTTGCGACGACCGAGCAACGCCGTACCGACGCGCACGTGTGTCGCGCCGTACGCGACCGCCTGCGCGAGGTCCTCGCTCATGCCCGCCGAGATCATCGTGGCCCTGGGGTGCTGCTCCTGCAGGCGCAGCGCCAGGTCCCTGAGCCGGTCGAACGCCCTGGCCGGCTCCTCGCCCAGCGGGGCCACCGCCATCACGCCGCCCAGCCACACCCCGTCGGCCAGGGCCACCTCGTCGGCGAGCGCGAGCAGGTCGGCGGGGCGGGCGCCGCCCCTGGCCGGGTCGTCGTCGAGGGCCACCTGCA
Organism: Nonomuraea fuscirosea; assembly: GCF_003001935.1. Lineage (GTDB taxonomy): Bacteria > Actinomycetota > Actinomycetes > Streptosporangiales > Streptosporangiaceae > Nonomuraea > Nonomuraea fuscirosea. The sequence continues at coordinate 159,808 of NZ_PVNG01000012.1, read as the reverse complement.
GCAGGCACCCGACCGAGCGGCCCTGACGCACCGCCTCCTTGCTGATCGTCTCCAGCAGCCTGAGGCGGTCGACGGAGTGGATCACGTCGGCGTACCCGACCACGGAGCGGACCTTGTTGGTCTGCAGCTGGCCGACGAAGTGCCAGGTGAGCGGCAGCCCGGCCAGCTCCCGCGCCTTGAGCGCGGCCTCCTGGTCGCGGTTCTCGCCGACGTCGCGCACGCCCAGCTCGGACAGGATGCGGACGTCTTCGGCCGGACGCGTCTTGGTGACGGCGATCAGCGTGACCTCGCCCCGGTCGCGGCCCACCGCGCGGCACGCCGCCGCGATGCGCGCGTCCACCTCGGCGAGACCGGCCGCGATCTCGTCCCTTCTCACGTGCCCTCTCCCCTCGCTCTCCTCGGTACGCCCACCCCGTGCACCCGGACGCGCACACGACGGCGCCGCTCCCGTGTCCCTGCGGGGAGCGGCGTCAGGCGATGTGCGGTTTCCGACGGTTATTTGAGGAAGTCGGGCACGTCGAGTTCCTCTTCCTGCTCCTCGAAGATCACCCGAGGACGTTTGGGCGGCTCCGACATGCGGGAGGTGATGGGCGTGGGCGGGGTGGTGGGCTCAGGCGTGGGCCGGGGGATCGAGACGGGGCCCGACGGCTCGTCCGCCGGCTCGTCGGCGACGGCCTCGGCCGACTGCGCGGGCTCCACCGGGCGCACGGGCTCGGGGCGCGGCTCGGGCCTGGGCTCGGGACGCGGCTCGGGCCTGAACTCCGCGCGCGGCTCCGGCCTGAACTCCGTACGCGGCTCAGGCCGCGGCTCCGCGCGGAAGTCGGAGCGCGGCTCGGGCCTGACCTCCCCGCGGGGCTCAGGACGCACCTCAGCGCGCGGCTCAGGGCGCAGCGCGGGCGGCTCGGACTTCACACTCGGGGACGCCATGCTCGGCCGTACAGGAGACGAAGGAGGCGGCGCGGCGGGCTGTGCGGCGGCGGGACGCCCGGCCGGGCGCGGCACCTGCTTCTCCGCCGGCCCGGGCACGTCGTCGAACCCGGCCGCGATCACGGTCACCCGCACCTCGTCGCCGAGCGCGTCGTCGATGACCGTGCCGAAGATGATGTTGGCGTCGGGCGCGGCGGCCATGGAGACGAGCTGGGCCGCCTCGTTGATCTCGAACAGGCCGAGGTCGGAGCCGCCCGCGATCGACAGCAGCACACCGTGGGCGCCGTCGATGCTGGCCTCCAGCAGCGGGCTGGACACCGCCATCTCGGCCGCCGCCACCGAGCGGTCGTCGCCGCGCGCGTGGCCGATGCCCATGAGGGCGGAGCCGGCGCCCGACATGACCGACTTGACGTCGGCGAAGTCGAGGTTGATCAGACCGGGAGTGGTGATCAGGTCGGTGATGCCCTGGACACCCGACAGCAGCACCTGGTCGGCCGCCTTGAACGCGTCGAGCACGCTCACCTGGCGGTCGGAGATCGACAACAGGCGGTCGTTGGGGATCACGATGAGGGTGTCGACCTCGTCGCGCAGGGTCTCGATGCCCGCCTCGGCCTGCGAGGCCCTGCGCCGCCCTTCGAAGCTGAAGGGCCTGGTCACGACACCGATGGTGAGCGCGCCCAGCGATCTGGCGATGTTGGCCACGACGGGCGCGCCGCCGGTGCCCGTGCCACCGCCCTCACCGGCCGTGACGAAGACCATGTCGGCCCCCTTGAGGACCTCCTCGATCTCCTCACGGTGGTCCTCGGCCGCCTTGCGGCCGACATCGGGGTTGGCGCCCGCGCCAAGCCCGCGCGTGAGCTCACGGCCCACGTCGAGTTTCACATCGGCGTCACTCATCAGCAGCGCCTGGGCGTCGGTGTTTATCGCGATGAACTCGACGCCCTTGAGTCCCTCTTCGATCATCCGGTTGACGGCGTTGACTCCGCCGCCGCCGATGCCGACGACCTTGATGACCGCGAGGTAGTTCTGCGGTGCTGCCACGACGAGGGGCCTTTCCGCTCGTTGACTTGCCATTTCGGTGCGGATCATCTCCGCTTTTTGTTAGTTCGGGTAACTCTCAACCTCAGGTTGAGATTTAGATTTATGTCAACCTGAGGATTGATACGGACAGTAGGAGTTACGCTCCAGGCGGGTCAACTAACCGCGCCGCAAGCACGTCCGGCGTGTCGCGGGCTGTCCGTTTCGCTCCGCAGTCACGCCTGGTCGCGGGCCTCCACTGCCGAAAGTCCGGCTTACAGGCTCTCACGGCGCGACCCCCGCCTCGCACAGGCTCGGCGATGCCGTTGCCCCTCGGTTGCCAGACCCTGACGATCACGATCACTTCAGGGTCACCACGTCGGGTGAGCTGACGTCGTACAGGGTGACCGCTCTCTCTTTCTTGAGCAGCGCGACCAGGATGCGGCCCTTCTCCCCCGGCCGGTCGGTGCCGCCCCACAGGACGGTGCGGCCGTCGGAGAGGATCAGTGTCACCCCCTCGGCCGTGCCCGCGCGGACCTGCCTGACCTTGGCCGCCACCTCGTCCGGCACGGACTGCACGACCTGCAGCGCCGCCGTCATGACCGGGTCGCCCTGGGCCGGGCGGTCCACCTTCAGCAGCGGCAGCATGGGCGGCACCGCGTTCTTCACCTCGATCACCACGCCCTGGCCGTCGACGATCGCCACCTTGTCGCCCGTCTGGACGGCGGCGACCGGCTCGCGCTCGATCACCTCGATCTTGAGCGTGCCGGGCCAGACCCGGTCCACCTTGGCGCCGGCGAGCTGTCTGATGGCCAGGACGCGGCTCTCCACGTCGGCCAGGTTGACGGTGGCGAGGGGGTGGAGGTCGGGCACGCCGGCCTGCTGTTTGATGCGCTCGCTCGGCACTGTGAGATTTCCCACGATCTCTATCGAACGCACTCCCAGCACGGGCGAGAGGAACACCAGCCACGCGGCCGTGCCCACCACCCCCGCCGTCAGCAGCACCAGGAAAGCCGTGCGCGCCTTCATCGCCCTCCCACCAGCATGCGCCCATGTCGGCACCGAACCTACGCCGACGCGCGGCCCGACACCGCGCGCCACGCCCAACCCGCGGCCCCGCCGCACCGCGCCCGGCGCCGCGCGGGAGAGGCGCCCGGGAACGAGGGCTCAGGACAGGCGCGCGACGATCTGCGGCCCGAGCTCGGTCACGTCACCCGCGCCCATGGTGAGCACGATGTCGCCGGGCCTGGCCCGCTCGGCCACCAGCCCGGGCACCGAGGACCGGTCGGGCGCGTACGCCACCCGCTCGGGCAGCAGCGGCACCCGCTCGGCCACCATCGCGCCGGACACCCCGGGCTCCGGATCCTCGCGGGCCCCGTAGACGTCGAGCACGATGGCCTCGTCGGCCAGCCCGAGCGCCGCCCCGAACTCGTCGGCGAAGAACCGGGTGCGCGAGTAGAGGTGGGGCTGGAAGATCGCGATGACCCGCCCGGTGCCGGAGTAGGAGGCCACCACGTCGCGGGCGGCCCGCAGGTCGGCGGCCAGCTCGGTCGGGTGGTGGGCGTAGCTGTCGAACACCGCGATGCCGCCCGCCTCGCCCTTGGCCTCGAAGCGCCGCTTGGCCCCGGTGAAGGCGCCCAGCCCCTGCCTGATCTCCTCGAACGGCAGCCCCAGCTCGTCGGCCACGGCGATCACCGCGGTGGCGTTGAGCGCGTTGTGGGCCCCGGGAACGGCCAGGCGCACCTCGCCCCTGCCCTCGACGGTGAACACCGTGCCGAACCCGTCGGGCCTGACGCCGGAGATCCGGTAGTCGTCGCCGGTCACGCCGTAGGTCTTGACCCGCAGCCCGCGCTCCGCCGCCCGGCGCGCCGTCTCCGCCGCGCCCGGGTCGTCCGCGCACGCGATGAGCAGCGAGCCGATCCGGTCGGCGAACCTGGCGAAGCTGTCGTGGACGGCCCGCGGGTCGCCGTAGTTGTCGAGGTGGTCGGCCTCGACGTTGGTCACCACGGCGATGTCGGGGGCGAGCATGAGGAAGGAGCCGTCGCTCTCGTCGGCCTCGGCCACGAACATCCGGCCCTGCCCGTCGTCGGCGCCCAGCCCGGTGGTGACGAGCTGGCCGCCCACGCAGTAGGACGGGTCGGCGCCGCACTTCTGCAGCGCCACGGTCAGCATGGACGTGGTCGTGGTCTTGCCGTGGGTGCCGGCGATGGCGACCGCGGTGCGCCCGGCCATGACGGAGGCCAGCGCGGCGGCCCGCGGGATGATCCGCAGCCCCTGCTTGAGCGCCTCGCCCAGCTCGGGGTTGGAGTCGCGGATGGCGGTCGAGACGACCACGGTGTCGACGTCTCTGATGTGGGAGGCGGCGTGGCCGATGTGCACGGTCGCGCCCAGCTCGCGCAGCTCGGTGATCAGCTCGGAACTGCGCGCGTCGCTGCCGGTCACCCGTACGCCGCGCTTGAGCAGGATGCGGGCTATGCCCGACATGCCGGCGCCGCCCACGCCGATGAAGTGCACCCGCCCCAGCTCTTCCACGGTGACGGGATCGACCAGCTTGACAAGACTCATCGGGCTATCTCCAACACTTTCCTGGCAAGCATGATATCGGCGTCCTTCCTCCCGAGTCTGGAGGCGGCCTCCGACATGACGACGACCCGCTCGGGGTCGCGGAGGACGGGCAGCACGTTGTGGATGATCCATTCGGGTGACAGCTCGGCGTCGTCGGCCATCAGGCCGCCGCCGCCGCGGACGATGCGCTCGGCGTTGATGCGCTGCTCGCCGTTGCCGTACGGGAGCGGGACGTAGGCGCCGGGCAGCCCGACCGCGGTCAGCTCGGCGCAGGTCAGCGCCCCGCTGCGGCACAGGGCCACGTCGGCGGCGGCGTAGGCGAGGTCCATGCGGTCGACGTAGGGCAGCAGCACGTATTGCGGGTCGCCGGGCGGCGGCTCGTGCTCGACGGTGTTCTTCGGGCCGATGACGTGCAGCACCTGCACGCCGGCCCGGCGCAGCACGGGCGCGGCGGCGAGCGCGGCCTGGTTGATCGACCTGGAGCCCTGCGAGCCGCCGAACACCAGCAGCGTCGGCCGGTCGTTCTCCAGCCCGAACCACGAGCGCGCCTTGTCGCCCGTGGACAGCCGGTCGAGCGTGACGATGTCGCGGCGCAGCGGCGTGCCGATGTATTCGGCCTTGGGCAGCGCGGTCTCGGGGAACCCGCTGAACACGTGGTCGGTCAGCCGGGCGCCGAGCCGGTTGGCCAGGCCGGGACGCGGGTTGGCCTCGTGGACGACGATCGGCAAGCCGCGCCGCTTGGCCGCCAGATAGGCGGGCGTCGCCACGTAGCCGCCGAAGCCGACCAGGACGTCGGCCTGGACCCGGTCGAGTATGGCGGCCGTGGCGTTGATCGCCCCGGCGAGCCTGCCCGGCACGGTGAGCAGGCTCGGAGTGATCGCCCTTGGCAGCGGCACGGCCGGCACCAGCTCCAGCTCGTAGCCCCTGGCGGGCACGAGCCGCGACTCCAGGCCGCGCTCCGTGCCCACGCAGGTGATGCCGACGCTCCGGTCAAGATGGCGCAGCGCGTCCGCAAGGGCCAACGCGGGCTCGATGTGCCCGGCCGTCCCCCCACCGGCGAGGACCACCCTCATCTCGGTCACTCCCTAACGTGTCGCTCGGCCTTTGGACGTACCCCCCAGGCCAAGCCAGCTTAGGGCCCGCACGGCCGGTCCGGGGCCACGAGCCGCCAAGGCCTCCCGCGCGCCGGGCTCGCGTTTGGCGAACGACAGCAGCATGCCGAGCGCGGCGAGCGTGGGCAGCAGCGAGGAGCCGCCGTACGAGACCAGGGGCAGGGGGATGCCGGTGATCGGCAGCACGCCGAGCACGGCCCCCATGTTGACGGTGGCCTGCCCGACGATCCAGGCCACCATGGCGGCGGCGGCGAGCCGGGTGAAGGCGTCGTTGACCCGCACGGCGACGCGCAGCCCCGCGTAGCCGAGCAGCCCGAACAGGGCGACCACGATCAGCGTGCCCATCAGCCCGAGCTCCTCGCCGAGGATGGCGAAGATGAAGTCGCTCTCGCCGTGGGGCAGCCAGTTCCACTTCTGCCGGCTCTCGCCGAGCCCGAGGCCGAACCAGCCGCCCGACCCCATCGCGATCTGCCCCTGCACGGCCTGGTAGCCCGCGCCCTGCGCGTCGGCCCACGGGTCGAGGAAGGCGCCGATGCGCGCCATCCGGTACGGCTCCACCTTGATCATTATCAACGCCGCCAGCACCGCCAGCGCCATGATGCCGCCGAACAGCTTGACCGGCGCCCCCACCACCCACAGCAGCGACAGGAAGATCATGAACAGGACCAGCGTGGTGCCCAGGTCGCGGCCGAGCATGACCATGACGGCCAGGATCGCGGTGCCGGGCATGAGCGGGATCAGCATCTGGCGCCACTCGATCCTGCCCTGCCGTACGCGCTTGGACAGCAGGTCGGCCCCCCACAGCACGAGCCCCAGCTTGGCCGGCTCCGACGGCTGCACGGTGAACGGGCCGATGTAGATCCACCGCTGCGCGCCCAGCTCGGCCGAGCCGATGAACAGCACCATGACCAGCGCGATGATCGACAGCGCCATCAGCGGGTAGCCGGCCCACCGGAAGAACTTGACCGGCAGGCGCGAGCACAGGTACATCACCGGCACGCCGACCGCGGCCGACAGCGACTGCTTGATGAACCACGAGAACGGGCTGCCGGTCTTGGCCAGCGCCTCGATGCTGGAGGCCGACAGCACCATCATCAGCCCCAGCGCCAGCAGCAGCGCGCTGCACATGATGATCAGGTAGTAGGTCGTCAGCGGCTTGTCCAGCAGCTCCTTGAGCGTGCCCAGCTGCTCGCGCGCCCAGCTTCCCGGCCCCTCCTGCGCGGCGGCGGGACGCCGCACCCGTTCCTCAGCGCTCGTGCTCACGCCGCGCCCTCAGCTCGCGTACGGCACGCGCGAAGGCCTCCCCCCGCGCGGGATAGTTGGCGAACATGTCCAGGGAGGCCCCCGCCGGGGAGAGCAGCACGGTGTCCCCTGGGGAGGCCAGCCGGGCGGCTTCGGTGACGACTCTTTCCATCGCACCAGTGTCCCGATCGGCGATGTCCACGAGGGGGACATTCGGCGCGTGTCGCGCGATGGCTTCGGCGATCCGGGCGCGATCGGCGCCCAGCAGCACCGCTCCGCGCAGTCGCGGCGCCGCCTGGCGCACCAGCTCGTCCACGTCCGCGCCCTTGAGCAGCCCGCCCGCCACCCACACCACCGACGGGTACGAGGCCAGCGCGGCGGCGGCGGCGTGCGGGTTGGTGGCCTTGGAGTCGTCGATGTAGTCGACCTCGCCGATCCGGTCCACGTGGGCCAGCCGGTGCGGGTCGGGCACGAAGTCGCGCAGCCCCTGCCGTACGGCCTCGGACGGCACGCCGAGCGAGCGGGCCAGCGCGGCGGCGGCGAGGGCGTTGGCCACGTTGTGCGGGGCGAAGGGGCGCACGTCGTCGAGCGTCGCGAGCTCCTCGGCCGCCTCGACCGGGTCGGCCACGAACGCCCGGTCCACCAGCAGGTCCTCGACCACGCCGATCTCGCCCCGCTTCGGCACCCGCAGGGTGAACCCGACGGCGCCGGGGTAGGGCGCGGCCAGCCGGGCGGCCTCGGGGTCGTCGGCGTTGAAGATCACGGTGCCGGCGCGTTCGAAGACGCGGCCCTTGGCGGCGGCGTACTCCTCCATGGAGCCGTGCCAGTCGAGGTGGTCGGGGGCCACGTTGAGCACGGCCGCGGCGTGCGGGGCCAGCGTGCTCGACCAGTGCAGCTGGAAGCTGGACAGCTCGACGGCCAGCGCGTCGTACGGCTCCGCCACCGCCCGCACCACGGGCGTGCCCACGTTCCCCACGGCCAGGGCCTTGTGCCCGGCCGCCAGCAGGATGGAGGTGAGCATGCGGACGGCGGTGGTCTTGCCGTTGGTGCCGGTCAGCGCCAGCCAGGGGGCCGCCTGGGCGGGCCGCAGCCGCCAGGCCAGCTCCACCTCGCCGACGACCTCGACCCCGTCGCGCAGCGCGGCGGCGATCAGGGGGTGATGCGGCGCCCACCCCGTGGTGATCACCCGCGTCACGCCTTCGGGCAGCGTCATCTCGCCGAAGCGGGTCTCGACGCCGACCCTGGCCAGCTCGGCCGCGGCGGCCAGCTGCCGCTCGCCCTCCGCGGCCTCCACGACCACGACCCGCTCGCCGCGCGCGGCCAGCACCCTGGCCACCGCGGTGCCGGACACGCCGAGCCCGGCCACGCAGGTGAGACTCATCGGGGCATCCACTCGACGTAGAACAGGCCCAGACCGAGCGCCGCGCACAACATCGCGATCAGCCAGAAGCGGACCACGATCGTGGTCTCCGCCCAGCCCTTGAGCTCGAAGTGGTGCTGCAGCGGCGCCATCCTGAACACCCGTTTACCGGTCATCTTGAAGAACCCGACCTGGATGATCACCGACAGCGTGATCATCACGCACAGGCCGGCCAGGATGATGAGCAGCAGCTGGGTACGGGTGGCGATGGCCAGCCCGGCCAGCACGCCGCCCAGCGCCAGGGAGCCGGTGTCGCCCATGAAGATCCGGGCGGGCGGGGCGTTCCACCACAGGAACCCGATCAGCGCCCCCAGCACGGCGGCTGCCACCACGGCCAGGTCGAGCGGATCTCGTACCCAGTAGCAGTTGGGGCCGAGCTGGTCGATGCAGTTGTTGCGCAGCTGCCAGTTGCCGATCAGCACGTACGCGGCCAGCACGACGCCGGTCGCGCCGCTGGCCAGGCCGTCGAGGCCGTCGGTGAGATTCACCGCGTTGGAGAACCCGACGATCATGATGAGCACCCAGATGGTGAACCCGACGATGCCGATCGAGGGCGGGCCGAAGTCGCGCAGGAACGACAGGCGGGTCTCGGCGGGGGTGATGCCGTACACGTTGGGCTGGCGCGTCACCAGGACGGCGAAGACCGCGCCCACGATCAGCTGGCCGAGCGCCTTGGCGCCGCTGCGCAGGCCGAGGCTGCGCTGCTTGTAGATCTTGATGAAGTCGTCCAGGAACCCGACCGCGCCGAGCCCCGTCATCAGGAACAGCACCAGGCCGCCCGACACCGTCGGGGGCTCCAGCATGGCCAGGTGGGAGGCGCCGTAGGCGAGCAGCGACGCCAGGACGAACACGATGCCGCCCATCGTGGGGGTGCCGCGCTTGCCGAGGTGGGCCTGTACGCCCTCCTCGCGGATCTCCTGACCGTAACCCCGCCGCGAGAACAGCCTGATCGCCAGGGGGGTGCCCAGCATCGAGAGGATCAGGCCGACCGCGCCGGCGATGATGATGTTGGTCACTGGGGGGAACCTCCGAGGATGATCTCGGCCGTGCGCTCCAGACCCATGGCCCTCGGTCCCTTGATCAGCACCGCGTCACCGGGCCGCAGCCACGAGCCCAGCTCGGCCGCCGCGGCCTCGGCGTCCGGCACGTGCACGATCCGCGTCGGCTGCCCGTAGTGCGCCCCTCCCCCAGGCCCCGCCGCCGGCCCACCGACCGGCGGCCCGCCCGGCCCTCCTGGCGGCATGCCCGGTGGCGTTCCCGGTGGCGTTCCCGGCGGCGTTCCCGGCGGGGGTCCGGACGGCATCCCTGACGGCAACCCGGGCGGAGGCCCGCCCGGCGCTCCAGCGGGAGTCCCGCCGGGCACACCAGGAGCTCCTCCCGGCGTCTCCGGCGCCATGCCCATCGGCACACCCCCCGACCCTCCGGGAAGCCCACCCATGACCGGCCCACCGGGCACCACGGGAGGCGCACCTACCGGGGACCCACCGGGGGGCGCGCCCACCGGGAGCCCGCCGGGCACCGTGGGAGACCCATCTGCCTGGGGCCCGCCGGGTGCTCCGGGAGGCCCGCTCACGGGGGCTCCGCCCGGCAGTCCGCCTATGAGCGGCCCTCCGGCGGCGGGAGGCCCCTGCCACCCCTGACCGGAGCCGTCATTTTCCTGCCCGTGCCAGCCCGGCCCAGGAGGCGCGGCGCCTTCGTCGGGCACCTGCCATCCCGGCCCAGGAGCCGGCTGCGGCACACCCGCCTCAGACCCGTACCACCCCTGCGGCTGCCCACCGCCCGCCTCGGGGCCGTGCCAGCCCTGCGGCTGTACGCCACCCGCCTCGGGCCCATGCCAGCCCGGCGACTGCGCGCTGCCCGCCTCAGGGCCGTACCAGTCCGGCGGCTGCGCGCCGCCTGCCTCTGGGCCATGACCGCCTTGCGGTCCGCCCGCGTCCGGAACCGGCCGGCCGGGCTGGGGCGCGCCGTGCTCGGCGGCCTGCCCATACCAGCCCTGCCCAGGAGGCACCGCGCCTTCGTCGGGCACCTGCCATCCCGGCCCAGGAGCCGGCTGCGGCACACCGGTGTCGGGCCCGTACCAGCCCTGGGGTGCGCCGTGCTCGGCGTCGGGCCCGTACCAGCTCTGGGCCGGCCCTTGCTCGGGGCCGGTCGGCTGCCGGTCCTGCGGCGCGGGCCCGTGGGGGCCGGAGAGCGGCCCAGGGGGCGTCTGCGCGGGCCCAGCGGGTGTCTGCGGGCCGGAAATCCCCGCGCCCGGCACCGAAGGCCAGGCGGGAGCCACAACGCCCGGCACCGCGCCACCCGGCCCGGCGCCCGTCGTCCCGGCACCGATCGGGCCGGGGGCTCCTTGGGAGAAGGTCGTGTGGGCGGCCGACTCCTGGGCGGTGGCCTGGGCGGCCTCGTGGGCGCCGTCGAGGACCGGGCCCGCATCGGGGCCGGCCACGATCAGCCCCGCGAGCCCCGCCCCGCCGGCCAGCCGACCGAGTTCGGCGTTGAGGGCCGGCCCCTCGTCGCCCAGTTCGCGCAGCGCCGCGATGACCGCGAAGCGCCGGCGTCCCTTACCGAGGGTGGCGAAGGCCGCGAAGGCCGCCTTCATGGAGTCGGGGTTGGCGTTGTAGGCGTCGTTGACCACGGTCACGCCGTCGGCCCGGTCGGTGACCTCCATCCGCCACCGGCTGCGCGGCGTGGCCTCCGACAGTTCCTCGGCGATGGTGGCCACGGGCAGCCCCAGCTCGTAGCCGGCCGCCGCCGCGGCGAGCGCGTTGGAGACCGCGTGCGCGCCGTACAGCTTCAGTGACACGTGCGCGGCCCCGGACGGGGTGCGCAGGGTGAAGGAGGCCCGCCCTCTGTTGTCGATCACGACGCCCTCGGCCCTGATCGCCGCGGCCTCGCCGCACCCGAAGTAGGTGACCCGCGCCTCCGTACGGGAGGCCATCCCCCGCACCAGCGGATCGTCGGCGTTGAGCACGGCGACGCCCGTGCGCGGCAGCGCCTCCACCAGCTCGCCCTTGGCCTTGGCGATGGCCTCCTTGCCGCCGAACACGCCCAGGTGCGCGGTGCCGACGTTGAGCACCACGCCGATCTGCGGCGGCGCGATGCGGGTCAGGTCCTTGATGTGGCCGATGTTGCGCGCGGCCAGTTCCAGCACCATGAAGCGGGTCTCGAGGTCGGCCCGCAGGACGGTCAGCGGATGGCCGAGCTCGTTGTTGAAGCTGCCGACGGGCGCGATGGTCGAGCCGATCCGCCCGGTGAGCTTGGCCAGGAGGTCTTTGGTGCTGGTCTTGCCGGCCGAGCCGGTCACGCCGATCACGGTGACCTTGGGCAGCGTGCGGACCTGGGCGGCGGCCAGTTCGGCGAGCGCCGCGGCGGCGTCGGGCACGATCACGGCGGGCGCGTCGACCGGCCGGCCGGCCAGCACGGCGACGGCTCCCGCGCGTACGGCCTGCGCGGCGTAGTCGTGACCGTCGACCCGCGCGCCCTTGATGGCGACGAACAGGGATCCCGGTTCTACGGCCCGCGAGTCGATCACGACGGGCCCGCGCACCACCGCGCGGGGATCGGCCATGCCCGACAGGGCGCCCGAGGTTATCTCGGCGATCCTGGCCAGAGGCAACGGGATCATTAGTGCTTCCTGCTTTCCTTGCGTGCGTCGATCGCTTCGGCGACCACTTCGCGGTCGTCGAAGGGGATCACCTCGCCTGAAACGTACTGACCCTGCTCGTGGCCCTTCCCGGCCACGACGATCACGTCGCCGCGCCCGGCCCGGGCGATCGCCAGGCCGATGGCGGCCGCGCGGTCGGGCTCAATGATCACATGAGCGCGGTCGTGCTGCGGAACGCGGAGGGCCCCCTCCATCATCGTCGCGAGGATGGCCAGCGGATCCTCGGATCGGGGATTGTCGCTGGTAAAAATAGCGACATCTGCCAGTTCGGCGGAGATTTCCCCCATGAGAGGGCGTTTGCCCTTGTCGCGGTCGCCGCCGCAGCCGAGCACGATCGTCAACGTCCCGGCGGTGACCGACCGCAGCGAGCGCAGCACCGACTCCACCGCGCCCGGCTTGTGTGAGTAGTCCACGACGGCCTGGAACTCGTCGCCCGCCTCGGTGACGCGCTGCATGCGGCCGGGCACGCCGGTCAGCGTGCCGACGCCGTGCACCGCCGTCTGCAGCGGCACGCCGGCCTCGACCAGCGTGACGACGGCCCCGAGCGCGTTGGCGACGTTGAACGGGCCGGGCAGCGCGATCTGCGCGTCGGCCTCGACGCCTCCCGGGCCGACCACGCGGAACGTGCTGCCGTCGGCCCCGAGCCTGGCGTCGACCGCGCGCCACTCGGCCTCGGGGTCGCCGAGCGCGGAGAACGTGGTCATCGGCACCTTGGCCAGGCCGATCAGCTCACGGCCGTAGCGGTCGTCGATGTTGGTCACGCCGGCCCGGCTCAGCTCCGGCTGGAACAGCTTCACCTTGGTCGCGAAGTAGTCCTCGAAGTCCTTGTGGAAGTCGAGGTGGTCCTGCGACAGGTTCGTGAACAGGGCGACGTCGTAGTAGAGGCCGTCGACCCGGCCGAGCGCGAGCGCGTGGCTGGAGACCTCCATGGCGGCGGCGCTGACGCCCTCCTCGCGCATGAGCGCGAACAGGCCGTGCAGCACGGACGCCTCGGGCGTGGTGAGCGTGGGCTGGAAGCTCAGCTCGCCGGCGTGGATCTCGACTCCGCCCACCAGGCCCGACCGGTGGCCGGCGGCCCGCAGGCCGGCCTCGATCATGAACGTGGTGGTGGACTTGCCGCTGGTGCCGGTGACGCCGAGGACCTGGATGTCGTGGGCCGGCTGCCCGTACACCCAGGAGGAGATCTGCCCGAGCAGGGCGCGCGGGTCGGGCACGATGAGCACCGGCAGCCCGGTGGCCACGGCCGCGTCGCGGCCGGCCCGGTCGGTGAGCACGGCGACGGCGCCGCCGGCCATCGCGTCGGCGGCGAACGTGGCGCCGTGGACGCGGTTGCCGGGCAGCGCCACGTACAGATCTCCGCGTCTGACGGCGCGGGAGTCGATCGTGACGCCGGTCAGGGCGGCGTGGGGCGACCTCGACGTGCCGGAATCGGCGTCGAGCATGGTCGCGAGCCCGGTCAGCGGGCGAGGCGGGCTGGTCGTGGGACGCATAGACGACGGGGGACGCACGGCGAGAGCGTACCTTCCCTGGTCACTGTCCCGCGCGCATCCGCACCTGCGGCGCGGCGGAGCCCGTGGGTGGAATCTTCATGCTCTTGATGGCGAACGTCATCACATCCTTGAACACGGGGGCCGCCAACTGCCCGCCGAAGTGGCCGTTCTTCGGGTTCTGCAGCACCGAGAGCACCACCAGCCGCGGATCGTCGGCCGGTGCGAACCCGACGAAAGAGGCGGTGTAGCCGTCGTAGCGGCCGAGCCTGGCGTCGTAGCGGTTGGCCGTGCCGGTCTTGCCCGCCACCCGGTAGCCGTCGATGGCGGCCAGCTGGCCGGTGCCCTCCTCGCCCACAGCGCTCTCCAGCATCGTCGAGATCTCCCTGGCCGTCGTCTCACTCACCACCTTGGTCTGCTTACCGGGAGGAGCGGGGACGAACCTGCCCGTCGCGTCCTTCGTGCCGGCCACGATCCGCGGCTCGATCTTGACGCCGCCGTTGGCGATGGTCTGGTAGACGCTGGCCATCTGCAGCGCGGTCACCGACACGCCCTGCCCGTAGGCGACCGTGCAGTTCTGGCTGCCCGACCACTTCTTGTAGTCGGGCAGCAGGCCCGCCTCGGCGCCGGGCACGCCGCCACCCGGCGTGCTGCCGAAGCCGAACGCGGTGAGCATCCTGTGCAGCCGCTCGCTGCCCACCTTACGCGCCGCCATGACCGTGGCCACGTTGCTGGACTGGGCCATGGCCTGCCGGAACGTCATCGACTCCGTCTTGTGCGCGTGGGCGTCGCGCAGCACCTGGTCGGTGCACCTGATCCGGTCGGGCACCTGGAAGACCGTGTCGGGCGTCACCTCGCCGGCCTCCAGCGCGGCGGCCGCGGTGATCACCTTGTTGGTGCTGCCGGGCTCGAAGACGTCGGCGGCGGCCTTGTTGACGTAGTGGGACTGCGGGGCCTTGCGCCAGTTGTTCAGGTCGAGCTCGGGGGCGTTGGCCATGGCCACGATCTGCGCCGTCCGCACGTCCATGACGATCACGGTGCCGCTCTCGGCGCCGGACTTGCGCACCTGGTCGCCGATCGACTTCTGGGCGGCCCACTGGATGTCGCGGTCGATGGTCAGCCGCACGTCCTGGCCGTCCTCCGGCGCGGTGCGCTCGCTGCTGGTCATCGGGATCTGCTGGCCGTCGCGGCCGGTCTCGACGCGTTTCTTGCCGTCGCGGCCGGCCAGCAGGGAGTTCTTCGCCTGCTCCATGCCGCCGAGGCCGCTGCCCTCGTCGCCGACGAACCCGATGAGGCTGCCCGCCAGGTCGCCCGCCGGGTAGAGCCGCCGGTACGTCTTCTTGGCCGCCAGCGCGGGGATGGGCGCCTGGAGCAGCCGGGTGGCCACGACGGGGTCGACGTCCCTGGCCAGGAGCTGGTAGTGGGTGCCGGTCCTGCTCAGCTTCGCGGCGATCTCCCGCTCGTCCTTGCCGAGCTGCTGGGCGAGGAGCTTGGCCGCGCCCGCGCGTACGGCCGCGGGGACCTTGGTCGGGTCGATCGACACCTCGCGGGCTTCGACCGTGACGGCCAGCTCGTTGCCGTGGACGTCGGTGATCGAGCCGCGCTTGGCCGGGATCGTCTCGGTGTGCTGGCGCTGGTCGGCCGCGGCCGCCGCGTACACCTTGGACTCCAGGCCCTGCATCTGGATGAGCCGCCCGGCGAAGATCGACAGCACGAACGTCATGCCGATGAGGCCGATGTTGATCCGCCTGCGCGGGCTGCCCAGCCGCAGCACCAGCGGCGGGCGCGGCGGCGGTGGCGGCCTGCGCGGGCCCCTGGGCGGCGGCCCGTCTCCGTCGCGGCGCCCCGTGGTCCGGCCCGTGGTCCGGCCCGTCGTCCGGCCCGTGGTCCCCGCCGTGGTCCGGCCGCGCGCCGCGTCCGGCCGGGATCCCCCTGCGGGGGGTCTGCTCGCGGGCGTACGGCGTCCGGGCGCGTCCTCCTGCCGGCCGGGCCTGCGCCGGTCCTCCGCCCGATCCGCGGCCCGATCCGCGGCCCGATCCGCGGCCCGATCCGCGGCCCGATCCGCGGCCCGATCCGCGGCCCGGTCGGCCGCCCTGCCGGCGGAGCCGTCACCCGGCCTGCCGGGGCCTCGCTCACCGGCCCTGTCACCGGCCCTGTCACCGGCTCGATCGCCGGAACGGCCGCTCGCGCGCTCGTCGCGGCCCTGGACACGTCCTCTGAGCCGCTCGTCCTCGTCGCGTGACCGGGGCGCGCGGCCTCTGGGCCGGTCGCCGTCGTCGCGCGACTGCGGGGCGCGCCTCCTCGGCGGGTCGTCGTCGTCGCGGTCGCGCGAGCGCCCGCGCGGGCCGTCGTCCCGTGAGCGGCCCTGTGAGCGTCCCCGTGAGCGGCCCTGTGGGCCGTCGTCGCCGGGCCGCGACCGGCCGCGCGGCTCCTCGCCCGGCTCGCGCGGCGGGCGGGTCCGGCCGTCGTCGTGCCCGAACGGCAGGTCGAGGGGGTCGAGCCGGTCGCGGGGCCGCCGCGGCGGATTCTCCGCCGAACCGGAGCGGCCCGTACCGGAGGAACGACCGCCGTCAGAACGGTCACCGTCGGACCGGCCGTCGTCGGAGCGCCCGTCGTCGAAACGATCCTCGTCGAAACGGCCACCGTCAGAACGGCCGCCGTCGGAGCGGCCGCCCTGACGCCCGCTCCTGCCCGGTCCCCCCGGCGTACGACGAGCGGCGCCTGGCCCTCCTTGAGAGCCGGCGCCGCCTGCGCCGCGGCCGGGTCCCTGCCCCCTGCCGCCCGAACCGCTCACCGTGTGCTGTCCGCCTGGCCGGGCTGTGTGTCGGTCGTGCCGCCGGTCCACGGGTTGACCTCGTCCCACCTGCGGCTGAGGCCCTGCTTGTCGGCCAGGTCGGCGATGACGCCGGGCTGCGTCTTGCGCTGGTACTCCTGCTCGATCTTCTCCTTCTCCTGCTCGGCCACCGCGATCTGCTCGCGCAGCGACGCGTCGGTGATCGCGTCCTGGGCCAGCATGGTGTTGAGCAGCAGCAGGCTGACGAGGCCGCCGCAGAGCAGGCCGACGACGAGCAGCACGAACGGCGCCCGCTGCCGGCGCGTCGGCTGCCGCCGTGCGGCGGGACGGGACGACGTCGCGGCACCGGTCTCGGGGCGTGCCGTACCGGCCGGCCGCTTGCCCGCGCCGGCGGGACGCGCCCGCTCGGCGGGCGGCGCGGTGCGGCTCGTCGCGGGACGCGTGCGGACCGGCGTCGCGCCCGCCTTGGCCCGGCCGCGCGCCGGCGCCTTGGGCTCGGCGCGCGGCCGTTCGCCCGGCGTCCTGCCCTCGGGGCGGGCCCGCTCGCCGACCGGGCTCTTGCCCTCGGCACGCTCGCGCTCACCGGCGGCTCTCCTGCCGTCGGCGCGCTCGCCCACGGGCCTGCTGCCGCCGGCGCGCTCACGCTCGCCGGCCGGCACCTTGCCGTCGGTCTCGGGGCGGGTGTCGGGACGGGGACGCGGCTTGGGCTGGTACGACGTCGCCGACCGGCGCGTGCCCGTCTTGGGCACGGCACGGCGGACAGGCGCACCCCTGCCGGTCTCCTGCTCAGTCGTCAACACGGATCCTCTCTGCCGCCCGTAGCCGGGCCGAGGCCGCCCGCGGGTTGCGGGCGAGCTCTTCGTCGCTTGGGAGCTCCGCTCCCCTCGTCAGCAGGCGGAACCTCGGCTGGTGAGCCGGTAGCGGGACGGGCAGCCCTGGTGGGCCGGTGTCCTTGGTTCGCGCCGTGAGGGCCTGCTTGGTGAGCCGGTCCTCGAGTGAGTGGTAGGAGAGCACGACCACTCGCCCACCGAGCGTCAGCGCGTCGAGTGCCGCGGGCAGCGCCGCCTCCAGGGCGGACAGCTCCGCGTTCACCTCGATACGCAGCGCCTGGAAAGTCCTCTTGGCGGGGTTGCCCCCGGTGCGCCGGGTAGCGGCGGGGATCGCGTCGCGCACGATGTCCGCCAGCCGCTTCGTCGAGGTTATTGCCTCTTTGGCCCGTTCTTTGATGATCAGGCCCGCGACACGCTGAGCGAATCTCTCCTCGCCGTAGTCGCGCAGGATGCGCGCGAGCTCCCGGGCGGAGTAGGTGTTGACCACCCGCTCGGCCGTCAGCTCCTGCGAGGTGTCCATCCGCATGTCTAGCGGGGCGTCATAGGAGTAGGCGAAGCCGCGCTCGGCCTCGTCGAGCTGCGGGGAGGAGACCCCCAGGTCGAACAGCGCCCCGTCGATGACCGGACGGCCCGCCTGGTCGAGCACCTCGGCCAGGTCGCCGGAGGAGGCGTGGACCAGGGTGGTCCGGTCCGCGTAGGGGCTGAGCCTGCGGGTGGAGAACTCGATCGCGAAAGGGTCGCGGTCGATCCCGATCAGGTGCAGTGCGGGGTGTGCGGCGAGCAGGGCCTCCGAGTGGCCGCCGAGGCCGAGGTTGGCGTCGACGACGACGGGTGCGGGCCCGGCCAGCGCGGGGGCGAGCAGCTCCAGAACGCGCTCGAGCATCACCGGAACGTGACCGCCCGTGCCGACGTTGTCGTCCATCTCCAACCCCCCTCTCGCGTCCTTGCTCGCGGATGACGCGTATCGCCGATCGTTCGCCGGTTCTTCCTGGGTCCCCACCCCGGCGCCGTCCGGCCAGGTCCCCATCCGCACCCTCTTCGTGGACGCCCGCCATCTGACACCGGGGAAGGTGCATCAGCTGGCGGACAGTGGTTGCGGGTGGAGACCTCGCCGAACGACATCACCGACGGATCGACCGTGGTCACTACAGAATCCCTGGCAGCACCTCCTCCGACAGCTCGGCGAACGCCTGCTCCTGCGCGCTGAGATAGGTGTCCCAGGCCTGCGCGTCCCAGATCTCCAGCCGGGTGTTGGCCCCGATGACGACGCAGTCACGTTCCAGCCCCGCGTACTGGCGGAGGCTCTGCGGGATCGTGATGCGTCCTTGTTTGTCTGGTTTCTCGTCGGACGCACTGGCGAAGAAGACGCGGCTGTAGTCACGCACCGCCTTGGCGGTGACCGGGGCGGTGCTGAGAGCCTCGGTAATGCGCTGGAACTCCTCCACGGGAAAGACGTAGAGGCATCGCTCCTGGCCTTTGGTGATCACAAGACCCTCCGCCAGCTCCTCACGGTACTTAGCCGGCAGGAACAGCCGTCCCTTGTCGTCCAGACGCGGTTGATGGGTGCCGAGGAACATCGGCCCCACCTCCCGTGCCTCGTGAAGCGCTCAGCGCTGGTGAGCCGGGCTCTCCACTGCGCACCACCATACTCCACTTCTCCCCACCGTCAACTGATTCGAACCGTCTTCATCATCGGTTTCCCTTGCGTTACCGCAGGTCAGAGCGATGGAGCGGAGTGGAGGGGGGTGAGCGCGCGGTCAACCCTCATGGGCGTGTCGAGGGTTTGAATCGCCGTGGAAATAGGGGCGGAGGGCGTACGGGGAGCCCGGCGGGGAGGAAAGTGGAGCGCTTGGCGGGTGCGCTGTGTCACGGGATTCGCACCTGTATGCGACATGAACCGGAACATCGCCGGGGTTCCCTGAATATCCACAAATGTCGCTGAAGAACCCACAGCGTCGTAGGGTCGTACAGACAATGGAAAAGGAATGGCATGGCTCCCGCAAAGGCACCGAACGGGACAGCCGTCGCACTTCTCATGGAGGCCTGGTGGCAGTAACCCATGACGTCCCTCCCCAGCTCGACGAGCTGGTCTCCACCGCCCACCGGATTCGGCAGGCGATCGAATCGGTGATCGAGGGTAAGAGCGACGCCGTCCGTCTGACGCTGACGGTCCTGCTCGCCGAAGGCCACCTGCTGATCGAGGACGTGCCCGGCGTCGGCAAGACGATGCTGGCCAAGGCGCTCGCGCGCTCCATCGACTGTCCCGTCCGGCGGGTGCAGTTCACCCCCGACCTGCTGCCCAGTGACATCACGGGGGTCAGCGCCTACAACCAGCAGACCCGGGAGTTCGAGTTCAAGCCCGGCCCGGTGTTCGCCAACATCGTGGTGGGCGACGAGATCAACCGGGCCTCCCCCAAGACGCAGTCCGCGCTGCTGGAGTGCATGGAGGAGCACCAGGTGACGGTCGACGGGAGGACGTACCCGCTGGACGCGCCCTTCATGGTGATCGCCACCCAGAACCCCATCGAGATGGAGGGCACCTATCCCCTCCCCGAGGCCCAGCGCGACCGCTTCACCGCGCGCGTGGCGATGGGCTACCCCGAGCCGCACGCCGAGCTGGAGATGCTCGACGTGCACGGGGGCACCTCGCCGCTCGACAAGCTCCAGCCGGTCGCGACGACGGCGGAGGTGCGCGCGCTCATCGAGGCCGTACGCGGCGTCTATGTCTCGCAGGCGGTCAAGAAGTACGCCATCGACCTGGTCGTGGCCACCCGCCACTCCCCCGACCTGCGGCTCGGCGCCTCCCCCCGGTCCACGCTGCAGCTCGTCCGGGCCGCCAGGGCGCACGCGGCGCTGACCGGCCGTGACTACGTCATCCCCGACGACCTGCAGGACCTGGCCATCCCCGTGCTGGCCCACCGGCTGCTGCCCAGCGTCGAGGCGCAGGGACAGCGGCGGCTGCCCGAGCAGGTGGTGACCGATCTGATCAGGCGCGTGCCGGTGCCGGAGACGCGAGCGTCGTGAGGGCCGGACTGCGGGCGCTGACCTCCAGGGGCAGGTCGTTCCTCGCCTCCGGGATCGCGGCCCTGCTCATGGCCGTCATCCTCGGGGAGAACGACCTGTTCAGGATCGGGGTCCTGGTGACGGCGCTGCCGCTGCTGGCCGCGATGGTGGTGGCGCGCACGCGCTACCGGCTGAGCTGTGCCAGGCGCCTGGACCCGCCGCGGGCCGAGGTGGGCGGCGAGGCCACCGTGACCCTCCGGCTGGAGAACGTGACCCGGCTGCCGACCGGCCTGCTGCTGATCGAGGACACGGTCCCGTACGCGCTGGGCGTGCGGCCCCGGTTCGTGCTCGACCGGGTGGAGCCGCGCGGCGTGCGCGAGATCGACTACCGGGTGCGCTCGGACCTGCGCGGCCGCTACACGATCGGGCCGCTGGCCATCCGCATCGCCGACCCGTTCGGGCTGGTCGAGCTGACCCGCTCGTTCACGATCAGCGACACGCTCGTGGTGACGCCGCACGTCGCGGCGCTGCCCCACGTACGGCTCTCGGGTGAGTGGACGGGCGGCGGCGACAGCAGGACCAGGAGTGTGGCGGCGGCCGGCGACGACGACGTGGCGCCGCGCGAATACCGGCAGGGCGACGACCTGCGCCGGGTGCACTGGCGCTCGACCGCCCGCTACGGCGAGCTGATGGTGCGCAGGGAGGAGCAGCAGTGGCAGAGCCGCGGCGCCCTCCTGCTCGACACCCGCAGGCACGCCCACCGCGGCGAGGGCCCGCGCTCGTCCTTCGAGGTGGCGGTCTCCGCGGCGGCCTCGATCGGCGTGCACCTCGCGCGTGAGGGCCTCGGCCTGCGGCTGGTGACCGACCAGGGCGCCGAGCACCTGACCGACGACGGGCTCAGCTACTCGCTGCTCGACACGCTCGCCGTGATCCGGCACAGCCCGGCCCGCTCCCTGGAGATGGGGGTGTCGGCGCTGCGGCAGGGCGGCGGCGACGGGCTGATCGTGGCGGTGCTCGGCGCGCTCGACCCCGAGGAGGCCAGGGAGCTGGCCCGGCTGCGGCACAGCGGCATCACGGGCGTGGCCGTCCTGCTCGACGTGGGCACCTGGGAGAGCGGCGGCGGCCAGGCCGCCGCCGAGAACCAGCAGGCGGTGGAGACGGTCCTGGCCGGGTACGGCTGGCGCATCGTCCGCCTGCCGGCGGGCACCTCGATCGCCTCCGTGTGGCAGGACGCCGCCAGCCGCGGCAGATATACGGTCGACCGCACGGGGGGCGCGGCATGAGACTCACGATCGCCTCGGGAGTGGCCTCGTTCACCGCGGCCATCCTGCTCTATCCGCTCTTCCAGGGCGGGACCTGGTTCTGGACGTCGCTCGGCGCCGTGCTGGCCGTGGTCGCGGCGGGCCTCATCAGCTCCCGCCTGTCCCTGCCCGCGTGGGCGGCGCCGCTGCTCGGCCTGGCCGCGACGTGGGTCTACCTGACCGTCGCGTTCGCCGCCGGCAAGGCGTGGGCGGTGGTGATCCCCACCAAGTCGTCGGTGCTGGAGCTGGCCAGGCTGCTGGGCACCGGCTGGGACGACATCCAGCGCTTCGCCGCGCCGGTGCCGGAGACGAGGGGCATCACGCTGCTGACCGCGGGCGGGGTGGCGGTCATCGCCATCGCGGTCGACCTGCTCGCCGCGCGCGTACGGCGGGCGGCCCTGGCCGGGCTGCCGCTGCTGGCGCTGGCCACGGTCCCGGCGACGATCCTGGCCGAGCCGATCAGCTGGCCCGCGTTCATCGTGGCCGCGCTCGGTTTCGTCAGCCTGCTGATCTCCGACGGACGCGAACGGGTCGGCCACTGGGGCCGGGCGGTGCTGGTGCGCAGGACGCGTTCGGCCACGTCGCCGTCCCCGTCCCGGTCCGCGCCGGGCGGCGCTCGCGCCGCGGCCGACACCAGGGGCCTGCGGCTGTCGGGCAAGCGCATCGGGTTCGCCGCGATCCTGCTGGCGGTGCTGCTGCCCGCGGCGCTGCCGGCGATGGAGCCGGTGTCGTTCTTCACGTTCGGCGTGGGCGGCAGGGGCTCGGGACCGGGCAACTCGATCAGCATCGCCAACCCGATCGCCAGCCTGAAGGGGCAGCTGGACCTGCCGGAGCGGCGGGTCGTGCTGACCTACACCAACAACGACGACACGCCGCGCTACCTGCGGATCTACGCGCTGGACACGTTCGACGGGCAGCAGTTCGGGATGACGCAGCCCAAGGGGGCGCCGCAGAACAGGACGGAGAACGGCCCGCTGCCGCCGCCGCCCGGGCTCGGTCGCGACCCGCAGATCACCAACGTGGTCACCAGCGTCCAGATCAGCGACGACCTGGCGCGGCTGCGGTTCCTGCCGCTGCCGTACCCGCCGCGGCAGATCAGGGTGGACGGCGACTGGCGGGCCGACGTGGACACGCTGATGGTCTTCTCCACCCGCGAGGAGGCCGCCGGCATCGAGTACGAGGTGCTCACCAGCGAGCCGAAGCCGACCGCGTCCCTGCTCGAATCGCTCGACGGCGCGCAGCCGAACACCGACCCGCGCTTCCTCCGGCTGCCGGAGAACCTGCCCCCCGAGATCGCCCAGCTGGCGGACGAGGTCACCGCGGGCGCCGGCACCACCTACGAGGCGGCGGTGAAGCTGCAGGAGTTCTTCACCAGGACCGGCGGCTTCACCTACAGCCTGCGCACGCAGGGGCACGGCAACTCGGCGCTGCGGGACTTCCTGCTGCGCGACCGGACGGGCTACTGCGAGCAGTTCGCCGCCTCGATGGCGGTGCTGGCCAGGCTGGTGGGCATCCCGTCGCGGGTGGCGATCGGCTACACCGGCGGCGTCAAGATGGGCGACCGGTGGGAGGTGGGCACGAACGACTCCCACTCCTGGCCGGAGCTGTACTTCGAGGGCGTCGGCTGGCTGCCGTTCGAACCGACCCCGTCGGGGGCGGCCGGGCAGGGCAGCGCCCGCGTGCCGGAGTACACGCAGCCCCGTCCTGAGACCACGGAGGAGTCCACGTCCCCGACGCCGGGGGCGACCAGCTCCTCGGCCGACGAGCCGCAGGACCCGTCGGCCCGCCGCAACCCGCGCGAGGTGGACCGCGAGGGCACGGTCCTGCCGGGCGAGCTGCCGCCGGACGACTCGATGCCGCTGATCGCCCAGATCGGCATCGGGGCGGCGGCGCTGCTCCTCGTCCTGCTGATCCCCGCGGGAGTGCGGATGGTGACCAGGAACAGGCGCGTGCGCAGCCTGGGCTTCAAGGTCGCGCAGCCCGCCGACGAGCTGACGGCCAGGATGGCGTCGAGCAGGAGTCACACGTCGGTGGCCGCCGCGTGGGCCGAACTGGACGACGTCCTGTACGACTACGGCATGGCCCGCGGGGCCAGCGAGACCCCGAGAGCGCTGGCGCGGCGGCTGACCCAGCAGTACGAGTTCGACGCCGGCTCCGCTGCGGCCATCACGAACATCGCCTCGGCGGTGGAGCGGGTGCTGTTCGCCAGGGACGCGGGCCGGATCGAGCCCATGCGCAAGGACCTGCGCAAGGTGCGGCAGGCGCTGGCGGCGACGACGTCACGCGGACGGCGGGTGCGCGCGGTCCTGCTGCCCCCGTCTACGCTGCGGCGGCTGCGGCTGCTGGGTGAGCGGCTGCTCGACGGGTTCGACCTGCTGGAGAACATCGGGTTGCGGCGGACGGCGGCCCAGAAGGGCTCCTGAGCGGCGGACGAGGCGACGCGGCCGTTTCCCCTGGAGGGGGCGGCCGCGTCGTCGTCTCCGGCACGGCCGTTACTCCGCGCGGGCCTTGTCGCGGTCCCGTCGCGGGCCTTTCGCAGCGGCGACCCTGACCTTTCGCAGGCCGTTCGCAGGTGGGGAACCCCGGTCTTCACGGGGCCTTCTGTGCAAGAAGGAACCCCGGCCCGACGCGGCCGCCCCTCCGTGCGGAGGGACGGCCGCGACCGGTCGGTCTGGCGGGTCAGCGCTCGTCGTGACGGCGGCGCCAGCGCTCTTCCATGCGTTCCATGAAAGTGCCCCGGTTGCTCCGGCGGGCCTGCTTGCCCGGAGGAGCGGCGGCGCCGGCGGCGGGGGCGGAGGAGTCACCGAACCCGTTCATCTTTTTCCAGCTGGACAAGCCCCACAGACACGCGGCGAGCATGACCACGAAACCGCCGACGCCGAGCGGGATCAGAGCGCTGCCGCTCATGACGACGCCGACCATCATCACCACGACACCGAGGGCAAAGCCGATGGAGGCTTTGACCAGGCGGCGCTTGTAATGGCTGCGCGGATCACTGATCCTTACGGTGTTGGCCCACTTCGGGTCCTCGGCGTAGAGGGCCTGCTCGATCTGGTCGAGCAAGCGCTGCTCGTGCTCAGAGAGCGGCACGGCGCCTCCCAAGGACGGCCCCAGGACGGGGAAGACGGCAACGGACGACACGGGGTGTCCGAACCTCGCGGTCGGTCATCCCCAGAATACGAGGCTGTAGACGTAGGCGAAAGCAAACGTCCAACGCAGACCAAACCGGAGGTGACGTCATGGCTCTATTGTGGACCATCTCGCCCCCCTCTCCCCAAAATCCTGACACGGATGCCCCCACCAAGTCCGGACATCGAACGTCATGTCTCTATTTCATCAAGCTTGCCACGTACTAGCGACGCCGGGAGCACCGCATCGGGTCCGAATCTCTGAATGGCCTTGTCCATGGCCTGCTCCGCCTCGCGCCACCCGGTCTCCTTCTCGCCGAGACCGAGCTGACGGGTGGCCTCCGCGGCCGGTCGCAGATTTTCCATCCTGACCCCTACCAGGCGCATGCGCACCCGATCGAGACCGGCCGCCTCGAACAGCTCGACGGCGGTGGCGTAGACGACCTGGGCCACGTCGGTGGGCTCACGCAGCGTGCGCGAGCGGGTGATCGTGCTGAAATCGGCTCGGCGTAGCTTCACACTTACAGTTCTTCCCACGTGACCGGCCTTACGCATCCGCGCCGCCACCCGCTCCGAAAGACGCAGCAGCTCCCGCTTGATCACCTCGGGATCGTCCACGTCCGCCGCGAACGTCTCCTCGTTGCCGATGCTCTTGTCGGGCACGTGGGAGGTCACCGGCCGCTCGTCGCGGCCCCAGGCCAGCGCGGCCAGATGGCCGCCCGCCGCCTGGCCCAGCTCGCGCTGGAGCGTCGCGGGCGGCACCCTGGCCAGGTCTCCGACCGTACGGATGCCCAGGCGCACCAGGGACTGCTCGGTACGCTCACCGACGCCCCACAGGGCCGAGACGGGCAGCGGATGGAGGAAGTCGACCACCTGACCGGCGGGCACCACCAGCAGCCCGTCGGGCTTGCACTGCTTGGAGGCGAGCTTTGCCACGAATTTGCTGCTGGCCACGCCCACGGAGCACGTGATGCCGAAGCGGTCGAGGACCTGCTCCCTGATCATGGCGGCCACGGCCGCGGGCGGGCCGAGCCGCCGCCTGGCGCCGCCGACGTCGAGGAACGCCTCGTCGGAGGCGATGGGCTCCACCAGCGGGGTGATGGCGTGGAAGATCTCCATGACGCCCTTGGAGACCTCGGCGTATTTCCCGTGGCTGGGCGGGATGATCGTGGCCTGCGGGCAGAGCCTGCGCGCCCTGCTCATCGGCATCGCGGAGTGGACGCCGTGGGCCCTGGCCTCGTAGGTGGCGCTGAGCACGACGCCGCGCCCGGCCGGCGAGCCCACGATCACCGGGCGGCCGCGCAGCTCCGGGCGCTCGAGCAGCTCGACGCTGGCGTAGAAGGCGTCCATGTCGACGTGGAGGATCGGGCAGCCGCTGTCATCGGCCCCGGTCCGTGGAGCGGGGCCGATGCCGGTGATCTGCTTGCGGGACACGCGACCGATTCTATCCGAACAGACGTTCTATACCGAGGGGGGCCACCATCGTTTCTTTCCTCTCCGCGAGCCCTAGATACGGTGCCCCAGGACGTGCAGCTGAGTCGCGACGTCACGCAGCACGGGATGGGTCGCGGCGGCCTGCTCCAGCGCCACCAGGGCCTCGGCCGCGCCGGGTTCGCCGTCCACCAGCCGGCTCGGCACCAGGTCGGCGAACACGCGCACGCCGTGGACGGGACCGGGCGAGAAGCCGGTCGCGGTCAGCAGCTCGACCAGCGTGCCGGCGGCGAACCGCCGGGGCGTGGGGTCGCGGTCGCCCCAGCTGCCCCGCGGATCGGTCAGCACCGCCCTGGCCTCGTCGAACTGCCCCGACAGCGCGCGGTGGATGGCGCTGGCCACGGGGTTGGCGGCCAGCACGCTGACGGCGCCGCCCCGGCGCAGCAGGCCCGCGACCGCGGTCAGCGCGCTGATCGGGTCTTCCACGTATTCCAGCACGCTGTGGCAGAGCACCAGGTCGGCGCAGTCGCGGCTGAGCAGCTCGCCGAGGTCGGCGGCGTCGCCCTGGAGGCCGCGCACGGCGACGCCCTTCTCCTTGGCGCGGCGCTCCAGCGCGGCCAGCGAGTCGGGGCTCGGGTCCACGACCGTGACGGCGTGCCCGAGCAGGGCCAGCGGCACCGCGAACCCGCCGGTGCCGCCGCCGGCGTCGACGATGTCGAGCGACTCGCGGCCGGTGGCCGCCGTGCGCTCGGCCAGCATGGACCGCAACGCGTCCCAGACGACGGCGGTCCGCACCGCCGGGGTCCTCGTGACGCCTTCAGCGCGCAACGTCGGCTCGCCTCCCTCTCCCTCGCGACGCCCGGACGACGACCGCCCTCGCGACCGTCGCCCTCGCGAACGTGCACGTCGCGCCGGGCTTTCCTCGTGGACTCGACTCGTGGACTGGTGGACGGGCCCAGCCTACGCCGTACGCGGGAGCTCCCGCTCGCCGTGGAGCACATGGGCTGCCGCGGATCGGAGGGAGGTGCGGGACACGCCCGGCCGGGCAGACCGGGCGCACAGGTCACACGGGCGCAGAAACGGCCACGGAAGCGGGGGTGCGGGGATGCGGGCACAGGACCTGGGCGCCGGTGTCGGTGTCGGACACACAAGCACGGAAAGGGGCGCGTCGCGGCTGGTGACGCGCCACTTGTCCGTACGGCCGCGAGGTGCGCGGTCACAGGCCGGGCGGATGTCGCCAGACCTGGCCACGCGTGCCCGCGCGGGCCGGCGTGGTTGGAACGTACCCCGAACTCGCCCTCCAGGCCCGCCGAAACGGGGTGTCTAAAGGGTGAGGCTTGGCTTGAGTTGTTTGAAGCGGGCCAGCAGCCCGTTGACGAACTGGGGTGATTCGTCGGTCGAGAGCTCTCCCGCCAGGTGCACCCACTCGCTGATGACCACGCCTTCCGGCACGTCGGGGATCCACAGCAGCTCGTAGGTGCCGCCACGCAGCAGGTTACGGTCGACCGCGGGCATCCGGTCGAGCGTCCAGCCCTCGGCGTAGGTGGTGATCAGTTCGTCGATGCGCGCGTGGTGCCTGGCGACGCCCTCGACGATGGCCGAGGTGTATTCGTTGACCGGCGGCTCCTGCCGCTCCACGCGCTCGGCGAGGATCTTCAGCGGATCCTCGCCGCGCAGCTCTGCCTCGAAGAGGATGTCGAGCGCTCTTCTGCGTGCTTTGCCGCGTGCCGACACCTCAGGCCCGGCCGAGGTATTCGCCGCTGCGGGTGTCGACCTTGACCCTCTCGCCGGTGGTGATGAACAGCGGGACCTTGATCTCGGCGCCCGTCTCCAGCGTGGCGGGCTTGGTGCCGCCGGTGGAGCGGTCGCCCTGCAGGCCCGGCTCGGTCTCGGAGATGGTCAGCTCGACGGCCGCGGGCAGGTCGACGTAGAGCGCGGAGCCCTCGTTGAACGCGACCGTGGCCAGAGTGTTCTCCAGCATGTAGTTGGCGGCGGTGCCGACGGTGCCCTGGGGCACGTTGACCATGTCGTAGGTCTCGGTGTCCATGAAGACGAAGTCGTCGCCGTCCTTGTACGAGTACTGCATCTCGCGCTTGTCGACGTTGGCCACGTCGACCTTGACGCCGGCGTTGAAGGTCTTGTCGACGACCTTGCCGGAGAGCACGTTCTTGAGCTTGGTGCGCACGAACGCGCCGCCCTTGCCCGGCTTGACGTGCTGGAACTCCACAACGGCCCACAGCTCCCCGCCGTCGAGCTTCAGCACCATGCCGTTCTTGAGGTCGTTGGTCGTCGCCACTCGTTCTTCTCCCGCGTGTGGCCGCTCTAAAGGACGAGCAGCTCCTTGGTCGTCTTGGTGAAAAGTTCCGGCCCGCCCTCACGTGTCACCAGGGTGTCCTCGATGCGAACCCCGCCCCGGCCAGGAAGATAAACCCCGGGCTCGACGGTGATCGGAACTCGATCCTCTAGTCTACCGGTCCTGGCGGGGCCGAGGAACGGCTCCTCGTGGATCTCCAGGCCGACACCGTGGCCGAGACCGTGCCTGAAGTGGCCTCCGTGGCCCGCCTCCGCGATGACGGAACGGGCCGCCGTGTCGACCTCCCTGGCCGTGGCGCCGGGGACGAGGGCGTGCCGGCCGGCCCGCTGCGCCGCGGCGACGAGGTCGTAGAGCTCGCGCTGCCAGGCGGCGGGCGCGCCGAGGCTGACCGTCCTGGTCATGTCGGCGTGGTAGCCGTCGTACCGTGCGCCGAAGTCCATCGTGACCAGGTCTCCCGCGCGCAGCTCCCTGGAGGTGGGGGCGTGGTGCGGGACGGCGCCGTTCTCCCCCGCGGCCACAATGGTGTCGAACGCCGGCTTGTCGGCGCCGAGCTCGGCCATGCGGCTCTCCAGCAGGCGCGCCAGTTCGCGCTCGGTCATCCCGGGGGCGATGGCGGGGCAGACGTCGGTGAACGCCTGGTCGGTGATCTCGCACGCGGTACGGATGCGGTCCAGCTCGGCCTCGTCCTTGACCGCCCGCAGCGGCTCCACCACCGGCCCCAGCGGCACGAGCCCCTCCCCGAGCCTCTGGTAGGCGGCCACGCTCATGCTCGCCGCCTCGATCCCCGTACCCGGCTCGGCCAGCCGGCCCGCCACGTCGGCCGCCTCCTCGCTGGGGACGTCGAGCGCGCGGGCCGCCTCGATGTAGCGGTTGTCGGTGACCAGCAGCGCGCCGCCGTCGGCCCGGACCAGGACGGCGGCGTTCGAGCTGGCCAGCCCGGTGAGGTAGCGGACGTTGACGGGCGAGGTGACGAGCAGGGCGTGGACCCCGTGGGCGGGCAGCAGCCCGGCCACCCGCGCCCGGCGCGCCGGATAGTCGAAGGTCATGAGATCAACCTACGCGGTATGCCCCGATCGTCACCGCCGTCCGCTTCGCCCTGTCGGGCGAGCGGGATCGCCACCCGTCACGCGAGCCGTTCAGCCCCGTCAGGCGGGCCGGTTCGCCGCCGTCAGGCGGGCCGCTTCACCTCGTAGGGCGGGCCGGTTCGCCCGCCGTCAGGCGCCCCGGCCGTACCGGTCGGGGATGCGCCAGTCGAGCAGGAACCGCGCCGCGGGGCCCGACCCGTTCATGTCGCCCTTCTCCTGGGCCCGCACCAGGTCGCGGTAGACGCCGGCGGCGTGGTCCAGCGCGGAGTCGACGTGCCCCTCGCGAGCCTTCCTGGCCGCCTTCCGCAGCTTCTCGTGGGCCTTGCCGGCGACCGCGGGGTTGATGCCGTTCACCTTCTCCTGCGCTGTGATCGCCTCGTCGAACCGCTGCAGCCACTTGCCGTACCCGCCGGCCGGCGCCACGTCCCCGAGGGTCGCCTTGGGCGCGGCGGTCTCGATCAGCGAGGTCGGCTCGTCGTCGGGATCGAGCGTGCGCACCAGGCCGGATCCGTCGTCATCGTCGGTGGGCGTGGGGAACGGCGTCGTGGGGGGCGGCTCCTCGGTCGTGAGTGTGGGGGTCGGCGTCGGGCTCAGCACCGCGACCGGCGGCTCTCTCCTCGCTCCCGCCCACATCACCATGCCCACCGTCACGGCCGCGATCACCAGCACGGCGACGCCGAGCTGGATCATCAGCTTGCGGTTGAGGCCTGAGGGCGGGGCGGGCTCCAGGTCGCCCGCCTGGTAGATGGCGGTGTCACCGGCACGCGGCGGCGGCCCGCCGAGGTGCTGGAACACCTCGGTGGCACCAGAGCCGGCGCCCTGCCCGGACCCGGCCACCGCCCCCATCGCCCCCGCCACACCGGGCGCCGCGCCCATCGCGCCCGTCTGACCGGGCGCCGCAGGAGGAGCCTGGGGGGCGGGTTTGGGCCGGGCGATGGCGGCCAGGGTCCTGCGGATGTTCTCCCCGCTGGTGGGCCGCTGCGCCGGATCCTCGGCGAGCATGGCCAGCAGCAGCCGGTCGAGCTCGGGCGAGACCTCGTTCCTGATCGCGCTGGGCGGGACGGGCCGTCCCCCGTTCTCCCCCGCCGTCTCCACGGGCACCCGCCCGCACAGCAGCTCGTAGCAGACGCAGCCGAGCGCGTACACGTCGCCGGGGGCCTGCGCGGGCTGGCCCGCGGCCCGTTCCGGCGCCGCGTACCGCTCGTCGCCCCGTACCGGCTCGCGGTCGTCCATCCCGAACCCGACGACCTTGAGCACCCCGCTGCCCGCCAGGCGGAAGCTGTCCGGATCGACCTGACCGTGGACGACGCCGGCGCGGTGCGCCGCGTCGAGCCCGGCCGCCGCCTGGCCGACCAGGTCGCACACCTCCATGATCCGCAACTGCCCGCGCGCGGCGCGCTCCTCGCGCAGGCTGTTCCCGGTGAGGTACTCCATCACCAGGAACGGCGCCCCTTCGTGCTCGCCGACGTCCAGCACCATGGCCACGTTCGGATGGATCACCCTGGCCACGGCCTGGGCGTGCTGCCTGAGCACCTCCCGGGTGCCGGCGCCGGCGGCCTTGGCGCCGAGCACCTTCACGGCCACCACCCAGTCGGCCCGCGTGTCGTATCCGCGCCACACCTCGCCCATCGGGCCGCTGCCGATGCGCTCGTCGAGCCGGTACCGGTCAGCGATCAAGGACGGCGCGCGCTCCGTCGCGTCGGACATATCCCCGCCAATTACTCGAAAGTTGAGATTTCCGACCACCATAGGCCCCCACGGCCACCGCCGCCCCTCCAACGCCCCGGACGCGTCCCGTGCGAAGTTCAGCGGCGTTCACGGGAACGCGAAAGGGAGGGGACGGAACTCCGCCCCCTCCCTTCGCCGCACTGTCAGGCCAGGGCCGGCTGCGGGACGCGCGGCGCGGGCGCGTCGTCGAGCGACTGCGGCGGCGCGTTGAAGACCGCCGTGTCCAGGCGGCCCTCCGACCGCGCCACCAGCACCGGCACCACCATCTGGCCCGTCACGTTGGTCGCGGTGCGGATCATGTCGAGGATCGGGTCGATGGCCAGCAGCAGGCCGACGCCTTCCAGCGGCAGCCCCAGCGTGCTGAGCGTGAGCGTCAGCATGACGGTCGCGCCGGTCAGCCCCGCCGTCGCGGCCGAGCCGATCACCGACACGAACGCGATCAGCAGGTAGTCACCCACCCCGAGCTGCACCCCGAACACCTGCGCCACGAAGATCGCCGCCAGCGCGGGGTAGATCGAGGCGCAGCCGTCCATCTTGGTGGTCGCCCCGAACGGCACCGCGAAGGCGGCGTAGTCGCGGTCCACGCCGTTGCGCTCGATGGTGACCCGCTGCGTCAGCGGCAGCGTGCCGACCGAGGAGCGGGAGACGAAGGCCAGCTCGATCGCGGGCCAGGCGTTGCGGAAGAAGGCGACGGGGCTGACCTTGCCCCAGAGCGCCAGCAGGGCCGGGTACACGGCCAGCAGCACCACGAAGCAGCCGATGTAGACCCCGGCGCTGAACTTGGCCAGCGGCGCGAGCAGGTCCCATCCGTACGTGGACACGGCCTTGCCGATCAGGCCCGCGGTCCCGATGGGGGCCAGGCGGATGACCCACCACAGCGCCTTCTGCACCAGCTCCAGCACGGAGCGGGCGAGGCCGAGGAACGGCTCGGCCTTCTCGCCGGCGGCGAGGGCCGCGGCGCCGAGCACGGCCCCGAGGAAGACGATCTGCAGCACGTTCATCTCGGTGAAGGCGGTGACGATGTTCGTCGGCAGGACGCCGGTGACGAAGTCGAGCCAGGTGCCGGCGTGCTCGGGGGCCTTGGCGGCGCCGGTGTCGAGGGTGACGCCCTGGCCGGGGTTGATGACCAGGCCGAGGGCGATGCCGACGACGACGGCGACCAGCCCGGTCGCGAGGAACCAGAACAGCGTCTTGCCCGCCAGGCGGGCCGCGCCGCTGACGTTGCGCAGGTTCGCCACGCTGACCAGCACGGCGGTGAAGACGAGGGGCGGGACGGCCAGCTTGAGCAGCTGGACGAAGATCTGGCCGACCCGGGTCAGGGTCTCGGTCAGCCAGGTCACGTCCCACGTTCTGGCGGCGAAGCCCAGCGCCACGCCGGCGACGAGGCCCAGCAGCAACTGCAGGGAGAAGGAGAATCTCTTCACGGAGGGGTACGACTTCCGGTGCGAGGGCATGCCGAGGGCGCGCCCGGGTGAGGACAGGGACGAACGCGGGGGCGGCGGTCAGTGACACATCGATCCGTGCCACCGGCACAGATCGATGTGCAGCCGCTCGACGAGCCACACGATCACCACGGAGAACCTCACGAGGCGCTACAACACCGGTAAATTCAGCCGGATTCCCCCATCCGGGGTGATTCACCTCACTCGGCGGCGATCTCCCTGATCGTCTCGATCAGCCGCAGCCGCTCCTCGTGCGTCCGGCCCAGCGGCGTCACGTTGAGCGTGGTCACGCCCGACTCCTTCAGCGCCCGCACGCGGTCGCGGACGAACCCCTCGCTGCCGATCAGCGACATCTTCTCCAGCAGCTCCGCCGGGACCTGCGCGGCCGCCTCCTCCTTCCTGCCCTCCAGGTAGAGCTCCTGGATCAGCTCGGCCTCCTTCTCGTAGCCGTAGCGCCTGGCCAGGTCGTTGTAGAAGTTCCTGCCCTTGGCGCCCATGCCGCCGATGTAGAGCGCCGCCATCGGCCGCCCGAACTCCAGCAGCCCCGACACGTCGTCGCCGATCGCCAGCGACGCCTGCGCGATCACGTCCAGCTCGCCCAGCTCGGGATCGCGCCTGGCCCTGCCCGCGGCCAGGGCGGGGCCCCAGACGTCGGCGGCCTTCTCGGGCACGTAGAAGATCGGCTCCCAGCCCTCCGCCACCTCGGCGGTCAGCTCGACGTTCTTGGGCCCGATCGCGGCGACCACGATGGGGATGCGGGCGCGTACCGGATGGTTGATCAGCTTCAGCGGCTTGCCCAGGCCCGTGCCCTGGTCGGCGGGGAGCGGCACGGTGTAGTGGCGCCCCTCGAAGCTGACCCGCTCACGCCGCCAGACCTGGCGGCAGATCTCGATGACCTCCCTGGTACGCCCGAGCGGCGCGGTGTACGGCACCCCGTGGAAGCCCTCGATCACCTGCGGCCCCGAGGCTCCGAGGCCGAGCGTGAAACGCCCGTCGGAGACGTAGTCCAGGCCCGCCGCCGTCATCGCCAGCAGCGTCGGCGTGCGCGAGTAGATCGGCAGGATGCCGGAGGCGATCTGCAGCCGCTCGGTCTTCGCCGCGATGTAGCCCATCTGGCTGACGGCGTCGAACGAGTACGCCTCCGCCACGAACACGATGTCGAGCCCGGCCCGCTCGTAGTCGGCCAGCTCGGCGACCGTCTCCTTGAAACCGCCCGAGTAATTGAGTGCCATCCCGATGCGCATGCCCGGCTCTCCCGCCCAACCGAATGATGTTCTGTTATGCCTGGACCACCCTATCGCGTCGGCGTGGCGCACCGGGAGCCGCTAGCCTGGATCAAGTGCTGAGCCGGGTCGTCGTCGTCGTATCCGCCGTGGTGGCCGTGGCCCTGGCGGGTCATCAGCTGATCCCCGCGTTCGGCGGATTCACCCCTGTCATGGAGAGCCTGCTGCCCTGGCTGGGGCTGGCGGTCCCGGTGCTGCTGGCGGCCGCCGCCATGGCACGGTCCACCAGGGCCGCCGCCGTCGCGCTGGTGCCGGGGGTGGTCTGGGCGGTGATGTTCGGCTCCGCGCTCCTGCGCACCCCGCCCGGCGGGCCCAGCGACCTCACCGTCGGCACCGTCAACGTGGGCGTGCGCAACAGCGCCTCGGGCGAGGCCGTACGTGCGATCGCCAAGGACCTCGACGTCCTGGCCGCCCAGGAGCTGACCAGCGGCGGGCCCGCGGCCAAACAGCTCAACAAGATGTTCAAGTACCACTACCCGGTCAGCACGGTCGGCCTGTGGAGCCGCTATCCGATCAGCGACACCAAGCCGCTCGACGTCGGCATGGGCTGGCCGCGCGCGCTGCGGGCGGTCGTCTCCACGCCCAAGGGCAAGGTGACCGTCTACGTCATGCACCTCGCCTCGGCCAGGCCCGGCCACACCACCTCGCGGGACGCCTCGCTGGCGCAGGCGCGCAGGCTCATCGACGCCGACCCGAGCAAGCGCATCCTGCTGCTCGGCGACCTCAACACCGCCACCACCGACCGGGGCATGCGCGGGCTGACGCCGCCCCTGACCGACGCCCAGAGCGCGGCGGGCGACGGGTTCGGGTTCACCTGGCCGGCCGAGTTCCCGATCACCCGGCCGGACCACATCCTGTTCAAGGGCATGACCGCCACCGAGGCGGGCGTCGCCCCGGCGACCGGCAGCGACCACCGCGCCGCCATCGCCTCCCTGCGCTTCTGAACGTCCGCGCGTCCGGGTACGCGCGCGTCCGCGCACCCGGGCGTCCGGCTAGGTGAGCGCCGCCCCCGGGCGGCCGGCCTTGAGCCGCAGGCGGTCCAGGTCCTGCGGGGTGTCGATGTCGGCGGGGTCGCCGTGCTCATCGCACGCCACCTCGGTGACCAGCTCGGGATGCGCCTTCATGAACGGCCGCGCTCCCACGTCCCCCACAGCCAGCGCGGACACCTCGGCGAAGTGCTCCCTGGCGATCAGCACCGGGTTCCTGCGCCGGCCGCCGTAGGTCGCGACCGCCAGCCCGGCCCCCGAGGCGATCAGCGCGCGGACCGCGCCCGGCCCGATCAGCGGCTGGTCCACCAGCGCCACCACCACCGACTCCGCCCCCTCCGGCAGCGCGGCCAGCCCCAGCCGCAGGGAGGAGCCCATGCCGGAGGCCCAGTCCGGGTTGCGCACCGTGACCGCCCCGCGTACCTGCACCGTGGCCGCGCCGAGCACGACCACGACCGGATGGCAGCCGCCCTCGTCCAGCAGCCGCACGCCGCGCTCCACCAGCCGCTCGCCACCGAACTCGACCAGCGCCTTCGGCCGGCCCAGCCGGGTGCCCTCGCCGGCGGCCAGCAGCAGCCCCGCGACCCCGCCGGTCCTCACGGCGTCTCGGGCCCGGCGCCGGGCCGGAGCTCGGGCTGCTTCTCGTGGTGGATGCGCCCCTCCGTCACCGACAGCGGGCGTCCTGAGCCGCCCCAGCGCAGCTGGATGAGCTCGGCGGCGATGGACACGGCCGTCTCCTCTGGCGTACGCGCGCCGAGGTCGAGGCCGATGGGCGAGCGCAGCCTGGCCAGCTCGGCCTCGGTCAGGCCGGACTCGCGCAGCCGTTCGAGACGGTCCTCGTGGGTGCGGCGGGAGCCCATCGCGCCCACGTAACCCGCGCCGGTGCGCAGCGCCACCTCCAGCAGCGGCACGTCGAACTTGGGGTCGTGGGTCAGCACGCAGATGACCGTGCGCTCGTCCACCTGCACGGAGGCCAGGTAGTCGTGCGGCCACTTGACCACGACCTCGTCGGCGTCGGGGAACCGCTTGGCGGTGGCGAAGACCGGCCGCGCGTCGCACACGGTGACGTGGTAGCCGAGGAACTTGCCCACCCTGGCCACCCCGGCGGCGAAGTCGATCGCCCCGAACACCAGCATCCGCGGCGGCGGCGCGAACGAGTGCACGAACACCGCCAGGTCGTCCAGCCGCCGCTCCCCCTGCCCCCCGTAGTGGCGCAGGCCGGTCAGGCCCTGGGCGAGCATGCCGCGGGCGTCGTCGTCCACGGCCTCGTCGAGACGGTCCAGGCCCAGCGTGCCCGCCGAGCGGTCGGTCCAGATGATCCGGCGCGCGCCCACCTGGCCGGGGCCGGAGACGATCGTGGCCACCGCGACCGGCTGGTGCGCCTCCACCGACGCGGCGATCTCCCCCAGCTCGGGGAAGGTCTCCAGCGAGACGGGCTCGACGAGGATGTCGATGATGCCGCCGCAGGTCAGGCCGACGGCGAACGCGTCGTCGTCGCTCACCCCGTACCGCTGCAGGACAGGGGTGTCGACCTCGGCGGCCAGCTCGAACACCGCGCCCTCGACGCAACCGCCGGACACGCTGCCGACCACCTCGTCACCCCGCACCGCCATGGCCGCCCCCGGCTGCCTGGGCGCGCTGCTCCACGTGCCCACCACGGTGGCCAGGCCGAACTTGAGCCCCGACCGCCACCACTTCATGATCTCCGGCAGCACGTCACGCATGGGCGAGCCTTTCGCTGAGTCGCTCGTAGGCGGCCAGGCTGTGCCCGGCCACCAGGTCGTCGAGGTGGGGCAGGGCGGCGCGCATGCCGCCGGTGAGCGGCTGGTAGTCCGCGTATCCCTTGTGCGGGTTGACCCAGATCACCCGGTACGCCTGCCGGGCCAGCCGGGCCATCTGGGTGCCCAGCAGCTCGGGATCGCCGCGTTCCCACCCGTCCGAGGCGATCACCGCGATCGCGCCCCTGGCGCTGTAACGGG
Organism: Nonomuraea fuscirosea; assembly: GCF_003001935.1. GTDB lineage: Bacteria > Actinomycetota > Actinomycetes > Streptosporangiales > Streptosporangiaceae > Nonomuraea > Nonomuraea fuscirosea. The sequence continues at coordinate 123,076 of NZ_PVNG01000012.1, read as the reverse complement.
TGAGGAATTCCTTGAGTTCCGCGCCCAGCCGGGTGCCGCCGCTCCAGTCGGGGATCACCTTGGACGCCTCGTTCAGCGCGGTGCCCGGGTCGCGGTGGCGCAGCTCGGCCGTGATCGGGGTGAGCCGGGTGCCGACCGAGTAGACCCTGGTGGCCCTGGGCTCGCTCCTGACCAGCGCGTGGGCGAAGCGCAGCAATGTCTCGGCGTACGGGGCCATCGAGCCGCTGACGTCCACCAGCAGCACGACCGTGCGCGGCCTGGAGGTGTGCCTGCGGCGGCGGAGCCTGGCCACCTCGCCCTTCCTGAGCGCGTCGCGGATCGTCCTGCGCTGGTCCAGGCCGCCTCGGTGGGCGCTCTCGAAGCGGCGCGAGCGCCGCCGGGCCCGGCCGCCCTTCAGCATGGCCAGCATCCGGTGCACCTCGGCCCGTTCGGCCTCGCTCAGCCGGGCCACGTCACGGTGGCGGAGCACCTCCATCCGGCTGGCGGTCGCGGGGGCCGTGGTGCCGTCGTCCTCGCCCGCCTCGCCGTCGCCGTCGCGCGCGGCCAGGTGCCGGGTGACGCTCGTGACCGTCGTCCGCGCCGGCGCCGCCCGTTGCCCGCCGAAGTAGGCGGCGAAGCAGCGGTCGTAGCGGGGCAGGTCGTCGGGCGTGGCGCACAGCGTCAGCCGCCCGGCCCAGTAGACCTCGCCGGGATCGTCCACGTCGAGGTGGTCGAGGGCGCGCAGCAGGTTCTGGGTCCGCTCTTGATCGGCCGCGACGCCCGCCGCGCGCAGCGTCCTGGCGAACCCCGTCATGGTGGCGGCCAGCTCATTCATGGGAGAGCAGCCCGTTGCCGAGCACCGCCGCGACGTCCTCCCGGTATTTCAGCGCCGCGCCGAGCGTGGCGGCGGCCCGGCCGGGGTCGAGCTCCTTGGCGCCCAGCGTCAGCAGCGCCTCGGTCCAGTCGAGCGTCTCGGCCACCCCCGGCGGCTTGACCAGGTCGGCCCGGCGCAGCCGTTCGGCCGCCCGCGCCACCTGCGCCGCCAGCGTCTCGGTGCACTCGGGCAGGCGGCGCAGCAGGATGGCGACCTCGCGGTCGAAGCCCGGGTGCTCCAGCCAGTGGTAGAGGCAGCGGCGCTTGAGTGCGTCGTGCACCTCGCGGGTCCTGTTGGAGGTGACCACGACGACCGGCGGCGTGCTCGCCTTCACCGTGCCCAGCTCGGGGATGGAGATGGTGAAGTCGGAGAGCACCTCCAGCAGGAACGCCTCGAACTCGTCGTCGGCCCGGTCGATCTCGTCCACGAGCAGCACGCTGGGCTGCGTCTCGACGGCCTTCAGCAGCGGCCTGGCGATGAGGAAGCGGCGGTCGTAGATCTCGCCCTCCAGCCTGGCCACGTCGGTGACCCCGGCCGCCTCGGCGGCCTTGAGGTGGAGGAGCTGGCGGGCGAAGTCCCAGTCGTACAGGGCCTGGGCCGCGTCCAGCCCCTCATAGCACTGGAGTCTGATCAGCGGCGCGTCCAGCAGCGCGGCGAGGGTCTTGGCCAGCTCCGTCTTCCCGACCCCCGCCTCGCCTTCGAGGAAGAGCGGCCGTCCCATGCGCAACGCCAGGAAGGCCGCCGTGGCCAGGCCCTCGTCGGCCAGATAGGCGTGCCGGTCGAGCAGCTCGATGAGCTTGTCCGGCGACTCGATGTCCATTGCCCTGATTGTCCGCCGCAGCACCCCTTCAGGCTACGTCCCCACCCGGCCTCCGCGATATTCACCCGCGTATTCACCCGGAGCGACCGTCACGAACTGTAAGCTTCTGCTCACCGAACGAGAGGACGACAAGGCATGCCCCCGAGCCTTGCCCAGGCAATGCCGATGGAGACGCTCCGCCGCCCCGATCTCGGCGTCGAGCCGCCGGCCCGTACGGAAAATCGGTGAGGATTGATGCTGATGCAGCTCAGTACGCCCGAACCCTGGGACAGACCCGTGTCCCATGAGGCCAGGCAGCAGAGCAAGATAACCGCGGCGCGGCGGGCGATCGACGTCGCCCTGCAGACCCGTTTCCTGTGGATCAGCCGGGAGGAGCACGAGGCCATCTTCTCCTGCGAGGACCTCGATCACCTGCAGCACCTGCTCATCCGCATCCTCACCGTCGACACGGTGGACGAGCTCTTCCCCGAGCCGGGCTAGCCGCACGGACCGGAACCCCGATCCCCCTGGCGCTTGCGGATCAGGGCCTTTCCTCGTGCGCCTCCCCGCGCTCGCGGATCAGGGCCTTTCCTCGTGCGCCTCCCCGCGCTCGCGGATCAGGGCCCTCAGCTCGGCCAGGGCTTGGCGGGCGCGCTCCTTCTCCGAGCCCTGGATGCCCATGGCGCCGACGGTGTGGCCGTCGGAGAAGTCGATCCGCGGCCACGGATCACCCACCACCATCGTCACCTCCAGCGCCTCCGGCCACGTGTAGCGGTGGGTGCGCACGGCGTTGACGATCGTCAGGCCCTTCTCGTCGGCCTCCACGCGCACCCGGCCCAGCAGATGGAGCACGTACGCCACCGCGCACCCGAACGCCACGATCGCCACCCGGTCGGGCAGCTGGAACGGCCGCGCGATGAAGACCGCCATCACCACCGCCCCCAGCACGATCACGACGGCGAAGCCGTAGGCGACGACGCGTCCCCGGCGCGGGCGCCAGGTGACGGGCAGGGGCGGCGGGGACACGGGCTCTGACACGAGGGAAACCTACCGTAACTCAGGCCAGGTCCCTGAGGAGGAGGGCGGTCTCGAGAGCGGCGACGGCCGACTCGTACCCCTTGTCCTCCTTGCTGCCCGGCAGGCCCGAGCGGTCGAGTGCCTGGTCCATCGTCTCGCAGGTGAGCACGCCGTTGCCGACCGGTGTCCGTTCGTCGAGCGAGATCCGGGTCAGGCCGGAGGTCACCGAGTCGCAGACGTAGTCGAAGTGGGCGGTCTCGCCGCGGATGACCGCGCCCAGCGCCACCACCGCGTCGCAGCGGCGGGCCAGCGCCTGGGCGACCACCGGGATCTCCAGCGAGCCCGGCACGCGTACGACCGTCGCCGTCGCGCCGCTGTCGGCGCACGCCTGCACCGCGCGTGACACCAGCTGGTCGGTGATCTTGGCGTGCCAGCTCGCCGCCACCACGCCCACCGTCAGCCCCGACGCGTCGGGCGCCGTGGCGCCCGGCCGTCCTTCCCCGCTCATGCCTCCTCCTTCACCGGCCGCGGCCGGTCGTGACTGCTGTGCCCGACGTGCCCGGCGCGGGCCCGACTCACGACGCCTCCGAGATGTCGTGGCCGAGGCGGTCGCGCTTGGCCCTGAGGTAACGCTCGTTGTACGGGTTCATCGCCACGGGCATGGGCTCGCGGCCGAGGACCTTGATGCCGTAGCCGTCCATGCCCTTGAGCTTGGCCGGGTTGTTGGTCAGCAGCCGTACCGACTTGACGCCGAGGTCGGCCAGGATCTGGCCCGCGTTGGAGAACTCGCGCGCGTCCACCGGCAGCCCCAGCTCCACGTTGGCGTCGACGGTGTCGCTGCCGTTGTCCTGGAGACTGTAGGCGCGCAGTTTGGCCAGCAGCCCGATGCCGCGCCCCTCGTGGCCGCGCAGGTAGACGATCACGCCCCGGCCCTCCTGGGCGATGGCGGACATGGCGTGGTCGAGCTGCACCCCGCAGTCGCAGCGCAGCGAGCCGAACACGTCACCGGTCAGGCATTCGGAGTGGGCCCTGACCAGGATGTTCTCGCCGCCGGCCAGGTCGCCGAAGACGAGCGCCACGTGCTCGCCGCCGTCGAGCGCGCTGGCGTAGCCGAAGGCCCGCCACATCCCGTACGCGTTCGGCAGCCGCGTCTCGGCGACCCGTGTCACCATGCTCTCGGCCCGCCGCCGGTAGTCGACGAGCTGCTCGATGGACACCAGCGCGAGATCGTGCTCGTCGGCGAAGCGGCGCAGCTCGGGCAGCCGGGCCATGGTGCCGTCGTCGTTGACGACCTCGGCCAGCGCCCCCGCCGACGACAGCCCGGCCAGCCGGGCCAGGTCGACGGCCGCCTCGGTGTGACCGCGCCGGGCCAGCACGCCGCCCTCGTGGTAACGCAGCGGGAAGACGTGTCCCGGGCGGACGAGCTCGTTGGGCTCGGTGGCCGAGTCGGCGAGCGTGCGGATCGTCCTGGCCCGGTCGGCCGCCGAGATGCCCGTGGTGACGCCGTCGCGGGCGTCCACGGTGATCGTGTACGCCGTGCGCATGCGTTCCTTGTTGTGGAACACCATGAGCGGCAGGCCGAGCCGGTCGAGCTCCTTGCCGTCCATGGCCACGCAGATCATGCCGCTGGTGTGCCTGATCGTGAACGTGCACAGCTCGGGCGTGGCCTTGGCCGCGGCGAAGATGAGGTCGCCCTCGTTCTCCCTGTTCTCGTCGTCGACGACCACCACGGGCTTGCCGGCCCGGATGTCCTCGATCGCGCGCTCGATCGGGTCGAGCGTGATGCCGCTCACTGTGCCACCGCCACTTCCGCTTCCACCGGCCGCGCGGAACGGTATTCGCGCAGCCATTTCACGAACCCGACCAGCACCAGAACGAAGAAGATGCCGTACACGTAGCCGGAGACCACCAGGCCCGAGCTGAACGCGAGCGGCACCCCGACCAGGTCCACGGCCACCCACACGATCCAGAAGTCCACGAACGCCCGGCCCTGCGCCCAGGTGGCCAGCGCGCTGCCGACGAAGATGTAGGCGTCGGCGGCCACCAGGAAGGCGCCCTTCGGCAGCGGCTCGTGCGCGCCCCACGACAGGCCGGTCGCGTAGAACAGCAGCCCCACCACGACGGTGCCCAGCACCATGAGGCCGATCATGACCAGCCGCTCCCACACCGGGGCGGGCCTGACGGCCAGCTTCCTGCCGTCCTGGGTGCCGCGCCGCCACGCCCACCAGCCGTAGATCGCCAGCCCCGCGAACAACGCCTGCTTGAGCGCGTTACCGGTGATGTGCGCGTTGATCGAGGCGATGAACAGCAGCACCGAGCCGGTGAACTGCACCGGCCACGTCCACATCGACTTACGCATGGCCAGCAGGACCGTCGACAGGGCGGCGATGTTGCCGACCAGATCGGTCCAGAGCACATGGGTGCCGAATATCTCGAATCCGGCCTCGGCCCAGTTCACTGCCTGACCACCAGCCTCTCCACATACTTCGCGATCACGTCGACCTCGATGTTCACCATGTCTCCCACCTGGCGTCCGGCCATGGTGGTGAGCTTCAGCGTGGTCGGGATGAGGCTCACGCCGAAGCTTTCGTCGTCAACCGTGGTGACCGTCAGGCTGATTCCGTCGATCGCGATCGAGCCCTTCTCCGCGACGTAGCGGCCCAGCGCGGGCGACAGGGAGAAGCGCAGGTCGTCCCAGCTCTCGCCGGGGTCTCGCGACAGCAGCACGGCGGTTCCGTCCACGTGGCCCTGCACGATGTGGCCGCCGAGGCGCTGGTCGGCGCGGACGGCCCGCTCCAGGTTCACCGCGGAGCCCTCGGTGAGGGCGCCGAGTGAGCTGCGTTCGAGCGACTCCTTGATCACGTCCACCGTGAACACGTCGCCCGTGACCTCCACGACCGTGAGGCACACGCCGTTGACGGCGATCGAGTCGCCGTGTTTCGCGTCGGAGGTGACGACCGGGCCGCGCACCGACAGCAGGGCTCCGCCGCCCTCCTGCCTGATCGCCACCACTTCGCCCAATTCCTCGATGATTCCGGTGAACATCACTTCTCCCTGCCTGGTTGGGGGTTGGGCCGGGCGATCAGCCGTAGGTCCGGCCCTATCTGGGAAATTTCGTCAAATGTCAGGCGAGGCAACTCGCCGATCGTGCGGACCCCGGCATCGCCGAGCGCCGCCCGCCCGGAGCCGAGCAGCGCCGGCGCCACGTACGCCACCACCCGATCGACCAGGCCCTGCCCGACGAACGAGCCGGCCAGCGTCGGGCCGCCCTCCAGGAAGACGCTCACGACGCCGCGCGCGGCCAGCTCCCGCAGCAGCGCCTCCAGGTCCAGCCCGGCGCCGCGGCGCGGCACGCGTACCAGATCGACCTCGTGGGTCGGCGCGGACGACTCGCCGCTCTCACGGCCCGGCGCGGACGACTCGCCTGCCTCGCGGTCCGGCGCGTGCGGCGGGGCGGCCGCGCGACCTGGCGCGGGCAGCAGGTCGGTCTCGATGCCGGTACGGGCGTCGTCGGCGACGGCGACGAGGGTGGGCGCCTGGCCGTCGAGGACCCGGGCGGACGGGGGTGTCCTGCCGTCGGGATCGACCACCACCCGCAGCGGCACCCGCACCCGCGGGCGATCGCCCGCGTGATGGCCGGGGTGATGGCCGGGGTGATCGCCCGCGTGATGGCCTGGATGATCGCCCAGGTGATTGCCCGGGTGATCGCGGGGGTGATCGCGGGGGTGATCGCCCGCCCGATCACCGGGGAGACCGGGAACGCTGGGGATGCCCTGGATGCCCTGGATGTCGGTAATGCCGGAAACGCTGGGGATGCCTGGAACGCCGGGGACGCGGGAGACGCCGGCGGGCCCCTCGCCGGGGGTGGAGGGGCGGGCCGTCAGGCGGGGGTCGTCGGCGAGGACGGTGCCGATGCCCGCGACGATCGCGTCGGCGGCGGCCCGCAGCCGGTGCACGTCGGCCCTGGCCTCAGGGGAGGTGATCCACTGGCTGGTGCCGTCCTCGGCGGCCGACCTGCCGTCGAGGGTCGCGGCGAACTTCCAGGTCACGTGGGGCCGGCCGAGCCGCGCGTACGTCAGCCACTCCTCGTTGACCCGCTCGGCCCGCTCGGCGAGCACCCCGGAGGTGACCTCGACGCCGTGGGCGCGCAGCCGGGCCGCGCCGCCGGCGGCCTTGGGGGTGGGATCGGGCACGGCGATGACCACGCGGGCCACTCCGGCGTCGAGGAGGGCGCGGCTGCACGGCCCGGTGCGGCCGGTGTGGTCGCAGGGTTCGAGGGTGACGTAGGCCGTGCCGCCCTTGGCCCGCTCTCCGGCCTGCGCCAGCGCGACGATCTCGGCGTGGGGCCCGCCCGCGTACGCGTGGAAGCCCTCTCCGGCGACCTGGCCCGCGGAGTCGAGCACGACGCAGCCCACGACGGGGTTGGGGCTGGTGGTGCCGTGTCCGCGCCCGGCCAGCTCGACGGCGCGCGCCATGGGGGCGACGTCTTCGGCGGGTATCTCCACCCGGGGTCTCCTACTCGCCAGTAGCTCCAAGCCATGGCGGGCCCCGGGGGATCTCGCCGCGGCGCAACCTCGTGCACCACGGCAGGCGCCCGGCTGGGACGCCGGACACCTCGCGCGCTTCCTCCCATCCGGACTTTAACCGTCGGTCCCGGAATTTCACCGAGTCAACCGGCCGATGGCATCGGCCGGGTCGCGGACTGTCACCGCCGGTTCGGAATTTCACCGACCCCGGAGCACGCTAGCTCTCTTTCGCCATCCAGTCTGCCATGCCCGTCGCGGGAAGCGCGACCGCCCCCGCCTGTTTGACCAAGCGCTCGTTCAAGCAGCCATGATCCGGTGCGCGCGCCGCGCCGCCGGGCTGTACCGCACCTGCCCGGGGACCAGGCCGAGCCCGGTGTGCAGCGTACGCAGCGTCGCGGTGGCCCACAGGTCGCCGACCGGTGTCGCGGGCAGGCCGTAGAGCCGGCGCGCCCAGCGCGGCAGCGTGGCGAACGCGAGCAGGGTCAGCGCCGGCATGGCGGGCTTGAGCGGGGTCAGCAGGCGCGGGAGCGGCGCGTTGAGCGACAGCCGCAGCGGATGGGCCGCCTCGGGCACGAAGCGCAGCCCGGGACGTTCGGCGTCGATGTAGTCGCGCAGCTCGCCGACCGAGCCGGGCACGTCCTGCGGATCGAGGCCCACCACCTCGGCCGCCCGCCGCCACTCGGCGACGAACGTGTCGGCCTCGTCGTCCGACAGGCGCACCCCGGCGCGGCGGGCCACCGACAGGTAGGAGTCGACCTCGCCCACGTGCACCCACCGCAGCGCGTCGGGTTCGTCGAGGCGGAAGGTGCGGCCGGTGTCGGGGTCGTAGGCGGTCAGGCTGGCGTGGATCTTGCGTACGCGGCGGCCGGCGCGCTCGACCTCGGCCAGGGTGCCGTAGGTGCGCACGCGGACGAACTCGGTCGTGCGGACGAACCGCGACCAGGACTCGTGCGGATCCATGAGCGCGGAGTTCTGCAGGACGCCGCGCATCGCCCGCGGATGCAGCCCCTGCATCAGCAGCGCACGGAAGCCGCCCACCAGCAGGATCGGCTCACCCATCACCCGCCACGTCACCGAGCGGGGCCCGAAGATGCCATGGTCGCTCATAAGTGAAGAGTTACCCAGCTGACGGGCCCTTCATGTCACACCTTCCGGCCCCGCCGTCACGTCACGGCTCCACGTTCACCGCTTCGTGCCACCACTCCACGTCACGGCTGCACGTCACGGCTGCACGTCACGGCTTCGTGCCACCGCCGCGTGTCACGAAGTGGCGCGGACGGCGGCGGCGCGGAGCTCGTCGATCGCGGCCACCGGGTCGGAGGCCCCGTAGACGGCGCTGCCCGCGACGAACACGTCGGCGCCCGCCGAGGCGCAGCGCTCGATGGTGCCGGCGTCCACACCGCCGTCGACCTGCAGCCAGACCCTGCCGCCGTGCCGGCCGATGAGCTCACGCGCCCGCCGGATCTTCGGCAGCACCACGTCGAGGAACTTCTGCCCGCCGAACCCCGGCTCCACGGTCATCAGCAGCAGCATGTCGACCTCGCCCAGCAGGTCCTCGTACGGCTCCACGGGGGTGGCCGGGCTGAGCGCGAGACCGGCCCTGGCGCCGAGGGAGCGGATCTCCCGCAGCGTACGGATCGGCGCCTTGGCCGCCTCCGCGTGGATCGTCACGCTGCCCGCCCCCGCCTCCGCGTACTGCGGCGCCCAGCGGTCGGGGTCGGCGATCATGAGGTGGCAGTCGAGCGGCGTGTCGGTCGCCTTGCGCAGCGCCTCGACCACGGGCAGCCCGAGGGTCAGGTTGGGCACGAAGTGGTAGTCCATGACGTCGACGTGCAGCCAGTCGGCATTCGGCACGGCGGCGGCCTCGTCGGCGAGCCTGGCGAAGTCGGCGGCGAGGATGCTGGGCGAGATCTGTACGGCCATGATGGCCCAGTCTATTGACACCTCCAGGTCTCCTGGCCGCCCACGCCCGCACTGCCCCGGCTGCTCTGGTCGCTCGTCCACGCCCCGGGCCGCCCTGGCCGTCCGCCCGCAACCGCACCGCCTCGACCGGCCTCGTGGGACCGTCTCAGCGGACGGCCTGCTCCCGGGCGGCTCGCGACATGAGCCCGAGCCTGATGAACAGCACGGGTGCGCCCACCTGCACCCACAGGGCCAGCAGCACGTATCCGGCGTACGTCGTCACCGCACCGCCCGGCAGCAGTTCGCGTCCGGCGTACCAGATGGCCACCGCCACGACCGTGCCGAGAGCCCAGCGGGCGGCGCGCAACCGCAGCGGACCGCCCGCGTCGAACCAGCCGAGCCGGTACATGATCGAGGTGCCGGCCAGCGTGCCCAGCAGCACGCCCGCCATGATGACGATCGGCTCCAGGCTCTCGGGATCGATCGTCCCGGCCGAGCTCCAGCTGCTCGGCACGACCCATCCGGCGTACGGCGAGCCGGCCAGCGCGGCGGCGCCGATCAGCGCGGCCGACAGGCCCGCCGAGGCGACGAGCTGCGCCCACAGCGGAAGGCCCCGCCACCAGCGCGTGGCGGGCCGCTCCAGCCGGTTCGCCACGAGCAGCACGACCAGCCCCAGGAGCACCCCGGCGACCACGTCGGAGATGAAGTGCACGCCCAGGTACACCCTGCTCAGGCACACCAGCGCGATCAGCGCCCCCGCCGCCCACCACGCCCACGGCCGGCCCACCGCGGCGGCGAGCCGGCCCAGGCCCGCGGTGCCGTTCTGGGCGTGCCCCGACGGCAGCCCGAACGCTCCCTCGGCCGACAGCGGCTGGACCCTGGCGTCGATCCAGTACGGCCTGGGCTGGTGCAGGGCCAGCTTGCCGATCACGTTCGTGGCGGCGGCCAGCAGCACCACGAAACCGAGCCGGAGACCCAGCGCCGGGCTGACGCACCAGTAGAGCACCGGCAGGCAGAGCAGGAAGAACGTGTCCGTGCCGAACACCGACACCGACGCCAGCACTGGGCGTACGGCGTCGGGCAGGCCCTGCAGCCAGATGATCGGCCCCAGCTCCGCCATGTGCAGGTCGTCGAGGAGATCCACGCCGTCGATCGGACCACACCCCCACCCCCCACACCAGACCACACGCCCCGACGCCCCCGAGCCACTGAGACACACGGCACCCGCGCTCCCCCACACCCCAGCACAGGCAGCCAGAGGCCGAAGCTCCAGGGGCGGGGGTCAGGGGCGCTTGCGCAGGAGGGACAGGAACATGGCGTCGGTGCCGTGGCGGTGGGGCCAGAACTGGGCGTGCGGACCGTCGCCGAGCCCGTCCACCTCGGGCAGGTAGGCGCGGGCGTCGAGCTGTTCGACGTCGTCCCTGCGGGCCAGCACGTCGCCGATCACGACCCGGGTCTCGGCCAGGTGCGGGGAGCAGGTGACGTAGGCGACGACGCCTCCTGGACGTACCGCGTCGAGTGCCGTCCGGAGCAGGCTCCGCTGCAGTTTGCCCAGCTCGGCGATGCCGGCGGGGTCGCGACGCCAGCGCGCCTCCGGTCGCCGCCGCAGCGCGCCCAGCCCGGTGCAGGGCGCGTCGAGCATGACCCGGTCGAACACGCCGGGCCGCCACGCGGGCTCCGTGCCGTCGGCCGTGACGACCGTCGCGTCCCTGGTCGTCTCCCACACCAGCCGCGCCCGGTGATACTGCACGTCGGCGGCCAGCACCCGCGCCCCACCGGGAAACGCCTCAGCCGAACCCGAGCCCGGCTCCGAGCCTGAGGCCCTACCGACACCCGAGCCCGTACCGACACCCGAACCTGTACCGATGCCCGAGCCTGTGCCGACGCCCGAACCCGGTTCCACGCCCGAACCCGAACTCACTTCCGTACCGGAGTCCACGCCAGAACCCGAGCTCACGCCCGTACCGGACTCCACGCCCGAACCCGAGCTCACGCCCGTACCGGAGTCCACGTCCGAGCCCCCGCCGGCCCCGTCCACCGTACGAGCGGCACCGGCGCGGCGGGATTCGCTGTCCAGGCCGGCCAGGTCGCCGTGGACGGCGATGGCGTCCAGGAGCCCGGCCTTGCCTCCGGGCCCCGCGCACATGTCGAGCCACACCTCGTCCCCGTCGCCGTCGAGCGGCACCCGGGTCAGGGCGAGCGCCACCAGCTGGCTGGCCTCGTCCTGGACGGCGGCGCGCGTCTCGGCCACCGCCTCGATCTGCCCGGGGTCGCCCTCGCGCAGGTAGGCGGCGTACGGGGAGTAGCGGCCCGGCAGGGCGCCCGTCTCTTCGAGCTCCTCCACCGAGCTGCGCCCCGGCCGCGCCACGAGCGTCACCAGAGGCCTGGCGTTGTCGGCGGCGAGCAGGTCGGCGAGCTCGTCGGTGCGCCCCCCACCCGGCCCGAGCGCGTCGCGGAAGGCGGAGACGATCCACCGGGGATGGCCGTGGGCGACGGCGAGGTGACCGACGGGGTCGGCGGCCGGGTCGGGCGCGACGATGGGCACCCATTCCTCGATCGTCCTCGACCCGATCTTGCGCAGCACCGCGTTGACGAACTTGGCCGCTCCCTGACCGATGCGCAGGCGTACGAGATCAACGGTGGTGCCGACGGCGGCGTGCGGCGGGACGCGCATGCGCAGCAGCTGGTGGGCGCCGAGCCGCAGCGCGTCGCGCACGTCGGGGTCGGGCTCACGGTCGCTGCACATCTCGATGACGGCGTCGTAGGTGCCGAGCCCGCGCAGGGTCCCGTAGGCGAGCTCGGTCGCCAGCGCGGCGTCGCGCCCCTTGATGCCGCGCTCGCGCAGGAGACGTGGCAGAAGCAGGTTGGCGTACGCGTCCCGCTCGTCGACGGCGCGTACGACGTCGTAGGCGGCGTTGCGGGCCGGGTCGCGGGCGGGCCTGCGCGGCCCTCCCGAGCGGTCGCCGCCGCCCCGGCCGCCACCCGATCCACCGCTCCTGCCGCGGCCCGAGCCGTCGCCCCGGCCGCCGGATCCCTGGTGCCCCCTGGTCTTCATCCCGTCGAACTCTCATCCAGGCCCGGACGGGCGGTCGGTCGTACGTGTGCGGCCCGCTTGGGGCAGGAGGCGGCGGGCTCGGTCACGTGAAGCTCTCCTTGGCCTCCGGGCGGACCCCGCGGGCCCACTCGCCGGCCTGCATCTGCCGTTTGCCCTGCGGTTGCACCTCGCCCAGCAGCAGCGCGTCGGTGGCGGTGCCGACCAGCACGCTCGTCTTGGTGGCGACGATCTCTCCCGGCGCCGGGCGCTCGCCCTCGGCCACCCGCGCCGCCCCCAGCTTCACCCGCTGGCCGCGGAACTCCGTCCACGCTCCCGGGCCGGGCGTGCAGGCCCGGATCAGCCGGTCGACGTGCATGGCGGGCTTGGTCCAGTCGACGCGGGCGTCCGCGACGGAGATCTTGGGCGCGATGGTGACGCCGTCGGCCGGCTGCGGCCTGGCCTCCAGGGTGCCGTCCTCGACGCCGTCGAGGGTGGCGGCGAGCAGCCCGGCCCCGGAGACCGACAGCCGCTCCAGCAGCGTCCCGCTGGTGTCGGAGGCACGGATCTCCTCGGTCACCACGCCGTAGACGGGCCCGGCGTCCAGCTCTTTGACGATCTGGAACGTGCTCGCCCCGGTGATCTCGTCGCCGTGCAGGATGGCGTGCTGCACGGGGGCCGCTCCACGCCAGGCGGGCAGGAGCGAGAAGTGCAGGTTGATCCAGCCGTGCCGGGGAATGTCGAGCGCCACCTGCGGCAGCAGCGCGCCGTAGGCCACGACGGGGCAGCAGTCGGGCGCGAGGGCCCGCAGCCGGTCGAGGAAGGCCGGGTCGCCGGCCTTCTGCGGGCGCAGCACCTCGATGCCCGCTTCCTCGGCGAGCTCGGCCACCGGCGACGGGTGGACCTTGCGCCCCCGGCCCGACTGGGCGTCGGGGCGGGTGACGACGGCCACGACGTCGTGCCGGGGCGAGTCGATCAGGGTGCGCAGCGACGGCAGCGCCGTCTCGGGCGTGCCCGCGAAGACCAGGCGCATGCTGTCAGAGTGCCTTTCCGCCGGTGGCGTGGGGCGACATCCTGATCACGGGGGCGGCCAGGCCGCTCCACTCCGCCTCGCGCACGGCCTTCATGGCCAGCTTGCGCTGCTTGGGGTCCATCCGGTCGATGAACAGGATGCCGTCGAGGTGGTCGGTCTCGTGCTGGAAGCACCGGGCCATCAGGTCGGTGCCCTCCAGCATGACGGGCTCGCCGTGCATGTTGAAGCCCTTGGCCACGGCGCGGACGGCGCGCGGCGTCGGGAACGACAGGCCGGGGAAGGACAGGCAGCCCTCCTCGCCCTCCTCGTCGCACTCGTCGGACAGGTCGAGGTCGGGGTTGATCAGGTGACCGACCTGGTCGTCGACGTAGTAGGTGAACACGCGCAGCCCGACGCCGATCTGCGGCGCGGCGAGGCCGGCGCCCGGTGCGTCCATCATCGTGTCGGTGAGGTCTTTGACCAGCTTGCGGAGCTCCTTGTCGAAGTCGGCGACGGGGGTCGCCGGGGTGCGCAGCACCGGGTCTCCGAACAGCCGGATGGGCTGGATCGCCAAGGGGTCACTCCGTTTCTCGGTACGCGGGACCAGGTCAGTTTAGTGCAGGCACGGACCCCGCTACCGGCCCTGGCCCGCCGTCCGCGAGCGGGTGTGGGCCAGCGAACGGGCCTTCATCGCGGCCTTGCGCGCGGCCTTCACCACGGCCTGGTCGTCGTGGGCCGTGGCCAGCATGTCGAGGACGGCGATCGTGTCGGGATGGCCGACCGCGGGCATCTCGCGTACCAGCTTGATCAGGTCTTCGCCCGGCTCGGGCGGGTCGAGCCGGCCGGCGGCGGGCGCCGACAGGTGCATGAGCGCCGCCAGGGAGTCGACCGCGATCCAGGTGTGGTCGTCGGAGCTGAGCGTGGGGGCGGGCAGGTCGCGGATGTGCAGCCAGGAGGCGGCGTAGCGGCGCATCAGGGGATGGTCGAGCGCCTCCCGGACGGGGGCCTCGGCCTCGGGGCCGAGCTCCTCCAGGATGGCGCCGACGGCGCCGCGCTGGCCGGCCGTGCCGGACTTGGCGATCTCGATCAGGTCGCGGGCGGCCGACTCGGGCGCGCGGCGCTCCAGCCACCCGGCCACCGCGCTCTGCGTGGCGCTGCCCTTGACCAGCGCCTCCACCAGCTCGGCCGCGGACAGGTCGGCGAACACCTCCACCTCGGCCGCGGTCGGCGCGTCGTGCCCCTCGCGCAGCAGGTCGCGGCGGACGGCCCAGACGCCGAGCGGGGTGAGCGCGGTGCGGCCGGCCGGGGTCTGCTCGACCAGGCCGCAGTAGGTCAGCAGCGACAGCGCCTCCAGGAGCTCCGCGGGCAGCGCGGCGGCGATCCTGCGCATCTCGACCGGGCCGGGCGCGCAGGCGACCTCATGGGACTGCAGGATGCCCCGCGCGAGGTTGGCGGTGGCCACGCCGGAGCGCACGGAGTAGATCGTGGCCAGCATCTCGGCCAGGTGGCCGTCCACCACGGCCGAGCCGGTCAGCCCCTCGTCGGCGCGGTCGAGGACGTCCATCACCACGCCGTCCCAGAACTCCAGCGTGGCCTCCACCGTGAGCTGCATCGACAGCGGCCCGCGCGAGGCCCGCCCGCCGAGGATCTGCAGCAGCCCGGTGTTGACGGCGACGATCCAGATGAGGCGCAGCCGCGCCGCAGGCAGGCCGAGGTCGTCTGCCGCGGCGGCCGCGTCGGCCTCGCTCAGGTGCCCCTCCTGGCTGACCTGGCGGTTGCCCGTCCAGGTGGTGAGCCTGATCGCGTCGGCGACGAGCGGCACCGCGGGCACCGCCTTGGCCAGCTCCGCGTCGGGGGCGAGGAGGACCGGCGGGAACGTCAGCGCCTCGTGCTCCACGGGAGTCTCCTCAGGGGGCCGTGGCGGCACGGCGGCCTGCTCATCGATCAGCTTGCGCAGCTCGGCGAGGTCGAAGACATTGTTTGCCACCCACGAAACTTACTGCACACCGGTCACATGAGCGTACTCAACGGATGGCGCGGGAGCGGGCTTTGAACGCGGCCTTACGCGCCGCCTTGGCCACCGTGCCGTCGGTGATCGAGCGTCCGAGCAGTTCGAGTACGTCGACGACGTCGGGATGGTCGACCCGCCACATCTCCTCGATGAGATGAGCGGGAGGACCGGAGGCCGCCATGTTCTCGGCGAAGATCTCCGGCTCCTCCTGGGCCGCGGGCATCGCCAGCGCCAGCATGTCGACGCTGACCCAGAGCAGCTCCTCCTGGGTGAGCTGCGGCGCGGGCAGGCCCCGCGCGGCCAGCCAGTGGATGGCGTGCGGCCGCAGCTCCTGGTCCTCCAGGTAGTCGCGGATCTGGGCCTCGGCCTCCGCGCCGAGCCGGTCGACGATGGTGATGGCGATGCCGCGGGCCACGGCGGGCGCGCCGGAGGCGGCGGCGAGCAGCTCGGCGGCGGCCTCCCCCGGCACCCGGCCGGACAGCCAGCGGTCGATGTCGGCCTCGGCCAGCTCGGTCGGCACGCCTTCGAGCAGTCCTTCGATGAGCTCGCGCGCGTCGGCCTCGGCCAGGTCGGGGGCCTGGGGAGCCTCGACGCCGAGGGAGAGGTAGTGCTCGCGCAGCGCCCAGACGCCCAGCGGCGTGAGCTCCGCGGTGTCGCCGGAGACCTGGAGCATGCCGCTCCACTCCAGCCTGCCGAGCACGGCGTCCAGGTCGGCGCCGCCGTCGCCGGCGATCTCGTCGAGGTAGTCGCCGACCACGGTGACGGGCACCCGTACCTGGAGGCGATAGAGCATGTCGAACAGGTCGTAGAGGCTCTCGTCGAGCTCCGCCGAGCCGGTGACGGCGCCGGCGTTGTCCTGTTCGAGCAGGCGGGCGACACGCGCCGCCCAGGCGTCGAGCGGGTCGTCGCCGCCGGGCAGCGGCTCCACGGCCAGCATCGGGACGCCCGCCAGCGCGGCGCGCAGCTCGTCGGGCCCGGCCAGCCGGACGGCGGGCAGCGGGGTGCAGCCGGGGCAGTCGCAGGGCGCCTCGCCCAGGTCGGGCAGCTCGCCCGAGGGGATGGCCACCGACTGCTCGAGCGATTCCGGGCCGATGGAGCTGAACAGGCTCTTGGCCATGCCGAAGTTCGCCTCGTCGGCGAGGGCGCCGGGCATGCGGGTGGCGATGTCGTCGAGCCGCTCGCGCATCAGCGCCACGGTGGCCGCGCTCACGTGGCCCGCCTCGCTGAGGTGGTCGACGAGGGTACGGGCGGCGGCGACGGTCTCGGGCGCGCTCTCCGGCGGGGCGATGACCTTGCGCGGGTAGATGGACAGCAGCAGCTCGTCGAAGGTCTCGGGAGTGAAATCGCCCAGTTCGTTGACGTTGAGGTAGTCGCTGGCGTAGTCGCAGAGCAGGCGGACCTCGTCCGCGTCCACTTCGACTTCCCGCGCCCGCCCCCAAGCACGCAGGTCGTCGATGGCCTGGTTCACCCATTCGATCGACACAGGGGCACGCTAACGGCTACCCACGGGATGAGCGAATCGGGGAAACGGTCTAAATCAGGTCGAGTGGGTCGACACTCACCCTCACGACATCAGGCGTCTTACGCGCCGCACGCACCCCACTGGCCCCTTTGAGCGCGGCGGCCAGCGCGGCGCCTCCCGCCCGGCGTACCCGGATCATGGCGCGTTCCTGGCCGGCCTCGTCCACCGGCACGGGGCCGAGGACCTGGGCGTCGGCGGGCAGGCGTACCTCGTCGAGCATCTGCCTGACCGCGCTCGCCACGCCGGTGAGCGTGGCCATCCGCACCGCCGGCGGGAAGCCCAGCTCGGCGCGGTCGCCGAGTTCGCGCTCGGCGTGGGTGACCGGATCCCACCGCAGCAGCGCCTGTACGGCGGGCAGCGCGGCGTCACCGAGCACCACCAGCTCGGCGGCGGGGCGCAGGAGGGCGGCGGCGTTCATCCACCTGCGCACGGTCTCCTCCCCCGCCCGCAGGTCGGCCCGCCCGAGCAGCGCCCATCCGTCGAGCAGCACGGCCGCCGCGTAGCCGCCGTCCGCCACCGGCTCCGCGCCGGGGGTGGACACGACGAGCGCGCGGGTGCCCGGCACGGTGGCCAGCACGCCGTCACGGCCGGACGTGCGGACCGGCACGGACGGGAAGGCCCGGCCCAGCTCCTCCGCCGTGCGCCTGGCCCCCGTGACCACCGCGCGCAGCCGCGGGCTGCCGCAGGAGGCGCAGCGCCAGTCGGCGTCCACCCGGCCGCACCAGCGGCAGTACGGCGCCGCGTGGCCGCCTCTCAGCGCGAGCGGGCCGTGGCACAGCGGGGCCGGCTCGGCCAGCGGCACCTCGGCCTGGGGCTCCCGCACGGCCGTCTTGGTGGGGGGCAGGGCGCAGCGGGCCGGGGTACGGCAGTGCTGGCAGGCCAGGGAGGGCAGATAGCCGCGCCTGGGCACCTGGACGAGCACGGGGCCGCTCTCCAGCCCGTGACGCAGGGCCCGCCAGGCGATGCTCGGCAGCCGGGCCTGCCTGGCCGCCTGGTCCTTGGCCAGCTCGGCGTCCTCGCCGGCCGGGTGCACGCGCGGGGCCAGGCTCCTGATCGTCGTACGGGCGGCCACGATCGGCCTGGCCCAGCCGCCGGCGACGAGTTGGGTGGCCTCGGCGGTACGCGCGTAGCCGCCGATCAGCATCCCCGCCCCCGCCCTGTGTGCGCGCAGGCCGAGCACCTCGCGGGCGTGCGGGTAGGGGGCCAGGCGCTCGGCGTGCAGGTCGTCGCCGTCGTCCCAGATGGCGACCAGGCCGAGCCCTGTGACGGGGGCGAACATGGCGGCCCTGGTGCCCACGACGGCGCGCACCTGACCTCTCAGCACCTTCAGCCACCGCCGGTACCGCTCCGCGGGCCCCAGGTCGGCCGTCAGCGCCACGTGCCTGCCGGGGCCGAGCAGGCGGGCGAACGCGGCGTCGGCCAGCGCCACGTCCTTGCCGTCGGGAACCACGACGACCGCTCCCCTGCCACCGTCCAGCGTGGCCCGCACAGCCTCGGCCACGGCCCCCGCCCAGCCCTTCGCACCGGGCAACGCCGACCACACCGCCCGGGGTGCCCGCCCGTCCCGCAACGCCCCGAGAAACGAGGCCCCCGCCGGATACGCATCCCACGCACTCGCCTCCGCCGCCACCTCCCCGACCCGACCCGCCTTACCACCGGCCGGCTTACGGGAAGGCTCGGGAGACGCGGCTTGAGTGGACCCGACCTCGGAGGACCCGGCTCCGGAGGAAACCACCCGTTCAAGCGCAGACCCCTCCGCCTGCGAAGCCCCCGCCGCCTTGCCCTCGCCCACCTGGCCCACGGCCTTCGGGATGGCTGATCCCGGGACACCTGATCCCGGGACACCTGATCCCGGGACACCTGATCCCGGGACACCTGATCCCGGGGTAGCGGATCCCGGGGTAGCGGACTCCCGGGTGGCCTCTCCCAGGACGGCCGATCCCGGGGTGGTCGCTCCCGGGACAGCGGATTCCGGGGTGGCCGATCCCGGGGTGGCGGACTCCCGGGTGGCCTCTCCCGAGACAGCCGATCCCGGGGTGGCCGATGCCGGCGTGGCGGATCCTGGAGTGGCGGATCCTGGAGTGGCCGATCCCGGGACAGCGGATTCCGGGGTGGCCGATCCCGGCGTCACCGCGTGCGGCGTCGTTGCTTGCGGCGTCGCGGGCTCCGGCCGATCGGGCAGTCCCGCCTCCTTGCGAACCTCCGCCTCCTTGCGAACCCCTGCCTTCTCGGGGACTCCCGCAACCTGGGGGACCCCCGCCTCCTTGGGGACCCCCGCCTCCTTGGGGACCCCCGCCTCCTTGGAAATTCTCGCCTTGGAGACCCCCGCAACTTGGGGGACCCCCGTCCCCTTGGAGACCTCCGCCTCCTTCAGGCCCTCTGCCTCCGCCTTGGCGTGGCGGGGTGGCACGGCCAGGCGCAGGACGTCGGTCAGGGTGCCCGCGTATCGGTCGGCGACCGCCCTGGCCAGGCCGGCGATCTCGGGGGTGAGCACCTGCTCGGGCGACACCACCCGTTCGAGTGGAGTGAGCTTGCCCTCGTGCTCACTCGCCGCCACTCGTTCCAGCAGGAACCCGTCCACGAGCTTGCCCGCGAACCGCACCCGCACCCGCACACCCGGCTGAGCCGTCTCATGCAGTGATGCGGGGATCAGGTAGTCGAAGAGCCGGTCGAGGTGCGGCAGCGGACTGTCCACGGCGACCCGCGCCACGGGGTCCTCCGGAGCCGGGACAGGCGCCCCTTTGGTGTCCTTCGCCGACGTCGCGGGCCGCACGGCTTCGAGCGGCAGGAGGGCGTCGTCGGAGGAGTGGCTCACGCATAACGTCTACCAGACCTCCACCCCCAGCAACGCCCACGCCCCATCGCCCACCCGAACGCCCACCGTCATGTTGCTCCAGCCCACCGACGACACCCCAGCAGCCGCCAGCACCACGGCGGGCCTGGCACGGCAGGGCGCGTCCGCACCACGGACGCGTCGGCCCGACGCGATGGCAGCGCCCCCACCGCAGACGACACCAGTGCGGGCATGGCACGGCACTCCCCCCACACGGGCATGTCCGGCACCCCGCCAGCCGCAACGGTAAGCCTCGTGAGAGTCCGACCGTGTCCACCCCACCATGCCGCTGATTCCTGCGCGGCCCACACGGCGCCATCGCACTCCACGCGCCACCGCAACGGCGCAGCACAGCACAGCTGTCACCGAGCCCCCCTGACATCCGTGCGGCACGGCATCCCTGCGTCACGGCATCCTTGGGCCTATAGCGGCCGTGACGCCATCGCGACCGTGACGCCATCGCGACCGTGACGGCAGTGCGACCGTGACGGAGCCGCGACCGCGACGGAGCGCGCTTGGCCTATGGAAGGCGTCGCGCGACCGCTCCCCCACGAGGCGCATCCCCTTGCGAGGAGGTACTTCGTCCCGTGGCAGCACCGGCGCCCGCAGGTGCGCCGACCCGTCGGGGCGCGCCGGGCCGGGCGAGCACGCCCCGTCGGGGCGCAAAGCCTTGCCGACGCCATTGACGCGGGTACGCCGTCACACAGGTACGCCAGTCGCGCGAGTACGCGGCCCGTACGACGCGCGAAGCCGTGTGGAATGCGTGACGACCGGTGCCACCCCGAGGAAGGCGCCGGTCGTCGGGGACAGTCTGGAGCGCCCGCAGCGCAGGCCAGACCGCAGGGTGAGGCCAGACCACAGGTCAAGTCAGGCCGTAAGCCAAGCCCAGCCAGGCCACAGGTCAAGCCAAGCCCGGCCAGACCAGGCCCGGCGGCCGGACCGGGTCAGACCAGGCCCGGCGGCCGGACCGGGTCAGGCTGGGCTGTGGTGGGTGGTCAGAGGCCGGCGGCGGTGCGCAGGGCCTCGGCGCGGTCGGTGGACTCCCAGGAGAAGCCCTCGCGGCCGAAGTGGCCGTAGGCGGCGGTCTCCGAGTAGATCGGACGCAGCAGGTCGAGATCGCGGATGATCGCGGCCGGGCGCAGGTCGAACACCTGCAGCACGGCGGCCTGGATCTTCTCCACTTCCAGCTTCTCGGTGCCGAAGCACTCGACGAACAGACCCACCGGCTGCGCCTTGCCGATCGCGTACGCCACCTGCACCTCGCACCGGTCGGCGAGGCCGGCCGCGACGACGTTCTTGGCGACCCAGCGCATGGCGTAGGCGGCGGAGCGGTCGACCTTGGACGGGTCCTTGCCGGAGAAGGCGCCGCCGCCGTGGCGGGCCATGCCGCCGTAGGTGTCGATGATGATCTTGCGGCCGGTGAGGCCGGCGTCGCCCATGGGCCCGCCGATCTCGAAGCGCCCGGTCGGGTTGACCAGCAGCCGGTAGCCCTCGGTGTCGATCTCGATGCCCGCGAGCACGGGGTCGACCACGTGCTCCTTGATGTCGGGCGTCAGCATCTCCTTGAGGTCGATCTCGGCCGCGTGCTGCGTGGAGACGACCACGGTGTCGAGGCGGACCGGCGTGTCGCCGTCGTACTCGATGGTGACCTGGGTCTTGCCGTCGGGGCGCAGGTAGGGGACCGTGCCGGTCTTGCGCACCTCGGACAGGCGCTGGGCCAGCCGGTGGGCGAGGGTGATCGGCAGCGGCATCAGCTCGGGGGTCTCGCGGCAGGCGTAGCCGAACATGAGGCCCTGGTCGCCGGCGCCCTGGCGGTCGAGCTCGTCGCCGTCGCCGCCCACGCGGTGCTCGTAGGCGTCGTCGACGCCCTGGGCGATGTCGGGCGACTGCGCGCCGATGGACACCGACACGCCGCAGGAGGCGCCGTCGAAGCCCTTGTGCGAGGCGTCGTAGCCGATCTCGAGGATCTTCTCCCGAATGACGCCGGGGATGTCGACGTAGGTCTCGGTCGTGACCTCGCCTGCGACATGGACCTGGCCGGTAGTGATCAGAGTCTCGACGGCGACACGGCTCTTGGGGTCGTCCTTCAGCATGGTGTCGAGAATCGCGTCACTGATCTGGTCAGCGATCTTGTCCGGGTGGCCCTCGGTGACCGACTCGGAGGTGAACAGGCGACGTGACAACTCAGTGGCTCCTCATGCAGCGGCTGCTGACGTATGTAAGGCCCGGGGCGCATGAGCATGCCTGGGCCTCGCCGAAGTCTAGCCCTACCCGGCGCCCGGTCGCGAAACCGTCCACCATGTGGCCGCGGTCACAGTTCGGGCAGCGGATCGGGCGGGAGGGTCTCCGGCGCGAACATCTCCGCGTCGGCGGCCGACACCACGGCGGCGTACTCCTCGTCGAACTCGAACACCATCGATCCCACCTCGATCACGTGGCCGGGCAGGATGGGCCCGAGCCTGGTGTCGCGCGGGAACTCCGCGAACACCGACACGGGCCGATCGGAGCGCAGTGTCCTGGTGGCCAGGACGGATATGGCGGAACTGGTGACCACGATGAGGAAGTTCCCCGTTCCCTCCGCCCCCGAGCAGAAGGCGGGGAAGACGTAGTGAATCTCCCCTTGGTCTCCGAGCAGCGTCCTACAACGATCCCTGACAGCGGAACCCACCGGCATTCCATCCCCCTTCGACCTCAGTATCCGCAGGCGTCCGGGGGTGTTGCAACAGGTGATCGAGTAATTGGTTATGAACGGTTTTGTACGACAGATGGATGTCGTGTCCAGTACGCGGGGTTTGGGGGCGTTTCAGGGGAGACGGGCGGCCACGAGGTCCCAGACCACGTCGGCCAGGTCCTCCTTGGGCCCGAACGGCACCTCGACCGCCTCACCGCCCGCCACCAGCACGGTGGCCGCGTTGCCGGCGGTGCCGAAGGCCAGCCCCTCCCCCACCTGGTTGACGACCAGGAGGTCGCACCCCTTGCGGGCGAGCTTGGCCTGCCCGTTGGCGAGCACGTCGTGCGTCTCGGCCGCGAACCCGACGATCACTCGTGGCGGCACCGCACCCGGACCCGCTTCCCGATCTCCGTCCGTGAGGGCGGTGCGCGCGGCGCGGCGGCGTTCGCCGAGTTCGGCGAGGATGTCGGGGTTCTTGACCAGCCGGATGGCCTCGGGCTCGCCGTCCGTCTTCTTGATCTTGGCGTCGTGGCGCGACTCGGGACGGAAGTCGGCGACCGCGGCGGCCATGACCACCACGTCGGCGTCAGCGGAGGCGGACAGCACGGCCTCGCGCAGCTCCGCCGTGGACTCGACCCGTACGATCGCGGCCCCGGCGGGGTCGGGAAGGGTGACGTTGGCCGCGACGAGCGTCACCTCGGCGCCCCTGGCGGCGGCGGTCCTGGCCAGGGCGTAGCCCTGCAGCCCCGAGGAGCGGTTGCCGATGAAGCGGACGGGGTCGATGGCCTCGCGGGTGCCGCCCGCGGAGACGACGACCTTGCGCCCGGCCAGGTCACGGGGCCGCCCGGCGAGCACGCGCAGGCACGCCTGGAAGATCTCGGCGGGGTCGGGCAGCCGCCCAGGCCCGGTGTCGGCGCCGGTGAGCCGGCCGGCCGCGGGGTCGATCACGACGGCCCCGCGCGAGCGGAGCGTCGCGACGTTGGCGCGGGTGGCGGCGTGCTGCCACATCTCGGTGTGCATCGCGGGCGCGAAGACGACCGGGCACGTGGCCGTGAGCAGCGTGTTGGTCAGCAGATCGCCGGCCAGCCCGTGAGCGGCCCTGGCCAGCACGTCGGCCGTCGCGGGCGCCACCACGACGAGATCGGCACCCTTGCCGATCCGCACGTGGGGCACCTCGTGGACGTCGTCCCACACCTCCGCCGACACGGGGTGGCCCGACAGGGCGGCCCAGGTGGGCGCGCCCACGAACTTCAGGGCCTCGCGGGTCGGGACGACCCGCACCTCGTGGCCGGACTCGGTGAACAGGCGCAGCAGCTCGCACGCCTTGTACGCGGCGATGCCACCGCTGACGCCCAGGACGACCTTCATCGAAGGGGTCAGACCGCGCCTTCGATGGGCTCGGCGTTGAGCAGGCCCTCGGAGACCTCCCGCAGCGCGATGGACAGCGGCTTCTCCTGAGCGTGCGTCTCGACCAGCGGCCCGACGTATTCGAGCAGGCCCTCGCCGAGCTGGGAGTAGTAGGCGTTGATCTGGCGGGCGCGCTTGGCACCCATGATCACCAAAGAGTATTTGCTGTCGACGATGTCGAGCAGCGCGTCGATCGGCGGGTTGGTGATGCCCTCCGCGGCCGGGGTGGTGCCTGCCACGATTGTCAGACCTCTCGGTTGGTGGTTGTCGTGACCCCCTGAGGGTCAGTCATCAAGGCTATCAGGCGATGGCACACGTCTTGGACGCTCGTGTTCACCAAGGTGAGGTCGAACTCGTTCTCGGCCGCCATCTCGACCCGCCCGGCCTCCAGCCGGCGCGCGATGACGTCCTCCGGCTCGGTGCCGCGTCCGCGCAGCCGCTTCTCCAGCTCTTCCCAGCTGGGCGGGGCCAGGAAGATCAGCAGCGCCTCCGGCATGCTGGCCCGCACCTGGCGGGCGCCTTCGAGGTCGATCTCCAGCAGGGTCGGGACCCCGTTGGCGAGTTTCTTCAGCACCGGCTCGCGCGGCGTGCCGTAGCGGTTGCCCGCGAACTCGGCCCACTCGAGCAGCTCGCCGCCGTCCACCAGCCGGTCGAACTCCTCGCCGTCGACGAAGAAGTAGTGGACCCCGTTGACCTCGCCGGGCCGGGGCCTCCTGGTGGTCACCGAGACCGACAGCCACACCTCGGGGTGTGCCCGCCGGAGCTCGGCGACTACCGTGGACTTACCGACGCCCGACGGCCCGGAAAGGACCGTCAGGCGTTTCTCTCTCAGGGGCGGGAAGCCGACCTCCGCTCCGGGTCCGACCGCCTCGTGGGCACTGACATCGCCGGACCAGGACCTGTCGGTCACTTCCTACCCCCCGTTGAACCCGCGCTTTCCTGTGGAACAGAGATTAGCTCTCGTTGCCACCGAACTCGCGCTCGAGGGAGGCCCTCTGGTTCGCACCGAGACCCCGCACGCGGCGGGACTCGGCGATGGCGAGCCGCTCCATGAGCTGCTTGGCGCGGACCTTGCCCACGCCGGGGAGCGATTCCAACAAAGCCGACACCTTCATCTTGCCGATGACGTCGTCGGTCTGCCCATCCTTGAGCACCTCAGCCAGAGAAACCGCGCCATGCTTGAGCCGGTTCTTGACCTCGGCACGCTCTTTACGGGCCTTGGCAGCCTTCTCCAGGGCTGCGGCGCGCTGCTCAGGGGTCAGGGGAGGAAGAGCCACGCCGGGTCACCTCGAATTTCTGTCGATGTACTCGGACGGGAAGGGAAACTAGCTGGTCATCGCCCCCTAAGCAACGTCAAGAGCGGTTTCTCTCCCCACAAAATCCACTTCATCACTCTCCGTGAGCGTAAAATCACCTTGTGCTGATCAAATCGCCCTCACATCCGCCTTCGCGCGTCGGCTCGCGCCGATGTCGCGAAACGCAACGATGATCGCCTTTCCGGCAGCGGCCGATGTCCGAAACCCGGCCCGCACCAGGGCCGAAACCAGATCGATCAAGAGGGCGCGGCGGCCTGAGCGGATGCATTATGATCTTGTGAGCGGTGCGTCGCGGGCGTGTCGCACGCGACGCCGCGGCACCGTGCCCATGCGCCACCGGACGCCGGCCCCGCCGCGTCCCGGCGTTCGGCGAGTCGCCGGGAGGCGGGCGTCAGAAGGCGCGACCCCTGAAGCGGGCGTCAGAGGACGAGTCGCTGAGGGGCGGGCGTCAGGAGGCGCGGCGCAGGGAGGCGGCGATGGCGGCGGCGGCCGCGCCCGGGTCCGGCGAGCCCGTGATCGGCCGGCCGATGACGAGCAGGTCCGCCCCGTCCGCCAGAGCCTGCTCCGGCGTGGCCACGCGCATCTGGTCCTGCGTGGCGGCCCCCGTGGGGCGCACGCCGGGCGTGATGAGCGTGATCCCGTCCCCGACCTCCGACCGTACGGCGGAGACCTCGTTGGGCGAGCACACCAGGGCCGTCGCGCCCGCCTCGACCGACAGCGCTGCCAACCGGCGTACGGCGTCCTCGGCGGGCCCGGCGAGGCCGATGCGCTCCAGGTCGCCCTCGGTCAGGGAGGTCAGGACGGTCACGGCGGCGATCTGGGTGTGCGGGGCGGCCTCCACGGCGGCCCTGATCATGGCGGGCCCGCCGGCGGCGTGCACCGTGAGGATCGAGGGCCGCAGCCGGGCCACGGCACGCGCGGCGCCGGCGACGGTGTTGGGGATGTCGTGCAGCTTGAGGTCGAGGAACACGCGCACCCCGCTGGCCCCCCGCACGGAGGCGATCACGTCGGGGCCGTAGCGCAGGTAGAGCTCGAGGCCCACCTTGACCGTGCTGACATGGGGGGTGACCAGCGAGGCCCAGCGGGCGGCGGTCTCAAGGTCGGGGGCGTCGAGAGCGACGGCGATGGGTGCGGCGGTGGTCAAGACGTGCTCTCCTGGCGTTCGGTGATCAAAAGCGTGCTCTCTCTTCAGTGTCAGGGAACCGAGGCCCGGCGTGCGGGAGTCAGGACGCGCCCTCCCCGGCGTGCGGGAGTCCGTGCGGGAGTCAAGGCGTGCTCTCCTCGGTGTCGACCAGCAGGTGCCGGGGCGCGCTCCCCGGCGGGCGGTGCGCCAGGCCGACGGCGTCGGCCAGCCGCTGGAAGCCGCGGGCCCGGAGCAGGTCCTCGAGCTCGCGTTCGATGCGCAGGCAGGCGTAGGGGTCGTGGAACAGCGCGGTGCCGACCCCGACCGCGCAGGCGCCGGCCAGGACGAGCTGGAAGGCGTCCCGGCCGCTCATCACGCCGCCGATGCCGATCAGCGGCACGCCGGGCAGGGCGGCGTGGACCTGCCACACGCACCGTACGGCCAGCGGCAGGATGGCCGGCCCCGACAGCCCGCCGGTGACGGCGGCGAGCGAGGGCCGCAGCGCCTCGGTGTCGATGGCCATGCCGAGCGGATTGTTGATCATGGACAGGGCGTCGGCCCCGGCGTCCACGCAGGCGCGGGCGACGGAGACGATGTCGGCCACGTCGGGCGCGAGCTTGGCGACGACGGGCACGTCGTAGCGCATGATGGAGCGTACGGAGGCGATGACCTCGGCGGCGGCGCTGCCCTCGCGGGCGAAGACGCGCCCGCGGTCCTCCATGTTGGGGCAGGAGAGGTTGACCTCCAGCGCGGTCACCCCGGGCGCGTCGGCGAGCCTGCGGGCGAGCTCGGAGTATTCGGCGACGGTGCCGCCGCCGATGGAGACGATGGTCTTGATGCCGCGCTGGGCCAGCCAGGGCAGCTCGCGCTCCAGGAACGCGTCGATGCCCGGCCCCTGGAGGCCGACGGCGTTGAGCATGCCGGAGGGCGTCTCGGCCATGCGCGGCGTGGGCCGGCCCGCGCGCGGCGCCATGGTGATCGAGCGGGTGGTCAGGGCGCCGAGCCGGTGCAGGTCGAAGAACTGGGCCAGCTCACGGCCCGATGAGGCGCAGCCGGCGGCGGTGGTGATGGGGTTCGCCAGCTCGACGTGAGCCAGGAACGTACGCATATCAACTGACATGTCGTGCACCGCCTCCGGGGGCGCCGAGCGCGTCGAACGGGATCGTTCCCACGTCCTCGAAGCGCACCCGCTCCCCCCGGAACACCGGCCCCTCCGCGCAGGCCCTGACCATCCTGGTCGCGCCGTCGTCCCCGATGACGGGCAGCACGCACGTCATGCACACCCCGATGCCGCAGGCCATCGACTCCTCGACGGCCACCTGCACCGGGATGTCGAACTCCATCGCCACCGCCGTCACCGCCCGCAGCGTCGCCATGGGCGCGCAGGCGTAGACGGCGTCGGCCCGCGTGTCGGCGATGACCGCGGGCAGCGCGTCGGTGACCGTGCCGCGCAGCCCCAGGGAGCCGTCCTCGGTGGTCAGCGTGGTCGTCTCGGCCATCCGCCTGGCCCGCATCGCCCCGAACACCCGCTCGGCCCCGCTCCCGCCGAGCACGAAGTCCACCCGGCAGCCCCGCTCCAGCAGCGCGTCGGCCAGCGGGAACAGCACGGCGGAGCCGTACTCGGAGCCGACCAGCACGCAGTGGACGGGGTCGCGCGGCAGCGGGAAGGGCCGCCCGAGCGGCCCGACCAGGTCGAGCGTGTCACGGGCGCGGCGGTCGGCCAGCCAGGCCGTGCCGGGCCCGCGGGTGGTGAAGACGAGTTCGACCGTGCCGCCGTAGTCGGCCTTCACGTCGTGGATGGACAGCGCGCGGCGCGTCACCATCGACGTGTGGGCCCCTCCGACGGCCACGGAGACGAAGTGACCGGGACGGTAACGCTCGGCGATGCCGGGCGCCACCACCGTCAGCGCATGGTAGGCGTCGACCCGGCGCGTCGTCAGCACCGTGCCCGTCACCTGCACCGGTGTGCCGGCCAGTCGTCTTCACCTCCCGCTGCGGGGTCAGCCCCGGAGTGCCCGTGCGTGCTCTTGCAGGGACCGTACGCCGATGTCGCCGCGCACGATCGCCTGGATGCCGGCCGCCGCGGCG
This sequence comes from Nonomuraea fuscirosea, assembly GCF_003001935.1. Classification (GTDB taxonomy): domain Bacteria; phylum Actinomycetota; class Actinomycetes; order Streptosporangiales; family Streptosporangiaceae; genus Nonomuraea; species Nonomuraea fuscirosea. The sequence goes on along the minus strand of NZ_PVNG01000012.1, from coordinate 94,965 downwards.
GCGAGCCCCGAGACCGTGGTGATGCACGGGATGCCCCGCAGCACCGCGGCCGTGCGGATGTCGTAGCCGTCGAGCCGCGGCCCCGACTGTCCCGGGCTGCCGAAGGGCGTGTTGACGATCAGGTCGACCTCGCCGTCCAGGATGGCCTGCACGCTCGTGGGTTCACCTCCGGGACCCGTCCCCTCGCTGTGCTTTCGCACGATCTTGGCATGGACGCCGTTGCGGCGCAGCACCTCGGCGGTGCCCTCGGTGGCGAGGATCTCGAACCCGAGGTCCGCCAGTGCCTTCACAGGGAAGATCATCGCACGCTTGTCCCTGTTGGCCACGGATACGAACGCGCGTCCCTTGATCGGAAGCCGGCCGTAGGCGGCCGCCTGGGACTTGGCGAACGCGATCCCGAAGAACTCGTCGATGCCCATGACCTCGCCGGTCGAGCGCATCTCGGGCCCGAGCACGGTGTCGACGCCGCGGAACCGGTTGAACGGCAGCACCGCCTCCTTGACCGCGATGGAACTGTCGAGCGGCAGCGTGCCGCCGTCGCCGGAGGCGGGCAGCATGCCCTCCTCGCGCAGCGAGGCGATCGACGCGCCGAGCATCACCCGGGCCGCCGCCTTGGCCAGCGGCACCGCCGTGGCCTTGGACACGAACGGCACCGTACGGCTGGCGCGCGGGTTGGCCTCCAGGACGTACAGGACGCCGGCCGACATGGCGTACTGGACGTTGAGCAGCCCGCGCACCCCCACCCCCGCGGCGATGGCCTCGGTGGCGGCGCGGATGGCCTTGATGTCGGCGCTGCCGAGCGTGATGGGCGGCAGGGCGCAGGCGGAGTCGCCGGAGTGGATCCCGGCCTCCTCGATGTGCTCCATGACGCCGCCCAGGTAGAGCTCGGTGCCGTCGTAGAGGGCGTCCACGTCGATCTCGATGGCCTCGTCGAGGAACTTGTCGACCAGCACCGGATGGCCGCCCTCCTGGGCCGCCATGTAGGTGGTGAGCGTCTCCTCGTCGTACACGATGGCCATGCCGGCCCCGCCGAGCACGTACGAGGGCCGGACGAGCACGGGGTAGCCGATCTCGGCGGCGATCTCGACCGCCTCGGCGACGGTCACGGCGGTGCCGTGCTTGGGGGCGGGCAGGCCCGCCTCGGCCAGCACCCGGCCGAACGCGCCGCGCTCCTCGGCCAGGTGGATCGACTCGGGCGAGGTGCCGACGACGGGCACGCCCGCGTCCTTGAGCGCCTGCGCCAGGCCCAGCGGCGTCTGCCCGCCGAGCTGCACGATCACGCCGGCCACCGGCCCGGCCTGCTGCTCGGCGTGCACGACCTCCAGGACGTCCTCCAGCGTGAGCGGCTCGAAGTAGAGCCGGTCGGAGGTGTCGTAGTCGGTCGAGACGGTCTCGGGGTTGCAGTTGACCATGACGGTCTCGAACCCGGCCCGCGACAGCTCGAACGAGGCGTGCACGCACGCGTAGTCGAACTCGATGCCCTGCCCGATGCGGTTGGGGCCGGAGCCGAGGATGATCACCTTCTGCCGGTCGCCGCCGGGGACCTCGCTCTCCTCGTCGTAGGTGGAGTAGAGGTAGGGCGTCTTGGCGGCGAACTCGGCCGCGCAGGTGTCGACGGTGTTGTAGACGGGCCGCAGCCCGAGGGCGTGGCGCAGGTCGCGCACCCTGGCCTCGTCGATGCCGCGCAGCTCGCCGATCTGCACGTCGCTGAACCCGAGGTGCTTGGCCCGCTCCAGCACCTCGGTGGTCAGCTCGTCGGCCGCGGCCACGGCCCCGGCCTCCTCGTCCAGCAGGAAGAGCTGGTCGATGAACCACGGGTCGACGCTGGTGGCCGCGAACACCTCGTCCGGCGTGGCGCCGGCCCTGATGGCCTGCTGCATCGTGCGCAGCCGCCCGTCGTGCGGGGTCCTGCACGCCTCCAGCAGCTCGTCCTTGGGCGGCACGTCGCCGGCCCAGGAGAAGGAGGAGTCCTTCTTCTCCAGCGAGCGCAGCGCCTTCTGCAGCGCCTCGGGGAAGGAGCGGCCGATGGCCATGGCCTCGCCCACGGACTTCATGTGCGTGGTGAGCGTCTGGTCGGCGCCCCTGAACTTCTCGAACGCGAAGCGGGGCACCTTCACCACGATGTAGTCGAGCGTCGGCTCGAAGGAGGCCGGCGTCTCCTTGGTGATGTCGTTGGGGATCTCGTCGAGGGTGTAGCCGATGGCCAGCTTGGCCGCGATCTTCGCGATCGGGAAGCCGGTGGCCTTGGAGGCGAGCGCGGAGGAGCGGGACACGCGCGGGTTCATCTCGATGACGATCATGCGGCCGGTGCGCGGGTCCACCGCGAACTGGATGTTGCAGCCGCCGGTGTCGACGCCGACCTCGCGGATGACGGCGATGGCGACGTCGCGCATGTTCTGGTATTCGCGGTCGGTCAGGGTCAGCGCGGGCGCGACGGTGACGCTGTCGCCGGTGTGGACGCCCATCGGGTCGATGTTCTCGATGGAGCAGACGATGACCACGTTGTCGGCCTTGTCGCGCATGACCTCCAGCTCGTACTCCTTCCAGCCGAGGATCGACTCCTCCAGGAGCACCTCGGTGGTCGGGGAGGCGTCGAGCCCGGCGCCCGCGATGCGCCGCAGGCCCTCCTCGTCGTAGGCGAACCCGGAGCCGGCCCCGCCCATGGTGAACGAGGGCCGCACGACGACGGGATAGCCCAGCTCGGCCGCGCCGGCCAGGCACTCGTCCATGGTGTGGCAGATGACCGAGCGGGCCGACTCGGCGTTCAGGCCGTGCTCGCGGGCGACCTTGGCGACGATCTCCTTGAACCGCTCGCGGTTCTCGCCGGCCTGGATGGCGTCGAAGTCGGCGCCGATGAGCTCGACCTCGTATTTCTCCAGTACGCCCGACTCGTGCAGCGCCACGGCGGTGTTGAGCGCGGTCTGGCCGCCCAGCGTGGGCAGCAGCGCGTCGGGGCGCTCCTTGGCGATGATCTTCTCGACGAACTCGGGGGTGATCGGCTCGACGTACGTGGCGTCGGCGAACTCGGGGTCCGTCATGATCGTCGCCGGGTTGCTGTTGACGAGGACGACGCGGAAGCCCTCGTCCCGCAGCACGCGGCACGCCTGGGTGCCGGAGTAGTCGAACTCGCACGCCTGCCCGATCACGATCGGCCCCGAGCCGATGACCAGGACGGACCTGATGTCCTCACGCTTGGGCACGGCTCATGACCTCACAGAACTGGTCGGAATCGGATGCTCGGCGGCCTCGCCCCTGGCGGCGGCCATCACCGCGCAGAACTCGTCGAAGAGGTAGGCGGCGTCGTGGGGGCCGGCGGCGGCCTCGGGGTGGTACTGGACGCTGAAGGCCCGCCCGTTCAGCAGGCGCAGCCCCTCCACGCAGCGGTCGTTGAGGTTGACGTGGCTGACCTCGGCCGGCCCGTACGGGGTCTCGAACGGCCCGTCGAGCGGCGCCTCCACGGCGAACCCGTGGTTGTGCGCCGAGATCTCCACCTTGCCGGTCCGCACGTCCTGGACGGGCTGGTTGACGCCCCGGTGGCCGTAACGCAGCTTGTACGTCGACAGCCCGAGTGCCCGCCCGAACAGCTGGTTGCCGAAGCAGATGCCGAAGAACGGCACCCCGGCCTCCAGCACCTTCCGCAGGGCGGTGACGTCGGCCGTGGCCGGGTCGCCGGGCCCGTTGGACAGGAACACGCCGTCGGGCGAGACCGCCATGATCTGCTCGAAGGTGGCGTCGGCGGGCAGCACGTGCACCTCGCAGCCGCGCTCGGCCATCCGGTACGGAGTCATGCCCTTGATGCCCAGGTCCACGGCGGCGACCGTGAAGCGCCTGTCGCCGGCCGCGGGGACCACGTAGGTCTCGCCGGTGGCGACCTCGCGGGCCAGGTCGGCGCCCTCCATCCGGGGCGACTCGCGGACCAGCTCGACCAGTTCTTCGACCGGCGCCGAGGGCGCGCTGAAGATGCCGGCCCGCATGGCGCCGCGCTCGCGCAGGTGGCGGGTGAGCGCGCGGGTGCCGGGGATGGCGATGCCGACGACGCCCTGCTCCTTGAGGTAGTCGTCGAGCGAGCGGGAGGCACGCCAGTTGGAGACGACGCGGGACGGCTCGCGCACGACGTAGCCGGCCACCCAGACGCGGCCCGACTCGGGGTCCTCGTCGTTGACGCCGGTGTTGCCGATGTGCGGGGCCGTCATGGCGACGATCTGCCGGTGGTAGGAGGGGTCGGTCAGGGTCTCCTGGTAACCGGTCATACCGGTGTTGAAGACCATCTCGCCGAACGTCTCGCCTTCGGCTCCGTACGGGGTTCCGTGGAAGACGCGGCCGTCTTCCAGGACGAGCAGCGCTGTGTTCAAACCAGCTTCCCTTCGAGAACGGTCGGCCTGCCGCGCAGGAACGTGGCCACTACCCGGCCGGGCAGCGTCATCCCCTCGTAGGGGGTGTTCCTGCTCTTGGAGGCGAAGGCGGCGGGGTCGACCTTCGTGCGTACGGACGGGTCGTAGAGGGTGAGGTTGGCGGGGGCGCCCACCTCGATCGGGCGGCCGTGGCCGCCGAGCCGGCCGATGCGGGCGGGCGCGACGGACATGCGCTCGGCGACGCCGGCCCAGTCGAGCAGGCCCGTCTCGACCATGGCCTCCTGGACCACGCTGAGCGCGGTCTCCAGCCCGACCATGCCCATGGCCGCGGCCGACCACTCGGTCTCCTTGTCCTCGACCGGGTGGGGCGCGTGGTCGGTGGCCACGACGTCGATCGTGCCGTCGGCCAGCGCGGCGCGCAGCGCCTCGACGTCGGCGCGGGTGCGCAGCGGCGGGTTGACCTTGTAGATCGGGTTGTACGCGCCCACCGGCGACTCCTCGACCAGGTCGTCGGTGAGCAGCAGGTGGTGCGGGGTGACCTCGGCCGTGACGTTCCAGCCCTTGGACTTGGCCCAGCGCAGGATGTCGACCGAGCCGGCCGTGGAGACGTGGCAGACGTGCAGCCGGGAGCCGACGTGGGCGGCCAGGAGGCAGTCGCGGGCGATGATCGCCTCTTCGGCGACGGCGGGCCAGCCGGTCAGGCCGAGCCGTCCGGAGACGACGCCTTCGTTCATCTGCGCGCCGGAGGTGAGCCTGGGCTCCTGGGCGTGCTGGGCGATGACGCCGTCGAACGCCTTGACGTATTCGAGGGCGCGGCGCATGAGCACGGCGTCGTCCACGCACTTGCCGTCGTCGGAGAAGACGCGCACGCGGGCGGCGGAGTCGGCCATCGCGCCCAGCTCGGCCAGCTGCCTGCCCTCCAGACCGACGGTCACGGCGCCGACCGGGTGCACGTCGCAGTGGGCGAACTCGCGGCCGAGCCGCCACACCTGCTCGACCACGCCGGCCGTGTCGGCGACGGGCGAGGTGTTGGCCATGGCGTGCACGGCGGTGTAGCCGCCGCGCGCGGCGGACTGGGTGCCGGTCTGGACGGTCTCGGCGTCCTCGCGGCCGGGCTCGCGCAGGTGGGTGTGCAGATCGACGAGGCCTGGCAGCGCGATCGCGCCCTGGGCGTCGACGGTCTCGCCGGCGGACGGGGACGCGGCCACGCCCGGCCCGATCTCGGCGATGACGCCGCCGTCGATCCTGATGTCGACGGGCTCCCCGCCGAGGATCCTGACATTGGCTAGGTTCATGCGGTCTCTCCCCCGAGGAGCAGGTACAGGACGGCCATGCGGATGGTCACGCCGTTGGCGACCTGCTCGACGATCGTGGATCGCGCCGAGTCGGCCACCTCGGCCGCGATCTCCATGCCCCGGTTCATCGGCCCGGGGTGCATGACGATCGCGTCGTCGGGCATCTTGGCGAACCTGTCCCGGTCGAGGCCGTACCGGCGGGAGTATTCGCGCTCGCTGGGGAAGTACGCGGCGTTCATCCGCTCCTTCTGCACCCGCAGCATCATCACCACGTCGGACTTGGGCAGCACGGCGTCGAGGTCGTAGGACACCTCGCACGGCCAGGTGCCGACCGAGACCGGCAGCAGCGTGGGCGGCGCGACGAGGGTGACCTGGGCTCCGAGCGTGTGCAGCAGCAGCACGTTGGAGCGGGCGACGCGGCTGTGCAGCACATCGCCGACGATGGTGACGTTGCGCCCGTCCAGGTTGCCCAGGCGGCGGCGCATGGAGAAGGCGTCGAGCAGCGCCTGGGTGGGGTGCTCGTGGGTGCCGTCGCCGGCGTTGAGCACGCTGCCGCGCACCCAGTTGGCCAGGCGGTGCGGCGCGCCGGAGGCGCTGTGGCGGATGACGACCGCGTCGGCGCCCATGGCCTCCAGGGTGAGCGCGGTGTCCTTGAGCGACTCGCCCTTGGACACGCTCGACCCCTTGGCGGAGAAGTTGATCACGTCGGCGGACAGCCGCTTGGCCGCCGCCTCGAACGAGATCCTGGTCCGGGTGGAGTCCTCGAAGAACAGGTTGACCACCGTGCGCCCGCGCAGCGTCGGCAGTTTCTTGATGGAACGTTCCGAGACCCTCGCCATCTCCTCGGCGGTGTCGAGGATCAGCAGGGCGTCGTCCTTGGCCAGGTCGCCGGCCGAGATGAGGTGCCGCTTCACTTGGCGTCCCCCTTCATGAGCAGGACGGCGTCGCGGCCGTCGATCTCCTGCAGGTAGACCTTGACCTTCTCGCTCTTGGCGGTGGGGAGGTTCTTGCCGACGTAGTCGGCGCGGATGGGCAGCTCGCGGTGGCCGCGGTCGACCAGGGTGGCGAGCTGCACGGCGGTGGGGCGGCCGAGGTCGTTGAGCGCGTCGAGCGCGGCGCGGACGGTGCGGCCGGAGTAGAGGACGTCGTCGACGAGCACGACGACCCTGCCGTCGATGCCGTCGGGCGGCAGCTCGGTCGGGCCGAGCGGGCGGACGGGGCCGCGCCGCAGGTCGTCGCGGTACATGGTGATGTCGATGGAGCCGATGGGGACCTTGCGGCCTTCGAACTGCTCGATGCGGTCACCGAGCCGGCGGGCCAGCGTCGCGCCACGGGTGGGGATGCCGAGCAGGACGACGTCGTCGGCGCCCTTGGTTCGTTCGAGGATCTCGTGCGCGATCCTGGTCAGCGCCCGGTGGATGTCGGGGGCCTCCAGCACTGCCCTGGAGCCGGACGCTCCGGGCTTCGCCGCGCTGGAAGGGGGCGCGCTGGAATCGGACATGGCGAATCTCACCACCTTTCCCGCCTCACGGGACGGGTCTTAAAAGGGTGTCGGTCGGGACACACAGTACCAGGGGCTACCAGCCACGATGCGTGACCCCCCGTGGGGGGCGGCCGGCCGGCCGCCGGTTCAGCCGATGGCCTCGATCAGGTAATTTCCCGGGCCGCCGCGGCGCCGCGGGGGTGTCGGCGCGGCCCCGGCTGGGCAGGTCAGACGCGCGCGGGGCGGTGCTGCTGAGTGATTTACGCCCTTTTGAGGGGGATAGAGCAGGGATGACCTTCCATGTCGAGTCCGAGGTCGGACGGCTGCGCCAGGTTCTGGTGCACAAGCCCGACCTCGCGCTGAAACGGCTGACCCCCACCAGCAAGGACGCCTTCCTCTTCGACGACGTGCTCTGGGTGCAGCGGGCGGTCGAGGAGCACGAGGAGTTCCAGCGGGTGCTCACCGACCGGGGCGTCCGCGTCCATCAGCTGGCCGACCTGCTCAGGGAGACGGTGGAGATCCCCGAGGCGCGCAAGCACATCCTGGACGCGGTCATCGACGAGCGCTGGCTCGGCCCCGTCGCCATCGACGACATCCGCAACACCCTCGACGCGCTCGACTCCGCCACGCTGCAGCTCTACCTGACCGGCGGCATCACCAAGCGCGAGCTGATCGCGATGGGCTGCGAGCCCAAGGCGGTGACCTTCCACGCCACGGGCGACGACGGCTTCATCCTGCCGCCGCTGCCCAACCACCTGTTCACCCGCGACACGTCCTGCTGGATCTACGACGGCGTGTCGATCAACGCGATGAAGAAGAAGGCCCGCATGCGCGAGACGGTCAACATGGAGGCCGTCTACATGTACCACCCGACGTTCGCCGGCGGCTTCAACCGGCCGGGCCAGGGCGGCTACCACTGCTGGATGCCCGGCCAGTCGGTGGCCCCGGCCACCATGGAGGGCGGCGACGTGCTGGTCATCGGCCGTGGCGCGGTGCTCGTCGGGATGAGCGAGCGCACCCAGCCGCAGGCGGTCGAGATGCTGGCGCAGCGGCTGTTCAGGGCCGGCTCCGCGCACACGATCGTGGCCCTCGACATGCCGAAGGCGCGCGCGTTCATGCATCTCGACACCGTGATGACCATGCTGGACGTGGGGGTGTTCACCAAGTACGCAGGCCTCGGCATGCTGCCCGCGTACACCATCGAGCCCGGCGACACCCCCAAGGAGCTGAAGGTCACCGACCACCCGCCCGAGGACATGCACAAGGCCATCGCGCACGCCCTCGACCTGCCGGACATCACGGTCCTGACACCCACCCAGGACGTGTACGCGGCCGAGCGGGAGCAGTGGGACGACGGCTGCAACGGCCTCGCGCTCGAACCCGGCGTGGTCGTGGCCTACGAGCGCAACACCACCACCAACAACTACCTGCGTGACAACGGCATCGAGGTGATCACGATCAGGGGCAGCGAGCTCGGCCGGGGCCGCGGGGGGCCGCGGTGCATGAGCTGCCCGCTCGAACGTGACGCCGTCTAGGGGGACAGATCCAGATGAGTGCAGCCCGGTGAGCGTCACCCGATGACGGCCGTCGACCTGCGCGACCGCAGTTTTCTCAAGGAGCTCGACTTCACGCCGGAGGAGCTCGGCTTCCTGCTGCGCCTGTCGGCCGAGCTGAAGGCGGCCAAGCACGCCCGCGCCGAGCGGCGGCGGCTGCGCGGCAGGAACATCGCGCTGATCTTCGAGAAGACCTCCACCCGCACCCGCTGCGCCTTCGAGGTGGCCGCCCACGACCAGGGGGCGCACACCACCTACCTGGATCCGGCCGGCACCCAGCTCGGGCACAAGGAGTCGGTGGCCGACACCGCGCGGGTGCTCGGCCGCATGTACGACGGCATCGAGTACCGCGGCAGCAGGCAGGCCCACGCCGAGGAGCTGGCGGCTCTGTCCGGGGTGCCGGTGTGGAACGGGCTGACCGACGAGTGGCATCCGACGCAGACGCTGGCCGACATGCTCACCATGCGCGAGCACGCCGGCCGGCCGCTGCACGAGGTGTCCTTCGCCTACCTCGGCGACGCGCGCAACAACATGGGGCACTCGCTGCTGGTGACGGGCGCCATGTTCGGCATGGACACCCGCGTCGTGGCCCCCAGGGCGCTGTGGCCCGACCCGGAGTCCGTGCTCGGGCCGGCCGAGCGGGTGGCGGCCGGCACCGGCGCCAGGATCACCGTGACCGACGACGTGACCATGGGCGTCAAAGGGGTCGACTTCCTCTACACCGACGTGTGGGTGTCGATGGGCGAGCCGGCCGAGGTGTGGGACGAGCGGATCAAGCTGCTGCTGCCGTACCAGGTGAACGAGACCGTGGTGAAGGCCACCGGCAACCCCTCGGTCCGGTTCATGCACTGCCTGCCCGCCTGTCACGACCGCGGCACCGAGGTCGGGCGGGAGATCTACGACAGGACCGGGCTGGACGCGCTGGAGGTGACGGACGACGTGTTCCAGTCACCGCGTTCGATCGTCTTCGACCAGGCCGAGAACCGGCTGCACACCATCAAGGCCATCATGGTCGCGACCTTGGGAGACTGAATGCGGGTCATCGTGGCACTGGGCGGCAACGCCGTCCTGCGGCGCGGTCAGCGGCCTGACGCCGACACGCAGGTCGCCAACGTGCGCACCGCCGTCAGGACGCTGGCCCGGCTCGCGGCCGAGCACGAGCTCGTCATCACCCACGGCAACGGACCCCAGGTCGGCCTGCTGGCCGCCCAGTCGGCCGCGGACCCGGGGCTGACCAGGCCCTACCCGTTCGACGCGCTCGGCGCGCAGACGCAGGGCCTGCTCGGCTACTGGATCCAGCAGGCGCTGCAGAACGCGCTGCCCGGCCGCCAGGTGCTGGCCATGGTCACGCAGACGCTGGTCTCGGCCGTCGACCCGGCGTTCGAGCAGCCGGCCAAGTTCGTCGGCCAGGTGTACGAGCGCGAGGAGGCCGAGAAGCTGGCCGCCGAGCGCGGCTGGACGGTCGCCCAGGACGGCCGCCAGTGGCGGCGCGTCGTCCCCTCCCCCGCCCCGCAGCGCGTGGTCCAGACCCGGCTGATCCGTCGCATGACGGGCGAGGGCGTGATCGTGGTGTGCGCGGGCGGCGGCGGCATCCCCGTCGTGCGCGACGAGCGCGGGCGGCTGACGGGCGTGGAGGCCGTGATCGACAAGGACCTCACGACCTCGATGCTGGCCGAGGCGCTCGACTGCGACGCGTTCCTGAGTCTGACCGACGTGCCGCGCGTCATGCGCGGTTTCGGCACGCCCGAGCAGAGCGAGATCGGCCACACCACCCCGCACGAGCTGCGGGCGCTCGACTTCCCCGCCGGGTCGATGGGGCCGAAGGTGGAGGCGGTCTGCCGGTTCGTCGAGACCACCGGCGACATGGCCGCCATCGGGAAGCTCGACGAGGCCGAGCGCATACTCGACGGCTCGGCGGGAACGATCGTCACACCCAACGGCAGGTGGCCGCTGACGAGCACGTTGTAGGGGGCGTCCATGACACTGGCCGGGCGTCTGCTCCGTACCAAACCGACCGACCGCATCGTGGCCGAGGGGGGCCACGGCGAGGGCGGCGAGCTGCGGCGCACCATGACGTTGTGGCAGCTGACGCTGTTCAGCGTCGGCGCGACGCTGGGCACGGGCATCTTCGTGATCCTCGGGCAGGCGGTGCCCAAGGCGGGTCCCGCGGTGGTGCTGGCGTTCGTGCTGGCGGCGATCACGGCGCTGTTCTCGGCGCTGTCGTACGCCGAGCTGGCCGGCACGATCCCGGTGTCCGGCTCGTCCTACTCGTACGCCTACGCGACGCTGGGCGAGCTCGTGGCCTGGATCTGCGGCTGGTGCCTGATGCTGGAGTACGCCGTCTCCGTGGCGGCCGTGGCCGTCGGCTGGGGCGAATACCTCAACTCCTTCCTGCACTCCCTGTTCGGCTTCGAGCTGCCGGACGCGATCACCCGCTCCCCCGGCCAGGACGGCGGCGTGGTCAACGTCACCGCGATCGTCATCGTGCTGCTGGCCACCTGGCTGCTGCTGTACGGGGCCTCCGAGAGCGCGAAGGCCAACGCGTTCTTCGTGCTCATCAAGATCGCGGTGCTGCTGTTCTTCTGCGCGGTGACGTTCACCGCCTTCCGGTCCGGCAACCTCGCGCCCTTCGCCCCGCTGGGCGTGGCCGGCGTCACCGCGGCGGCCTCCCAGGTGTTCTTCTCCTACATCGGCTTCGACGCCGCCTCCACGGCCGGTGAGGAGGCCAAGAACCCCCGGCGCGATCTGCCGCTGGCGATCATCCTGTCGCTGGTCATCGTGACCGCCGTCTACGTGCTGGTCGCGCTGGCCGCGGTCGGGGCGATGCCGTGGACCGAGTTCGACGAGAAGGGCACCGAGGCGAGCCTGTCGTACATCGCCGACCTCGCCGTGGGCGCCACCTGGCCCGGCCTGATCGTCTCCTTCGGCGCGGTCGTCGCCATCGCCAGCGTCGTGCTCACCGTCATCTACGGCCAGACCCGCATCCTGTTCGCGATGTCGCGCGACGGGCTCATCCCCCGCGTCTTCCAGCGGGTCAACCCGCGCCGGCAGGTGCCGGTCGCCAACACGCTCATCGTGGCCGCGTTCATCTCCGTCCTGGCCGGGCTGGTGCCGCTCGGCCAGCTCGCCGAGGCGACCAGCATCGGCACCCTGTTCGCCTTCGCCATCGTCAACGTCGGCGTGCTCGTGCTGCGTTACCGCAGCCCCGAGCTGCCGCGCAGCTTCCGCACACCGCTGTTCCCGGCCACGCCCGCACTGGGGGCGATCCTGTGCCTCGTGGTCATGGCGGGGCTGGCCGGGGTCACCTGGGTGGCCTTCGGGCTGTGGATGCTCGTCGGCCTGATCTGCTATTTCCTGTACGGCTATCGCCATTCACGGCTGAACGCCGAGGTGGGCAAATGAAGCTGGACAACATCCTGGCCGGATACGTCGCGGGGCCGCGGGGGCGCGACGGGCTGGCGCTGGCCGTCCTGCTCAAGGAGGCGGCGCGGGCGCGGCTGACGGTGGCGAACGTGCTGCCGCCGGCTTCCTCCGCGCCGGGGCCGGCCAGGGCCGAGGAGAGCGCGTGGCGGGCCTACCTGCACGAGCAGGCCACCGCCACCCTCGCCCAGGCCCGCGAGCTGGCCGGGGACGACGCCGAGTACGTCACGCACACCCACCGGGGCAGCGGGCGTGGACTGGTGGAGCTGGCGCGCAGGCGCGGCGCCGACGTCGTGGTGATCGGCTCGGCGCCGGGACGCGGCAGGGGGCTCATCTCGGTGGGCAGCACCGCCGACCAGCTCCTGCACAGCTCCTCCGTTCCCGTGCTGCTCGCGCCGCGCGGCTGGGGCGAGGAGCCGCCGGCCGCCTTCGACCGGCTCACCGTCGCCTACCGGCGCGGCCCCGGCTGCGACGTGGCGGTCAAGGACGCGGCCAGGACGGCCGCGGCGCTCGGCGTGCCGCTGCGGCTGGTCACGCTGGTGGTCAGCAGCGGCAGGCGGGTGCGGATCGAGGAAGAGATGCTCGCCCGTCTGCGCGACCAGGCCGCGGCCGACCTGCGCGCCGCGGCCAGGGGGCAGCGGCGGCGCTCGCCCGTGGAGGTCGAAGTGCTGGAGGGCCGCAACGTGGCCCAGGCACTCGCCGCGACCTCGTGGCTGCCCGGCGAGATGATCATATGCGCTTCCAGCGACACCGGGCCACTCAGGCGGGTGTTCCTCGGGGACACCTCGATCAAGATCGTCAGGGCCTCGACCTGCCCGGTCATGGTTCTCACCCGCCAGCCTTGACCGTGCCGAAAATGTCGTCAAACCCTGACGAAGCAGCGTTACCAGTGGGGCATGAGGGGCGTTTGCGGCGTTCCCTACCGGACCGGATTCGGCATCTTTTTTCCAATCAGCTTGACCTTCGGCGTCCACCCCTTTACCGTCACTGTGCGTAACCACACCGCGCGGCGTCCTGGGGTAAACCCAGGGCCATGGCTACCGATGGTGCCGAGCCTGGCATCAGACCCCCCGGTGGCCGGGGCATACGCCGCAAGGGAGCACAATCTACTGAGAGCGATACATACGAGAGCCGGGGGGCCACACGATGCCGTCTGAGTACGCAAAGTCGCTGGGTGCACGACTCCGCGCCATCCGCACCCAGCAGGGGCTGTCCCTGCATGGAGTCGAGGAGAAGTCGCGTGGCAGGTGGAAAGCCGTAGTCGTTGGCTCTTATGAGCGCGGCGACCGAGCGGTGACCGTGCAGAAGCTTGCCGAGCTTGCCGACTTCTACGGGGTGCCCGTCTCCGAGCTGCTGCCGGGCGGAGCCGCCCCCAGCCCGCTCGGGCCGACACCCAAGCTTGTGATCGACCTGGAGCGCCTGGCGACCCTGCCCAAGGAGAAGGCCGGCGCTCTTGCCCGTTACGCCGCGACGATCCAGAGCCAGCGCGGCGACTACAACGGCAAGGTGTTGTCGATCCGCCAGGAGGACCTGCGCTCCCTGGCCGTGATCTACGACAAGTCGCCGAGCGAACTGACCGAGGAGCTCATCAGCTGGGGCGTCCTCGACGCCGAGGCCCGCCGGGCCGTCGAGTCCTTCTGAGACCGTCCTTAAGGTCGTCCGGCCTCGGGCCTGCTGGTCCTCCAGCCCGAGACCACCCCTTTGAGACAGTCAGCTTTGAGGCCCCGGCCGGATTCCTCCGGGTCGGGGCCGCCGGTTCGAGACCCTGAGTCCGGGGTCGCAACCTCGAAACCGCCCGCCTCACCCTGGGGCCCGCCACCCACCGGCGGGCCCTTCGGCATCCCCGACCCCGACCCGGCCCTTGTTCCCATGCCGGTCCACCGGTGCCGTTCAGGGACGCCGCACCGTTCAGGGACGCCGCACCGTTCAGGGACGCCGTACCGTTCAGGGACGCCGTGCCGCTCGAGCCGGGATGCGCCTGGTGCCAGAGTGCATGCCGTCGCCCCTGAACGCGGCATGGACAGGACCATGGAGTGCTCCCGTGGGCGGGTGACTCGCCGGAGCAGCCCTCGCCAACAGGGCCCATCCACCGCCCAGCTGACAGTGCCCGGGTGACGATGCTCTGGGTGCCGCGCCCTAGTGACGCCCTCCGGTGACGGCGCGCTTGGGTCGGGACGCCGTGGTGCCGCGCGCCAGGGACGCGCTCCAGGAACGGCGCTCTTGGGTGAGGGGTGCCATGGCGCTGTGCCGTGGTGACGATGCCCGGGCGCCGTCCATGGTGCCGTGCCGTGGTGCCGTCCGTGGTGCCGTGCCGTGGTGCCGTGCCCGGGTGACGTGCTCCGGTGCCGGCCCTTTGGCGGTGCCTGGTCATAGCCTTGGCGGCAGCACCAGGCTAGCCATCGGCGGCGTGCCGAAGGCATGAGAGGGGCACCGCCCGAGCATGGGTGCGCCGGAAGTGCGGTCCGGTCGGGCGAATGAACGTCCGGAGGAATCCCGCCAGAAGGACGGCCGCGCAGGGCAGATGACCCACCGCATGGCGGTCCAGTCGGGCAGGTGATCTCGGGAGGACATCCCACCGGAGGGGTTGTCCCGTCGAGGCAGACGCCCACCGCAGGGGACGTCCCGTTGCGGCACGTTACCCACCGCAGGACGGTCCGGCCGTGCGGGTGACCCCCGGAGAGCATCTCACCGGAGGGGCGATCCGGTGGAGCAGGTGATGTCTGGACGGCATCCCACCAGTAGGGCGGTCCCGTCGGGGCAAGTGACGTCTGGACGGCATCCCGCCAGAGGGCGGTCCGGGTGGGGTGAGAGCGCGGCCGCATGGCGGTTGGTCTGCCGATGGCGTCTTCACCGGAAGATGGCGCCGTCGTCGGAGAGGCTACGGAGCTCTCTGGGCTGCCGCAGTTCGCCGAACCAGGCGGAGGGGGTGGGGTCGGTCAGCCTGCCAAGGGCACGTTTACCGGGAGTTGTGGCTGGCCTGGTACGCCGAGAATGTCTTCGACAGCTGAGACGAAGGTCTCGGCCTCGGCCAGGATCTCGTCGGCGTCGGCGGCGCTGATGCGGCGCACCATGCCCGCCTCCGCCGCCGCGCGCTTGTCGGCGGTGGTGGCGAAGTAGGCGGCCCACTCCGCGAGGTGCGGCTCCGCCTCCGGCAGCAGCTCCCACGCGCTGCGCAGGCGGCGCCGGCGCCCCTCCATGGGGCGGGGCCGGGCGGCCAGGATCGCCGCCGCCGCTCGGAGTGCCGCCAGGTGGGCGGCCACATATCGGGATGCCGGGGTGCGAGCGCCGGTCGCCTCCGCCAGGCAGGAACGTGAATCGGTCAGGTGTGCCCGAACCGCAGCCGACAACCGGGGCCCGGGCGTTTCTCTAGGCCGTGGTGCCATCTTGCGCGCCTCCTTGGAGTCGTGGGCGGCGTCCGGCGTCTCCGCCGGTAGTGCCAACAATCGCAGACGCCACCGACATTTCCGCCGGGCAGGCCGGACGAGGAGCTTCCCCTCACCCCGTCCGGCCAGGACACGCCCGCTCGTCTCCGCCGACGACGAGGACGCACCCTTCGCCCGTGGAGCCTGGCCGCGGGGATCGCTTGGGGAAGCGAACGGCCCGCGACCAGGTCCTGGTGACGTTGAGCCGCGAGCCTCACCGTCACTAGGTCGAACATAATTTCGATCACGCTCGGTGTCAACCGATTCCACGAACACAGGTTCGATGACCATGAAGAAAAAGTACCCGCCGGTGACCGCTCACCACCGCGTTCGCGCCACGGGATGGGGAACGGAGGCGGGCCCGGGAGGTGCCACCCCCCGGACGGGACACGCTCGGGAAGCGAGCGGGTCCCGGACGAGGTAAGTCCAGATGGCACCCTAACGGGACGCGTTCGGGAGCGAGCCGTCCGAGCGAGGCAGGTCCGGGAGGTGCGCGACGAGGGCGGGGCAGGTTCAGGAGGTGCGCGGCCCTAGACGAGGCAGGTCCGGAAGGTGTGCGGTCCCCGGACGGGGCAGGTTCGCGAAGTGCGCGGCGCCGGAGAAGCCGGCCCAGCGAGCCGCGACCGAGACCGGCCCGAAAGGAGCCGGTCCGGGCGGAAGCAGGCCCAGCGGCCCTCGGCCGAACCCGGTCCCCATGGAGCCGGGTGGAAAGACGAGAGCCGCCGTCGCGGGACAGGGCGCGACGGCGGCCGGTTGGGGTGTCAGGAGGGCGTCAAGGGCGTGCCGGCCCTCACTCGACCGAGATGGCCCCGGACGGGCACAGGGTCACGGCACGGCGTACGGCCTCCTCCAGGTCCTGTGGCGGCGCCTCCTGAAGGAGCACGACCGTGCCCTCCTCCTCACTCTGATCGAACACCGCCGGCACCGTCAGCGCGCACATGCCCGCCCCGATGCACACCGATTCGTCTGCCTTGATCTTCATGTGACCTACCAAGTGACAGGGAGGCGGTGCACTCCGTAGATGGACATGTCCGAGCGCATCGGCACCTCCTCGGGTGTTACCGCCAAGCGTAGGCCAGGCAGGCGGCGCAGCAGCGCGGGGAAGGCGATGCGCATCTCGGCGCGGGCGAGCTGCTGGCCGAGGCACTGGTGGATGCCGTGGCCGAAGGTGAGGTGCCCGCCGGCGGGGCGGGCGAGGTCGAGCTCGTCGCCGCCGGGGAAGCGGGAGGGGTCGCGGTTGGCGGTGGGCAGGTGGAGGGTGACCGTCTGCCCGGCCTCGATCGTGACGCCCTCGATCTCCACGTCCCGCAGCGCCGTGCGGATCGGGCCGAGGTGGATGATCGTGAGGAAACGCATCAGCTCTTCCACGCCGTTGTCCACCGCCGACGGGTCGTCGCGCATCGCGGCGAGCTGGTCCGGGTTCGTCAGCAGCGCGTACGTCCCCAGCCCGAGCATGTTGGCGGTCGTCTCGTGCCCGGCGATCAGCAGCAGGAGCGCGACACCGGTGAGCTCCTCGTCGTTCAGCTCGCCGGTCTCGACGAGCCCGCTGATGAGGTCGTCGCCCGGCTCCGCGCGTTTGCGCTGGATCAGCCCGTACATGAACGCGGAGATCCGCCCCAGGGCCGCCAGGGCGTCGTCGGCGGCGGTCTCCAGGCTGGCCAGGACCTTGGTGTCCTGCTGGAACTCCGAGCGGTCCTCGTACGGCACCCCGAGCAGTTCGCAGATCACCAGCGACGGGATCGGCAGCGCGAACTCCTGCACGAGGTCCACCGGACCGCCGGCGGCCTCCATGGCGTCGAGGCGTTCGCCGACGATCTCCGCGATGCGCGGTTCGAGGAGTTTCATCCGGCGTACCGTGAACTGCCCGGTGAGCAGCTTGCGGAAGCGCGTGTGCTCGGGCTCGTCCATGCGCAGGAAGAACCCGGGCGGCAGCTTGGCCTTGCCCTTGTCCGACAGGTTCATCCTGGCGGCCTTGATCGGCGGGTGCTGCTTGTCCGTCAGGTTGCTGAAGTGCGGGCTCGCCAGCACCGCGCGGGCGGCCGCGTAGCCGGTCACCAGCCAGCCCTGGTGCCCGTCCGCGTACGTCATGCGGTGCAGGGCGCCGTGTTGTCGCAGCTCCGTGAGCTGTTCCGGCGGGTCGAGCGGACGCTGGCGGGTGGTGGGCATGGTCAGTTCGGACATGATCGGGCTCCTTTCCCAGTCCCCTTCCAGAAAACCTCAATGGATGCAAAATTTCAATGGATGCAACACCTCAATCCATGCAGTACGATTCCGGGCATGGCGGGTCTACGGGAGCGCAAGAAGCAGCGCACGCGGCAGGCGCTGGTGCAGGCGGCGTTCCAGTTGTTCGGGGAGCGGGGCTTCGAGGAGACGACGCTCGCGGACATCGCGGCGCAGGCCGAGATCTCGACGCGCACGTTCTTCAGCTACTTCGCCAGCAAGGACGACCTGATCTTCCACGACACCGAGGAACGGCTGGAGACGGCCGCCCGCGCCGTCGTCCGCAGGACGCCGGAGGAGCCGCTGATCGACGTGCTGCGCAGGCTCGTGGACGCCAGCGTCGAGAGCGCGCTGAACCAGACGCTCGGCAAGAAGGAGGCGGCGGTACGCACGCGTCTCATCCTCACGGAGCCGTCGCTGCAGGCCCGGGGGCTGCATCTGCTGTTCGACACCCAGCTGCGGCTGGCCAGGACACTGCACGGATCCTTCGCCGGGGAGCTGAGCATGGTGGAGGCCGCGGCGGCGATCGGGGCCCTGATCGGGGCGGTGAAGCTGGCCGTCGTGGCCGACCTCCAGGACGACCGCTCGTTCGACGAGATCCTGGACACCGCCCGGCGGGCCGCGGAGATCGCGATCTCCGGCCTGCGCTCCCTCGCCTGACCGCGCCCGCCGCCTCTCGCCCGGGAAGGGACGAGCGAGCGGCCGATGCCGCCGGGTCGCTCGGACCAAGGTCTTTTGAGAGGCTGTCCCCCGGAGCCGAGCGGAGAGGAGCGCCGATGGCGGGCAGCGGCCGGGGACGGCTGGTCGGTCTCGTTCTGCTGGCCATGGGGCCGGTCCTGGTCGCGGCGTACGCGGGCGCGGGACACGCGGCGGTCCGGGCCGGGGTACGCGCGCAGGTGACGGGCCGTGGGTGGCAGGGCGGCCGGATCGACGCGGGCGGCCTGACCTCGCTGGGTGTGGACGCCTGGCGGCTGACCTGGTGGACCGCCGCGTTCGCCGGTCTGGTGGCGCTGGCGTACCTGGTCATCGGAGCGCTGCTGAGGCGGGGGCGCAGGGGGCGGACACCGCTGCTGGTGATCGCGGGCCTGCTGATCGCCCCCTACGCGCTGAGCTTCCTCGTGGCGCTGATCAACCCCGTCGCGCTGCTGGCGCGGCCCTACCAGTCGCCCGACTTCGCCGCCGGCCTGCCCCCGTGGCAGCCGGCCACGGCCTTCCTGCTGCTCGCCGCCGGACTGGTGCAGGCGGTGGGACTGGTGCTGGCGGCCGTCGCGGGCCGGCGCGCCGCCCTCAGCGAGCCGCCGCCTCGGAGCTGAGCCCCACGGCCGCTGTCACGGCCGCCGCGATCAGGTCGCGGGCCGGGCGCGGTGCGTCCAGGAACGCCGGCAGGTCGCTCCCCCGGGCCTCCAGCAGCCCGGCGACGGCGTTGGCGTACGTGGAGATCGTGTGCCCCGCCTGGTACGGCTCCATCCCCGCCAGCGCCGGCCGCACCGCCCCCAGCGGCACCGCCGCGTACGTCACCGGCCGTCCCAGCGCCTCGGCGAGGATCGCGGCCAGGTCGTGCCCGCCGACCGCGCTCAGCCCCTCCAGCTCGTACGTCCGCCCCGCATGCCGCCGCTCCCCGCCCGAGACCACGTCGCGCCACGCCTCGGCCGCCACCCGCACCGCCACGGCGGCCAGGTCCTCCCTGGCCACCACCGACACCCGGCCCTCACCGAACGGCGCCGCGAACACCCCGTTCTGCGCCGCCATCGGCAGGCCCGCGAGCGCCATGCCCGCCGCGATCTCGGTGTACAGGCCGTTGCGCAGCACGGTGACGTCGAAGGGCGCCCCGGCCAGCCGCGCCTCGGTCCACCGGTGCGCCAGGGCGATCGTGAGCCGCTCGCCGGATCCGGCCAGGCTGGTGTAGATCACGTGCTCGACGCCCGCGGCCCCGGCCGCCCCGGCCACCGCGTCATGCCGGGCGAGCACCACGTCGTCCTCGGCGTACCCGGCCGAGACGAACACCAGCACCTTCGCCCCCGCGAACGCCTTCTCCAGCGTCTCAGGACGGTCGAAGTCGGCGTGACGCACCCGCTCCCCGTCGCCGGAGCTGCTGGCCCCGGCCACCTCCACGCCCTCCACGGCCCGCAGGCCGGCGAGGATCGAACCGCCCAGCGCGCCGGACACACCCGTAACGACGATCATGGAACACCCCTAATGTGGTCCTTGCAGGTCAACGACCCCACAATGGGGGCGTTCCGGCGTTCGCCGTAAGGAGGCACTCTCATGTCGGTCGCGCACACCGGGGTAACCCTCCAGCCCACGGGCCCGTGCGGTGACGACGACTGCGGGATCAGGGACGTCCTCGACCGCATCGGCGACAAGTGGACGGTGCTGGTGCTCGTGGAGCTGGCCAAGGGGGTGCGCCGGTTCAGGGAGCTGGAGCGGGCGGTGCCGGGGATCTCGCAGCGCATGCTGACGCTGACGACGCGGCGGCTGTGCCGGGACGGGCTGGTCGAACGTACGGCGTACGCGACGATCCCGCCGCAGGTCGACTACCGGCTGACGCCGATGGGCGCCAGCCTGGCCGAGGCCGTGGCGCGGCTGGCCGACTGGTCACGCGACCACAAGGACGCCATGCAGGAGGCCCGCGGGCGCTGGGACGCCGCGCACGCGGACGAGACCTAGCAGAGCGCTCAGGCGCGCCTGAAGCGGCCCTTGACGTGCACCGGCACGCCCTTGCCGAGCATGCCGGGCAGCTCCTCGGCCACGTTCATCGGCATGCGCACGCACCCGTGGGAGGCCGGGTGGAGCGGCACCGACAGCGCCCCGTGGAAGGCGATGCCGCCGTTGAAGAAGATCGGGTTGTACAGCTGGCCGAGGTAGGACCGGTGCCAGCCGTTCGCGCGCCAGGTCGTGCGGTAGTCGCCGGTCGGGGTGGTGGCCGAGCCGCAGAAGCGCTGCTTCCTGCCCTGCCAGGTGGCGCTCTCGCAGTAGGGGACGCCGCTGCCCGAGGAGACGTGGGTGATCAGCTCGACCTTGCCGCCGACGTACAGGACCATGATCTGCTTGGTCAGGTTGACCTCGGCGCGGGTCGATCTACCGTTCCTGACCAGCACCTTCGGCGCCTTGGGCGCTTCGAGGGCCGCCCAGGTGCGGCGGGCGACGGTGCTGGTCGGCCTGATGCCGTTGACCTTCTGGAACGCCCACACGGCCGCCAGCGTGGTGCCGCCGTACTGGCCGTCGGCCTTGCCCGGCCGGTAGCCGAGCTCGGTCAGGCGCTTCTGCATCCAGGTGACGGCCTTGCCCTTGGCGCCCAGTTTGAGCGTCTTGCGCGGGGCGACGACGGCCGGAGTCACGGGGGCCGCGCCGGCGGCCTGGGCGTTCTGTACGGCGGCCGGCCGGGCTGAGACGTCGGACGAGAGGGCCGCTCGCTCGCGCTCCGCCCCCGTCGCGCACCCCGAGAGGACGACCGCGCCGGCGGTCAGGAGAGCAGCCACCCCGGGCAGCCGTCGAGCCACCACCGTCACCACCTCATCATCGGTCAAGAACGGATCAGAGGACCCTACACCACCCATCATGAAGGGGTAATGAGGGCGCCAACCTGTTTAGAGTGTCGTCATGTCTGAGAAGTTGCCCGCGAACGCCCTCATCGTCGAGTCCGCACTGCGCGAAAGGGGTGCCGGCGGCGAGATCGTGGTCCTGCCCGAGAAGGCCCCGACGGCCGCGACCGCCGCCGCGCAGCTCGGCTGTGAGGTCGGCGCCATCGCCAACAGCCTGATCTTCGACGCGGACGGCGCGCCGCTGCTCGTCCTGACCAGCGGCGCGCACCGGGTGGACGTCGAGTTGATCGCGCGTACGGCGGGCGTCGAGCGGGTGCGCCGGGCGACGCCGGAGTTCGTCAGGCAGGCCACCGGCCAGCCGATCGGCGGCGTGGCCCCGGTCGGGCATCCGGCGCCCGTGCGCACGCTGGTGGACACCTGGCTGAGCAAGCACGAGGTGGTCTGGGCCGCGGGCGGGCATCCGCACACCGTCTTCCCGACGACGTTCGACGAGCTCGTGCGCATCACCGGGGGTACGCCGGTGGACGTCGAGTAGTGTGCGACGGGTGATCGAGTTTCGCGGAGCCGGTCCGGCCGAGTTCACCGAACGGCTGGAGACAGTGATCGACATTTACGCGGCCGCGATGAAGCCGCCGGTGGACCAGATAGCCGGCCGCAAGACCATCATGCGAAACCACGGGACATATCCCCATTTTCAGTGTTATTTCGCGGAATTGCGTGATTCATCCCCCGATGGGGCGGTGACCGAACCCCAAATTGTCGGTTTCGCGTACGGTTTCCGCGGCGCGCCCGGTCAGTGGTGGCACGACGTCGTCTGGCGCGGCCTGGCCGACCGGCTGGGCCAGGAGGCGGCCGACGCCTGGATGGGGTACGCGTTCGAGCTGGCCGAGATCCACGTGCACCCCGACTGGCACGGCAAGGGCATCGGCCGCGCCATGATCACCACGCTGTGCGCGGGCCGCCGCGAGCGCTCGGCCATCCTGTCCACCCACGACCAGCCCACGGCCGCCCGCCACCTCTACGCCAGCATGGGCTTCACCGACCTGCTGACGCGCTTCGTCTTCCCCGGCGGGCACGAGGAGTACGCGATCGCCGGTCGCCCGCTCCCGCTCACCTGAAGTCGCGCACGTGACCCGTGGTTTACCAGGCATGACGCGGGGCAGAAACTAGTCACGGAAAGTGATCGACCCTTTACCGATTGTCCGGTGTCCCCTGCCCGTCACCCGCCCGGTCCCCCTGCGGGCGGGTGGCGGGCCCGCACGTCCGGCGGTCGTGGTGATCAGCGGCATTCGCCTGCCGGTGGCGATCTCTATCATGCTGCCCAGAGATCGTTCGCATCGTTGGGGGTCGGGCCGTGGAGCGTCAGTTCGTCAGGATCGTCGAAGGCCCCTTCGCCGGCTGCGACGCGGAGCTCGTCTCCGCGGACGGCCCGCGGTTGACGGCCCGCGTGCCGGTCTCCGGCCGGCAGACGACGGTCGACCTCCGCCGCGACCAGGTCGAGCGCCCCGAGGACGTTCCCGTGCGGTGGCCGGGCGAGGCGGAGGACGACCGGCAGGACCTCGCGGTGCTGCGCGAGCGGACAGCCGCCCAGTACGACGAACTCGCCCACGTGAAGCGGTTCGACTTCTTCCTCGAACGCGCCGGCCTCCCCGAGGAGGATCCGGCCCGGGAGTGGGACGCCTACACCGCGTCGTGCGCCGAGATCGACGCCCAGGTGCGGCGGCGGAAGGCGGCGGCGCTGGAGGCGTTCGACCAGGAGATCGCTCCCCTGCCGGCCGCCGAGGCGAGCCGGCGGGTGGCGGCCGACCCGGGCCGCTGGCTGCCCGCCGAGGCCGCCATGGCGGAGCGCCGGTCACGGTTCCCGGGCATCGACGGCCCCACTGCCGAGGAACGTCTGCAGGCGGCGATCTTCGGCGCGTCCGATGCCGCGCCGGCGCCGCGCGAACGGGCCCACCATCGGCGGGCCGCCGCACGTTCCGCCGCCGAACTGCGCGACTACGCGGTGTGGAAGGCGGCGAACCGGCCACGCGAGGTGGGCGAACGGGCGAGGCCGGCCGCCCTCGCCCAGGTGGAGCGCGAACGCGCCGTGGTCGAGGACCGCTTCGCCCGCGACTGGGGATTCGCGTTGCCCGGTTCGATCTTCCGGTTCCGGGCCTTCCTGCTGTCCCTGTGCCCGGCCGGGAAACGGGCCCTCGACGAGCTGGAACTGGCCCCGTACGGGATCATGGACCTGTTCACCGATCCCGGACGCGGCACCCAGGCCGGCATCGACGTGCGCGTGCACGGCCGCTACTACCGTGACCCGCCCGAATTCGTCACATTCATGCACGGCGGCACCGACGGGCTGCACTTCGGGCTCTGGTACGACGACGGCCGCACCTGCGCCGGCGTCGCCTCCTACTACAACAACGACGGTGGCGGCGTGGGCCTGCCCTCGGGCACTCCTCTTGAGGCCGTCCGGCGCAGGCTCGAATGGGGATGGCGTGACCTCGAAGACGAGGACGACGAGCCGGCCGGCCCCCTGGACCCTGATCTGGCCGCGCGACGGCACCGGCTACGGCTCCTGCGCGAGGTGCTGATGACCTTCGAGACCGGCGACCGCGACGAACAGGGAAGGGACTACCACGACACCTACGGGCCCTCCCCCGAGGTGTGCGAGCGGGGGGCTCCTGATCGGCTGGAGACCCTCGACGGCGGCGGGGCGCTCGTCGACGGTGACCCCGCGATCGAGCGCGGCCGGCAGCGGCCGTGGAGCGACTACGACTTCTGCATGACCTTGCAGAAGGAGCTGACCGGCGACCCGGCCGCCCGCGACGCCCTCGTCGCCGAGGCACTGCGCCGGTGCGCCGCCGGATTGCCCGCCGACGCGCTCGCCCTCGGCCGCGACCTGCACTGGATCAGCGCGGGAGACCCCGGGCGCGAGGCCCAGGCGAACGAACTGCTCACCACGGCCTACCGGGCTCTGGGCCGCGACAACCTCGCGGCGATCGCCGAAGCCCACCACCGCCACCGCGATCTGCCCCAGGTGCACGTCCTGGAAACGACCTGACGCCGCGCACCGTCCCCAGGCGGCCGTCCTCGAACGACCGCCCCCAAGCGGCCCCGCTCAGCCGACCGCACTCAGGCGGGACCGCGGCCAGGCGGCCTGTCCTCAGGCGGCTCGCGCTCAGGCAGCTCGCGCTCAGGCGGACAGCGGGATGCGCTCCAGCCGCTGGAACACCTCACGCGAGGCG
Source organism: Nonomuraea fuscirosea (assembly GCF_003001935.1). GTDB lineage: Bacteria > Actinomycetota > Actinomycetes > Streptosporangiales > Streptosporangiaceae > Nonomuraea > Nonomuraea fuscirosea. The sequence continues at coordinate 70,445 of NZ_PVNG01000012.1, read as the reverse complement.
CTCGACCGGTTGAACGTGATGAAGTGGATCCCCGGCGCGCCCTCGTCGAGCAGCCGCTGGCACAGCTCCGCCCCGTGGTCGATGCCGAGCCGCCGCACCGCCGCGGGATCGTCCTTGACCGCCTCGAACCTGGCCGCCACGTCCGGCGGGAACGGCGCCCCCGACAGCTGCTCGGAGCGGGCGATCGTGCTCATCTGGGTGACCGGCATGATGCACGGGATGATCGGCGTGTCACAGCCCCGGGCCGCCACCCGGTCACGCAGCCGCAGGTAGTCGTCGGCCCGGAAGAACATCTGCGTGATCGCGTAGTCGGCCCCAGCCTGGCACTTGCGGACGAAGTATTCGGTGTCGGACTCGATGGAGGGCGAACGCGGATGCTTGTAGGGGAAGGCGGCCACCCCGACGCAGAAGTCACCCGCCTGGCGGATCAGGCGGACCAGCTCCTCGGCGTAGAGCACGCCCTCGGGATGCCGCACCCACTCGGCCGACGGGTCGCCGGGAGGATCGCCGCGGACGGCCAGGATGTTGCGCACGCCGGCGTCGGCGAAGCGCCCCACGAGGTGGCGCAGCTCGCGGATGGAGTGGTCGACCGCGGTGAAGTGCGCCACCGGCGTGAGCGTGGTGTCGTGGGCGATCCGCTCGACGATGTCGACCGTGCGGTCGCGGGTGGAGCCGCCCGCGCCGTACGTCACCGAGACGAACGTGGGCCGCAGCGACTCCAGCTCCCTGATCGCCCGCCACAACTGCCGGGCCCCCTCGTCGGTCTTCGGCGGGAAGAACTCGAAGGAGAACGACCGGCCACCGGCGGCGAGCATGTCGCGGACGGTGGGAACACGATCGGGCCTTACGGAGGGTCGACCAAGAGCCATGCCCACAAGATTAGCGCCACATCTCGCAGACCTGCCGGTCAGACAGACACCCTGGAGATCCGCACCCTCGCTCCCGGCCACTAGTCTCATGGACATGACCACTGACGCAGCCGGCCTGGAGATCCTGCGCGCGCAGGTCGAGCGCGCCCTCGGAGAGTTCGTCGAACGGCAGCTGCCCGACGGCGGCGACCCCGAGTTCGCGCCGCTGCGCGAGGCGGCCGACAAACTGCTGTCCGGCGGCAAACGGCTGCGGCCGGCGTTCTGCTACTGGGGCTGGCGCGGCGCCGGCGGCACCGACGTGCCCGGCATCTTCACCGCCGCCGCCTCGCTGGAGTTGCTGCAGGCCAGCGCGCTGGTGCACGACGACGTGATGGACAAGAGCGACCTGCGCCGGGGCATGCCGTCCGCGCACCGCCGCTTCCAGGCGATGCACGAGAACTCTGGCTGGCACGGGTCGGCGGAGCAGTTCGGCGAGGGCGCGGCGATCCTGCTGGGCAACCTGCTGCTGATCTGGTCGGGCGAGATGTGGCGGGCCAGCGGGCTGCCGCGCGAGTCGCTGGAGGCGGCCCAGCCCGTCCACGACCACATGCGCACCGAGCTGATGTGCGGCCAGTATCTCGACCTGCTGGAGCAGGCGCACGGGGAGAACTCGTTCGAGTCGGCGCTGCGGGTGGCGCTGTACAAGAGCGGCAAATACTCGGTGGAGCAGCCGCTCAGGCTGGGCCTCGCGCTGGCCGGGCGGGAGCTGGCGCCGTGGATGGACGAGCTGTGCGCCGGTTTCGGGCAGCGGGTCGGGATCGCGTTCCAGCTGCGCGACGACATCCTCGGAGTCTTCGGCGACCCGGCGCAGACGGGCAAACCCGCCGGCGACGACCTGCGGGAGGGCAAGCGGACGATGCTCGTGGCTCGCACCCTGGCCGCGGCCTCGCCCGCCGAGGCCGGCACCGTGCGCCGGCTGCTCGGCGACCCCGCGCTGGACGAGCGCGGGGTCGAGACGCTGCGGCAGATCATCGACGACACCGGGGCGCTGCGGGAGTGCGAGGACCTGATCGGCGACTACCTGGGCGAGGCGCTGGCGGCGCTCGACTCGGCCCCGGTCACGGCGCAGGCGCGCGCCGCGCTCACCGGCCTGGCCATCGCCGCCACATCCCGCAAGACCTGACGACCAGCCCGCCGGCCCGCCGGCCGGCCAACCGACCAAGCGGTCAGCCGGCCGTCTGCCGCCGGTCAGCCGGTCGCCCGCCGTCTGTCAGGCGCGCCGACTGTCAGGCGCACGCCGATCGTCACGCGGTCGAGAGGCGCTTGGCGAACTCGGCGGCGGCCGCGCCCGGGTCGTCGGCGTCGGTGATCGCGCGTACGACCACCACCCGGCTCACCCCGTGGGACATCACCTCGTCCAGGTTGGCGAGATCGATGCCGCCGATCCCGAACCACGGCCGCGAGCTGCCCAGCGACGCCGCGTGCCGCAGCAGCGGCGGGCCCGGAGCGGGACGGCCGGGCTTGGTCGGCGTGGGCCAGACGGGGCCGCAGCAGAAGTAGTCGACGCCCTCCTCCACGGCCGCGGCGGAAGCCTCGGCGGCGGAGTGGGTGGACCGTCCGATGACGATGTCGTCGCCGAGTATCTCTCGCGCGACCGTCACAGGAAGGTCGTCCTGCCCCAGGTGGAGCACGTCGGGCCGGGCGGCGTACGCGACGTCCGCCCGGTCGTTGACGGCCAGCAGTTTGCCGTGCCGGTCGCAGGCGTCGCGGAAGACCTCGAGGAGCGCGAGTTCTTCGCGCGCCTCCAGGTTCTTCTCCCGCAGCTGGATGATGTCCACGCCGCCGGCCAGCACCGTGTCGAGGAACTCCGCCAGATCGCCGCGGTCGCGGCGGCCGTCTGTGCAGAGATAGAGGCGCGCGTCAGAAAGCGAGGGCTTGGGCACGCCGCTTGACCTCGGTATGACGGCCGGCCCTGATCGCCTCGATGGGCGATCCTGGCAGCGACTCGTCGGGGGTGAAGAGCCAGCGCAGCGACTCGACGTCGTCGTAGCCGGCATCCTGCAACACGGTCAGGGTGCCTGGCAGGCCCTTCATCACGTCCTTTCCGTCGAGGAACACCGCGGGCACCTGTGGCCCGCCGCCGCCCCGGCGTACGCCGAGGAGCTTGTGGTCCTTCAGGAGTTGCTTGGCCCGCCCGATCGAAAGGTCAAGGCGCGTAGCCACTTCGGGGAGCGTGAGCCACTCGTCTACGAGCTGGTCGGTCTCCCGGTCGATCTGTGCAACAGAAAGCGTCACGAAACCACAACTACCACATGGCGTGCTTGCTCAAACAACACAATCCCGTAGAGGGACTTGTGGATCTACCAGGCGTTCCGCGTCCAGGCGGTGGCCGGCGTCGATGATCCGCCGTCCCTGTACGAGGTCGCGCGGCCGGTCCACGGCCAGCACGGCGGCCAGGGTGTCGTCCGCGGTGAGCCAGACGGCCGACCATTTGCCCTCGGGCTCGCCCCGGTGGACGAGCCGTTCGCCCGCCGGATGATGGCCGGCGTACTGGATCATGTGGCCGAACTGCTCGGACCAGAAGTAGGGCACCGGGTCGTAGACCGCCTCCTCCCCCAGCAGCGTCGCGGCGGCGACGTCGGGGGCGTTGAGCGCGGTGTCCCAGTGTTCCACCCTGAGCCTGGTGCCCCAGCGGCGCGACCACCAGGCGGCGCAGTCGCCCACGGCGACGGTGCCGGGCAGCGAGGCGCGCAGGTGCTCGTCGGTGACGACGCCGTTGTGCAGGTCGATGTCGGCGTCGGCCAGCCACCCGACGGCGGGGCGCACGCCGATGCCGGTGACGACCACGTGAGCCTCGACGAACTCGCCGCCCACCAGCCGCACGCCGCCCTCGTCGACGGCGTCCACCATGGCGCCGAGGCGCAGGTCGATGCCGTCGTACCAGGGCACGGTGCGCGCGCCGATCTCGGCGCCGACGGCGGTGGTCAGCGGGGCCGGCGCGCTCTCGATGACCGTCACCTCGCATCCGGCGCGGCGGGCCGCGGTGGCCACCTCGGCGCCGATCCAGCCGGCGCCGATGATCGCGACGCGGGCGCCGGGGACGAGCACGGCACGCAGCTCGTGGGCGTCGTCGAGGGTGCGCAGCACGTGCTGGAGGCCGTCGCCCGGCAGCCTGATCGGCTCGGCGCCGGTGGCGATGACCAGGCCGTCGTAGCCGAGCTCGCCCTCGGTGGTCTCCACGACGCCGGCCCGCAGCGACTTCGCGCTGACGCCCGGCCAGAAGTCGACCTCCAGGGCGTCGAGGTCGGTGTCGACGAAGCTCGTGTCGGCGTCGCCCTTCAGCACGGCCTTCGACAGGGGCGGGCGGTCGTAGGGCCGATGACGCTCCTCGCCCATCAGCGTGATCCGGCCGTCGAATCCGCGCCCTCGCAGGGCCTCGACCGTACGCAGCCCGGCCAGGCCCGCTCCCACCACCACGACATGGTTCACGTTCATGACCATAACGGGGGCGGTGCGCGGCCGCCGCACCGAGGCCGTAGGCTGTGAACGAAGACGCGCGGGAGTCCGGCCGTTCACCGGGCTGAGAGGAAGGCTGCTACGGGCCTTCGACCGCAAGACACCTGATCCGGATCATGCCGGCGAAGGGAGCGCAGGTGGATGTGATCGTGGGCGGCGGGGTCGTCGGCCTCTCCGTGGCGTGGCGGCTGGCCCGCGCGGGGCGGCAGGTCACCGTGGTCGATCCGGCGCCCGGGCGGGGCGCCTCCTATGCCGCGGCGGGGATGCTGGCCCCGGTCAGCGAGGTGACCTACACCGAGGCGCCGCTGCTGCGGCTCGGAGTGGCGTCGCTGCGCCGCTGGCCCGCCTTCGCCGCCGAACTCACCGAGGACGCCGGGCTCGCCGGCCCGACACCAGGTGAAGATCGCGATGCCGGGCCGGGCGCCGGTGCCGGGCGTGCGAGCCCGGGATCGGGCGCCGGTAATGGGCTCGCCGGTGGCGGCGCGGCGGGCGGCGATCCGCTCGCGCTGGATCTGCGCTCCGAGGGGACCCTTGACGTCGCGTTCGGGGCCGACGACCTGGCGGCGCTGGACGAGCTGGCGGCGTTCATGGACAAACTCGGGCTGCCGGTCGAGCGGCTCACCGGGCGCGAATGCCGCCGCCTGGAGCCCATGCTGGCCCCGTCCGTGCGTGGCGGGCTGCTCGCGCCCGGCGACGCCTGGGTGGATCCGCGCCGGGTGACGGCGGCGCTGCTGACCGCGCTGGAGCGGCGCGGCGCCGAGGTGGTGCGGGCCCGCGTCACCGAGCTGCTGCGTGAAGGCGACCGGGTCACCGGGGTACGCCTCGCGCCGCCGGAGCCGTACGGGACCGGAAATGGCGGGACCGGGAACGGCGGGACCGGGAACGGCGGGACCGGGAACGGCGGCGGGCACGGTGAGGTCAGACCGGGCGCCAGGGCGACGACCGGAGCGGAGACCCGGGCGGAGACCAGCGCGGACATCAGGGCCGAGCGGGTGATCCTGACCGCCGGGGCGTGGAGCGGCGAGCTGGCCGAGGTGCCGGTGCGGCCGGTCAAGGGCCAGATCATGCGGCTGCGGTCGCCGCAGCCGCTGCTGAACCGGTGCGTACGCGGCACCGTGCACGGCTCATCGGTCTACCTGGTCCCCCGGGGCGACGGCGAGCTGGTGGTCGGCGCCACCCAGGAGGAGATGGGCTTCGACACCAGGGTCACCGCCGGCGGGCTGTACGAGCTGCTGCGCGACGCCAGGGAGCTGGTTCCCGGCATCACCGAGCTGGAGGTCGCCGACGTGGTGGCGGGGCTGCGGCCGGGCACGCCGGACAACCTGCCGGTCATCGGCCCCAGCGGGACGCCGGGGCTGACGTTCGCGACCGGGCACCACCGGGGCGGAGTGCTGCTCGCCCCGCTCACGACGGCCATCCTGCTGGGCGAGGAGGGCGAGCTGGCGGCGCTGTGCTCGCCGGAGAGATTTCAGGGAATTTCATGATTGTTACCATCAACGGGGCCGCGCACGAGGTGGCCGACGGCACCACCGTGGCGCAGGCCGTACAGACATTGACCTCGGCCACCACCGGCGTGGCCGTGGCCGTGAACGACGAGGTGGTCACCCGCAGCGCCTGGGAGACGACGGCGCTCGGCGACAGTGACCGCGTGGAGGTCCTGACGGCGGTGCAAGGTGGATGATCTGATCATCGCCGGGGAGAAGTTCTCCTCCCGGCTCATCATGGGAACCGGCGGCGCGCCCTCGCTGGAGGTGCTGGACCAGGCGCTCGCCGCGTCGGGCACCGAGCTGACCACGGTGGCGATGCGCCGGCTCGACCCGGGCTCGCGCGGCTCCGTGCTCGACGTGCTGCGCCGGCGCGACATCAAGGTGCTGCCCAACACGGCGGGCTGTTTCACCGCGGGCGAGGCCGTGCTGACGGCCCGGCTGGCCAGGGAGGCGCTGGGCACGAACTGGGTCAAGCTGGAGGTCATCGCCGACGAGCGGACCCTGCTGCCCGACCCGATCGAGACGTTCGACGCGGCCGAGCGGCTGGTGGCCGACGGGTTCGTGGTGCTGCCGTACATCGGGGACGATCCGGCCCTGGCCCGGCGGCTCGAGCAGGCCGGGTGCGCGGCCGTGATGCCTCTGGGCGCGCCGATCGGCTCGGGGCTGGGCATCCGCAACCCGCACAGCATCGAGCTGATCGTGGAGGCCGCGTCCGTCCCGGTGATCCTCGACGCGGGCATCGGCACGGCCAGCGACGCCGCGCTGGCGATGGAGCTGGGCTGCGACGCGGTGCTCCTGGCCACGGCGGTCACCAGGGCGCAGCGGCCCGACCTCATGGCGGCGGCCATGAAGGGCGCGGTCGCGGCCGGGCGGCTGGCCCGCCAGGCGGGACGCATCCCCCGCCGCCGCTACGCCGAGGCCTCCTCTCCAACGTCCCCGTGACCAGGAGCCGACCTCCTCGCACCGCGCCGGCCGACGTCCCCGTGACCCACGAGCCGACGTCCCCGTAACCCACGGGTCTGCGTCGCCGTAACCCATCAGCCGACGCCGCCGAACCCGCCCGGCCGGGTTCGGCGGGGCCTCTCGACGAGAGCGGGGCCCTGCGACGAGAAACGTCTCCGCATCGGTTTCGGGCGGTGGGGCCCTGCCAGTGGCAAAACGCCCGTAAACTCAGCGGGGTGGATACGACGACTGCGGACCCCCTGGTCGGACGGCTCCTCGATGGGCGCTACCGCATCGAGAGCCGAATCGCCCGGGGCGGTATGGCGACCGTCTACCTCGCGCTGGACATCCGGCTCGACCGGACGGTGGCGCTGAAGGTCATGCACCGCTCGCTCGCCGAGGACCCGGCGTTCGTCAGAAGGTTCATCGGCGAGGCGAAGTCGGTCGCCAGCCTCTCCCATCCCAACGTGGTGCACGTCTTCGACCAGGGCACCGACAACGACGTCGTCTACCTGTCGATGGAATACGTCCCCGGCCGCACGCTGCGCGACATCCTGCGCGAGCGCGGCAGGCTGCCCGCCCGCGAGGCGCTGGAGCTGCTGATCCCGGTGCTGGCCGCGCTCGGCGCCGCCCACCAGGCCGGACTGGTGCACCGCGACGTCAAGCCGGAGAACGTCCTCATGACCGACGACGGCCGGGTCAAGGTCGTCGACTTCGGCCTGGCCAGGGCGATCGAGGCGACCAACCAGACCCGTACCGGCGTGATGATCGGCACGATCGGCTACATGGCGCCCGAGCAGGTCACCACGGGCGCCGCCGACGTGCGCAGCGACGTCTACGCGGCGGGCATCATGCTGTTCGAGCTGGTCACGGGGCAGCAGCCGTACGACGGCGAGACGCCGATGTCGGTGGCCTACCGGCACGTGCACGACACCGTGCCCGCGCCGTCCTCGGTGACGCCCGAGGTGCCGCCGCTGGTCGACACGCTGGTGGCGCACGCGACCGCCCGCGAGCCGCAGGACCGGCCGGCCGACGCGACGGCCATGCTGGTCGCCGCGGTGGACGCGCACCGGATGCTGCCGCGCACGACGACCCCGCCGGGCTCGGGCCCGATGGCGCCGGGCGTGAACCCGACGACGGTCTACGCCCATCCGGCGGGCGGGCCGGTCACAGGCGCGCGCTCGATGCCGCAGGCCGCGCCGGCGCACACGATGATCCAGCCGCGGGCGGAGGAGCCGCGGCGGCGCGGGTTCCGGCCCAGCTGGTTCCTGGTGGCGCTGGCCGCCGTGATGGTGGTGGCGGTCGGGCTGACGGGCTGGTACTTCGCCCAGCCCGAGCTCGTCACCGTGCCCGACCTGGTCGGCAAGAACGTGGCGGAGGCCGAGCAGACCATCACCGGCCGCGGGCTGCTGATGCGCCAGGCCGACGGGAAGTACGACGAGAAGGTGGCCGAGGGCCTGGTGCTCAGCAGCGACCCGGCGGCCAAGGCGGAGCTGGAGAAGGGCTCGACGGTCACGCTGGTGCTCTCCCTCGGCCCCGAGCGGATCGTCGTGCCCGACGTGTCGGGCCGGTCGAGCAACGAGGCCCGGGCCGCCATCGCCAAGTCGGGGCTGACCGTCGGCACGGTCAAGCGGCTGCCCAACCAGCAGGTCGAGCGCGACAAGGTGATCCGCACCTCGCCGCAGGTGGGCGAGAAGGTCAGGAAGAGCGCCAAGATCAACATCTTCGTCAGCGCCGGGCTGGTCATGCCCGACGTCGGCGGCATGCCGAAGGACGAGGCGGCCGGCTTCCTCGGCGGGCAGGGCTTCAAGGTGCAGGTCAACGAGGTCGACGACGACGCCGAGCCGTGCTCGGTCATCGCCCAGTCGCCCAAGGCCAAGTCCGAGGTCGACCAGGGCGCGGCGGTCATGATCACGGTGGCGCGGTGCCAGACGGACTGGTGGCAGTGGTTCCGCGGCGACAACGAGGCCCGCGACGACCAGCAGTTCAGCGTCGTGCCCGGCGTCATCGGCAAGAACATCAACGACGCCAAGCCCGAGCTGGAGGCGCTGGGGTTCAAGGTGCGGGTCAACCGGCTGAGCAACGGCGGTGTGGTGCAGTTCCAGCGGCCGCTGCCCAACAGCGAGCGGCCGCCGGGCAGCGTGGTCTTCCTCTGGCAGTGACGCGGCCGGTCCCGCCGCCCCAGCCGGCGGCCGGGGCGGCGGGACCGGCTCAGGCGAGGTGGCCGTGCAGGCGGACGCGGGCCAGGCCGCCGTCAGGGTAGATGTCCACCCGTACACGGGAGACCGGCTCCCGGTGGTCCAGGCGGAAGCGGTGCGGCGTGTCCGGCAGCAGCGGGGTCCTGGGCAGGAGCGGCACCTCGCGCTCCCCGTCCAGCCCCGTCAGCGCGACCGCGGCGGGCGCGTTGAACAGCAGGTTGGTGGTGTCGATCTCGGCCAGCTTGATCAGCCCGCGACCGGCCAGCCTGATCACGATCCAGTCGTTGCCGTCGTCGCGCCGCCTGGCGGTCTCCCAGCCCTCCGCCTGGTGCCGGGCCAGGCCGGGGGCGATGACGTTGTTCGGGGCGGAGTAGAACTCGTCGGAGCAGGCGGTGACCAGGCCGCCGTTGGCGAGCGCGGCCAGGTCGAGCCCGAGGCCCTCGTGCACGGACAGGTCGGGGCGGGCCTCGCCGTGCACGCGCAGCCTGGCCACGCCGCCGTCGGGGTGGATGTTGAGCCGCACGTGGGTGCAGCGGTCTTCACCGGCGACCTCGAAGTGGTGCTCCGTGTCGCCCTTGAGCTCCGCCCGCGGCACGATCTCCGTCCACCGGGCCCGCGCCAGGTCGTCCGGCGACGGATGACCGTCGACCGCCGTCGCCTCCACGGACGCGTACGGCGGATAGTTGCCCTTGAACCAGGCCGTGTCGATCACCACGCCCCTGATCACGCCGGGCAGGCCCAGCCGCACCACGGCCCAGTCGTGCCCGGGTGAGCGGCGCCGGCGGGTCTCCCAGCCGTCGTACACCTGCCCCTTGCCGCCGAACGTCTCCGGGCTGAACGCCGGACGCCCCGGCCTGATCAGGCTCTCCTTCTCAGCGAACGACTCGTCGCTGGCCGCCACGACGGAGCCGCCGAACGTGCGCAGGGCCAGGTCGGGCAGGCGGGTGAACGGGGTCATCGGCGGGCTCCCATCAGCAGTCGTCCGTGCGGCTCGCCGTCCACCGGGCGGCCGCGCAGCCAGGTGGTCAGGACGGCGCCCTTGAGCGTGCGGCCGTGGTAGGGGGTGACGGGGTTCTTGTGGTGCAGCCGGGCGGCGTCCACCAGCAGGTCGGCTGCCGGGTCGAAGGCCACCAGGTCGGCGTCGTTGCCCGCCTCGATCCCGCCCTTTCCGGAGATCCCGGCCAGCGCGGCGGGGTTGGCGGACATCCAGCGGACCACGTCCCCGAGCCCGTGCCCCCGGCGCGCGGCCTCCGTCCAGATCGCCGGCAACCCGAGTTGCAGCGAGGCGATGCCGCCCCAGGCGGCGGCGAAGTCGGGCACCTTGAGGTCGGCCGTCGAGGGCGAGTGGTCCGACACCACGCAGCTCAGCACCCCGCGCGCCAGCCCGTCCCACAGCAGGTCGCGGTTGGCCTCGGAGCGGATCGGCGGGCAGCACTTGTACGTGGTCCCGCCCTCCGGCACCTGCTCGGCGGTCAGCGTCAGGTAGTGGGGACAGGTCTCGGCCGACACCGCCACTCCCCTGGCCTGGGCCGCCTCCAGTACCTCCAGGCAGTCGGCGCTGGAGACGTGCAGGATGTGCACCCGGGCGCCGCACTCCTCCGCCACCCGGACGACCTGCTCGACGGCGCTGCGCTCGGAGGCTCCCGGCCGCGAGTCCAGGAACTCCCGGTAGCCCGGCCCGGCCGGCTCGGCCAGCAGCGCCGGGTCCTCGGCGTGCACCACGGTCAGCCCGCCGAACCCGGCCACCTCCTCCAGGGCGAGCCGCAGCTCGGCGACCGTCAGGTGCGGGAACTCCTCGACCCCGGACGGCGACATGAAGCACTTGAACCCGTACACGCCGCGCCGGTGCAGCGGCGCGAGGTCCTTGACGTTGCCCGGCACGGCCCCGCCCCAGAAGCCGACGTCCACGTGGCACCGCCCGCCGGCGGCGCGCAGCTTGGCGTCGAGGGCCGGCTCGTCGATCGTGGGCGGCAGGGAGTTGAGCGGCATGTCCACGATCATGGTGACGCCTCCGGCGGCGGCGGCCCTGGTCGCGGAGTCGAAGCCCTCCCAGTGGGTCCGTCCCGGCTCGTTGACGTGCACGTGCGTGTCCACCAGGCCGGGCAGCAGGGCCACGTCGCGCAGATCCACGTCCTCGGGGGCGTCGAGCGGCGCGGCGTAGTCGTACAGGGCGGCGATCTTCTCGTCCCGTACGGCGACCGCCGCCGCCCGCTCACCTTGGGGCGTGACGGTCCTGCGGGATCTGACGACGAGGTCGAACGAGGTCATCCATCACCTTCCAAGGCGGTCTTCGGCGATCCGGGCGGCGAGGCGTTCGAGCAGCGGGCCCGCCTCGGCCATGCAGCGGCTCACGTCGGGCTCCAGATCCGTCAGGGCGTAGGCGGCCTCGATGCCCGCGGCCTTCAGCTCCTCGTCGCCGAGCGTACGGCGGCCGCAGACGGCCACCACGGGCACGCCGGCGGCCGCGGCGGCCCGCGCCACGCCGACCGGCGCCTTGCCGCGCAGCGACTGCTCGTCCAGCGAGCCCTCGCCGGTGACGACCAGCCGCGCGCCGCGCACGACCTCGCCGAACCCGAGCAGGTCGAGCAGGTAGCCGATGCCGGGCCGCAGCTCGGCGTGCAGGAACGCCATCGCGGCGAACCCGACGCCGCCGGCCGCGCCCGCGCCCGGCGCGCCCGCCACGCCCATGGCGCGCGGGGGGCCGTCGTGCTCGACCGCGCCCATGAGCCCGTGGGTGGCGGTGGCGATGGCCGCCAGGCGGGACAGCGCCGACTCCAGCGTCCTGACGTCGTCCGGGGTGGCGCCCTTCTGGGGACCGTAGACGGCGGCGGCGCCGTGCGGGCCGAGCAGCGGGTTGTCCACGTCGCTCGCCACCACGAACTCCACGCCCGCGAGGTCGATCAGTCCGGACAGGTCGATGCGGGCCAGGCTCTTCAGCGCGGCCCCGCCGCGCGGCAGGTCGCGGCCCTCGTCGTCGAGCAGGCGGGCGCCCAGGGCCTGGGCCATGCCCGCTCCGCCGTCGGTGCAGGCGCTGCCGCCCAGGCCGAGCACCACCCGCTTGGCGCCGCGGCGCACGGCGTCGGCGATCAGCTCGCCGGTGCCGTAGCTGGTGGCGGTCAGCGGCTCGTGCCCGCCGGGCAGGCGGCGCAGCCCGGACGCCTCGGCCAGCTCGACCACGGCGGTGCCGGTGGGCTGCCAGGCGTACGAGGCGGGGATCCGCTCGCCGGTGGGCCCGGTGACCTCGATCGTGATCCGGCCGAAGCCGCCCGCCACGGCGGCGTCCACCGTCCCGTCACCACCGTCGGCGACCGGCAGCTCCACCGTGGGCACGCCGAGACCCGCCGACACCCGGGAGGCCACTTCGGCCGCCGTCAGCGTTCCCTTGAACTTGTCGGGGGCGACCAGTACGTGCTGAACCACTACGAACTCCCACCTGATGATGAACAATGTCCTGACACGCCTTCCTGCCCGGTGCGAGCGGGCAGGAAGGCGTGACTCATCATCCTGACATCGGGGTCCCTCAGGAGACCACGCCGGTCCCCGTCCTGGTGGCTCGCGTGAAGATCACCCCTACCGGGCGATGCTCCACACGCCGTCCGCCTCGACGGTGGCGTAACGCGTACCGGCGGGGAGGAGCACCCGGCCCCTGTAGTCGCCGACCCTGTTGGCGAGCAGCTTCGTGACACGGCCCCGGTTGTCGAGGGCCCACACGATGAAGTTGGACTCGCCCTGGTGGCGGAGGGTGATCCGCCGCGCGGCCCTGAGCGGCGCGGTCAGGCGGATCACGTCGGGTCCGGCGCCCTTCGCCTTGATCGCCCAGTACCGGGCCTTCGTGATGGGCAGCACCTGGAGCGTCCACGCGCCGTCCGCGGTGACCTCCAGGGCGCGCACCTTACGCGGGAAGACGGTGTTGAACGCCCTGACCCCCTTGTACTCGCCCACCTCGTTGGCCACCAGATCCACCTGCTTGCCCCCGGCGACGGCCCAGACGATGAAGTTGGACTCGCCGCTGTGGGTGCCCTTCACGATGGCCGGCCCCGCCGTGACGGGAATGCGGACGACATCGTCCCCTTCTCCCCGGTACGTGGCCACCGCGCTGACGTCGTGCGCGACCTGGGCACGGGCCGGGGACCCGAGCAGGAGGGGCGCGACCAGGGCGACGAGGACGGCGAGAGCGCGTGGGCGGAGACGCATGTGGGGCTCCAGAGCGTAGAGGGATGGGCGGGATTGGACGCTCCGAAGTACACGGGGGTGTACATCCTGTCGCGGACTGTCACGATGTGTCAGGCGGAACAGTCGCCTGACGTCCGCGTCCTCGGATGAGGGTGCGGCCCCTCCCCGGTGGCCGGCCTGGTCCACTAGGCTCAGCGCGGGATTGGGGGTTTCGTGCGAATTGCTACGCGGGAGCGGCGGGCGCGGCTCGGAGTGCGGCATCGGCTGGCCGTCAAGGCGGGCACGCCCGAGGAGGTGGCGGCGGCCGTGGTGGCGTTGCACGGCACCGATCCGGCCACCGTGTTCCTGTCGGCGGGCGCCCGGCTGCTGGCGCCCGGGCCCGAGCCGGTCGAGCGGGCCCTGTACGCCGAGCACACGCTGGTGCGGATGACCGGGATGCGGCGCACGGTGTTCGTGGTGCCGGCGGAGCTGGTGCCGGTCGTGCACCACTCGACGATGCCGGCGATCGCCCGCAGGGAGCGCGCCTCGATGCTGAAGGCGTTGGCACCGGGCGGCTGGGACGAGGCGTGGTTCAAGGACGTCGAGGCGTCCGTGCTGCGGATCCTGGCCGAGTCGGGCGATCAGACGGCGACCGGGCTGGGCGTGCTGGAGCCGCGGCTGCGGGAGCAGGTCAGGGTGGCCGTGGGCAAGCCGTACGAGGGCGTGGTGAGCGTCGGCTCGCGGCTGCTGCCGCTGATGGCGATGGACGGCCTGCTGGTACGCCGGGCGCGCGTGTCCGGCACCTGGGTCAGCGGCACGCACTACTGGGCCCTGGCCCAGGAGCCGGCCCAGGAGCCGGCGCAACCGACCGCGGACGAGGCGCGGACGGAGCTGGTGGCGCGCTGGCTGGCGGCGTTCGGCCCCGGCACCGAGGCGGACCTCAAGTGGTGGACCGGGTGGACGCTGAAGGACGTGCGCGGCGCGCTGGCCGGCACCGGGGCGGTGGCGGTGGAGCTGGACGGCGGCGGCACCGGCTACGTGCTGCCCGACGACCTGCCGCGGGAGCAGGAGGCCGGGGAGCCGTGGGCGGCGCTGCTGCCGGCGCTCGACCCGACGCCGATGGGGTGGCAGGAGCGTGACTGGTACCTGCCGGGCGAGCACCGGGCCGAGCTGTTCGACCGCAGCGGCAACGTGGGCCCGACCGTGTGGTGGGACGGCCGGGTGGTGGGCGGCTGGGCGCAGCGGCGGGACGGCGAGATCGTGTGGCGGCTGCTGGAGGACGTGGGCGCGGACGCGAAGGCCGCGATCGAGACGGAGGCGGCCCTCCTCGCGTCGTGGGTCGGCGAGGTCAGGGTGACGCCCCGGTTCAGGACCCCGCTGGAGCGCGCCCTGTCCGCCCCCTGATCCGTTACGAGGCGGACAGGGGTGGATCCGCGCGACGTGATGCCGCGTTCCCGCACGGCATCACGTCGAACCGGGCGCGGGTCAGCCCATCGTGCGGACGAACTCCTCGAAGGAGTAGCGGCCGTCCTGGTCGGAGTCGGCCTCCTGGCTCATCGCCCCGAGTGCCTCCGCAGGCAGGTCGGGGAAGTGCCGCTGCAGCTCGGCCTCGCTGATGTAGCCGTCGCCGTCGGTGTCGATCGCGGCGAAGGTGCTCTTGAGCTGCGCCAGCCGCTCGTCAGGGAGTTGCGCCGACACGGGGTCCGCCTTTCCTACACGTTTCCGACATTTCCCAGCCTAGTGTGCGCCCTCCGCCAGCTTGGCCAGCCGCCCGCGGGCCTCGGCTCCGGCCCGCCCGGCCGCGTCCTGGGCCACGGTCCTCAGCTCGCCGCCGGCCACCACCGTCCGCCCGCCCACCAGCAGCAGGGCCAGCGGCGGCGGCGGCCCGAAGACCAGCGCGCAGACCGGGTCGGCGACGGCGGCGGTGAACGGCCCGTCCACCCGCCACAGCGCGAGGTCGGCGAGCTTGCCGGGCTCCAGCGTGCCGAGCTCGTCCTGGCGTCCCAGGTTGCGGGCGCCGCCCAGCGTGGCCAGCTCCAGCGCCTGCCTGGCGGTCAGGGCCCGCGGCCCGTACCGAGCCCGCTGGATCAGCAGTGCCTGCCGCATCTCGCCCACGAGCGGGGTGAGCTCGGACGAGGCGGCGCCGTCGACGCCGAGGCCCACGTTCGCGCCGCGCCGCAGCAGCTCGGAGACGCGGGCGATGCCCGCGCCGAGCCGCCCGTTGGAGGAGGGGCAGTGCGCGACGCCGGTGCCGGTCTCGGCCAGCTTGTCCAGGTCGCCGTCGCTCAGGTGCACGGCGTGCGCGAACCACACGTCGGGGCCCAGCCAGTCCAGCCGCTCCATGTAGTCCACCGGGCGCACCCCGAACTGCTCCAGGCAGTGCTCCTCCTCGTCGAGGGTCTCGGCGAGGTGCGTGTGCAGCCGTACGCCCCTGGCCCTGGCCAGGGCGGCGGACTCGGTCATCAGCTCGGCACTGGCCGAGAACGGCGAGCAGGGCGCGACCACCACGCGCAGCATCGAGGAGGGCGACGGGTCGTGGTAGGCGTCCACGGCCGCGGCGGTGGCGGCCAGGATGTCGTCCAGCTCCTCGACCACGGAGTCCGGCGGCAGCCCGCCCTTCGACTCGCCCCTGTCCATGGAGCCGCGCGCGGGATGGAAGCGCAGGCCCACCTCGCGGGCCGCCTCGATCTCGGCCGCGAGCAGGTCGCCCCGGCCCTTGGGGAAGACGTAGTGATGATCACTGGCGGTGGTGCAGCCCGACAGCGCCAGCCAGCTCAGCCCGGCCGTGGCCGCGCCCCTGACCACCTCGGCGTCCAGCGCGGCCCACACCGGATAGAGCGCCGTCAGCCACTCGAACAGGGTGGCCTCCTGGACGAGACCCTGCGAGGCCCACTGGTAGAGGTGGTGGTGGGTGTTGACCAGGCCGGGGGTGGCCAGGCAACCACCGCCGTCGATCCTGGTCGCGCCGGGGACGTCGGGCGCGGGCCCGGGGCCCAGGCTCGCGATGCGGTCGCCCTCGATCCTGATGTGTCCTGACCGGATCTCGGGGCCGGCGACGGGGGCGATGTGCACGTTGTCGATGAGTATGGTGCCGGTGGGCAGGTCGTCGGGCAGGTTCATGAGGCGGCGCCCTTCCGTGCGGCGGCGAGCCGTACCGCGTCGAGGATCTTCTCGTAGCCGGTGCACCGGCACAGGTTGCCCGCCAGCGCCTCCCTGATCTCGGCGTCCGACGGCTCGGGCACGCGTTCCAGCAGGTCGTGCGCCTGCACCAGCAGTCCGGGCGTGCAGAAGCCGCACTGTACGGCCCCGCACTCCACGAACGCCTCCTGCACGGGATCGAGCCGGTCGCCCTCGGCCAGGCCCTCGACCGTGCGCACCTGCCGCCCCTCGGCCTGCCCGGCGGCGACCAGGCAGGCGCAGACGGGCACGCCGTCGAGGTAGACCGTGCAGGAGCCGCACTCACCCTGCTCGCAGGCGTTCTTGGAGCCGGGCAGGCCGAGGCGCTCGCGCAGCACGTACAGGAGGCTCTCGCCCTCCCAGACGTCCTGCGCGCTCTGCTCGCGGCCGTTGACGGTGAACGTGACGCGCATCAGGCGGCCCTCTTCCCCAGGTGGTCGTTCCAGGCCCAGGTGAGCGTACGGCGGGCCATGACGCCGATCGCGTGCACCCGGTAGGCGGCGGTGCCGCGCACGTCGTCGATGGGCGCGGCGGCCCGCGCGCACAGGTCGCCGAAGCGGCGCAGCAGCGCGGGGTCGAGCGGCGCGTCCCAGTCGAGCTCCGCGGCCAGCAGCCGCTCGGCCTCGATCGCCCGGCGCGGCGTGGGCGCGGCCGAGCCGAGGCCGGTGCCGACGCGCCGCTCGCGGGGATGCAGCGCGAGCGCGAACGAGCACACCGCGATCACCATGGCGTTGCGGGTGCCGACCTTGGAGAAGTACTGGGGCCCGGTGGCGGGCGGCACGTGCACGGCCCTGATCAGCTCGTCCGGCTCCAGGGCGCTGCGCTTGACGCCGAGGTAGAACTCGGCGGCCGGGATCATCCGCACGCCGCGCCCGCGCGACTCCACCTCGACCACGGCCCCCGCCGCCAGCAGCGGCGGATGGCTGTCGCCGGCGGGTGAGGCGGCGCCCAGGTTGCCGCCGACGGAGCCGCGGTTGCGGATCTGCGGCGAGCCGACCGTGCGCGCGGCCTGGGCCAGGCCCGGCAGCGTCGCGCCGAGCTCCTCGATCACGGCCGTGTACGGCACCCCGGCCCCCACCCGGCACATGCCGCCCGCGGTCGACCATTCGCGCAGTTCGGCCACCTGGCCGAGGTCGAGCAGCGCCGGCGGCCTGCGGACGTCGAAGTTCAGCTCGACCATCACGTCCGTGCCGCCCTGGATGGGCACGGCGTCCGGCTGGTCCGCCTTGGCGGCCAGCGCCTCGTCCCATGTCGTGGGGCGCAAGAAATCCATTGCTGCCTACTCCCAGGCGAATCCGGCGTCGGGCGCGTCCTCCCGCAGCACGCCGCCCTCGATGAGGCCGTAGGGGCGGTCGGCGGCGAAGAAGACCTCGTTGTCGTTGTCCAGGCCGAACGGGGACAGATCGACCGGGAAGTGGTGCTTGTTCGGCATGGCGAGCCTGACCTCGCAGATCTCGGGACAGGCCGTGAGCGCGCGCTCCCCCATGGCGTACAGGGTCTGCTGCAGCGAGAGGCTGTGCGTGCCGGCGAACGCGTCGAGCAGGCAGCGCCGCACCTCCGCGTACGCCGTCCCGTAGTCGGACCCGGCGTCCGAGTGGCGCCACTGGGCGGCGACGGCGGTGGCCAGGATGCGGTCGGTGGTGGGCTCCAGCGTGGTGTACTCGTCCACGATGTAGCCGTGGAACTCCGACCCGGTCGAGTTCATCACCACGAGGTCCTTCAGCCCGGACACCACCGTGCTGCGGCCGTCCTCGTCGTGGTGCACCACGCACGTGCGCACCTCGCCGCCGTCGCGCACGAACGAGTGGGGCCCGGTCCGGTTCCAGCCGTACTCCTCGATCTCCACCCTGGCGTGGTGGATCGAGCGCTGCGACGCGACGAAGTGCCTGGCCAGCCGGAGGGCGAACGCCTCGATCTGGCCGACGCCGTGGCGTCTGGCGAAGGCGTAGACGGTGTTCTTCTGCGTGTCGGTCGGCAGCACGGTGGCGTTGTCGCCGGTCAGGTGGACGGCCTCCATGTCGCCCGACAGCGAGGTGCTGACGCTGACGTCCTTGACGTGGTGGACGGGGCCCTGCCTGACCACCTGGACGAGCCTGGTCTCCGCCTTGCCGTAGCGGTTGGCGCCGAGCTTGACGGTCAATCTAGCTCCCTCGGTAGGTGGAGTAGGCGTACGGGCTGAGCAGCAGCGGCACGTGGTAGTGCTGGGCGGGGTCGGTCACGGCGAAGGTGACGACCACCTCGGGGTAGAACGTCTCCTCCAGGTAGGAGCCGGTGTCGAAGACGACGCGGTGCACGCCGGCCACCGGGTCCCAGCCCCTGAGCCGGCCGTCGGCGTCGGTGCGGCCCTCGGCGACGACCCGGCCGTCGTGCTCCAGGCGGACCCGCAGGCCGGCGGCGGGGCGGCCGGTGACCGCGTCGAGCACGTGGGTGGAGAAGCTCATGCCCCCTCCTCGATGAGCCGGCCCAGCCGCAGCCGGGTGATGGCGGCCAGCTCGCCGCGGACGACGTCGCGCTCGCGCGCCTCGTCGTTGCCGAGCCGCTCGTTGAGCCTGTCCAGCATCTGGGCCCCCGTCAGCCCGGTTGCGCAGACGAGGTAGACATGCCCGAAACGCTCCTCGTAAACGCGGTTGCCCTCGGCGAGCGCCGCGCGCAGGTCGTCCTCGACGCCGGACTGCTCCCGCCGCGACCAGGACGCCTCCCGCCCGCTCCCGGCCGGCCGCTCGCCGATCCTGGGGTGCGCGCTCAGGGCCTCCAGCACGTCGTCCCAGCCCAGCGCCAGCACGGCGGCGCGGGCGGTGGCGAGGAGCCGGTCGAGGCTCTCGTACGGCCGCCGGGCGGCCACCTCGCCGGCGAAGGCCTTCGAGGCGCAGCAGCTCAGCAGCCCGGCCTCCGCCTCCGCCGGTGATCGCGCGTTGAACGCGGTCAGCGTTTGTGACATGTCAGCAGTACACACATGCGCTACGTGCCCGGTCCATCCGTGAGAACTCCAACCGGCGGCCCCCGCGCGGGGCGGTTTTCGTGTCATGCTCCAATCGCCGGGGCGCGCCCCGGCCGTACCTGCCGCCGCATCCGCCCGCGGGTCCTAAACTGAGGGTCATCATGACCGTGAAATCCCTGATCGGCGGACACGTATCCGTCGCCGGCGGCCTGGCGACGGGCGGCCTGAAATACATGGCCGAGATCGGCGCCGAGGTGATCCAGGTGTTCGTCACCAACCCGCGCGGGTGGGCGCTCACCGAGGGCAAGCCCGCCGAGGACGCCAAGCTGGCCGAGTCCGGGGTGGAGACCTACATCCACGTGCCCTACCTGGTCAACTTCGGCTCGCCCAGCCCCGAGACGCTGGGCAACTCCATCGCGATCGTGCGCCACACGCTGCGGCGCGGGGTGCAGACCGGCGCCAAGGGGGTCGTGGTGCACACCGGCTCGGCGGTGACGCAGTCGCGCGAGGAGGCGCTGCGCCAGCTGCACGACAACCTGCTGCCGCTGCTGGAGGAGATCCCCGAGGGCGGGCCCGATCTGCTGCTGGAGCCGATGGCGGGCCAGGGCGCGATGTTGTGCGCCACCGTGCAGGACCTGGAGCCCTATCTGGCCGCGCTCGACTGGCATCCGCGCGCGTGCGTCTGCCTCGACACCTGCCACGCCTTCGCCGCCGGCCACGACCTCGCCGCAGCGGGCGGGGTGAAGGAGACGCTGGACGCGCTGCACACGATCGCGCCCGGGCGGCTCAAGCTGATCCACGCCAACGACTCCAAGGACGTGTGCGGCGCGAAGAAGGACCGCCACGAGAACATCGGGGCCGGCCACATCGGCGCCGAGCCGTTCGGCGACCTCATGCGGCATCCGGCGGCGGCCGGCATCCCGCTCTGCATCGAGACGCCGGGCAAGGCGCCCAAGCACGCCGAGGACATCACGCTGCTGAAGAAGCTGCGCGACGGCTGATCGCCACGGACGCGGGCGAGACGCCCGAAGGGTCGGCGCCCGTGAAAGGGGCGCCCGCTCACGCGATCCGGCCGCCCCCGCGTGCCGGATCACGAGGCCCGGTTCGACGGCCTCGCGGGCGCCCCTTCACGGAACCGGCGTGGCGGGCCCAACCCCCCGGTCAAGGGCCCGACAGCCGCGGCGACCTGCGCGTCGCCGGTGAATCCCGCGCATCGGGCCGATCGTGAGCCGTGCGGCCCGTCCCTCCCGATGCGCCGGAAGAGCTCTCCGATGCCGAAACACTACGGTTGCGATCTTGCGGGAGAAACCCTGTTCAAGGACAGCTCGCCGAACGGTGCGTAGTCAGCGATGTACGGAGAGTACTACCGCGATCAGCGGTCGTCCCGGTGCGACGAGCGGTAGGTCAGGGGGCCTGCGAGATGCTCGGGCAGATGCATCCTGGCCATCATCCGGCCCACGTCCCGGGGCGTCCTGCCGGGCGTGGCCAGGGAGACCAGGACCATCGTGGCGAAGGCGACCGGCACGGCCACCGGCGCGGGGCAGGAGGTCAGCGCGCCCATGCGCACGCCCGTCTGCTCCCCGATCACCAGGACCGCCGTCGAACCGCCCCCGAGTACGATACCGGCCGCCGCGCCCGCGTCCGTCAGCCGCCGCCACCAGATCCCGAGCACGAGCAGCGGGCAGAACGTGGCCGCGGAGAGGCTGAGACCGAGCAGGACGAGCGCCACCGACGCCCCGGGGGCGGTGACCGCCGTGAGCCCGAGCGCGGCCGCCAGGACCGCCACCACGGCCGCCCGGAAGGAGCGCGCCCCGGCCCTGGACGCGCGGGCCGACAGGGCGCCGCCCACGGCCGCCAGGACGCCCGCCGCGGTGGCCAGGAAGGCCGCGAACGCCCCCGCGGCCAGCAGGCCCGTCAGCACCTCCCCGGTGGCCCCTGGGAACAGCCTGGCGGGCAGCAGCAGCACGATCTCGTCCGCGGCGGCGCCGCGCAGCCGGGCGTGCCCCATGAGCCCGTACAGCGGCGGCACGACGCAGAAGGCCGCCAGCATGGCCTGGGTGGCCACCATGGAGCGGCGCGCGGCGTGGCCGTCCCTGTCGGTGTGCACCCGCATGATCACGTGCGGCAGCCCCATCGTGCCCAGCGCGCACGCCAGCAGCACGGCCAGCACCCCCGGCAGCGAGGGGTCGCCCGCGCCGGCCAGTCCGGCGCCCCCGCCCCGGTACGCGCCCTCGAACCAGGCCACGGCCCCCTCCTCCGCCAGCCACCAGCAGACGATCCCGACCCCGAGGAAGACGATGAGCTTGAGCCAGAACTGCGCGGCCTGCACGCTCGTCACGCTGCCCAGCCCGCCGCCGACGGCCACGGCCAGCGCCGCCGCCGCGACGGCCGCCCAGCCCAGCCACGGCGGCAGCCCGGTCAGCAGCCGCACGACGACCCCCGCCGCGTGCAGCTGGGCGACCATGAACGCCAGCCCGACGACGAGGACGCAGCAGGTGGTCAGCCGGCGCAGCCGCGCCGAGCGCAGCCGCCACTCGGCGAACCCGGGCAGCGTGTACGTCCCCGAGCGCCGCAGCGGCGCGACCACGAGGGCCAGGATGACGACGAACCCCGCGGCGGCGCCCGTCGGATACCACAACATGGGCGAGCCGTGGGTGGCGATGAGCCCGGCCGTGCCCAGGCAGGCGGCGGCCGAGGTGAACTCGGAGCTGATCGCGGCCCCGTTCCACCAGGGAGGCACTCCCCTGGCGGCGACGAGGACGCCGGACACGCGGCGGGGCCGCGCGGCGCCCGCCATGACGCCCAGCACCAGGACGAACGCGATCCCGGTCAGCACCGCGACGTTCATCTCTCCATCCGCTCCGCCCGTCTGAGCTGCAGGACGGCCAGGCCCACCCAGACTCCCTGCACCACCAGGGACAGGACGACCCAGGCGCGGGGGTCGGGCACCCACATCGCCAGCACCGGGGGCCCGGCCAGCAGCGCGGCGACGGCGCCCACGGTGCGCAGCGCCTGCCGTATCTGCCGCCCGACGAGGGCGGCCACGGGATCGCCCGGCACGCCGTCGCGCACGGAGCCGGGCGCGGGGCCTGACGTGGGGCTGAGGGCGGGGTCGGGTGCGGGACCCGGCGCGGGGTCGGGCCCGGGGTCGGGTGCGAGACCTGGCGCGGGGTCGGACCCGGCGTCAGGGGCGGCCCCGGGCGTGGCGTTCACCGGGCCGTCCTCACGAGATCACGTCCCGGTGCTGGCGGACGAGCTGCTCGCGTACCTGCCGGCTGTGCCGCCTGCTGACCTGCAGTTCCTCGGTGCCGACGGTGAGCGTCACCCGCCCGCCCTCGAACCTGAGCTCGCTGACGTGCCGCGCCGCGACGAGCGTGCTGCGGTGCACGCGGATGAAGCCCGCCTCCGCCCAGCGCCGTTCCAGGGCGGCCAGCGACATGCGGACGAGGTAGCTGCCGTCGGCGGTGTGCAGGCGCACGTAGTCGCCCTTGGCCTCGGCGTACCAGACGGCCTGCTGCGGCACGAACCTGGTGCGCCCGCCCAGCTCGACCGGGATGACGTCGTCCTGCCCCGGCAGCGGCGCGGGGCCGCTGGCGGCCTCCAGCCTGCGCACCGCCTCGGCCAGCCGCTCGGCCCTGACCGGCTTGAGCAGGTAGTCGACGGCCTCCAGCTCGAACGCCTGCACGGCGCACTCCTCGTGCGCCGTGACGAACACGAGCTTGGGCGGGCTGGGGAAGCCGCCGACCAGCCGGGCGAGGTCGAGCCCGTCGAGGCCGGGCATGCGGATGTCGAGGAAGACCCCGTCGAGCCGCTCGCCGCCGCCGACCATCTGGACCATGTCCTGCAGTGCGGTGACGCCGTCGGCCGCGGTCGTGACGTGTTCGATCCGGTCGTCCTGGCGCAACAGATAGGCGAGCTCCTCCAGAGCAGGCACTTCGTCGTCGACGGCCAGAACTCTCAACATGTCCATCACGCTGCCGTAGGAAAGCAGAGGTCACCAGAGCCACGCAAGCATAGCGTAATGATTCGGCTACAGAGAGCTGAGATGACTCTTGGGCACGCGCAGCCGGACCTTCGTGCCCGCGCCGAGCGCCGTCTCCACCACGAGCCCGTAGCCGTCGCCGTAGATCTGGCGCAGGCGCAGGTCCACGTTGGCCAGGCCGATGCCGCTGCCCTCGCGGGCCGGGTCCTCGTCGAGCATGCGCCGGGCGCACTCCGGATCCATGCCGGCGCCGTCGTCCTCGACCGTGATGTGCGCCTCGGGGCCGGCGTCGCGGACGACGACGCGTACCTCGCCGGGGGTGCCGGGGCCGCGCATGCCGTGCTTGATGGCGTTCTCGACCAGCGGTTGCAGGCACAGGAACGGCACCAGCACGGACAGCACCTCAGGGGCCACCTGCATGCTGAAGCGCAGCTTGTCGCCGAAGCGGGCGCGCTCCAGCAGCAGGTACCGGTCGACGCAGGTCAGCTCGTCGGCCAGGGTGGTGAAGTCGTGCGCGCGGCGCAGCGCGTACCGGGAGAAGTCGGCGAAGTCGAGCAGCAGCTCGCGGGCCCGCGCGGGGTCGGTGCGGACGAACGAGGCGATCGTGGTGAGCGCGTTGTAGACGAAGTGCGGCGAGATCTGCGCGCGCAGGGCGCGCATCTCGGCCTCCAGCGCGCGGCGGCGGGAGACGTCGAGCTCGGCCAGCTCCAGCTGGCCGGAGACCCAGCGGCCGACCTCGGCGACGGTACGCACGAGCGCGGCGCTCACCTCGTCGTCGAAGGCCGCCAGCGCGCCGACCACGGTGCCGTCCACGGTCAGCGGCACCACGACCGCCCCATGCTCGGGCCCGCGATCAGGCCCGCGATCAGGCCCGCGATCAGGCCCGGCGTCGGAGGCGCGCTCGTGCGGCAGCGCCCGGCCGGGGAAGACCTGGGTGCGGCCGGCGGCCAGGGTGGCGCGGGCGTAGGTGAGCACGTCGTCGGTGCACGGCCCCTCCCAGGCCAGCGCCGCCTCCGTGGAGGTGATCGCGACGGCGCGGGTGCCGAGCAGGACGCGCAGATGCCGCACGGCCCTGCGGGCGGAGTCACGGTCGAGGCCGGCCCGCAGGGCGGGGGCGGCCATCGCGGCGAGGTGCAGCGCGGTGAAGGTCGCGTCGTCCGTCCTGTGCTCGCCCGGCGGCGCGGGACGGCACCACAGGAGCCGCGCCAGCGCGAGGCCGAGCAGGAAGGCCAGGAGGGAGGACAGCGCCACGCACGCGGTGGTCAGCATGCCGAAACCGTAGTCGACAACCTACCGTGTCCGAAGCGAAACAGAGGGTGAAGAGGAGGTGACGTCAGGCCGGGCCTTCGCCGGGTTCTTCCTGGTAGGAGTAGCGCTGTTCGCGCCAGGGGTCGGCCAGGTTGTGGTAGCCGCGCTCCTCCCAGAAGCCTCTGCGGTCCTCCAGGAGGTATTCGATGCCGCGCACCCACTTGACGCTCTTCCACGCGTACAGGTGGGGGACCACGGCCCGCACCGGGAAGCCGCGGTCGGGGCTGAGCGGTTTCTCGTCGAGCTCCAGGGCGAACAGCGTGTCCTGCGCGGCGAAGTCGGCCATCCGCAGGTTGGCGCTGTAGCCGTATTCGGCCCAGATCATCACATGGCGTACGCCGGGGGCGGGCGGGGCGGCCCGCATGATCGTGTCGGGGGTGACTCCGCACCACTCGTTGGCCATGAGGGAGAACTTGGTGACGCAGTGGAAGTCGGCGACGCGGGTGGTGCGGGGCAGCTGCTCGAACTCGGCCCAGGTGAAGTGGCGCTCCTCGCCCGAGGCGGTGGCGCCGAAGACGCGGAAGTCCCAGGTGTCCGGCTTGAAGGCGGGCACCCGGCCGTAGTGGATCACGGGCCGGCCGCGCGGGACGTACTGGCCTGGAGGCAGGCGCGACTCCTCCACGATCACTCCCCTCACCGGTCTCGCGTCTTGGGCCATCCTGCCATCGGAGCCCCGGCGGCTCGCGCCCGGGTACGCGCCCGATGTCCTACTCATGGGTAACTTGAGTACGAATCCTCATGCGCGCGACGCCCGCGCGACGGCACGATGACCGCATGACGAAGCCCATCCAGCCCACGAGGACCGCCGCCTTCCACGCGCAGGCGATCCTGTCGTTCGCCGTCTCGCTGACCTCCATGGTCATCGCCCTGGCCTACCTGCCCGCCCAGGCGTGGGTGAAGGCCTTCCTCGCCCTCGGCCTGCTGTACGTCGTCACCTCGACGATCACCCTGTGCAAGGTGGTACGCGACCGGCAGGAGCTGTCGGAGGTCACCAACCGGGTCGACCAGGCCAGGCTGGACAAGCTGCTGGCCCAGCACGACCCGTTCAAGGTCGACGCCTGAGCCGCCGTCCCGCCGCCTACGGGGCCGGCGGCGGGGCGGTCACAGGGTGTATTCCTGGATCGAGTCGGCCAGCTGCACGCACAGCTCCTCGGCGTCGAGGCGCTTCTCGATCTGCTTGAGATCCTCGATCTTGGCCCGGGTCTCGGCCCGCTTGGGCGCCAGCAGCGAGCAGCAGTCCTCGTCGGGCAGCTCGGAGATCTCCAGCGTGCCGATGCGCCGGGCCTCGGCCATGATCTCGGTCTTGTCCCAGCCCACGAGCGGGCGCAGGATCGGCAGCTCGACGGCGTTGTCCTGGGCCGTGATGTTGGTCAGTGTCTGGGAGGAGACCTGCCCGAGCGCGTCGCCGGTGATCAGGGCGGAGGCGCGGATGCGGTGGGCGACCTCCTCGGCCGTCTTCAGCATCAGCCGCCGCTGCGCGATCACCGCCAGCCGGTCCTGGCCGGAGGTGCGGATCGACTGCTGCGCCTTGCCGAACGGCACCACCCACAGCCGCGACCTGCCCTGGAACCGGTCGAGCTTCCTGACCAGCGCGTACGCCTTGTAGATCGACTCCGACGTGGTGAACGGGATGCCGGAGAAGTGCAGGAAGTCGACGTGCAGGCCGCGCCGCATCATCCGGTACGCGGCCACGGGCGAGTCGATGCCGCCCGACATGAGCACCAGCGCCCTGCCGCTGCTGCCGACGGGCAGGCCGCCCTGGCCGGGGATGCCGCCGGTGAAGACGAACACCTCGTCCCTGTCGACCTCGATGAACACCGTCAGCTCGGGGTTCCTCAGGTCGACCGGCAGGCCGTACTCGTCGTTGATGGCGCCGCCGACCAGCCGGTCGAGCTCGTTGGAGCGCAGCGGGAAGCGCTTGTCACGGCGGCGGGAGCGGACCGCGAAGCGGGCGCCCCGCTTGGCCTCCTCGCTCTCGCCGACCAGTTCGAGCCCGGCCTTCAGCACCGCGTCGGGGTCCTTGGCGATCCGCCAGGCGCGGTGGATCCAGACCAGCCCCGGCACGTCGGCGACCCGCTGGGCCACCGCGTCGGCCTGCTCGGCGGTGGCGCCCTGGGGCAGGAAGATCGCGATCACGCCGTGCCGCTTCCGTACGTCGGTCCTGACGCCGAGCGGCTCGATCGCCTCGCGGATGTTGCTGATGAGGCGGCGCTCGAAGAGCTCGCGGTTCTTGCCCTTGAGGACGATCTCGCCCAGCTTGAGCAGAACGCACGGCTCGCCCAGGGCGGACATCGTCATGGTGGAACCTCCGGGGATGATGGGGAAATGCGCCGTTGATGGCAACGTCGCGACCCATCGAGTTTAGTCCGCGTCGAGTCCCCGCTCGATCGCATATCGAACGAGCTCCACCCTGTTGTGCAACTGCAGCTTGCCGAGGGTGTTCTGCACGTGGTTCTGGACCGTGCGGTGGGAGAGCACGAGTCGTTCGGCGATCTGTCTGTACGACAGCCCCTTGGCGACCAGCCTGAGCACCTCGGTCTCCCGCTCGGTCAGCCGCGGCCGGCCACCGGAAGCACCGCCGGCCGCCCCGGCCGATCCGTCGCCCGGGCCGGTGGGCTGCGCGGCCAGGCGCCGGTATTCGCCGAGCACCAGCCCGGCCAGGCCCGGCGTGAACACGGCGTCGCCGTCGGCCGTGCGCCGGACCGCGTCGAGGAACTCCTCCCGGCCCGCCGATTTCACCAGATATCCCGATGCGCCGGCCTTGACCGCCTCCAGCACGTCCTCCTGCTCGGCGCTGGCCGACAGCACCAGCACCCTGGGCGCCGGCTCCACCGCGGCCAGCCGCGCGGCCACCTCGGGGCCGGGCAGGTCGGGCAGGTGCAGGTCGAGCACCACCACGTCGGGCCGCACCGCCCCGGCCACGCGCACCGCCTGCCGCCCCTCGCCCACGGCGGCCACGACCTCGTAGCCCGCCTCCGTGAGGTCTCTGGCGACGCCGTCACGCCACATGGGATGGTCGTCCACCACCATGACCCGCACCATGCCGTCACTCTAACGCGGCACCGCACCCCGCCCGCGGGTCGCGGCGGCCCCGGATCCCCGCCCCAGATCCCCGTCCAGATCTCCGCCTCGGATCTCCGCCTCGGATCCCCGCCACGGATCCCCGCCACGGATCCCCGCCTCGGAGCCGGGCCGCGTGCCCAGGGTCAGACCGGGACCGTGATCTCGACCTCCGTGCCCTGGCCGGGGACGCTCACGATCGACACCCGCCCGCCCAGCTCGGCCACCCGCCCCCTGATCGACCTGGCCACCCCCATCCGCCCGTCGGCCGCCGCCTGCTCCAGCCGCCCCTCGGGGATGCCGGGCCCCTCGTCCCTGACCGTGACGGTCACGGCCCCGTCGCACGACTCCGCCAGGACCCACGCCCGCGCCCCGGCCCCGCAGTGCGCGCGCACGTTGTCGAGGGCGGCCCCCACGGCGGCGGCCAGTTCCTCGGCCACCTCGGTGGGCAGCACCAGCGGCGTGGCGGGAGTGGAGATCGTGACCTCGGGCGAGCCGTGGCGGCCGAGGAGCCCGCGCAGGTCGGCGCCGCCCCGGGGTGGCGGCGGGCCGGCCGCGACGAGCTGGCGCAGCGCCGCCTCCTGCTCGCCCGCCAGGCGTCCCAGCTCGGCCGCCTCGCCGCCGAGCCGCTGCCCGCGCCGCTGCACCAGGGCGAGCACCTGCAGCACCGAGTCGTGGATGCCGCGGGCCAGGCGCTCGCGCTCACGCTGGGCGGCCTCCATCTCGGTGGCGCGCTGCATGCGTTCCTCGGCCCGCCTGGCCAGCCGGGCCACGTCACCGACCACGACGCCGGCCAGGAACAGCAGCACCGTGCCGTTGATGGAGACGGGCACGTCCTCGGCGCGCACGCGCAGCCACAGGTCACCGGCCGCGACGACGGCGGCGGCCAGCGCGCCGGCCCGCCGGCCTCCGTGCACGGCCCAGGCCAGCACGGGGCCGGCCACCCAGGTCGCGGGCACGGGCAGCGTGCCGGCCCCGTCCTGCCGCGCACCCTCCACGTACGGGCTGGCCAGCAGGCAGGCCAGCGTCACGACCAGGTCGGCGGCGAGCAGCGGCCACCGGCGCAGCGCCGCGCGGGCGTAGGCGAACGTGGCCCCCGCGGTCCACAGCGCCATCACGCCGATGACCAGCCAGCCGAGCACCGGCCGGGCGTAGCCGCCGTGCTGGGCCATGAGGACGGCCGCGTACGCCAGCGAGGCCACGCGGAAGACGGCGATCGCCCGCCAGAAAGGGCCCTCGATAGCCATGAGACTCTCTCACGTTTCCGACACGCCGGGTTGACCGATAGTTGCGATATCCATGCGAAAGGGACATCCCGGATGGCAGAATCCGGGGACCCCTAATGCAAGGAACCGATAGATGACCGCCGTGAATCATTTCACCTACGGACTGCTCACGCCGTTGCTCGCATACGTCATGTCCTGCATCGGCTCGATGCTCGGGCTGCGGCTCACCGCGCAGGCGCACGCCTCGCGCGGCGGCGCCCGCGTGCGCTGGCTGCTGGGGGCGGCCATCTCCATCGGGGGCACCGGCGTCTGGGTCATGCACTTCATCGCGATGATGGGCTTCGAGGTGGAGGGCATCCAGATCAAGTACGACGTCTGGCTCACCGCCGCGTCGGCCGTGGTCGCCATCGTGGTCGTCGGCACCGGTCTGTTCCTGGTCTCCTACGGGCGCGGGCGCGCCATCGCGCTGCTCGGCGGCGGCCTGCTCACGGGGCTCGGCGTGGCCTCCATGCACTACCTCGGCATGTACGCCATGAACATGTCCGCCCACGTCTCCTACGACCGCCTCACCGTGGGCGCCTCCGTGGCCATCGCCATCGTGGCCGCCACGGTCGCGCTGTGGTTCACCCTCCGCGTCAAGCGGCCCATCTGGATCACCGGCGCCGCCCTGGTCATGGGCCTGGCCGTGGCCGGCATGCACTACACCGGCATGTACGCCATGCACGTCTCCGTCGACCCCGAGGCCTCCCCCGTCTCCGGCGCCGACGCGCTCGACTTCCTGGTCCCGCTCATGACCGTGATCAGCCTGATCACCCTGACCATGCTGCTCATGGTGATCCTGTCGCCCTCGGAGGAGGAACTGCACGAGGACGCCGAACTCGTGGCCAAGCTCGAACTGCGCCGCCGCACCGCCCAGCAGCAGCAGCTCACCTATCCCGCCCCGGTGCCGCAGCAGCAGCCGATGCAGGCCCGACGAAGGTAGTTGCGCGCGCGACGACTCCCTGTTCATACTCCCTTATCGGTGCGTAAGGGATGGGTGGGGGAATGTCGCCGGTTGATCACTTCTCTTTCGGGCTGTTAACGCCCGTGCTCGCGTACGTCATGTCCAGCGTGGGGTCGATGCTCGGCCTCCTGCTGACCTCGCGCGCGCGGCTGACAGGCGGCCGCGAGGCCAAGTTCTGGCTGGCCGGGGCCGCGTTCGCGA
Source organism: Nonomuraea fuscirosea (assembly GCF_003001935.1). Classification (GTDB taxonomy): domain Bacteria; phylum Actinomycetota; class Actinomycetes; order Streptosporangiales; family Streptosporangiaceae; genus Nonomuraea; species Nonomuraea fuscirosea. The sequence goes on along the minus strand of NZ_PVNG01000012.1, from coordinate 40,407 downwards.
TCGGCGGCACCGGCATCTGGACGATGCACTTCATCGCCATGCTCGGCTTCTCCGTGCACGGCTCGGTGATCCGGTACGACGTGCCGCTCACCGCCGCCTCGGCGATCCTCGCCGTCGTCGTCGTGGGCATGGGCCTCTTCCTGGCCTCCCACGGGGCCACGCGCGGCGGCGCGGGAACCGGCTTCCTGCTCGGCGGCGGAGTCCTGACCGGCCTCGGCGTGGCCGGCATGCACTATCTGGGCATGGCCGCGATGAACATGTCCGGCATGGTGTCCTACGACCCGGTCATCGTCACGCTGTCCGTGCTGATCGCCGTCGCCGCGGCCACGGTGGCGCTGTGGTTCACGCTGCGGGTCAGCGGCGCGCTGCGGATCGGCGGGGCGGCGCTGGTCATGGGCGTGGCCGTCTCGGGCATGCACTACACCGGGATGTACTCGATGTCGGTCGCCGCGCACACGGAGATGATGCCGGTCGCGGGGGCCCAGGCCATCGACTTCCTGCTGCCGCTCATCGTGGGCATCAGCCTGATCACGGTCGGCCTGCTGCTCACCGTGATCCTGTCGCCGTCGGAGAAGGAGCTGCGCAGCGAGCAGGAGTACCGGCGGCGGCTGCGCGTGCGCGACGACGAGGGCGCGCCGGAGGTGGATCTCTTCGGCACGCCCCGCGCTTGAGCTATGTGCTGGGTACGGCTTGCGACGCGTAGTGGGCCGCCGACTCGCTGCGGCGCAAGCCGTACCCCTCGGGGGTTGTAGCGGTAACCCCGCTGCCCCAGAAGGTACGGCCGCCCGCTTTCACGTCACTTACAACCGGCCGGACAACGGCTAACCGAAGAACACCTCCGCCTCGGAGTAACGCGACACGGGAACGGTCTTGAGCTCGGCCGTGGCCTCGTCGAGCCCGACCCGGACGATGTCGGTGCCGCGCAGCGCGACCATCTTGCCGTAGTCGCCCTCGTGGGCCGCGTCGATGGCCTGCAGGCCGAACCTGGTGGCCAGCACCCGGTCGTAGGCCGTCGGGGTGCCGCCGCGCTGGATGTGGCCGAGCACCGTGGTGCGGGCCTCCTTGCCGGTGCGCTTCTCGATCTCCTTGGCCAGCACCTCGCCGATGCCGCCGAGGCGTACGTGACCGAAGGCGTCGAGCGTGCCGGCCTGCAGCTCCATCTGGCCTTCGATGGGGTGGGCGCCCTCGGCGACCACGATGATGGGCGAGTAGCGGGTGCGGAAGCGGGACTCGACGTATTCGCAGACGCGGTCGATGTCGAACGGCTTCTCCGGGATGAGGATGACGTTCGCGCCGCCGGCCATGCCCGCGTGCAGGGCGATCCAGCCCGCGTGGCGGCCCATGACCTCGCAGATGAGCGCCCGGTGGTGGGACTCGGCGGTGGTGTGCAGCCGGTCGATGGCCTCCGTCGCGATGTTGACCGCGGTGTCGAAGCCGAAGGTGTAGTCGGTGCCCGACAGGTCGTTGTCGATGGTCTTGGGCACGCCCACGACCTTGACCTGGCGGTCGTAGAGCTGTTTGGCGACGCCCAGGGTGTCTTCGCCGCCGATGGCGATCAACGCGTCCACGCCGGTCGAGGCGAGGTTCTCCTTGATCCGGTCGACGCCGCCCTCGATCTTGATCGGGTTGGTCCTGGAGGAGCCCAAGATGGTTCCTCCGCGTGGCAGGATGCCGCGGACCGCTCCGATGTCGAGCGGCATCGTGTCGCCTTCCAAGGGGCCGCGCCAGCCGTCGCGGAAGCCGACGAACTCGTGGCCGTAGACGCTCACCCCCTTACGCACCACTGCCCTGATCACGGCGTTCAGGCCGGGGCAGTCGCCGCCTCCGGTGAGCACTCCAATACGCATGGCGGGTTCCTCCCGATAGGGGGTCACGAACCAGACCTTCATGTCAGACTGGCATTGTGCCCGCCCTCACACGCAGTGGTCTAGACCAAACGCCAGGCCCGGAGACTAAACCCTGATTTGGCGGAGATTTCGTGCAGGTGTCGGCTACCGACGCCGGGGACATCAGGGGCTATAGCCCTCGTTGTCCCCGAAAACGGGCAGATCCCGTCCGAGGCGCTTCCGGCTTCCCCGCCGGGCCCGCGGCGAAGCGGGTGAGCAGATTGGTCGTGGCGCGGCGGGTGAAGGCAGCGGCCGCCCCGGTGACGCCGTGGCCGCAGCGTGAGCCGCGCAGCGCGCACACCCAGCGCATCGTGCCGGAGGCGAAGACCCCCGCCCCGTTCGGCGCCGTGTAGTACGTGCTGTGCGTGACGCTCGCCCGGCCGCCGCACGAGAACGGCGACTCGGCCAGCACCTGGACGTCGCGCGGCGAGCCCCGCGAGACCCGGTCGGTCTCCACGCCCACCATGCCGGGGAAGCTGCGCCCCTTCGTCCCGGCGAAGATCCAGTGGCCCGGCCTGGTCACCCGGTAGACGCCCTCGGCGGGGAAGCAGTCGTACATCTGCCCCACCAGCGCGCTCTCCGGCTTCGACGCGCGCCACAGGGGGCAGTCGTCCTCCTTGTCGCAGACGACCTTCCTGCCGTCCACGGCGATGCGCCAGTAGACGGCGTTGGCGCCGAGGAAGGCGAGGTTCGTGCCCCGGTCCCTGGCCCTGGTGACGACCTGGCGCATGCCCGGCGACCAGTACTCGTCGTGGCCCAGCGACACGACCGCGCGGGCCCCGTCGAGCGCGCCGGGTTCGAGGTCGAGGCTGGTCAGGTACGCCAGCGGCACGCCGCTCGCCTCGGCCACGGCCAGGGCCTCCTTCTCGAAGTCGAGGAAGAGACGGGCGCCGGTGCCGTCGTAGGGGCGGTCGAAGCTGACGGCGCGGGAGCGGTCGGCGTACCCGGAGGGGCCCTTGTAGAGGCTGCGCCCGCCCCACAGGTTGTACGCCTGCCAGGTGGTGACCGCGTTCACGATCACCACCCGCCCGGCGGTGGAGGCCGAGCGCACGGTGATCGGCACGTAGCGCTGGGCGCCGGTGGAGGCGTCGAGCCGGATGAGGTACGCGCCCTCCGCCCAGCCCGTGGTGTCCACCGTCAGCGACGGGGTCCAGTGGGCGGCGCTCACCGTGCCGCGGACGAGCCGCATCGGCGCCTGCCGCGTCCCCTTGACCCGCTCCGACTGCCACACCTTGGCCGGGTTCGCCCCCATGCGGAAGGCACTGGCCGTGAAGCGCGGCGCGGTCGTGGAGACGCGCAGCCCGAACCGCTCCCCCGGCAGGACGCTCACCCGGTCGGCGTACCCCTCGATCTCGTGCTCGGCGCCGTGCCGGGTGATCCGCCACGACTCCTGCACGTCCGGCCGGGCCGGCTCGGCGGCCGGCGCCGCCCTCGTGAGCGGCGGGGCGGCGGGCGGCGGCTCGCCACAGGAGGCGACCAGCAGAACCAGGGCGAGAAGGATCTTGCGCACGAGGCCATGGTCGCCTCCGGGCTCCTCTTACGGTGCCGGCTTGGCGAAGTGATTAACGGATCAGCACACAGGCCGGGCTCTCCACCTCGTACCTCTCCCCCGACGGCTCGGGGACGCCGTCGCGCAGCGTGAAGATCGTGACCTCGCCGGAGTTCTGGTTGGCCACGTACAGGCGGTCCCCGTCGATCGCGAAGTGCCTGGGCCAGTCGCCGCCCGAGGGCACCTCGGCGACCGGCGACAGGTCGGCGGCGCGCAGCACCGCGATCGTGTTCGGGCCGCGGTTGGCGACGTAGACGAGGTCGCCGTCGAGCTGCAGGTGGGAGGGGGCGTTGGCGCCCTCGTGGCGGGAGGCGGGCACGGTCGTGCGGCGTTCGCCGTCGATCAGGGTGACGGTGCCGTCGAGCTCGCCCGCCACGTACAGGCGGGAGCCCGAGAAGGCGTAGTGACGCGGTCCCGTGCCGGGCGGCAGGGTGATCGGCTCCAGCGCGGTGCCGTCGTAGCGGTAGCGGCGGATCTCGTCGGTGCCGAGGTCGGAGACGTGCACGAGCCCGTCGCGGAAGACGGCCTGGTGGGCGTGCGGGCCCTCCTGGCGGTCCTTGTCGGGGCCCGAGCCCTCGTGGCGCAGCACGATCGTCTCGCCCTCGAACGCGCCCCGCTCGTCGAGGCGGTAGAGGGTGGCCGTGCCGTCGCCGTAGTTGGCCGCCGCGAGCAGGCCGCCCTCGGGCGCCACGGCGACGTGGCAGGGGTGGGAGCCCTCGCTGGGGCGCTCGTCGAGCGGGCCGAGGTCGCTCCCGTCGGCCTGGAAGGCGGTGAGCCAGCCGCGTTCGAGCTCGCCCACGGCGTACAGGACGGGCAGGGAGGGATGGGCGGCCAGGAACGACGGTGACGTCACCCGGGTGAGCCCGCCGCCGACCGTGACGATGCCGGGGCCGTATCCGCCTATGCGCACGTACTTCACAGCGGGGGTCCTCCTATGGTTGACTTCGGCAATGAGTTCGTTGACGGAAGCAAGGGTCTCTGAGGTGAGAGCCTTCAACCGGTTCTATACGAAAGTGATCGGCGCGCTCCAGGCAGGGATGCTCGACTCGCCGTACTCGCTGACCGAAGCCAGGGTGCTGTTCGAGCTCGCCCAGGCGGAGCGGATGGAGACCGGCGAGCTGCGCGGCCTGCTCGGCCTGGACGCGGGCTACCTCAGCCGCATCCTGACCCGCTTCGAGGCCGACGGCCTGATCACCCGCGAGCGCTCCGCCGCCGACGCGCGCAAGCAGCTCGTCCGGCTCACCCCGGGCGGCGACGAGGTCTTCACCGGGCTCGACGCCCGCTCCGCCGAGGTGATCGGGCGGCTGATGTCCGGCCTGGCCGAGGCCGACCAGGAGCGGCTGGTGTCGAGCATGGCGGCGATCAGGTCCCTGCTGAGCGCGGCGGAGCGGGAGCGCGAGCCGTACGTGATCAGGCCGCCGCGCCCCGGCGACCTCGGCTGGGTCGTCGAACGGCACGGCGCCCTCTACAGCTCCGAGTACGGCTGGGGCATCGAGTTCGAGCAGCTCGTCGCCCGGATCGTCGGCGACCTCGACCTCACCCGCGACACCGGCTGGATCGCCGAGTCCGGCGGCCGGCGGGTCGGCTGCGTCTTCTACGTCCGCCAGGACGCCACCACGGCCAAGCTGCGCATGCTGCTGGTCGACCCGGCCGCGCGCGGCCTCGGCATCGGTCGCCGCCTCGTCGAGGAGTGCCTGCGGCACGCCCGGGCCGAGGGCTGCAAGCGGATCACCCTGTGGACCCGCGACAGCCTGGTGAGCGCGCGTCGCATCTACCAGGCGGCGGGGTTCTCGCTGGAGTCGCAGGAGGCGGGGATGGAGAACGGAGTCCCGGTCAACGAACAAATGTGGTCCCTAGCCCTCCACCCCACCACCTGACCCACCCCACCACCCGAACCCGCCCACCGACCCACCACCCCACCGCTGACCCGGCCCACCGTCTGAGCCGCCCCGGCCAAGCCGTCGCACCAGTTCACCGCCTCACCCACCCACCGGCTGACCGGCTGAGCGGGGTCCGTCGAGACGTCCACGGTCCGGCACAAGCGGCCCGGGGCAGGCCACGAACGGAGCTCGTCCAGGCTCCCTGGGCTTGCCCGAAAGCCCACCCCCGGCACGGAAGGCCCACCGCCCGAACCGTCCCCCAGGCCCACCGCCTGCGCCGACCCACCGGCCGGGCGGCTGAGCTGGCCGAGCGAGCCCGCCAGAACATCCCCGGCCAGGTGCAAACAGCCCGGGGCAGCTCACGGACGGAGTTCGCCAGGCTCTCCGGGCTTGCCCGAAAGCCCGACCCAGGTGCGGAAGGGACCCACTGCCCGAAGGCCCGACCCAGGTGCGGAAGGGACCCACTGCCCGAGCCGACCCACCAGCCCACTGCCCCACCGCCTGAGCCGACCATTAGCCCACCGGCCGAGCCGACCCACCGGTTCATCGGCTCACCGGCTGAGCCGGCCGAGCGGGTCCGCCGGGACGCCGCCAGGCCGGCACAAGCGGCCCGGGACAAGCGACGGACGGAGCTCGTCCAAGCTCTCCAGGGTTGTCCGGAGGGCCGGCTCAGGTGCGGAAGGGGCCCGTTACCTCGAAGGTGTGGCCCTCTGTGCGGCCGCGTCTGGCCGAGAAGTAGAGGCGCTCGCCGGCGGGTGAGAAGGCCAGCCCGGTCAGCTCGGCCCCGTCGTAGCCCTCCAGCCGCAGGAACGGGGTCACCGCGCGGTCGGGCGCGATGACGTCGATCTCCGCGCGCTCCCTGGCGACGTAGAGGTCGCCCGACGGGGCGGCGGTGATGGCGCGCACGCCCTCGCAGAGCCGGTCGAGCGACGAGGTCTGGGCGTCGTACGCCCACAGCCCGGTGTCACCCTTGGTGGTGAAGTAGCAGACCCCGCCCGCGTAGTGGCAGCCGTCGCCGCCGTCGAAGTGGCGGGCGTCGTCGACCTGGTGGCGGGCCTCCTTGAGCAGGGCCGCCGGCGACGGCACCGCCTGCCAACGGCCGGAGCCGCACAGGACCTCCAGCGTGCCCTCGGTCAGGTCGCCCCAGTCGCCGGGCCGGAACCGGTAGAAGCAGCCGTCGGGCTCGTCCTCGGTCATGTAGATGACGCGCCGCTCGGGATCGCAGGCGGCGGCCTCGTGCTTGAAACGCCCCATGGACAGGCGGGGACGCGCGGCCCGCGCGCCGTAGGGGTCGCACTCGAACACGCGCCCCCGATGGCCGAGCTCGCACGACAGCCACGTGTGCCACGGCGTCGCGCCGCCCGCGCAGTTGAGATCGGTGCCCGACAGGATGCGGTAGGCGTCGGCGACGCTGCCGTCGGCGCGGAAGCGCAGCGCCGAGGCGCCGCCGAGCAGGGGCAGCTCGGAGTTGGACACGTAGATCCAGCCGGCTCCGTCGGGGAAACAGGCGCCGCCGTCGGGCGCCGAGTGCCACGTCAGGCCGGCGACCTTGTCGCCCGAGCGGGCCACGACCCTGCCGGTGAACCCCGGGGGCAGCGCGAGGCCGCCGGGGCCGGTCAGGCCGAGCGGTCCGTACGGGCTGATGCCGCCCGCCAAGAGCGGGCCCGTGCGGAGGAGAGTCTTGCGGGACATCGTTGGGCCTCCCTCTAGGTGCCACGCTAGTCGACCGCACCGACATGAATGGCAGGGACTCGCGAGTTCAAACTCTGCGCAAACCTCGAAGACCCGCGCCGGGCACGCGAAACCCCAGCCCGGACCACCTGCTACCGGGCACGCGAAAAGCCCGGCACTGCGACCTCCTACCGGACATGCGCAAAGCCCGGCACGAACCTTCTGCCGCCGGGACCGCGAAACCCCGGCACGAACCACCCGCCGTCAGGCGCGCGAAACCCCAGCACGGCCACCTCCTACCGGACATACGCAACGCCCGGCACGGGCCTTCTGCCGCCGGTCCCGCGAAAACCCCGGCACGAGCCCACTTGCAGCCGAGGGCACGCGAACACCTCGACACGGGCGCCCCGACCTCCAGACATGCGAAAGCCCGGGCTGGCGAGCCCGGGCTTTCCGCCCCCGCATCAGCGCTGGGCCTGGAACATCCAGTGCTGCTTGTCCAGTTCCTGCGTCACCGCGATCAGCAGGTCCTGGCTGACCGGGTCGGCCTCCTCGGTGGCCTGGATGCGCTCGTACATGCGCTTGCTGATGCCGTCGAGGATGTCCGTCATCGTCGCCGCCACCTTGCCGTCCTCGATCCAGCCGCTCTCCGGCTGAGGCAGCTTCGTGGAACGGGAGACCGTGGCGGAACGGCCGTCCGGGCTGATCCCGAGGGCGACGGCGCGTTCGGCGATGGTGTCCATGTGGGTCCTGGCCAGCTGGGTGACCTCGTCGAGCTGGAGATGGAGTGCGCGGAAGTGGGAACCGACGAGGTTCCAGTGTGCCTGCTTGGCGACCAGGGACAGATCGATCAGATCCACCAGGGCGCCTTGGAGGGCTTCCGCGACGGTGTTCTTTGCATCGCCCGAAAGTGGGCCGGTGATCGTAGCCATGCTGTTCTCCTCCCCGAGGGGTGGGCTTTACACCTGGATCAACGTCCTATTTGGGGTGGTTCTTCCCACATTTTCCGTAGTTGACAGTGTAATAGTGACAGTGTCAGTGTGGTCGTATGAGTGACACCTGGACGATCGGCGAGCTGGCCGAGCACGCGGCGCGCGCCCTGCGCGACGGCGCGCCGCCTCCTGCCAACGGCCGGGTCCGCGACGTGCCCGGGGAGCGGCTGATCAGGTGGTACACGACCATCGGGCTGGTCGACCCGCCACTGACCCGGCGCGGCCGGATCGCCCGCTACGGGCGGCGGCACCTGCTGCAGCTGGTGGCGGTGAAACGACTACAGGCCGCCGGCCGCTCGATCGCCGAAATCCAGACGGCCCTGGCGGGAGCCACGGACCGCATGCTGGAGTCAGCGGCAAACCTGGCCCACCCACCAGACCCCAAGACCGCCACCTTCCGAGACAACCCCTCCCCTGCGGGCTCCCCTCCGGACAGCGCCACCCGGGGCAACGCATCCTCGGGCAGCACGTCCCTGGATGCCGCGCCCTTGGATGCCGCATCCCGGGGCGGCGCCTCTCCGGGCAGTGCATCCCGGGATGCTGTGCCCCCGGGCAACACATCCTCGGATGCCGCATCCTCGGACATCGCGTCTCTGGACGGCGCTTCTCCGGGCAGCACGTCCTCGGGCAACGCAGCCCTGGATGGCGCGTCCCTGGAGAACGGACCCGTAGACGGCGCATCCCCGGATGGCGCATCCCTTGGGAGCGGATCCGTGGATTCCGGGTACCCGGATGGTGCCTTCTTGGATGGCGTGTCCCGTGAGGACAGGAGCGTGGAAGGCGGTCTGCTGGGGGACGGCGGGCGGGCGGGGCGTGGGCGGTTCTGGGCCGAGCGGCCGGATGCGGCGGGTACGCCCACCCCGGCGAAGGCGGCGCGGCGGGAGGGGGACGGTCGCCGGGTGGTTACGGGGGTCAGGCTGGGCGACGGGGTGCGGCTCGTGCTGGACGCGGGGCGGGTTCCGTCGGAGGAGGACGTTCAGGCGGTGCTGGCGGCGGCGGGACCGCTGCTCGCGGTGCTCGAAGAGAGGGAGCTGATATGAAGATCACTTCGCTGGAGCCCGCGCGGTGCGTGCCGGTGCCGGACGCCGGGTTCGGCGCGCTGCTGACCGAGCGCGGCAACCTGCCGCTGGAGAGCGTGGACGTGGCCGCGGACATCTCGGGACTCATCGCCGGGGTCGAGGTCACGCAGGGGTTCAGGAACCCGTTCGACGTCACCCTGGAGGCGACGTACGTCTTCCCGCTGCCCGACCGCGCGGCCGTCACCGCGTTCCGGATGGAGGCCGACGACCGCGTGGTCGAGGGCGTGCTCAAGGAGCGTGGCCAGGCCAGGGCCGACTACGACCGGGCGCTGCGCGAGGGCAGGCGGGCGGCCATCGCCGAGGAGGAGCGGCCCGACGTGTTCACGATCAGGGTGGGCAACATCCTGCCGGGCGAGCGCGTCACGGTCAGCCTGTCGATGAGTCAGCCGCTGCCGTACGAGGACGGCGCGGCCACGTTCAGGTTCCCGCTGGTCGTGGCGCCGCGTTACATCCCCGGCCGGCCGATCGACGGGCCGCCGGCCGGTGACGGCACGGCGCCCGACACCGGCGCGGTCCCCGACGCCTCCAGGATCAGCCCTCCCGTGCTGCTGCCCGGCTTCCCCGACCCGGTGCGGCTGTCGCTGACCGCGCGCGTGGACGCCGCCGGTCTGGAGCTGCGCGAGCTCGCCTCCAGCCTGTACGTCGTGGAGGAGGAGACCGGCGGGCCCGATCAGGCGATCCGTACCGTACGCGTGCGTCCCGGCGAGCGGCTCGACCGCGACTTCGTGCTGCGGCTGTCGTTCGACGCCTCAACGGCGCTGCAGCTCGACGGCCGGGGCACGTTCGCGCTCACCGTGCTCCCACCGCCGCTGCCGGCTCCGCGCACCCCGCGCGACCTGGTGCTGCTGCTCGACCGGTCCGGCAGCATGGGCGGCTGGAAGATGGTGTGCGCCCGGCGGGCGGCCGCGCGCATCGTCGACACGCTGACGCCGCAGGACCGGTTCGCGGTGCTGACCTTCGACTCCGTGGTGGAGCAGGCGTTCGAGGGGATGGCGCAGGCGTCCGACCGCAACCGCTACCGCGCGGTCGAGCACCTGTCCCGGGTGGACGCCCGCGGCGGCACCGAGCTGCTGGAGCCGCTGCGCCAGGCCATCGCGCTGCTGGACGGCGAGAGCGGGCGCGAACGCGTCGTGGTGCTGGTCACCGACGGCCAGGTGGGCAACGAGGACCAGATCCTGGAGCAGGCGGGCGGCGCGCTGTCGGCCATGCGCGTGCACACGGTCGGCATCGACAGGGCGGTGAACGCCGGGTTCCTCGGCCGGCTGGCCGGGCTCGGCGCGGGCCGGTGCGAGCTGGTCGAGTCGGAGGACCGCCTCGACGCGGCCATGGAGCACATCCACCGCCGGATCGGCGCGCCGCTGGTCACCGACCTGGAGATCAAGGATCTGGACGTCGAGCCCGGCACGGTCACCCATCTCGGCTCGATCTTCCCCGGCGTGCCGCTGCGCGCGTACGGACGCCACCGCGAGGGCTCGTCGGTCACCGTGCGCGGGATGGCGGCGGGCACGCCGTGGGAGGAGCGGGCCGAGGGCGTGACGGTCGACAATCCGGCCGTAGGCGCCGTCTGGGCCCGCGCCCACCTGCGGGAGCTGGAGGACCGTTACGCCATGGGCGAGCACGGCCTGGAGGAGCAGATCGTGCGCACGTCGCTCGAGTACGGCGTGCTCTGCCGTTTCACCGCGTACGTGGCCGTCGACACCAGGCAGGTCGCCGGCGAGGGGCCCGAGCACCGGGTGATCCAGCCGGTCGAGCCGCCGAGCGGCTGGGAGATGCCGGCGCCGCCGCCGATGGGCGGTTTCGCGGCCGGCGTGATGCTGGCCTCGGCGCCTCCGCCCGCGCCCCGGATGCGGATGCCGGCGGTGCCTGGGATGGCCGAACTGGACCAGGGATTCGTCGGCGGCGGCGCACCGGAGGGCCGGCCCGGTGGTCCTGGAGGCGTGCCCGCGTCCGGTGGGCCGGAGAACGGGCCCGTGTTCGGCGGGGGCGCGCCTACCTTCGGCGGGCCGCCGGTGCCCGCGCCTCCGTACGTGGGGAGGGGCAGAGGCGGGTCCGTCCCCCGGCCGGGGTCCGCGGGCGGGCGCGCGGGGCACCGGCTGGAGTCGGTACGTCCCCAGCTGGCCGCCGAGCTCGACCGCCTCAACGCCCTGCCTCTGCCGGACCTGCTGTACCTGGCCGACCTGGGCACCCGGCTGGCGGCGCTGGCCGCCTACCTCGGGGGTCACGAGGAACTGGAGCGGCTGGCCGGCGAGCTGGAGGCGGCGGAGCGGCCAGGGGCCGACGCGCGCTCCCTGCACGACCACGCCGTCGAGGTCCTGACCACGCTCCTCGGCACCAATCGCCGGTCCGCCGGCTCTGGCGTAGGTCCTGCTGCCGGCTCCGGCTCGGGAACGGGTCCTGGCTCCGGCCCCGGTCACCGCGAGTCCGGCGATGGCGCTCCGCCCGAAACCGGCGGCAGGCGGCGCGGGCCGTTCTGGAAGCGCGGCTGACGGCGCGGCGGGCGGCTACATGATCGGGCTCCACTCCCGTAGGAGCTCGATCTTGTAGCCGTCCACCGCCGTGTACGGGTCCCGCTGGAGGATGTCCCGCAGCTCCGCCTCGTCGGTCACCTCGTAGACGTGCAGGGCTCCGCTGTCGTCGGTCCAGGGGCCGGCGGTGACCAGCCGGCCCTGTTCCTTGAGGCGGCGCAGGTGTTCCCGGTGGGCGGGGCGGGCCGCGAGCCGCCGGGGGTCGCCGTCGAAGGACATGTGCACCACGTATCTCGCCATGCCCCGTCACGTTAGGGCGCGGTGACCCGGCCGGTCAGCATCGCGGGTCACGGGGGTGGTGTATCACGGGATACATGACGTACACACTGGCCGGTCTGCCCATGTTCGGCGGGCTCGGCGAGGAGCGGCTGCGCGCGCTGGAGGCGGTGGCCCGCGCGCGGCGGTACGCGGCCGGGCAGGTCCTGTGCACCGAGGGCGATCCGGCCGATCAGTTGATCGTGCTGCTGGAGGGGCGGGTCAAGGCGGGGCGGGTGAGCGCGGAGGGCAGGGAGGTGGTCCTGACCGTGGAGGCGGCCCCGGTCGCGTTCGACAAGACGGCGCTGCTGGTGGACGGCACGCACCGGGCCACGCGCACGGCCATGACGGCGGTGCGGGTCGCCTACCTGCCGCGCGCCGCCGTGATGGAGCTGGTCGCCTCCGAGCGGTCCGTGGCGGCGCGGATGTTGCGCACGCTGGCCGCCACCGTACGGGATCTCGACGAGCGGCTGCTGGACGCGGCGACGCGGGACGTGCCGTCGCGGGTGGCCTCCTGGCTGGTACGGCGCTGCGCGGGCGGCCGGGTGCCGCTGCACGGCGGGCAGGCCGGTCTGGGTGCCGAGATCGGCGCGACGCGGGTGAGCGTCAACCGGGCTCTGCGGGGGTTCGAGCGCCGGGGCTTGATCGAGATCGGCGCGGGTGAGGTGGTCGTGCTCGACCCTCGCCTCCTGGCCCGCCTCGCCGCCGTGCCCGCCCCTCCCCCGTGAGCCCGCTTCGACCGGACGTCCGGCAGGGAGCCCCCGCTCTCCAGGGCAGCTCGCACCGGAAGGCTAGGTGGGGCCTTCACGCGAGTATCGTGTCCGGTGGTGCCGGGCGATCACGGTGGGGCTGCTGCGGAACGGCCTGACCTGCCCGGCCGTGTGATCGTCGCGTTCCGGGGGTGGTCATGCCGCACATACCCTGGATAAGTGACGACACTTGTCCTGGACGGCGGGCTGGCGACGCAGCTCGAAAGGCTCGGCGCGGACCTGCGTGACGAGCTGTGGTCGGCGCGGCTGCTGCTGGAGGAGCCGGAGCTGATCAGGCGCGTGCACGCCGACTACTTCGCGGCCGGCGCCGACGTCGCCACCACGGCCAGCTACCAGGCCTCGCTGCCGGGTTTCGCGCGGCGCGGGCTGGACGCGGCCGAGGCGGCCCGGCTGCTGCGGCTGTCGGTCGAGCTGGCCGGGCAGGCCCGCGACGAGGCGGGGCGGGGGCTGGTGGCGGCCTCGGTGGGCCCGTACGGCGCCTACCTGGCCAACGGCGCCGAATACACCGGCGACTACGACCTCGACGAGGACGGCCTGTACGCCTGGCACCTGCCGCGCTGGGAGATCCTCGCGGCGGCCGGGGCCGATCTCCTGGCCTGCGAGACGATCCCGTCCTACCCGGAGGCGCGGGCGCTGGACAGGCTGCTGCGGAGCACGCCCGAGGTGAAGGCGTGGGTGAGCTTCTCCTGCCGCGACGGCGAGCGGCTCAACGACGGCACGCCGATCCGCCGGGCCGCCGCGCTGTTCATGGGCAATCCGCAGGTGGTGGCGGTCGGCGCGAACTGCACGGCGCCCCGCCACCTGCCCGGGCTGATCTCGTGCCTGTCCGGTGGCCTGCCCGTCGTGGTCTACCCGAACTCGGGCGAGACGTGGGACGCGGCCGGCCGTCGCTGGCTGGGCCTGGCCGACCCGGTGGAGTTCGGCGTGGCGGCCGTGGAGTGGCAGCGGGCGGGCGCGTCGCTGATCGGCGGCTGCTGCCGTACGACGCCCGAGTACATCGCCCAGATCCGCGCCCGGCTGACCTGAGCCGCCGGCGGAGCTACCGAAGCACCGCGCGCCCGGCTGGATCAAGCCGCCGGATCCGTGGTGGAAGCCCCCTAACGACCGGCCTGAGCCTGAGCCGCCGGCAGGCTCACCGCGGGATCCCGCGCACGGGTGAGTGCGCGGGTCCTGGGCGTCGGGTTCCGGCGGCTATGCGATGGCCGGGGCGGTGCCGCGGCGGCGGCCGAGTACGCGGTCGAGGGCGAACGCGCCGCCCCCGGTGAAGCCGACGGCCAGACTGGCCGCGGCCAGCGCCAGCACGAACTCGTAGCCGCCCTCGCCCGCCAGCCCGTTGGCGCCGTGGACGAAGACGATCGCGCCGATCATGTCGAGGGCCAGCAGCGCGCCCGCGACGGGCAGCGCCACGCCCAGGATCAGCGCCAGCCCGCCCGCGATCTCCAGGACGGCCACGGCCGGAGCCGCCAGGCCGGCCAGCGGGATGCCGACGGACTCGAAGAACTTGGTCGTGCCCGCGATCCCCATGGTCGCGAACTTCTGGTAGCCGTGCACCAGGAAGATCACCCCGACGGCGATCCTGGCGAGCAGCAGGACGACGGGACGCGCCTGATCCACCATGCGCTCTCCTCGATGATTGTTTGAATTTGAACGACAACTCTAGCAGTGGTCGTTCAAATTCGAACGACAGTACACTGATGCGGTGACGGACCCCCGGACAGACCCCCGCTGGCTGGACGCGACCGAGATGGCGGCGTGGCGCGCCTTCCTGTCCACCTCCCACCTCCTCGAACGGCGCATCGAAGAGCAGCTCAAAGCCGCCGCCGGGCTCACCCACCCGCAGTACGAGATCCTGGTGCGGCTCGCCGACGCCCCCGGCCGCCAGCTGCGCATGACGGAGCTGGCCAGGGGCGTCGTCGCGTCGAAGAGCGCGCTGACGTACCAGATCACCCAGCTGGAGAAGGCGGGCCTGGTCAGGCGGGCGACCTGCCCGTCCGACGACCGCGGCGTGCTGGCGGTGCTCACCGAGGCGGGCATGAGCTGTCTGGAACGGGTGGCGCCCGGCCACCTGGAGATCGTCCGCGAATACCTGATCGACCGGCTCAGCCGCGAGGAGCTGCGCGCCATGACGAGCGCGATGCGCAAGTCGGAGGAGGCCTTACGCTCCTCCGTGTGACCGCCTCAGGCGGGCCCACGGAGCCTGCGAAAGTCACCGCCCTGACCCTAGGGTCTAGTGCTTGGCCGCCGCGGCGCGGGCGGCGCGTTCCATCTCGACCCTGGCGCTGGCGGCGTACTTGTCGACGTATTCCTGCCCCGACAGCTCCATCAGCGCGTACATGATCTCGTCGGTCACCGCGCGCAGCACCAGCCGGTCGTCCTCCATGCCGTAGTAGCGGGAGAAGTCGAGCGGCTTGCCGAACTTCACGCCCGGCCGGATGCCCAGCTTGGGCAGCGGCCGCCCCGGCGGCATCATCTCGTAGGTGTTGACCATCGCCCACGGGATCACCGGCACCCGCGACTCCAGCGCGAGCCGGGCGACGCCGGTCTTGCCCTTGTAGAGGCGGCCGTCGGGCGAGCGCGTGCCCTCGGGGTAGATGCCCAGGATGTTGCCCTCGCGCAGGATGCGCAGCCCGGTGCGCAGGGCGGCCTCGCTGGCCTTGCCTCCCGAGCGGTCGATCGGCACGGTGCCGACCCCGCTGAAGAACAGCCGGGTGAAGAAGCCCTTGACGCCGCTGCCGGTGAAGTAGTCGGCCTTGCCCAGCGAGATGACCTTGCGGCGGATCTGCAGCGGGCCGAAGAAGTGATCGGCGAACGACAGGTGGTTGCCGGCCAGGATCGCGGGCCCCTGCTTCGGCACGTTTTCGCCGCCCTCGGTCCACGGCCGGAACACGAGGTGGAGGAACGGCCCCAAGATGGCCTTGACCACCCAGTAGAACACCTGGCACCTCTTCCTGCGCACGTCGTCCTGCGGGCACTTCGTCCGGCCGTCATCCGCCGGCGGGCAGAGTCATCTTCCCACCTTGACGGCCATGCTCCTACATCACCTCTCGCACAAACACCTCGAAACATGCGACGATCGGGCCGTTCTGGAGGAAATTGCCGGAATGAAACAGCACAGAGGAGCTGTTATGCCGCTCATGCCAGGCGCGGAGCCCTACCACCACGACGCGGGTCAGATCGGCGTGCTGTTGTGCCACGGTTTCACCGGGACGCCGCAGTCGCTGCGACCGTGGGCCGAGTACCTGGCCGGGCACGGGGTCAGCGTCTCGCTGCCCCGCCAGCCCGGGCACGGCACCAGGTGGCAGGAGATGAACCGCACGCGCTGGGAGGACTGGTACGCCGAGGTGGAGAAGGCGTTCGCGGACCTCCAGGGCCGGTGCGCGGAGGTGTTCGTGGCGGGGCTGTCGCTGGGCGGCTGCCTGGCGCTGCGACTCGCCGAGGTGCACGGCGCGGCCATCAGGGGCGTGATGGTGGTCAACCCGTCGATCGCCCTCGACGTGCCGCTGCTGCGGCTGGCCCCCCTGCTCAAGTGGTTCGTCGCGTCGGTCCCCGGCGTCGCCAACGACGTCAAGAAGCCCGGTGTGACAGAGCTGGCCTACACCCGCACCCCGGTGAAGGCGGCGGCCTCGCTGCCCGGCCTGTGGTCGCTGGTGCAGGCCGACCTGGCGAAGGTGACACAACCGCTGCTGGTCTTCCACAGTACGGAGGACCATGTGGTCAAGCCCGCGAGTGTCGCGATCATCCGGGCGAAGGTCCCGCAGGCCACGATCGAGGAGCTTACCGATAGCTACCATGTTGCGACGCTGGACAACGATGCCGACAGGATCTTTGCCGGTAGCCTCGACTTCATCCGGACACATGCCTCGGTACCCTTGCAGAGGGACTGATCGCACCCAGGGGGAAGTCGCGATCGCTGCGGAGAGGCCCATCTAGGTGACGCCCCAGAGTGACGAGGACGAGGTCTGGCGGCAGATCGTCGCGTCCTTCAACGACACAGCCGAGCGCGACTCGGCCGACCAGCCATGGCCGGACAGCGAGAACGTCCCCGCCGAGCCGATCCGCCGGGTGGTCAAACCGCCGGAGCACGCGGACGGCGACGACGCCTCCGGCCGCGATCCCGAGGACGATCCCTCCGGCCGGGACCACGACGAGGACGAGGAGGACGAGGGGCACTTCGAGCCTCCGCCGCCGCCTCCGCTGCCCAAGGTCGACCTGGCGACCAAGCTGGCGTGGGTGGCGCTGTTCGGCGGCCCCGCCTACCTCCTGGTCGCGGCGATGGCCAGCTGGCACATGGAGGGGTGGGCGCTGTTCACCGCGGTGGCGGCGTTCATCGGCGGGTTCGTGGCGCTCGTGGTCCGCATGGGCGACGGCCCGCCCAACGACTCGGGCTGGGACGACGGCGCGGTCCTCTAGCGAACGCGCCGCGGACGCCGGCGCCGTTCTCCGGACGCGCGCCGGGACCGGGACGCCGGCGTGGTCCGCCGAAGGTCCGCTGAAGTCCCGCGGGGTCTCTCAGGACTTCTGGGTGGTCGTCTTGGGCGCGAACGTCTCCACGACGTCGGTGTAGCGATCGGCCTTGTCGACCGCGTGCCCGACCGCCCACACCGTCCCCTTGCCGGCGAGGTAGGTCACGGCCTGCAGCCGTACGCTGCTCCTGCCCTTCTTGGCCTCGCCCCTGATGACCTCGCAGCGGCCCTTCTCGCACCGCGTCATGAACGGCTCCGCGGCCTTGGCGGGGTCGTAGCCCGTCATCCAGTAGCGGCCCTTGCCGTCGCCGGTCACCCCGTAGATCCTGGCCTCGGCGCCGGGCAGCCGCAGCCGGCGCCAGCGCTTGCCGTTCCAGGCCAGGGCGAGCGGCGAGATCTCGCCGGGCCCGCGGTAGATTCCGCCCACGGCCAGCGCCCGCTTGGAGTTGTCGACCTGGAGGTCGCGCAGGTAGCCGCCGGGGACGGACGGCACCGGCATGGACTTCCAGGTGCCGCCGGAGCTGTGCATGATCAGCGGCCCGGTACCGGTGTCGCCGACCGCGAACCCGCCCGCCACCGCGTAGAGCGCGCCCTTCTCCTTGGTCTCCTGCGCGGTCCAGGAGTTGCCCTGGCCGGTGAGGATGAGCGCGTTGCGCTCGCGGCTGCCGACCGCCACGACCTTGCCCGACTTGGCGTCGATGCCGCCGAGCCAGTCGCCCGCCCGCATCGCCTGCGGCCGGAGCCGGTCGAACCCGCTCGTGTCGCCGTGGGCGAGGAAGGGGACCCCGTCGTGCCCGTCGCCGACCGCCCACACGTCGGACGCCGACGCGGCGGCCAGCCCGCGCAGGTTGCCCGCGGCCGTGGCGTCGCGCACGCTGACCTCGGACCACTTGCCGCCGTCCCAGTGGCGGATGGTGCCGCGGTTCTTCCATACGTCCCAGATCTCCTGCTGCCCCACCGCCCACACGTCGGTGGGAGAGATCGCCAGCACGTCGGACAGCGAGCCGTCGGGCTGGAGGCGGACGCTGGTCGACTGCTGCCACGCCTCGATCTGGGCCTCGCTCTGGGCGGGACGGGGATCGGCATGCGCGGCGGGCGTGACCTGCGTCAAGGCCACGGACGTCGCCAAGATCAAGGAGAGCGCACGCCGCTGAGAGCGACGAGTCATGAGGAAATGCTACGGGCTGGAGAGCCTGTTCTGCCCTCTAGTGCCCAAGTCGCAACTCCGCGGCGACGGGCAGATGGTCGCTGGCCCCGGCGAGATCGGCGCCCGGCGCGTCCACTCCCCCGCACGACAGGACGCTCGCCCCGCGCGCGGCGAAGACGGCGTCGATCCGCGCGGACGGCCGGTCCGCGGGGAAGGTCAGCCCGTCCCCTTCCGGCGCGACGGCGTAGCAGTCGGCCAGCCGGCCGGCGAGATAACGCCAGGCCGGCTGGTGCGCCCGCTCGTTGATGTCACCGGCGAGCACGATCGCGGCGTCGTGGCGGGCCGCCACCCGCTCCATGATCGCCATCGCCTCTGCGGCGTGGTGCATCCTGGCCGCCTGGTGCAGGTCGAGGTGGAGCGAGCCGACAGCCAGGCACGCCCCCTCGGCGCGCACCACGGCGACGGCCAGCCCGCGCCGCTCCAGGCCGAGGAAGGAGCGCAGCGCGTGGCTCTCGGCGTGCAGCACGCGCACGCGCCGGCCGGTCAGCACGGCCACGCCGCCGGTCCTCGCGGGGGTGGCCACGGCGAGGCCGGCCGCGGCGGCCAGGGCCGCGCGCCCGGCCCGCCAGCGGCCGAACCTGGGCGCCTCCTGCACGCACAGCACGTCGGCGCGCGCGGCGGTCATGACCCGGCCCAGCGCGGGCACGCTGTCGCGCATCCCGTGGACGTTGTAGGTCGCGATCCTGATCGTCACGTACGGGCTGCGGTTCTAGCGCCGCCTGGCCAGGTCGGCCGCGCCCACCACCCCGGCCGAGGCGCCCAGCTCGGCCAGCTTGATCTCGGCCAGCGGGCGGTGCCCTCTGCCGGTGATCCGCTCGCCGAAGGCCTCCCTGGCCCGGTCGATGAACAGGTCGGCGGCGCGGGAGACGCCGCCTCCGACGATGAAGCAGCCGGGGTCGAGGATGGCGGCCAGGTCGGCCATGCCCTGCCCGAGCCAGTCGCCCAGGCTTTGGAAGGCGGCCAGCGAGGCCTCGTCGCCCAGCCGGGCGGCCTCGGTGATCTCCTCGCCCTCGATCTTGCCGCCGGCCAGGCCCAGCAGGGTGCGGGCCCGCTCCGGCTCCGCCTCGGCGATCTCCCTGGCGTCCTTGACCAGTGCCTGGCCGCTGGCGTACTGCTCCCAGCAGCCGACGTTGCCGCACCCGCACAGCCGCCCGCCGGGCAGCACCTGCATGTGGCCCAGCTCGGCGCCCATCCCCCAGCGGCCGCGGTAGAGGGCGCCGTCGAAGACCAGACCGCCGCCGATGCCGGTGCCGAGCGTCAGGCAGACCACGTGGGACTGCCCTCGGCCGGCGCCGAACCGGGTCTCGCCCCAGGCCATGGCGTTGGCGTCGTTCTCGATCACGACCGGCAGGCCGACCATGCCGCTGATCTTCTTCTGCAGCGGCTCCTCGCGCCAGGCCAGGTTGGGGGCGAAGCGCACCATCGACCGGGTCTCGTCCACGAACCCGGCCGCTCCTACCCCGACGGCCTCGACGTCTCTTCCCTGCGAGAGCTCGCGAACGACGTCGGCCACCGTCTCGGCCACCACGTCCGGCCGGTCGGCGGCGGTGGGCCTCAGCGTGTGTTCGACGATCTCGCCGTTGTCGTCGACCACGCCGGCGGCCACCTTCGTCCCGCCGATGTCGACACCGATCGTGAGCATGCCCCGTGTCTCCTCTATCCCAGATCTATGTGTTCCACGTCGCCGCGATCGCGTCCGTCGCGGTCGTCGCGCGGCCTGCTGTCGCGCGTCGCGGGCCGGCCCAGGGCGTCGAGCGCGCCGCGGAAGGCGGCGAACAGCTCACCGCCCGCGGCGACCAGGTGCCCGGTGACGTCGCCGCCGGACTCGCGCTGCGCCGCGATCGCCCGGCAGACCGGGCAGGCGCGGCAGATGTACTCGTCGTGCGGTTCGGAGACGGCCTCCTCCCACACGTCCCGCTCCCTGCGGCCACCGCCGCCGGTGAAGGAGTTGAACACGCTCCTGCCGACCTGGCGGGTCGCCCGGCCCTGGATCGAGTCGAACAGCTTGCGCGCCTCGTCGGCCACCGTGCCGATCGGGTCCCTGGTGTCCCCGGCCGCGGTGTTCCTGTCTCTGCCGGTGTCCCTGCCAGTGTTTCTGCCGGTGTCCCTGCCGGTGTCTCTGCCGGTGTCTCTGCCGGTGTCTCTGTCGTTGCTCTCGGTCATGCTGGGCCCTCCCTGACTTGTGGGTCGCTCATCCATTCAACTCATCAGGTCGCGGATTCGCTCCCGGAGTCGTACGGCTGTGCGGCCCAGGTCACGCGGAGCACCCCGTCGCGCAGCGCCGCCCCGCTGATCTTCCTGCGGGCCAGCGCCGCCGGCAGCGCCAGAATCCTGCGGTACGGGCCCGCCGTGATGATGAGCTCGTCGCCCTTGCGGGCCAGGTCGACGTCCTCGCGGCCGGCGCCGGGCAGCGCCAGCGACAGCTCGTCCGCGCTCATCCGCAGCGGCGGCTCGACGGAGTGGGGGGCGAACGGATCGGCGTCGCCGTACATCGCGGCCCCGACCTCGGCCAGCGCGTCCTTGCCCACCGGCTCGGCGGGCAGGTAGGGCACGACGTGGATGGGCAGCGGCGCGAACGACTGCTCCGCCTCGGCCAGCAGGCGCGACTGCGCCGCCACCCACTGGGCGCGCCACTCGTCGGCGCCTCCGGCCGGGAAGACCCGGTTGGCGACGACGGCGTCGACGCGGTAGCCGTACAGGCTGAGTGAGGTCAGGGTGCGCCTGGCCTCGGCGAGGACCACGGCCTCGGGGGTGAGCACGAGCCGGACGGAGGCGTGGTCGCCGGTGAGCAGCTCGCGCACCTCCATGAGGCCGCGGTGGAAGCGCTCGCCCGCGTTCATCACGTCCTCGCCGGGCGCGCTCACGTGGGCCACGCTGCGCACGAACGGCGAGACCAGCCGCAGCACCTTGCGGCCGACCGGCATGAGCCTGGAGACGTGCCAGTCGAGCGCCTCGGGCAGGGCCAGCAGCCGCAGCGTCTCGGCGGTGGGGGCGCAGTCGACCACGATCACGTCCCAGCGGCCCTCGCGGGCGTGCTCGCGCAGTTCGAGCAGGGCGATGAGCTCCTCGGCGCCGGGCAGGACCGTGATCTCCTCGGAGGTGATCTCGTCGAGGCCCAGCTCGCCCAGCACGCCCCTGGCGTAGTCGCGCAGCTCGCCCCAGTGGCGCTCCAGCGTCTTCTGCGTGTCCACCTGGCGCAGGTGCAGGCCGGGCGCGATCTCGCCGGGCTCGACCGCGAGCGCGTCGGCCAGCGAGTGGGCGGTGTCGGTGGAGACGATGAGCGTCTTGAGGCCGCGGCGGGCCGCGAGCGTGGCGGTCGCGGCGGCGGCCGTCGTCTTGCCGACGCCGCCCTTACCGGTGAAGAGCAGGACGCGCGGGCTCAAGTCAGCGGCCTTCTACGCGCTTCTTGAGACCCTTGAGCGCGGTGTCCACGATCACTTTCTCCGCCTTGCGCTTGATCAGGCCGATCATGGGGACGCTGAGATCGACCGTCAGCTCGTATGTCACCTCGGTGTCACTGCCCGCGCCGGCCAGCCGGTAACTTCCCTTGAGCTCGGAGACCATCCTGCCCGGCTCCGCCACCTGCCAGCTGACGCCCTCGTCGCCCTGCCAGGCGTAGGCGAGGGTGTAGGAGTCGCTGATCGGGCCCGCGTCCAGGGCGAACCGGACCGTGCTCGGCCGGCCGTCCTCGTCGCGGGAGAGGACCTCCGCGCTCTTCACCTGGCCCGCCCACTGCGGGTAGGAGGGGAAGTCCGCGATGACCGCCATGACCTCGGCGCGGCCGGCGCCGATGGTGGTGCTCGAAGTGGTGCGATCAGCCATGCGAACACCGTAGTGCACAAACCACCGGTCGCGGCGGACCCGTGGAGGTGGCGGCCAGATCACCATTCCATGGCATACGGGACGCCCTTTCCGCGGAAGTGACCCACGTTCACGCACTCGGTGCGCCCGATCCTGGCGCGCGGGTGCAGCGGGTTGTGCACGTGGCCGAACAGGGCGTAGCGCGGCTGGGTGCGCCTGATCGCCTCCAGCGTCGCCTCGCTGCCGCGCTCGAACCTCCTCGCGACCACGTCGTAGAGCAGCTCGGGCACCGCGGGCGGGATGTGGCAGCAGAGCACGTCCACCTCGCCGACGGCCTCGACCTTGGCGGCGTACTCCTCGTCGGCGATCTCGTACGGCGTGCGGTAGGGCGTCTTGAGCCCGCCGCCCACGAACCCGAACCGCAGGCCGCCGATCTCCGCCACCTCGCCGTCGAGCACCCGGTGGCCGGGCCTGAGGTAGTCGGCCCACAGGCGCGGGATGTCCACGTTGCCGTAGGTGAGGTAGGCGGGGGTGGGCATGGCGGCGAAGAGGGTGGCGTACTGGGCCCGGACGTTGCGCTCGATGTGCTCGCGCGGATCGCCGTCGAGGGTCGCCCACAGCCGCGCCGACATGGCCCTGGCCTCGTCGAACCGCCTGGCCGTGCGCAGGGCGATGAACCGCTCGGCGTTCTCGGCGCCGAACAGGTCGGCGAAGATGCCCTGCGCGTGGTCGTCGTAGTCGACGAACAGGATCAGGTCGCCGAGGCAGATCAGCGCGTCCGCCCCGTCACCCGCCCTGGCCAGTGCGTCGGCTCTGCCGTGGACGTCGCTGACGACATGGACCTTCATGAGGGGAATCCTAAGAGCCGCTGCTGCTAGCGTGAGAAATGCCCTTCATAACGCCTCAATGACGGAGCTACCGGCGCGTAACTTCAGCCGGTAACGTCCAGGCCGTCCCCGAAGAGGAGTTGAGTTCGTGCGCGAGTACAGCGTCCCCGTCCTGGTCGACGTGCCTGCGTCCGCGGGTCTGGCCGACACCGTCTTCCGCCGGGCGGAGCAGGAGCCGGGCGCCGTGGTGATGCGCCGCAAGGCCGGCGACGGCTGGCCCGTCGTCACCGCCGCCGAGTTCCGCGACCAGGTGGCCGCGGTGGCCAAGGGGCTGATCGCGGCGGGTGTCGGCCACGGCGACAGGGTCGCGCTCATGTCGCGGACGCGGTACGAGTGGACGCTGGTCGACTACGCCATCTGGGCCGCCGGCGCGGTGACCGTGCCGATCTACGAGACCTCCTCCGCCGAACAGGTCAGGTGGATCCTGGAGGACAGCGCGGCCAAGGCGGCGTTCGTCGAGCTGGACACCCACGAGGAGGCCGTCAAGGAGGCCGCGCCCGGGCTGAAGTCGCTGTGGCGGGTGGACGGCGAGCTGGAGACCGGCGCCGTCACCGACGCCGACCTCGACGAGCGCAGGCGGCAGGTCGGCTCGTCCGACCTGGCCACGATCGTCTACACCTCCGGCACCACGGGCCGGCCCAAGGGCTGCCGGATCACCCACGACAACCTGCTGTTCACCGCGCTCAACGTGCTGCGGGGGCCGCTGGAGCCGCTGTTCGCGCGCAAGGACCCGGCGGCGCTGCTGTTCCTGCCCCTGGCCCACATCTTCGCCCGCATGATCCAGGTGGTGCTGTTCGAGGCGGGCGCGATCATCGCGCACACGCCCAACATGAAGAACGTCGCCCCCGACCTCCAGGACTTCAAGCCGACGTTCCTGCTGGGCGTGCCGCGCGTGTTCGAGAAGGTCTACAACGGCGCCGAGCAGAAGGCCATCTCCGGCGGCAAGGGCAAGATCTTCGCCCGCGCGGTGGACGTGGCGGTGGCCTGGAGCAAGGCGGAGAGCTCGGGTGGCGCGCCGCTCGGGCTGCGGATTCAGCGGGCGGTCTTCGACAGGCTGGTCTACTCCAAGCTGCGCGCGGCCACCGGCGGCCGGCTGTCGGCGGCGGTGTCCGGCGGCTCCGCGCTGGGCGATCGGCTCGGCCACTTCTTCAAGGGCGTCGGCATCGAGGTCTTCGAGGGCTACGGCCTGACCGAGACCTCGGCTCCCGTCTCGGTCAACATGCCCGGCGCCAACAAGATCGGCACCGTGGGCAAACCGCTGCCCGGCGTCACGCTGCGCATCGGCGACGACGGGGAGATCCTGGCCAAGGGCCGTAACGTCTTCACCGGCTACTGGGAGAACGACGCCGCCACCGCCGACGTGATCGACTCCGACGGCTGGTTCCACACGGGCGACCTGGGCGAGCTCGACGCCGACGGCTACCTGCGGATCACCGGCCGCAAGAAGGAGATCCTGGTCACGGCGGCGGGCAAGAACGTGGCGCCGGGACCCCTGGAGGACGCGCTGCGCGCCCATCCGCTGATCTCCCAGGCCATGATCGTGGGCGACGGACGGCCGTTCGTCGCGGCCCTGATCACGCTCGACCCCGAGGCCGTGCCGGCCGGCTCCACCGTGGCGGGGCTGCGCGAGGACCCTGCGACGCGGGCCGAGATCCAGGGTGCCGTGGACCGGGCCAACCTGATGGTGTCCAAGGCCGAGCAGATCAAGAAGTTCGTGATCCTGGACGCGGACATCACGGAGGAGAGCGGGCATCTGACGCCGACGCTCAAGGTTAAGCGCAACGTGGTGATGCGGGACTTCTCCGGCGAGATCGACAAATTGTACGACGGGCGCTAGGTCCTTGGGAAAAATGCAGTGCCCGATTCGCACACATAAACACGGATAAAAAGCGAGATATTCTCACGAATAAGCCGCCACAACATGTGCGGATTTTTCCGAATCAGGCCAGTTATATGCCTTCCGAACAGGGGAATCTCCATTCGATTCCCCTCTTCCCGGCGCCGATTCCCGGTGTATCCTCGGGGCAAAGAAAAGCACGGGACCGGAGATACACTGAATCCCCGGTCCCTACCTACAAAGGTAGAGGATTCAATCGTGAGTATCAAGGAAGCCACCATCGAGGAACTCGGCGTCGAGTTCGCCACCAAGGTTCACAACGAGTTCGTCCAGACCCGCACCGACCAGCTCATGATGGGCGAAGACCTCACCCGCCGCATCAACGGCGTCGGCAACCAGGTCAAGAGCCTGAATGGAACGGTCCAGAAGCTCGACGCCAGGGTCGGGCGTCTCGAGAGCAAGGTCGATCAACTCGACGCCAGGGTCGGGAGCCTCGAGATCAGGGTCGGGAGCCTCGAGACCAAGGTCGACCAGCTCGGCGTCAAGGTGGAGTGCCTCGAGGCCAAGGTCGACGCGGGGTTCGACAAGGTCGACGGACAGATCTCCGACCTGCAGAAGGGCCAGATGGACATGATGAACATCCTCATCGCCATCCAGCGCAAGCTCGACGTCAACTGACCGTGAGCATGTAGCCGCGAGGTGACGAAGAGGGCGGGCCACGTACGCGGCCCGCCCTCTTCGCGTTTCTCAGGGGCACCGGCCGGCCGGGAGGGTGAGCGGCGAGGCGGCCGGATCTCAACAGGTTCCGACAGGGCCCGCCCGTCCTCGTGACCGGGGCACGGCAGCACCACTCTCGGGCATTCGTTCTGAAACTGTGCGTTGACAGTCGGAAATGTTCGATTTCTGATGAAAGAAGGTGAGGGAACTCGGGGGAATTTGAAGGGTCCGGCAAGGAGGAACCACCATGGCCCAACGCTCGCCGATCACCCGCCGTCATCTCCTGCTCGGGGCCGCCGCCACGTTCGGCGTGCCCGCCATACTCGCCGGGTGCGGCTCGGAGGCCCCGGCCCCCGCCCCCGGGCGGCCGGGCGGCGATCTGGGTACGGTCACGATCGGCTCGAACGCCTCCGACGAGATCCCGAAGAAGAGCCTCGACACCGTGGTCAAGGGCTTCACGCAGGCCACGACCAGGATCAACACGGTCGACCACAACACCTTCCAGGAGAACATCAACCGCTACCTGCGCGGCACGCCGGAGGACGTCTTCACCTGGTTCGCGGGCTACCGCATGCAGTTCTTCGCCGAGCAGGGGCTGGCCACCGACATCTCGGACGTGTGGCAGGAGATCGGCGGCGGCTACACGCAGGCGTTCAAGGACCAGTCGACCGGGGTCGACGGCAAGCAGTACTTCATCCCGTTCACGTACTATCCGTGGGCGGTCTTCTACCGCAAGAGCGTGTGGCGGGAGAAGGGGTACACGCCGCCCGCCACGCTCGACGAGTTCACCGCGCTGGCCAGGAAGATGAAGACCGACGGGCTCATCCCGATCGCGTTCGCCGACAAGGACGGCTGGCCGGCGATGGGCACGTTCGACATCCTCAACATGCGCACGAACGGCTACGACTTCCACGTCTCGCTCATGGCCGGCAAGGAGTCGTGGACGGACCCGCGGGTCAAGCAGGTGTTCGACACCTGGCGGGGGCTGATGGAGTTCCACCAGCCGGCCGCGCTGGGCCGCACCTGGCAGGAGGCCGGGCAGTCGCTGGCGCAGAAGAAGACCGGGATGTACCTGCTCGGGATGTTCGTCGCGCAGCAGTTCCCCGAGGCCGACCGCGACGACCTCGACTTCTTCACCTTCCCCGAGATCAACCCGGCGTACGGGACCGACTCGATCGACGCCCCCATCGACGGCTACATGATCTCGGCCAAGGCCAAGAACGTCGAGGGCGCCAAGGCGCTGCTGAAGCACTTCGCCCAGCCCGCCTCGCAGAACATCGCCACCGGGCTGGACCCCGGCACGCTGGCCGCCAGCTCCCAGGCCGACACCTCCGGCTACAGCGCCCTGCAGAAGCGCGGCGCGGAGCTGGTGTCGAAGGCCACCCACATCGCGCAGTTCCTCGACCGCGACACGCGGCCCGACTTCGCCTCCACGGTGATGATCCCGTCGCTGCAGTCGTTCGTCGGCGAGCCGGACGAGATCGACTCCCTGCTGAAGAGCATCGAGCAGCAGAAGGCGAACATCTTCCGCTGATGGCCGTCAAGACCCGTCGCTACTCCGCCCGCGACGTGACCATCCTGGTCATCGGGCTGGGGGTGGCCATCGTCGTCAACGTGGGCCTCATCTGGGGGCCCACGCTGGCCTCCGTCGGGCTCTCCGGCACCGGCTGGAACGGCATCGGACCGATCGAGTGGATCGGCGGCCGCAACTACCACGACCTGGCGGCCGAGTATCCGCCGTTCTGGTCGGCGGTCCGCAACAACGTGCTGTGGCTGGGCTTCCTGGGGCTGGTCGCGACGCCGTTCGGGCTGTTCTGCGCGGTGCTGCTGGATCGGCGGCTGCGGTTGTCGCGGTTCTACCAGAGCGCCCTGTACATGCCGGTGGTGCTGTCGCTGGCCGTGGTCGGCTTCATCGCGCAGCTCGTCTACTCCTCCGACTACGGCGTGCTGAACGCGGTGAGCGGGCTGAGCGTGGACTGGCTGGGCGACAGCTCCATCAACATCTGGGTGGTCATGGTGGCGGCGGCCTGGCGGCACGTCGGCTACGTCATGATCATCTATCTGGCGGGGCTGAAGGCGGTCGATCCGGCGCTGAAGGAGGCGGCGGCGATCGACGGGGCCGATGAGCGGCAGGCGTTCTTCCGGGTGGTGTTCCCGACGCTGCGGCCGGTGAACGTGATCGTGCTGGTCATCACGGTGATCGAGGCGCTGCGGGCGTTCGACGTCGTCTACGCCATCAACAAGGGCAGGAACGGGCTGGAGCTGCTGTCGGTGCTGGTCACGGAGAACATCGTGGGCGAGGCCAGCAGGATCGGGTTCGGCTCGGCGATCGCGGTGATCCTGCTGGTGATCTCGATCGGGTTCATCGTCACGTACCTGTCGCAGCTGTTCAGGGAGGAACGATGACGCTCACCGCCCCCGCCGCCGCTCCCCCCGCCCAGGAGCGGCCCGCCGCGCCGCGGCGCCCGGTCCGGCCGCTGCGGGTCCTGCTGCACGTCTTCCTGGGGCTGGTGGCGCTGGGGTGGCTGCTGCCGCTGGCGCTCGCGGTGTACGCCTCGGTACGGCCGTACGAGGAGACCGCCCGGCTCGGCTACGTGTCGATGCCGGAACATCTCACGCTCGACTACTACGTACAGGCGTGGACACAGGCCGAACTGCCGCGCTACTACCTGAACACGCTGATCATCGTGGTGCCCGGCGTGGTGGTGACGCTCTTCCTGGCCTCGTTCACGGCGTTCGCGATCGCCCGGCTGCGCGTTCCCGGGCGCAAGGTCCTGCTGATCGTGTTCACCGCGGGCAACCTGCTGCCGCCGCAGGTGCTCATCACCCCGCTGTACACGTTCTACACGCTCGTCCCGCTGCCCGAGTGGCTGTCGGACTCGCAGTCGCTCTATGACTCCTACCTGGGGTTGATCCTCATCCATGTGGCCTTCCAGTTCGGCTTCTGCGTGTTCGTGATGGCGAACTTCATGCGCACGATCCCCGAGGAGATCACCGAGGCGGCGCTGGTGGACGGGGCGGGGGTGTGGAAGCGGTACTGGCGGCTGACGCTGCCGCTGTGCCGGCCGGTGCTGGCGGCGCTGTCGACGCTGCAGTTCACCTGGATGTACAACGACTTCCTGTGGGCGCTGGTGCTGATGTCGTCGGGCGACAAGCTGCCCGTCACCTCGGCGCTGAACAACCTGCGCGGCCAGTTCTTCACCGACTACAACCTGCTGGCGGCCGGGTCGATGCTGGTGGCGCTGCCGACGCTGATCGTCTTCCAGTTGCTGCACAAGCAGTTCGTCGCCGGGCTGACGCTGGGCTCGACCAAAGGCTGAGAGCCGGAACTAGAGCAGGGCGTGGAAGCGGGCGGCCACCTGGTCCCACGCCCACTCGCGGACGATCCAGTCGCGGCCGCCCCGGCCCAGCTTGCGCGCCTTGTCGGGGTCGCTCAGCAGCTCCACGACGGCCTGGGCCACCACGCCCGGGTCCTCGCCGTCGACCACGAGCCCGGTGTCGCCGGGCCGCACCGCGTCCGGCGCGCCGCCGGACGCGCCCGCCACCACCGGCAGCCCGGTCGCGGACGCCTCCAGGAACACGATCCCGAGCCCTTCCACGTCCACCCCTTTCAGCCGGGTACGGCACGGCATCGCGAACACGTCCGCCACCGCGTAGTAGCCGGGCAGGCTCGCCGCCGGAACCGTGCCGGTGAACCTGATCGACTCCCGCCCGGCCGCCAGGCGCTCCAGCGTCCGCCGGTAGGGGCCGCCGCCCACCAGCAGCAGCACCGCGTCGGGCACCGCGCGCAGCACCTGGGGCCAGGCTCTGATGAGCTGGTCCTGGCCCTTGCGCGGCACCAGGCGCGAGACGCACACGACCACGGGCCGGCCCGCCAGGCCGAGCGCGGCCCGGAATCCCGGCGGGGCCGCGCCGGGGTGGAACTGCTCGACGTCCACGCCGGGCGCGAGGCGGACCAGCTTGGCCTCCGGGATGGCGGCGGTCAGCCGTTCGCGGGTGTAGTCGCCGAGGTAGGTCACCACGTCGGCGTGCGCGCCGATCCTGCGCAGCACCGAGCGGAAGCCCGGCGCGCTCGCCCAGGACGCCTCGTGGCCGTGGGTGAGCATCACCGTCCGCCGCGCGCCGGCGCCGCGCAGGCGGGGGGCGAGCAGCCCGAGCGGGGCCGCCGCCCCGAACACGACGGTCCGCGCGCCGTGCTCGGCCACGAGACGGGCCGCCGTCCGGGCGACGGCCGGGGTGGGCAGCATCAGCCGCGTCGGGTGCCGGACGACCCGGTACGGCTGGCGCCGGTCGAACTCCGCGCAGCCCGGCCAGGCGGGGGCGTAGACCACCGCGTCCGGTGTGCGCAGCGCGAGCCCGTGCACGAACGACTGGATGCCGCCCGGCCTGGGCGGGAAGTCGTTGGTGACGAAGAGCACGCTGCTCGGCCGGCCGCTCGCGGGGTGGGTCACGGTCGCGGGACGCCGTTCAGCTCGGCCCAGGCGCGGGCCAGCGCGATGCGCTCGGGGGCGGAGGGATGGGAGGCATAGAGCACATATTCCACCGCATCCGGCGACAAGTCGGAAATATTGGTCAATGCGAGGCGTTGCTGCATGGCCACGAACGTGGCCGGGTCCCGGGTGAGGTCGAGCGCGTGGGCGTCGGCCCTGGCCTCGACGTGCCGGCTGATCAGGTTCTGGGCGGGGCCGAGGAGCAGCGAGCCGAGGGTGATCAGGCCCATGAGCGCGCCGGTCGCGCGGGGGTCGGTGATCGAGGTGACGCCGGTGCGCCGCCGTACCGGGCCGAAGATCAGGAACAGCGCGATCACGCCCAGCGCCGACCCGAGGGCGCCGAGGAGCGTGCCGTGCAGCACGTCGTCGTGCTCGGCGTGGCCGAGCTCGTGCGCCACGACCAGCGCGACCTCCCGCTCGGGGGCCCGCAGCAGCGTGTCGTAGACGACGATGCGCCGGGTGGCGCCGAAGCCGGACACGTACGCGTTGAGCGCCGTCGTCCTGCGCGAGGCGTCGGCCACCAGCACGTCCTCGACCGGCACGCCGTCACGCCGGGCCAGCTCCAGCAGCTCGGTACGGAGCGGGCCCTGCCGCATGGGGGTGAAGTCGTTGAAGATCGGCTCGAACACCACCGGATACACGAACGACGCCGCCACCGTCAGCGCGAACGCGCCCGCCGCCGCCGGGATCCACCAGCGCCTGACCTTGCGGGCCAGCGCCATCAGGGCCAGCAGCATGACGCAGAGCAGGAACGCCTGCACGCCCATGCTCTTCAGCCGGTCCCCCGCCCAGCCGGACCAGTCCTGGACCGACAGTCCGTAGTCGCGCAGGATCGTCTCGTACCAGACGCCCAGCGGCCACCTGATCAGCTCGGTGATCGCGGTGATCAGCAGGACGCCGAGGATCACCCGCAACCACCACGGGCCCCTGAGCCGGCCGGTCACCTTCGCGCCGAACGGGGTGGCGACGAGCAGCCCGGCGACGATCACCGTGAGGGCGAGCGAGAGGTAGGCGGGCAGGCTCGTGGCGGCGTCGAAGGCTCGCGCCTTCGCGATCTGGGCGGCGGTGAAGTCGCGGGACGGGTCCGGCGGGCCGCCGGTCAGCGCCTGCCAGGGCGTGCTGAACGCGGCCACGGCCAGGACGGCGAGGCCGAGCAGCACGAGCGTGATCGCCGCCGGCCGCCTGAGGCCGCTGCCGGGCTCCTGCTTCCCCACAGCCCCCTCCTCCCCTCCCTCCGGCCCGCCACGCCTCTCCCCCGCGGCGGCAGGCCCAGGGGCGAGTTCCGGGGCGGTCACCGCCGTCGTGGCGCCGTCCGGGGCCTCGTCCTGTCCCGGTGAGTCCTCCGCGTCCTGCCGTTCGCTCATCTGCCTGCCCTTCACGCGAGCTGATCCCGCACGTACGCGCGCCACGCTGCCGTCAGCGTGGCGGTCGTGAGTCCACGTGCGGCGAGCGCCCGGTCGGCGCCGGAGGCCCTGGCCGCACGGTAGAGCCTCACCAGGGTCTCCTCACCCAACCGGCCGGCGAGGAAGCGACACGCCAGCCACGCCTCCTGGTACGCCCGCGCCGGCCGCGCCGGGTCCCGATCGTCCATCGCGAAGTCAGCGGGGCCGGGCAGCGCGTCCGGCAGGCGTCCGGCCCGCACCTCGGCGGCGAGTTCTGCGGCGACGGTCATCACGGGCAGCCCGGCGTCGCGGTAGCCCACGTAGTCGGCGAACCCTTCGTACAGCCAGACGGGGAGGCCGTCCGTGCCCGCCACGACGTGGGTGAGCTCGTGGGCGAGCACCACGTCCTTACCCGTGGGGGTGAGGGTGGCGAAGAGCTCGGGAACGACGATCACGCGCCCGCCGTCGGCCAGCGCGGCCAGCCCGTCGGCCCGGGCCACGCGCGCCAGCCGGGCGGCCTCCTGGGCGGATTCCGGCACGATCACCAGCGGGCGCACGGGCCTGCCGAGCACCCGGCCCACCCTGAGCCCGGCCCTGTCGGCCCGAGCCGCCATCTCCTCCAGCCCGCCGCCATCGCGGCCGTCGCGGCCGTCGTCACCCCTGCCGTGGCCCACGATCGTGGAGTGCCGTCCGCGGCGGATCACCGTGTCGCCGCCCGGCCAGAGGTCGCGGGCCCCCGGGGGAAGGATCGGGGAGTCGGGGAGCGGCGCGCCGCCGGAGGCGAGGAGCAGCAGGCCGGCCACCACGGCTCGTCGGCTCACCTGCTCGGACACGAAGCCCGATCGTAGCCGGACCGGCACGGGCTTCATCCCGGCCGAGCCGCACCGGCGTTCCGGGTGCCGGCGTGCCGTGGGGTGACCCCGGACGGGCGGGGAGCCCGGCGGGGTGGCTCCGGACGGGTGGGGAGCCCTGTGGAGTGGCTCCGGGCAGGTGTGGAGCTCCGTGGGCTGGCTCCGGGCGGGTGTGGAGCTCCATGGGGATGGTCTGGACGTGCGAGAGCCCCGTCCGGGTCCGGGAAAGTCTCCGTGGATCCGGGCGGGGCTTCTTCACATGCCGGGACGGACCGCGCCGACGAATGACGACCTGCGCCAACCGCCCAGCTTGTCGATGCGCACCCGTTCGCCTGTCCGAGGCGAGTGGATCATCTTGCCCTTGCCGACGTACATGCCGACGTGACCGAGCCCGTTGAAGAACATGAGATCACCGGGCTTCAGGTGCCGCCAGGAGATCTTGTTCCTGATGCGGGCGAACTGGCTGCTCGCCACCCGCGGGAGCTTCACCCCGGCTCGTTTCCAGGCGAACTGGACGAGACCGGAGCAGTCAAACGAACCAGGACCTGTGGCTCCGTACCGATACGGGTCACCGATCTGGTTCTTGGCCACGGCGACGGCCTTGCGGGCCTTCGCTTGCTGCCGAGCGACCTTGGCTGCCCTTCGCTGGGCGGCCGTGACCTTCTTCGAGGTCTTAGCGGTGGTTTCCGCTTTCACCGTCGTGACGGTCGATTCGCTCGTCGTCTCCGCCTGAGCCGTTGGGGCATGGAGGATGGCACCTCCGGCCGTCACGGTCATGGTGAGCGCTACGCCACTCAGGGCAAGGCGGGACAGACGGGGGTTCTGCAGGGAGCTGGACAGGATTTCTCCTTGTGTCTTCCACGAACGCCTACCGGGTTAGCTGACGGATTCGGGCCTGGAAGTCGCCCTACGGCGCGATACGCGCGCCGATTCACCCCTGATCCCTGGGGAAACGTGGGATCGCTGGGTCCCCGGCTCCGTGCCTCCTGGCTGCACGGATTCGGCAGGTCGAAGCCCCGATGAACATGGGGATATCGGGGGACGACCGGCGGATCTCTATCTGTCTCACATCGGGAGGGGACCGATGCGGGTTCGCGGCGCCATGGCTTGTGCACCGCGACGACGCCAGAAGCTACGCGCAAAGTTCAAGGATCGGCAAAGCGTGAGCCTGGCTGTAAAGATCAGACAGAGGACTTTGTCAGATTCGAAACCCCTGCTGGAACACCAGGTTCTGTTATGAAAATGTGACCCTGCTCACACTTGCGTGGACCCAAGATTGTCAGGTCCCAATTGTCGCTTATGTCACAGATTTCACGCCTAAATCATGCGTTCTCCACCTGGGAGCGCTCCCGAGGCATGTGACCGCCTTACGGGAGAGTCACGGGAAATATCCGCATATGTACGGCAGACACCGTAGGCATCGCAGCAGATCAAGAAAGACCTTCACTGCCCGAAGCCGTCGTTGAAACGATGATCCATAGTAGCAGCAGGCAGAAAAGAGGTCCCGCCGGAAGCCGCGAACGGCGAGACGGCGGGACCGGAAACCAGCGTTACGGGCGGACGGCCCCCACCAGGGTGCTGCCGTACGCCGAGAGCTTGACCACCTTGACGACGTCGCCCGTCTGCGGCGCGTGCACGATCTGCCCGTTGCCCGCGTACATGCTGACGTGCCCCAGCCCCGCGCTGAAGATGAGGTCACCGGGCTGCAGCGACTTGATGTCCACCTTGCGGCTGGCGCCCCACGACCACTGCTGCCACGTCGTCCGGGGCAGCGATACCCCGGCCGCCCGCCAGGCCGCCTGGGTCAGCCCCGAGCAGTCGTACGCGCCCGGGCCCGTGCCGCCGAACCGGTAGGGCTTGCCCACCTGCGCGAACGCGAACCGCAGCGCCGCCGCCGCGCTGCCCGAGGCGGGGCCGGTGTACTTGAGGCCCACGCTGTTGGGGTTACCCGGGTTGTAGGCGCCCAGCTTCTCCAGCAGTTTCTTCTGATCCTTGATCAGCTTCAGGATCTCCGAGCGTTCCTTCTCGACCGCGTCGCGTTCCTTGTCGGCGTCCTGCAGCGCCTTCTGCGCCTTGCCGCGCTCGACCTTCAGGCCCCGGTTCTCCCGGTCGAAGGCCGCCAGCTTCTCGGCCTTCTCCTGCGAGACCTGCCCGGCCAGGGCCAGCCCGGCGAGCATGTCCTGCGGGTCGGGCGAGCCGAAGATACCGGGCCATGAGGTGACGTCGTTGCCGGCCTGGTAGCTGGAGACCGCCATGCCGACGACCTCCGCCCGCAGGTCCGCGACCGTCGCCAGTTTGCGCTTGTAGCTCGTGTTCAGCTCGCCGTACGTGGACCGGGCCTTCTTGTAGCGCTCGGTCGCCGTGTTGTAACGGTCGACGACCTTGTCGGCCTTGTCGTTGAGCTTGTCGAGCTTGGCCTTCGCCTGCGCGAGCGTGGGCTTGGGGTCAGCTGTGGCCGCCCCCATGGGGATCAGCATCAGCCCGAACGCGAGACCCGTGGCCACCGGCACCCGGCCAAACCTCACTGTGTCGCCTCCCAGGGATTATACCTGGGGCGAAATAGTACAGAAGTGGCGGGTGTGGTTCATCAAATCCGCCATTTCGTAACTTAGGCGCGACCGAGCCTGCGCAGCAGCAAACCTGACGGAACGGGTCTGGCGCCCATCCGCCTGACGGACTCGGCGACCTCGCGGTCCGACGACACCACGGCCATGGCCCGGCCCGGCGGTTCGGCGCGGACGAGCTGGCGGATGAGGTCGTCGGCGATCTCCCCCGGCGCGCTGAACAGCACCCGCACCCCGCGGGGGGCCGTCACCTGCACGGGGGCGTTGAGCTCCGCCCCGTCGAACACCACGGTCACCTCGACCCTGGTCTGCGCCACCAGCCCGCCGAGCCCGGTCATGAGCCGGTTGCGCTGGTCGGCCAGGGTGAGGGTGCCGTAGCCGGTCTTGGTGACGTTGTAGCCGTCGATGATCAGGTGCACCTGGGGCAGGGCGAGCAGCTGGTCGAGCAGCTGCGGGTCGTCGTCGGCCAGGGCCCGCGCGGGGACGCCGCGCACGCCGGGGCGCTCGCCGGTGACCGCGGCGACCGAGTCGGCCGGCCGGCTGATCGTGGTGGGCAGGGCCAGCTCGCGGCGCAGCCCGGCCGAGGCGTCCTGCAGCGCGTCGAGCAGCACCCGTACGCGGGCGTCCTCGATGCTCCTGCCCTCGCGGGCGGCCCGGCGTGAGGCTTCGAGCTGCTTCTCCACGTCGGCCAGCCGCTCGCGCAGCCGGCGCAGCTCGGACTCGCCCGCGCTGCCCGCGGCGGTGGCGGCGTGCCTGGCCTCCTCGGCGGCCTGCTCCATCTCCTCGGCGCGGCGCACCGCGCCCTTCGCGCGCTCGCGGGCGTCGTGCAGCTTGCGGCGCAGGTCGGAGTTCTCCGCGCGGGCCGCCCTGATCTGCTCGCGCAGCCGGTCGGCCTCCTCCTTGGCGGCGCTCTTCTGCGTGGCCAGCTGCTCGCGCAGCCGGGCCACCACCTCCTCGCGCTCCGAGCCCTCGGCCGCGACGGCGGAGCGCTCCAGGTCGGCGCGGGCGGTCTCGATCATCTCCTCCCAGCCGGGCGGCCGGGTGAGATAGGCCGCCGCGGCCACGAGCACGGGATCGGCGGCGGGCGGCACGTTGCCCTCGGCCAGCGAGGCGACCAGCTCGGGCCAGCCGGCGGCCACGGACTCGGCGACCAGCTCACGGAACTTCTTGTCGTTCTCCAGCTGCGCCGCGATGGGCGCGCTGCCCAGCTTGGCCCGTTTGCGGGGATCGAACTTGGCGATGCCGCGCAGGGGCGGAGGCACCGAGGCAGCGGGCATCGTCCCGAGAACCTGAGAGGCCAGATCGACCACGTTGAGCCGCACCTGCTCGGGAAGCGGGCGAGACAGGCCTTCACCCGCTGAACTCATCCCACTTGTCCCTTCGTGACATGCCCTTTCAGACAAGGGTACGGCTGTTGCGTACCTGACCGTAACGACCACCCGTATATGGACAAGCGCTTGCTAGGCGGTATACGACTGTCGAAGGACAGATGTCCATCCGGGAGGCCCGTCGTGACGGAGCAGATGCGCACCTCCACCCGTGACCTGGAAGAACTGCGCCGGCGCGCCACCACGTGGCTGCGCGCCAAGGTCGGTGACGGCGCCACGGTGTCCGAGATGTCCAGGCCGTCGGAGAACGGCATGTCGAGCGAGACCCTGTTCTTCACCGCCACCTGGAACGGGCGCGCCACCCGCTGCGTGGCCAGGCTCGCACCAGCGCCGGAAGCCATTCCGGTCTTTCCCTCCTACGACCTGGAGGCCCAGTTCACCATCATGCGCCTGGCCAGGGAAAAAGCTGGGATTCCAGCGCCGCGCACGCTCTGGTTCGAGCCGGATCCCGGGCCGCTCGGCACGCCGTTCTTCGTCATGGAGCGGGCCGAGGGCGAGGTCCCGGCGGACGTGATGCCGTACACGTTCGGCGGCTGGTTGTACGACGCCTCCCCCGAGGACCAGCGCCGGCTGCAGGACGGCAGCGTGGCCGTGCTGGCCGCGCTGCACCGGACCGCGTTCACCCCGGCCGAGCTGGCCCCGTTCGGGGCTCCAGGGCTGCGCGCGCACGTCGACGCGCAGCGCGCCTACTACGAGTGGGCGCACGGCGCGCACCGCATTCCCCTGCTGGAGCGGGCCTTCGACCGGCTGGAACAGCTCTGGCCGGACGATCCGGGGCCCGACGTGCTGCTCTGGGGCGACGCCAGGATCGGCAACCTGATGTTCCAGGACTTCACCCCGGTCGCGGTGTTCGACTGGGAGATGGCCGCGGTGGGGCCGTGCGAGCTGGACCTGTCCTGGATGATCTTCTTACACCGCTTCTTCCAGGACCTCACCACCGGCGGCGGCCTGCCCGGCATGCCCGGCTTCATGCGCGCGGAGGACGTCTGCCGCACCTACCGCGACCTGACCGGGTACGAGCCGCGCCACCTGCACTTCTACGAGTTGTACGCCGCCCTGCGGCACGGCGTCATCATGGCCAGGATCTGGCAGCGCAGGATCCGCTTCGGCGAGCAGACCATGCCGGACGACCCCGACGACATGGTGCTGCACCGGGCCACCATCGAGGAACTGCTGGCCGGCTACGAGCCCGCGTCGTAGACGAGCAGCGCCACCTGGACCCGGTTGTTGAGCTCCAGCTTGGTCAGGATCCGGGAGACGTGCGCCTTGACCGTGGGCACGCTCATGTACAGCTCGCGCCCGATCTCGGCGTTGGACCTGCCCTGCCCGACGGCCATGGCGACCTCGCGCTCCCGCTCGCTCAGCCGGTCGAGCAGCTTCCTCGACCGGTGGGTGCGCTCGTCCGCGCCGCCGTCGGAGACGTGGGTGATGAGCTGCCGGGTCACCGCCGGCGACAGGATCGGCTCGCCCGAGGCCACCTTCCTGATCGCCTGGACCAGGTCACCGGGCGCGATGTCCTTCAGCAGGAACCCGGCCGCCCCCGCGCGCAGCGCCCGCAGCACCTGGGCGTCGGCGTGGAACGTGGTCAGCACCACCACCTCGGGCGGCGCGGGCCTGCGGCGCAGCGTCTCGGTGGCGGTGAGCCCGTCGATGCCCGGCATGCGGATGTCCATCAGCACGACGTCGGGCCGGTGCTCGGCCACCAGGGGCGGCACCTCGGAGCCGTCGCCGGCCTCCGCGACGATCTCGATGTCGGCCACGCCGCCGAGGATCATCGACAGCCCCGCGCGCACCATCGCGTCGTCGTCCACGATCAGCACCCTGACGGGCTGCGCGCCGGTGTGCTCCGCGGCGGGCGTGCTCATGTGTCGTCCTCCCGAGTCGTCTCCACCGGCCACGGCAGCCAGGCGCGTACCACGAACTCCCCCTGCGGCGTCGCGCCGTGCTCGAGCCGGCCGCCCGCGAGCTCGGCCCGCTCCGTCAGCCCGATCAGCCCGGCCCCCGCGCCGGGGATGCGCCCGGGAATGCGCGCCGGCTGCCGCGCCCACAGGGGGTTGCTCACCTCCACGGACAGCTCCTTGCCCCGCTCGCCCGCCACGACGACGCGCACCGGCACCGCGCCCGCGTGCTTGCGGGCGTTGGTGAGCGCCTCCTGGACGATGCGGTAGAGGTTACGGCCCAGCCCTTCCGGCGCGCCCGCGACCCGCTGGTCGAGCTGGACGTCCATGCCCGCATGACGGCACTCCTCGACCAGCGCCGGCAGGTCGGCGAGCGTGGGCTGCGGCCGGTCGGGCACCACCTCGTCGCCGTCGGGCGCGGAGTGGCGCAGCACGCCAATCACCTCGCGCAGATCCTGCAGCGCCAGGTGGGCGTTGGTCCTGATCGCCCCGGCCGCCCTGGCGATCTCGGCCGCGGGCGCGTCGGGCCGGAACTCCAGCGCCCCCGCGTGCAGGCTGAGCATCGAGATGCGGTGGGCCAGCACGTCGTGCATCTCCCTGGCGATGCGCTCGCGTTCGAGCCGTTTGGCCTCCTCGGCGGCGCCGTCGGCGCGCTGCCTGAGCGACCAGACGAGCTGACGCCTAGCCCTGACCACGATGCCCCACGCGAAGACGGTCAGCACGACCGCGACGCCGAGCGCCGCCGCCCACCCTCGCTCCATGTCGGTCTGCGGGCGCAGGACGACGTACGGGGCCAGGGTGAGCAGGTTGAGCAGGGTGACCGGCCCCGACACCTTGAACGGCCGGTGCACCGCCACCGTGAACAGCGCGACCACCGCGGCGCCGCCGACCAGCTCCAGATAGGACGAGAGCACGGCGAGCACCACCGCGAGGCCGACCGGCCACCTGCGCCGCAGCCACACCGACACGCACGAGAGCGCCCCCGTCACCTGCTCGACCGCCATCAGCGGCACCGGCTGGTTCTGCGCGTCGAGCTCCACCATCGACAGGAACGTCAGGCCGCAGGCGAACAGGAACATGGCGGTGTCGACGATCCAGTCGCGGGTCGAGCGCCGCACCCGCCCGCCCGCGCCGCCGTCGCCGAGCAGCACCGACGGCAGCGCCCACCGGTATTCGTGGGCGCGGAGGCCGTCTTCCCGCGGTCGCGTCACGTTCACCGAGGTTACGGCCTGTCCGCGCGCGGCGACAGCGACCAAAGTCGGTGTCCGCGCAGACCTACGGCGGACGCGGAGGCGGTTCCGGCGCGATGAGACTTGCGGCATGCAAGCGGCATTGACGGCATTCGGCTGGCTGCTGCTCCTCCAAGGGGCGGGCGGCCTGATCAACTCGCTGCTGGGCTGGTGGCGGTGGGCGCACGACCTGCTCGTGGTCAACCTCCTTCCCGTGCTGCGGGGATACGAGGTGTTCGCCTCCATCGTGCTCGGCGTGCTCGGCTTCGCGCTGCTCGCCGTCAGCGCGTCCGCGAAGCGGGCGGAGGAGGAGGGATGATGAGCGCGACCGCGTTGCGGCCGCCGCGGCACCGGGCCGATCCCCGGGCGGTGGCCTGGTGGACCGTGCAGTGGCTGATCCTCATGGCGCCGGTGGCGGGGGCGGCCGTGGCGGCGTACTGGTTCCTGTCGGAGCGGCCGGTCTGGCTGGGTTGTGTGGTCGCGGTGTTCGCGGCCGGGTGCCTGGTCCTGGCCGTGGGGGCGCCGCGGGCGGCGTACCGGGTGGAGCGGTGGGAGGTCACCGACCAGGCGGTCTACACGCGCAAGGGCTGGCTGACGCACACCTGGCGGGTGGCGCCGATGTCGCGGATCCAGCGGGTGGACACCGCGAGGGGGCCGATCCAGCGCCTGTTCGGGCTGGCGGACGTCACGGTGACGACGGCGTCGTCGGCGGGGGCCGTCAAGATCGAGGCGCTGGACCACGAGGTGGCGGCCGGCCTGGCCGAACGCCTGACCGCGATCACGCACGCCACCCAGGGGGACGCGACGTGACCACCCATCGACGCACCACCGCCCGTTTCCCGGCCCCTGAAGCCGAGCCCGTCGCGGGGGCCGGCGTCGGAGTAACGGCCGACGCCGACGCGGGGCGCGCGACGGACGTGGGGTCCATGACGGAAGCCGGACGCGTGCCCGAGACCGGCGGCATGGCGGAAGTGGGACGCGGGGCCGGGGCCGGTGGCGGGGGCGGGTCCGGTGGCGGGGGCGGGTCCGGGGCCGGGGGCGGGTCCGGGGGCGAGGCAGGGGGCGAGGCAGGGGGCGGGGCCGGGG
>NZ_PVNG01000011.1 GCF_003001935.1 Nonomuraea fuscirosea | reverse complement strand
TGGTTGGAGCGCTTGAACTTGGCCACCCGGTACGTCGTCCGCGTGCCGTCGTCGTTCATCACGGTGATGTAGTCGGCGGAGACCTCCTCCACCACACCGGCCTTCTCGGCGCTGATGACGTCGCCGGCGTCGGTCGCGGCACGGTATTCCATGCCGGTGCCGACCAGCGGCGCCTCGCTCTTGAGCAGCGGCACCGACTGGCGCTGCATGTTGGAGCCCATGAGCGCGCGGTTGGCGTCGTCGTGCTCCAGGAAGGGGATCATCGCGGTGGCGACCGACACCATCTGGCGCGGCGACACGTCGATGTAGTCGACTTCCTCGGCACGGGCGAGCTCGGTCTCACCGCCCTTGGTGCGGACCAGGACGCGCGAGTCGGCGAACGAGCCGTCGGCGTTGAGCGTCGTGTTGGCCTGCGCCTTGACGTAGCGGTCTTCCTCGTCGGCGGTCAGGTAGTCGATCTGGTCGGTCACCTTGCCGTCGACGACCTTGCGGTAGGGCGTCTCGACGAAGCCGAAGGCGTTGATCCGGCCGTAGGAGGCCAGCGAGCCGATCAGGCCGATGTTGGGGCCTTCAGGGGTCTCGATCGGGCACATCCGGCCGTAGTGGGACGGGTGCACGTCTCGGACCTCGAAGCCGGCCCGCTCACGGGACAGACCACCGGGACCCAGCGCGGACAGACGCCGCTTGTGCGTCAGGCCGGCCAGCGGGTTGGTCTGGTCCATGAACTGCGACAGCTGCGAGGTGCCGAAGAACTCCTTGATGGAGGCCACGACCGGGCGGATGTTGATCAGGGTCTGCGGCGTGATCGCCTCGACGTCCTGAGTCGTCATCCGCTCGCGCACGACGCGCTCCATCCGGGCCAGGCCGAGACGGACCTGGTTCTGGATGAGCTCGCCGACGCTGCGCAGGCGGCGGTTGCCGAAGTGGTCGATGTCGTCCACCTCGACGATGACCTCACGGTCACCGGCGCCCGGCATCGACTCCTCGCCCGCGTGCAGGCGGACGATGTACTCGATGGTGGCGACGATGTCGTCCTCGGTCAGGGTGCCGTGCGTGATCTCGGCGTCGACGCCGAGCTTCTTGTTGATCTTGTAGCGGCCGACCTTGGCGAGGTCGTACCGCTTGGGGTTGAAGTAGAGGTTCTCCAGCAGGGTCTGCGCCGACTCCTTGGTCGGCGGCTCACCGGGCCGCAGCTTGCGGTAGATGTCGAGCAGGGCGTCGTCCTGGCCGGCCGTGTGGTCCTTCTCCAGGGTGGCCCGCATCGACTCGTACTGGCCGAAGCGCTCGAGGATCTTCTCGTTGGTCCAGCCCAGTGCCTTGAGAAGCACGGTGACGGCCTGCTTGCGCTTGCGGTCGATGCGGACACCGACGCTGTCGCGCTTGTCGATCTCGAACTCCAGCCAGGCACCCCGCGAGGGGATGACCTTGCAGCCGTAGAGGTCCTTGTCCGAGGTCTTGTCGACATTGCGTTCGAAGTAGACACCGGGCGAACGGACCAGCTGCGAGACCACGACACGCTCGGTGCCGTTGATGATGAACGTGCCCTTCGGCGTCATGAGCGGGAAGTCGCCCATGAACACCGTCTGGCTCTTGATCTCACCGGTGGTGTTATTGATGAACTCCGCCGTCACGAACATCGGGGCGGAGAAGGTCATGTCCTTGTCTTTGCACTCGTCTACGGAGTACTTGGGCGGCTCGAACCGGTGGTCGCGGAACGACAAGGACATGGTCCCCGAGAAGTCCTCGATGGGACTGATCTCTTCGAAGATCTCTTCGAGGCCCGACTGGGTCGGGACGTCCTTGCGCCCGGCCTGGCGAGCCGCCTCTACCCGGGCCTTCCACTTCTCGTTGCCGAGCAGCCAGTCGAAAGACTCGGTCTGCAGGGCCAGAAGATCAGGAACTTCGAGGGGCTCCTGGATGCGCGAAAAAGAGACGCGACGGGGACCAGCGGGTACGGCGGAGGCGTTGCGCGAGGCTGCCAACAGATGTCCTTCCGAGGGCTCGCGGCGGACTGACTACACGCACGCCAGACAACCTCGCAACGTGAGCAAGCATCACGGGTCGTCAAAGGGCAGCGCAAAGGGGCAGTGTAGCCGAACGGCACACGCCTGTCCACTTCACCCTCGCTGCATGCTCCACGTTGGTCGCAGCATCGCCCGTTCAGGCGGAAACGTCAAGCCCACAAGCCCGACTTTTAGCCGACTCAGGGCCCGGACGCTGGGTTTTCTCCCCTGTGTGACTGATCGCCTACCGCCAGGCCCAAGACGATACCCGCGAACGGGGGCGGTTAACGCTCTGTCACCCCGGGGGCCGAACCCATGCCGACAACCGGTGTTGCAGTGACTGGGATACCCCCGACAAAGGCTTCGCTAAACCTGATTTTTGGTAACAATTGAAGGAAGCGACGCGCCAGCGATCTCTGGGGCCCTCATGCCGTACCCAGGAGGGTGGACAGGCCGGCCACCAGCCAGCGCGACTCCTGCCGCACCATGACGAACCTTGCCCGATTCTGGGTGGACTCCCGCTGGAGCCCTTCTTTACCAGGGATCTCCTTGACCGTACCAGTGTTCATGAAGAGCAGAACCTCTACCCGATCGGGCTCGGCGCGCTCGACTCCCACGTTCGTGACGTCCACGGTCTGCACGATCTTCTGCGCCTTGGCGCGGGACGCCAGGCTCTTGCTCAGCTCCTTGTAGTGCTCGGTCAGATCGCCCGTGGTGAACGTCCCCGCCCGGGCCAGATCCTCCTCCACCGTCCGGTAGTCGTACGAGAGCAGATCGGGCGCGACCTTCTCCGCCGCGACCTTCGCCTGCGCCGCGGCCGCCTCCGCCGCGCGCAGGTCGCTCAGGTTGAACCACATGGTCGGCACCATCACCCCCGACACGAGGACGAGGGCGCCCAGCAGCACGATCGTGACGAGCCTCACGTCACCTGCACCACCTTCGACACCAGCCACAGCCCGCCGACCTTGCTCAGGTCCATCTGCCAGCGGTAGTACCGGTCCTGCGGCGCGCTCTTCGAGCCGTCCCAGCGGATCTCCACGTCGGCCACCACCAGCACCCTGGCCGTGGTCGCGGTCATCGAGACCAGGCCGGTCGCGCGCAGCACGCCGTGCTGCACGACCTTGTTCCCGACCGTGGTGGACTCGAGCTTGGCGGCGGTCGCGGTGTACTCGGCCCTGGCCGGCCCCGTCGAGCTGTCGACGATGCGCCGCAGGTCGTCCCGCACCGTCCGGTAGTCGAGCGAGACCAGGTTCTTGGCGTGTACGCCCGCCGCGAGCAGCGCCGCCTGCCTGTCACCCGCCCTGCCCTGCTCGTCGCGCGCCTGGGCGGCGATCCACACGCCGGTGCCGACGAGGGCCGCCAGTATCCCGCTGAGCGCCGCGATCAGGATGCGGGCGGGCCGGACGGCGAGTCCCGCCATGGTGCCCACCTCCTCCCGGCCGGTCGTGCGCCGGAACTCCTGGCCCGGTCGCGTGCCGGATCATAACGCGACACCCGCTCGCGAAGTCCGCGAATCGACGCAGGCGGTCTGGGTGGAGGCAGGCGGTCTGATGGAGGCGGCGCACGCCCTCGGGCTCCTCAGAAGCTCCGAAGGCTTTCCCCGGGGGAATCGGGCAAGGCCGTCGGATTTCCCGCGAATGCCTCCAGACGGCCCTCAGAGGCCCGCTGAGCGCCTTACAGGCCCTCATGACTCCAGGACGACACCCGGCGCCCGTTCAGCCGATTCCGTGGAGGTGGGCGTTGAGGAGGCGGGGGTACTCCTCCAGCCAGTTGCGGCCGCGCTCGTCCACGAACGAGCCCTGCG
Organism: Nonomuraea fuscirosea; assembly: GCF_003001935.1. Taxonomy (GTDB): domain Bacteria; phylum Actinomycetota; class Actinomycetes; order Streptosporangiales; family Streptosporangiaceae; genus Nonomuraea; species Nonomuraea fuscirosea. Next base: position 361,704 of record NZ_PVNG01000011.1, on the reverse strand, counting down.
GCGGGATCACGCCGTTGGCCGCCAGCCAGGTGCCCGGCGGCTTCTGCGTGCGGCGGATCCGGTTCCCGCTCGGCATGAGCTGCGGCGGGATCGGCGGCAGCGCCCCGGGGTCGTGCCCCAGCTGCGCCTCGGCCTCCAGCTCGGAGACGTCCTTCTCCTCCGACATGCCGATGGGGCCGTGCTTCCTGGCGTTCAGGAACTGCCGCACCGCCGGCTCGTCGCTGGACAGCAGCATCTCGCGGGGGCCGAACATGACCAGCTCCCTGCGGAACAACATCCCGATGTCGTCGGGCACCGTACGGGCGGTGTTGATGTCGTGGGTGACGATCAGGAACGTGGCCTCGATCTCGGCGTTCAGGTCCACGATGAGCTGGTTGAGCAGCGCCGTGCGCACCGGGTCGAGACCCGAGTCGGGCTCGTCGAACAGGATGATCTCCGGCTCCAGCACCAGCGCCCTGGCCAGCCCCGCCCGCTTGCGCATGCCGCCCGAGATCTCCCCCGGCAGCTTGGTCTCCGCGCCGCGCAGGCCGACCAGCTCCACCTTCTCCATCACGATCTGGCGGATCTGGGACTCGCTCTTCCTGGTGTGCTCGCGCAGCGGGAAGGCGATGTTGTCGTACAGGTTGAGCGAGCCGAACAGCGCGCCGTCCTGGAACAGCACGCCGAACAGGCGGCGCAGCTCGTAGAGCTTGTCCTCCCTGCAGTTGGCCAGGTCGTAGCCGTCGATCCAGATGTGGCCGCGGTCCGGCCGCAGCAGGCCCACGAGCGTCTTGAGGAAGACCGACTTGCCGGTGCCCGACGGGCCGAGCAGCACCGAGATCTCGCCCGCGGGCAGCGTCAGCGAGACGTCCTCCCAGATGACCTGCCGACCGAACGACTTGGTCAGCCCATCGACCACGACCTCGACGCCCACTGTCACCTTCCCGACCGCAAGGGGTGTCCGGGGGATCACGCGCCAGGCTTCGGCGCTGCCCTCACCGTAACGGCGTCGCGGCGCATTGGACCGCCATCCAATAGCTTGTTACCGGGCGGTTATCAGCCGTCCTGCCCGGCGTCCTGACCTGAGCCCTGTCCTGGGTCCTGTCCTGGGTCCTGTCCGGCGTCCTGTCCGGCGAGCGCGCGCAGGGCGGGGCGCAGCAGGCGGGCGATCTCCTCGCGCGGCACGTCGCGCAGCTCGTCCAGCTCCAGGAGCTGGTGCCCCACCGTGACGCCCAGCATGACCAGCGTCATCAGCGCCGCGCGCAGCCGCGCGTCCGCGCCGGGCGTCGCCGCGGCGAGGCGGTCGATCTGCCCGCCCAGCACCTCGCGCGCCGACACGGCGGCCTCGGGATGGGTCAGCATGGAACGCATCATGGCCAGGGAGCTCTGGGGCAGCTCCCCCATCTTGACGGAGAGCGTGCCGAGCAGCTCCTCGACCACCCCTTCGGCGTCCCGTTCCCCGGCGGCAACCGGCGTGACGCGTACGGCGCGCTGGAAGAGCTCCTGCTTGCTGCCGAAGTACTGCATCACGAGGGCGGGATCGACCTCCGCCGCCCTGGCGACGCCCCTGATGGTGGCGCGCTCGTAGCCGACCTCGGCGAAGAGCGACCTGGCGGCGTCGAGGATCCGGCCTTCCGTCCTGCGCCGCCGCTCGGCCCGCGGCAGCGGTCGCTCGCTCACGGCCCTGACTCTACCCGCGTTGACCGAACCTTCCGATTCGCTCTACGCTCGTTGAGTCAACGCCTGTTGAGCGGAATGGGGTTCGTCATGTCCATCGAGGAGATCGTCACCGGCTACCACGCGGCCATGCTGCACAAGTCGGCCGACGAGCTGGCCGACCTGTACGCGGAGGACGGGCTGCACGAGTTCCCGTTCGGCGGGCTGCCGCCCTTCGAGGGGCGCGAGGCGGTGCGCGCCGGATACCGCGCGATGTGGGGCGCCGCGCCGTTCGAGGCCAGGGAGGTGCGGCGGGTGGCGCTGCACCGTACCGAGGACCCTGAGATCGTGGTGGTGGAGCAGGACGCGCACGTCACGGCGGGCGGACAGCTGGTCACCGTCCCCGGCCTGCTGGTGCTCAGGATCAGGGACGGGCGGATCACGCACGCCAGGGACTACATGGACACCAGCGCCATCGCCCGGGTCCGCGCCGCCGCGAGCTGAACGCCGAACGTGCCGGAACGCTGGACCCGCCGGAGAACGCTGGACCTGCCCGCGAAAGCTGGACCTGCCCGCGAACGCGAAAAGAGGCGGCACACCCGGCACCAGGGTGTGTCCGCCTCTTTCCGAAGAGCTTTTTGCGTGAAGCGAAGGGGAAGTTACTTCACGGTGACGGTGGCGCCGGCGCCCTCGAGGGCCTCCTTGGCCTTCTCCGCCTGCTCCTTGTTGACCTTGCCGTCGAAGACGGCCTTCGGAGCACCGTCCACCAGGTCCTTGGCCTCCTTGAGGCCCAGGGACGTGAGGGCGCGGATCTCCTTGATGACCTGGATCTTCTTGTCGCCGGCGGCCTCGAGGATGACGTCGAACTCGTCCTGCTCCTCGACCGCGGCGGCCTCGCCACCGCCACCGGCGGCGGGGGCGGCGGCGACCGCGACGGGGGCGGCGGCCTTGACGTCGAAGACCTCTTCGAACTGCTTCACGAACTCGGACAGCTCAAGGAGGGTCATCTCCTTGAAAGCGTCGAGCAGCTCGTCGGTGCTGAGCTTCGCCATGATGTCTTCCTTACGTTTAGGACTTGCAGAAAACTAGGAACGGGACCGCGGTATGTGCGGCAACCCCCGTGTTACTCGCCGGACTCTTCGCGCTTGGCACGAAGGGCGTCGGCCAGCTGGGCCATCTGCGTGGGCAGAGCGGCGAACACCGCGGCGGCGGCGCTCTGCTTGGCCTTCATGGCACCGGCCAGCTTCGCGAGGAGAACCTCGCGGGACTCGAGGTCGGCGAGCTTGGTGATCTCGGTGGCGTCGAGCGTCTTGCCGTCGAGGACGCCGCCCTTGATCACCAGAAGGGGATTGGCCTTGGCGAAGTCACGCAGGCCCTTGGCCGCCTCGACAACGTCACCGTTGACGAAGGCGATCGCGGTCGGACCGGCGAGCAGGCCGTCGAGGCCCGCAAGACCGGCCTCATTGGCCGCGATCTTGGTCAGGGTGTTCTTCGCCACGGCGAACTTCGCATTCCCACCGAGAGAGGTGCGCAGCTCCTTGAGCTGCGCGACGGTGAGACCGCGGTACTCGGTCAGAACGGCGGCGGCGCTGCCTTCGAACTCACGCTTGAGCTCGGCAACCGCTGTCGCCTTATCCGCCCTCGCCATGGGCCTCCTTCCAGATGTGCCACCGGCGAAGGGCCCCAGAAATGAGAACAGCCCCGGGCGCAGGGCGCACGGGGCTTCACACACACGGATCACTCCACGTGGGAAACTCGTATCACACCTGCGCGGGCCGTCCACAGAATGTGGATCCTTCGGTCGCCAGGCTTTGAGGCACCTGACGACGACCGGCGGTCTTCGGCAACGACCAGACTACGCGCTGGCCGCCGAGTTTCCAAATCGTTCTCAGTTGTTCGTACCCTTGGGCAGCTCTCCGACCTGGTCGGCGGGCGGCGTCTGGATGTTGACGGCCTTGTTGAAGTCCTTGAAGAACAGGGTGGCGTCGAGCGTGGCGCCCTCCTTGGAGCCGTTCAGCGCGAGCTTGCGCGGCAGCCCGTCGGCGGCCACCCAGATGTCGAACTTGACGTCCTTCAGCTCGGCCAGACCTTCACGGGCCTGCTCCTGCTTGTCGGCCGGCAGCTGCTGCACGGCCGCGTCGACGGGGAACGTCCCGCTGTAGTGGGTCGTGTCCTCGTTGTTGACGCTCTCGGTCCCGACGGACTTGACGTCCTGCGAGGCCGTGACGAGCTTGGTCATGTTGCCGAGGTCGAACTGCTGGATCTGGGTGAGGTACTGACTCACCTGGGCCGAGTCGCCGCCCATCTCGCTCAGCGAGACCTTGATCCACGGCTTGGTGCCGCCCAGGAGCTCCTTCAGCGCCTCGACCTTGACGTAGACGGTGTCGCCCTGCAGCACCGCCCGCACGCCACCCGGAACGCTGCGCCCGCCCATGTCGACGGTGTCCAGCGTGAGGTCGACGGCCAGCTCGGGCTTGCTCTGGTAGAGCATGCGGCCCTGCACCTTGCCGTCGCCCTCCTGCGCGTGCGAGAGGTTCACCACGGCGTCGACCGTGTAACTGGTGACATCCGACGTCTTCTGCGCGGCCTGCGCGAGCACCTCGGAGGCGGCCAGGTTGACCTGGATGGGCTGCGCGTTCGATCCACAACCGGCGACCGCGGCTACGACGAGCGCGGCTCCGGCCGCGGTCATACTTATCGTGCGCTTCAGCATGTTTTGACCTTACGTTTAAGTGCTCTCGCCGGGGCGTCTTCCCCTCACAAATAAGGGAAAACCCAGGGTTATCCCTCACACGCCCCGCACACTTTCCACACATTCCCCGTCGCAGCCACCCTCACCTGCAAGATCGCGTCGCCGTACGGATCCGGCGAATCCCCGCGATTCGCCCACGAGATCACGGACGGCCGTTGGTCGCGGGCGGGTCTGAGGTCACGGACAGGTCTGAGGTCACGGACGGGTCTGAGGTCGCGGACGATCCAGCGGACGATCCAGCGGACGATCCAGCGGACACGGACGAATCCGTGGTCTCGGACGAACCGTCAGTCGGGGACGGGCCAGTGGTGGTCGCGGAGGTGCCGGCGGGCGGGTGGTCGTACACGCCGACCGCCCACGTGCCAGGCTGCTCGCTCACCTTCGCCAAGAGCCGTTCGCGCACGTCCTTGCGGAAGAGCGCACGCCCGGCCGCCCCCTCGTCGCACGGCGCCGAAGCCGGGACCGGCAGGCAGCGGCCGAGCTCCTCGGCGACCTCGACGACGGGCGCGTCCGGGGGGAAGACCCACACCTGTATCTTCTGGGGGCCCTTGAGCCATCCGGTGGGCGCGGAGAGATGGTCGTGATGCCCCCCTCCTCCGTTCCCGCACCGCCCGGCCGTGCCGCTTAGTTCGCCGCCCTTGACCGGGCCCGAGAGGACGAACCAGGCGTTCGGGTCGCCGCAGACCACCTTGAAGCCGGTGTCGGTGCTCGTCGGGGTGAACGTCACCGTCCTGCCCACGCCCGTCGTGGCGAAGCGCTCGGCGTGCAGGAGGGGAATGGAGTACCTCTTGGCTCCGAGGACGACGGGGAAGGTCTCGGGGAGTTCTGGGCCCGTCTCGACCTGCGCGGAGTCGGGTTGCCGAGCCACCACGGCCGGTTCATCCGGACGGACGGGACCCGTGCCCGTGATGGAGCCCGCCAGCAGGACGGCGGCGGTGGCGGTGGCAGTGACCGCCAGCGCCGCTCCGACGCTCAGCGCTCGCCTGGTCGCCCGCGTCCGGCGGCCCCGCCGGATGATCCGGTCGAGGTGCGGGCTCGGTTCCGCACCGGCCCCGTCGCCGGCACGCTCCTCCAGCAACGCGCGCAGGCCGCTCTCCGTACGCCTCATCCCCGGCTCCCCCGTCTCCCTTGTCTCCCTCATCGCTGCGACTCCTCCAGGTGCATCGTGCGGATGTCCGGGTCGACCCTGAGACGGGTCAGGGCCCTGCCGAGCTGGCTCTTGACCGCGCCCAGTGAGCAGCCGACGATCTCGGCGACCTGGGCGAGCGTCCGCCCCTCGAAGTAGTGCAGGACGATCACCGCCCGCTGACGTGGCGACAGGGCGCCGATGGCGTTCCACAGCGCCGCCCGGTCGTCCGCCACGGCGGTCTGATCGCGCGGATCGGCAGTCTCGGGAAAGGTCTCGACCGGCACCTCACCCCGCCACAGCCGCCGCCACCACGAGGCGTGGGTGTTCACGATGATCCGATACACGTACGGATCGGGATTGCCGTCGATCCGCCGCCAGGCCACCCATGCCTTGGCCAGCGCCGTCTGCACCAGATCCTCGGCCGTACCCCAGTCCCGGGTCAGGAGGTACGCCATCCGGCACAGCCGTAAATGGCGGTGCGCCACGTACTCGGCGAACCCGTCGTCCATCAGTCATCTCCGTCTCATCGACTCCAGCGATGACTACCGGCCGGCCCGCACATTCGGTTGACAGCCCCGCGAACGAGTTACGTCACCCCGCTCAGGACGCCCTCACGAACGCCCCGCACGACCGCCCTCGCAAGCCCATCGCCTACGACCCGCCGACACGGCCTTCCGGCGACCCACCGCGGACGACCGGCGTCCGCAACGGCGACACCGCCGTCCGGCAGCCCATCGGGGGCGACGGCCGGTCTCTCTCCCCCCGGAGAGCTCCGGACGAAGGCACAGCCGACAGTGGCGGCCCGGTCGTCCGGCGGCGACTCGGCGCAGGCCTTCGCGCCCGTCATGCCGGTCAGCCCCGTACAGGCCGAACAGGCCGGTCAGCCTCGGACAGGGTGAGGGACGCAGAACGCCCCCGCCCGGAAGCACCGGACGGGGGCGTGGTGAAGCTCTGCGGGGAGCGGTCAGCTCTCCAGCTCGGCCGTGAGGCCGCGGGTGACGTTGGGGTCGACCGGGACGCCCGGGCCCATCGTCGTGGAGAAGGTGACCTTCTTCAGGTAGCGGCCCTTGGCGGCCGACGGCTTGAGACGGAGCACCTCGTCGAGGGCGGCGGCGTAGTTCTCGATGAGCTGGCGCTCGCCGAACGACGTCTTGCCGATGATGAAGTGCAGGTTGGCCTGCCGGTCGGTGCGGAACTCGATCTTGCCGCCCTTGATCTCCGTCACGGCCTTGGCGACGTCGGGCGTCACGGTGCCGGTCTTGGGGTTGGGCATGAGACCGCGCGGGCCGAGGACGCGGCCCAGGCGGCCGACCTTGCCCATCAGGTCCGGCGTGGCCACCACGGCGTCGAACTCGTTGAGCCGGTTGCCCTTGGAGATCTCGTCGATCAGCTCGTCGGCGCCGACGATGTCGGCGCCCGCCTCGCGGGCCGCCTCAGCACGGTCACCGGTCGCGAAGACCAGGACCCGGGCGGTCTTACCGGTGCCGTGCGGAAGGTTGACCGTGCCGCGCACGATCTGGTCGGCCTTGCGAGGGTCGACGCCGAGCCGGAGGGCGACCTCGACGGTGGCGTCGAACTTGGTGGTCGACGTCTCCTTGGCCAGCTTCGCGGCCTCGACGGGCGTGTAGAGCTTGTCGCGGTCGACCTTGGCGGTCGCGTCTTTGTGCGCCTTGCTGCGCTGCATGTTGACTCCTTGTGGTGTCCGGGCCGATCGCGGTGCCGGCCCTCCCACGACTACGGGGAAAGGTCTCAGTCGGCGACGGTGATGCCCATCGACCGGGCGGTGCCGGCGATGATCTTCTCGGCCGCCTCGATGTCGTTGGCGTTGAGGTCGGGCATCTTCGTCTCGGCGATGCTGCGCAGCTGCTCGCGGCTCAGCTTGCCGACCTTGTCGCGGTGCGGGACCGCGCTGCCCTTGTCGAGACCCAGGGCCTTCTTGATCAGCTCGGGCGCCGGCGGCGTCTTCGTGATGAAGGTGAAGCTGCGGTCTTCGAAAATGGTGATCTCAACGGGGATGATGTTGCCCCGCTGGGCCTCCGTCGCAGCGTTGTACTGCTTGACGAAGTCCATGATGTTGACGCCGTGGGGACCGAGGGCGGTACCGACGGGCGGCGCCGGGGTGGCCTGTCCAGCGGGAAGCTGGACCTTCACCAGTGCGGCGATCTTCTTCTTCGGAGGCATTAGTCCTTCTCCGGGTCCTGATTGCGATGCCGTCAGGGTCGCGGGTGCGCCCCTGACATGTCGGAGGCCGCCCTTCGCGTGAGGCGGCCAGCCGAACGTCTAAGTGTATGTGATCGTCTCAGATCTTCGAGACCTGGTTGAACGAGAGCTCCACCGGGGTCTCGCGGCCGAAGATCGACACGAGCACCTTGAGCTTCTGCGACTCGGGGCTGATCTCGCTCACCGAGGCGGGCAGCGTCGCGAACGGGCCGTCCATGACGGTGACGGACTCACCGATCTCGAACTCGACCGTGGGGCCCGCGGAGGCCTTGGTGGTGGCCTTCTTGGCCTCTTCGGTCGGCTCGGGCGCCAGCAGCTTGGCGACCTCGTCGAGGCTGAGCGGGCTCGGCTTGTTGGACAGGCCCACGAAGCCGGTCACACCGGGCGTGTTGCGCACGGCGGCCCAGGACTCGTCGGTCAGCTCCATGCGCACCAGCACGTAGCCGGGCAGCACCCGCTCCTTGACCGGGACCTTCTTGCCGCTCTTGAACTCCTGGACGGTGTGCGTGGGCACCTCGACCTGGTAGATGTAGTCCTCCATGTTGAGCGAGACGTTGCGGCTCTCGATGTTGGACTTCACCCGGTTCTCGTAACCGGCGTAGGAGTGGATGACGTACCACTCGCCGGGCTGCCCGCGCAGCGAGCTCTTGAACTCCTCGACCGGGTCGACCTCGGGAAGTTCCTCACCGTCGTCGTCGACGGTGGAAGCCTCGACCTCGGCCGCCTCCTCGTCGCTCTCCTCGACCTCGGCCTCTTCCAGAGCCGCCTCGGCGGACTCCTCAGTGGCCTCTTCCAGCTCGTCGCCCCACTCGTCGCGGGACCCGTCAGCCGGAATTGAAGACTCGGACACGGTGACTCTTCCTCTTTCGTGGTAATCGAATGGCGACCCCGTCAGGCGACCACCGCCGGAGTCTCGGTCAGGATCCGCCGAAGACGCGGAGGACCGCCCATCCCAGGGCGCTGTCGAGCCCGTACACGATCGCAACCATGATCAGAACGAATATCAGAACGACCGTGGTGTAGGTGATGAGATCCTTGCGTGTCGGCCAGATGACCTTACGAAGCTCGTTGACGACCTGCCGGTAGAAGAGGGCAGGAGTCGTGCGCGCCTTCTTGTCGCCACTAGGCTTGTCTGCGGTCTCGCCGCGCGTGTCGATCGCCACAGTCCTCACCTGATCCGTCGTATCCAACGCAGTAATGCGGCGCGCTTACACGCCAAGCATTGCGCGGACCGCACTCGCAGGGCACGAGGGACTCGAACCCCCAACCGCCGGTTTTGGAGACCGGTGCGCTACCAATTGCGCCAGTGCCCTATGTCGTTGACCAGACTACCCTGATCGACTCACTGCCTGGACCGAACCGCTCGCCGACATGCGGCGGAAGGACCAGGCGAAAGCATACGGGTGATTGCCGGGTACGTCGAACCAAAACCTGATCGCCCAGGTCACGCCCGCGTGTGGGCCGCGTGGGAACATGAATACATGTCCACCCGACCCCGCATCTCCGCGAGAATTTCCGCGATTTCCGAGTCCGCCACGCTCGCCGTGGACGCCAAGGCGAAGGCGATGAAGGCCGAGGGCCGGCCCGTCATCGGCTTCGGCGCCGGCGAGCCCGACTTCCCGACGCCCGGCTACATCGTCGAGGCGGCGATCGAGGCGGCCCGCGACCCGCGCTTCCACAAGTACACGCCGGCCGGCGGGCTGCCCGAGCTGAAGAAGGCGATCGCGGCCAAGACCCTGCGCGACTCCGGTTACGCGGCCGAGCCCGCGCAGGTGCTCGTCACCAACGGCGGCAAGCAGGCGGTCTACCAGGCGTTCGCGACGCTGCTCGACCCGGGCGACGAGGTCCTCGTCGTGGCCCCCTACTGGACGACCTACCCCGAGGCGATCAAGCTGGCCGGGGGCGTCCAGGTGGACGTGGTGACCGACGAGTCCACCGGCTACCTGGCGGACGTCGAGCAGCTGGAGGCGGCCCGCACCGAGCGGACGAAGGCGCTGCTGTTCGTCTCGCCGTCCAACCCGACGGGCGCCGTCTACTCGCGCGAGCAGACGATCGCGATCGGCCGCTGGGCGGCGGAGCACGGCCTTTGGGTGGTCACCGACGAGATCTACGAGCACCTGATCTACGGCGACGCCGAGTTCACCAGCATCGCCACCGCCGTTCCCGAGCTGGGCGACAAGGTCGTGATCCTCAACGGCGTGGCGAAGACGTACGCGATGACCGGCTGGCGCGTGGGCTGGCTGATCGGTCCGTCCGACGTGGTCAAGGCCGCGACCAACCTGCAGTCGCACGCCACCTCCAACGTCTCCAACGTGGCGCAGATCGCCGCGCTGGCGGCGGTCTCCGGCGACCTGTCGGCGGTGGCGGAAATGCGCGAGGCGTTCGACCGGCGGCGTCAGACGATGGTGCGGATGCTGAACGAGATCCCGGGCGTGTTGTGCCCGGAACCGAAGGGGGCGTTCTACGCATATCCCTCGGTCAAGGAGCTGATCGGCAAGGAACTGCGCGGTCGGCGGCCTCAGTCGTCCGCGGAGCTGGCGGAGCTGATCCTGGAGGAGGCCGAGGTGGCCGTGGTGCCGGGCGAGGCCTTCGGCACGCCGGGTTACTTCCGGCTGTCCTACGCGCTGGGTGACGAGGACCTGGTCGAGGGCGTCAGCCGGCTGAGCAAGCTGCTGTCCGAGGCTCGCTGATCCGATCAGTGCCGGTTCGCGCGGACTGATGAGGGTCGGTTCGAGCGGTTCTGGTCTGATCGGGGCCGTGGGTGGAAGCGGTGGTGGCAGGGGCGGGTCAGGCCGCGGTGATGTCGGCGGCGATCAGCCTGATCTCCGTGGCCAGGCCGGGCGTCGCGCCGATGTAGACGGCGGTGCCCGGCCGCTCCAGCCACATGAAGTTGCGCATGCCCGTACGCGTGATCCAGCGCAGCGCCGGTTTGCCCTGGTACAGGGTCAGCGTCGACCTGGCCACCAGCGTGGAGAACCGCTCGGCCGTCTGCACCCCGCACACCACGCCGACGTACACGCGCTCGTCGTCCTCGCGCCAGATCCGGCCGCGCACCTTGAGCCGCTGCCTGAGCGAGTCGAGACGGGCGAACTTGCCGGCGTCGTCGAGGCCGGGGATCTCGGCGGGCACGTGCACCTTGGTGTCGTCGCAGGACAGCGAGGCCATGTTCTTGCGGGTGATGACCGGCTTGGGCGGGGGCAGGGTCGCCTGCAGCGGCGGCGTGGGGTCGCCGCCGACGCCGCACGCCGTCAGCGTGAACATGAGGAGCACCGCTGCCAGCCGCCGCATCGACCTCCCCTTTGACGTGAGCGGATTACCGGGGGAAAGGGCTCCTAGTCTCCTACACGAGCCTGAACGGAGGCGGCAATAGCGAGGAGATCGTCACTGAGCGAATCGCTGACCCGGACCCACGCACCCATGCCAGGACGTTCGAGCCAGACGATCACCCGGCCGCCGGCGGGATGCCTGCCGACCAGGGCCGGCCTGCCGCGCACGGTGACGGCACGGGCGGCCCGCACGGCGACGCGGGTGCGGTAGCGGTCCCAGCCGGCGGCGACCGTACCCCGTTCGACCTGGACCTCGACGAACCGGCCCGCGCCGCCGAACCTGGCCCAGGCCCCGCTCTCGACCCCGGGCCGCCGCGCGAGGACGCCGCCGGCGGCGCGTTCGAGGTCCGAGGGCAGGTGGGTGAGCCACAGATCGCCGGAGACCACCGCGAGCGCCCTGACCGGCCGCGGCCCCACGGCCCCCGCGGCGGCCGGCCGCTCGGAGCCTGGGCCGGTAGCCGCCGGTCCGGGCGCCGAAGCGCCGGACGCGACTCCGGAAGCCGGTCCGGCCACAGGCTCGGAGGCAGGCGCGGGGTCGGAGGCCGGCGCGGGCTCGGGAGGCAGGGCGGGGGCGGGGCGCGGGGTGGGCAGGGCCAGGCGGGGCGGGCGGCCGAACCCCGAGGAGAACAGCCCGTAGATGATGAGGGCCGTCACGCCCAGCGCCAGCCCCGCGAGAGCCGCGCGGGCGCCCTGGCCGAGCTCGTGTCCCTCGGGGATCATCCCCCCATGATCCCCCGCCCGAGCGCTCCCTACCGTACGTTCGGCCGGTCGGGACGTACGCCCTCAGCGATCCTGCGCGACTCGGCCTCGCCGTCGATCTCCCAGCGTGTGCTGGACCAGGTCCTCGGCGTCGTGCGGCGTCGCCCCGCCCTCCCCAACGCGCCGACCCGCCTGGAGGTTGAGTGGCAAGATATGCAGATGCCACGGCCCCTGCACGCACTTCCCAAGGCCCATCTCCACCTGCACTTCACCGGCTCGATGCGGCATTCGACGCTGATCGAGCTGGCCAGGGACCAGGGGCTGCATCTGCCCGACGCGCTGGAGCAGGACTGGCCGCCGAAGTTGCGGGCGACCGACGAGCGGGGCTGGTTCAGGTTCCAGCGTCTGTACGACATCGCCAGGTCCGTGCTGACCCGTCCCGAGCACGTCTACCGGCTCCTGCGTGAGGCGGCCGAGGACGAGGTGGCGGCCGGGTCGCGGTGGCTGGAGATCCAGGTGGACCCGTCGGGGTACGCCCAGCGTTTCGGCGGGCTGACGGCCACGCTGGAGCTGATGCTGGACGCGGTACGCCAGGCGTCGGCGCACGCGGGGATCGGGATCGCGGTGATCGTGGCGGCGAACAGGACCCGTCATCCGCTCGACGCGAACACGCTGGCCCGGCTGGCCGTCCAGTACACCGACAAGGGTGTGGTCGGCTTCGGGCTGTCCAACGACGAGCGGCGCAGCCAGGCCAGGGACTTCGAGCGGGCGTTCAGGATCGCCAAGCGCGGCGGGCTGCTGGCCATGCCCCACGGCGGCGAGCTGATGGGGCCGCGCAGCGTCGCGCAGTGCGTGGACGACCTGGGCGCCGACCGGGTCGGCCACGGGGTGCGCGCGGCCGAGGACGACTGGCTGATGCGGCGGCTGGCCGACCGGCAGATCTGCTGCGAGATCTGTCCCACCTCCAACGTGGGCCTGGGGGTGGTCGAGCGGGCCGCCGACGTGCCGCTGCGCCGGCTGTTCGACGCGGGGGTGCCGATCGCGCTGGGCTCCGACGACCCGCTGCTGTTCGGCACGCGGCTGCTGCGGCAGTACGAGCTGGCCAGGGACGTCTACGGGTTCGGCGACGCGGAGGTGGCCGAGCTGGCCCGCCAGTCCGTACGCTCCTCCACCGCCCCCGAGACGGTGCGCAAGGAGCTGCTCAAGGGTGTGGACGACTGGCTGACGTCGTCACCGGAGTGACTCGGCGACGCGGACGGCCTCCTCCTTGTCCGCCGCGCCCTCCAGGCGGTAGTTGAGCGTGCCCTGCTGCCAGACGAGCGTGGGGGCGGCCTGGCGGAGCGGGACCTCGGTGCCGTCCTGGCGGCGGATGTAGCCGAGGGGGTGCGCGCCGGGGAGCCACCAGGCGGAGCGCCCGCCGACCAGGACGTGGTCGGGGTAGGGCGGGCCGAGCTTCTTGAAGAAGTACGGGTCCATGGCGCCGTCGAACTGGTCCAGGCGGACGCCGTCCGGCCAGAACATGGACACCACCCGGCCGCCGTCGGCGACCGTCACGCGCTGCGGGGGGCCGAGGGCCGCGGGGGTCCTGACCGGGAAGCGCGCCTGGCCCGCGACGGCGGACGGCGGCACGGTGTGCTCGCCCGGGAGCCCGGCCGTGGTGGTGACGGGCGGCGGCGGGGTGTCACCGACCCGCAGCTCGATGCCGGCGAAGCGGAGGATGTACGCCACGGCGGCGCGCCCCTGGGGGGTGGCGGCCGTGACGGCGATGACGACGGCGACCACGGCCGCCATGACCGCCCACCGCCGACCCCGCCGGCCAGGCACCCGGGAGTGCGGCCGTACAGGCACGGCAATGGGCCCGTGCGCCGGATCGGGACCGTCGTCGGGCCCCGAGCCGGACTCGGGACCGAGCTCGGAGTGCAGGCCGGGTCCGTGGCCGACCGAGATGCCGGGATCGGCAGAGGTGCCGGTGGTGGGGTCCGTGACTGCCGGGCCGGGCTGTTCCAGGCGGGCGCGGACGGCGGCGGCGACGTCGGCGGGTGGTGGTGGCGCGGGCGTGTCGAGGAGGTCGCCGAGCGCCACGAGTTCGGCCTCCAGGTCGTCGAAGGGTTCACGCGAGTTCACCGCCCACCTCCTCCCTCAGCCGGGCCAGCCCCCGGTGCGTGCTGGACTTGACGGTGCCGACCGGCCAGTCGAGCACCTGCGCGGTCTCCGCCTCGCTCAGCTGTAAGAAGTACCGGCAGACGACCGCCTGACGTTCCCGTTCCGGCAGCCGGCGTACGGCGGCCAGCAGCCGCGAGCGCCGGTCGCCGGCCACGGCGGCGCCCTCGGGGTCGTCGGGCGCGACCGGATCGGCGCCGGCGGCGAGGCGCAGCGCCAGGTCGGAGCGCCGCCCGCGGGAGCGGGTCAGGTTGTGGGTCTCGTTGGCCACGATGCGCAGCAGCCACGGCCGGAACGGCGCGTCCCTGCGGAAGCCCGGCAGGTGCCGGAACGCCTTGACGAAAGCCTCCTGGACGACGTCCTCCGCCTCGTCACCCGCCCCGAGCATGGCGGCGGTGCGGTGCGCGAGCGCGCTGTAGCGGGCGACCAGCACCTCGTAGGCGGCCAGGTCACCGTCGAGCGAGCGCGTGACCGCCTCGTCGTCGTCCATGACGAGTCAGATTCCACCGCATCCCGGGCACTTGGGGAAGGGCGTTTCGCTGATCGTGTCATCCTCATGACGATGCGGGGCATTAGACTCGGGCAATCCATGAGCCCCTTGAAGGAACGGGAATATGTCTTCTGGGTATGACCGTGTAGTGCAACCGGCGGCCGGTGACGAGGCCCTGGAGAACCACCTGGGTGGGGACGAGGCCAAGAACTACCGGCAGTACGAGTTCGACATGGTCGCCCCGCATGTCGGCCGCTCGATGCTGGAGATCGGCTCGGGGCTGGGCCACTTCGCCGAGCAGTTCATGCCGCGCCTCGACCGCCTGGTCGTGAGCGACTTCGACCCCTACTGCGTCGAGCAGTTGGAGAAGCGCTTCGCCGACCGCGACGACATCAGCGTGCTGCAGTTCGGCCTGCCGACGGACATCCCGCTGGACGACAAGGTCGACACCGTCGTCATGATGAACGTGCTGGAGCACATCGAGGAGGACGCCGAGGCGCTGCGTTCGCTGGCGCGCGTCACGCAGCCGGGCGGGCGGATCATCATCTGGGTGCCCGGCTATCCGCAGCTTTACGGTGACTTCGACCGCAAGGTGGGTCACGTCCAGCGCTACACGCCCAAGACGCTCGGCACCACGGTGGCCAAGGCGGGGCTGGACGTCGAGGTGCTCAAGCCGATCAACTTCCTGGGCGGCATCGCCTGGTGGGCGGCGGTGCGCCGGGGCGGCGTGGGCTATCCGGACCCGCGGCTGGTCAAGATCTACGACCGCACGGTGGTGCCGACGACGCGCTTCATCGAGCGGTTCATCACGCCGCCGTTCGGCCAGACGGTGTTCTGCGTGGCCCGCGTCCCCGTACCCAAGCAGGACTGAACCGCCCGGCCGCGCCCAGGGGTCACCGGGGCGGCCGGACGGTCTACTTGATGGAGCCGGCGGTCAGGCCGCCGACCACCTTCCGCTCGATCAGGGCGAACAGGATGATCACCGGGATGGTGGCGATCACCGAGCCGGCGAACAGGTTCTGCCAGTCCACCTGGTACTGCCCGATGAACGAGTTGAGCGCCACGGGAAGCGGCTGGTTGGCCGTGGTCGTGGTCAGGGTCAGGGCGACCACGAACTCGTTCCACGCGGCGATGAACGTGAAGATCAGCGCGGTGATGACGCCGGGCATGGCCAGCGGCAGCGTGATCCGGAACATCGCGCCGAAGCGCCCGTTGCCGTCGATGAAGGCGGCCTCCTCCAGCTCGCGCGGGATGGAGGAGAAGTACGCGTTCAGGATCCACACGGCGAACGCCAGGTTGAACCCGCCGTTGACCAGGATCAGCGCCCAGATCGAGTCCACCAGCCCGAACTGGAAGAACTCGCGGTAGATGCCGACGACCATGGCCGTGGGCTGGAACATCTGCGTGATCAGCACGAGCACCAGGAACGCGGTGCGTCCCTTGAACTGGTGCCGGGCCGAGTAGTACGCGGCGGGCAGAGCCACCAGCAGCACGAGCACGGTCGAGCCGGCCGCCACCTTGATGGTGACCCAGAGGTTGACGGCCAGGCCGGTGCCCCAGAAGTCGGCCAGGTTCGACCAGATCCACTCACGCGGCCAGAACGTCACCTCGCGCAGCGAGTCCTGGGAGCGCAGCGAGGTCAGCAGCATGACCACGTACGGGAACAGGAACAGCAGCGAGACGACGTAGGCGGTGCCCGCGACGAGGACCGTCTTGAGCCTGGGCATGGCGCGGGCCGCGCCGCCGCCCCGGCCGGCGCGGGCGTGATGGTGTGGCCTGGTCTGCGACGGCATGGTCTTGACGGCCATCACGTCACCTCCTTGTTCCACCGCGACACCCGCAGGAAGATCACGGTCAGCACGATCACCATGCCGAAGTTGACGACGGACATGGCGGCCGATTCGCCGATGTCGGATCCCTTGAGGATGTACATGAGGATCGTCGACGTGGCCGTGGAGTAGCCGGGCTGGCCGTGCGTCATGGCCCAGATGATCGGGAAGCTGTTGAAGACGTTCATGACGTTGATCAGCGCGGCCACGGTGAGCGCGGGGCGCAGCAGCGGCAGCGTGATCGACCAGTACGTCCGCAGGCGTCCGGCTCCGTCCATCCGGGCGGCCTCGTACACGTCGGCGGGGATCGTCGCGAGCCCGGCCAGCAGCGCGTACGTGGTGAACGGCACCGACACGAACACCGCGACGAAGACCAGCCACGGCATCGCGGTGGAGGCGTCACCGAGCTGGTCGGCGGCGGCTCCGCCCATGGCGTCGATCCACCCGAGTTTCAGCCGGATCTGGTTGATCACGCCGACCTCGGGGTCGAGCATCCACTTGAAGATGATCGCGGTCATGAGCACCGACGCGGCCCACGGCGCGATGAGCGCCCAGCGGGCCACCTTGCGCAGCGGGAAGCGCTGGTTGAACAGCTGGGCCAGGGCCAGCGAGAGCAGCACGGTGAGCACCACGACGGCGACGACCCAGATCACGCTGCGGACCATGATGTCGGCGAAGTCCTTCTCGCCGAACAGCTTCTCGTAGTTGGCGAAGCCGGTGTAGCCGCGTTCCACGCCGAGCCGGCTGATCTCCAGGAACGAGGACCTGATCATCTCGATCACGGGCCAGAGCACGACGAGGGCGATCAGGACGATGGCGGGCCCGACCCAGGCGAGGGGCTCCAGGGCGCGCAACCTTCTCATCAGACACCTTTCCACGACGATACGGCCGGCGAGTGCCGGCCGTATCCGCGTCCCGCTGGATCAGCCGGCCGCTTCGGCGGTCTTCTGCAGCTCACCGAGGACCTTGGCGGGGTCGTCCTTGACGGCGCCGCCGATGGTCTGCTTGATGGCGGGGTTCACCTCGGCCCACTTGGGGTCCTGGAAGGGGTAGAAGCTGGCGTTGGGCAGCGCGTCGAGGAACGGCTTGAGCTTCTCGTCGCTCGACAGCTTCTCGATGCCGCCGTTGGTGACGGGCAGCAGCTTGTAGGTGTCGGAGATCTTCTGGGCGGCGTTGCCGGTGTAGAAGAAGTCGAAGAACTTCTTGATCTCGGCGGCGTGGCCGTTCTTGTTGAACGCCATGATCCAGTCCATGACGCCGAGCGTGGTGTCGAGCGGTCCGGCCTTGCCGGGGATGGGCGCGACGCCGTAGTTCTTCAGGCCGGCCGCGTCGAAGATCGGGATGGACATGGGGCCGCCGTTGACCATGCCGACCTTGCCCGCGCCGAAGTCCTCCCAGACCGTCTTGCGGTCCTTGGTGCCCGGGTTGGGGGTGGTCAGCCCGGCGTCGACCAGGCCCTTCACGTACGTGAACGTCTCGACGTTCTGCGGGGAGTTGATCGACCACTTGCCGGAGGCGTCCTTGTAGCCGCCGCCGTTGCCCAGCATCCACAGGAAGGACTCGGCCTGGGCCTCCTCCTGGCCGAGCGGCAGGCCGAACGGCTGCGTCACGCCGGCGCCCTTCAGCTTCTCGGCGGCGGCCTTGAGCTCGTCCCACGTCTTCGGCGGCTCGGCGATGCCGGCCTTCTCGAAGAGGTCCTTGTTGTAGAACAGGGCGCGGGCTGAGGAGACGAACGGGATGCCGTACGCGGCGCCGTCGACCTTGCCGAAGTCGGCGAACTTCTGCAGCATGTCGCCGGAGACGTTCGGCGACAGGACCTCGTCCACCTTGTAGAGGAGCTTGTCGGCGACGAAGCCGGAGTAGTCGCCGGTCTGCAGGATGTCGGGCACCTGACCGTTCTGGATCATGGTGGCGACCTGCTTGTCGATGTCGTTCCAGTTGATGACCTGGACCTCGACCTTGATGTTCGGGTTGGCCGCCTGGAACTCGTCCACGACGCCCTTCCAGAACGTCTCACCGGAGTTCGGCTTGCCGGGGCCGTCGCCGTAGTCGGCCGCGACCATCTTCAGCGTGACCGCACCGCCGCCGGACGCCTGGGTGTCGTCGCCTCCGCCGGAGCCGCCAGAGCCGCAACTGGACAGGACCAGCATCGTGGCAAGGCCGAGAGCGGCGCCGCTCACAAGCTTGATGTTCACTGGAGATACCGCCTTCTCGTCGGGCCGGGCCGAGCTGGTCCGTACCAGCCGGCGGACCCAGCCCAGGGGGATGAGGCGCGCGAGTAACGGCTCGCCCGCGTTTGCGCCAGCGTAAGCCTGAGTTGAGCGGCCGGTCTATACCGGTCCGTCTCGTTTTGGCAACACTCGCGGAAACCAGACCGCACATGCGGTCTAGACCGGATGTCAGGTGATCTTCCGCCGCACGTTCTCCCCGCCCGACGGCGTGCCGATCCACGGGCCCTCGATCGACGGGTCGAGGATGCCCTCCTCGACGAAGGTGTAGCGGCCCTCCAGGACGTAGTTCGCCAGGCGTACGTCGTGGCTGTCGCTGTTGTCCCAGAGCCGGTCGAAGAGCTCGTCCACGCGACGTCGTGCCTGGTGGCAGAAGGTGTCGGCGAGCTCGTACGGCCTGCGCCCCAGGTCCTTGGCGTCCTCCTCGGCCTTGAGGCAGACGGCGGTCATGGCGAACAGTTCGGCCCCGATGTCCACGATCCGGCCGAGGAAGGACTGTTTGTGCTCCAGCCTGCTCTGCCAGCGGGACATGCCGTAGAAGGTGGACCTGGCCAGTTTCCTGCTGGTCCGCTCCACGAAGCGCAGGTGGGCGGCCAGCGGGCCGAAGTCGGCGTACGAGGTGGGCAGGTTGCCCGTGCCGGCCACCAGTGTGGGCAGCCACTTGGCGTAGAAGCGGCCGGCCCGGCGCAGCGCCTGCGCGCGTTCCTGGCGGCCCGCCTCGGGGTTGATCAGCTCGCCGGCGGCCGACAGGTGCGCGTCCACCGCCTCGCGAGTGATCATCAGGTGCATGATCTCGGACGAGCCCTCGAAGATGCGGTTGATGCGCGAGTCGCGCAGCATCTGCTCGGCGGGCACGCCGCGCTCGCCGCGGGCGGCGAGCGACTCGGCCGTCTCGTAGCCGCGCCCGCCCCTCATCTGGACCAGTTCGTCGAGCACCTGGTACGCCAGCTCGGACGCGTACAGCTTGGCCAGCGCCGCCTCGATCCTGATGTCGTTGCGCTGGTCGTCGGCCAGCCGGCTGCTCAGCTCGCAGACGGCTTCGAGCGCGTACGCGCTGGCCGCGATGAAGGCGATCTTCGTGGCCACGGCCTCGTGCCGGCCGACCTTGCGCCCCCACTGCTCGCGCTCGTTGCCCCACTCGCGGGCGATCTTGACGGCCCACTTGGCGTTGCCCGCGCACGTGGCGGGCAGCGACAGGCGGCCGGTGTTCAGCGTGGTGAGGGCGATCTTCAGCCCTTCGCCCTCGCGTCCGATGAGGTTCTTGGCCGGCACTCTGACCTGGGAGAACTCGGTGACGCCGTTCTCGATGCCGCGCAGCCCCATGAACGAGTTGCGCCGCTTGACCGTGATGCCCGGCGAGTCGGCCTCGACGATGAACGCGCTGATCTTCTTGCCGGTCCTGGCCATCACCACGAGCAGGTCGGCGACGACGCCGTTCGTGGTCCACAGCTTCATGCCGTCGAGCACGTAGTCGTCGCCGTCGCGTACGGCGGTGGTGCCCAGGCGGGCCGGGTCGGAGCCGACGTCGGGCTCGGTCAGCAGGAACGCCGAGATCTCCCCCGCCGCGCACCTGGGCAGGAACTCGCGCTTCTGCTCCTCGGTGCCGAAGAGCTTGAGCGGCTGGGGCACGCCGATCGACTGGTGCGCCGACAGCAGCGTGGCCAGCGCCGGGCAGTAGGAGCCGACGAGCATGAGGGTGCGGCAGTAGTACAGGTACGGCAGCCCGAGCCCGCCGTACTCCTCCTTGATCGTGATCCCGAACGCGCCGAGCTCCGCCAGCCCCTTCACCACGTCGTCCGGCACCTGGGCGGTCCGCTCGATGAGGGCGGGGTCCACGTGCGCGTCGAGGTAGCGCCGTACCGCCCGGACGAACTCCTCGCCCCGCTTGGCCGCCTCGTCGGGCGGGGTCGGGGCCGGATGCACCAGATCCAGCCGGAAGTCACCGAGGAAGAGCTGCTTGGCGAAGCTGGGACGCGTCCACTCCTTCTCGCGTGCCTGCTCGCCGACTTCCCTGGACTCCGCGTACTTGGTGGGCTCGGTCATCGCACCTCCCGACGTTGCGCCGTCTTGTGCTCATGAGTACTGCCCGCCTGACGGCGCCCTGTCGCCCGTTTATAGCCCGATTTTGTAGGAACGGCGAGCATTCACCTTCAGCGCTCCGACCGCCACCAGCGCCAGCACGGCGGGTACCACCAGGTAGAGACCGCAGGACGCCAGCCCCAAAAGCGACATCCCGGTCCCGATCACGGCCGTGGTCCGGTGCCGGCCGGCCGGCAGCATGCGCACGGCCGCCGCGACCCCGGCCGAGGTGACCGCGGCCAGGCAGGCCGAGGTGGCCCGCATGAGCAGGTCCAGGTCCGCGCCCCACACCAGCACCGGCACGCTGAGCGCGAGCACCAGCCCGAGGCTCCGGTACGGCGTCTCGCCCGGCCCTCCGCCCTGGGCGAACCAGCCGGGCAGCGCCTTGTCCCTGGCCAGGGCCGCCCCCAGCCGGGCCGCCCCGGCGATGTAGGTGTTGACCGCCCCGAACGACAGCAGCACCGCCACCACCCCGGTGACCGGTCGCGCCGCCGGGCCGATGCCCGTCTCCAGCATCGCGGTCAGCGGCACGCCGGTCATGTCCGCGCCGAGCACGCCGACAGAGGTGACGGCGACGCCCGCGTACAGCACGCCGATCACGATCAGGGTCACCACCGTGGCCCGGAGCAGGCCCTTCCTCCCGTCGGCGAACTCGCCGGACAGGTGGCTGGCCGCCTCCCAGCCGACGAACGCGAACATGAGCACACCGGCCGCGCCCGCCACGCCCGCGGCGCCGTACGGGGCGAAGGGGGTGAAGTTGGCCGCGCCGGCGTGCGGGACGGCGGTGATGACCGCGCTGGCCAGCAGCGTGACGAGCAGGGTGACCATGACGATCTGCAGCCGTCCCGAGGTGCGCAGCCCGGCGGCGTTGGCCGCGAACGCGGCCGCCAGGATCAGGCAGGCGGCCAGGGTGGCGTTCACGCCGAGGGCGGCTTCGACGTACCGGCCGCCGACGAGCGCGCCCGCGACGGTGCCGATGGGCACGGCGCCGTAGAACCACCAGCCGGCCACGGCGGCGGCGGGCCGGCCGAACGCCAGGCCGACGACGGCGGCCACTCCCCCGCCGCCCGGATAGCGCGAGCCGAGGGCGGCAAAGGTCAGCGCGACGGGCACGCTCAGCGCGAGCATCCCCGCCCAGGCCAGCACGGAGGCGGGCCCCGCCGCGCTCGCGGCCAGGTGCGGCAGCACCAGCATGCCCGGCCCCAGCACCGCGCCCACCAGCAGCGCCGTCCCCTGCCAGGCTCCCATTCGTCCACTCATAACGCCTGAAACTAGTTCAGCCGTTCGGGCTGACCGCCGCTCTACCGAACGCCTGACCGGAATCGCATGGCAATATGGCACCATGGACGAACTAGATTCGGCGATCGTGCGCCTGCTCCAAACGGATGCCCGGCAGTCCAACCGCGAGCTGGCCAGGCAACTCGGCATCGCCCCCTCGACCTGCCTGGAGCGGGTCAGGGCGCTGACCCGTAAAGGGGTGATCCGCGGCTATCACGCCGACATCGACCCCGCCGCGCTCAACCGCGGCGTCCAGGCGATGGTCTCGGTCCAGGTGCGCCCGCTGAGCCGCGCGGTGATCAACGCGTTCAAGTCGTCGGCGGCCGCCATGCCTGAGGTCATGAGCGTGTACGTGCTGTCCGGCGGCGACGACTTCCTGCTGCACGTGGGCGTCAGGGATCTCGACCACCTGCATGGGTTCCTGCTCGACCGGCTGAGCAAGCGCAAGGAGATCGTCGGCTGGCGCACCTCGATGATCTTCCAGCAGGTCCGCGAGGTCGCCCCCGAGCGGCTGCCCGAGACCTGACTTTCGTCAGGGGTGGTCATGGACGGTCGGCGGATACGGAAGAGGGCCTGGTCTTCCTAGGTTCTTCAGCGTGAAACTCCTTCTGTCCCTCGCTCTCGCCCTCAGCCCCGTTTCCGCCACGGCGGCGCCCGCCGAACTGACGCCCGCAGCCGTCGACTCCTACCTGCGCGAGGCCATGGAGACCACCGGGGTGCCCGGCCTGTCCGTGGTCGTGACGCACGGCGGCGAGGTCGTGCACGCCGCCGGCTACGGCCACGACTCCGACGGCCGTCCCGTCACCGCCGACACCCCCATGCGGGTGGCCTCGGTGAGCAAGTCGTTCACCGCCATGGCCGTCATGACGCTCGTGGAGCGCGGCAGGATCAAGCTGGACGAGCCGGTGGCCGCGCAGGTGCCCGGGTTCGCGATGGCCGACCCGCGTGCGGCCCGCATCACCGTACGGCAGCTGCTCAACCAGACGTCGGGGCTGTCGGACCGCACGATCGACATCGCCGCGACCGAACGCGCCACCTCCCTGGCCGACTACACCGCCCGCCTGGCCGGCTCCCGGCTCGCCGCCGACCCCGGCACCCGCTACGAGTACTGCAACGTCAACTACGACCTGGCCGCGCGGCTGGTGGAGGTCGCCTCGGGCCGGACGTTCGGCGACTACCTGCGCGACCGGGTGTTCGGGCCGCTCGGCATGCGCACCAGCGCCGTCTCCGCCGCCGACGTACGGCCGGCGAACGGTTACACCTCGCTCTTCGGCGCCTGGCTGCCCCGGCCGGAACTGGACGGGTTCCACGACGACAGCGGCGCGGGCGGGGTCATCACCACTGCCTCCGACATGGGCAAGTGGCTGATCGCGCAGACGGGCGACGGCCGGCCGCTGGTCAAGCGGGAGAGCCTGGAGACCATGCACCGGCCGACGAAGCTGCGCCCGTACGGGATGGGGTGGGGCGTCGAGGAGGGCGGGCAGCTCGTGCACTCGGGCAACCTGTTCACCTACAACGCCGTCGAGGCCGTCTCCCCCAAGACCGGCTACGGCTTCGCCGTGATGACCAACAACGCCACCCTGTACGACCCGACGTACGACATCATGCTCGGCCTCACGGCCCTGAGCGAGGGCCGCGAGCCGCAGGGTCCCGACGCCGACCGGCAGCTCTGGGAGGCGGTGCTGGGCGCGCTCGCGCTCGTCGCGGCCGGGCTGGGCGTCATGGGCGTGCTGCGGGCGCGCCGCTGGGCCGCCGGGCGCTCCGGCCGGCCCTGGTGGCGGATCGCGCCGCGGCTGGTGCCCGCGCTCGTCCCGGCCGGGGTGCTGGCCGCGTATCCGGACCTCGTGTCGGTGCTGGTGAACGGCCGGGCGGTCACCTGGGCGCAGCTCACCTACTTCCCCGCGCCCCTCTCCGTGACGGTGGCGGTCTTCGGTCTGGCCGGCGCGGCGGTGACGGCCGCCCGACTCCGTGCGCTGAGGTCCCGGGAAACTCCACGTCATGCGAGTACGCTGAGTTCCCACAGGCACGTGAGAGTCGAACCGGCGTGAGGGAGGCCACGTGCGCATCGGGGAGTTCGTCCGACGCACCGGTGTGAGTGAGCGGCTCCTGCGGCACTACGAGGAGCAGGGCCTGCTGCGCCCCGAGCGCGGCGCCGGCGGCCAGCGCGAATACGGCGAGGGCCACGTCGAGGTGGTGCGCCGGATCCGCTGCCTGCTCTCCGCTGGCCTCGGCACCACGATGATCGCGACCGTGCTGCCCTGCCTGGAGGCCGGGAGCGACCACCTCGCCCCGACCTGTCCTGACATGCTGGGGCGGCTGCGGGCCGAACGCGACCGGATCGACCGGGCCATGGAGGCGATGCGCGAGTCGCGCGCGGCCCTCGACAGCGTGATCGCGGCGGGCCAGGCCCGCGGCTGACAGCCTGAGCCGGGTGCGCGGCTGACAGCCTGAGGCGGGCGCGCGGCTGAACGCCGCCCGCGATCCGGCTCGCCGTTAATTCGGTTGCGCGGCCGTCCGAGGCCCCCATAGCCTCATGGACATGCGCCTTTACCTGTAATTCGCGGGGCTTTCCGCCCGCCACTCAGCCAGTCCATCCATGAGACGCGGCAGCTGAGCATGTCGACCGGCCTCTATCGAGCCGCGTCGTGAGTTACGTAGAGGAGCTTCCCTTATGCGCGTTCGCTCAGGAAACAAGAAGAACCGGCCCCAGTTGCCGGTGGTGCGCCCGATGCCGAAGATGCCGCAGCGGCCGATCATGCCGCCCCGGCGCCTTCCGCCCAAGGGCCGTTAGACAACTACCGGGATGGTAGTTAGCGGAGCGCCGCCTCCCCCGTACGCCCGGAGGCGGCGCTCCACCCTTCACAGCCGTTCGATGATGGTGACGTTGGCCTGGCCGCCGCCCTCGCACATCGTCTGCAGGCCGTACCGGCCGCCGGTGCGCTCCAGCTCGTGCAGCAGCTTGGTCATCAGGATCGCGCCCGTGCCGCCGAGCGGGTGGCCGAGCGCGATGGCGCCGCCGTTCGGGTTGACCCGGGCCGGGTCGGCGCCGATCTCCTTCATCCACGCCAGCGGCACCGGCGCGAACGCCTCGTTGATCTCGACGACGTCGATCTCGTCGATCGACATGCCGGCCTTCTTCAGCGCCCGCTGCGTGGCGGGGATCGGCGCGGTCAGCATGTAGACCGGGTCGTCGCCCATGAGCGCGAGCTGGTGGATGCGGGCCCTCGGGGTGAGACCGTGCTCGCGTACGGCCTGCTCGGAGGCGATGAGCACGGCGCCGGAGCCGTCGGAGATCTGCGACGACGTGGCCGCGGTGATCTGGCCGCCCTCCTTGAGGGTCTTCAGGCCGGCCATCTTCTCCAGCGTCGTGTCCGCCCGCGGCCCTTCGTCGTCCTCGACCCCGTTGACGGGGGCGATCTGGTCCTTGAAGTAGCCGTTGGCGATGGCCTTGGCGGCGCGCTGGTGGGACTCGAAGGCGTACTGCTCCAGCACGTCCCGCGTGTAACCCCACTTCTCGCACATCAGCTCGGCGCCGCGGAACTGCGAGATCTCCTGCTTGCCGTACCGCTCGACCCACTTGTCGCCGAACGGGAACGGCATGCCCTTCTCCAGGGCGGCCGTGATCGACGCGCCCATGGGCACGATGCTCATCGACTCGACGCCGGCCGCCACGACCAGGTCCTGGGTGCCGGACATGACGCCCTGCGCGGCGAAGTGGATCGACTGCTGGGAGGAGCCGCACTGCCGGTCGATCGTGACGCCGGCGGTGGTCTCGGGCAGCCCTGCCGACAGCCAGGCATTGCGCGCGATGTCCATGCTCTGGGGGCCGAACTGCATGACGCACCCCATGATGACGTCCTCGACCGCGACCGGGTCGACGCCGGTGCGGTCGATCAGCGCCTTCAGCGCGTGCGCGGCCAGGTCAGTGGGGTGGACGGTGGAAAGGCCGCCCTTCTTCTTGCCGACCGGGGTGCGAACCGCCCCGACGATGTACGCCTCTGCCACAGTGCCTCCTGGAAACCGAGCATTATTCGGTTACTAGGTGCAGAGTACAACAGAACGTCATTCGGACGCAGGCTCCGCCGGGGGTACGACCTCCTCCGCCTCCTCGGCACCCTTCGACTCCTCGGGTCCCTTCGATTCCTCGGCTTCCTCCGCTTCCTCCGCCGACGCGGGAGACAGGAGATCCTCCGCCGTGTCGATCCGGAAGCGCCAGCGGTCCACCGCGATCCCGTTCAGAGCCTCGGACAGCTCCAGCGCGAGCGCCCCCAGCTTGACCGGCTCGCCGCCGCGCAGCTCGATCGCGGTCAGCTCGGTCGCGAACGGCAGCAGCTCCTGCACGGCCGGCGGCCGGCCCTTCTGCGGTACCACCACGGCCCGGATGTCGCCCGCCGTGAACGCGATGCCCTCTTCCTCCTGCTCCAGCAGCGGGGCCAGCTCTTCCGGCGTGGGACGTACCGGCAGAATCACCGCAGGGCCGCTCTCCTCGTCGTCGGCCGGATCGCTCACCTCGCCCCGGCACACCGCGAGCCCGCCCAGCCGGAACGCCAGCCCTTCGGCGAGGAAGCGGTCGAAGAAGTCGAGCGGCAGCGGGCCCTCCGCGGCCACCCGCACCGCCCACACCTTCTCCAGCTCACCGCCGGTCAGCTCGCCCTCGGCCTCGACGGGCGCGCACACGCGCACGTCGGTCGCCACGATGTCGTCGCCGTCCCGCCTCGCGGCCGGGTCGGCGAGCCTGACGACGCGCAACAACTCGTCCAGGTCCGGTTTGGCGGGCAAGGCCGCCGTCGGGCCAGTACGCAGTCTCCGCTTCGCCATCCAGCCCATGCCCGCCTCCGCGCTCAGCTTCGATAGGAGCTCGTCATCGTCGCGTAGACGATGACGTTGTCGGTGTAGTGCCCGGTGGTCCGATCGTAGGTGCCACCGCAGGTGATCAGGTGCAGCTGAGCGTTCTCCTGGCTCCCGTAGACCCGCTGGGTCGGGAACGTCTTCTTGCTCGCCTGCTCTATCCCGCCCACGGTGAACACCGCGGTCGTCTTGTCCTGGCGCTTGACCTCGATGGTGTCGCCGTGCCTCAGCTCCGGCAGGCGGGAGAAGACGGCCGCGCGCGTCCGGGTGTCCTTGTGCCCGAGCAGCACGGCCGGACCGACCTCACCCGGGGTGGACATGTTCCGGTACCAGCCCACCAGGTTGTGGTTCTCCGACGGCGGCACCTGGATCGTGCCGTCCTTGGCCAGACCCACCGACCGGATCGGCGCGTTGATCCCCAGCCGCTTGACGACCAGCCTGATCGGGGTCGAGGGCAGCATGGGGGGCGCCGGGTTGATCTGCGGCAGCGGCGGCGGCACGTTCGCCGGGGCCTGGAACAGCGCCTGCTCGGGCTGCCCCGTGTTCTTCGGCTGCGCGCGCAGCGCCAGGGAGTCCCTGTTGCTGGCCAGGCCGTACTCCTCGGGCGACCTGAAGACGATCAGCAGGCCCGCCACGACCGTCACGACGCCGGCGATGGCCGCCACGATCAGCACGGTCCGCAACGCGGTGCCGCCCTTGTCGGCCGGAGGGGGCGGCTGGTTCGGCTGGCCGCCGCCGTACGGGTAGTAGCCGGACATCTCGCTCAGCCCTTGACGGAACGGCGTCGCATGACCAGCCCACCGATCGCCGCCACCGCGACCAGCCCGGTCCCCGTCAGAATGAACACCCGCCCATCAGGCCCCATCGTCCCACCGGCCCCGGTGTCAGCGCCCGCCTTGGGGGTCTGCGACTTACGGGTCTTCGACGGGGTGATCGTCAGGGTGGCGGTGCGGGTGGTGGTGGGGCGGGGGCTGGTGGTCGTCGGGCTGGCTGTGGGGCTCGTCGTGGTGGGGCTCGGGCTCGTGGTTCCGCTGCCCACCGTGAGCGTGTAGGACTTGAGCTCGGTGGCGTTCTGGACCTTGCACGCGATCGCCGGATTGTTGCCGGTCGCGGTGTTGGCGCCGAAGTTCACATCCGCCGGCTTCACCGTGGCTGTGCCCGCCGTGCTGGCAGTGGTCTTCATATCGAACGCGGTGGTGGGAAGCGGGATGGTGCTCCCGGCCGTGATGGTGCCCGTCGTGCCTTCACCGGTGGCGGAGGTCAGACCGGTGATCCCGGTCAGAGATGCGTAGGCGAAGATCTTGGCGGGGATCGTCTGACCCGTGGTGGGCGCCTTGAGCTCCTTGCCCGTCGTGTAGGTGCCCTTCCACTTGATGGCGAACTGCTCATTCACCTTGGCAGTGGTCGGCATGGTCAGCTCGACCTTGATCTCGACGTCTTGGACATCTGAGTCCTCAGGGCCGACGCACTCATACTCGACGAGGTCAGTGCCGGTGCCGCCTCCGCCCCCGGTGCCGATCGGGACGTCCAGGACCTCGGTCGAGGTCGTGGTGCAATTGGTCGTGGCGGCGCTCGTAGCGGAGGTGAGGCCGAGTTTCAGATCACCGGGGTCCAGGCTGATCTTGCCTGTCGTGGTGGAGTTGACCGCGACCTTGTAAGTGGCGCTACCGGCAGGCACCGCGGCCTGGTTTGCCGTGATGGCCGCCCCAGGCTTCGGGGTGGTCGGCTCAGTGACCGTGCCACCCGACGGCGTCAGCGCCAAATTGACGGCCACAGTAGTGGCGGCCTGCGGAATGCTGCCCGTCGCCAGCGTCAATGCCGGGATGCCCACCGTCAGATCGAATGTCTGACCTGCCGTCACCGAGGTGGGCGCCGTCAGCGTCACCGTGAGCGGTGTACCCGTCGTGACCGTATACGGCCCACCGGATTGACACGTGTAGGAGAACGTCTTCGTCGCCGCGAACGCCGTGGTCGGTGTCGCCATGACGAAGACGCCGCAAACGAGGACGACCAGCGCGCCTACTAATCCCAACGCGGACGTCGTCTGGGCGAGGCGGCGCCCCACCTGGGACATAAGCACGGGTCCATCTCCGTTTCAAAGCAGTGTCAACAGTCGTGCCAGAATTCCAGCCGTTGGTCACGGTTAGGTTGAGATCCTACGAACTGTCCCTGTCAACTTCCCGTAAACCGGTGAAAAGACCTCAAGTTCCGGTCAGCCCTTCTTCTTGGACAACGTTGCGTACACGACGATGTTGTCCGTGTAGTGATGCGTCGTCCGGTTGTAGACCCCACCACACGTGATGAGCCTGAGCTGGGAGTCGTTGGTGTTCCCGTACACCCGCTTGGTCGGGAACGAGGTCTTGCTGGCCTGCTCGATCCCGCTGACCGTGAACCGGGTGACCTTCCCGTCCGACCGGTACACGTAGATCTGGTCGCCCTTGGCCAGCTCGCGCAGGCGGTCGAAGACGGCGGGGCCCTTGCGGGTGCTGACGTGGCCGTTGATGATCGACGGGCCCACCTCGCCCGGCACCGGCGACAGCTTGTACCAGCCGGTCTGGTTGGGCCTGCTCAGCGGCGGAGTGCCGAGCCTGCCCTTCTTGCTGACCGTGACCCCGCCGATCGCGGAGTTGACCTTGATCTTGGGGATCTTGATGCGGGTCGGCCTGGCCTTGGCGGTCTTCGTCTTGGCCTTGGGGATCGCCGGGATGACGGGAACGGCGGCCAGCGGCGGCGGGGCGTCGAGGCGGGCCGGGGTGAGCGGCTTGTTCTTGCCGCCGGGGCCGACCGTGGGCGGCAGGATGAACGCGCCCGCGTTCTGCATCTCGACCGTGGTCGGCACGTCCTGCGGCGCCGCCATCGGCCGCGGGCCCGAGCCGTCGTCCACCGGCGGCGCCAGCGAGAGCAGGCTCACCATGACCAGGCCGACCCCGCCGAGCGAGCCGGCGATCAGCAGCCCGGGCAGCGCCTTCTGCATCGGCGTCTTCTCCGTCGGCGCCACCGGCACCGGCGCGACCGGAACCGACGCCATCGGATCGGGCGCGATCGGAACCGGCGCCATCGGATCGGGCGCGATCGGAACCGGCGCCATCGGATCCGGGGCGTTCTCGGCCGGCATGTTCTGATCGGTCATGAGTGCGCTCCTCCCGCGTGCTCGGCCCGTCTCCTGCGCATGAGCAACCCACCACCGGCGGTCCCCATGACCAGCGCCATACCGCCGGCCATCAGCCCGTACGGATGCCGCTCCCCATCGGGCGCCACCCCGGTCTCGACACCGCCACTGGGCGTCTTGGCCACCTGGGGCGCTTTGTAGTACTTGGTCGCGGTCGGCCCGGTGCTCTTCGGCGTGGACGAGGTCGTGCCGGACGCCTGAGGAATCACGACCACGTTGGTGAGCCCGTCCCCATCGCCGACCCCGTTGTTGCCCGGGTCCGGGTTGCCGGGGTTGCCCGGGTCGGGGTCGTTGGGGTCCGGGTCGTCCGTGGGATCGGGGTCGTCTGTGGGGTCGGGGTCGTCGGTCGGGTCCGTGCCGCCACCGATGGTCACCTCGACCGACGGCGCGGTGCCTACGATGCTGCACTTCGCCTTGTGGAAACCGGTCGGGGTCTCGGCCGTGGTGGTGGACACCTCGAACGCGTCCACCCACATGTCACCCTGGTCCGTGGCTTTCTCGACCCTGATGGTGTGCTGGCCGTAGTCCTGGGCGGGCATCGTGTAGAGCGTCTTGCCGCCGTCGAGGTCGTGGTTGACAGGGTCGTCGTCGGCGTCACGCGACGGGTCGATCGTGGACACCAGAGCCCCGTCGATGTAGACGTTGACGGGGCCGGCGTCCTTGTCGGTCGGGCCGATGTACTTCACGCTCGTGCCGACGAACTTGAGCTCGGCGTAGGCGCCCATCTTGGTCGTGTGGTGCAGGTCGTTGTGCACATGGTGCTCGGACCCCGGCAGGCCGGTCTGCGGCGTCCAGTCGGCGATGCCGCTGTAGACGATCTGCATGTCGCTCGGGTTGTCGGCGTCGTCGCCGTCGTTGACGGTGACCGGGCCGTCCGGCGGGGTGAAGTCGAGTTCGATGTCCTGCGGCGTGATCTTGACGACGCCCGCCTTGTTGGTCAGGCCGGGATCGTTCATCAGCTCGGGAAGCGGCAGCTCGTCGTCGGGGCGCAGAGCCTCCGCCGGGTCGGAGACGCCCTGCGGCTCCAGGATGCCCTTCCAGTCCTTCTCCAGCTTGATCCGGCCCGTGGCGTGCACCAGACCGCCGGCCTTGAAGTAGCCGGGCGACTGCAGCCGGTTGGGGTCGGAGCCGGTGTAGGCGAGCTTCCAGGCGAAGTTCAGCGGGCCGCCGACCGCGAGATCGGTGGCGAAGGTGAGGTTGGTCCGCAGCTTGACCGCGCCGTGCCGGACGATGCTGCTGGTGTTGCCGTCCGACGTGCAGGTGTAGTCGATGACGAGGTCGGCCGGCGCGGCGGAAGCGGGTACGCCGGGAAGCACCACGACGCCTAACGTCACCACGGACCCAATCGAAGCGGCGATCAACGCCTTGTGCCACCGACTCACGGAGACTCCGATCACCCACAAATAGACCGAGGGTAGATCTTAGAGTCCTAAACACCCGCAACACATACCGAATGCCGCTTCCTCCGGCACTTGTGATGAACCCGTGTCCACAGGCTCCTCCCGCACCACGAAAGGGGGTATACCTGGCGCTAACAGAATGGAGTTCTGTCCCCCCGGAGGCGACATGCGGCGAGACCTCTTCGACGAAGAGCACCTGCTGTTCAGGGAGACCGTGCGCGAATTCATGGCCCGCGAGGTCGTGCCGCACCATCAGCAGTGGGAAAAGGAGGGCATTGTCCCGCGCGAGGTCTGGAAGAAGGCCGGCGAACTGGGCATGTTCGGGTTCTCGGTGCCGGAGGAGTACGGCGGCGCGGGCATCACCGACTTCCGCTACAACGCGGTGATCGTCGAAGAGATCATCAGAAGCGGCGCGAGCGGTCTCGGTTTCTCCCTGCACAACGACGTCATGGCCCCGTACGTCGTGGATCTGACGAACGACGAGCAGAAGCAGCGCTGGCTGCCCGGCTTCGTGAGCGGCGAGCTGATCACGGCGATCGCCATGAGCGAGCCCGGGGCCGGCAGCGATCTGCAGGGCATCACGACCAGGGCCGAACGCGACGGCGACCACTACGTGCTCACCGGGCAGAAGACGTTCATCACGAACGGGGTGAACGCCGATCTTGTCGTGGTGGTGGCCAAGACCGATCCGGAGGCGGGCGCCAGGGGCGTGACGCTGCTGGTGGTGGAGCGGGGCATGGAGGGGTTCGCCCGCGGGCGCAACCTGGACAAGATCGGCATGAAGGCCCAGGACACGGCCGAGCTGTTCTTCGACCGCGTACGGGTGCCCGTCGCCAACCGCCTCGGCCCCGAGGACGGCCAGGGCTTCTTCCAGCTGATGAACAACCTGCCGCAGGAACGCATGTCGATCGCGGTGGCGGCGGTGGCCGCGGCCGAGGTCGTGCTGGAGCAGACCGTCGAGTACTGCAGGACGCGCCAGGCGTTCGGGCGCAACCTCGGTTCGTTCCAGAACACCCGGTTCGTCCTGGCGGAGCTGGCCACCGAGACGGAGATCGCCCGCCACTACGTGGACAAGTGCATCACCGCGCTCAACGCGAAGGAGCTCACGGCGGTGGACGCCGCCAAGGCCAAGTGGTGGACCACCGAGCTGCAGACCAAGGTGATCGACCGCTGCCTGCAGCTGCACGGCGGCTACGGCTACATGACCGAGTACCCGGTCGCCAAGGCGTGGCTGGACAGCCGGGTCCAGACGATCTACGGCGGCACCACCGAGATCATGAAGGAGATCATCGGCCGCTCTTTCGGATTCTGAGGCGGGGCCGACGCGCGGGCGCGGGGGTCAGCGCGCTCGCGCGGTCATGCCGCTTCCGTGCCGTCCCCGCGCGGTGAGCCCGTTCGCACCGCATACTGGACACCATGGACGGCGGCCTGATCCTCCTGGTTTTCCTGGCGTTGCTGTTCGCCTGGGGTCTCAACCGCGTGCGCCGGGCGTTCCGCCTGGGCCCCGTCGGCTATGCCGGCGTGGTCATCGTGTTCGTGCTGGTGATGCTGATGCTCTGGGGCCAGACCAAGATCTAGCGGGCCGAAGACTCCAGGATCACCCGGGCCACCAGCGCGGGATCGTCACTCATCGGCAGGTGACCGCAGCCCTGCAGCAGCTTGACCCGCTGCCCCGACCAGCGCGCCGCGCGTACGGCCTGGCGGCGGAGCAGCAGCCGGTCGTGCTCGCCCCACGCGATCGTGATCGGTGACTTGGGTGGCGCGGGCGGCATCAGGCCCCCGAACGACTCCAGCGTCTCCTCGAAGCCGACGGCCTGACCGAGCGCCTGGGTGGCGGCGACGAGCGCGGCGGGGTCGAGCCGGGAGGGCCGGGCGACCAGCAGGCCCGCGGACACCGCGCGCAGGTGGCGGTTGCCGGCCGTCATGGCGAGCTGTTCAGGAGGCAGCGAGCGGGCCGAGGCACGCATGGCGCGCAGCACGGACTGGCAGTAGAGCAGCTCGGGCCGCGACCAGAAGCCGGCCGGGGACAGCGCGGCCGCCGTACGGACGACGCCACGCGAGGCCAGCTCCAGCGCGATGTAGCCGCCGAGCGAGTTGCCCGCCACGGCGGGCTCGCGGATGCCCATTGAGGCGCAGAACGACTCGACGGCGTCGGCGAGCGTCTCGGCGGTGTAGGGGATGCCGGGCGGCAGCCCCGGAGAGACCCCGAAACCGGGCAGGTCGACCGCGATCACCGTGTGCGCGGCGGCCAGCCGGTCCATGACCGGCAGCCACCCCTGCCAGTGGTGGCCGATGCCGTGGATGAGAACCAGTGGCGCACCGGTGCCCCGTCGTTCGAAGGCCAGCTCCATGGCGCCAGCTAATCATTCACCTGCCGCGCGTGGGAATCTCGAACCAGACGGCTTTGCCTTCCCTGGTGGGACGCGATCCCCAGCGCCTGGCCAGCTGGTCGACCAGGTAAAGCCCGCGCCCGCCTTCGTCGTTCTCCCCCGCGCTGCGGATGCGGGGCAGGCGCAGGTCCTGGTCGAACACCTCGACCCAGACCGACTCCTCGCCCCTGCGCAGTCTCAGCGTGAACTCCTTGTCGCCGACCACTTCGTCCTCGAAGCCCGGAGTGTCCCAGGATTCCTCGAACGGCAGCGGCGGCCCCTCCACGACCAGTTCCCTGCGCGGCACCCCGGCGGTGGCGGCGTGCAGCACCACGTTGGTCACGACCTCGGAGACCAGCAGGCAGGCCAGCTCGGCCCTCTCCTCAGGTACGTTCCACCTGGAGAACGCCTCCGCGGCCATGCGGCGCGCCTCGCTCACCATGATCGGCTGGGCCGCGAACGTCTGCGACTCGACGTCGAGATCGACGTCGCTGGAGCGGACCACGAGGATGGCCATGTCGTCGTCGATCTCGCCGGGCACCGCCACGGTGGCGGCGTCGGCGATCCGTTCGACCTCGGCGTCGGCCATCTTGGCGAGCTTCTCGCACAGGACGCCGAGCGTCTCCTCCTCGGTCGGCATCCGGCCGTCGCGGGTGGGGCGGCGGTCGACCAGGCCGTCGGTGTAGAGGAGCAGCGCCGCGCCCGGCGGCAGTGTGCGGGTCTCCTCCTTGTAGACGAGGTCGGCGTGCAGGCCCTTGGCGCGCACCCCGAGCGGCTGGCCGACCTCTTCGATGTCGAGCTCGCGGCACTGGCCGTCGACCAGCAGCAGCGGCGGCGCGTGACCGGCGTTGGCGAACGACAGCTGCCGCGACCAGGCGTCGTAGACCAGGTATTGGCAGGTCACGATGGGCGGGATGCTGACCTCGGCGCCGTTGTCGTCCTGCTCGGGGGTGGCGATGATGCGGGTCCACTCGTCGAGCCTGGCCAGGATGTCGGCCGGGGACTTGTCGTCCTGGGCGAAGGCGCGCAGCGCGGCCCGCAACTGGCCCATGATGGCCGCGGCCTTGGCGCCCCTGCCCTCGACGTCGCCGATCACGATGCCGACGCGGCCGGCGGACAGCGGGATGACGTCGTACCAGTCGCCGCCCACCTGCGTCTGGATGCCCTGCCCGTGGGAGGCCAGCGGGGCCGCCGGGTAGTAGCGCACGGCGATCTGCAGCCCGTCGAGCTGCGGCAGCGCCCTGGGCAGCAGGTGCTTCTGGAACGACTCCGCCGTGTGCCGCTCCTCCTCGAACAGCAGCGCGTTGTCGATGGCGAGCGCGACCCTGGTGGCGATCGCGCCGACGAAGTCGCGGTCGAAGGCGTCGTAGTGGGGGCTGCGGCGGTCGGTGAGGTTGGACAGGCCGAGGTACATCAGCCCGAGGGTCTCACCGCGTACGAGCAGCGGGGCGACGATGGCGGAGGTCATGCCGATCTCGCCGCACAGGCGGGCGCTGTTCTCGTGGGGGGCGGGAAAACGGCTGTTGGAGAAGTCCTCGACCAGGATCGTCTCCTGGCGGCGCAGCGCGGTGTCGGCGTAGTGGCCGGAGGGGTAGCGGATCTCCGCCCCCACCGGCTTCCATGTTCCCGACGGCGGCGCCCACCCCTGCACGTGCTGGGAGACCCTGCGGACGAGCCGGTCGCCCTCCATCAGCTCGATGAAGCAGTGGTCGGCGAACTGCGGGATGAGCATCTCGGTGACGCGCTTGAGCGTCTCCTCGACGTAGAGGGAGCCGGCCAGCCGCTCACCGATGCGTTCGAGCAGCCCGAAGCGGTCCTTCTCGCGCTCGTTGCTGCGCAGCGCCTCGCGGGCCATGATGACGATCCCCGTCACCGCGCCGGAGGAGTGGCGCAGCGGCACGGCCTGGGCGCGTACGTAGACGATGGTGCCGTCGCCGCGCCTGACGTCGAACGTGCCCTCCCACACGCCGCCCTTGAGCACGTGTTTGGCCAGCTCGATCGCCAGCGGGTGGTCCTTCTCCATGATCCCGAGGGACAGGACGGACGAGTCACGCGAAGGCGACTTACCCTGACGGCCGAACAGCTTCTCGGCGAAGGGGTTCCAATAGAGGAGATTGCTGAAACGGTCGGTCACGACCACCGCCATTTCGGCGTGATCGAGCACGGATCCGGCAGCTAGGTGATCAGCCGCTTCTTGTGACAGATCCCCCCAACGCTTCATCCGGAGACCACTCCTCGGGGTGGCGTGTATGCAAAGCAGCGGACCACGAGCGCTCCTGCAACAGTCTTGGCCAGGGGAGAGTGGAGGGCCTCCCAGGAGGGATTCAACCAAGTAGCAGCGCGCGCGTCAGCGCTTGGAGACAAAAACGTGCGCCGCGATGTCGCGCGGAAGATCCGCAGGAGTGTCGTTAGCGTCACCGTCACCTGTCACCCGTACACCGTCGTCGCTCGCCGCGAGCGTCACCTCGCGTCCGGGTTGTATCCCAACTTGCTTGAGTTTAAGCATCACAGCAGGATCGCTTTGCACTTGTTCGCTAATTCGCCGCACGACAACCGGTGTGTCACGCGTTCCCGCGAGGTCGCACATGGTGGTCAGCGTGTCGGCGCCGCTGTCGGCCGGCTCTCTGGCGCCCAGCTCGGCCAGGCCGGGGATCGGGTTGCCGTGCGGGCAGACGGTCGGGTTGTCGAGCAGCGTCACGAGCCGGGACTCGACGGACTCCGACATGACGTGCTCCCAGCGGCACGCCTCGATGTGCACCTCTTCCCAGGGAAGGCCGATCACCTGGGTCAGCAGGCACTCGGCCAGGCGGTGCTTGCGCATCACGCGGGTGGCCAGGGTGCGGCCGAGCTCGGTCATCGACAGGTGCCTGTCGCCCTCGACGCGGACGAGGCCGTCGCGCTCCATCCGGGCGACGGTCTGGCTCACGGTGGGGCCGCTCTGCTGGAGACGCTCGGCGATCCGGGCGCGGAGGGGGACGATGCCCTCCTCTTCGAGCTCGTAAATGGTGCGGAGATACATCTCCGTGGTGTCGATCAGGCCGTGTGCGGTCAAGGCTCCTCCCAACTGAATGGTACGCCGGTCATGGCGGGGACTGAGCCCGTCCGCTGCGGGCACAGGAATCACAGGAACCCTATGGGGAGAACGACCGACGATGGTTAAGGACGGCAACAACGGAGCGGCCGAGTTCCTTCCCGACCGGTTCGATCTTGACACGCTACGTCGTGCGGCGGCCGGGTGCGAAGGATGCGACCTGTTCAGGAACGCCACGCAGGCCGTGTTCGGCGAGGGACCGCGGCGGGCCAGGTTCATGCTCGTGGGCGAGCAGCCGGGCGACCGGGAGGACCGCGAGGGCCGCCCCTTCGTGGGGCCGGCGGGCCGGATCCTGGACCGGGGGCTGGAGGAGGCCGGGATCGCGCGTGACGACGTCTATCTCACGAACGCGGTCAAACACTTCTCCTTCGTGCCCCGGGGCAAGCGGCGGATCCACCAGAAGCCGACCGCGGCCGAGATCGACGCCTGCCGGCCGTGGCTGGAGGCCGAGCTGTCCGTGGTGCGGCCCGGGGTGGTCGTGGTGCTCGGCGCGACGGCGGCCAGGTCGCTGCTGGGGCGGGAGTTCAAGGTGACGCGGCAGCGGGGTGAGCCGGTGCCGCTCGGCGACGCGCTCGCGGTGGCCACCGTGCATCCGTCGGCCGTGCTGCGGGCCCCGGACCGGGACGAGGCGTACGCGGGCTTCCTGGCCGACCTGCGCGCCGCCGCCGCCGTCTGAACGCACCGCCGGGGTCAGGACTACCGGGCCCGTACCGCCGCGGCCGTCTAACGGGCCCGGTAGTTCCTGAAGCCGGTCACCGACAGGCCGACGATCAGCACGGTGACGGCGCACGCGATGCCGCCGCCCACCCATGCCCCGCTGAGCCCGATCCCCGTCGCCATGGCTCCGGCGCGCAGCTCACCCAGGCGCGGACCACCCGCCACGACCACCATGAACGCCCCCTGCAGCCGCCCGCGCATCTCGTCCGGCGCGTACAACTGCAGGATCGACTGCCGCCACACCGACGAGATGACGTCCGCCACGCCGCCGATCGCCATGAACGCCACCACCAGCCACAGCTCGTGCGCGAGCCCCGCGGCGGCCACGGCCAGGCCCCAGACGGCGATGACGATGGACAAGGCAACCCCCTGCCGCTTCACCCGGCCGACCCAGCCGGAGAACAGCGCGCCGGCGACGGAGCCGATGGCCATCGCGGAGGTCATCCAGCCGAGCGCGATCATCGAGCCGCCGAAGCGCTCGGCGGTCAGCTCGGGGAAGAGCGCCCGCGGCATGGCGAAGACCATCGCGATGATGTCCACCACGAACGACATCAGCAGCACCGGGCTCCTGACGATGAAGCTGAGGCCGTCCCAGACAGCCCGGGCACCCGGACGCGTCACTTCTCCCAACGGAGGCAGTGGGGGCAGTTTGAGGGCCGCGTAGAGGCTCGCGGTGAACAGCAGGGCATCCACCGTGTACGCCGCCGCGAACTTGCCGTTGGCCAGCGCCACCGCCCCGACCATCGGCCCCAGCACCGCGCCGAGGCTGTAGACGAGCGAGTTGAGCGCGTTGGCCGCCGGCACCAGCTCGGGATCGAGGATCCTCGGGATGATGGCGCCCCTGGTCGGGCCCGTGATGGCGAAGCCGGTGGAGTTGAGCGCGACCGCGCCGAAGATCACCCAGATGTTGTCCAGGCCGAGCGCCGCCTGGGCGAGGATGAGCAGCGTGGCCGTCCAGGCGATCAGCGAGCCGACGATGAGCAGTTTGCGCCGGTCCACGGCGTCCGCCACCGCCCCGCCCCACAGGCCGAAGACGACCAGCGGGACCAGGTTGGCGATGCCGATCAGGCCGACGTAGAACGAGGAGTGGGTGAGCTCGAAGACCTGCTGGCCGACCGCCACGACGGTCACGCCGACGCCGACGTGCGTCACGGCCTGGCCCATCCAGATCCGCCGGTACGCGGGCACGCCCAGCGGCCGGGTGTCCACCAGATGACGTCTTACCAGCTCCCCGATTGCCACTTAAGGGAGATTAAGGGGCGAGTCTCTCCAAAACCCAGCCGGGTCGGGTCCGCCGGTAGCGGAGCCGGTCGTGCATCCGGTCCAGCTGCCCCTGCCAGAACTCCAGTTCCATG
The DNA here is from genome assembly GCF_003001935.1 of Nonomuraea fuscirosea. Taxonomy (GTDB): domain Bacteria; phylum Actinomycetota; class Actinomycetes; order Streptosporangiales; family Streptosporangiaceae; genus Nonomuraea; species Nonomuraea fuscirosea. The sequence goes on along the minus strand of NZ_PVNG01000011.1, from coordinate 322,930 downwards.
GGCGTGACCCGGAACCCGCCCCAGAAGTCGGGCACCGGCGGATCCTCCGGCCAGCGCGCCGCCAGCTCCTCGTAGCGGGCGTCCAGTTCCTCCCTCGACCGGACGACCGCCGACTGCCGCGAGGCCCACGCGCCGACGCGCGAGCCGTACGGGCGGGAGGCGAAGTATTCGGCCGACTCCTCGTGGGAGATCCGCGCCACGGTGCCCTCGACGCGCACCTGACGGCGTAGCGGATGCCACGGGAACAGCAGCGACGCGCGCGGGTTCTCGGTCAGGTCGCGGCCCTTGCGCGACTCGTAGTTGGTGTAGAAGACGAATCCGCGTTCGTCGCAGCCCTTCAGCAGGACCGTCCTGGCGCTCGGGCGGCCTCCCGCGGAGGCCGTGGCCAGGACCATGGCGTTGGGTTCGGGCAGGCCGGCGTCGAGCGCGTCCTGGAACCAGACGGTGAACTGCGCGATGGGGTCGGCCGCGAGGTCGGATTCGAGCAGCGGCTCGCCCTCGTACGTACGGCGAAGCCCCGCCAGCATGGGCGGGCGCGGGGTGGCATCCACGAGACGGTATTCTGTCGCGCTCGCGTGGTAGATCCCACGCACCGCTCCCGACCAGCGGGTTTGGGCTTACGGCGGGTCCCGAGACCGACCATGAGCTGCGAGGGGGTTAAATTGACCCGCCGGTATCTCGACATCAAGGCATTGCCCAAACATGGCAAGAGAAGGGGAGGCGGCCGAGTATGTCCGACTTCAAACCCGGGCTCGAAGGCGTCGTAGCTTTCGAAACCGAGATCGCGGAACCGGACAAAGAAGGGGGCGCCCTTCGATACCGGGGCGTCGACATCGAAGAGCTGGTCGGCCAGGTCCCGTTCGGGGCGGTCTGGGGCCTGCTGGTCGACAACACGTTCCAGCCGGGCCTGCCCCCGGCGGAGCCGTTCCCCATCCCTGTCCATTCCGGTGACATCCGCGTCGACGTCCAGAGCGCGCTGGCCATGCTGGCGCCCGCCTACGGCTTCAAGCCGCTGCACGACATCAGCGGCGAGGAGGCGCGTGACCAGCTCGCCCGTGCCTCCGTCATGGCGCTGTCCTTCGTCGCGCAGTCCGCGCGCGGCCTCGGCCTGCCCATGGTTCCGCAGAGCCGGGTCGACGAGGCCGACACGATCGTCGAACGTTTCATGATCCGCTGGCGCGGTGAGCCTGATCCCAAGCACGTCAAGGCCATCGACGCCTATTGGACCTCCGCCGCCGAGCACGGCATGAACGCCTCGACGTTCACCGCCCGCGTCATCGCCTCCACCGGCGCCGACGTGGCCGCCGCGCTGTCCGGCGCCGTCGGCGCCATGTCGGGTCCGCTGCACGGCGGCGCCCCGGCGCGCGTCCTGCACATGATCGAGGGCGTCGAGCAGCTCGGCGACGCCAAGAAGTACGTCCAGGGCGAGCTCGACAAGGGCAACCGCCTCATGGGCTTCGGCCACCGCGTCTACCGCGCCGAGGACCCGCGCGCCCGCGTGCTGCGCAGGACCGCCAAGGAGCTCGACGCGCCTCGCTACGAGGTCGCCGCGGCGCTGGAGCAGGCCGCGCTGGAGGAGCTGCACGCCCGCAAGCCCGACCGCGTGCTGGCCACCAACGTGGAGTACTGGGCGGCCGTCGTGCTCGACTTCGCCGAGGTTCCCTCCCACATGTTCACCTCGATGTTCACCTGCGCCCGCACGGCCGGCTGGGCCGCGCACATCCTGGAGCAGAAGCTCACGGGCCGGCTCGTCCGTCCGAGCGCCAACTACATCGGCCCCGCCTCGCGTCCGCTCAGCGACGTTCCCGGCGCCGCCGAGGTGACCGGCAAGATCTGAACCCTCCCTCACCGGAGCTTCTCACGGCTACCGCGCGGCCCCGCGGCCTCGCGGTAGCCGTTTCGTTTTCCCCCGGTACGGCAACCTTGAGGAGACCTTGACAGGTCTCAGAATCCGGACCGCGTACGAGCCATTCCACGCCGGTCGGTAGGCTCCGTTACGTGGCTGACATCGTTATTCCCGCTGACATCAAGCCCGTGGACGGCCGGTTCGGCTGTGGGCCCTCGAAGGTTCGCACCGAGCAACTGGCCGCGCTCGCCGCGTCCGGCGCGAGCCTCATGGGCACCTCGCACCGCCAGAAGCCGGTCAAGAACCTCGTCGGCCGGGTGCGGTCGGGCCTTTCCGACCTGTTCTCGCTGCCGGAGGGTTACCAGGTGGTCCTGGGCAACGGCGGCACCACCGCGTTCTGGGACATCGCCGCCTTCGGGCTGGTCCGCGAGAAGTCCCAGCACCTGTCGTTCGGCGAGTTCTCCTCGAAGTTCGCCACCGTCACCAAGAAGGCGCCCTGGCTGGCCGAGCCGAGCGTGATCAAGGCCGAGGTCGGCACCCACCCGGCCGCCGTGGCCGAGGACGGCGTGGACGCCTACGCGCTCACCCACAACGAGACCTCGACCGGCGTGGCCATGCCGATCACGCGCGTGGCCGGCGACGACGCGCTCGTGCTGGTCGACGCCACGTCCGGGGCCGGCGGCCTGCCCGTCGACATCGCCGAGACCGACGTCTACTACTTCGCGCCGCAGAAGAGCTTCGCCTCCGACGGCGGCCTGTGGATCGCGATCATGTCGCCGCGGGCGCTGGCCAGGGTCGAGGAGATCGCCGCGAGCGGCCGCTACGTGCCCGAGTTCTTCAGCCTGCCGGTCGCGATCGACAACTCCGGCAAGGACCAGACCTACAACACGCCCGCGGTGGCGACGCTGTTCCTGCTGGCCGACCAGCTCGACTGGATGAACGGCAACGGCGGCCTGGCCTGGACCACCGGCCGCACCGCCGACTCCAGCTCGCGGCTCTACACGTGGGCGGAGAAGACCTCCTACACCACGCCGTTCGCCGCGCCCGAGTTCCGCTCGCAGGTGGTCGGCACGATCGACTTCTCCGACGAGGTCGACGCCGCGGCGGTGGCCAAGGTGCTGCGCGCCAACGGCATCGTCGACACCGAGCCCTACCGCAAGCTGGGCCGCAACCAGCTGCGCATCGCGATGTTCCCGGCCGTCGACCCGGCCGACATCGAGGCGCTGACGGTCTGCGTCGACCACGTGGTCGAGCGCCTCTAGCCGGCCTCGTTCCCGCTCATCTCGGCCAGCACCGGCGATCCGCCGGTGCTGGCTTTTGCTGCCACCTGTCCTCCGACGGCTAGGAAACCCTTGTTGTCAGTCACCCCCCGCCGGGTCGTACGGCCGAAGAGCCTCGGCTACCTGATGTTCGCCAGCCGCTGGCTCCAGGTGCCGCTCTACCTGGGCCTGATCGTGGCCCAGGCCGTCTACGTCTGGCAGTTCGCCCTGGAGCTGTGGCACCTCGTCGAGACCGTGTTCCTGCACGGCGAGGTGACCGTGGCGAACGCGCCCTCGCCCGAGGTCGTGGTCATGCTCACGGTCCTGGCGCTGATCGACGTGGTGATGATCTCCAACCTGCTCATCATGGTGATCATCGGCGGCTACGAGACGTTCGTCTCGCGCATCGACCTCAACGACCACCCCGACGAGCCCGAGTGGCTCTCCCACGTCAACGCGAACGTGCTGAAGGTCAAGCTGGCCACGGCCATCATCGGCATCTCGTCGGTGCATCTGCTGCAGACGTTCATCAGGGCGCAGTCGACGCCCAACGACAAGATGATGTGGCAGACGATCATGCATCTGGCGTTCGTGGCGTCGGCGGTCGGCCTGGCCTACATCGACCGGCTGCTGGCCGGCTCACCCGCCGAGCACACGAAGCCGCACCTCTGAGAGGTCAGTACGGGTAGGAGGTCCTGGCGGGCGGGAGCGCCCGCCTGCGGCGCAGCACCCAGGCGGCCACCACGCCGCCGATGAGGCCGAACAGGTGTCCCTGCCAGGAGATGCCCTGCTGGTTCGGCAGCAGGCCCGCCAGGATCCCCCAGTAGGCGATGCCGACGCCGATGCCGATCGCGACGTCGAGCAGGCTCCGGTCGAACAGGCCGCGGGCCAGGATGTAGCCGAAGTAGCCGAAGACGAGCCCGCTGGCCCCGACCGTGTAGACGCCGGGGCTGGTCGCCCACGTGCCGAGGCCGCCGATGAAGATGATCAGCACGCTGGCCCACAGGAACTTGCGCACGTCGCGCAGCCCGGCCAGGAAGCCCAGGATCAGCAGCGGCACCGAGTTGGCCATCAGGTGGCCGAAGCCGCCGTGCAGGAACGGCGCGAAGATGATGCCGACCAGGCCGTCGGGCTCCCAGCCGACGATGCCGAACTGCCGGTCGAGCGCGCCGCCGAGGAAGAAGTCGACCCCTTCGACCGCCCACATCACGACCAGCATGCCGACGACGATGATGAGCGAACTCAGGGCACCGGAGAACAGGGCTCCGGCGCCGCGCTTGGCCGACTCGAATCTGGAGCCCGAATAGTCGCTCATGCGCTCTCCCGGTTGGTCGTCCTGCCTCTCTTTACCGTAACCAGGAACGGCTATGCGCGCGCTAAAGGAGTCCCCTCCCGTTCCGCGGGACGCGTCGGACGGGAGGGGACGGCAAGACGTACCGCTCAGACCGGGGTCATTCGCCCTTCCACTGAGGGGCGCGCTTCTCGGCGAAGGCCGCCGCGCCCTCCATGGCGTCCTTCGAGCCGAAGACCGGATTGACGATCGCGCCTTGCTTGCCGAACATCTCCGCGAGCGACCAGTCCTGCGACTCGATGACGACCTGCTTGGTCGCGGCGAGGGCCAGCGGCGCGTTGGCGGCGATCTTGCGGGCCAGCTCCAGCGCGCCCTCCAGCGCCGCCCCCGGCTCGGTGATCCGGTTGACCAGGCCGAGCTCGTACAGGCGGGCGGCCGGGTAGTGGTCGCCGGTCAGCGCGATCTCCATGGCCACGTGGTACGGGATCCGCCGCGGCAGCCGCATGATGCCGCCCGCCGCCGCCACCAGCCCGCGCTTGGGCTCGGGCAGCCCGAACTTGGCCTCCGACGAGGCCACGATGACGTCGCAGGCCAGCGCCAGCTCGAACCCGCCCGCCAGCGCGTACCCCTCGACCGCGGCCACCAGCGGCTTCTTCGGCGGCGACTCGGTGAGCCCGCCGAACCCGCGGCCCTCGACGACCGGGAAGTCTCCCGACAGGAACCCCTTGAGGTCCATGCCGGCGGAGAAGGTGCCGCCGGCTCCGGTCAGCACGTACGCGGAGATGTCGGGACGCGCGTCCAGCGTGTCGAGCGCGTCGGCGATGCCCCTGGCCACGGCCCCGTTGACGGCGTTGCGGGACTTGGGGCGGTTGATGGTGAGGATCGCGACCTTGCCCGATCCTTCGGCGCCCGATCCTTCGCCGGACTCCTCGACGAGCACTTCGTCAGACACGAGACCTCACTTGGGCTGGAAGCGGATGCCGCCGTCGAAGCGGACGACTTCGGCGTTCATGTAGTCGTTCTCGACCAGCGACCTGACGAGGTGGGCGAACTCGTCGGCCCGTCCCATGCGCTTGGGGAAGACCACCGGCGCCACCAGCTTGGCCTTGAACTCGTCGGCGTTGGCCGAGAAGCCGTAGATGGGGGTGTCGATGATGCCGGGGCAGATCGTGTTGACCCGGACGCCGATCGCGGCCAGGTCGCGCGCCGCGGGCACCGTCATGCCCACGATGCCGCCCTTGGAGGCCGAGTACGCCAGCTGCCCGGTCTGCCCCTCGAGGGCCGCCACGGAGGCCGTGTTGATCACCACGCCGCGCTGCCCGTCGGCGTCGGCGGGCTCGGTCTTGGCGATGGCGGCCGCGGCCAGGCGCATGAGGTTGAACGTGCCGATCAAATTGACCTCGATGACCTTGCGGTAGGAGGCCGGGTTGTGCGGGTTGCCGTCACGGTTGACCGTGCGCTCCGCCCAGCCGATGCCGGCGCTGTTGACGACCACCCGCAGCGGCTTGCCGGTGGCCACGGCGGCGTCGACGGCCGCCTGTACCTGCTCGTCGTCGGAGACGTCAGTCCTGGCGAAGACGCCGCCGAGCTCGTCGGCGACCGCCTTGCCGCGCTCCTCGTTGAGGTCGGCGACGACCACCGTGGCCCCGGCGCGGGCGAGCTCGCGGGCCGTGGCCTCGCCCAGGCCGCTGGCGCCGCCCGAGATGATTGCTGCAGATCCGTTCACGTCCATATCCCGGACCCTAGCCGCCTACCGAATGAAGTTCTACTCGGGGGCGGTTAAATCTCACCCACGGCGCTGTCGACGTCGGAATACACCTTGATCCGGCGGTCCAGCCCGGTCGTGCGCAGGATGCGCGCCACGGGCGCCTGCGGCGCCGCCAGGGACACGCCGCCGCCCTCGCCGGTGGCCAGGCGCCAGGCCTCGATCAGCACGGACAGGCCGCTGGAGTCCATGAACGACAGTTGCTGCAGATCGAGCACGAGCCGCGCGCTGTCCTGTTTGATGGCGTCACGCACCTCGTCGCGCAGGAACGGTGCGGTGAACAGGTCAAGCTCTCCCTCGACGGCCACCACCACGGCGTCGCCCAGGGCGTGTCGCGCAAGCCGCAGCTTCATTGGGCCCCTCCTCGATGAGCCACTGTACTTCGACATCCCCGGATAGCGGGCATGCACAAACTACGAAAAGTCGGATGCAGGAGGACAAGGCGGGCCTAAACGCGCACCAAAAGCCCCGTCAAGCGCCATGCTCCCGAGTTTCTACCCATCTCGGAGGCTTGCGGCAACCTGGAACGCACGATCCCGCAGGCTGGAGCCCAAACTGGGCTCACACCGCGGGGATCGCGAACCCGTACGGGAGCTCCAGGCGATGCTCGGCCAGCAGCTCCGAGTCGGCCAGCAGCTCGCGCGTGGGCCCGTCGGCCGCGATCACGCCGCCGGACAGGATGAGCGAGCGCTCGCACAACTCCAGCGCGTACGGCAGATCGTGCGTCACCATGAGCACCGTCACGTCCAGGGAGCGCAGGATCTCGGCCAGTTCCCTGCGCGCGGCCGGGTCGAGGTTGGACGACGGCTCGTCCAGCACCAGGATCTCGGGCGCCATGGCCAGCACCGTGGCCACCGCGACCCGGCGGCGCTGGCCGAAGGACAGGTGGTGCGGCGGCCGGTCAGCGGCCGCCAGCATGCCCACCCGCTCCAGCGCGTCCTCGACCACCCGGTCGAGCTCCGCGCCGCGCAGGCCCGCGTTGGCCGGGCCGAAGGCCACGTCGTCGCGCACGGTGGGCATGAAGAGCTGGTCGTCGGGGTCCTGGAAGACCAGGCCGACGCGCTGCCTGATCTCCTTCAGCGTGTCCTTGCGCACCGGGGTGCCCGCCACGGAGACACTGCCGTGCCCGGCGGTGAGAATGCCGTTGAGGTGCATGACGAGCGTGGTCTTGCCGGCGCCGTTGGGGCCGAGCAGGGCCACCCGCTCGCCGCGTGCGATCGACAGGTCCACGCCGAACAGCGCCTGCGTGCCGTCGGGGTAGGCGTAGGCCAGTTGCCGCACTTCGAGAGAGTTCACCACGTCAGTCCCCATGTTGCCAGGGCGACGGCGGGCAGGGCGAGCGCGGTCCCCCATTGGCGAACAGACGCCGACATGTCATGAATTATCGGCATCTGACCGTCGTAGCCGCGGCTCAGCATCGCCAGGTGCACCCGCTCGCCCCGCTCGTACGAACGGATGAACAGCGCCCCGGCGGACCTGGCGATCACCGGGACGTGCCGCAGGTCGCGCGCCACGAACCCGCGCGACTCCCTGGCCACCCGCATCCGCCGCATCTCGTCGAGGATCACGTCCATGTACCTGAGCATGAACATGGCGATCTGCACCAGCAGACCGGGCAGCCGCAGCCGCTGCGCCCCCAGCAGGATCGTCCGCGGCTCCGTGGTGGCCGCCAGCAGGATGGAGGCGACCACGCCCAGTGTGGCCTTGGCCAGGATGTTCCAGGCCGCCCAGAGGCCGGGCACGCTCAGCGAGAGGCCCAGCACCGTGGTCCGCTCCCCCAGCCCGATGACCGGGATGAAGAAGGCGAACAGCACGAAGGGCACCTCGATCACCATCCGCCGCAGCACGTACGGCAGCGGCACCCTGGCCATCATCACGACGCCCGCGAGCAGGAGGGCGTAGACCGCGAAGGCCCAGAACCGCTCCCGCGGCGTGGCCACCACCACCAGGGCGAAGGCGAAGACCGCGAGCAGCTTGCACTGCGGCGGCAGCCGGTGCACGACCGAGTCGCCCGGCAGGTAGAGCTGATGACGATGCCCCGCGCCCACGTGTCACACCTTGATCTCGTTACGTCTCCGCGCGGCGTAGGCCACGGCACCGGCGATGAGCAGCACGAGGCCGACGCCGATGATGCCGGCCACGCCGACGGGGATCCCGCCCACGTCACCGTAGTCGGCCAGCGCCCAGCCGCCGAACAGGTGGTCGCTCGACCGCTCGATGAAGCCCTCGTTCTCGGCCACCGCCTCCAGCCCGTCGGGCGAGGAGGAGGCGAAGAAGGACACCAGCCCGGCCAGCACCAGCGTCACGCCGACGCCGCCGAGCAGGAACGGCTTGAGCGACCGGGTCGCGGCGACCGGCTCGGGCTCGCCCACGGTCGTGCTCTCGCCCTCGGCGCCACGCAGGACCAGGGGCCTGGCCAGGCCGCGGGCGCCGTACACGAGGTCGGGCCGCACGGCCAGCACGGCGCCGACGGTCGCGGCGGTGATGAGCGCCTCGCCGAGGCCGATCAGCAGGTGCACGCCGCCCATCGCGGCGGCGACCGCGCCGATTTCGATCGGCGCGGTGCCGCCGATCCAGAACAGCAGCGTGAAGACGAGGGCGGAGGCCGGCACCGAGATCAGCGCGGCCAGGAACGCCGCGATCACGACCTTCCCCCTGGCCAGCCCGGTGACCAGCCGGAAGACGCCCCAGCCGACGAGCACGGTGACGATGCCCATGATGGTGATGTTGACGCCCAGCGCGGTCAGCCCGCCGTCGGCGAAGAACACGCCCTGCACCAGCAGGACCACGGCCATGCACAACACTCCTGTGTACGGCCCCACGAGTATCGCGGCCAGCGCGCCTCCGAGGAGGTGGCCGCTGGTGCCGGCGGCGACGGGGAAGTTGAGCATCTGCACGGCGAAGATGAACGCGGCGACCAGGCCGGCCATGGGCGCGGTCCTGTCGTCGAGCTCGCGTCGCGCGCCGCGCAGGCACACCGCGACCCCGGCCGCCGCCACGACCCCGGCCGACACGGACGTCGCTGCGTTGAAGAAGCCATCGGGAACGTGCACGGCACCCTCCTGAAGAGGACAGATCCAAAGTGGACGGACAAACGGTCCTACTTTACGACATCGCCTTGCACCTGCACATAGATGGCAATTACTTGAGGATTCTTCTGATCAGTGTCTCGGCCGTGAGCCGCCGCACCACGGCGCTGAAGCGCCCCTTGCCCGCCGTCGCGTACGGCCGCACGCTCCTGAGCAGCGGCGCGCCCCACCACCGGCGCGGCGCGGCGACCGTCTCGGCGTCGGTCTCGATCCGGAAGCGCGCGGGCGGCCCGCCCAGGTCGAGTTCGAGATAGGCGTCCCAGGTGCCGGGGGCGAGCCGGCCCACGGCGGGCCTGGCCGCGAAGCCGCCTCCGGGCAGGGCGACCACGGGATCGGTGCGCTCACAGCCGGTACGCCGCTCGCGCCAGACGATCCGCCTGATCGCCGAGGCGGCCGGCGCGGTGCCGACCACGGTGATCTCGCCGTCCACCACCAGCCGGTGCCCCAGCGCCCACCGGGCCCTGATCAGCCTGGCCAGGCCCGGCACCGCGACCGCGTGCCCGCCCATGTCGATGCTCAGGTTGCCGTTGTCCCTGGTGAAGTAGGGCACGGCCACCACGCCGCCGATCAGGCGGGGCCGCGGGCGGGCGATGTCGCTGTCCCGGTCGGCGCCGAGCCGGCCGAGCCTGATCACGCCCTCGATCTCCACCGCCACCCGCAGGTCCCAGATGCCGGACCCGAGCGCGGCCACGTCCACCCGCGCGGTGAACTCGCCGCCCTTGCGCTCGGCCGGCAGCACCAGCTCGATCGCCGGGTCGTGGCGGGCGCGCAGCACCACGGACAGGCCGTCGTCCCTGGTGATGCCGTCGAGCCTGGCCGCGCCCGTCACCACCAGGCGGTCGCCCTCCCAGCGCAGCCCGGTCAGCTTCCTGCGCACGGTGGCGCTCTCGATCCTGGCCAGGCGCACCAGGCGGTCGATGTCGTCGAGCGCGCCCGCGCGCTGCCGGTCGATGGTGTTGAGCCGCTCGTGCACGCCGGGGGTGTACCACTCGTCGCACAGTGCCGCGACCTCGCGCGCGATGTCCTTGCGCCGTACGTCGTCGCTCTCCAGGAACACGGTCCCGAGCTGGGTGAACACGTCGAGCCTGAAGTGCCTGCGGAGCAGGTGGTCGCGCAGCGGGCCCGGCTCGACGTGCCGGGCCATCACCTCGATCGGGCCCCTGATCATGGCCAGCCAGGCCAGCGGGTCCCTGCTGCCGGACTGCTGCATGATGCTGCTGCCGTCGGGCCTGGACACGAGGTGGTAGCAGTCGTAGTCGGCCACCACGGAGACCGCCTCGGCGTGGCAGTAGGCGTGCGCGGTGAACAGCAGGTCCTCCCCGACCAGCATGCCCTCGCCGAACCTGATGCGGTGGCGTTCGAGCAGCTCGCGCCGGAACAGTTTGAAGCAGCTCAGGCTGTTGTAGACGTTGCTGTCGCCGAGCCCCACCCGGTCCGCGCCCTGCTGGAACATCGACGCCGGCGCCCGCCTGCCGTGGCCCACGATCTTGCCCAGCACGATGTCGGTGCCGTTGCCGTCGGCGGCGGCGACCATCCGCTCCAGCGCCTCGGGGCCGAGGTGGTCGTCGGCGTCGCAGAAGAAGACGTAGCGGCCGGTCGCGTGCTCGATCCCGACGTTGCGCGGCCGCCCGGCGCCGCCGCTGGCCTCGATGTGGATCACCTTGACGCTCTCGGGGTGATAGGCGGCGTAGAGGTCGAGCAGCTCGCCGCTGCCGTCGGTGGAGCCGTCGTCGACGACGACGATCTCCTTGCGCACCCGCTGGACGAGCGCGGACGTGAGACACCGGTCGAGATAGGCCCGGCAGTTGTGTACGGGGATGACGACACTGACGTCCACCGCGTCGCCCTCGCTCCCTGTCGCCGCCATCGCCCACCACTCCAGAGTCACGTTGCGCTGTCGGTCCGTTTCAGTATGTGACCAACGCGGAGGCCGTGCGGGCAGATCGGATGTCTTCCTCCGGCGGCTTTTAGTAACACCGGCAAAACACGGCATTCTGCAGATAAGAGGAGTGAACGGCCGTCGAATAGTTGATACTTGCCACACCGAACGAGTTTCAGGGGTGAGGATTTTCTACCTGGGAGAAGAAACAACACCGCTGGGAGAGTTCAGTTTCTACCGCGAGCCGCCGGTGATCCGCGAGGCCGGGTTGCGCGTCTACAGTTAGGCAACCTTGACCAGGAGGTGGCGTGAAATGGGATCCGATCTCCGTGAGGAAACGGCCGACGGTCCGGCTGTGCGAGGCGCTGAGATGATCATCGCGTCGGCGCGACTGACGGAGTTGTGCGAGTGCGCCGCACTGCTGCGCCGTACGAGAGCCCGGTCGGAAGAGATCGTGGACGAGGCTCGTGCCCTGCTGGAGGAGGCCATAGACGACGGCGATCTCGAACGCGTCGTCCTGCTGCGGGAGCAGCTGGAGCTGGCGCGGGCGAAGTACGCCCAGATCCTGGACGCGTACATGCGCATCTTGCAGCGGATCACCGAGGAGCGGCAGGAGATCATCGAGGGCCAGCTGAACCACGGCCGGATCTCAGGCTTGTCAGGAGTGGCCTGACGGGTCTAGTGTCAGGCCATGCCTGACTGGAAGGACAACCTCCACTGCTCGTTCTGTCACAAGAACAGTGGGGATGTGAGCAAACTCATCGCCGGGCCTGGTGTGCATATCTGCGACCAGTGCGTCGGTCTGTGCAACGACATTCTCGAACAGGAACGGCTCGCCGAATCGACCGAGCCTCGCCTTCCCGCGTGGGAAAGCATGACAGACGACCAAATCCTCGAACACCTCCCGAAAATCGCCACGGTTCAGGCGCAGGTGGACGACAATCTGCGCGACTGGGTGGCGCACCTCCGCACCCGTGACGTCAGCTGGGAGCGCATCGGATCGTCCCTGAACATGACGCGGCAGTCGGCGTGGGAGCGATTCAGGAGCGAGGCGTGAACCTTTGTGACGCGTGAGGCGTCTCCTCTTCAGGGAGGCCCCACATGCGTGTCCTGGAAGGTCTCGCGGCGCCCGAGCTCGACCGGCTCCATCTGGAGCTCGTCCTGATCCTGGCGCTGCACGAGGAGGCGGAACGGCTGGCCGCCGACTGAACGGGCTCCAGCTCCCCGGGCGCACCCGGGGAGCTGGAGCAGGGGGCCGGCCGGTAGATTGCGGGTCATGCTGCGCTGCGCCGTGCTGGACGACTACCAGGATGTGGCCCTCGGACTCGCCGACTGGTCCCGGGTGCGGATCAGGAGCCTGCGCGAGCACTTTACCAGCGAGGACGAGCTGGTGGCGGCCGTCCACGACTGCGAGATCGTGGTCATCATGCGCGAGCGCACGCCGTTCACCGCCGGACTGTTCGCCCGGCTGCCCAACCTGCGCCTGCTCATCACCTCCGGCATGCGCAACGCCTCCATCGACCTGCCGGCCGCGCGCGAGCACGGCGTCACGGTCTGCGGCACGAGCGGCAGCGCGACACCGACGGTCGAGCTGACCTGGGCGCTGATCCACGGCCTGACCCGCCACCTGCTGACCGAGGCCGGCGCCCTGCGCTCCGGTGGCCCGTGGCAGAGCACCCTCGGCCTCGACCTGCACGGGCGCACGCTCGGGCTGCTCGGCCTGGGCCGGATCGGGTCCCGCGTGGCGGCGGTCGGGCGGGCGTTCGGCATGGACGTCGTGGCCTGGAGCCGGAACCTGACGAAGGAACGGGCCGAGTCGGCCGGCGCGCGCCTGGCCCCCGACCTCGACGCGGTGCTGTCCGCCGCCGACGTCGTCTCCATCCACCTCGTGCTCGGCGACCGGACGCGGGGGCTGCTCGGGGACCGGGAGCTGGGGCTGATGAAGCCGACCGCCTACCTGGTCAACACCTCGCGGGCGGCGATCGTCGATCAGGACGCGCTCGCGTCCGCGCTGCGTGAGGGGCGGATCGCCGGGGCGGGGCTGGACGTGTTCGAGGTGGAGCCGCTGCCGGACGGGCACGAGTTCCGCCGGCTGCCGAACGTGCTGGCCACGCCGCATCTGGGATACGTGACGGAGGCGAACTACGCGACGTACTTCCGCGAGGCCGTCGAGGACATCGACGCCTTCGTCGCCGGCGCCCCGATCCGGCTGCTCACCTGACCTCAGCCGGTCTTGGTTCTCGCCCGGAACGCGGCCGTCTTGACCCGATTCTGGCAGGCGGTGGAGCAGAAGCGGCGGGTGCCGTTGCGTGAGACGTCCACGTAGACGCGGTCGCAGTGCGGCGCGGTGCAGACGCCGAGCCGGTCGCCGAACTCGCTGCCCAGCACGATCGCCAGGCCGGTGGCGCAACTGGCCGCCCACTCGCCGGCCGTCGTGGTGTCCTTGCCGTGGAAGTGCAGGTGCCACGGCTCGCCGTCGTGCCGTTCGAGCATCGGCCTGGCGTGGAACTCCTCCAGCAGCGCGTTCACCTGCCGCGCCGCGCTGTCGACGTCGTCGGCGGCGACCGCGGTGAAGACGGCGCGCAGCCGGGCGGCGACCGCGGCCAGCGCGTCGCCGTCCTCGTCGCCGAGGTCGCGGTAGGCGGGATAGACGGTACGCAGGCCCGCGGTGGCCGCGGCGCCGGCGTCGGCCGGTCGGGCGAAGGGCCGCCCCCGCCGCTCGCCCGGGGTCAGTGCGTTGACGAGGGCCACCGCCACCCTGACCACCGCGTCGGTGTGACTGTTGTAGTCCAATTGACCGGTTACACCTTCGTGTCGTAGCGTTGTAACTGTCCAAATCTTAGACGACAGTTACAAGGAGACGTTCTCGTGCTCACTCATGATGCCGCGACCGCGTGGATGGCGCGCTGGGACCGCCAGCAGGAGGGCTACCTGCCCGACCGCGAGGAGCGTTTCACCGCGCTGATCGACGCCGTGGAGGCGCTCGGCCGACCCGACCCGCTGGTGATCGACCTGGGCTGCGGCCCCGGCTCGCTGTCGGCCCGGCTGGTCGAGCGGCTGCCGGAGGCCGAGGTCGTCTGCGTGGACGCCGACCCGCTGCTGCTCGGGCTCGGGCGGGCCGCGTACCCGTACCTCAGGTTCGTCTCGGCGGACCTGCGTACCGGCGGGTGGACGCAGGCGCTGGGGCTGGAGCGGCCGGTGGACGCGGCGGTCAGCACGACGGCGCTGCACTGGATCTCCGAGCAGGACATCAAGGCCGTGTACGCCGAAGTCGCGACGGTGCTGCGGCCCGGCGGCCTACTGCTCAACGGCGACCACATGGACACCGAGGAGGTCACGCCCGCCCTGTCGCGGCTGGAGTACGCGGTGCACGAGCGCCAGACCGAGCGGCTGTTCGGCGCCGAGCGGCCGGAGGGCTGGCGGGCCTGGTGGGACGCGATCGAGGCCGACCCAGCCTTCGCCGATCTCAACCGGGAACGCTCGACGGCCGGGGGCGACCACCACTCCTCGGAGTCCCACCTGCTGTCGCACCACGTGCGGGCGCTGCGGGAGGCCGGGTTCGCGGAGGTCGGCACGCTGTGGCAGCGGGGCAACAACCGGCTGCTCTGCGGCGTCCGCTGACACCTCGGCGTTTCGGCCCTTCACGTCTTCGGACGCGCGCGTCACAATGAGTCGCATGCCGAGTTTCCAGCGGCTCACCGTCGAAGAGGCCAGGACCCTCACCAGGGTCGAGCTGCTCCCCCGGATCGAGGAGGAGCAGAAGTACTGGTACGCCCGGATTCACCACTGCCGGATGAAGCCCGGCGACGACCGAGATTTCCGTACGTTCAACGACATCATGCACATCGCCATCAACCCGTCCGGCTTCCTCACCGACGCCGGCTACTGGACGAAACCCCTGGGCGAGCTCGGCGAGCTGTGACGGGGGCCCTGGATCTCCGGGTGAGAACGCGCTCTCTCGTCGGCGTCCACGGATCTACGGAATGGCCGATGGGCCCCGTTCCGTCCGCGCGGGGCCCATCGACGGTCACGGCGGGGGCGTCAGGAGCGCGCCCACCGCTGGTTGTCGCTGCCCGCGCAGTCCCAGATCTGCAGCCGGGTGCCGTTGGCCGAGCTCGGCCCGGTCGCGTCCAGGCATCGGCCGGACTGCGGGTTGACGATCTGGCCGGTGCCGGAGTTGAAGGTCCAGCGTTGGGCGCTGGTGCCGTTGCAGTCGTACAGCTGGATGGGGGTGCCGTTGGCGGTGCCGGCGGCGGTCACGTCCATGCACTTGCCGAGCGCCCGGACGGAGCCGTCGGAGTTCCAGGACCAGTTCTGCGCGCCGGTGCCGTTGCAGTCCCAGAGCTGGACGGGGGTGCCGTTGGCGGTGGCGGCGCCGGCGACGTCCACGCACTTGCCACCGTACCCGCTGATCCGGCCGCCGGTGCCGGTGGTCGGCGGGGCGTAGACGCGGACGTAGTCGACGGTCAGGGTCTGCGGGAACGTGGTGCTGCCGTCGGGGTAGCCGGGCCAGTTGCCGCCGACGGCCAGGTTCATGATCATGAAGAACGGGTGGTCGAAGACCCAGCGGTTGCCGCCCAGGTCGGACGGGGTGCGGCGCTGGTACTCGTTGCCGTCCACGTACCAGATGATGAGGTTCGGCGACCAGTCGACGGCGAAGGTGTGGAAGGCGTCGGCGAACGGGGAGCCGATGGTGTAGCCGGCGCCGATGCCGCCGCCCCCGCTGTAGCCGGGGCCGTGGATGGTGCCGTGGACGGTGTTCGGCTCGCGGCCGATGTTCTCCATGATGTCGATCTCGCCGTTGTCGGGCCAGGTCGTGCCGCCGAGCATCCAGAAGGCCGGCCAGATGCCCTGCCCGCGCGGCAGCTTCATGCGCGCCTCGAACCGCCCGTACGCGCGGGTGAAGGTGTCGCGGGTGAGCAGGCGGGCGGAGGTGTACTGGCAGGTGCCGTACCAGCACGGGAAATTGGCCGGGTTCTCGCGGCGGGCGGTGATCACCAGGTTGCCGTTGCCGTCCTTGGCGGCGTTGCGGGTGGTGTCGGTGTAGTACTGGTGCTCGTTGTTGCCCCAGCCGCCACCGCCGGTGTCGAAGCGCCACTTCGACTGGTCGACCGCGCTGCCTGCGGCTCCGTCGAACTCGTCGGACCAGACCAGCGGGCCGGGGGCGGGGGCGGCGCTGGCGGTGCCGGTCATGGGGACGACCAGCGCGGCGACCGCGGCGAGAGCGGCGCCGATGGCTAAGAACGTTCTGGAACGGGGGGTGCGTGCCATGGGGGGTTACCTCATCCGGTGCACGGGGGTGAGTTTACCGAAACCTTGCGGCACGTCGAGTGGTGCTGTCAAGAGAGCGCTCTCTCGAATTTCGCGCACATTTCCCCGGAGCCGAACCTCCAGTCTTCGGCCCGCCGTTTCAGCCCTGCTCCTCGGCCGAAACCCCCGCGGCGGCCTTCACCTTCTCGACCTCGTCGGAAGCCCCGGCCGCCTTGGTGTCCGCCAGGAGAGCTGCTTCGGTGGCGGCCGGGCGAGCCTTGGCCGTCTCGGCGTCCACCTCGCGCGCACGAGTCGCCTCGGCCTCGACCGGAGGAGAACCCGTCTCCTCAGCCTCTCCCGGCCCGGACTCGGGCAACGTCCCGTCGCCCTCACGCGGCCCGAGCTCCCGCCGCACCTGCCCGCGCAGCTGCTCGGCCAGGATGACCATGGTCGCGTAGTCGCCCTTCTCCGCCGCCGCCCGCCAGCTCTCGGCCAGCTCGCGCAGGCCGGCGCTGCCGAAGACCTGCACCCCGACGACCGCCTCGACGCCCATCCGGGCGCGCAGCTTCTCGGGCCAGGTCTGCTCCAGCTCGGCCAGCTTCCGATCCTCGCCGTCCCGCTGGTAGCGCCGGCGGCGCAGGTCCAGCTCGACGACCTTCAGGATCTCCAGGTACGCGTCCCGCCGCTCCTTGAGCCGCCAGACCCGCAACTCCTCGTCCTTGGCCGCCCCGACCATCCGCTCCGCGTGCGCCCGACCCTGCGCACCCGCGAACCAGGTGAAGAACACGCCGACCGCACCGGCCCCGCCCACGATGACGGGTGCCACCCATTCCCAAGCCACGACAGCGATTGTCTCGCGCTTACGTACCCGAGCGCCGGAAAACGATCACGATCGCCCCCGAGCCGCAACCCGATCAAGGCCGGAAAGTCATCACGGTCGGCCCCGATGCCGCCGCAACACCGCCCTGGCCAGCTCAGCCGGAGTCCCCGTGCTGGTGTCGACCGTCATGTCATATCCGGCACCGTGATCGTGCACCGTACGCAGATGCCCTCGTCCGAGCCCCTTCACCCCGCGCGGACGCGCCGCCTCCCGCTCCTCGACCACCGGAAGCGGGCACATCACGCCGACCCACAGCACGTCCAGCCCTTCCAGCGCCTTCCGCCACACCGGCAGCAGGTC
Source organism: Nonomuraea fuscirosea (assembly GCF_003001935.1). Taxonomy (GTDB): domain Bacteria; phylum Actinomycetota; class Actinomycetes; order Streptosporangiales; family Streptosporangiaceae; genus Nonomuraea; species Nonomuraea fuscirosea. Next base: position 305,371 of record NZ_PVNG01000011.1, on the reverse strand, counting down.
GGGGGTCAGCAACATCTCGTCGATGACGACGTCGTCACCGCCACGGGCGAAGGCGGCGGCCGCGACACACCCCGACTCCAGCATCCGCCGCCCGACCGGCCCGTAACGCACCACCACGAAAGGCGTGCCGTCGTCGTCCGTGCCGGTCCGGTCGTACCAGAACCCGACCCGGCTGAGCGGCCCGTCGAGCCCGCCACCCCACTTCGGCGGGACGAGCTGGAACAGGGTGTCGATGCCCCAGGAGAGGTAGGGGGTGTCACTCTCCTGCTGAATCGCCTGGGCCAGCGAGGTCTTGCCCGCGCTCGACGTTCCGTTCAAGAAGACGACCCGCCCAGGACCGTCACCCGCCGGCAACCCACCACTCCCATCTTTTCCCATGACACAACCCTCTCCTCTGTGTCCGCTTGTGGACACAGGAATCGCGCTGTCCACGCCAACCACACCGCCGTTTGGAACGTCCCAATCAGCAACGCCGAACGGAGAGGCTTCGATGACGCAGCCATACGGGCACGACCCCTAGGGACAGCAGCCGCCCTCACAGCCCTACCAGACTCACCCGTCCGGATACGGCTATCCGCCTCCGCCGCCACCCAGAAAGAGAAGCAGCGCCCCCGTGGTGCTCGTCGTCATCGGCGCGCTCGTCCTCCTCCTGTTCGGCGGTTGCGCCGCCATCGTCGCGGCGATCGGCAGCTCCGGTGACACCTCGCGGGTGACCACCGGGCGGATCGCCGAATCGGACGACCCCGCCGATGAGCCCACCGCCCGGAAGAAGACCCGGGAGAAGCAGGCGGGTATCGGGACCGCGGTCCGCGACGGCGAGTTCTCGTTCACCGTCACCAAAATGGACAAGCGCGCCAGGGTCGGTGGCGACTTCCTCAGCAAGGACGCCCAAGGCGTGTTCCTGCTCGTGTACATCACGGTCGAGAACATCGGCGACGAGGCGCAGGCTTTTAGCGGATCGGCACAGAAGCTCTACGACGCGAAGGGCCGGGAATTCGAGGCGTCAGCGGAGGCGGCCATCTACCTGCAGGACTCCAAGAGCCTGTACGAGAAGATCAATCCGGGTAATTCCGTGCGGGGCGTCGTCCTGTTCGACATTCCGAAGAACACCGACCCGGCCGCCATCGAACTGCACGACTCGATCTTCTCGAACGGCGTCAAGGTGAAACTCTGACGACGGGCACGGTCATCGGGGCGCCGTCGCCCAGGCACCGTGCAGACACGGCCCGACCACCACCCCATGCTCGGCGTGGACCTCGGCGAGCGTGCGTCACCCTGTCACGCGACGGCGGTGCCCTCGAGTTCCACCATCAGGTCGGGGATCGCCAGCCGCGTCACCCCGAGCATCGTGGTGGCCGGCGCCACCCCGGCCGAGCCCAGCCGCGCCGCCAGCACGCCGTAGTGCTCGAAGAGCCGGTCGACGTCGGTGGTGTAGACGTTGAGCCGGACCAGGTTCGCGAGCGACATGTCCGCCTCCCCCAGCACGGCCTCCAGGTTGTCGAGGCTCAGCGCCAGTTGCCCCGCCATGTCCTCGGCGTGCTGGGGCTTGCCGTCGCCGCTCATCGCGGTCTGCCCCGCGCAGTACAACGTCCGGGTCTGCCCCGAAACGAGCTCACCCTGGTTGTACCCCAGGTCCGCCGACCACGCCCACGGGTTGACCGCCGTCCGTTCCATCATCTGCTCCACTCCATTCGTTCGTCGCCATCGGCCCGGTAAGCCTCCGGCGTGCGTGGATTAGCCTTCCGGAGAATCACGACATCCTTTGTCGTGTATTCGAATAGAGTTTCCCCATGCGTGCCGACCGGCTGGTCTCGCTGGTCCTGCTGCTGCGGCAGCACGGCCGACTGTCAGCGGCGACGCTGGCCCGCGAGCTGGAGGTGTCCACCCGCACGGTGCTGCGCGACATCGAGGCGCTGTCCGCGGCGGGCGTCCCGGTCTACGCCGAACGCGGACGGCACGGCGGTTTCGCGTTGCTACCCGGCTTCCGTACCGAGCTCACCGGGTTGAACCACGACGAGGCCCTCGCCCTGCTGGTCGCCGGATCGCGGCGCGGCGCGCAGGCGTTCGGCCTCGGCTCGGCGCTGGCGTCGGCGATGCTCAAGGTGATCGACGCGCTGCCCGACAGCTACCGCGACACCGCGGCCGGCGCGGCCGAGCGGCTGCTCATCGACCCGGAGATCGACCTGCTGTCGCGCCGCCTGGCCGCCGAGGACGCGCCCGGTGCCATCGCGGCCGAAGTTCTGCGCGCAGTGCTGGCCGGGCACAAGCTGCGCATCCACTACGCGGCCGCGGACCAAGAGCCGCGGTGGCGCACGGTGGACCCGATCGGCCTGGTCACCGTCCGCGACCGCAGCTACCTGCTGGCCACGAGGTCCGGCGCGGACCGTACGTACCGGCTGTCCCGCATCCTGGACGCCGAAGCACTCCCCGAGCCCGCGCAACGACCGGACCGCGTCGACCTTGACCAGGCCTGGCAGGAACGCAGTACCCGCTTCCGCACCGGCGGCGACCAGGTCACCGTGCTGGTACGGCTGCACCCGGCGCGGCGGGAGGACCTGGTGGGCACCGCGCTGGCCGTACTCGCGGAAGAGACCGAACCGGACGGGTGGCTGCGCCTGGAGGTGACCTTCCAGGACCCGAGACACGCCGAATGGGCGCTCTGGCAGCTCTCGACGAGCGTGGAAGCCCTGTCACCGCAGTGGTTGCGCGACTCCCTGCACACCCGCGCCACCACCATCGTCACCCGCTACGAACCGCCGTCGTCGTAACGCCCGTTCAGACCTCGGAGCACCGGCAACCCCGTACCGAGGTCGAGCACGAGACGGTCGCCGAGCGGCCGGGCGAGTGTGACCGTGGCCGTGGCGCTTTTGCGGATCAGCAGGCAGGGCTCACCGGAGCTGGTGTCCCGCTCGTCCATGTCGACCACCACCAGGTCGCCGGTCTCGTACGCGCGCGGCCCGCGAACGGTGTCGCAGGCGCCGTAACCGTAGCGGAGCAGCAGCTCGCGCGGCTTGCCGGGGACGAGCTCGTACGCCATCACCTCTTCTTCACCGCCCCGCGTCCGTTCAGGACGGGGAGTGACGGCGGAGGGATCGACGGCCACGTGCACCTTCTTCTGCTCGACGCCCTCGACGGTGAACATCCACGCCGGCACCCGGATCCGGCCCCGGCTGGTCTCCAACGGGACTTCGCCCAGCTCCGCGCCGGTCACCCGGAGCGGACGGCATCCCTTGGCCGGGCACTCCTCCTCGATGGGGTCGGCCGGTCCGCTGAACTCCGCGTACGCCCGCGCCGCCGAGACGACCGGCACCGGCGAGACCTCGCCGTCCGGCCATCGCACGTCGGCCCGCGTCGGGGAGCCGGTGGGCAGTTCGGTGGCCAGCCGCCAGGCGCCGTTGTGCGAGCTCCTGTTCACCCAGGCCGGAACCCTGCGTGCGTGGTTCCATCCGTGCGGGTTGAGCACTTCCAGCGCGACGAACCCGTCCCGCCAGGCGCGATCGTCGGCCGAGCCCTGCCAGCGCTCCGCCACCTCCCGAGCCCGCGCCTCGAACGCATCGGTCGCGGACGAGGGTCCTCCACCGCAGGAGGACAGGGCCAGCACCAGACACACGATCACCTTTCGCACAAGATCTGATCATCCATGACCGGAGCCCTCCGCACCCTCGCATACTGGGAACGGAAGTCCACCCATGGCGGGAAGGGGCGTTCATGACCATCGGGCCCGTGCGGCGGCCGTACCGGGTCGCCGTCATCGGTGTGGGCGTCATCGGAGCCTGTGTGGGCTGGCACCTGTCCCGGCAGGGCGCCCAGGTGACGCTCATCGACGCGGGCCGCCCCGGCGAGGGCGTCACCGACTGGTCCTTCTCGTGGGTCAACGCCGGCAACAAGACCGAGCGCAGGTCGTACTTCGACCTGAACATCGCGGGCATGGCGGCCTACCGCGACCTCGCCACCGTCATCGGCCCCGACCCGTGGTGGCATCCGAGCGGCCACCTGCGCTGGACGGACGATCCTGCCGCGCAGGCGGACCTCCTGAAAACCGCCGGCCTGCTGACCGGCCTCGGCTACCGGGCCGAGGTGCACACGGGCGCCGAGGTACGCCGCCACCTCGAACCCGCGCTCACTCTGCCCGACGAGGTCGCCGCCGTCCTCTACCCGGACGAAGCCTGGGTGCACGGACGCCACCTCGTCACCCGCCTGGTCGGCCGGACCGTCGCGGAACATCGCTTCGGCACCGCGGTTACCGCCATCGACACCGGCTCCGACGGCGGCGTCCGTACCGTCACCCTCTCGGACGGAACCCGCCTCGACGTGGACATCGTCGTGAACGCGGCCGGCCCCGGCGCCGCCCACCTCGCCGCCCTCCTCGGACGCCACCTCCCGATGCGCCACGAACCCGGTCTCGTCACCCGAATCACCTGCGCCCGAACCCCGATCCACCGGGTGGTCCACGCCCCTCACCTCGCCCTCCGCCCTGACGGCGACACGACGATGGTCCTCCACAGCGTCGAGGTGGACGCCCACCTCGACGCAGGCGCAGACCCGTCGCCTCTCGCCCGGCTGCTCCACGAATCGGCCCGGAACCTCGTACCCGCCCTGGGCGACTCCCGCATCACCGAATCACGCGTGGCCGAACGCCCCATCCCAGCCGACGGCTACCCCTCGGTCGGCGCGGTGCCGTCCGTGCCGGGCTACTACGAGGCCGTCTCCCACAGCGGCATCACCCTCGGCCCCATCATCGGCCGCCTGCTGGCCACGGAGATCCTCGACGGCGAGAGAGCCGAGTCACTCGCGGACTTCCGCCCAGAACGCTTCCCTGCGTAACCACCATCGACAGGCCCGCCATCGACCGTCGGTCCCCGTCCCAAGGTCGACCCGGCGAAGTCGCCGGTCGGCCCGGCAACACACCTCTCCCCGCGACTGGATAACCTGAGCCGCCGACCACGAGCAGGGAACGTACATGAGACTGGACGATCACAGCGTCGTCATCACCGCGGCCGGACGCGACTTCGGACGAGCCCTGGCCATCACCCTGGCCGATCTCGGCGCCACCGTCTTCCTGTCCGCCCGGACGCTCGCGGCCGCCGAACGCACCCGGGACGACATCCGCGGCCGAGGCGCCGGAGAGGCGTACGCCTTCGCCTGCGACCTGACCGACCCGGCCTCCATCCGCGACTTCGCCCACCAGGTCGGCGCGCAGACCGGCCACATCGACGTCCTGGTCAACAACGGGGCGCGCTACGTCGAAGGCGAAGACCTCCTGGCCGCCTCCGACGACGACGTCATCGACGCCCTGGCCTCCGGCGCCACCGGCACCGTCCTGGTCACCAAGAACTTCCTGCCCCTGCTCCTGCGCTCGGCCAAACCCGACATCATCACCATGATCTCCACCGCCGGGCTCCCGGGACACGCGCGCTCCACCGCACACGCCGCCTTCTACAGCGCGAAGAACGCCCAGGCCGGCTTCACCGAGATCCTCTCCAAGCGCCTCCGCCCGCAAGGGGTACGCGTGATCTCCCTCTATCCGCCCGACTTCGACAACGCGGACCCGCTCACGCCCGACTGGCACACCAAGTCACGAGGTCCCCACAATCCGCTCACCAGCGAATCCCTGATCAACTGCATCCTCTTCGCGATCGGCCAACCACGTGACTGCTTCATCAAGGCGTTCCACTTCGAAGAACCCAGCTGACAGGGCACGCGCCGCCGCACTCGAACTCGTTCACGACCAGGTGACGCCGACGACGGAGCGAGCAGAAAGACGGCGGACGCTCTCGTTCGCCGGCATCATCGCCGACGAGCCCGACAGCGGTCAGCGGTCAGCGGTCAGCGGACATCCTGCGAGATTGCTTACCCCATCGACGATATTCGGTAGACAGCGTCATGTCCGCTGAGTAGCTTCTGCGGGTCCCGTTGCGCGCCTGCCCGAAAGCCTGAAGCCCTGCCTCTTCCGGAACGGCGCCTAAAGCCAGAGATGGCACCCCTTTTCGAGGAAGATGGTCCGTGACCGGCATTGTCCCCCTGCGCAGGAACGTGCGTTTTCAGATGGTGTGGATCGGCGGCGCGGCGTCGAGGCTGGGGTCGGAGTTCACCAGACTGGCCATGCCGCTGCTGGTGCTCGCGCTCACCGGCTCGCCCGGCCTGGCGGGCGTCGTCGCCGGTGCCCGCATGGTCGCTCTCCTGCTGGTCCAGATGCCGGCCGGCGTCTGGGTGGATCGGTGGGACCGCCGCCGTACGCTGATGATCGCCCAGATCCTCCAGGCGGGCGTCTCAGCGCTGCTGGCCGTGCTGATCCTCACCGGCCAGGTACAGATCTGGCACTTCGTCACGCTGGCGGTACTCGACGCGCTGTGCGCCGCCTTCATCGAGCCGGTCCGAGACACGGCCATCCGCGGGATCGTCCCCGCGAGTCAGCTGCACAGCGCCTACGCCCAGGAGGAGTCCCGCACGCATGCCGCCGGCCTGATCGGCCCTCCGCTCGGCGGCCTGCTGTACACCCTCGGGCGTGCGGTGCCCTTCCTCGCCGAGACCGTCACCTTGGCCGCCGCCGCGCTTTTCTACGCCCTGGCGAAGGTGCCGCGCCGTCCGGCGAACCAGTCACGAACGTCCGCACGAGCGGACGGTGAGGAGCGCCGGCGTGGTGTACACCGGGAGGCGGCTGAGGCCATCACCTGGCTGTGGCGTCGCCGGGGCCTGCGGGAGGTCACCGCGGCGATGATGGTCCTCAACCTCCTGGGTGGAGCCTTCCTGATACCGCTCATCGTGCTGGTCGGCGAACGCGGCGGCGGCGCGCTCACCACCGGCACGGTTCTGGCCGCCCTCGGCATCGGCGGGCTGGCCGGCGCCCTGCTGTCGGGCCGCATCAGCAGGCTGCTGCCGCCCGGTATCCTGCTGCTCGCCGTCCTGACGATCTTCGGTGCCGCCCTGGCGGCCACCGCGCTGCCGTGGGGGGCGTGGTGGCCGATGGTCCCCTTGGTGTTCATCACGCTGTCGACCCCCTCGCTCAATGTGGTGCTGAACGTGGTGATCGCCCGGATGGTGCCGGACGAGATGCTCGGCCGGATGGGCGCGGTGCTGAGCATGGGCGGCATGGCGCTCAAGCCCTTCGGCCCGGTTCTCGGCGGAACGCTGGCCGCGGCGCTGGGCGGCGCGGCGGCGCTCGTCGTCCTGGGTGGGCTACTCGGCGCGACCGCCGCCGCGGCGGCGGTCAGCCGGGAGTTGCGCGGCTTCACCGGGGAGATCGCCCCGGCCTGAGGCGACGCTGTACGACCCGATCGGTCGTCCGGGTTCAGGTCGTGAGTTGCCGCCGCATCTCGGCCGAGTCGTGCAGGTTCGTCATGTGGACGAAGCGGCCGTCCCTGACCTTGTAGATGGCGTACTCGACGATCTTGAACGAGGCGCCGGTCGGCGGGACGCCGAGCCAGTCCTTGGCGGGTGTGCCGGTGTTGATCGCGCGGACCGCGATCCCGTCGCGGTCGAGCAGCAGTTCCTCGACCTCCCAGTGGATGTCCGGGACGGCGTCGACGATCCCCTTCAGGGTGTCGACGACGTCGTCACGGGTCCCGGGCACGCCGCCGAGCAGGACCTCGTCGTTGATGAACTCGTCCATGCCGTCGAACTCGTGGGCGTTCAGCGCCGCCGCGTATCGCATGTACCAGGCGCGCAGGTCGTTGTCGGTCACAGGATCGTCCTCTCTGGTCGTACCACCGGCTTCGCGAAGGTCTTCGCCCGCATCCAGGCGACTTCCGCACCGATCGGTCTAGAAATCGACTGTAGCACTTCTGTACCGATCGGTCGCAAATCGGGTAGCCCGGTCGAGGCGGCCGGTACGGATATTTCTGGTATCGCCCTCACCTGGGCTCATTCCGACCGGCTGAGGCAGGCAGGAAGAACAAGACTGTTGTCCGCGCATCTTCTCGTGCACGGTTGTCGGCGTCTGACCCCCCACACATACCGACGGGAGTCCCCACATGTCCGAAACGGTGCCGCTGCATCTCGCGGGCAACAACGCGCCGGTCGCCGACGAGGTGTCCCTGGAGCCGTCCAAGGTCGTCGGCGAGATCCCGGCCGAGCTGAGCGGGCAGTTCTTCCGCAACGGGCCCAACCCGCGTACCGGCTGGTCGCCGCACTCGTTCGCGGGCGACGGCATGATCCACACCATCGCGCTGGACGGCGGCAGGGCGCGCTGGTACCGCAACCGGTACGTACGCACGCCCCTGTACGAGCACCCCGGCCAGTCCCGCTTCGCCCTCGCCTTCGACCAGGAGACCAGGCGGATCGACTACCGGGTCACCACGGCCAACACCCACCTGATCGCGCACGCGGGCCGGCTCTTCGCCCTGGAGGAGGGCGGTTTCCCGTACGAGGTGACGCCGGATCTCGCCACGGTCGGGGCGTACACGTTCGACGGAGCCCTGCGCACCCCGATGACCGCGCACCCGAAGACCTGCCCGAGCACGGGTGAGCTGCTGTTCTTCGGCTACCAGCTGCGCCCGCCGTACCTGACCTGCTACCGCGCCTCGCCCACCGGCGAGGTGGTGCAGACACGGACCGTGGACGTGCCGCGGGCGACGATGATGCACGACTTCGCCATCACCCGCCACCACGTGCTCTTCATGGACCTTCCGGTCGTCTTCGACGCCGCCCAGGCCGCGGCGGGCGGACCGCCGTGGCGCTGGGACGACGCGCACCGCGCCCGGTTCGGCGTGCTGGCGCGCACGGCCGGCGACGACGCGCCCGTACGCTGGTTCGACGTCGAACCGTGCTACGTGTGGCACACCATGAACGCGTACGAGGACCCGGCGGGCGACACGATCACCGTCACCGGCACCCGCGTCCCCACGCTCTGGCGCGCCGGCGCCGACGACCTGGAGGGCGGGCTCCCGATCGCGTACCGCTGGACACTGCACCTGCGCTCGGGCACGGTCACCGAGGAACCGCTCGACGACGCCCCCAGCGAATACCCCCGCGTGGCCGACTCGACCCTCGGGCTCCCGCACCGCTACGGCTACACGACCAGCTTCTCCCTGAACGCCGAGCCGGAACGTTCGGAGATCTACGCCTACGACCTCATCAGCGGCGGCGAACGGGCGGTGCACCGCTTCCCACCAGGCCACACCTGCGGCGAGGCCGTCTTCGTACCCCGGGCCGGGACCGGCGAGAACGCGGGCTACCTGATGACGTTCGCCCACGACCGCGGCACCGGCACGAGCTACCTGGCCATCCTGGACGCCACCGACCTCGCCGCGCCGCCGCTCGCCGAAGTACACGTCCCGGTACGCATCCCGGCCGGCTTCCACGGCAACTGGCTCCCGACCTGAGCGCCGGGGGGTAGCCGAAGCGCGAAGCCGCATAGCGCGGCAAACCATCAAGAACGCGAAGCGACGTATCATTCGCCCGTGAAACTGCGGTTCAAGACGCGTGAGTCGGACTCGGCGTGGGTCGACACCGTGTGGACATGCACGAGCGAGCAGGTCACGACAATGACGTCCGTCGCAGGGGTGCGCTGGGGCCTGGTGTTCTGGAAACAGGCCGGCCAGGCGTACACGACCATCACCGGTCCCGAGACCCGGACCGGCACGGCGCCGGTGCCGGAGGGCGCGACCTTCACCGGCATCGACTTCGCCGTGGGCACCTCGTTACGGGCCATGCCCATGTCGGCGCTGGTCGACGGGGGCATCGTGCTGCCCGACACCACGCGCCGCACGTTCCGCCTGGACGGCGCGCGGTGGGAGACGCCCGGCCCTGACGACGCCGAAGCCCTGGTCGAACGTCTCGTCCGGGCCGGGATCGTGGTCCGTGACCCGCTCTGCGTCGAGGTACTGCGGGGTCACCACCCATCCCTCTCGGGGCGCACGGTCGAACGCCGGTTCCGCGCCGCGACCGGACTGACGCGGGGCGCGGTCCGCCAGATCGAGCGGGCCCGCACGGCGGCGCGACTCCTGGCCGCCGGCGATCCAGCCGCCGACGTCGTCGGCAAACTCGGCTACTGCGACGAGCCGCACCTGGCCCGGGCCTTGCGCTCCTACGTCGGACGCACCGTCAGGCAGCTGCGCGAGGGCGCCGGCGGCGCGATCGGCCTCGACCTGGATCAGCGCCTGACGTCGTAGACCAGCTTCAGGATCCCGTTCGAGTAGCTCTCCGACTCCCGCAGGGTCAGCATGTGCTTGTCCCGGTCGGCCCGGCCGAACAGGCTCTTCCCGGCGCCGAGCAGCACGGGAAAGACCAGCAGGTTGTACTGGTCGATCAGCCCCGCGTCCGACAGCCGCCGGGCCAGCTCCGCGCTCCCGTGGATGTAGACGGCACCGCCCTCACTTTCCTTGAGCGCCGCGACGTCCTCGGTCGAGCGCAGGATCGTGGTCGGCCCCCATCCGTCGACGATGGCGTCGTCGGACAGCGTGGTCGACACCACGTACTTGGGCAGCTCCTTGTAGTCGGCGTGGTCCTCCGAGCCGGGCCAGAGCGGCGCGAACGACTCGTAACTGCGACGGCCGAACATCAGCGCCGTCGTGTCGGCGAGCTCCTCACCCTTCAACGACCAGGCTTCGGGGACGAACTCGAGGTCCTTGACCACCCACCCGCCGCTGCGATGCTCTTCCCCCGGCCCGCCGCCAGGCGAGTCCACGATGCCGTCGAGCGACATGAAACCGGTGTAGACCAATTTACGCACTGTGCCGTCTCCTCGTGCTCGGGCGAATTGCCGGGCTCACGCTAGAGCACGGCCGCGGTGGCTGTCTTGAACGGAAACGACAGCGGGTCCGAAACGCGTATCCGAACACCGGTCAGCCGAGGGTGCAGGTGGCGCCCTCGCCGGGAGTCTTGAGGTCGACGATGTAGTCGCTGACGATGTCGTTGACACAGGCGTTCGCGCCGCGCATGGCCACGGTGTGCTGTTCGCCCTTCACCGTGAGCAGCGCGCCGTTGAGGGTGTTGGCGAGGGTGACGCCGCCCTCGTACGGGGTGGTGGGGTCGCCCGTGATGGAAATGGTGAGGGTGGCGGGCAGACCAGTGATGTTCTGCGCATACGGGTAGGACAGTTCGGTGCTGCCCGGCATGGATTCGCAGCCGTCGCGGGCTCCCTTGACGCTCCCTCCCGGGTCCAGGAACGGGGCTTCCTTCCAGATCCGCGCGCGCAGTCGCTCTTCCTGCTCGGGGGTACGGCGCTGCTCGTCCATGCAATTGATGACCACGTTCGCCTCGAGGTAGTTGGACCAGACCCCGTCGGTGCCGCGTTCGGCGAACCCGTCGCTGAGCGCGAGCAGAGTGTCACCCTTTCCTTGCGTCAGTTCCGCGATGCCGGCCTGCACGGCGGGCCAGGTCGTGGATTGGTAGAGCCCGCCGATGACGGCGCCGATCGCCGTGTTGTAGTCCACGGGCCGGCCGCTGCTGGTTGTGGCGGGTGTGTCGATGAGCGGGCGGACGATGTCGTGGAACCGCCGCAGCGCCCGTCCGCGGTCCTGCCCGAGGACGCAGTCCGGCTGCCGGGTGCAGGCGTCGGCCATCAGGTCGAAGGAGCGTTGGAACCCGGCGTATTGAGTGACCTTCCGATCCGCGCTCTGCAGGGTGGGGTCCTGAGCGCCGTCGAGGACGAGGGCACGCACCTTCGACGGAAACATCTCGGCGTACACGGCGCCGAGCCGGGTCCCGTAACTCTGCCCGATGTAGGTCAGCTTCTCGTCGCCGAGGACCGCTCGGAGGATGTCCATATCGCGCGCGACGTTCGGAGTGCCGACCTCGGCCAGGAACTGCTCGGTGCCGGTGCGCTTGACGCACTCGTCGGCGAATCTCCTGGTGTCCGCCGCCGTCCAGGAGCCCTGGACGACGCCGGCGGGGAAGACGAACCCGGTCTTGTCGGTCTGCTCGTCGGAGATGCAGTCGATGGCCGGGGACGATGCTGACACGCCACGAGGGTCGACGCCGACGATGTCGTACTGCTCCGTTATGGGGGTGTTCTTCAGACCGCCGGCGGCGATGACGGCCTGTAGTTGTCCAGAGCCGCCGGGGCCGCCGGAATTGACGACCACCGAGCCTTTCGCGGCTCCGCCGGCGGCCATCCGCGTCACGGCCAGCTCCGTGGTGCCGTCGTCGGGGTGGTCGTAGTCGATGGGGACCGTCAGGCGCGCGCACTCGGCGCGGGTGACGGCGGCGAACGTCTTCTCCTGCAGTTCGGTGACGGCGTAGTCCTCGCAGGACCCGAACCGCAGCTCCTGGTCGTAGAAGCGGCTCAGCTCGGTCGCTGTCCCTGATGTGTCGGATGCGGGCGCCGTAGTGCAGGAGGACATCATCAGTACTGCCGGGATGAGCGCGGCGGCGAGCTTGTGCTTTCTGAGCATGAGTGCGTTTCCTTCGTCAGCAGGACTTGTCCGAGACGTGGGTGATGAACACGGCGGAGCCGCCGAGGTTCGCGCTTGTCGTCGACCAACCGATCGACGGTGCGGCGCTAGTGTGCGAGTACCTCGATGCCGAGTCCGCCGAGGACGGCGACGGCGAGCCCCCAGACGACCACTGACACCAGCTCCCAGGCGAGGACCTTGGTGCGGTTCGCGCCGAAACCGACCATCGCCGCGGACGAGATCTGCGTCGGGTGACCGATGAGCGCGACACCTGGAATCCCGAATCGCTGGAACAGACGGCTGACGCGCTCGCGTCCGCGAGAAGGTGTCTCCGTCTTCGGCGCCGACCGGACACGTTGCCGGATCCGGCTCGAAATCACGACGATGAGCACGACGGCCGCGGCGTTCCCTGAGATCGCGGCACTCACCGCGACTGCGGGATGCAGGCCGATCGCCACGCCGATGAGCGTCCCGGCGTACGACTCGACGAACGGGATGGTGGCGACCAGGAAGACCGCGAACCATTGCAGCCAGCCCGGGAAGGACTGGATGAAGGTCTGCAGGGTCTCGATCATGATGTCTCTCCTTTTGAGGTGCGCGAATCGCCACTCGGCGGCTGCGAGTGGAGGGGAAGCAGGAATGCGGGCAGGAAGCTTTCAGCGCCCAGGGCCCCTGAGGGACGCTCGCCGACTCCACGACTAGCACGCTGTGCTAGAAGCGAGACTAGCACAGCGTGCTAGCTTGTTGTCACGTCGATTCGCAGGACGCTGGAGGGGCCATGAGCACGCGACGCAAGATCCTGGACGCGGCCACGTCGATGCTGGAAGAGGGCAACGGGCAGCAGCTGACGGTGCGCGCGGTAGCCGCACGGGCAGGCGTCGGCATGGGCACGCTGCGCCATCACTTCCCGACACAACGCGTCCTGCTCGACGCCGTCCTCGCGTCGATGTACGAGTCGGCGATGCCCGACGATCGCATCCACGACACGGCACTACCAGCGCGACAACGCCTCATCGACAACCTGGGCAGACTCGTCGCCGCCATCGGCATCGGAGACGAGGCTCGGGCGCGATGGGGCGACATCTTCCGTAACTACATCAGCCCCGACGCCCCCGACGACGTCCGCGGCACCTACGCCGCGTTCGACGAACAAGCGGCGCGCCGCGTCGAAACGTGGCTCTCGGTGCTCGTCAAGCAAGGAGCACTCGAGGAAGGCGACAACACCGCCAGAGCGCACTTCTTGCTTTGCGTCGTGAACGGCCTCGCGCTGTGGCGAGCGCTGCCCCTCGCAGAGTCCGCTCTCGCACGGGAAGTCGAGGCGCTGACATTCGCCACGGACGCGTTGCCCTTCACGCAATAGTGCGATGGACCGCAGCGCAGACGGTCCCGCGAACACGACATCCATAAGATCTGCAGCGGCCCAGCGTGGCAGGAACCACCCGGCGCCCCCACCGATCACGGACCCGAGCCGAATGCCGTTGAACCGTCCGCCGGTACTTCACCGAGGCTGTACCTGACGTGACCTCAAGTGGACCGAGCAACGTGCCGACGACCATCGTCGGCACCCAGCGGTACGACCGCGTGCGTGCTCCACCGATACACCCACTCCGGTTCAAGAACCCGGTTCTGGACGATCAACGTGACACGATCGACGTTCACCCGAACCGGCTCCGCATCGACGCCACCCAGCGCCTCCACGTAGGGCTCAGCCGGCCCTGACGTATTCATGTAGGTCAGGCTCACATGCGGATGCAGCCCTCCAGCCTGCTCGGCCGCCATCGGAACTTCCCCTGCCACCTCGGCGATGCCGTTCCTGATCTCACGCCAGATCTCGCGCAGCGGCTCCGCCGGTGTGACTTCCCACGCGACACTCTCGCTTCTGACAGCCGGCCGGTCGAAGGTGAGTTCCACCGGCGCGAGCCGGCCCAGCCGTACGGCCACAGCCTGGGTGACCTGCTCAAGCCTCTCCTCGGAGACCTCGTCCACCCACCCGACGCTCTGCACGGTGAGGTGCAGCCACTGGACCGGCACCGGGTCGTGTCCGCCGACCACCGCCAGCGCCTGCTGGTACCGCTCGGCGAGGCGATGGAGCTGCGGCGCGCCCTCGAAGGTCAGGTGCCACGTGTAGACCAGCCGCCCCGGCCACCACCCTTCCCGCGGCCACCAGTGGGAGCGGACCTCGTCCATGTCGCGTCCGGTCATCCGGCTCACCTCGAATCTGGAGAGCGACGTTCGCCTCAAGCTTGCCGTCACCAAGGGCTCGGCCGCCGACGATCGACGCCAGGACCCGGACCGGCTGACCACCCGAAAGTATGATCTCGCGCGCTGCGGACCCTGCTTTCGGCTGGTGCCGTCCCGCCGGGCGGGCTTGCAGGATGAGGCCCCATGCCACCCGAAGAACTCCCCCACGGGTCGCCTCCCCAGGGGCGAACCGGCCATCCCGGCCACCGTCTCCCGCACGCCGGACCCACCGACTCCCCCCAGCCACCTCATTCCGCCACGCGCGCGACCGGCCACCCCCAGCCCACCACGCACGCCCCCGACCAGCCCCAGCCCACCGCACCCGCATCGGCAGCCGCATCCGCATCCGCATCCGCATCCGCATCCGACCAGCCTCAGCCCACTGCACCCACGTCCGACCAGCCCCAGCCCACTGCATCCGCATCCGCATCCGCATCCGACCAGCGCCACCCCGCTGCGCCCGCGTCCGACCTGCCCGACAGCGGCGCACACTCCTCGGGCCGGCCACGAATCATCGCACTCGACGTACTACGCGGCTTCGCACTGTGCGAGATCCTGCTCGCGAACATCCAACTCATGGCCACCGGCACCTCCGCCGTCGTGGTGCAGCCGATGGGCGACTGGGACCCCTGGCTCGGCCTGCCGATCTTCTCCCTGCTGTTCGGCATCGGCTTCGCGCTGCTGCTGGACTCCGCCGCGCGCCGCGTCCCCCGCCCCCGGCTGGTCCTGTTACGCCGACTCGGAACGCTGCTCGCGATCGGCCTCGTGCACATGCTGCTGTGGCCGGGCGAGATCCTGACCGACTACGCCGTCGTCGGCCTGGTGATCCTGCTGCCCTCGACCTGGCTGCCGCGCTGGGCCATGGCCGGCCTCGCCGCCGCACTCATCCCGACGGCGCTGATCTTCGGCGGCGGCGGGCCCCTGCTGATCGCCGGACTGTTCCTACTGGGCTCGGCACTGGTCCGCTACGGCGTGATCGAGCAGTTCGACCGGTCCACCAGAGGCCCGCTCCTGCTGGGCCTGCTCTTCGCGGCGAGCCTGGCCTGCACCCTGTGGGCACAGGCCGGCATGCGGGCCGCGGGTGCCACGACGCACCTGTCTTCCCTGTCCAGCCTGGCCGACCTACTGCTCGTCGGTGTGTACGTGTGCGGCCTGCTACTCCTGCTCAGAACCCCGCTACGACCAGCCTTGCGATTCCTCTTCGCACCACTGGGCCAGATGGCGCTGACCAATTACCTGACCGCCACACTCCTCGTCCTGGCCGCCGACCACATCCTCGGCCTGCCGATCGGACAGTCCCTGACGACGGCATACTGGACCGCAGGAGCCATCCTCACAACCCAGTGGCTGTTCTGCACCCTCTGGCTGCGCCACTACCGTCAAGGCCCCATCGAGTGGCTCTGGCGCTGGGCCACCTGGACCCACCGCCCACCCCTCGCCCGGGCCAGGACGTCATGAGCGGTGATGTTCCGACGCTTTGGGCAACCCCCGTCCGACTCGGTATACCCAGACGTCCAGGGACGCTGTCGGCGAGACATCCAGACCGGTGGGCATCCTGAGGCGACATGCCGGTGGTGCCTTTCATCGATCAACCGGCCCGCTGAACCGCGGGCACCAAGTGACCAGCCCCGGCACAGCACCATCAGGGTCTGTCGTACCGGCACGAGCGTGATCATCAACGTAGGGAGTCGACTCCGCGTGCCTGCGGCAGGTACGGCTGGACCACGCACAAAGCCCGGTTCACTGAAGCAAAGGCGAAGGCGGCACGCCGTCGAAATCTCCGCGGAGCCATTCGTCTCGACTTCAGCGCAAAGGGAGCGCCCGGACACGGATGCCCGAGCTGGTGAAGGCCGCGATTGCGCCTGTGTGCAGGTGCTGTTCGAGAACTCGAGGTTGGCCAAGATGATGTTGACCAGGTCGGGTGGACGAAGCTCCACCAGCTCTCGCACGAGGATTACGGAGGGTTCAGTCGCGCGGGCGTGGGCCAGGAGCGCGCCGAAGTCGGTGTCGGCGGAAATGATGTTCGACCGTCCGCGGCAGCGAGTTGCATGATAGTGGTGTCGGGCGCGCTCGTTGCCTGGAGATCGCGTACGTGGACCGCATCGTGACCAGCCTTGGCCAGCAGCTCTGCGACACGGGGTGAGAGATTCTCATCGACCAGGAAGTTCACGCTGGCTCGCGGAGACGGTAGAAGTGGACATTCGTTGACGCTGCTGCGTACTCGAGCGCCTGCTTGATGTCCTCCCGCTCCAAGTCCGGGTAGTCCAAGAGGATCTCGTCGAAGGTCCATCCGCCGGCGACGAGTCGTACCACCGTCTCCACCGTGATGCGCAAACCACGGACGGCGGGCTTGCCTTCGATCTTGTCAGGCTCGACGGTGATCCGATCGAAGTTCATGGTGTCATCCTCCCCTGCTGATACTGCCAGGTCGGCCAGGCAAGAGCGACCGAGATACCGCGCAGGGGGACATCTGTTCACTCTCGACGCCATCATGACGGCGGTGTTGCACCTGGAGCGGGCGACGGGAAACCGAATCTGCGCTGTCAGCTTGGGCGGAAAATGCAGGGATCTTGGCTCGTAGGAGCGTTGACCTGGGACTGAGACCGGTCCTGAGTGACCGTGCCAGACGGTCCCACCCTGAAGAGAAAGGCACGAGAGCACTCAGCTCTCGCCGATGCGCAACCACCGACAATGAGCATAAGTACGCCACCGATGCCATACTCAGCGCCACCGCCCTCGCTGCCCCAGGCCCCGTCACGGTCCTCACCTCCGATCCCGAGGACCTTGCCGCACTGTGCGATGTGCGGGTCACCGTCATCAAGATTTGAATCACGCCCCGTACCGCTGGTTCCAACAGGCGATCATGAATCTAACGGCACGCAAAGATCGACAGCCTGAGGAAGGACCAAAGCCCAGGTACCGAATCCCTCGGCCTACCCGGGCTTTCCCTGTCAGAGCGGGTCGCGAAACGATGAGATCATGCGGTCTGCGATAGCCGGTTTCCCGCCGACTCAGGAAGAGGGCGACATACTCGTCCGGCTGCGCGACGAGCTCACACACCTCGGCCTCAACGCCGAGCTGCGCGACAACAACACTGCCCTCATGGTGCACAAGCGGAAGCCGGGGATACCGGTGTGGGTGTTCGTCGGGTACGGCGGGGCCTACTACTCCTGGCAGAGCGCCGGAGCAGCGGCACCCGACCTCCGATCCGGAGGATGCGGCGAAGCTCCTGGGTGAGTACATCGCCAGGTGATCAAGGATGGTGGTCGGCAACGACAATCATCTCGGGATGGTCCAGATCCCTCAGCATCCCGTCGATCCACTCGTCCCCGGGGCGGATCTGGTGGAAGCGGAACACGACGCAGGTGTCGTTCGCGCTGATGACGCATCGGACGGGCACCGGCTCCGGCAACGCTCGGATGAGAGCGAACACGCCGTCGGCTACGGCGAGGCCGAGTCGGAGCGCCAGAACCTGATCTTCGCGGCCGATCTGCGGCTGCCCATCAAGGTTCTCCACCTGTACCGGCGCGTAGTCCTCCAGGTGGAAGGCGTTGACGTTCCACTCATAGCCAGACAGATCCTGCCAGCCCATCTTGGCGATCGCCGCCGAAGCAGAAGCCGGCGCGCCCACCCATTGGCCGACGTGCTCGGTGAATATCCAGGCGCCCTCGTTGTAGGTGAGCCCCCGGGTGACCTTGTCTCGGAGACTCTGGCTCAGGCTGGGAACGGCGGGCGGCAGATCGACGGTTGGCAGCGGTCGAAGCGCGGATGCCGCCGCCTCGTTCATCCGGATGGTGAGCACCTGGGCACGGTACCGGCCGCGACGTCAGCTTGTCCGCTACCAGGAAGAGCATGCCGCGTATATTCCGCGAGGCAAAGCCGGCCAACGAGCGCCCTTGGACCTGCCGATCAATGCCTATACGCCGGAGCGTCCTTAACGGCTGCACCCAGATCTTCACCGCGTCCATGACCTTCACACCGATTGCAAGAGGCTCGGCACTCCCTCGTCCCGCAAAGAGGCAGGCCGAGGAACGACGCCGCCAGCTTCGCCTTACGAACTACAAGATCCACCGATACGTCACGGCTTCACCTCCTGCTCAGCTGGGCGCACGAGAAATTCTCAGTTGCTGTCGACAACATCAAGAAGCGTTAGCCTGCGAGTGTGATCGATGGCGCTGGCGGGCACGTCCTTGACGGACGCTTCGAGTTGGTGGAGCGGCTGGGCAGCGGCGGGATGGGCACCGTGTGGCGGGCGCGTGACCTGGCGCTGCATCGCGAGGTCGCGGTCAAGCAGGTCAGTCCCCTGGCTCCTGAGCTCGTCCAGGACGCGGAGTCTTCCCGGGTGCTGCGGGAGGCCCGCGCGCTGGCGCGGATCAGCGATCCGCACCTGGTGACCATTCATCACATCGTTGAGGAGGGTGCGGGTTCCTACCCCTGGCTGGTGATGGAACTGGTGCCCGGCGGCAGCCTGGCAGACCGGCTGGAGGAAAGGACGCGGCTGGAACCACAGGAGGCCGCCGGCATCGGCCGCCAGGTCCTTTCCGCGCTACGTACCGCGCACGCCGCAGGAATCTGCCATCGTAACGTGAAGCCCGCCGACGTGCTGCTGCGCCCTGACGGCAGCGCGGTTCTCACCGACTTCGGCATCGCCGCCCTCCAGCGGATCGGCTCCGCCGACACCGCGGCCCGGTCCGTGCCGCTGACCGCGACCGGCGAGCTCATCGGCACGCCCGAGTATCTCGCCCCAGAACGCATCCGAGGCCGGGACGACGTCCCCGCCTCGGATCTGTGGTCACTGGGCATCATGCTGTACGTCTGCGTAGAGGGCCACAACCCCATGCGCCGGCCGACCGCACTGGCCACCATGGCGGCGGTCATCGACGGCGTGGTGCCACCACCGGTCCGGGCCGGCGCTCTGGCCCCCGTGCTGCGGGAGCTCCTCGTAGCCGATCCGGCGGCGCAACCCACGGCCGAGCGGCTCGACGCGATGCTGGCCGCCATCGCGGATGGTAGCACGGCCCGGACTAGCTTGCTACTGAACCGGACCGGCCCACGCCACCCGGCGGCACGGAACCGGACGTTCACCCCCCGTCCACACCTCCTCGCTCGCCCCGCCGTAAGCGCGCCTGGCTCGCCGCCGGAGCCGCAGTACTGACCACGGTGCTGGCCGCGACCACGATCTACTTCGTGAACAATTCGCAGAAAGCATCGACCGGCGATCACAAACCCGCTGCCCAGAACAAGCTCGGCCTCTTGCGACCCGGCACTCTCAAAGTCGCTGTATACGATGGCACCGCCGTGGACCAGCCGGGAATCTATTCCGATGATGACGGTACTCACCGCGCCAACCCGACCGGCCTCGACCCGGACCTGGCCCTCGCCATCGGTGACCGGCTCGGCCTGAAGGTAGAGATCGTCAGCGTCTCGACGCCAAGCCAGATGATCGACGGGGTGCTGGAGACCGAGCAGTTCGATGTGGCCCTGCCGAGCACGGGCACATTCTCCGCCGGGCAGAAACTCGCCCTCATCCACTACTTCGACATCGGATTCGCGGTCTACGCCACGTGGAAGACCGCTCAGCGCATCCGCTCCAAAGCCGACCTCTGCGGCATGAGCCTCTCGATGAGCAGCTACGAGGACCTGGTGGGGAAGACGAGTTACGAAAAGTGCGGCCCGAATTCCATCAAGCCGGCCAGGAGAAACGGCAGGTTGGACGCATATGTCACCAGCCTTCCATGGGCCGTCGACCGCGCGCGGAACTCCAAGGGCGAGCTCCACCTCTCGAAAGCCGATCTGACCGAGGACGTCCCCCTCGTCATGGCCGTCGACAGCGCCAAACCCGCGCTACGCGACGCGATCGTGAAGGCGCTCAACACACTGATCAAGAACGGCGAGTACGGCGAGATGCTCGCCGATCGAGGTCTGCAGGACGGCGCCGTCACCGCGGCCCGAATCATCCGCAGCACCCCTTAAGGCACGTATCGAGTCGTGATCAAGGAGTGGTGGTAGTGGGGTCTTTACCGAGCACCGGAAGCGGCGCGGCAGCTTGAGTCGGCATGAGGCGCGGTGTCGGGATTACTCTCGGTCCGTTTCCTCATGCCGCTCGCCGAACCCGCTGTGCGCCTTTCAACGCAACGGGCTCTCCACGGTTTCTGCCGTCAGGTGGTTCCGGGGACCCAGGGGTTGCTGATCGTGTTGCCTCGGTAGCGGTGTCGTGTGATCGCGATGGCCGCTGTCCGGTTCCACTCGATCCCGCCTGCCGTAATGGGTTGCCATTGCCCGTTGGGCATGACGTAGCGGCGGCGGATGTCCCTCCACTTCCAGCGGTGCCGAACCGTGAGCATCCGGATCAGCCTGCACCAGGTGAAGTGGTCCAGGCTGTCGAAGGTGCGCTGGGCCACGGCGTGCTGGAAGTAGGCCGCCCAGCCGTGGGTGATCTGGTTGATTCTCCGTAGCAGTTTGGCCAGGTCGTGTTGTGACGTTCTGGGCGTCAAGGCACGGACCTTCGCGTGCACGGAGCGAATGGCCGCGTGTGAGACGAAGGTGTAGAGATACCACTGGCTCCACCCGCGAGCCACCGCTGCTAGCAAGGGTGTTAGCAAGATCTCGAAATTGTCCTGACAAATAGAAAGCCCCTGACGGCATAACGCCTGTTCAGGGGCTTTCGCATCAGAGCCGACGAGGGGAATCGAACCCCTGACCTTCTGTTTACAAGACAGATGCTCTGCCGATTGAGCTACGTCGGCACGGCCTACCAGTGTAGACGCTAGAGGCGCCTGTGACGAGCGACCTCGTACAGCGCCACCCCAGCCGCCACCCCCGCGTTCAGGGATTCCGTGGCGGCGTGGATCGGGATGCGGGTCACCACGTCGCAGTGTTCGCGGACCAGGCGGGACAGGCCCTTGCCTTCTGAGCCCACGACGACGACCAGGGGCTCGGTCAGGAGGTCGACGTCGCCGATGTCGGTCTGGCCGGCGCCGTCGAGGCCGATGACGAAGAGGCCGGCTTCGCGGTATTCGCGTAGGGCCGTGGTGAGGTTGGCGGCGCGGGCGACGCGGAGGTTGGCCAGGGTGCCGGCGGAGGTCTTCCAGGCGCCGCCCGTGACGCCGGCTGAGCGGCGGGACGGGATGAGCAGGCCGTGGGCGCCGAAGGCGGTGGCGGAGCGGGCGATGGCGCCCAGGTTGCGGGGGTCGGTGACCGAGTCGAGGGCGATGATGAGGGGCGCCTCGCCGGCGTCGTGGGCGAGCTCCACCAGCTCCGACGGGTGCGCGTAGTCGTAGGCGGGGATCTGCAGGGCCACGCCCTGGTGGACGGCGCCCTCGGTCAGGCGGTCGAGCTTGTCGCGGGTGACTTCGAGCAGGGCGACGCCGCGTTCGGCCGCGATCTTGATGGAGTCGCGTACGCGATCGTCGTTGTCGATGCGCTGCGCCACGTAGAGGGCGTTGCACGGCACCCCCGCCTGCAGCGCCTCCAGCACCGGGTTGCGGCCGCCGATGTATTCGGGGGCGTCTTCCGAGCGGCGCTGCCTGGCGGGTGCGGGGCGGCGCGCACCGCCGCCGCCGCGTTCTTCGCGGGCGATGCGCTCGTCGCGGGCCTTGTCCTTGTACCAGTGACGCATCTCGGCAGGCGGAGTCGCGCCGCGGCCCTCAAGCGACCGGCGCTTCTGCCCACCGGTGCCCTTGGCCGGGCCCTTCTTCTTCGCGGGCCTGCCCGACGATCTACCCCCAGCTGCCATGCAATAAGGGTACTCGGGTCGCCGCCCCACTCAGCCCGTCAGCGGCTGAGCTCCCAGCGGGCGCCGTGGGGGGTGTCCTCGACGGTGATGCCCGCGGCCGACAGCTGGTCTCTGATCGCGTCGGCGGCGGCGTAGTCCTTGCGCTCCCTGGCCGCCTTGCGCTGCTCCAGGGCCACCGCGACCAGCGCGTCCACCACCGGCGTCAGGTCGGTGCCGGCGGTGCGCCACTGGGGCGAGCGCGGGTCGAGGCCGAGGACGTCGAGCATGTTCTGGGTCTCGGCCAGCAGCCGGGCCACGGCCTCCTTGTCGCCCCGCGCCAGCGCCACGTTGCCCTCGCGCACCACCTCGTGCACGACGGCGAGCGCCTGGGGCGTGCCCAGGTCGTCGTCGAGCGCGTCGGCGAACGCCTGCGGCAGCGGCGCGTCGGCGTCGACGTCGTGGATGACCTCGGCGGCGCGCGTCACGAAGCCCTCGATCCGCTGGTACGCGGCCGCGGCCTCCTGCAGCGCCTCCTCCGAGTAGTCGATCGAGGAACGGTAGTGCGGCGCCGCCAGGTAGTAGCGCAGCTCGACCGGTCGTACCTTCTGCACCATCTCGGGGATCAGCAGCGAGTTGCCGAGCGACTTGCTCATCTTCTCGGCGCCGATCTTCAGCATGCCGTTGTGCATCCAGTAGTGCGAGAAGCCGTCGCCGGCCGCCTGGGACTGGGCGATCTCGTTCTCGTGGTGCGGGAAGATCAGGTCGATCCCGCCGCCGTGGATGTCGAACGTCGGGCCGAGGTATTTCGTCGCCATCGCCGAGCATTCGAGGTGCCAGCCGGGACGCCCGGGACCCCACGGGGTCGGCCAGGTCGGCTCGCCCGGCTTCTCGCCCTTCCACAGGGCGAAGTCGCGCGGGTCGCGCTTGCACGACTCGTCGTCGGTGTCGGCCGCGGCCCGCATGTTCTCCAGTTTCTGGTTGGACAGGGAGCCGTAGCGGTCGGCGTAGGAGCGTACGTCGAAGTAGACGTCGCCACCCGAGGCGTAGGCGTGGCCGCGCTCGATCAGGCGCTCCATCAGCGTGATCATCTCGGGCACGTGGCCGGTCGCGCGCGGCTCGACGGTCGGCGGCAGGCAGCCCAGCGTCTCGTACGCCCACGTGAAGGCCCGCTGGTTGCGCTCGGCCACGACGAACCAGGGCACGCCCTCCGCGGCCGCCACCCTGATGATCTTGTCGTCGATGTCGGTGACGTTGCGGCAGAACGTCACCTCGTAACCGGAACGCGCCATCCAGCGGCGCAGCACGTCGAAGTTGACGCCTGACCGGATATGTCCGATATGCGGAGGAGCCTGCACGGTCGCCCCACACAGGTAAATCGACGCCCGGCCGGCTTCGACCGGAACGAATTCACGGATGGCGCGTGTACTGGTGTCGTAGATGTGCAGGCTCACGAACGCAAGGCTAACGCCTCAGAGCCGTCATCACGCCGATAAATCAGCCTCGCAAGTAGACCCTGTCCGGCGAGATCCGTATGATGAGCCGCTCCGTGCCCGGCTTGTCCTCCCATGAGCGACCTCGGTACTTCTGCGACAACTCCTCGATGAGCGCCCCCTCGGGGTCGGGCGTCACCGTCACCCGGCCGCGCACCTCCACGTAGCGGAGCGGATCGTCCGGATCGATCACCAGCAGGCTCACCCGCGGGTCGCGCTCGAAGTTCCGCGGTTTCCTGCGCCCCTTCACGGTCGAGAACAGCACGTCGTCCCCGTCCGTACGCACCCACACGACGGACGACTGCGGCCCGCCGTCGGGGTTCAGACTCGTCACCGTCGCGTAATTCGGCGCGTCCAGGAGTTTGCGGACATCGGCTGACAGTGCGGCCATGTGGTGCTCCCTTGACTACTGGATCCATCGGTCGATTGGCTCGATTGGTTGGCCGGCGGTCGATCGGTCCGTCCGTCCATCCGTCTTGGAATCTCATCGACGATACTCAGGGCTGCGCGGATGCCGTCCTCCGGCGTCCCGGCCGCGTCCTCTGTCCGCCGTGGCTGGGTGGCTCCCGGGCCGGGCAGGGGGCCGTCGCTGCGGGAGGCCGCACGGAACGCGCCTCGCGGACGCGACCGGCCCACCCCCGCGACGGGTCCCGATGGACGCGGCGCGCTCCGCCGAGGGCCACGGAAAGCCGGAATCCCCGTGAACGGCCGAGGAATCGCCCGCCGTCAAGAGCGGGAAGGGAAGTCAATCTTCTGTAGGCTCGAACCGACATGGACGTGACTCCCCCCTCTGTGCTCCGCCGACTCGGCCTCGCTCTGGCCGGTCTCGCGGTCGCCGCCCTCGCCGGGGCCGCGTGCGCGCTGTCCTTCGACGATCTGCGCGGGCTGGCCCTCACCGGCGAGGCCCGGCAGGACCTCGCCTTCCTCTATCCGGCCGCCTTCGACGCGCTGCTCCTGGTGGCGCTCATCGGCGTGCTGCTGCTGCGCCCGGCCAGGATGCTGGTACGCGTGCAGGCGGCGTTCGTGCTGGTGCTGCTCATCGTGGCGGCCGCGGCGGTGAACGTGGCCTCGGCGGTGCGGTTCGAGTTCGGCGCGCGGGAGGCGGCCATCGGTGTGGCCCTGGCGCCGTGGGTGATGCTGGCCCTGGCGCTGTGGCTGTGGTTATTGCTGATCAAGCACGTGCAGGGCCGTCGCGGGCTGACCGCGGAGCACGACGCCGAACGTACGGCGGAGCAGGACCTCGTGCCCTTCAACCGGCCGCATCCCCAGGCCGATACGCCGCCCTCGCTCGCCACGGCGTCGGCCGCGCCCGTCCTTGAGCCCACCCCGGTGGTCGGCCCCACCGCCGCTCCCGAGACGCCGCCGGTGTCGGCACGGGTGAGCGAGTGGCCCGTGCCGGAGGAGGAGTCGCCTCAGCCGACCACCGGCGCTCCCGCCGTGCCCGCGCCCCGTCCCGCCCCTGAGCCCGGCCCCGCGCACGAGGCCCCTCCCGCACCTCGGCCGGCCCCGGCGGACGACTCCGCCGACGAGCCGCGGCCCGCTCAGACCCATGAGGCCGCCGACGAGCCGTCACCTGCTCGGGTGTACGACGAGACGCCGGTGGACGAGGCCGTCGACGACCCGCACCCGACCCAGGTGTACGAGGCCGTCGACCTGCCCCGGCCTGAACAGGCGCACGAGGCCGCTGACGAGCCCCAGCCCGAGCCCGCCCCCGAGCCGGAACCGGAACCGGAACCCGAGCCGGTGACGCGGCCCGTGCGCTGGGGGGATCGGGTCAAGCCGGCCGACGTCCTCGTCCACCCTCGCCCCAGCGCGGACGACAAGGACGCCGACACCCAGCCGCACCCCATCGTCGCCGACGACACGCCCGACCCGAAGCACGGCCCTGAGGCGGCCGACGTGGAGGAGCGCAGGCAGGTCGCGAGCAGGACGGAGGAGACCGGCGAGACGGAGGACACCGCGCCCCATCCGGTGATCCACGACGACACCCCGGCCCCGGCCGAGCGCCTCCGCAGCACCCCACGCCCGCCCGAGGACTGAACCCGAGGAGACGGGCCGCCAGCAAGGCGGACGGGATCGTCGAGGGCCCGAACGGTCAACGCGGGGACCGAGCCGCCACAGGCCCGCGCAGCCGGCGCCCAGGGCTGCCAGAGGCCCGCTCAGGTCAACGTCAGGGGCTGTCGGGGGCCCGGGGAGTCAACGCGGAGGAAACAGCCCGTAGGACAGCATGAGGGGACCCGCCCGGGATCGCATCCCGGGCGGGTCCATGTATCCCGCCTCGCCGGCGCGTCCGACGCTCCATCGCGTCAGGACGCCGCGTCGGACGTTACGTCAAACGCTTCGGCCGCGCCGCAGGCCCGCGACCAGGCCGACGCCGACGATGGCGAGCACCACCTGCATCACCAGTTCGATCCAGTCGATGCCGGGGGTCGTCTCCACACCGAGTACCTGCGCGAGCAGCGTCCCCAGCAGCGCGGCCACGATGCCGACGACGATGGTGAGGATCCACCCGATGGCCTGCCTGCCGGGCAGCAGCAGACGACCGATTGCGCCAATCACGGCGCCGATCACGATGGCGCCAAGGATGGATTCGATGGTCATGACATGAAACCTCCCCGTGAGAGTGCCGTTCACTCTCACGGGGATGGGCTACCCGATCTACGACGATTATGCGCCGATTTTACGAATCTGCAGGTCAGGTCGTTGTTCGGCCGCCGCGGCCGCCGCGCCCCATGCCCATCCGGGTCACGAGGAGCACGCCGACGACGGCCAGGACGAGCTGGAGGATGTGTTCGATCCAGTCGATCCCTCGCGTGTCGGCCCAGCCGAACGCCTGGGCGATCAGGGTGCCGATCAGGGCCGCCACGATGCCGACGATCAGGGTCAGGCCGATGGACATGTTCTGCCGGCCGGGCACCAGCAGCCGGGCCAGCGCACCGACGATGGCGCCGATGACTACCGCGGATACGATCGCGCCGATCATGTGTAGCTCCCCCCGAGACGTTCACATGTCTTGGGACACATACCCTCTGATCAGGCAAACTACGCATAGACGGGGAAGCCAGGCCCGTACCGCGCCAGAGAAACGGATGGGAAGGCGGCGGCCCGTACCGCGCCAGTGACGAACCGCCGCCTCCGCATGCAGCGGGTCGGCCGGCGACCCGCCGGGACACCCTCACGTATCCCTATGTGAAGACGCCCGGCGTTCAGGAAAGGTTGACCACGAGAGCCGTCGCGATGGCCGCGATGCCCTCACCGCGGCCGGTCAGGCCCAGACCGTCGGTCGTGGTGGCCGAGACGCTCACCGGCGCCCCCAGGGCCGCGCTGAGCGCCTTCTCGGCCTCCTCGCGGCGTGGCGCCAGCTTGGGCCGGTTGCCGATCACCTGGATCGCCACGTTGCCGATCTCGTAGCCGGCCGCGCGCACCTGGCGCGCGGTCTCCTCCAGCAGGGCCGCGCCCGTGGCACCGGCCCAGCGCGGGTCGGCGGTGCCGAACAGCCGCCCGAGGTCGCCCAGGCCGGCCGCCGACAGCAGCGCGTCGCACGCCGCGTGGGCGGCGGCGTCGCCGTCGGAGTGTCCTTCGAGGCCGACCTGGTCCGGCCAGGTCAGGCCCGCGAGGTTGAGCTCGCGTCCTGAGTCATCCGATGCGAACGGGTGGACGTCGACTCCGACGCCCACCCGTGGAAGATGTGTGTTCAGGAGTTGAGAACCTCGTCGAGCAGGGCCTCAGCCTTGTCCTCATTGGTCTTCTCGGCAAGAGCCAGCTCGCTGACGAGAATCTGGCGAGCCTTGGCGAGCATGCGCTTCTCACCCGCCGACAGGCCACGCTCACGATCCCGGCGCCACAGGTCCCGAACCACCTCGGCGACCTTGTTCACATCGCCGGAGGCGAGCTTCTCCAGATTGGCCTTGTAACGACGAGACCAGTTGGTCGGCTCTTCCGTGTGCGGCATGCGAAGGACGTCGAAAACCCGCTCAAGGCCTTCCTGGCCGACAACATCGCGCACACCGACGAGTTCCGCGTTTTCAGCTGGCACCTGGACGGTAAGGTCGCCCTTGTCGACCTTGAGCACCAGGTAGGTCTTTTCCTCACCCTTGATGGATCGCTTCGTGATTGCTTCGATCCGAGCAGCCCCATGGTGGGGGTAGACGACAGTGTCGCCGACCTGGAAAGTCATGTGACAAGTACCCCTTCCGCTGTACTCCAGGGTACCACGCATCCACAGCCTCCCGGAACAGTGAAATCCTCATAACTGCAGGTCAACGCCGCATATTGGGGCTTGACAAGCGCTCAACTGTATGAATCGCATTTCCGGACATAGCGAATGACCTGCGGGGGTGCGGATATGACCTTGCATTGGGGTGGATATGGTGGGCGCTGCCCATCACGCACGCGCGACACCTGCGCAAGACCAAGGAGAACCCGCCCGTGACCAGCCGTCGCTGGATTGTCGTAGCCGCCGCGTTCTTGGCCGCCCCCGTGCTGGCGGGCTGCGGGGCAGGATTCGACGCCACCACCAACAAGCCGTACGCGCCGAACGAGGCGCAAGCGTTGATCGATAACGGTCAGTACGGCAACAAGAGCGGCATTCACATCCCGCAGGCGTTCATCCTCGGCCCCGACTCAGGGGCACAGCTCCCCTGGCGCGGCTCGGCCCCGATCTACCTGAACATCCTCAACACGGCCGGCACCGCCGACACGCTGCAGGCCGTCTCCGCCGGGAACATGGGCACGGTCAAGGTCACCGCCCCGATCCAGCTCCCGTCCAACCAGCTCGTCAACACCGGCAAGCCCACCCCTCAGCTCATGCTGGAGGCGATCCCCAAGAGCCTCAGGGGCGGCGAGAGCATCAAGCTGGACCTCCAGTTCGCCCAGGCCGGTGTCGTGTCGATGAACGTGCCTGTGGTCACGCGCAGCCGTGAGTTCGCGGAGTATCCCCCGGCTCCCGGCGCCACCCCGGCGCCCACGCCCACCCCGTCGGCCTCCGCCCCCGCGGAGGAGGCCCACTGACAGCGGAGCTGAAGGGCCCCGCGGCCGGGGCCCTTCACCCCTCCGTCGCGTCGAACTTGTAGCCCAGGCCGCGCACGGTCAGGATGCAGCGCGGGTTGGACGGATCCGACTCGATCTTGGCGCGCAGCCGCTTGACGTGGACGTCGAGCGTCTTGGTGTCGCCCACGTAGTCGGCGCCCCAGACGCGGTCGATGAGCTGGCCCCTGGTGAGCACCCGCCCGGCGTTGCGCAGCAGCACCTCGAGCAGCTCGAACTCCTTCAGCGGCAGCTGCACCGGCTCGCCGCGCACGGCGACGACGTGGCGGTCGACGTCCATCCGCACCGGGCCGACGGCCAGCACGGCCGTCTCCAGCTCCTCGACGACGTCGCCCTGGCGGCGCAGGACCGCGCGGATGCGGGCGACCAGCTCGCGCGAGGAGAACGGCTTGGTGACGTAGTCGTCGGCGCCCAGTTCGAGGCCCACGACCTTGTCGATCTCGCTGTCCTTGGCCGTCAGCATGATGACCGGCACCTTGGAGCGCTGCCGCAGCGAGCGGCACACCTCCGTGCCGGGCAATCCGGGCAGCATCAGGTCGAGCAGCACCAGATCGGCGCCGTTGCGGTCGAACGTGTCGAGCGCCTCGGGCCCGGTCGCCGCGACCGACACCTCGAAGCCCTCCTTGCGCAGCATGTAGGACAGGGCGTCGGAGAAGGACTCCTCGTCCTCGACGACGAGAACACGGGTCATGGGGCTGCCTCCAGGGGAATCGAGGGTGGTACTGCCACCGCCGTCCCGCCGAAGGCGGGCAGGCGGAGCGTGAAGGTGGAGCCGGACCCTTCCTTGCTCCATACGGACACCTCGCCCGCGTGCGCGGCGGCGACGTGTTTGACGATGGCCAGGCCGAGCCCGGTGCCGCCGGTGGCGCGCGAGCGGGCCGCGTCGACGCGGAAGAAGCGCTCGAAGATGCGTTCCAGCGCCTCCTCGGGGATGCCGATCCCCTGGTCGCTGACGCTGATCTCGACGGAGTCGCCCGCGGGCCGCACGCTGACGACGACCCTCGTGTGCTCGGGACTGTAGGCGACGGCGTTGTCGATCAGATTGCGCAGGGCGGTGACGAGCAGCTCGACGTCGCCCCAGATGCGCAGGCCCTCGATGCCGCCGGTGACGAGCGTGATGTCCTTGGCGGAGGCCCTGGTGTTGCAGTGGTCTATGGCGTCGGACACGGCCTCGTCGATCGCGACCTGGCCGGGGGTGGGGATCGGCTCGGCGCCCTGGATCCGGCTGAGCGTGATCAGGTCCTGGATCAGGTAGTTGAGCCGGGCCGCCTCCAGCTGCATGCGCCCGGCGAAGCGGCTGACCGCCTCGGGGTCGTCGGCGGCGTCCTGGATGGTCTCGGCCAGCAGGCTCATGGCGCCCACCGGGGTCTTCAGCTCGTGGCTGACGTTGGCGACGAAGTCGCGGCGCACGGCCTCGACGCGGCGCCGCTCGGTCTGGTCCTCCGCCAGCACCAGCACCTGGCCGTAGGAGCCGAGGGGTGCGACGCGGACGGCGAAGTTCGTGGTCTCCTGGCCGAACTTGTGGCCGGCGACGTCGATCTCGCTCTCGCGGATCTCGCCGTCGCGGCGTACCTGTCTCGCCAGCGCGAGCAGCTCAGCGGCCATCAGCCGGTCGCCCTTGACCAGCCCGAACGCCCGCGCCGCCGAGCTGGCGCGCAGGACGCGGTCGTGGGCGTCGAGGACCACGGCGGACGAGGGCAGCACGGCCAGCACGGACGCGATGCCCTGCGGCAGCGCGGCGCCGTCCCCGGCTCCGTCCGCGGCGGCGGTGCGGCTGGGGGCCTCGATCTGATTGCGGTAGAACAGGACCGCCAGGGCGCCCACCACGAACCCGGCCAGGGCCGCGAAGCTCATGGCCATCTCACTCATGCCTCCGATGGTAGGTGGCGTTTTCGCAGGGACAGACCCTCTCATCAGGGGATGAACACCCCTTTCCTGGAAAGTTCATCTGGCTGTTGGGGTTCGTTCATCGACCGGGTCGTACGGTGACGGCATGCGCGACGCGTACCACGAAGAACTCGACGCACTGACCGACAAGCTGGTCGAGATGACCCGCCTTGTCCGCTCGGCGATCTCCCGTGCCACCACCTCACTCCTCGACGCCGACCTCACGCTCGCCGAGAGCGTCATATCCCGCGACGAGGAGGTGAACGCGACCTTCGCCGACATCGAGACCTCGATCTTCGAGCTGATGGCCAGGCAGCAGCCGGTCGCGGTGGACCTGCGGATGGTCATCACGGCGCTGCGCATGGGCACGGACCTCGAACGGATGGGCGACCTGGCCGTCCACGTCGCCAAGGTGGCCCGGCTGCGGCACCCCGACTCGGCCATCCCGCCCGAGCTGCGCTCGACCATCCTGGAGATGGGCCAGATCGCCGAGACGCTGGTCACGAAGGCCGGCAGCTGCGTGGCCTCACGCGACGTCGAGTCGGCGCTGGAGCTGGAGCAGGACGACGACGCGATGGACCGGCTGCACCGGCGGCTGTTCAGGAAGATCCTGTCGAAGGACTGGGAGCACGGGGTCGAGCCGGCGATCGACATCACGCTGGTGGGACGCTATTACGAGCGCTACGCCGACCACGCGGTACGGGTGGCGCAGGACGTCGTCTACCTCGTCACCGGGACCCGCCCGACCTGACGCGGGGCCGGGCTTGACGCCGGGACGGGATGGACCATGCTGGTACGGGTTCCGTTCTGGAGGGCTGAGCGATGGCGGAGGAAGAAGCGCGGGCGACCGGGCGCTGCCTCATGTGCAAGCGCACGTTCGGCTACGACCCGGCGACGGTGGAGACGGTGCTGATCGACCCCGAGACCGGCCTGCCGCCGGGTTTCACCGTGCTCGGCACCTTCCGCCCGGCCGGGCCCGATTCCGTGGCCCGCTCCGCCGACCAGCCGATCTGCCCCGAATGCCTGGAGAAGGCGGCGGAGCTCTGGAAGACCTACAACGCGCCCCCTCCCACGTGGGAGAGCTGGCCTCCCTCCAAGGACTGACCCGTACTTCACAGCTCCCGAGTCTCGGCGTACTGTACGTAAAGTACGTACTTGACGATAATTGCGGAGTTGGTGCCTGTGGAGCCTCCGGTGCGGGAGTTCGTCGACCGGATGGGGCTCGTCATGGAGCGGCTGGGCGGCACGCGGACGATGGGCCGCCTGTCCGCCTGGCTCATGGTCTGCGACCCGCCCGACCAGTCGCTCACCGACCTGGCGGCCGAGCTCGGCGTGAGCAAGACCGCGGTCAGCACCGTCGCCAGGCAGATGGAGATGGTCGGCATGGTCGAGCGGGTGCCGTCGGCCGGCCGCGAGCACCGCTACCGGACGGCCGACGGCGGCTGGGCCCACGTCATGCGGGTCCAGCTCGCCGGTCTGCAGGTCAGTCTCGACGCGCTGGACTTCGGGCTGTCGGTCCTCCCCGAGGATCGGCCCGGGCCGCGCGCCCGGCTGGCGGAGACGCGCGAGTTCTTCGCCTTCCTCATGCACGACGCCGACCGGCTGTTCGAACGGTGGGAGGAGTACCGCAAGGAGTCGTCCTGACGTACGCCACAGAAGAGGGATCCTCAACCAAGGAGTGACGATGGCGCACATCGTCGAACGGTACGACGTTCCCCGGCAACTGTTCTGGCTGCACGGACCCCGGACGGGCCCGGCGGTCGAGTTCGACCCGCGGGCCGGGATGTGGTCCGTCTACGGCTACCCGGAGCTGCAGGAGGTGCTCGGCGACCCCGCGACCTTCTCCTCCGACACGATGCGGGTGGTGCCGAAGGAGATGATGCCGAAGGACGGCTTCTCGCTGGAGGGCTTCATCACCCAGATCGACCCGCCGGAGCACGGGAAGCTGCGCAAGCTGGTGAGCAGCGCGTTCACCCGCAAGGTGGTCGCGGACCTGGAGCCGCGGATCGCCGCGATCACGCACGAGCTGCTCGACGCGGCGCGCGAGGGCGAGGGGTTCGAGCTGGTGCGCGACCTGGCCTATCCGCTGCCGGTCATCGTCATCGCCGAGCTGCTCGGCGTGCCCAGCGAAGATCGGGCCCTGTTCAAGCGATGGGCGGACGCGCTGTTCCAGCGGGACGCGGAGGTCTCGCTCGGCCAGTCCGCCGAGGAGCGCGCGGAGAGCCTCGAGGCCACGATGAAGCCGTGGCGGGAGATGAGCGACTACCTGGCCGGGCACGCGGCCGAGCGCCGCAAGGGGCCGCGCGCCGACCTGCTCACCAGGCTGGTCGAGGCCGAGGTGGACGGCGAGCGCCTGCCGACCGAACAGGTGGTCAACTTCGCCATCCTGCTCCTGCTGGCCGGGCACATCACCACGACGATGCTGCTCGGCAACACCGTGCTGTGCCTGGACGCCTTCCCCGGCCAGCAGGACAAGGTACGCGCCGACCGCGCCTCGGTCCCGGCCGTGATCGAGGAGTCGCTGCGGCTGTTCACCCCGTTCGCGCTGCTCGGCCGGGCCACCACGCGCGAGAGCGAGCTCGGCGGGGTGACGATACCGGCCGATCAGCTGGTGATGTGCTGGATGGCCGCGGCGAACCGGGATCCGCGGCAGTTCGAGGACCCCGAGGCGTTCGATCCCCATCGCGACCCCAACCCGCACCTGGCCTTCGGCCGGGGCATCCACTTCTGCCTGGGCGCGCCCCTGGCCAGGCTGGAGGGGCGGGTCGCGCTGAACATCCTGCTCGACCGCTTCGCCGTCCTGCGCAGCGATCCCGCGGATCCGGTGGAGTTCATCTCGGCGCCGTCGCTGACCGGGCTGCGCCGCCTGCCGCTGCTCGGGAAGCCGGCGGCGTGAGGTCATGGGGCGGGCCGCGCCCGCCCCATGGAAGTCAGCGGCCCTGGTTGGCGACGGCCTCGATGGCGGCCTCGGCGGCCTCGGGGTCGAGGTATTCGCCGCCCCGCCGCACCGGGCGGTAGTCGGCGTCGAGCTCGTAGACCAGCGGGATGCCGGTCGGGATGTTGAGCCCGGCGATGGCGTCGTCGTCGATGCCGTCGAGGTGCTTGACCAGGGCCCGCAGGGAGTTGCCGTGGGCGGCCACCAGGACCGTGCGGCCGGCCGCCAGGTCGGGGACGATCTCGTCGTACCAGTACGGCAGCATCCGGTCGACCACGTCCTTCAGGCACTCCGTGCGGGGCATCAGCTCCGGAGGCAGCAGGGCGTAGCGGGCGTCTCCCGCCTGGGAGTATTCGTCGTCGTCGGCGATGGGCGGCGGGGGCGTGTCGTAGGAGCGGCGCCAGAGCATGAACTGCTCGTCGCCGAACTCCTCGCGGGTCTGCGCCTTGTTCTTGCCCTGGAGGGCGCCGTAGTGGCGTTCGTTGAGCCGCCAGCTGCGCTTGACCGGGAGCCAGAGCAGGTCGGCCTGCCCCAGCGCCAGCTGGGCCGTCTGGATGGCCCGGGTCAGCAGGCTGGTGTGCAGGACGTCGGGACGCAGCCCGGCGTCCTGGAGCAGCCGGCCGCCGCGCCGCGCCTCGTCCTCGCCCTTGGCCGACAGGCTCACGTCCACCCAGCCGGTGAACAGGCCCTTCGCGTTCCAGTCACTCTCGCCGTGCCTAAGCAGCACCAAAGTCGCCATGCGGCCAATCCTATGGTTCCCGGGACGAGCCACCGGCCGGGGTCGGCGAGAGCCCGGAAGGTTCTACCGGCCGGGGTCGGCGAGAGCCCGGAGGCTCCTATCGGTCGGGGTCGGCGAAGCGGGCGAAGGCCTGGAGGTTGGCCAGCGACTCGCCCCGCTTGGCCCGCCACTCCCACTCCCGCCTGATCGACGAGGCGAACCCGAGCTCCAGCGCCCGGTCGAACCATTCGTCCGAGTACGTCAGCACGCAGCCGAGCAGCCGGTCGATCTCCTCCTCGGTGATGGCGTCGAGGGGCAGGCGGCCGACAAGATAGACGTCACCGACGGGGTCGAGGGAGAAGTGCACCCCGTACATCGAGCCGTTCTTGCCCAGCAGCCAGCGGTAGAACTCCGTGTGGTTCTCGTCGGGCTGCCGGCAGAAGAACGCCTCTACGTGCAGCATCCGCTCCCCCACGATCAGCCAGGTCATGGTGGCGAGCTTGTGCTGTCCGGGCAGTTTGGCGAGGAACGCCCCCGGCCGCGGCTCGTCATAGGAGACGTCCGCGGCCTTGAGCGCGGCTTCGACGACTTCGCGCATGCCGCCCAGGCTAGAACAAAGTACGGTCAGAAGTTCGACACGGCCACGGGGACCCGGTGCAGGTTCGCCACGGCGGCGGCGTAGACCTCCCTGAGGTGGACGGCCGTGGCCTGCCAGCCGAACGCGGCGGCGTGCGCGCGTGCCCCCGCCGAGAGCTGATCGCGCCAGCGCGGCTCGGTGACGAAGCGGCGCAGCGCCCGCGCCCACTGCGAGGGGTCGTGGCCGTCCACGAGCAGGCCGGAGACCCCGTCCTGTACGGCCGTGCGCAGCCCCCCGACCGCGGCCGCGGCCACCGGCGTGCCGCACGCCTGCGACTCCAGCGCCACGAGCCCGAACGACTCGCTGTAGGAGGGCACGACGGTGACGGAGGCGGCGCGGTACCAGTCGGCCAGTTCCTCCTGAGGGGCGGGGCGGACGAGGCGGACGACGTCGGAGATGCCCAGCTCGGTGGCCAGCTCCGCGAGGAACGAGGGCCGGGCCAGGCCGTTGCCCGACGGGCCTCCGACGCAGGCCACCACCAGCCGCCCGCGCAGGGAGGGGTCGTCGATGAGCATTCTGGAGGCGGCCTTCAGCAGCACGTCGGGCGCCTTGAGCGGCTGGACGCGGCCGACGAACAGCAGCACGTGCGCGTCCCGCGGCAGGCCGAGCCGGTGCCGGGCGGCGCCCTGTGAAGCGGGCTGGAAGAGGGTGAGGTTGACGCCGGGGTTCACGACCACGACGCGGTCGCGTTCGGCGCCGTACAGGTCGATCAGCTCGGACGCCTCTTCCGAGGTGTTGGCCACGAGGCGGTCGGCGATGCTCACGACCTGTTCCTCGCCGACCACGCGCGCCTGGGGCTCGGGCCGGTCGCCGGCGGCGAGCAGCCGGTTCTTGACCTTGGCCATCGTGTGCATGGTGTGCACGAGCGGAACGCCCCAGCGCTCCTTGGCCAGCCAGCCGACCTGGCCGGACAGCCAGTAGTGGGAGTGGATGACGTCGTAGCGGCCCGGGTCGTAGACGGCCTCGGTGCGCAGCACCTCCGACAGGAACGCGCAGAGCTGGCCGGGCAGGTCGCCGCGGTCCATCTCCTCGTACGGACCGGCCGTGAGGTGGCGGACGAGGACGCCCGGGACGAGTTCGGCCACGGGCGGGAGGTCACGGGCGGTGGCCCGGGTGAAGATCTCCACCTCCACGCCGAGTTCGGCCAGCCGTTTGGCGGACTCGACGATGTACACGTTCATGCCGCCGGCGTCGCCCGTGCCGGGCTGGTCCAGCGGTGACGTGTGCATGCTGATGGTCGCGACCCGGCTCACCCGTCGTCGCCTCACTCGACATCACCTCCAAGCGATGTACAACAAATCCGAATTTTTCGACATTCCCGACAGACAGTCACAACCGGGGGTGCACAACCGGCGTCTCGGAGCCCGCCTGGCAGGATGTGGTGCATGCGGAAGACGGCTGTGGTGACCGGTGCGAGCAGCGGGATCGGAGAGGCGACCGCGCGGCGGCTGGCCGCCGAGGGCTTCGACGTGGTGGCGGGGGCGCGCCGCCGCGACCGCCTGGACAAACTGGCCGCGGAGACACCCTCGATCAGGCCGGTGACGCTCGACGTGACCGCGCAGGAGTCGGTGGACGCGCTGGCCGCCTCGCTGGAGCGCTGCGACGTGCTGGTCAACAACGCCGGCGGCGCCTACGGCCTCGAACCGGTGGCCGAGGGCCGGCTGGAGGACTGGCGGCACATGTACGACGTCAACGTGCTGGGCTCCCTGCGCGTGACCCAGGCGCTGCTGCCCCGGCTGGTGGAGTCGGGTGACGGGGTGCTGGTCATGCTCACCTCCACGGCGGCGTTCGACGCGTACGAGGGCGGCGGCGGATACGTCGCGGCCAAGCACGCCCTGCGCACGATGGCCGAGACCCTCCGCCTCGAACTCGTCGGTCAGCCGGTGCGGATCGTCGAGATCGCGCCGGGCATGGTCAAGACCGAGGGCTTCGCGGTCACCCGCTTCAGGGGCGACGAGGCGGCCGCCGCCCGCGTGTACGCCGGCGTGCCCGACCCGCTGAGCTCCGACGACGTGGCCGACGCCATCGCCTGGGCGGTGACCAGGCCCGCCCACGTGAACGTCGACCGCATGGTCATCCGCCCGCGGGCGCAGGCGGCGCAGCACAAGGTGCACCGGGTCGGTGGCTAAGCCCGTCGGGGCGATCACCCGGGGGACGACCGGCTACAACCGGCTGCGGCGCTGCGACCGCTGGATCGCGGCCGTGCACGGCCCGCTGCTGCGCTCGGCCGGGCGGCCGCTCGTGGTCGACCTCGGCTACGGCGCGTCGCACACGACGACGCTGGAGCTGTTCACCCGGTTGCGCCGGGTGGTGCCGGGGGTGGAGGTCGTGGGGATCGAGATCGATCCGGCCCGGGTGGCGGTGGCGAAGCCGTACGAGCGGGAGGGGCTGAGCTTCCGGCTGGGCGGCTTCGAACTGCCGGTCCCGCGCCCGCCGACGCTGGTGCGCGCCTTCAACGTGCTGCGCCAGTACGGCGAGGAGGAGGCCTGGCGGTACTGGGACGCGCTGACCGGGCGGCTGGCCCCCGGCGGCGTCCTGGTCGAGGGCACCTCGTCGGAGAACGGGCGGCGGGCGGTCTGGGCGGGGCTGACGGCCGGAGGGCCGCGGACGATCACGTTCTCGGCCCGGTTCGAGGCGTTCGAGCGGCCGTCCGATCTGGCCGACCGGCTGCCCAAGACGCTCATCCACCGGAACGTGCCGGGTGAGCGGATTCATGCGTTCCTGAGCGACTTCGATCGGGCCTGGGCGGTCAGCGCTCCCTATGGGGCCCATGGACGGCGGCAGCGGTGGCTGGCCGCGATCCAGGCCCTGTCCGCCTCCTGGCCGGTGCCGATGCGGCCGCCGCTGGGCGGCGTGGCGCGGTGGCGACTGGGCGAGCTGACGCTCCCCTGGTCGGCGGTCGATCCACGCGCCTGACAAATCCCAGTAAATGGTCTATTTCGCACAGGTGATCTTCGGTATATGGTCACGGTGCGATCTAACTCGTTCAAGTTCGGTCGCAACCTGTCGGGGGGAGTCAGCACCGGTCCTCGTCAAGGAGCCGAGATGAGCAGATTCTCAGGCTGGGCCCGCCGCCTCACCGCGGTGCTGGTCCTCTCAGGAGCAGTCGTCGCCTTACCCGTGCAGGAGGCGCTGGCGGCGCCTCCGCTGACCACCCCATGGACCGCCGAGGTGAGCCCGGACAACACGTTGCCGGAGTATCCGCGGCCCCAGCTCGTCCGCCCCGAGTGGCAGAACCTCAACGGCCTGTGGCAGTTCGCCGCAACCGGCTCCATCACCACCCCGCCGACCGGGCAGAACCTCGCCGGGCAGGTGCTGGTGCCGTACCCGATCGAGTCGGGGCTGTCGCGCGTCCAGCGGCACGAGGACCGCATGTGGTACCGCAGGACCTTCACCGTGCCCGCCGCCTGGTCGGGCCGCCGCGTGCGGCTCAACTTCGGCGCGGTGAGCTGGGAGAGCCGGGTGTGGGTGAACGGCACCTCGGTCGGCGCCCACACCGGCGGCTACGACCCGTTCGGCTTCGACATCACCCCGGCCCTGCGGGCGGGCGTCAACGAGCTCATCGTCGGCGTGTACGCCCCGGTCGACGGCGCGGGCGCCCCGATCGGCAAGCAGCGCCGCGCCCCGGGCGGCATCTTCTACACCGCCCACTCCGGCATCTGGCAGACGGTGTGGATGGAGCCGGTCGACGCGGCGAGCATCACCCGGCTGGACACCGTGCCCGACGTGGCCGCGGGGCAGCTCGACCTGGTGGTGCAGGCGGCCGGAGCCTCGGGCCAGCAGGTGCGGGCCGAGGTCATGACCGGCGGCACGAGTGGCGGCACCGTGGTCGGCAGCGCGACCGGCGCGATCGGGGCGCACCTGCGGGTGCCGGTGCCGAACGCCCGGCTGTGGACGCCCGACGATCCCTTCCTGTACGACCTCAGGGTCACGCTGACCGGCACCGGCGGCGGCGACACCGTGTCCGGATATTTCGGGATGAGGTCGGTGGGGAAGGCCGTCGTCGGCGGCGTGCTGCGCCCGACGCTCAACGGCAGGTTCCTCTACCAGCTCGGCACCCTCGACCAGGGCTACTGGCCCGACGGCATCTCCACCGCCCCCACCGACGCGGCCCTGCGCTTCGACCTGGAACAGCAGAAGGCGCTCGGCTTCAACACCGTGCGCAAGCACGTCAAGGTCGAGCCCGCCCGCTGGTACTACTGGGCCGACCGGCTCGGCCTGATGGTCTGGCAGGACATGCCCTCGATGCGCGCCGGCGTCACCCCCTCCACGGCCGATCGCGCCAATTTCGAGAGCGAGCTGCGCCGCATGATCGACCATCTGCGCGGGATCACCTCGATCGTG
Source organism: Nonomuraea fuscirosea (assembly GCF_003001935.1). Lineage (GTDB taxonomy): Bacteria > Actinomycetota > Actinomycetes > Streptosporangiales > Streptosporangiaceae > Nonomuraea > Nonomuraea fuscirosea. The sequence goes on along the minus strand of NZ_PVNG01000011.1, from coordinate 266,027 downwards.
CAGTGGGTGCCGTTCAACGAGGGCTGGGGCGAGTATGACCCCGCCCGCATCGCCGACCTGGTCAAGAGCTGGGACCCGAGCCGTCTGGTGAACAACAACTCCGGCTCCAACTGCTGCGGCTTCGACGGCGGCAACGGCGACGTGGTGGACGACCACATCTACGTGGGCCCGGGGACGCCGCAGCGACCCAGCGCGAGCCGGGTGGCCGTGCTCGGCGAGTTCGGCGGCCTCGGCCTGCTCAGCCCGGGCAACCAGTGGCCGGGCACCGGCTTCGCGTACGAGATGACCGCGAACCCGGCGGCGCTGACCGACCGCTACGTCTCGATCAACGAGCAGCTCAAGCCGCTGATCACCGACAACGGGCTGTCTGCCTCGATCTACACCCAGCCGACAGACGTGGAGAACGAGGTCAACGGCCTGTGGACGTACGACCGCCGGGTGCTGAAGCCGAACGCCGACCGCGTCCGCGCGGTCAACCGCTCGGTCATCCAGTCCGCCACCGGCCTGGTGACGGGCGGGCTCACCTCGCTCCGCGTCACCACCCCCGGCTACACCGACCGCTTCCTGCGCCACCAGAACGACCTGGCCCGCACGGACGTGGTGAACGCCGCGAGCGCGGACGGGCTCAAGCTGGACGCCACGTTCCGGGTGCGGGCCGGGCTGGCCGACAACGCGTGCGTGTCGTTCGAGTCGCGCAACCTGCCCGGCCGGTTCCTGCGTCACTCCGGCTTCCGGGTGCGCGCCGACGCCCGCGACGGGACGGCGCTGTTCGACCAGGACGCCACGTTCTGCGTCCGGCCCGCGCAGTCGGGAACCGGCGTGTCGCTGGAGTCGCGCAACCTGCCAGGACACTTCCTGCGCCACTTCTCCGAGGCGGTCTACGTGGCGCGCAGCGGCGGGCCGAACGCCTGGGACAGCGCCGCGTCGTTCGCCGCCGACGTCACCTGGCTGCCCGCGACGCCCTGGTGGCGCAGCGGGGCCGACCTGACCATCGGGGCGGCGCAGTCGCTCCGGGTGACGACGCCGGGGTTCACCGACCGGTACCTGCGTCACCAGGACGCGCTCGCGCGCACCGACGTGGTGACCGCGGGCAGCGCGCAGGTGCTCAAGGAGGACGCCACGTTCTACGTGCGGCGGGGGCTGGCCGACGGGAGCTGCTACTCGTTCGAGTCGCGCAACTTCGCCGGGCACTACCTGCGGCACGCCGACTTCCGGGTACGCAAGGACGCGCGTGACGGGACGGCGCTGTTCGACCAGGACGCCACCTTCTGCGCCCAGCCGCCCAGGGCCGGGGGCACGGGCGTGACGCTGGCGTCGTACAACATCGCCGGCCACGCGGTGCGTCACTACGCCGAGGCCGTGCACATCGCGGTGCCGGGCGGCCCGCACGCCTTCGACAACGCGGTGAGCTACGACCAGGACGTCACCTGGGCGGTCGCGCCCCCGTGGGCGCCGTGACGTGAGTTCGGGGCGCGCTCAGAGGCGCGCCCCGAACGCGGCGTACGCCGCCTCGTCGAACAGCACGAACCTGACCTCCTCCACCGACGTCTCCGACCCCCGGACAGTCTCCACGGCGATCCGGGCGGCGTCGTCCATCGGCCAGCCGAAAATGCCGGTCGAGATCGCGGGGAAGGCCACCGAGGCGGCCTCCAGGGTGCCGGCCACCCGCAGCGACTCCCGGTAGCAGGAGGCGAGCAGCTCCGAGCGGTCCTCCGAGGCGGAGTGCACGGGCCCGACCGTGTGGATCACCCAGCGGGCGGGCAGCCGGCCGGCCGTGGTCGCCACGGCCTGGCCCGTCGGCAGGCCGCGGCCGTACCGGCTCGCGCGCAGTTTCCTGCACTCGGCCAGGATCTCCGGCCCGCCGCGGCGGTGGATGGCGCCGTCGACGCCGCCCCCGCCGAGGAGGGAGGAGTTGGCGGCGTTGACCACCGCGTCCACGGCCTGCTCGGTGATGTCGCCTCGGACCAGCGTGAGCTTCATGGCTCCGACACTTTCACGAAGCCGCGCCACCCGGATGCCAGCTCGACGCGTTGTAGAGCTACTCTGAATGGTGTGAAGGGTCTTGGCGAGCTTGAACGCAGCATCATGGACATCCTCTGGGCGGAGAGCGGCGCGCTGACCGCCCGCGAGGTCGGCAAACTGATCGCCGACCGCGACCTGGCCCCCACCACGGTCATGACCGTCCTCGACCGGCTCACCCGCAAGGGCTTCCTCGAACGCACCCGCGACGGGCGCGCGTGGAGATATCAGCCGGCCGAAAGCCGCGACGCGTACATCGCCGAGCTTATGCTGGAAGCCTTGGACCTGACGGGCGACCGCTCGGCCGCCCTGACCCGCTTCGCCCAGGCAGTGTCGGACCCAGAGGCGGAGATCCTGCGCAGAGCCCTTACGGAGCTGGAGGACGAGTGATCACGGCAGCGGTGCTGGCAGCGCTCGCCACGGCGTGCGCGGTCGGCTCCTGGCGTTTCACCACGGCCCGGTGGACCTCGCGGGCCCCGCGGCTGGCGATCATCCTCTGGCAGTCGCTCGGCGTGTCGTGGGGCCTGGCCACCACCGGGGCCATGCTCGCCTACGCGGTCCAGCCCTACGAGGTCGGCGCCCTGCCGGGGCTCATCGCGTTCGCGCACGGGTGGGCGCCCGCGCGGGCGTGGGACCCGCTGCACGTGCTGGCCCTGATCGCGGGGCTCACCGCGCTCGCGGTGCTGATCGTGGTGCTGCTCACCGCGGGCGTCCAGGCGCTGCGGGCCCGCCGCCGGCACCGCATGCTGCTCACGCTGATCTCCCACGACGACCCGGGCGTGCCGGGCGTGCGGGTGCTGGCCCATCCCAGCGCCGCCGCCTACTGCGTGCCGGGGCTGCGCTCGCAGGTCGTGGTCAGCGAGGGCGCGCTCAAGCTGCTGTCGGAGGACGAGCTGGCGGCGGTCCTCGCGCACGAGGCGGCGCACGTACGCGAGCGGCACGACCTGGTGCTGCTGCCCTTCGCCGCGCTGCGCCGGGCGATGCCCTGGTCGAAGGTGGTGGCCGACGCCCAGGCGCAGGTGGAGCTGCTCATCGAGATGGCCGCCGACGACCGGGCCCGCCGCTACTGCTCGCCGCGCAGGCTGGCGACGGCGCTGCTCAGATTCGGCACGGCGGGCGCCATGCCGACCCCCAACGGCATGCTGGGCGTCCAGGCCCACAACGTCATGGCCAGGGTGAATCGCCTGGTCAAGCCCGATCCCGAGCTGTCCGCGTCGGTGCGCTACGGCTTCATCGCCCTGTCTGTGAGTTTGGTCACCAGCACGCCGCTGCTGTGGCTCTTCCAGCTGTAATGCTTGCTGGAGTTAATCACCGCGTTTGCAATTGCAAGCAGCGCGAGGCAGACTACAGGCATGGCACTACCCAAGGTCGGCTCGATCGGTGAATACATCCGTGATCAGCGGCAGCAGGCGAAGATCTCGCTGCGCCAGCTGGCCGCGGCTGCCGGGGTCTCCAACCCCTACCTGAGCCAGATCGAGCGGGGGCTGCGCAAACCGAGCGCGGAGATTCTCAACCAGATCGCCAAAGGACTGCGCATCTCCTCACAGGCGCTCTACGTGCAGGCGGGCCTCATCGAGGACCGCGAGCCGCCGAGCGATGTGATCACCGCGATCCGGGCCGACGCGAATCTCAGCGAACGGCAACGCCAGGTGCTGATCGACATCTACGAGTCGTTCCTCAAGGAGAGACGCGCCGAAGACGAGCAGACCTCCCAGAATGCTCATCCCCGGCACGACTCCGACGAGGACGACGCGCCGCTGCCCGAGGAGTTTCTCGCCGCACTTGAGCCCTACGCGGCGACCTCACGCAACGGCAACGTCACCCAGGAAACCAAGGAAGGTTAACCCATGACGCTCGCCACCGAGGTCAAGAAGCTCACCGAGTCCAAGCCGTTCTACGCGGTCGCCGGCGTCGGCGACTACGCGGTCGAGAAGCTGCGCGAGCTGCCCGAGCAGCTGCTGAAGCTGCAGTCTCGCCGCACGGAGCTGGCCAAGGACCTGCCGGTCAAGGCCCGCGAGTACGCCGACAAGGCCGAGGGCATCGCCAGGGAGTTCCCCGAGAAGGCGCGCGAGTACGCCGACCAGCTCTCCCACAAGGCCACCGAGGTCTACGAGGACTTCGCCACCCGCGGCCGTCAGGTCGTCAGCAAGACCACCGGCGAGGCCGCGCTGGAGCTGGAAGAGGTGTCGGTGGCCGCCGAGCCGCCCGTCGCCGAGCCGATCGAGCCGGTCAAGAAGACCCGCACCACCAAGACCACGAAGACCACCCAGGCCTGACCAGGCCCACCGGCCCGTCTCCGAAGCGGAGGCGGGCCTTTCCGTTCAGGGGTGCCCGCGCGACGGGGCCGCCTATTAGGCTGAATCCGATCCATCGGCGTTGGGCGGAGACGAACACATGAACATGATCTACGGGGTCTTCAACCTCCTCTTCCTGGTGCTCGCCGTAGTCATCCTGGGCATGTCGGTCTACGCGTTCGTGCACGCGGTGCGGGTGCCGACCAACGCCTTCCTCTCGGCGGGCAAGCTGAAGAAGAACCTGTGGCTGCTGATCCTGGGTCTCGCCACGCTGTTCTCGGCGGCCGGGGCGCTGTCCTACTTCGACGCCTTCATGCGGGTCGGCGGGCAGGCGTTCCTCGGCATCGGCCTCGGCATCTTCTCGATCGCGGCGGTCATCGCGGCCACGATCTACATCGTCGACGTCAAGCCCGCCGTCAAGGGCATGGGCGGCCGCGGCGGCAACAGCGGCCCGTACGGGCCCTGGTAACCCCGGCAGGGCGCACCGTTCACCTCAGCTCGGCCGCCAGCCAGGCGGCCAGGCTCTCGTGCCCGGCGAGCGTGGGGTGCACGCCGTCGGGCAGGACCTCCCCCGGAGACCAGCGCCGGCCCAGCGGATCGAGGAATGGAACGTTCCACGTTCTGGCCGCCGCCGCCAGGGCGTCGCGGATCCCGTACGCCTTCCTGGGCGGCTCGCTCAGCCAGATGGGGCCGATCATGACGATCTCGGTCCGCGGCCACGTCGCGCGCACCTTCCCCAGCAACCGCCCGGCGGCCTGGCGCGCCTGCTCGGCGCCGCAGCGCCGGTCGTTGTGGCCGCCCGAGACGATCAGCAGGTCGGGAGCCGGGCGCCAGGACAGCTCCTCCTCGAACGAGCGCTGGAACGTGCGGCCCACCCTGCCCTCGTTGCAGTAGCCGGTGCCGCTCGCGCCCGCGATGATCGGCTGCCGGCCCAGCAGGCGGGCGGTCGCGGACGCGTACGTGCGCCAGGCCGACACCGGGCCCGAGCCGACCGTGAAGCTGTCGCCCACGAACATCATCACCTTCGCCGCCGGCGGGCCGGGCTCGGCGCGCTGGACCGCCGCGCAGGACGGCACCGCCAGCACCGCGAGGAGCAGCGAGAGTCGGTTCGTCAGGCCACGCATGACCACCTCAGGGCACTAGGCTGCCGATATGAGCACCGATCTCCACGGACGCACGCGACGATTGGAACTGTCCGACCAGAATCTGCGTGACTTCGAAGCCGTCGTGCTGGACGCGACGCCCGAAGGGATCGTGCTGAGCAGGTCGGCATTCTATCCGGGCGGGGGCGGCCAGCCGGCGGATCACGGAGTTCTGGTCTGGCAGGGTGTCGAGACCCGGATCGTGGGGGTGCGCAAGGGCGACGACCTCTACCTGATCCCGGCCGACGGCGACCCGATCCCGCCGGCCGGCACCGTGGTCGAGGCCGCGGTGGCCGACGCGCGCCGCTCGGCCCTCATGCGCACGCACTCGGGCCTGCACGTGCTGTGCGGGGTCGTGTTCAGGGACTACGGCTGCCTGGTCACCGGCGGCAACATGGACGAGCTGAGCGCGCGGATGGACTTCAACCTGCCCGAGGTGCCGCCGGGGTTCAAGGAGGCCGTCGAGGACGCCTGCAACGCCGAGATCGTGGCCGACCGCCGCATCGACGTGAAGGTGCTGCCCCGGCCGGAGGCGTTCGCCATCCCCGACATCATCCGCACCGCGACCAACCTGGTGCCGGAGAGCGTCCAGGACGTGCGCATCGTCGACATCGTGGGCCTGGACACCCAGGCCGACGGCGGCACCCACGTGGCCTCGACCAAGCAGATCGGGCACATCAAGGTCGCCAAGATCGAGAGCAAGGGCCGCGGCTTCCGCCGCCTGCGCATCCAGATCTCCGACTGACCGCCACCCCGCATCTGGGGGCGGGTCAGTAGACCAGGGCCTGGGCGCCGTCGGCGACCGCTTCCTCCACGAACGCGGGCGCGCCCGCGATGCGGACCCCCTCGATGACGTCGTCCACGGTGATGTTCCTGCGCGCCGCGCACTGGGTGCACAGCGTCACCCGGCCGGCCGCGAGGACGGCGTCGAGCAGGTCGGGCAGCGGCGCGGCGTGCGGCAGGACGAACTCCTTGGCCCGCCCCGGCAGCGCGAACCACGACGACTCCCCCGTCAGCCACAGGGACACGGGGACGCCGCTCGCCAGCGCCGCCGCCGCGACCGTGAACGCCTGGTTGCAGCGCTCGGGGGCGTCGGCTCCGGCGGTAACCTTGATCACCAGTGATCGTGCCATGCCCGCCACCCTAACGCGCCGCCCCCCACTACTCTTGGGGACCATGGAAGAACCTGAGGTGCACCCGGCCTTGGAGCCGATCTCGTTCCTGCTCGGCCGGTGGGAGGGCGCCGGAGTGGGCGGCTATCCCACGATCGAGAGCTTCAACTTCGGCCAGGAGATCGAGTTCGGGCACAACGGGAAGCCGTTCCTGACCTACGTCAGCCGCACCTGGCTGCTCGACGACGACGGCAACCGGGTCAGGCCGCTGGCGACGGAGTCGGGCTACTGGCGGGCCCTGCCCGAGCGGCAGATCGAGGTCGTGCTCTCGCACCCGACCGGGATCGTCGAGATCTACATCGGCGAGGTCGTCTTCCACAAGATCGAGCTGCGCACCGACGTGGTGGCGCGCACCGCCACGGCCAAGGAGTACAGCGCGGGTCACCGGCTCTACGGCCTGGTCAACGGCAACCTCATGTGGGCGTACGAGATGGCGGCGGTCGGCCATCCGCTCACGGACCACATGTCGGCCGAGCTGAAGAAAGTGGCCTGAGCGAGCGTGAGCACCCCCTTCACCGCTGACGCCGTCGAGGCGATCAAGCGCCACATGAACGACGACCACGCCGGCGACTCACTGATCATCGTGCGCGGGATGGGCGGGCGGCCCGAGGCGACGAGCGCCGTGACGAGTGACGTGGACGCCGAGGCGATCACGTTCACGATCGACGGCGGGGAGCTCGTACGGGTGCCCTGGGGTGCGACGCTCACCGAGCGGGCGCAGGTGCGCAAGGCCGTGGTGACGCTCTACCGGGAGGCGTGCGGCCGGCTCGGCCTGCCGGCCCGCGGCGAGCACTGACGGCGCCTGCTGGAGGCGCGTACTGATCGAGGAGATGAGAAGGGCCCCGGGCATCACTCCGCCCGCGGTGCGGGCGGGCCGGATGGACCAAGGTCGGGACGGCGTCCCGCCCTCCGGCTGCCAGGGGCCCCGGTGGTTGCCTCGGATTCGCTGTACCGTCACGAGACAACAGTCCGCGAGGTCAGCGGACAACCACCTCGCTGATCCGTCTATGACTAACCATTATTCGGACCACCTCCTTTCCGCGTACCAACGAAGCTATGCGGAATGCCGCGAACGGGGCAAGTCAATATCCTCCGGGGCATGCGGCCGGACTTCGCCGCCCCTGGATCCCTGCGCCTACACTCGGGGCATGACCGAGACGCAGTGGCATGAGGAACTCCGCGCCAAGGGCTACCGGGTCACCCCACAGCGCCAGCTCGTCCTTGAGGCGGTCAAGGACCTGGAGCACGCCACGCCCGAGGAAATCTGTGTCAAGGTCCGCGAGACGGCCCGCGGGGTCAACATCTCGACCGTCTACCGCACGCTTGAGCTGCTCGAAGAGCTCGGCATGGTCACCCACACCCATCTCGGGCACGGCGCGCCGACCTATCACCTGGCGGCCGAGGCCGACCACGTCCATCTGGTCTGCCGGGGGTGCGGCGAGGTGTCCGAGGTGCGGCCGGAGATGGCCGAGGGTCTGGTCAACGGGCTGGACGCGGAGATGGGGTTCGCCGCCGACGTGCACCACCTGACCGTCTTCGGCCGCTGTCGCAACTGCCGCTGACCGCCTCCGCGCGGCGGCGCTCCCGCGCTGAGCCGGACACCCGAACGAACCGGGTGCCGGGCGGACGCGCCCCCTTTCTTGCGCGTGCGCGACTGCGGATAGCCTGGAGGGCATGCGTAGCCCTCTGCTCGACCTCCCCGGCGCCGTCCAGGCAGACGCTCCGGACTCCGATGTGGCGGCGCACTACGGCGACCTGTTCGCCGAGCAGCGCGCCCTGGCCAAGGGAGAGGCGGTCGTCGACCGCAGCAACCGCGAGGTGATCCGGATCTCCGGCGCCGACCGGCTGAAATGGCTCAACGACCTGACCTCGCAGAAGCTCGACTCGCTGCGTCCCGGCGAATGGACCCAGACGCTCGACCTCGACCTCCAGGGCCGCGTCCAGCACCATATGACGCTCGTGGACGACGGCGAGAGCATCCTCGCCCACGTCGAGCCGGGCACCGGCCAGAGCCTGGCCGACTACCTCGACCGGATGCGGTTCATGCTGCGCGTCGAGGTCACCCTGGTCGACGACCTGGCGGTGCTGTCCACGGCCGACGAGGACTTCCTGGTGCCGCGGGCCGAGCTGGCCGAGCACCTGGGCAAGCCGCTGGCCGGGCTGTGGGCGTACGAGGCGTTGCGGATCGAGGCGCACCGGCCGCGGCTCGGCTTCGAGACCGACCACAAGACGATCCCCCACGAGGTGGCCTGGATCGGTGCGGCGGTGCACCTCAGCAAGGGGTGCTACCGGGGGCAGGAGACGGTGGCGCGGGTGCACAACCTGGGGCATCCGCCGCGCCGCCTGGTCTTCCTGCACCTCGACGGCAGCGTGGACACCCTGCCGCCGCACGGCGCGCCGGTCATCTTCGAGAGCCAGGAGGTCGGCGTGGTCGGCTCGGCCGCCCGGCACCACGAGCTCGGCCCGATCGCGCTGGCCGTGATCAAGCGGACGGTGCCGGTGGACGCGCCGCTGCTGGCCGGTGGGGTGGCCGCGGCCCAGGAGGTCGTGGTGCCGCCGGACGCGGGCCGCAACGTGAGCATCGACCCGTCGCTGCGCCGCCGCATCCGCTGACCGGCCGCCCCAAGGCGGGGTCAGAGCTCCAGGGTCAGGGTGATCGGGCCGTCGTTGACCAGGGACACCTTCATGTCGGCGCCGAAGATCCCGGTCTCCACGTGCGCGCCCAGCGCCCGCAACTCCTCCACCACGGCCTCGACCAGCGGCTCGGCGACGGGGCCAGGAGCGGCCGCCTGCCAGGTGGGCCGGCGGCCCTTGCGGGCGTCGCCGTACAGGGTGAACTGGCTGATCACCAGGAGCGGCGCCGAGACGTCCGAGCAGGACTTCTCACCGTGCAGGATGCGCAGGCCCCACAGCTTGGCGGCGAGTTTCGCGGCCTCGGCGTGGGTGTCGCCGTGTGTGACGCCCACGAGGACGAGCAGGCCGGGCTCGGTGACGGCCCCGACCGTGCGCCCCTCGACCTCGACCGACGCGGAACTGACCCGTTGTACGACTGCTCGCATGGGATCCCATTCTGGACCAGGAAGAACAGTCCCTAAACTCATGCCGAAAGGGGATGTGACATGTCGATGATCGTTGAAGTCGTCCGATCCGGGTTCGTGGAGTCCACGCATCAGGTGCGCGTGCTGACGGTGGACGCCCAGGGGCGCCCGGTCGAGACGAGGGGCGCGGTGCACGTGCCGATCTCCCCGCGGTCGTCGATGAAGCCGCTGCAGGCGCTCGGCATGCTCCGCGCGGGGCTGGACCTGGAGGGCGAGCTGCTGGCGCTGGCCTGCGGCTCCCACTCCGGCGAGCCCTTCCACGTGGACGGCGTGCGGAAGATCCTGGCGGGCGCGGGGCTGGCGGAGGAGGCGCTGCTCTGTCCTGAGGACTATCCGTTCGACCGCGCGTCCACCGAGCACGGGCGCGTGTGGATGAACTGCTCGGGCAAGCACTCCGCGATGCTGGCCACCTGTGTGCTGAACGACTGGCCGCTGAGCACGTACCTGGAGCCGGCGCACCCGCTGCAGCGGGCGATCCGCGCGACCGTGGAGGAGTTCACCGGCGAACGCGTCGCGGCCTCCGGGGTCGACGGGTGCGGCGCGCCGCTGTTCTTCGTCTCGATGCTCGGGGTGACCAGGGCGTTCAGGGCGTTCGCGCAGTCGTCGGAGGACTCGTACGAGCGCAAGATCCTCGACGCTATGCGCGCCCACCCCGAGTGGACGTCGGGCACCGACCGGGCGGAGGCCAGGCTGATGCGGGCCCTGCCCGGCCTGATGCTGAAGACGGGCGCCGAGGGGTTCGAGGCGTTCGTGTTCGAGGACGGGCGCGCGGGCACGGTCAAGGTGGAGGACGGCTCGGGGCGCGCCCGCGTGCCCGCAACGGTGGCGGCGCTGCGCTCGCTCGGCCTGGACGCGCCCGAACTGGCCGAGCTGGCCGCTCCGCCGGTCCTCGGCGGCGGGCGGCCCGTCGGGGAGCTCAGGATCCGCTAGGGCCCTTCACAGAGCGCGGAACCGGCGGTCCTAGAGGGTGCGGAACTGGCGGGTGGCGGAGATGGCGCCCGAGGTCGTCGTGGTGAACGTGCGCATCGATCCGGCGAACTTGGACAGGTCCCACTCCGCCGGCCCGTGATACCAGTACAGGTTGTCGGTCTGGTGGCCGTTGCCGGTGACGGAGGCCACCACCCGCGCCCAGTGCTCGACCCCGTCGAAGATCACGGCGTAGGGCAGGTAGCGGGAGAACAGCTCGACCCGGTGCTGCTCGGGCACCTCGCCCAGCTCGCCGGAGAACAGGTACTGGCGAAAGCCCATCGTGTGCGCCAGTGCCGCCGAGCCCTTGGCGGTCTTGGCCGGCATGTACTGGCCGCCGACGGCCAGCGCGCCGCCCGCGATGACCACGGCCAGGCCGAGCAGCCCGTACGTGGTGAGCCAGGCCAGCGCCGCCGTGGCGAGCAGCCCGACGCCGATGAGCACCACGCCGATCGTGGTCCACCGGGTGCGCTCGGTGTCGGGGCGGCGGGCGAACCAGCCCTGCTTGACCACGTCGGCGTAGAGCGCGTCGCGCACCTTGCCCAGGTGGCTGGCGAACGAGCCGGACAGCTGCGACAGCAGCACCGCGTCGCGCCCGTCGAAGATGGCGTCGTAGAGCGCCTTCTCGTACGGCAGCAGGTCGCCCACGGGCGCGTTCGGGTTCCTGACCAGCATCCAGTCCGGGGCGTCGTACGTTTGCCGGGGCTGCTCGTCGATGCGCAGGTAACCGCGGACCGCGAGGTCGACGATGGTGGCGGTCACGTCGACCACGTCGGCCTGCTCGTCGACCAGGGTGCCGATCTGGCCGGGCCGGACGCCGTCGGGCGGGGAGAAGTGACCGCCCTGCACCGGATCGACCGCGCCGCCCTCGTGCCCGGCGACCCTGGCGTCCCGGCCGCGCGTCCAGTAGATCAGCGCGATGCCGCCGAGCAGCAGGACCAGCAGGCCGACCAGCGCGCCGCCGGTGACGGTGTCGAGCGTGAAGGCGGCGGCCAGGGAGAAGCGCTTGTCCAGGATCGGCTGACCGCTGCTCGAGCCCTTCGGATAGCCGACGACGACGGTGAGGGCCTGGCCGGCCGGGATCGCGTCCTGCTCGAAGTCCGCCTGGGTGGCCGAGTGGTCCATGGAGGCCGAGGTGCAGCCGATGGCGGAGGTGAGCTCGCCGGCGAAGCAGGACAGGTTCTGCACCTGCCCGGGGCCGCTCACCTTGACCGTGGCCTTGGCGACCTGCTGGTTCCAGCCGTTCACGGCGAACCAGCGCAGCTCCTCGACACCGCCCGACGTGGTCACCGCTCCCTTGACGTCGTACTCGACGGTCTCGCCCGTCACGGTGAGCACGTCGCCGCTGAGGGTGCCGCCCTTGACGTTGGAGATCCGGTAGAGGCGGTCGTTGGCGTCGTCGTACCGCGTCCTGGTGATGAACGTCCGTTTGAGCCCGCCCGAAGCCCCGGTGATCTTCTCGACCACGTGCAGGGTCCCGTCCTTGCCGAGGGTCATCGTCACCTCGTCCGTGATCCCGGCCTCCGCTGCCAGGGCGGCGGGGGCTGTGGTCAACGTCAGAGCGGTGGCCGCCAGGGCGGCCAACGTGAGTCTGATACCCGTCATGGCGGCAAATCGTAGCGGTTCGGACTGGTCAGTCCAGCTTGATGCTGGTCGCCGCCCGCTGGACGCTCTCCGGAGCGGCGCCCTGGCCCGGGTTCTCGTGGGCGAGCGCCTGGTTCGCCGCGACGAACGGGCGCATCCGCTCCTCGTAGCGCGCGTACGCCGTACGCGGGTCGCGAACGAGCTCCTCCGCCAGCACGTACGCCCCCACCATGGCCAGGCTCGTGCCCTGCCCCGACAGCGGCGAGGGGCAGTAGCCCGCGTCGCCCACCAGCGCGACCCGCCCCTTCGTCCAGTGCTCCATCCTGACCTGGGCCATGGCGTCGAAGTAGAAGTCGTCGGACTGCCACATCGCCTTCAGCAGCCGCTCGGCCTCGAAGACCCCGCTGCAGTGCTCCTGGACGAGCCGCTTCTGCCCCTCGACGTCGCGGTGGTCGTAGTCGATCGCGCCGGACCTGAAGCCCAGGTTGACCCGCATCTCGCCCGGGTCGCGGTCGCTGAACAGCGCGCCGCCGGCCTCGCCCTCGTTGAACCAGGTCTGCCAGTGGTCCAGGCCGAGGAAGTTGCTCGCGGTGTAGATGGAGACGTAGGTGCCGAGGTGGTGCACGAACTGCCGCTCAGGGCCGAAGGCGAGCCCGCGCACGTTGGAGTGCAGCCCGTCGGCGCCGATGACGCGGTCGTAGCGTTCGCGGCGGCCGCTCTCGAACGTCACCTCGCCGTCCTCGTCCAGCGTGGCGATCGAGTCGCCGTAGAGGTAGCGGGCGTCGGAGGCGCCGATGAGGATCGCGACGAGGTCGTCGCGCATGATCTCGACGTCGGGGCTGTCGAAGCGGCCGCCGCTCAGCGTGCTCTCCTCGTCGCGCATGAGCTCGTTGCCGGCGGTGTCCACCATGGACATGCCCCGCATGGTCGTGCGCCGCGCCCTGATCCGCTCCAGCACGCCCATGCGCGCGGCCACGGTGAGCGCGGCGCCCCTGATGTCGACGGCCTGGCCGCCCTTGCGCGGGGCGGGCGCGCGCTCGACGACAGTGACGTCGTGGCCGTGCTCGCGCAACCAGTACGCCAGCACGGGCCCGCCGACGCTCGCCCCTGACACGAGAACCTTCATGATCCGCTCCAAGCTGTTGACGTTGTACGCAGAACTGACTGTACGCAGTACATACAGGAGGCAACAAGGCTATAGTGAGAGGATCTGTACTAGTACAGGAGGATCGCATGACCACCCCGCCCCACGCCCGGATCGCGGCCGACATCAAGCGGCGCGTCGCCGAGGGCAGACTGCGCCCCGGCGACCGGGTGCCCTCGACCAGGCAGCTGGCCCGCGACTGGAACGTCGCCCTGGCCACCGCCGCCAAGGCGCTCACGCTGCTGGCCAGGGAGGGCGTGGTGGTGGCCGAGCCGCGCGTCGGCACCGTGGTGGCGCGGGGCCGCGGCCAGAAGGCCAGGCCGGCGGCCTCCTCCGAGCACGACCTGACCCGGCAGCGCGTGGTCCGCGCGGCCGTCGAGCTCGCCGACGCGGACGGCCTGGCGGAGCTGACCATGCGCGCGCTCGCCGACCGGCTCGGGGTGGCCACCATGTCCCTCTACCGGCACGTGGGCGGCAAGGACGACCTGGTCGTGCTCATGGTGGACGCGGGGATCGCGGAGTTCGCGCTGCCCGGCGGGCAGCCGGACGACTGGCGGACCGGCCTGGAGACGATCGCCCGGCTGCAGTGGGCCGCCTACCGCGCCCACCCGTGGATGGCCGGGCTGAGCTCCATCACCCGGCCGGTGCCCTCACCCGCCCTCCTCCGGCACACGGAGTGGGCCATGCGGGCGCTGGCGGGCAGCGGGCTCGACGCCGAGACCAGGATGTACGTGCAGATCACGCTCTACGGCTACGTGCAGGGCGTCGCCGCCAACATCGAGAAGGAGCGGCGGGCCCAGGCCGCCACCGGGGTCACCGCCGACGAGTGGATGGACGAGCAGGGCGACGAGCTGCGCTGGATCGGCGAGTCGCGGAACTATCCGGCCTTCGTCCAGCTCCTGGACGATCTGGGCGAGTTCGACCTCGACCTCGACCGGCTCTTCGAGTTCGGCCTCGGCGCGCTGCTCGACGGGCTCACCCCGATGATCGAACACGGCCGAGGCGGGAACAGGCGTTGACGCCCGCCGGGCCGCGCCACAAGGACGGACGCTGACGCCGACCGGGCCGCGCACAAACAGACGCTGACGCCGACCGGGCCGGCGCCACGAGAACGGACGTGGCGCCGCCCCAGGCGGCTGGGTCAGCCTTGCAGGACGGTCGCGAGCCGTTCCTGGCGCAGGGCCTCGTAGCGGGAGTCGTCGAGCGGGGCCAGCTCCCCGGCCCGCCACGACAGCAGCAGGTCCGCCAGCGCCGGGTTGCGGGCCAGCGCGGGCCCGTGCAGGTAGGTGCCCACCACGTGACCCGCGTAGCAGCCCTCGAACCCGTCGCCGTTGCCCACGCCCTTGATCGTCCGCGACAGCGGCTTGACGCCGGGGCCGAGGCTGGTGACGCCCATGTGGTTCTCGAAGCCGGTCAGCGTGGGCAGGTTGAGCGCGGCGTCCACCTCGGCCACCAGCTCGCCCACGGCCCGCGCGGGACCGCGGGCGCTGGCGATGTCGAGCAGGCCGATGCCGTCGACCGGCTGACCCTCCTCGCCGCCGAACGTGCTGCCCATGATCTGGTAGCCGGCGCACACGGCCAGCATGGCCGCCCCGCGCGCGATGGCCCGGTGCAGGCCGCCGTCCCTGCGCAGGCGCTCGGCGGCCAGGATCTGCGGCCGGTCCTCGCCACCGCCGATCAGGTAGATGTCGCCGGTCTCGGGAACGGGGTCGGCCGAGCGTACGTGGATCGTCTCGGTCTCGATGCCCCTGCGCTGCGCCCGCTGCTCAAGGACCAGGACGTTGCCCTGGTCACCGTAGGTGCTCAGCAGGTCGGGGTAGATCCAGACGATGCGAAGGGCACTGTCAGACGGCACGGCCGAACTCCGTTCGGATGTCCTGGAAGGCGGTGTAGTTGGCGATCACGTCGACCCGGCCGGGCGGCTGCATGGCCAGCGCCTCCGAGAACGTGCCGCACAGCGTGAACGGCACGTCGGCCACGTCGAGCCGGAGCGCCATGTCGAGCCGGCGCTGACCGGTGATGAAGACGGGCCGCCCGCGCAGGATGCGGTAGTCGACGTCCCACAACCACGAGGTGTCGCGGCCGTCGGGGCCCTGCGCGTTGACCGACAGGATGATCGGGAACTGCGGGTCGGCGACGTCGAACGCCTCCAGCCAGCCCGCCGGGTTCTTGGCCAGCAGCAGCCGCGCGTGCCGGCCGTCACGCTCGACGGTGGTGTAGCGGCCGGCCACCGAGGTGACCTCGCGCAGCCTGGGCAGCGCCCGCTCCACCGGCAGCCCGAACGCGTCGGCCACCGCCAGCGCCATCACCGCGTTGGAGCGGTTGGCCTGGCCGGGCAGCTGGATGTCGAGCAGCCAGCGCTGCCCCTGGGGGTCGATCGCCGCGTCGTCGTCGACCGCCCACTGCGGCTCCGGCCGGTGGAACGTGCACTCCCTGCACGCCCAGTCGGCGTCCTTGCGGTCGAGCGGGCCGCCGCACTCGGGGCAGCACCAGGAGTCCTCCTTCCAGCGCTGCCCACCGGCGACCCAGGTCACCTTGGCGGCCGTCGAGGCGCCCCAGGTGACGAGCGGGTCGTCGCAGTTGGCGATCACGTGGGTCGGCTTGCCGGACAGCGCCCTGCGCCACTTCTGCGCCAGCAGCCAGATCTCGGCGGCGCGGTCCATCTGGTCGCGGCTGAGGTTCATCAGGCAGACGACGCTCGCGCCGGTGGTGTCGAGCACCTCCGGCAGGTATTTCTCGTCCACCTCCAGCACGCCGTAGGGGGCCCGCTTGTGCTGGGAGAGCGCGGAGACGTGGCCGGCCGGCATGTTGGCCCCGAAGACGTTGGTGGCCACCTCACCGAGCTCTAGCAGCGCCGAGGTGATCAACCTGGTCGTGGTGGTCTTGCCGTTGGTCGCACTGACGAGAGCCAGCTTGCGATCTCTGGCGAGCTGGCGCAGGAGGTCGGGCTCGAGCATCAGGCCGACCCGCCCGCCGATCACCGAGCCGTCACCACGCCCGGTCATCCTGGACAGCGTGGCGGCACTGCGGCCCAGGGCGCTGGCGAGCTGGGCCCGCAGAGGAAGCTGGGTCATGTGCATGGATCCTAGTCGTCGTTGGCCCCAACTCTGGAGAAGCACAGCAAAACGCAGCCCGCCGGCTAGCAAGCCCGCGGCTCGCACGGACCGCTCCGCGCTCGCGCGCGGTCCGTGCGGCGGGCCGGGGTCGCGGGCGGCGGCGGGCAGCGGGCGGCGGTCAGGCCGGGGAGGGGGCGGGCTCGGCGAAGGCGATCTCCGGAGCGCCGCCCTGCTCGAACGGCAGCACGAACCTGCGCGGCCACGACAGCACCCCTTCCAGCCACCCGGCCCCCATCGTCTGCCCCACGTGCCTGATCCTGGCCGACGCCTCGACGCCGATGGCAACAGTGACGATGTCGCGCTGCACGCCCTCGGCCTCGTCGTCACCGAGGATGACCCGCCAGGCCAGTGCCCGGTTGTGCTCCACCTCCATCGACAGCGGATGGTGGCGCAGCGCCTTGGCCCGGTGGCCGAGCAGCTCGGCGTGGATCAGGTCGCCTGAGCCGTTGCCGTTCGGCGGGCGGAACAGGGCGTACTCCATGGGCGGTGCGGGGCTGCGCAGGTTCGGGGCCGGCTGCCCGTACGGGAAGAGCCGGTCCACCTCGTGCAGCCAGCGCACCTGCGGGATGACCCACGACGCTCCGGGGCGCTCGCCGCCGCCGTCGAGGGCGGACAGCAGGCGAGTGGCGGTCTCGGCCGCCTTCTCCGTCAGCAGTGCCGGGTCGAACCAGCTCCGCAGCGACCAGGCGCGCCGCTGCACCGAGCGTTCGACGAGGGTGGCGAGCAGGCACTCCCTGCGCCGCGCCGGCAGGTCGGCCCAGGCGGCCGACAGGGCCCGCGGCACTCCTGGCAGCGGCCGGTTGCTGACGAAGGCCAGCACCACCGTGTCGCACCAGATGCGCAGCCAGGCCCAGTCGGGGGCGTCGGCGAGCACGTCGGCCTCGCGCAGCTCCACCAGCGTGCACGCCTGCCCGGTACGGCACTGCGCCCCGCAGGCGGCCGACCTGCGCCCGCGGATGGGCGGCGGCGGCCCCGGCAGCACCTTCTCCCTGGACTCCCCCAGCGGCACGCGCACGCGCAGCGGCCGGTCCATGCCGTCGGCGAACACCGCGGCCGAGCCCGGCTGGAGGGAGACCACGTGGCGGGACTGCTCCTCGCTCAGGTTCATCGCGCCCCCGACGAGCGACCTGTCGTCCTCGGCGGGCAGCCGGTGCACGACCTTCAGCGCGGTGTTCTTGACCACGTCGGAGATGAGCTTGGTGGGGATCTGCTCGGCCACCACGATGCCCTCGCCGTACGCCCTGATCTCCGCGAGCAGGCCGGCCAGCAGCTCCACGGCGTGGGTGGAGGCCCGGCCGTGGCCGCGGTCGCGCAGCAGGCGGTGCGCCTCCTCGATCACGATGACGTGACGCAGCTCGGGGCTGCGCTCGCGCCTGGCCCGCATGCGCAGGTGCTCCACGATCCTGATGATCAGCGTGCCCATGAGGAACGCCTTGTCCTCGTCGTTGGCCACGTCCTCGATGGCCAGCACGACGTCGCGTTCCAGCAGGCCGCCGATGTCGGCGGGGTGGCCGCCCTCGAAGAAGCGCCCGGCCGAGCCCACCCGCAGCGAGCGCAGGCGCAGCGAGATGAAGCCCTCGACGTCGGCCTGCACCTCGCGGCCGTACCCGATCTCCTTGATGACGTCCATGGCGTGCTGCTGGAGCTGTTCGAGCGTGGGCACGCTGGGCGGGACGCTGGAGCCCGGCACGGCGCCGCCGGTGACCACGTCCCAGCCGGTGGCCTCGTAGACGCGCTGCAGGGCCAGCGACATGATCTGCGGGAACGGCTCCTCGGCGTCGAACGCGGCCATGAACAGCGCCCTGACCATGTCGATGTGCGCCTGGACGGGGTAGCCGGGCTCGGGTTCGAGCGGGTTGACGCTGAACGGCACGCCGTCGGGGGCCGACGGGTTGATCACGGTGACGGGGTCGTCGACGCGGCCGGCCATGGCGGCGTACTCGGACTTGGCCGGCTCGATGGCCAGCCACGGGATGCGGGCCCTGCTGAGCTGCTCCAGCAGGTGCCGGACGGTCTGGGACTTGCCCGACCCGGTCGCCCCCGTGACGAACGCGTGCCGGTTGAGCGTGGACAGCGGCACCCGGAACGTGCCCACGCCCCGGTCCTGGCCGTCGAGGATCTCGCCCAGCTCCAGCTCTCCCCCGGTGGCGCCCTCGTTCGACTCGGCGGTGACGTCGAAGAAGCCGGACTCCAGCACGCGCAGGCCCGGCACCTCCCGCCTGGGCAGCCCGGCCAGCGCGGCCAGCGCGCCGGCGGTGGCGGCGAACGGCGCGGCGGCCCCGTCGGACGGGTCCTGCATGGTGACGGCCAGCGCCTCCGTCAGCGCGTAGGCGGCGCCGTGCGAACTGCGCAGCCGGTACGGGTGATGGCTCATCTCGACCGACCCCACGAGCACGGGTGCGATCTGGCGCAGCTCGTCGGCGGTGGCGCCGCCGGCCAGCACGCGCACGTTCCACAGGCCCGCCTCGCGGAAGGCGTCCAGCTCCTGCATGCGCCGCTCGGCCCGCTCGGCGTCGAAGCGGGAGCGTTCCGAGGCGTCGCCGTACTGGCGCAGCACGTTGAGCTGCGTGCGCAGGTGCGCCACCTCGGCGTCGAGCAGGTCGGTCGGCTCGGCGACGACGAGCCAGGCGAAGGGCCGCGACATGAGCGTGACCAGCGTCGACTCGAACAACGTCGGCCGCTTGAGCTCGTCGGGATCGAACTCGCGCCCCCTGCTGCCCAGCGGCGGCGCCTGCCGTCCCGGGCACGGCGCCCACACCAGGTCGGCCAGGTCGGCGAGATAGCCCTCGTCGAGCTCCATGCCGCGCGCCCCGCCGGGGAACAGCAGCGGCTGCGGCCCGCTCGGGTGGCCGGGCGCGTCGGTGGCCCGGCGCGGCTGGCGCGGCGGCGACAGCGGCCCGGCGTTGGTGATGAGTTCGAGCGGCGCCCCCGATCCTCTCGACAGCCAGCCGATGACGAATGGCCGGTCGCGCTGCGCCGCCGACAGCACCGCGGGAAGCACGGTGACGAAGTCCCACTCTGCCGACGAGCTTCGCGAGGGTGCTGCGATCGATTGGATTCGATACCAGGGCCCGCTCAGCGAGACACTCGGCTGCATTTCATTCCCCCACAGACGGTTCTTTGTTAAATTCCGCCAACCGTCAGCTCGTCACCTTGACATTGACCATGTCATTGCCTGCCCTTGCGCCAGTCCAGGCGTGGCGGTGGTGGCCCGAGGTTCGGCGGCGGCTCTCCGTCGCCGTCCCCGGCCCGGGGATCGAGCGCCAGTACGGCCTCGCGCACGTCCTCCAGCTCGCCGAGCGTGGTCTTGGGAAAGGTGAGGATGGCCGGGTTCGCGTCTGCCAGGCGTACGCGCCTCCCTTCCGCCGTGGCGTCCGTGACGATCACGGACGTCGTGGGGAGCTGCTGCAGCTGGTGCGGCTCGACCAGGAACTCGCGCGAGCGCTGCAGCACCCGCTCCTTCTCCGCGATCTTGTCGGCGGTCCTGCCCCACTCCGTGGACTCGGTGATGTCGCCCGCCAGGTCCTCGTGGTTCTCGTCGCGCCCTTCGTGCTCGTCGTCGTCGAGCTGGGCGACGGTGGAGGTGTAGCCGCCGTCGAGGCCGGGCAGCGAGTCGCTGATCGTCTCGGTGAGCTGGGCCAGCTCCAGCCGGTGCTCGGTGCCGACGTGCTCGCTGGCGACCCGGGCGTCCTCGGCGTTGCCGAGCCGCATGAACGCGACCGCCGCGTGCCCTCGGCCGAGCCGCTCGCGTACGGCCGGGGTCAGCGACCGGTAGGTCAGCACCAGCCCCGTACGCGAGGTCTCGCAGGCGTCCATCAGCCGGTCGAGCACGTCGCCCCTGAGCTTGTCCGCGCCCGCCACGATGATGGTGTGGTACCAGGGCCGGTCGGAGGCGGGCGACTGGCGCAGGATGTGGGTCAGGGCGGTGGCCACGTACGTGCCGAGCACCCGGTTGCCGAACACGCCCGCCTGCCGGTCCATGCTCACCACGCGCAGCCTGGCGGGCGGCAGCCGTACGGCCTGCGTGCCCAGCGTCTCCAGCTTGCGCAGCTGCGACTCCAGCGCCCACGCCCGCTCGATCACCACCCGGTCGCTCACGCCGCGCCCGAACAGCGTGCCGATGCGCTCCAGCTGGGTCGCGGTGATCAGCCCGAACCTGAGGTCGTCGCGCGGATCGCCCACCTGCGCCAGCGCCCGCAGCGCGGCGGTGACCTGGCTGATCGTGGCGTTCTCGCCGAGCACCTCCAGGACCCGCTCCAGGATGGCGTTGTCGAAGCTGAGGTCGCGGGTGGTGCGGTGCTCCTCGCTCACGCTGACGACGTGGGCCAGCACGTCGGCGAAGGCCTCGGGCTTCAGCGTGGCGCCCAGGTCGAGCTTGGGCAGGTCGACCGGCAGCACCCACACCAGCGGGTCGTCGCCGCCCTTGCGGGCCAGCTCGATGAGGTCCTTGGCGATCGCGCCCTCCGACAGGTCGAGCACCGTCAGATGGCCGCCGCTGTAGAGCCGGGTCGCGCCCAGCAGCGTCACGAGCGCCGACCAGCCGGGTAAGGTCCCGCCGGCCACGTCGATGCGGTCGATCTCGTCCGGCACCGCGACGGCGTACCAGGTGAGCTGCTTGTCGTGCCGGTCCTTCGACTCCTGCCACTCGCGGTAGCGCTGGGCGTGCTCCTCCTGGGCCTGGAACAGCTCCTTGTCACGTTCCCGCTGCTGCCGCTCGTCGCGGGCCTGCTGCTCCAGCACCCGGTAGCGGACCGCGCGGTCGCCCTGCATCAGCGCGAAGCTGCACACGGCCGCCACGCCGCCCGCGGCCACGAGCCCGACCAGGGCGAACGACCAGGGCAGGTAGCCGGCCAGGGCGGCGGCGATGATCAGCACGGTCAGGATCAGCATGAACATGCGGAAGACCCGGACCGGCCGGTTGAGCATGTCCTCCTGGAGCCGCTCGCGGCGCAGCAGTTCGAGGCGGGCGGGATCGTCCTCGGCCTGGACCTGGGGAGAGGGCTCCTCGGCGGGAGAGGGGCGCCTGGGCGGGGGGCCTGGGTCGGGGTGCAGCAGGATGTACTGCCAGCCCAGGTAGATGCGGTCCGCCTGGAGCTGGGCATGCTCGGGATGCACGTCCGCCACGTGACCCTCCGGCCGCCGGTATGTCATGAGGAGTAGGGATCAGCCCTTTCCGCTCCGTGACAGCGTATGAGCTACAAGGCCCGTAGCGGCAGGGTTTCTCGGCAATTCGACCAGTCCGATGGGAGCATTGCGGCAGATGGGACAAGCGATACCTATTACCATCCTTACCCATGACGGAACCCTCCGGCGGCAGCACTGACAAGCCGAGACGCCCGGTAGTGGTGCCCGCGATCGCCCTGACGGCGTTCACGGTCGTCGGCATCACGGCTCTGCTCGGCGGGCTCAGCGAGGCCCCCGACGAACCGGAGCCCCTGAGCCAGGGCGCCGTGCTCGACCAGGGCCGCTACTCCACCAAGTTCGTCGGGTCGCGCGTCACGGTGGAGAAGGGACAGTTCGACTGGGAAGAGGACAAGCGCTTCGTCGAGCTGGTCTTCGACGTCGTCAACCTGGGCGACGACACCTCCGGGATCGGGATGCCGCCGGAGAAGCCCGAGAGCGCCGTCACGAGCGGTGACTTCGCCGGCTCGCTGATCAAGATCTCGCCGGCCTTCCCCAAGGACGCGGGTCCGTTCACGTTCGTCCGCGTCAAGGGCGGGGAGAGCAGGCAGTTGCACCCGGGGGTGCAGAGCGAGGTCATCCTGCGCTACCGGCTCAAGGAGAACGAGCAGCCGCCGGAGAAGATCACGCTCGACGTGGGGTCGTTCGAGTATTCCGCCGACCCCGTCGCCGCGGTTCCGTACTGGTCGCTGGCCAGCAAGGAGGTCGGTGACCGGCAGATGCCCGAGATCAAGGCACGGGTCGTGCTGCCGGTCAAGAAGGAGGGCACGACGTGACCACCACCCAGCAGCCTTCCTCCATGGTGCCCTCGCGCGGCGCCAGGCGGGCGCAGCGCCGGGCGGGCGGCGCCGGCGGCGGCGCCAAGGCGCTCGCCGCGCTCGCCGGGGTGGCGCTGATCGCCGTCGCCATGTGGGTGCAGAGTCACCACATGTCCGACCTCGAGACCAGCGATCCGCTCGTCTACAGCGGCGCCAAGGGCGAGACCGTGGACGCGCGGCGCTTCAGCGTGCGGCTGGAGAACTTCGTCGCGGCCAAGTCGATCAAGAGCGGCGACAAGACCCTCCAGACCGACCAGATCTTCCTCATCCTCACGGTCAAGGCCACGTCCGCCCTCAAGCCGTACCACCTGGGGGAGCCGGTGCTGACGACCGCCGAGGGCAAGAAGTTCGCCGCCACCGACCGGGTGGACAACTCCCTGTCGCTGGCGAGCAAGTGGGTGCAGCCGGACATCTGGCGGGCCGGCCAGTCCTTCTTCGAGGTGCCGCCGTCGGCCCTGGCGGGGGCGACCGTCACGTACGCTCTCCCCGGCTCCTTCCTCGTCGAGTCGTACCAGCCGGAGATCGAGATCGATCTCGGCCTGGACGAGGAGGGCGCGCGCAAGCTGGCCACGTCGGCGCAGGCCGTCTACTCGACTGACAAGAAGTGATCGCGGTATGAGTACGAACGACGAGCGCGACTGGTTCTCGCCCAGGAGCGAGAGACGACGCGACGACGAACCCCCGGCGCCGCCCGGTCAGCCCTCCCCGCCGTCCGGGCAGGCCCCGGACGCCTACCAACCCCCACCCTCCGGACGGCAGATCCCGGACGGCCTCCAGGCCCCGCCCTCCGGCCGGCAGGTCTCGGACGACCTCCAACCCCCGCCCAGCGGGCGGCAGGCTCCGGGTGGTCTCCAGCCTCCGCCGCCCAGTCGGCAGCAGCCTGCCGGGCTGCAGTCGCCACCTGTGCAGCCGCCGGCCAGTGCGCAGCAGCCCGCCGGGCTCCAGCCGCCGCCGCCGTCCGGGCGTGGTGCTCACCCGGCCGTGGAGTTCCCCCCGGCCCCCGGCGCGCCACAGGGCTCTCCGCTCGGCCCCCCACAGGGTTCCGTGCCGGGTCCGTTTCAGAGCTCGCCGCAGGGTCTGCCCCAGTCCTCCGCTCAGGGTCCGTCGTCGGGCGCGCCGCTGGGCCCGGCGTACGACGCACTGGACGACGCCGGTGACACCAAGCCTTATGGCCCGCTCCTCGGCCAGCACGCACGTCCTGGTCAGGACGCCCTGCCTGCCAGACCGCAGCCCCGCCACGGACAGGACCCGCAGGCGGGGGCGCAGCAGGCCTGGCACGGCGAGCAGCCCCCGCCGCCCGGCCACCAGGCACGGCACGGCGGGGAAGCACCGCCCTCCGGACCTCAGACCCGGCACCGTCAGGACCCGCAGCCCTCCGGGGCGCAGACGGGCTATGGGCCGGACCCACAGGCTCCCGAAGCTCAGACGGGTTATGGGCAGGGGTCGCAGGCCCCCGACGTGCAGGCAGGTTACGGGCAGGAGGCGCAGGCGGCCGGAGGGGTGGAGCGGCGGGAGGCTCCGTTGTTGCGGCGCAGGCCGACCCGGAGGCGGGCGGCGGCGCAGGGGCAGCAACCGGGACAAGGGTCCGGTCCGGGCTTTCCTGGATACGGCGTTCCTTCGCCGCAGGGACGGGCCGCTCAGGGCGGCCGGCACGCGCACCCGGACCAGCAGGTCTGGCCGCCCGCACAGGCCCCTCAGGCCCCCGAGCCGCCCGGCATGGCCACTCAGCCCCTCCCCGCCGTCGGCGGGTCCACTCCCCTCTACCCCGGCCGCAGGCACGCGGAACGGGCCACCCCGGTCGCGGAGCCGGGACTGCCGCAGGAAGGCTCCGACCGCCCGTCAAACCCCGCGTACGGGCAACCGGACGCCGTGAACACCGCGTACGGACAACCGGACGCCACGTACGGGCAGCAGGACGGCCCAGGGGGCTACCCGCAGCAGCAGGAGTGGCCGGGAGGACCGCAGGCATCCGCGTCCGAGCAGACGATGGCGCCCGGGCAGTCGTATCCGGCGAGCTCTCCGCAGCCGGGCATGCCGCTCCCGGCGGCGGGCGCAGCGGGCGCAGGCGCCGCGTATCCGGGACAGCCGGGGCAACCGGGATCGGGGCAGCCGGCACAGGCGGGGCATGCGGCGGCCACAGCGCAGCAGGGCGGGCCCGGGGCGCAGCAGAGTGGGCCGGCAGCACACCAGGGCGGGCCCGGGGCGGGGCGGGCGGTGGCTGGGAAGTCCCGTGGTCGTAAGGTGCTGATCGGGGTCGGCGCCGTACTCGTGTCGCTGCTGATCACCGGCGCCCAGACCTACGACGGCTACGGCTTCTACACCGTGCAGACGCAGGACGAGACCAAGGAGATCGTGGTCGCCGCCGGCCAGGCGGGCACGGTGAACAAGGTCGAGTGGACGGCCGCCATCAAGCCGATGAAGATGCCGGCCGGCAACGGCGGCTACGGCCCCGAGGTGACCTGGCTGGAGGTGAACGTCACCAAGAAGGTCCTCGACGCCAGCAGCGCCACCATGACCGCCTTCCCCCGGGACATGAAGCTGACGGACCGCGCGGGCCGCACCTGGGTCGTGGAGGTCTCCACGGACGCGGAACGGCCGACGGAGCGGCTGGAGGTGGGCAAGACGTACCGGATCCCCGGTGGGGCGATCGTGCCGACCAAGGTGGCGGACGAGGTGGAGCTGCTGCTCAGGCCGAGCAACTACCGTGCGGACACCCCGACCGAGGACCTGTTCAAGCGCGACGTCGTCGAGAAGATGCCGCAGGACACCGAGGTGCTGCGGTTCAGACGCCGTTGAGCGTCGGGCTCAGGCCGGCTGAGCGTCTGATCCGGCCGGCCGTCGCGTGTCCGGTTCAGGCGTCGTCGAGTGTTTCGCCGCCGAGGCGGGCTCTGGTGGCCGCGATGTCGTACGTGGCCGCCAGCAGCGCCATGGTCAGCACGGTGACGACGCAGTCGCGGACGAAGGCCAGCGGCGGCCCCTGGACCGTCCACATCCACTCCGACTGCGAGCCGATGAGCGCGCGCAACCCCCGGTCGGCGTACTGGCCGCCCACGTCGAGCGCCACGTAGCACAGGCACATCATGCCGAACAGCGGCAGCCCGGCCCGGTAGATCATCCGCAGGGAGTTGGCCAGCGGCAGCCAGCGATCCTTGAACCCGCCGGTGACCTGGTCGAACGACTTCTGCGTGAGGTCGTGGGCGCCTTCGAGCCGATCGACGCCCCGCTCCAGTGCGGTGCCCTTGACCAGGGTGCGGGCCTCGTCGGAGTACGCCCCGAAGACCAGCATCGCCACCGTGAGCCAGGCGAGAGGAACGGCGACCGAGTCGAGGAACACCGGCCAGAGGTCGTCGAAGACGCCGGTGATGTCCTTCCACAGCGGCAGGCTCTCCTGGGCCTTCTCCCAGACGTCCTTCGTGTCGGCGATCACCGCGCGGTGCTCCATCCACTCGGAGCGCGCGTCCGCGATGGCGACGGTGCCGTTGAGGCCGTAGAAGACGAAGGCGAACTCGGAGAAGGCGGCGCCGAAGCCGGCGAACTTCCCCTTGCCGTTCTCGACGAGCTTGGCGAAGAGCATCTTCAGCCCGAACGTGACGACCATCGCGCCGATCGACACCCGCCAGTCGAGGTCGATGAGGCCCCGGCCGACGAAGTTGTCCTCGCCGAAGAGGGAGTTGTTCAACCCTTCCTGGAAGTTGTGGAAGTAGTCCATCTGGATGGTGTCCCTGGCGTCCTGGTTCTGAAAGCCCCAGGCCAGGTAGAGCACCGCGAACGCCGGGGCGACCCGGTCGAGCGCGCGGAAGAAGCGCTCGTCCGCCACCCCTTCCCTGGCGCGGATCTCCCACAGGGAGCTGCGCAGGGTGTAGAGCATGCCGGTCGTGACCGTCATCGCCGTCAGCACGATGACCGTCAGCAGGGTCATCACGAGCACCAGGCGGACCTGGCGGAAGTCGCCGTACGCGACCTCCGTCGCCGCGTACATCAGCACGTAGCGCGCCAGCTCGCCGGCGGCGAACCAGAAGATCAAGGGCAGGGCGCACTTCCCCGCGAGACGCAGTGCGTGCAGGGGCAGCGAGTACGGCGACGGCATCCGCTGAGCCGGCGTAGGCCCAGGTCGCGGAGGCACCATCACACCTGTCGATCCGGACATCTGTGGAATCGTATCGGTCTGTCCCTCATGCCGCAGCCGCAACACGGGAAGAAGGTCACGCTCCGCAGATCGATCATGGACGCGCGGCTACGGCCGCCGCCGGGCGCATCCGCCGGCCCTGGAGGCACCCGTTCGGCCGATTCTGCGGCACCATGGCTTGTATGGACTCGCGGCCGGCCATGGACACCGATCCCCGCGTGGTGGGAGATCGACTGCGGCAGCTGCGGCAGGCCCGCGGCGTCTCGCTCTCCGAGCTCGCCAAGCGTGCCGGCATCGGGAAGGCCACGCTGTCGGGCGTCGAGACCGGCACCCGCAACCCGACGCTCGACACGCTCTGGGCCATCACCGCGCAGCTCGGGGTGCCGATCGGGGCGATACTCGACGCGCCGCCGGAGCCGCAGATCATGCGCGGCACGGCGATCGAGGCGGAGCTGCTGGAGGTGTTCGAGGACGACCGCGTCACCTACGAGCTCTACCGCGTACGCGTGCCGCCCGGCCTCACCCAGACCTCCCCCGCCCACCACGAGGGCGTCAGCGAGCACGTCACGGTCTTCACCGGCACCCTCAGCGCCGGCCCCATCAAGGAGCCGCTGACGGCCGGTCCCGGTGATCACATCTCGTGGGTCTCCGACGTGCCGCACGGCTACCGGGCGCACGGCCCCGACGTCGTCCGCGCCACCCTTCTCATGCGTTACCCCACCAAACCGATCTGAAGAGTCAGACCGGATCCGGCTGGGCCGGGCGGCAGGTGCGGCAGGGGCGATAGCCGGCCGCCCTGGCCTGGGCGAGGCTGCGGAAGCCGTGCCGGTGCGCGGGGGTGATCCGTCTGGCGTTGTGGCAGGTAGGGAAGCACACCACCCCGGTCGTGTCGCTGGCCAGGTAGAAGACGCGTTCCCCGGCCAGCCGGCGGAGCCGGTCCAGATCGACCCCCTCGGCCAGCAGCAGCCCTTCCTTGGCCGCGGCGCCGAACACGTAGTCGCCGGGGACCCCGTCGGACCTGGTCACCCGGTGGCACGGGATGAGCAGCGGCACCGGGTTGTGGCCGAGCGCCGTCCCCACCGCACGCACCGCTCTGGGCCGGCCGACGCGGGCCGCGACCCACGCGTAAGGGCGTACCTCGCCACGCGGGATCGTCCGGACGACCTCCAGCACGTCACGCTGGAAGTCGCTCGCGCCGCGCAGGTCCAGCCGCAGCCCGGACGGCTTGCCGGTGCGCAGCGCGGGCAGCAGCCCGGCGGGCGGGCGCGCCGCGGGCAGCAGCGGGCGGCCGAAGCGCTCCCTGTGTGCCCGAGCGAACCCGTCGCCCGCGTGCACGTAAGCCACGCCCTGCTCGGTGAAGGCCACCGAGAGCTCCCCGATCGGCCCCGGCACGCTGACCCAGCGCGCCGCGATCCGGTCGAGCAGCCCGTCCGGCGGCTCGGCGGCCAGCGCCGCCAGTCCGGCGATCAGCGAGTCCTCGGTCATCGGGCACCTCCCAGTGCGCGTAGCCGCTTCAGCCCCCGTGACACGTGCGACTTGACCGTACCCTGGGGGATCTTGAGCACGGTGGCGATCTCGCTGACCGGCAGGTCGACGACGTGCCGCAGCACGACCGCGGCCCGCTGCTCCTCGGGCAGCAGGGCCAGCAGCCCGGCCAGCTCGTCGCCGGTCTCGCGGCGGACGGCCGCCTCCTCGACGCCCTCGTGCGGATCGACCACCTCCACCGGCTCGCCGGGCAGGTCGGGCGGCGGTTTGCGGGCTCTGGTCCGGACGCAGTTGCGCCAGACGTTCATCAGGATCGTCATCACCCAGGCACGCGGCTGAAGCTGGGCGACGCGGTCGCGCTCGTACCCGGCCAGCGCCCGGTACGCGCGCAGGAACGTCTCCGCGGTGAGGTCCTCGGCGTCCGGCCGGCGCCCGCTCAGCCGCAGCGCGGTCGAGAAGACCAGGCTGCGATGGGCGGCGTACAGCTCGGCGAACCCCTCGTCGAGGTCGTCGAGCAGTGCCTTGCGCACCGGGTCGGCGCAGTCGGAGTGACTCACACCCTCTACAACACCACCCGGCGGGCGGCGGTTGCACGCGAGGGGCCCGCGTCCGTGACGGACGCGGGCCCCTCGTACGACTTACGGGTCAGACGGCCACCGCGAGCTGGGCGACCTCGCCCAGCTTGGCCTCCACCTGGACGTCCCTGGTGACGCCGCCGCCCGCGATGATGCGCACGGTCCAGTCGCCGGGAGCGGCGAAGAAGCGGAAGATGCCGTCGTCGGACACCACGACCTCGCCGGTGAACTCACCGGAGTGGTCGAGCAGCCGCGCGTAGGCGGTGCCGGCGCCGGTCACCACGCCCTGGATCACGGCCTGGTTGGCCAGGTCGATCCCGGCCGGCAACGCGATGGTCTGCTCAGGTGCTCCGCACCCCTGTGCTGCGCTCGACATCAGCGGGCCTCCCCCAGCTCGATCGGCACGCCCACGAGCGAGCCGTACTCGGTCCACGAACCGTCGTAGTTCTTCACGTTGGCCTGCTCCAGCAGCTCGTGCAGGACGAACCAGGTGTGCGCGGAGCGCTCGCCGATGCGGCAGTAGGCGATGGTGTCCTTGCCGAAGTTGACGCCGGCCTCCTGGTAGAGGGTGCGCAGGTCGTCGTCGGACTTGAACGTGCCGTCGTCGTTGGCCGCCTTCGACCACGGGATGTTGCGGGCGGTGGGCACGTGGCCGCCGCGCTGGGCCTGCTCCTGCGGGAGGTGGGCCGGGGCCAGCAGCTTGCCGGTGAACTCGTCGGGCGAGCGCACGTCGACCAGGTTGAGCTTGCCGATCGCGCTGACGACGTCGTCGCGGAAGGCGCGGATCGCGGTGTCCTGCTCGTTGGCGACGTACTGCGTCTTGGCCCGCTCGGGCACGTCGCGGACCAGCTCGCGCGAGTCGAGCTCCCACTTCTTGCGCCCGCCGTCGAGCAGCTTCACGTTCTGGTGGCCGTAAAGCTTGAAGTACCAGTAGGCGTACGCCGCGAACCAGTTGTTGTTACCGCCGTAGAGCACGACGGTGTCGTCGTTGGAGATGCCTCGGTCGGACAGCAGGGCCTCGAAACCGGTCTTGTCCACGAAGTCGCGGCGCACAGGGTCCTGCAGGTCCGTGCGCCAGTCGACCTTCACGGCGCCACGGATGTGGCCCTTGTCGTACGCGCTGACATCCTCGTCGACCTCGACGAGGACGACTCCGGGCGTGTCGAGGTTGGCCTCGACCCACTCGGCGTCCACCAGGGCGGCGGAGCGGCTCATTGGGATACCTCCATTTTGGCGGCGGGCAGTAGACGGCGAATGAGCAGGTACATCTCGCAGCCAAGGCAGAATCCGAAGGCTGCGTTGAGGAAGGCGGCGAGGAGAGCCGCGGCCGTGGCCACGAGGGCCAGCGGCGTGATCCCGGTGAGATATCCGGCCAGACCCACGACCGCGAAGACCAGTCCGACCCCCTGGGCGAAGCGGGGCGGGCGGGCGTCCTCGGTCTCCTTCGGGGCGCTGCGGACCAGCGCCTTGAAGAGCATCGCGTACGGCGAACGCCATGCCGCTCCGAGTGCGAAGACCACCGTCTGGGCGGCGAGCAGCCAGGAACTCCCCGTCACCAGGACGGAGGCGAGGACCAGGGTGGTGATGGCCGCGCCGAAGCGCAGCGCTCTAGGATCGGCACGCATCGCGGGATGCTCCTGAAGGGGTCGATTTGGGGCGGATCGAAAGTCCGCGCGAGATCGTCCTCAGGCAGCGCGACAGAGCGCGGTGGCGACGCGGCAGAAATCAACCGCGCGCCGCTTCGTCAGCAGCTCTGTCGTCGGGTTCATGAGCACGACACTACTCGGCGTCTCGACATCTGTCACATCTCGTCCGGTTGGTGAGACGATTGTGATGTGGCTCACAGTCACGACTCCGGTACGGCCGCCGCCAGCGCGGCCAGGACGTCGGCCTTGCGCGGCTGACCGGCCGCCTTCTTGACGATCACGCCCGCCCGGTCGAGCACCAGCACGGTCGGGGTGCGCATGATCTCCAGCCGGCGGACGAGGTCGAGCCGGGACTCGGCGTCGATCTCGACGTGGCTGACCCCCGGCACGAGCTCGCTCACGTCGGCCAGGATCCGCCGGGTGGCCCGGCAGGGCTGGCAGAAGGCGGTCGAGAACTGCACGAGCGTGGCCCGCTCGCCCAGCCCCGAGCCGAGGTCGGCGGCGGACAGCCGCTCGCCGTCCGTGTCGCGTACGCGGCCGTCGCGGCGCAGGCGGATCACCCCGATCAGTGTCCCGAGCGCCAGCGTCGCCAGCACCACCCACAATCCCGTCATCCCTCGATGCAACCACGCGCGCCCGCGATTGCTTCCAGGCAGACGGGGACCATTCGCACGCCTTCCCGGAACGGGTGCCACGCCCATTGCGGCGCCGCACCACGACCTATTCGCGCGCCTTGTCCGGGACGGGTACCACGACGAGCCGTTCGCCCTTCCTGTCGACGATCTCGAACCTGGCGATCTCGCGGACGCTCATCGTCGTCTCACTCCTGAAGACCGCCTTGTCCTGGTACGACTCCCGGCTGACCACCCAGTCCATCGTGGTCTCGCGCCGCCCGTCGAGGCCGACGACGACCAGGGCGCAGCTCGTCTCCACCGGCACCCCGCTGACGCGTACGCCCAGCTCGGTGCCCTTCGCGGTCGGCCAGGCCAGCACGGTGGCGCGGTAGCCGGCGGCCCGGTCGGCCCCGGTGAACTCGCGGCCGTTCTCGACCGCCTTCCGGCTCGGCATGGGGCTCGCGGACGGCTTCGGCGTGGCCGCGCCGTACGGCGCGACGTCGCTCTCGGACTGTCCCGTGGCGCTCGCCGACGGCTTCGCCTTGCGTGGCTGAACGGACTCGGCCGGCGCGGCCCGCTCCGCGGAGCTGTCGTCCTGCAGCATGCGGGGCGCGTCCGAGGCCGGCTCGGAGCTCCGCGCGGCCGCCGGCGCCCCCGCCGCGGCGGATTCAGGAGCCGGCCTGGTCTGGATCGCCGTCCACACCGTGCCGCCGACCACCAGGACCGCCGCCGAAGCGGCCACGGACATCAGGATCCGGCCGCGCCTGTTGCGCCTGGCGCGGTCGTTCAGCAGCCGGTCGAGCACCTGGCGCGGGGGGCTGGCCACCAGCTCGACATCGCGTTCTGACACCTTGCCCAGGAAGGCGCTCACGCCCTCCAGCTCCATCAGCTCGGCGCCGCACGCCTCGCAGGTGGCCAGATGGTGGTCGATCTCCAGTGCTTCTTCTGGGTCGAGCGCGCCGAGGGCGTGGGCGCCCAGCGCGATCCGCACCTCCTCGCACGTCATCACGGTGCCAGCCCCCGTTCCTCCAGCGCCAGTCTCAGGGCGCGCAACGCGTAGTAGGTACGGGACTTGACCGTGCCCGGCGGAATGCCCAGCGTCGCCGACGCCTCCTTCACCGATCGCCCCCGGTAGTAGACCTCCAGCAGCACCTCGCGGTGCTCCTGCCGCAGCGCCGCCAGCGCCTCGGCCACCGCCCACGACTCGACCGCGCGCTCCAGCTCGTCGTCCGCCGGCAGCACCGCCAGCGCCTCGTCACCGGTCTCCTGCGGTCTCGCCTTCTTCGCGCGATGCTGATCGACGACGAGATTACGGGCCACCGTGAACAGCCACGCGCGGATGGGACGGTCGGACAGCGCGTCGGGATGTCGCCAGGCACGCAGCAGCGTCTCCTGGACGACGTCCTCGGCCCGCCCGGAGTCACCGGTCAGTCGCAGAACGTAGCCGTACAGGGGCCCAGCATGCTCGTCGAAGAGGGTCCTCACGAGTTCCTCGTCGGCGGTGCCTGCTGTACTCACACCCTCATCACGGACGGCGGGGCGAAGTGGTTCAGCCTCATCCACGGATCGGCACGTCAGACGCTTCGGCGGAGAACTCGAGCCCTTCGGCCACGCTCTTGACGCCGGTGACCTTGACGTCGAAGGGCAGGTCCCCCTTGAACGGGATGGTGTAGGAGATCAGCTGCGCGAGCTGGCCGGGCACGGGCACGCCCTGGATCTTCTCGGCCTGGAGCTTGATCCCGCCGTCGGCGACCTCGATCCGCATCTCCGCGTTGAACTTCACCTTGTTCACCCCCATCGTCACCTCGCCCGACGCCGTGAGCCGGCGCCCGTTGCCGCCGATCTTGACGCCCTCGGGGGCGTACTTGTCGATCGTCGCCCGGGTGAGGGTGCCGCTGATGGTGACGCGACGGGCCTCGATGTTGGCTCGGTTCTGCAGGACGTCGGCGAGGGGCGCCGTCACGTCGTAGGCGGCGCCTCGCAGGTTCTTGACCGGCACGCCTCCGTAGTTGAAGGTGCCGAGGTCGAACCGTACCTCGGGATAGTGCCCCGACGCCGCCTGAGTGAGGAACGGGATGCCCTCGATGGACACGGTGGGCGGGCCGGACAGGTCGGCGGCGGCGGCGATCCTGTTTCCCAGGTCGCGCTCGACCCCGGCCACGGCGACCCGGTCGACGGCGACAAGGAGGACGATGAGCACGATCAGGAAAACGATCAGCTTGCGCATGGGGCTCCCTGTCATGAGCGGGGGATCAGAAGCCTACCGACTGGCATGCTCCTTCCCTCTTGGAGCGCCGGATCACCCGCCTCGGAGCGCCGCGTCACCCGCCCGCGAACGGGGGCAGCACCTCGACCGTCACGCCGTCGCCGAGGATCACCTCGTCATGGGGTCGCCGGCCGACCGGCGTACCGTCCACCAGGAACGAGCAGCGCCGGACAACTCGGGCCAGTTCTGTACGATTTTGTGTGATTTTGGTCATGAGTTCACCAAGCGTGAGCGCGTCGAACGACTCCTCGGCGACACCGGCCGCTTCCTTGGCCGCCGCCCAATAACGTATTTTTCCCGTGGCCATGCCTTGCCTCACAATCGGTTTGCGTCCATTGTGCGCCGTCCTTAACAAGCATGTTTCCGGAGACGCGCTGTTCACCTGCTGGACGCGCAATGGACGCGACTTACTCGTGGGATATCCTCACCTACAGGACCTGGGCGACGAAGCCCCCGGGTCCTTGCGCGTTTGAGGAGGCCGTAATGAGCAACCTGCTGCTGCTGACCAACGCCCTCGAGCCGTCCGCCGAGGTGCTCCCGGCGCTCGGGTTGCTGCTCCACTCGGTCCGCGTCGCCCCCGCGGAGGCGTCCGCCCTGATCGACACCCCGCCCGCCGACGCCGTTTTGGTCGACGCGCGCAAGGAGTTGGTGCAGGCCAAGAGCCTGTGCCGGCTGATCCGCACCACCGGGATCGACTGCCCGCTGCTGGTCATCGTGACCGAGGGCGGGCTGGCCGCGATGACCGCGGAATGGGGCGCCGACGACGTGCTGCTCGACAGCGCCGGACCGGCCGAGGTGGAGGCGCGGCTGCGGATGGCCACCGGCCGCATCTCACAGGCCACCGCCGAGGACGTGCCCGACGAGATCCGCAGCGGCGACCTGTCCATCGACGAGGCCACCTACACCGCCCGGCTGCGCGGGCGGGTGCTCGACCTCACCTTCAAGGAGTTCGAGCTGCTCAAATACCTCGCCCAGCACCCCGGCCGGGTGTTCACCCGGGCCCAGCTGCTGCAGGAGGTGTGGGGTTACGACTACTTCGGCGGCACCAGGACGGTCGACGTGCACGTCCGGCGGCTGCGCGCCAAGCTCGGCACCGAGTACGAATCCCTGATCGGCACCGTCCGTAACGTCGGCTACCGTTTCGTGCCCGACCGGGCCGACGCCGCCAACGTCTGACCGGCCGCCGGCCTCTGATTGACAGCGGGTTCCCGCTGCGCTCCACTGATCTGACAGGTCGCCGTACGGGCTGCGCGACCGCTGTCACGTGGGGGACACCGCCGTCCTGAAGGGGGTGGTGTCCGGTGGGGTTCTTCAGGTCGCTGGTCGAGGAGGGCGTCCGTCCGCGGCTCTACCGCCGCAACGAGGTGATCTGCTCGCCGCTCCGGCCGACGCCCAGCGTGTACGTCATCGACTACGGCTACGCCCGCGAGTACGGCCCGGCCGGCGAGCGCGAGGTGGTGCACGACCTGCGCGGCGACGGCGACCTCGTGGGCGAGCTGGCCTTCTGGAGCCCCGCCGACCGCGTCCGGGTGGACGCGCTGACCGAGGTGCGGCTCTGGCCGATCGACCTGCGCCGGCTCCGTGAGCGCGCGGGCGCCGGCACGGCCGTGGCGGGCGCGCTGATCCAGGAGCTGTTCGCCAGGAACGTGGCCGCCCGCAGGCACGAGGCCCTGGCCCGCGCCCCGGTCGCCGCCCGGCTGGCGGTGTGGCTGCTGCACCTCGACGAGCGCTACGGCCTGGCCTCGGAGTCGCCGCCGCCGCTGTCGACCGAGACCCTGGCCGACCTGGTGGGCACCTCGCCCGACGTGGTGCAGCGCCAGCTCGGCCAGTGGGCGCGGCGCGGCTGGCTGGTGCGACCCGGATACCGGCGGCTGCGCATCGCCGACCCCTCCGCGCTGCGTGCCGCCGCCGGGAGCTGGGAGCACCTGTCGGCGCCGTGGCAGGGCCGGGTGACGCCGTTCCTGACGCGGGCCGCGGGCCCGGCCGAGCCGCTGCCGGTGGGCGAGGTGCCGAAGCCGCGCCAGCTGCCCGCCACCGTGCCCGACCTGACCGGGCGGCACCAGAGCCTGGAGCTGCTCACCGCCTGGCTGGAGCGGCCCAGCAGGACGAACACCATGGTCGTGCAGGGTCTGCCGGGCGTGGGCAAGACCGCGCTGGTGACGCACTGGGGCCACATGCACGCCGACCGGTTCCCCGACGGGCAGATCGTGATCGACCTGCGCGGCCAGTCGCCCACGCAGCCGCCGATGAGCCCGGCCGAGGCGCTCGGGCAGATCCTGCGCTCGCTCGGCGTGGGCGAGCACATGCCCGCCGCCGACGAGGCCGAGCTGATGCTGCTCTACCGCAGCAGGATCGCCGGGCGCAGGCTGCTGCTCATCCTCGACAACGCCGCCGACCCGGCGCAGGTGCGGGCGCTGCTGCCGGGCAGCGGGGACTGCGTGGTGCTGGTCACCAGCAGGACGCGGATGGCGCCGCTGCGCGCCACCGGGCACGCCGACCTGATGGACCTGCCGGTGCTCGATCCGGGCAACGCGGTGGCGCTGCTGGTGGCGGTGCTCGGTGAGGGCTCGCCCAGGGCCGCCGACCGGGACGCGCTGGCCGAGCTGGCGCGGGTGTGCTCATACCATCCGTTCGCGCTGCGGATCTCGGCGGCCAAGCTGGCCGAGAACCCCGGGCTGAGCGTGCGCTCGCGGGTGCGTGAGCTGCGCAGACCCGATCGGCTGCTGGTGGGCGATCCGGAGGAGGCGTTCAGGTCGGCGCTCGACCTGGCGTACGAGTCGCTGAGCCGGGCGCAGCGGCGGGCGTTCCGGCACGTCGGGCTGCTGCCCGGACGGGACTTCACGCCCGAGGTGCTGGCGGCGGCGCTCGGCGCGCCGGTGAGCGAGGCCGTGCTGGCGGTCGAGGGGCTGCACCGGGCGTATCTGGTCGAGCCGCTGCCCGGCCCCCGCTACCGGGTGCACGACCTGGTCAAGCGGCTGGCCAGGGAGCTGGGCCGGCATGCGGAGGCGGGCGTGCGCGAGGCCAGGGCGCGGCTGCTCGACCACTACCTGGCGGTGGCCTCGGACCCGGAGACGCCGCGCGAGTGGTTCGAGGCGGAGCGGCGCTCGCTGGTCTCGGTCGTCCGGCTGGCCGAGGAGAGCGGCGCGCACGGGATGGCCTGGCGGCTGGCGGAGGCGGTGTTCGAGCCGTTCAGGCGGCTGCGGTACTACGAGAACAACCTGGAGATCCAGCAGGGCGGGCTGGCCTCCGCGATGCAGGTGAGCAACCGGCGGGCCATCGCGCTGATGCGCGGCCACCTGGGCTCGATCCACCGCGACATCGGGCCGTCGACGCTGGCGGCCAGGTTCATCGGCGAGGCGCTGGCCGACTTCGACTCGCTCGGCGACCGCGTCGGGCGGGCGCGGGCGCTCAACGACCTGGCCGAGGTGCACGGCATCGCGGGCAACAGCGAGGAGGCGCTCGCCTGCGCGGGCGAGGCCCTCGATCTCTACCGGGAGATCGGCGACCGGGCGGGCGTGGCCGGCAGCCTGCACGCGCTGTCGCGGCTGCACCTGTCCCAGGAGCGGTACGAGCTGGCCCTGCAGCACGCCGGGCAGGCCCTCGACGTACGCGCGGAGCTGGGCGACCGGCGCGGCACCGCGCAGAGCCTGATCATCCTGGCCACGGTGCAGCGCAACCTGGGCGAGCCGCAGGCGGCGCTGTCCGAGGGGCTGGAGGCGCTGTCCATCTGCCACGAGCTCGGCGACGAACACGCCGAGGCGGAGACGCTGCTCTGCCTGGCCGAGAGCTACGACCTGCTGCGGCTGCAGCACGACGCCCAGCGCGACGCCGAACGCGCCCTCGCCGGATACACGGCCACCGGCGACCAGTACGGCTGCGGCCGGGCCCTGTGCGCGCTCGGCCGGATCGCCCGCAACGGCTCCCGCTACGACGAGGCCCTCGACCACTACGAGCAGGCGCTGGCCGTACAGGTGGAGCTCCACCACGAGCAGGGCAAGGCCGAGACGCTGGGGGACATCGGGCTGGTGCACTGGCGGCTGTCGGACTACCGGCGGGCCGACGACTACCTGAACCAGGCACTGGTCATCAGCCGGGTCATCCACGACGAGCCGGTGGAGGCCCGCATGCTGAACCGGCTCGCGCGGGTGCGCAGGCGGCAGGGCCTGCCCCAGGTGGCCTTCGTGTACGCGCTCGAAGCCCTGGACATCGTGCAGGGCATGGGCAACCGGCGGGCCGAGGCCGACGTGCAGGAGACGCTGGCGTACACGTACCTGTCGCTCGGGCTGCACGGACCCGCGCTGCGGGCGGCCACGGCGTCGCTGGAGATCAGGGAGGAGCTGCGCGACAACCGGGCCAGCGCGCTGCTGTCGATGGCGACGGCGCTGCACACGGCCGGTGAGCCGGGCCGCGCGCTGGACCCGGCCAGGGAGGCGGCCGAGTTGCAGAACGAGACCGGCACCCGCGACCGGTGGGCGGCGGCGCTGACGACCCTGGCCATGGTGCTGCTCGACCTGGACCGGGCGGACGAGGCGCTGGTGCACGCCCGGCAGGCCAGGGACGTGCACCTGGAGTGCGGGACGCGGCGGGACCACGGGTGCGCGTTGCGGGCGCTCGGGCTGATCTCGGCCCGGCTGGGGCGGCGCGGGGCGGCGCTGGCCTACCTCCGAGACGCCCGGCGGACGCTGGAAGAGGTGGGCGACGTTTTGGAGGCACAGCGGGTCGCCGCGGAAATCCGCAATTTGTCGTGAAAGGCCGACATAAGTCGGGAAAGTGGAAATCAGAGGTCGCAGATCTTTTCCGGATCTTCTCGTTAGCTGGCAGGGCCAGCTACTCCACTCGGAGGTGATCCGGATGCTCAAGAATCATCTGCGTCGAGACCTGCAATGGCTCAAGCGACAGGCGCGTAAGGACAGGCGGATCACCGCCGTCGTGCTCGCCGGGGTCGCGGGGGTCTGGGGCCGCCAGTTCCTGCCCCCCGACCTTCCCGTCGGCTCGCCCGTGCTCACGGCCCTCTCGCTGACCCTCGTGGCAGGGTCGGGGGCGGCCTGGCTGATCTCGGCGTACTTCGTCACGAGAAGCCTGCGGGCGCGGCGGGAGCCGGCCGAGGAACTGCGCTGGATCGCCGGGATCGGGCGGGGCAAGGAGTGGGCGTTCTGCTCGCTCAGCGCCTACGTCGCCTGGCACCTGCTGCACTTCGTCACGGCGCTGCTGCTGAGCTGAGCGTGAGGCTCAGCCGTCATAACGCGGCGCTCCGGCCTGCGCGAACGGGGGCGGCCCCGGCTCCTCAGAAGAGGGGCCGGGGTCCGGCGGTGCCCAGCGTGACCTGTTCCAGGCGGTCCACGCGGACGGCCGTGCCCGTCAGGGCGAACTGGACGATCTCCGCCGTCGGCAGCTCGGCCGTGCCGAAG
The DNA here is from genome assembly GCF_003001935.1 of Nonomuraea fuscirosea. Lineage (GTDB taxonomy): Bacteria > Actinomycetota > Actinomycetes > Streptosporangiales > Streptosporangiaceae > Nonomuraea > Nonomuraea fuscirosea. Next base: position 227,373 of record NZ_PVNG01000011.1, on the reverse strand, counting down.
TCGGCGTCGGCGTGGGCGTCGCACCACTCGACGATCCGCCCGGCGTCCGTCAGCGGGGCCGCGAAGTGCAGCACGCTGACGTACCAGAAATCGCGGACGCGACCGTGGTCCAGGTCCTTCACGCGGCGCGCGTCCAGCGCGCCGGCGAAGCGCTTGCGCAGCGTGTCCAGGGTCTCGTCCAGCGGGTGCACGCCCACCAGGACGCCGCCCGGATGCGGGCTCACCCCCGCCAGGTACGCCCTGGCCGGCGGCAGGTCCTCGGCGGCCTCCGCCAGCGCCGCGCCGTAGGCCGTGCGCAGCGGGTCGTCCACGGGGATGTTCTCCCGGTACGGCTCCAGCGAGCTGATCGTGACGTGCAGGGTCCGGCCGCCGTGCACCCAGTGGCCGGGTGCGTCGAGGGTGGCGGCCAGGTCCGTCAGGCGGGCCACGACCTCGCCCTCGGGCCGCAGCACGGCAGCGGCTCCCCAGCGACGGGCGCCCTCGACCATGGGACTGTCATAGGTGGCCCGGCCGGACAGCAGGGCTTCACGTCCCTTGGCACGGAACTCGGCGAAATCGGACATCCGAGCAGTATGCCAGGCACCGGCGTCATGGGTGTGCGAGATGAGCCGTACCTCGTGCTCACGTTCAGGCCCCCGGCGATGAGCAGCGGCGGCGTGAGTAGCCCGTGCTCAGGCCCTGGCGATGAGCCGCAGCAACGCCGGCACCCAGTGCTCGCCGTAACGCTCGTGCAGCTCGGGGCGGCGCCAGTCCTCCCCCGTGACCCGGCCCCGGCAGAGCGCCGTGCCGCACCGGCAGTCGAGGACGAAGCCGGGATCGGCGGTGCTGGTGGCGTAGTCGTTGGTGACCTCGTCGCCGGGGGCCAGGTCGCGGCGGGCGGCCAGGGTGTAGGGACCGGTCCACCACAGGTTCGGATCGCAGCTGTGGTTGCTCTTGCCGATGGGGCGGCCGGGCGGCAGGACCAGGTGGCGATCGGTGTCGACCGTGATGGTGTCGACGTATCCGGGCGCGGCGAGCAGCCGGCGCAGGCCGGCGTCGTCCACCAGGCGTCCGCCCATCCGGGAGACGACGGTGCCGGCGGGGATGGCGGCGGTGGCGAACAGGCCCGTGCCCTCGATGCGCGAAGGCCGTACCTCCAGGTGCGGGTGGAGCCGGCAGTCGTGGTCCGGGGGTTCCAGCATGGGTCAATCATGCGTCGGGAAGGCGGCGGTGTGCGGGCCGTCGTCCGGGTCGAACTCGTGACGGATGCGCGCGCAGGCGTCCAGCAGCGCGCCCTGCAGCAGGCCCAGCTCCGCGTGCCTGGTCTGCCGGAACGTCGTCGCCAGCCGCTGCTGCTGCCATTCCCCTTCCTTCAGGGCGGCGCGCAGATCCGCCAGGTCCTCCCGCCGGCCCCGGCCGACCTGCAGCGCCCCGAAGCCGCGGAAGACGCGCGCCAGCGCCGCCAGCTCGTCCGCCAGCGCCTCGGGCAGGTCGGCCCCGCGCTCGCCCGGCAGGCCGCGGACCCCGGCGATGAGGTCGACCAGGCCCCTGGCCAGGCTCCTGAGCTGGTGACAGGCATGGTCGAGGCAGGTGGCGGCCTCGGCCACCTGGTTCAGGCTGCGGTCGAAGCGGCGGCGGCGCAGCGACAGGCGTACCGACTCCGCCGCCTGCTCGGCGGCCTGCTCCGTGTCCTCAAGCCGCTGCGAGAGCGTCCTCGCCCGATCCAGCCACTCGCGGGCCGTCTCCGCGTCCCACCCCTCCCGCAGCCCGCGCGAGATGTCGTCGGCCAGGTCGCCCAGCTCGGCGGACAGGCCGCACAGCTCCTTGCCCGCCTTGTCCACGTAGCGCGGGGGCGCGACCAGGAGGTTGGCCGCGATGCCGATGGCCGCGCCGAGGAGCACGTCCGCGAGGCGTTCGAAGCCGTACCTGCTGCCCAGGGCGAAGACCAGCAGCGCCGAGATCGGGATCTGCACGTTCTGGGCGGGCAGGTTGAGCAGCCGCGACACCACCAGGCCGGCCACCACGAGCACGGCCAGCGTCACCGCGTTGACGCCCATCAGCCAGACCAGCGCGGTGGCCCCGGCCACGCCCACGACGACGGCCATGACCTGCTGGGCTCCCCGTACCAGCGTGCTGTAGGCGGTCGCCGACACCGTCAGCAGCACGCCGACGGGCACGAGCACCGGCAGGTCCAGATGGAGCACGTACGCGGCCAGCCACCACCCGAGCACGCACGCGCCGGTCACCTTGACCGTCTGGGCCAGCACCTCCCGCTCCATGCGCAGCCAGCGCCCGATCCCCATGCTGCGCACGAGCCCGAGCGCCGACGCCCCGCCTGAGACGATGCGTTCGAGCGGGGAACCGGCCGGTGCGGGTTGGCGCCCGGTTTCGGTCTCCATATCGAATAAATGCCCAGCTAGGCGGCTGATAGAGCTGTCCGTAACCGGGTAGCGGCAGCGTGCGGCGAGAGAGGTGGGACGGATGTCCGGCGATCTGATCGTTCCTGACGCGGCGCAGGGCCTGGTGCTGTTCGCCCACGGCAGCGGCAGCGGCCGGCACAGCCCGCGCAACCGGTACGTGGCCGGCGCGCTCAACGAGGCCGGGCTGGGCACGCTGCTGTTCGACCTGCTCACCCCGGAGGAGGAGGCCGACCGGGCGAACGTCTTCGACATCGGCCTGCTGGCCGGGCGGCTGCTGGAACGTACCGCGTGGGCGCGTGAGCAACCCGAGGCGGCGTGCCTGCCCATCGGCTACTTCGGCGCCAGCACCGGGGCGGCGGCGGCCCTGTGGGCGGCGGCCACGCCCGGCAACGACGTCGCCGCGATCGTCTCGCGCGGCGGCCGGCCCGACCTGGCCGGGCCCAGGCTGGCGGCGGTACGCGCGCCGACGCTGCTCGTCGTGGGCGGCAGGGACCCGGTGGTGATGGAGCTGAACGAGCTGGCGCAGGAACGTCTGGCGGTCGAGAGCCGGATCACGGTCGTGCCCGGCGCCACCCACCTGTTCGAGGAGCCCGGCGCGCTGGACGCGGTGGCCGGTCACGCCACGGACTGGTTCCGCGCCCACTTCCCCAGAGCGCACCCGATCATGTAGCGGGGTCGGCCGGCGCACCCATCGCGCGACCGGCCCGCGAGCCCGCAGCGGGATCGGCCCGTGTGCACGTAGCGGGATCGGGCAATCACGTTGCCGTGATCCACCGACTGTGAAAACGTCAAGTGCGGATGACAGGGCGAGACCACGGCGGTTGCACACGTGTCACTTCTGGAGATCACCGGCCTCACCTGGGACCCGCGCGGGACCCGGCGCCGGTTGACGCCGGATCCGCTGACGCTCGACCCCGGCCAGACCGCCGTGGTGGTGGCCGCCGACGCCGCCGAGGCCGACGCGTTCACCGATCTGCTGCTCGGCCTGGAGATGCCCCTCGGCGGCCGGATCCTGGTCGGCGGCGAGGAGATCACCATGCGGCTGCCGGCGGAGCGCGAGATCGGGCTCGTCCCGGCGAACGCCGGGCTGCTGCCGCACCTGACCGTCGAGCGGAACCTGGCACTGGCCGCCCGCGACGACCTGGCCCCGTCGTTCGTGCACGGGCGGATCGCGTACATGGCCAGGCGGCTGGACATCCAGGGCTTTCTCCGCTCACGACCGCACGAACTGGCCCACGACGAGCGGCTGAGCGTCGCGCTGGCCCGCGCCCTGTGCCGGCTGCTGCCGGTGAAGGTGATGGTGATCGAGGACCGCACGGGCTGCGGGCCCTGCCACGCCGCCGTGAGCGGCGCCCTGGGCGCCGATCCCGGGCTCGCGGTGCTCGTCGTCACCGACGACAGGACCAGGGTGGCCAGCCTCGCCTCCCCCTCTCACTACTGGGAGATCGCCGATGCCGCTCAGCCGTAGGGCGCTGCTCGCCACCGTGCCGGGCGTCGTGTCGGGCGTCGCGCTGGCGGGCTGCGCGGCGCAGCCGCCGCTGCGCGTCGCGGTGGTCTGGAGCGGGGCGGAGTTAGGCCGGTTCCGGCGGGTGGTGGACGCGTTCGTGGAGCGGTTCAGGAGGCCCGTCAGCGTCTACTCGGCCGGCGACAACATCAGTGCCCTGCTGCGCGGGCCCGCCCAGGACGTCATCCCCGACGTGGCGGTCATCCCCCGGCTGGGGCTGCTCTTCGATCCTCTCGTACGCCCCCGCGTCCGGCCCAGGGAGGGCGGTCACCCGCAGCCCGGGTTCTGGCGGCGGCTCGTGACGCCGTACGGGAGCGGGGAGGAGCTCGGCACCTGGTTCAAGCTCGCGCACAAGTCGCTCGTGTGGCACCGCGCAGGCGAGCAGGCGCGGCCCGCCGACCTGGCCACCTGGAGGCCGGCGCCGGGCACGCTGGCGATCGGGGCGGCCGACGGGTGGGTGCTCAGCGACTGGTTCGAGAACGTCCTGCTCGCCTACGCCCCCGAGGTGTACGACGGGCTCTTCCCGCCCGCCGGGCGCGGCAACGCGGACTGGTGGGGCGTGCCCCAGGTGACCGAGGCGCTCACGCTGCTCGCCGACATCTGGCGCGCGGCGTTCACCCCCGAGCAGGGGCGGCGGGCGCTGACCCTGCAGTTCCACGACTCCATCCTCGACGTCTTCACTTACCGCACCGCCGACCTGGTCGCCGCGCCCGACTTCGCGCTGCCGGTCATCGAGCTGCACGGCGGCGTGAACGTGGCCGGGCACTTCCGCTTCCCCGCCCACCAGGGCAAGGCGCCGCCGCTCGTGGTCGGCGGCGACGTGGCGGTGGCCATGCGCGGCGGCGGGCCCGACGCCGTCACCTTCGTCGACTGGCTGACCAGGCCGCGCGAGCCGGGTGAGCGGGACGAGCTGACCGCCTGGGTCGACGACGGCGGCTTCCTGACGCCGTTCAGCGTGCCGTCCCACCCGCTGCTGCGCGGGCCCGCGGAAGAGCTGAACCAGGGGGCGAACCGCCACTACGACCTGTCCGACCGGCTCATCGGGCCGCTGGAGGGCGGGGACGGCAGGGGGTTGTGGCGGGTGCTCACCGAGCTGTTCACCGAGGTCGCGGCGGAGGCGGCGGCGCCCGCGCGAGCCGCCGCGGCCGCCCGCGACAAGATCGTGGCCGCCGCAGGGGAGGGCGTCGGGTGAGCGGCCGGAACGCGTTCCTGTTCGAGGTGGCGCCGCACCACGACGCGGGGGTGCCGGCTGTCGGGCACCGGCTCAGCCGCCGGCACGCCTTCCTCTACCTGCTGCTCGCGGTGCTGCTGTCGGCGGGCGTCATCCTGGCCCCGCTGCTGGTGACCGTGGGCATCAGCTTCTCGGAGCCGGGCGCGTGGTCCGGCGTGCTGAGCGACGCCGCGGCCTGGCAGGCGCTCGGCAACACGCTGCTGTGGTGGGTGCTGGTCCTGGTCGTCTGCGCCGTCGGGCTGGGCCTGGCCTGGCTGGCCAGGAACGCGGGCCCGCTGCCCGGCCGGGTGCTGCGCGTCGTCCTGGTCCTGCCGGCCGTGGTCTCGCCGCTCACCACGGGGGCGATCTTCCGGCTGCTGTTCGACACCAGCCACCACCGCGGGCTGGCCGCCGCCCTGCTCGGCTCCGACACGCCCTTCCTCGGTCCCGGCTGGATCTGGCTGGTGCTCGGGCTGGCGTTCGTCTGGCAGTGGGCCGGGATCGCGTTCCTGGTCTTCCACGAGGCCCTGGCGCGACTGCCGGCCGGGCTGCTGCGGATGGCCAGGGCGTTCGGCGTGACCCGGCGGCGCCGGATCTGGTCCGTGGTGCTGCCCGCGCTCGCCGGTCCTGCCGCGCTGGCGTACGTGTTCGCGCTGGTGGCGGCGGCCCGCGTGTTCGACCTGGTACTGATGGGCGCGCCCGGGTCGATGCAGGCGCTGGTCGAGGGCGGCGGGCTGTTCTGGTGGCGGCACAACGACGACCTGGGCGACGCCGGGGCCGCGGCGCTCGCGGTGCTGATGTCGCTGGTGGTGGCGGGGGCGGCCTCGCTGGCGCTGCTCGGGCTGCGCGGGCGGGTGAGCTGGTCCGAGCCGGCGTCCGCGCCTCCTGCGGCCCGCGGCCGGCGCCTGTGGCCGCTGTGCGCGGTGGTGTCGGCGCTGTGGCTGCTGCCGTTCGTCGCGCTGCTGCTCACGTCCCTGCGTGAGCCGGCCGCCGCCGCCCGGTCGGGGTGGTGGAGCGGCGGGCCGTGGACGCTTTCCTCGTACGCCGACGCCTTCGCCGACGACGGGTTCACCGCCGCGCTGGGCACCACGTTCCTGCGGGCCTTCGCGGTCGTGTGCGTGGTGCTGCTGGCCGCGGTGCCGGCCGCGTACGTGCTGGCCCACGAACACCTGCTGCCGCGCCGCGCCTGGCGGCCGGTCCTGCTGGTGTCGGTGGCCCTGGCCGCGCTGCCGCCGCAGGCGTTCGCCGTGCCGCTGCAACGCTGGCTGAGTCCGATCGGCACCGCTCCCGCGCTGGCCATCGTGCACGCGGCGCTGGTGATCCCGCTGGCCGTGCTGGTCCTGCACAACGCGTTCGTCCAGGTGCCCGCCCCCATGCTGGCCCGCGACCGCTGGGAGTTGTTCCACGTCGTCCGCGAGGCGCGGCCCGCCGTGGTGCTGGCCGGGGTGCTGGCGTTCGTCCTGGTCTGGAACGACGCGGTCGTCGGGCTGCTGCTGAACTGGCCGTCGGGCGACCACCTGCCGCTGATCCTGCTGGAGCAGGCCCGCCACTTCATGAGCGCCGCGAGCCCGCTGGCGGCGCAGGCGGTGATCGCGACCGCAGTGCCGGTGCTCGTGGTCGCCGTCACCGCCCGCCGCCTGTACCGGGGACTGACCCGAGGAGTGCGGCGATGACGGGCAGGCCGCGTGCGGACCGGCCGGGCCGGCGGGGGGTGCGGCGGTGACGGACATCTCGCGGAAGGACCGGCTGGGTTTCCGGCTGTCGCGGTGGCACCGGCGGGCCACGGCGCACCTGCCCGAGCTCGGCCTGGGCGGGCTGGTGACGGCGGGCGGCACCTTCCTGCTGTTCCAGGAGGAGCTGATCAAGCAGCTCGCGGGCGACCTGCCGACCTGGCTGCTGGCGATCCTCGCGCTGCCCCTCCCGATCGCGGCCGGCTGGATCACCCATCTCGTCCGCCGCCGCCGCGAACGCCCAGCCCGCCCCGCCCTGGCCCCCATGCCCTTCCCCGACCGGCCGGACGGCCTGGTGGGCCGGGACGCCGAGCTCCAGCAGGTCAAGGACCTGGCCCTGGAACGCGGCCTGGTCGTGGTGCAGGGCGCGATGGGCTCGGGCACCTCCTCCGTGGCGATCAGCGCCGTCTGGGACCTGGCCGGCGAGGCCCGCAAGCAGCGTTACGCCGACCTGCGCGGCCCCGACAGGAAACATCCGGAGACGGCTCTGAGCGTGGCGCAGCGGGTGCTGCGCACGCTCAACCGGCCGCCGGGCGGCATCCAGGAGCCGCAGGACGCCACCGCGCAGGTGATCGAGGCGCTCAACGGCACCGGCTGCGTGCTCCTGCTCGACAACGTCAGCACGTGGAGCCAGGTCGACTGGCTGCCGACCAGGGTGCCCGGCGCGCACATCGTGGTGGCGGGCACGCTCTCCGACGAGCTGCCGCAGCACGCGGAGCCGATCCAGCTCGGCCCGCTCGCGCCGGAGGCCGGGCGGGCGCTGCTGGCCCGCCACATCGGCGACGACCGCGTGACCCAGGACCCCAAGGCGCTCGCGCTGCTGGTGGACGCCTGCCTGGGCAGCCCCCTGGAGATCGTCAGGGTGGGCCGCTGGCTGGCCGGCAACCCCAACGTGCCGCTGCGGTCGCTGGTGGACGACCTGCGGAACCTGTCCATCGACAAGACGCTCGACTTCGTGCTCAACCTGAGCATCAAGCAGTTGCGGCCCACGGCCAAGCAGTTGTTCATCCTGCTGGCCGGGCTGCCGATCGCCGAGGTCGACCACCAGGCCGCCGCCGCGCTGCTCGGGGTGCCCTCCGCCGGCGACGCGATCACCGAGCTGGCGGACTTCGGGCTGGTGGAGAACGTACGGATGACGCGGGTCAGGGTGACCGGCGCGTTCAGGGACAGCGGCGCGGCCGGGACGCCGCAGGAGAACGCCGCCTGGCGCCGCCTGGTCGAGCACTTCGCCGAGCAGGCCGCCGCCTACGCCGCCCGGCTGCCCGCCGACGAGGCCAGGACCTGGTTCGCGATGGAGGACAGGGTGCTGCTCCAGGTCCTGGCCGGCGCCGAGCCAGGACGCCAGACCGCCCGCGCGCTCGGGCGGATCGCGGACGGCCTGGAGGCCTGGTTCCGGCTCGAACAGCGGCACGAGGACCGGCTGCGGGCGGCGGCCGCGCTGTCCGCGGCCGCGAAGGCGCTCGGGGACGAGCGCGTGCAGGCCACCGCCGAGCTGCGCCAGTGCGCGATCCAGCTCACCTGGGGAGATCCGCGCAAGGCGCGCCAGCACTTCACCCGGGCGGCCGAGCTGCGCGTCAGGGTGGAGTCGTGGCCGGCCGAGCTGCACCTGGAGCACGCCGCGCTGTTGCTGGCGGGCGGCGACGAGTTCACCGCCGTGGAGTCCGCGCTCGTACGGTACGGGCAGGCGCTGTCCGGCGGCGACGTCACCGGGCACGCGATCAGGATGACCAACGTGGCGGCGCTCCTCATGCGCAAGGGGCAGACGTTCGACCACGACGGCCGGGCCCCCGAGGCGCGCAGCCTGTACGCCGACGCCAGGGCCGTGCTGTTCCGCGCCCTCGACCTGGCCGGGCGGGCCGGCGACCCCGGCGCGCAGGCGCACGCGCACGAGCTGCTCGCGCTCACCCACCACTACCTGGGCCAGGGCTTCGACGCCCGCTCCCACCTGGAGCAGGCCGAACGGCTCTACACGGAGACCGCGGACGAGACCGGCAGGGCGCGCTGCCTGGTGCAGCGGGCCGGGGTGCTGCTGGAGGATCCTGGGCACGCGGCCGAGTCCGTGGTGGCGCTGCTGGAGGAGGCCGAGCCGCGGCTGCCGCCGTTCGGGGTGAGCACCGCGCTGGCCCACCTGCACCTGGGGCGGCTGCGCGGGGACCGGGCGGCCGAGCACCAGGACGCCGGGCTGGCCGCGCTCTCGCCGTGGGACGGGATCGCCGAACCCCAGCAGATCACCGAGCTGCGCGCCCTCCTCCAAGCCCTGTGACCCGAAGCGGGCGGTGGCGGGGCCGTCGGACGGCGGTGATCGCCGGGTACCGGGTGATCGTCAGGCGCCGGTGATCGGCGCCGCGCCCGTCGCCGTGGCGACGAGGCGCTCGTAGACCTCGGGGTCCGTCGTCTCCGAGCCCAGCCGGTGCCCGGTCAGCTCGCCGTGGTCGTCGCTAGAGCCGGTCACGGCCAGGCCGAGCTCGCCGGCCAGGCCGCGCACGTGACGGCGGGCCGCCTCGTCGTGGTCCAGGTGGTCGGCCTCGACGCCGAAGAGCCCGGCCGCGGCCAGCTCGGCGATCCACTCGTCCGGCACCGCCTCGCCGCGCCGTTCCGCCTTCGGATGGGCCAGGACGGGCACGCCACCGGCCGCGCGCACCAGGCGTACCGCGTGCCCGGGGTCGAGGGCGTAACGGGAGACGTGGGCGCGCCCGCCCGCCCCGATCCACTCCGGCGTGAACGCGAGCGCCGGCTCGGCCACGGCCCCGGCGGCGACCATGGCGCGGGCGATGTGCGGCCGCCCGACGGGGGCGCCCGCGGCCAGCTCGGCCACCTGCTCCCAGGTGACCGACACGCCCAGCTCCACCAGCCGCTCGACGGTGAGCCTGGCGCGTTCCTCGCGGGCCCGCCTGATCCGCGCGCACTCCGCGAGCAGCTCCGGCTCGCGCGGGTCGAACAGGTAGGCGAGCAGGTGGATGCTCCGGCCGCCGCGCCGGCAGGACAGCTCCATGCCGGGCACGAGCGTCAGCCCGGCCGGCAGCGCGCCGGCGGCGGACACGTGCCCGGCCACGGTGTCGTGGTCGGTCAGCGCGAGCACGTCGAGCCCCCGCTCGCGGGCCCGCCTGACCACGTCGGACGGGGGCTGGGTGCCGTCGGAGGCGCTGCTGTGGCTGTGCAGGTCTATGCGCATCGCCCCCGATGGTGTCACACGGCGACCGTGGGCACGCCTCCTCCGGAACTCGTACAGGTCATACGGCGACCGTGGGCACTCCTCCCCGGAAACTCGTGCGGGTCATACCGCGACCGACGCCAGGATCCGGCCGTCGAAGGTCTGGACCGTGAAGTGGTTGATCTCGGACTGAGGCAGGCTGGTGCCGCCGTGCAGCAGCAGCGGATCCTCGGCCCCCGGCACGCCGTACCCCTTGTCCGGCACGCCCCAGCTCGCCACCACCTCGGAGCGGCCGTCGTCGCCGACCGCCATCAGCCGGCACTGCAACGGCCCCTTGACGCCCTTGAGCTCCAGCGCGACGTGGGTCCCCCATCCCTTGTCCTCCACGCCGACGACCCCGGAGACGCCGGTGGAGGCATCGTTGACGGCGTAGGTGCGGCCGGTCATGAGCAGGGCCCGGGCCGGACTGTGGATGCTGTCCGGGTTGGGCCCGCTGGTCACGGAGCTGATGCCGAGGAAGATCCCGGCCGCGACGACGAGGCACGCGGCGGCGCTCATGAACCCCCGGTGGAACCGGCGGCGCCGGCGCTCGGCGGCCGCACGGCGTACTAGAAGAGACTCGACCTGCTGGTCCGGCGGATGCGGCAGCAGATCGTCGGGGTGCACCCCCTTGATCAGCTCCCCCATCGCCGCGAACGACCCCACCTCGGAGGCGCAGATCGGGCACATGCCGAGATGGCGCTCGAAATCGGCCCGCTCGTCGTCACTGAGCAGGCCGAGCGCGTACGCGGCCACGTCCTCGTGGTGTACCTCCGTCATGGCGTCACCCCCCTGTTACTGTGACGCTGTCCGATCACGGCAACGTCACCCCCCTTTCCTCAAGCGCGACGCGCAGCGCGCGCATCGCGTAGTACACGCGGGACTTCACCGTGCCCACGGGCACGCCGATCGTCTCCGCCGCCTCCTGGACGGTGCGGTCCAGCAGGAACGTCTCTGTGAGCACCTGACGGTGGGCCGGGGACAGCGACATCATCGCGTCGGTCACGACGATCTCCCGCAGCAGCCGCTCGTCCTCGGCCGCCACGGGCTGGACGCGGTCGGAGATGTCCTCGACCGTGTCGAGGGGGCGCGAGCCGGAGCGGCGGCGGTTGTCGATGACGACGCGGCGGGCGACGGTGGCCAGCCAGGGCATCAACGAGCCCGAGTCCGTACGGAGATCGTGGATGTTGCGCCAGGCACGGACGAGGGTCTCCTGAACGACGTCCTCGGCCCAACGCCGATCGCCGCCCGTCAGCCTGATGGCGAAGGCCATCAAGGGGGCGCCGTATTCGCGATAGAGGGCTCGGACCATGGCCTCGTCGGTTACGCGGTGATTCACGTGGGGGCGTGCTCCCTCGCGCGGCGGATATCATGAAATATCGCGCTCGCTCCGCTGATATTGAGAATTGACACTCTAGCCTCGGCCGAGCCTCCGGGTCAGGTAGTTTGCCCGTCTCGCCACATCGATAGAAATATCCGTTAAATCGTGCTTCAGTCCCCTGGAGAGGGGATCATGATCATTCGGTTGACGATCCGCGATCCAGCGGCCTCCACCGCCGCCGACATCGAGGTGACGGCGGAGCCCGAGACCACCGTCGGCTCCCTGCTGCGAGCCCTGCCCTTCCCCGTCAAAGGCCGCCCGTGCTACGTCGGCAGCGGCAAGCTCGACCCCGACTCCACCGTCGCGGACAGCCCGCTGGTGCCGGGCGTCACGATCAGCGTCGGCGAGCCCGAGCGCGTGCAGCCCTGGCGCCCGCTCGCCGCGGCGGGGGCCGTGCGGGTGTTCGCCGGGCCCGACGCCGGCCAGGTGGTCTGGCTGAGCCCCGGCAGCCACGTGATCGGCCGCGAGTGGACCGACATCAGCCTGCCGCGCGACCACAAGGTCTCCCGGCGGCACGCCCGGCTGGACGTGTCGTGGACCGGCGAGGCCACGGTCGTCGACCTGGGCTCGCGCAACGGCACGCTGGTGGACGAGCTGCCGGTGCGCGGCCCGGCCGTGCTGCGGCCCGACGGGGTGCTCCAGGTGGGCGACGACCGGCTGCGCTGGGCCCCGCTGCCGTCCGCCCGACTGCGCACCACCCCCAGCAGGGACGGGCACATCGACTTCGACCGGGCCTTCTCCCCCGCCCCCGCCGTTCCCGGCGCCCGCGTCGCCCTGCCCAGGAACGAGACGCCGCCGCGCAATTTCGCCGTGGCGCTTCTTTCTTCGCTTCTTCCGCTGCCCATCGCGGTCGCGATGGCCATCTTGTTGAAAAGCCCGTATTTTCTCCTTTTCGGAATTCTGACGCCGATCACGTTCTTCGCCACCCAGTGGGTCGAAGGACGGCAGCGCAGGAAGAAAGAACGCGAGTTCGACCAGCGCAGACACGAGACCGTCGAGCGGATGCGGCAGCACGTGGTGCGTGAGCAGTGGCTGCGGCACGTCGTCGCGCCCGACGAGGTGGACCTGACGTTCGCCGCCACCCACGAGGGTCCTGGGCTGTGGCCGCGCAACGCCGACTCTCCCGACGGCCTGACGCTGCGCGTCGGAGTGGCCGACGAACCGGCCACGATCGCGTTCGACGGCGAGCCGTGGCCGGGCTTCGCCGAGCCGGCGCTGCGCGGGGTGCCCGTCACGGTGGACCTGCGCGAGATCGGCGTGCTGGGGGTGATCGGCCCGCCCGAGCCGGTGGACGCGCTGCTGCGCTGGCTGCTGATCCAGCTCGGCACGCTGCGCGCCCCCGACGAGCTGCGTCTCGTCCTCATCACCGCCTCGGGAGGCGAGCACCTGGCCTGGGCGCGCTGGCTGCCGCACCTGAACGTGGACGCCCCCGTCCCCTGCCTGATCGGCAACACGCCCGAGACCAGGACGGAGCGGATCGAGGAGCTGAAGAACCTGGTCACCGAGCGGCTCAAGGTCAGAGACCGCCGCTTCGCCGAGGACGTGGTCGTGGTGCTCGACGGAGCCCGCGCGTTACGCGACATCCCCGGCATGAAGGAGGTGCTCAGGGAAGGCCCCTCCGTCGGCGTGTACGTGATCTGCGCCGACCAGCGCAGCCTGAACGAGTGCCGCGGCGTCTGCGAGCTGGACGGCGCCGGCATGCTGCTCACCCGGGGCCGCCAGGGCCTGCCGGTGTCGGTACAGCCGGAGAGCCTCGGGGAGCAGGCCGCCGAACGCATCGCCCGCGCGGTGGCGCCCATGCGCGACCGGCTCACGCTGGCCAGGGCCGAGAGCGTCATCCCCGCCTCCGTACGCCTGCTGGACGCCCTGGGCCTGCCCGTTCCGGGCGCGGAGGCCGTACTGGGGTGCTGGGCCGCCGACCCTGGGCCGACGACCAGGGTGTGCGTCGGCGCCGACGGCTCCGGGCCCGTGACCGTGGACCTGGCCGCGGACGGGCCGCACACGATGCTCGGCGGGGCGACGGGCGCGGGCAAGAGCATCCTGCTGCAGACGCTGGTCACCTCGCTGCTGCTGGCCAACCGGCCGGACGAGCTGAACCTGGTGCTGGTCGACTTCAAGGGCGGCAGCGCGTTCCTGCCGTTCGAGCACTGCCCGCACGTGGTCGGGCTGATCCGCTCGACCGGCGACACGGCGGCCGACGTGTTCGACGAGAGCGCGGCGCGGCGGGTGCTGGCCTCCGTACGCGCGGAGGTGCGCCGCCGCGAGGCGATCCTGGCCCGGTACGGCGGGGAGATCGACGTCTACTGGAACGCGGGCGGCCGGCTGCCCCGGCTGGTCATGGTGTTCGACGAGTTCGCCCGGGTCCTGGAGGTCTCGCCCGACTTCCTGCGCGAACTGGTGAACGTGGCGGCCAAGGGGCGCTCGCTCGGCATGCACCTGGTGCTGGCCACGCAGTCGTTGCAGGGCAAGCTCTCGCCCGAGCTGAAGAACAACATCTCGCTGCGCATCACGCTGCGGCAGAACGAGCCCTCCGACAGCACCGAGGTGCTCGGCGTGCCCGACGCGGCCACGATCCCGTCGCGGCTGCGCGGCCGGGGCATGATCATGCGGGTGGGCGGGGAGCAGCGCACTCCGCAGCTGTTCCAGACCGGCTATCTGGGCGACCCGCCGCCCACCGGCGCGGCCCCCGCCACCGCGCGGCTCGCCCCGTGGCCGGCGCTCGGGCTGCCGCGGCCCGCGTCCGGCGGCGCGCCGCGGGCCGGCCGCAGCGATCAGGACCTGGCCATCGCCGCGGTGCTCGCCGCCGCCCGTGAGCTGCCCACCGAGCCACCGTTCCGGCCGCTGCTGCCGCCTCTGCCCGCCGCGCTGCCGCTCAGCGCCGTCGAGGGGGCGGGCGGGGTGCCGTACGGGCTCGCGGACGACCCGGCGAACCAGGCGCAGCCCGCGATGGCGCTCGACCTGCGCGGGAACGAGCGGCTCATGGTGGCGGGCGGGCCGCAGTCGGGGCGCACCACGTTCTGCCGGACGCTGATCTCCAGCCTGGCCGCCCGCACCTCGCCCGCGCAGGTCTGGCTGTACGTGGTCGAGCACCGGCCGGGCGGGCTGGCGGCGTACGCGGACCTGCCGCACTGCGGGGCCGTCGCGGGGGCGGGCGAGCCCGACCGGATCAGGCGCATGGTGACCTGGCTGGCGGGCGAGGTGGAGCGGCGGCGGCTGGCCCAGGCGGCGCCGGGTGAGCCGGCCGGGCCGGTCATCGTGTTCGTGATCGACGGGTGGGAGTGCTTCGAGGACCGCGCCAGCCCCGACTTCTTCGAGACGCCGCTGCTGGCCACGCTGCGCGCGATCGTGGCCGGCGGGCCGCCGGTGGGCGTGCACACGGTGGCCGCGGGCGGGCACGACATGCTGCGGGGCAAGACGCCCGACCTGTTCTCGCGGCGGCTGTTCCTGCCGTTCGCGCGGGAGGAGACGCGGCGGTCGTACCTGTCGTCGGGGATGGTCTCGCCGCCCGTCCTGCCGGGGCGAGCCATCGAGGCGGCCTCGGGGCTGCACGTCCAGGTGTGCCTGCCGCCGGAACGCGTTCCGTCGCCGCCCGGCAGACCCCGGCACGGCCGCGACCCCGCGCCTACCGTGAAGACGTTCCCGCCACTGCCGGCGCACGTCCCGCTGGACCGGCTGCCCGGCGCGGCCGTCGGGATCGGCGGCCCCGACGTCACGCCTGTCTCGCTGGATCTGTTCGACCTCGGCCCGCACCTCGTGCTGGTGTCCGGGCCTCCCGGGTCGGGCCGCAGCAACGCGGCCCTGGTCCTGGCGACGACCCTGCTCCGGGCCGGGGTGCACGTCCTGGCCCTCGCACCGCCCCGATCCCCTCTGGCCCACGCCCTCCCCGGCGCCAGGACGCTCACCGGCACCTCGTTCACCGACGCCGACCTGCGCGAGGCCGCCGAGTCCTTCGCGGGCGAACGCTACGCGGTCGTCGTGGACGACTTCGACCAGCTCACCATCACGCCCCGCGAGCAGGGCTTCGACACCCTGCCCACCCTGCTCCAGGACATCCTGGCCCCGTCCGAGCTGGGCCGGCGCGCGCTCGTCCTGGCCGGGGACGCGACCCCGCTCCTGGAGGGGCACCGGCGCTCGCTGTCCGGCGAGGTCACGGAGATGCTCCGCTCCGGCACCCGCTGCCTGCTGACCCCCACGAACCGGGTGAACGCCCGCGAACACGGCGTGAACCTGGAACCCGACCAGTTCTTCACGGGGCCGGTGGGGCGGGGATACCTGGGGACCGCCAGGAAGGTGGAGCTGGTTCAGCTGGCGGTGCTGTCAGCGCCCTGAGTCGCTGTCGTTCTGGAGTAGCTGGGCGTGGACGAGCTGATCTTCCGCGCGCCAGCCGGGGGGCCGCTCCGACTCCTGGAACCAGGGGTAGCCCTTGGCCGTCCACGCCTGCCTGGCCCGCAGGACACCCGCCGGCGTCGCGTCCTGATAGCCGAACTCCGTGCCGCAGCAGGCGCAGATCTCCCACGTGGGCGACCTGCCGTCGTCGCCCCATGGCGGGGTCGCTTGCAGAAGACCGCAGACCCGGCAGTAGGGGTCGCCGTTATTGGGCATTGAAGTAGTCCAGGTTCGTCGGATAGCCGTGTACCTGTGGATCGGGGATGAAGTACGTCCGTGGAGCACCCTGCGCGTTCAGCACCCCGAACTGATCGGTCTGGGGATTGTAACGAACGACGTCGCCGTTCGGCCGTTGCCTCGTGAGGGTCCCCGGACTGCTGCCGGTCAGGAAGCCCGTCGCCTCCTCCACGTACTCCTTCGCGTTGTTCAGGTGCGGGAACTCGGCCCCGTGGCTGCGCCAGTGGCCGTAGGCGTTCTCGACCGAGGTCCTGCTGTTGGTCGAGCTCCAGATCCCGTACGGGCTCAGCCCCAGGGGGTCGATCCAGGTGTGGGGGTTGGGGACGTAGGCGTGGGGGTCCCAGCCGCCTCTCAAACCGATCGGGTCCGAGGTGGCGTAGCGGCCCGAGTCCGGGTCGTAGTGGCGGCGGTAGTTGTAGTACAGGCCCGACTCCGCGTCCTCGTACTGGCCGGGGAAGCGTAACGGGCAGTCGGGGCCGGTGGTGAGCGCGCCCGGTGAGGTGCCCCAGAGGGTGCGGCGGGTGCGCCAGGCGACCTCGCCCCGCTCGTCCACCAGCTCGGCCGGGGTGCCGGCCAGGTCCGTGGCGATGGCGTAGAAGCGTTCGTCCACCTGGTCCTGGGAGCGCTCGGTCTGGGTCAGGGGGCGGAAGGTGCCGGGGGCCCAGTCCCAGGCGGTCACCCGGTCGTCGGCGGACTGTTCGGCCAGGGTGAGGCCGTCCCAGACGAAGTCGGTGCGCTGGGAGCCGTCGGTGCGTTCCTTGGCGATGCGGCGGCCGAGCGGGTCGTAGAGGTAGCGCCAGCGGGCCCCGTCCGGGGTGGTGACGTGGGTCAGCCGGTCGTCGGCGTCCCAGGTGTAGTGCCAGGTGCGGGGCTTGGCGGACAGGCCCCTGCGCCGGCGCACGACCGTGCGGCCCTGGCGGTCGTACTCGTAATGGGTGCGGCCCGCCTGGCGGATCATGGTGCCGGTGTAGGCGCGCGGCCCCTGGCCGTCCCCGGGCTCGGGCCAGGTGGCGTCGGTGATCCGGCCCGAGGGGGCGTAGGCGTAGCTCTCCGACCAGCCGGCGCCGTGGACGGCGGTGACGCGGCCCACCGGGTCGAGGTCGAAGCGGCGGCGGCCGGACAGCAGGTCGTCGATCTCGGTCAGCTGCCCGTCCCTGCGGTAGCCGTACGCGCGCCGCTGGACCACGCGCCGGCCAGGACCTCTGGTGAGCGTCTGGGACTGCAGGTGGGATTCGTCGTCCCACTCGTGGGTCAGGGAGACGGCGGCGCCGAAGGTGCGGGACAGCTCGCGGCCGGCCGGGTCGTGGTCGAAGTGGAGGGTCTGGCCGGCCGTCTCCAGGCTCAGGGGCAGGCCGCGGGCGTCGTACGTCCAGACGGTCTCGGTGCCGGACGGCGTGCGGCGCAGCACCCGGCGGCCGAGGGCGTCGTAGGCGGAGGTCAGGGTGCGGCCGTTGCAGGTCTCGGCGGTGACGCGGCCGTGGGCGTCGCGGGTGATGGTCAGGTCGGCGTCGGGGTTCGCCGCGTGGGTGAGGCGGCCGAGCATGTCGTAGTCGTACGTGGTGAGCCGGTCGCCCGCGCGCCGGCCGATGAGCCGGTCGAGGACGTCGTAGACGTAGCTGGTCGACTGCCCTTCGCCGTTGATCCGCTCGGTGAGGTTGCCGGCCGGGTTGCGCACGTAGGTGAGCACCCGGCGGTCGAAGTCGCGCTCCTCGGCCAGGTTGCCCGCGGGGTCGTAGGTGTAGGTCCAGGTCAGCCCCTGGGGGTCGGTGACCTGGGTGAGGCGGAGCTCGGTGTCCCAGGTGAACGTGATGCGCGCCCCGTCGGGGGTGGTGCGGGCGGTGGGCACGTCGAAGGGGCCGATCTCGAAGCGGGTGGCCTCGCCCATGGCGTCCACGTGCTCGACCAGGTTGTTCTCCGCGTCGTAGGACCACCGCTCGACGGCGCCGCCCGCGGTGGTGCGGGTGGCCGGTTTACCCTCGACGGTCCAGGTGTGGCGGGTGGTGTGGCCGAGCGGGTCGGTGACGGCGCTGACGCGGCCGAACGGGTCGCGCGCGCAGGTCGTGGTGGCGCCCGACGGGTCGGTGATCGCCACGGGCAGGCCGGCGGCGTCGTTGTCGACGGTGTGGATGTGGCCGAGCGCGTTCGTGATCGCCGTCAGGTGGCCGTGCTCGTCGTAGGCGTACGTGGCGGACGGGTCGGAGACGAGGTTGCCGCGCTCGTCGTGGCGCAGGGTCGTGCTGCCGCCGTCGTAGTCGGTGATGGTGACCGGCAGGTGCAGGGCGTCGCGGGCGCAGGTGCGCCGCGCGCCGTCGGGCCTGGTGACCGAGATCAGGGCGCCCGCGTCGTCGTAGGCGTATCGGGTGGTACGGCCCAGCGGGTCGGTACGCGCGAGCAGCAGGTCCCGTTCGTCCCAGAGGTAGCGGGTGGTGTGACCGAGCGGGTCGGTCTCACTGGTGACCTGGAGCAGCTCGTTGTAGCGGTAGACGGTGAGCCGGCCGAAGGAGTCGCGGGCCCTGGTGACGCCGTCGCCGTACGACAGCTCGGTGTTGAAGACGCCCGCCGAGCCGGTGCCGTAGACGCAGCGGCCCTCCAGGTCGTAGGTGTAGGCGTACCAGGTGCCGATGCGGTCGCGCCAGCGGGTCAGCCGGCCTTCGTCGTCGTAGCTGAAGCGCAGCGGCAGGCCGGAGGAGTTGGTCACCTCGGTCAGGTCGCCGGCCTCGTCGTACGCGTACGACAGCAGCGTCTGACCGGCCCCGCGCAGCCGGATCTCGACGATGCGGCCCTGATGCGTCTCGATGTCCAGGTGGTAGCCGCCGGAGTGGACGACCTCGGTGGGCAGGCCGTCGGTGTAGCGGACGTCGATGCGCGCGCCGTTGCGGTCGGTGATGGCCGCGATCGGCAGCACGCCGGGTTCGGTGGTCTCGGCGAAGCAGGTGGTGCGGCCGGTGAGCGGGTCGGTGACGGCGTACCCGGTGTCGGTCTCGCGCAGGATCAGGGCGGGACCGCCGTCGGGACGGGACTCGCCGTCGAGCTCCGGATGGGGGAAGGTGAGCAGCGCGCCGGTCTCGGTGGCCAGGCAGAGGCCGTCGGCGTCCACCTCCAGGCGCTGGTCCAGGGTGGAGGCCCAGGACCGGCCGAACCAGCGGCCCGTGTGGCAGCCGGACAGATGAGTGCGTTCGAGGTGGAGCGGCAGCGCGCCGGGCAGCTCGACGTCGGTCTGCGGGAGCAGCACGACCCCGGTCGGGAAGTGCACCGGGTCCTGGCTGAAGAACTGGCGGCCGCGCTGCCACGAGGTGGTCGCGGCCGTCGTGGCGCGGGCCCCGCCCGCGTCCAGCGCCGATCGCAGCGACGCCCCGGACCGCCCGGCCTGAGCGCCCAGCGCCGCGCCGGGGACGCCTCGGCGCAGCGCGCCGGTTCCGATCACGACGCCTCCGCCCGCGCGGATGCCGCCCGCGGCCCCGCGCAGGCCGGTCACCGCCCTGGCGCCCTTGGCCACCAAGGCCAGGCCCCGGCCCACCGGCAGGACGCCCAGCGCGGCCATGCCCACCTGGCCCAGCGAGCCCTTGCCCTGCCGGTACTTGTGCAGCGCGTCCCCCAGCACCACCGCGCTCGCCGCCAACGCCACGCCGGCCAGGATCGCCCCGGCCAGGCCGCCGGTGCCGATGACCAGCACCATCAGCCCGGCCACCATCGCCACCGTGCCCGCGAACGCCACGAAGTCGTCCCAGGACCTGAACGGCGTGGAGATCGTGTCCCAGGCCTGCTGCAGCCAGCTCTTGTCCTTGATGCCGCTGCCTTCGAGCGCCTGCTCGATCTCCCGCGTCGCCCGGTTCTCGGCGTCCCCGCGCAGGCGGGCGGCCTCGTCGGCGATGCGGCGGGCGCGCACGCGGTCGGCGTCGGCGGCGCGGGCGCGCTGCACCGCCGGCCGCACCGCCGCCTGCACCGTGGCGTCTGCGGCGCCGACGGCCGACTCGACCTCGGGCAGCGTGCGTACGGCGGCCGCGGCGGGCAGATGGGCCCGCACCTCCCTGAGCGCCCCCTGGTAGGCGGCGTCGGCGGTCTGACCCTGGCGCAGCGCGGCCCCGGCCTGCGTCTTGGCCTGCTCCAGGCTGCCCGCGTACGTCATCAGCGCCTCGCCGGCGCCCCGGTAGGCCTTGCCCAGCTTGGCCAGCTCGCCGGGCAGCTCGGCCAGCGCCTCGGCGTACTTGGCCGCGTAGTCGCCGCGCATCTTCAGCGCGGAACCGTCACCCGAGATGACGCCGAGCTTGCCCCTGTTGTCCTCGGCCAGCCGCGCTTCCTTGAGCAGCCGGTCGGCGAGACCTCGCACCTGCCCCGGGTCCCCCGGCGCGGGGTCGCCGGCCAGCCCGAGCACTTCCCATCCGCCCGGCACGTCGTCACGCTCCCGCGCCGCCGCTGAGCGAGGCGTCCAGCTCGCGGTGCTTGGCGATGGCGGTCTTGAGGAACTGGCTCATGCCCTCCAGGCCCTGCATGACCTGCCGGGCGCCGGTGTTCCACTGCTCGTAGTCCTGCTGGAACTTGCCGGAGGCCCGCTCGGTGACGAAGTCGCTGCCGACGAGCTGGTCGATCATCGCCTTGAGCTGGGTCAGGCGGGTCTCGATGTCCTCCTTCTCCCTGCCGAGCCGGGTCGCGCTGTTCTCCACCTGCGGGAAGCTCAGGTGATGGGTGCCTGCGGCCATGACGGTTCACTCTCCTTCTGGGTCCGACCAGGCCAGGGTGGCGCTGATCGCGTCGAACAGGTCGAGCATGGGCTCGGTCAGGCTCAGGTGCGGGCTGGCGATCACCAGGTCCAGCACGCCGTGGCCGCCGGGCACGGGGACGAGGGTCTGCATGACCACCGAGTCGATCTCGCCGGGCTCGACGCCGGTCACCCGGACGGCGCGGCCCGCGGCCAGCCCGACGATCCCGACGTCGCGCCAGACTGGCGTGCCGGGCGTGGGCGGGACGGCGACGACACCCGCGGCGATCTCCTCGACGGTGTCGCCTCCCGCCCGCCCCTGGGTGTGCAGGACCATGAGCGTGGCCAGCACCGTGCCCACGTCCTCCACGTGGTCGGTCATCGCCGCGCCGAACACCGCGCCGTTCCTGGCCGCCACGTCGGCGACCTCGCGCAGGACCTTCAGCAGCACCGGCCGGTGCGGGGCCAGCACGGGCTCGGCCGCGACGCGGGCGTCCACCAGGCGGGCCAGGTCGCCGGTCCTTCCGGCGCGCCAGACGTCGAACTCGTACCAGGATTCGGGCACCCGTACGGTGAACCCGAAGGGCAGGTCGGCCATCAGCCATCTCCTAGGTGGGCCGTGACGGGGGCGGACCGGGTCGTGGTCGCCGGTGAGGTGTGGTCGGTCAGCGCGAACAGCAGCGACGCGGCGATGGTCGCGGCCAGCACGCCCGTGAGCGCGCCGAGTGCGAAGGTCCTCATCACGTGCCTCCCGTGCCGGTGGTGAGCGAGTCGGCCAGCGAGCCGTCCAGCGTGCCCGTGCCTTCGACGAGGGCGTCGAGCAGGCCGGCCGCGCGTTCGAGGAGCGCGTTCATCCGCTCCCTGTTGTCGGACGACTCCGCGAAGAACTTCCGCACGGCCTCGTCCACCTTCTCCGAGCCCGTCCGCGCGTCGAGCGCGCCGGCGTTCCCGCCGTCCAGTGCCGCGCGAACGGCTTTGAGATCGCGGGCCACGTTCGCGGCCTCGCGGCGGTCGGCGCTGAATTCCTCAGCCATTCGGCGTCTCCCCCTCGATGGCTTCGAACGCGCGCCAATCCCGATAAACGGTTTCGACGTCACGCGTGCCGTCGGCCCGGCTTTCCAGGTGCAGTTTCAGGCTTATCGGCAGTCCTTTCGCGTCCACCCGAAGCGTGAATTCGATCGGTCCTTCCGCGCTCGTTCCCGCGTACGCGGCCAGTCCTTCCTCTCCCCTGACCCGGTGGGCCAGGGCCGAGCCGGTGATCGTGCGCCCGCCGGCCGCCGGCGTGCTGGTCACGTTCGACTCGGCCGCGTCGATCAGGGCCTGGATGGAGTGCGGCGAGCTGAGGTCGCGGACGGACGGGGCGCGGCTCTGGTCGCACGGCTCCAGCGGCGGCCGGACGGCGTCGAAGGGCACGCCGGCGGCGACGCCGCTCCTGCCCACCAGGGAGACGCGGGTGGTGCGTGGAGCGTTCCCACAGGTCAGCTTCATGTCGTAGGCCGTGGCCGCGTTCGCGTCGAAGCTCAGCCGGCCGTCGGCGACGACCGTCTCGTCGTAGCGCGACAACTCTGTGCGCTGCTCGAACGTGGCCGTACGGCGGCCGATGGCGGCGGTGACGTCGTTCACGGCCGGGCGCGCGGCCGACGAAGGCGGCGTCACCCGGCCGGAGATCAGGACGACCGTGCCGGCCGCCACCGCCACGGCGAGCACGCCGACGGCGAGGCCGGCCAGGTAGGCGGGCCTGCGCCAGAGCGGCGCGGGTACGGGGTCGTCCGCAGGGGGCTCCGGCTCGTACGGCCTGGTCCGCCGCTCGGCTTCGAGCAGCAGCTCGTGCACCGTGGCGCCGCGGGCCCCGCCGGAGTGGCCGAGCAGGATGCGCACCAGGTCGACGGCGGTCGGGCGGGCGAACGGATCGGGCCGGCGGCACTCGTCGATCACCGCGCGCAGGGCGGGCAGCAGCCGGTCCAGATCGGGCTCCACGCCGCCGCCGGCCATGTGCCCCGTCCCCGCGAACACGATCACGTCGGCCCAGTCCTTGACGTCCTGCGCGGGGAACTCGGCGTCGCGCGGGCCCGGCGCGAAGGACGCCTGCCCGCCCGCCCCGATCACCACGTTGCCCGGGCGCAGCCGCAGCCCCGCGATCCCGCCCAGGTGCAGCCTGGCCATGGTGGTGGCGGTGCCGAGCGCGAGCAGGTAGAGCGATTCGCCCTGGTACGGCCCCGCCGCCCTGACGACAGCGGCGAGCGAGTCGCCCTTTCCCAGGTAATCGCGTGGCCTGAGGGCCAGGCCTTCGCTCCATCCCTGAAATTCCATCGCCGTCCCCGTGAAGCATTCCGGTCAGCGCAGCGGGCCCGCCGGCATTTCGCTGCGACACAGCTCAGGCCGTGAATTCCAGCCACCGGCGGCACCGTTTTCCGAAAGGTTGTACGCCGTCGGCCCGACAACGGTTCAAGCGAATTCCGGAAAATCTCTCCCAGGTGCCGCGATGGGTATCGATCTTTCCCCGGGGCTTGACCTTGACGCGACGGCAACGTTTCTCCTTGGAGGTGAAGCATTCGCCGCGGAGAGGAACGTGATGCTGTACGCCGCGCTACGGATCGTCGGATTCGAGCTCAAGGGCCTGGCCGCCATCGGGCTGTGGATCGTCCGCCGCCGGCACGGGGTGCCCGCGGGCGCGACCGTGGTGACGTACAGCAAGGAGCAGACGTTCATGATGACGCTGATGGCGTTCGCGATGGCGGTCGAGACCGTGGTGCTCGATCTGCTGCTGGTCTCGCTCGGGGTGCCCGCCTGGCTCCGGTACACGGTGCTGATCGCCGACGTTTACGGGCTGCTCTTCGTGGCCGTGCTGGTCGCCGCCTGCGTCACCCGGCCTCATGTGCTGACCGCCGGCGAGCTGCGGATCCGGTACGGCGCCTACTTCGACGTACGGGTGCCGCGCGAGCTCATCGCCTCCGTACGGGGTGGGCGGGCGTACGGGGCGGGTCACATGGTCACCGTCGAGGGCGGGCGGGTCAGCGTGGCCGTCTCCTCTCAGACGAACGTGACGGTCGAGCTGACGGAGCCGATCACCGTGGTCCGCCCGCTCGGCCGCCGGGCGGAGGTCACCTCGATCCGCTTCTTCGCCGACTCCCCGGAGCCGCTCCTGACCGCCCCTGCGCGCGGAACTGCCGGCCCGCTCCTGAAGCCCGCGAGGCGCGGAGCTGCCGGCCCGGCCCTTGGGGCGCGCGAGGCGTCGATCTGGGCCCTAGGCGAACCCTATTTGCGGCGTTACCTTCCATAGAGCACCATCTCGGGATCTTCCACCCTCGACCTCGGATGGAGGCGCCGCCATGCTCTTATCTAGGCACCTGACCTGGAAAAACGGCATGAGATCACCCCTCGTCGCGGCGATCGCAGCACTCACCCTCACCCTGGCCGCCCTCGTGCCGGCCGCGCCCGCCTCGGCGGCCGCGGCGCCGGACATTCCGCTGGCCAACGTCAAGGCCCACCTGTCCCAGCTCCAGTCCATCGCCGCTGCCAACGGCGGCAACCGCGCCCACGGCCGGCCCGGCTACCTGGCCTCGGCGAACTACGTCAGGGGCCAGCTCGACGCCGCCGGATTCAGCACCGTCCTGCAGTCCTTCACCTACAACGGCGCCACCGGCTACAACCTCATCGCCGACTGGCCCGGCGGGGACCCGAACGACATTCTCATGGTCGGCGCCCACCTCGACAGCGTCACCGCCGGCCCCGGCATCAACGACAACGGCTCGGGCAGCGCGGCCATCCTGGAGACCGCGCTCGAAGTGGCCCGCCAGTCGCTTCAGCCGGTCAAGCATCTGCGCTTCGCCTGGTGGGGCGCGGAGGAACAGGGATTGCGCGGCTCGCAGTTCTACGTGAACAACCTGCCGGCCGCCGAGCGGGCGCGGATCAAGGGGTACCTGAACTTCGACATGGTCGGCTCCCCCAACGCCGGATACTTCATCTACGACGGCGACAACTCCGACGGAACGGGCTCCGGCCCTGGACCGGCCGGATCGGCGGCGCTGGAGCGTACCCTCCAGGACTACTTCACCTCGATCGGCGTGCCGACCCGGGGCACCGACTTCGACGGGCGCTCCGACTACGGGCCCTTCATCGCGGTCGGCATCCCGGCGGGCGGCACGTTCACCGGCGCGGAGGGCACCAAGAGCTCGGCCCAGGCCGGGCTGTGGGGCGGCACGGCCGGGCAGGCGTTCGACGTCTGCTACCACCGCTCCTGCGACACGACCGCCAACGTCAACGACACCGCGCTCGACCGGAACGCCGACGCGATCGCGTACGCGGTGTGGACGATCGGCACCGCGGTGCCGCCGGCCGTGATCTGGCAGGACACGTTCGAGACGGCGACCGGCTGGACGGTCAACCCGAACGGCGCCGACACGGCCACCACGGGCGTGTGGGAACGCGGCGATCCCGCGGCGACCACCTCCAGCGGCGCCAAGCAGCTCGGCACCACGGTCAGCGGCACGAACGACCTGGTCACCGGCCGCCTGGCAGGCTCGTCGGCCGGAGACTACGACATCGACGGCGGCGTCACCTCGATCCAGTCACCGCCGATCACGCTGCCGGCGGGCGCGCTGAACCTGTCGCTGTCCTGGTACCTGGCGCACGGCTCGAATTCGAGCAGCGCCGACTACCTCCGGGTCCGCGTCGTCGGCAGCACCACCGCGACCGTGCTCAACCAGGCCGGCGCGGCCACCAACCGCAACGGCGCCTGGGCCACGGCCACGGCGAGCCTGAACGCGTTCGCCGGCCAGACCGTCCGCATCGTCATCGACGCCGCCGACGCCTCGGGCGCCTCCCTGGTCGAGGCCGGCGTCGACGACGTCAAGATCACTAACTAGCGGTATCGAGCACAGGGCCGGGCGGAATCGTCCGCCCGGCCCCGCATCTCTACCTGGTGCCCTCGGCCGACAGGGCGGCCGCCGCCTTCTTGGCGGTCGTGCGCTTCGGGATGCCCTTCAGGCTGAAGGCGAAGCGGGCCGCCGAGTCGGCGATCGCGTCCGCGTCCACGTCCAGGGCCTTGGCGTTGACGTTGGCGATCGTGTCGCACGCCTGGTGGTAGCAGGGGTCGAACGCGATCCCCGCCGTCCCGCCGAACAACGCCGCCTCCTCGGGCGTCTTGATCTCCTCAGCACCGGTGAAGATGCCGCCCGCCGGGATCCCGACCGCGATGAACGGCCCGTAGTCGGAGCGCCCGTCGAAGTCGGTGCCGATGGTGGGCAGGTGGAGGGAGTCGTAGAAGCGCTCCAGCCGCCGCTCGATCTCGTCGGATCCGGGCGGGCCCGCCGGCGAGCCCTCGGCGTCGGAGTCGTCACCGTCGTACAGCATGTACGCGTAGTTGGGCGAACCGATCATGTCGAAGTTCAGGTAGACCTTGATCCGGTCGCGCTGCGCCTGCGACAGGGACGCGACGTACTGGTCCGACCCGAGCAGGCCGATCTCCTCCGCGGCCCAGAAGCCGAAGCGGACCTTGTTCTTGACCGGGTACAGCGCCATCTGCTCAGCGACCTCCAGGATCGCCGCGCTGCCGGAGCCGTTGTCGTTGATGCCGGGCCCCTCGGGGACGCTGTCGAGGTGGGCGCCGAGCATGACGACGTTGCGCGAGTCACCGGCGCGGGACTCGGCGATCACGTTGTTGTTGGTGCCGAGCACGAGGTTGGCGTCCACCTTGAGGTGCACGGTCGCGCCCGGGGTGGCGGCCAGCTCCTGGCCGACGGCGAAGTCGGCGTAGACCATGGGGATCCCGCCGCGCCACTCGCCGATGTCCAGCGGGTTCGCATCCGTACGTCCCGGCTGGCCCTCGTTGAAGACGATGAGCCCGCTCGCGCCCGCCGCGGCCGCGTTCTGCACCTTGTTCACGAACGGGCAGGTGCCGCGCTGGACGAGCGCGATGCGGCCGGGCACGAACCCGGCGAAGTCGGCGGCCTCGCAACCGCTGGTCGAGGTGGGCTCCGGCGTCGGCGGCAGGGTCAGGTCCACGCCCTGGACCTCGGCGGTCACGTCGCCCGACGGGGAGGGCTGGAAGGTGAAGAAGTCCTCGTTCGGCGCGTACGACTTCGCGCTCGGCGCGGTGCGGTCGAGGACCGGCGCGCTGTTCTCCGACCAGCTCTCGACGAAGTTGATCGGCTGCAGCGTCACCTTGTACCCGGCCCGGCGCAGCTTGCCCGCCACGTAGTCGACGGAGGCGTCGTATCCGGGCGAGCCGGCGGCGCGGTTGCCGCCGTTGGCGGTGGCGATGGCCTGGAAGGCGTCGAGATGCTTCTTGACGTTGCTGCCCTTGACCTGCTTGACGAGCAGTTTGGCGAACACGTCGTCGAGGCCGCCCGCGTGGGCCGGCGCCGCCATGGCCAGCGGTAAGGACAGAGCGGCGATCACTACGATGAGCGTTCTTCGCATGGAGGTTTCCCCCAGGGTAGGACGGGAATCAGGGCGGCGATTTCCCCCCGAGCCGCCGCGAACGGAAACGTAACCCGGCCGGGAACCGCTGAGAAGACCCACTCATGCGGCAAAATCCGGACACTATTCCGCGCGGCGGGCGCGGGCCCTCCGCTTGCCCTCGTGCATCGCCTGGACGCGGGCGATCGGGATCGTGTGCCCCTCCTCGACGAGGTCGGCCGGCAGCCGCTGCGGCGCCGGCATGTGCTCGGCCCACGGATCGGCCCCCTCCAGCAGCCCGGGGGCGGTGCGCAGGGTGAAGTCGCGCGGCGTGACCCGGTCGAGGTCGGCCCAGGCCACCGGGAACGACACCGGCACCCCCGGCCGGATGCGCGGGCTGTAGGCGGCGGCGACCGTGGCCCCGCCGGCCCTGGTGGAGTCGAGGAAGACCTTGCCCTCGCGGTCCTCCCTGATGAAGGCCGTGGTGGCCAGCGCCGGATCCACCCGCTCGGCGCGGGCGGCCAGCGCCCTGGTGGCCGCCGCCAGGTCGTCGGGGGCGGTGCCCTCGGCCACCGGGACGAACACGTGCACGCCCTTGGCCCCGCTCGTCTTCACCGCGCCCGCCAGACCGGAGTCCTCCAGCGCCTGGCGGACCAGGAACGCGCCGCGCACGGCCAGCGCGAAGGAGTCGTCGTGCTCGGGCGGGTCGAGGTCGAGGATGAGGTGGGTGGGATGGTCGCCGACGAACAGCGCCGGGTGGAACTCCACCGCCCGCTGGTTCGCGAACCACAGCAGCGTCCTGCGGTCGTCGCACAGCGCGTACGTCACCTGCCGGCGCGACGAATCAGCCCACATGGACACCGACCGCACCCAGTCGGGCGCGTATTTGGGCAGGTTCTTCTGCATGAACGGCGGCTGGCCCGGGCGCACCCGGATCACCGAGAGCGCCCGGCCGCGCAGGACCGGCAGGATGCGGTCGCGGACGGCGTCGAGGTAGTCGACCAGGTCACGCTTGGTCGCCTCGGCGCCGTCGAACAGCGGCTGGTCGAGGTTGGTCAGGGCGACCTCGTCGCGCGTCTCATCAGCGGCCACCCGACCACCTTGCCCACATTCGAACGTGTGGTCAACGTCCCGGGCCGCCGGGTCAGCCTCCCTGTGTGGCCTTGGCCATCATCTCCTTCTCCTCGCGGGTGGCGATGAGCCCGGCCGGGGCCAGCAGCTTCGACTCCTCGAACGGCGCCTCCGCGTCCGGCAGCGGCTCCGGCGACCTGATCGCCTTGATCCAGACCCGCGCGGCGTCGAGGATCACCACGATGATGAGGATCGCGAACAGCGCGGCCAGGATGCCGTCCACGGTCGAGTTGACCACGATCTGCCGCATCGCGTCCGTCGTCTTCGCCGGGGCGAGCAGTTGCCCCTGGTCGAGCGCGGCCTGGTAGCGGTCGCGCTGGGCGAAGAAGCCGAGCGTGGGGTCGGCGGAGAACACCTTCTGGTAGCTGGCGGTCAGCGTGACGGCCGCGTCCCAGGCCAGCGGGATGCCCGTCACCCAGGCCCACTTGAGCCGGCCGCTCTTGACCAGCGCGGTGGTGGCCACGGTGAGCGCCACGGCGGCGAGCAGCTGGTTGGCGATGCCGAAGAGCGGGAAGAGCTGGTTGATGCCGCCGAGCGGGTCGTTGACGCCCTGGTAGAGGAAGTATCCCCAGGCCGCCACGACCACGGCGCTGGAGGCGATCAGCCCCGGCCACCAGCTGACCCGGGAGATCGGCTTCCACAGGTTGCCGAGCGTGTCCTGGAGCATGAACCGCCCCACCCGCGTGCCCGCGTCCACCGTGGTGAGGATGAACAGCGCCTCGAACATGATCGCGAAGTGGTACCAGAACGCCTGCAGCGCCGTGCCGCCGAGGAAGCCGGAGAAGATCTGCGAGATGCCCACGGCCAGCGTGGGCGCGCCGCCCGTCCTGGCGATCAGCGTCTCCTCCTGCACGGCCGCCGCCGCGGCCTGCAACTGGTCCGGTGTGATGACGAAGCCCAGGTTGGTGACCGCCTCGGCGGCCGTCTGGACGGTGGCGCCGACGACGCCGGCGGGGGCGTTCATGGCGAAGTAGAGGCCGGGGGACAGCACGCAGGCCGCCGTGATCGCCATGACCGCGACGAACGACTCCATCAGCATGGAGCCGTAGCCGATCATCCGGACCTGGCTCTCCTTCTGGATCATCTTCGGCGTCGTGCCGGACGAGATCAGCGCGTGGAACCCCGACAGGGCGCCGCAGGCGATGATGATGAAAACGAACGGGAACAACGATCCGGCGAACACCGGCCCCTTGCCGTTGAAGGCGAAGTCGGTGAAGGCCGTCGTCCGCAGCGGGGGCGCGGTGACGGCGATGCCGATGGCGATCAGCACGATCGTGCCGATCTTCATGAAGGTCGACAGATAGTCGCGCGGCGCGAGCAGCATCCACACGGGCAGCACGGCCGCGACGAATCCGTACGCGATGAGCCACAGCGCCAGCGCCGACGGGCTCAGCGTGAAGAACGACGCCCAGCTCGACTCCTGCACCCAGCCGCCCGCCATGATCGCCAGGATCAGCAGCGCGACCCCGATCAGCGTGGTCTCGACGACCTTGCCCGGCCGGAGCACCCGCAGGTAGAAGCCCATGAACAGGGCGATGGGGATGGTCATGGCGATGGAGAAGACACCCCACGGCGACTGCGCCAGGGCGTTGACCACGACCAGCGCCAGCACCGCGAGCAGGATGATCATGATGGCGAAGACCCCGATGAGCGCCGCCGCCCCGCCGACCGGCCCGATCTCCTCGCGGGCCATCTGGCCGAGGCTCCTGCCGTTGCGCCGCATGGAGAAGAACAGGATCACCATGTCCTGCACGGCTCCGGCGAAGATCACGCCCGCGACGATCCAGATGGTGCCGGGCAGGTAGCCCATCTGCGCCGCCAGCACCGGCCCGACCAGCGGCCCCGCCCCCGCGATGGCGGCGAAGTGGTGGCCGAACAGGATCCGGCGGTCGGTCGGCTGGTAGTCGATGCCGTTGTCGAGCCGCTCGGCCGGGGTGGCCCTGCGGTCGTCGGCGCGCAGCACCTTGCGCACGATGAAGCGGGCATAGAACCGGTAGGCGATGGCGTAGGAGCCGAGGGCGGCGCAGAGGAGCCACACCGCGTTGACGTTCTCGCCTCTCGACAAGGCGAGCACCGCCCATCCGACGGCGCCGACGATCGCCACCGCCGTCCAGATGATGATGGAACGCAGCTTCACCGGTTACCTCCTATATAGGGCCATATATAGGGCGCCCCAGGCAGCAGCGCAGGCCGGCGTCCGGCGGCAGATCGGTGGTGAACCGCCGCCAGCGCCACAGCGGACGGCAGTCGATCGTCACGGGCAACTCGGCGAGATGCACCCAGGCGGTCGGATGGGCGTACACCAGGCCGGTCTCCCCGAGGCGGCGGGCGCGGCGGGGTAGCCGGGAACGGCGCAGCGGCCTTACCGAGAACTCCCCAGCGTCCGCACAGCACAGACCGGTCACATGCCAGTCGAAGAACACGACCTCGTCGCCGCTCAGTGCTTCACGTGCGCCGGGAGTGAGCGTGATAGGGGACATCTGGGGCTCCTGAAGTACAGGCAGCTCAGAATCACCGTCGGCCTTACCCATGGTGATCGCCGCTGAAACTCCGTCGGCGCCGATCCGATCAGCTCGCTCGCCGGAGACGAGCTAACGGAGGGTTTTACGCCATGGACAACATTCCGTCACGTTGTTACGGTCCCTATGACAACGCTGTCTGACAACGATGTCATCTGACGGTCTCCTCGCAAGGAGCAGTGAACGCCGATGGTGTCCCGACGTGAATTCCTGTGGGCGAACGGCGTGGTCCTCGCGGCCGGCGGACTGGGGCTCACCCTGCCCGCCAGCCCCGCCGGCGCCGCGACCCGCGCCCCCGCACCCCTTCTGCCAGGCTTCGGCCGCGCCACCCGCCTGGACTTCGCCGACATCAGCACCCTCCACGGAAACGACCAGCTACTCCTCGCCACCCTCCAAGGGGTGGTCAACCGCCGCCGCCCGCGCCTCTACTTCAACTACACCACCGAGGGTTACGACAACACCTGGTTAACGAGCACCGGCGCCGCCGTCACCCGGCACGAGCGTCCCCTCGACCTGGTCGCCCGCTACCGGGGCGAGGTGCGCGGCGCGATCCTGCACGACCCCGACGTCCCCGACTCGGTGAACGTCGCCACCACCCTGGCCGGCCTGGAGAACGCCGTGGCCGCCACCGCCGAGCAGGCCGAGCAGTACGGCCTGCGCACCATCACCGACCTGCGCGGCCGGTTCAAGGCGGACGACATCCTCGGCCTCTACCGCTGGCAGCTCGACAACCTCTTCCCCCGCTGCACCCACGCCCTGCTCAGCGGCCTGCCACCGACCAGGACGGTCAAGGTGGACGACGTGCGGTGGCGCGAGATCGCCAGGGAGACCGAGCGCATCAGGGACTCCTCCAACCGGGAGGTGCGCACGTTCGACCTCAGCCAGGAGCTGTCCGGCGAGGACGGCGTCTACCTGCGCTTCCAGGACTCCCTCGGCGACGACGGCTGGGGCGCCTCCGTGGGCTCGGTCGTGGTCAAGGCCGACGGCGCCCAGATCGCCTCGTTCACGCCGGGCACGGACGCCGAGACCCCGTACCTCTTCGACGGGCTCAACTCCTCGATCGGCGGCGACCAGAACCGGTTCTCCGACGGCGGCGGCTACTTCATCTACCGCTTCACCGCGCCCGCCGGCACGCAGCAGCTCACCGTCGAGGTGGACCTGTGGAACCAGTTCCTGGTCACCGCGACCACCACGGCCCCGACCCGGGTCGAGCCGTTCCCGTACTTCCGCGACTACACGGTGGCGATGCGGGCCATGGTGTTCTGGCTGCCGCCCAGCGGCCAGACCGGCGACCTGCTCGACGAGATCCTGAGCAAGGTCAAGCCCACCACGCCGTACGCGGGCTGGTTCTCCAACGACGTGGCCGGCGAGTGGGGCGGCGTGGACCGGGCCTCGCAGCACGCGGTCGAAGTGGTGCCCGCCGACTACTACATGAACGCCACCGTGCACGCGGGCGTCGCGGCCAAGGTCTCCAGCAAGGTACGCCCGAGGCCGCCGGCGACCCTGCGCAACAAGGTCTACCTCACGCTCACGGTCGGCGAGGGCGACAACATCCAGTACTGCCAGCGCAGGATGCGCCAGCTCTGGGACGACCCCGCCCGGGGCCGCGTGCCGACCAACTGGACCGTCAGCCCGCTGCTGGCCGAGATCGGCCCCGCGCTGCTCTCCCACTACCAGCGCACGGCCACCGCCAACGACCTGCTGATCGCCGGTCCCTCCGGAGCCGGCTACACCTACCCGGGCTCCTGGCCGGAGCAGGACCTGGCCGCCTACACCGAGCTGACCGGGCAGTTCCTCCGCCGTACGGGCATGGACCTGGTCTACGCCTACAACCACCGCAACCCCGAGGACAACGGCTGGGTCGCCTTCGACGAGCGGATCGTGCGGTCGTACCGGAAGAACACCCCGCTGCGCGGCATCATCCAGTCGTGGGAGTCCGGCGACCTGCAGATCCACCCGGCGGGCCTGCCCGTCATCGGGAACTTCTCGCCGCAGGGCAAGGCACAGGAGTACCGGGACACGCTGGTCAAGAAGATCGAGGGCTGGGACGGCAAGTCGCCGCTGTTCATCGCCGGGGCGGTCAACGCCTGGAACTGGACGCCGAGTGACATCGCCGAGCTCGGCTCCCTGCTCACGGAGCCGTTCGAGATCGTCCGCGGTGACACCTTCTTCCACCTCCTCGACCAGCATCTCGACCGGACCGGCTGATCTCACGCGTCTCGGGTCCTGAACAGGGCGAACGCCGCGGCCAGCAGCAGGGCGGTGAAGGCGGCCAGCAGCCCCAGACCCGCCCACGGCCCGAGACGCGCGGGGTCGGCCACGGTCGTGGTGATCCGCA
Source organism: Nonomuraea fuscirosea (assembly GCF_003001935.1). Taxonomy (GTDB): domain Bacteria; phylum Actinomycetota; class Actinomycetes; order Streptosporangiales; family Streptosporangiaceae; genus Nonomuraea; species Nonomuraea fuscirosea. The sequence goes on along the minus strand of NZ_PVNG01000011.1, from coordinate 194,253 downwards.
GCCCGGCCGCGATCGGCCAGTACGTCGTCACCGCCGCCCCCGCGGCCTCGGGCAGCAGCCTGGGGCCGATGATGGGGATGATGAAGTTGATCGCCACCAGCACCGTGGTGGCGATCATCGTCTCCCGCAGCAGGCAGCCCAGCGCCACGCCGACCAGCCCGACCAGCGCCCACACCACGCCCATCCCGGCGACCGCGCGCAGCACGCCCGGCTGCCCGAGCGTGGCCGCGGGCGCACCGGCCGCGGCGATGACCACCTGCCCGAGCAGGAAGGAGGCGAAGCTCGCCACCTGCCCGGCGGCCAGCGCGACCGCGCCGAACATCGTCACCTTGGCGGCCAGCAACCGCGCCCTGCGCGGGACGGCGGTCAGGCTGGTCCGGATCATGCCCGTGGCGTACTCCGAACTGGCCACCATCACGCCCAGCGAGCCCACCACGATCTGCGCGAACAGGAACCCGCCGTACAGGCTGATGTTGGCCGCGTCGAACACCCCTGCTCCCTGATGCCCCTCGCCGGCGCGGTAGGCCGTCAGCGTGCCCGGCCCCACCATGAGCACCACCGCCGCCGCGAGCGTGACGAGGTTGGACGGCACCGTACGAAACTTGGTCCACTCGGCCCGCAACGCCCGCGCCCTCATGCCGCCACCGCCTTGAACTCGAAGCTGTCCCGCGTCGTCATGCCGCCTTGAGCTTGAGACCCTTCGAACCGCAACGCCCGCCGCGCCTTCATACCGCCACCGCCTTGAACTCGAGGCTGTCCCGCGTCAGCTCCATGTACGCCTCTTCGAGAGATGTGCGCTGCGGTGTCAGCTCCGTCAGGGCCACCCCCGCCGCCAGCGCCGCCCGCCCGATCTCCCCCGCCTCCATGCCGCCGACGACGAGCCCGCCGTCCGCCACCGTCCGCACCTCCGCACCCTCCCCGGTGAGGCGCTTGACCAGCGGCTCCGGATCGTCGGCCCGCACCAGCACCCCGGAGCTGCGCCGGACGAAGTCCGCCATCGCCACGTCCGCGATCAGCCTTCCCCTGCCGATGATCAGCAGGTGGTCGGCGGTCAGCGCCATCTCGCTCATCAGGTGGCTGGACACCAGCACGGCCCGCCCCTCACCGGCCAGCCCGCGCATCAGCTCCCTGATCCACTTCACGCCCTCGGGGTCGAGCCCGTTGACCGGTTCGTCGAACAGCAGCACGGCCGGATCGCCGAGCAACGCCGCCGCGATGCCGAGCCGCTGGCTCATGCCGAGCGAGAACGTCCGCACCCGCCTGCGGGCCACCGACTCCAGCCCCACCTGCCGCAGCACCTCGTCCGCCCGGCTCTCGGGCAGCCCCGCCGCATGCGCCAGCCAGAGCAGATGATCACGCGCCGTACGGGTGCCGTGCACGGCGCGGGCGTCCAGCAGCGCGCCGACCTCCCGCATCGGGTCCGGCAGGTCGGTGTAGCGGCGCCCGCCCACGTACGCGCCGCCGCCGTCGGGGCGGTCGAGGCCGAGGATCATCCGCATGGTCGTCGATTTGCCCGCACCGTTGGGCCCGAGGAAGCCGGTGACCCGGCCGGGCTCGATCACGCACGTGAGCCCGTCCACGGCGGTGCGGTCGCCGTACCGTTTGGTGAGGGCTTTGAGCTCGATGGCTGTCATGCCTTGAGGATCTCCGCCACCCGCTCACCCCGACATCCACCGATCGGTTGATGCCCTGGCTCTAGCTCAGGCGGAACATCTCGGCCACCTCGTCCGCCAACTCCTCCACCCCCCGCGAACCGTCCACGCGCAGGACAGCCAGATCACGTTCCTCGGCCTGCCCGCGTACCTCCTCGTCCCACAACTCGTCCCGCCCCAGCCGCGCCGCCAGCGCGGCCGCGTGATCGCCATCCCCCCAGTTGGCCCGCGCCCGAGCCGGATCGGCATACCGCTCGCCCAAGGCCCGCCGCCGGAACTCGGGCGTCGGCAGCAGGAACACGGCCTGCTCCCGCCACTCCAACAGCGGCGCGACCTCCCGCGGCAACGTACGGAAGTCGTCCACGAGCACGGGCCGGTCGGCGGGCAGAGCGAGCAGATCCTCCACCACGAACTCGAACGTCTCACCGTGCAGACTCGGCATGGACCGGAAGATCTCCTCCGGCGTACGGGCGGCGAACCGCTCCTCCTTCGTCATGCGCACCATCGCGCACATGTACGGCTGGCGCAGCGGGGTGCACCGGCCGACGTACCCGGCCTCCGCGCGGTCACCGTCGTAGCAGAGCACGTCGTACCGCTCACCCAGCACCCTGGCCAGCGTGCTCTTGCCCGCCCCGGTGCCACCCGCCAGCCAGCGGACGTGCGCCAGCCGGGCCCCGAGTTCGACGGGATCATACCGATCGAGAACAGTCATCTGGCCGCCCCAGCCCCCAACTCCCCCGACACCATCCACCCATACTCCCAACACCCTGACCCCGCCCCCAACCCCCGAACCCATCCCTCCAGCCCCCGGACCGGTCCCCGGCACCCCCAACCCGTTCCTTCCAGCACCCCGAACCCGTTCCTCTCCCACCACCCCGGACCGACCCCCAGCGCCTCCACCCCGTACCACCTCCACACCTTTTATCCTTGACCAGGTCGCCGCGCGCGCGACCGCGAAGGGAAGCATCATGCGCCGTTACTCACGCGTGGTCGTCAAACTCAGCGGCGAGGCCCTGGCCGGCCCCGCGGGCACCGGCGTCGACCCGGCCAGCCTGGCCCAACTGGCGGACGAGATCCTCGCGGTGCACCGGCTCGGCGTGCAGATCGCCGTGGTGATCGGCGGCGGCAACTACTTCCGCGGCCGGATGGCCGAAGGCTGGGGCATCGGCCGCGCCGAAGCCGACAACATCGGCATGCTCGGCACGGTCATGAACGCGCTCATGCTGCGCGGCGTCCTGACCGCCCGCTCGGAGACGGACGTACGGGTCATGACCGCCGTGCCCATGCAGACCGTCGCGGAACCGTTCATCAGGCTCCGCGCCGACCGGCACCTGCGCCGCGACCTGATCGTGCTCCTGGCCGGCGGCATCGGCCAGCCCTACGTCACCACCGACTACCCCGCCGTCCAGCGAGCCCTGGAACTGGACGCCGACGCCCTCCTCGTGGCCAAGCGCGGGGTGGACGGCGTGTACGACACCGACCCCAACCTGAGCCCCGACGCCAAGCGCTACACCACCCTCACCTACCGGGAGGCACTGGCGGCGGGCGTCAGAGTCATGGACGAGAGCGCGTTCGTCCTCGCCAACGAACAGGGCCTCCTCATGCACGTCTTCAACGTGGCCGCGAAGGGCGCGATGACCGCGATCTGCGAGGGCGAGGACATCGGCACCCGCATCACCCGCGGCTGACGCAACCCCGAACGCCACCCTCACACCCACGACCACAGATTCAGGGTGACACCCCCCGGCCACCGACCGAGGAGCATCCACGCACCCATGACCACCGACCGGCCGCCGTCCTCGCGCCCATGACCACCGACCCGTACCCCCGCATCGGCGACGCCTTCGGCCACATCCTGGCCCGCTGCTGGGACGCCGGCGCCACGCCGTGGTCGGCGGTGGAGGTGATCGAACGCGACGACGCCCTGATCTCCACCGGCGACGCCTCGCGCTACTTCACCGAACCGGAACGCTGGCCGGACCTGGAACGACACGTCTGGGCACAAGCCACCGGCCGGATCCTCGACGTGGGCTGCGGCGGTGGGCGGCACGCGGTCCCGTGGTCGGCCCAGGGCCACGAGGTGATGGGCTTGGACCCGTCACCCGAGGCAGTCCGCGTCTCGGGCGAGCGCGGCGTCAAGGCGGTCGTCGGCTCGGTGCCCTCCCTTCCGGACGGGCTCGGACAGTTCGACACGATCGCCCTGCTCGGCAACAACCTCGGCCTGCTGGCCGGGCCGGCGCAGGCACCCGCGGTCCTGGCGTCACTCGCCGCGGTGGCCCGCCCCGGCGCACGGCTGATCGGCTCGGGCACGGATCCCGGCGACGGCGGCACCGCCCATGCCGCCTACCACGCCTGCAACCTCCGCAGGGGACGGGCCCGCGGGCAACTCCGCATCCGGGTACGCGACGGCGCGACGGCGACGCCGTGGTTCGAATACTGGCTCGCGACACCGGACGAACTCGCGACCGCCGTCGCCGAATCGGCCTGGACCCTGGAGTCCCTCGACCGCGACCCGACAAGCCCCGGCTACGTCGTCCGCCTGCGGTTACCCTCATGACACCTATGTGCCTCGAAAGCATCACCACGCGTCGTACCCTCAACCTCCGACGGCACCGACACGCGGGAGAGTTGTAACGTGATCGAATGGCTGCTCTCGATGGCCGCGCTGTTCCTCGTCGTCTACGCCGCGACCAGGCTGGCGCTCAAGCACGACAGGCGCAGCCGGACCCCTTCCCCGGACGAGGTGGCCGACAGGGAGCTCAGGCAGCGCCTCGCCGAGCAGCGCGCCGCCCGCCTGCGCGACGGCGGGAAACCCGGCGGAGAATGATCTAGCCGGCTGCCAGGATGGTCGGATGCCCGTCGACCCGCTGCGCCGCACCTTCGACCACGCCGCCGCCACCTACCAGCACGCCCGCCCCGACTACCCGGCTGACCTCTACACCCACCTGCTCGCGATCACCGGCGTCGAACCAGGCGCCCACCTGCTCGAAGTCGGCTGCGGCCCGGGCAAGGCGACGCTGCCGCTGGCCCGGGCGGGCTTCCGGATCACCGCGGTCGAGCTCGGCGACGCCCTCGCCGCACAGGCGCGGCACCACCTCGCCGACTTCGCCGACGTCTCGGTCATCACCTCGTCGTTCGAGGACTGGCAGCCTCCGGCGGGAGCCCGGTTCGACCTCGTGTACGCGGCCACCGCCTGGAAGTGGGTGGACCCGAAGATCAGGTACGCCAAGGCCGCCTCCCTCCTCGACCGCGGCGGCCACCTGGCCGTGTGGAACGCCGACCACGCGTTCCCGCCGGACTTCGACCCGTTCTTCACCGAGATCCAGCGGGTCTACGACGAGCTGGGCGAGGGGCAGGGCGACCCGTGGCCACCGCCCGAGATCCAGCCCGACCACATGGCCACCGAACTCCACGACTCCGGCCTCTTCACGGTCGTCGAACGGCGGCCGTACGTCTGGGGCCTGCGGTACACGGCCGACGAGTACATCGCGCTGCTCGACACGTTCTCCGGCCACATCGCCATGGACCCGGACCACCGCCGTCACCTCTACGAGGAGATCCGCCGCCTGCTCGCCGCCCGCCCCGACGGACGCCTCACCCGCCACTGGTCGGCCGTCCTCACCATCGGCCGGCGCCTCTGACCGGTCAGTCCCCCTCGGGCTTCACGTTGAACCGGCGCAGAGTCCAACGCGGCGGCGGCCATTGTGCGGGATCCTCGCTGGTGCTCCATTCGGTGATGGAGGCCGGAGACACCATCAGATCGAACGGGCGATAAACCGGCATCAAGCCGAGGGCGTTGAAGGAGATCTCGACCGTCTCGGCGTGGCCGACGAGAACGACGCTCTGCCCGCGGTGACGGTCGGCGAGCTCGGTGATCGTACGGCTGGTACGGGTCACCATCTCGGCCCACGTCTCGTTCCCGCGCTGGAAGGGCCGGTACAGCCCGCCGCCCTCGATCCCGAACCGTTCGAGGAACTCCACCTGCTTGAGGCCGTCCGCCTCGGGCGGCGTGTGCCACGTACAAAGGCCGCAATCCGGTACGGCCGGCCGGCCGACGGCGGCGGAGATGGCGGCGGCGGTCTCCACGGCGCGCGGAAGCGGCGACGTGTAGATCGCAACCCTCACGCCTCCCGCACGTTCCACGTCACCCTTGCCCTCCCTGCCTTCTGCGCCCTCCCTGCCTTCTGCGCCCTCCCTGCCTTTTGCGCCTTGCCTGCCGCCTGCGCCTTGCCTGCCGCCTGCGGCTGCCGAACCTGCCGTAGGTTCCGCACGTGCCATGTCTCCGGTACCTCGCGTACCTGCCGTACCTCGCGGGGCGATGTCGGCGGCGAGCCGTCGTCCGAGCAGCGCAGCCTGCCCGCGACCTTCGTCGGTGAGCCCCCGGCATCCCTCCGGACCACCGACCACGCCGTCCCGTTTGTGGTGCGAATCGCCGTGTCGAACGAAGAACATCCGGGTTTCCATGAGGCGGATGATGCCACGGCCCACCAGTTTCCCGGCCACCGATTTCCAGCCCCGCGACCCTTGATCGGCCCTGCGACCGGCCCCGCGACCGGCCCTACGACAAGCGCCGACCTGCGACCATGACACCATGCGACGAGTCGTGATCCTGGGACGCGGCGGCTCGGGGAAGTCCACCCTGGCCGCCCGCCTCGGGACCATCACCGGACTCCCCGTCATCGAGCTCGACCAGCACTTCTGGCGTCCGGGTCCGGAGGCGACGCCACCAGATCAGTGGGCCGCCGTCCAGGGCGAACTCGTCCGGACCGAGGGCTGGATCATGGACGGCGACCTGGGACCGTACGACGTCCTCGACGTCCGGCTCCGCGCCGCGGACACCGTCATCCTGCTGGACTTCTCGTTCTGGCGCTGCGCGTGGCGAGCGATCCGGCGCTCCCGGGAACGCGTCGACTTCTGGCTGTGGGTCTGGGGCTACCGCCGCCACAGCCGGCCGCTGCTCCTGTCCGCGATCGACACACACGCCAACGACGCACACTTGCACATCTTCCGGAGCCCGTACGCACTCAACCGCTTCGTCCATCAGCTCGAAACCGGCAGAACCCCAGACCAGCCGTAACGGAAACGTCCAAGCACCAGCCCGGACCAAAACGTGTCAGCCCGGCCCCGGGGCGGACCGCAGTGTCCCCAGCTCCTCGTTCATCGCGTCGAGAAAGGCGGCCACGGTGCGCAGCTCATCGGGGCTGAAGCGGCGCAGCACGTTGTCGGTGCTGCCGGCCAGCGGCCGGAAGAAGGCGGCGGCCAGCTCTTTGGCCGCGTCGCGATAGTGCAGGTGAACGACGCGCCGATCGTGCGCGTCGCGGACCCGGCGGATGTGCCCGGCCCGCTCCAGCCGGTCGAGGCACGCGGTCACCGCGCCGGAGGTGAGGTTGAGCTCCTCGCGCAGCCTGCCGGGAGTGATCGGCGTCGGGGCGTCGAAGATCTTGATCAGGGCCTGGACGTCGGTGGTGTGCAGGCTCTGCTCGTTGGCGAACTCGTGGGCGATGCGGTTGAACTCGGCGGTCATCCTGCGCAACCGGGTCGCGAACGACCTCAGGTCGATGTCCCCCTCCCCGCCACCGTCCATGGGGCCATGCTACATTAACTCAATAATTGAGAATCTCAATCATTGAACTTTAGGGAAGGGCGACTCATGGCGCGGCGCTCGATCCGCTGGCTCGTCCCGGCGCTGCTGGTCGTGGCCTGGCTGGCCGTGGGCGGCGGACTGGGACCGTTCGCCGGCAAGCTCACCGAGGTCTCCACGAACGACCAGGCGGCCTTCCTGCCCCAGAGCGCGGAGTCCACACGCGTACTGGAGGCGCAGGAGGAGTTCCGCCAGGGTGACACGCAGCCGCTCATCGTCGTGTGGACCTCCGGCGGCGGCGACGTCACCCCCGAGCAGCAGGCCGCGGCCACCCGCGCGCTGGCCGCCCTGCCCGGCGCGCCCGGCGTCGTCGGCACGCCCACGCCCGCCTTCGGCTCCGACGACAAGCGGGCGCTGCGAGGCGTCGTCCAGCTCAGTCCCGACCTCAGCGGCGGCGAACTCGGCGACGCCCTGGGGCAGATCGGCGCCAAGCTGCCGGTCGACGGCATGAAAACGCAGCTCGGCGGCCCCGCGGCGACCCGGGCCGACCTGTCCGACGCCTTCGCCGGCATCGACGGCGTGCTGCTCGGCGTCGCGCTGATCACCGTACTGATCATCCTGCTGGCCGTGTACCGCAGCGTGCTCCTCCCGCTGATCATCATCACCGGCGCGGTCTTCGCGCTCGGGCTGGCGTGCGCCGTGGTGTACTTCCTGGCCGACCGCGACATCGTCCGGGTCGACGGCCAGGTGCAGGGCATCCTGTTCATCCTGGTCATCGGCGCGGCCACCGACTACGCGCTGCTGCTGACCGCCCGCTTCCGCGAGGAACTGGCCGGCGGCGCCGACCGGTACCGGGCCGGCCGCATCGCCCTGCGGCGCTCGGTCGAGCCGATCGTGGCCAGCGCCGCCACGGTGGCGCTCGGCCTGCTCGCCCTGCTGCTCAGCAACCTGACCAACAACCGCGCGCTCGGCCCCGTGGGCGCCATCGGCATCGCCTGCGCGGCGCTCAGCGCGCTCACGTTCCTGCCCGCGGCCCTCGTGCTGCTGGGCCGCGCCGCCCTGTGGCCGGCCCGCCCCCGCCCGGCCGACGCGGGCGCGCAGGGGCTGTGGAGCCGGGTCGGCGCGCTGGTCGACCGCCGCCCCCGCCTCGTCTGGGTGGCCTCCGTCCTGCCCCTCGTCGCCCTCGCCCTGCTCGCGCCGCAGCTCAACGCCAGGGGCGTACCGCTGGACGAGACGTTCGTGAACGACGCGCCGTCCGTGTCCGCGCAGGCGGCGCTCAGCGAGCACTTTCCCGGCGGCTCCGGACAGCCGGCCGTGATCGTCGCCCCCGCCGAGCGGGCCACGGCGATCGTCGACAAGGCCGAGGCCGTCAAGGGCGTCTCCGAGGCCACCGCCGTGAGCGCCGGCGGCCGGCCGGGAGACGAGCCCAAGGTGGTCGACGGACGCGTCCTGGTGGAGGCCACCCTGCGCGACGCGCCGGACAGCGACGCCGCCCAGGAAACCGTCCAGCGCCTGCGCGCCACGCTGCACGACGAGGACCGCGTACTGGTCGGCGGCTACAGCGCCCAGCGCTTCGACACGACAGAAACCGCGGAGCAGGACACCCTGCTCATCGTCCCCGTCGTCCTGGCGATCATCCTGCTCATCCTGATCGTCCTGCTCCGCTCGCTGGCGATGCCCGTGCTGCTGGTGGCCACCGTGGCACTCAACTTCCTGGCCGTCCTCGGCATCTCCACCCTCGTCTTCCCGCTGCTCGGCTTCACCGGCAGCGACGCGTCCGTGCCTCTGTACGGCTTCGTCTTCCTGGTCGCGCTGGGCGTGGACTACAACATCTTCCTGATGTCACGCGTACGTGAGGAAACCGCCCGTCATGGGGCCCGCGAGGGCGTACTACGCGGCCTGGTCACCACAGGCGGGGTGATCACCTCAGCCGGCGTCGTGCTCGCCGCCACCTTCGCCGCGTTGGTGGTGATCCCGCTGGCCTTCCTCGTCCAGATCGCCTTCATCGTCGCCGTCGGCGTCCTGCTGGATACCCTCGTGGTGCGCTCACTGCTGGTCCCGGCCCTGGTACGAGACCTGGGCGGACGCGCCTGGTGGCCCAGCCGCCTCGGCCACGACCACCCGAAACCAGCACCCGAACCCTCCCCAGCCCACCACCGCTGAGCACCACACCCCCTCAACCACCAAAGATCACCCCACCCCGCCGAACCACCCACCCACCAGCAGGGATATGGACGGCGACGGGGACCCAGATCCCCTCGCCCTCCCAAAGCATCCTGGTGAGAGCCCAGCGGGGAGCACCCGGCAGAGAGCACCCTGCTGAGAGCCCTCGGCAAAGAGCACCTGCCGGGAACACCCTGCTGAAGCACCCGGCCGGGAGCACCCGACCGGGACCACCCGACCGAGACCACCCGACCGAGACCACCCGACCGAGACCACCCGACAGAGACCACCCGACAGAGACCACCCTGTTGAGGCACCCAGCGAGAGCACTCCCTAGAACACACCCAGCCGAGAGCACCTCCTGAAGCACACGGCCGAGAGCACCTCCAAAAAGGACACCCGCCAAGCATCACGTCCCACCGTCCGGCCGCACCCCTGACCAAACCCTCACACGATCAATACGCTGATCGTCATGGCACTCGGTGCAGCATCCCTGCGGCCGGCGGACGTAACCTCGGCCCTGTCAACAACCCTCACAGCCCTGGCAGCTGCGGGCGGCGCCCCTCCCTACCGCGTAGGCGGCACCAGCGCCGCCCTGCTCCAAGGCGTCCACCTCCCCGTCGGCGACATCGACCTCCTGGTGTCACGGCGCGCCGACGTGGACACCTTCGCCAAGGCCCTCTCCTCCCACCCCTGCCTCCATCCACCCGCCTGGATCCCAGCAAGCTCCCAGTACTTCACCAGGTACGAAGTGCACGGCGTCCAGGTGGAGATCAGCACGGTCGAGCAGGAAACCGACTCCGACGCAATGGAGTGCATCGGCTCAGGCCCATGGCTCCACCACGTCCTGGTCGCCTGCGGCCCACACCAAGTCCCCGTGGTTCGCCCAGAACTCCGCCTGGCCACAGAACTCCTACGAAACCGCCCCGACCGCTACGAACCCCTCCTCAACCACCTGTCCACACACGGCTACGACGCCGCCCTCCTCCACAAAGCCCTAACCGCCCACACCCTCCCCCCACACCACCACCACCTCATCAAAACCCGCCTAACCCAACCCCCATCCCCCTCCCAATAACGGCACTCCCTTCCCCCTGACGACACCCCACCTCCCATGGCAGCACCCTCTCCCTCATGACGGCACCCCACTCCCCATGCCAACGCCCCACCCCCGATGGCAGCACCCTCCCCCTCATGACGGCACCCCCCATGACGGCCCCCACCCCCTCGCTAACGAACGCTCCCTCCCGACGACGACGGAAGCTACCTTCCCGACGACGGCAGGACCCTCCCTCCCGCACCGTGCCAATCGCCAAAGCAATCCCACGAAGCGACAATCCCCATACCACCCGCACCGCCGCATTTCCCCGCACCACCACGCCCCCCGCACCACCGCAGTGCCGCATCCCCGCATCACCCCGCACGACCGCATGCCCACACCGGCCTGCGCCGCCGCATCCTCACACCACCACGCCACTGCACCACCCCAGTGCCCACCGCATGCCCGCACCGCCCCGCCACTCCAGCGCACCACCCAGCGCCACCGCGCCCCGCACCGCTACACCGTGACCAGGCCGAACTCGTACACCACTCCCAAGGACGCAACCCCACCCGCACCACCGCATCTCCCCGCACTGCCACAGCATCCGCACCGCCGCGCCCCACCCCGCGCCGCCGCGTCCCGCACCACCCGCACGCCGCATCCCCGCATCACCCCGCACGATCGCATGCCCGCACCGGCCTGCGCCGCCGCGTCCCGCACCACCCGCACTGCCGCGTCACCGCATCCCCCGCACCGCCACGCCACGCCACGCCACGCGAGCGCACCACCCAGCGCCACCGCACCGCTACACCGTGACCAGGTCGAACTCGTACACCACTCCCCTGGACGCCACGCCCCCCCGCACCACCACATCCCCCGCACCACCACATCCCCCGCATCGCCGCAGCACCCGCGCCCCACACTGCTACACCGTGAGTACCGCCGGCACCGCCAGCACCGCCACCGGAGCTTTCCCCATCACCGCCGCACCGCACCGCACCATCGAAGGAGTGTTCCCGCACCGCCCCACCGCCGCAGGAGCGTCTGCATCCCCGCATCACCGCAGGAGCGTCCCGCGTCCCTGCCGAAGTACCCGACAGAGTCAACCGATGTACATCTGGTGGGGCCCGCTTGAATAATGAACCGGTGATCGAAAGGTCCAGCGGGCCGCCGGCCCAGGAACCGGCCGAAACCTCACCACCGCACAACCGGTTTGCCTCGATGCCACCGCACTCCGAGTCAACCCCCGAATCACACCTTCATGACCGAATCACCGCGCTGACCAGAACAGCCGGTTACCGCGCCCACGACCCCCTCATCGTCGGCGTACAGCACCACAACACCCCACCCATCTTCCTGACCAGCGGCCGAACCCTGGCCGGAAAACCGCTCACCCCCAACACGATCGTCTACACCGCCTCTCTGTCCAAACAGCTGACGGCCGCCTGCGCAGCTCTCCTCGTACGCCAGGACCGGCTGGACACCGACTCGACCCTGGCGCACTGGATGCCCGAACTCCCCGCCTGGGCCGACACCGTACGAGTGCGCCATCTCCTCTCCCACACGAGCGGCCTGCCCGAGGGCATCGAGTTCGACGACCTCCACCGCACGAAGCAAGACCACACCACGCCCGGCGTCATCCACGCGCTCACCCACCTCGACCACCTCGTGGGCACGCCAGGGACGGAGTTCCGCTACTGCAACGCCGGCTACGTCTGCCTGGCCGTCATCATCGAACGCGCGACAAGCCACCCCTTGCCCGATTTCGCCCGTGACCACCTGTTCACCCCGCTCGGGATGACCGCCACCCGCTTCTGGCCCGGCCCGTCCCCACATCCGCCTGGAGCCGCGCCCCTCGACCCGCACTACCCTGCACCGCTGTCACTCGGCGACGGCGGCGTCTGGTCAACCGCCCCCGACCTCATCCGCTGGAACCAGGCACTAGAACGCGACGAACTGGGCGTCTCCACACTCCTGCAGACCCCCGGTCACCTGGACGACGGCACGGAACTCGACTACGCCTGGGCCCTCGGCATCCGCGAACACGCGGGCCGCCGCCTCTATCAGCACGGCGGTAGCTGGGCCGGTCTGACCACACGACTCGTCCGCCTGTCCGGCCAACGGTCCAGCTTCGTCATCATCGCCTTGGACGACAACCAGGACCGTACGAACACCCTGGCCACAGCCCTGATCGAAGAGCTGGCCGGATGACGCAACAACTCGCTGCACCGCCCACCACCAATGCGACACGACCAACAGCCGTCATCGCCGCGTCCACAACCGCCATTGCCGCGTCCGATGACACACGACTCGGCACACCGACCATCACCAGTGCCACACCGCACTCGGCGGCCACCCACCCATCACCCGCATTGACAATGCTCCAGGGTCGATACGGCTGATCAGCCGACGCCGACCAGGCCGCTCTCATAGGCGGCGATCACCAGCTGGGCGCGGTCGCGGGCGTGTAACTTGGCCAGCAACTGGCCCATGTGCGTCTTCACGGTGGCCATGCTGACGATGAGTTGTTCGGCGATCTCGGTGTTGGACAGCCCCTGCCCGACCAGCTTGAGCACCTCGCGTTCGCGCACTGTGACGCCGTCCAGGGAGCGGGACGCCCGTTGCCGAGGTTGCGGCTGTTTGGCGAACTCCCCGATCAGCCGCCGCGTCACGGAGGGCGCGAGCAGCGCCTCGCCCCCGGCCACGACCCGGATCGCGGAGAGCAGATCGCCAGGAGGGGTGTCCTTGAGCAGAAACCCGCTGGCACCCGACCGCAACGCCGAGAAAACATAAGCGTCCAGGTCAAAGGTGGTCAGAATCAGAACCTTCACCCCAGCGGTCGCCGGATCCCCGCAGATCCGCCGAGTCGCCTCGATCCCGTCGAGCTCGGGCATCCGGATGTCCATCAACACAACGTCCGGCCGCAGCTCAGCGGCCCGTTCAACCGCCCGCAACCCGTTCTCCGCCTCACCGACGACCTCCAGCCCAGGGGTGGCACCGATCAACACCCCGAAGCTGGCCCTGAGCAACCGCTGATCATCAGCAATCAGCACCCGAACCCCGCTCACGCGGCCACCCCTCCCACCGGAGGACTCTCGTACACCCGGGCCCCACTCACACGAGCACTCCCTCCAAGACCCCGTTCACGCGAATGCCCCTCCCACCGGAGCGCTCCCATGCGCCCAGACCCACTCACGCGGGCACCCCTTCCAATGGAAGCCTCGCGTGCACCCGGAACCCCCGCCCCGCCACCGGCCCGGCCTCGAAGTCACCGCCATAGACGGCGACACGTTCACGCATGCCGATCAACCCATGCCCGCCCGCAGGATGGCCGATCAGAGCCCGGCGGCCGTCGTCGGTCACTTCGATCTCCATGGCGTTGTCCGTCCTGTCGACCCGAACCACGCAACGCGCCGGCGCCGCATGCTTGATCACGTTGGTCAGGGACTCCTGCACGATGCGGTACGCCGCGAGCCCGATGGTAGCCGGGACGGTGTCGATCCCGTCACCGATTCGCAGGGCGACCTGGGCCCCGGCGGCGGTCGCGTGGTCGGCCAGCTCGGCCAGCCGATCGGCGGTCGGCGCCGGCTCCAACTGCGCGGCGTCCTGCGGATCCTCGTCGACGGCGCGCAGCAGACCGAGCATGCGCCGCAGCTCCCTGGCTGCCTCGCGGCTGGTGTCCTCGATGACGGTCAGGGCGGAGCGGGCTTCGTCGGGCCGCTCGTCGCCGACATGGAGGGCCACGGACGCCTGCACGGTGATCAGGCTCAGGCTGTGCGCGACGCCGTCGTGCAGGTCGCGCGCGATGCGCAACCGTTCGTCGGTCAGCACCTGCCGGACGGCTCGCGTCTCGTGCTCCCGGCGCGCACGGACCGCCCGTCCGACCACCCACACCGCGACCGGAACGATGATCTGCGTGACGAGTACGGGTAACGACCTGCCCCAATCCGGTCGCGGCTCCTGCGCCACCGCGAACAGGACCGCCCCGGCGAACCCGCCCACGGACAGCACGAGCGCGGCCACGGCACGACGCGTCGCCTCCGTCACGGCCACCGGATAGATCGCGAAGACGAGAAGCAGGTCGGGCACGACGGCCGCGTGGGGCGGCATCCACCGCAGCGCCACCGCCAGTATGCTCGCCATGCTCACGACCGCCAGCACCGGAACAGGCCACCGGCGGCGAACCGCCAACGGCACCCCCATGAGCACGCCGGCGAGGACGGGCAGCGGCTCGATGCTCCCGTTCAGCGGGAATTGTTCGATGACGGCCAGCACGGCGAAGGACGTCAGGAACACGGCGAGCGCGACGTCGCCGAGGAGCAGGAACGCGGGCCGCAGCCTCAACAGCAGCGGCGGCCGGAGGCCATCGGTCATGCCGGAACGTTAGCCCGCGCCGACCCGCCTCCGACTCAGACCACGGTATGAATCTCAGGACCAGACCGTGCTCCGATGTCCCCGGCCGCCGATTCCGCGAACGTTGTCGCCATGACGAACCGACACGCACTCACCAGCATCTTCACCAAGCGCGGCGACCGGGCCGAGCGCGGCCAGGCACGCAATCTTACCCTCGCGGCCGGCGACGGAGCCGAGCACGGCCAGGCGCGCAACCCGACTCCCGCCGCCACCGACCGGTCCGGACGTGGCCGGGCGCGCAGCCTGACCCTCGCGGCGGCGATCGGCAGCGCGGCGATCTTCACGGCGGCGACCGCACCACCCGCGAACGCGATCATCGGCGGACGCGACGCCACCGAAAACTACTCCTTCACCGTGACCCTGCGCGACGGCAAGGGCGTGCACTACTGCGGCGCCACCCTCGTCGCCCCGCAGTGGGTGGTGACGGCCGGCCACTGCTCGCACGTCCCGATCGGCCAGGTCAGCGCCAAGGTCGGCGGCACGAACGTGGAGAAGGGCGGCAGCGTACGCCGCGTGACGAAGATCGTCCGACACCCCGACTACACCGCCGACCCCAACGACCTGCGCCACGACATCGCCCTCTTCAAGCTGGACCGCCCGGTCCGCGAGACCCCGATCAGGATCGCCGCCAGGCCGGGCGCCCCGAAGACCCAGATACGCCTCCTGGGCTGGGGCATGACCTGCGAAGACGGAAACGAGTGCCCTGAGCCGCCGACCACCCTCCAGGAGCTCGACAGCGACATCGTCCCCGACAGCCGGTGCGCGGGCATCGACGCCGCGAGCGACATCTGCTCCCGACACCCCACCAAGAAGGCGCAGAGCTGCATCCTCGACTCGGGCGGCCCCATGGTGCGTAAGTTCGGCACCCGCTGGGAGCTGGTCGGCATCACCAGCCGAGACGGCGACGAGATGACCGACCCCAACTGCGTCGGCCCCGGCGTGTGGACCGACGCCGCGGCCTACAAGACCTGGATCCGCAGAACGACCGGCACCCCTCACCCCACACCGGCCTGACCCTGCCGATCTGCACGCCGCAGTCCAGGCGTCGCATCACCGCTATTACCGTTCGAGAAAAGCGTCACCTACAATTTCGAACATTTCGACCGAAACCCACATCCGTCCCACCGCTCTCCGACCCCACCACGGCGAGAACACCACCCGCAGCGCTGACAGCGGCAACACATCCACGGAACGAACGGCTCCCTCAGATGGCGCCCCCTCAGCGGATCCCAGTCGACCGCAACCCCCAGACCTCGGGATTTCCTCACTAACAGCCACGCTGCACATTTGGATCCAGGAACTCCGGCGGCCAGCGAGCCGCCGCGGGAACGACGTTCTACGCCGCAGTGGCCGCGAACGGAGCCCTGCTCGCCGCCTCGGGCATCGGCGACGTCAACAAGTTCGGCCAGGGACGCTACAGCCTGACGACGAACACCGACGTCACCCGCTGCGCCCTCACCGGCATGATCAACATCGATGGCGGCGACGACCCTGGGCCGGGTAGCGCATCGATCCTGGTCGGCGCCGTCAGCCCGCGAACGCTCTTCGTCCGCACGGCCGCCCCTTCCGGCCCGCACCCGAGGACCGTCGACGACGACCGCCCGTTCTCCGTCCGCATCTCCCGCTGACCCCCACCCCGAGCACCCGATCGTGCAGCGGCCCGACCCCTCCCCGCCCACGTCCGGCGAACGACGTCACACCGAAAGGAACGATCATGAGTCACCGAGCCCGTCTGCTCGCCGGCCTCGTCGCCGCCACCTTCCTGGCGCTGGGCGCCGGAGTCACTCCCGCGACGGCCGAGTCCGTCTACGGGCCTTACGCCGGCTACGAGGTCTGCTGGGTGTCCGGCGACCAAGGACAACAGGCCGGCCTGTAGGTGACGTACCTCTGCGCCCAGAACGGCACCCCCAATGGTGCCTGGTCACCACCCCCTGACCGGCCATTCCCCTCCACTTCGCGGTTAGAGTCCGCGACCTCGGCGGAGCCCTTCCCTGGAAGGGCTCCGCCGAGGTTCGCATCAATCCACAGCGTGCTAGGCCGGATGAACGAGGTCACGAATCGTCCGGAAGCGGCTCACCCGTCTCCAGCAGCGACTTCAAGCTCGCCACCACGTTCGGCCAGCCATGGCTGACCATCTCGGCCAGGACCGATCCGGGCTTGAAGCCGTCGTGCACGACGGTGAGCTTCACCACCTGCCCGGACTCCTCGATCGTGAAGGTGACCTTCGAGCGGGGCTCGCCGGCCAGCCGGTCGAGCATCTCGTCGTCCCACCCGAAGCGCTTGGCGAGCTCGGGCGTGATGGCGTGCCAGGTGTAGGACAGCCGGCTGTACGGTTCGGCCTCAAGAACGACCTGCTCCGGGTCACTGATCAGCACGCCGTGGTTGTCCCAGGTCATCGGCGAGCCGGCGGCCCAGTCGGTGGTGAACTCCGTGGCCCAGTAGCGACGGGTGAAGGCGGGCTCGGTCAGCGCCTGCCAGAGCTTCTGCGGAGTGGTGCGGATGTAGGTGGTGTAGACGAAGGTCGGCGCGTCCATCGGGGCGTCCTCCAGAGCGAGTTTCAGGTCCGCCAGGGCTTCGACCCTGGCCTGGTCGTAGCGGCTGATCCACCGGTGGGCGATCTCGTGCACGGGCGCGGCGTTGAGGTAGTGCAGCTTCTCCCGTCCCCGCCGTACGGTGGTGACGAGCCCGGCCTCCTCCAGCACCGCGAGGTGCTTGCTGACGGACTGCCTGGCCATGTCGAGTCCGGCGCACAGCTCGCGCAGCGTCTGCCCGTTGCGGACGTTGAGCGAGTCGAGCAGCGCGCGCCTGCTCGGATCAGCCAGCGCCTTGAACACCTCGTCCATGCCCGCCCTCGTACCCGTGTTGCCGCCGATCGATATGCAGCCATTTGGCTGCCTTTCCATTTAGGCAGCCAAATGGCTGCCTGTCAAGGTACGCACTTCGCCGAACGGCGACGCGTCCCAACCTTCAACCGGCCCCGCTCGACCCCCACAGCCCGCCAACGGTCGCACCCAGAGAGCCATCGAGTACGCTCCGACCTCGAACGTCGCATAACCGATCAAACCGGCGCGACAGCAGACGAAGGGAAGACACCGACCCGATGACCAAGCTCCCGCTGCCCACCACCACCGAACGGCTCACCCTCCGTCAGTTCACGCCCGGCGACCTCGATGACCTGTACGCCTACCAGAGCCTCCCCGAGGTGGCCCGCTACCTCTACCGTCCGCCCCTCACCCGCGAGCAGTGCGCGGAGAGCCTGACCCGGCGCGCAGCCGACCCGGCGTGGGCCGAGGACGGCGATGACCTGGTGATCGCGGTCTGCCGCACCGGCGAGGCGACGGTGCTCGGCGAAGTGGTGCTGAAGCTGGCGAGCACGCGGGCGCGCCAGACCGAGATCGGCTGGATCTTCAACCCCGCGTACGGCGGCCGGGGCTACGCGACGGAAGCAGCCCTCGCCGTCGCCGAACTGGCCTTCGCCGAGCTGGGCACCCACCGGCTCTTCGCCCGCCTCGACGCACTCAACACCGGTTCCGCGAACGTGTGCGAACGCCTCGGCATGCGCCAAGAAGCACGCCTCATCGAAAGCCATCTCGACGGCGACCGCTGGGGCACCGAATGCGTCTACGCGACCCTCTCCCACGAATGGAAGGCCAACCGGTCGTGAACCACAAGGAATGGAAAGCGCGTAAGTCCCGTAACCTCCGCGGCGGATCCTTTCTCACCAGGTGAATATCTTCGAACGGCCGCCTGGGGCAGGCAGCCGATCCCGCAGCACCCGCACACCCAGCGGAACCAGGGCCACACAGAGCAGGCCGGTGACCAGTACGTCAGGGATGGAGGCGCTCTTCAGTACGCCCATCCAGGTGCCTCCTGCCAGCAGCAGCATCAAGGCGCGGGCGGTGCCGAAGAGCCCTGATCGCCAGGCGGCGACGGCCAGGAGGAGCGAGCCCGCGTACTGACCGACCGAGGCCCAGACCGGTATCCGCCACGGTCCGTAAGAAATGTCGACGTATTCCTTCATGATCGCCTGCGTCGCCTGGTCCAGCCCAAGGCTTTCGGTGAGCTGAAAGGCAGTCTGGTCGGCGCCGGCGAAGTAAAGGCGGGAGAAAAGCCCGGCGACCAAAAGGGTGGCGCCCCAGAAAGCCAGGCTGCCACCGATTCGCTGAGCCAGGGCGACGAAAGCGGGGAAGAGCAACATCACCCCCAGCGCGAAAACCGCATAGGCGAGGGTGAGCAGGGCGGGTGCCGAGGTGTACGCGAGGAGTTGGCCATAGGCGGCGAAGGGCTGCGCCTCGGCCCACGCTTGCTGCTGAGGGGTGAGAGCGGTGACTGTGCTCAGGTAACGCAGCAGATATCCGGCACACATGATCACCGGCCCCAGGGTGAGTGTCGCACCGCTGATCCACCGCCCGGGAAAGTACGAATTCATGGGGCGAGCGTGTCAAGAATGAGCGGAGCGAATCATCTGTCGATCGTCAACCCTCGACCCTGTCGAAAGTCAGGTCGCACGCGAACGCCGGTACGCCCGCCGTTCCGAGGGCTGGGGAACGGCCCTCCCCCGATCCCTTCGAGCGCTTCCCGCTATGGACGACGGCTGCCGGCGGCCGTTTCGGCCAGTTGATCGCCAGGCGAAGGAGCGTGACGCACCATGAACACGTCCACCTCGTCCTCCGTCTCGACCGTGAATCCATGCCGCGCGTACAGCCGACGGGCCGGACTCCCCTGCAGCACATTCAGCCGAACCACGGCGCCCTCGCCATCACACCGTTCCAACAGCCTGCTCAGAACGGCAGTACCGATGCCCTGGCCCTGCACCTCCGGATCCAGATAGAAGTGCTCCAGCCAGTAGGCGTCCTCCGCCGACCGCAGTGCCACACAGCCGGCCAGAGCACCATTCGCCTCGATCATCCAGGTATGCGCAGGCACGAATCCGTCCCGCAACCGCTGCCGCACCCGCTGTTCGTCATATCGCCCGAGCCGCTGGAGATCTCGCCTCAACACCACAGCCCGCAACTCAGCCACCGCCTCGACATCTGCCACCGAAGCCGGTCGAAGCACCCAATCCGCCACGATCGTCATGTTATCGCCCCTGCCAGCGATGGTCGGGCGCTCAGGGACGCCGCAGTCTCACGGCGAGAAAGGACGGCGCTTGGCGGAGCTTGTCGTACGCAGCTTCATCGAATTCCCGCAAGGCGGCCGTGGGCCGGGGCTCGACCAATTGCTCCAGCACGAACCCGGCGGCCAGGAGCTCGCCCAGAAAGGTCTCCAACGGCATGCGCTGGTAGTGGATCGAATGCTCACCACCGGCGAGAACCAGGTCACTCCATTCGTGACTGAAGTACGAACCTCCGAAGTGATCCCAGTCGGCTGTGGGATGACTGGTGGACATCAGCAGCCATCCACCTGGTCGCAGCACACGGCATAGCTCGCTCAGCAACTGCTCCCGATTCCTGATGTGGTGAAACACGAGGGCACAGACCGCACCGTCGAATGACGCGTCAGCAGCGAAGGCGAGCGGCTCTTCCAGATCGTGCAGGACCAGTTCCGCATGCCCGTTCAGGCGCACTCGCGCATGGCGCAGCAGCGTGGCACTGCCCTCGATCCCGACGACTTGGGCACCGCGAGCCGACAGTTCGGACGCGTAGTGACCCGCCCCGCATCCCACGTCCAGAATCCGAGCACCGGAAACGTCGCCGGCGAGCCGCAGCATCGCGGGTCTGTCCGTGTAGGCGTTGTGGGGGCTCGTATCAGCACGTTCGGCGAAGAAGTCACCGAGCCCGTCATGGTAAGCGGTCGCTTTCTGCATCGGGACATCATCGCGGTGCACGCAAGCCGACCGCTATCGGGTTTCTCTCGATCCTGGTACAGGTCCTTCATCCGGCAGCACTTGCCGAGAACGCTTGGCCGATAAGGGCCAGCCACTTACCACGATGCCGCGACCCTCCCGGTGCTGAAGCCGCCAGAGTCCCTTACCGAAGACATAGATTCAAGAAGTGAGCCGCATCCCGCGTGTTGTCGTACCGGATGTGATCGCAATCTTCCTCAACCCCAGAATCGCGGTGGCGGTGGTCCCGGCGGGATGATCAAAGCCTGGGGCCTGAGACAAACGAACCAGTCAGGCGCAAGCCACCCTGGGCGCCCCCTCGCCACCGCCCTCGATGGCACGACGATCAGGCTCTCGACCTCAGCCGTTGCCACCATGAAGGCTTGCTGACACGGGCGATCGTCCCGTGCGGTGCCTCGCCGGTCATGGCGTACTTGAAGAACGCCTCAAGATTGTGCTCGTTCCCCTCATGGATCCGCTTGGCGACTTTGTTATGCGGATATCCGCGGAGTTCTTCAGGGCTCTCCACCGCAGCGGCCTTCTCGTCCGTGCAGTACACCCATTTCCAGTCACCGTTCCGGACGATCATCTCGCCCAGATACGCCCCCGCACCCATGATCACGCTGTGAATGACCTCAGGAGGCGGCTTCGACGCGACGAACTCGGCGCAGTAGTTGTCGAGGTGGTGAATGAACGCGGGGTCCCAGTCGAAGGCGTATCCGTCTTCGCGTGTGTGCTCCACGAAGAGTTCGGCCAGGGTTCGCATGTGTTCGGCAGTCTCAGCGTCGCTGGGTGGCGGTTCCTGCTCCGCTTTCCTGCCCATCATCGACTCCTACGTCCCGGTCCGGATCATCAGCGCAGCTTCTCATGGCACGGTCTGGGAACGGAAGCTTCGTCCACTTCCCCGTCCGACTGATCAGCCCCTCTGCCGTTGGCCCGACCGAAGAGAGCCAGGGCCACGGGTAGCAGGTGGAGCGCCACAGCGAGGCCGCGACCCTTGCCTGCCCGGCTTGTCCCGGACGATGGCGGGCGAGATGGTCAGGCCTGCTCCTTGAGCATCTACGCCCGGAAACCAGATGTGAGGGCGGGCCTTTGAGCTGGGCGGAAACTTGGTGGCGAGCGACCATGGATGACTCCTCACCCCTTACGCGCGGCCGTGCGCGCCACTGGCCCGGGCAGCATCTTGCATGTCTAAGTTAGAGTGCTAAGTTAGGTGAGTGGACCGGAATCTGAGTTTCAATCTGCACGTACTCACCGCCCGTCTGGACCGAGCGGCCGACCGGATCCTGCGAGCGGAGCACAACATCTCCTACAGCCGCTTTCTGGCGCTGACCCTCGTAGGGGAACTGGGCGCCTCAACGCAACGGGCCCTCGCCGAATCCCTCGGTGTGACCGAGCCGTCGGTGAGCCGCATGACCGCCATCCTCGCCACTGAGGGATTTCTCGACGTTCAGCCCGACCCGGCCGGAGGGCATCGCCGGCAGTTGAGCCTCACGGACAAAGGAAAGCAGCTGGTGGCGTCGGTCCAGCAGGGCCTCGAAGAACGGATGGCCGCACTCGTCGCACACAGCGGAGTGCCGTACGCCGAATACGCCGAGCACACCGCGCGGCTGCTGTCCACATTCGACCGCGCAGAACGGGAGAGAACCGAATGAGCCAAAGTATTCACACCCCGCCGGCCCACCAGAACATCGTCTCCTCAGCTGACGGCACACCGATCAGTTATCAGACGATGGGCACCGGGCCGGACCTCATTGTGCTCGGCGGCGCCCTGCGCACCTCGGAGGACTACCTGCCGCTAGCCTCCATCCTGGCCCGCTCCTTCACGGTGCATCTCGTCGAGCGGCGAGGGCGCGGCGCCAGCGGCCCTCAGGGGTCCCAGTACGCCTTAGCGAAGGAAGTAGAAGATCTTCTTGCCGTTCAGGCGAAAACCGGTGCGCGGTTGGCGTTCGGTCACAGTTACGGTGGCCTCGTCATCCTTGAGACCGCACGGTCGTTCCAGGTGTTCGACCGCATTGTGGTCTACGAGCCCGGCGTGCCCGTCGCTCCCGTCCCCACCGGCTGGATGTCCCCGTACCGGGAACGGCTGGCCGCGGACGATTCTTATGGCGCGTTCGTTCACTTCATCCGGGGGTCGGGTGGTGCGCCGGCCTTCCTGGCCAAGCTGCCGTACTGGTATCTGCGTTTTGCGTTGCGCATCGGCTTCCGCGGGCCGAGCTGGCAGCGGATGCGGCCCCTTTTGCCGGCCAGTTTGGCCGAGCACGAGCAGATTGCAGCCCAGCAGGGCAGGCTCGCCGAGTTCGCGGCCGTCACCGCTTCGGTGCTGCTTCTTTGCGGAAGCCGCACCGCGCGCGCCGGCAGAGCCGAGTTCGCGGCCGTTCGCGACACTCTTGCCAACGCCACACTCGAGACCTTGAACGGCCTCAACCATTTCGGGCTGGAAGGAAAAACGGCCCCGGTTGTGGCCGAGCGGGCCGCGGCCTTTCTTCTTTGAGCGGTTCGGCCAAGCGGTCTCGCGATCCTGCGCAACCACCGTCACACCGGCGACAATCCATGAGGCGCACACCACTGATGGAGGAGTGAGCGGAGTGAGCGAGCGTAGGACTTGGGCCGACAGGAAGTCCGAAACATGAGTCGGCCCGGTGCCGGAGCTGCCCATGAGGCGACCAAGATCCGGTTCAACCGGGTGAAGCTGTACTCCCGGCGGCACCCTCGTCCTCGACAGCGAAGGACTGACCAAAGCTGTCCTGCGCGACCGTACGGTCACCGCATGGCTCGCTCTCGCTCGTGCTGACGACCTCCGCGTCATCACCTCTACCGCCACCCTCGTCGAGGTGGTCCACCCCCGCGTCGACCGGTCGGCGCTGGAATGGACGCTGTCCCGCCTCGTCATCGAGCCGGTCACCGAACCGATCGCCCGCCACGCCGCCACACTCCTGTCGAACGCCGGCCTGCACGGGCACAAGTGAGCCATCGACTCCTTCCTCACTGCCACCGCCCTCGCAGCCCCAGGCCCCGTCACGGTCCTCACCTCCGACCCCCAGGACCTCGCCCGTGCTGTGCGGTGTACGCGTCACTGTCATCAGAGTTTGAGTCATGTCCCGGCCCTGCCGGCTGCTGCCGACGTTCTTGACGGCCTCAGCACTGATGGTGGTCTGTCGCCGGTATTCGCGGCCGAGGCTTGAACTCCTCCTCTCATCTCTCCCGTTCCTCGCGACACGGATGACGGCAACGGCCCGGCCGCCGCAGCGGGCACGTTCTCGGGGGTCCGCACTGACGACTCCTGGTGGATTCTTTGATCATCGGGATCTGGGTTCGATGTAGAGGCTGATCGGGTGGTGTTGATAGCCGATCCGGTTGATCGGCGTACAGAGATTGCTGGAGGGGGAGTCACCCCTCTTCACAGCTTGTTGAACATTTGTTGTACGATGGTGTCATGAGCACTCCAAGCACTGTGGGCTTCCGACCCACCGATGACGACAGTCGGATTATCGACTCGCTTCGCCGCGAAGGTGAGTCCAACTCCGACGTGCTGCGCCGGGGATTGCGCGCACTGGAGCGCGTGGAGTGGGAGCAGCAGGCCCGTGCCGACATGGCGCGCCTGGCTAATGAGGGCGAGGACCTGTCGCAGCTTCCCGACGAGTGGGAATACACAGAGGACGGCGACATCCGGATCATCGACACCGGCATCGTGGTTCCGGCTCACCGTGAGGCCGGACGGTGATCCGCGGCGGCGTTTATCCAGTTGATCTCGGTGATGCCAAGCGCGGTCACGAGCAGCGCGGCAGACGCCTCGGCATCGTCGCCAGCATCTCGCAGGACCACTGGTCCACGGTGACGATCGTGCCTACGTCGACTAGTGCCCGACCGGCTGGATTTCGGCCCAGGCTGACCATTCAGGGGCGCGAGACGTGCGCGCTGATCGACCAAATCCGCACTATCGACACCCAATATGTCCTCGGCGGGCTGTACGACCACCTGGACTCCGTCGCCATGGGACAGGTCGAGTATGCGCTGGTCCGCTATCTCGGCCTGGACGCGAACCTCGCCCTGTGGGGCAGTTGAGTACCTTGCTTGCAATGCCCGGCTTCTCGGCCTCGGAGACGGAGGAAGTGGAAGCCGGAGCTGTCACGGTGCTAATCGGGGCCGAGGGTGCAAGTCGAAGCGGGTAAGTGATGATGACGAGGACGACCCACCAAACATGTTCCCGTCGAGTGATCCCGAGGGGTCCTCTACCAGGCGAACCGCATAGTGATCGTTTTGCCAGACAGACCCGACGGCACGCATGACATGCAGAGATCGCAGGCTCCGAGGAAAGACAAAGTCCAGGCCCCGAGTTCACCGGTCTACCTGGGCTTTCGCTACGAGAGCGGGTGACGGGAATCGAACCCGCGCTGTCAGCTTGGGAACTGCATCGATCACGGCCCACTGAGGTGCTGAGCTGGGCGGGAGACCGGTCCTGAGTGACCGTGGTTGACCCCTCGTCACCCCTCTTAATGGCCCGCTAATGGCCGGGCGATCAGCCCGCGATCCAGGATCTCTTGCGCGACGCCCGCACCCTGTCCGCTTGATCATCCCGTCCCCACTATGGGTCGCCAATGGCCACGATTGCGGTCTGCAGCTCACGGGCATCGCCCACCCGGATGTCAGATCCGTTGGCGACAGCGCCAGCTCAGGTAGGCCGAGATCGGCAGCCAGCCGCTTGCGTTTGCTGCGCTTGTTGCGGATAATTCGCTTACAGCGGGGAAGGATAGACACATGACAGGAACGCAACTCGCAAGCTCGATCAAACCTGGCAGCCTTGACCCGGAGCAGTCAGAGCGAGCCCTACGTCGCATCAAGGAGTACCTGATGCGACATCCGGAGGAAAAGACCATCGAGGTTGCGGCAGAGGTGGTTGGCGACGACGCCTTGGTCCTCCCGCGCGAAGCCGTGTCGATGCTGGCTTTCATCCTTGCTCAGGTCGCCGAGGGGCGAGGCGTGCAGGTGATGCCGTCGCACGCGGAGCTGACGACACAGCAGGCAGCGGCCATGCTAAATGTCTCGCGTCCGTATCTCATCGGCCTATTGGAGGCCGGCGCCATCCCGTACCGGCTGGTCGGCAGGCATCGACGAATCCGGCATGACGACCTCATGGAGTACAAGCGTCGGGACTCGGTTAAGCGCAGAGGGGCGGCCGACGAGCTGAGCGAACTAGGCCAGGAGCTGGGGCTGTAGTCATGCCTTTTGTCGTGATCTACGATGCCAACGCCCTATTCGGCAACACGCAAAGGGACCTGCTGATCCGGCTAGCGCAATCTGGCCTGGTTCAGGCCAAGTGGACACACGCGATCCTGGATGAGGTACAGCGGAACCTCGCCGCGAAGCTGCCAGATATCGCTCCAGCCAAGCTGGAGCGGCTGCGCGAACTGGTGATTGACGCCGTCCCCGACTGCATTGTCGAAGGGTACGAACCGATCATCGAGGGTCTTAAGCTGCCAGACCCTGACGACAGGCACGTGCTGGCTGCGGCCATCAAGGCGAACGCCCAGGTGATCGTGACGTCGAACCTGCGGGACTTCCCAGTCGAAACGCTGGCCACATGGGGCGTAGAAGCCAAAAGCCCGGACGACTTCGTCCTTGATCAGATTGACTTCGATGACCGCGTCGTCTGGGCTTGCGTGCAACAGATCGCGGACTCACGCACTCAGCCGCCACAGACTATCTACGACGTTCTCGACGCTCTGGAGCGCGCCGGCCTCGTCGAAGCGGTTGCGGCCCTGCGCAGCTGAGCGAACTCGTCAAGCAAGGGCTCGAGCCCAGCGACGACGCAGGGACTGACGACGGCGGCCGAACACTCGAACCAGTCGGGTGATCACGGCAAGATCAACTGTCTCGGACGAATCTGGCACGACAGCGGAACCAGGCCCCGACAAGATCAAAGCCCAGGCATCGAATCCATCGGTCCACCTGGGCTTTCCCTATGAGAGCGGGTGACGGGAATCGAACCCGCGCTGTCAGCTTGGGAATTGCAGGGATCTTGGCTCGTAGGGGCGTTGACCTGGGTCTAAGACCGGTCGTGAGTGACCGTGGTT
The DNA here is from genome assembly GCF_003001935.1 of Nonomuraea fuscirosea. Lineage (GTDB taxonomy): Bacteria > Actinomycetota > Actinomycetes > Streptosporangiales > Streptosporangiaceae > Nonomuraea > Nonomuraea fuscirosea. The sequence continues at coordinate 167,504 of NZ_PVNG01000011.1, read as the reverse complement.
GACCCCTCGTTACCGCCCTTAATGGCACGCTAATGGCACGACGATCAGCCCGCGACCTGGTGTTTCCCGCGCAACGCGCGCACCCTGCCCGCCTGATCATCCCGTCTGCCGTCGACCCGCCCGAAGGGGAAGCGGGCCAGGGCCACGGATACCAGATGGAGCGCCCCACCGGACGAACGATCTGGTATCCGTGGCCCTGGCCCGCTCGGCTTGTCCCGGGTCGATGGCGGGCGGGATGATCAGGCTTCCACCTCAGCCCACTACGGCTCTCCGCGCCGTGCGGCGATCATCCCAGAGCCGGAGCGCCCCCGCCGGAGGCTTGGCTTGAGAAGAAGCCCTTGTCAGGGTTGTCCAACCAGGCCATGTACCACTCGTAGAAGTCTCGTTCTCGGACGACGCCGCCGTCAGAGCCTTGATCGTCGAACCAAACCTCTCCAGCGACAGGGCCGTTCACCACCAGGCGGTGGAAAGCTCCGCATCCGAATTCGGCCACGACTAACGATCCGGTGATCCAGCGCGGCTCCCCATAGTCCTCGGGCTGCTCATCGAGCGGAGGTGCCCAGTCCTCGGTGTGTGGGAACGGCGTTGCGTAGAAGTCGGGGTAGGCGTGTTCTTTCGCATCCAGCCGCAGCGCTTCCTCGATGGTGAACAGCCCGTACGAGGGACCTGCTCCACCATTTCCAACCTTCGTCAAGAACGCCCGGAAGGTATCGGGGAATTTGATCCCTGCTTGATTCTCAAGCCTTGCGGCTTTCCGTTCGGAGAGTTTTCGTCCCAGCCGGTAGTGATGCCGGGACGCCCCAAAACGTCTGTGCTTGGGGTCCTGGCGCTTGATCTCGGCAAGACGGCGATGAACGAGATCAGCGTTCCACACGAGGACTCCAGCTACTGGCGAGGGGTTGCAACAAGGTATCTCAATCGAAGGCGGCCCGGGCCGCCGACTGCCGGGACCGGCCCCCAGGCCGCATGCCCGGCCGCCGAGCGGCGGAGGGCCGCGAGGCGGCGCGCAGCGCCGCCCTTGATATCTACAAGAGCTATTCGGCAATGTTCCGGTCGAACACCACGGCCTTGCGGGTCTCGACGATGAGTTCCACGAGGTCGGCTACGAGCTTGGGGCTTGCTGCGATCGTCGCGTGGGCGGTCATGCTGTGCGGGCTGCCGTCGAGATCGACCATTGTCGCCCCGGCTTCTCGGGCGATGATGACGCCCGCTGCGGTGTCCCGTGGGTTGTTGCTGAGCATGATGGCGGCGTCGATCCTGCCGTGTGCCACCCACGCGAGATCGATCGCGGCTGAACCGAACATTCGAATGCGCTGAACGCGCGCGGCAAGTTCTTGGGTCAGGGCGAGCCGCGGCCGGTTGCGCTCCTCCGCGTTCTCCCCCACGGCGTAATCACCTATCGCCACAATCGCACTCTGCATCTCTTGGGCATCGCTCACCCGGATCGCAGTCCCGTTGGCGAAAGCGCCGGCCTCTTCGGCCGCCGCATAGCGGAGGTTGAGGAATGGCAGGTCAATCACTCCAAGCGTGGGCGTGTCCTGGTCGACCAGGCCCAAGGAGACGCCGCAGAGCGGGATGTCGTGCAGGAAGTTGGCCGTCCCGTCTACAGGGTCCAGAGCCCATATCAGGCCGTTGCCCAGGCGACTGATGCCTTCCTCTTCGCCGAGAAAGCCGATCTCGGATGTCTCGCGGGACAGGAACTCCCGTACGGCGTGCTCTACGCCGTAATCCACTTCCGTCGCCATGTCACGGTCGCCCTTGGCTGTGACGACGCCGGGTGCCTTGGTGCGGATGATCTTGCTGGCGATCGACACAGCCTGTTCAGCGATGGGGAGCAGCGATCTTGCGTCGACGGTCATACGGGTGTGCTCCGCTCCACATATCCCTGAACACCTGGTCGAAGATGGGGAACAGCCCTCTGCGGCAGAGTTGTCCCTGATCACAAAGGTAGGTGTATCGGCTCCGTGTGCCTGCGGTAGGTGGGACTGGACCACGCACAACGCCCGGTCCACGATGATCACGTTGAAGCGGATCGTCTCGTCCGACACTCGCGCAACGCGCACATACCGCCAGTCTGATCACCCCGTCCGCCGCCGACCCGCGCGAAGAGAAAGCAGACACACCTTTCAGCTTGATGTCGCGATACTTCCTTTCTCACGCGGCCGTGATGGCCCGAAATTCTACTGGCGCGGAGACGTCACCACATCGATCTCCAACGCCGCCGCCAACCGCACCATCAGCGGAATCGTCGGCATGTGCGCCCCACCCTCCAAGCGGGAGACCTGCGGCTGCGTCATACCGGACCGCTCAGCCAACTCCGCCTGCGACAAACCCAGCTCGACCCTGCGGCGATAGACGGCCGCACCAAGCTCCTGCCCTAAGCGTGCCTCCTCCACCATCGCGGCATACTCGGGACTCACCGCCTCACCAGAAAGCCGCTTGGCCTTGATCGTCTTCCACTTGCAGTGCCCGGCCATCCCCTCCCCTCATAAAGTCCATGCGCGGCACCGTGCTCCAGCCGCCGACCATTCATTCAGCCATCGCCTTGCAGGCGCGCTCCCCATCCCGTGGCGCCTGTCTCGCGTCTCGTAGAAAGCAGTCAGCAGGACCGCCCGGCCAGCCAATGGGTGGGCCGCACGGGACGACTCGCCACAGAGGTAAACGACTCCGGCATGGTGGGCGATGACGACGACTGCGGCGGTGTCCCATGAGCTGCCTCGACATGATGCCGGCGTCAGTCTCGCCTCTGCCGCTCTGTTCAGCGAATCCGCTAAGTGATCGTGGGCGGCAAGCTCGCACCGACCCGGTGGAAAGGGCCCGAGAGGAGCGCTAGCGAGGCCCGCTCGGGGCGGGCATCAGCCAGCCCACCGTGTAACCAGGCAACGGGCGGGGGCGAGCGAAGCGAGCGGGGTTTTCAGGGGGTCGAAGGGGGCGGAGCCCCCTGGGCGACACAGACTGGAGCACCCGTGCGCGAAGCGCCCCAAGTGGAAGGCCATGCAGTGAGGCCCAGGAAAAGGCTTGGAGCGGGTGACGGGAATCGAACCCGCGCTGTCAGCTTGGGAAGCTGATGTTCTACCATTGAACTACACCCGCGTGCGGCCCGAAGGCGCGTCCCCCACTCTAGCGGAAACTTGGCGCACTTCAGCAATCTCAGCCCCACCCAACTTCGCACCCCATCCCCACCCGACCGGTAAGTTGCTCCCCGTGTTGCTATCTGACCGTGACATCCTTGCCGAGATCGACTCCGGCCGTCTGGCTCTGGATCCGTTCGACCCGGAGATGATCCAGCCCTCCAGCATCGACGTGCGGCTCGATCGGTTCTTCCGGGTCTTCGAAAACCATAAATATCCGCACATCGACCCTTCGGTCGAGCAGCCGGATCTGACGCGGATGGTGGAGCCGAGCGGGGACGAGCCGTTCATCCTGCATCCGGGTGAGTTCGTGCTGGCCTCCACCTACGAGGTCGTCAGCCTGCCCGACGATCTGGCCTCGCGGCTGGAGGGGAAGAGTTCGCTGGGGAGGCTGGGGTTGCTGACGCATTCGACGGCCGGGTTCATCGATCCGGGGTTCAACGGGCACGTGACGTTGGAGCTGTCGAACGTGGCGACGTTGCCGATCAAGTTGTGGCCGGGGATGAAGATCGGGCAGCTGTGCGTGTTCCGGCTCAGCTCCCCGTCGGAGCACCCGTACGGGTCCGCCAAGTACGGTTCGCGCTATCAGGGCCAGCGGGGTCCGACCCCGTCGCGGTCGTACCGGAACTTTCATCGGACGAAGATCTGAATGAGAAGAGCCGCACTAGATGAACAACAGGTGAACATCAGCGGAACAAGTAGGTGACCAAGATCGGGACATCGCCCGCGCACGAGGTGTTTTGACCGGCTCTCGAAGAGGTTCGAGGTGCAGAGAAACGCCGAAAACTACGTGGAATCGCGGTGTCGCAGAACCTCCGCCGGGTAGCCAGTAGGCGAAGGGGACATGAAGTTCGCATTTCGCCTGGTTAGCCATAACCTCATCCACGGACCATCCCCGCACATCTGGAGAACGACGTGCGCCTGCGTCTCACGCCACGTGAGGACAGCTACTACGACCTGTTCGCCGACTCCGCGAACAACCTGGTCACGGCATCCCGTCTGTTGGTCGAGATCATCAGTGACGGCTCGGACAGGGAAGCCCTGGCCGAGAAGATGCGCGCCTGCGAGCACGCCGGTGATGAACGCACCCACGCGATCATGAACCGGCTCAACGAGAGCTTCATCACCCCGTTCGACCGCGAGGACATCTACCGGCTCGCCTCGAACCTCGACGACGTCATGGACGCGATGGAGGCCGCCTCCGACCTCATCGTGCTCTACCAGATCGATCACCTGCCCAAGGACGTCGTACGGCAGGTCGAGGTGCTGGAGCGGGCAGCGGAGCTGACCGCCGAGGCGATGCCGCGGCTGCGTTCGATGAAGAACCTCAACGAGTACTGGATCGAGGTCAACCGGCTCGAGAACCAGGGCGACCAGGTCTACCGGCGGCTGCTGGCCAAGCTGTTCAGCGGTGAGTACGACGCCCTCACGGTGATGAAGATGAAGGAGGTCGTCGACGCGCTCGAGGAGGCGGCCGACGCCTTCGAGCACGTGGCCAACACGGTCGAGTCGATCGCGGTCAAGGAAAGCTAGGACCAGCGGTGGACCTCACGCTCGGCCTCGTCATCGGCGTGGTCGTCATAGCCCTGATCTTCGACTACACCAACGGGTTCCACGACGCGGCGAACGCCATCGCCACCTCCGTCTCGACCCGCGCCCTGACCCCCAGGGCCGCGCTGTTCATGGCGGCGGCCATGAACTTCATCGGCGCCCACCTGGGCACCCAGGTCGCGCAGACGGTCGGCAAGGGCATCATCGACGCTCCCGACGGCTCGCACGGCCTGGTCATCGTGGCCGCGGGACTCATCGGCGCGATCACCTGGAACCTGATCACCTGGTACTTCGGCCTGCCCTCCTCCTCCAGTCACGCGCTCATCGGCGGCCTGGTGGGCTCCGCGCTGGCCTCGGCCAGCGTGGTGCACTGGGACGGCGTGGTGGCGAAGGTCGTCATCCCGATGGTGCTCTCGCCGCTGATCGGGTTCACCCTCGCCGCGGTGATCATGATCGCGATCTACTGGATCTTCCGCAACAGCCAGCCGGGCAAGACGAACCGCGGCTTCCGCTACGCGCAGACCGTCTCGGCCGCCGCCATGGCGCTCGGGCACGGGCTGCAGGACGCGCAGAAGACGATGGGCGTCATCTTCCTGGCCCTCACCGTCGGCGGCTTCGCGCAGCCGTCGGACGGCATCCCGCAGTGGGTCATCCTCGCCGCCGCGGGAGCGATCTCCGCGGGTACGTACGCGGGCGGCTGGCGCATCATGCGCACCCTGGGCCGGCGGATCATCGCGCTGGACCCGCCCCAGGGGTTCGCCGCGGAGGCGGCGGCGGCGACCGTCCTGTACGGGGCCGCCATCGGGTTCGGGGCGCCCATCTCCACCACGCACACGATCACCTCGGCGATCATGGGCGTGGGGGCCACCAAGCGGCTCAGTGCCGTGCGGTGGGGGGTCGCGGGGAACATCGTGACCGGATGGATCCTGACCATCCCCGCGGCCGCGCTGGTGGCCGCTCTGTCCTACTTCGTCCTGCACGCCGTCGTGGAAGGGTAACGAAGCCAGTCCGCCGGATCACTCCGCCGGCGCGTACATCACGTCCACGTCCCACCGGTTGAAGCCGAGGGACTCGTACAGCCGGATCGCCGCCGTGTTGGTCTCGTCCACGTACAGCATCGCCTGGGCGAGACCGCGCGAGCGCAGGTGGCTCAGCCCGGCCAGGGTGAGGATCTTGCCCAGGCCGGTGCCCTGCTGGGAGGGGTCGACGCCGACCACGTACACCTCGCCCAGCGGCTCGTGGCCGTGGTCGGACGAGCCGTGGATCTTCGTCCAGTGGAAGCCGACGAGCCGATCACCTCTGAAGGCCAGGAAGAAGCCCTCGGGGTCGAACCACGGCTCCTGCTCGCGCCGCAGCAGGTCGTCCATCGTCCAGGCGCCCTGCTCGGGGTGGTGGGCGAAGGCGGCCGCGTTGACCTTGAGCCAGGCCTCCTCGTCGCGTCCGGCGACGAAGGTGCGCACGCTCACGCCCTCGGGCAGCGTGTACGGGGCCAGCGGCGCGTACAGGGAACGCCGCATCTGCCACAGCGAACGCACCCGGTCGAAGCCGAACGCGGCGGCCAGGGCGCCGGCGCCGGCGTGGTCCCCGTGGGCCCACAGCCGCGGCCTGCCGCCGGTCAGCTCCATGACCGTGCGCAGCACGCGCGTGCCGTGCCCGTGGCGGCGATGAGCGGGGTGGATGACCAGTTCCACGCTCGGCCCCTCGACCTCGTCGGTCGGGTCGACGTGGGCGTAACCCACCAGAGCGTCATCCGCGTACGCCAGCAGCGAACGCGCCTGCGCGTCGCCGCCGTAGCGTAGATGGAGCATCACGTGCTCGTTGAGCGGGCGGACGCCGTCGGTCTCCGTCGCCGCCGCCACCAGGCCGAGCACCCCGTCGATCTCCTGGTCGTCCAGCCGTTCCCTGATCTCCACGCGCGCAGTCACAGAACGAACTCTAGGCGGCCGACTGGCAAATAACGCCATGCGGCTGCCCGGCAAATCGTTACCTTTGCGACATTGGCTGCATGGCTTCCCGCCGTAACGTCTTGGGCCATGACGTCTCGTTCCTTCCTCCGGCTGGCGCTGGCCGGAGCCGTCGCCACGGGTGGGGTCCTGTTCACCACCCTTCCGGCGGACGCGGGCAAAGCCCCCAAGACGGTTCCCGTCCGGCTGCTCGCGCTCAACGACTTCCACGGCAACCTCGAACCGCCGACCGGGTCCTCCGGCCGCATGGTGGACGAGAACGGCAACACGGTCGACGCCGGCGGCGCGGCCTACGTGGCCACGCACATGAAGGGCCTGACCGACAGGAACACCATCGCCGTCGCCCAGGGCGACCTCATCGGGGCGACGCCGCTGGTCTCGGCGGCCTACCACGACGAGCCGTCGGTCGAGTTCATGGGCAAGCTGGGGCTCAAGGTGGCCGCGGTCGGCAACCACGAGTTCGACGAGGGCTACACCGAGCTGCGCCGGATCATGAACGGCGGCTGCCACCCGGTCGACGGCTGCTCGCCGGCCGGCAAGTGGAAGGGCGCCACGTTCGACTACGTGGGCGCGAACGTCCTGTTCAAGAACCCCCGTGAGCGCACCGACGCGCTGGCCGCCCTCGGCGGGTCGAACTCGGCCAAGGTCAAGCAGGCCCTGGCCGACTGGGGCGTGCCCGCGCTGCCGCCCGTCAGCATCAAGATGATGAACGGCGTGCCGATCGGCTTCATCGGGCTGGTCACGCAGACGACGCCGAGCATCGTCACGAGCGAGGGGATCAAGGACCTCAAGTTCGTGGACGAGGTCAAGGCGGCGAACGTGGCCTCCAAGCTGCTCAAGCTGGTCGGCGTGAAGGCCCAGGTCGTCCTGGTGCACGAAGGCGACCAGGTCACGGCCGGCCAGTCGCCGGACGCCTGCAGCGCCGTCCCGGGCGCGGGCAACCGCATCGCCACGCAGGTGGACCCCGAGGTCGACCTCATCCTGAGCGGCCACTCCCACCAGGCGTACCTGTGCAAGGTGAAGGACCCGGCCGGCAAGGACCGCCTGTTCTCCCAGGGCGGCTCGTTCGGGCGCGTGATCACGCAGGTCGACCTGAGGGTGAACACCAAGACGCGGGACGTCGAACGCGCCTCCGTCGTCGCGGACAACCACGTCGTGACCCGTACGGTCCCCGCCGACCCCGAGATCTCGGCGTTCGTGCAGACCTGGAAGGACCGCGTCGCCCCTGTCGCGAACCGCCCGGTCGGGACGATCAGCGCCGACATCACGAACACGGCCGCGCCGTCCGGGGAGTCCCCGCTCGGCAACCTCATCGCCGACGGTCAGCTCGCCGCCACGCGGACGGGCGGCAACGCGCAGATCGCGCTGATGAACCCGGGTGGCGTACGGGCGTCGCTGGCGTACGCGAGCTCTCCCGTGAACGAGGGGGACGGCGTCGTCACCTACGGCGAGGCGTTCACCGTGCAGCCGTTCAACAACCTGATGCAGGTCGTCACGCTGACCGGCGCCCAGCTCAAGACGGTGCTTGAGCAGCAGTTCACCGGCGGGCCGAACAACCAGGCCTTCACCAAGATCCTGCAGCCGTCGGCGAACTTCACCTACACCTACAGCCGGAGCGCCGCCTGGGGCTCCAAGGTCTCCGACATGAAGATCGACGGGGTGCCGGTGACGGACACCCAGACGATCCGGGTCGCCGCCAACAACTTCCTGGTGGGCGGTGGTGACGCCTTCCTCGCCTTCACCGAGGGCACGGAGCTGTGGAGCGGGCCGCTGGACATCGACGCCTTCGTCGACCAGCTCGGCCGCGACAACCCGATCGCCCCGCCGGCGACGAACCGCATCACCGCTGTGGACTGAGCACTGTCACGAGGGTCCGTCTCCGTGCTGGAGGCGGGCCCTCAGCGTTTCCAGGCCAGCCACTTGCGCTCGATCTCCGCCTCCAGGTCCACGCCGTGGTTGCGGGCCATGAGGACCACATGACACAGCACGTCGGCCAGCTCGGCGCGGAAGTCGGCGTCACGTTCCTCCTCGGTGCGGCCCTTGGTCCTGGCCCGGCCGGTGAGCATGAGGAACGCCTGCGTCAGCTCGCCCACCTCCTCCTGCAGCTTGAGCAGGAACCAGGTGTCGTCGCGTTCGACCCCGATGGCGTTCGCGTAGCGGGCCGAGATCGGCTCGATCTCGTCGGAGAGCTCACGCAGATCCATTCCGCCGAGTCTAGGGCCGCCGCGGCGGCCGGTCCGCCGGACCGGGCCCGGCTGTAGGAGCAGAACGGCCGGGGCTCAGGATCGGTGCAGGGGCAAGACGGCTGGGGCTCAGGATCGGTGCAGGGGCAGGACGGCCACGAATCGGGCGCCGGGCTCGTGGTCGGCGAGGGTGAGGGTGCCCTTGTGCACCGTGGCGATCTCCCTCGACAAGGGCAGGCCGAGGCCGCTGCCGCCCTTGTCCTTGGCCCTGGCCGCCTCCAGCCGGGTGAACCGCTCGAACACCCGCTCCCTGTCCTGCGGCGCGATCCCGTCGCCGTCGTCGGTCACCGTCAGCACCACCCGGTCCCCCCGTACCGTCACCTCGACGTCGATGCGGGACGCGGCGTGCCGGGCGGCGTTGTCGAGCAGGTTGGTCAGCAGCCGGTCGAGCTGCAGCGACGAGCCGTGGACCGGGGCCTGGTCGCACAGGTCCGGATGAATGGGGATCTTGCCGCCTTCGCGGCGGCGTACCTGGTCGGCGACCAGGCCGCACAGGTCCACCACCCCGCGCTGGGTGATCGCGCCCGCGTCGAGCTTGGCCAGCATGAGCAGCTCGTCGATGATGCCGGTGAGGCGGTCGGCGGCGGCCAGGGCACGCGCCCCGGCGACCGGCCAGTCGGTCTCACCGGGGTAGGCGCCGGCCACCTCCAGCTGGGCGCGCAGGGCCGAGACCGGGCTGCGCAGCTCGTGCGAGGCGTCGGCGACGAAGCGGCGCTGGGTCTCGGCCGAGCGTTCGAGACGGTCGAGGGTGTGGTTGGTGGCGGCGGCCAGCCCCGCGATCTCGTCGCCGGTCCCGGGTACGGGGACGCGCCGGCTCAGGTCACGCCCGGTGATCTCGGCCAGCTCGGCCCTGATCCGCTCGACCGGCCGCAGAGCGCCCCTGACCACGGCCCAGGTGATGCTGCCGATCAGCCCCAGGATGAGCGGGATGCCGAGGAACACCATGAGGTGGATCACCATGAGGCCGCGCTCCACGTCGGCGAGGGAGGAGGCCCCGTACACGGTGACGGGGCCGTCGGGCGTCCGCACCCGGATGGCCTTGACCAGGTGGTTGGTCTCGGCGTCCTCCTCGTGCCTGGTCAGCTCGATCCTGGTGGTCTCGACCCGGTCGAACGTGCCCGGCCGTAGCGCCGCCGTGACGCGCGCCGCCTCGGGGAAGGAGGGGCTGCTCGCGACCACCGTGCCGTCGTCCGCCACCACGCGGAGCAGTGGCACGCGGGCCGGCGGCTCCAGTTGCGCGGGCAGGTTGCCGTTACGGGCTTCGATGGCGACCCGTCGTACGGCCAGCTCGACCCGGCCGTGGACGACGCCATGCAGGCTGTCCGGCACGATGCCGAGCGTGAGGAAGGCCGAGCCGATGAGGACGACGCCCGCCACCAGGACCGCCAACGTGGTCAGGCGCGCCCGGATCGAGCGGGGAAACAGCCGCACACCCCATCCCACCCTCCGTGCAGCATCACTGTGTGTCACATTTACCCGCCGCAGGGCTTCACAACATGGACTTTCGCCGGAGGCTGAGCGAATGGCGGCTACTCTCCGTACATTCCGCTCCGGGCGATTCCGCTGACGGCGTGCACGGGTTCCGCCCTCGGGTCGCGGCGGGCAGGGTGGAGGCCATGAGGGTTCTGGTGCTGGGTGGTACGGAGTTCGTCGGCCGGGCGGTCGTGGACGAGGCGCTGGCCATGGGATGGGAGGTGACGGTCTTCAATCGGGGCAGCCAAACCCCGCCCGCGGGAGTGAGGGCGCTGCGCGGCGACCGGTCGGCTCCCGGCGGTCTGGCGGCGCTGGAGCGCGGCGAGTGGGACGTCGTGGTCGACACCTGGTCGTGGGCGCCCGTCGCGGTCAGGGACGCGGCCGCGCTGCTGGCCGAGCGGGCCGGCCGATACGTCTACGTCTCCAGCCGGTCGGTCTACGCCGATCCGGTGCCGTTCGGGGCGGACGAGAGCGCGCCCGTGGTGGCCGCCTCGGCCGGCGACGGTGACGGCGACTACGCGCGCAACAAGGCGGGCGCCGAGCTGGGGGCCGTGGCCGCCTTCGGCGATCGGGCGCTGCTGGCCAGGGCGGGGCTGATCCTCGGGCCCTATGAGAACGTCGGGCGGCTGCCGTGGTGGCTGAGCCGGATGGCCAGGGGCGGGCCGGTGCTCGCGCCCGGCCCTGCGGAGGCGGGGCTGCAGTACATCGACGCCCGTGACCTGGCCGCCTGGTGCCTGCGGGCGGCCGAACGGGGCGTCGGCGGGGCGTTCAACGTGGTGAGCCAGCCGGGGTTCACCACGATGCGGGAGCTGCTGGAGATCTGCGCGCGGGTGACCGGGGCGGGAGCCGAGCTGCGCTGGGTCGAGGGCGAGCGGCTGCTGGCGGCCGGGGTGCGGCCGTGGACCGAGCTGCCGATCTGGCTGACGGGCGAGGACTCCGCCTTCATGTACGGCGGCGACGTCGGCAAGGCGGTCGCGGCCGGGCTGGAGATCCGGCCGGTCGAGGAGACCGTCGCCGACACCTGGGCCTGGCTGCGGAGCATCGGCGGCAGGGCCCCCATGCGTCCCGACCGCCCAGCCGTGGGCCTCGACCCGGCAGTGGAGGCCAAGCTGCTCGGCGAGTGAACGGGCAACGGCTTCAAGAGGCTGGGCCGGAGATGGCGTCACGCAGGTGAGGAGGCTTCACGAGGGTGAGCGGAGGCTGACTTCACGAGGGTGAGGGGTGGGTGGTCTTACGGGGTGAGCGGGAGGTGTGGAGGAGGTCGTAGAGGGCGGCGGACAGGGCGATGGCGACCGCGAGCACCACCACGAGGAGCCCGTGCCTGAACGCCGTCGCCCAGCCCTGCCCCAGCGAGCCGAAGAACGTCGTGCCCGCCGCCGCGATCCCGATCGCCGACCCGAGGCGCTGCCCGGTCTGCAGCACCCCCGCCGCGCTGCCGCCGCCCTCCGGCGGCACCTCCGACAGCGTGATGGCCTGGTTGGGCGAGATGACCAGGCCGCTGCCCGTGCCCGCGAGCAGCAGGGGCAGCGCGGTCGCCAGCCCCGTCGCCTGTCCTGGCACCAGCGCGGTGGCCGCCATCGTGGCGAGCAGCCCGGCGATCACCATGGACAGCCCGATGGCCACCAGCCGCCGCCCCAGCCGCCCCACCAGATGGCCGCCGACCACGGCCGCCGAGGCCGAGCCGAGCGCGAACGGAGTGATCGCCAGCCCGGCCAGCAGCGGGCTGTAGCCGTGCCCGCTCTGCAGGTACAGCGTGAAGATGAAGAAGATGCCGGTGAAGCCGGCGAAGTAGAACAGCGCGATGGCCGAGCCCAGGCTGTAGGAGCGCTTGCGGAAGAGCGCCAGGGTGATCAGTGGCTCGCGCCGGTAGAACCGTTCCCAGGTCACGAATCCGGCCAGCACCACCAGCGCGGCCGGCACGAGCAGCCACTTGGCCTCGCCCTCCCACTGGTGCCGCTGGATGAACGGCAGCAGCAGCCCCGCCACGCCGATCCCGAGCAGCAGCACGCCCACCGGGTCCATGCTCTCCGGCCGCCGGTGCACCTGCCGCTGCCTCGGGAGCAGCTTCCAGGCCAGCGGCAGCAGCATGAGCCCGATCGGCAGGTTCACCAGGAACACCCACCGCCATCCGTGAGCGGCGCCGAAGGCGGTCACCAGCGCGCCGCCGATCAGCGGTCCGGCGGCGGTGGCCACGCCGATGGTGGCGCCGAGGGCGCCGAAGGCGCGGCCCCGCTCGTACCCCTGGAACATCTGCTGGATCATGCCGGAGACCTGCGGGTTCATCATCCCGGCCGCCAGGCCCTGGATCAGCCGCGAGACGATCAGCACGTTCATGCTGCCGGCCAGGCCGCAGGCGGCGCTGGAGAGGGTGAAGAGCACCACGCCCCACATGAAGATCGTCCGGCGGCTCCTGGCGTCGCCCAGCCGTCCGGCCGGGACCAGCAGGAGGCCGAACGTGAGCGCGTACCCGGACACCGTCCACTGCAGTCCGTCGTCCGAGGCGTGCAGCCCGTCGCGGATCGACGGCAGCGCGACGTTGACGATGCTCACGTCGAGCCCCGTCATGAACGCGGCCACGAGGCAGACGGCCAACGCGCGCCGTCGCGGATCCGGCGCCGCCACGAATCACCCCCTTAGGCGCCCCTCAAGGCACCCCTCAGGCGCCCTCTCAAGGGTGCCTCCCAGACGCCCGTCTCCGGCGGCTCCCGCAGGCACCCCGTCAGGTGCCCGTCCCCGGCGGCCACCCGCGGGCAAGCCCCTCGGGTGCCTCTCCGGCGCCCCTCGCGCTTGCGCCTGCCCTCTGTGCTCGCCCCCTGTGCTTGCCCGCTGCGTCTGCCCTTTGCGCCTGCCCCTGTGCTTGCCTTCGTGCTCATAATTCCCGACAAATCCGGAAATATCTTTGAGCGATGATTTCTTTGCCCGCAGCCCCCGCCCGCGGGTAACGTCCGATCATGGGAACGATGGCGGTCGAGCAGAACGGCATCAACGCGGTCCCCGAGGGGGAGCGGCGAGGCCGGCCGAGAGACCTGTTCTGGCCCTGGGCGGGCTCCAACCTGTCGCTGTTCGGCGTGGCCTTCGGCGTCTACATCGTCGGCCTGCAACTCGGCGTGGTGCCCGCGATCGTCACCGGCGCGATCGGGTACGCGCTGTCGTTCCTGCTGGTCGGCCTGGTGGCCATCGGCGGCGCCCGCTCGGGCGTGCCGACGATGACGCTGGGACGGGCGCCGTTCGGCTACCACGGCAACAAGCTGCCCACCTTGTTCTCCTACATCTCCAACGTCGGCTGGGAGATCGTGCTGGTCACCCTCGCGGCGCAGAGCGGCGCGGAGATCCTGCGGCGGCTCGCGCCCGGCATCCCGGCCACCACGACCACCGCCGTGTGCTTCGCGGTCGCGGCCCTGGTCGTGATCGCCGTCGGCGTGTACGGCCACGCGATGATCATGGTGGTCCAGCGTTGTCTGACGTACGTGTTCGTCGTGCTCACGGTCGTCTACATGGCCCTGATGGCGCCCAGGCTGGGCGGCTCGCTGGAGACCACGGCCGGGCCCGGCGGCTGGGTGGGCGGGGTGATCTTCGCCATGACCCTGCTCGGCCTGGGCTGGGTCAACTGCGGCGCCGACTACTCGCGTTACCTGCCCGCGAACTCCAGGCCGCGCTCGGTGGCCCTGTGGACGATGCTCGGGGGCGCGCTGCCGCCGATGGTGCTGCTCGTGTTCGGCGTGCTGCTGGCCGGGGGCGATCCGAAGCTGGCCGAGGCGGCGGGCGCCAACCCGGTGGCGGCGCTGGCCGAGGCGTTGCCCACCTGGTTCCTGCTCCCGTACCTGCTGACCGCCATCGGCGGGTTCCTGGCCGGGGCGATCATGGACATCTACTCGTCCGGGCTGTCGATGCTGGCCCTGGGCGTGCCCGTCAGGCGGCACTACGCGGTGCTGATCGACGGGGTGCTGATGGTGCTGGGCGGCTACTACCTGCTGTTCGTCTCCACCAGCTTCCTGGCCACCTTCCAGGCGTTCCTCGCCATCGCGGGCGTGGTGATGGCGGCCTGGGTAGCGATCTTCCTGGTGGACATGTGGCGGCTGCGGGCGGGCGGCGCGTCGTACGACGAGCGGCTGCTGCGGCAGGGCGCGCCGGCGCTCAACGGCGCGGGGCTGGTGTCGCTGGTGGTGGCGTCGATCGTGGGGCTGGGGCTCATCGTCTCGGCCGACCCGTACATCGCCAGGGTGGTCGGCTTCCTGATGAGCGAGGAGTTGAAGGGCGGCACGTTCGGCAGCGCGAACATCGGCGTGGTGATCGCGCTCGTGCTGGCCGGGCTGCTCTACTTCGCGATCACCGCCGTCGGCGGCCGCCGCCGGGAGGACGCGCGCGCCTGAACGTCCACTACGCTTGGTGATCGATGATGGACGTTCCGTTGCGACTGCTGAGGTGGGCGGTGCACGTCACCGCCTGCGGGCTGCTGGCGATGGCCGTGATCACCATGCTGCGCGAGGATCGCGCGGAGGTGGCGGCCGGAGGCGCACTGCTCGCCCTCGTGTACGCCGCCGCGCCCGCGTTCCGGCGCCAGACGGTCGCCGTGCCCGCCTTCCGGCGCGGTGAGGGCACCGGGCAGGTGCGGCTCGCGCATGTGTGGCTGGGGCTGGTGACCGCCGGGTGGGCCGTGCTGGCCGTGGCGGCGGCGCCGTTCGTGTGGCTGGCGTTCCCGCTGCTGTTCGCCTACCTGCGGGTGCTGCCGCTGTGGGCCGCCATGTTCGGCGTGACCGTGCTGACCTCGTCCGCGATCCTGGCGGCGGCCTGGCACGCGGGCGAGCTGACCGTGCCGCTCCTGGTCGGTCCCGGCGTCGCGGCGCTCGTGGTGACGCTGCTCGCGCTCGCCTGCGAGGCGATGAGCACCCCTCCTGAGCGCCCCCAAGAGTCCTGAGCGCCACATACCCGGCAGGCGCGAGCCGGCGGCGACAGACCTCAGCCGAGGACGGCGGGCTTGAGCACCTGGGCGCACCACTGCTCGAAGGTGGTCGGGCCGGTGATGTCCGGGGTGCGGGTGACACCGGCGTCGAGGCCCTCGTCCTTGGCCCGTTTCATGGCGACGATGCCCTCGACGAACGCCTCGTCGAGGCCGTGGCCGACGAGACCGGCGCGCAGCGCGTCGAGCGACTGGCGTTCGTAGCGGACGGGACGGCCGAGCTGCTCGGTCATGACGCGGGCCAGGTCGTCCGGAGACAGATCCCGGGGCCCGAGCACCGGGACGGTGCCGGCGCCGGCCCACGAGCGGTCCAGCAACAGGCCGGCCGCGACCGCCGCGATGTCGGCGACGGCGACCATGGGCGCCCTGCGGCCGGCGGCCACGACGTCGGTGAAGACGCCCTCGTCGCGGATCGAGGCGGCCTCCTCCAGGAGGTTCTCGAAGAAGGACGGGCAGGCCAGAGCCCGGTAGGCGACACCGGCGCCGGCCAGGAGGTCGTCCATCGCCAGCGAGGCGGTGACCAGTCCGGCGCGGCCGGCCATCGGGGTGCCGCGGCCGAGGGCGGAGACGCCGACGACGTGCCCGACCCCGTGAACGGCGAGCGCCTTCGCGGCGGGGCGGGTGAAGCCGGTCCAGGCGTCCTCCGGGGTCAGGGAGGCGTCCGGCGGGACGAGCCAGAAGACGGCGTCGGCGCCTTCGAAGGCCCGGTCGACCACCGCGGCGTCGCCGTGCGAGCCGGTGACCACCTCGACGCGTTCGCGGGCCGCGTCCGGCAGCCGTGCGGGGTCGCGCACGATCACGCGCAGCTTCTCCCCGGCGGCGGACTCCTGGAGCCGGGTGAGCAGGTGACGGCCGATGTTCCCGGTGGGGGCGGTGATGACGATCATGAAAACCTCGAAGGTCGGAATTCGGAACGGATACGCCCTCCATCCTGAGGAAGGTCCCGGTGATGCCACAATGGGAAGCTCAGCAAGGGATTGTTGCTCGAAATGGAATGATGCTGGTGGACAGCTCACGGTCGGCCCTCGACGCCAATCTCGCCGTCGCGCTGGACGCCCTGCTGACCGAGCAGAGCGTCACCCGGGCCGCGGCCCGCCTGCGCACCTCCCCCGCCGCCATGAGCCGCACGCTCGCCCGCCTGCGCCGTACCCTCCAGGACCCGCTCCTGGTGCGGGCCGGGCAGACCATGGTCCCCACGCCCCGAGCCCTGGCCGTGCGCGACGAGGCCGCCGCGGTGGTACGCCGCCTCGGCGCCCTGCTCAGCCCCGCCGGCGCCACCGACCTCAGTACCCTGCGCACCACCTTCACCCTCCAGGCGGCCGACCTGGTCGGTGCGGCACTCGCCCCCGGGCTGCTGAACTTGGCCGGGCAGGAGGCGCCGGGCCTGTCGTTCCGGTTCCTGGCGGAGGAGCTGGAGGCCGGTCCGGCCCTCCGCGACGGCCGGATCGACCTGGAGGTCGGGTCCATCGACCACGTGGACCCGGAGACCCAGGTCGAGGAGCTGGTCACGCTCCGGATGGCGGCCGCCGTCCGCCCGGGGCACCCCCTCGCCGGTGAGCCGCTGGACGCGGCGCGGCTCGCCGCCGCCGAACACGTCGTGGTCAGCCGGCGCGGCCGGTTCACCGGCCCGCTCGACACCGCCCTGGCCGAGCGGAACCTCTACCGGCGGGTCACCGCCGTCCTCCCCAGTCACCTGGCGGCGATGGCGCTGGCGGCCCGCAGTGACGTCGTCGTCCTCGTCCCCGCCGCGCTCCCCGGCGAGCCGGAATCGCCTCTCACCCACGACGCCACCGCCGCCGGGCTGCGGCTCCTCGACATCCCGCTGCCGCTGCCGCCGCTGACCATCGGCATGGCCTGGCACCCCCGCCAGGCGGCGGACGGCGCGCACCGCTGGCTGCGCGACGCCGTCCGCCGCACGCTGCGCGCGTCCGAGGCCGCCTGACGGGTTGGTCAGGCCGTCACGATGGCGAAGTCGGGCACCGGCCGGTCCAGTACGGCCACCAGCCGCTGCAGCACCGTCGTGTCCCCCTCGCGTTCGATGCCCTCCACCCCCTTGCCCGACAGCAGGCCGACGAGCTGGGCCTTGGTCAGCCGCAGGGTCAGCTCCGCGCTCTCGCCCGGCGGGTCGAACTGCTGGATGAGCACGCCGTTGGACAGCGTCGTACGATGCCGCTCCCCCAGGTCGATCAGGTGCCAGTCGATGTTCAGCCGCTCGTGCCAGGCCCTCGGGCCGTCCACCCGGATGGCGATCGAGTCGAAGATCTGCTCCACGGTCAGGGCGTGGAAGAAGTCGGCCGAGGCAGTCTCCATGAGGGCGGGCGCGATGCCGTCGGACAGCTCCAGGGCGCCCATGAGGTAGAAGTTGCGCCAGGTCGCGTTCTCGGCGCCGTGGCCGAGCCGGGTGTAGACCTCGGCCAGCAGGTCCCTGGCCTCCTTGTTGCCCTCGTCGGCGAAGACCGCGTGGTTGAGCAGCTGGGCGGCGAAGCGCAGGTCGTTCTCGTCGATGTAGCGCCTGGCGTAGGCGACCACGGCCGCGCCGCCTCCCATGCACTCGACGTAGCGGATCGCGCTCTCCCGCGGCGGGTGCTCCCACAGATGCGCGGGATTGCCGTCGAACCAGCCCAGGTAGCGCTGGTAGATGGCCTTGACGTTGTGGCTGACCGAGCCGGAGTAGCCGTGGGTGTGCCAGACCTGCTCCAGTTCGGGCGGCATCCGTACGGTCTCGGCGATCTCGGCCGCCGTCAGGCCCTTGTTGAGCAGGCGCAGGGTCTGGTCGTGCAGGTAGGCGTACATGTCGCGCTGCTGGGACAGGAAGCGTTCGATGCGCTCGGCGCCCCAGGTGGGCCAGTGGTGGGAGGCGAAGGCCACGTCGGCCAGACCGGCGAACATGGACAGGGCCTCGCCCAGGTAGCGCGCCCAGGCCCGCGCGTCGCGGGTGGCGGCGCCGCGCAGGGGCAGGACGTTGTGCTGGTTGTGGGTGGCGTTCTCGGCCAGGCAGAGGGCGCGGCGGCCGGGGAGCAGGAAGTTCATCTCCGCCGGCGCCTCGGCGCCCGGCGTGAGCTGGAAGATCATCCTGACGCCGTCGATCGTCTCCTCCTGTCCGGTACGCGCGATCTCGACCGTGGGCGGGATGAGCGACATGGTGCCGGTCGAGGCGGTCAGGCCCTGGCCCGCGCCGATCTGGCCATCAGGGGAGCGGGGCAGGGCGGGGCCGTACATGTACGCGGCGCGGCGGGTCATGGCGGGGCCGGCGTAGACGTTCTCGGTCACCGCGTGCCGCATGAAGCCGGCGGGGGCCAGGATCGGCACGCCGCCGGAGGTGACGCCGCGCACGCCGCCGTAGTGGTCGGCGTGGGCGTGGGTGTAGACGACGCCGGTGACGGGGCGGTCGCCGCGGTGGGCGCGGTAGAGCTTGAGCGCGGCGGCGGCGCACTCGGTGGAGATGAGCGGGTCGATGACGACGACGCCGTGGTCGCCCTCGGCCAGCGTCATGTTGGACAGATCCAGGCCGCGTACCTGGTAGACGCCCTCGGTGACCTCGTACAGGCCCTGTTTCGCGCAGAGCCGGCCGTGCCGCCAGAGGCTGGGATGCGCCGTGCCTGGGCAGTCCTCCTGGAGGAAGTCGTAGGAGTCGTTGTCCCAGACGACCCGGCCGTCCACCGTTTTGATCACCGCGGGGCTGAGCTTGGCGAGGAAGCCGCGGTCGGCGTCCTCGAAGTCGCCTCTGTCGTGGAAGGGAAGGTCTGCCATGCCCTGCCGCATGCCCTGGAATCCGTCGGCATAGCTCAACAAAACCCCTAATCTAGGGCAATAAGGACATCTCCCATCGCCGGCCATGTGATTGGCTTGTTCTTCATGGAAGCGTGCGTGTTCGACCTCGATGGCGTGCTGGTCGATTCCGAGCCGGTGTGGGAGGAGGTGCGGCGGGCCTTCGTCGCCGATCACGGCGGCGCCTGGCAGCCCGACACGCAGTCCAGGCTGATGGGGATGAGCACCCCCGAGTGGGCCGCGTACCTGCACGAACTGGGCGTGGACCTGCCGCCCGAGGAGATCGCCCGCGGGGTGGTCGACCAGATGGCCGCGCGTTACCGCGACGAGGTGCCGCTGATGCCCGGCGCCGTCGAGGCGGTGCGGCGGCTGTCGGAGCGGACCACGCTGGGCCTGGCCAGCTCGTCACCGCGGCGGCTGATCGACGTGGTGCTCGACGCGGCCGGGCTGACGGAGTCGTTCGCCGCCACCGTCTCCACCGAGGAGGTGCCGCGCGGCAAGCCCGCGCCCGACGGGTACCTGGAGGCGGCCCGCCGGATCGGGGCCGATCCCGGCGGCTGCGTGGCGGTCGAGGACTCCAGCAACGGGCTGCGCTCGGCGTACGCCGCCGGCATGCGGGTGATCGCCGTGCCGCACCCCCGCTACCCGCCCGCGCCGGACGCGCTCGCGCTGGCCTGGCGGGTGCTGCCCGGCCTCGACGCGCTCACCCCGGAATCCCTGTCGTCACGGCCTCAGCCCGGGTCGCTCTCGTAGAACGTCACCCCCTGTGGCTACGATTACGGAATCGTGCGAGACATCACGGTTTTCAGTGGCAGCGCCCACCCCGAACTGGCCGAAGAGATCTGCGCCCACCTGGGCACCCCGCTGCACCCCGTCCAGCTCAACCGATTCGCCAACGACGTGCTCGAAGTGCAGCTGCAGGCCAACTGCCGCGAACGCGACGTGTTCCTCATCCAGCCGCTCGTGCCGCCCGTCCAGGAGCACCTGGTCGAGCTGCTGCTCATGCTCGACGCCGCCCGTGGCGCCTCCGCGGCCAGGACCACCGTGGTGATGCCCCATTACGCCTACGCCCGCAGTGACAAGAAGGACGCTCCGCGCATCTCGATCGGGGCGCGGCTGGTGGCCGACCTGATGGTGGCCGCGGGCGCCAACCGGGTGCTGGCCATGACGCTGCACTCGCCGCAGGTGCACGGCTTCTTCAGCGTCCCCGTGGACCACCTGCACGCGCTGCGCGAGCTGGCCAGGCACTTCCGCCGTTACGACCTGTCCGACACGGTCGTGGTCTCCCCCGACCTCGGCAACGCCAAGGAGGCCGCCCACTTCGCCCGCCTGCTCGGCACCGGCGTCGCGATGGGCGCCAAGCAGCGCTTCAGCGACGACCGCGTGGTGATCAGCTCCGTGATCGGCGACGTGACGGGCAAGGACGTGATCATCCTCGACGACGAGATCGCCAAGGGCAGCACGGTCATCGAGCTGCTCGACCGCCTGCGCGAGCAGCGGGTCAGGTCCGTACGCATCGCCTGCACCCACGGCCTGTTCTCCGGCGGGGCGATCGAGCGGCTGAGCGAGCTGCCCGAGGTCGAGGAGATCGTCTGCACCAACACCGTGCCGCCGCCACCCAAGGCCGGCGACAAGCTCACCGTCCTGTCGATCGCGCCCGCCCTGGCCGAGGCCATGCGCCGGATCCACGACGGCGAGTCGGTGAGCGCCCTGTTCAGTACATCCTGAGCCGCTGCCCCGTCACCCGGCGCCCCTGGTGGGAGGCCAGGAACGTGATCACCTCGGCCACGTCCTCCGGCTGGGCGATGTCGCGCAGCACGCTGGAGGCGGCGACCGCGTTCTCCACCTCCTCGTTGATCCAGCCGGTGTCGGTGACGGGCGGATAGACCATGTTGGCCGTGATGCCGTACCGGCCGAGCTCGTGCGCGGCCGACATGGTGTAGTTCTCCTGGGCGGCCTTGGCCGCGCCGTAGGAGACCTCGGCCGGGAAGCCGTCGGGGCCGCCCGAGGTCAGCCCGATGACGCGGCCCCAGCTCGCGCCGCGGGTCAGGTGCCGGCGGGTGAACTCGGCGATCAGCAGCGCGGGGGCCCGCGCGTCCACCGCGAACTGCCGGTCGTACGTCTCCGCGTCCACCAGGCGCAGGGGACGGCCGAAGCCGTCGCGCCCGGCCGGCGTGAACGTGTCGCTGAGCCAGCCGCTGGCGTTGTTGACCAGGATCTCCACCGGCCCGAACGCCTTCTCGGCCAGGTCGAACAGCACCTGCGGGGTGCCCGGGTCGGCCAGGTCGGCCTCGGCCGCCTCCGCCGAACCGCCCGCCGCCCTGATCCGCCGCACCACCTCGTCGGCGCTCGCGGCCCGCATCTCGTCGTAGGCCGCCGGATAGGCCGGCTCGTTGGACGGGGTCAGCCGCTTGTAGGTGAGGAAGACGGCGACACCCTCCGCGGCCAGCGCCACCGCGGTCGCGGCGCCGATGCCGTGATTGGCGCCGGTGATCAGCGCGACCTTTCCTCCGAGCCTCGAATCGATCATAGTTGCCATCATGCACGCAGCCACCGAAAGACTGCTCAAGGATTTTCAGGAGGGTGTCGAATCGGCCGTTCCCCTGGTCGCGCTCTGGGCCCACGGCTCGCTCGCGGGCGGTGACTACCAGCCGGGGCGCAGCGACCTCGACCTGATCGCGGTCATGGACACTCCCGCGACGATGGACCACTGGCGCCGGATCAAGGCCGTGCACCGCCGGCTCCGCCTGCCGCTGGCCGAGCAGCTGCACTGTTCCTATCTGGCCAGGCAGGAGCTGGACGACCTCTCCGCCGAGCACATCACGTGGGCGTTCGGGGAGATCTTCCGCCGTCCGGTCACCGCGGTCACGCGGCGCGAGCTGCACGAAGGGGCCATGGTGCTGTTCGGGCCGCCGCCGGACGGACTGCTGCCGCCGGTGTCGGACGAGGAGCTGACCCGGTTCGTCCGTACGGACCTGCGGGACTTCTGGCTGGTCAAGGCGCAGCAGCGGCGGCGCTGGCTGAAGGACATCTGGGTGGACCTGGGCATGCTGACGGTCGCCAGGGCCACGGTCACGCTGCGGGAGGGGCGGCTGATCAGCAAGCGGGAGGCGTTCGACGTCCTGGCCGAGCTGGGGGCGCCCGAGACGGTGGTGGCCGACATCCGCGCCCGCCGCTACGGCACGCGGCCTCCGGTGCTCAGCCGGTTCAGGCGGGCGCGGCTGGCGCGGGCGTTCGTCAGGTCCGCGATCAGGCGGGCCCTCGCCTGAGATCAGCTGTCTCATCAGGCAGGATGGCAATGCGCGGGCGGTTTGTTAGGTGCATAGTGTCATCGCACATCACCACCTGAAACCCGGGAGAGGGCGACACATGGGGGAAAGCAGGCAGTCCTATCTGGTGGCCGCGGCGTCGGCGGTGTCGCTCCTGCGCGATCCGGCCGTGGCGGCGTCATGGGACAAGCCGAGCGCGCTCGTGGAGTTCAGCGTCGCCGGGCTGGCCGGGCATCTGGCGCACCAGCTGGTCAGGGTCGCGGACGTGTTGCCGCCGAACGACCAGGTCCAGGAGCCGATCCCGCTCATCGAGCACTTCACCCGCTCGCCGTGGGTGCAGGCGGGGCTCGACCACGAGAGCAACCTGAGCATTCGGCGCGGCGGTGAAGCCTCGGCGGCGGCCGGGCCCGCGGTGCTGGTCGAGCGGGCGCAGGCGCTGCTGGAGATGCTCGGCGCGGCGCTGGCCGCCGAGCCCGACGACCGCGTCGTCCACCTGCCCTGGGCGGGCTGGTCGCTGCGGCTGGACGACCTGCTGCTGACCCGGCTGGTCGAGCTGGTCGTGCACTCCGACGACCTGGCGGCCAGCGTCGGCCTGGAGACCCCCGAGCTGCCCACGTCGGTGATCGATCCGGTGGTCGAGCTGCTGGCCCGCCTGGCCGTACACCGTCATGGGGCCACGGCGGTCATTCGTACGCTGAGCCGCGCCGAACGCGCCCCGGCCACCATCAGCGCCTTCTGACCCGATGTGGCCGCGCTCCGGCGCTGATCAGCGCCTGCTGACCCTTTTCCGCAGGGCTCAGCCCGCGACCAGGCGCAGGGCGGCGGTCACCTCGCGCCCGGACAGCGCGCTGTCCGGGTCGAGCAGCCACTGCGACAGGAAGCCCGCCAGCATGGCCTGGTAGAGCGTGCCGGTGAGGCGCTCGCGCTCGGGGTCGGTGCCCTGCGGAATGCCCTCGAACAGCTCCGCGAGCCCGAGCCGCGCCTCCTTGATGCCGCGCACGAGCTGCTCGCGCACCTCTGGCACGTGGTCGATCTGCCCCAGCAGCTCGAACTGCGTCACCCACAACGGCCGCAGCCTGGTGAACGACTCGACCACGCGGTCCCACGCCGCCTCGAACCGCTCCAGCGGCGTGGCGTCCGCCTTGACGTCGGCGGACAGGGTGGCCGCCAGCTCGTCGCCCCACTCCTGCATCGCCTGGAACAGCGCCTCGTTCATCAGCGCCTCCTTCGACCTGAAGTGGTAGCCGATGGCCGCCAGGCTCACGCCCGAGGCGGTGGCGATGTCGCGCGCCGTCGTGCGCGAATAGCCCTTATCGATCAGACAGCGCTTCGCCCCGGCCAGCAGATCTTCCCTGTTTCCCATGCGCTCAGTTTAGCACAACCGTCCTAGACAGTTGTCTTAGACAGATGTATTGTCCTCGGCATGACGAACATCCTCATCTCGGGCGCCGGCATCGCGGGCACGGCGTCGGCGTACTGGCTGCGGCGGCACGGCCACACCGTCACGGTGGTCGAGCGCGCCTCCGCGATCCGCACAGGCGGCTACAAGGTGGACATCCGGGGCGCCGCGCTCACGGTCGTCGAGCGCATGGGCCTGCTGGACGCGGTCCGCGACAGAAGCACCGACATGCGCGTCGCCACCACCTACGACGCCAAGGGCCGCGTCGTCTGCACGCTGGACGCCGCCCTGTTCGGCGGGCGCACGGGCGAGGACCTCGAGATCATGCGCGGCGACCTCAACGAGCTCCTGTACGACCTGACCCGCGACGACGTCGAATACGTCTTCGGCGACTCGATCACCGGCATCGCCGAGGACGGCACGGTGACCTTCGAGCGATCGCCCTCGCGCCGGTTCGACCTGGTCGTCGGGGCCGACGGCATGCACTCCACGACCAGGCGGATCGCGTTCGGCGAGGAGCCGGGCTTCACCCGCGACCTCGGCCACTACATCTCCATCTGCACCGTGCCCAACTCCCTGGGCCTGGACCGCGAGGAGGCCGTGCACGCGACCGTCGGCAGGACCGCGAACGTCTACAGCACGCGACGCGACCGCGACGCCAAGGCGCTGTTCATGTGGTCGTCCGAGCCGCTGGGTCACGACCACAGGGACGTCGCCGGGCAGAAGAAGCTGCTGGAGCGGGCCATGGACGGGGTCGGCTGGCGGGTCCCCGCACTGCTGGAGGACGTACGCGAGGCCGACGACTTCTACTTCGACTCGGTCAGCCAGATCCACATGGACCGCTGGTCGCGGGGGCGGGTCGTGCTGGTCGGCGACGCGGGCTACTGCGCCTCGCCGGCCTCGGGGCAGGGGACGAGCCTGGCGCTCGTGGGGGCGTACGTGCTGGCCGGCGAGCTGAGCGGGGGCGACGGGCTGGAGGGGTACGAGCGCGAGCTGCGGCCGTTCGTCGAGGCGAACCAGGCGCTGGGGCCCACGAACATCAAGGGCATGGTCAGCGGGTCGCGGGCGGCCCTGTGGTTCCAGCTGAGGATGATGCGGCTGCTGCCGCGCCTGCCCGGCAGGGACCGGATGATCGAACGCATCACCGGCCCGATCGCCCGCGCCGCGAACGCCATCACGCTGAAGTCGTATGTGGAATGAATCGTTCCGTTCTGGTATTCTGGGATCAGAACGTTCCGTTCCTTCCTGAAAGAGGTTCGCCATGACCTTCCTCGTCACCGGAGCCACCGGCACCGTCGGCCGTCTCGTCGTCCAGGAGCTCCTCGACGCGGGGGCTCAGGTGCGGGCCCTCACCCGGGACCCCGGCAAGGCCGCGCTGCCCGCGGGCGTCGAGGTCGTCGCCGGCGACCTGGCCAGGCCCGAGTCCGTGGCCGCCGCCTTCGAAGGCGTCACGGGCGTGCACTTCATCACCTTCGCCGGCGACGACTACACACCCCTTCCCGACCCCGCCCGGCTGGTCGAGCTGGCCGCCGCGGCCGGCGTGCGGCGCGCCACGGTGCTCGGCGGGCGCACGGACGGCGCCCTTGAGCAGGCGCTGGCCGCCGACGAGCTGGAGTGGACGCTGCTCAACCCGGTCGAGTTCATGTCCAACACACTGCGCTGGTGGGCGCACGCGATCAGGACCGAAGGCGTCATCAAGGAGCCGTTCGGCGACCGGCTGAGCGCCCTCGTGCACGAACGCGACATCGCCGCCGTGGCCGCGACCGTGCTGGTCGAGGGGGGACACGGCGGCAGGACGTACACGATCACCGGGCCCGAGGCGATCACGCTGAAGCGGAAGGTGGAGATCCTGGGCGCCGCCATCGGCAGGGACGTGCGCTTCGTGGAGCTGACCGTGGACGAGGCCCGCGCCAAGTGGGCCGCGGACGGCATGGCCGAGCAGACCATCGAGTTCCTCGTGAGCGCCCTCGGCGACACGCCCGAGGCCGGCTACACCGTGGTCCCGACCGTACGCGAAGTGACCGGCCGGGACGCGCGCGACTTCGCCCAGTGGGCCACGGAGCACGCCGACGCGTTCCGCGGATGACCGGGACACCGGCGACTTCGCTCAGCGGACCGCCGAGAGTGTCGGCGGGTCACGCGTGTGACCGGGAGGCGGGCAGCTTCGGTCAGTGGGCCGCCGCTGAGGCGTTCCGGGTGTGATCGGTGACCTCGGGATACTTCTTGACCGGGGTCCGCTTGCCCCTCAGGTGCAGGTCGAGGAAGCCCGCGAGGTGGGCGCGGGTGATCTCCAGGGCCCGTGCGCCGTCGAGCTCCTGCGCCGGCAGCCCCAGCGCCGGCCTGAGCACGGCGTAGTCGACGAACGCCGAGTGGTCGGTGCCCCGCACCGTGATCCACCGCTTCCAGCCGGTGAAGCGGGCCCACGCCTGCCGCCACTTCTCGTCCTCCGGCGTGTGCCCGCTGGCCGTCCCGACCAGCATGAACGGCCGCTTGATCGGCTCGGTCAGCTCGAACGAGCCGTCCAGGTTCACGCCGGCCTTGATCCTGGGCTCGGTGAGCATGGTCTGGGCGGTGGCGTGCCCGCCGATCGAGTGACCCACCATGGCGATCTTCGACCGGTCGATGGCCCTGCCCCAGCGGCCGTCGATCAGACGGTCGAGCACGAACCGCACGTCCTTCACCCGGCTCGCCGCCACCTTCCCGTTGTCCTGCCCCTTCACGCAGGCCAGGCAGGAGGTGGTGCGGCCGTCGGGGAAGGTGGTGCCGACCGACTCGTACGTGTGCTCGATGGCCGCGACCAGGTATCCCCTGCTGGCGAAGTCTTCTGCCAGCGAGGTCAGGGTGGCGCGCGGGAAGCTGAACCCCGGCGACATGACGACCAGCGGCCGCCGCCCGCCCACCGGCCGGGCGTCGACCCTGGCATGCGTCCTGACCCCGGCCAGGGCGTCCTTGTCCGTCACGGGATAGTCCTTGAGCACGGCCTGCGACTCCGCCGCGGTCATGTACGGGGCCCGCCTGCCGGTGGCCTTCTTCGCCGGATACCAGAGCGAGACGAGCAGCTCCCGCTCCTTCGCCTCCGGATTCCACGGATCGGGGCGGCTCTTGTCGACCAGATGAAGACCGGTCGTGCCGACGGGCCTCTTACCTGTCGGGGCAGGCAGAGCCAGACCCGCTGCCTTGGCGAGGTCGGCGGGCAATGAGGAGTGTGCCGTCCGGGCAACTTGCCCCGAAGCAGCGAGATACCCCGAGCGAGAAAGGGCGGTGGCTTGGGCTTGGGTGGTGAGGCCGAGGACGCTCAGCGACACCACCGTCGTTACGGTGAGGGTTCTACGCATGGGCTCCACATTGGCCGCGAGGGGCGCTCCTGCGGACGCTCCGATCGTCGACCGCCGCTTACTACTTTCGTCGTCATGCCATCTCCAGCCCTGCCCCTACCCTGTGACCATGCGGTTCGTTCTGCTCGGCGCCGGAGTCTTCGCGGCCTCACTGCTCACCCTGCACGGTCAGGGCGGGGTGCCGTCGAGCCTGCCGCTCCCCGTGCTCGTCGCGGTCGCGGCCGTCGCGGGCCTGACCGCCTGGCACGCCCGGCGCTCCTGGTGGCCACTGGCCGCCGTGGGCGCCGTCACGTACGCCTGGCTCGCGATGTGGCCACCGCTGCTGGTGGCCTCGTTCCACGCCGGTCGCACGCTGAGCAGGCGCGGCCTGCTCGCCTACGGCGGCGGCTGTGTGGCGGTGTGCGGCCTCTCGGCGCTGGCCGGCGGGTGGTTCGGCGGCCGGCGGGAGATGATGACCGCGTCCCTGGGCAACGCCCTGCTCACGGCGCTGGCCGTGATGGGCCTGCCGCTGGTGGCCGGCCTGTGGGCCAGGGCCAGGCACGAGGTGCTGGAGGCCGCCAAGGAACGGGCGGAACGGCTCGAACGCGAGCAGGTCATGCGGGCCGATCAGGCCAGGACACAGGAGCGGGCCAGGATCGCCAGGGAGATGCACGACGTGGTGGCCCACCGGGTGTCGCTGATCGTGCTGCACGCCGGGGCGCTGGAGGTGCGCACGTCCGACGAGGAGACCGCGCGGGCCGCCGCCCTGATCGGCGGGATCGGCCGGGAGGCCCTGACCAACCTGCGCGACGTGCTCGGCGTGCTGCGCTCACCCCGGCGGGAGGCGCTCGACGCCGACGTACGCCCGCCGCCCACGCTCGGCGACCTCGACCGGCTGCTCGACCAGTCCCGCGCCCTGGGCATCACGGTGACCAGGCACGACGAGGGCGAGCCGCGTCCGGTGGAGGCCACCGTGGAGCGGACCGCGTACCGCGTGATCCAGGAAGCCCTCACCAACGTGCACAAACACGCCGGAAACGCCGGCACCGACGTCCTCATCCGCTACGGCACAGGGCAACTGGAGGTCGAAGTGCGCAACCAGGCCCCGCACGACCCTCACGAAGACGTGCCGGGTGCGGGCTGGGGCCTGGTCGGGCTCCGCGAACGCGTCGAACTGCTCGGCGGCACCCTGCGCACCAGCCCGGACGACGCCGGCGGCTTCCTGGTGAGCGCCAAACTCCCGTCCAGGGAGACGAGCCCGCCGTGAGACACCCCACCCACCGCCGGCGATCGACCCACCGCGAGCAGCGAACTCGGCGGGGACGGGACGGTCCAGGCGAAGGGTCTGAACGAGGCGGGATGGCACGACCCCGACCGAGTGCCCGAACGGGACGGGATGGTGTGCTCCCGAGTGAGACTCGGAGCGGCGGTGATCGGAAACTTGGGCGTGGTGAGGGGTGCGGGTGATCAGGGTTCTGCTGGTGGACGACGAGGAGTTGGTGCGGTCCGGGTTGCGGCTGATTCTGGAGGCGTCGGGAGACATCGCCATCGCCGGTGAGGCGCGCGACGGTGCCGAGGCCCTCTCGGCTGTGCGGCGGCTGCGGCCCGAGGTGGTGCTGATGGACGTACGCATGCCGGTCATGGACGGCCTGACCGCCGCACGGCATCTCCTCGCGGAGTCCGAGCCGCCCAAGCTGATCATGCTGACCACGTTCGACCTGGACGAATACGTGCATGAGGCCCTGCGGCTGGGTGCGGTCGGGTTCCTGCTCAAGGACACCCCGCCCCGGGAGCTGGCCTCCGCCGTCCGGACGGTGGCCGGGGGTCAGGCCATGCTCTCGCCGTCGGTCACCAAGCGCCTGATCTCCTCCTACGCTGACCGCGCCCCCTCCCGGGCACAGGCCGCCCGCAAGCAACTCGCCGCGCTCACCGGGCGCGAGGAGGACGTGATCAGGGCCCTGGCCCGCGGCCTGTCCAACGCCGAGATCGGCCGCGAGCTACGCCTGACCGAGGCCACGGTCAAGGCCCACGTCAGCCGGGTGCTGGCCAAGCTGGGCCTGGCCAACCGCGTCCAGGCCGCCATCCTGGTCCACGACGCCGACCTCGCCTGACAACCACCCCACCGAACCCGCCTCGGGCCGAGCAGAACTTTCACCCTCCTGTCGATACGAGCAGGGCAGAGGCGTCGTTTCCCGGTCGGCCCGAGGTGCGGCAGGGCGGTGGGCTGGTCAGGTGGTGTTGTTGGCGTAGTAGCAGGCTGCTTGGGCGTCTGCGGTGGAGGGGAGGATGGGGAGGGGGTTGGTGCGGCAGTGGTCGGCCACTCCGGCTTCGGCGGCCTTGCCCGAGGCGAGGATCTGGCAGCGGGCGTGGAAGCGGCAGCCGCCGGGGATTCTGGTCGGGTCCGGTGGTTCGCCGGTCAACACCACTCGTTCCGGCGATTCTGGCAGTACCGACATCAGGGCCTGTGTGTACGGGTGACGTGGCGCGGTGAGGACCTGCTCCACCGGGCCCGACTCGACGATTCTGCCCAGGTACATCACGGCCACGCGGTCGGCGATGTTCCAGGCCAGGCCCAGGTCATGGGTGACGACCAGCGCTGAGAGGCCCAGGTCGGCGCGTAGTTTGAGCAGCAGGGCCAGGATCTCGCCGCGTACGGAGGCGTCCAGGCTGGCCACGGGCTCGTCGGCGATGAGGACCTTCGGGTCGAGTGCCAGCGCGCCGGCGATCACCACGCGCTGACGCTGGCCGCCGGACAGCTCGTGCGGGTAGCGCAGGAAGAACCGGTCGGGCGGTCGCAGTCCGGCCCTGGACAGGGCGCTGGTCACGACCTCCTGCTCGTCCGGCAGGCCGTGGATGCGCGCGCCCTCGGCGACGGCCTCGTACACCGTGTGCCGGGGGTTGAGCGAGCCGGTCGGGTCCTGGAGGACGAGCTGCACCTGCCTGCGGTACTCCTTGAGCGCCTTCGAGCTGTAGTTCAGGACGTCGCCGTCGTAGCGGACCTCGCCGGAAGTGGGGCGTTCGAGGCCGAGCAGCGTACGGGCGAGCGTGGTCTTGCCGCAGCCGGACTCGCCGACGAGGGCGACGATCTCGCCCGCGCCGATGGCGAGGTTCACGCCGTCCACGGCACGGGCCCGCCGGCCTCGGGAGGAGAACTCGACGTGCAGGTCGCGGGCCTCCAGCAGGGTCGGCCGCGTGGTCGCGACCGCGTCGGCGGCGGTCTGCGTCTCGGTCATGAGGACTCCTCCTCCTTCTTCGCCTCGACGTCCTGCTCCGGGTCTGAAGGCGCCGTGGGCCTGACGTGTACGCAGGCGGCCGCGCGAGCCGGCCCCGCCGGCCACAGCTGGACGTCCAGGGTCGAGCATTCGTCCAGCGCCACCGGGCAGCGCGGATGGAACGAGCACCCCCCGGGCAACTGCATGGGGTCGGGCGGGTCGCCCCCGAGGCCCTTGGGGGCCATCCGCGACACCGGGTCGCCCACGGTCGGGAAGGCCGCGGCCAGGGCCCGGCTGTAGGGGTGTTCGGCCTTGTGGAAGACCTCGGCGGACGGGCCGTGTTCGACGACGCGGCCGGCGTACATGACCGCGAGCCGGTCGCAGACGTCCGCCAGCACGGACAGGTCGTGCGAGATCATGATCAGGGAGATCCCGTGCTCGGCGATCAGTTCCTTGATCAGGCTCAGCACCTGGGCCTGGACCATCACGTCGAGCGCGGTGGTCGGCTCGTCGGCGATGATCAGGCGCGGCGAGCAGGCCAGGGCCATCGCGATCATGACGCGCTGCCGCTGCCCGCCGGACAGCTCGTGCGGGTAGCTGCGCGCCCGCCAGGCGGGCAGGCCGACCTGGTCGAGCAGTTCGGCCACGCGCTTGCGGGCGGCGTCCGGCTTGGCCAGGCCGTGCACGAGCAGCGGCTCGGCGATCTGGTCGCCGATCCTGCGCACGGGGTTGAGGCCGTGCTGGGCGCCCTGGAAGACGATGGACGCCTCGGCCCACCGTACGGCGCGCATGCGGCCCCACTTCATGGCGAGCACGTCTTCGCCGTCGAGCAGGATCCGGCCACCGACCCGCGCGTCCCGGGGCAGGAGCCGGAGCAGCGCCATGGCCAGCGTCGATTTGCCGGATCCCGACTCGCCGGCGACTCCGAGTGCCGCTCCGGAGTCGAGGGTCAGCGACACCCCGCGCACGGCGGGCACCTCGCCCGAGGCGATGCGGTAGGTCACTGACACGTCATCGAGTTCGAGCAGGCTCACCGGCCGCGTCGCCTCGTCGTGCTCGGTCACGCGGCCCTCCTGAGCCTGCTCGGTCACGCGGCCCTCCTGAGCCTGGGGTTCAGCACCGCTTCCAGCGCCCGCCCGACCAGGGTGAACGCCATGACGACGGCGAGGATGGCCAGGCCGGGGATGAGGATGTACCACCATGCGCCCTGCGTGGCCGCGCCGAAGTCGTACGAGGCCCGCAGCATGGTGCCCCAGGAGGTCCGGTTGGAGCTGGCGCCGAGGAAGGCGAGGGTGGACTCGGTCACGATGGCGCTGGCCACCTCCAGCGTGGTGCTGGCCAGCAGCAGCGGCGCCACGTTCGGCAGGACGTGGCGGGTGGTGATGTGCCAGTGGCCGCCGCCGAGCGCCTTGGAGCGCTCGATGTACGGCCTGGCCTCCACGGCGAGCGTCTGGGCCCTGATCAGGCGGGCGGTGGACGGCCAGGTGGTGATGCCGATGGCCATGATGATCGTCCAGGTGCTGCCGCCCAGGATGGCCGCCAGCACGAGAGCCGTGACCAGCGAGGGGAGCACGAGGAACCAGTCGGTCACCCGCATCAGGGCGGCGCCCGCCCAGCCGCGGAAGTGGCCGGCGGCGACGCCCAGCACCAGGCCGATCACGATGCTGAGCAGCGCGGCCAGGAAGCCGATGAGCAGGGACGTGCGCGAGCCCCACCACACCATGAGCAGGATGGAGCGGCCCGACTCGTCGGTACCGAACGGCTCGCCGAGGCTCGGGGGCGCGAACTTCTCGCCGACGCTCTCGACCACGCTGGTCACCTCGTCGCCGATGAACAGCGGGGCGATCAGCGCGAGCAGCACGGCAGCGACGAGGATCACGAGGCCGGCCACTCCGGCGCGGTGGCGGCGGTATTCGCCCCAGAACCGGCTGAGCGCCAGTTTCCTGCGGGCCGCGGCGACACTGGTCACGCCGACCTCACCCTCGGGTCGAGGATGTGGTACGCCACGTCGGCCAGCGTGTTCATGACGATGACGGCCACCGTGATGAGCATGAACGTCCCTTGCATGAGCGTGAAGTCGGGCACACTGACCGCCTCGTAGAACAGCTGCCCGAGACCGGGCCAGGTGTAGATCGTCTCGACGGTGACCGCACCGCCGACCACGAAGCCGATGCGCATGAACACGAGCGTCACCGTGGGCAGCAGGGCGTTGGGCACGGCGTGCCGGCGGCGTACCTCGTCGTCGCGCAGCCCCTTGGCGCGGGCCACGGTGACGTAGTCCTGGCTGATCTCCTCGACCAGCGAGGAACGCATGACGAGCAGGTACTGCGCGTAGACCACGGCGACCAGCGTCAGGCACGGCAGCACCATGTGGGAGGCCACGTCGAGCACGTACGCGAACCCGTCGGGCGCGTCCACGCTCTCGATGCCGCGGAAGGGGAAGATCCCGGGGATGGGCCCGACGCCGACGCCGAAGACCATCATGAGCAGCAGGCCGAGCCAGAACGTGGGCACCGACCAGAGCAGCAGCGACGTGGCGGTGGAGAAGCGGTCGAAGCGGCTGCCGTGCCGCCAGCCGGCGCGGGTGCCCTGCCAGATGCCGAGGCTGACGGCGATCACCAGGCCGGTGCCGGCCAGCAGCAGTGTGGGGCCGAGCCGCTCGCCGATCAGGTCGAGGACGGGCCGCTTGTACTCGTACGACATGCCGAGGTCGAGCCTGAGCGTGTCACCGACGAAGTCGAAGAACTGCTGGATCAGCGACTTGTCGAGGCCGAGCCGGTGGCGTTCGAGGTCGAGCTGGGCCGGGGTCATGTTGCGGCCCTGGGCCATGTTGCGCACGGGATCGCCGGGCAGCAGCCGGAACAGGAAGAACGTGCCGACGATCACCATGGCGATGCTGAACAGCGCCCCGCCGGCCTTGGCCAGCGCGTACCGCAGCGTACCGCGCCAGGCGGGGCGCTCATCGCCAGCGCCCGCCGCCGCCTGGGCGGCGGCGGGCTCTGTCGTTTCGAGCGGTGTGGTCATTCGCGTTCGTCGGCGACGGCCTTGCGCCGCCTGGTCAGGAAGAACGCCGCGAGTCCGATGACCACCACGCCGCCGACGACGCCGGCGATCAGCCCCGTGTTGGAGCCGCCCTCGGCGCCGGTGGCGCTGCCCCCCGTCGCCTTGGCGTCCACGGTGTAGAACGGCCAGTAGCCGCTGCCGCCGTAGAGCAGACCCTTGTCCTCGGGGATCGGGGTGATGCTGGTGATCTTGTCCTTGCGGTAGCCCTCAAGGTCGTTGGTGTAGTAGATCGCGATGATCGGCGCCTGCGTGTAGAGGCGTTCCTGCATCTGCTTGAGCAGGTCGACCCGCTTGGTCCGGTCGAGCTCCTTGAGCTGGTCCTTGTAGAGCTGCTCGAAGGTGTCGTCGCAGAAGAACGACTCGGTGCCGCCGCCCTCGCCGTTGGGGGCCGGCCTGCGGCTGCACAGGTGGGTGGCCATGACCTCTTCGGGGTCGGGGTTGACCGACCAGCCGCTGATCGCGATGTCGAAGTTGCCGGTGACGCCGGTCTCCTCGGTGAACTTGCTCGACTCGAGCTTCACCGTGGTGAGCGTGATGCCGATCTCCTTGAAGAAGGCCGTCAGGTACTCGGCCAGCTTGTCCTCGATCGGCGTCTCGGTGTGGATGGTGAAGCGGAACTCCAGCTTGCGGTCACCGTCGGGCATCGTGCGGACGCCGTCGGCGCCCTTCTTGTAGCCGGCGTCGTCGAGGATCTTGTTGGCCTTGGCGGGGTCGTAGGAGACCTTCTCCTCGCCGCCGGCCTCCCAGAAGAACTCCTTGTAGATCGGCGGCACGATCGAGCCGTCGGCGGGCTTGGCCAGGCCGTTCTGCACCTCGTCGACCAGCTTCTGCTTGTCGATGGCGTAGTGCAGGGCCTGACGGACCTTGAGGTCCTTCAGCGCGGGGTGACCGTCGCCGACGGACTTGTCGTCGGTCGTGGTGGCGCCGTGGTTGATCTGCAGGTACGAAGCGCGCCGGCCCTGGGTGTTCCAGGCCTCGATGTTGGGGTCGTTCTGGATGGCCTCGAACTCCTGCGGGGTCATCCGGCCGAGCAGGTCGATGTCACCCGTCTTGAGCCCGGCGATGGCGGCCTGCGGGTTGTCGTAGAAGACGACCTGCAGTTCGTCGATCTTGGGCTTGCCGCGCCAGTAGTTGGGGTTGGCCTGCAGTTTGACGTACTGGTCCTTCTTGTGCTCGACCGCGATGTACGGGCCGCTGCTGACCGACGGGTACTTCTCCGCGTCGTAGTTGGCCATGTCGGTGACCGACTCCCAGACATGCTTGGGCATGATCGGGACCGGGTTCTCCAGCATGCTGGCCTGCGGGGACTTGAGCTTGATCGTCAGGTCCTGGCCGCTGGCCGTGACGCTCTCGAAGTTCTCCACCGCGGGGCCGTTCGCGGTCTTGGCGGCCTCGTCGGTCATCATCTTGTTGAACGTCCAGGCCGCGTCGTCGGCGGTGACGGGCTTGCCGTCGGACCACTTGGCCGCGCGGATCTTGAACGTCCAGGTGAGCCCGTCCTCCGACGTGGTCCACGACTCGGCCAGGTCGGGGCTGGGCTGAAGCGTCTTGGAGTCGGGCACCGTGAGGTAGCCGTACATCCAGCGGTGGATCGACGTGGAGACCAGGCGGACCGCGATGAACGGGTTCATCGAGTCCATCGACTGCGTCGCGCCCACCCGCACGATCTTCTTCCCCGCCGCCGGGTCCTGGGCTAGGGCCGCCGTGGCGCCCTGACCGGCCACTAATAGCGCGACGCCCAGCGCAGCCAGGCGTGCGAACCATTTCCTCATAAGTGCCTCACCTTCAGGCGGGGGTTTCCTGTGTAGCAAAAGGCACACCATACGGAGACCGCGTGTCAACGAGTGGCGGAAAATTGTTTCAGTCTCGTTTCTTTCGGCGGTGTAAATTTTCAGTCGGCTTGGCAGTAGCTTGAGCTGGTGTCCCGCCCGCTGCCCCGCCTCCTGACCGCCTTGTCCATCGCCGCGATCGTGGCGTGCGGGCTCATCGTACGGGCACTCTGGGACGGTCCGGCGCCCAAGTTCGCCGGCGACGCGCTCTACACGGCGGCGATCTACGGAGTGGTGCTGCTCGTGCGGCCGGCCGCGCGGCCCTGGGCCGCGGCGGCGGTGTCGGGCGGGCTGAGCTGGGCGATCGAGTTCGCCCAGCTCGGAGGCATCCCCGAGGTCCTGTGGCCACTGCTGGGCAGCACCTTCCACCCGCCCGACCTGCTCTGGTACGCCGTGGGCGCGGCGGCCTGCCTGATCGCCCACACGCTGTGGCTCAGACGCGCGCCCCACTGAGGTTCATCCGACGAGGGACTGCGTGCCGAGGACGGCGAGCAGCCGGAGGCGTTCGGCGTCGGCCGTGCCTGGCTCGGCCGTGTAGACCATGACGCGCAGGTCGTCGCCCACCACGCTGAGCACGTCGCAGTCGAGCGTGATGGCCCCGGCCTGCGGATGGTCGACGATCTTGCGGGAGGCCCGCAGCGACTCGACCACGCCCGCGTCCCAGAGCTCGGCGAAGCGCTCACTGTCGGCGCGCAGCCGCGCGATCAGCCGGCGCAGCTGCTGGTCACGCGGATAGCGGCCGGCGGTCGCGCGCAGGTCGGCGACCAGCGCCGCCTCGAACGCGCTCCGCTCCTCCGGCGTGTACCGGACCCGGCCGCCGGATCCGACCAGGTTGCGCCACACCCCGTTGCGTTCGATGCCGTGCCATTCGGACGGATCGCCCATGAGTGCCGCGTAGAGCGGGTTGGCCATGAGCAGCGTCCAGGCCGCGTCGAAGACTCCGACCGCGGCGCCGTCCAGCCGGTCCACCAGCCGCTGGACGCTCGGGGTGACGTAGGCGGGCACCGTCTCGGGACCGGGGACCGCGAGGCCGGCCACCCGGAACAGGTAGATCCGCTCCTCCGCCGACAGCCGCAGCGCCCGCGCCAGCGCCTCCACGATCTGCGGCGACGGATTGTCCGCCCGGCCCTGTTCGAGGCGGGTGACGTAGTCGACGGAGATGCCGGCCAGCAGCGCCAACTCCTCGCGGCGCAGCCCGGCCGCGCGCCGCCGGCCGCCGGCGGGCAGCCCCACCGTCGCGGGCGAGACGCGGTCGCGCCAGCGCCGCACCGCCTGTCCGAACTCGCTCGCCGCCATGCCCTCAGTCAACACCCTTCCCGCGCGTTCATCCTGGTACTGGCAGTCCCCGGAAAGCGGGACGCCTGGCTGTCCGCCCTCGTCGCGGGCAGCGTGGACGGCATGACGACGACACTCATCACCGGAGCGAACAAGGGTCTCGGCTTCGAGACCGCCCGCCGGCTCATCGCCGCGGGCCACACCGTCTACGTGGGCAGCCGCGACGCCGGGCGCGGTCGCGAGGCGGCCGCCCGGCTGGGCGCGAAGCCGCTGCTCATCGACGTGACCGACGACGCCTCCGTCGCCGCCGCCGCGAAGGCCGTCGAGGCCGACGGCGGGCTGGACGTGCTGATCAACAACGCCGGCGTCGAAGGACGGCGGGAGGACAACAGCGTGATCGGCGCGGCGGACCTGACCGCCGCCGACATGCGCACGATCTTCGAGACGAACACCTTCGGCGTGGTCCGCGTGACGCACGCCTTCCTGCCGCTGCTGCGCCGCTCCGCGGCCCCGGTCGTGGTGAACGTGAGCAGCGGCCTGGCCTCGCTGGCGGGCATCACGGCCGAGGGGACGCCGGCGTACGCGTATCCGGGGCTCGCCTACCCGGCCTCCAAGGCGGCGGTGAACGTGCTGACCGTGCAGTACGCGAAGGCGTTCCCCGAGATGCGGATCAACGCGGTCGAGCCTGGCTACACCGCCACGGACCTGAACGGCCGCACGGGCACGCAGACCGTGGAGGAGGGGGCGGAGATCATCGTCAGGATGGCGCAGGTGGGCCGCGACGGCCCGACCGGCGGCTTCTTCACCCAGGCCGGCCCTCTCCCGTGGTGACGCGGACGGCCGGCCCGCACCCGCGCGGACCGGCCGGTAGGCGATGAGCCCCTAGTGGCAGCCGCCCGAGCCGCAGCACGACCCACCCGCCTGGGGCAGCAACTCGACCGTGCCGCCCAGCTCGTAACCCGCCTCCTCGACGGCCGCGCCGATGAGCGTGGCGTCGACCGGGGCCGCGCTCGTCACCTTGACGGACCCTGATCCCAGATCCACCTCGACGCCGCTGACCCCGGCGACCTTGCCCACCTCTTGGGTCACAGCGCTCACACAGTGACCACAGGTCATGCCCTCTACCTGGTATGTCGTGACAGTCATGAGCCCGACTATACCCCCCAGGGGTAGAGACGCATACATCCCCCCGCCTCGGTTAGGGGGATGGCGAGTCCCGGTTCAAGGGAGAAAAGACGCGATTCACGGGAGAACAGACATGCTGGACGGCAAGACCATCGCGTTCCTGGTCGCCCCCGAGGGAGTCGAGCAGGTCGAGCTCACCGAACCCTGGAAGGCGGTCAAGCAGGCGGGCGGCACACCCCGGCTCGTCTCCACCGCCCCGGGCCAGATCCAGGGGTTCAACCACCTGGACAAGGCCGACACCTTCGCCGTGGACGACACGGTGGACGACGTGGACGCGGCCTCCTTCGACGGCCTCGTCCTGCCGGGAGGCGTGGCGAACCCCGACTTCCTGCGCATGAACGACAACGCCGTGCGCTTCGCCCGTGCCTTCTTCGACGCGGGCAAGCCTGTGGCCGCCATCTGCCACGCGCCGTGGACGCTGGTCGAGGCGGACGTCGTACGCGGCCGGACGATCACGTCCTGGCCCAGTCTGCGGACCGACCTGCGCAACGCCGGGGCGACCTGGGTGGACAAGGAGGTCGTGGTCTGCACGGACGGGCCGAACATGCTGGTGAGCAGCCGCAAGCCGGACGACCTCAAGGCGTTCTGCCAGGCCGTCACCGACGTCTTCGGCCAGTGATGTGAGCGCGCGGGCCGGGCCTCGGGCCCGGCCCGGCCCATGACCTGAGCCCGGCCCGCAACCGCGCCCGGCCTGCGGGCGGGCCTGACGAGATCGAAAAGCCGCTGTAACGCCTTGTTCCCTGGGCAGAAATGGTCTAGAGGTAGACCAAAAGGAGCGTCCCGCCCCCCAGGGAGACCTCAATGACCACGGAAGAGGATTCCAGGCGACTCGCCGAGCTCGGTTACAAGCAGGAGCTCGCCCGCACCTGGAGCGGTTTCTCCAACTTCGCCATCTCCTTCTCGATCATCTCCATCCTCGCCGGCTGCTTCACGACCTTCGGCCAAGCCTGGAACTACGGCGGCCCCATCGCCATCTCGTGGGGCTGGCCGATCATCTCGCTGTTCATCCTGATCATCGGTTTCTGCATGTCGGAGCTGGTGTCGGCGTACCCGACGGCGGGCGGCATCTACTGGTGGGCCGCCAAGCTGGGCAAGCCGATCCACGGCTGGTTCACCGGCTGGCTCAACCTGATCGGCCTCATCGCCGTCACCGCGTCGGTCGACTACGGCTGCGCGACCTTCCTCAACATCACCCTCAACCGGCTGACCGGCGGCGCCTGGGAGGGCACGCTGCCGCAGGCGTTCCTGCTGTTCGTGATCGTCCTGGCGCTGCACGCGCTGATCAACATCTTCAGCCACCGGCTGATCTCGCTGCTGCAGAACGTCTCGGTCTGGTGGCACGTGGTCGGCGCCGCGATCGTGGTGGCCATCCTGATCTTCGCCCCGTCCGACCACCAGTCGGCGTCCTTCGTCTTCTTCGGCACCAACGACAACTCGGGCTTCGGCGACGGCTCGGACGGGCTGCCCTTCTGGCTGTACGTGCTGCCGCTCGGCTTCCTGCTCACCCAGTACACGATCACCGGCTTCGACGCCTGCGCCCACGTGTCGGAGGAGACCCAGGGCGCGGCCACCAGCGCGGCCCGAGGACTGTGGCAGTCGATCTTCTACTCGGCGATCGGCGGCTGGATCCTGCTGCTGTCGTTCCTGTTCGCCGCCACGAACGTGGATCAGCTGAACAAGGACGGCGGGTTCGTCGGGTCCATCTTCGAGAGCGCCCTGTCGTCCCCGCTCGCCACGGCGATCTTCGCCATCTCCACGATCGGCCAGTTCTTCTGCGGGATGAGCTGCGTGACCTCGATGTCGCGCATGACGTACGCGTTCTCGCGCGACGGCGCGGTGCCCGGCTGGCGGCTGTGGTCGCGGGTGGACCGCAACCGCACCCCGGTCAACGCGATCATCGCCGGCTGCCTCGCCGCCGCCCTGATCACGCTGCCCGCGCTCTACGCCCCTCCCGGGCTGACCACGCCGGTCGCGTTCTACGCCGTCGTCTCGATCGCGGTCATCGGCCTCTACCTGGCCTTCCTCATCCCGATCTGGCTGCGGCTGCGCATGGGAGAGGCGTTCAAACCGGGGCCGTGGACGCTGGGGCGGAAGTACAAGGCGCTGTGCTGGATCGCCTGCGTCGAGATCGTCATCGTGTCGATCTACTTCGTGATGCCGTTCTCCCCCGCCGGCGTGCCCGGCAGCGCCGACTTCACCTGGACGTCGGTCAACTACGCGCCGATCGCGGTGGGAGTGGTGCTGATCGGGATCGCGCTGTGGTGGGCGCTGTCGGCCCGCCACTGGTTCACGGGTCCGCGCCGCACGGTCGACGACCAGGAAATGCCCGTCTCCTGAAAAAAGGGGTACGGCGCGACCCCCTGGCCGCGCCGTACCCCTCAGGATTTACTTCGTGCCCGGAGCGGCCCAGGAGAGCCGGTCCGTCGGCCACGCGGGCCGCTGGGAGCGCTGCTTGAGCAGGCTCTCCTCAGGCGTGCCCACGGCGCAGCTCGTGCCGTGCGGCGGCACCTTCAGCGAGATCAGGTACTCGTCGAAGATGTCCGTCTGGCACTTGTCCTTGCCGTAGATGCGGTGACCCCAGCCCTCGTACGTGAGCAGCA
Organism: Nonomuraea fuscirosea; assembly: GCF_003001935.1. GTDB lineage: Bacteria > Actinomycetota > Actinomycetes > Streptosporangiales > Streptosporangiaceae > Nonomuraea > Nonomuraea fuscirosea. The sequence goes on along the minus strand of NZ_PVNG01000011.1, from coordinate 127,271 downwards.
CCGCCTTGGACCCGAGCTGGCGGGCCGCGTTGGCCGACCAGATCCACGGGGTGGCCGGGTCGTGCAGCGAGTTCCCGAGCAGCAGCGGAGCCTCACCGGTGTACTTGAGCGCGTGCGGCGGGTTGGTGGTCGGGTAGTTCATGCAGATCGGCAGGTCGTCGATCGGGTACGGGTGGTACCGCGTGTCCGGCGCGAGGGCGTTGGACACGCGCATGAGCGCGGCGTACTCGGTGTAGTTGCGCACCCGGAGGTTGTAGTCCTGGCACAGGATCGTGGTCGGCAGCTCCGCCACGTCCCCCTCCACGGGCCCGCGGCCGGGCAGCGGGGGCACCCACTCCGGCTCGGCGCCGCCGTTCAGCCAGTTGATCACCTGGCTCAGCGTCTGCCAGTCGGGGCCCTCGTTGCCCAGCGCGGCGTTGTAGATGAGCTGCAGCTCGGTCATCTTCGTGCCGGTGCTCGGGTAGACGAGCTCGCCGCGCTGCGCCTTCTCCCGCAGCGACTTCCAGATCGCGCGGACGTCCTGGCCGTGCAGCACACAACTGGTGTCCTGCTCGCACCAGCCGACGAACTGGTCGAACGCGTCCTCGACGGCGAGCGCCTCGGTGGACAGGAAGCCCGCGACGCCGAGGCTGTGGTCCATATTGCTGTCCAGCCCGAGTGCCCGGACGCGGCCGGGGAACAGCTCGGCGTACATCTGGCCGATCAGGGTGCCGTACGAGATGCCGTAGTAGGTGAGCTTCTCCTCACCGAGGGCGGCGCGCAGCGCGTCCAGGTCGCGGGCGACGTCAGTGGAGTCGACGTGGTCGTACAGCGGTCCGGTACGGGCGCGGCAGTCGGCGTGCAGCTTCTTGGTGAAGGTGTTCCAGGCGTCGAAGTCGGCCTGGCTCTTCATGACGGTGTGCGGCATCTGGTTGTAGACGGACGCCGAGCAGATCACCGGATGGCTGCGCCCGACACCCCGCGGGTCGAAGCCGACGATGTCGAAGCGGCGCTGCAACTCCTCGGTGTAGGAGCCGGGAGCGCCGTAGACGGCCTCCACACCGGAGCCGCCCGGCCCGCCCGGGTTGATCACCAGCGAGCCGATCCTGGCGGCCGGGTCGGTGGCCTTGCGCCGCGCGACCGCGAGGTCGACCTTCGCTCCTGCGGGCTTCGACCAGTCGATCGGCACGCTCAGCGTGCCGCACTCGGCCTCGGGCACCTCTTCACACGGCGCCCAGGCGATGGTGTCAGCGGTGGTGGTGTGCGTCGTCCCGGTGTCCGCGTGCGCGGCCGAGACGGGTAATACCGTCGCCAGCGCCAGGAAGGCGGCGGCGACCAGGGAAAATCTGCTTCGCACGATGCTCCTATCATCAGTCGATCCCCCCGTCGGGGCGTGCGACCGAAGCGGATCATCGCGCATACACGGCCGTGGCCGTGCGGAAAATAACCAGATTTCCTCCGAAAGGATGACGACACCGGTCAGGCGCCGCCATCCTCCGAGAACCGACCGCGGAGCGCTCCCGTCAGGACGCCTCGAAGGCCCCCGCCACGGTCGCGCGTACGTCGTCCATGGCAGTGTCGCCCAGCTCCCGCTTGAGCGAGGTCATGTCCACGTCCGGCATGCCGCACGCGACCGCCCAGTCCCACGGCGTCAGATCGCCGTCGACGTTGAGCGCGAACCCGTGGCTGGTGACGCCCCGGCTCTGCCGCATCCCGATGGACACGATCTTGCGCCCGGTCTCGGCCGTCCAGACCCCGGTCAGCAGCTCGGATCCCGGTGGCGTGTCCCGGCGCTCGGCGGGCAGCCCCAGCTTGCCCAGCGCCTCGACCAGCCGCAGCTCCACCTCGCGCACGTAGTCGACGATGCCCTCGTCCGCGCCCAGCTTGACGATCAGGTAGCCGACGAGCTGGCCGGGACCGTGATAGGTGAGCTGGCCGCCGCGCCCGGTCTCCATGACGGGGATGCCGCGGGAGGGGTCGGGCAGGTGGGCGGTCGGGGTGCGGCGCCCGATCGTGTAGACGGACGGATGGCTGAGCAGCCAGAGCGTGTCAGGACGCTCGTCCCGTTGGCGCTGCCCGACGAGGTCGGTCATGCGCTCCATCGCCTTGTCGTAGTCGACCAGCTCATCCTGGATGAGCGTCAGCGGCCTTGCCCTCATGGTTCGAGGATATGCCGGGCCCTCGATGGAGACGCACGCGGGCGGGCGAGGACGCCTTCGTCCCCGCCCTCCCTCACGTTCAGGCGGCCCGGTAGCCCTTCGGCTCTTCCGGGACCAGGATCCACATGGCGACGTAGACCACCCACAGCGGTCCCGGGATGAGCGACAGCAGCAGCCAGAGGATCCGGACGAGGGTAGGGGGCAGGCCCATCTTGTCGGCCAGACCGCCGCAGACGCCGGCCAGGATCCTGTGCTCTCGTGAGCGGTACATGCTGTTCCTCCGTGTGGTGTCGAACCTACTGGGAGAACGGACGAGCGGGCCGTCAGACTCCCGTCAGGAACCCTGAGAAAACCCTGTAAGGGTCAGCCAATCATGTGCCATGCCCAGATGTCGGCTGGTCAGTCCCCGTTCCGGATCCACGTGAACGAGCAGGAAGTCGGTCAGACCCTGACGCACCCTGAGATACTCCTCGTCCTCCGCCCACACCTGGTCGTCGAACCAGACGAACGGCCGCCGCCCCGCGTACGCCGCCACGTGCGGCGTCTTGAACATCTCCCCCTGCTCACAGGGCACGTCGGGGCTCAAGGAGATGACCGGCAGGGAGGGCAGGCCGATCCGGGGAGCGATCCAGTCGTTGGCGTGGTGCTCCCAGGTGGTGGCCCAGACCAGCTCGGAGCCGGTGGTCAGGGCCAGGTCGAGCAGGCGGCGGCCGTGGCGGGGGTTGAGGTGCACGGTGTAGACCTCGCCGCCGACCGTGCACCGGTAACGCCGGAAGTCGGGGTTCGGCCGTCCCATCGGGTTGAGCACGCCGTCCACGTCGAGCAGGAGCAGCGGCTTCACCGGACGGCCCGGTGTTCCTGCGGGGTGATGCCGCGGACGCGTTTGAAGGCCGCGCTGAGCGCGAACGGGCTGCCGTACCCGACCTTCCTGGCCACGGAGCCGATCGTGGCGTCGGGCTCTCGCAGCAGGTCGGCGGCCAGGGCGAGGCGCCAGTCGGTGAGGAAGGCCATCGGCGGCTCGCCGACCAGCTCGGTGAAGCGCCTGGCCAGCGAGGCCCTGGACACGCCCACCTCGGTGGCCAGCGCGGCCACGGTCCACGGGTGGGCGGGGTTGTTGTGCAGCAGGCGCATGGCCTTGCCGACGACGGGGTCGCTCATCGCGCGGTACCAGGCGGGAGCCTCGTTCGTGGCGAAGTGGGCCCGCAGCACCGCGATGAGCAGCAGGTCGAGCAGCCGGTCGAGGACCGCCTCCTGGCCCGGCTCGTCCTTGACGATCTCCGCGCCGAGCAGCGAGATCAGCGGGCCGCCCGGCTGCACGATGAGCTGGGGCAGCGCCTCCAGCAGCCGCCGGGTGACCTCGCCCTCCATGGTGTAGGTGCCGGTCAGCAGCACGGTGGGGCCCTCCGGGTCGTTGCCCCACGTCCGTACGCCGAGGTCCATGCTCTCGTAGAGCGACTCGCCGTCGAGGGTGGTGCAGCGCTGGCCCGGGTCGATGATGATCTGCGGCTTGGTGCCGGGTTCGTCCGTCATCGTGTACGGCTCCGGCCCCCGCGCGATGGCCACCTGCCCCGCCTCCAGGTGAACGGGGTCGCCGCCGTCGAACGTGATCCACGAATCGCCGCGGACCTGCGCCACCAGCGACAGCGGCGCCTCGTCCTGGATGCGCAGCCCCCAGGGCGGGGCCAGGATCGTCCGGAGCAGGAAGGCGCCGCGCGCTCTCGGGCCGTCCAGGAGCGCCGCGAGCTGGTCCATGGGGTAGACGATCGCATATGGGATTGCGCTTCTCAACCATGGAGAGTCTTATCGGTATCGGGACTTACTAGAGGCATGACGATTCTCGTTCTCGGCGGCACCGGGAAGACCGGCCGCCGCATCGCCGACCGGCTCAGCGCGCGTGGCCTGCCCGTACGGATCGGGTCGCGCTCCGCCTCCCCCGCCTTCGACTGGCAGGACCGCTCGACCTGGCGCGACGCGCTCGACGGCGTGACGGCCGTCTACCTGTCCTACTATCCCGACCTGGCCTTTCCCGGCGCGTACGACGACGTCAAGGCGTTCACGGAGCTGGCCGTGAGCTCGGGCGCGCGGCGGCTGGTGCTGCTGTCCGGCCGGGGCGAGCCGGAGGCGCAGGCCAGCGAGCGGACGGTGCGGGAGTCGGGCGCGGAGTGGACGGTGCTGCGCTGCTCCTGGTTCATGCAGAACTTCAGCGAGGACTTCCTGCTCGGCTCGGTCCTCGACGGCGTCATCGCGCTGCCCGCCGCCGACGTGCCCGAGCCGTTCGTGGACGTGGAGGACATCGTGGACGTCGCGGTGGCGGCGTTCACCGAGGAGGGGCACGCGGGCAGGCTGTACGAGCTGACGGGGCCCCGGCTGCTGACGTTCGCCGACGTGGCGGCCGAGCTCTCCCGGGCCACAGGAAGGACGATCGTGTTCCTCCGGGTCACGCCAGAGGAGTACGTGACCTCGGCCGTCGAGCACGGCGTGACCGTCGGCGAGGCGCACGGCCTGACCCACCTGTTCACCGACATCCTGGACGGCCGCAACGCCACCGTCACCGACGGCGTGCGCCAGGCCCTCGGCCGCCCGGCCAGGGACTTCACCGACTTCGCGCGCGCCTCCGCACAGGTCTGGAAGCGCTAGAGCCGGGTACCACCGCCGTGGACTCCGCACAGGTCTGGCAGCCTCGGGATCGCTGAGCGTCAGGGCCGCACCACCGCCGCCGGGTCCCAGCCGGGCCTGGGCACGGAGTCCAGCAGCAGCCGCGTGTACGGGTGCTCCGGCTCGGCCAGCACCCGCTCCACCGGCCCCCGCTCGACCACGACCCCCCGGTGCAGCACCAGCGTCTCCTCGCACAGGTGCCGCACCACGGCCAGGTCGTGGCTGACGAACAGCAGCGCGACCCCCGACTCCCTGCGTACGCCGGCCAGCAGTTCCAGGATCTGCGCCTGGATCGACACGTCGAGCGCGGCCACCGCCTCGTCCAGCACCAGCACCGACGGCTCCACCGCCAGCGCCCTGGCGATGGCCAGGCGCTGCCGCTGGCCGCCGCTGAGCCGGTGCGGCCGCGCCCCGGCCTCCCTGGCGCCGAGCCCCACCTGCTCCAGCAGCTCGGCGGCGCGCGCCCGGGGTCTGCCGTGCAGCCTGAGCGCCGTGTGCAGGCACTCCTCGGCCGTCAGCCGGGGGTCGAGCGAGAGGTACGGGTCCTGGAAGACCATCTGGATCTCCCTGGCCCGGCGCAGCCTGGCGGCCCGGCCGCGCTCCCTCGTGCCCCGCTCCCGCCCGGCCACGGCGATCGTGCCCGAGTCGGGGGCGACCAGGCCGACGAGCATGCGGGCGATCGTGGTCTTGCCCGACCCCGACTCGCCCACCAGCCCGAGCGAGCCGCCCGCGGCCAGGTCGAACGTGACGTCGTCCGCCGCCACCGTGGCGCCGAAGGACTTGCGCAGTGCGCGTACGGACAGCATCAGGCCTCCACCAGACGGCAGGCGGCGGTGCCGCCGGAGACGGCCACGGGCCGCGGCGGCTCTTCCTCGCAGGCGGCCGTGGCCTCGGGGCAGCGGGGCGCGAACGGGCAGCCCGTGAAGGCGTCGTCCAGCGAGGGCGGCCGGCCGGGGATGGGCCGGATCGGCCGCGGGTCGCCCAGCTCGGGCGTGCAGGCCAGCAGGCCGGCGGTGTAGGGGTGGCGAGGGTCGGCGAACAGCTCCTTGGCCGGCCGCGACTCCACCACCGTGCCCGCGTAGAGCACGTGGACGCGGTCGCAGAAGGCGGCGGCCAGGTGCAGGTCATGGGTGATGAACAACATGCCGAGCTCCCGTTCCGCCTGCACCCGGCGCAGCAGCGCGAGCGTCTCGGCCTGCGTGGTGACGTCGAGCGCGCTCGTCGCCTCGTCGGCCAGCAGCAGCGCCGGGTCGGCGGCCAGCGCGGCGGCGATCACCACCCGCTGGAGCATGCCGCCGGACAGCTCGTGCGGATACTGCCGCAGCCGCGCCCCGGGGTCGCGCATCCCCACCGCGTCCAGCAGTTCCAGCGCCCGCGTCCGCGCCTCGGCCTTGGGCCGGCCCAGGGTGCGGACCATACGCTCGGTCAGGAAGTCGCCGATCCTGCGCACCGGGTTGAGCGACGAGCGCGGATCCTGGTAGACCATCGACACCTTCGAGGCGCGCAGGTCGCGCAAGGCGCCCTGGCCCATCGTCAGCACGTCCTCGCCCTCGACCGCGACCCGCCCGGAGACGCGGGCGCCGGCGGGGAGCAGGCGCAGCACCGAGCGGGCGATCGTGGACTTGCCCGAGCCGGACTCGCCGACCAGCCCCACGATCTCGCCCCTGCCGACCGACAGCGACACCTCGCGCAGGATCGGCCGCCGCCCGCCCGCCTCGATCGTCAGCCCTTCCACGGACAGCAGCATCACGTCCCCCTCACCCCCATGCGGTCGGCCAGGCGCACGCCGATCACGTTGAACGACACGACCACCAGGGCGATGGCCGCGCCCGGCACCAGCACCGGCAGGAACGCCCCCTGCACGATGGCCGGCTGCCCCTCCTTGACCATGAGCCCCCAGTCGGAGGACGGCGGCTGCGCGCCGAACCCGAGGAAGCTCAGCGTGGCCAGGCTCATGAGCCCCTCGCCGAACAGCACGACCAGGTAGCCCACGAGCGAGCGGGCCATGTTGGGCACCAGGTGCCGCACGCAGATGGCGAACCCGCCCATGCCCTGCACCCGGTAGGCGTCGATGTACGGTTTGCCGCACTCGCCCAGCGCCACGCTGCGGGTGTACTTGGCGATCGTCGGCGTGTACGCCAGCCCCAGCGCCACCACGGCCGTGGTCATCCCGTTGCCGAACACGGCCACGATCAGCACCACGAACAGCAGCCCGGGGAAGGCGTACATGACGTCGGTCAGCCGGGACACGACGGCGTCCACCCAGCCCCGGTGCCAGGCGGCCAGCGTGCCGAGCGCGACGCCCAGCGCCGAGGCGATGGCCAGCAGGATCAGCGGGCCGATCAGCGAGGTACGGGCGCCGTACAGGACCCTGGTGAGCAGGTCGCGGCCGGACTGGTCGGCGCCGAGCGGGTGGCCCGGCGACATGGGCGCGAGCGTGGCGGCGAAGTCGACCGCCTCAGGCGCGTAGGGGGCGACCAGCGGCGCCAGCACCGCCGCCGCGACGACGAGGCCGAGGAACGCCGTGGCCAGCAGCTGGCCGAGCGGCCGCGCGGGCTTCGGGGAGAGTGTGGCGACGAGTGTGGTCATGCCCGGCTCCTCACTCTGGGGTCGATCAGGGGATGCAGCAGCTCGACCGCGGTGGTCACGGCGATGTACGCGGCCACCATGAGCAGCAGCACCGCCTGCGTGACGGGGAAGTCGTGCGTGTTGATCGCGTTCACCAGCAACGAGCCGATCCCGTTGAGCCCGAAGGCGGTCTCCACCGTCACCGTCCCGGCCAGCATCCCGGCCGTGACCAGCCCGCACATCGTCACGATCGGCCCCAGCGCGCCGCGGAAGACGTGCCGCACCACGATCAGCCGCTCGGACAGCCCGCCGGCGCGGGCCACGCTCACGTGGTCGAGCTCGCGCTGCTCGATCATGGACTGCCTGGTCACCCGGCTGATGATGGCCAGCGCGCCGAGCGCGAGCGTGACAGCCGGCAGCGTCAGGTGCCACAGCGAGCCGCCGCCCATGACGGGGAACCAGCCGAGCTGCACGCCGAACAGCGAGATCAGCACCGTCGCGGTGACGAACGCCGGCACGGAGGTGGCGAACGTCGTGCCCGCCACCACCGCCGAGTCGGTCCGCCCGCCGCGCACCGCGGCCAGCACCCCCAGCGCGATCCCGAACACCACGAACAGCACCGAGGCGTAGGCGACCAGCGCGAGCGTGCTCGGCAGCCGGGCCGCCATCAGGTCGGACACCTGGTCGTGGTACTGCGTGGAACGCCCGAGGTCGCCGGTCACCGCGTCGCCGAGCCAGCGGCCGTACTGCACCAGGAACGGATCGTCCAGGTGGTACTGGGCCCGGATCGCGGCCAGGTATTCGGGCGTCAGGTTCTCCTTGCCGCCCGCCAGGAACGTGACCGGGTCGCCGGGCGCCGCGTACGACGCTGCGAAGATCACGAACGAGGTGGCGAGCAGCGTGGCGACCAGCCCGGCCAGCTTGCGGACCACCGGCTCAGCCCTTGGCCCCGAGATCGGCCGCCCACGGGTAGCCCATGTGCACCTGCGAGGCGGGCGGGCCCGTGACCTTGGCCCCGAGCACGACCGCGTTGGGCACCTCGACCAGCGAGATCCACACCATGTCGGCGGTGAACATGCGCTGCAGCTCGATGACGTGCTTGGCGCGGGCCGCGGTGTCGGTGGTCTCCAGCGCCTCGGCCACCAGCTTGTCGTAGGCGGGCGAGCTGTACTTCACCCAGTTGTTGGCCGAGCCGGTCAGGCCGTTGTCGTAGAAGCCGATGGGGTCGGACTTGGTGATGTACCAGTCGTCGGGGACCAGGTCGACCTGGGCACGCAGCGACTTGTCGGTGTAGAAGCTGCCGAACTCGGACGAGGGCACGGTCTTGATCTGCGCGGTCAGGCCGATCTTCGTGGCCGCGTCGACGACGGCGTTGGCGATGACCGTCCGCGACTGCTCGCCGTCGGTCGCCACCACGATCGGCTCCTTCGGCGAGCCCGCCTCCGCCACCAGCTTCTTGGCCTGCTCGACCTGGGGCGTGTCGGGAGCGCCTGTCAGCTCGTCGAAGGCCGTCTGGAACGCCTCCTTCTCGTACGACCACGCCCCGGCCCCCACCGGCACCTTCCACGGCCTGGCCAGCCCCGCGAACCCGGACTTGGCGATGCCGGCCCGGTCCACGGCCAGCGACAGCGCCCGCCGGATCTTCGGGTCCTTCATCACGCCGCGGTCGGTCGGCAGCAACACGAACACCCGGGTGGTAGTGCCGTAGGCCACGCTGACCGCCTGGTTGCTCTGCAGCGCCACGGCCGGTCCCGTGTCGGACAGGTAGGCGCCCTGCGCCGCTCCCGTCACGAGGCTGTTGACCAGCGCCGTGTCCTGGGCCCACTGGAAGACGACGGTCCTGGTGAGCGGCTTGACGTCCTTGTTCCAGTACGCGTCGTAACGCTCGATGGTCATGTGCGAGCCGGACTTCCACTCCTTGAGCCGGTACGGCCCGCCGCAGGCGTCCTCCTTGCCCGGCGAGCCGAAGTCCTCGCCCTGCGCCTGCACCACCTTCCGGTTGAGCACGATGCCCGCGCCCCCGGCGATGGCCTGCTCGAACAGAGCGTTGGGCCGCTTGAACGTGATCGTGACCTCGTGCTCACCGCTCTTGGCGATGGACTCGACGTCCTCGAACTCGTCGGATTCGTCCATGCCCTCGCCCGCGTGCCGCTTCAGGCTCCACACGACGTCGTCGGCCGTGACCGGCGAGCCGTCGTGGAACGTGGCGTCCCCGCGCAGCGTGAGCACCATCGTCTTGGGGTCGGGGCGCGCGGTCCGCTCGGCCAGCCAGGGTTTGACGGTCATGTCGGGCTGGGTCTGCATGAGGCGCTCGCAGACGTTCGCCATGACCGTGCGGTTGGGGGTGCCGCCGTCGGAGTCGAGGTCGAGGGTGCCCGGCTCCTCGTCGAGCAGCCAGACGGCGCGGTCGAGCGGCCCCGCCGCCCTGGCGGTGCGGTCGACGAGGGTGAGCTTGGCGGGATCGGGCGCCTTGGTGGTCGCGGCGGGCCCGCCGCACGCGGCGACCAGGCCGGCCAGCCCGGCGAGGGCGAGCAGCTTCTTCACGGGGTCACTTCTCCATGCGGTCCGTCGTAGAGGTTCCAGGGCACGCGCTCGTACTCGTGGTCGCAGGGCGTGCCGGCCGCGATCAAGTAGTCGCCCGTGGTCAGGTCGACGCAGCTCGACAGCAGGGTCGCCCACCGCTTCACGGCGGGCTGGGTGAGGTCGGGGTGGGTGCAGAGGGACTCGGGGTAGCCCAGGTGGTCGGACATGGCGAACCTGATCCGCTTGCGCACCTCGTCGGTGCCGGACGCCTCGCGCACCGTACGCAGCCCGCCCTCGGCCCGCGGCACGCGGAACAGCGAGTCGGCCGAGCCGGGCCGGTAGGTGGCGGCGAGCTGCGGCGGCACGAACGCCTGGTAGTGGTTGCCGTGCACGAGCAGCCCGTCCGTGGGATACATCCAGCCCACGGCGCCGGGCGTGGTCTCCAGGTCGATCGCGAACCCGTCGCGGTGCGTGACCAGCGCGTTGCTGGCGATGTGGGCCCGCGACTTGGTCAGCGCCTCCAGCGCGGTGTTGAGGTTGTCGCTGTCCAGCACCCTGCGCCTGATCAGGGTCTGCGGCACGCCCACGGTGTCGTCGAAGCGCCCGCCGAGCCCGTTGGCGTTGAGCGCGATGCCCGCCGAGTTGGCCCCCTGCCGCCCGACCTGCCCCGCCTCCACGTGCATGATGACCGTCGGCCGTCCCGGCTGGACGACCCTGAGCACCATCAGCGTGTCGGACACGCCGTCGCGCCAGTCCCAGTTCTGGCCGGCGTAGACGTGGCCGTCGCCGGACACCTCCCCCAGCATCGCGAACGACGTGCAGCCGTCGGGCTCCATGGAGCTGAAGGTGGTGTCGTAGATGATCTCGCCGCGGGCGTTGAGCGCGAGCACGTCGAGGAAGCCGACCCCGGCCCCCTCGGCGATGCCCTCCATCTCCTCGACCAGCTCCGGCGCGAACGCCCTGCTGGGCTCGATCCAGTGCGCCGCCCGCTCCACGACCTGCTCCCATGACAGGCCGCTGGAGTGCGCGAACGCCTCCGCGTAGTAGGTCAGCGCGCGTTCGATCCGTTCGCGCGCCTGCTCGCCGTACTGCCGCCCGCGTTCGCGAGGAGCGCCGGAGATCTCGACGAGAGGCAGGGATGTGAGGCTCAATGGTGCTCCTTGGACCGACCCGGTGCCTGTAATGTCCATTTCAGGAAGCGGCGAGTCTGTAGCGGTCGTTTCCAAGACAGGGTAATGAGCGCTACACAGGAGTCAAGAACCGTAATGGAAAATACACACAGCCCGATCGAACAGCTCAGGGCCCAGGTACGGCAGCTCTGGGAGGAGCTGTCGCCGGCCGAGCGGGCGGTGTGCCACTACCTGATCTCCGCCTCGCCCGAGCAGATCCTCTTCGCCAGCGCGCAGGAGCTCGGCACCGCCACCGGCACCAGCAACGCCACGGTGGTGCGGACGATGCAGCGGCTCGGCTTCGGCGGCCTGCCGGGGCTCAAGCGGGCGCTGGCGGCCGAGTTCACCTCGGCGGTGGCCCCCGACGTCCGCCTGCGGCAGCGCGTCAGCCACGTCGGCCAGGACCTGACCGGCATCTGGGAGCGGGTCTTCGACGAGGCCCGCGAACGGGTCGAACACTGCAGGGGGCTGCTGGACGCGGAGGCGTTCAAGAAGGCGGTCGAGCTGCTGGTCGACGCGCCCGGCGTGTTCGTCTACGGCGCGGGCGCCTCCGAGCCGGCCGGCCACCACCTGGCGCTCAAGCTCAACCGGCGCGGCCACCGCGCCCGCGCCGTCTCGACCACCGGCTTCGCCCTGGCGGACGACCTGATCCAGCTCGCGCACGGCGAGGTGCTGGTGATCTTCCAGCCGGCCCGCAAGCTCAAGGAGCTCACCGTGCTGATCGACCGGGCGCACGCCGTGGGCGCGAACATCGTGCTAATTTCCGATGAACTCGGCGGTTCGTTCGCCGACCGCGTGGACGCCGTGCTGGCCGCCCCGCACACGCCCACCGGCATCACGGCCGAACCCCTGACCGGCATCATCGTGGCCGACGCGCTGCTGCTGGCGCTCGACTCGCTCGACGAGTCCCGCTCTGTCGAGAACTCCCACCAGCTCAACGCGCTACGACGGCAACTCCTGGACACCCGATCGGACCCCCGATTCCGCTAACCTCACCCTCGTCACTCCCGCGTGTGCTGGAAAGGTGTCGTCGTGATCGGCTGGCTAGAAGCGGTGATCTTGGGGTTGGTCCAAGGGCTCACGGAGTTCCTGCCGATCTCCTCCAGCGCCCACATCCGGGTGGTCTCCGCGTTCGCCGGCTGGAAGGACCCGGGGGCCGCCTTCACGGCGGTGATCCAGCTCGGCACCGAGGCGGCCGTGCTGATCTACTTCCGCAAGGAGATCTGGGAGATCATCTCCACCTGGACGCGCTCGCTCTTCGACAAGAGCCTGCGCGGCCACTGGGCGGCCCGCATGGGCTGGTACGTCATCGTCGGCACGCTGCCCATCGGCATCCTCGGCCTCACGCTGAAGGACCAGATCGAGACCAGCTTCCGCGACCTGCGCCTGGTCGGCACCACGCTGATCGTCTTCGCCTGCATCCTGTGGTACGCCGACCACACCGCCCGCAACAAGCTCACGCTGGAGAAGCACCTCAGCTTCACCCACGCCGTCCTCTACGGCTTCGCCCAGTCGCTGGCCCTCATCCCCGGCGTGTCCCGCTCGGGCGGCACGGTGACCGCCGGCCTGCTGCTCGACTACCGCCGCGAGGACGCGGCCAAATACTCGTTCCTGCTGGCCATCCCCGCCGTGCTGGCCTCGGGGTTGTTCGAGCTGAAGGACATCGGCGAGGGCCCGGCCCCCGACTGGGGGCCGACGATCCTCGCCACCGTCATCTCCTTCGTCGTCGGCTATCTGGCGGTGGCCTGGTTCCTGCGTTACATCAGCACCCACCGCTTCACCCTCTTCGTGATCTACCGGATCCTGCTCGGCGTCTTCGTCATCTTCGCGGTCAGCGTCGGCTGGATTCCGGCTCAGGGCTGACCCGCGCCGCCGGATAGCAGGCCGCCCACGCCTCGTCGCCCATGCGCAGGATCTTCCAGCCGATCCAGCCGAGCGCGGTCACGGGGGCGGCCCAGAACGGCACGGTGGCGGGGCCGTACGAGACCGCGAACGACCCGAGATAGCCGGCCGTCACCACCGCCGGCGCCCACCACCCCACGAACCCGGCCCGCCACACGGCCGCGGTCAGCACCGGCAGGCCGAGGAAGCCGAAGAACATCCACGGGAGCTGGAACCCGAACACCACGCCGGGCAGCCCCAGCATCTCGTCCAGGATCCGCTGCGCCTCCTCCGGCGGATGATGCCGCCCCAGCCACCACTCGACGGGGTCGCTGAGCAACAGCCCGGACAACTGCAGGTAGCCGAGCATCGTGAGCGCGCCCGCGACGTGGCCGAGCCTGGTCGCCCTGCGCCTGGTCAGGTGCACGAGGCCGAGCACGGCCACGGCCATGAGCATCCAGCTCCAGTGGTAGAGCACGGACTGGATCTGGGCGAGCACGGGATTCGCGCCGAAGCTGACCGCCTCGCGGTCGTCGCCCCAGGTGCCGGGATCGACGACGACGGCGAGAGCCTGGAGCAGCGGGGCCACGATGAGCAGGACTCCTGCCGTGACGCGGCGGAAGGTCACCTGGTCTCTGAACATGCCGCCGACGGTAGGCGCGCCGGACCCCGCCCGTCGTCCGCCTGCCGGGCTACCGCCCGTCCCCTTCGCGAGTGACCCGTTATAGGCATCTCCTATGGCGGCCGCTCGGATTTCGTCTTTGCTCCTCGTTCTTTTCCTTGCGTACGGTGAACCTGCTCGGCCCGCGAATATCCGCGCCGAGCGAATTCGGCAATTCAGGAGGGGCCATGACGCTCGGAAACGGATCAGGAGAGCTCAGGGGAAAACGAGCCCTCGTCACGGGAGGTTCCCGGGGAATCGGGGCGGCGGTCGTGCGGCGGCTGCTTGAGGAGGGCGCCGAGGTGCTGGCCACCGCCAGGACGACCGCGTACCCGGCGCCGGAGGGGGCCGCCTTCGTGACGGCCGACATCCGCACCGAGGCCGGAACCCAGGCTCTGGCCGCGACCGTCCAGGAGACGTTCGGCGGGGTGGACATCGTGGTGCACAACGCGGGCGGCGCCCGGGCCGGCGACAGCGCCGTGACGATCCCCGACGCGGACTGGCAGGACGCGCTGGACCTCAACCTGCTCGCGGCCGTGCGGCTGAACGCCCTGCTCACGCCGGGGATGCGGGACCAGGGCTCGGGGGCGATCGTGCACATCTCCACCGCCGCGCTGCTCCCGCCGGTGCCGGTCTTCGCGCACTACCAGGCGGCCAAGGCGGGGCTGGAGAGCTACAGCCGGGCGCTGGCCGCGGAGCTGGCCCCGTTCGGGGTCCGGGTCAACGCCCTGGCCCCCGGCAGGACCGCCACCCCCGGCGGCGAGGAGACGCGCCGGCGGTGGGCGAGCACCGACGAGGATTCGGGCGCGACCGGCACGCCGCCGCTCGGGCGCGAAGGCCTGCCGGGCGACATCGCGAACGCGGTGCTCTTCCTCGTGTCCGACCAGTCGAGCTGGATCACCGGGACCAGTTTCTCCGTGGACGGCGGCGAATATCCCAGGAATTGACGGCGACCTGTCGTTGTTTATTAACGAAGGAATTGTGACATGAGTAAATACAGCGGCAAGAATGTCGTGGTCACCGGCGGCAGCAGCGGCATCGGGCTCGCCATCGCGCAATCGCTGGCGGCCGGCGGGGCCCGGGTGGCGATCACCGGCCGGTCCCAGGCCGCGCTCGACGCCGCGCGGGAGCGCATCGGCGCGAACGCGATCGCCGTCCGCGGCGACGTCTCCTCGCTCTCCGACCTGGACACGCTGGCGGACCGGGTGAAGGCCGAGTTCGGCACGATCGAGGCGCTGTTCGTCAACGCGGGCGTCACCGCCCTCACGCCGTTCGAGTCGACGACCGAGCAGGCGTATGACAAGCTGTTCGCGATCAACGTCAAGGGCGCCTTCTTCACCGTGCAGAAGCTCGCCCCGCTGCTGAGCAGGGGCGCCGGCGTCGTCCTGACCACCTCGGTGGCCGGCGTCGTCGGCATCAAGGACAGCAGCGTCTACGCGGCCGGCAAGGCGGCGCTGCGCTCCATGGCCCGCAGCTTCTCCCGCGAGCTGCTGCCGCGCGAGATCCGGGTCAACGCGATCAGCCCCGGTCCCGTCGACACGGGGGTGCTGGAGCGCTCGATGTCCAAGGAGGCCGCGGCGGAGTTCATCGCGGAGCGGGTCGCGGACAATCCCATGAAGCGGCTGGGCGCCCTCGACGAGATCGCCGCCGCGGCCGCGTTCCTCGCCTTCGACGCGACGTACACGGCGGGGGTCGAACTCGCCGTGGACGGCGGCGTCACCCAGCTCTGAGCGGCCGCGCGTCGTTCACCGCGCCACCTTCGCCGTGCGGCTCATCGGCGCGTGACCAGAAGGAGGCGGAGCTGTTCCAGGTCTCCTGGCGCAGGAGCTCCAGCAGCGCCGTCGCCGCCGGGCCCGAGTCGGGCTGGACCACCGCGATGACGGGCTGGGACACGGCGGGGAACACCGGACGCGCGAGGTGCTCGTAGCCGCTGGGCACCGCGGAGGCGGGGACGAGCGTCACGCCCAGGCCATGGGCGGCCCACCGCACCGCCGTCGCCGTCTGGGACACGCGGGCGACCGTGGCCGGCCTCAGCCCGTTGTCGCTCGCCACCTCCTCCAGCACGCCGTCGAGCGCACTCTCGCGGTCGAACCTGACCCACGGCTCCCCCTCCAGCGCACGCAGGTCCACCCGGTCCGCGGCGAGCTGCCGGTGCCCGGCGCCCAGCACCGCGACGAACTCCTCGTCGCCGAGGCGGTGGGCGTCGGCGGGGCCCCGCCGGCACTGCGCCATCAGGGCGAGATCCGTCAGCCGCCTGCGGCACAGCTGCTCCATCTCGGCGGAGCTCGACTCCTCGAAGACGGTGACCTCCAGCCGCGGGAAGCGGCGCCGCAGCGCGCCCAGCGCGCCCGGCAGCTGCCGGGTGCCGAAGCCCAGCTGCGCCGCGACGACGAGCTCGCCCACCAGGTCGTCCGCACCGGCCCGCGCCGTCTCCCTGGCCCGCCGCGCCGCGTTCACCGCGATCTCCGCCTCCTGGAGGAACGCCCGGCCGACCGCGGTGGGCACCAGCCCGGCCGGCGTCCGGTCGAACAACGTCACGCCGAGGTCGCGCTCCAGGTTGCGGATCTGCTGGGACATCGACGGCTGGGCGACGCTCAGCGACTCCGCCGCCGCCGTCACCGAGCCCTCAGCGGCGACCGCCAGGGCGTACTCGAACTGACGCAGACTCATCGGCTCCGCCCTCTCCTGGGCGGAAACGCGGTCCACCCCGTCGTCATCGTTCCTGGAAGCGCACACCTCAGCCGCACCCGGCGACCCGGGTCTTTCGTTCCCGGCCACCCTCGCCTCAACGCGCTCCCCCCGTGAACCCTTCCTCGGCGGCGGCGCCGACCAGCTAGGAAACCCGGCGCGGGTAGCGGCTGCACAGGGCGAAGACGACGGCGAAGAGGGTCCACGCCAGGACGTACGCCACCGGATGCGCCCAGACCTCACCGATCACGTCGCTGAGTGCCGCGCGGCCCTCGAAATAGATCAGCAGGCCCAGCAGTGCCCCCGGTATCGCGCCCCACCACCGCCGCCACCACACGTCGTACGCGACCACCTCGAACGCCACCAGGGCGACCGGGCCGAACAACAGGAAGTTGAGGCGGGGCGGCTGGGAGAGGAAGGCCGCCAGCACCATGACCGCCACCGCCGACCCCGCCGTCAGCAGGACGAGGGCAGCCAGCGGCGCGGGTTCGTCACGCGGGTCGTCCTCCGGTTGCGGCGCGGGGGCCTGCTCGTCCTGGCGAGGAACCGGCTCGTCTTGGGGCTGCGGCGTGGGGGCCCGCTCGTCCTGGCCGGGCACGGGCTCGTCGCTCGGGTCACGGTCGTCTGACACATCCGACATTATGGCCAACAGCCTTCCCCAGCGGGGAAAGCCGACGAGCCCGGCACCCGGCACTAGCCGACCGGTTCGGTCACCTGAGGGACGAGCTTCGGTGCGCGGTAGGTGGCCAGGGTGAACAGCAGGGCCGCCAGGCCCAGGCCGGCGGACAGCGTGATCACGCCCACTCGTCCGTACGCGTCCAGCGCCACCCCACCGGCCAGCCCCGCCACGAACAGGCCGAAGTACTGGGCCGACGACAGCAGGCCCAGGCCGATCGAGACGTTACCGGGCATCGCGGTGACGGTCCTGAACTGCTGGGCGGGGGCGATCATCCAGCCGACCGCGCCCCACAGGAAGCCCCAGAGCAGCGCGAGGGGCAGGGCGAGGTTCGCGACGGGGATGAGGGCGACGAACACGAAGGCGGCCGACATCCCGATCAGGATCATCCGGCGCGGCCCGTACGCGTCGGACAACCGCCCGCCGAGCAGGTTGCCCACGATCCCGCCCAGCCCCCAGGCCCACAGCAGCGCGGGCAGCGGCAGGTCGAACAGCGAGCCGATGTAGGTGTAGGCGCTGAACCCCGACGCGAAGACCAGCAACTGCGTGGCCATCACCGCCATCACCCGCCGGTCGCGCAGCGGCTCGAACCGCTCCCGCAGCCGCCCGGACGCCGGGATCCGCACGTCGGGCACCAGCGCGGCCACCCCGACGAGCCCGAGCAGGCCCAGCCCTGAGACCATCCACAACGTCGCCCGCCAGCTCGCCGTCTCACCCAGCCAGGTGCCGAGCGGCACCCCGATGGCCGACGACACGCTCAGCCCGCCCATCACCAGCGCCAGCGCGCGCCCGCGCCGGTCGGGCGTGGTCAGCGCGTTCGCCACGGCCGACGAGGTCGGCGTGAACATGGCCGCCCCCGCCGCGGCGATCACCCGGGTGAGGATCACCAGCGGGTACGTCGGCGCCAGCGCGCTCAGCACGTTGCCGGCCACGAACACCCCCATGGCCAGCAACAGCAGCGTCCTGCGCGGCAGGTGGATCGTCAGAGCCGCGAGCAGGGGCGAGAGCACCGCGTACGCCAGCGCGAACACCGTCATGAGCTGGCCCGCGGCCGACCGGGAGACCCCCAGGTCGGTCGAGATCGGGCCCAGCAGCCCGGCGGTGACGAACATGCCCGTACCGATCGCGAAATTTCCGGCGGCCATCGGATAGAGCCGTGAACTCACGGAAGCCTCCTCCAGCAAAAGTTTGATGCCCATCAAACTGACTTATAGTTGGATCGTTGTCAAACAATGAGACGAAGGTAGGCTTCCGTCATGCGCCTGCTACCGCACCCCGCGACGGAGGACATCGAGCTCACAGAGGTTCTGCGGGCGCTGTCCGACCCCGTCCGCCTGGAGATCACCATCCGCCTCGCCATCGCCGGGGAGATGAACTGCACCACCGCGGCCGACCACCTCGGGGTGCACAAGTCGACCGCCTCGCACCACTACCGGGCCTTGCGGGAGGCCGGCGTGGTCGAGACGAAGCAGGAAGGTCGGCTGAAGTACATGAGCCTGCGCCGCACCGATCTCGACGCCCGCTTCCCCGGCCTGCTCGACGCGGTCCTGCACGCGGCGAACCGCCCCTCAAGACGCCCGGTCTCAGCGCACCAGGCTGATGCCCGTGCCTGACGGCGCCCTGCCCATCCACCACGTGCTGCCCGAGCTGCTGGCCGCGCTCCACGGGCACGGCAGCGCGGTGCTGACCGCGCCGCCCGGCACCGGCAAGACCACCGTGGTGCCCCTGGCGCTGGCCGGGGCGGGCATGCGGGTGGTGGTGGCCGAGCCGCGGCGGCTGGCCGTACGCGCGGCGGCCCGGCGCATGGGCGTGAGCTACACGATCAGGGGCGAGCGGCACGTGGGCGCCAACCCCATGGTCGAGGTCGTCACGACCGGCGTGCTGCTGCAGCGGCTCCAGCGGGACCAGGAGCTGGCCGGGGTCGACGCGGTCATGCTGGACGAATGCCACGAACGCCACCTCGACGCGGACACCGCGCTGGCGTTCCTGCTCGACGTACGCGAGACGCTCCGCCCCGACCTGCGCCTCCTGGCCACCTCCGCCACCGCCGACGCCGCCCCGTGGGCCGGACTGCTCGGCGGCCCCGTCGTCGCCGCCACCGGGAACACCCACCCCGTGGAGACGGTCTGGGCCCCGCCGCCGCGCCCGGTCGCGCCGCCGCACGGCCTGCGCGTCGATCCCGTGCTGCTGTCGCACGTGGCCTCGGTGGTCCGCAGGGCGCTGGCCGAACGGGACGGCGACGTGCTGTGCTTCCTGCCCGGCGTGAGCGAGATCGCCAAGGTGGCCGGCATGCTGGCCGGCGACGTCGAGCAGCTGCTCCAGGTGCACGGCCAGGCTCCAGCTCACGTTCAGGACGCCGTGCTGTCGCCGGGGGCGGGGCGCAGGGTGGTGCTGGCCACGTCCGTCGCCGAGTCGAGCCTGACCGTTCCCGGCGTGCGGGTGGTGGTGGACTGCGGGCTGGCCCGCGAGCCGCGGACCGACCACGCGCGCGGCCTGGGCTCCCTCACCACGGTCCGGGTTTCCAGAGCCTCCGCCGCCCAGCGGGCCGGACGGGCGGGCCGTGAGGCGCCCGGCGCCGTCTACCGCTGCTGGACGGCGGCCGAGCACGAGCGCCTGGCCGAGCACGCCCGGCCGGAGATCGCGCTCGCCGACCTGACCGGCTTCGCCCTCCAGGCGGCCTGCTGGGGCAGCCGGGACGCGCACGGCCTCGCCCTGCTCGACCCGCCGCCCGCCGCCGCCATGTCCGCCGCCACCGCGACGCTGCGGCTGCTCGGCGCCCTGGACGACGCCTCCCGCGTCACCGCCCGTGGCCGCCGGATGGCGCTGGCCGGGGTGCATCCCCGGCTGGCCAGGGCCCTGCTCGACCTCGGTCCCCGGGCCGCGGAGGTGGTGGCGCTGTTGTCGGAGCAGCTGCCCAGGGACGCCTCCGACGACCTGGTGGAGGTCTGGCGTACGGCCCGCCGCGGCGGCACCGGCTTCGCGGTCCGCTGGCGCCAGGAATCCACCCGCCTCCGCCGCACCGCCACCGGTGCGGCGGCCCTCGGGCGGGAACTGTCGGAGGACGCGCTGGCCGGGATGGCGGTGGCGCTGGCGTTTCCCGAGCGGGTGGCGCGCAGGCGCGGTGGCGGGTTCCTCATGGCCTCGGGCACCCAGGCGCAGCCGGCCGAGGGCTCCAGGCTCGCGACCGCGCAGTGGCTGGCCGTCGCGGTCGCCGACCGTCCGACCGGCTCGGCCTCGGCCCGCGTCAGGCAGGCGGTGGTGATCGACGAGGCGACGGCCAGGATGGCGGCGGGCACCACGGTCGAGGACGAGGTCGAGTGGAAGGTGCCGCCGGGCGGGCGCCGCGGCGACGTGTCCGCCCGCAGGGTCGAGCGCCTGGGCGCGATCGAGCTGTCCGCCAGCCCGCTCAAGGACGCCGACGTCCACGAGGCCATCCGGTACGGCCTGCGTACGGAAGACCTGCTGACCTGGACGAAACCCGCCAAGGAGCTGCGCGACCGGCTGGCGTTCTGCCACCGGGCGATCGGCCCGCCCTGGCCGTCCATGGACGCGCTCGTCGACCTGGCCGACCAGTGGCTGGAGCCCGAGCTGTCCAGGGCCCGCCGCCGCGCCGACGTGGAGCGCATCGACGTCGCCTCGGCGCTGCGCCGCCTGATCCCGTGGAGCGAACGGCTGGACGCGGTCGCCCCGGAACGCCTGGAGGTCCCCACCGGCTCGCGCATTCGCGTCGACTACTCGGGTGAGCAGCCGGTGCTGGCGGTGAAGCTGCAGGAGCTGTTCGGCCGGCAGGAGACGCCGCTGATCGCGGGCGTGCCGGTCCTGGTCCACCTGCTGTCGCCCGCGGGCCGGCCGCTGGCGGTCACCGCGGACCTGGCCTCGTTCTGGCGCGACGGCTACCGCCACGTACGCGCGGAGATGCGCGGCCGCTACCCCAAGCACCCCTGGCCGGAGGACCCGCTCACCGCGCCGCCCACCCGCCGGACGAAAGGACGGACATGACCGGCTGGCAGACCGTGGCGGCCCGCGACAACGCCTCGTGGTGCGACCTGATGTGCCGCGCCCACGGCAGGCCGGGCACGTTCACCGAGCGCGCCTGGACCAACCCGGCCAGGACCCCGCCCTTCTACCCCGACGCCGTCACGCTCTCCCCCGACGCCACGGCGGCCGACGTGCTCGGCCGCATCGACGCGGGTCCCGGCGCTTCGGTCAAGGACAGCTTCGCCACGCTCGCCCTTCCCGGCTTCGAGGTGCTGTTCGAGGCGCGCTGGATCCACCGCGACGCTCCCGGCCGCACGCCCACCGCCTGGACGGTGGTCGAGGACGCGGACACCCTGCGCGACTGGGAGCGGGCCTTCGGCGAGCCCGGCCTGTTCCCGCCCGCGCTGCTCGAAGAGGCGACGATCGTGTCCGGCCGGACGAACGGCGAGATCACCGCCGGCGCGATCCTCACCACCGGCGGCCCCGCCGTCGGCGTCTCCAACGTCTTCGGCCCCGACGAGGACGCAGCCTGGGAGGGCACCCTGGCCATGGCAGCCGAGCTCTTCCCCGGCCGCCCCCTGGTCGGCTACGAGATCGACCCGGCCACCGCCCTCCGCCACGGCTTCACCACGACCGGCGCCCTGCGCGTGTGGATCAAGCCCTGAGGCCGTACGTCAGTTGACGAGATCGTCCAGCGTCGGGTTCTCGATCATCGGATGCCGCTCCCCGCCCACCCCCATGTCCTTGAACCCGCTGGACGTCGCCACACACACCACGGGCCCGTCGAACTCGCGCCGCAGCCTCCGGTACCCGGCCAGCCCCGCCGCGCCCGACAGCTCCTGCCACAGCCCCTGCCCGGCCAGGTCGCGCTGCGCCCGCCGCAGCTCGTCGTCGGTGACCAGCACGGCCTCGCCGCCGCTGTCGCGCACGGCCAGCACGCCCCGGTGCCCGCCGACGGTGCCCGCGACGCTGTACGCCTCGGTGGGGCCCAGCTCGACGATCGCGGCGGGCGCGCCGGTGGCCAGGGCCCTGGCGTGCGGCCCACCGGCGGCCGACTCGCAGGAGAACATCCGCGGCGTCCGCTCCGCCAGCCCGAGCAGCCGCAGCTCGGTGAAGCCCTTCCACACCCCGTAGAGCAGCTCGGCGTAGCCGGTGGGCACGAGGACGGCCGCCGGCACCGTCCGGCCGAGCTGCAGGAACAGCTCGTACGCGATCGTCTTGTAGCCTTCGGGCCCGAACGGGTGCCCGGTGTGGGTGACGGTCTGGTTGCTGACCGGGTGGTAGCCGAGCCGGTCGACGACCTCCCGCAGCAGCGGCCAGCGCGCCGCGACCGGCACGGACACGACCTTCGCCCCGTACGCGCGGGCGAACGTCTGCACGGCCGGCGGCGAGTCGGCCGAGGAGAGCACGATGGCGGGCAGCCCGGCCCTGGCCGCGTAGGCGGCGGCGGAGGCGCCGTGGTTGCCCGAGGAGGCCACCACCACGCCGGGCGCGCCGGCGGCCACGGCGGCGCTGACCGCGACCCGGTTGAGCCGGTCCTTGTGCGACCACGTCGGATTGCGTGATTCGTCCTTGATGTGCACGTCCCCGAACTCCACCAGCGGCGTCCCGCCCTCCCCCAGCGTGGGCACCGCCAGGGGCGGCAGCAGCGGGGACCACCGCGCGAGGTCGGGGCCCGGCTCCTGGTCGAACAGGGCGCGGTCCGCCTTCGCGTAGTCGTACACGACGTCGAGCGGATAGGCGATCTCGTCGGTGCTGGTCCTGGGGCAGCCCCGCGTCAGCGGCGGGAACAGGGGATATTCGGCCGAGGGGTCGCCCAGCGAACGCTGGCGCAGGGCGAGCGAAGATCCGTTCACGTGGATCGACCCTATCGAGCCTCGCCACGATGCGGGAAAACCTGCAGACTCGAATCATGTTGTGGGCAGGCAGGTCCGCCATCGAGATCGCGACGGCCGTACGGCACGGGGACGTCAAGGCCACGACCGTCGTCGAGGAGCATCTCCATGCCATCTCGGAGCGGGACACCAGGGTCGGGGCGTTCCGTGCGGTCAGGGAGCAGGCCGTGGACGAGGCGCGGGAGCTGCAGAGACGGCGCGATCTGCCGGATCTGCCGCTCGCGGGCGTGCCGGTCGCAGTCAAAGACAACCTGGAGGTCGCGGGCGAGGCCACCCGCGGCGGGTCGGCCGCCACCTCCGACGCACCGGCGGCCGAGGACCACGTGACGGTGGCACGGCTGCGCGCGGCGGGCGCGGTGGTCATCGGCGTGACCAACCTGCCGGAGCTGGGGCTGGTGGCGTTCGGCGACAGCGCGTACGGCGTCGTACGCAACCCCTGGAACCCCGCGCGCACGGCGGGGGGATCGTCGGCGGGCAGCGCCGCGGCGGTGGCGGCGGGCATGGTGCCGATCGCGCTCGGCAACGACGGCATGGGCTCGTTGCGCATCCCCGCGGCCTGCTGCGGCGTGCTGGCGATCAAGCCGGGCGCGGATCTGGTGCCGCCGCCGACGGACGACTGGGACCGGCTGACCGAGAACGGCCCGATCGCCACGACCGCCGCCGACCTGTCGCTGGCGCTGTCCGTGCTGGCCGCGGACCCGTCGCTGGCGGAGGCGTGGCGCGGCGGCCGCCGGGTCGAGCCCGTGCCGCGCATGCTCCGCTCGGTCTGGGCGGACGACGACGAGGTGTGGGAGCCGCAGCCGCCGCCCGCCGGCCCCGAGCCGTTCGACCTGCGGGTGGCCTACGCGCCGCAGCCGCTGCCGCCCGGACTGCCGGTCGACAAGGAGTTCCGGGCCGCGGTGCGCGGGGCGGCGGAGACGCTGCGCCTGGCCGGGCACACGGTGGTCGAGCACGACGGCACGCTGCCCGCCTGGCTCGGCCCGGCCACGGTCGCGACGTGGCTGGTCAGGGCCGCCGAGTCGGTCGAAGGGCTGGACCGGTGGCGGCTCGAACGCCGGACCCGCGCGCTGGCCCGGGCCGGCCGGGTGCTCGCCGCGCTCAAGCTGGACGGCGCGCGGAGTCGCGCGCGCTGGCACGGGTACGGCGCCGACCAGTGGCTCGGCGACGCGGACGTGCTGATCATGCCCGCCCTGGCCGCCGTCGCGCCGCGGGCCGAGCGCTACGGGCGGCGTGGCCTGCTGCGCAACGCGCAGACCAACATCAGGTACGCCCCCGCCACGGGCCCGTGGAACATGTGCGGCTGGCCCGCCATGGCCGTCCCCCTGGCCACCCATTCCTGCGGGCTGCCGATCGCCGTCCAGCTCGTGGCGCCGCCCGGCGGCGAGCCCCACCTGCTCGGCCTGGCCGCCCAGCTCCAGTCCGCGCATCCGCCGCTCAGACCGCCGGGCTTCACCTACTGAGCCGTCCCGAGCCGTCCCGAGGCCGTCCCGGGCCGTCCCGCCGAGGCCGTCCCAGCTGTCCCCAGCCGTCCTGAGCCACTACGAACCTTCCATAACGCTCACTTCTGGTGATCAGCAGATCCATCTCTTGGACTTATGACAGCGCGGCCGACAGGCTGGAACCATGAGTTCCACCCTTGACCAGCACGATTCCGCATATGACGCCGAGCGAGCCGGCTTCCAGACGCTCGCCTCCCATCGCCCAGAGCTCATCGTCCCGGCCGCGAGCGCCGATGACGTCCGGCAGGCGGTGTCCCAGGCCGCCGCGCGCGGGCTGCCCGTCGCGGTGCAGGCGACCGGGCACGGCCTGCCCGTCGCCGCCGAGGGCGGCCTGCTCATCACCACCGGCGTGATGAACGCCGTCACGATCGACCCGGCCGCCGGCACCGCGCGCATCGAGGCGGGCGTGCGCTGGGAGCAGGTCATCGAAGCGGCGGCCGGGCACGGGCTGGCCCCGCTGTCCGGCTCGTCGCCGGTCGTGGGGGCGGTCTCGTACACGCTGGGCGGGGGCATCGGCCTCATGGCCAGGCGCTACGGGTACGCCGCCGACCAGGTGCGCGCCGTCGAGGTCGTCACGGCCGACGCCGAGCTCCGCCGCGTCACCCCTGACGGCGACCCCGACCTGTTCTGGGCGCTGGTGGGCGGCCGGGGCAACTTCGGCGTGGCCACCGCGCTGGAGATCGGCCTCGTGCCCGTCCAGCGGCTCTACGGCGGCGCGCTCTACTTCGGCACCGACCTCGCCGGGCCCGCGCTGCGCGCCTGGCGGGACTGGACGCGGTCGCTGCCCGAGGAGATGACCTCCTCGATCGCCGTCATCCCGTTCCCCGACTCGCCGCACGCCCCCGCGCCCTTCCGCGGCCAGACCGTGGCCCATGTACGCGTCGCGTACACCGGAGAGGCGGCCGAGGGCGAGGAGCTGCTGGCTCCTCTGCGCGCGGTCGGCCCCCGGCTGACGGACACCGTGGGCGAGCTGCCCTACACCGGCTCGGCCGCCATCCACAACGACCCCACGAAGCCCTCCGGCTACTACTCCACCCACTCACTGCTGCGCGAGCTGCCGGAGGAGGCGCTGGGGGCGCTGCTCGGCGCGCGGGCCGTGGTCGAGGTACGCCACCTCGGCGGCGCGCTGACCAAGCCACAGTCAGCGGCCAACTCGGTGGGGAACAGGGACGCGCTCTACTACGCCGGCATGCTGACCCCAGGCCTGGCCCCGGGCTCCGACCTGACGGCCGTGCGCGCGGCCCACGAGGTCGTCACGCGGGCGCTGTCGCCGTGGGCGACGGGCGGGCAGGTGCTGAACTTCCTGTACGGCGACCAGGCCACGCCGCAGAACGTGCGCAGGGCGTACGAACCGGCCGACTACGAGCGCCTGACCAGGCTCAAGACCACGTGGGACGCGCAGAACCTGTTCCGGCTGAACCACAACATCCCCCCAGCCTGAGACCAGGCCGAGGGGATGCGGTGATCCGACGCGCTGATCAGATGCCGACGGGGTGCCAGACCGTCTTGGTCTCCAGGAAGGCCGTCATGCGACCGATCCCCGGATCGGCCGCCCAGTCCGGCGCCGCCGCCGGCCGCAGCACCCGCTTGAGGTTCTCGGCGGCGGCCTGCTCACAGCTGAGCGCCAGGTCGGCGTCCGCGACCCCGGTCAGGTCGATCGCGTTGACGTCCATGTGGGCGGCCAGCCACGGCGCCAGTTCGCTCTGCCGCCCGGTCAGCACGTTGACGACCCCGCCCGGCAGGTCGGAGGTGGCGAGGACCTCCGACAGCGTGATCGCGCCCAGCGGCGACGGCTCCGAGGCGACCACGACGCAGGTGTTGCCGGTCACGATCGCCGGGGCCACCACCGACACCAGGCCGAGCAGCGGATCGGCGGGCGCGACCACGGCCACCACGCCGGTCGGCTCGGGCGTGGACAGGTTGAAGTAGGGCCCGGCCACGGGGTTGGCCGCGCCGTGCACCGAAGCGATCTTGTCGGACCAGCCGGCGTACCAGACCAGCCGGTCGACGGTCGCGTCCACCTGCTCCAGGGCCGCCCGCTTGCCGCCGCCGAGCTCGTCGGCGAACTGCGCGCGCCGGCCCTCCAGCATCTCGGCGATTCGGTAGAGGATCTGCCCCCGGTTGTAGGCGGTCGCGCCCGACCAGCCGGGGAACGCCTTGCGCGCCGCCACCACCGCGTCGCGGGCGTCCTTGCGCGAGGCCCGCGAGGCGTTGGCGAGGAAGTCTCCCTTGGCCGAGGTCACGGGATAGGACCTCCCACTCTCCGAGCGCGGGAACGCCCCGCCGATGTAGAGCTTGTAGGTCTTTCTGACGGACAACCTACTCATCGCCGCGCCCCTTCCACGTGGACTCCTGCTCCACCTGCACCGGTACGAAGATCTGGCCGCACCGGCTGACGCCGCAGCGGTGGGCGAACCAGCCCTCGCGCACCGGTCGGCCGGCCCTGGCGAAGGCGTGGCCCCTGGTCACCTGGTCGCGCCGGCGCGGCCGGCGGCTGTCACACCTCAAGGTAGGCCTCCAGACCATGGCGTCCGCCTTCGCGCCCGAACCCGGACTCCTTGAACCCGCCGAAGGGCGAGGCCGGGTCGAACTTGTTGAAGGTGTTGGCCCAGACCACGCCGGCCCTGAGCCGGTCGGCCATCCACAGGATGCGGGAGCCCTTCTCTGTCCAGACCCCCGCCGACAGCCCGTACGGCGTGTTGTTGGCCTTCTCCACCGCCTCGGCCGGGGTGCGGAAGGTCAGCACCGACAGCACAGGCCCGAAGATCTCCTCCCTGGCGACGCTGTGGGACTGCGCCACCCCGGTGAACAGCGTCGGCGGGAACCAGAACCCCTTGCCGGGCAGCTCGCACGCGGGCGACCAGCGCTCGGCCCCCTCGGACTCGCCGAGGTCGCTGAGCCGCCGGATCTTGGCCAGCTGCTCGGCGGAGTTGATGGCGCCGATGTCGGTGTTCTTGTCCAGCGGGTCGCCCAGGCGCAGCGTGCCCAGCCGGCGCTTGAGCGCGGCCAGCAGCTCCTCCTGGATCGACTCCTGCACCAGCAGCCGCGACCCCGCGCAGCACACGTGGCCCTGGTTGAAGAAGATCCCGTTGACGATCCCCTCCACCGCCTGGTCCACGGCCGCGTCGTCGAACACGATGTTGGCGGCCTTGCCGCCCAGCTCCAGGGTGAGCTTCTTGCCGGTGCCGGCCACCGTCCTCGCGATGATCCGGCCGACCTCGGTGGAGCCGGTGAAGGCCACCTTGTTCACGTCGGGGTGGGCCACCACGGCGGCGCCGGTCTCGCCCGCGCCGGTGACGATGTTGACCACGCCGGGCGGCAGGTCGGCCTGGCGGCAGATGTCGGCGAACAGCAGCGCGGTCAGCGGCGTCGTCTCGGCCGGCTTGAGCACCACCGTGTTGCCGCAGGCCAGCGCCGGGGCGATCTTCCAGGCCAGCATGAGCAGCGGGAAGTTCCACGGGATGACCTGGCCGGCCACGCCGAGCGGCTTGGCACTGCCGAACCCGGCGTACTCCAGCTTGTCGGCCCAGCCGGCGTAGTAGAAGAAGTGGGCGGCCACGAGCGGCACGTCCACGTCGCGCGACTCGCGGATCGGCTTGCCGTTGTCGAGCGACTCCAGCACGGCCAGCTCCCTGGCCCGCTCCTGGATGATCCGCGCGATGCGGAACAGGTATTTGGCGCGTTCGGCGCCGGGCAGCGCGCTCCAGACGCCGAACGCCTTGCGTGCCGCCTGCACGGCGCGGTCGACGTCGTCGGAGGAGGCCGTGGCGACCTCCGCCAGCGTCTCCTCGGTGGCGGGATTGACGGTCTTGAACGGAGTGCCGGAGCCGTCGACGAACTCACCGTTGATGAACAGCCCGTAGGAGGACTTCAGGTCAACGACGTCGCGCGACTCGGGGGCCGGTGCATATTCGAACATCGTCAGTCCAGGGTGAAGTAGTCGGGGCCCGCGTAGCGGCCGGTGGCCAGCTTCTGGCGCTGCATCAGCAGGTCGTTGAGCAGCGAGGAGGCGCCGAGCCGGAACCACTCGGGGGTGAGCCAGTCGTCGCCCGCCGTCTCGTTGACCAGCACCAGGTTCTTGATCGCGTCCTTCGTGCTGCGGATCCCGCCGGCCGGCTTCACGCCGATCTGGCGTCCCGTCGCGTCGCGGAAGTCGCGTACGGCCTCCAGCATGATCAGCGTCACCGGCGGCGTCGCCGCCGGGGCGACCTTGCCGGTGGAGGTCTTGATGAAGTCGGCGCCGGCCAGCATGGCCAGCCAGGAGGCGCGCCGCACGTTGTCGTAGGTGGCCAGCTCTCCGGTCTCCAGGATCACCTTCAGGTGGGCCGAGCCGCAGGCCGCCTTCACCGCGACGATCTGTTCGTAGACCTTCATGTAGTGGCCGGCCAGGAAGGCGCCCCGGTCGATCACCATGTCGATCTCGTCGGCGCCCGCGGCCACCGCGAGCGTGGTGTCGCTCACCTTGACCTCCAGCGAGGTGCGCCCGCTGGGGAAGGCGGTGGCGACGGAGGCGACCTTGACGCCCGTGCCCTTCAGCGCCTCGACGGCCACCGCCACCAGGTCGGGATAGACGCAGACGGCGGCCACCGAGGGGGCGTCGCCGCCGGGCCGCACGGCCTTGGCGCACATCGCGCGCACCTTGCCGTCCGTGTCGGCTCCTTCGAGGGTCGTCAGGTCCACCATGGAGATGGCCAGGTCGATGGCCTGGGCCTTGGCCGTGGTCTTGATCGAACGGGTGCCGAGCATCGCCGCCCGCTGGTCCGCGCCGACCCGGTCAACCCCGGGCAGGCCGTGCAGGAAGGCTCGCAACGCCGAGTCGGACGAGGCGACGTCCGCGAGCGAGGTAGTCACAGTTGACACCTAGACAGCATCGCCGACCAGGGCCTCTACCTCCAAACCGGATCACCTTAGGGCAGCGCGGGCGCAGGTCCTAGGCATGCCGTCCCCTCTTCTAGGCATGCCGTACGCCTCCGCGCACGCCTACATAGGGATTCCGGGCCTGAGCCCGCGCAGGAGATAGGACATCCACCCGATGTGGCGGGCCGGGCCTTAGCCCGATTCTTGAAGATGTCAGGAAAAAGCACCACAGCAAAGGATGAGGATGATGAACCCCGAGATCGAGTTCGAGCTCATGAAGAACCACGCGAGCGAGCTGCGCCGGGCGGCCGCCCACCACCGCCGCGTCCGCGAGGCGGAGCAGGGCAACAAGAGCGAGCGCCGTTCGCTCTTCGGCAAGCGCCGTTCCTCATGACCACTCCACGAGCACCCGGCCGCCGGCATCCGCGCGGCCGGGTCGCACGGGGCCCGTAGAACCCCGCGAACCACCACAAAAAACGTCGAAAGCAGCGGATGTGGAATGGCATGCTGGATGACATGCGGGGACGTTCGGTAAGTCCCGTCTTCGTCGGACGGGAAGAGGAGCTGGCGGCTCTGGCCGAAAGCTTCGACGAGGCCATCAAAGGCAAGGTCACGGCGGTCCTGCTGGGGGGCGAGGCCGGGGTCGGCAAGACCAGGCTCGTCCAGCGATTCGCGGCGAGCCGCACCGCCGGCGGCGCCCACGTCCTGTTCGGCGGCTGCGTCGAGCTGTCCACCGAGGGCCTGGCCTACGCGCCCTTCACCGCCGCGCTGCGCCAGCTCGTCAGGGAGCAGGGTCCGGCAGCGGTGGCCGGGCTGCTGCCGGAAGGGGCCGAGCGCGACCTCGCCCGGCTGCTGCCCGAGTTCGGCGAGCCCAGCCGCGACGGCGAGACGGAGACCGGCCGCGCCCGGCTCTTCGAGCAGTTCCTCAGCCTGCTCGAACGCCTCGCCGAGCACCGCCCCACCATCCTGGTCATCGAGGACATCCACTGGGCCGACAGGTCCAGCCGCGACCTCATCGCCTTCCTCAGCCGCAACCTGCACACGCCGCAGGTCCTGATCGTCATGACCTACCGCTCCGACGACCTGCACCGCCAGCATCCGCTCAGGCCGGTGCTGGCCGAGCTGGGCCGGGTGCACGGCGTGCACCGCCTCGACCTGCCCCGCCTGTCGCGGGACGAGGTCGCCCAGCAGATGACCGCGATCCTCGGCCGCACCCCCGCCTACGGCAAGGTCGACACGGTCTACGAGCGCAGCGAGGGCATCCCGCTGTTCGTCGAGGCCATGCTGGAGAGCGGCGACGAGTGCACGTTCCCCGACTCGATGCAGGACCTCATCCTCGGCTGCGTCGAGCGGCTGCCCGAGGAGACCCAGCGCGTGCTGCGCGTCGCCGCCGCCGGCGGCAACCGGGTCGGCCACGCGCTGCTGGCCGCCGTCAGCGGCTTGTCCGACGTCGACCTGGAGACCGCGCTCCGCCCCGCCATCATGGGCAACGTGCTGCAGATCGCCGACAGCAGAGCGTACGTCTTCCGCCACTCCCTCATCCGCGAGGCCGTGCACGACGAGCTGCTGCCGGGCGAGCACCAGCGCCTGCACAGCAGGTTCGCCGAGGAGATCTCCAAGGACCGCACGCTCGTCCCGTCCGACCGGGCCGCCGTCGAGCTGGCCCACCACTGGTACGGCGCCCGCAACGACCGCTGGGCGCTGATCTCCGCCTGGGAGGCGGCCCGCAAGTCGTCCAAGGCGTTCGCCTACACCGAGGCGGTCCCGCTGCTCGAACGCGTGCTCACGCTCTGGGACCGGGTGCCCGACGCGGCCGAGCTGATCGGCTGCGACCACACCGGCGTGCTGGAGCGGGCCTCCGAGGCCGCCAACTCCGGCGGCGACGCCGACAAGGCCAGCAAGTTCGTCAAGGCCGCGCTGTCCCAGCTGGACGAGACCCGCGAGCCCGGCCGCGTGGCCCAGCTCATCGTGCGCAGGGCCGGGCTGAAGAACTCCAAGGGGCAGGCGGGCGTCATCGACGACCTGCGGCACGCGCTGCGGCTCGTCCCCGAGAACAGCCTCGACCGGGCCGAGGTCGTCACGCCGCTCAGCCGCCACCTGATGCTGAGGGGCGAGATCGAGGAGGCCAACGAGCTCATCATCGAGGGCCTGCGCTGGGTCAGGGAGCACGGCGACCGCTGCCTCGAAGGCGACCTGCTGATGAACCGGGCCCTCGGCCACTCGCTCAACGGCGAGATCGAGTCCACCATCGCCGTCAACGAGCAGGCGCTGGCCATCGGCCGGGAGGAGGGCGCGGGCCGCCTGATCACCCGGGCGATGGGCAACAACATCGACGCGCTGCTCGACATGGGGCGCCAGGACGACGCCCTGCGCATGGCCGAGCACGGCTGGACGGTCGCCAAGAAGTACGGGCGCCTGCGCGGCAGCGGCCTGTTCATCGCCAACAACTGGGCCGAGGTGCTGGAGACCCTCGGCCGCTGGGACGAGGCCATCGAGATCGTCGACACCGCGCTCAGCCACGGCCCCGTGCTGCGCACCCGCTACAGCCTGCTGCGGGTACGCGCCGACATCGCCCTGGCCAGAGGCGAGCTGCAGCTCGTCGAGGGCATCCTGGCCGAGGTCGGCGTGTCCAAGAACCGTCCCGAGGAGTTCGTCCAGGACATCATCAGCAACGCCCGGCTGCTCATCGGCTGGCACCTGACGAGGGGCGAGCCGGGCGCCGCGCTCGGCGTGGCCGAGCAGGTGCTCTCCCAACCGAAGCAGTCGAGCAAGGCCATGCTGGGCTGGCGGCTGCTCGCGCTGCTGCGCACGGTCTGCGACGCCGCCCAGGACACCGAGCGCGAACGGGCCGCCGCGGTGCGGGCGCAGGCCGCCGAGGTGGCCGCCATGCTGTCGGTGATCGGGCCGGTCGTGGAGGCGTACCGGCTGTCCTACTCCGGCGACTTCGACGCCGCGGCGGCGGCCTGGGAGCGGCTGCAGCGCCCGCACAACCAGTCCAAGGCCCTGCTGCGCGCCGCCTCCGTGGCCGCCACGGCCGGCGACAGGGAGGGCGCGGCGGTACGGCTGAAGGCGGCGCTGCCGCTGGCCAAGGCGCTGCGGGCGACTCCGCTGGTGGAGGAGATCGAGATGCTGGCCCGCCGGGTCGGCGGCCTCCAGGAGGCGCAGGAGCCGTCTGAGCTGCTGACGCCGCGCGAGCTGGAGGTGCTGCGCCTGGTGACCCAGGGCCGCACCAACCGTGACATCGCCGCCGAGCTGTTCATCTCGGCTAAGACGGTGAGCGTGCACGTGTCCAACATCCTGGGCAAGCTCGGCGTCACCACGCGCGGCGAGGCCGCCGCGGCGGCCCACCGGCTGTCCCTGCTGTCCTGAGCGTCGCTGCCGGCTAGATGAGGGCTTCGACCAGCAGCACGACGCCGAAGACGGCGAACGCGGCGGCGGCGCCGTAACGGATGACCTTCTCGGGCAGGTGCTTGCCGAGCAGCCGCCCCACCACGATGGCCAGCGCGTCCGCGGCCACCATGCCGACCGTGGAGCCGATCCAGGTGCCCACCCAGTCGTGCCGGGTGGCCAGCGTGATGGTGGCCAGCATGGTCTTGTCGCCCAGCTCGCTCAGGAAGAACGCCACCGTCACCGCGATCAGGGCGTTCCTGGTGGTGCGCTGGGCCTTCTTCGACTCCTCCTCGGTCAGCTCGTCGCCCCGCCACGTCCACACGGCGAACGCGAGGAAGGCCAGCCCGGCCACCACGCTGATCGCCGTCGTCGGCAGCGCGCCGCCGATCAGGCCGCCCACGGCCACGCTGAGCAGGTGCACGACGGTCGTCGCGATCGTGATGCCGGCCAGCACGGGCCAGGCCTTGAAACGGGTCGCGAAGGTCATCGCCATCAACTGGCTCTTGTCGCCCAGTTCCGCCACGAAGATGACGGCGAGACTGATCCAGAACGCTTCCAACGGTCCTCTTCCGCGCGACCGGGCCGGAAGCAGACGCCCGGGGAGTTTTTCGGGCACGACTTCGGCCCGGCAGCGTCTTGGTCACCATGACTGCCAGGCCGAAGGTCTCGTCCGCCCGTCTGAGGCCCGCGTGACCGGGCGCGGTGAAGCGCCAGTGTGTCGACCACGCGATTGGGACTACTCCCCTTCGGTAATTCCGCACCACCCTAACAGGCGTCGCGCGGGAGCTATTCCCCCAGGGTGCAGCCCACCAGCACCGGCTCGTTGACCAGCGTCACCCCGAACTTCTCGCGGACGCCGTCGCGCACCTCCCTGGCCAGGGCCAGCAGGTCGGCGGTGGTGGCGCGGCCGGTCGGGTTGGTGAGGGCGAGCGTGTGCTTGGTCGAGATCCGCGCCGGGCCGCGCTCGTAACCCTTCGGGTAGCCGGCCTGCTCGATCAGCCACGCGGCGGGCACCTTGATCAGGCCGCCCGGCACGTCCCAGCGCGGATGCCCGGGAGCCCGCACCGCGAGCTCCTCCGCCTCCTCCGCCGTGAGGATCGGGTTGGTGAAGAACGAGCCGGCGCTCCTCGTGTCGGGGTCGTCGGGGTCGAGCACCATGCCCTTGCCCCGCCGCAGCGCCAGCACGGTCTCACGGGCCCGCGCGAGCGGCACCCGGCCTCCCGCCACGGTGTCCAGCCGCGCGGCCAGCTCCTCGTAAGCCACAGGGCCGGACAGCTCGGACTGGTCGAGCGCGTACGTCACCGCCAGCACGACGTACCGGCTCAGGTCCCGCTTGAAGACACTGTCGCGGTAGGCGAAGCCGC
The DNA here is from genome assembly GCF_003001935.1 of Nonomuraea fuscirosea. GTDB lineage: Bacteria > Actinomycetota > Actinomycetes > Streptosporangiales > Streptosporangiaceae > Nonomuraea > Nonomuraea fuscirosea. The sequence continues at coordinate 93,329 of NZ_PVNG01000011.1, read as the reverse complement.
ACTGCCGCGCCTCCAGGTCGATCACCTGCCGGGTGAGCCGGTCGTAGGCGCGGACGCACCGGACGGTCTGGGACACCTCCTGGCCGTACGCGCCGACGTTCTGGATGGGCGTCGAGCCCACCTGCCCCGGCACGCCGGACATGCACTCGATGCCCGACCAGCCCTCGGCCACCGCGCGGGCCACGAGCCGGTCCCAGTCCTCGCCCGCCTCGACCGTCACCACGGCCTGCTCGCCGTCGCGGGAGACGGTCACACCCTCGGTCGCGACCTTGATGACCAGCCCGTCGAACCCCTCGTCGGCCACCACGACGTTGCTGCCTCCGCCCAGCACCAGCGTGGGCACCGCGTTCCTGTCGGCGTCGGCGATCAGGGACACGAGCTGCTCGGCCGAGGTGGCCTCGGCGAACTCGCGGGCGGGGCCGCCCAGGCTCAGCGTGGTGTACGGCGCGAGGTTCTCCATGACCAGACAGCTTATGAGGCGCGCAGCCTGCGCAGCACCCCGTCATAGTTGCGCCGGGACTCCCGCTCCGCGTAGTCGCCGGCCACGTCGTGCCGGCCCAGCAGCGTCACCGGCAGCCGCCGGTGGGGGACGACCAGGTGGCCGGGCAGGGCCAGCGAGAGCTCCAGATCGGCGTACCGGCCGTAGTGGGCGTCCTCGGGCAGCGCGCCGAACGCCTGGGCCCTGCGGACGGCGATGAGCTCGCCGCTCAGCGCCCGTACGGTGCCGGGATCCGCCTCCCGCCACACCGTCCTGGGGCCGACGTCGCCAGTGCTCTCCCTGGCCGGGTCGGGCTCCTCCGCCGCCACCGGCTTCAGCCCTCTCCACCCGGCGGCCACCGCGCCCTCGACGATTGCGGCGATCAGCGGGGTCAGCGCGTCGCCGCGGAGCACGACGTTCGTCTCCATCAGCACGTGCACCTCGGACTCGTCCAGCCGCAGCAGCTTGGCCCTGCTCTCGCCCCAGGTCGCGGTGCCGCCCCGCCAGTGGGGTGTCTCGCTCACGTGCCAGGCGGTGATCCGCTCGGGGTGGCGCTCGGCCAGCTCCTCCAGCACGTCGCCGGCGCCGTCCACGTCGCCGAGGTCGAGAGCGAGCACGTGCGCGCCGGTGTGCTCGATCACCGACTCCACGCACCGCCTGACGTCCTCGGGCCAGCCGTCGACCAGCAGCGCGACGCCGGCGGTGACGCCCTTGGTCTCCACCCGCTGCCGTTCGAGGTTCACGCCCTGGTCGTCCAGGCGGTTGGTGGCCAGCGAGGCGTCCCAGGCGCGCTGGGCGTGCAACATCCCGTCATCGGGGTCGCCGTGCTGGCCGGGGTCGCCGGAGAAGCCCAGGTCGGCGGCGGGGTTGGGGCTCGCGCCCGTTCGCGTGGCCGCGGCTCCCGCGCTCCTCCTGGTCCGCTTGGTGCCCGCCGTGCCGACGCCCGTCGCCGCCACCGGCGCGGGGGCCGGGGCGGCCTCCGCGCCTGGTTCGCCGGCGCCGCCCGCGGTGTCGCGGCCGGTGCCGGCCGTGCCGGCCACCTGCTCGATCCGGGCGGGTTTGAGGTGACCCGGCGGCTTGGTGTCGGTCACCGCGGAGACGGGGATCGATCGAACGGTGGGCCAGACCTTTCGCACAACATCACTCATACGGAGACGCGCTACCCGAGACCCGTCCGCCCTATCACCGCCGAGGCGGGACGTGAGGCGAGCGGGCCTGCGGGCGGGCGGGGTGTCGGGCGAGCCGGGGCCGGGCGAGCCCGGACGTCAGGTGAGCCCGGACGTCAGGTGAGCTGGACCACCGCGCGGGCCTTGGACAGCACCCGTGCGTCGCCCGACCGGGCGGTCAGCCCGATGACCACCTTCTTGTCCTCCAGCTTCTCCTCCACGACCCCGCTGACCGTGACCGTGGCCCCCTGGTCGTCGTCGGGCACGACCACCATCGAGGAGAACCGCACCCCGAAGTCCACCACCGCGCCCGGATCGCCGGCCCAGTCGGTGACGAACCGCCCGGCCTGCGCCATCGTGAACATGCCGTGCGCGATCACGTCGGGCAGGCCCACCATCTTGGCGAAGCGCTCGTTCCAGTGGATCTGGTTGAAGTCGCCGGACGCGCCGGCGTACATCACCAGATTGAGCCGGCGCACGTTGTAGTCCACGGCCGGGATCTCCTGCCCCGCCTCGACCTCGTCGTACCTCACCGCGGCACTCATCTCAGCCCGCCCCTCCGCGCTCGACGATCGTGTTGTACGTCACGCAGACCGGCTCACCCTCGACCGTCCGCACGTCGCTCTTCACGGTGAGCAGTTCGTTGCGCCCGGCGGTGCGGATGTCGGTGATCGTGGAGGTCATGACGAGCCGGTCGCCGGCGTGGACCGGCCGGGTGTACTCGAAACGCTGCTCGCCGTGGACGACCATGGCCAGGTTGAGCCCGAGATCGGGGTCCACCAGCGCCCCGCCGCCGCTCTGCAGGCTGAACACGATGGGGAAGGTGGGTGGCGCGATCACGTCGGGGTATCCGGCGGCCTGGGCGGCCTCCTGGTCGCGGTAGAGCGGGTTGTGGTCCCCGATCGCGGCGGCGAACTCCCTGATCTTCACGCGGCTGACCTCGTACGGGGCACTGGGCGGATAGGTTCTGCCCACGAAGTCACGATTCAGGGCCATCGCTGCTCCCTCGCATGTCCGTCCCGGCGGCTGATGAGGCCGACGCTAACAGAACAAGGTTCGGCTGTCCCTGGTGATGGCCTGCTTTTTGCCCTGGACGCGAGCGGAGGGACACGCAGACACGACGAAACCGGCGCCCTGCTAGGGGACGCCGGTTGCGCGTTGTGAAAAGAGTGGGGCCAGCAGCCCTGCCCTGGACCCTAGCGGGTCTCGCGGTGCGCGCGGTGGCAGCGGCAGTTGGGGCAGTACTTCTTCAGCTCAAGCCGATCCGGGTCGTTGCGCCGGTTCTTCCGCGTGATGTAGTTGCGGTGCTTGCACTCCTGGCAGGCCAGCGTGATCTTAGGCCTAACGTCGGTGGCAGCCACTTGGGAGTGCCTTTCTACGTTCGGGACATGGACACGCCCGTACCCAGGCCGGTGGACCTGGGTTGGGGCAGTAGCGGAGGCCGGACTTGAACCGGCGACACAACGATTATGAGCCGTTTGCTCTGCCTGACTGAGCTACTCCGCCTTTGGGCCGGAATCGACCCGGCCCGTAGAGGATACCCGACACGGCGAGCACCTTAGTAACTCACCCGGTCGGGCGGGGTGCTTCCCAGTATGCCTCAGGAAGGCCCCGCAACCGAAATCATTAACGACAGCCCCGCCTGCCGCCCCCCATACGAGCAGGGTCAGCGTAGCAGCTCTCCGCCGGACTACCGGCAGCCGACCTGGGTGACACTACGGTGGCCGCGTGCGCCGCCGCTCGAGACTGTCATCGTGACCGTTCCGTTATCCAGTCGCGGGTCCGCGGAGAGGGCCTTAAGCGCCCCTGCCTCGTATGCGGCTCGGGTCCTCTCGCGAACCCCCGGCGCGGCCCTCGCGCGTCCTTGGCGCGGCCCGGCGGAAGGTGCCGGAAACCGGAAACGCCCGGCTCCGATTTTCATCGGACCGGGCGTTCTGCCTGTTCAGTGTGCGAGCCCCCAAACGGAATCGAACCGTTGACCTTCTCCTTACCATGGAGACGCTCTGCCGACTGAGCTATAGGGGCCTGTCCGGCGCTGCGGACAGGCATAACCATACACGGCGCTCAGCCATGATGCGAACTCGTTCCGGCGGTCGCCCGCGGCGTCGCGCCGCGCCGTGGCGCGAGCTCGATCACCTCGCACAGGTCGGCCAGATCGACGTGTCTGGCCACCTCCGCCACAGAGGTGCAGTCGGCGACCACCCACCCGTTCCTGCGCACCCGGAGCACCTGCCGCCCGGCCCGCAGGGCGCCCACGACTTCAATGCCGTCCAGGCCGACCCATCGCCTCTCCATAGCCGCACACATTAGCCTCGGGGTCTCTCATTTTTGCCCCGTCACTCCCGTTACCGGCCATACCGAACCGGTAGGCGTCACCGTCGGTATCGGTAGAAGCCGGCGAAGTCCTTCTTCTTCTTGATCGTGTCGATCCTGACCAGGGCCCCGGTCTCCGGCGCGTTCATCATCTTCCCGCCGCCCAGGTAGACGCCCACGTGGTGGGTCCTGACCGACCGCTTCGTGACCTTGCCGAAGAAGACCAGGTCACCGGGCCTGGCGCGGGAGACGCGGCGCATCTTGCGCAGGTGGTCGTCGGTGTTGCCCGGCCCGAGCACGTCCTCGCCGTACGTCAGGGCGTAGACCCACCGGGTGAAGCCCGAGCAGTCGAGCCCCCGCGTCCTGGCGGCCGGGCAGGGCCTGATGCTGCCCCGGTAGCCCCGGCACGTCCCCTTGGAGGGGCCGGGGTCCACGCCGTGGCCGCCGCCCCAGGAGTACACGATGCCGTGCCGCTCGATCTCGTACGCGATCCGGACGACCAGCGGCGGCACGGACAGCCCGAGCGGCACCGAGGCCGTGGCGGTCAGCAGGAGCAGCGCCGCCGCCACAGCTAACCGCCGTTTCATCCCACACCCCCCGAAGCATCAGCCTTCGTATTTATCCTGCCTTATCGGGCTTTGAGGGCGAGTTTCACCGAACCCACCGTCACGTTCAGGCCGACGGTGCCCTTGGACCTGGTGGGCCTGGTCGTGATCGCGAACGTCTTCTTCTGCCCGCGCGGCAGCTCCCCGATCCGGCAGGTCACGGCGGTGCCACTGAACGTGCACCCCGGCGCCTTCACCACGCGCTGCCCGCCGAACGTCCGCCCGGTCACCTTGACGTCCTTGACCGGATGCGGGCCCGTGTTGGAGATCGTCACCGTGTACGACTTCCTGCTCACGGCCCGGCCCCCGACCTTGACCTCGGCCGGCGGGTTGGCCAGCGACTTCAGCTGCGACTCGGAGCCGTTGAAGACGTTCTGGCCGCCGGCCAGCGTGCCCTTCTCCGCCGACTGCCAGAACGTGTGCTTCTTCCAGCCCTTCGGCAGCTCGCCCACCTCGGAGCCCCAGCGGGCCAGCCACAGGGGGTTCGACTTGAACGTGGTGGTGTTGCCCGTGCAGGTCTGCCACCAGCTCGTCGTGGTGTAGATGATCGCGTGCCGGCCGGTCGCCGCCCGGTACTTCTTGGTAAAGTCCTTGATCCAGGTGACCATGTCCGCGGCGGACAGGTCGTAACAGTTGTTCTTGCCGTTGGTGTTCGTGTACGGGTTGTCCTCCAAATCGAGAACACCGGGAAGCGTTTGGCCGTCGCTGATCCAGTTACCGCCGTTCCGTAGAAAATGGTCCGCTTGGGCCGTCCCATCGGATTCATGCGGTTGCGCGAAGTGATAGGCGCCGCGAACGAGACCGGCCGACGCCGAGCCACCGAACTGGGCGTCGAAACTGGGATTGGTGTAGTCCGTCCCCTCGGTGGCGTGCACGAAGGCGAACTTCGCGCCGCCGGAGGACACCGCGGCCCAGTCGATCTCGCCGGTCCAGTTACTGACGTCGACCCCGGGCACCTCGGCCGCGTGGGCGACGCCGGTCATACCAAGCGTTGCAATTACCGTGTATAACCACAGACGTTTCACGCCGCAGATCATTGCGGAGCCCTGCACAATTCCGCAAGTCCAGTAATTTCCACTTCTTTCGCGGTATCAAGCCAATACACGGGTCCGAGAGCCGGCGGTCGCGCGCCCGCCGCCCATTCCCGCCATCGTTCGTCCCCGACGAAGGGGTCCCGGTGCACGGGGTACCGCACCCGCCGCTCGTACCGGCCCCGCGCGACCTCGGCCGGCACGTCGCACCAGACCTCGCGCCTTGCTCAGGACCGGCCAGCCGAGCTCGCGCCCGAGCGCGCGGGCCAGTGTGGACTTGCCCGACCCCGGCAGGCCGTTCACCAGGACGACGCGTTCGCACATGATCAGCATGGTGACAGAGCCGTGTGCAGAATTCGTGCGGATGTGGTGCGGAAACCGCAGTTCAGGGGGCGGAAATTCGTTCTCGGCCAAGATCGTCTTTGACGGCGTTCTCGCAGGTCAGAGCCGTATGTGTAAGTCATGTTCACGTTTGCCAAAGCCCCTCGAAACTGCCCAAACTTAGTCCGATCCTTCGAAAACGCCCCCGACCAGGGGTTTCTTCGCCATGCCTGGAGGAGGCCGATCATGATCCATGCCCGGGGCCTGACCCGAGTGTTCACGATGAAGAAGGAGGCCGTGGAGGCCGTTCGCGGCATCGACCTCGACGTGGAGGCCGGTCAGCTCGTCGCCTTCCTGGGGCCGAACGGCGCGGGCAAATCCACCACCCTTCGCATGCTCACCACCCTCCTGCCGCCCACCTCCGGCACCGCCACGGTGGCCGGTCACGACGTGGCCCGCGACCCCGCCGCCGTACGGTCCCGCATCGGCTACGTCGGCCAGCGCAACAGCGCGGGCGAGGAGTTCCACGTCCGCGACGAGCTGGTCACCCAGGGCCGCTGCTACGGGCTGCGGCGGAAGGAGGCGGCCGCCCGCGCCGACGAGCTGCTCGACCTGCTCGACCTGGCGCCGCTGGCCGGGCGGGTGCCCGGCACGCTGTCCGGCGGGCAGCGCCGCCGCCTGGACATCGCCCTCGGCCTCATCCACCGGCCCGACCTGCTCTTCCTCGACGAACCGTCCACCGGCCTCGACCCGAAGAGCCGCGCGGAGATCTGGGAGCACATCCTGCGCCTGCGCGCGACGTACGGGACGACCTTGTTCCTGACCACCCACTACCTGGAGGAGGCCGACAACATGGCGGAACGGGTGGTGATCATCGACGGCGGCCGGATCATCGCGGACGGCACCGCCGAGCAGCTCAAGAACGACCTGGCCGGCGACCACATCGTCATCACCACGGCAACTGAGCGGGAGGCCGCGCGGGCCGCCGAGATCGGCGGCGGCAGCGCGGACGGCGTCACCGTGCGCCTCCGGGTCGCCGGAGCGACCGCCACCCTGCCCGACTACCTGCGCGGCCTCGACGCCGCCGGCATCAAGGTCAAGACCGCCGAGACCATCCGCCCCACCCTCGACGACGTGTTCCTCACCCTGACCGGGAGAAGCCTCACCGATGACGACATTCCTGCGTGACACCGCCACCGTCTTCACCCGCGAGTTCCGGCCGAGCCTGCGCAACCCCGCCGGGCTACTGTTCGAGATGGGGCAGCCGCTGCTGTTCCTGTTCCTGTTCGGGTCGCTGCTGGACGGGGCCGTGGGCTCGTCCTGGCAGTGGTTCGTGCCGGGGATCCTGGTCATGATGTGCCTGACCGGGCCCATGAGCGCCGGATACACGCTGCTGGTCGAGCTGATCGGCGGCGCGATGGAGCGGCTGCTGGTCACGCCGCTCAACCGCACCGCGATGCTGGTCGGCAAGAGCGCCAAGGCCATGCTGACCCTGCTCGTGCAGGCGGTGCTGATCATCGCCCTGGCCATTCCGCTCGGCTTCGAGCTGCACGCGGCCGGGGTCGTGGCCGGGCTGGCGCAACTGGTGCTCTTCGGGGTGGGGCTGGGCGCGTTCTCGTTCGTGCTGGCCATCAAGTCGGCGCCCGGCGGCACCCTGTTCTACATCGTCAGCCAGTCGATCGTCTTTCCGCTGCTGCTGCTCTCCGGCGTGCTGCTGCCGCTGGAGTCCGCACCGGGCTGGCTGCGGGCCGCCGGGCAGCTCAACCCGATCACCTACATCGTGGACGCGCAGCGGGCCCTGTTCGCCGGCGACCTGACCTCCCCCTCGGTCCTGTACGGCACCGCCGCCGCCTGCGCCGTCGCCGCGGCCGGCCTCTACCTGGGCAACCGCGCCCTGCGCCAGGGCGTCTGACGGGGAGCGCGTCCGACGCGCTGCGCCTGGGCGTCTGACGGGGAGCGCGTCCGACGCGCTGTGCCTGGGCGTCTGACGCGAGCGCGTCCCGGCATTCGGCGCCCTCGCTTTGACAGCGGTTTCCCGTGCGGATGACAGTGAGGCATGACCTTCGTGCTGGCGACCGAGACGGTGCCCTGGATCCCGGTGGCGCACCGCCTCGACGTGATCCTCTCCGAGTCCCTTCCTCCGGCCGAACGGACGACGTCGGCGTTCGCGTTCGTGTCGGACGAGGGCGGGCGGACGCTCATGACGTGCGTCGGCCGGGAGGGACGCGGCTGGGACATCCCGGGCGGCCACCTGGAGCCGGGCGAGAGCGCGGTGGACGCGGCCTCCCGGGAGCTGTACGAGGAGACCGGCCTCCACCTGCCGCCCTCGGCCCTGTCGATCTTCGCCTGGCAGCGCATCGAACTCCTGGAGCCGCCGCCCGCCTCCTACCGGTATCCGGCGCTGGCGTACATGGCGATGTTCCGGGCCGCGCTCCCTGAACCGGGCGCTCCGACGCGGCCGCCCGCCGGATCGGAGAGCACCCATGCGGACTGGCTGACCCGGCCCGAGATCGAACGCGTCTGCGCCGGCCGCACCTGGCTGGCCCTGCTGGCGGGTTAGCCTTTCGCACGGGCGATCAGGCGTCGCGGGCACGGCCTATCTGGCGTGCCGGCGCGGGCGATCAGGCTTCGCGGGCACGGCCCGTCGGGCGTTGCCGGCGCGGGCGATCAGGTGTTGCGGGCGCGTTCGAGGTCCGCGTCGGGGCGGTACAGGTGCTCGGGGATCTGGGCGAGCGTGGAGGGGTGCACCTGGGGGCCCAGGCCGTACAACTTCTGGAAGCTCATGATCAGCGGTCGCCACGCGTCGGGGTCGATGTGGTCGTCGCTGCCCGCCAGGCGGATCTCCTCGTGCACCCAGACCCGCCGCACCCGCACCTCGAACGCCAGCACCCCGCCCTCGTCGCCCACCGGATGGCAGCGTTCGACCACGGCCTCCATGGCGACCGGGCACTCGGCCACGCGCGGCGCCTTCACCGTCTCCGACGGCACCTCGGTCAGCCCGGCCCGCCGGAACTTGTCCCCCACGTACCGGTATCCGCGCCGCGCCTTGCCCTCGGGGACGGGATCCGACCCGGTCGTCAGCGCCAGCCGGTCGACGGCGGGGGCGAGGGCGTCGGACGGGAGGTTCAGCACGCACTCGCCGGTCCTGAGCAGGTTCCGCGCCGTCTGCGACCGCGCGCCCCAGCCCAGCACCGCCCGCCAGCCGAGCCAGAACGCGGACGACATGGGGGCCAGGTTGGGTGTGCCGTCCTCGTTCATGGAGGAGACCAGGACGACGGGGGTGCCGAAGTAGAGGATGTTCGGCTCAAGGGGGACATGCGACGCGGCCACAGTGCTCATGCACCCACTGTCCCGCCAGGCCACCGCCTTACGCTGGCGACCTTCGGACCTCTGTTCCAACCCGCGCGGCGACGCTGGTCCTCGGGTCGCGGTCCCCGGGTGCCGGGCTTCCGGTGCCAGGACTCGAGGCGCGCGGCACCCGGCCTCGGGGCGCGGTGACCGGCCTTGGGTCGCGGTGACCGGCCTTGGGTCGCGGGTGCTCGCGTCGGGCCTTGGCGCTACTCGGATCGGCGGCGGCGGATGGGCATGCGGCGGGGAATTCTGGGGCTGCGGCCTGAGCGGGACGTGGGCTTGTCCCACGTGCGTTGCTTTCCGGTTGGCGGCTTTTCCCCGGCCTCGCTTTCTTCGTCCCCTTCGCCCTCGCTGCCCTCTTGGTCCTCGCTACCTTGTTGCTCTTCGCTACCTCGTTGCTCTTCGCCGGCTTCTTGGTCGCCGCCTTCCGGCTCTTCGCCCTCGCCGGCCTCCGGTTCTTCGTCCTCGGTGCTCTGCTCGTCTTCGGCGGTCGTCTGGCGGGCTTCCTCGCCTTCGCCCTCTTCCGGCTCTTCGCCTTCCTCCTCTTCCCCCTCTTCGCCCTCTTCTTCGCCTTCTTCGGCTTCCGCGCGTTCGCCGGTCGCCTCGGCGCCCTCGTCCTCGCCCTCTTCTGCGCCCTCTTCCTCCTCCTGGGCGGCGCGTTCCTCCTCCATGGCCGTCTCGTGGTCCTTGACGACCTCGCTGTCGCGGATCTCGCCGCGCCAGCCCTCAAGGTCATCGGGATTCAGCAGGAGGTGCGCCATCACGTGCCGTCTGAAGTGCTTGAGCTCCAGCCGGACCCGCCGTCCCTGGGCGCGCCACAGGTTGCCGGTACGTTCGAACAGCCCCTGTGGGTGGTACTCCAGCACCACCAGGATCCGGGTGAGATCGTCGCTCAGCTCGTGGAAGGTCACCGCCCCGTCGACGTAGCCCTTCTGGCCCTCGGATCGCCAGATGATCCGCTGGTCGGGAAGCTGCTCGATGATGTGGGCCTTCCAGTTGCGGTGCGACCAGAAGACCTGCGCCTTCCACATCAGGTCCTCGTCGGACTCCTGCTTGACGGTCTCCACCTTCTTCATGAAGGTCGGGAAGTCCTGGAACTGGGTCCACTGGTCGTACACGAGGCGGCGGGGCGCTCCGACGTCGATCGTCTCGACGATGTTGGTGACCTTCTCGAAGCCGCCCTTCGCGCCCTTGCCGCCGGTGATCTTCTGCATGATGCCTTTGAGGCCGCCCTTGAGGCCGCCCTTGAGGCCGCCCTTGACGACTTCACCCATGACCCCGCCGCCACCACCTGACTTGTCCGACCCGGTCAGCGTGCCGATCAGGCCCTTTCCGCCTTCGCCGCCGCTCTCCGCGTACTCCGACAGCCGGCCGGTGAGGCCCTCGATCTTGTCGCCCGCCTTGGCGAGCAGCCGGGCACCGGCGGCGTGCAGCAGGTTCTGCGCCTCCTGGGTGAGCCGTTCGGTGGGCAGTGCGGCGAGAAGTCCCTTTCCGGCAGCCTTGGCCGTTCCCGCCACGCCCTGGCCGACGTCCTTCGCGGCTCCCGCCGCCTTCTGCGCCGTGCCCTGCGCCGCTCCCGCTGCCTTCTGCGCCGCGCCGGCCGCCTTCTGGGCCGTGCCCTGCGCCGCTCCGGCCGCCTGGCCGCCGGTGTCCTTCGCTGCTCCGGCCGCCTGCTCGCCGGTGTCCTTGGCCGCGCCGGTCACGCCTCTGGTCGCGCCGGTGGCCTTCTTGGCCGCGCCGCCCAGACCTCGGCCGGCCGCGCCGACCGGGTTGCCGACCCGGCTCGTCTTGTTCTCAGCCACGGCCGTTCACCCCCGTGGGCTTCGCCTCGCCGCCCGGCTTGGCGGCACCGCTCCGCTTCCCCGCGGCACCCGGCTTGGCCTGCCCGTTCTGCTCAGCCTCGCCGTTTCGGTCCGTCTCGCCGTTTCGGTCCGTCTCGCCGTTCTGGTCTGTCTCGCCGTTCTGGTCTGTCTCGCCCTGGTCCGTCTCCCCGTTCTGGCTCGCCGCGCCGTTCTGCTTCGCCGCACCTTCGTCAGGGGTGCGCAGCGCTTCGGCGCGTTCGTGCAGCTTGTCGCTCAGGGTGTCCATCTTCCTGCTGGTGGCGGCCACCGCGGCGGCCTTGCCCACCTCCATGAGGTCGCCGCGCAGCCGGTCGGTGAGCTGCCCGACCTCCGGCGACGAACCCAGCACCTTGATCCCCTGGGCCAGCAGGCCCCCGCCCTTGCCGCCCTTGGCCCGGCCGGCCAGCCCGGCGGCGGCCAAGGCCGCGGCCATGCGCAGCTTCCTGCGTCGTCCGAGGTAATAGCCGGCGAGCACGGCACAAGCGATCCGCAACGTGTTCGACATGATCGGCGTTCCTTCCCCAAGGCCATGACCGGGTCACTCGACCGTGGCCTGCCCAGGAAAGGGACGAAGAATCAGTAACGGGTGGAAACTTGGACATATTTTGCGCGTACGGCAGCGCCTCAGCTCCCGGCCGGCCGCCGGGGTCTTGTACAGAAGCGACCCCCGGCAGACCGTCTCAGAGGTGGAACCAGTGGATGCGGCGGCAGACCGTGCACACGAAGCAGGAGGCGTCGCGGTTGGCCCAGTCGAGGTTCATGAACGTCATGCCGGTGGTCTGGAGCTTCCAACGGTGCTGTTCGAACAGCTCGTTCTGGCAGGTGTCACAGCGCAGGTTGGCGCCGTGGGGCAGGGTGACGGGCTGTGGCTCGTTCATACGGCGCATGCTAGCCAGCCGTTTCAGTCTTTGTCGGTACTCAGCAGGCCGCGGCGGAAGGCGACCGCGACGGCCGCCGCGCGGTCGTTGACGCCGAGCTTGGCGTAGATGTGCAGGACGTGGCTCTTGACCGTGGCCTCGCTGATGAACAGGCGGGCGGCGGCCTCGCGGTTGGTCGCGCCGTCGGCGATCAGGCGCAGCACCTCCAGCTCCCGCGCGCTCAGCGGGTCGGCGGGGGCGCGGACCTGGCCGAGCAGGCGGGTGGCCACCGAAGGCGACAGCACGGCCTCGCCCCTCGCCGCCGCGCGCACGGCGCGGACCAGCTCGTCCCGGCTCGTGTCCTTGAGCAGGTAACCGGTCGCGCCGGCCTCGACGGCCGGCAGCACGTCCTTGTCGGTGTCGTACGTCGTCAGCACGAGGACGCGAGCCCGCACCCCCAGCCTGGCCAGCTCCTTGATCGCCGCGACGCCGTCCATCCTGGGCATGCGCAGGTCCATCAGGATGACGTCGGGGTCGAGCACTCGGGCCAGGTCCACGGCCTGGGCCCCGTCGCCCGCCTCGCCCAGCACCTCGAAGCCGGGGTCGCCGGTGAACATGCCGCGGATGCCGTCGCGGACGACGGGATGATCGTCGGCGATCAGCAGCCGCACGGGGGCCTCAGTCACGCCCAACCTCGTTGGTCACGGGGATCTCGGCGCGCGAGACCTCGCCGGCCTCGGAGGTCTCAGTGCGCGGGACCTCCCTGGGCACGGCGGGCACGCTGGCGGAGATCGCGGTGCCGGCGCCGGGCTCGGACTCGATCTCCAGCGCGCCCGCCAGGCGGGTCACCCGCCTGCGCATCGAGGTCAGGCCGTAGCCGCCACCCTCGCGTACCCGATCCAGGTCGAAGCCGGCGCCGTCGTCGCGCACGTCGAGCGCGACCACGTCCTCCATGTACGACAACGTCAGCCCGACCCGACCGGCCCCCGCGTGCTTGGCCACGTTGGCCAGCGCCTCCTGAGCCGTGCGCAGCAGGGTCTCCTCGACCTCGGGATGCATGGGACGGACCGTACCAGTCGTGTGCACTTCGGCCGCTACGGAGTTCAGCGCCGACCACTCGGCCGCGACCTCGGCCAGGGCGTCGGGCAGCGGCGCGGACTCCAGCGGTCCTGGCCCGACGGCGTGGATGGACCTGCGCGCCTCGGACAGCCCCTCCTTGGCCAGCCGCACGGCGTGGCCGATGTGCCGCTCGCGCGCGCTCTCGTCGTCCTTGGCCTGCGTGGCCGCCTGGAGCTGGGTGATGATGCCGGTCAGCCCCTGCGCGAGCGTGTCGTGGATCTCGCCCGCCATCCGCTGCCGCTCGTCCATGACCCCCGCCTCCCTGGCCTGGACCAGGAGCTGGGCGTGCAGCCCCGCGTTCTCACGCATCGCCTCCTCCAGCCGGGTGACCATCTTCTTCCGCTCGGCGCTGCGCTCGGCGGTGATCTCCCCGACGAAGCTGAACAGCCCGACCAGGGCCACGATGGTGGCGGTGAAGAACGAGAAGGTGAGGATGCCCGCCGGGGTGGGCTCGGGCAGGCCGCCGCTGTAGGCGGCGACCGTGGCGGCGGCGGTGGCGCTCACGCCCGCGAAGCGCCACCTGCCCTGAAGGTACTGCCAGGAGTGGAGGTGGCCGACGAAGCCGAAGAAGCTGGCGAACCAGACGCTCCGCAGGCTCAGCACCGCGATCAGCACGATCAGGCCGGTGACGTACAGGGCCTTCATCTGGCCGCGCGACATGAGGCCCGTCCAGGCGGCGGCGAGCGCCGCCAGGCCGAGCGTGACCAGCCGCTCGCCCCAGCCGTCGCCCTGCTCGGTGAGCAGGTAGAGCGCGGTGGAGACGGCGAGCAGGAGGTAGGGGACGGCGCTCATGTACCGCTGCAGGTGCCGCTCCCACCGGTCCAGCCTCGTCACGCTCACTCCCAACGGAAGAATCTGGCCGCGGCCACGCTCAGGACCACCGCGTAGCAGGTCATCACCGCCAGCAGCGGCAGGCTCGGCGCGCCGCCCGTCCAGACGTCCTGCAACGACTGCCGGAAGGCGCCCAACGGAGTGTACGCACCGATCCGCGCCAGCAGCACCGGCATCTGGTCCACCGGCTGCATCAGCCCGGCCAGGAAGGCCATCGGGAAGTACAGCAGCACGCCGATCCCGTTCGCGCTGCGCCCGTTCGCGGCGAGGGCGGCGATGAGCAGCCCGATCGAGAACATCGCCGCCGTGCCCAGCACGATGGTCACCACGACCGCCCACACCGCGCCCGGCGGGCGCGCGCCCAGCACGTTCACGCCGACGGCCACCAGCAGCCCGCAGGTGACGACGGTGAGGACGAGCTGCAGCAGCAGCTGCACCGCCAGCATGTTCCCCGGCCGCAGCGGCGTCGTGGACAGCCGTCGCAGGATCCCCCTCTCCCGGTACGTCGCCAGCGTCGTCGGCAACATGTACAGCCCGACCAGCCCGACGGCGATGGCCAGCGCCATGGGCAGCAGCACGGTGTCGCCCGGCTCGATCGAGCTGCCGAAGATGACCAGGATGAACAGCGGGATGAGCACCGTGAACAGCGAGCCCGGCTCCCTGGCCAGGAGCTTCAGCTCGACGGTGGTGAGTTTGGCGAGCGCGGTCATGTCAGTTCTCCCAGGTACGGCCGGTGAGGGCGAGAAAGGCGTCGTCGAGCGTGCGCTTGTCGATGCGCAGGTCGCTGACCAGGACGTGGTGGCGGGCGAGCCGGGCCGTGACGGCGGTGGCGAAGTCGCCCCTGCCGGTGACGACCACCTGGTCACCGTCCCTGGTCACGCCCGACACCCCCGGCACGTCGCCGAGCAGCGTCCCCGGGTCGGCCGGCGCCATCAGGGTGAACCTCATCTGGTGCTCGGCGCCGGTGCCCTCGATGAGCCCGTCCGGGCTGTCGACGGCCACGATGCGGCCCCGGTCGAACACCGCGACCCGGTCGCAGAGCTCCTCGACCTCGTCCATGAAGTGACTGACCAGCACCACGGTCACGCCGTTCGCGCGGACCCGCTTGATCAGCTCCCAGGTGACCCGGCGCGCCTGCGGGTCGAGGCCCGTGGTCAGCTCGTCGAGGAAGGCCACCCGGGGGTTGCCGACCAGCGCCAGAGCGATGAACAGCCGCTGCTTCTGGCCTCCTGACAGCTTGCCGAAGCGGGCGTCGCGCTTGTCGGCCAGCCCCCACTGCTCGACCAGCTCACGCCAGTCGCGCGGGGCGGCGTAGAAGGAGGCGTACAGGTCGAGCGCCTCCCAGACCTTGATGTTCTCCGGCAGCTGGGTGTGCTGCAGTTGCACGCCGATCTGCTCGCGCAGCGTCCGGTCGTCCGCGCCCGGGTCGAGCCCGAGGACGCGGACCGTTCCGCCGTCGGGCCGCCTGAGCCCTTCGACGCATTCGACGGCGGTGGTCTTGCCGGCGCCGTTGGGGCCGAGGATGCCGAAGATCTCGCCCTCTTCGACGGAGAACGACACCCCGTCCAGGATCGTCTGAGCCGCGTACCTCTTGGTGAGGCCGGTGACCTCGATGACTGACATGACTCAAGGATCTTCCGGCGGCGTCCTGGGCGAATCGTCCCGACGGCCACCGTCAGGGGTGGCTGCGGCGGATCCTGGAACCCACCGTTCGGTTGATTGACACGTACGTACGCAACGGCAATTTTCGGATCATTCTTGAAACTTTCACGACCCTGTGACACCCCTGACCAGAGCGGGATCGCTCACCTTGACGGGCTCCGTTGACAGCCTCGGGAAACCGGGCCGATACTTTCGCCGAAACGCCGATAGTTTCGACATCGACGGGAGGTAGCACCGTCACATGAACGACTCCCCCGCTCCCTCGAAGGGCCGCGTCAGACGGCTCGTCAGCCGCGTCTGCGTCGTCGCCCTGGTCGCGGCCACGGCGATGACGCCCGGCATCGCCCACGCGGCTCCCATCAACTCCAACCAGACCGGCACCAACAACGGCTACTTCTACTCGTTCTGGACCGACAGTGCCGGAACGGTCTCCATGGATCTGGGATCCGGCGGCAACTACAGCACGTCCTGGCGCAACACCGGCAACTTCGTCGCCGGCAAGGGCTGGAACCCCGGCGGACGGAGGACCGTCAGCTACTCGGGCAGTTTCAACCCGTCGGGGAACGCCTACCTGACCCTCTACGGGTGGACCAGGAATCCGCTGGTGGAGTACTACATCGTCGACAACTGGGGCACCTACCGGCCTACGGGGACGTACAAGGGCACGGTCACCAGTGACGGCGGCACGTACGACATCTACCAGACCACCCGCTACAACGCCCCCTCGATCGAGGGCACCAGGACCTTCAACCAGTACTGGAGCGTACGGCAACAGAAGAAGACCGGCGGCACCATCACCGCCGGCAACCACTTCGACGCCTGGGCCCGCAACGGCATGAGCCTGGGCAACCACGACTACATGATCATGGCGACCGAGGGTTACCAGAGCAGCGGCAACTCCAACATCACGATCGGCGGCTCCGGTGGCGGAGGCGGCGGTGGCGGTGGTGGCGGCGGAGGAGGAGGGGGCGGCGGCTGCACCGCGACGCTCTCCGCCGGTGAGCAGTGGAGCGACCGGTACAACCTCAACGTCGCCGTCAGCGGTTCGAGCAACTGGACCGTCACGATGAACGTGCCGTCCCCGGCGAAGGTCCTGGCCACCTGGAACATCAGCGCCAGTTATCCCAGCGCCCAGGTGCTGAGCGCCAGACCCAACGGCAGCGGGAACAACTGGGGGGTGACGATCCAGCACAACGGCAACTACACCTGGCCCACGGTCTCCTGTAGCGCGAGCTGACCCTCTGGGCGGATCTCCGGCGGCGCGGCGGCCCACCACCGTCGCGCCATCGGCATGCCCCGATCCCCATCAGGCCCCGTCCCATCAGCCGCCCTCCTCATCGACCCGGTCCCCATTGAGCCGGTCCCCATTGAGCCGGTCCCCATTGAGCCGGTCCCCATTGAGCCGGGTCAGTAGAGCCGGGCCAGCCAGCGGCCGTCGGCGTTCCAGTGGTCGGCGCCGTCGAAGCCGCCCGCCCGCGCCACCCGAGGCAGGTCGCTCGCCGAAACCGTCGCCCAGGCGAACCACTCGCCGGCCAGCTGCCCTCTGCGCAGCCGGACCCGGTCCACCCGGCTGCGCGTTCCCGGCGGCGCCACCTCGGCCAGGACCGTGCCGCCCGGCCTGATGAGCTGCCTGACCCGGCGCAGCAGCGTCTCGGGGTTGCCGCCGATGCCGATGTTGCCGTCGGCGAGCAGCGCGGTCGCCCAGCGGCCGCTGCCGGGAATGTCGTCGAACACGTCACGGAGCAGGGCGAACCCGCCGGCGCGGCGGGTCAGGGCGACGGCGCGCGGCGTGATGTCGATGCCGAGCGAGGTCACGCCGCGACGGGTCAGCGCCGCCGTCAGGCGTCCGGGGCCCGAGCCGATGTCCAGCGTCGGACTGGCGCACCGGCTCAGCAGTTCCTCGTCCCCGTCGATCGGCTCGAACCAGCGCGCGGCCTCCAGCGTGACGCGGGTGCCGTCCACGTACTCGATCTCGGCGCTCTCCCCGGCGAGCGCGTCGGCGTACAGCTCGCCGATCATCGGCCCAGCCTCCTCAGTTCGGCGGCGAAGCAGGACGCCGGTGCCTGCGCGGCCACCGCGTCGGCGTCCGCCGCCGTGTCGACGTCGATCAGCTCGGGCAGCTGGTGGACGGTCAGCTCCGCGCGGTCCAGCCGGTCGAGCTGGAACTTGCCGGTCTCCGGATGCGACATGGGCACACCCAGCAGCAGTTCCGGGTCGGGCCTGCGCAGGCCGAGCAGCCAGAACCCGCCGTCGGCGGCCGGGCCGTAGACCGCGTCGTGCTCCGCCAGCGCCTCCCCCGCCTCGCTCAGCAGCTCCGGCGTGACCTGCGGGGTGTCCATGCCGATCAGCACGATCGGGCCCGGCCGCAGCCGGTGCGTGTCGGAGAAGGCCGCGGCCAGGCGCTCGTCCAGGCCGTCGCCGCGCTGCGGGATCACCACGAACTCCTCCGGCAGCCAGCCGCCCGGCAGGCCGTCCAGGGCCAGCACCCGCTGCGTGGCCGGCGTCGCCGCCACCGCCCGCAGACTGTCACGGAGCGAGGCCAGCGCCAGGGCCGCGGCCTCCTCCTGACTGAACGGCGGGGTCAGCCGGGTCTTGACCCGGCCGGGCACCGGTTCCTTGGCGATGATCAGGATCTGTGGCAGATGATCGGGAATGCTCAGCGTGCTCAGTCCTTCCACTGGGGCGGCGTACGGCCCAGCCGATCAGCACGGCCACCACGGCCGCGGCGTAGAAGACGGTTGCGAGGATGCCGGCGCCCATCGGGCCGTCCACGTAGGCGATGGCGCCCGCCAGGGCCGCGCCCAGCCACTCCCACCGGCCCGTCATGGCGGCCAGCGCGACGACCAGCAGCGCGTACCAGGAGTAGCCGGGGGTGAACAGCAGCAGCAGCGAGCCGCTGACGACCAGCGCGCCCAGCCACGGCCGCTCCTGGCGGCCGTACCGCAGGACGGCCAGGATGACCAGCGCCAGGACCCCGATCGCCGCGTACGGCGCCCACGCGTCCGGCAGGAGCAGCCGCAGGACCAGGTAACGGTTGCCGCCGCCCTCGTAGCGCTCCTCCTCGAGGTAGCCGGGCAGGTAACCCGCCACCGCGGGGCCCGAGGCCAGCACGTAAGGCACGTACGACAGCCCGACCACGGCCGCCGCCGGCACCCCGACCCGGAGCAGCCGCCGCCACGCCACCCCGTTCGCCAGCACGCCGGACAGCGAGCCCACGAGCGCCGTCGCGGGCAGCAGCTTGGCCGCCACGGCGCCGCCCAGCAGCGCCCCGCGCGCCCAGAGTCCCCCCGGCGCCCCGGACGCCGGTGCGACCGGCGGCCCGCCGCGCCCCCGTACGGTCCAGAAGGCCAGCGCCACCAGCAGCACGCCCACCATGTCGACGTGCGCGTTGTTCACCGCCTCGACCGGCACGGCGGGGCACCACGCCCAGAGCGCCGCCCGCCGCGCGCCCGCCAGCCGGCACAGCGTGAGCAGCGTGAGCACGGCCATCGCCCAGCCGCCGAGCTGGAGGGCCTTGTGCCGCGACCCCTCCGGCGACAGCCAGTGCACCAGCAGGAAGTAACCCTGGGCGAGCGGCGGATAGATCGTCGGCACGGTGGGGCGGTTGATCCGGGTGCAGCCGCCGTCCGGCAGCGGGTAGAGGCCGGGCCCGGCGCAGTCGGCGGGGAAGAGCCATCCGTCGCGCAGCCCGGCCAGCGCCGGGTCGGACGGCGGGTGGTCGTAGGGCGAGATGCCCGCGGCCTGCACCTTGCCGTCCCAGACGTACCGGAAGGAGTCGGTGCTGCTGCTCGGCGGCGCGACCAGCCCGATCGCGGCCAGCAGGAGCCCGCCGCCGACGACGAGCGCGGTCAGCCGCCGCTCCGGCACCCGCCTGGACAGCCACAGAGCCGCGCAGAACAGCGCCCAGGCGGTCAGGTACCAGCCCAGGCGGGGCGGCCCCGTCACCATCCCGGCCACGGTGGCCGCCAGGAGGACGAGCACCGCCCCTGTCACGTACGTGTTCCGGCTCACAGGCGGCAGCCTCGCATCCGCGACCCCCTTCACGGCCGCCTGTGCGCTCTCCGTTCGATCTCCGTAAGAAGCCTTACGAACTGCGAACGTCCCTTATGGCAAGCGGTCCGGCGGCCTAGCGTCGGCGGCATGAGAGTGTTGGTCACCGGCTCGGCCGGTTTCATCGGCGGGCACGTGGCCGAGGCGCTGGAGGCGGCGCATCACGACGTCGTCGGTCTCGACCTGCGCAACGGCCAGGACGTCCAGGACTCGGACGTCCTCGACGCGCTGCTGCCCGGCGCGGACGTCGTGGTGCACCAGGCGGCCAAGGTCGGGCTCGGCGTGGACGTCTCCGACCTGCCCGACTACGCCCGCGTCAACGTGTACGGCACGGCCGTCCTGCTCGCCGCCATGGCCAGGCACGGGATCGGCCGGCTGGTGCTGGCCTCCTCGATGGTGATCTACGGCGAGGGCCGCTACGAGTGCGCCGAGCACGGCCGGGTCCGGCCGGGGCCGCGGACCGTGGACGACCTGGAGCGCGGCCGGTTCGAGCCGCCCTGCCCGCGCTGCGGCGCGCCGCTGACCAGCGCCGAGATCGACGAGGACGCCCAGCCCGATCCGCGCAACGCCTACGCCACCAGCAAGCTCGCGCAGGAGCACCTGGCCGCCAACTGGGCCAGGCAGACCGGCGGGAGAGTTGCGGCGCTGCGGTACCACAACGTCTACGGGCCGCGTATGCCGCGCGACACGCCCTACGCCGGGGTGGCCGCGATCTTCCGCTCCGAGCTGGAGGCGGGCCGGGCGCCGAAGGTGTTCGAGGACGGCCGCCAGCGGCGTGACTTCGTGCACGTCAGGGACGTGGCCAGGGCCAACCTCGCGGCCATGTCGGCGACCGCGCCGACCGGGCCGACCGAGCCGACGACTGTGCCGGCTGCTGTGACGGCGGCGGTTCCGGCGACCGTGCCGGCCGGTGAGCTGCGGGCCTGGAACATCGCCTCCGGCACCCCGCACACCGTGGGCGACATGGCCGCCGCGCTGGCGGCCGAGCGCGGCGGGCCCGAGCCGCAGGTGACCGGCGCCTACCGGCTCGGCGACGTCCGCCACATCGTCGCCTCGGCCGCCCGGGCCAGGACCGAGCTCGGCTTCCACGCCGAGATCGGCTTCGAGGCGGGCGTGAAGGAGTTCGCCTGGTCATGAAGTACGTGATCCCGCACCGCCGCAACGAGGAGGCCCGCCGATCATGACGGTGGACGTGATTCTGCCCTGCCTGAACGAGGAGGACGCGCTCGGCTGGGTGCTCGGCCGCATGCCCGCCGGCTACCGGCCGATCGTGGTCGACAACGGCTCCACGGACCGGTCGGCCGAGGTCGCCGCCGACTTCGGCGCGCTCGTGGTGCACGAGCCCGCGCGCGGCTTCGGCGCCGCCTGCCATGCCGGGCTGCTCGCCGCCACCGCCGACCTGGTCTGCTTCATGGACGCCGACGCCTCGCTCGACCCCGGCCAGTTGCCCCGGGTGGCCGACCCGGTGCTCGACGGGCGCGCCGACCTGGTCATGGGACGGCGTACGCCCCGGGGCGCGGGCGCCTGGCCCCGGCACGCGCGGCTGGGCAACGCCGTGCTGGCCGCGAACCTGCGCCGCCGTACGGGTGCGCCGCTGCACGACCTCGGCCCCATGCGGGCGGCGAACCGCCTGGCGCTGCTGGACCTCGCGCTGACCGACCGCCGCTTCGGCTACCCGCTGGAGATGGTGCTGCGCGCCGCCTCGGCCGGCTGGCGGATCGACGAGGTGCGGGTGGACTACCTGCCGAGGACCGGGCGTTCGAAGGTGACCGGCACCCTCGGCGGCACCCTGCGCGCCGTCTCCGACATGCGACGCGTCATGGCCGAGATCCGCTGAAAACCCGACAACCTCTCAAGGGGAACGCGGGACCGCTCAGGGAGAACGCGGGACCGCTCAGGGGGAGCGCGGGACGAGCAGGCCCCGGTTGAACGCCTCGGTGACCGCGGCTGCCCGGTCGCCGACGCCGAGCTTGCCGTAGATGTTCAGCAGATGCGACTTCACCGTGGCCTCGGTGACGAACAGCTTCGCCGCCGCCTCCCGGTTGGTGGCCCCGGCGGCCACAAGCTGGAGCACTTCGAGCTCGCGCGGGCTGAGCGGCCCGGTGGCGGACGAGCGGACCCGGCTCATCAGCAGCGCCGCCGCCGACGGCGCGAGCACCGCCTCGCCCCGCGCCGTGGCCCGGACCGCGCGCAGCAGCTCGTCGCGGGGCGCGTCCTTGAGCAGGTAGCCGGTGGCGCCGGCCTCGATCGCGGGCAGCACGTGGCTGTCGGTGTCGTACGTCGTCAGCACCAGCACCCGCGCCCCACCCCCGTCCTGCGCCAGCTCCCGCATCGCGCCGAGGCCGTCCGTGCCCGGCATGCGCAGGTCCATGAGGATCACGTCGGGCCGCAGCGACCTGGCCAGCCGGACCGCCTCGGCCCCGTCGCCGGCCTCGCCGACCACCTCGAAGTCGGGTTCGCGGGCGAACATGCTGCTCAACCCGTCCCTGACCACCGGATGGTCGTCGACGACCAGCAGTCTGATCACGGGCAGGCCTCCTCACGCGCGGCGGGCACGCGGGCCGAGATGCCCGTGCCGGCGCCCGGCTCCGACTCGACCGCCAACGTGCCGGACAGCCCCTCGATCCGCTGCCGCATCGCCTCCAGCCCGAATCCGGCGCGGGCGGCGTCGCCCCCGAGCCGGGCCGGGTCGAAGCCGCTTCCGTCGTCGCGCACGTCCAGCGCCACCTCGTCCTCCAGGTATGACAGGGTCAGCCCCACACGAGTCGCCCCGGCGTGCTTGGCCACGTTGGCCAGCGCCTCCTGCGCGGCCCGCAACAGCGCGACCTCGGCCTCCGGCGGCATCGACCGCGCCGTGCCGGTCGTCGTGACCCGTACCGGAACGCCGTGCAGGTCCGACCAGCGGCCTGCCACGCTCGCCAGCGCCTCCTCCAGCCGGGCCGCGCGCAGCGGCTCGGGGCGCAGCGCGTCCACCGAGCGCCGCGCCTCCGACAGGCTCTCCCTGGCCAGCCCGGCCGCCGCGGCGAGGTGGCGGCGCCGGTCCGCCGGGTCGTCGCCGGCCTGCTCGGCCGCGCGGAGCTGGCTGATGATGCCGGTGAAGCCCTGCGCGAGCGTGTCGTGGATCTCCCTGGCCATCCGCTGCCGCTCGTCGTGCACGCCCGCCTCCCTGGCCCGCGCCACCAGCCGCTCGTACAGGGCGGCGTTCTCCGCCAGGGTCTCCTCCAGCCTGCGGTTGGCCTCGCGCGCCTCTTCGAGCGCGCGCAGGCGCTCCTCGTTGCGCCGGTCGTCGCGCCGGGCGTGCCAGGCGAACGCGCACATGGGGATCGCGTTCGCGGCCACCACGGCGGCGTACGTGACCAGTCCCATGACGGTGCTCATGTCCACCGCGTACGACTGCGCCGTACCCGCCACCACCGCGACCGACGCGACGCCGACCTGCCGCCACGGCCAGGGCAGCACCTCGAACGCGAAGATGTAGCCGGCGGGCGTGAAGAACCCGAACCACGGCGCCCTGACCACCAGCACCATCATGATCACGACCAGCCCGGCGAAGAACACCGCCATCGCCGGCGGGCGCTCCCGCCAGGCGGGCCGCAGCGTGAAGCCGCCCAGCATCCACACCGCCGTCAGCGCGCACAGAGCCAGGTCCACGGCCGGGGACGTGCCATGCGCCCACCTGATCGGCACCGTGACGACCGCCAGAACCGCCAGCAGGGCGTACGGCACGACGCCCGTCACCACCGGCGGCAGGCGGGTGACCGCACCGTCCATGCGCCGCGCTCCTCCCGCACTCGTGTCCCTGCCCACAACCTAGCCGCGCCCGGCGGGCCCGTCTCAGGGCAGTTCGACGCTGAGCGCGTGCCGGAAGACGCCGCGCGGATCCCAGCGTGCCTTGATCCGCTGAAGGCGCGGGTAGTTGTCCTTGTAGTAGAGGGTGCGCCCGGGAACGCCGGAGGTGTTCCACTCCGGGTCGATCAGGTCCACGTCGGGATAGTTGATGTACGAGCCGTCGTCGACCTCGCCGGGCACCGGCACGCCTCCGGTGCGGGCGTACACGTCGCGGTAGAAGCCGCGCACCCAGGCCAGGCTGCTCGCGTCGTCGGCCGCGTCGGCCCACGTCGTGTAGTAGACCGCCTTCATCACCACGTCGCGCTGGGCGACCGCGGTGGCCTCGGGCGCGACCGCGCGCACCTGGCCGCCGTACCCGATGAGCAGCAGGCCGGAACGGTCGTTCCCGGTGGCGGCGGTCAGGTTGCGGTGGACGGCGGCGAGCTGCCGGTCGGTGAACGACCTGCGCAGGTAGGCGGCCTTGTTCTTGTACCGGCGGGCGGTCGCGTCGCCGGCCTCGCCGGTGCCCGGCCAGGTCATCCGGTGCAGCCACGGCGTCGTCCCCCGGGTGTCGACGATGGGAGCGAGGCCCGTGCCCGCGGTCACCGCGGCGACGAACTCGTTCACCAGGCCGTCCGCGCCGGGCAGGTCCGCGTCGATCTGCACGGCCAGCGAGAGGTATCCGGCGGAGCGGTGCGACAGCAGCAGGATCGCGTAGACGCCGGCGGAGCGCGAGCCCGGCGCGCTGTTGTGCTCGTGCCAGGTGCCGAAGTTGCGCACCAGCCGGGTGAACGCCGCCTCGGTCATGCCCTCCCACGCCCAGGCGACCACGCGTTCGAGCATCTCCGCGGGGGAGGCGGGGAGCAGCCCGGCCGGGTCCGAGCCGGTGGCGCCGGGCGAGCGCAGCCAGTACTTGGTGACCACGCCGAAGTTGCCGCCGCCACCGCCGGTGTGCGCCCACCACAGGTCGCGGTTCGGGTCACCGGGTTCGCGGGTGGCGACCACCGCGCGGGCGGCGCCGTCCGCGCCGACCACGACGGCCTCCACGCCGTACAGGTGGTCCACCACCGAGCCGTACCGGCGCGACAGCGCGCCGTACCCGCCGCCGGCGAAGTGCCCGCCCGCGCCCACAGCCGGGCAACCGCCGCCGGGGATCGTCACGCCCCAGCCCTTGAACAGGGTCCGGTAGACCTGCCCGAGCGTGGCTCCCGGCTCCACCGCGAACGCCTTCATCTTCGGGTCGTAGCCGACCGCGTCCATCGGGGAGAGGTCGATCAGCGTGCGCACCGCCGGGTCGGCGGTGAAGTTCTCGAAGCAGTGGCCGCCGCTGCGCACCGCGATCCGCCGTCCGGCGCGGACCGCCTCCGTCACCGCGCGCACCACCTGGTCGGTCGAGCCGACCACGCGGATCTCGTCCGGCCGGCCCGCGAAGCGGAAGTTGTTGCCGCGCAGCAGCCCGTCGTAGCGGGGGTCGCCGGGACGGATCCGCACCGGCCCGAACTCCGCCGCGCCGCCCGGCCCGAGGGCTCCACCGGCCGAGCCGGTGGCGTTCGCGACCGCGTCCGCCATCGCCATACCCGTCACCTCCGCGCCCAGCGCGCCGCCCGCCACGACTCCCGCGCCGGCCAGCAGCCTGCGGCGGCTCACCTGGTCTCGCTCCGACTGACTCATGCCCATCCTTTCGGCGCCGGTCCCCAGAGGACCGGGGTGCCCTCACCGTCCCAGCGCCGCGGCCGCCCGCACATCGGCCGAGCGCCCGGTACGGCGGCTGAACCGCCGCTCCACCGGACGGCTGACCCGCCTCCACCGATCGGCCGGTCGCCAGGGCCTTGAAGGTGCGGTCGCGCGGACGGCTCGCACCACCGCTGAGCAGGCGTCAGGAGCCGGTGAGGACGACGAGTCGACGGGTCGCCCTGGTCATCGCGACGTACCGGTCCACCGCTCCCTGGACGCCCTCCCCGAACCGCTCCGGATCGACGAGGACGACCAGGTCGAACTCCAGGCCCTTCGACAGCTCGGGGGTCAGTGACCGGACGCGGGGCGTCTCCTGGAACGTGGGATCGCCGATGACGCAGGCGGTCCCGTCGGCGTGCTCGGCGAGCCAGGCGTCGAGGATCGGGCCCAGCTCCGCGACGGATCCGTACCCGACGGGGACGCCGGCGGCGCGGATGGAGGCAGGCACGTTGGCGTCGGGCAGCACGGCCCTGATGACCGGCTCGGCCTCGGCCATGATCTCCTCGGGCGTGCGGTAGTTGATGCTGAGTGAGGCCAGCTCGATCCGGTCGAGCCCGATCCGCTCCAGCCGTTCCCGCCACGACTCCGTGAAGCCGTGCCTGGCCTGGGCCCGGTCCCCGACGATGGTGAAGCTCCTGGACGGGCAGCGCAGCAGCAGCATCTGCCACTCCGCGTCGGTCAGCTCCTGGGCCTCGTCCACGACGACGTGCGCGAACGGCCCGGCGAGCAGGTCGGGCTCGGTGCCGGGCGGCGTGCCCTCCTCGATCAGGCTGTTGCGCAGGTCCTCCCCGTGCAGCATGGTCACCAGGCCCTCGCCGTCGGGGTCGGCCTCGATCAGGGCGTCGACGACCTTGTCCATGCGCTCGCGTTCGGCGGCGAGGGAGGCCTGGTGCCGGCGCCGGCGCCGGGACGCCTCCGGGTCGCCGAGCCGTTGCCTGGCCGCGTCCAGGAGCGGCAGGTCGGACACCGTCCAGGCCTGGGCGTCCGGACGTCGCAGCCGCCTGACCTCGTCGGGGCTGAGCCAGGGGGCGCACATCCGCAGGTAGGCGGGCACCGACCACAGGTCCCCGACGAGGTCCGCGGCTTCGATCAGCGGCCAGGCGCGGTTGAAGGCCGTGCGCAGTTCCCTGTTGCGCAGCAGCGACGTGCGCAGCAGGCCGTCCGGAACGTCCTCCTCGCGCTTGTCGATCAGGATCGTGAGCAGTTCTTCCCAGATCTGCTCGCGCGCCTCGTTGTGCGGCGTGCCCGGCTCCGCCGCCTCGAACGCCTCGGCCCAGTCCTCGGGGCTCAGCCAGAGGTCGGACCAGGGAGTGGTGACCGTCATCCCCTCGGCCGGGGGGTTCTCGTAGAACCTGACGGCCGGTTCGATCGCCTTCACCATCTCGGCGGACGACTTCAGGCGGGCCACCTCCGGGTCGCTCTCGATCGCCGCCGTGGCGCCCTCGGCGACGAGGTCGCGCAAGGTGCAAAGTTGTACGCCCTCCTCCCCGAGGCTGGGCAGGACGTCGGCCACGTACGCCAGGTACGGCTGGTGCGGGCCGACGAACAGCACACCGCCCCTGCGGTGGCCGAGACGGGGATCGGAGTAGAGGAGGTAGGCGGAACGGTGCAGGGCGACGACGGTCTTCCCCGTGCCGGGGCCGCCGTCCACGACGAGGGCGCCGCGCGATCCGGCGCGGATGACGGCGTCCTGGTCGGCCTGGATGGTGCCGAGCACGTCCCGCATCCGGGCCGAACGGCTGCCGCTCAGGCTGGCGATGAAGGCGGACTGGTCGTCGAGCGCGGCGTGTCCCTCGATCCCGTCGGGGGTGAACACCTCGTCCCAGTAGTCGCTGATCCGGCCGCGGGTCCAGCGGTACCTGCGGCGGCTGGCCAGGCCCATCGGGTTGGCGTGGGTGGCGCCGAAGAACGGCTCGGCGGCGGGTGAGCGCCAGTCGAGCAGCAGCCGCCGCCCCGCGCTGTCGGTCAGGCCGAGCCGGCCGATGTAGACGGGCTCGGAGTCGTCCGCGCCGACCATGTGCCCGAGACACAGGTCCAGGCCGAAGCGGCGCAGAGCGCGCAGGCGGGCGGTCAGCCGGTGCACCTCCAGGTCCCGGTCCATCGCCTGCCTGCCGAGCCCGCCGGGCGCCTTCCGCTCGGCGTCGAGGCGGGCGGACAACTCGGCGATCGACGCTTCCAGGCTCTCGGCGATGGCCGCGAACCGCTCCTCGTCCCGGGCGATCAGCGCCGGGTCCGCCTTGGGGGCGAGCCGGGCGGGAAGGTCGAACGCGCTGATGGTCAGGTGGTTCACAGTCATTGACTCCCGTTTGCGCAGCTGTCGGCCTCGGCCGCCGATTCTGCGCCATGACCGGGGCCTTGTGGCAAGCCCCCCTGTGCGCTATACGTTGAGAGTGGAAGGGAGTGGTCTCTCCTCCTTTCCCGTTTCCGAACCCTCAGCGCCGCCCTCGTGTCAGGCGCGTGCGGCCGGTTCCAGGACCCACCGCGCGAAGTCGGCCGGCACCACGTTGCTGCCGCACAGGATCGTGGTGACGCGCCGCCCGGCGAAGCGCTCCGGCCGCTCCAGCACGGCGGCGATCCCGAGCGCCGCGGACGGCTCGACGACGAGCCCGGCGTGCTCGTAGAGGGCGCGCATCCCGGCCTTGATCGACTCCTCCTCCACGAGCACGACGTCGTCCAGCACCACGAGCAGGTCGTCGAGCACCTCGGGGATCGGGCAGCGCCCGGCGACGCCGTCGGCGATCGTGTCGATGTGGTCGGTCTCGACGACCGTGCCCCGCCGCCACGACAGCGCCATGGCGGGCGCGCCGGCGGGCTGGACGCCGATCACCTCGGCGTGCGGGGCGAGGGAGCGGACGACGTAGCCCACGCCGCCGGCCAGCGCCCCGCCGCCGAGGGCGACGAGGACGACGTCGAGCTCGGGATCGTCGCGGACGAGTTCGAGTCCGATGGTGGCGGCGCCTTCGCAGGTCGCCAGGTCCAGGCTGTCCTCGACCAGGTACGCGCCGCCGGCCTGGGCCAGCTCGCGGGCCAGCAGCCGGGCGTCCTCGATGTCGGCGCCTTCGAGCCGCACCTCCGCGCCGAGGTCGGCGATCCGGCGCAGCTTGAGCGGGTTGGCCGTGGTCGCGGCCACCACGGTGACGTCGAGCCCCCTGCGTGCGCCGCTGTGGGCCAGCGCCTGTCCGAGGTTGCCCGCGCTCGCGCACACCATGCGCGTCGCGCCCTGCCTGCGGGCCTGGGCCGCCACGGTCTCCGTACCGCGGCCCTTGAAGCTCCGTACCGGATTGAGCGTCTCGACCTTCAGCGTCACCGCGCATCCGAGCGCCTGGCCGAGCGGCGCGCACGGCAGCGACGGCGTGTCGAGGAACACCGGATCGATCTCGCCGGCCGCCGCGCGGACCCGATCGAGCCGCAGGCGAACGCGATCAAGGTCCCTCATGGTGACGGAGTATGCCACGGGCTCAGCGCCGTCCGCCACGCTCCCGGCGTCATGCGCCCACCCCCTCAGCACCGTCCGCCACGCTCCCGGCGTCGTCCGCCCACCCCCTCAGCGCCCCCGCGCGGCCATGTTCTGCCGCCACTGCTCCATGGCCTGCCTGAGTGCCCCGCTCACGAGGAGCAGCAGCTCGGCGGCGGTCTCGAAGCGGGCGCCCGCCGGGGTGCCGGGCCCGAGGATCTCGCCGCCCCGCTGCGACGCGGCCGTCAGCGCCTCGTTCATCTGTACGGACGCCTGGATGGAACGCAGCCAGATGTCGTCGTCGGTGACGTAGCGTTCGCGGCGCCCGCCGGGGGTCCGTTCGCGCCTGAGCATGCCCTGCTGTTCGAGGAAGGTGACGGCGTGGGAGACCGAGGCCGGGCTGATGCGCAGCCGCTGCACCAGGTCGGCGGCGGTGAGGCTGCCGGCGTCGGTGACGTACAGGCAGGCCAGGACCCTGGCCGCCATCCGGGGCAGGCCCTGCCCGACGAGGAGATCGGTGAAGGACTCGGTGAAGTCCTGGACCGCCTGGGGGTCGCGGCCGTGGCCGCCGTCCGGGATCTGCGGCGACTGCGGCTGCGGCTGCTTGCGGCGGCGGGCCCGGTGCCGGGTGGCCTCGTGCGCGCGGTCCGCGCCGTAGTCGCTTGGGCCGCCGTTCCTGGTGACCTCGCGCATGATCGTCGAGGCGGGCCGGCCGAGACGGCGGCCGATCTCCGCGTAGCCGAGGCCCTCCGCCAGCCATGTCGCGATGTGCCGGCGGTCCTGGCCGGTGAGTCTGCCTCCGGGCATCGGTGCTCGGCTCCTGTCTGTCCGACGTGCGCGTTCCGCTGCACAGTATGCGTTCACTCGCACCTCATTGCAATACCTGCTCGGATCCGGCCATTGCGTTCACCGTCTCAATCATTGCAAAGATCAGAATTATGATGCGTATCTACAGGTTATACGCTCGCTTTTGCTTGTTGACGACTTCGTGAACGCAATGTACCTTCATGGTTGTTCA
This sequence comes from Nonomuraea fuscirosea, assembly GCF_003001935.1. Classification (GTDB taxonomy): domain Bacteria; phylum Actinomycetota; class Actinomycetes; order Streptosporangiales; family Streptosporangiaceae; genus Nonomuraea; species Nonomuraea fuscirosea. Next base: position 63,670 of record NZ_PVNG01000011.1, on the reverse strand, counting down.
GCGATTCCAAAACATCCTTGAGGAGATTCGCGATGGAACAGAGCAACGGCGGATTCTCCGTCAGCGGGCTGCGCAGGCTGCACGACGTGCTGGCCCGGCGGGTCGAGTCCGGCAAGATCCCCGGCCTGGTCGCCCTGGTCAGCAGGGGCGGCGAGACGCACGTCGAGGCGCTGGGGACCATGCGCCACGACGGCGGCCCGCCGATGCGCCGGGACACGATCTTCCGGATGGCGTCCACGTCCAAGCCGGTCGCGATGGCCGCGGCGATGATCCTGGTCGACGAGTGCCGGCTGCGGCTCGACGATCCCGTGCAGCAGTGGCTGCCCGAACTCGCCGACCGGCGGGTGCTGAAGCGGATCGACGGCCCGCTCGACGACACCGTGCCGGCCCGGCGGCCGATCATCGTCCGCGACCTGCTGACCTCCACGTTCGGCCTCGGCATGGACATGACGTCGTTGGGCACCCCGATCATGAACGCGATCTTCGAGCAGGGGCTCACGCCCAACCTGCCGGAGCCGATGCCCGAGCCGGACGAGTGGATGCGCCGCCTCGGCACGCTGCCGCTGATGCGCCAGCCGGGCGAGCAGTGGCAGTACCAGATCAGCAACGACCTGCTCGGCGTCCTGGTCGCCAGGGTCACCGGCCAGACGTTCGAGACGTTCCTGCGCGAGCGCGTCTTCGACCCGCTGGGGATGAAGGACACCGGCTTCCACCTGGACGCGGACAAGATCGACCGGCTGCCGGTCCTCTACGCCCCCGACCCTTCGACCGGGGAGTTCCACGTGTGGGACGAGGCCGAGGGCGGGCGCCACAGCAAGCCGCCGGCGTTCCAGGGCGGCGGCGGAGGGCTGGTCTCCACCGTGGACGACTACCACGCCTACTTCCGCATGCTGCTGAACGGCGGCACGCACGAGGGCGAGCGGATCCTGTCCCGGCCGGCCGTCGAGCTGATGACCACCAACCGGCTCACCCCCGCCCAGCAGGCCGCCCGGCATGCCATGGCGACCGACAACGTGCACGTGTCCTTCGGCCAGGGCCAGCACGGCGGCTGGGGCTTCGGCATGGCGGTGCGCACCCACCGCGGCGACTACGCCTCCGTCGGCCAGTTCGGCTGGGACGGCGGCAGCGGCACCACGGCCTACGCCGACCCGGCCAAGCAGCTCACCGGCATCCTGCTCACCCAGGTCGGCATGTCCGTCCCGGACCCGGCCCAGCTCATCCACGACTTCTGGACCACCCTCTACCAGGCGATCGACGACTGACCGCCGTCCCACCCCCGTCCACGTACACCCCGTAGAAGGAGCACACCCGCGATGACCATCACCTTCACCGACCACGACAAGCTGACCCTGCGCACCGCCGCGTACGGCGCCGTCACGCTGCTGGCCGCCGCCGACACCGCGGGCAGCCCGCACCAGGTCGCCACCAAGGGCTCCATCGCCCTGTACTCCGCCACCGGCCCGATCGGCCACGTGCTCGCCGACAAGTCGGGGGGCATGGACCTGAGCGGCAAGTCCGTGGCCGCCATCGCCGACCACGTGCTGCCCGCCCTGACCGCGGCCATGAGCCTGCTCAAGGAGCGGGATTCGGCGGAGGCGGACAACTATCGCCACACCGTCCTCGTCGCCGTCGAGGCGGCCACCCACACCGACGGGGGCCGTCAGCCGAGCCCCGCGGTGGCCGACATGATCCGCAAGATCACCGAGGCTCTCGACGCCGCCTGACCAGGGTGCCGGCCCGCCCGGTCCATCGCCTTCGTCCCCGGCGCACCACCCGTCCCGTCACTCTCGCGTTCCCCGCGGCGGAGCACTCCGGCAGTGCTCCGCCGTATCGTATGCAGGCATGTCACATATCGCCGGTGACTAAGCGCATAGTCAGCCCTAGAATGCGAGTGACCAAGAGACTCGCGGCGGGCCACCCCCTCATCGTGGCCGGCATGTCCGGTGGGCAGCGCGGGCGGCATCGAGACCACGCACTCGGGGTCGAAGGGGACGAGGATCGAAGATGGCCCGACGGCAGGCCCGATTCACCGCGCAGGACCTGGCGGACGACTCCCGGTTGCGGGACCACTCCCCCGAGCTGTGGCGAGACGACCTGGGGGAGGTGCAGCGCCGGCTGCTGTCGTCGGCCGTGCGCTGCTTCGCCGCGAACGGCTTCCACGCCACGACCACGCGCGACATCGCCGAGTGCGTCGGGCTCAGCCCGGCCGCGCTCTACGTCCACTTCCCGTCCAAGGAACTGGTCCTGTACGAGATCGTCAGGGCCGGTCACGAACGGGTCCTGGCGCACGTCAGGGATCCCTCCATCACCGGCCTGGACGGTTCCGCGGAACGGCTGCGCGCCATCGTCTCGGCGTACACCGTCTGGCACGCCCGCCACCACGTGACCGCCCGCGTCTGCCAGATCGAGCTGCACGGCCTGACGCCCGAGCACTACGGCGAGATCGTGGAGCTGCGCCACCAGACCAACGGCTACTTCAGGGGCGCGGTCGCGCGCGGCGTGGCCGACGGGTCGTTCGCGAAGGTCGACGTCACGAGGGTCACGCGGGCGATGTTGTCGCTGGCCATAGACCTGGTCCGGTGGTATCGGCTGGACGGCCCCGACTCGCCCGAGCAGCTCGGCGAGTTCTACGCCGACCTGTCCATGAAGCTGCTCGCCCCGGGCTGACGCGCGGCCGGGGAATCGGCACGGGCTGTGCCGGACCGGTTGACAAGCGACCGCTCACAGCCTGACTATGCGCTTAGTAACCTCGGCGGACTCCCGATCAGACCCCGGCCCGTGGTGCTCTGGAGGCCCCCTTGCATGCCTTGACGCAGGACCTGACCACCCTCTCACGCGGACGGCCCGCCGTTCCCCGCCCGCATGCGTGACCATGCCGTACCCGCGCCCCGACCAGCGCCGACCCACCGCACATGGACGGATGCACCGATGACCGTGCCATTGACCGTGCAGTCCCCCTTCGCTCCCCCCGCGCCCCTCGCATCGAGCACCGTCTTCCTCGACCTGCTGGCCCGCGAGGCCGCGCCCGCCGAGTTCGAGGAGCCGGTGCTCTCGGCCCGCGCGGCGGGCGCGCCGCCCGAGACGCTGGCGCAGCTGGAGGCCGCCAAGCTGACGGCGCTGCGGGTGAGCGCGGACCTGCGGCGGCAGGCCGGCCGCGAGGCCGAGCTGACCGCGCTGTTCGACCTGGCGGGCGACCTGGCCGCGCTGCGCGACCTGGACGCGATCCTGGAGACGGTCGTACGCCGGGCCAGGCGGCTGCTCAACGCGGACGTCGCGTACGTGACGCTGAACGACGACGAGAGCGGCGAGACCCGCATGCGGATGACCGACGGGTCGATCTCGGCGGCCTTCCGGCGGCTGCGGGTCCCGCTGGGCGACGGGCTGGGCGGGCTGGTGGCGCAGACGGCGATGCCGTACAGCACCGACCACTACGCGGCGGATCCGCAGTTCCGGCACCGCGCCTTCATCGACGCGGCGGTGGCCGAGGAGGCGCTGGTGGCGATCCTGGGCGTGCCGATGCGGCTGGGCAGCCGGGTGGTCGGCGTGCTGTACGCGGCCAACCGCAGCCAGCGGCCGTTCGCCCCGGAGAAGGCGGTGCTGCTGGGCTCACTGGCGGCGCACGCGGCGCTGGCCGTGGACAACGCGCGGCTGCTGGAGCGGACCCGTACGGCGCTGGCGGAACAGGAGGAGGTCAACGGGAGGATCCGGGCGCGCTGCGCGGCGATCGAGCGGGCCGCCCAGGCGCACGACCGGATGACCGCCCTGGTCGTCAGGGGCGGTGACGCCGGCGACGTGGCCGCGGTGGTCACCGAGGTGCTGGGCGGGGCGCTGCACGTCCTGGACGCCGACGGCCGGTGCCTGGCCGTGTCGGGCGATCAGGTGCCGCTCGCCGAGGACGAGATCTCCGCCGCGATGGCCGTGGCCGGCTCCGTGCACACGCGGGGCGGCACGACCAGGCACGGCGACCTGTGGGTCACCCCGATCGCGACCCCCGGTGAGGTGCTCGGCGCGCTGGTGCTACGCACCGAGGCGGAGCTCGGCGACGCCGACCGGCGCATCCTGGAACGGGCCGCGCTGGTCACCGCGCTGCTGTTGCTGCTGCGGTGCAGCGCGGCCGAGGCCGAGGCGCGGGTGCAGGGCGAACTCCTGGACGACCTGCTGGACGGCCGCGTGGAGGGGTCGGCGGCGCTGGAGGCGCGCATGCGCCGGGCCGGGCTGGACGCGGACGCCTCGTACGTGATGCTGTCGGCCCGCTACACCTCCCCCAGGCATCGCGGCCGGGCCGCCTTCTGGGCGGCCGCGCACGCGGCGGCGGCGCACGGCCTGGCGGCGGCCCGCGGCGAGGAGGTCGTCCTGCTGCTGCCGGGCGACGCGCCGGGCGAGACCGCGCGCCGCGTCGCCAAGGAGCTGGGCGCGGCTCTGGCCGCGCCCGTGACGGTCGGCGCGGCCGGGCCGATCCGCGACCTCACCGGCGTCCCCGCCGCGCACAAGGAGGCGCGGCGCTGCGCCGACACGCTGCTCGCCCTCGACCGGCTGGACGACGGCGCCGACGCCCGCGAGCTCGGCTTCGTCGGCCTGCTGATCGGCACGCACCGCGACGCGCGCGGCTTCCTGGACTCGACGCTGGGCCCGGTGCTCGACTACGACGCCCGGCGCGGCACGTCCCTGGTCAGGACGCTGGAGACGTACTTCAGCAGCAGGTGCGGCCTGTCCAAGACCGCCGAGCGGCTGCACGTCCACATCAACACCGTGCACCAGCGCCTGCACCGGGTCAGTCGCCTGCTGGGTGAGGACTGGCAGGAGCCGGAGCGGGCTCTGGAGATTCAACTGGCTCTTCGGCTGCACCGGCTGCGGGGCTGACCGGCGGATCGGCCTGCCGCCGGGAGATCAGCAGGTGCCGGGCCGTCCCCCAGATGCCGCGCCGGAACAGCAGCACGATCACGATGAAGATCGAGCCCGTGACGATGCCGACGCCCTCGAACCCGGCGGTCGCGAGGAAGTCCTGGAGCTGGACGACGATGGCGGCGCCGATGGCCCCGCCCCACAGCGTGCCGATGCCGCCGAGGATGACCATCATCACCACCTGGCCCGAGGTGGTCCAGTAGAGCCCGTCGAGCGCGGCGAAGCCGTGGCCGATGGCGAAGACGCCGCCGGCCGTGCCCGCCAGCGCGGCTGACAGGACGAAGGCCAGCAGCCGGTAGCGCTCGACGGGATAGCCGAGGGCACGCGCGCGGGCCGGGTTGTCGCGGATCGACACCAGCACCCGGCCGAACGGCGAGCGCACGATCCGCCACGCGGCGAACAGCCCGGCCAGCACGAACGGCAGCCCCGCGTAGTAGAAGAAGAACGGATCGGACAGGTCGAGGCCGAGGAACTCGCGGGGGATGCCCTGGAGCCCGTTCTCGCCGCCGGTGACGTCGCGCCACTGGTTGGCCACGAAGTAGATCATCTGGGCGAAGGCCAGGGTGACCATGGCGAAGTAGATGCCGGTCAGCCGGACCGACAGCAGGCCGATCGGCAGCGCCAGCAGCGCCGCGAACAGCGCGCCGCCGATGATCGCCACCGGGAACGGCATCCCGCCGTGCAGCACGATCAGCCCCGTGCAGTACGCCGACCCGCCCCAGAACGCGGCGTGCCCGAACGACAGCAGCCCGGTGAAGCCCAGCAGCAGGTCCACGGCGGCGGCGAACAGCGCCCAGCAGGCGATGTCCAGCGCGACCGGCGGATAGATCAGCCACGGCAGGACGAGGGCGGCCAGCAGCCCGAGCACCAGGAGCACGATCCCGCCCCGGCCCGAGCGGGCCAGCCTGGACAAGATCACCGGTACGCCTCCTCACGTCCGAACAACCCGGCCGGGCGCCACAGCAGCACGGCGGCCATCAGGATGAACACCGTGATCTGGGAGAGCGCGGGCACGTACAGGTTGCCCAGCGCCGACACCAGCCCGACGGCGAACCCGGCGGCGACCGAGCCGAACACCGAGCCGAGCCCGCCGATCACGACCACGGCGAAGACGGTGATGATCAGGTCGGCGCCCATCAGCGGGTTGACCGCGCGCATCGGCGCGGCCAGCACCCCGGCGAACGCGGCCAGCGCGATCCCGAAGCCGAACACCGGCGTCACCCAGCGGCCGACGTCGATGCCGAGCGCCCTGGTCAGCTCAGGCCGCTCGGTCGCGGCCCGGACGATCATGCCCACCCGGGTCCTGGTGAGCACCACCCACACCGCGACGCACATCAGCGCCGACACCGCCAGCACGAACACCTGGTAGGCCGGGTAGGTGAACAGCCCCAGGTCGACCGTGCCGGCCAGCTCGGGCGGCCGGGGGTAGGGCTGGGAGTTCACCCCGTACTCGCGCCGGACGAGGTCCTGGAGGATGAGCGCGAGCCCGAAGGTGAACAGGAAGTTGTAGAGCGGGTCGAGCGGCGTCAGCCGCCGCACGAACAGCCGCTCCAGCACGGCGCCGGCCACGCCGAGCAGCAGCGGCACCAGCACCAGTGCCACCCAGAAGTTCAGGCCGAACGCGTCGAGCGCGATGAACGCCCCGAACGCGCCGAGCATGTAGAACGCGCCGTGCGCGAGGTTGACCACGCCGAGCATGCCGAAGATGACGGCCAGGCCGAGGGCGAGCAGGGCGTAGAACGACCCGCCCACCAGCCCGTTGAACGCTTGCTGGAGCACGTCCTGCCGCCTACAGCTTGCACGCCGGGTCGGGCTGCGGCTGGAACGCCTCAGCGGCCGGGATGGTGTTGAGCACCTTCTCGTAGTCGTACGGCTCCTTGACGTCGGCGGATCCCTTGACCTCCGCCAGGTAGGAGTCGTGCAGCAGCAGGTGGTCCTGGGCGCGGATGGTGCCGTTGCGGACGAACATGTCCTCGACCTTCTGGCCCTCCAGCTGCGCGACCACCTTGTCGGCGTTGTCGGTGCCGGCCCGCTGCACGGCCTCCAGGTACTGCAGGGCGGCCGAGTAGTTGGCGGCCATGTTGGCGGTCGGCCGCTTGTTCAGCTTGGCCTGGAACCTGTCCGCCCAGGCCCTGGTCTTCTCGTCGAAGTTCCAGGTCCACATGGTGGTGTAGCGGGTGCCGGCCAGGGCGTCGGGCCCGAGCGAGTGGATGTCGCTGAGCAGCAGCAGCCCGATCGCCAGCGTGACGTTCTTGTCGCGCAGCTTGTACTCGTTGTACTGCTTGACCAGGTTGACCAGGTCACCGCCGGCGTGCATGGTGCCGAGCACCTGCGGCTTGGGGTCGAGCCCCGGCGCCTTGAGCAGGAACGTGGAGAAGTTGTCGTTGGGGAACGGGGTCGGGTCGGACCCGACCACGGAGCCGCCGGCTCCCTTGATGGCCGCGCTGAACGTCTTGGTCATGTCCTGGCCGAACGCGTAGTCCGGGTAGACGATGTACCAGTTCTTGGCGCCGGCCTTGGTGACCTCCGTGCCGGTGCCGTGGGCCAGCATGTAGCTGTTGTAGCCGTAGTGGAAGGTGTACTTGTTGCACGACTTGCCCTCCAGCTCGGTGCTGGCGGCGCCGACGTCGATGAACACCTTCTTCTTGTTCTTGGCCACGGTGGCGACGGCGAGCGCGGCGGACGAGGTGGGCACGTCGAGGATCACGTCCGCGTGCTGGCGGTCGTAGAGCTCCTGCGCCTTGGAGTTGGCGATCTCGGGCTTGTTCTGGTGGTCGGCGCCGGTCACCTCGATCTTCGTGGCCACCGCCTTGTCGCCGTACTTGGCCTTGTAGTCGTCCACGGCCATCTTGACCGCCTCGATGGAACTGCGGCCCGAGGTGTCGGCGTAGATGCCCGACTGGTCGTTCAGCACGGCCAGCGTCACCCCGCCGTCGCTGATCGCTCCTCCGCCGCCGCCCGGCCCGCCTCCGCAGCCGGCCAGCAGCAGCCCGGCGGCGGCCAGCCCGCCGCTCCAGCCCGTGATTCGCATTACGGCATCTCCTCTGTTCCCGGGCGCTCGGCCGTTCTGTCACTGGGTGGCGGTCGTCAGATTCCGAGGTATTCGAGTAGCTGGTGCTCGCGTTCGCGTACCTGGTCGCGGTCCAGCGACTCGACGATGCGGCCCTCGGCGAGCAGGTAGTGGCGGTCGGCGACGGAGGCGGCGAAGTGCACGTTCTGCTCGACCAGCAGCACCGTCGTGCCCGCCTCCCTGACCTCGCGCAGGATCTCGCCGATGCGCTGGACGAACAGCGGCGACAGGCCCTCGGTCGGCTCGTCGCACAGCAGCAGCCTGGCTCCCGTGCGCAGCACCCGGGCGAGCACGAGCATCTGCTGCTCGCCGCCCGACAGCGTCGTGCCCGGCGAGCGGCGCCGCTCCCTCAGGTGCGGGAACGTCTCGTACACGCGCTCCAGCGGCCACGGCTCGGGGCCGCCGCCGCTCTTCACCACGGGCGCGAGCATGAGGTTCTCCTCCACCGACAGGGTGGCGTAGATGCCGCGGTCGTCCGGGACGTAACCGAGGCCGCGGCGGGCCCTGGCGTGCGGGGGCAGCCCGGTGACGTCGACGCCGGAGACGGAGATCGTGCCCATGGTCCTGCCGTAGGTCCCGTGCAGGCCCATCAGGCAGCGCAGCAGGGTGGTCTTGCCGGCGCCGTTGCGGCCGACGAGGGTGACGATCTCACCCTCGTCGACCCGCATCGACACCTCGCGCAGTGCCTGCGCCTCGCCGTACCAGGCGGACAGTCCGTCAACGCGCAACATCGGAGTCCCCCAGGTAGGCGGTGATGACGCGAGGGTCGTGGCGGATCTCGGCGTACGGCCCCTCGACCAGCACCTTGCCGTGCTGCAGCACGGTCACCCGGTCGGCGAGGCTGGCGACCACGTTCATGTTGTGCTCCACCATGACCACGGTGCGGCCCGCGCGGATCTCCTGGACGAGCTCGATGGTGCGGTCCACGTCCTCCGCGCCCATCCCGGCCGTCGGCTCGTCGAGCAGCAGCACCTTGGGGTCGAGGGCCAGGGCGAGCGCCAGTTCCAGGGCTCTTTTGCGTCCGTACGACAGCGAGCCCGCGGGCACGTCGCCGTGGCCGGCCAGCCCGACCCGGGCGAGCAGTTCGGCGGCCGGGGCGGTGAAGCGGGCCAGCGCCCGGTCGGAGCGCCAGAAGCGCCAGCCGAGCCCGGTCGGCCCGGCCAGGGCCAGCTCCAGGTGCTGGTGCGGGGTCAGCTCGGCGAACAGGCTGGTGATCTGGAACGAGCGCGCCAAACCCAGCCGGCTGATCGCCTCGGGGGTGCGCCCGACCAGCTCCTTGTGGCCGTCGATCACGACGCTGCCCGCGGTCGGCCTGAGGAATCCGGTGAGCAGGTTGAACAGGGTGGTCTTGCCGGCGCCGTTGGGTCCCACCAGGGCGTGCACGCTGCCCTCGGCCACGTCCAGGTCGACGCCGTCCACGGCGCGGAAGCCGCGGAACTCCCTGACCAGTCCTCGCGCCCGCAGGACGGGGACGGATCCGGCATCGTGCGGGCCCGCCGCGGGACCTTCGCCCATGCACCCCTCCTCACGACTCACAAGGTGAGCTGGAACACCGTGAACGCTAGGTGGCGGCCAGGACGGGGGACCAGGTGACGTGCCTCCACATTCGTCCCGCCCGATGTGCGGTGGTACACACCTCTTCGGCGGGCGGACTCCTCCGTGACGCCCGCCACCGGTCCGGCCGGCTCGCCGGCGGCGCGGCGGTGGAGGACGTGTCCACAGGTAGCCGGGGAACAGTGGCGACCGCATACGTCGCCGCGCCCGCCGCCGTCGATCACCATGGCGTCCACCACGGCCTGACCGATGGGAGTCGCACATGTCTTTTCCGTTCCGCAGATCCGCCCTCCTCCCGGCCCTGGTGGCCACGTTCCTGGCTCTCCCCCTGGCGCCGGTGGCCTCCGCCGCGCCGGCCGACGCCCGCTGCGGCCGCCTGGGCAGTCTGCACGTACCGGGTGCCCGGCACCAGGTCGCCGCCTGCCTGGACGACCTGACCACCGCCAGCACGACCGCCTCGGGACACACCGATCCGGCCGACTGGACGGGGCTGCACTCGACGGCCACCCGCAACCCGAGCGGTGTGCCGGGGATCCAGATCGACGGCTACTTCGACGACACCTCCACCAGCAACCCCACCCACGGCTGGAACCACGACGCGCAGTTCGTCATCCGGCTGCCCGAGCGGTGGAACGGCGGGCTGGTCGTCGCGGGAGCGCCGGGCAACCGCCGCCAGTACGCCAACGACTTCACCATCTCCGACTGGGTGCTGGCCAAGGGCTACGCCTACGCCTCGACCGACAAGGGCAACGTCGACCTGGAGTTCTACAAGGACGGGAAGCGCCCTGGCGACGCCATCACCGAGTGGTACCGGCGGATGATCGAGGTCACCGTCGCGGCCAGGGTGACCGTGGCCCGCCACTACGGGAAGAAGCTGCGCAAGACGTACGCGATGGGCATCTCCAACGGCGGCCAGCTCGTGCGCTGGGCCCTGGAGAACCACCCCGAGCTGTACGACGGCGGCGTCGACTCGGAAGGCACCTTCTGGCCGCCGGACGGCCGGCCGAACGCGCTGACCTACCTGCCGGTGGCGCTGCGCGAATATCCCAAGTACGCGGCGACCGGGGACCCCGAGGCGCACGCCGCGATGCTGCGGGCCGGCTTCGCCCCCGGCTCGGAGTTCCTGTGGGACTTCAACTACCGCATCCTGTGGGACGCCACCCAGCGCAAAGTCCGCGAGGAGCTCGACCCGGACTTCGACGGCGACCTCGACGCGGGCATCCCGTTCTGCCAGAGCGGCACGCCGAACTGTGACGCCGACTACGACTTCTACGCGCGGCCGAAGAGCGTGCACCAGGCGGTGAAGCGGGCCTCGCACACCGGCCGCATCGGCAAGCCGCTGATCACCGTGCATGGAACGCTGGACACGCTGCTGCCGATCAAGGTGCACGGCGACGCGTACGCCAAGTCGGTGCGCGCGCAGGGCCGGGCCGCCAAGCACCGCTACTACCGGATCGAGGGCGCCTCCCACCTCGACATCGAGTACGACATGTTCCCCGACCGGATGCGGCCCCTGCTGCCGTGCATGCGGACCGCGTTCGAGGCGCTGGAACGCTGGACGGCCGGGCAGCAGCAGCCGCCTCCCAGCGCCACCATCCCGCGCCAGACCTCGGGCGACGTGGCCAACACCTGCTCGATCAGCTGACCGCCAGCTCGCCGGCCCTGGCCCTGATGAGCCGCCTGACGATGAGGGCGGAGGGCGAGGGCCGGCTGTCCTGACGCTGCGTCAGGCACAGGTGGACGGGTTCGGCGTCGGACAGCGGCAGCCAGACCACGTCCGCGATGTCGGCCGAGGTGTCGAACCGGGCCAGGATGCCCACCCCGGCGCCCTGGCCGACCATCACCTTCACGGTCCGCGCCGACATCGCCTGCACCACGACGTCCGGCGCGGGCACGTGGCGGTGCAGCGTCTCCCACATCACGGTGCCCGCCCGCATGGTGACGATCGGCCAGGTCGCGAGGTCGCGCCACTGGATCCGGTCCCGCCCGGCCAGCGGATGATCCGTAGGCACGTACGCGCCGACGGGCGCGGAGATGAGCGGGATCCGGCGCAACCCGGGCGCGGGCGGCCCGGCCGGCATGGTGACCACCCCGAAGTCGAGCGCGCCGTCGAGCACGTCGGCCTCGACGGCGGCCGACGCCCCCTCGCGGACCGCGAACCGCAGGCCCGGGTGGTACTGCCGCAACCGGCCCACGACCGGCGCGATGATGGTCTCCACGGTCACCGTGACGCCGCCGATCTGCACCCGGCCCCGGTAGGTGCCGCTCGACTCCATCGCCGACTCGCGCACCGCCTCCTCGGCCGCCACCAGCCGGCGCAGCGGCTCGATCAGCGCCTGCCCGGCCGGGGTCGGGCGCACGCCGTGCCGGCTGCGGGTGAGCAGCACGACGTCGAGCTCCTCCTCCAGCAGCGCGATCTGCTGCCCGAGCGCGGGCTGGCTCACGCCGCACCGGGCCGCCGCCGCGCGCAGCGACCCCGTCTCGACGGCGGCCAGGAAATACCGGGCCCGTTCCACCCGCACGCGGCCACCATAAAGGCAGAACCTTTCACCTGTGAACTGCTTCCACGTCTTCCCGTCGCTCCGACGGCGCGCGATCGTGGCCGATGAAGCCGAGGTGAAAGGAATACCAAGTGGCTGACCGTCCGCTCAGCGGAGTGCGTGTCCTGGACGTGTCGACGATCCTGGCCGGGCCGCTCGCGTCCGCGCTGCTCGGCGAGTTCGGCGCCGAGGTGATCAAGGTCGAGCATCCCGCCACGGGCGATCCGGCTCGCCACTACCCGCCCCTGGAGGACGGCGAGTCGGCCGCCTGGTCGATGATCGGCCGCGGCAAGCGCAGCGTCACGATCGACCTGCACCACGCCGAGGCGGCCGCGCTGGTCGGCCGGCTGGCCGCGGCCGTGGACATCGTGGTGACCAACTTCCGCCCTTCGACGCTGCGCCGGTTCCGCATCGACTTCGACGACCTGCGCGCCTACCGGCCCGATCTGGTGATGATCCAGGTGAGCGCGTTCGGCAGGACCGGCCCGTACGCCGACCGGCCCGGCTTCGCCCGCGTCGCGGAGGCGTTCGCGGGCCTGACCCACCGCACCGGCACCCCCGACGGGCCGCCCGTCTTCGCCGGTTATCCCGTGGCCGATGGCGTGACCGGCATCTACGCCGCGTTCGCCGCCATGCTCGCGCTGCGCCAGCGCGACCTCACCGGCCAGGCCCAGCTCGCCGACATCCCCCTGTACGAGCCGCTGCTGCGGATGATGGAGGACTTCGTCGTCGAGTACGGCGTCACCGGCGAGACCCGCGAACGCCAGGGCAACCGCAACCCGCACATCAGCCCCAACGACCTCTACCGCACCCGCGACGGCCGCTGGCTGGCCCTGCCCGCCTCGACCGAGCAGATGTGGCGCCGGCTGGTCACCGTCATGGACGCGGGCGACCTCGCCGTCCACAACTCCATGACCGCCCGGCTGGAACACCGCGAGGAGATCGAGGCCAGGGTCGCCGCCTTCGTCGCCGCCCACGACCTCGAACCGCTCATGTCCCTGCTCACCGAGGCCGGCGTGGCCGCCGGGCCGGTCAACTCCGCCGCCGACATCTGCGCCGACCCGCACATCAGGGCCCGCGGCTCGATCGTGGAGGTGCCGGACGCCAGGACGGGCCGCCCGCGGCTCATGCAGGCCCCGGCCGGGCGCTTCTCGGGGTTCGACCCGACCATCGGCGGCGCCGCGCCCGCCTTGGGCGAGCACACCGCCGACGTTCTCCGCGACCTCGCCGGGCTGGCCGAGCCGGAGATCCATGACCTGCGCCACCGAGGAGTGGTCTGACCCGAAAGAGGCGTGCCCATGACCATGGCCACCCTGTCCATCATCGTGCTGGCCGCCCTGCTCGCGGCGACCCTGATCCCCGGCTTCGACCTCGGCCTCGGCGCCCTGGCGGCGGCGTTCCTGCTCGGGCTCGCGGCCGGCGTCCCGACGAACGACGTGACGGGCTTCTTCCCGGCCGACTTCTTCGTGCTCATCGTCGGCATCACCGCGCTGTTCGCGGTCGCGCAGCTCAACGGGACCCTCGACTGGTTACTGGACGTGCTGCTGCGGGCCGCTGGTGGCCGGCTCGTGCTGATCGCGCTGGCGCCGTTCGCCATCGGCGCCGTGCTCACCGCGGCCGGCACCCTGCCCGCCGCCGCGACCGCCATCGTCTCCCCCATCGCCCTCGGCTTCGCCGCCAGGTACCGGATCTCGCCGATGCTGGCCGCCGTCCTGGGCGTCACCGGCATCATCAGCGGGCTGCTGTCGCCGCTGGCCGTGTACGGGGTCACCGCGCGCTCGCTGAGCGACAAGCTCGGCATCGACCTGCCCGGGTCGGCGCCGGTGACGTTCCTGGCCGGGGGGCTGCTGGCGGGGCTGGTCGTGTGCGCGGGCTGCCTGGTCGTCGGCCGGTTCACCGGCGGCATCCCCCGGGGCCGCGCCTCCGTCCCGGCCACGGCCGCGCCGCTCGCGCCCGGCGCCACCGACCCGGCCGGCCCCGCTCCCGCGTCCGGCACCACCGACCCGGCCGGCCCCGCTCCCGCGTCCGGGACCGCCGAGCCGGCCGCCCGGCCCGGCTCCACCGGCCTCGAGTCCGCGTCCGGCACCACCACCTCCGGCGCCACTTCCGGCGACACGGCTTCCGGCGCCACTTCCGGCACCGCGACCGTGACGGTCGCACCCACGGCGGCGGCGACACGAGACCCGGGTTCCGGAACGCGGGCCTTCACGCTGCTGTGCATGGCCGCCGTCGTCGTCCTGTCCGTCGGTTTCGACATGAACGTCGGCTATCTCGGCCTCACCGCCGCCCTGGTGCTGCAGCTGGCCTTCCGGCTGCCGCTCGGCGCGATCGTCTCCAGGATCCCGTGGAACGTGGTCCTGCTGATCGGCGGCCTGCTCACGTACGTGGGCCTGATGCAGCACCTGGGCGCGTTCAAGCAGATCAGCGAGCTGCTCGGGGTGGCGGGCTCGCCGCTGCTCAGCCTGCTGGTGCTCTGCTACGTCGCCGGGATCACCTCCTTCGCCGCCAGCTCCATCGCGGTGTTCGCGACCGTCATGCCGCTGCTGCCGCCGCTGGTGGCCGCCGGTGTCTCCCCGGTCGGCGGGGTGCTCGCCGTCGCCCTGGCCTCGGTGCTGGTCGACCTCAACCCGCTCGGCATCACCGGCGGCCTCATCCTCGGCGCCGCCGAGCCCTCGGCCCGGGCCCGCCTGTTCCGCCAGCTGCTCGTGTACGGGCTGATCTCGATCGTCGTCGCCCCCGTCCTCACCTGGGCCGCCTTCGGCTGGTGGTGACAGGGGAACGGCCGTCAGAAGGCGTACGGGCCGAACCGTTCCCAGGCGACGAACGCCGCCATCAGGAACAGGACCGCGTTGATCGCGATCCCGGACGGCTCCTTGCGGCGGGCGTGGACCACCGCGGCCAGCACCATCGTCAGCGCCAGGCCGGCCGCGGCGAGCGGAGTCAGCACGGTGGCGATGCCGGTGAGCGCGGGCAGGACCAGTCCCAGCCCGCCCGCGAGCTCGGCGACGCCGATGAAGCGGACGGTGCCGGCGGAGAAGTCGTCCACCCACGGCAGCCTCGGGGCCAGCTTCTCCTTGGGCTGCGTGGACTTCATCACGCCGGCCATGACGAACATCGCGGCCAGGCCGATCTGCACGATCCACAGGACGACGTTCACGGGGGATCTCCTTGATGGTCGGGGGTGCGGCGAATCCGGTGCGACGACAGCGCTCGGGCACGTTGAGCCCTCGTCCACCACGTAAGTGGAACGGCCTGCCCGGTTTATCATGCCACGTCCCGCGACAAAGTGGGTAGACCGTTCCACTTGGGTAGAGTGGAGACATGAGCTGCAGCGCGGACCCCGACCCGCTCGACGACCGGCAGCCCGGACCGGGACTGCGCGCCGACGCCGAACGCAACCGCGACCGCATCCTGGCCGCGGCCCGCCGCCTGTTCGCCGGACAGGGGCTGGGCGTCTCGATGGCCTGCGTGGCCAGGGAGGCGGGCGTCGGCAAGGCCACCCTGTCGCGCCGGTTCGCCAGCCGCGAAGAACTCATCAACGCCGTCTTCGCCGACCGCATGGACGCCTACGCCGCCGCCACCGCCCAGGCCCTGGCCGACCCCGACCCGTGGCGCGGCTTCACCGGCTTCATCGAGACCGTGTGCGCCATGCAGGCCGCCGACCGGGGCTTCGCCGACGTGCTGGCCAGGTCCTTCCCGGCCGCCAAGGCCGTGGAGGCGCGGCGCGCGGAGGCGTACGAAGGGTTCCTGGCGATCATCGCCCGCGCTCAGGAGAGCGGTCACCTGCGCGCCGACTTCACCGCCGACGACCTCGTCATCCTGCTGATGGCCAACGCCGGCGTCGTCGCCGCCACCGCCGGCGCGGCCCCCGACACCTGGCGCCGCCTTGTCGGCCAGATGCTGCGCGCCTACGCCACCCCCGGCGCCCCGCTGCCGCCGCTGGCGCCACCGCCCAGCCAGACCGCCCTGTATCGCGCCATGGTCCGCCTCGCCCGTCACACCCTGGGCTGACCGGACGGCTCGATCAGCCGAGCGCCTTGACGAGCTTCCCGGTGAACCGGTGCATGTGCGGATCGAGCCGTTCGACGGGCTCCGCGAGGACCTCCGCAGGTGACAGCCACCTGATGCCGGCGAACTCGCCCTCGTCGTAGGAGGTGATGGGGTCGGTCTCGATGAGGAACCAGAGCGACACGTCGGTGTGGGAGCGCGCACCGCGCGTCCGCGTCGCGGTGACGAAGAACGGGCTCTTCCCGGCCGTCCCGGTCGGGCGGGCCGCTACGCCCAGCTCCTCCCGGCACTCGCGTTCGACGGTCTGCCAGGTGTCCTCGCCGGGCTCGACATGCCCGCCGCTCGGCAGCCAGAGCCGCGCCTTGCGATGGTCGACGAGCAGGATCTCCTCGCTCGGGCTGACGACCACGGTGTAGGCCACCAGGTGCGGATCCGGCACGTCGGGCGCGTCCGTCCGGTAGAGCGGCGCCCCGCTGGAGATCCAGTCCAGCCCTTCGGCCACATGGGCGGCTTCCTGCTCGTCCCAGGGGGTGATGCCGGCGAACTGCCGCGCCAGCCGCTCCCGTGCGTCGTCCCGCTCCACCACGACCGCACCACCCGGCTCCTTCATGAGACCCGACCGTACCGCCCACGACCGACAGGAACCGAGCGGCCGGACCGGATCTGCTCATCTGCTCAGTGGTGGTGGCCGCGGCGGCCGAGGGTCCGCACGAGGGTCGCGCCGGGGCGGCTCCACTGCGGTACGGGGCGGCTGGTCCCGTCCCAGGTGGCGTTCCCGTCCGCGTCCGTACGCCACGACCAGGAGCCGTGACGCCCCTCGGGCCAGCCGTCGGGGTTGTCCTCCCACGACTCGCCGCGGCCGTACGGGGTCATGTCGAGCAGGCCCATCGACCCGTTGACCCGCTCGTTGCCCCGGCCGGTCGTGGAGTAGGTGAGGAACACGCGGTCACCGTCGCGCAGGAAACAGGCGAGGTATCCCATCTCCCCGCCGACCGGCTCGTCCAGCCCGCGTACGGAGTACCAGGGCTGGGTGTAGCCCATGAACTCGACGTAGGCAGCCACCTCCTCCCACGGGCCCGTGGTCAGGACGGCGAACGAGACGCCGCGCGCGTTGAGGTAGACGGCGTCCTTCAGGTGCCAGGCCGTGGTGGTGCAGCCCTCGCACTGCCCCTGGTGCGGCGCGCCGTCGTACCACATGTGCTGGTAGACCACGAGCTCGTCACGCCCCTCGAACAGCTCGACGAACGGGACGGGGCCGTCGGGCCCGACGACCTCGACCGTCCCGTCGATCTCCACCATCGGCAGCCGCCGGCGGGCCGCGGCCAGCGCGTCACCCTCCCGGGTGTGCGCCTTCTCCCGCACCAGCAGCTCGTCCCGCGCGGCTTGCCAGGTGGCCAGGTCGACGACGGGCGGACGCCCGGGCAGGGCGGTGGTCGGGTCACTCGGCGTGGTCGTCATGGCGTCCTCCGTGGGGTCTGACAGTCGTCCGTATGTGCTGCAGACCCGATACGGCGGCGAAACTCATCGGTCGGGCGGAGAGGACTTCACCTCAGTGCAGGGTCACCGTGGAATGAAGGGATCGGTGATCGGAGTGGGCGTTGTCGCGGGAGACGGTGCAGGACGTGTGTCCTCGGGCGAAGATGTAGTCGAGTTTGGCGGTGCCGTACGTGGCGCCCGTGCCCGTCGTTCCGGGGGCGGACCAGCATTCCTGGAATGTCGTGTAGAGCGGGTCCAGGATGCCGCCCGTGGCAGGTGTGGTGTTGAGGTCGCCGCCGATGACGGGGGCGTATCCCTCTTTCTCGATGTCGCCGGCGATGCGCAGCAGGGCGTTCACCTGGCCTCGCCGGGTTTCGCCTGAGGGGTCCTCGCCGGGAGTGCTGAGGTGGGCCGAGCAGTAGGCGGCCGCGTGCGACGGGACGTACGCGCACAGGGCGACGCGCTGTTCCGAAACCGTTCCCCACGCGGCTCGCAATTCGCGGGAGAAGTACTTCGTGTTCTCCTCCGGGACCGCCACCGCCACCCCGTAAAGGCCCCGGTCGTTTCCGCTCTGGTCGTCCCTGCAGCGCTTTTCCAAAGTGAGATCGGGGTATTCCGACTCGACCTTGATCGGGGCGAATCGCACGTCCCAGCCTCTCCCGGTACGGCTCTCCAGGGACGACTCGATCGTCCTGGTGTGCCGTTCGCAGATCTCCTGGAGGAGGAGCACGTCCGGGTGGTAGGCGCTGCCCAGCGTCGCGTTCAGGTGCTGGACCAGCGCCGTCGCGACGGCGTCGCCGTCGTCGCGGTAATCGCCGCAGGCGGAGTTGTTGTTGGCGCAGACGTTCCAGGACATGACCTGGGCCTGTCTCCGTGGCGTGGGCGACGGCGCCTCGGGTTCGCCCTGGCCGGGGTAGGGCTCGGGGAAGTCCATTGTGAAGAGTTCCCACGAGCCGATCTGGTTCGCGGGTGTCCGTGCCCGCAACATGCCCGCGTTCGCGCCGGTGACGTTGTTCTCGGCGGAGACGTAGAGGCCGTTCGCCACCGACTGCACGGCGTAATAGACGTCGGCCCCGACCTGGCGCCGGACGAAGCGGAACTTCTCCCAGGAGCCGGTGTTGTGACCGCGCGCCCGTAGCCGTCCCTTGTCGGTGCCGGAATCGCCGATCTCGGCGCTGACATAGCGGCCACTGGCGATACTGCGTACGGACCAGGTGGCGCCGTTGTCATCGGAGAGCCGGACGAACTTCTCCCATGAGCCGGCGCTGTCGCCGCGTGCCCGCAGCAGCGCCCATCGACCGGATTCGCCGTTCAGCTCGGTGGTGACGTACTTGCCCGTCGCCATGTTCCGCAGCGTGAACGGGGAGATCGACGACTTGGCCAGGTGGTCGGCCATGGGGTCGGCATCCGCCGCCCGGGCGGGAAAGGGCGCCGCGAGGGTGAGGCCCAGCGATAAACAGCACAGGGCGGTGATCCTGGACAGGAGTCGGCGCACGTGGCCCTCGCTTTCCGCGGGTACGGACTATCCGATGATCATGGATCAGGTGGTGATCCGGCGGCAATACGCACACCGCGGCCAGCCGTGGGCAGGGGCAGACGTGGGGCGCGGCACTGGCTGGTCGTAGCAAGCGCTGTCACCGAAGTCTGGGCAGCTTTCACCGGAACGGTCGCCAAGGCTTCTTGCAAGTGCTGCATACGTTTGCAGTATGGTGGTGTTCGCCTAGTCCGAGGAGGATCACTTGTCCACCCCACTTTCCCGATTCACGGCGGACAGCCTGCCCGTCGAGGTGTACGCGAGCGAGGCGGACCTGGGCCGCGCCGCGGCCGAGCGCGCCGCCGCGACCATCCGGGACGCGGTCCGGCGGCGCGGCGCCGCCCGGGTCGTCGTCGCCACCGGAAACTCCCAGTACGCGTTCACCGACGCGCTGCGCGAGCAGGAGATCCCGTGGGGTCGGGTGACGGTCTTCCACATGGACGAGTACGTGAGAATCGCGGCCGACCACCCGGCCTCGTTCCGGCGCTGGATCAGGGAGCGGATCGAGGTCCCCTTCGCCCCCGCCGCGGTCCACTACATCGACGGCAACGCCGCCGACCCGGAGGCGGAGTGCGCCCGATACGAGGCCGAGCTGCGTGAGCTGCCGCTGGACCTGGTGTGCATGGGTGTCGGGGAGAACGGTCACCTGGCCTTCAACGAGCCGTACCAGGCGAGCTTCGACGACGACCGGTGGGCGCGGGTGATCACGCTGACCCCGCGCTCGCGCGAGCAGCAGGTCGGCGAGGGGCACTTCGCGACCGTCGAGGACGTGCCCGCCACCGCGATCTCGCTCACCGTGCCGGCGCTGCTGGCGGCCGAGGCGGTCCAGGTGTGCGTCCCCGAGCAGCGCAAGGCGGCGGCCATCGCCGCCACGCTGAACGATCCCGTCTCGACCGCCTGCCCCGCCACGATCCTGCGCCGCTCCCCCCACGCCACGCTGTTCCTCGACACGGACTCCGCCAGCAAGATCGACTCTCTGCGGTGATCCTCACCGGCGGACGGGTGCTGCTCCCTGAGGGCATCCGTGACGACGTGGACGTGATGATCACCGGCGGCCGGATCACGTCACTGCCACCCCGCACGACCGGCCACGTGGGTACGTCACCGCCGCCGCAGGAGACGGACGATCGCGACCCGTCACCGCCGCCCCGCCCGACCGGCGACGTGGGTACGCCGCCCCGACCCCATACGACCGGCCACCCCGACGGGGTGGTCGACGTGGGTGGGCGGCTGGTCACGGCCGGGCTGGTGGATCTGCATGTGCACGGGTTCGCGGGCGCGTGTTTCGACGCGGGCCCCGGCCAGGCCGCCGAGGTGCTGCGGGGCCTGGCCCGGCAGGGAGTCACCAGTGTGCAGGCGTCGCTGGTGTCCGCGTCCGTGGAGCGGCTGACCGAGCTGCTGGCCGCGTTCGCCGCCGTGGACCGTACCGCCGACGACTGCGCGGAGCTGCTCGGCCTGCACCTGGAGGGCCCCTTCCTGGCGCCCGCGCAGTGCGGCGCGCACGACCCGGCCGTGCTCCGCCCGCCGACCTCCGCCGACGTCGGCCTGCTGCTGCGGCACCGCGACGTGCTCAGCATGATCACGCTCGCCCCCGAACTCCCCGGCGCCGTCGAGGCCACCGGTCTGCTCGCCGGCGCCGGGGTCGTCGTCGCGGCGGGGCACAGCGACGCCCGCGGCGACGACCTGCGCGCGGCGGTCGACGCCGGGCTCACGCACATCACGCACCTGTGGAGCGGCCAGTCCGGCACCGTACGCCAGGGCCCGTGGCGGGTCCCCGGCCTGCTGGAGGAGTCGCTGGCCGCCGATCACCTCACCGCCGAGGTGATCGCCGACGGCCGCCACCTGCCGCCCGCGCTGCTGGAGATCGCCCGCCGCTGCGTGGGCGAGCGCCTGTGCGTGGTGTCCGACGGCACGCCGGGCACCGGCCTGCCGCGCGGCTCCCGCTACCGGCTCGGCACCGTGACCTGCGAGGTCGGCGACGGCGTCGGGCTGGTGGTGGGCGCGGACGCGTTCGGCGGCTCCACCTCGGCGCTGCCGGACATGCTCCGCCACCTGACCGGCGACCTCGGCTGGCCCGTCCCCGAAGCCGTGGCCGCGGCCACCAGCACCCCGGCGCGAGTGCTCG
The DNA here is from genome assembly GCF_003001935.1 of Nonomuraea fuscirosea. Classification (GTDB taxonomy): domain Bacteria; phylum Actinomycetota; class Actinomycetes; order Streptosporangiales; family Streptosporangiaceae; genus Nonomuraea; species Nonomuraea fuscirosea. Next base: position 42,461 of record NZ_PVNG01000011.1, on the reverse strand, counting down.
GCCTGACCGGCCGCAAGGGCACGATCGCGGCCGGCGCCGACGCCGACCTCGCCGTCTTCGACGAAGGCTTCCATCCGTGGGCGACCGTCCTGCGCGGCAGGTGGATCGGCCCAGAAGGGATCAGGGCATGAGCACCGGTCAAGAGGGGATCAGCGCATGAGCAGAGTCATCCGGTTGCGGGAGGGCGACACGGTGGCCGTCACGCTCGACGGGCTCGCCGCCGGCGACTCCTTCGGGTACGGACTCACCGCCGCCCAGGACGTCCCGCCCGGCCACAAGGTCAGCCTCGCGGCGGTCGGACCCGGCGCGGAGATCGTCAAGTACGGCCAGGTCATCGGCCACGCCACCGCCCCCATCGCGCCGGGCGAGCACGTGCACACGCACAACCTCGGCTTCCACGACACCGCCCGGACCGAGGTCGTCCCCACACCGGGGACGGTCACCCGGCAGGAGCCCGAGACGTTCCAGGGCATCGTGCGCCCCGACGGCCAGGTCGCCACCCGCAACTACGTCGGCATCATCACCTCCGTCAACTGCTCGGCGACCGTCGCCAAGCTCATCGCCGACCAGGCCCGCCGTTCGGGGATGCTGGACGCGACGCCGGGAGTGGACGGCGTGGTGGCCATCACGCACGGCAGCGGCTGCGGCCTGGCCTCCGACGGCGAAGGGCTGGAGCTGCTGCGCCGTACGCTGTCCGGCTACGCCGCCCACCCCAACTTCGGCGCGCTGCTGGTGCTGGGGCTGGGCTGCGAGGTGAACCAGATCGCCGAGCTCGACCTGCCCGCCGCCACCCCGATCGCGACGATGACCATCCAGGAGGCGGGCGGGACGGCGGCGGCCGTACGCAAGGGCGTCGAGGCCATCCGCGAGCTGCTGCCCGCGCTCGACGTGGCGCGGACGGAGGTTCCCGCCTCGCGCCTGGTGCTCGGGCTCAAGTGCGGCGGCTCCGACGGCTACTCGGGCATCACCGCGAACCCGGCGCTGGGCGTGGCCGCGGACCTGCTGGTCGCGCAGGGCGGCACCGCCATCCTGGCCGAGACGCCGGAGATCTACGGCGCCGAGCGGCTGCTGGCGGCCAGGGCGGTGGACGAGAAGGTGGCGCGGGCCCTGCTGGACCGGATCGACTGGTGGCGCGACTACACCGCGCGGCACGGCGGCTCGCTCGACAACAACCCCTCACCGGGCAACAAGGACGGCGGGATCACCACGATTCTGGAGAAGTCGCTGGGCGCGGTGGCCAAGGCGGGCAGCTCGCCGCTGACCGGCGTCCACTCTTTCGCCGAGCCGGTACGCCGGCCGGGCCTCGCCTTCATGGACACGCCCGGCTACGACCCCGTCTCTGTCACCGGCATGGTGGCGGGCGGCGCGAACATCGTCTGCTTCACCACCGGGCGCGGCTCCGTCTACGGGTGCAAGCCGGTGCCGAGCCTGAAGCTGGCCACCAACAGCGACGTCTACCGGCGGATGCGCGACGACATGGACCTGGACTGCGGGCCGATCGCGACCGGCGAGCGCACGATCGAGGAGATCGGCCGGGCCGTCTACGACCTGATCCTGGCCACGGCGTCGGGGCGGCAGACCGCCAGCGAGCTGCTCGGGTTCGGCGACGAGGAGTTCGCCCCCTGGCAGCTCGGCGCCGTCATGTAGTCCTGCACCGCCGCGAGCCCGGGAAACCCTGGAGGGCCGTTCACACAGGCCGGCAGCCCTGGAGGGCCGTTCAACCCCGGAGGGCCGTTTCACGCGGCCCGGCGGCCCGGGACGGCCGTCACCTGGACGGTGCCAGGGTGGTGGAGCCGCGGACCACCAGCCGCGTCTCCAGCTGGACCACCGGCGGCTCCTCCTCCCCCGGATTGTTGATCATGTCCAGCAGCAGATCGACCGCGACCACCCCGGCCTCGGTCCCCGGCACGTGGATCGAGGTCAGCGTCGGGTAGGCCATGCCGGACATCGGGCTGTCGTCGATGCCGATCACGCTGAGGTCCTGGCCGACGCGCACCCCGCGCTCGGCCAGCCGGGTCATCAGGCCGAGCGCGATCAGGTCGTCGTAGGCGATGACCGCGGTGACGTCGCCCGCGTGCACCAGGTCGGCCGCGCGCACGCCGGCCTGCACCTGCGGCTCGAACGGCCCGTACTCGACCAGTTCGACCCCCTGTGCCTGGCAGGCGGCGACGACCGCCTCGCGCCGCTGCGCGTTGGACCACGAGCGTCGCGGGCCGCTGAGGTAGGCGAGCTTCCTGTGGCCGAGCGCGGTCAGGTGCTCGACGGCCTCGATCATGCCGTCGTCGTTGTCGACCAGCACGTTGGCCGCGCCGGGGACCCGCCGGTTGACGAACACGATGGGCTTGAGCCGGGCCAGCTCGTGCAGCCGATCGTCGCCGGTACGCGGGGAGACCATGATCAGCCCGTCGACCCGCTTACGGAGGATCTGCGCCCGCTCGACCTCGTCGCCCGGGTGCTCGTCCACGTCCGTGATGATCACGGTCTTGCCCTTGAGCCCCGCCCGCGCCTGGATCGCCTTGATGATCGGCGGGAAGAACGGGTTGGCGATGTCGGGCACGATCAGCCCGAAGATGTCGTGATGGCCGGAGATCAGCGAGCGCGCCGTCTGGTTGGGCACGTAGCCGAGCTCGCGGGCCGCGCGGCGGACGCGCTCGCGCGTGTGCACGTTGACCTTGTCGGGGTCGGACAACGCCCGTGACACGGTCGACGCGGACAGCCCCGTGGCCTGGGCGACGTCCGCAAGCGTGACTGGCATGAGCCTGACCCTCCTGGTTTGCTGCAACGAAGCGACGATATCGCACGGGCGGAGCTGAGGAAGCGTTCTCTCGTTGCAGGTCGATGCTGCTATTTCAGCTATCGCTTGCAATCGGACGCTCCGGTACGCCGAGCGCGTCGATGAGCGTGCCCGCCATCACCCGGTGCCCCTCGGCGTTGGGATGCACCGGGTCCCCGTACCAGCGGGAATCGGCCTCCTGCCAGCGAGCGTGGTGATCGACGAGCGCCGCGCCCCGCTCGGCGGCCAGTTCCCTGATCGCCTCGGCGTAGGCGGGGATGGCCGCGACCGCCCCGGGAACGGGGGTCTGCAGGACGACACGCGACCCCGCCTCCCGTACCCGATCGAGGAGCGGCGTCATCACGGCGCGGAACTCCGCGACGGAGTGATCCTTGGCGTCGTTCGTGCCGACCCCGATCACCGTCACGTCGGGCGCGTGCCGCAGGACGACGTGGTCCAGGTGAGCGGCCAGGTCGGCGCCCCGCCAGCCGCTGACCCCCGTGTTGATCACCGCGTCCATGGACCGCCCGCACTCGTACCTGACCCGCTCCGAGAACAGCTCGGCGTAGCCGCGCGCCCCGGCCGTCCACCGGGCCGCCTGCACGATGCTGTCGCCGGCGAACACCCAGGTGACGGGGGTCTCGCCCGCCAGCAGATCGCCGATCGCCGTCAGGTCGTCCACGAAAGTCCTCCTGCAAGCGTTTGTTGCAATTTCATGGGCAGTCTCGGCATTATGGCACGGAACCCGACGAGGATCACATGACTGCGTTTGCAGGAGGCTGACACGTATGAAGCGGTACGTCGTATGCGGGCTGTCCAACCGGGGGCTGGCGAGCTTCGTGCTGCCCCTGCTCGACCACGGTGACACCGTCGCGGGCGTGGTGGATCCCGACCGGGCGCGGGTGGAGTCGTTCAACGACTCGGTGCTGCCCGAGGGGCACGAGCGCCTGCCCTGGTACGCGCCGGACGACTTCGACCGGATGGTGGACGAGCTGGCGCCCGACACGGTGATCGTCGCCTCCCCCGACCACACCCACGCGGGCTACATCGTGGCCGCGCTCGCCCGCGACCTGGACGTCATCTCCGAGAAGCCCATGGTCACCACCGCCGCCGACGCCGTCCGCGTCCTCAACGCCGAGCGTGACAGCAAGGGGTCGGTGCTGGTCACGCACAACATGCGCTACATCCCGCGGCACCGCCAGATCAAGCGGCTGATCCAGGACGGCCGGCTCGGCCGCATCACCCACGTCGCCCTCGACTACCACGTGGACGTACGGCACGGCGGCAGCTACTTCCAGCGCTGGAACCGGGTGCGCGCGCTGTCCGGCGGCCTGTCGGTGCACAAGGGCTGCCACCACCTCGACCTGGTCTCCTGGTGGATCGACGCCGCTCCCGAGCAGGTCTTCGCCTACGGCGCGCTCAACTACTACGGCCCCGGCAGCCCGCACCGCCCCCGCGACGCCGCCGGCGTGCCGTACACGGGAGCCGACCTGTACGAGCGCGACCCCTACTACCGGGCGCAGGCGGGCAGCGGCGCCTTCGCCTTCGCCGAGCCCGGCGGCGTCCGCACCGGCCTGTACGGCCTGGCCTACGAGCACCAGTACCCCACCGACACCTACCTCTACGACGACGAGATCGACATCGAGGACACCTACTCCGCGCTGGTCCGCTACGACAGCGGCGCGAGCCTGGCCTACAGCCTCGACTTCTCCTCCCCCTGGGAGGGTTACCGGGTGCTGATCAGCGGCACGCACGGCCAGATCGAGTCCCGCCACGGCAGGACCCCGGACGGGACACCGCTGCCGGGCTCGGACACGTTCACGTTCTCACCCCTGTTCGGCGAGCCGGAGACGATCGAGGTGATCGTCCGCGAGGGCGGGCACGAGGGCGCGGACCCGCTGCAGCGAAGCGACCTGTTCGGCGAGCCCGCGCCGGAGTCGCTGCGCGACAACCTGCTCGCCGACGCCCGCCAGGGGGCGCTGGCGGTGGCGACGGGCGAGGCGATCTGGCGCTCGGCGGTGGAGGCACGCCCGATCGACATCGCCGAACTCCTCGCCCAGTCATGATCGTGCACTTCGGGCTCGGCGCCTTCCACCGTGCCCACCAGGCCGTGCACACGCAGGAGGCGGGCGACGGCTGGGCGATCTGCGCGGTCGCGCCGCGCTCCCCCGACGTCGTCCGCGCGCTGCGCGCCCAGGACCACCGCTACACCCTGCTGGTAAGCGACGGCGACGACGTCTCCGCCACCGAGATCTCCTCGGTACGGCGGGTCCTGCACGCCCCCACCGAGACCGAGCAGGTCGTCCGGCAGGTGGCCGACCCCGCGACCCGGGTGATCACGCTGACGATCACCGAGAAGGCCTACGCCGACACCCGGCCGGGCAGCGCGATCGGCCTGCTGGCGGCCGGCCTGACACGCAGGGCCGCGGACGGAGGCGGCCCGGTGGCGGTGGTCAGCTGCGACAACCTGCTCGCCAACGGCCGGCGGCTGCGCGAGGCCGTGCGGAACGCCTGCGGCAGCGTGCCGGAGGGGGTGTCGTTCCCGGCCACGGTGGTGGACCGGATGGTGCCCGCCACCACCCGGGAGGACCTGGCGACCGCGGCGAAGCTGACCGGGCGGGAGGACCTGGCGGCCGTGGTGGCCGAGCCGTACAGCCAGTGGGTGCTCCAGGACGACTTCCCCGGCGGCCGGCCGGCGTGGGAGCGGGCGGGCGCGCGGTTCGTCGCCGACGTGGAGCCGTACGAGCGGGCCAAGCTGCGCATCCTCAACGGCGCGCACAGCACGCTCGCCTACACCGGCGCGCTGACCGGCGTCGAGCACGTCGCCGACGCGCTCGGCGACCCCGTGCTCGCCCGCCTGGCCGGGCGGCTGATCCGCGAGGACGTGCTGCCCACGCTGACCGCGCCGCCCGGCGTGGATTTGCGCGAGTACGGCGAGCGGGTGCTATCCCGGATGCGGAACCGGGCGCTGCGCCACCGGTGCGCGCAGATCGCCATGGACGGGTCGCTCAAGGTGCCGATCCGCCTGCTCGGCACGGTGCGGGACCGGCTGGCCGCCGGGGGGATGCCGCGCTGGGCCTGCCTCGCGGTGGCCGTCTGGCTCAGGCACGTCACCGTCGCGACCGACGACGCCGGGCGTCCGGTCGAGGTCAGCGATCCGCGCGCCGACGAGCTGCGGCGACTGGCGCACGACCCGCGCGGGCTGCTCGCCGCGGTGGCTCCCGATCTGGCCGACCACGCGGAGGTCGCCGGCCGCATCAGAGCCGACCTGGCCGATTTCGCCGCGTACGGCGTGCGTGACTGCCTCAGCGGCGCCTGAACGACTGCTTTGCGGCAAACGATCCCAGATCGTGCTGCTCCTAAATCCTTGCAACGTGAATGATTGCGTTTGCGGTATTGCGACAATCGTTTGTGGTCACTAGGTTCGATGTCATCGACCGTGGCGTCGGGACGCCTTCGACGAAGGAGTTGATCATGGACAGCAGCCCGCGGATCGAATCTCACCCGAGCCGCCGGCAGATCCTGGCCGGCGCGGCGGCACTGACGGCAGGCGCTCTGTGGCCGGGGGCACGTCCGGCGAACGCCGCGTCGCTGCTCCTGCCCGACCCGTCGGCCAACGGCATCGCCCGCGGCCAGATCTTCGACAACCAGATCCCCGACAGATCGGTCTACGCCGGGCTGGTGGACTTCGTCTGGGGAGCCTCCACCCTGACGCAGCCCGCCGGCGCGGTGCCCTCCGGCTACCTGCCGGCCTTCCGTGACTTCGACCGCACCCACACCCTGGCCTGGTACCAGGCCAACCATCCCGACTGGGTGGTCTACCAGGCCGACCGGGTCACGCCGGCGTGGGAGTTCGGCAACACGCTCTACGTGCCGATCGACATCACCAACGCGGCCGTGCGGACGTACTACTTCAGCACGTTCGTGCAGCCGCTGATCGACCAGGGCTACCCGATCATCGGCTTCGACAACGTCGCCACCCCCAACGTCTACAACAGCGCCGGGCACTACGACGCGGACGGCGCCTGGGTCCAGCAGTACGACGGCCGCGACGACCGCGCGTGGCCGGCGGCGGTGCTCGGCTGGCTCGGCTACCTGGCCGGTCAGCTGCACGCCCGCGACGTCGCCATGGCGGCGAACATCACCTGGAACGCCTCGGTGGTCCTGTCCGACATCCAGCAGGCGGTCGGCCTCGTCGACATCTACGTGGACGAGCAGGGGTTCACCGTCCACCGCGACTCCAACTACAACGACCAGGCCTGGCGGGACAAGTTCGACTTCGCCAGGTCGGTCGCGCCGGGCAAGCTCTACCTGGCCATCAACCAGACCACGGCCGCGGACCTGGCCGACGCCTCGCAGGCCCAGGTCGACTGGGCGATCGCGAACTACCTCCTCTACCGCGAGCGGCTCAGCATGATGACGCTCTGCGGGGTGGGCCAGTATCACGTCTTCGTCGACCACCCGGAGCTGCACACCGACATCGGCACCCCGTCGAGCGCGCCCGTCCAGGACACCACCGGCGGCTGGAAGCGCGGTTACACCGGCGGACGCGTGCTGGTCAATCCCAGCTCCACGCAGGCCGTGACGATGGTGCTGCCCGCCGGGACCTGGACCGACCTGCACGGCGCGACCCACAGCGGCCACATCACCCTGCCCCCGAACTCCGGCACCGTGCTCAGCATCTGAGTCCCAACCAGCAAAGGAACCCGATGAAACCCCCCGTTGCCACCCTCGCCCGGCGCGCCGGCGTCGCCGCCGGGCTCGCCGCCCTCCTCACCACCACGGCGGTCGCGCTGCCGGCCGGCGCGGCGACGAGCGCCGCCGCGCCGAGCTCCAACGCGCCGTGCCCGCCGCTGAACCCGGACCTGACCCTCCCCCAGTCGCCCGACCACGGCGTCTCGCAGGCGCAGGTCTTCGACCGCCAGGTCCCCGACCCCTCCGTGTACGACGGCCGGGTCCAGTTCGTCTGGGCCGCGCTCAGCCCGAACCAGCCGCCCGGCGTCGTCGCGAGCACGTACATCACGATGTTCAGAAATGCCCCGCTACGGCAGTACACCTTCGAGTGGTTCAAGGAGAACCACCCGACCTGGATCGCCTACACGGCCGACCGGGTCACCCCGGCCTGGGAGTTCAACAACCACGTCTACACCCCGCTCGACGTGGGCAACCCCGAGGTGCGGCAGTGGATGTTCGAGAACATGATCGACCCGAAGATCGCCGAGGGCTTCAAGGTGATCGCGGTCGACAACGTGCAGGTGCGCAACGACTTCAAGCGCGCCGGGCACTATGACGAGCAGGGCAACTGGGTGCAGCAGTTCACCGACGACCCCAAGGACCCGGCCTACATCGACTATCTGACCGACTGGCTGACGTACCTGCGCGACGGGCTGCACGCGCGGGGCACCACGGCCGCGTTCAACGTCACCTATCACGGCGGGCTGCACGACCAGTACCAGGACAGCTCGCCCGAGTATCTGGCCGCGATCAGCCGGGCGATCGACATCTCCGACATCTGGCTGAACGAGCAGGGCTTCACCGTGCACCGGGTGGAGAACGTCAACGACGACGAGTGGCTCGGCACGTTCGAGCTGTTCAGGAAGTACCGCTGCAAGCCGATCGTGGTGGACAGCAAGCTGCCCACCGACTACTGGTACGAGTCCACGCCCGAGCAGCGTGAATGGGTGGTCGCCAACTACTTCCTGGTCCGCGAGCAGCCGACGATGATGGCCAGCACCGGGCTCAAGGACTACGCCGGCTTCAACGACGTCCCCGAGCAGCGCGCCGACATCGGCCGCCCGGTCGCGCCGCCGGTCAAGCACGGCCCGACGCTGCGGCAGCGGCGCTACGAGCACGGCCTGACCGTGGTGAACCCCTCCTCCACCAAGTCGGGCGTGCTGCACCTGCCCCGGGGCACCTACACCGACCTGCAAGGGCGGACCTACACCCGTTCGGTGACGCTCGCGCCGAACTCCGGTCTCGTGCTCAGCAAGTCCTGACCGGAACGCCCGTCCCCCACGCTGGGGGACGGGCGCGTCACGGCATCCACGTTGAGGGACGGGCGTGTGACGGCATCCGCAGGCCGGTGGAGCCGCGGATCACCAGCCGGCTCTCCAGCCGCAGCCGCGCCGCCTGTCCGTCCGCCGTGCCGCGGGCGACCGGATCGAGCTGGTCGAGCAGCAGGTCCACGGCCAGCGCGCCGATCTCGGCCGCGGGCAGATGCACCGTGGTCAGCGTCGGGTACGCGGCTCCCGGCAGCGCCCCGCAGTCCACGCCGATCACGCTGATCTCCCGCCCCACCCGCACGCGCCGCTCCGCCAGCCGGGCGATCACGCCGAGCGCGATCATGTCGTCGTACGCGACGGCGGCGCTGGCACCCCGGAACCGGATCATGTCCGCGGCCCGCATCCCGGCCTGGACCTGCGGCTCGAACGGCCCGAGCTCGATCAGCTCGGCCCCGTGCGTCCGGCAGGCCGCGCCGATCGCCGCCCGCCGCCGCCGATCGGACCAGGACCGGCTCGGCCCCGACAGGTAGCAGATGCCGCGGTGCCCGAGCGAGACGAGGTACTGCACCGCCTCGTTCATGCCGGTGAACTCGTCGATCGCCACGCCGGCCACGCCCTCGACCTCCCGGCCGGCGAGGGCGACGGGCAGGCTCCCGGCGATCTCACGCAGCCGCGCGTCGTCCGTCCGCGGCGCGGCGAGGATGAGCCCGTCGGCCCGTCCGCCGAGCGTACGGGCACGGTCCAGCTCGTCGGCCGCCCGCTCGCCCGTGTCGACGAGCAGCACCGGATACCCCTTCTTCCAGGCCCGGTCCTGGACGGCCTTGGCCAGCACGGCGAAGAACGGGTTGGCGATGTCGGGGACGATCAGCCCGATGGTCGCCGTCCGCCGGGACAACCGCGGGCGCGTCACCCGGCTGGGCACGTACCCCAGCTCCTTGGCGGTCCGTTCGATCCGGGAGCGGGTCTGCGCGTTCACCCGCTCGGGGTGCGACAGGGCCCGCGAGACCGTCGACATGGACAGCCCGCAGATCGCGGCCACGTCCGCGAGCGTCACCGTCATCCCGGCCCCCTTCATGTCGTCGCTGCAATGACTGCCACCTCACCGCAAGCGTTTTGCAGCCTGCTGACAGCGCCGCAGCCTCACTGTATGCGCGGAAACAAGCCTCGCGACCGGATCATAACCGACAATTCATTGACAATTGCTGCAAGCGTTGGCAGCATCGTGCCGCGACCCTGCTCCAGTACCGCTGAAGACTCCCGGTCGCGATTGCCCGTGACTCTGCGCCTGTGGCGAGCCATGGCGACGAAGCCGGCCCTGTGCGGCCGAGAGGGGTTGACTGTGACGAAGTCGAAAAGAATCGCTTCAGGTGTCGTGTCGGCGGTGCTGGCGGCCTCGCTCGCGGCCTGTTCCGGCGGCGGCGCGAACGGCGGCGGAGGCGGTGACGCGGGTGGCGGCGCGCCGCTGACCGTCGCCGCCTACTCGCAGCCGACGCTGCAGCCCAACTTCAACCCGTTCTCGCCGAACGCGCTGCGCGGCACGATGGGGCTGATCTACGAGCAGCTGTACGACTTCAACACGGCCGGCAAGTTCGAGTTCATGCCCAGCCTGGCGACCGAGATCGCCTGGGCCGACGCCGGCAAGACCCTGGACGTCACCCTGGACACCCGGGCCAAGTGGTCCGACGGCAGCCCGCTGACCAGCGACGACGTGGTCTTCACGTTCGAGTACATGAAAGAGCACGAGCTGCTCGCCCTGCCGCTGACCAAGGCGTCGAAGACGGACAAGGGCGTCCGGCTGGAGTTCTCCGAACCGGCGTACGCGATCGTCCAGGACATCGGCCGCACCGCGATCGTGCCCGCCAAGCTCTGGCAGGGCAAGAACCCCGACACCGAGCTCAACACCGTCCCGGTCGGCAGCGGGCCGTACAAACTGGGCCGGGTCACCGGGCAGCAGGCCGGTTTCGAGGCCCGCGACGACTACTGGAAGCAGAAGGTGCCGGTCGGCCAGATCAACTACATCACGACCAGCAGCACCAGCCTGCTGGCCCAGCAGCTCGTCCGGCACGAGGTCGATCTGGCCTACGCCGGCATTCCCGACATGCAGCAGTTCGTCGCCAAGGACCCGGCGAACAACCACCTGTGGCCGGTGCACGCCAGCATGAAGCCGCTGCTGCTGAACCTCAAGCGCAAGCCGTTCCAGGATCTGCACGTACGTAAGGGGTTCGCGCTGGCGCTGAACCGCGAGCAGATCGCGAACGCCTACAACCCGGGCGTGTACGCGCCGGTGTCCGCGACCGGCCTCTACCAGGAGGACTGGACCGACTGGATCCCCGAAGCCGACCGGGCCCCGCTGGCCCAGAACCAGCAGGAGGCGCTGGCGGAGTTCGCCAAGGCCGGCTATCACAAGAACGGCGACCAGCTCGTCGGCCCCGACGGCAGGCAGCTCACGATGGGCGTGCTCACGGTCTCGACCTTCGCCGACGGCATGGCCTACACGCAGGAGCTGGTCTCGCAGCTCACCCAGATCGGTGTCAAGGCCACGGTCGAGGGCGTCCCGCCGACGGCGTACACGACGCGCGAGGGCAAGGGCGACTTCGACGCGATCTACGGTGACGCCTTCACCTATGGCGCGAACCCGTACAACTTCTACTCCTCGATGCTCGCGCCCGACAGCAAGCACAACTTCGTCGGCTGGGACGACCCCGCCACGAACAAGGCGCTGGCCGCGCTCGCCAAGGCCGCTCCCGAGCAGCAGAAGGAGGCGACGCTGCCGTTGGAGAAGATCATGGTGGAGCAGGTGCCGGTGGTCCCGCTGCTGGTCAAGGGCACACCGTACATGTACTCCACGATGAACTGGACCGGCTGGCCGAGCGAGCGGAACCCGTACACCACGCCCGATCCCGGCGCGATCAGCGGCGTCTACGCGGCCAAGCTGGTGCTGTCGCTCAAGCCGGCCCTCTAGGAGCGTCATGGCAGCCCAGGCGACGGCCCTCCCCCTCAGCGGCCCCCTGCGGGCGCTGGCCGGCAGCGTGCTGGTCAAGCGGATCGCGTTCTACCTGGTCGCCGGCTGGGCCGCGATCACCCTCAACTTCCTGCTGCCCCGGCTGATGCCGGGCGACCCGGCCTCGGCGATCCTGCTCAAGATGACCGAGCTGGGGCCGGTGTCGCCGCAGCGGGAGGCGGTCGTGCACCGGCTCTTCGGCGGCGCGAACAGCGGCCCGCTCTGGGACCAGTACGTGTCCTACCTCGGCGGGCTGTTCCGCGGCGACTTCGGGCTGTCGATCGCCTTCTATCCGACGCCGGTCACCGACGTGGTCAGCTCCGGCTTCTGGTGGACGGTGGTCCTGGTCGGCACCGCGACGGTGATCTCGTTCGTGATCGGCACGGTCCTGGGCGCGATCGCCGGCTGGCGGCCGGGGCGGCGGTTCGACTCCATCGCCAGCCCGCTGTCCATCTTCGTGCACTCGGTGCCGTACTTCTGGATCGCCCTGATCCTCGCCTTCGTCTTCGCCTTCCAGTGGGGCTGGCTGCCGCTGGCCGGCGGCGCCGGGCGCAACGTCGAGCCGGGATTCACCGCCGAGTTCATCGGCAGCGCGCTCGAACACGCGATCCTGCCGGCCGCGACCATCGTGCTGACCTCGATCAGCGGCTGGCTGATCCACATGCGCAACATGACCGCCTCGGTGATCAACGAGGACTACGTGCTGCTGGCCTGGGCCAAGGGCCTGCACACCGCCCGGGTGGTCTCCGGTTACGCCGCCAGGAACGCGATCCTGCCCAGCATCTCCGGCTTCGCCGTCTCGATCGGCATGGTCGTCGGCGGCTCGCTGCTGACCGAGCTGGTGTTCAACTATCCAGGGCTCGGGAGCCTGCTCAACCAGGCCATCCTCAACCTCGACTATCCGCTGATGCAGGGCCTGTTCCTGGTCATCTCCCTGACGGTGCTGGTGATCAACTTCATCGCCGACTCGATCTACGTCCTGCTCGACCCACGGACCCGGGAGGTCTCCTGATGCGGCTGCGCCGCAAACTCCGCCGGCCGCGCAACCGCAAGGTCGCGGTCGGGCTGGTCATCCTGGTCGCGCTGGTCGTCATCGCGATCGTCGGGCCCGTGCTGGTGTCGGCGCTGCTCGGCCAGAGCGCGGAGCGCCTGCACGCGGGCGGGCCGCTGGAGCCGCCGTCGGGCCGGCACTGGCTGGGCACGACCACCGCGGGCGAGGACGTGCTGGCCCAGCTCGTCACCGGCACCCGTACCTCGCTGCTGGTCGGGCTGACCGGCGGCGCGATCTCGACCACGCTCGCCGTCCTGCTCGGCGTGATCAGCGGCTACAGCACCGGCAAGGCCGGCGCGCTGCTGACCGCGTTCGTGAACATCTTCCTGGTCATCCCCGGGCTGCCGCTGCTGATCATCATCGCGAGCTACACCCAGGGCCGCGGCGGCTGGATCATGGTCGCGCTGATCATCGGGCTGACAAGCTGGCCGGGCGGCGCCCGGGTCAAACGGGCCCAGACGCTGTCGCTGCGCAACCGCGACTTCGTCCAGGCCGCGCGCTACGCCGGCGAGTCGAAGGTACGGATCGTGCTGCTGGAGGTGGCGCCGCACCTGGCGCCGCTGATCGCCTCCACGTTCCTGTTCGCCGTGGTCGGCTCGATCGCGGCCGAGGCCGGGCTGAACTTCATCGGCGCCGGCAACCCGAACACGGTCAGCTGGGGCACCATGCTCTTCTGGGCGCAGTCCCAGGGCGCCCTGCTCAGCGGCGCCTGGTGGTGGTTCGCGCCGCCCGGCCTGTGCATCGCGCTGATCGGCACCGCCGCCGGCCTGATCAACTTCGGCGTGGACGAACTGTCCGACCCCAGGCTGCGCGCCCGCGGCCAGAAGACGTCCCGTAAGGCGGGCCGGGCGACGGCGGCGATCGCGGAGGCGAGCTGATGAAGGATTCCCCCGTTCTGCTCGACGTGGCGGGCCTCACCGTCGAGTACGGTTCCGGCCCCGGCGCGGTCCGCGCGGTCGACGACGTCAGCTTCCGGCTGCGCCGTGGCGAGATCCTCGGCGTGGCCGGCGAGAGCGGCAGCGGCAAGTCGACGCTGATGACCGCGCTGACCCGGCTGCAACGCCCACCGGCCAGGATCGCCGGCGGCGCGGTGACCTACCACCCCGGCAGCTCGGATCCTGGCATCGACCTGCTCGCCGCGTCCCCGGCCCGGCTGCGGGAGCTGCGCTGGGACTCGCTGGCGGTGGTGTTCCAGAGCGCGATGGCCGCGCTGAACCCCGTCATGCGCCTCGGCGCCCAGTTCGTCGACGTGATCAGGGCCCATCGCCAGGTCGGCAGGAAGGAAGCCTGGGCCCGCGCCGAGGAACTGCTCGAACTCGTCGGCATCCCGGCCAACCGCGTCCGCAGCTATCCGCACGAACTCTCCGGCGGCATGCGGCAGCGCGCCACGATCGCCCTCGCGCTCGCCTGCGAGCCCGAGATCATCGTGATGGACGAGCCGACCACCGCGGTCGACGTCGTCATGCAGCGGCAGATCGTCCGCCGCCTCATGCGGCTGCGCCAGCAGTTCGGCTTCGCCATCGTGTTCGTCACGCACGACCTGTCGCTGCTGGTCGAGCTCGCCGACCGGATCATGGTCATGTACGCCGGCCGCATCGTCGAGCTCGGCACCGCCGCGGACCTCTACCACGACCCGCGGCACCCGTACAGCCAGGGGCTGCGTGACTCGTTCCCGCCGCTGCACGGGCCGCTGCGCGAGCTGCGCGGCATCCCCGGCTCGCCCCCCGACCTGCGCGCGCTGCCGCCCGGCTGCGCCTTCCAGCCGCGCTGCCCGAAACGGCAGCCGGAGTGCACGACCACCCGGCCGGAACTGCCGCCGGCGGCCGAGCACGGCGCCGCCTGCCTGCTGCAGCAGCCGGCCGACCTCCCCGGAAGCAAGGCGGTGCGTTGATGTCATCGACAGAGGCGATCCTTGAGGCGGTCGCCGTGACCAAGCGCATCCCGCTGCACGGCCGCGACCGCGGCCGTGTCGTGCACGCGCTGAACGGGGTCGACCTGACCCTGCGGCGGGGGCAGATCCTGGCGCTGGTGGGCGAGAGCGGCTCCGGCAAGAGCACCCTGGCCCGGCTGCTGGCGCTCGGCGACCTGCCCACCGGCGGCGAGATCCGGTTCGCCGGGAAACCGATCCGGCGCGCGGACCGCCGTGCCCACTTCGGGCGGGTCCAGATGGTGCTGCAGGACCCGTTCTCGTCGCTGAACAACCTGCACCGGGTGCGCTACATCCTGTCCAGACCGCTGCGCAACTTCGGCCGCACGCCGGCCGCCGACCTGGAGCGGCGCGTCCTGGACCTGCTGGAACGGGTGAACCTCACCCCCGCCGACGACTTCATCGACAAGTACCCGCACGAGCTGTCCGGCGGCCAGCGGCAGCGCATCGCCATCGCCCGGGCCCTGGCCGCCGAACCGGCCGTCCTGCTCGGCGACGAACCCGTGTCGATGCTGGACGTCTCGATCCGCCTCGACATCCTCAACCTGCTCGCCGAGCTGCGCAACCGCGACGGGCTCGCCATGCTCTACATCACCCACGACATCGCCAGCGCCCGCTACTTCGCCGACGAGATCAGCGTCATGTACGCCGGTCACATAGTGGAGACGGGGCCCGTGGAGCAGGTCACCCAGGATCCGAAGCACCCGTACACGAAACTCCTGCTAGCCGCCTCCCCCGACCCCGACCGGCCGACCGCCTCCTC
The DNA here is from genome assembly GCF_003001935.1 of Nonomuraea fuscirosea. Lineage (GTDB taxonomy): Bacteria > Actinomycetota > Actinomycetes > Streptosporangiales > Streptosporangiaceae > Nonomuraea > Nonomuraea fuscirosea. Next base: position 26,944 of record NZ_PVNG01000011.1, on the reverse strand, counting down.
GGGATCGGACGACCTGGACGATCTCGACGAGGAGGACCTGGCCGAACCCCCGAACCTGCTCGCCGAACCGACCGGCTGCCCCTTCGCCCACCGCTGCCCCCACGCGACCCCGACCTGCTCCACCGAGGCGCCACCGACGCACACGTTCACCACCGGTCACTGGACCCGCTGCTGGCTGTACCCCTGACCGTCAGGGGTCCTTAGACAACTGCGCGTAGGCGAGGGGACTCCCCCCGGAGGCGTCCTCCGGCTGCACGTACAGGAACAGGCTGACCTCGCCTGACCCGTCCGCCTGCAACGCCAGCCACGACGTGGGGATGCACCTGTCCTCCGGGTCCTCGTCGATCTCCTCCCTGAGCATGGTCGCCCCGGTGGCGGTGACCGGTTCCAGGGTGAGGGTGCCCGAGCAGTCCAGCTCCGGATAGTTAACGGCGCCCGCCCGGTCGCCGAGCGCCGCGCCCTCCTTGAGGGTCAGTTCGACGTGGTAGTCCCGCACGTTGGACTGGTGCACGAGCCCGCGCCACCGCCCGGCGAGCGCCTCGCCGATCGGAGCCGCCGTCGCGGACGGATCGATCGCGGAGGCCGTGGAGTCCAGCGCCGGCGCGTCGTTCGGCAGCCACATGTTCAGGAGCAGCACGCTGAACAGGATGACGGTGAGAGCGGAGGTCAGCGTGATCGCTGCGGCGAGCCCTCTTCTGAAGATCAGGTAGCTCAGGGGCGGGCGGCCGCTGGGACGCGGCTTGCTGTCCCACGGCCGCCGGGCATCACCGGCCGCCGGCTCGGTGGCGTGGCCGCCGGCCGCCTCGGCCGGGTGCGCGCTGAGCCGCAGTCCGGCCAGCCAGCCCAGCAGCTCGGCGATCTCCGCCCCGCGCGGTGGGAGGCCCGAGGCGAAGAATCGCACGTCGGCCCTCTGGTGGTCGAGTTCCCTGACGAGGTTGCCCAGTCCCATGAGTTTGAGCCAGGTACGCAGATCGTCGATGCCGCGCCCGGAGGTGGTCCCGCGGAGCAGGTCGGCCTTGGAGAGCACGACCGCGACCCGGCGCTGTTTACCGCCGTCGGCCCGGCTGGCCAGCTCGTTGCGGAGCCGGGTGAAGGTGTCGGCCGGGTCCTCGGGAGAGAGGCTGACCCCCTTGGCGGTCAGCATCTCGCGTTCGGACTGCAGGAGGTGCGCCTGCACGTCGGGCAGCGCGAACGGGTCGATGACCAGGATCAAGGCCTCCCCGTGCGACAGGTAACGCATCTCCTCGACCTTGCTGGCTCCGGTGTAGTGCTCACCGGACGGGTCGAACAGGTAGAGGATCCGGTCGCCGCCCGTCTTGCCGGGCAGCGCGATGTCCAGCATCACCGCCTTGGGCAGCTCGGCCCCGGTCTTGCTGATCCGTCCCGTCGACAGTTCGACGCGCAGCCGCCGGAACGCCAGCTCATCGGTCTTGTCCGCGAAGAACGCCCGGCCACCGGCCTCGTTCACCGCGCCGTGGATGGCGTCCACGCTGAGCGCCATGAACGTCGTCTTGCCCGCATCGGGCCCTCCGACGAACGGCAGCGGTTCGATGCGCACCCGTCCGACCCGCGTGGGCAGCAACCGCTCGCAGTGCGGGCAGAACGCCTGGAGACGGTAGCGGCCGAGCAGGATGGTGGTCGGCAGCCGGGTGCCGCACTGACAGACGTGCCGGGCCGCGCCGTTCAGGTCGGGCCTGAGCTTGGCATGCTTGTTGCCGCAGGTCGGGCAGGCGTAGACGGGCAGGGTGAACCTGGAGTAACAGCCGGGATAGGGGCAGGTCTGCAAAATCCGGTACGCCAGCACGAACGCCTGGTCCACCAGCCGGAGCAGCCCCACGCAGATCAGCCAGACGAGCAGGCCGAGCACCACGGTTGCCGCGTACAACGTCATGATGAGCACGGCGACCACGAAGACGGGGACCGCCGCCGAGAGAATCCCGCCGCAGATGGCGAGCCAGACGGGGAACAGGAACCAGCCCTGCTGCCCGCCCATGAGGGTGCCGCTGACCGTGCCCAGCGCCTTCTGGGCCTTGGCGGCGATGCGCGGGGACGCGGTGCGCAGGATCGCCGTCCAGTCCTTCCACACCTGACGGGACAGGTAGTGGGGATAGGCGGGATCACGTCCCTTCCCGGCGGCCACGGGCACGACCGGCGACAGCCCGGCGGAGGAGTCGGGCACCAGGGTCGCGCGTACCTGCATGAGGTAGAGGCCGATCGCCACCACCGTGCTGGTGAGCAGCAGCACGGGATAGAGGACGACCGCGGCGATCGAGCCGGCCCACATCGCGGCGACCCAGGCGATGACGAGGAGGATCAGGTAGAACATCAGCGGCCTCCCCGCAGCCAGGACCCTCGGCGTTTCGGCTTCATGAGCCTGCGCAGGCCGTCTGACAACACCGGGTCCTTCCTGAACCGGCCTTCCATCGACCCGAACGGCGACCAGCTGTTCACCATGCTCTGTGCCCACTTCTCCAGCGCGGGCAGCAGCACACCGGCCTCCCTGAGCCGGATCGCGATCTCCAGGAGCGCCGCCTGTTCGTCCCGATTCGCGCGGGCGGCCAGCCACTCGTCGAGCAGCCAGTCACGGGACGCCCCGGGGAGCCGTTTCGTCAACGCCATGCGGAACAACGGGTCGTACTGGGCCAGGTTCTTCGCCGCCCGCGTGCGAACCAGCGTGGCCAGCTTGGGATCGAGGCCGCGGAACAGGGCGGTGAGCTGCTCCACCTCGGTGTACGCGTGGCCGAGGCTGCGCATGTCGGCGAGTCCGGTGGCGAGCAGCACCGCCTCCGCGTCCTCGGCCGCGATCCCCGTCAGCCCGGCCTGCCGGATCCGGGTGGCGACCTCCACGGCCTCCTTCCCCTTGAGCCGGGTACGGACGAACAGGCGTGCGGGCAGGGTACTCAGCGTGTAGTAGTCCGGCAGCCGTGGACCGGCGGCGTCGACGAGCTCGCACACCTCGGCGGCCGTCGGCTCCTCCTGCCAGATGTCCCCGAAGGCGGCGTCCTGCTCGCTCGTCGCCGCTCGGCCCCGGTCGAGCCGCAACACCCTGACGGTCGCCTGGACCCGGTCGAGGCCGTCCGAGCGCACCTGCCAAGCGATCACAGTGATGGCGGTGCCCGGCGCGGCCCGCAGATCCCGGTCGGCCAGGCAACGGCACAGCTCCGGGGTGAGCACGCTCGCCCGGACGTCCGGCCGGCTTCGTTCCAGTCCGGCGACCAGCCCTGCCAGCAGGTCCTCCCGCCACCTGCGCGGAGTGCGATCGAGCTGCTCGGGCACCCCGGTCGGCCGGGATCCGACGAGCGCGGCGGCAGCCTCTTCCACCCGGGCACCGGCGATGCGCAGGTCCGCCGCGTCGGCCACCCGGAGGACGCCGACCAGGCGGTCGAGCCGGTCGGCGGTACTCAGGGCGGCCAGCGCCGCCGCCATCACCTGCTCGCGGTACGCCTCGGGAAGCGGCCTGGGCGGGGGCGCCACGCCGGGGTCGCGCAACGCCAGCAGGACGCACCGCGCGGCGCATGGGTCCGCGGCCTCGGCGGGGCCGTGCACGGTGACCGCGTGGGCGAGACGCTGCCCGAGCAGCTCGGCGCGCCGGCCCAGATGCGGCCACACCCAGCCGGGCACCCCGGCCTCGATCAGCTCGGCCACCGCCGACTGCTCCTTTTCCGACAGCGCGGCGCCGGTCAGGCAGAGCGCCACGAGCGCGGCCGCCGTATCAGGGTCCGAGGTGTCGAACGCGGCGAGTTCGTCGATCCCGTCGAAGTCCATCGAGCGCCACAAGTCTCGCGCCGTCTGCGCGAACCGGCCGATCTCGACCGACTGCGGCTCCTCGGCCAGCGTCAGCACCGTCGCGTCCACGTCGGAGGGAATCCACACGTCGGGCGTAGTGCCCACGATGAGCTGCCTGGTGGAGGCCGGGTCGCCGCTGTAGGTGACGAAGGACAGCCGGGTGACCGCCTCCCACGGCAACGAGTAGGAGATCACCGCGATCCAGCGGACGATCTCCTCGCACTCCGCGCCGACCAGGATGAGCCGACCGTACCCGCGGACGAGGTTGCGCCGGACGAGTTCGAGCAGGCCGCCGAGCCGCTGGTAGGCGGCCTGCCCACCGGCGCCGAGCCACTGCCCAAGGCTTTCCGGGTCCAGCTCCGCGCCCGGCATGAGCTCGGTCAGCTCCGGCAGCGTTGTGCCGGGACGGGCCGGTGCTTGCGCCCATAACGGCGCCTTCCAGAACTCGACCGGCCGCACCCCGACCAGGTCTCCTTCCGCCAGCACCAGGGCGTGGCCGAGGAAGTTTCCGAATCTGCCCGAATAGTCCTGTCCTAGGTAGGAGCAGCGCACCAGGGCGTGCCTGTCGCCGACCGGTCCGTACGACAGAGCGACCGGCATCGCCTCGATCTGCTGCCGCGTGGGCGCGGTCGGCGAGCTGGGTGGCGGCCGGTAGGTGAGGTATGGCGCGACCTCGGCGGCCGACCCGGCGGGCAGCCCCCGGCTGTCGGCCACGATCTGGAACCCGGCGCGCCCCGACGGTCCTGTCTCCGCCGAGCTGTAGTGGAGCTGCCAAGCCACGACGTTACCTCCGTATGCCGTCGAGCATCTTGAACCGGTACAGCAGCCACAGCAGCGGATCTTCAACGCGATAGGGACGGATTCCGCTGCGTGCCACCTTCTGGCCCTCCGGCACTTCGCCGAGGGCCGACAGCCCGAACAAGGCGTAGTCGTTGTACTGCTGGCTCAGGTAACGGTCGATCATGCCCGCCTGCCACTGGTGCAGCAGCGCACGCACCTGCTCGTCCACGGCCTCCCTGTCGTCCAGGTCGAGCGCGCCGAGCGGGTCGCGGGTGCGGTGCAGGGCCGACTGACGTTCCATCGACGGCCGCAGCTCGTCGATCTTGCTGAGGGCCACGGCGGCCGGGATGGCCAGTCGGCCGCTGTTCCGCTTGCGCAGCAACTCGGTGACCCGGACGACGACGTCCATCTGATCGCTCATCAGGTCGTCGGCGAGTATCCCGCCGCGTTCCCTGGCCGAGCCGTGCAGCGCCGCCTGGGCGCCGGGCAGCTCCAGCGGGTCCAGTAGGAAGATGACGGCGTCGGCCGCGTTCAGGTAGCGCAGATGCAGTTCGCTCATCTCGCGCTCACGCAAGTCCTCGCCGGCCGTGTCGAACAGGACCAGGGTCAGTGAGGCCGTCCGGCGGCGCCAGCCGCCTCCGGTGCGGGTGAAGAGGTACACGAGCGGATCGCGCGCGGCCGTCTTCGCCGACTGGGTGAAGGACAGGAGCCGGTGGTCGCCGTAGAGCGGGCGATTAAAGTCTGTTTTGTACCGTTCTATGGTCCGGTCATCGCACGGCACGAGCGAGGCGTCGAGCTCTTCGCCGACCCGGTTCATCAGCTCATGGATCAGGACCGCGATATAGGTGCTCTTTCCCGCGTGCTTGGCCCCGACGAGCGCGACGATCTTGCCGGGATTGGCACAGTATTCGGCCGCGAGCCTGCTGTGACACGAAGGGCAGGCCCGCCAGGCGGTCTCCCTGCGGCAAGCCGGACAGACCGCCCGCCGCCCTGGACGCCGAACGGAGAAGACGGGCGGCAGCTCCTGCGCGACGCCGGTGAACGTGCTCAGCACGTCGTCCTTGCGTGGCTCGCAGCCCTTGATCCGGCCGCTGCCCCCCAGGCAGCGGAACGCGATGCGGGCCGGGGGCACCTTGACGAAACAGTACGGGCAGGTGATCACAGGTCTAACCCACCTTCAGTACGCGTACGGGCGGATCGATGAGCTCGACGGGCCCTTCGGCGAAACAGCGCACCCAGTAGGGCTTCGGCTGTCTCGGCATCGGAACGACAAGCCGGGCCGGAGCGCTGAGCCCGGACCATTCACCGAGTACGCGGCCGTCCTCGGGCGAGCCGGGCTGGATCCGGCCCGACTTGACCACGAGAACGAACCTGTTCACCGTGGCCGGCTGTTCGGAGGTCAGTTCGACCACCAGCTGCCGCCTCCAGACCGCGCCCTCTCTGCGCACGTCGTAGCGGAGCGGCACGACGGAGGAGAGCGGCACCCGCACGGCCTGGCCGCGCACCCGGGCGCCCTTGACCACGGTCGTCGGAGCCAGCTCGACCCTCGGCGCCTCGTTCTCGGGGATGTCGAGCCGGATGCCGCCCTGCGACCGGTAGGCCGCGGACGAGACGACCATGGTCCGGCTCCCCCACCTGACCTCGATCTCCGGCACGTCCTTAGGCCATTCCAGGCCGATGTGGATCGTTCCACCGCGCCGTACCGCGCTCACCCGTCGTGGCACCGAAAGGTTCACGTGCTCGCGATGCGCGCCGACGGTCGCGGTGTCCTCCACGACGGTGATGGCGAGGAGCACTCCGGACACCCGGGCGGCGCGCAGGACGTACCCTTCGCGCGTGGCGGTGGCAGGCAGGACCCGGCCGGCCGCGCGAACCTCCGCGATCGGCACGTCCGTCCCGAACGGCCAGCGTGGCTCCGACGCGAGCAGCACGAACTCCAGCACGCCCGACGCCGGCTCGGCGCAGCGGATCAGCAACTCGTCCCGGCCCGCCGGGTCGGGCTCCACCGTGAAGTCGGCGACCGGCACCGGCTTGGCCTGCGGCGTGACGGAGCGGCGCAGACCCGGCGTGGTTACCTCGCCCCGGCCGTCGGAGTACACGGCAGAGATGACGTACTCGTAGGTGATGCCGTTGCGCACCTGCTGATCGCGGAAGCCAGTGGACTCCACGCGGACGGGGCCGCCGTCGCGCGTCACCACGACCCGCAGCACCTCGGCGGGGACCCGCCAGCGGCCGGTTACCACACCGTCCACCGCGCTCAGCCGCAGGTCCTCCGGCTCCGGCCGGTACGTCAGCGGCGCGCACACGGCTAGGGCCGAGGTGGCCTGCCCGCGGCGGGCCGTCACCGAATAGGTCACGGGCGTGTTGACCGGCGGGCGTTCGTCGGAGGCGTTCGGCCGGCCAGTCTCGGCGAACGGGACGCCGTTGCGGTAGACCTCGTAGTCGATGTCGCCGGCCCGGGACGGTGACGGCTGCCAGACGATGGCCACCACGTCGCCGTGCAGCCGCGCCCGCACCGCGCCCGGCGGCCGCGGCGCCAGCCTGGCCAGCATGGCCTCGGCTCCCGGCAGATCGGGCACCCGGCTCAGTGCCTCGTCCAGCATCGTCCACGCCTGGTCGGCGTCGCTCTCGGTCCGTGCCGCGTCACGCAGCCGCACGGCCTCGGCCAGCCGGGCCCGGGCCTCCGCGGCCAGTTCCGCCGCCTCGCCGCTCAGCGTCTCGGCCGAGAGCACCGCGAGGAAGCCCACCGCTTCGTGAATCCTCCCCGCGTCCACCAGTTCGCGCAGCCGGCTCGCCGGGCCGCCCGACACGCCGCTCTCCTGGCGGATCGCGTAGATGAGCCGTTTGGCGTCGCCCGCCTCGATGCCGAGGTCGTCGGTGACGTGCCGCATCAGCGTGTCGTCGTACGGGTGCTCGCGTACGCGTTCGCGCAGCCGGACGGCGATGTCGTACCGCAGGAGCGCCACGGGATCCGGCGTGTTGCGCAGGGCGGCGAGGATGCCGTCGGCGATCGTCGTCCCCGCTCCCCGCTGCCGGACCTGGGTGCGTTGTTCCAAGGTGGCGACCCGGTCGAGGATGCCGGGAATGTCACCCATGATCTGGAGCCCGCCCGGGCGTTCGGCGAGGACGTATCCAGCCAGATGGCGCTGGCCGAGCAGGTCGAGCGCGGTGCGGACGTTGGCGTAGGGCTCGTACGGCGATGACTGCGGGAGCTGGTCGGGTTCGCGCACGTCGATCCCGAGCTCCGCGGCCAGGGCCATCACGGCCTGTGTGCTGACTCCCGCCGACTTTCCGATGCCCTCGACGACGTCGGGGGGCAGCAGTCGCAGCTTCCCCGCCGCGTCGTCCAGCCGCCGCCGCAGGTCCACCACGCGCTTGCCCTCGCGCTCGGCGGCGAGCTTGATCTCCGTGCGCAGCTTGGCGAGGTCACCATCCGCCGCCGCCTTGAAGATCGCCCGGTAGTGCTGGTCGTGCTCGACCTCCAGTGCGTCGATCAGCTTGCGGAACTTCAGCTTCTGCCGCGACCGCCGCCAGCACTGCCGTACCTGCCCCACAATCTCGGTGACCTCCGCGGCGCTCATCCGGTCGGTGATCTGGTAGCGCCGGCACAGGTCAAGCGGCGGTGTGCCACCGGCCTGCCTGGCCGGCTCCAGGACTTCCCGCAGGTAACGCTCCTCATCGAACGGCATGCGTCACTCCACGCGAATCCGGGACAGCGCGGTCTGCGACGAGGCGACCTCTTCCTCCGACATGCCGCCGATCTGGATGTCGAGGTCGAGCTGCCCGCCCTGCTCGTTCTCACGAGCGGTGACGTGGAGCAAGCCAGAGGCGTCGAGAGCGAACGTCACCTCGATCGGGAAGCCCTTGGGCTTGCCCGGCGGAATGCGCAGCTCGCCCTCCCCGATCTGGTTGTTGTTCTCGACCACCTCGGACTCGACGCTGCCCGCCTGCTCCATCACCCGGATGGCCACGGACACCTGATTGTCGTCGAGGGTCTGGAACCCCTCGGTGACCGAGGCGGGAAGCGAGTCGTTGGCGTGGACGAGATGGGCGACGTAGCTCTCTCGCGTCGATCCGCGCGTGGTGATGATGCCGAACGCGCGCGAGGCGACCGTCTTGATCGTCCGCCCCTCGATCTGCCGGCGCTGCGTACCGGACAGCCCCGACTCCAGCGCCATCGCCTCGGCCTTGTCGCGCTCGCCCGAGCTCAGCAGCCGCCGGTAGGTCTCCTCGAACGCGTAGAGCGCAGCGCCCTTGGCCACCGCCAGGTCAGGGTCCTGAAGCTGAGGGGTCAGGCCGAGCTCTTTCTGCAGGGTCTCGGCGACCGCGGGCATCTTCGACAGCCCGCCCACCAGGACCAGGTGGTCGAAGGTGGTGACCCCCTTCGCCCGCGCCGTCTCCATCGTCCGGCGGGTGATCTCCAGGGTGCGCTCCAGCAGGTTCCTGGTGATCGACTCGAACTCCTCCCTGGTCATCTCGACCGTGGTCGCGCGCCCCTCGTGCATCACCCTGACCGTGTGCTTGACCTTCGCGGAAAGGGTCTTCTTGAGGTCTTCGGCGATCTTCCGCAGGTCCTGCTCGGTCTCGCCCTTGTCCAGCGGGTCGCCGACGTCCGCGTGCTCCCGCCTGAAGCGCTCCGCCAGGTGCTCGACCAGCTGATCGTCCCAGTCGGCGCCGCCGAGCTCGTGGTCGCCGTCGGTGCACACGACCTCGATGTCGCCGCCGCGCAGGGCCATGACGGTCGTGTCGAACGTGCCGCCGCCGAGGTCGTAGACCAGGATGTGGCAGTCTTCCTGCGGGTTGAGCACGCCGTAGGTGATGGCGGCGGCGACCGGCTCGGAGACGATGTCGATCACGTTCAGCCTGGCGATGCGGCCGGCCTTCCTGGTGGCGTCCCGCTCGGCCGCGCCGAAGTACGCGGGGACCGTGATGACCACGTCCGACACGGTCTCCCCCGTCGCGACCTGCGCGTCCTCCGCCAGTTTGCGCAGGATCAGCGCCGAGATCTCCTCGGGCGTGTACGGCTTGCCGTGCAGCGTCCTGACGACCTCCTGGCCGATGTCGCGCTTGATCCGGCTGATCACCAGATCCGGCTTGATGACGGCGCTGTCCTTGGCGTGCTGGCCGACCACGACGTTGTCGGGCGTCTCGAAGAAGACCACGGAGGGCGTGGTGTCGGCGCCTTCCCCGCTGCGGTGCACCTCGGCCCGGTTGACCCGGTCGATGCTGGCGATGCACGAGTACGTGGTGCCGAGGTCGATCCCGTAAACGGCCATCTACCCGTCCTTTCTCTGCGGTTCCGACGACTCCTGACGGTCGTCGACGCTCTTGCCGACCACCACGTCGGCCTTGCGCAGGACGCGCTCCCCGAGGTGGAAACCCGCCGCGACCACCGCCATGACCTGGCCCTCCGGTCCCGGCCCCGTCCGCGTCGCCCGGTGCCTGGCGGAGTCGTAGGGGTCTCCTGGCGACACGTCGAGCAGTTCGGCGCCGGTTCGCGCCAGCACCTCGGCTACCTCGGCCGCGATGGCGTCGAAGAGAGAGGCGAGATGCTCATCGCCTCCGGGGGCGCCGTGGTGCCTGGCCGCCTCCCGCCCGGCCAGGTCGTACAGGCGGTAGAGGCCGCTGCGCACAGGCGTCAGTGCCTCTTGCAGCAGGCCGTGCCGCAGTGCCTTGTTCTCCTCGAAGAGGCGGTCGATGATCTCTTCACGGTGATTGGCACGTTCCATGTCGTTCTTGAACTTGACTTTGATCTCCTCGGTCAGCCGATCGAGGACCGCCGCCACAGGAGTGTTATCCGACATATCCCCTATTTCGCGATTCGCTGGGGGAATGTCCGGATTCGATGGGGGGATGACCATGACGAGTTCCGCTTTCTCGACGAGAACGTGGGATCTTGCGCACCAGAGTGTATCCAGCAAGTCGAGCCATGAATACTGCGCGAAGCGTGTCATTTTGAACGTGAAATTTGTTCAGAAACTGGTCTTACCAGAATTCGGAATGCACTTATTCGGACTTTCGGTTATTCACGCGCGAGCCGCTGACCCGTGGCCACCGCGAGCGCCTGGCCGTACAGCAGACTGAGGGTCTCGGCATCGTCGAAGCCGTCCGTCGCGACCGCGGCTAGTTTGTAGTTCTTGAAGATCCGCGGCCGGTAACCGGACGCCTGGTCGGGCACCGCCAGGTAGACCCGGTCGAAATGGTGGACGAGTGACACGATCTGGTTGACGTCGTCCGCGAACTCGCCGTCGGTGATCGCCACGAGGACCCGCCTGACGCACTTCCCGCCGCTCTCGGCATGGCCGCGGTCCAGCGCCTTGAGCGCGGGGACGAAGTAGGTGAACTGGCCCGACACCTGCCGGCCCGGCGAGTCGGAGGTCGTCGCGAGATCCGCCACGCGGGTCGGCGGGAGGGTCAGCGACGCCGTACGCGCGAACGCGACCGTCGTCAGCAGGTCGTCCGGCCGCATCTCCCGGGCCATGAAGGGCTTGAGCAGGGCCAGCGCCTCGCTTCTCATCTCGGCGCTGTCGTCCATGGAGGCGGAGAAGTCGCCGGCCACGTCGAGACAGACGACCCCTTGCGCCTGCCGTGTGCCGACCAGCGTGGCCCCACCGAGCGATTCGCGCTGCCCACCGCCGTTCAGGTACCAGATCCCACCGGCGACGCCGACCGCCAGCAAGAGCACACCAATTATCACAAGCCCGGATAATTTCCCTGAGCTGCCCGGCGGATCCCCACCCACTCCGCCGGGCAGCCACCCCGGGGAATTCCCGGGGAGTCGAGGTCGGCTTTCCGTCATATTGACCTCCACTACGACGGGGAACGAGAAATCAGAATATGACGCTACTCGCCGCTACGAAGAAATGATCAGCAACAGCTCGGACTCGCCTGACATGATGCGATTCGCAATTCAGCAGAATGGCGACAAATCCACCGCCCAACCGTCAAGCGCCGCCTTAAGGTCATGTGGACCATATCGCGCCCCCGCGATTTAAGTCAACATGACCTTAAGGATCTCCGGCCTCATGCTCGGTGAGGCGGCTCGTCCAGGCCTTGATTGCGCAGCACATCCACGACGAACTCCGCCGCGTTGCGCGCCGCGGCCTCGTGCCAGTCGTCGGTCTTGCCCATCCCCCAGTCGCAGATGGCCTTGACCACGATCCACTCGACCTTCTTCCTGGCCGCCGCCCCGTAGACCCCCAGCCCCTCCATCTCGCCGCCGATCCCGTCCGGCTCCGCCGCCTTCAGTCGAGCGCGGATCATCGGCGAGTTCAGCAGCACGTTCCCGGACAGCAGCGGGCCGAAGTGCACCTTGGGTTCGTCCTGCTCCAGCCGTGCGTGCAGGCAGCGATCGAGGAGGGTCACCGACGGGGCGACCCGGTCGCCGCGCATGATCTCGACCGGCTGCCCCGGCTCGTACTCAACGATCTTCTTGTGGTCCATGACCCGCAGCTGGGTGCAGACAAGGACGTCCCCGAGCTGCTGCTCCTTCTCCCGCAGGCCGTAGCAGATGCCGGTGAGCAGCAGGTAGTCGGGGTTGAGCCGCTCGATCAACTCCTGGGCGCCGAATCCCGCGCCTCCCGGCGCCACCGTCCCGGCCTGGGTCTGCGCGACCAGCGCCCGGGCGCGACTCACCACACCCAGCTCGAACGCGGTGTGCGGGCCCAAGTGGCGGCGGACCGGCTTCGCCTGCGTGACACCGGTGACGGCCGTGATCACGGCCTGCCTCTCCTCGGTCGTGGCGACCATGATCAAAACGGTTGTCGTGCCCAAGACCGGCTCCATCTCCTCGTGAAAGCTGCGCAGCCGCTCCGCGTGCGTCTCGCGCGAGCGCCATACCGTGACCAGGAACAACACGACCGCCATGAAACCCATGAGCGTGGTCAGCCAGCCGACCACCCACGCGGGCGTCGTGGCGGGCACGAGATCGGCCGGGTTCCCGTTCAACAGCCGCCAGGCGAGCCAGCGGAACGCGGTGCCGTAGGAGGCGGGCCGGCCGGCGCAGGCCGGGTCGCACTCTGCCCGTTCGAAGACGGCCACCAGATACGACTCTGCGGCCAGGACGACGGCGACCGCGACCAAGTAGAGAGCGAGCCCGGAGCCGAGGCCCACCGTCTTCGGAGCTCGCACGCCCGACTCGGAACCCGTCGCCAGGAAGGTCACCCCGCCGGAGGCGGCTCCTCTGGCCGCCGTGGTGACAGCGTCCCGCATCGCCGTGGTCGTCGCGCCGCCGAGCAGGCACAGCAGCGGTTCGTTGACCTCGAACGTCTCCGTACGCGCGCTCAGATCACCCACCGCCCGCGCCACCTGGGCCCGCACCAGTCCGCGCAGACGGTCGGTGACCAGGCCCAGCAGTTGGGGGGCCCGCGCCGGGTCCGGGCAGTGGCACAACGGCATGGACCAGTGCAGGAATCTCATTTCCTCGGCCGCCCGCCGTGCTTCGCGGGAGCTGACCGGCAGGCCCAAGATCCAGCGGAACAGCAGGGTGCAGACCATCGTGAGCATGAGCAGGGCAACGTACAGCATGGCCAGCAGACAGAGCACCAGCGCGGCGCCCAGCAGCCACGGCGACCAGCTCAACGCCATTCCCAGCGCCAGCGTCACCAGCGACATGACCAGCGACACGGCAGGAGGCAGCGCGAACATCGCCAGGTCCCAGTGCCGGTCGAGCCGTCGCAGGAACCCGCCGGGCCGGCCGAGGTCGCGCGCGTCGTACGGCGGCTCCAACAACGCGAGCCCACCGGCGTCCTGCCGGACCAGCCGTCCGTCCCTCGCCGCCAGATACAGGATGGCCGGCAACGGGGCACGCGACCGGAGCAGCCCGGAGATCCCGCGAGGCCGCAGCGTGTCGATCATCGCGCGGTAGCACTCGGTACGGCGCAGCGCCGCCGCCGTTTCCCGCGCGGCGCGAAACGACAGCGGTGTTGCGAAACTCTCCCCCCGACGAGCCTTCGACGAGCGCTCAGTCGACACGGCTCCACCATGCCGTATTCGGGTGCGCGGCGCAGCGTTCTTTTCCAGACGGTGTCGCTGCGGGAAGGTCGGTACGTCAGCCGGTGGCGGCGGACGGTTGGACCTCGTGTTCCCCGTCCGCCGACCGGGGCATGGGCGGGAACAGCAGTTCCGCCGACCCTCGGCGATAAAGCGCGGCGGGACGGCCAATCTCCGGCGTTCGCGACTCTCCCGTGGGCTCCACGAAGTGCGCCGCCTTGGTCACCTTGCGGCGGAAATTGCTGGGATCCAGCGGAAATCCCCAGATGACCTCGTAGACGCGGCGCAGGTCCGCGATGGTGAACGGCTGCCGGCAGAAGGCCGCTGCGACCGTCGTGTACTCGAGTTTGGCCCTGGCCCGGTCGAGCCCCTCCTTGAGGATTATCAGGTGGTCGAAGGCCAGCTCGGACGACAGCGCGACGTCGACGGGCACCCAGCAGGCGGTCGCGGCGTCGGTGCCCGCGACCGGCGTGGGCAGATCGGGCCCCAGCGCGAGATAGGCAACGGTGAAGGTGCGGCCACGCGGGTCACGCTCCGGCGCCCCGAACGTTCGCAGCTGCTCAAGGTGGAGCTCGTGGCCGTTGATACCGGTCTCTTCCGCCAGCTCGCGCAGAGCCGCCTGGTCGAGGTCTTCACCTGCCCGCACGTAGCCGCCTGGCAGTGCGAGCTCTCCCTCGAAGGGCGGCATGCCCCGCTCGATCAGGAGGACGTGCAGGGCGGCGGCACGGACGGTGAAGATCACCAGATCCACGGTCACCGCCGCCGGCATGGTCCCGTCGTGCTTCAAGGCCCTGTTCACCACGGCCTCAGAATACCTAAGGTCACCTTGACCTGAGGACCCTCGCGACTTATGGTCAGGAGGACCTAAATACGAGACGGAGGACCCTATGGGTCGTTCCAGGGCACGTCGGGGGACACCCGAACACGCAGGAGCGTTACGGCAGGACGCGGCCACCAGGCATTTGTGCACCGGCGTACACCTCGATCCGGCGTTCCGCACGACCGTCCTGCGCCAGGTGCACAACGACTCGCGCCACCTGGTCGCCCCGTCATACGGCTTCGACCTCGTAGCCGTCGTCCAGCATGCCTGGCGAGCCTGGTGGATGGAGACGGCGCAGCACCTCGGCGTCCTCGCGGTGTTCGGCGTGGGGTTCGCCGTCATCCCGGCCGCCGCCGTGGCCGCCCTCTGTGTGCTGGCGTTCTGGGAGCTGGCCCGCCTGGCGGGCAGGAGCGCGCTGGTGGTGCTGCCCCTGCGGGCCAAGGAGGTCGCCGACCACTGGCTCCGGCGTACGCGGTGGCGGAGCGAGAGCGACGAACTGCGGCATCACGCGCGCCTTCTGCGGCTCAGCGGCACCGGATGCGCGCTGTCCGTCGTCGCCGCCCTCCTCGCCGCCGGGCTCGCCCAGGATCCGCCGGCCGGCACAGCGCGGACCGCAGCCGTCCTCCTACTGCTGGCCGCGGCGGTGGTGGCAGGAAAGGGCGCCGCTCGCCAGCTCAGCCTCAACCACATGCACGGGGCCGACTCGCTGCGCCCCCGACGGCTCTCCCGGCGCCAACAGGCCATCTCCGATCAGCAGTCCCATCCGTACGTGGTTTACCGCAGGCCCGTACCGAAGGATCCCGAGGCGGAACCGGACCGGCTCGGCTGGGACCTGGTCGATGAGGGCCAGAGCCCCTTCGTGGGGAGCGGCACCCTCGTGCACCGGTGGCTTCCCCCGCTCACCATCCAACTCCTGGAGCCGGTGAGCATCGTGGACGCCATGGAACACCGGCCGATGGAGGCGCGTGAATACGTCAACGCGCCGTTCCAGACGCACGAACTCGTCGCCTATCTGAAGCGGGCCATGGCGCCGATGGGGGACGCCGACGACCCCAACGCCCTGCGCGGATTCACCGTGAACGACCGCCTCTACATCGCCGAGTCCGATGTGCCGCCGGCCGCCGCCTGGTTGCGCACGACGCCCGGCCAGCCTGCCATCGACCGGATCATCGACGCCCCCTACCTGGCCGAACACCATTTCCTCGAAATCGGCGCGAGCGTCGCCGGCGAAATCGTCACGACGGTCTTCCTCCGGGTGACGGTGAAGGGCAAGGCGCTCAGCCTCGACTTCGCCACATGCGCGCTGACCCGGACGCCGGCCGAGTACCACGTGCTCAACTTCTACCGTGAGAGCGGCGCGGGCGCGGTGCTGCGCTCCACGCTCCGTGCGCTCCTCGCCCTCCCCACCCAGGTCACGGCGGCATGGCACCTGGCCCAGGCGCCCGCCCTGATCATCGGGGCACTTCGAGCGCGCAGGAACCGCGTGCTCAAGCCGCACCGCAGGACGGCCGTCGCCGCCCGGATCAGCGTCAGGGAAGAGAAGTCGACGCCATGGAAGGACACGCGGCTGGACGACGTCACGATCCATGACCACATGAAGCTCATCGAGCAGCGGCTGCTCAAGGCCGTCCAGGACTTTCTCGAAGAGCGCAAGGTCGACACCTCCGCCTTCAAGAAACGCGCCGACAGCATCGTCAACACGGGCGTACTCAACATGGGCGGCAAAGTCGACATGAGCCAGTCGGCGATCGGCCCCCAAGCACACGTACGCGCCGACAGCCGCGAACCCGACCAGCACAGCGGCCCGTCCACGGCATGAACGGAGATCACCGATGAACGGCAACAGCGGCATCGTCAGCTACGGAGGTTCCGTGGAGCTCCATCAATCCGCCGTTGGAGACGGAGCGACGGTCATCCTCCCGGCCACGCCGGAGAAGGAGCCCCTTTCCCCTGCCACGCCGGAGCGGGAGCCCGCCAGACGCGCCGACATCGGCGTCATCACCATCCTCGGCGTGGAAGCCGGCGCGGTCCACGACGTCCTGGGACTGCGGCCGGTGCGGCGAAGCACGCTGCCCTTCTACGAGGGAGACGTGGCCGCCGACGGCACCACCAGGCGCGTCGTGGCCATCCGCGCCCTGTCACAGGGACAACGGTCGACCGTCATCGCCTTCGAGCACCTGCGGCGGCACTACTCCCCCTCCGTCGTCGTGCTGACCGGAATCGGCGGCAGCATTGACCCGAGCGTTCGGGTCGGCGACGTCGTGGTCACGACCCGGGTCGTCTACTACGACCTGCGCAAGGAGACGTCCCAAGGGCAGCGGCGCAGAGGCGAGGAACGGCAGGCTCCAGCGACGACGGGACACGCGGTCAACTCCTTTTTCACCACGCACGGGGAACCGGCCACCGTACGAACCGGCAGAACCTCCTTCCGTGTGCTGACCGGGCCGATCGGCTCGGGCGAAGCGGTGATCGCGGACGCGGAATCGGAGATCCGCCGCTACCTGAAAGCGTTCAACGACAAGATCCTCGCCGTGGACATGGAGGCCGGCGGGCTCACCCAGGCCTTCCACGAGCAGGACGGGCCCGGCCTCGCCCGCGGCTGGACCGTCATCCGGGGGATCTCCGACGACTCCAACTCGGCCAAGAACGACGACCATCAGCGCGTCGCGGCCCGGCACGCCGCCATCACCCTGCGCCGCCTGCTGCCCTACCTGCAGAGCGAGTGAGGGAAGACCTGCGAGATGAGTGAGTTCGTGCTCGGCGTGGTGAGCTCCTTGCTCGCCGCCGCGCTCACCGTTCTCGGCGGCTGGGCCTTCTCCCCGAACTCCCGCCGGTGGCCGACAGCCGTCCTGTCCCGGCTGCTCGGGCTGGGAGTGATCCGCGTCTTGCCGAGACAGCAACTGGCTGCCCGGGAGCTGGCCGCCGACCTGGCGCGGGCACGCTGGGTGCGCGTGCTCGCCGGACGCGGCAACGAGCTTACACGGGACAGCTTCGCCCAGGTCTGGGAGGCGGCGGGCAAGGGCCTGGACTCCGTGCAGGTGCTGCTGCCGGACACCATGGCAGGCCACGACTCCTGGCTGTCGCAGCGGGAATCCGACATGCGCCACGTCGACCTGGGGTTCTCCGCCGGCCTGCTGGCCGATCAGGTGCGGGTCAACGCCACTTACGTCAGCGAGGTGCGGCGTCGGCGCGAGCTGGTGTCACTGCGCTTCTACAACCTGCCGAACGTACACCGGCTAGTGATCACCGACGACGTCGCGTACCTCACCATGTACCGTCAGACCGAACACGGCCGCAACAGCCCCTGCATCGTCGTCCACCGGCCCAGCGTCCTGTACGACCACGCCCTGCTCCTGTTCGCCACCGCCTGGGAGCACAGCCGCCCGGCGGACTGAGCGCGTCGCACAGGACGCGCTGCGGGGCCACGGTCGCGGACACGAACAGTCCTCGTTCTGCAGCAGGCGGGCAGCATGCCGTACACCACCGCGCGGGCGCTCACCCGCCTCAACCTTCTGCAGAGGCATCGGCACTAAACGGTCCCGACCTGCCAGCGACTCCGCCGCCACCCTGGCCAAGACGCGCGCCTAAGAGCTAGGACCCGAAGCCGAGGGATACCCCGGAAACGTCTCCATCAGCTCGGCCGGCGCCTACATCGCGGGCGCGCGCACCCTCGGCGTCAGAACGACGCTGTACGACAGGGCTTCGGGCGCGCGCCAATCTACATCGCCGACTCCCCGGAGGGTGAGGTTGCCAGCGAAGTGCTGTCATCTCCAGCCTGTTGGAAGGCAACGCTCTGCCGCGTAACGCCCGAGTCGACATCGTGCATACTCTGAACGTGGAGGGCGGCCGACCCCGAAGCTCGTCAGCGCTGATCAGGAACGATGGGTCGTACGCCTTCCCCGACACGCCAGAGGCCGGCGAGTACACCTACACCGTGCGCTGGCGCGGCGGCAGCCGCACTGGCCCCCCGTAGATCAGCCAGCTCGTCACCATCCATGACCTGGACGTCCCGGCTCCGCAGCAGCGCGCCGCAGAAAGTCCGTGAGGATCTCGTAGTAGACGTCCGGACGCTCCATGTTCGGATAGTGGGCCGCACCGTCGACGGTGATGGTGCGGCCGTCGGCGACGGCGGAGGCGACCCGTTCCGCCATGCCGATGTGATCGGGTGAGTCGAGGGCGCCGTTGACGGCCAGCACGGGCACGTCGATCTTGCCGACGCGCTCCCAGGTGTCGCGTACGGGGACGAGCAGATCAGGTTCATCGGCGGTGTGCTTGGCCATGGTCCGCCTGGCCATGTGCCGCAGCCGGCGCACGACCTCGGGATCGCAGTCGTCGAGGCTGCGGTGCGGGCCGGCCACGAACGCCATGAACCCCTCGACCGACCCCTCCAGGTCGCCGGCCCCCATGGCCGCGTGCCAGGTGGTCATGCGCTGGACGGTCCAGGGATCGGTGAAGTAGGGCTCGCCGGTGCCCGCGCCGGTGATGACCACGGCGCTGACCAGTTCGGGATGCTCCAGCGCGGTCTCCACCGCGACGCTCGCGCCCATGGAGACACCCATGAGCACGGCCGGACCCGTACGGAGATGACGCAGCAGGGCGGCGAGGTCGTCGGTGAGCCGGTACGGCTGGGTGGCGTTGGCGGACCGGCCGTGATCGCGAGCATCGGGCGCGATGACACGGTAGCGCCCGGCGAACTCCGCAATCTGCGCCTCCCACATGCCGTGATCCACGAAGCCCCCGTGCAACAGGACCAGGGGCCGGCCGCTGCCGACGTCGAGCCAGAACACATCACTCATGACAACCAAGGTGTCATCTTGGCCCGAATATGACAACTCAGGTGTCATCATGAAACGGTGCGCGAACCAGACCGGCCCCAGCCACCCCCATCGCCGTCCGAACTCCCCGAACTCCCCGACCGCCTCGCCGAGGTGTTCGACCTGGTGGGCCCGCTCTACCGGCGCGCCCACCGCAAGGTGGAGCAGGACGCGCCCATCGAGGGCCTGTCGGTCGGCGTGCGCGCCGTCCTCGTCCTGCTACGCGAACACGGCCCCATGACCGTCCCTCAGCTGGGCAGGGCGCAGGCGCTGAGCCGCCAGTTCGTCCAGCGCATGATCAACGACGCGGCGGCACGCGACCTGGTCGAGTCCATGCCCAACCCGGCCCACAAACGCTCCTCACTCATCCGCCTCACGGAGGAGGGCAGAGCCGCCATCACCGCCGTACTCGACCGCGAACGCGCCGTCCTCCGGCAGGCCGGCGGCGACCTGACCGAGGCCGACGTCACCGCCTGCATCCGAGTCCTGACCCACCTCCTGCACTTCCTCGACCACGTCGACGTGGACTGATCCGCGCGGATGAACGACGCGCATCACCCACCTGGCCGCGTCGTGGCGGCCCTCTGAAGCTCCTCGACGAACGGCCACAGAGGGCTGTCCTCCTGATCGAAGGTGTCGAGATCGATCCGCTGGTCCTTGTCGATGATCTTCGCGTTCGGTGCGCTGACACTCACGGCAGGCGCCGGAACGGATCGACGGGCCGACTCCGGTTCACTGCGATCCACCACCCGAACCCCGACCACGAGCACCAAAGCGACGCTCATGAGCACCATCAGCCAAGCCCGGCTCTTCTTGAAGATCATCGTTCACTCCGACGAGCTCGCAAGACGTTAGAACCACAGATCATCAGCCAGGTCACCCCCCGCCACGACCCCTGACCGGCTCGCACTGACCCCGCTAACCGAAACTCCAGCAATACAGCGACTGATCTTCGTCACGAGCGCGGCGAGCCAAGTCTCGCAGCTCCGCGATCAGACCGGCTAACGAGTCGGGATCAGAGCCGTTCTCCGCCGCCCATCGCTCGCCGAGCTCGCCGAGTCTCCCGTCGGAAACGTCCGCGAGCGTGTCACGAACGTCCACCGGCAGTTCCTCCATCCCCGGGCCCACCAAGTACGGCGAATCCTCTGGAAGGGCCGCCAATTCCTGATCGGTCTTGGGCGCGTTCTCCGGAGGAGGATAGAGCTCAACCGTCCGCACGAGATCACTGCTGTAGGGCACGTTCCTGATCACCGCGATCAGTCCCGATAGCGAATCCCACGGGTTGAACCACTTGCTCTCTACGGTATCGAAGGCCGGTCTGCCAGGTATCCCGACCACGCGGGGGTAATCCGGTTTCTCCACGGCCGCCTGTCTGTTCGCCGCCCGGTAATAGTCGTAGAAGACCCCCATCCGAACCCCTCCGGCCTTGATCGCCTGACTTCCATGCCCACGACAGACGCGTACCTGCGCGAGAAAGGCGCCCGGCCCCGCCGCGAACTGTCGATCCTCAACCCCGACCCCGCCACCATCATCCCGGCCAGCGACGGAAATCGTGATCACCTCTCCCGGCTCCTGTACGTGGCCCGCAGCTCGATCAGCTTCTCCTTGGCCACCTCGTCGAGGGCCCGGCGCTGATCCGGGTCCTCCTCCCAGGTGGCCTCCGCGCACAACACCCTGGCCGCCTCGTGCGGCTCGGCGTCGCGCGCCATGTACCAGACGGTGTCGCCGTCACCGCGCCTCTGGGGATCGCGGCGCAGGATCGTCACGATGCCGGAGGCCAGGACCTGCCTGGTCCACGGGTTCCTGGCCAGCACCTGCCGGTCCACCGTCAGCCCGCCGTCCATGAGCTCACCGCCGAGCATGTCGTCCTCCCACCGCCACACGCGACGACTGACACCCGGTGGTACGTACAGGGCGCCACGTCCGTCGACGGGCACCGAGAACGTGTGGCTGTCGCCGCGGCACAGTTCCTTGGCGATGCGCTCGGCGTCGGCGGCCTCACGCAGCCGATCCACGCCTGATTCCTCCTTCGGCAAAGAGCCGTACCGCAGCGCCTGCTCCGCGTAGTACCGGTCGATCAGCGGATCACTGAACCGCCCCGGACGCACGTGCGGCGGACTGCAGGAGGCCGGGGTGAGATCCACACCGTCCGCGATATCCAACCCGGCTGCGCGCAACCACTCGTGAACGCCGACGCCCGCGCCCTCGGCCTTGCGGTACACCCTGCGCAACCAGCCGTCGAAGGTGTCCAGGTCCGGGTCCACCCGCAGCGACGCCCAGTCCGCCACCGCCGACACCGGCACCGGTACCTCCCGCCGCGACGGAGGCTGCACGAACTGCTCGGGCTCAAGGTCGATCGAGTAGTACAGCACGCCGCGCGCGATGTAGGAGAACGGCGCCGCATGCGCGATCGGATCGAAGACATCCCGAATCGGCCAGAACCTCAGCAGCCACGTCTCCTCGCAGTCACCCGTGGCATGCCCGTCGCCCGGCTTGGGCTCACGCAGGTACATGGACACGCCGTACTCGAAACGCGGCGGCCCGATCAGGAAGTCATGCCCCTTGCCGTCCATCATCGACAGGATCGCGACCACGCCACTCTCCGCGACGAACGTCGCCGAACTGACCGGTGTCCACGAGCCGTCCGCGGCCTCCGGCTCGGCGTCCCACGACTCCAGCCGTACGGCCGCGGTGAAGTGGTACATCTCATCGGTGGGCGAGCCCCACGCCGGCAGGTCGGTGCCGTCCAGCCCGAACCTGTTGTACTCGACGTAAACCTCGTCGTCGAGCCTCCGTAACAACTGCGCCATGCCCGTGCCTCGCCTGCGTCGGTGATCATCCTGGCTTGCTGGAGTATGACCCCCCCCCCACCGACAATCCCAGCCGCGCCGCACAGACTTGCTCGTGAACGCTTGAGACCGGTGATCCGAGGTGGCAGAGCGCGAGCGTCGACGTGCCTCTACCTGCGCCGACGCGATCGACGAGTGCCGTCCTGCGCCGATCACGTCGTAGATCCGACAGTATGACGGCACCGCAGGAAGAGTACGACGATCTTCACCGGCTGATCGGCCAGCTCCGGCCAGACCAAGTGCGTGAAGTACGTGCCCGCCTACGGAATTCGCTGAGCCAGCCGGCCATCTGATCCTCGTCATGCAAATACTCGCCTTCCGGCCCGATACGCAGGTCGATCCCCCATAAGCGCTCCAGCGCCCACCACACAAGGTCATCGTCTACGTCGGCGACTTCGACAGCTACCCATCGCGCCGCCCACCGGTCGACTTCATCCCGGGTCATGGCGCCGCTGATAAGGCCCTCAAAGTGCGCTTCGATGTCTGCGCGAGTTGGCGGAGCCGTCACGGATTCACGATCTCGTGCTTGCATAGGCCGCGCCGACGACCTGACTGTACGGTGCCGGCATGGATGCGTCATATGCCGCCGATGCTCGCAGAATCTGGCAGACCCATGTGCCACGCCGCGGCCAGGCGGACACCGTCCAGGGCGAGTTGTTGCGTGCGGTCGAGAAGCTCCGGGACGAGGCGCAGCGCAACGGCAACAGCAACTGGGACGAGCACCATGAACGACTCCTGGCCTACCTGCGCGAGACGCTCACCAGATCGGGGCTCTTCACCGCGGAGACCTTGGCGGAATTGGCCATGGACCTGGATCGCCTGGCCGACTTAGAACGCCCCCTCACCCATGACGCACCCTTCGACCGCATCACATACCGCGTCGTGGACTGGTGCCGCGCCCAGCCCGAGCCGGTGCGGCATGAACACGACCCGCATCTGCAGCGATAAAGGCGGCAAATAAGCATGGCCCCGCCAGATCGGCAGAGATCAGCCACCTCCCCTGGTGGGCGCGCAGGCAGCTGAGCCATCCGGCCGCGTCCGACCGCCTCCAGTTCGTCGGCCACCTGCAGAGCGCGCAAGGCCCGCAGGTGCGTGCGTATGGCGCGCGACGACCGATCATCGGGTACGCCTCCGCGATCCGTGACCGACAGCCCGCCACGGGCGCAGCGGCGCACAACATACCCGCCATATACCGCTGCCCACTAAACATGTGGACCTGGCTCGGAACCAGTGGACCCGATGCCGGTTCGAGCGACTGAACCGGACCCACGATCACCCGAAGCACAGCACCACTCATTTCTGGCACCAAAGAAACCGGAGAATGTCGATGCGCTTTCTGAGCACTGCCTTCGCGTGCGCCGCCGTAATCACCGCGTTCGCGGCCCCGGCCCACGCCGGCACCACCCAGGCCGCCACCGCCACCCAGGCCGTCGGCGCGGTCCAGATCCTCGGCAACGCCCCCTCCTGCGTCGACCGCAAGGTGACCCGCTCGTACACGGGCAAGCGGAACAGTCTCGGCGAGGTGCTGGTGAAGACCACCGTCAAGCTCACCAACAACTGCAAGAACGCCGTGAAGGTCAAGGTGGCCTGGTCGTGGGCCTCTGACTCGAACTGCCGCTACATCTCCAAGGGCCGCACGGCCTCCGAGTCCATCACGACGACCCACGACCGCGAGCCGTACCAGAAGACCAAGACCTGCTGAACGCTCGACCAGAGCGACCCGCCCGAAGCCGGCCGCGTTCGCCCTGCCAGGGCGAACGCGGCCGGCGGTTTCGCGCATGAGCTCGGTGAGCCGGTCCGGCTCGCTGTCCTGGCGAGGCTGCCAACCAACGAAAAGGGGCGAGGGGATCGGCCACCACAATCTCCTTCGCCGGTCTCACGTGCGCCGTCGCAGCGGAACTCAGGTAGCCGTTCCGGTCAGAGACGCCCCGAGAGGAGTCGTCATGTACAACACGCTGCGCCCCGACCGTTCACGCGCGACCAGCCCGCTTTCTCTCAGCACCCGCAGGTGCTGCGAGACCGCGCTGGGCGTGATCCCGAGCGCCCGGGCCAAGTCCGTCGTCGTCGCGGGAGACCGCAGGGCCTCCAGCAGTTCGGCACGCGCCCGGCCGAGCAGCCGGACCGTGCTGCCGGCGGGTGCCCGCGTGCCGGCGGTCCACAGCGTCCCGACGCCTCGTGCCGGGTAACGCACGGTGGTCTGCGTGGACGTCCGCTTCTTGATCAGCACGTACGGTGATCCGAGAGCGACCGGCATGAGCACCAGCCCACCCGGACCGCGCTCCACGACCCGCTCGACCCGCCAGCGCGTCTCCCCCAGCTTCAGCCGGCCATCACGCCAGCGCAGATCCGGATGAAGGTCGGTAAACAGCCGCTCGGCCCCGCCCGCGGCCAGCTGCCTGGCCCGATGGATGACGTCCGCGTCGAGTACGGCCCGGATCCGCGGCCAGTGCGGCGCGATCAGCCGATCGTGGGCCGCGCGCAGTTCCGCGGCGATCGCCCGTAGTCCTGCCGCAGGCCGTTCAGCGAGTACGGCGGCCGCGGCCGGCCTGTCGTCACCGAAGACACGCCGGAGGCTGACCCGCACGTGAGAGGCGGGCGTCCTGCACAACGCGGCGAGGTCGTCGTCGATCGAGGCGCCCGAGCCGGACGGGGCAGGGACGAGGAACTCCGGCCAGCTCAGCCTGTCGTTGACGATCAGCGGCCACGTACGCGAGAGATCCAGTGGCCGCCTGGCGAGCTCGTCGGCCGCCCACCGCAGCCACCGCAGGTTGACCGGATTCCGATCGAGGCCGCCGAGCTGCTGCAGGCCGGACACGGTCTCCGACAGCGGCGAGATCGCGAACCGGGTCGCCGCCAACTCGGTCACCCCGAGATCGATCGTCAGCGCCACGGGTCCGATTATGTAGCACTGGCCTAAATGCTGTCGTGACGACCGGTTACCACCTGAAGATCGCCCCATGTCAGCTGAGCAGCGTTTGTCCAGGAGCTACTGGCGGTTGTGGTGGGCGACCGGCGTCAACGGCGTCGGCGACGGGGCGTTCGCCGCGGCCGTCCCCCTGCTGGCCGTCACGGTCACCCGCGACCCTCGGCTCGTGTCGATCGTGTCCGCGGCCACGTACCTGCCCTGGCTGCTGCTGTCGCTGCCCGCCGGCGCACTCGTCGACCGGCACGACCGCGTCGCTCTCATGTGGCGCGCGCAGGCGATCCAAGCGTTGATCGTCGCCGGCATCGCGATCCTCGCCGCGTTCGGCCGGATCGGCATCCCGGTGCTCGCGCTCACCGCGTTCGGGCTGGGCGCGTGCGCGGTCGTCTTCGGCAACGCGGCGCAGGCGGTGCTGCCGGACGTCGTCCCCGAGCCGCTGCTGCACCAGGCGAACGGCTACCAGCAGACCATCACCACGGCGGGCGCGCAGTTCGCGGGGCCACCGCTCGGCAGCCTGCTGTTCGCGGTCGCCGCGGCGTTGCCCTTCGGGGTGGACGCCGCCTCGTTCGCCCTGTCAGCCGCGCTGCTGGCGACGTTGCCCAGACACGGGCGCGAGCGAACCAAGCCGCCGCCGATGCGAACGGCCATCGCGGACGGCCTGCGCCGGCCGATCCGGCACGAACTTCTGCGCACCCTCGCCGTCCTGCTCGGCGTCAACACCTTCTGCTTCCACCTCGGCAACGTCTCCCTGGTCCTCCTGGCGACCCAGACGCTGCGCCTCGACACCCGCGGCTACGGGCTGCTGCTCGCCGGCGCCGCGATCGGCAGCCTGCTCGGCGGGCTGGTCAGCGCGCGCCTAGTCGCAAGGACGGGAGAGCTCCCCACCCTCCTCGCCGCGCTCGTCACGAACGTCATCGTCTTCGTCGGCATCGGACTGAGCCCGAACGCGATCGTGCTCGGCGCCCTGCTGGCCGCCAACGGCTTCGTCACGACCCTGTGGAGCATTGTGACGGTCAGCCTGCGCCAGCGCAGCGTGCCGTCCGAACTGCTCGGCCGGGTGAACAGCGTCTACCGGATGCTCGGCTGGGGCCTCATCCCGCTCGGAGCGCTGGCCGGCGGGCTGGTGGCGGACACGTTCGGGCTGCGCGCGCCGTACCCCGTGGCGGGGGTGCTGCGAGGGATCGCGTTGCTGGCCGCCCTGCCCGTACTGATCCGCGCCGTACGCCGGTGAACACTCCGTCGTACGCGTATGGCCCCTGGGCCGCGCACCTCATCATGATGACCGGAGGCACCTGAACGAGCATCGACTACCGCCGCGTGGTCGCGCGCCATTCATCTTCGAGAATGCTGAACAGCTCAGAGTCTCGCCAGCCGTCACGAATCAGCGCGGTGTGGCGATGCCGTCCCTCCCAGGTCATGCCGAGCTTCCTGAGCACCCGAGCCGATCCGGCATTTCGCGGGTCACAGGTGGCATAGATCCGGTGCAGGCCGTTCTCCTCGAATCCTCGGCTGAGAAGCTCATTACCGATCGCTGTTCCCACCCCTTGGCCCCACCTATGCGGGTGGACAACGTAGGTGATCTCGCCTTGACGTTGTTCTCGACTCCTTATGTGCAGCTCACCCATGCCGACCACGTCACCGCCGATCCGCGCCGCATACGGAAAGCGCAGCTGGGGTGCCTGCGACCACGCCTCAACCGCGGTCGTCACGAACGTGCGAGTCTGCTCCTCAGTATCCGGACCCCAGGTCTGGAACCGGCAGACCTCGGCCAGAGAAGCCCAGGAATGGACAGCTCGCCAGTCCGCGAGTTCGATCCTGCGCAACGTAACCGATGGCATCACAAACCGATTGTGCCCGTGTCACCCGGCCGCCGTCCGCGGTCAGGGCCGGCTGACCGGGGCTGTCGGCTGTGTGGCGGCGATCACATGCGGTGTGTGGATTCGTCCACAGATGATCGGATCGCCTCTCCGTAGTGTCTGTC
>NZ_PVNG01000010.1 GCF_003001935.1 Nonomuraea fuscirosea | reverse complement strand
ATGATCCGCTTGTGCAGCTCGTCCTCCATGCGGAGCAGGCGCTGCGACTCCTCCTCGGTCAGCTTGAAGACCGGGATGCCGGTGGCGGTCGCCAGGACCTCGGCGATGAGCTCCTGGGTGACCTCGGCGACGACGTCCATGTCGCCGGCCTTCCACTCCTTCTCCCGCCGCTCGCGCTTGAGCTGGAGCTGCTTCTCCTGGTCACGGAGGGCAGCGGCCTTCTCGAAGTCCTGCGCGTCGATCGCGGACTCCTTGTCGCGACGGACGTTGGCGATCTTCTCGTCGTATTCGCGCAGGTCCGGCGGAGCGGTCATCCGGCGGATGCGCATCCGGGAGCCGGCCTCGTCGATGAGGTCGATCGCCTTGTCGGGAAGGTAGCGGTCGCTGATGTAGCGGTCGGCCAGCTGCGCGGCGGCGACCAGCGCGTCGTCGGTGATGGACACGCGGTGGTGCGCCTCGTAGCGGTCGCGCAGACCCTTGAGGATCTCGATCGTGTGGCTGAGCGAAGGCTCGGCCACCTGGATCGGCTGGAACCGGCGCTCGAGCGCCGCGTCCTTCTCGAGGTACTTGCGGTATTCGTCGAGCGTGGTCGCGCCGATCGTCTGCAGCTCGCCGCGGGCCAGCATCGGCTTGAGGATGCTGGCGGCGTCGATCGCGCCCTCGGCGGCGCCCGCACCCACGAGCGTGTGCAGCTCGTCGATGAACAGGATGATGTCGCCGCGCGTGCGGATCTCCTTGAGCACCTTCTTCAGGCGCTCTTCGAAGTCACCGCGGTAGCGCGAGCCGGCCACCAGAGCACCGAGGTCAAGCGTGTAGAGCTGCTTGTCCTTCAGCGTCTCGGGCACCTCGCCCCTGACGATCTTCTGCGACAGGCCTTCGACGACGGCGGTCTTGCCGACGCCGGGCTCGCCGATGAGAACGGGGTTGTTCTTGGTCCTCCTGGAGAGGACCTGCATGACCCGCTCGATCTCCTTCTCACGGCCGATGACCGGATCCAGCTTGCCCTCGCGGGCGGCCTGGGTCAGGTTGCGGCCGAACTGGTCGAGCACCAGGGAGGTCGACGGAGCGGACTCCTGCGGACCGCCGGCCGCGGCCGGCTCCTTGCCCTGGTAACCGTGGAGCAACTGGATGACCTGCTGCCTGACACGGTTGAGATCAGCTCCAAGCTTGACCAGCACCTGAGCCGCCACACCCTCACCCTCACGGATGAGCCCGAGCAGGATGTGCTCGGTGCCGATGTAGTTGTGACCCAGCTGCAAAGCCTCACGGAGCGACAGCTCGAGGACCTTCTTGGCCCGCGGGGTGAACGGAATGTGCCCCGACGGAGCCGACTGGCCCTGGCCGATGATCTCCTCGACCTGCTGGCGCACACCCTCAAGGCTGATGCCGAGGCTCTCCAGAGCCTTGGCGGCTACGCCCTCACCTTCGTGGATCAAACCAAGAAGAATGTGCTCAGTGCCGATGTAGTTGTGGTTGAGCATCCTGGCCTCTTCTTGGGCCAAGACGACAACACGCCTCGCTCGGTCGGTGAACCTCTCGAACATCTCGTCGCTCCTCACAGAGCGGTCAGTCAGGCCGGTAAATCCGGTCCCGTCCTCCCGCATGCTAGCCCTGGCTCGGCGAACCGTGCCCACTGCCGCTGACACGCTCTATAACAGACACGTTCCCCGAGAGCAGGGCGTTCACCCTCCATCCAACTACTGTTCGGGGGTGACGTGTTCCCGATACGCCGCAAGCGAACGAGGTTTAGGACCCTTGGCGGAAGCGGCTCCATATCGCCGCACACGACGTACGCGGATCCACACGGATCGGCCATCGGACGCTCGGTGCGAAGGCCGGCACGGGGACGCCCTTCACTCCTGCATCTCAGATGCCGCGTCCGTATCTGTTACGCAATCATCCTATGTCGCGGCCCAAGCTTGGCCAAACGTGCGCGCTACGCCCTGAGCACAACGCGGCACGGAACGCACACCGTATCCACGGCAAGGAACGCACGCCCTGACGACACGGTACTGACGCCCTACTGACACATGCCACTAAGGCCGTACCGACACATGCCGCTGAGACCGTACTGCCGTACGAACCCTCACGCCGTACTGAAGCATGCCGGGCGGTGCCGACCGTACTCACCGTAATCGGATTTCCGTCATCCGGTCAGCCGGGTTACCGGAACGCATCCCGCATCTTGAGACGGCGCCCCCGGCGCCCTCGGCATTCGCCGTCACTCGGCGCACTCCGCGGAGGTACGGCAAACGCCATCTCGCGCACTCACAGAGTGACGAGTTTGTGAGTGCTTGCCCCGGGAAGCAGCATTCTGTGAGGCATGCTCATGCTTGTGGGTTATGCTCGCTCCGGCACATCCCTCGGGACCGGGTTTTGCGCGCCCCACCCATCCACGGCGGGCCGGTGTTTCGCATCGCCCCCGTCCTTGGCGGGACCAGGTTTCGCCCGGCATACCCGTCGGTTTTGCGCGGCTGTCCGGTCCGTAGCGGGCCGGGTTTCGCATCACCCGCCGGTCCCCTGCGGCGCCGGGTTTTCCACCGTTCGCGCGCATCCCGCGCGAGCCAGGGTTTTGCACCTGCGTGCGCATCGCGGGCCGGCCGGGTTTTCACCCCTGCCTCCACATCGCGGGCGGAGAAGATTTCCGGAAGCCCGCACATCGCCGCTGGCCGGGTTTTGCGGAGCCCGCACATCCGTACGCGCCGGGTAATCCGGGGTCGCGCGCATCCGTTGGAGCGAGGTAATCCGTACCGGATCCGATCACGGCACGGCCGGTTTCCGCCGTACGGCGGCGGGCGGGATCATGCTTTCGTGTTACAGCGCGTGAAGATCGGCGCGCTTAACCGCCGCCATGTTTTCCCGATGGCCCGTTCCATCGGCGCATTGGCGTGAGACGCCGGCTTTGCGGACCACGGCGGGCCGCGACGGCCGGCCTCTCGACTCGCCCATCCGCCGTGCCGAATGAGCCCCATCCACCCTGCCGAATGTGGCATGACGACGGCCCCGCACGGCTTTGCGCGCGGGGCCGTCGCATTACAGCGTCTCGCCCAGTGAAACGGCGTCAGGGCGGAGCCGGCAACGCGTGCGCCCTAATCGCCCACATTTGGGCGCTCAGAAGATCATCGTCCGAGACGCTCCGGTTTCCGGAACGCCAAGGGAACGATCATGCGCTTATGGCGGCCGCCGGGGTCCAAGGCGAACATCATAAGCGCATGGTCGAGAGCCGGCCCCTTAGTGAGCAGCTTCGTACTTCTCCACGACCGTGGAGGCGATGCGGCCGCGCTCGCTGACCGGCAGGCCGTGGGCCTTGGCCCACTGCCGGATCTCCGAGCTCTTCTCGCGGCTCATCGCCCGGTTGCCGCCGCGGCCACGGCGACGGGTGGAGACGGCGCCCGCCCTGCGCGCATGCTGCACGAAAGGCGTGAGAGCGTCCCGCAGCTTCTTCGCGTTAAGGTCGCTGAGGTCAATCTCATAGGTGGAGCCGTCAATAGCGAAGCTGACCGTCTCATTGGCCTCGCCCCCATCGAGGTCATCGATGAGAATCTCCTGGATCTGCTTGGCCATGTACGCAATCCTTTCGCGGAGCATTGTTTCATTCGCCTGCCCAAACATATACCCGGAAAGGCGTGGAGACAATTCAGCGCTACGGGGATTCGGCTGACTAGCCGATCAGTTCTGGCTCTCGGGCTGATCCTCGCGGTTTCGACGGCCCTGGACGGCCTCGGACCGGACCAACTTCACTACGCCAAAGATGAAGGCTCCGCCCACCACCACCGGGGGGATGAGCGCTGACAATACGTCTGTTAGGGCTTCCATTCGTCCTCGCCTCCACGGCCAGCGGGGTTTCGGGGGCGCAAAAAGCGCTGGGAGCGTGACCGCAGAGAGCCCCGCTCCCTCAAGACACGCAGGCGACAACCACCCGCATCCGACCATAGCGGCACACAGCTGCCCTGCGTGTCACAGGGGCGCCGACACCCGGCAACCCAGACGCCCCATAGCCTAATGCCAGTCTCTCCAGGCTCCTTACCGGATCAAGCGAAAATTTTGCGAAAAGACATCGGCCCAGGTACGCCCGGCTCAGCGAAGATCTTTTACCACGCGCGTTCCCGCCGCCCTGTCGTGCGGACCCCGCTCCAGCGGCTTGTCGATCAGGATGAGCAACCCGACGCCGAACAGCAACATTCCGGCCAGGAGATTGACCACCGGAATGCCCATCAGCATGAGGGGCGCGGGATAGATCAGTGCTCGTTTGAGCAGTGCACCGGCCGGAAGACCCTGCGGCGCCAGGCGAATCCGCATGATCGCCTTACCGAACGTCCTGCCGTACCGGGAATGAGCCCGCCAGTCATAGCCCGCATATGAGAGCCCGGCCACCGCCCACGCCAACACGCCGGCCAGTCTGCCGCCGAACACCTCGGCCATCCCGACAGTTCGGAAGAACCCCCATAGCCCGATGAACAGAATGTAATAGAAGACCCCGAAGACGAGTGCTTCAATCAGCCGGGCGCCGAGCCGTTCCCACCATTCAGCGGGTACCGCGTCCGGGCGCGGCGCGGTCCCGGCCATAACGTCCACCTCGCGTCCCGGCGTAGGGGCCTCTCATTGTGTACGGGCCCACGCACAAAACATAGGGGCCGGCGCGAGGCCGGCCCCTGGTTTCGCGGAGGGAGGACTACTTGATCTTCACCACCACGGTCTTCGCGAACTTGTCCGCGAAGGTCTGCTGCAACGGCTTGTCCCACAGCTGCGAGGCGCCGTTGAGCGCCACCACGGCCCAGCCGATCAGCCACCCGACGAACGGGACCACGTTGAGGATCCAACCGCCCCACGTCACGCCGGCGCGCTTGAGCGCCATGTCGGTGGGCAGGCCGCCCGGCGGCATCATCTGCCCGACGGGAACGACCTTGATGCCCATGACCATCTTGCCGACGGTCTGGCCCTTCGACTTCACCAGGAAGAAGTCGTAGACCACCCACAGCGCCGTCACGATCACGCTCGTCAGGATCCCCACCACCGTGGAGGTGAGGAAACCGCTGCTCGCGCCGGTGCTCGAGGAGTAGCTGGCGACGAGGAAGAGACCGAAGACGATCCCGATGACGATGTTGATGATGTAGAGGATGACGATGTCGATGATCCTCGCCACCAACCGCTGCCACCACTCCGCCAGCGGAGCCGGAGCGCCGGGCGGCTGGACGCCGACCGGCTGGCCGTAGGGCTGCCCGTAGCCGGGCTGGCCGTACTGCTGCGGCTGACCGTAGCCCTGCTGGCCGTAGGCCTGCTGCTGGTCGTAGCCCTGGCCGTAGCCGGGTTGCGACTGCTGCTGCTGGCCGTAGCCCTGCTGGCCGTAGGCCTGCTGCTGGTCGTAACCCTGCTGTCCGTACGGGGCCTGCTGGCCGTAGTCGGGCTGGGACTGCTGCTGCTGTCCATAGCCCTGCTGCTGACCGTACTGGTCCTGCTGGCCGTAGCCGGGCTGCGACTGCTGCTGCTGACCGTATTGCGGCTGCTGACCCGACTGGGGCTGCTGTCCATAGCCCTGCTGCCCGTACTGGGCCTGCTGGCCGTAGTCGGGCTGGGACTGCTGCTGCTGCCCGTAACCCTGCTGCTGACCGTACTGGTCCTGCTGCCCGTAACCCTGCTGCTGGCCGTAGCCGGGCTGGGACTGCTGCTGCTGACCGTATTGCGGCTGCTGACCCGACTGGGGCTGCTGGCCATAGCCCTGCTGCCCGTACTGGGCCTGCTGGCCGTAATCGGGCTGGGACTGCTGCTGCTGCCCGTAACCCTGCTGCTGACCGTACTGGTCCTGCTGCCCGTAACCCTGCTGCTGACCGTAGCCGGGCTGGGACTGCTGCTGCTGTCCATAACCCTGCTGCTGGCCGTACTGGGGCTGCTGCTGGCCGTATTGCTGTTGCTGGCCGTAGCCCTGCTGGCCGTAGCCGGGCTGGGACTGCTGCTGCTGTCCGTAGCCCTGCTGCTGACCGTACGGGGGCTGCTGCCCGTAGGCGTCGTCCGCCCGGTAGCCGACCACAGTGACGTCGGGGTCGGGCTCGCCGGGATGGCGGCCCGAGTTCTGCTGCCCGTAAGGGGTGCCGGGGGCAGAGTTTTCTCCGGAGTCGTCCTGTGGATACGGCGGCTGTCCGGTGCTCACCGTGTCACCTCGCTTCGAGTGCGCATGTGGCACGTGTCAGGACACATGCCTGTGCTGCCCAACGTATCGACATAGGTATCAACAATCACCTTTCCATCTGGTCAAGGTCCGCGTCACCCGATGTCAGATGGAGCAGCATGCGGGTGTTGCCCAGGGTGTTCGGTTTGACGTGTTCCAGGTCGAGGAACTCCGCCACGCCCTCGTCGTAGGAGGCGAGAAGTTCGGCGTACACCTCGGGTGAGACGGGGGTGCCCTGAATCGGGCGAAACCCGAGTCTCGCGAAGAAATCGACCTCAAAAGTTAGACAGAATACACGCCGCAGACCCAGATCCGTCGCCTGCTGTATCAGCGCCGAGACGATCCGGTGGCCGACGCCCATGCCCCGGCACTCGGGATCCACGGCCACGGTGCGGACCTCGGCGAGGTCCTCCCACAGCACGTGGAGCGCGCCACAGCCGACCACCTGCCCGCCCCGCTCGGCGACCCAGAACTCCTGCACGTCTTCGTACAGGGTCACCGTGGCCTTCTCCAGGAGCCGCGAGCCCGCGCCCGCGTAGGTGTCCACCAGCCTCCTGACCGCGCGCACGTCCGGCGTGCGGGCACGCCGGACCACCACCGCGGTCTCGGGCATCGTCAGTTCGGCCACCTGCTCCATGGCTCTCCAGAGTACAGATGTCATTACGGCTCGGCCCTAACTGCCATGTCCCGGCCCATCCTGTTACATGGGCCGGTCATATGGGCGCGCCCCTGGCGCCGGCCCCGCGGGCGCGGCGGAAGCAAGGGCAAAGGGGACATAAAGTCGCTTCTGTACGAGTGGACACGAGATCACCTTGTGACCCTTCGGTTGTGAAACCTCTACAGACTCGGCAGTTCTGGTTGAGCACGAACCCGGAGTGCATTAGTGTCCTGCGACGATGTCCCCCACGTGTCGCAACGTGAGAGACACGCCCAATTCCCGCGAGGGAAGCCGGGGACCCGCCGGTGACGACCCCCATCGTCACCACTGGGGTGAATCCGAATCGTTCGGTAGGGCTGCTCCGGCCCGAACCCGTCAGCTAACCCGGTAGGCGTCCATGAGAGGAGCTGGTTGGTGAAGCGCACGCACCACGGTGGGGGGAAGACGGCGGGCAAGCACGCCCGCCCTCCGGAACGGTCTCGGCGGCCGCACCGCTTCGGTGTGGTGAGTGTCACGATCGCCGCGTTCCTCATCGCGATCCCCGTCGGTTCCGCGTCCGCCGATCCCAAACCCTCGCTCAAGGAGCTGGCCAAGCGGGTCGAGAAGATGCACACCGAGATCGAGACGCTGAGCGAGCAGTACAACGGCCAGCGGGAGAAGCTCAAGACCGCCAAGAAGGCCGCTGAGGCCGCGAAGAAGACCCTGGCCACCAGTGAGGCCGATCTCGCCGCCAAGCGGGCCAAGGCCGCCATGCTCGCCGAGAACGCCTACATCACGGGCGGCCTGGGCCGGGTGCTGGCCTTCACCACCTCCAAGGACCCCGACACCTTCCTCGACCGCGCCGCCACCACGTACGTGCTGGAGCAGCAGCAGGGCGAGGCGGTCAACGCCGTCACCAAGGCCAGGGCGGCCGCCGAGCGGGCCAGGGCCGGCGCCAAGTCGCGCATCGACGAGGTCGAGCAGCTCGTCGACGAGCTGGGCGGCAAGCGCGACAAGATCACCAAGCTGGTCACCAAGGTCGAGAGCAACCTGTTCAGCCGGGCGCTGGGCGAGGCCGGGCGGCCCGGCACCCGCGCCACGCGCGTGGACCTGCCGATCGTCGGCGCCGGCAAGGCGGCCCAGGCCGCCCGCTGGGCGCTCACGCAGCAGCTCAAGCCGTACGTCTGGGGCGCCGAGGGGCCGAGCTCCTACGACTGCTCCGGCCTGGTCATGGCCGCCTACCAGAAGGTGGGCATCTCACTGCCGCACTACACCGGCAGCCAGTGGACGGCGGGCCGGCACGTCACCCGTTCGGAGATGCGCGTCGGCGACCTGGTCTTCTTCTACGGCGACCTGCACCACGTCGGCATCTACCTGGGCGGCGGCATGATGGTGCACGCGCCGCGGACCGGCGACGTGGTGCGCATCGCCTCGCTCGCCAACCGGCCGTTCGCCGGTGCCGTACGCATCGCCGACTGAGCCCGTATCCACGCCCGTAGCCGCCGCGGTAAGCGCTCCGTGCCCGTCGCTAGATCAACTGGCGGCGGGCCGCCCAGGCGACCGCCTCGATCGCCGTGGCCACGCCGATGCGGTCGCAGATGCCCCGTAATCTTCGGCGTACGGTACGGCCACTGATGTCCAGACGTCTGCCCACCCGGTCGACCGTGACTCCCTTGGCCAGCTCCGCCAGCAACGCAAGGTCGGCATGGCTCAGCTCAACGCCTTCCGCGAGCAAATCCATCGGGAGCCCTCCCCCCCAACAGCTGAACTTGGGCCTCTCAAGCGGGCCGAAGTCGCTCCTCGCAGACGGTAAACGCATCCTGGAAAGGTCGTCAAGCATGACAATCCGCGCTCTTGACGAGCGCTATTGACATGATCCGATATATATGACGCACTCGCGATATGTCGCCAATGATCGTCATACGATGAACGACGTCATCGAGCCTTCCGGCAAGCTGGGATCCGGCAATGACGAACGCGGCGGACGTGCGGGGTTTTGATCCATTCGACCGCGAATTTCTGCGTGATCCTTATCCCCGTCTCCACGAGACGCGTGCGCGGGCCACGTCGTTCCGCACGCGCGGCGGGATCACTCGCAGCCACCACGCGCGACCCTGCTCCGCGATCCCGGCTCCGGCCGGGGCACCGCGCCCGTGGAGAACGCAGCCGCAGGTCAGCACGCCGTGTCGGTTCTGTGAACGGACCCGTCCGGCCGCGCTGGGCTGCCCGCCCCGGTGAGCAGGGCGTTCACTCCCCGCATGTTCCAGCGCCCGCGCCCGCGCGTCGAGGCCGTCACCGCCGGCCCGATCGTCGCGCCGCCCGGCGGGAGCGGCCTCATGTCCGCTCCGGCCCGGCCACTTCCGGTCTTGGTGATCAGCGAGAGGCCCGGGGCGCCCCAGGAGGACCACGGACGCTGCCGCGGCCGGAGTGAGATACTGGCGCGCAGCCTTGACCCGATGCTTACAGCGGAGCTCGGATCGGAAACCGGGCAGGCCCAAAGGGAATTTCGCGACCACTTCCGCGAGCTCGCCGCACTCCGCCGCGAGCGCCCGGGAGACGAGCCCCCGAGCGCACAGACGCGGATACAGGAGCTGAGCGGGCGCGAGTCGCCGGCCACCGGCCCTGGAGGGACACAGGGCACGCCGGCGCCGGCGGTGATAGGCCCGGCCGATCGCGACCGCTTCCACGTGGGTGCCGCGCCGCCGGTGCGGCCCCGCCGAGGGCCGCACCGGGTGACAGTGCCTCAGTGCGTGGGCTTGACCAGCGGGAACAGGATGGTCTCCCGGATGTTCCTGCCGGTGAACGCCATGATCATCCGGTCGATGCCGGCGCCCATCCCACCTGTGGGCGGCATCGCGTATTCGAGCGCCTGCAGGAAGTCCTCGTCGACCTGCATGGCCTCGGGGTCGCCCCCGGCCGCCAGCAGCGACTGCTCCACCAGCCGGCGGCGCTGCTCGATCGGGTCGTTGAGCTCGGAGTAGGCGGTGCCCAGCTCGGTGCCGAAGCCGATCAGGTCCCACTTCTCCGTCAGCAACGGGTCGTCGCGGTGGTTGCGGGCCAGCGGGGAGGTCTCCAGCGGGTAGTCCATGACGAACGTGGGCTGGATCAGCGTGTGCTCGACCAGCTCCTCGAAGAGCTCCTGCACGATCTTGCCCGAGCCCCACTTCGGGTCCCAGTGGATCTCGCGCCGGTCGGCCAGCTTGCGCAGCTCCTCCAGGGTGGTGGAGGTGGTGATCTCCTCGCCCACGGCCTGCGACACCGCGCCGTAGAGGGTGATGCGCGGCCACTCGGGCATACCGAGCTCGATCTCCTGCCCGTCGTGGACGACCACCGTGGTGTCGAGGGCGGCCACCACGGCCTTCTGGTACATCCGCTGGGTGAGGTCGGCCATGTCGTTGTAGTCGAGGTAGGTGCCGTACGCCTCGATCATGGTGAACTCGGGGTTGTGCGTGGAGTCCGCGCCCTCGTTGCGGAAGTTGCGGTTGATCTCGAAGACCTTCTCGATGCCGCCCACCACGAGCCGCTTGAGGTAGAGCTCGATCGCGATGCGAAGGTAGAGCTCCATGTCGTAGGCGTTGATGTGGGTCTTGAACGGCCGGGCCGTCGCGCCGCCGTGGATCGGCTGCAACATCGGCGTCTCGACCTCTAGGTAACCCTCTTCGTGCCAGAAGTCGCGCACCGCGCGCACCGTGGCGCTGCGTACCCGCGCCATCGACCTGGCCTCGTCGTTGACGATGAGGTCGACGTAGCGCTGACGCACCCGCGCCTCGGGGTCGGTGAGGCCGACGTGCTTCTCCGGCAGCGGGCGCAGGCACTTGGCGGTGATCTGCCAGCTCTCGGCCAGAATCGACAGCTCGCCCCTGCGCGAGGTGATGACCTCGCCGCTGACCCCGACGTGGTCGCCCAGGTCGACGTCACGCTTCCAGGCGGCCAGGGACTCCTCACCGACCTTGTCGAGCGAGATCATCACCTGGAGGTCGGCACTGCCGTCGCGGAGGGTGGCGAAGCAGAGCTTGCCGCCCACGCGGTTGAGCATGACGCGCCCGGCGACGGAGACCCGGTCGCCGGTGGCGGTGTCGGGATCGAGGCCCTCGTATTTCTCCCTGACCTCGGCGTTGGTCGCCGTACGTGGGAAGTTCACCGGGTAAGGGTCGACGCCCTCGCTGCGAAGGCGGTCGAGCTTCTCCCTCCGGATGCGCATCTGCTCGGGAAGTTCGTCGCTCACAACATCAAAGGGTAGGGGATATGGCGAACTGCAAGGGCTCGTCGGCCTGCTGTAGATCCTTTGCAAGGCACCGGGCCTATCAATGTCTCACGAGCTCGAAGGGGGGAGCCGGCAGGGAGCCGGCCCGAGGGGAGCTCAAGGAGACGAGATGTTGAAGAAGATCGCGACCGGACTCGCCGCCGTCGCCGCGACCAGCGCTCTGGCCCTGGCGCTTCCCGCCGCCGCCTACGCGAGCACGCCCGACGACCACTCCGAGTACTGGGGCCCCGTCTACGCCCAGCACCACCAGGCCAAGGCGCAGGGCTGGGTGGGCGTCGACTGGGACCGCCGCGGCAGGTCCAACGAGGTCACGGTCAGAGGCCGGCTGTGGGACCTGGACAACCGCACCTACCGGGCCGGCGGCAAGTGCGCGTTCGTGGCGTTCCAGGCCAGTGACTTCGACCACGACTGGTCGCCGGTCTACTACAAGAAGTACTGCGGCTACCCAGGCTCGAAGTGGTTCCAGTTCCAGGAGCACGACGTCCTCAGCCTGCGGACCAAGGTCTGCCAGATCGGCCCCAACAGCAACTTCCCCGTCAAGTGCGGCCACTGGCAGTACATCTACACCGCCGAAGGCGAGTGACGGGTCACAACGCGAGCGGCCCCCTTCCCGAGCAGGGGGCCGCTCGTCGTGTGCTGTGGAGTTCAGGCGGTGTTGCGGTGGTAGATGAGCCGCAGCCCGATGAGGGTCAGCCACGGCTCGTGCACGTCGATCGAACGTGACTCGCCCACGACCAGCGCCGCGTGCCCGCCGGTGGCGACGACCGTCACCTCGTCGGGGTCGTCGGCCAGTTCGGCCGTCATGCGCTCGACGATGCCGTCCACCTGGCCGGCGAAGCCGTAGATGATGCCGGCCTGCAGCGCCTCGACGGTGTTCTTGGCGATCACCGAACGCGGCCTGACCAGCTCCACCTTGTGCAGCTGGGCTCCGGCAGCGGCCAGGGCGTCCACCGAGATCTCGATGCCGGGGGCGGTGACCGCGCCGACGTACTCGCCCTTGGCGGAGACGGCGTCGAACGAGGTCGCGGTGCCGAAGTCGACGATCACGCAGGGGCCGCCGTACTGGTCGATGGCGGCCAGCGCGTTCACGATGCGGTCGCTGCCGACCTCTTTGGGGTTGTCCATGCGTACGGGCACCCCGGTGCGGATGCCCGGCTCCACGATCACGGCCGTCACGTCGCCGTAGTAACGGCGGCACATCTCACGCATCTCGTTGAGCACGCTCGGCACCGTCGAGCAGATGGCGATGCCGTCGATGTCGGCCCCCTTGAGCAGCGGCGACTGGGTCAGCAGCCCTTGGAGGACGACGGCGATCTCGTCGGCGGTACGGCGGGCGTCGGTGGCCAGCCTCCAGTGCTCGATGACGTCCTCGCCCTCGAACAACCCCAGCACCGTGTGCGTGTTGCCGACGTCGATCGTGAGCAGCATTCATTACCCCCGCAGATCCAGTGCGATGTCAAGGGCCGGCGCTGAGTGCGTCAGTGCTCCCACCGCAAGGTAGTCAACGCCAGTTTCCGCCACATCACGGGCCGATTCCAAGGTCAATCCCCCGCTCGCCTCAAGAGCAACCCTGTTTTTCGCCCGATTTTTCACGATATGTACGGCACGGGCGGTGTCCTCGACCGTGAAGTTGTCCAGCAGGATCAGCTCGGCTCCTTCGTCGAGCACGGGGCTCAACTGGTCGAGCCGGTCGATCTCCACCTCGATCGGCAGATCGGGGTAGCGCTCCCTGACCGCCCTGAACGCCTCGGCCACGCCCCCAGCGGCCACGACGTGGTTGTCCTTGATCAGGGCCGCGTCCGACAGCGACATCCGGTGGTTCACGCCGCCGCCGCTGCGTACCGCGTACTTCTCCAGGGCCCGCAGGCCCGGCAGGGTCTTGCGGCTGTCGCGCACCCGCGCTCCCGTGCCGCCGATGGCCTCGGCCCAGCGCGCGGTCAGCGTGGCCACGCCCGACAGGTGGGTGAGCAGGTTGAGCGCGGTGCGCTCGGCCGTCAGCAGGGCGCGTACCGGGCCCTCGACGGTCATCAGCACGTCGCCGGCCCGCACCCGCTCGCCGTCCTTGGCCCCGCGCTCGGCACGGGCGGCGCCGAGCCGGACGAACACCGCCTCGGCCACCGCGAGCCCGGCCACGACGCCGTCCCTGCGGGCCACCACGTCGGCCACCGCGCGCTGTCCCTCGGGGATCGTGGCCAGGCTGGTCACGTCGCCGGCCTCCTGCAGATCCTCGGCCAGCGCGCGGTCGATCAGCGCGTCCACCTCGGCCGGGTCCAGCCCGGCGGCCGTGAGCTCCTGTGCCAGGCGCGGCGTCATCGTGTCCCCGTGCGGCGTGTACGTCATGCGCAGGCCCTCCTTCGTCAGGGTCACGTCGAGGTGGCCCAGCCATTCGTCGTCGTCGCGGGTCTCATGGTCCTCGCGCCAGTGCGAGCCGCGCGTCTCCAGCCTGGCGGCCGCCGCGCCCGTGAGGACGGTGGCGACGGTGAGCAGGTTCGTGGCCTCCCACGCCTCGGTGCAGGCGGGCACCGCGACCGGGGTCCAGCGGGCGTCGCGCAGCGCCCCGGCGGTGGCGCCCAGCGACTCGCGGCTGCGCAGCA
This sequence comes from Nonomuraea fuscirosea, assembly GCF_003001935.1. Taxonomy (GTDB): domain Bacteria; phylum Actinomycetota; class Actinomycetes; order Streptosporangiales; family Streptosporangiaceae; genus Nonomuraea; species Nonomuraea fuscirosea. The sequence continues at coordinate 352,837 of NZ_PVNG01000010.1, read as the reverse complement.
CGCTCGCGCCGGTGCTCATGTGGGCCTGGATCCTGGCCCTGACCCGCGGGTCGATCAGCCCTTCCGCGGCCACGCCGGGGACCGGCTTCCCCGGCGCGGGCCGCCGCTCGTGCACGTCGGCGGCGATGCGCTCGGCGAAGACGAGCCCTTCGAGCAGGGAGTTGGAGGCCAGCCGGTTGGCGCCGTGCACGCCGGTGCAGGCGACCTCCCCGCAGGCGTAGAGGCCCTCGATGGAGGTACGGCCGTGCAGGTCCGTCCGTACGCCGCCGCTGGCGTAGTGGGCGGCCGGCGAGACCGGGATCGGCTCCGTGACCGGGTCGATGCCGTGCTCGCGGCAGATGGCGTAGATCGTGGGGAAGCGCGACTCCCACTTCTCCCTGCCGAAGTGACGGCCGTCGAGAAAGACGTGGTCGCGGCCGGACGCGCGCATCGTGCGCATGATGGCCTTGGCCACCACGTCGCGGGGCGCGAGGTCGCCCAGCTCGTGCGTGCCGATCATGAACCGGCGGCCTTCGTGGTCGATCAGGAAGGCGCCCTCGCCCCTGACGGCCTCCGAGATCAGCGGCTGCTGCCCGGTCGAACCCTCGCCGAGCCACAGCACGGTCGGGTGGAACTGAACGAACTCCAGGTCGCGCACCACCGCCCCGGCGCGCAGCGCGAGAGCCACGCCGTCGCCGGTGGAGACGACCGGGTTGGTGGTGGCGGCGTAGACCTGGCCCATGCCGCCGGTCGCCAGCACCACCGCCCTGGCGTGCACCGCGCCCACGCCGTCGCGCGCGCCCTCGCCCATGACGTGCAGCGTCACGCCTCTGGCCCGGCCCTTCGCGTCCTTGAGCAGGTCGAGTACCAGCGCGTGCTCGATCACCTCGATCGAGCCGGCCCGCACCGCCTCGACCAGCGCCCGCTGGACCTCGGCGCCGGTGGCGTCGCCGCCCGCGTGCACGATCCGGCGGCGCCGGTGCCCGCCTTCCCGGGTGAGCTGGAGCTCCCCGCCCGCGGTCCGGTCGAAGCGGGCGCCGCGCGCCATGAGCCGGCGCAGCGCGCCCGGGCCCTCGGTCACCAGCGTGCGCACCGCGCGTACGTCGCACAGCCCGACTCCCGCGAGCAGCGTGTCACTCAGGTGCTCGTCGGGGGTGTCCTCCGGGTCGAGCACGGCCGCGATGCCGCCCTGGGCCCAGCGGGTCGAGCCCGACGACAGCACGTCCTTGGTGACGACCAGGACCTTGGCGGCCGGCTCCAGCTCGGCGTAGCGCAGGGCCACGGTCAGGCCGGCGATGCCGGAGCCCACCACGACCAGGTCGGCGTCGGTGATCCAGCCGGGCTCGGGGGCGGTCAGACGCAGGGGAATCGCCGGTCCACTCATCGGGGGTCTCCTCACTGAGGGCGATTTCGTCACTATGACGATAACGCCAGGCGCGGCGTGCCCCTTCCCCGGGGGCCCTCAGGCGGGGTTGAGGGTGAGCGTGACGTTGTCGATCAGCCGCGTGGACCCGACCCTGGCCGCCACCGCGAGCACGGCCAGCCCCTCGTACGACTCGCTCACTTCGGCGAACGTGGCCGGATCCACCAGGGCCAGATAGTCGACCTCCAGCCCGGGGCCCGCCTCGTCGAGCACGGCCATGGCCGTCCGCCTGATCTCGGACGGGGTGAGCCGGGCCGCCCCCGCGCGCAGCGCCCGCGAGAGCGCCAGGGCCGGCCGCCGGTCGTCCTCCGACAGGAAGCGGTTGCGGCTGGACAGGGCCAGGCCGTCGGGCTCGCGTACGGTCGGCGACCCCAGGATCTCGATCGGCAGGTCGAAGTCGGCGACCATGCGCCGGATGAGTGCGAGTTGCTGGGCGTCCTTCTGCCCGAAGACGGCCAGGTCGGGCTGGACCAGGTTGAACAGCTTGAGCACCACCGTGAGCATGCCGTCGAAGTGGCCGGGCCGCGCGGCGCCCTCGACGATACGGCCCATCTCGCCGGAGGAGACGGAGATCTGCCGGTCGGGCGGGTACATGTCCTCGACGGCCGGATGAAACACGACGTCCACGCCTTCGGCGCGGCACGCGTCGAGATCGGAGTCGAATGTACGGGGATAGCGCGAAAAATCCTCGTTTGGAGAAAATTGCAGAGGATTGACGAAGATGCTGACCACGACCTGATCGGCGCGCACCCGAGCCTGCCTGATCAGCGACCGGTGGCCCTCGTGCAGCGCCCCCATGGTCGGCACCAGCGCCACCGTACCGGCCCGGCGCGCCTTGACCAGGTCTTCCCGGTTGCCGGCGACGATCAGCTCCATCAATGCCCTCCAAGCGCGACGGTCAGGTCCATATATTGCCCCCCAGCGCGTCGAGCAGCCGCTCCGCCTCCTCGGGTTTGAGCAACCCCGCGGCCAGCGCCCGGTCCGCCGTGAGGCGGGCCAGCGCGATGTAGGCGTCGGCCGCCTCGGGGGCGGCCAGGATCAGCGCGTCGACGTGCTTGCGTACCGTACCGGCGTCACCCCGCACGACGGGGCCGGTCAGGCCGGCGATGCCCAGCCGCAGCACGTTGTCGAGCGCCGCGCCGAGCAGCGGGCCCAGCATCCGGCCCGGATGCTCGACGCCGATGCCGCGCAGCAGGTCGGAGGACTCCGCGATGAGCGTGACCATGTGGTTGGCGGCTCCGGCCAGGGCCGCGTGGTAGAGCGGGCGGTCGGCGTCGGCGATCCACACCGGCTCGCCGCCCATCTCGATCACCAGCGCCTCGGCCACCGGCCGCAGCACGTCGGGCGCGGTGACGCCGTACGAGATGCCGGTGAGCTTGTTGAGGTCGTCGTCCCTGCCGGTGAAGGTCATCACCGGGTGCAGCGCGAGCGGCAGCGCGCCCGCCTCGGCCGCGGGGTCGAGCACCGACAGCCCGTACGACCCGCTGGTGTGCACCAGCATCTTGCCCTGGAGGTCGGCTCCCGTGCTGGCCAGCCCGCTGACCAGGCCGGGCAGCGGGTCGTCCGGCACGGTGAGCAGGATGAGCTGGGCCGCGGCCACCACCTCGTCGGGCCGGGACGGCTTGAGGCCGAGCCGCTCGGCCGCCCACCGCTGGGAGTTGTCGGACACGCCGCTGGCGGCCACCACCCGGTGCCCCGCCTGGGCCAGCGCGGCGCCGAGGGCCGAGCCGACCTTGCCCGCCCCCAGTACGCCGACAGTCAGCCGGGCCGGGCGATCCCCTGCGTCCATGACGTCTCACCCCTGTCGTAATGGCACCGCCGACCAGCGTAACGGCCTCGTGAGACTGCCAGCGTGACGAGTGCTTTGCCGCGCGTTGAGTTAACGACAAAAGCGACAAGGGCATACAAAGAACGCACCCCCTGTCGGAAGAGATGAGGAGAGGGGTCACCGCATGAAAACGGGCGCCATGTCCCTTGCCGGAACCTGACGCCCGTACATCGCGACCCCTTTGGAGGTGCGCCGGCTGGTCATCCGCCGACTGACCAGTTGGGGACACGGACCCGGGCCGGCCTGCGCCGGCCCGGGTTCTCACGTGGTCAGTGGTGGCTCGGCGCGTACGCGCTCGCCCCGCCCTTGCAGCCCGCCACCGCGAGGCCGATGACCGCCACGGCGTTGCCGCAGACGTTGATCGGGGCGGTGATCGGCAGGTGCAGCTGGTTGCCGGAGAGCACGCCGCCGGCGCCGTTGGTGATGTCGGCGTGCGCCGGGGCGGCCATCGACAGCATGGCGGCGGCACCGGCGACGACCAGGACCTTCTTCAGCATGAGGGCTCCTCTCAGTTTCGCGGCTCCGGGCCGCGAGTGCTCGGGAAGAGATCCGCCGCGCCCTTGGGGGTGGCGCAACGCGATCACTCGATGACAATGGGTAAACGCTACCGCAAGTCGGAGACATTGAGTAGTCAGTTGATGACACTGCGTACCCATCGCGAGTCATGAGATAGTCCAGAACATGTGGCTCACCTGGCGCGCCGCCACCGAGCGCGCGCTGTACGGCGAGGAGGGCTTCTACCTCCGCGAACGCCCGTCAGGCCACTTCCGCACCTCGGTCAGCGCCTCGGCCGCCTTCGCCGATGCCGTGCTGGCGCTGCTGGCGGAAGTGGACGCCGAACTGGGCGAGCCCGACGTGCTCGACCTGGTCGACATCGGCGCGGGCGAGGGCGTGCTGGTCACCCAGGTGCTGGAGTCGGCGCGGCCGAAGTTGCGCGATCGGCTGCGGGTCACCGCCGTCGACCTGTCCCCCAGGCCGCCGGGGCTGCCCGAGCGCGTCCGCTGGTCCGGCACGGTGCCCGCCGGCATCGCCGGGCTGGTCATCGCCAACGAGTGGCTGGACAACGTGCCGCTCGACGTGGCCGAGCAGACCGCCGACGGGCCGCGCCTCATCCTGGTCGACGTGCGCACGGGCGAGGAGCGGCTCGGCGGGCCGCTGCGGCCGGCCGACCGGGCCTGGCTGGAGCGGTGGTGGCCGCTGACCCGCGTGGGCTCGCGGGCCGAGATCGGCCGACCCCGCGACGAGGCCTGGGCCTCCGTCCTGGTGCGTCTCAGCAGGGGCCGGGCGGTCGCCATCGATTATGCACACCCTGTGGACAACCGGCCGTTGTGCGGCACGCTCACCGGTTACCGCGACGGCGCGGTCGTCATCCCCGTACCCGACGGGACCTGCGACATCACGGCACATGTCGCACTCGACGCGTGCGCGGCGGCCGGGATCTCGGCCGGTGCGATATCCACAACCTTGTCCACACAACGCGAGGCGCTGCGCGAGCTGGGGATCACCGGCGCGCGTCCGCCGCTCGACCTGGCCAGGGCCGATCCGCGCGGCTATCTCAGGGCGCTGGCGCGGGCCTCGGAGGAGGGCGAGCTGATCGATCCGTCGGGGCTCGGCGGCTTCGGCTGGCTCAGCCAGAAGCGCTGAACACAAGCGCCGGGCCCTAGACGGTGGCGGCTCAAGCAGTGGCGGCCGAGGCGGTGGCGGTCAGGTCGAGGCTCTGGAGGCCGCGGATGACGTAACCGGGCTTCCAGGACGGCTCCTGGCGCAGCTCCAGCGTGCCCGCCCGGTCCAGCAGCGCGCCGAACGACTCCGCGAGCTCGATCCGGGCCAGCGGCGCGCCCAGGCAGAAGTGGATGCCCGCGCCGAACGAGATGTGCGGATTGTCGGCGCGGCCCACGTCAAGCCGGTCCGGGTCCTCGAACACGGCGGGGTCCCGGTTCGCCGAGCCGAACAGCAGCGCCACCTCCGAGCCGCGCGGGATCCGTACGCCGTGCACCTCGATGTCCTCCAGCACCCAGCGCTCGAACATCTGCAACGGCGTGTCCCAGCGCATCAGCTCCTCGACGGCGGTGGGCAGCAGGGACCGGTCGCCGCGCAGCCTGGCCAGCTCGCCCGGGTTCCTGAACAGCGACCACCAGCCGTTGCCCGTCACGTTCACGGTGGCCTCGTGGCCCGCGTTGAGCAGCAGCACACAGGTGCCGACCAGCTCGTCCTCGGTCAGCTCGTCGATCTGGGTGAGCGCCGAGATCAGGTCCTCGCCCGGGGCGCGGCGACGTTCGGCGGCCAGGGACTTGAGGTAGCCGGCGAACTCCTCGGCCGCGCGCACCGCGGTGTGCTGGGCCTCGGGGGCGGGGTTGAGCTCGTACATGCCGCAGATGTCGGCCGACCAGGGGCGCAGCAGGTGGCGGTCCTGGCCGGGGATGCCGAGCATCTCCGCGATGACGGTCACCGGGAGCGGCTCGGCCACCTCGGCGATCAGATCACCGCCGCCCTTGTCCACGTACGCCGCCACCAGCTCCCCCGCGATGGCGCGGACGCGGGGGCGCAGCGACTCGACCATGCGCGGCGTGAACGCCCTGGAGACCAGCCGGCGCAGCCTGGTGTGCACCGGCGGCTCCACGTCGAGCATGCCCGCTCTGATCACGCGCCAGAACGGCTCCTGGAACTCCGGCTCCGCCGGCCTGCCGAACTCCTCGTGGGTGGCCACGTGCAGGTAGGAGCGGCCCAGCCGGCGGTCTCTGAGCAGCGCGTTGACGTCGGCGTGCCGCGCGACGAGCCACTGGCCCGTCGGCTCGTAGTAGCTGACGGGCGCCTCGCGCCTCAACTGGTCGTACACGTTGTACGGGTACGCCACGAAATCCGGATTCCAAGGATCAAAGCCCACTATTTCATCTTAGGAGGGGGTTCCCCCTTCCTGGTGTGCCTGCTGCTTCTTGGCGTGCCGGCTGCGGACCCGGATGTTGAGCAGCTCCACGATGACCGAGAACGCCATCGCGAAGTAGATGTAGCCCTTCGGGATGTGCTGGTCGAGACCCTCGGCGACGAGCACCACCCCGATCAGCACCAGGAACGACAGCGCCAGCATCTTGATGGTCGGATGCGCGTCCACGAACCGGCTGATCGGCCCGGAGGCGAACAGCATCACCACCACGGCCACGACGACCGCCGCGATCATGACGCCCAGCTCGTCCACCATGCCGACGGCGGTGATCACGGAGTCCAGCGAGAACACCACGTCCAGCACCATGATCTGCACGATCACCGACGTGAAGGAGACGGCGGCGGGCTTCCTGCCGTCCTCACCGGTCGGCGCCTCCATGGCGTGGTGGATCTCGGTGACGCTCTTGCCCAGCAGGAACAGCCCGCCGAGCAGCAGGATCAGGTCGCGTCCCGAGATCTCCTGACCCAGCACCGTGAACAGCGGCTCGGTGAGCTGGACCACCCATGACAGGCCGAACAGCAGCAGCAGGCGACTGATCAGAGCCGCCGCCAGACCGAGCACACGGGCCCGGTCGCGCTGTTCCGGGGGCAGCTTCCCGGCGAGGATGGAGATGAAAATGATGTTGTCGATCCCCAGGACGATCTCCAGGGCGACCAGGGTGAAGAAGCCGATCCAGATGTTCGGATCGGCCACCCAGTCCAGCATCGGGTACCTCCATGACTCGGGGGGTTGATGGGGGTTTCCCGTTAGCAACGAGCCGGGCCGCGCATTAGTTCGCGGGGTTGCGATTCATGCCCGGGTGTCGGTTATAGTTCCCCTCGTAGGTCATGAGTGCCAGCGACAAGCCCCGGCTAGCTGGCCGGCAACCCTCGCGTCCGCGGCGGGGTGCCCCGGGTGAAGACCTGGTCCGTCACGAGGTGTGGCGGGCAAGCGCGGGCTCCGTGGCTGCTTCCAGGGGTCCGATGGCCCTTCAGGAGGTACCCCTGTGTCCACTCTGACGATCTTCAGCTCCGCCCGTACGCCCGAGGCCGCCGCGCCGTCCGCGACGAACCGGCCCATCCCCGCCGTGCTGGGCGCCGACCTGGAGGTGCCGGTCAAGGGCGGCAGGCTGGTGGGGTACGCCAACCTCGACTACGCGGCCAGCGCCCCCTGTCTCGAGCCGGTCAGCGCCGCCGTCACCGCCGCGCTCCCGGCCTACTCCAGCGTCCACCGCGGCGCCGGCTACGCCTCGCAGCTCACCACCGCCCGCTACGAGCAGGCCCGGCACACGGTCAGGGCCTTCGTCGGCGCCCGCCCTGACGACTCCGTGATCTTCACCCGCAACACCACCGACGCCACGAACCTGCTGGCCGGCTGCCTGCCCGAGGGCACCACCACGGTGGTCTTCGACACCGAGCACCACGCCTCCCTGCTGCCCTGGCGGCACGCCGTGCGACTGGCGCCGCCCGCGTTCCCCGGCGAGGCCGTACGCGCCGCCGACGAGGCGCTGGCCGCGATCGAGGGCCCCAAGCTGCTGGTCGTCACCGCCGCCTCGAACGTCACCGGCGAGCTGTGGCCGATCGCCGCGCTGGCACACATCGCGCATCGGCACGGGGCCAGGATCCTGGTGGACGCGGCGCAGCTCGTACCGCATCGGCGGCTCAACCTGACCGCGCTCGACCTGGACTACGTGGCCTTCTCCGGGCACAAGCTGTACGCGCCCTTCGGGGCCGGCGCGCTCGTCGGGCGGAGGGACTGGCTGGCCGAGGGCGAGCCGTACCTCAAGGGCGGGGGCGCGGTGCGCTCGGTCGGGGAGAGCGTGGAGTGGCACGACGACCCCGAGCCCAGGCACGAGGCCGGCACCCCGAACGTGCTCGGCGCCATCGCCCTGGCCGCCGCCTGCGACGCGCTGACCGCGACCGGCTGGACCGCGCTGGTGCGCGAGGAGGAGCGGCTGATCGCGCGGCTGCGCTCGGGGCTCGCCTCGATCGACGGCGTACGGGAGCTGTCCCTGTGGGGGGACGACCACCCGCGCGTCGGCATCGTGTCGTTCACCGTGGCCGGATACTCGGCCCGGGAGGTGGCCGAGGCGCTGTCCGGCGAGTACGGCATCGGGGTGCGCGACGGGAAGTTCTGCGCGCACCCGTTCGTCCGGCACCTGCTGGGCACGTCCGGCGGCGCCTCCGATGGGGACTGCGCGGACGACACCGGCTCGGCGGTGCGGGCCTCGATCGGCATCGGAAGCACGCAGGAGCACGTGGACCGGCTGATCGAGGCCGTGCGGGACCTCGTCTCCCGCCGCTGAGCCGATCTCGGAGCGCGCGCCCGGGAGGTCAGCGGTTCGGCGGCTTGTGGTGCTGCGGCGGCTCGTCGGAGACGAGCGCGTCGATCTCCCTCATGTCGTCGTCGTTGAGCCTTCCCGAGCCGGTGGAGCCGGTCGAGCGGGTCGTGTCGGGCGCGGCCGGCTGCCTGGGCACCTCGGGACGGTCGTCCGGCATGTCCCGCTCAGCGGGCGTCATGGGCCCGCCGGTACGACCGGCCGGCGCCGTGCCCTCGGCGGTGGTACCGGCCGCGGTGCCCCTGCTCGGGGCGTGCGCGGCCAGTTCCTCCTCGGCCGCCCGCCGCTCCCCGCGCCTGCGGAAGACCGAGGTGAAGATGGCGTCCAGCCCGATGCGCCCGCCGCCCAGCGCGAGGAACAGCAGGCTCAGCGCGCCGAGCGCCCCCGGCAGCTCCCAGCCGTTGTTCGCCGACAGCACGCCGTGGCTCCCGTGCACGAACGCGATCGCGCCGATCATGTCGATCAGCAGCAGCAACGCCACCGGGCGCACCAGCAGGCCGAGGATCAGGAAGACGCCTCCGACGGTCTCGATGACGGTCGAGAACCCGGCGGCCATCTCCGGCATCGGGATCCCCATCTCACGGAACCCCTGGGTGGTGGCGCCGAGCCCGCCCTGCCACTTCTGCCAGCCGTGTGCCAGGAAGATCACGCCGGTGGCGATGCGTGCGATCAGGGCTGCGATATCAAAAAGAACTCTCTTCATGGTGTTTTCTCCCCCCGTTACCGGTATTCCTCCCCATGTCCGTCTTCGGGATGCGTTTCCGTACCATCTCTTGACCGTCCCCCGCGCTGGATCACGTACGAGGACGGTGGCAGCATTGCCGTATGACGGAACGAGTGGTCGGAATCGGCGCGGGCGCGAAAGAGCTGGCCACCGAGGACATGATCCTCAACATCGGCCCGCAGCACCCGTCCACCCACGGGGTGCTCAGGCTCCGGCTGACCCTCGACGGCGAGCGCATCGCCACCGCCGAGCCGATCATCGGCTACATGCACCGGGGCGCGGAGAAGCTGTTCGAGGTGCGTGACTACCGTCAGATCATCATGCTGGCCAACCGGCACGACTGGCTGTCCGGCTTCGCGAACGAGCTCGGCGTGGTGCTCGCCGCCGAACGCCTGCTGGGCATGGAGCCGCCGGTCAGGGCCGTATGGGCGCGCACGCTGCTGGCCGAGCTCAACCGGGTGCTCAACCACCTGATGTTCCTCGGCTCCTATCCCCTGGAGCTGGGCGCGATGACGCCGCTGTTCTACTCCTTCGACGAGCGCGAACGCATCCAGGCCGTCATGGAGGAGATCTCCGGCGGGCGCATGCACTACATGTTCAACCGGGTCGGCGGGCTCAAGGAGGACCTGCCGCTCGGCTGGCTCGACCGGGTGAGCGAGGCCGTCGCCGGAACCCGCCGCCGCGTGCCCGACATCGAGAACCTCATCCTGCACAACGAGATCTTCATCGCGCGCACCAGGGGCGTGGGCGTGCTCACCCGCGAGCAGATCATGCAGTACGGCGTCAGCGGCCCCATCGCCCGCGCCTCGGGCGTCGACTTCGACCTGCGCCACGACGAGCCGTACCTGGCCTATCCCGAGCTGCCGGTGAAGGTCGTCACGCGGAGCGCGGGCGACTGCCACGACCGCTTCGAGGTGCTGTTCGAGCAGCTCAAGGTCTCGCTGGACCTGGCGGACGCCTGCGTCGAACGGCTGCGCTCGCTGCCGCCCGGCCCGGTCAACCAGCGGCTGCCCAAGGTGCTCAAGGTGCCGGAGGGCCACACGTACGCGTGGACGGAGAACCCGCTCGGGATCAACGGCTACTACCTGGTGTCGAAGGGCGACAAGACGCCGTGGCGGCTCAAGCTGCGCTCGGCCTCCTACAGCAACATCCAGGTGCTGCGCGAGATGCTGCCGGGGCATCTGGTGGCCGACATGGTGGCCATCCTCGGCTCCATGTTCTTCGTGGTAGGTGACATCGACAAGTGACCCCCTCCCCCGCCCCCGCCCCCTCCCCTGAGCGCGACAAGTACGTCGACTGGCTGCGCGCGCTGAGCCTGATCGTCGTGGTCGTGTGGCACTGGGCCTTCACCATCCTGGAGTGGAAGCCGCAGGGCCCCGAGCCCACCAGCCCGCTGGGCTTCACCTCCGGCCTGTGGATCCTCACCTGGCTGCTGCAGGTGCTGCCGCTGTTCTTCTACGTCGGCGGCCACGTGCACCTGCTGTCCTGGCGGCGGGCCAGGGCGCGCGGCGTCGGCATCGGCTCGTTCGTGGCGCGGCGGATCAAGGCGCTGGCCTTTCCCGCGCTGGTCCTGTCCGGGGTGTGGATCGCCATCGGGGCGGCGGTGACGTACACGTTCCAGGTGGACTGGATGTGGCGGGTCGTCCTGCTCGTGCTCAGCCCGCTCTGGTTCCTCGGCGTCTATCTCGTCCTGATCGCGCTGCTGCCGCTCGCGCTCTGGCTGCACAAGCACTACGACGTGCTCACCCTCATCTGGCTCGCCGGCGCGGCGCTGGTGGTGGACGTGCTGCGCTTCCGGTACGAGGTCGAGGGCGTCGCCTGGCTCAACATGATCATCATCTGGGGGCTGGCCCACCAGGCCGGGTTCTTCTACGACCGCGTCGTCGAGCTGCCCCGACGCTATGACGTGGCGCTGCTGTGGACGGGGCTGTTCGCCCTGTTCGGGCTGGTCTACTCCGGCATCTACCCGGGCTCGATGGTCGGGGTCCCCGGCGACAAGTGGTCCAACATGGCGCCGCCCACGTTCGTCATCGTGGCGCTGCTGCTCTTCCAGATCGGGCTGGTCGAGGTGCTACGGCCGGCCATGGAACGGGTGCTGGAACGGCCGGGCTGGCGGCGGCTCAACGACTTCATCAACCGGTACGCGCTGCCGCTGTTCCTCTTCCACACCACCGGGATGGCCATCTCGCTGGGCCTGTCGTGGTGGCTGTTCGGCTCGCTGGGCGACCGGATCCCGCCGGACACGGTGTGGTGGCTGGAACGCCCGATTGCCGTCATCGGGCCGCTCATCTGCACGGCTCCGGTCATCTACCTCTTCGGCCGCAGGCGGGCCCCCGTCGGGCAAACGCAGGACAGGGGCGTCGGCGGGTCCATAAGCTCGGGACATGGCTGAGATCGCCTTCCGGGCCAACGCCGAAGACGAGCGGATCATCCGCAACGCCCTTCGCGAAGACGAGCGGCCGAGTGACGTCCTGCGCCGCGCGCTGCGCCTGCTCCAGCGCGAAATGTGGCACGACCGCCTGGCCGCCGCGGCCCGCAGGACCGTGGAGGGCCTCGGCGAGCACAACTAGCCCCGGAGCCTAGTCTCGTCCGTTCTGCCGGTACTGGCCCTGTTCCTCCGGGTCCTTGGGGATGCGGCAGGCGTGCTCCAGGTAGAGCGCGGCGCAGACCAGCACGACGCACGACACCAGCGACCCGGCCGAGACGAAGAACTCGCCGCGCGGCGTCTCCCGGTCGAGCAGCTGCACGGTGTGCAGGGCGAACCCGGCGAAGATCCCGCCGAAGGCCGCTCCCGCGTACGCCGACGCCTTCGCCAGCGCCGCCAGCCGGGCCACGGCGAGCGGTTCGACCGGCTTGGTGCCGGGCTTCCTGGCGATCCTGGCCTTGGTCGCCCAGGCGCTGTAACCCTCGCCGATGGCCAGCAGCAGGACCGTGGGGATCGCGGTCCAGGGCATGAGGGGCAGCTCGGAGTAGGCCTGCCGGATCACCGCCCAGGTCAGCAGGGCGAGGACAGCGAAGATGCCGGCCAGGACGCCGGGATGGGTCGGCTTCAATCGGGCCTCTGCAGCTTGAGGTCGTCGCGCAGGCGTACACCCTGCTCCTCGACCGCCTCCAGCAGCTCCGCCACCCGCCCGTGCCCGGGGACCACGCCCTCGGGGTCGGCCTTCGACCAGGGCACGAGCACGAACGCGCGCTCGTGGGCCCGTGGATGCGGCAGCGTGAGGTCGGGGTCGTCGCTGACCTGCTCGCCGACCACGATCAGGTCGATGTCGAGGGTACGGGGGCCCCAGCGCTCCTCGCGGACGCGGCCGAAGGCGTTCTCCACGCCCTGGGCCCGCTCCAGCAGGGTGCGCGGCGCCAGCGTCGTCTCGGCCACCACGATCGCGTTGAGGAAGGGCCGCTGTCCCTCCGGCCCTCCTACGGGATCGGTCTCGTAGACGGGGGACGCCTTGACGAACTCCAGCCCTGGAGCGTCGAACAGCGTGTCCACGGCACCCTGCAACGTCTGGAACCGGTGCCCCAGGTTGCTGCCGAGAGAGAGCACGACCTTCATCCGCGGCTCCGCTCAATCGTCACGATCACGTCGTCGAACGGCAGCGGGATCGGCGCCGCCGGCTTGTGCACGCTCACCTCGACCTTGCGTACCGGCTCGCCCGCCAGACACACGTCCGCCAGGCGCTGCGCGAGCGTCTCGATCAGCTCGACCGGCTCGCCCTCGACCACCTCGACCAGGGCCTGCGCCAGCTCCCCGTAGTGGACGGTCTTGGTCAGGTCGTCGCCGGCCGCCGCCGGCGCGGTGTCGAGGAACAGCGTCGCGTCCACCACGAACTCCTGCCCGAGCTCCCGCTCGGCAGCGAGCACGCCGTGTCTCCCCCTGGCCCGCAGGCCCTTGAGAGTGATGCGATCAGGGCTCAAGCTCGCCTTCCTCCTCCTCGTCGTCATCCCCCTGCAGCACCGGCGAGCCGTGGTGCATCCACAGCCGCCAGCCCTGCGAGGTGCGGAGGTAGACGTTGCTCGCCACCACCTTGCCCGCGGCAAAACTGGCCTCACCCTCCTCGCCCGCGGTCAGGATGTTCTCCACACAGGTCAGGACGGCCACGTCACCCAGCACGGTCGTGCTCACGTCGGTCAGCACGAACTGGATGTAGGTCGTGTTGGCCATGATCAGGGCCCACGACCGCAGCACCTCCGAGCGGCCCGTCAGCAGGGTCCACCCCGGATGGACGCAGCTCACCTGGTCGTCGGCGGTGTCCTCGGCCCAGATCTCCGTCATCTTGTCCAGGTCCGCGCTCTCGATCGCGGTGTAGAACTCCTGGTTGACCGTCTCGATGGCGGCGGTGTCGACGCTCATGTGTTGGCTCCGGCTCTCTTCCATGCGGCTGCCACGCGCACGGCATCGGCATTGGGACCTACTTCGTGCACGCGTACGCACCACGCGCCGGCCTGCGCGGCCAGCGCGGTCACGGCCAGCGTGGCGTCGTCGCTGCGGCTGAACGGCCGGGGCGTGCCGTCGGCGTCGGCCAGCAGCCGCCCCAGGAAACGCTTGCGTGACGCCCCGACGAGCAACGGATAGCCCAGCTCCGTCAGCTCCGGGATGCCCGCGAGCAACGCCCAGTTGTGCTCGGCGTTCTTGGCGAAGCCGAGGCCAGGGTCGAGCACGATCTGCTCCTCCGTGACCCCCTCCGCCAGCACCAGGTCGACTCGCTTGCTCAGCTCCTCGCGCACCTCCGTGACCACGTCGGCGTAGACGGCGCGGGTGTCCATGTCATGGCTGTGGCCGCGCCAGTGCATCACGACGTAGGTGACCCCGGTCGCGGCCACCACGCGCGGCATCTCGGGATCGGCCAGGCCGCCGCTCACGTCGTTGACGAGCTGGGCGCCCGCCTCCACCGCGGCCTTGGCCACCTCGGCGCGCATCGTGTCGACGCTGACCGCCACGCCCTCCGAGCGCAGCGCCCTGATCACCGGGACGACCCTGGCCAGCTCCTCTTCGAGGGAGACCCTGGCCGCGCCGGGACGGGTGGACTCGCCGCCCACGTCGACGATGTCGGCGCCCTCGCGGACCAGATCGAGGCCGTGCCGGATGGCGGCCGCCTCGTCGAACCACTGGCCGCCGTCGGAGAACGAATCAGGCGTCACATTGACCACGCCCATGACGAGGCACCGCTCCGCACCTCCCGGCACGCTGATGGGCACGCTAGTCATGGGCCAAGCCTAGGCGCTTCCCCACACTTGCTGACATCGTGGGTACCCCGTTCGTCCTCAGCGGCCCAGGATGAGCGCCATCGCCTCGGATCGGGTGCTGTCGCTGCTGCGGAAACTGCCGCGGACGGCGGAGGTGACGGTCTTGGCGCCCGGCTTGCGTACGCCGCGCATCGTCATGCACAGGTGCTCGGCCTCCACCACCACGATGACTCCGCGCGGCTCCAGCACGCGCATCAGAGCGTCGGCGATCTGGGACGTCATGCGCTCCTGCACCTGGGGGCGGCGGGCGTAGACGTCGACCAGGCGGGCCAGCTTCGACAGGCCCGTGACCTGGCCCTTCGTGTTGGGGATGTAGCCGACGTGGGCCAGGCCGTGGAACGGGACCAGGTGGTGCTCACAGGTCGAGTAGACCTCGATGTCGCGCACGAGCACCATCTCGTCGTGATCGACGTCGAAGACCTTCGTGAGCACCTCCTCCGGCGTCTGGCCGAGCCCGGAGTACTGCTCGGCCATCGCGCGGGCGACCCGGGCGGGCGTCTCGATCAGGCCGTCACGATCGGGATCCTCGCCGATGGCGTAGAGGATCTCGCGAACGGCCTTCTCGATCCGCCCCAGGTCGACATCGTGCTGAGTCACGCACTGTCCCCTGACGGCAGTGCGCCCTGATGCCCCGAGGTGAGCGAGCCGTTGGCCGACTGCTCCTTCGGCGTCAGGATCGGCGGACGGTCGGAGGGGAGCCGCTTGCCGTAGCCCGCGTAGGACGGGCGGTGCTCCTTGACGACCACCGGCGCGAAGATCTGCAGCACCATGTCGCGGGAGAGGGTCTCCTTCTCCATGAGCTCCAGCACCAGGTTGTCGAGCACGTCGCGGTATTGGACCAGGATGTCCCAGGCCTGGTCGTGCGCCGTCTCGATCATCCGGCGGACCTCCTCGTCGATCGTGGAGGCGATCTTCTCGGAGTAGTCGCGCTCGTGGCCCATCTCGCGGCCCAGGAAGACCTCCGCCTGGCCGCTGCCGAACTTACGGGCGCCGAGCTGCTCGCTCATGCCGTATTCGGTCACCATGCGGCGGGCGACGGCCGTGGCCTTCTCGATGTCGTTGGAGGCGCCGGTGGTGGGCTCGTGGAAGACGAGCTCCTCCGCCGCGCGGCCGCCGAGCAGCATCGCGAGCTGGTCCATCATCTCGGACCTGGTGGCCAGGAACTTGTCCTCCATCGGCAGCGTCATCGTGTAACCGAGGGCGCGGCCGCGGGACAGGATCGTGATCTTGTGGACCGGGTCGGAGTTGGGCAGCGCGTGCGCCACCAGTGCGTGACCGCCCTCGTGATAGGCGATCATCTTCTTCTCCTTGTCGGACATGACCCGCGTCTTGCGCTCGGGCCCTGCCATGACACGGTCGATCGACTCCTCGAGGGTGTCCATCGTGATCAGCTTCTGGTCGGCCCGCGCGGTCAGCAGGGCGGCCTCGTTGATCACGTTGGCCAGGTCGGCGCCGGTGAAGCCGGGGGTGCGGCGCGCGATGACGTCGAGGTCGACGTCGGGGGCGAACGGCTTGCCGCGGCCGTGCACCCGCAGGACGCCCTTGCGGCCCTCGAGGTCGGGCCGGTCGACGGTGACCTGCCGGTCGAAGCGGCCGGGACGCAGCAGCGCCGGGTCGAGGATGTCGGGCCGGTTGGTCGCGGCGATGAGGATCACGCCGCCCTTGACGTCGAAGCCGTCCATCTCGACGAGGAGCTGGTTGAGCGTCTGCTCGCGCTCGTCGTGACCGCCGCCCAGGCCGGCGCCGCGGTGGCGGCCGACGGCGTCGATCTCGTCGATGAAGATGATCGCCGGGGCGTTGGCCTTGGCCTGCTCGAACAGGTCGCGCACACGCGAGGCGCCGACGCCGACGAACATCTCGACGAAGTCGGAACCGGAGATCGAGTAGAACGGCACCCCGGCCTCGCCGGCGACGGCGCGCGCCAGCAGCGTCTTGCCGGTGCCGGGCGGGCCGTACAGCAGCACGCCCTTGGGGATCTTGGCGCCGATCGCCTGGAACTTGGCCGGGGCCTGCAGGAACTCCTTGATCTCCTGGAGCTCCTCGATGGCCTCGTCCGCGCCGGCGACGTCGGCGAAGGTGGTCTTGGGGGTGTCTTTCGTGATGAGCTTGGCCTTCGACTTGCCGAAGTTCATCACCCGCGAGCCGCCGCCCTGCATCTGGTTCATGATGAACAGGAAGATCAGCACGATGATGACGATCGGCAGGAAGCTCACCAGCAGGCTGAGCAGGATGTTCTCCTGCGGCACCTCGGTCGTGAAGCTCTTCGTCTTGCCCGCGACGACCTGAGCCTGCAGCTCGTCGGTCAGCTTGGCGCCGTAACCGGTGACCCAGTCGGACTGGATCAGCTTCGTCGGGGCGTCACCCTGTTTGACCGCGACAGGGTTGGTCAGCGTCACCTCGATCCGGTTGTCCTTGTCAACGATCTTGGCGTTGCTGACGTTTCCGGCGCGAATCTGCTGAAGGACCAAGGACGTGTCGGCCGTCTTGTAATTTCCGCCGCCACTCCAGAGCTGGGTGACGAGCAGGAGCAGCACGACGATGCCCAGGATCCACAGCAGTGGCCCACGTGTAAATCGCTTGAGATCCATCCGATGCGGAACCCCTTGCGGGCCCGTCCCTTCCTGACCATGGCCTGGAACCCCGGGCTGGCCCGGGGCCGCGGCATCCGACACCGCGACTTCTGACTACCCGAAGGGGACGCGAGGTCACCCTCCCGGAGTCTGAAGGTACACCGGCACGGCGCACGGAGGGACCCGCCCGCTACACCGGTCTTGCCCTATCAACGTACGTCACGTTCCGCGATGTTCCCGGCCATCGCGGAGAGTCCTACTTATATACGTGGGGCGCCAGAGTGCCGATGAACGGAAGATTCCGGTATCGCTCCGCGTAGTCGAGCCCATAACCGATCACGAACTCGTTGGGAATGTCGAAGCCGACGTATTTCACCTCGATGGTCACCTTCACCGCATCGGGTTTCCGCAGCGCGGCGCAGATCTCCAGCGAGGCCGGATTACGCGACTTGAGGTTTTCCAGCAGCCAGTGCAAGGTCAGGCCGGAGTCGATGATGTCCTCGACGATCAGCACATGGCGGTTCAGGATGTCGGTGTCGAGGTCCTTCAGCACGCGGACGACGCCGGACGACCTGGTGCCCGCGCCGTACGAGGACACCGCCATCCAGTCCATCTGCACCGGCACGTGCAAGGCTCTGGCCAGGTCGGCCATCACCATCACCGCGCCCTTCAACACGCCCACGAGCAGGACGTCCTGGCCCGCGTAGTCCTCGTCGATCCGGCCGGCGAGCTCTTTGATCTTGGCCTGGAGCTCGTCCTCGGGAATGAGGACCTTTTCCAGGTCA
Source organism: Nonomuraea fuscirosea (assembly GCF_003001935.1). Lineage (GTDB taxonomy): Bacteria > Actinomycetota > Actinomycetes > Streptosporangiales > Streptosporangiaceae > Nonomuraea > Nonomuraea fuscirosea. The sequence continues at coordinate 335,026 of NZ_PVNG01000010.1, read as the reverse complement.
TTGCCCATGTCGGCTGCGTCCACGTGTGGTTCCTTACGCGATGGGACTGATGGCGAATATCAGGGTGCCATATCGCCGGACGGCGGACAGACCCCCGGGCAGGTCCACGGCTTTCTGCCCGCGCCAGTTCGTGACCAGCCGGTCCACGGCCAGGACGTGGGTGGCCGACAGGGCTCCGGACGGGGCTCCGGCGGCGAGCGCGGCCCGCCTCAGCACCCTCCGCCTGACGGCGTCGGGCAGCTTTTCCAGCTCGGCCACGGTCACCTTTATCAACCCGCCGATATCGCTTAGAGCGCAATTCTGGTACGCCGTATCGGCCCATTCATCGAGCGCGTCCGCGTCCTGCCGCGCCAGCCCCGCCGTCCTCGCGAGCGCCTCGGCCACCCCCGGCCCCAGCTCCGCCTCCAGCACCGGCAGCACCGTATGGCGGACGCGGACCCGGGTGTAGCGGGGGTCCTCGTTGTGCGGATCGTCCCAGGGAGTGAGGCCCATCGCCCGGCAGGCCGCCACGGTGGTGGCTCTGGGCAGGTCGAGCAAGGGCCGCCGATAGCGCCCCGACCTGGCGGCCATGCCCGACAACGAACGGAGCCCACTCCCCCTGGCCAGCCCCAGCAGCACCGTCTCGGCCTGATCGTCCCTGGTGTGCCCCAGCAGCACCGTCTCCGCCTTCAGCCGTTCGGCCGCTTCGGCCAGCGCCGCATACCTGGCCTCCCGCGCCGCCGCCTCGGGCCCACCTTGGGCGCCCACGGTGACGGTGAGCACTTCAGCCGGCTCCAGCCCCACGTCCCGAGCCACTTTCACCACCGCTTCCGCCCGCTGCGCCGACCCCTCCTGCAGTTGATGATCCACAGTGACGAGGCCCGCCCGCAGCCGCGCACGGGAAGCGACAAAGGCCGATGCAGCCGCCAACGCCAACGAATCGGCCCCACCACTACACGCCACCAGCACCAGCGCACCTTCCGGCACGTCAACCAGAGCCTCGCGCACTGCTCTACGAACGTCAGCTACAGCCGGTTGCGGACCCACGCCCCCATTCTCCCGCCCCTCACCCAACGAGGCACGCACGCCCAGCCAAGCACCACCCACAAGCGCCGGACACCGGCGCACCACCTCCCGCCGACGCAGCGCAGGGAGAGACGGTGGGCGGTGTCGCAGGCGTGTGGGTGATCTGGCGAGACAAGAGCCAGGAAAGCAAGGCGGCCGCACTGACCCGCCGATCCTGCTGGGGGACGCCGGAACCACCACGCCACCCCCGGCCGAGCACCGCGCACGTGCGCCGGACACCACCGCACTGCTTCCCGCCGACGCGGCGCCTGGAACTGCCGGGGTGCGTGGAGAGACGGTGAAGGTGGCGTAGGAGCGCGGATGATCCGGCGTGACGCGAGAGCCGGGGAAGCGAGGCAAGCGCACCGACCCGCCGGCCCTGTCGGGAGACGGATACCAGCACCGTCTCCCGGCCAGGCGCCGTGCCCGAGCGCCGGACACCACCGCACCGCCTCCCGCCGACGCGGCGCGAGGAGTGACCCGTGAAGAGGCCGTGGGCGTGTGAGCCGACGCCGATGCCGACGAGCCGGGCACCGCGCACAAGCGCCGGACACCACCACACCGCCTCCCGTTGACGTGGCGCGGGAAGAGGCGGTGAGAGGTGTAAGAGCTTGGGTGGTGGGGTGGCGGTCTCCGGTGGTGCCGGGGGACCTCGATGTCGCCGTGCCGGTTTTTGGCGGGGCGTTAGGCGGGGAGGGCCGGGGTGCCGATCACTCGGGTGATCCAGAGGGTGGGGTCGGCGATTTCCGGGGTGGTCGGCAAGGTTTCCGGGGAGGTCCAGATCTTGTTGAAGCCGTCCATGCCCACCCGGTCCACCACCGTGCGGACGAAGGCGGAGCCCTCCGCGTACTGCTTCATCTTGACCTCGATCCCCAGCAACCGCCGTACCGTGCGGTCCAGGCGGGAGCCGCCTTCGCGGCGCTGGGCGAACTTGGCGCGGATGTCGGCCACCGAGGGGACCACCGACGGGCCGACCGCGTCCATGACGTAGTCTCCGTGGCCTTCGACGAGGGTCATCACGGCGGTCAGGCGGTCGAGGATCTCCTTCTGGCCGGGCGACTGGATGGCGTCGATGAGGTTGCCCTCGCCGCCGCGCACCACGTCGGCCACCGTGTCGGCGGCGTTGCGGAGCCGTTCGAGCAGGGTGGGCAGGTCGAGGTCGGAGGCGAGCAGGAACTCGGTCATCTGCCCGCGCACGTATTCGCGCAGCCACTTGACCCCGGTGAACTGCACCCGGTGGGTCTCCTCGTGCAGGCAGACCCAGAGGCGGAAGTCGTGCGGGTCGACGCCCATCTCGCGTTCGGCGTGGACGATGTTGGGGGCCACGAGCGTCAGGCGGCCGGCGGCCTCCTTGCCCGTGGGGTCGGGTGGGAGGAACAGCTCGTACTGGCCGAGTACGCGCGAGGCCAGGAAGGCCAGGACGGCGCCCACCTCGACGCCCGTGATGCGGGACCCCACGGCCGTGACGATGGCGGGCGGCTGGCTGTCGCCGCTGGCCATGCGCTGGGTCAGCGGCTCCAGCACCACGCGGAAGCCCTCGACGTTGGCCTTGATCCAGCCGGGCCGGTCCACGATGGTGGCCGGCTGCGGCGCGGTCTCGGTGTGAATCTTCGTGAACTCGCGCACGTGGCCCTCGGCCTCGCGCGACAGGGTGCGGAGCTCGGTGACGGCCTGCCTGGCCTCCTCCCGGCTCACCTGAGGACCGGGGCGCACCAGGCGCGTGCCGGTCGTGACGGCCAGATCCCAGTCGATCACCTGCATACCGTCCACCGTACGTGGTTCAACGCACGGCTGCGAAGGAGCGCGTCAGGAACGTGCCACGGTGGCGGCGAGCCGGTCGAGGACGGGCTCGGCGTTGAGGGGTACGCGGTCGGCCATGAAGGCGAACGTGACCAGCCGCCCGTCCTTGGTCGTGGCCATCCCGGCCAGCGTGTTGATGTTGTTGAGGGTGCCGGTCTTGGCGCGGACGAGACCGACCTGGCCCTTGCTGTCGCTCCTGGTGAAACGGCGGCCGTTGCCGAGGGTGCCGGAGAAGCCCGCGATCGGCATGCCGGAGGCGACGGCGCGCAGTTCGGGGTGGGCGGCCGAGCCGGACAGGGCGAGGACCTTGGCCAGGGCGTTGGGGCTGATGCGGTTGCGGATGGACAGGCCGCTGCCGTCGGACAGCGCCACGTTCTGGCCGGCTCCGAGGCGCTGCAGGACGGCGATCACGGCGGCGGCGCCACCGTCGAAGGTCGCGGGCCGGCCCTGCTTGATGGCGACGTGGCGCAGCAGGGCCTCGGCGAGGTCGTTGTCGCTGCGGGTGAGCGTGTGCTCGACGAGGGCGTACAGGGGGGCGGAGTCGACCTTGCCGAGCTCGGCCGCTCCGGGCTGGGCCTTGGCCTGGCGTACGGACTTGGCGACGGTGATGCCCTGCTTGGCGAGCAGCCGGGCGAAGGCGGCGGCGGCGTAGCGGGGCGGGTCGGCGACGCGGGGGCTGCGGAAGCGGGGGTCCTGCCTGCCCTCGTCCATGGTGAGGGCGTGGACGGGGGCCACCTCGCCGTCGGGGATGTAGTTGGTCTTCCAGCCGGGTGCCTTGGGGGTGCCGGTGAAGAGGGAGGTGTCGTAATAAAGGGTGATCTTGCGTACGTTCTGCGCCTTGAGCGTGGCAGCGGTGCGGGCGGCGAGGGTGCTCAGCCGGGCCTGCTTCGGGTAGCCGTCGTCCTTGGCGGAGGGGCCGGCGAGGAGAGGGTCGCCGCCGCCGACGAGGATCGCGGTGCCGGGCTTGGGGCCCTGGACGACGCGGGTGGACAGGCGGGTGTCGGGGCCGAGCGCGGCCAGCGCCGCGGCGCAGGTGACGATCTTCGTGGTCGAGGCGGGGGTGATGGCCAGGTCGGCGTTGGAGGCGAAGATCTGCTCTCCGGTGACCGTGTCGATCACGACCGCGCCCACCCGGCCGCCGAGTGCTTTGTCACCCAGGGCGCCGGTGAGCTGGCGCGTCAAAGTACCCTTAGTCGGGAGAGGTCCGTCTCCGGGCTTCACCGGCAGCCGGGCCAGCACCGGCCCGGAGGTGACCACGGGGACGGGGGAAGAGCCTTCCGCCGGTGACGACGCCGTCGGCCCGGTGGGTGTCGATCCGTTCGTCAGCGCGCTCAGGCTGAAGTCGGTGGTCATCGCGTAGACGCCGGTGACGATCGTCAGGGTTTGGAGCACGGCGAGGGTGGTCAGCATCACCCACTGGTCGCGCCGCGCCACGTCGCCTGCCCTCTCTCCTGTGTTCGCCTACGAGACATTAACGCCCATCCGGGGGTTCCCGGGGGCCTGAGCGGAGGAACCGCGGTGGAGTTCGACGTTGTCGTTGAGATTCCCAAGGGGCAACGGAACAAGTACGAAGTGGACCACGAGACCGGGAAGATCAGGCTTGACCGGCTCCTGTTCACCTCCACGCAGTACCCCGCCGACTACGGCTTCATCGAGCACACCCTCGGTGAGGACGGCGACCCGCTGGACGCGCTGGTGCTGCTGCAGGAGCCGACGTTCCCCGGGTGCTACATCACGTGCCGCGCGGTGGGGATGTTCCGGATGACCGACGAGAAGGGCGGTGACGACAAGGTGCTCTGCGTGCCGTCCACCGACCCCCGCATGCATCACATCCAGGACATCCATCACGTGTCGGAGTTCGACCGGCTGGAGATCCAGCACTTCTTCGAGGTCTACAAGGATCTTGAGCCCGGAAAGTCGGTCGAGGGCGCCAACTGGGTCGGCCGCATCGAGGCCGAGGCCGAGATCGAGCGCTCGTTCCGGCGGGCGAAGGAAGAAGGCCACCACTAGGTCCCCTGCTGGGGCCGCTGCTGAGGCCGCTGCCGGGGCTGCCACTGGGGCCACCGCCGGCGGCTCATGGGGCGGGCCTGGTGGCACCCACCAGGTCTCCGCGCCAGATCGAGGCGACCCGCACCACGTCGCCCGTCTGCGGGGCGTGCACCATCTGGCCGCGTCCGACGTAGATGCCGACGTGGTGGATGGTCGCGGGGTCGCCGGTGACGTGGGCGAAGAAGAGCAGGTCGCCGCGGCGCAACTGGTCGAGCGGCACGTGGGGGCCCGAGGTCCACTGCGTGCCGGTCCAGTGGTCGAGCCGTACGCCGACCTTCTCCCACGCCCGCATCGTCAGCCCTGAGCAGTCGTAGGTCTCCGGGCCGGCGGCTGCCCACACGTAGGACTTGCCGAGCTGGGTGAGCGCCCAGTTCGCGGCCACGTCGCCCATGGCCGAGCCGCCGGCGACGAGCCCGGCCAGCGCCGCCTCCCTCCGCCTGGCCAGCAGGTCGGCGCGGGTGCGGGCAGCGTCGACCCTGCGTTGCAAGGTCTTCTTGCGCGCGGTGAGCTCCCTGGTCGCGCGCCGCTGCCCGGCCACCGCCCGCTCGGCGGCGATCTTGGCCAGCCGGGCGCGTTCCGAGGCGGCCTGCTGGGCCGCGTACGCGCTGTCGGCGTGGATGCGCAGGATCGCGGCCACCTCCTGGGCGTCACGCATCCGGCCGAGGACCGCGGCCCGCTCGCCGCTCAGGTGCCCGAGCACGCTGGCGCGGTGCAGGAACCCGTCGGTGCCGCCCTGGTCGAGCAGCATGCCGACGACCGGCCCGAGCGAACCCAGCCCGCCGTTGCTCTCGGTGGCCAGCAGCGTCACGGCCTGCCTGGCCCGCTCGACCTCGGCGGCGGCCGCGGCCAGCCTGGCTCTGGCCTGCTGATGGTTCTGCTCGGCCTGCCGCAGCCGGACCATCTCCCCGTTGTACGCCTCCACCAGCCGCTCGACCTCGGCCGCCAGCCGTTCCAGCCGCGAGTGCGCGGTGGCCAGCTTGGCGGTCGTCCGGCTGAGCCGCTTCGACCTCTCGCGCGCAGTCTGGCGGGCCTGCTTGACGTCGTGCGAGGAGGGCCCCGGCTCGGCGTCGACCGGCGGGCAGGCGGCCACGAGCAGGCAGCCCGCGAGGAGCCCGGCCCGGAATGCGCGCATAGGTCCCCCTGAACACAGATGGTTACTCTGTGCACACAGTTCCCGGGACTTCACTCACATAACGTCACGTGAAAGTGAACAGGCTCCCTATTCACGGGCGCGGGTCAGGGACAGGGCCGGACGCGGAAGCCTCGGTCGTGGCGCCGGGCGCAGGGAGGTCAGGTGCCCGTTTCCGACGGGGTCACCGACGGTTCCTCCGTCGGGGTCGGGGTGGCCGTCTCCGTCGGCGTGGCGGTCGGGGTGGGGGTCTGGGTCGGTGTCGGCGTGGGGGTGGGTGTCGGGGTCGGGGTACGGGTGCCGGGCCTGGTCGGGCGCGGCCTGCCGGGTGCGTCGTCGGGCGGCCCGCCGGGCGGGGTGCCGGTCGTCGGCCGGCCGGTCTGCTGATCGTGCCCGGGCGGCTCGGCCGGCAGCCCGTCCGGCACGGAGTCCGGATCCGGCGCGGCGTCGTCGCCGCTGGGGGACCTGCCCGGCGGGGACGACGACGTGGCCGGTGCGCCGGTGGGCGAGGAGCGGCCCTGGGACGGCACGGCCGGAGCCGGCGCCCCGGTCGGCGTGCCGGTCACGCCCAGGGGCTGCGTGGTGGTGTTGTCGAGGATCGGCTCCACGGTCAGCGGCACATCGTGGGGATCGCCCTGCCAGGGCAGCCGGATGCCCGGAGGCTCACCCGTCGCCGGGAACGCGGCCGTCGCGACGCCTGTCACCCCGCCGTTCTCCCTTCCGATCCGATCGAAGATCACCGCTATCGCCACCACGGTCGCGATCGCCGCCAGCGCGCCCGCCACCGCCTGAGGCCAGCGCCGGCCCTGCCGCCGCGGGGGAACGGGAAACCCGGCGGCGCCCAGGGCGGCGGTCCGCCGGGCGACGTAGCGGCGGTAGGGCAGGAGCTCCGGGTCGGCGAAGCAGCTCATCACCCTGACCCGCAGGGTGTCGGGCAGCGCGGGCGCGGGCAGCAGCGCGTACACCTTGGCCGGGGACACCTCGCGCGCGCGGTGCGGCGCGCAGGTCTCGCACCGCGCCAGGTGCCTGATCAGGTGCTCGCGCATCTCCCTGGTCAGCTCGCCGCCGAACCCGGCCAGGATGCGGGCGCGCCGCGGGCAGTCGTACGGGCCCTTCCTGGCCAGGACCTCGGCCGTGATCGCGTCGCCCAGGCGTTCGCGAGCCGCTTCGAGGAGCAGCTCCACCTGGCGCGGCGGTGTGGCGAGCACCTGCGCCAGCTCGTCCGCGGGCAGCTCGTGCCCGTGGACGAGCTCCAGGAGCTCCCGGTCGGCCACGGGCAGGCCGTGCACCGCGTTCCAGGCCATGACGCGCAGGTCGGCGTCGGCGGGGTCGTCGGGGGCGGGCGCCTCGGCCAGCGCCTCGGCGGCGCCCGGTGGCGCGGCGGCTCTGCGCCGCAGGCATTCGGCGCGCGCCAGCGCGAACAACCAGGCGCGCAGCCGGTCGGGCGCGGTCAGCGCGCCGGCGTGCGCCTCGGCGGCGATCAGCGTGTCGCGGAGCGCCACCTGCGCGCTGTCGGCGCGGAGAAGGAGGGACCAGCAATAGCGGTAGACGCTCTCCGCGTACGCGTCGTAGAGCGCGCTGAGCGCTCCTGGATCACGGGCGCGGAGTGCTTCGACCAGAACGCGGTCAGTCATGTGACCGAAGGTAATGGATCGGTAACTTGCAGTTCTACCGGTTCCACGCCGAAGGCATCACTTGTCAGGCGAAGAACCAGAAAATTGTCCCGACATTCCGGATAGGCGCGGCTTATTTATTGCTTGTGCTCGGACGCCACCTGCGTGTTCCGGTCCACCGCGAACGGCTCACTCGTGGGCTTGACCGTGTGCACGGGAACGGCTCCCGACAGGGCCAGGTCCTCGTAGGGACGGCCGGTGGAGCCCCAGGTCCTGGCCGCGATCTCGGTCCTGGCCACCTGGGAGCCCCTGGGCAGGCCGCCCACCGTGAGGATGAACCGCGGCGGGCTGCCGGCCTTCACGTCGTCCACATAGGTGCTGCCGCCGCCGACGAGCTTTCCCGCCTTGTCGCGCAGCATCGCGTTCACGACCAGGCTGCTCGCCGATATTTGATAAGGGTTGCCGACATATCCAGTAATAAGGTACGTGCCATCTTTCTGGCGCATGGTCTGGACCCGCGAAATCGGGAACCGCTGGAACGCCGAAGGAATGCGCGCCGCCGGCCGCCACCGCGCGGGACGGTACTGGATCGTCACCTTGGCCGGCTTCTGGGTGGCCACGGCCTGGCCGGTGAAGGGCAGCGTGCCGCCCGGCGGCACCGCGTCGAGCGGCTGGTCCAGTTTGAGCACCTCGCTCCCCTTGGCGTCGTGCCCGACGATCGTGGCCACCACGTGCTCGCCGAAGTGCCACGGGTTGGCGTTGCTGAGCACGCCCGCCCAGGTGACGGCATATCCGTCGGCGGATTTGACGATGTGGGAGACCTGCTCCTTGAGAGCGAGCGGCTTGAGCTTCTGGACCGGCTGTTCCTCGCTCGCGCACCCGGTGAGGCAGATCGCCCCGAGTGCGAGGAGGCTGGCGGTTCGGCTACGCGGGATCACTTTGCCGTGATAACCCGAGCATGGGCACGGCTGGCGGGGGACACGCGCCAGCCCTACCAATTCTTTGTCAACGCGGACGGACCACCCTGGTCTCGTCCCAGACCGGCTCGGCCGACTCGTAGACCGTGCCGTCGGAGCCGAAGACCAGATAACGGTCGAAATCGGCGGCGAACCAGCGGTCATGGGTGACCGCCAGCACCGTGCCCTCGAACGCCTCCAGGCCCGCCTGCAGCGCCTCGGCGCTGGCCAGGTCGAGGTTGTCGGTCGGCTCGTCGAGCAGCAGCAGCGTGGCCCCCGACAGCTCCAGCAGCAGGATCTGCAGCCGCGCCTGCTGACCGCCCGACAGGGTGTCGAAGCGCTGCTCGGCGATCAGCCCCGCCAGCTCGTAGCGGGCCAGGATCTTCATCGCCTCGTTCTTGAGCCTGGCGTGCTCGGTCATGACGATCTCGACCGGGGTGCGGCCGAGCAGGTCGGGCCGGGCGTGGGTCTGGGCGAAGTGGCCCGGCACCACGCGGGCGCCCAGCCTGGCCACGCCCTCGCAGGCGACCTGCTCGCCCGCCAGCAGGCGCAGGAAGTGGGACTTGCCGGAGCCGTTGGAGCCGAGCACGGCGACCCGCTCGCCGTACCAGATCTCCAGGTCGAACGGGCGCATCAGGCCCTTGAGCTCCAGCTCCTCGCAGATGACCGCGCGCTTGCCGGTGCGGCCGCCGCGCAGGCGCATCTTGATGTTCTGCTCGGCCGGCGCCACCTCGGGCGGCCCGGCCTCCTCGAACTTGCGCAGCCGCGTCTGGGCGGCGTGGTAGGCGGCGGCCATGCCGTCGTTGTATCTGGCCTTGTTCTTCAGCATGTTGACCAGGGTCTTGAGCTTGGCGTGCTCTTCGTCCCAGCGCCGGCGCAGCTCGTCGAGGCGCTCGTTGCGGGCTCTGCGGGCTTCGGCGTAGGTACGGAAGCCGCCCCCATGAATCCAGATGTTTCCGGACTCGACGGTGATGATGCGGTCGGCCGCGTTCGCCAGCAGCTGGCGGTCGTGGCTGACCAGCAGCACGGTCTTGGGCGTCTCCCTGAGCTGCTGTTCCAGCCATTCCTTGCCGGGGACGTCGAGGTAGTTGTCGGGCTCGTCGAGCAGCAGGGTCTGGTCGGGGCCGCGCAGCAGCGCCTCCAGGACCAGGCGCTTCTGCTCGCCGCCCGACAGCGTCGCCACGTCCCGATATTTCAGTCTTTCGAACGGGACGCCGAGCGCGGCCACCGTACAGGTGTCCCAGAGCACCTCGATCTCGTAGCCGCCCGCGTCGGTGTAGTCGCTGATGGCCTGCGCGTAGCGCATCTGCGTCTTCTCGTCGTCGCGCTCCATCATGGCCAGCTCGGCCCGGTCGAGCCGCTCGGCGGCCTGCCGCACCGCGGGCGGCGCGACGCCCAGGAGCAGGTCGCGCACGTTGCTGCCGTCGCGCACGCTGCCGATGAACTGCCGCATCACGCCCAGGCCGCCGGAGCCGGCCACGCTGCCCTCGACCGGCTGGAGGTCGCCGGCGATCAGGCGCATGAGCGTGGTCTTGCCCGCGCCGTTGGGCCCGACGAGCGCGGCCTTGACGCCTTCGCCGATCCGGAAGGACACGTCGTCGAGCAGCGGCCGCCCGTCGGGCAGCACGTACGTCAAATGTCCGACTTCCACGTGTCCCATCCCGGCAGGGTAGCCGCCCTCCCGCGCCCCGGTCACATGGATTTCGGCACGCCACCCCGGACATCGGCGCGCTCACTCGACCCCTAGACAGTAAGTGATCTAATGACTAGAACTGTAGGGAACCCCTCCCCCTAGGACATGTGATGACGCGATTCCGCTCCGCCCTCGCACCCCTGGCCATCGCGTTGCTGGGGCTCACGGCAGCCCCGCAGCAGGCCCTCGCCGCGCCGCCCAGACCCGTACCCGTCGTCCAGGAGCAGCGAGCCGCGCCGGCGGCGGCCTCCGACTGCGCCCCCACGGTCACGGGCGCCAGCACCGACGCCCGGCTGACCGCCCTGTTCACCAACTACGGCAACGACAACAGCCGCCTGGACGACTGGACGGGCGCCGACGGCACCTACTCACTCAAACTGCCCAACGGGCAGGAGCTCTGGGTGTTCTCCGACACCTTCCTCGGCCGGGTCAACCCCGACGGGACCCGCCCGCCCGTGGTGGAGGAGGGCGGGAGCACGGTCTTCCTGAACAACTCCTTCGCCGTCGAGCGCGACGGCAGGCTGTCCACCATCCACGCCGGCACCGCCGCGAAGCCGACGGCCGTGATGCCGCCGCGCGACGAGGACCACTGGTACTGGGCCGGTGACGCGACGCTGGCCGGCGGCATCGTGGAGGTGACCTACCAGGAGTACGAGCGCTTCGGCCCCGGAGCATGGGACTGGCGCTGGCACCGGAACGTGGTGGCCAGGTTCGCGCCCGGGCGGCTCGACCGGCCGATCAGCGTGCACGACCTGCCCTCGGGCCAGGGCGTGGCCTGGGCCTCCGGCGTGCTCAGGGACGGCGGCCACACCTACGTGTACGGGGTCGAGGACCTCGGCTCGCCCAAGTACATGCACGTCGCCAGGGTCAAGGGGCAGAGCCTGCTCGGCCGCTGGGAGTACCTCAAGGCCGACGGCACCTGGTCGGCGAACCAGGCCGACTCGGCGCGGGTAATGGACGGCGTGGCGAACGAGTACAGCGTGAGCCGGGTCGGATCCGGATATGTCCTGATCACGCATGACACGACCGAGGCGCTGAGCGCGAACATCGTGGCCTACTCCTCCTGCTCGCCCTCCGGCCCCTTCACCGGCAAGCAGCACGTCTACACGACCCCCGAGACCAGCGGGAACATCTTCACCTACAACGCCCACGCCCATCCCGACGTGGCCGGCGACGGGCTCGTGGTGTCGTACAACGTGAACAGCTTCGTCAACACCGACCACTACCGCGACGTCTCCATCTACCGCCCCCGGTTCCTGGATGTGACGTTCGGATGAGGCGCAACTGGGCGGCCCGGCTGCGGCACGGCACGATCGACGGGCTGCGGGCGGTCACGCTGGAGAACGAACGGCTGCGCGTGAGCGTCCTGCCCGGCAAGGGCGGCGACGTCGTCGAGTTCCTGCACAAGCCGACGGACACGGACTTCGTCTGGCTCTCGCCGCAGGGGCTGCGCGACCCGCGCGAGCATCTCCAGGGCGCGGCCGACGGGGTCGCCCAGTTCGTCGACCACTACGAGGGCGGCTGGCAGGAGGTCTTCCCCAACGGGGGCGCGCCCAGCGAGTACCGGGGGGCACGGCTGGCGCAGCACGGCGAGGTGTCCGGGCTGCCGTGGGAGTGCGAGGTCGTGGCCGACTCCCCCGAGGAGGTCGCGGTGCGGCTGAGCGTGCGCACGCGGCGGCTGCCGTACCGGATGGAAAAGGTCCTGCGGCTGCGCTCCGGCACGACCGCGCTGGAGATCGAGGGGCGGGCCACGAACGAGTCGGGCCTGCCGCTGCACGCCATGTGGGGCCAGCACATCGTGTTCGGCCGGCCGTTCCTGCGCCCGGGGGCCAGGATCCGGCTGCCCGAGGGCGTCCGGGTGATCCCGCACGAGAGCGCGATCACCCCGCCGGCCCGCCGGGTCAGGGCGGGCGGGCCGTGGGAGTGGCCGCTCGTGCCGGCCGACGGCGGCGGCACGACGGATCTGAGCGTGGTGCCGGAGCCGGGCGCGCCGAGCGACATCGTCTATCTGACCGGCTTCGACGAGGGTTGGTACGAAATATCGGGGGATATCGCTATGCGTGTTGAGTGGGAGGCGTCGGTGCTGCCGTACCTGTGGATGTGGCAGGAGGTCGGCGCGTCCACCGGCTACCCGTGGTGGGGGCGGGCGTACACGGTGGGGCTGGAGCCGTTCGCCGGCATGCCGACCGACGGTTTGGCCGCGGCCGTGGCCAACGGCACGGCCCTGACGTTGGAGCCCTACGAGACGAAGGTGTTGAGTTTGCGCGCGGAGGTAAGGGTATGAGCGAGTTCGCCGGCAAGGTCGCGCTGGTCACGGGCGGTTCGACGGGGATCGGACGGGCCGTGGTCGACCGGCTGGCCGACGGCGGGGCGTCCGTGGTGTTCTGCGGCGTCGACAAGGGCGCCGAGCAAGACACCGGGCAGGACAGTCAGATCGTCGGCCGGATCGCCGACGTGCGCAGGGCCGGTGACATGCGCGATCTGGTGAACCTGGCGGTGAGCAGGTTCGGCGGGCTGGACATCGTGGCGACCTGCGCCGGGGTGCAGCGTTACGGCACCGTCGAGGACACCCCGGAAGAGGTCTGGGACGAGGTGTTCGACATCAACCTCAAGGGCGTCTACCTCACCTGCAAGGCCGCCGTGCCCGAGTTGCGCGCCCGCGGCGGCGGCTCGATCGTGGTCATGTCGTCGGTGCAGGCGTTCTCCTCGCAGGCGCAGGTGGCGGCGTACTCGTCGAGCAAGGCCGCGCTCAACGGCCTGACCAGGTCGATGGCGCTCGACCACGCGGCCGACGGCATCCGGGTGAACGTGGTCTGCCCGGGCTCGGTCGACACCCCCATGCTGCGCTGGGCGGCGGACCTGTGGCGCGGCGAGCTGTCGCAGGAGGAGCAGATCGCGCAGTGGGGCCGCTCCCATCCGCTGGGCCGCGTGGGCCGGCCCGAGGAGGTGGCGGAATTGGTGGCATTTCTGGCCGGACCGCGGTCGTCTTTCATCACGGGGGCCGAGCATCGGGTGGACGGCGGTCTGCTGGCGCAGAATCCGGCGGCGCTTCCCGAATAGGTAGTGCGCAGGCCACGGGTTTCTCCTTCACCGCCAAGGCTTCGGCCAATGCGGTGAAGGCGCAGTTCACCAGCCTGATACGAGTGAGTCGGCGGGCCGGGGCACGCGACCCTTTCCCGGGCGTGGAGCCCTTTTGGAATCGGCGAGTCAGTACAACTCGCATTCGATTCAGCACGCTAAGTTACGAGGTCGAAACGACTCACTGATCGAGGAGAGACCTGTGAGGCTATCCAAGAAGGCCGCCGGCTTCGTCGCCGCGGCCGCCCTGTTCACCGCGCTCGCCCCCACAGCCGCCGCGGTGGCCAGCCCCCGCTCGACCTGCTACGGCGGTCGTGTCTGCCTGTATGCCGGCTTCGACTACAACCGCGGCCAGGTCGACCACTGGCGGGACTTCACCCAGGACGACTCCAACTTCGCCGACAACAACTGGCTGAACTGGGACTTCAGCAATTCCTGGCACAGCATGGACAACGAGACCAGCTCGGTCAGGAACCGGGTCGGCTGCAGCGCCACCCTCTGGCAGCACCCGGGTTACACCGGCGCCCACAGCACGTTCACGCACAACTCCAACGACGGGTTCCTGGCGAACAACGCCATCGGCAACAACCGCACCAGCGCGATCGACATCTGGTGCCACTGAGTAATACAGGGAGTGCCGGTTTCCGGGCTTGGCCGCCGGAAACCGGCTGCCGCGGGCTGATCGCGAGCGCCCTGCTGCTCGTGACGGCCACCGCGGCCTGCCGCGCCGACGAGCCCGCCGCACCGGCGCCCGCGCGGGGCGTCACCTCGGTGTCGCAGCTGGTGCTGCCGTTCGACGCCTACAAGACCACTCCCGAGCAGCGGGCCGTGCTGGGCAACGCCCACAACGCACTCGTCGCGCGATGCATGCGCAAGCAGGGCGTCACCGTCGCGCCGCCCGCCGAGGACCCGGCCGCCATCGCGGCGATCGATCCCGGCAACTCACGCCGTTACGGCGTCACCGACATCGCGGCCGCCAGGAGCCACGGCTACCACCTGGCCAGGCCGCCCTCTCCCGACACCACCGCCGCCTGGGCCGGCAAGCTGCCCAAGCGGACCCGCCACCGCCTGTACGGCACCGCCGCGAACCGCGGCTGCCTGGACCGCGCCACGCTCACCCTGGACAAAGGCGCGCGCAAGGCGGACTGGCCGTGGCTGGCGCTGCAGGACTCGCTCACGCTGGAGCAGGCCGCCAAGCATCCGTCGGTGACGGCGGCGGTCCGGCGCTGGCAGTCCTGCATGAGCCAGGCCGGGCACACCTATCCGGCTCCCGAGGCGGCCATCGCCGACGGCCGCTGGGACCTCGACAAGCCGGCCGTGACCGAGGACGAGAAGCTGGTCGCGACCGCGGACACGACCTGCAAGTGGTCCGCGGGCCTGGTCGCCGCCTGGTACGCGGCCGACGCCGAGCTGCAGCGCGCCGTCATCCGTGACAACGCCGACCGTTTCGCCGCCCTGCGCGCCAACCTCAAGCAGCGGCTGGGCCGGGCCTCACGCCTGCTCGCCGAGCACGAAGGCCGCCAGGTGCGCTGACTGGGCCAGCCTGCTGGGCTCGTGGACGTACATCATGTGGCCGGCCTCGTAGTACCTGAACTCGATCCGGGCGGCCAGCTCGGCGGGCACGGGCAGGTGGGCGAAGGTGTGCTCGGCGGCGAAGTACGGCGTCGCGCCGTCGTGGTAACCGCAGGCCACGTGCACCCGCAGGTGCGGGTTGGCCCGCATCGCGGCTCCGAGCTTGGAGGCGACCTGCACGTGCGCGTTCTCGAACTCCTTGTACGACCACGGCTGCACGCGTGAGGTGAGGATCTCGTACGGCAGGTCGTTGGCGTAGCCCAGCTCCGTGCGCAGGTAGTGGTTGAGCGCGGCGCTGTAGGGCCCCATGATGGCGTCCATGCTGGGGTCGGCGGTGAAGTGCTCGCGGCCGGAGTCGGGGTCCCACCCGGTGAAGCGGCCGTCGAGCCGGCCGACGACCTGGCGACGCGGGCGCAGCACCTCGGTGAAGTACCTGATGTGCTCGATGCGCAGGTTGACCCGGTCGACGTAGTCCTCGCTGAGCCCGGCCAGCGAGGCGACCCTGGTGACCGCCGCGGCGCGTTCCTCGGCGCTGAGCCGGTTGCCCCGGGTGAGCGCCCACAGGTAGTCGCCCGAGGCGTACTCCTCGGCCTCGCGCAGCACCTCGGCCAGCGGCCGGTCGCCGTGCAGGCCGTGGTGGTGCGCGATGGCCGCGTACGTCGGCAGGTAGAGGGCGTAGGCCAGGTCGTTGCCGTCGTTGAACTCGCCCGTGATGTAGTCGAGCACGGACGAGATGAGGATGACGCCGTTGAAGTACATGCCGTAGCGCGACTGCAGGTGGTCGGCCAGACCGGCGGCCCGCACGGTCCCGTACGACTCGCCGGCCAGGAACTTCGGCGACATCCACCGCCCGTTCCTGGTCGTCCACAGCCTGATCACCTCGCCGACGGACTCCAGGTCGCCGGCGAACCCGTGGTAGGGCTCGGTCTTCTCCCCTTCGGCCACCCGCGAGTAGCCGGTGGAGACCGGGTCGATGAAGACGAGGTCGCTCACCTGGAGCAGGCTCTCCTCGTTGTCCACCAGCCCGTACGGGGGCGGCAGTAGCGCCCCCGCGTCCCCCATGACGACCCGGCGAGGCCCGAGCACGCCCAGGTGCAGCCACACGCTGGACGAGCCGGGCCCGCCGTTGAACGCGAACGTGACCGGCCGGCTCAGCGGCTCGGCCCCGTCCAGCGTGTACGCGGTGACGAACACCTCGGCCTTGGGCCGCAGCCCCTCGAACTTGCCGTCGGCGACCACCTCTTCGCGCAGCACCATGGTCCCGGTCGTCGCGGTGTACGACTGGCCGGAGGGCAGCGTGTGGCTGGTGGTGACGAGGTTGTCGGCCAGGGCCTGCTTCGAATCTTCAGACATTCAACCCATTATGGTGCGATATCGCGCGTCGGGTCCGCGAAGCGCTCGTTGGGCACCGTGGCGTACCAGCCGGGACGCCCCGGATCGCGGTCGTACGGGTAACCGCCCTGCTCCCGGTAGAGCTCCGCGTACCGCGCCACCCGCTCCTTGTCCAGCCGCACGCCCAGCCCGGGACCCGAGGGGACGGAGATGGCGCCCTCCGAGTACGCCATCTTGCCTCCCTCGATCACGTCGTCCCTGAGCTGGTGGTAGTGCGCGTCGGCCGAGTAGGTGAGGTTGGGCAGCACCGCGCCCAGGTGCAGCATGGTCGCGAGCTGGATGCCCAGCTCGCCCGACGAGTGCACGGCCACCCCGAGCTGGAACGTCTCGCACACCCCGGCCGCCTTCACGCACGGCCTGATGCCGCCCCAGAACGTGGTGTCCAGCAGCACCACGTCGGCGCCCCTGCGCAGCACGTTGGAGGCCAGCTGTTCGAAGTTGACCACCACCGTGTTGGTCGCCAGCGGCACCTTGACCTGCTCGCGCACGATCCGCAGCCCTTCGAGCCCCCAGACGGGGTCCTCCAGGTAGTCGTTGTCGAGGTGCTCGATGGCCTTGCCGAAGCGCAGGCCCTCGGCCACCGACAGCACGGCGTTGGGGTCGTACCTGAGCCGGTCCCCCGGGAACGCCTCGGCCAGGGCGCGGTAGCACTCCAGCTCGTAGTCCGGCGGGAACACGCCGCCCTTCAGCTTGTGCACGGTGAACCCGTGCGCCGCCTTGAGCGCCGCCGTGTGCGCGACGAGCTGGTCGGGGGTGCGGATCTCGGGATGCCCTTCGGCCGCGTACCGGAAGAACAGGTAGGAGGCGAACGGCACCCGGTCGCGCACGCGCCCGCCGAGCAGGTCGTGCACCGGAACGCCGAGGTGCTGGCCGATCAGGTCCAGGCAGGCGAACTCGATCGCGGCCAGCAGCTGGGTCCGGTTGTTGTAGAGCGACGCCGTCGGGTTGGCGATCTTGAAGCGCAGCGCTTCGAGCTGGAACGGGTCGTGGTCCTTCAGGTACGGCAGCAGCGCGCTGAACGCCGCCTCGGCGCTCTCGCCCCCGCCGCCCATCTCCCCCAGCCCGATCAGCCCGTTGTCGGCCTCGACCTCGACGATCGTGCGGACGAACCGGCCCCAGTGGGCGCCGTTGCTGTGCCGCAGCGGCGCCTCCAGCGGGACCGCGACCGTCGTGGCCCTGATGTCGACGATCTTCACTGACGCGTCCCCCTGACCACGGCCACCCCGTAGGCGGGCAGGCTCGCCTCGGCCGGCTCGAATCCCGGCATCGTCACCGTCGCCCGCACCGGCTCGGCGGCCAGCGACTGCAACCGGACGACGCCGTCGTGGCCGAGCGAGGTGATCAGCACGTCGGGATGGTCGACGGACGCGTACGTCTCCGAGACGTCCGGGCTGTCGGTGACCAGCACGCCGACGAACGGCTCGCACAGCCCGGCCGCGGCCGCGGCACCGAGCCGGACGCCGGTCGCCTCGGTGCTGGAGGTCACCGCGTAGCGGAAGGTGGTCTCGCCCTGCTGCTGCGTCGGGAAGTTGGTGTCCCAGATGTTGTTCAGCGCCCACGAGTAGACCGTGCCGTCCTCCTCGTCGAGGGTCGGCGGGAACGGCGCGTACGGCATGTGGATGGTGCCGAGCTGCACCAGCGGCGCCTCCAGCGTGGCCCACGCGATGCTCAGCCCTGGGTCCTCGAAGGCGATCCAGTGCCTGATCGGCAGCATGTACTCGGCCGAGCCGGGCACCCGCGCCACGTCGGGGCCGCCGACGCCGCCGGTCAGCTCCCAGGCGGTGGCCTTGCCCGCGGCGAACGGGAAGGCCAGGAAGACCGCCTCCTTGGCCGGGGTGCCCTGCTTGGCGAGCTGGTAGGTCAGGTCGAGCCTGGGCACGCCGTTGTGCAGCTCGATCGTGGTGCGGATCCAGTCGACGCCCTTGCCCTGCAGCTCCACGACCAGCTTCTCGCCCACGGCCGTGCGCCTGACCTCCTTGACGGTGGCGTTCCTGCCGATGGCGCGGTCGCCGAGCAGGGTGCGGTCGTGCGCGCCGACGTGTCCGGACAGGTGGTTGAAGTGCGGGGCGGTGGCGTACTGGTCGTAGACGTACTGGCCGAAGCCGGCCGCGGCCTCGCCGTTGATCAACTCCCGGCCCGCGCGCTTGTCGAAGATCGAGCAGAGGTAGCCCTCGCGCACGTCGTACGCGACGCGGTAGAACTCGTTCTCGATCACGCCGTCCAGGTCGAGCTCGACCGGCTCGGGCGCCTGCGCCTGACCGGGGACCACGTCGATGCGGGCGTAGCCGTAGCCGGGGATGTCCGGCACGACCGCGTGCACGTGCCGGCCGATCGGCCTGGTCGGCCAGTCCGCCGGGTCCACCAGCTCCTCGTGGTGCGGCAGCGTCTGACCGGTCCGCGAGTCGACCAGCGCGATCGGCACGTCCGCGCCCACCACGTCGCGCGGCAGGAACGCGCGCACGACGTCGGTGCGGGCCCAGGTGGCCGGGTTGAAGACGGCGAAGGAGGCCAGCGCGCCGCCCTCGGTGCCGCGCTCCGACAGCGCCGCGGCGAACCTGCGGGTCGCGGCGTGCAGCAGGTCGCTCGCGTCGTCCTGGGCGGAGTAGGCGCCGGAGGACTTGCGCGTCCACTGCAGGCCGCCTGAGTCGCCGCCCTCCTCGGCGTCCTCCCACGGGTTGGCCGCGCCCCAGGTGTGCTCGTTGAACAGGGCCACCTTGTCGTAGGCGGCGTCGATCTGCTCGGTCGCGTCCACGCCGGCCAGCGTGTGCAGCGTCTCGGCCACGCGCAGGGCCGACTGGGCGCGGCGGACGTACCCGAGCGGGCGCGCCCCCGAGCCGAGCCCGTCGGCCCACCAGTCGGTCCAGTCGCCCTCGTGCACGGAGAGCCGGTCGTGGTAGTGCTCCTCGACGTGCTCGAAGAAGTCGCTGTTCACCGCCGAGCGCAGGCGCGGGAAGGCCCACTGCTCGTTCCACCGGCGCGCGATCGAGGCGGGCACGATCGACGGGCCCGCGTTGTCGGCGTGCGCGCCCTGCACCCGCAGGTGCAGCACGTCCAGCTCGTACGGCTCCTTCGGCGCGTCGGGCCCCTGCCAGCCGAACGTCCCGGGCCCGTACGGGTAACCCCGCGTGGACAGGGCGGACAGGTAGCGCGGCAGCAGGTCGTCGGCCAGCTCGTAGGAGTCGGTCAGCCCGACCGTGTTGCCCTCCATGTACGCCATCCCGTGCGGCGTGTCGGTGAACCACACGATGATCTCGTTGCCGCTCGGCGCCCGCCACCGGAACGGCCGGGTGAGCTTGTCGCCGCCGTGCAGGTAGGGCACCGAGCGCCCGGCCCAGTTGTGCGCGGCGGCCAGGTAGCGCACGCCCGCCTGGCTGAGCGCGTCCACCAGGCCGACGACCGCCCCCGGCACGTCGGTGTGCATGGCCGACTTGGTGGTGAAGCCGTGCCGCTGCTCCAGCTGGGCGATGAAGCGCAGCTGGCGGTGCAGCTCCTCGGTCGAGCACGCCTCGGTGTGCAGCTGGAACGGCAGCGCGGTCACCTCGATCAGGCCCGCCCTGGCCAGCTCGGCGAAGGAGTCGACCATCTCCTTGGGCCGGGCGTCGAGCCACTTCAGCGCCGGCATCGACGACTCGACCGTCCACCGGAACTTGGCGTCGTCCGGCCAGGACGCGGTCTCCTCGGCCAGCCGCAGCGCCGAGTCGAGGTAGTCGAGGTGGTGGCGCAGCACCGTGCCCTGCGGGTCGGTGTAGCCGATGTCCAGGTGCGAGTGGTGCACCACGAACACGCTCCACTTGCGCTGCGGCGTCACCGTGATCCGCGCGGTGCCGACGACCCCGGCGTCGTCGCGGCACTCCAGGGTCAGCTCGCGCGGCGCGTCGACCTCGGGCACCAGCAGCGTGACGTCCTTGCCCGAGCCGCTGTCCACGCCCACGAGCACGTGCGTCAGCGGCTCGGTGCTGGAGACGCGCACGGCCTGGCGGCCGTCGTGGGTGAACAGCGGCAGCACCGCGACCCGCACCTCCAGGCCGCGCACGCTGATGACGGGCGTGGAGGTGTCGTCGCGCAGCGCCTGCCTGATCCCGTCGTAGTCGGGGCTTCCCAGGCTGCGCTGCAGCAACCGGCTGGTCATTGAACACTCCCTAGTGACAGGCCCCTGGCGAAGAGGCGCTGGGTGGCGAGGAACAGCACGACGGTCGGCAGCGAGACCACCAGCCCGGCGGCCAGGCCGACGGGGACCGGGGTGCCCGCGTACACGTCGGTCATCAGGCCCGCGATGGCGGTCATCACCGGCCGCACCTCCTCGGTCTGGCTGAGGGTCAGGCCGAAGATGAGGTCGTTCCAGATGAAGGTGAACTCCAGGATGAACACGGCCGTCAGCGCCGTGAACGAGATCGGCAGGTAGATGCGCCAGAAGATGCGCCACGTGGACGCGCCGTCCATCCGCGCCGCCTCGAAGATCGAGAAGGCGACGCCGGAGTAGAAGTTGCGCAGCACGAACGCGGCCAGCGGCACGTTGATCGCCGTGTAGACGAGGATCAGGCCGAGGCGGCTGTCGTACAGGCCGGCGTCGCTGTAGCCGACGAACAGCGGCACGAGCAGCATCTGCGAGGGGAACACGGTGCCGCCGAAGATCAGCAGGAACCACCAGAACCCGCCGCGCAGCCGCAGCACCACGATCACGTAACCGGCCAGCGCCCCGATGACCACGCCGAGCAGCGGCGACACGACGCTGTAGAGCGCGGTGCTGGCCAGGCTCTGCGACAGGTCGGCGCCCTCCAGCGCCTGCGCGAAGTTGTCGAACAGGGCGAAGTCGCCGGAGGGGATCCAGGCGCTGCCGGGATCGTACGAGCTCGCCGGCCGGGAGGCGTTGACGAGCAGCAGGTACGTCGGCCCGAGCCAGACCAGCCCGAGCACGACGAGCACGGCACGCCTGATCATGTGGCCGTCACCTGCCTCTTGAGGTAGAGGTAGGACGCCAGCCCGGTGACGACGGTCAGCATCACGGCCACCGCCGAGCCGTAGCCGTAGTCGCTGGCCACGAACGTCTCCTTGTACATGGTCACCGCGAGCGTCTCGGAGTTGCGTCCTGGACCGCCCTGCGTCAGCACCCACACGATGTCGAACGTCTTCAGCCCGGCCACCAGCGCGAGCCCGACCACGACCGCCGTCAGCGGCCGCATGAGCGGCCAGATCACGTGCCGGAACAGCCGCCATCCCGCGGCCCCGTCGAGGCGCGCGGCCTCGATCGGCTCCTTGGGGATGGACTGCAGCCCGACGACGAACAGCAGCGTGTTCACCCCGAGTTGCTGCCAGGTCCAGACCGCGAGCATGGCGAACGTGTTCGCGGGCGCGTCCTGGAGGAAGGCGGTGTCCACGCCGAGCAGCAGGTTGGCGATGCCGTCGTGGGACAGGATCGGGCTCCACACCATGGCGAGGCCGGCGCCGCTCAGCGCGTACGGCAGCATGAACGGCACCCGGTACCACGCGCCGCCCTTGATGTCGTACGACAGCACCGCGACCAGCAGCCCGAGCCCGACCGGCAGCACCATGGTGCCGATCACCCAGATGAGCGTGTTGCGGGTGGAGGTGAGCAGCGCCTCGTCCTGGAACAGCTTGGCGAAGTTGGCCAGCCCGACGAACGCCGGCGGTTCGAGGCCGTCGTAGCGGGTCAGGCTCAGGTAGGCCGTCCACACGAACGGCGCGTAGAGCAGCCCGGCGACCAGCAGGACCGCGGGCGCGACGTATCCGTACCTGAACCGGCCGAACATGGGAGCGGTGTTTCTCATGGCCTCATCCCGTGAGGCGTTCCCCCGCTCACTGGTGGGTGCTCCAGTACTCGTCGGCGGCCTTCTGGATCGTCTCCAGGACCTCCTTGTAGCTGTCCGGCTCGGTGACGAACTTGCTGAAACCGTCCAGGGCGGCGGTCAGCACGGGCGGCGGCGTGGCTTCGAAGTAGCGGTTGACCAGGCGGTACTTGCCGCCGCCCGCGTCCTTGGTGACCGTGCCGAGCGCCTTGTCGCCGATCGTCACCTTCGGGTTGGCGCTCACGTCGCCGCGGCTGGTCGCCCACTTCTCCTGGGCCTCCGCGCTCGTCCACCACTTCAGGTACTTCTGGCTGGCGTCGGGGTCGTCCGCCTTGGTCAGCGAGCACAGCGGGCCGCTCTCGAAGATCATCGAGGTCTTGGGCAGCGCGGGGTTCACGTTCGGGATGACGAAGAAGTCGTAGTCGGTGCCCGCCTTCATGTCCCGCGTGGTCATGCTGGTGTTGAACCAGGAGCCGAACGAGACCATCGCGGCCTTGCCGTTCTTCAGCACGTCGCCGGGGTCGGTCTTGTCGCCCGGGTTGATGAAGTAGCCGGCGTCGATGAGCTGCTTCCACCGCTCCATCACCTGGACCACGCCCGGGTCGGTGTACTTGGCCTTGCCGGTGGACAGGCGGTCGTACAGGTCGGGGTCGGTGCCGGCGAGGAGCTGCTCGAACCAGACGAAGGAGAACAGCACGCTGGTGTGGTAGAAGGCCTTGACGCCGTTCTTCTTCAGCGTCTCGGCGGTGGCGACCAGGTCGTCCCAGGTCTGCGGCGGCTTGAGCCCGTACTTGTCGAAGATCTTCTTGTTGTAGAACATCCCCCAGTAGGCGACGTTCATCGGCACGCAGTACTGCTTGCCGCCGACCGTGTAGTAGGGCAGGAGGTCCTGCGACAGGTCGCCGGCCTTGATGGCCTCCTGCCAGATGGCGGTGGTCTCGGCCACCTGCTTCTGCTTGACGACCTCCGCCAGCATCCCCCCGGTCTGCCAGGTGAACAGATCAGGCTTGACCTTCGTCCGGAACGACGCCTTGATGAAGGCCTGGTACTGGGCCGAGTCGGTGTAGCCCGTGGGCTTCATGCCGAGACCGATCCGCTGTTTGGACAGCGCGCCCATCTCGTCGAAGTACTTGGTCCACGCGCCCTTGTCGTTGTACAGCGTCAGCTCGGTCTTCTTCTGCGGCGCCTCGGCGCTGTTGCCACCGCACGCGGTCAGGACGAGCGCCGCCACGCCGAGCGTGGCCACACGTGACCGGAACATGGGCCGGCCTCCTTGGTTCTCATCGGGGGGCTTTCATCGGGGGGATCGCATCCTGTGCTCTATAACCGTCTTCACGTCCGCCAGGTGGCTGCGCATGAGCTCTTCGGCCCGCGCGGCGTCGCGCGCCTCGATGGCCGCGAGGATCGCCACGTGCTCCTCGTAGTCACGGCGCCGGTCGTCGAAGATCTGCAGGATCTCGCGCTGCTCCGGGCCGTGCACGGTGAGCAGCGAGTCGACGACCTCGTGCAGGACGCTGTTGCCCGCCAGCCGCGCCGTGGCCCGGTGGAAGGTCATGTTCGCGTCGTGCAGCTCGGCGTCCTCGCCGCGCAGATGCCTGCCCGCCTCGTCGAGCACCTGCTTGAGCGGCGCCAGCTCCTCCTGGCCGGCGCGCTCGGCGGCCATGGCGGCCAGCGGGGGCTCGATCACGATCCGCGCGTCGAGCAGCTCAAGGAGCTGAACCGCGTGGATCTCGCGCATGTTGGGGTTGGGCAGGACCAGCCGTTCTATGGCGGCTCCGACGTAGATGCCGGAGCCGTGCCGC
Organism: Nonomuraea fuscirosea; assembly: GCF_003001935.1. Classification (GTDB taxonomy): domain Bacteria; phylum Actinomycetota; class Actinomycetes; order Streptosporangiales; family Streptosporangiaceae; genus Nonomuraea; species Nonomuraea fuscirosea. Next base: position 311,094 of record NZ_PVNG01000010.1, on the reverse strand, counting down.
ATCTCGATGGCCCCGGTGGCCTCAAGACGGCGCAGCGCCTCGCGCAGGGTAGGAGTGGTGACGGCGAAGCGCTGGGAGAGTTCCCTGGTCGAAGGCAGCCTGTCGCCGGGCCGGTGCCCTCCTGTACGGATGAGCTCCAGCATGCGCTCGGTGAGAGCGTCGGAAAGCGTAGGCCGCGCTACCTCGGACATATCAAGTGATCTAATCACTTCTCGGCGCTGGCGTCTATGAGGAGCGGAGTTTTCTTGAGGTTTGTGGCTATATGGGCGGATCAGCCCAGGTGGTCACTTCTTGATCAGGTCCATCAACAGGTCGATCTGCCCCCGGCGGGACGCCTGCACTTGGGCCGCCCACCGCTGCACCTCCGGGTTCGCCCCGTCCGCCACCTCGCCGGCGGCCATCTGCACGGCGTCGTCCTGGTGCGCGATCAGCAGGTTGCACAGGTCGTACTCGAAGTTCTTCGACGCCTTCAGCGCCTGGATCTGCTTGACGTCGGTCTCCGGCTGCCCGCCGTGGTGGTCGTGCGCCTCCGAGGCCGGGGTGAGCGGCTGCTGCCAGGAGTGCAGCCAGCGCAGCATCATCTCGACCTCGTCCTGCTGGGTGCTCTCGATCGCCGCGGTCAGCGTCTTCAGCTCCGAGGTGGTCGCGCGCGACGTGCCGGTCTTAGCGATCTCGATGCCCTGCCGATGGTGCTTGACCATCATCTGCACGAACATCACGTCCTCGGCGTTGACCGGCTCCTCCGGCTCCTGCTGCCCGCACGCGGCGGCCAGCAGGAGCGTCAGGACGGCTAAGAGTGCGCGCACCCGCATCAGCTCCTTTTAGGAAATGTTCCTAAATGATGTGAGGCGGGGGCGCAAGAGCATCGGCCGCGGGCCTTATAGGTCAGGACCAGCCCGAAGCCGGTCAGCGCCGCCTTGTCGCCCTCGAACCGCAGCGACCCTCGCCCTGGACGAACTCCGCCCACTCGTCGGGGAACTCGGCCGCCACGTCCACGTAACGGGCGGCCGGGTACGGCTTGGCCATCCCTCTGACCGCGTCGGCGAACGGCTCGCCGCTCTGCTCGGCCGTGTACTTGACGGTGACGACGACGTCCCGCAGCTCGGGCGCGCCGGCGGCGGACAGCTCAAGACGCCACCGCGAGACCGCGCTCGTGCCCTCGAACGGCAGGTACCGGTCGTCGTCGTAACGCAGCTCGAACAGGCCGTTGTTCTCCTTGGACTCCTCCAGGTCCGACAGCGCGATCTGCTGCCCCTGCCGCCCGCCCCTGTCCACATCCGGACACGGGACCGCTCTCGACCTACCTGAGAGTGTTCAGAAAGCTCAGCGCGGCCTCGGTGTGCTGCGTCGCGATCCCCGTCATGAAGTCGCGGTCGGGAAAGTCACCGTCCAGCAGCCGCAACGGCCCCGCCACCAGCGACATATGGTGCGCCAGCCGGTAGAAGCGCAGCCGCCGCTCGTCCAGCCCGTCCACCCGCAGCCGCTCGTAGTGATCGCCGAAACGGATCTTCAGGAAGACGTGCTCCCACTCGACGTCGAAGTACGACGCCCCCTCGATGTCGATGAGCACCGGCTCGTCCCGATCGTCGATCAGGACGTGATCCGGGCCGAGCTCACCGTGGATGAGCCCGTGACCGGCGCGTGGGCGCACGGCGGCGTGCAGGCCACGCAGAGCGTCCTCGAACGCGCCCCGCTCAGCCGCGATCCGCCCGACCCGACCGGCGGCCTCCCCCAGATCCTTCAACGCCCACCGCAACACGATCCCAGGACACGACCCCCCGCCGGGGCCGCCGTCACGCACCTCCTCGGCGTCACCTCCGCGGCCGATGGCGGCATCGCCGTCGCTCTCCCCCGCCTGGCCGCGATCGATCTCGGCGACCCGGCCGGGGCGGGGCGCCCGGCACTCGCTCATCAGCCGCAGCGACTCCGCCAGGCGATCCATCAGGGGCGCGGCACCCTCGGGATCCGCCAGCAGCCGCGCCTCCAGGGTGCCGCCGCGCAGGTCCTCGACGACGGCGGCGTCCGCGGGCAGCCACTGGCCCGCGCGGGAGGCGAGGAGCAGGCGCGGCACCCGCACCCCGAGCCCTTCGAACCGCGCCCGGCTCGCCTCGAACAACTCCAGCCCGGACGGCTCACCCACCGTCCCGCCCTGACCGCCCTGACCGCCCTGACCGGCCTGACCGCCTTGACCGGCCTGACCGCCGACGACGCCGGGCGTGCTCGGGGCGCTGGGGGTACGCCAGAAGTCCTCGTCCTGGCTCCACACGTAGAGGATCGCGCTGCGCCCATCGTCCGCCGCCAGCCGGTAGACGCCCTTGCTGGTGCCGCCGCGCACCCGCTCGACCGTCACCGGCCTCCGGCTCGGACCGAAGACCTCCCGCGCCAGCGGTGCCACGTCATCGGCCCCGACGAACCGCCGAGCCGCGAAGCCGCTCACTGCCCCTGCCCCGGAACGCGCCGCATCGGCGCGCGATCACGCGGATCGGAGCTGGATCGATGAGGCCGGACCGGGATCCCCGGTTCCTGCGGCACGGCGGGCCGCTCACGTGTCATGGGTTTCGGCATAGGGACGATCGTGGCTTCCGGCCGTCCCGATCGCCACCGGATTTCGCCGTTGACCTCGACCCGGCTTGAGGTTGCATCGTTGAGCCCATGCAACATTTCGCGATCGGCGTCATCCTGCCCGGAGTCGGCGGGCAGCGCAGGGACGGCCTCACGCTGTGGGAGGCCGCCAGACACCTGGAGCAGGCAGGACTCGACGGAGCCTGGCACGGCGACCACCTCGCCGTCGGCGGACCGACCCTGGACGCGCCCGTCGCCCTGGCCACCGCCGCCGCGGCCACCACCCGGATCACGATCGGCGCCAGCGTGTTCGTCCCCGCCATCCGCCCGCTCGCCTGGGCCGCCAAGCAGATCGCCTCCCTCCAGTACGTCTCCGCCGGCCGCCTCGTCCTCGGCGTCGGCTCGGGAGGCGGCCCTGAGCAGTGGGCCGCGGCCGGCGTCCCGTACGGAGAACGCGGCCCCCGCACGGACGCCGCACTGGAGCTCCTGCCCGACCTCCTGACAGGCAAGCCCACCCACCTCACGCCTGAGCACGGACCGGTGGTCGAGCTGGCCCCGGCCGTCGAGCCGCCGCCCGTGTGGGTCGGGAACGCGTCGTCGGTGGCGATCCGGCGAGCGGCCCGCCTGGGCGACGGCTGGTTCCCGTCCCTGATCTCCCCCGAAGAGGTCGCCACCGGCCGGGCCAGACTGGCCGAGCTGGCATCCGGGCACGGCCGCCGTACCCCGGTCATCGCGATCGGCGGCACGTCGGCCCTGGGCGCCGGTGACGGCCTGCCCACCCGGGAGGAGATCGCCGCCGGCATCAGCGGCGGCTACGGCCGCCCGCTGGACGAGGTGCTCGACATCCCCCTCACCGGCTCGCCCGAGCAGGCGGCCGAGCGGCTGGCCGAGTATCGGGAGGCGGGGGCGAGCCACGCCGTCATCGGCATCGCGGGCGGCGACTGGCGCACCCAGGTGGACGCCCTCGCCCAGACCCGCGCCCTCCTGCGCTGACGTCCCCACCAGGTCACCAGGCACCCACGCGGGCCTCGGCGCCGGGCCGCACGACCTCCTACGCCGACCTCGGCACCGGGGTCACGGCGTCTGCCGGTCGCGGCGGAGCTGCTTCTTCTCGTTGATGACCGCGACGGCGTCGCCGACTGGACCGAGATGCCCGAGCTTGTCGGGGTTGACGATCGAGCGGATGGTCTGGACGTGTCCGTCCACGATCTCGATCGCCCAGGCGATGACGATCAGCCCGTCGCGGTCGCGGATGATCGCGCCCGGCTGGCCGTTCACCTCGTGCGCCTCCAGCACCGCGCCGATCCACGCGAACGGCGGGATGGTGACGGCCAGCACCCGGGCGACCTTGTCCGCGCCGAAGAGCGGAACCGTACTGCCGATCTTGCCGCCGCCGTCGTTGACCAGCTGCACCTCGGCGGCCAGCAACTCCCGCAGCCCGTCCACGTCCCCTTCCTTGAGCGCGCCGAAGAACCGCGCGGCGAGCAGGTCGCGCGAGCGGCGATCGGCCTCGAAGCGGGGCAGGCCCGCGTCCATGTGGCGGCGCGCCTTCACCGCGAGCTGGCGGCAGGCGGCCTCCGACCGTTCCACGGCGGCGGCGATCTCCCGGTAGCTGAACGCGAACACCTCGCGCAGCACGAAGACCGCCCGTTCGAGCGGGCTGAGCCGCTCCAGCAGGATCAGCGCCGCCATCGACACCGAGTCGGCCAGCTCCGCCGACCGCTCCGGATCCTGGTACGGGTCGGTCAGCAGCGGCTCGGGGAACCACGGCCCGACGTACGCCTCACGCCGGACGCGGGCCGAGCGCAGCACGTCGATCGAGATCCGGGTCACCGTGGCCGACAGGAACGCCTTGGGCGACTCGGCCCTGGTCGCGGAGCCGTCGTAGCGCAGCCACGCCTCCTGTACGGCGTCCTCGGCCTCGCTCACGCTGCCCAGGATCCGGTACGCGATCGCGAACAGCAGCGGCCTCAGCTCTTGGAACTCCTCCGTACGGGTCACGCCATCCACTGTTACATCATCCTCCCGGACAGAAGCGGCATGGTGTCGCAGGTCACACCGAGGCCGGCTCACATCCGTGCGGGGCTGTCTCGTCCAGGGGGTTGAAGCAACCGGCAAAGAGGAGCACATCATGCAGAAGGTCTGGTTCGTCACCGGCTCGTCCCGCGGCCTGGGCCGCAACTTCGTCCAGGCGGCCCTGGCGCGCGGTGACAAGGTCGCCGCCACCGCCAGGAGCACCGCCGCCCTCAAGGAGCTGAGCGACACCTACGGCGACGCGATCCTCCCCCTGGAGCTGGACGTCACCGACAGGGCCGCCGTCTTCGAGACCGTGAAGCAGGCCAAGGAGCACTTCGGCCGGCTCGACGTCATCGTGAACAACGCCGGCTACGCCCAGGTCGGCGCGGTCGAGGAGCTGACCGAGCAGGAGCTGCGCGACCAGCTCGAGACCAACCTGTTCGGCGCGGTGTGGGTGGTTCAGGCCGCGCTGCCGTACCTGCGCGAGCAGCGCTCGGGGCACATCGTCCAGTTGTCCTCGGCGGCCGGGATCATCGCGATGCCGCTCGGCGGCGCCTACCACGCCTCCAAGTGGGCCCTGGAGGGGCTGAACGAGGCGCTCGCCGGCGAGGTGGCCGAGTTCGGCGTCAAGCTGACCATCATCGAACCGGCCGGCTTCGCCACCCGCGACGGCAACAACCCCGACCCTCTCGCGAACGGTCACATGGCCACCACCGACCCGGCCTACGACGCTCTCCGTCAGCGGCTGGGCGCGATAGCGGGCAAGATGCCCGCGGGAGACCCGGCCGCCGCGGCGCAGGCGCTGCTGAAGCTGGTCGACTCCGCCAACCCGCCGGTGCGGGTGCTGTTCGGCAAGGGCTTCCAGCCGCTGATCGAGCAGGCGTACGCGGCCCGGCTCAAGACCTGGTCCGACTGGCAGGATCTGTCGATCGAGGCGCACGGCACGGTCGACACCCGCTGACCGTCGTACGACGTCGTGCCGCTGATCGACACGGCCTTGACGAGGACCGCCATGACGTACAGCAGCAGCAGGAGCACCCCCACGCCCACGAGCGTCAGAAAGCAGCCCGTGCCGGCGGACTGCGCCGACCCGGCCGGCCACGCGGCCGGCGGCGGAGGCGCGGGCCTCGGCCCAGGTGGTGGCGCAGCCCACGGCGCAGGTGGTGGCGGCGGGTGGAAGGCGTGATGGGGCGGAGGCGACGGCGCGTGCGTCCTGCCCACGACCGTCACCCACGGCCCCGGTCCCCCGAACCCGCCCGCTCCCCATCCCGGCCTCGATCCAGGTCCCGGCCCCCGTGGCGGCGGGGCGAAGAAGAGGTCGGGCTGGGAAGTCACGACCGGGCCGCGGCGGGTGTCGCAGCCCTGGCAGGCGGCGTCGGCGCAGGCGTTCCACACGTCGCACAGCGCACACCGCCAGTTCGGCCCGGGAACGGTCACAGGCTGTTCGCGATCGTGTCGATGATCTCGTCCAGCTCCAGCTCCTCCAGCCCCTGCCCGGCGGTGGAGGGGAAGTGCAGCGTCATGTTCCACTCCTCGGTGATGTCGCGCCACGGATAGACGTCGGGCGCGAAGATCACCAGGCGCTTGGCCGAGTTCTCCATCACGGCCGTCCTGCTCCCGGCGTAACCCCACTGCTCGAACAGGCCGTCCATGTCCTGGGGGAGATGCTGGGGATAGGTGTGCGCGGAGACGGCCTGCGGGGTGCGCAGGGGATGCGCCGACGCGTCGGTGAACATCACGATGACGTGCCGACGCCGGTCCAGCCCCCGTTCCCAGGGCGAGTCGATGGCCAGGGCCAGCGCCTCCAGGCCCGACTCCGGCTCGTCGCCGCCGCCGGTCGCGCGCAACCGCCGGACGAACCCGTCGAACTCGTCCGCCTGCTCGGGGAAGACCAGAAAGCCGGTCTCCTCGATGGCGTCCTCGGCGAAGTCGCCGAAGTCGCGGAACGCGATGACCTTGAGCCGGAGCCGGCTGATCTCCTTGCCCTTGCCGCCCATCACCTGGCTCAACCGCTCGTGGAAGGTCAGGGCGCTCTTCTTCACCGTGTCGAGGACCGGAGCCATGCTCTCGGTCACGTCGACGCAGAGCACGATGTCCACCGCGTACCGCAGGTTCCCCTGGTACTCGCCGCCGGAGGTCATGGCTGGTTCTCCTCTGTTCGCATGCTGATTCGCACTCGTGAGCCCGGTGACGTGACGTACCGGGAGCGCAGTTCGCAGACCGCCGGGTTCCTGAGCGCCTCCAGGAACGCCGCCGTGCCCGGCCGGGCGCCGGGCGTCCTGGCCGTCATCGCGCCCAGGAGGTCTCTCATGGGCGCGCACAGCCGGTCGTCGAGGCGCAGCGCCGTCCCGGCGTTCACCGCGTCGGCCGGTGACCCGAACCGGTCGCCGAACCCCGGCAGCGCGCCGGTCAGGTAGTGATGGGCGAGCAGGCCGAGGGCGAAGACGTCGGCCCCGGTCGTCAGCCACTCCGGCCGCACGTCCTCGTCCCCCCGCACGTAGCGGCGCCATTCGGGAGCCCCGTAGACCAGGTCCCCGGCGATGTCCTCGCGGTCCGGGGGACGGCCGGACACGTAGGCGTCGTCGAAGTCGATGAGCTTGGCCGTGTGGAAGGCGCCCTTCCCGCGCTTGACGATCAGCACGTTGCCGGGCTTGAGGTCGCCGTGCACCAGTCCGATGGCGTGCAGCAGCCCCAGGCTGAGCGCCAGGGTGCGCAGCAGCACCGCCTTCTCCGCCGCCGTGAGCGAGCCGGGCCGCGGCGTGCCGACCGCGTCGATCCGCTCGGTCACCTTGTAGTAGGAGGCGCCGTGGTGGAAGAAGTCGCAGGCCAGGACCAGGTTGCCGGCGCCGACCGCGTCGTGCCGCAGCCGGCTCATGATCGCCCGGTGCCGCCGTTCGAACTCCTCGCACGCCCGCAACCGCGCCCGCACACTCGCCGCGGACCCGCTCTTGGGCCGTTTCGGGTCCAGGAACCGCTTGATGAAGTACGGCCGCCCGTCGCGTTCGGCGAAGGCCCACACGCATCGCCCGCCGCCGCTGTTCGTCGGCTCGGTGACGATGCGGTACCCCCTGATGACGTCGCCCGCCCTCATCCCGGCTCCGCGGTCGCGGGCATGAGCCGCTCGTAGCCGGGCCGGTAGTCCTCCCAGGTACGCGCCCGCCACTCCCGGTCCACGCCGTCCTCGGCCGCGCGGACCAGCGGATAGCGTGCCTCCATCTCCTGCGAGCGCGCGGCGAAGCTCTCCCTGAGCTCCGCGAACCCCGCGTAACCCAGGGCCGCGAGGCTCAGCGAGGCGTCGTCGCCCGTGTACCCCGACACCTGCCGGGCCAGCCGCTCCGCCCACTCCCGCTCGTCCGCCGCCGCCCGCAACGTGCTGAGCAGGTGACACTCGAAATGGGCCGGGGTCTCGACGTAGCCGAAGAAGCCGTCGGTCGCGCAGACCAGGACGCACGGCAGCGGCAGCAGCAGCACGTGCTCCGCGATCGTGAACTCCTGGTCGGCGCAGATCACGTTCGTCATCGGCGGGTCCTGCACCAGTTGCTGAAGGCTGTCGGTTTCGTCCGTGTGATCCCTGGTCAGCGCCTGCAGCCCGCCGCCGCGGCTCAGCGCGTACGCCCGCGAGTCGCCCGCCCAGAGGACCCGGCACTCGGCCTGCTCCCCGCCGAGCCGGTAGTGCGCGGCGGCCATGGTCGTGGGCAGCCACCGGCGCATCCGGCTCACGATCTTGCTGCGCGGCGGCGCCGGCACGTCCGCCAGCACCTCCACCAGCCGTGTCCGCAGAGCCTCCGTCGGCTTCGCCCCTGCTGCGGCCGCCTCCCGCGCCTCCCCGTCCGCGAGCGCCGTCCCATCCGAGAGCGCCGTCCCGTCCGTGGAGGTCGTTCGCGCCGCCGCGTCCAGGAACCAGGACAGCACGCCGGATCTGACCAGCCGCGCCCCCACCCAGGCCCCGCTGCGCCGCGTACCGTCGCGCAGTTCGCAGGCCGCGCCCGCGCCCGACCCGCCCAGCCCGTCGAAGACGCCCACGATCCCCTCAGCCGCGGGAACGCGGTGGGCGAAGAGCGGCTCGGCGTCCTCGCCCCGCCCGTCGAGCCGTTCCGTCCACACCCCTACGGCCATGACCCCTTCGTCGCGGTAGTGCCAGATCGTCCCCGCGCCCGGAGCGCCGGCGGCGACGCCCCTGACCCTGATCTCCGTCACCTGTCCGGGTCCTCGATCTTCGTCGGCCGCAGGCCGCGGACCCGGCTGGTGCGCCGGCCGTCGCCGCCGTCGCGGGACTCCTCCTCCAGGGACGGAGCCGGCGCGAGCGTGCCGCGCAGCCGGGTCGAGCGGATCCCGCCGAACGGCGACGAGGAGCCTCCGTTCATCCGGTCGCGCAGAGCGCGCTCGGCCTGCAGCGACTCCCACGGCTCCCGGTCCGCCTCCGAGTTCTTGAGCACCGCCTGCCAGGCGACCAGCAGCTCCTGCCGCTCCTCACGTTCCGCGTTCGCGATCATGTCGTACGCCGCCCGCGGGCCCTCGCGCTCCATGATCTCGGCGATCAGCCCTTCCGCGCCGTCCTTGCGCAACATGCGCAGATGCCGCTCCCTGCGCATCTCCATGAGCCGGGTGTCACGCTCGATGTCGCGGTACGCCCGCCCGCTCGCCACGATCTCGTTGCCGTCGACCACCACCTCGACGGTGACGTTGCGGAGCCGGAGCGCGGCGTCGCCGCTGAAGGTGCGCATCGACTCGGTGAGCGCGTCCTCGGCCTGGTGCAGCTCGCCGATGTCGAAGTCCCGCGAGACCCGGCGGAGCATCCGCTGTACGGGCAGGTACAGGGCGCCGCTGACGTCCATGATGCCGCGCAGCACGATCTCCGCCGGATCCGCGACCCGGCAGTTCAGCCGGACCAGGCTCGGGAAGCCGAAGGCGGGATTCCGGCTGAGCAGCGGCATGCTCAGCACCAGCCGGTGCTCGGTCACGTCGACCGCGTAGACCTGCCGGTAGGTGCCGTACCAGGCGTCGGGGACGGACTCGCCGTGCCGGATCGTCACCAGGTCGCCCTTGCGCGGAGCCAGGACCAGCGCCGTCCCCGGCGCGGGCGGGCGCAGGGGCATGCGGGGCAGCAGGGGGGACAGGTTGGTGCTCTTCGTGATCGGGTTGTAGGTGTACAGCTCCATGTCAGGTCCTTCCGTTCGCGTACGAGGAACGGCCGAGCTCGGCGAGCAGCCGGGCGGCCGGATGATCGCGACGCCCGGCGGCCCTGGCCCAGTCGTCGAGGTGGTACTGCAGCCGCTCCCGGTGCCGGCCCGACCGGGCGGCCACGGCGAGCACGATGTCGCGGACGTTGCGGTAGGCGGTCCCGTCGCGCTCCGCGTGCACGTCCAGGTATGCGCGCAGCGTCTCCAGCGCCGGCTGCTGCGCCGGCCTGCGGTCCAGGGCACGGGCCCACAGCTCGATCAGCTGCGACCGGTGCTCCTCCGCGCCGGCCAGCAGCAGCGGCATCGACGAGAACCGGCTCCGGCCATCCGCCTCGCCCGCTCGTTGGGCGGACGGCTGCGTGGCCGTCTGGGCGGACGTTCGGACGGACGGCTGGATGGCCGGTTGGGCGGCCAGGTAGACGAAGGCCGCCAGCGCCTTCGTCACCATCGGCGACCCGTCCCGGGGCGCCGACCACTCGACCAGCGCCGTCAGCACCTCGGTCACCCTCCCGCGCTCCATCAGGCGGAACAACGCGAGCCCGGCCGGCAGCAGCGTGCCCCAGTCCTCACCGTCCAGCAGCACGTGCAGCGCCTTGACCGCACGACGCGGCTGGGCCGCTCCCAGCCCGCCGCCGAGCACCGCGGCGGCGGTCAGCCCCTGCCTGCGCTGCGCGGCCGTGTCCTGCTCCGCCACCCAGGCTTCGAGCAGCAGCCACACGGCCTCGGCCAGGTCGGGATGACCGCCCACGACGTCGAGCGCCGTCGCCGCGCTCTGGCGCACCACGACGGAGCCGTGCCTGGCCCACGGCCGCAGGAACCGGTGCAGCGCATGGTCGTAGTCGCTCCAGGCGATCACGCCCGCGGCCACCGACGCCCGCGCCCGTACCCCGATGTCCGGATGAGCGACCAGCAGGCGGATCCAGTCGAGGAACGCCGAGCGCTGACCGTCCAGGTACGTCCAGGCGTAGCCGAGCACCGCCTGCCGGACGAGCGGATGGAGATAGCGGACCCGCGGCGCCACGTCACCGGGTGTCCCGCCCGGCTCCACCGAGACGTCGATCCACGGGTGGTCGGAGCCGATCCGCTCCCGGAAACGCAGGTCGGGCGGCGCCTCCGCGGCCGGCGTGAGCAGCTCGTAGAGCTGCGCGGCGGCGTCCGAGACCGTCAGGTACGTGGCGTCCTCCAGCGCCGCGGCGGCCAGCGCGAAACACATGGCCTCGGGCGTGCGATGACGGCTGAACCAGTCATGGACCCGGCCCGTCGGATCGCGCAACTCCTTGACCCTGGCCGCCAGATCCGCCCGCTCGCGGATCACGGTGGCCAGGTGCAGCGCGGTGCGGGGGCGGGTGTCCTCGCGCAGGAGCTCAAGCGCGCCCGCCTCGATGAGCCGCAGCCGCAGGCCGGCCGACTCCTCGGGCGTCGGCTCGCGGTCGTGGACGCGCCGTTCGATGAGACGTACCAGATCGAGCCCGCCCAGCGTGGTCAGCACCTGCCCGGAACGCTCGGCCTCCATCAGCGCCCCGCGCGGCGGTCCTGTCAGCACGACCAGGTAGCTGCCGTGCTCGTTCAGGCAGGCCGTCAGGTCGTCGATCCACTGCTCGTCGATCAGGTGCGGGGTGAGGCCGGGGGTGGTGTCGTCGAGGACGAGGAGGTAGCCGCTGTCCTGCTCGGGCGGCCGCCACTGCCCGTCCCGCAGCACGGACGCGTCCAGCACCTCATGACAACCACCGCCCGCCTCCTGCCCGCCGGCCGCCTGCTCCCCATCCATCTGGCCGGCGACCGCCTGACCCCTTACCGCCTTGACCAGCAGGTTCACCCCGGTGGCCTTTCGTCCGCCGGGCGGGAGGGCAAGGATCAGCAGCCGGCGTTCGACCAGGATCCGCAGGGCCTCGTCGAAGCGGGGCAGCGGAAGATGACCCACGGTCCAGCGGGCGATCCGCCGCTCGCTGATCCGCGCCGTCGGCTGTCCGGTGCGGCGTGCGCCGTCGCCGAAGTTCATCCCGCCGCCGAAGCTGACCGCGTCGTTGAACAGCGCCACCGTGCCGATCCGCATGCCGAACGGGTCGGCGTTCAGCCGTTCCATCACGCTGGCCGCGATCGCGGCGGCCCTCGCCGCCTCCGCGCGTTCGGCCTCGTCCTCGCTCTCGCCCTTGCTGTGGAGCGCCCGCAGGGCGTCCTCCTCGCTCAGCGGTTTTTCTTCCTTGTCCTGGCGGGCCTGGGGCGGCTGCTCCGCCTCCGCACTTCCCGCCGCCGCTTTGTCGCCCGCCTCCTCGATCGGAGGATCATCGACTGACTGGCTCATGCTCCGGCCTCCGCCGTGTTCAGGAGATGGTGAAGTCGCCCGAGAAGTGCACGGGCGCGTGGTAGACGCTGGCGTTCTTGATCGTGTCGGCGACGATCGACGGCGAGCCGTCCTTCGCCCGGGACAGCCGCCGGACCAGGCGCTCGACGCCTTCCAGGAAGGCACGGTCGCGGCCGAGGTGCGCGACGAGCACCCGTTCCAGGGTCGCGAGCGCCGCCGAGTCGACGGGATCGGCCTCGACCTGGGCGAGCGCGCTCGTCGCTGCCGTGTCCCCGGCGAACCGTACGCGCATCATCTCCACGAGCTGGACGGAGTGCCGGCCCCAGGAAGCCTCGGCCCAGGACACCCCGGCCTGCTCTTCGGGGTGCGCGGTCCCACCGCCTGTCACGGCTTCGGCGACGAGGCGGGCGGCGTCCTTCCCGATCTCCGCGGCTGATCTCATGTTCGCTCCTGAGGAATCGATGACGGTGGAATCGGCTGGTGGTTCGAGCCCGGGATCCTGCTGGAGGATCCGCTGCCGCAGGTCCCTGATCCGGACGCCGGGGTCGCTCCCCAGCTCGTCCCGCAGCCTGCGCCGCAGCTCGTCGCAGGCGGCCAGGGCGTCCGACGACCGGCCGACGCGATGCAGCGCCAGCATCAGCAGCCAGGTCGCCTCCTCGTCCAGCGGCCAGGTCTCGACGAGGTCCTGGATCTCGGGCACCACCTGGATGTGGCGGCCGAGCCGCAGCTCGGCCTTCATGCACTCGACGACCGCGGCGCGGTGCTCCTCCAGCAGCCTGGTCCGCGCGTTGGCCGCGCCCGGGCCCGGCAGCCCGCTGAGCGGCTCACCGGGTCGCAGGCCGTCGCCGCCCCACTGCCTCAGGCCGTCCCGCAGCAGCTCCACGGCCCGCGCGTCGTCCTGGCGCAGCAGTGCCCGCGCCTCGCCGACCAAGTCGTGGAAGCGATGCGCGTCGACCTGGTCCCGCTCGGCCAGCACCAGGTAGCCGGTCGTGTGGGTGGGCAGGACGAGCTTTCCCTTGGGCGTGCGGCCGAGCCGGCTACGCAGGTCGCTGGCGTACTGCGACAGGACATGGCGGGCGCTGCTGATCGGCTTCTCGCCCCAGATCTTGTCGATGGCCTGCTCAATGGTGACCGGCTTGCCCTCGGCGAGCAGCAGCAGAGCCAGCAGCAGCCGCTGCTGCCGCTCCCCGAGGTGAACCGGCCGGTCGTCCCGGAATGCCTGCATCCCATTGAGCAGTTGATATCTCACGGCCACTTCCTCCACTCGGGAATTGTTATGAAGGACCTATGACGGGCCTTGCATCAGCCCGCTTATCCGGTCTCTGACTCGCTATTCGATCCTTAATTCCAGAGGGACGCACAAGGCATCCCCAAGAAAAAGGAGAACGAAATGAACGAGGCCAAGCGGAATGAGTCGACGGGCGCCGCGTGGCGCAAGGCCACCTTCAGCGACCACGGCGGCGGCTGCGTCGAGGTCGCCTTCGGCGACAACTGGGTCGGACTCCGCGACTCGAAGAATCCGACCGGGCCGACGCTCAACTTCAGCAACTCGGAGTGGGACGCGTTCCTTTCCGGGGTCTACGCCGGGGAGTTCGACCTGACGTAACGCACGGCCGCTCCCAGGGGAGACGCCGCGGCACGCGGACCGCGGCGCCTCCCCCGGCCCCGGAGCCGGCGCAGGAGTGCCGGGCCCCGGGGCCGGACGGGCGCGCATGGCGGGTCATCGGGCCATGGCACGAATATCGGCGCTCAGTTTCGCGAGAAATTGCCGCGCCGCGTCGTCGTAAATCGCCATCCCGGTCAGCACGGACCATTGCCGATGGTACGTCGCCATGTCATCGGCGTCGCGAACGGTCAACCTCATGTGCGTAACCTCAACTTCCACGAAACTGTCACCCGCGCTGCCGTCACTTTCGTAGAGCGTGAATCCGTGCGAAGGACAGACCAGCGCCTCGCCGTCCTGCGGGATCAGCCCGATGCGGACGTTCTCCAGCGTGCTCAGCGATGCGACCCGGTCCAGTTGGGCCAGCAGGAGACGGGGCGCACCCGGCCGCAGCCGCAGCGCCGCCTCCGTGATCAGGAACTCGAAGGTGCGGCTCTCGTCGTACAGCGCGAGCTGGCGTTGCAGCCGCGCCGCGACCACCATGGGCAGGTCGCCCTCGGAGTAGGGCGGGTCGAAGAGCGAGAAGACGCGGCGGGCGTACTCCGCGGTCTGCAGCAACCCGGGCACGATCGTCGGCTGATACACCCGCACCACCTGCGCCTGGTCCTCCTGCTCGCGGATCTCGTCCTGCAGATGCGTCTGCCGCTGCAGGGCCGCCCGCCAGGTGTGCATCTCGGTGAAGGCCGCCTGGGTCAGGTCGGCGAGAAACTCCCGCGTGGGGGTCGGCGCCTCCACCGCCTCACTCCACGCCGTCACCTCCGGCAACGAGGGGACCACGCTGCCGGACTCGATCCGCGAGACCTTGGACTGACTGATGCCGATGCGGTGAGCGAGATCCCGCCCGGAGATGCCGGCGAGGTCACGCAACCGCCGCAACTCCCCCGCCAACCGCTGGCGCTTGCTCCGACCCCTCCCTCCCTCACCCGCGAGGTCTTCCATCTGTCCCCGATCCTGTCGACCCGGTCAACCGCCGAGTCAGTTTGAACTGTTTTGATGCGAAGTGTAGGCACTGAAGCATGGCTCGTCACCGCTTCTCAAGTCGCCATAATGGTTCGGCATGGATCCCATCCCCATACTCCCAGTTCATCCCCCTACACCTCCCCATCGCTGACTTATCCTGATTCAGTACGATTCATCCACTCTCCCCCTCAACTCGTCCCCACCCTCCAGACCCCCACCCACTGCGCGGACTGTGCTTAGGAATCGGGACAACACGTGAACCGTCCTCACGAACCACAACAACACCCTGAACCCCGGTCACCCACCGCCAGGACACTTGATCTCCATCAGCCGGCCCCCGCACCGCGAACACCACCTCCAGACTTACGGCCGCCCGAGAACCGTCCCGATCCGCTCCCGTCCGTCTGACTCACGTGGCTGGTGAGCACTGCGGAGAGGGCTGCGGTCACCGATCCTGTGGCAGCGGCGAGTCACCCGTCCACCACTCCTCGCAACTCCGGACGATCCCGGACCGAATGCCCCAACACCCCCACCCACCTTCACCCGCCCCCCGCCCCGACCTCCTGCCCGAACCCCATCCTGACCTCCTCGTCCGGACTCCCCCGACCTCCTCATCCGGCCTCCCCTTGCTCTCCCAGCCCGAGCCCGTCCGACCCCGTCCCAACCCCGCCCGACCTCCTCATCCCCGGTCCAGCCCTGTCGCGACCTTCCTCTTCCGATCCCGTCCGACCCCATCCGGCCTTGTCCGCCAGCCACTTCCCGTCTCTTCTCATCCCTGCCCATCACCCCTGCCGCCCCGACCACCACGCATCCAAGACCGCCCCTGTCCCCTGCAGCCACCACACCCATGACCAACCGACCCCGCCCCCACCCGACCACCGCACACTCAACATCGACTCCACCCCCGACCCACACAGACCCCGACCCCGTTCAACAGATCGCGGCGCGCTCAATCCCGACACCTCGGCGAGCCGCAACGACACCCGCCCGACCAGCACCCAGTCCCCTGGCCCAGCCCCTCAACCTCAGGCCCCCAACCCCCTCAACCCCCGAGCCCTGACCCCCGACCCCAACTTCTGAACCCCGACCCCGACCCCAACTCCTGAGCCCCGATCCTGAGTGGCGACTCAGTCGTCACCGATCTGAAATGAGGCTGAATATGCGATCTGCGCCAGATTGACCACAGAATGATGCCAATATGACCACCGTCACACACATAACTCGAAGATCACTCATCTCCGGCTTGGGGCGATGGCTGAGCAACCTCGCGACGCGACACTGTGCACGCTGGTCGACCAGCTGAATGAGCTGGTCACACTGGCGGGATCCCCCTCCCTGTCCGACCTGCGAAAATTTTCGCGAAACAGCAGCAGGGAGCTGGCAGAAAGCACCACGCACGACATTTTGGCCGGTAAACGCAAGCGAGCACCGGAATGGCCCTGGGTGTTCTCTTTCATCACCGCCTGCCGAACCGCCGCCGAGCAGACCGGCTTGGACATCCAGCCTCTGAGCGACGTGAAGGCCTGGCACGACCTGTGGCGCGCGGCCCGCGCCAACCACCCCGCCCCCGCCCGCCCTGCTCCTCCAGCCAACGACGAGCAGGAGCAGAAGGAGACGTCACCCTCGTCTTCGCCCGCCCCCTCGCCCGCCCCCTCAAGGGAGTACCTCCTCCGAGTCTTCGGCCGGAGCGGCATCCGCGTCCTGTTCGCCAGCGACGCCCGCAACGCCCAGGACTGCATGCGCCTGGCCGTCATCGCCCTGCTCCGCGACTGGCCGGAAGACGCCCGCCCGTGGCTGCGCCGCGCCGAAGAAGCCGGCCACCCACAGGCCACCGAACTGCTCAACCGGCCCAATCACCGGGAACTGGCCGCCCACCTCGCCTATCAGTACGGCCAGGACTTCCAACAGCAGCGCCCCGGCCATCTGAGCATGGCGATGTTCTTCTACCGCCTGGCGGGTGACAGCGGCCATACGGAGGCCGCGTACCAACTCGGCTGCGCCCACCGCAGCAGAGGCGAGCCCTGGGTTGCGGCCGGCTGGTTCCGCCGCGCCGCCCTCGACGGCCACCCCGCCGCCATCGCCGAGTTCACCGGCGCCGCCGACGAACTGACCGACAGCCACACGGATCGGCACAACGCGTAGAAAACACGCACCCCGCAACGCACCGCAATACCTGCCTGCGCACCTACGACATACCCACGGCATACCTCACCGTGCTGAACTTCGCATGAACCCGCCCAATAACCGACGAGAGCAAAAGGCAGGCTCATGCGGACCCCGATCACGCCACTAGCCCACCGATTCGCCGCAGGACTGGCTTTGTCCATCATCGCCTTCGGAGCAACAACGATCGCCCCACAGACGGCATCGGCATCGGCATCCCCGGGTTTCCTTTATTCCAAGTGGGGCGCGAACTGCAAACAGGGCGACAAGAAAAAGGCGTACGAAACCTCCATCACCCGCCACCTGTACGACGAGCGGCACATCCGCATGAACTACGGATATCCCGAGGGCAAGAGCGTCGCACGTCAGCGAGCCTACAACCGCGCCCGCGTCGAACCGAGCTGCGTCCGAGGGCAGGGCCCCGGCGTCTACAAGTGGTATTCGCACTACTACGGCGTAGCGAGCGGAAAGGTAAGCCGACTCAAGATCGGCTACCACCGCTGCAGCAGCGGCACGTGCGCCACCGCCTACAAAACCACCTACGGCGCCTGGCGCGCGGGCTGGACCCACGAAAAGGTGTAACAACAAAGGCAGACACAGAAGGATTCATCGCAGGCGCTCCGCATAACAGCAGGTGATCACCTCTGGGCGTCTTCCAAGAGCGACCAACCCATCCCCGGACAGACGCCCGCCCTCACCCTGCCGACCCGTTCCGGGAACCAGCCCCCACACCCGTTCATCACACTAACCATGAGGTCATTTCGCCGAGCGAGCACATGGCTGGCCGCGTTCGTCATCGGTCTACCCGCACTCGGCTTGATCGCGTTGCTCATCGCGCTGCGTGGCCGGTCATGGACACTGCTCGCGGGAACGTACCTGCTCCTGTTCGTCCTGGCCTACCTCGCCGGCCTGCTCCTCCTCGCCGTACTACGCTTCCGCCCGGACTGGCTACGCGCCCTCGTAGCAGGCATCGCCGTGTACGCCATCGCCACGATCACACCACTGGCCGGCTCGCTGACCACTTACCCGTACCACGTGATCAGGTGCGGCGGCCTGCCCATCGTCGCCACCAATTTCGCGGCCGCCAAGAGCTACAACACCCCCGACGACGAGAACTACGCCGTGACCCCACTCCACGACACCTTCTTCTGCCAGGAAAGCGAAGCCAAGGCCGCCCACTACCACCACTACGAGCACTGACCCTCATCCCCATCGCGCCCACCATGAGCCCGGAAACCGAAACCGCTTGGGCGAGAACCACAAGAGAGCTGACTCATGGGAAAAGCCCCGTCCGGCGATATCGTTCCATCCGTGATCGACAGCAACGGATTCGAGGAGCACCGGCAAACTTCCAACCCGCCCCACGTTGACCTGGGACACACGCTTCGCGTGTTCCTGCGCCGCATCACCAGCCACGACCAGGACGAATTCCTCGAAGGAGTCCGCGCCAGCACCGGCCTGAACCTGCCCGCGACCCCAGAGGCGTTCCAGAGGTTCTTCGCCCGCTTCGACGAGGGACAATCCGCCGACGGCTTACTGATCTGCCTGCGCGACACCGGCGCCATCGCCGGCAACGTCAACATCAACAGCATCATTCGCGGACGCTTCCAGAATGGCTCCCTGGGCTACGCCGCCTTCGCGCCCTACGGCGGTCGCGGATACATGTCAGAAGGTCTCGGCCTGGTGCTACGCCATGCGTTCAACACACTGAAGCTGCACCGACTGGAAGCCCAGATCAGCCCCGACAACCAGGCCTCCATCAAACTGGTGAAACGCCACGGCTTCCGTTACGAGGGTTACTCCCCTGACCTCCTGTTCATCAACGGCGCATGGCACGGCCACGACCGCTGGGCCCTCACCAACGACATGCACGGCATCGTTCCCAAGACTCCCCACCCAACGCTCCCCGACCACTGACACCGCCAACCACCGAAGCGTCGACCGGCCGAACACGCTCGCTCAGGCCGTCCAGATGGGACGACGACGACGCTCCCTCAGACAACCTCATGGTCGGGACATCACCCACCGACGTCCATGATCACCCAGAGCGGCCGTCGGCATCGCTAAGAGCAACAACAAACCCCAGCCCTCACGCTTGCTCACCCTCAGCCGCAGTCGCCGGCACCCACACGAGAGCGACTCCCTCCTGCCGCTCCCCTTTGCGGTAAATCTCGCGGGCATCGCGCCCCTGCGCCCACCGCCGAGCGTACGGCGCAGTCTCAACCACGACCCCGTCACGCACGACCAGTCCAACGGTGGCCCGCTCCGTGGACCACCAGATGAGCCCATTCTCCAGATCCTCAACCACACCCGGACTGTAGCGACGGCGCACGACAATCGCGCAAGAACCCCCGGAACCGCCACCTCTCAAAGATCATCGTGCCGACTTTCGTCGGACCCGCCTGCCATCATCTCCATGATCAGCCCCGAGAGAAGTGGACCCACCCATGAGCGGCTACGACTGGCTCGACGACGAAGCATTCTGCGCGACCTTCGTCCGCGGACTCACCCCCCACGAGGCGCTCACCCGCCTCGGCGTTGACGTGTTCGACGGAGATGACGAGGAAGGCGACTTCGAGGAGGGCCTCGTCTGCGCCCGCCCGGCCGAGGGCGGGACCATCCTGAGCGAATGGAACGGCTTCGCCGGAACGCTACCCGAGGTGCTGCGATCCTTATCCGCGGGGACGGTCACGGCCAGTGTCTTCGTCAACGTGAACTTGGTCGCGTCCTTCGACCATTACGCCGACGGTCGCAAAGTCCTGTCCTTCGATCCACTGTACGGCGGCAATGAAGACGACCTCCCGCAGGACTACCTGGCCGACCGGATCGAACTCGGCCTGACCGGTGACAAGACAGACGGCGGCCTCCCCGCCGCACTCCAGCTCGCCGAACGCATCACCCAAGTCCGACCAAACGCCTCAAGCGCCGCAGTAGCCGCTCACGCCGTCCTCGAATACTGACTCCACCTCGCTGTCGCCTCCCAACGCCGGAGCCCCTCAACGCCATCGCCGGCCTGGTCTCCGAGAAGTCCGCAGGACTCACCCGGTAACCCCAGGTCACGCACCATCAACCGCTACGCGTCGGCCTGTGGCGGCGGACCGTACGATCGCGTCAAGAAGGCGGTGGCGCTTGACGGCGTGGGCGAAGTCCGGGGCGACAGCCGTTCCGTGGACGAGGTCGTCCCGGATCGCGGCGTAGGCGTGCACCAGCGTGTGGATCACTGTCCCGGCCAAAGCGGGATAGTCGTCGTAGCCGCTGGGCAGCGTGAGCTTCGTAGGCCGGCCGTCGCCGCGTGTGCCACGCACCGTGACCGGACCGATGTGCGGGAACTCGGCGGCGGTGACCTCGAGTCTCCCCTCCGTTCCGTCGATGATCAGCGAGAACCCTGCACCCGATGCCGCGCCACCACGGTGGTGGACGGACAGGATCGCCCCGCCCGCCACGGTGCCCGAGATCGCGATCTGGTCCTCGGCGGTCATCGGAACGACCTGCCCGGTGCGCCCCAGGGGAACCTGGCGGCGCCGGGTCGCGGTCGTAGCGACCACGTCCTGAAGCTCGCCGACGACCATCGACACCAGGTCGATCGCGTGTCCGAACGCGATGGTCAGCATCGTGGCCCCGAGCTTGCGGTCGAGCGTGTAGACCATGTTCTGAGACACCGGAGTGCCCCATTCGGTCGAAGACGCCACGACGGTGGCGGAGAGCGTTTCCCCAACGAATCCTTCGGACACGAGGTCGGCCAGCCGGCGGAAGGTAGGCGAGGAACGTCCCTGAAGACCGACGAAGGTGCGCGTGGCCCCGGCGGCACGCTCCATCTCCTCGGCCTCGTGCAGGTCGACGGCGAGCGGCCACTCGGAGAGCACCGGCACCCCCGCCTTCAGCACGGGCAACACGAGCTCGCGATGCCGGGGCACTTTGACGGCGACAACGACGAGGTCGACGTTCTCGTCGCCGGCGAGCTGCTCGACCGACGTGTACGCGGGCACGCCATACGCCGCTCCCGCGGCCCGCGCCGAAGCTTCTGAGCTCGCCGCCAACGCGCGAAGCTCCATCCCGTCGACGGCTCGCAGCGCGGGCAGGTGAGCCCCGGCCGCCCAGCCTCCCGTGGCGCTCAGGCCGACGATGCCGACGCCGATCGGCTTACGGAGGTCAGCCACCGAACTGCCGCCTCAGGGTCTCGGCGCCGTGCGGGGCCGTCATGTGCACGAACCGCCGCCCGTCACGAACCTGATAAATGGCGTACGCGACGATCTCGAACGAGGCGGCGGCGGGAGCCACGCCGAGCCACTCCTGGCAGGCGTGCCCGGGTTGGTCAGACGGGCGAGCAGGCGATCACCACCGACCGCGATCTCCCGGGGCTCCCCGTGAAAGTCGGGAACCGCGTCGATGTCGCCGTTCAGCACAGCGATGCCCTGGTCCCGAGCGCCTGGCTCGCCGTTCAGGACGGTCTCGTCGTTGCTGATCACGTGTGCGTTGAGCACCCCGATGCAGCGCAGGTCGGTGTCGGACATGATCTCCTGTTTCAACTCCCGGAGCGGGGGTCAGGCTCAGTGTTTCGCGACGGCTCTTGACGGTTTCGTCGCGGTACGTCGGCAAGGGAAGGAACCACTGCTCGAAAACTTCTGTTCCAAACGGTACCGAAGTTTTGCCGCACCGTCATGGCCCTCATGCGCGGAGAGTGTCTCATCGGCGCGAGCGCAGGGTTGCAGCCGCTATGCGGGCCAGCCGAGCAACGCCGCGTCGACGATCTCATCGAGCTCAGCAGGACCGAGGCCGTTGGCGGCCTGCACCGCGATGCCGAAACCCATCGTCATAATGAACCGGGCAAGACGCCGCGGGTCGGCGTCACGCGGAAGATCACCCTCGTCGACGGCACGCCGGAAGCGCTCCTCAAGCCGGACCCCCGCGTCGTTGCGCCACTCGACAAGCAGGTCGTGGACGGCCCGGCTCTCGTCGCTCGACGCCAGCGCGCCCTGCACGGTCAGGCACCCGGACGGACCGTCGGGAGGAGTCGTGGTGCAGACCGCTCCGCGGAGGAACGCCAAGGCCACCGCCCGTGCGGTGGGCTCCTCCAGGGCGCGCGTGGCATAGGCGGCCGGCCCCGCGCCGTAGCGCTGAAGGGCCTTACGGAACAACTGCTCCTTGTTGCCGAAGGCCGCGTACATGCTCGTCTTGGTGATCCCCATGGCGCCGGTCAGTTCAGCGAGGCTCGCACCTTCGTACCCTCGGGCCCAGAACACCCGCATCGCGCGTTCCAGCGCCTGGTCGATGTCGAATTCTCGAGGCCGGCCCATGACGGCCCTACGGGAGTCGCCCATGCCAGAAGCGTACCTGTCGGTACAGATCTACGTTGACCCTCCCACATGGGCGGCGAACGAACTTAAGTACCGATCAGTCTTGATGTGCTAGAGTTCTGAACCGAACGGTACTTAAGTAGATGAGAAGGGAAGTCCGCGCCATGAAAACCGTTTCGCTCGGCAGCCTCAAGGTCTCGCGCATCGGTCTCGGAGCCATGGGAATGTCGGCGTTCTACACCGGCGCCGGCCAGTTCGACGACGAGTCGATCCGCACGATCCACCGCGCCCTGGACCTCGGGGTCACCCATATCGACACCGCTGAGGCGTACGGCCCCTTCATCAACGAGGAGCTGGTCCGCCGGGCCGTGCAGGGGCGCCGGGACGAGGTCGTGCTGGCGACCAAGTTCGGACTGATCTCCCACCTCGGTGGCACGGCCCCGGACAGCACGCCGGCCAACATCCGCCTGGCCGTGGAGGGATCACTGAAGCGCCTGGGCACCGACTACATCGACCTCTACTACCAGCACCGGTTGGACCCCGGCACGCCCGTCGAAGAGACCGTTGGCGCGCTGGCCGAACTGGTGGCCGAAGGCAAGATCCGCCACATCGGCCTGTCGGAGGTCGGCCCCGCCACGATCCGCCGCGCTCACGCCGTGCATCCGGTCACCGCGGTCCAATCCGAATACTCCCTGTGGACCCGCGACCCGGAGGCCGAGATCCTGCCGATCCTGCGCGAACTGGGTATCGGCTTCGTGCCGTACTCCCCGCTTGGCCGCGGCTTCCTGACCGGCAGCATCCGTTCCGTGAACGATCTTGACACCGACGACTGGCGCCGCACCAACCACCGCTTCGCCGACGGCAACCTGGAACGCAACCTGCGCATCGTCGACGAAGTCCGGGCCGTAGCCGCCGAGATCGACACCACGCCCGCACAGGTCGCATTGGCCTGGCTGCTCGCCGAGGGCGACGACATCGCGCCCATCCCCGGCACCAAGCGAGTCGCCCGGCTGGAGGAGAACGCCGCCGCCGACCACATCAAGCTCACCGCCGACCACATCGCCCGCCTGAACGACCTGCCCCCGGCCTCCGGCGAGCGCTACGACGCGGACAACATGGCCGCCATCGACCACTGATCGAAGACGTACCACCAGACACGCCGCGGATCGACATCCGGGCGAAGAGTGCCGCATTCCAGTCGTGGCACCGAACCTTGCGACTGGCGGTGAGCCCGGAGGTGTCAGGCAGCCACGGGTGCTACAGCGACGGCTTCGCCGACACACCACCCGAGGCGCTGCGATCCCTATCCGCGGGAACAGTCACCGTGATCGCCCATCGTGCCACGCTCGACGTCTCGGGAGCACTCGTTCAGTACGTCGCACGTCTCCTGAACGAGGAACGCCGACCGCGTGGTATCCCGCAAGTTAGCCGAGCCTTGAGCCCGTTCCAGCAGGCGATCAGGGTGCTTGGTTTCGCTGGATCGACCAGCCAGGAGCACCTTTCTGATCTCGCCTGGTGGGGGCATAGTCACTCACTCAGACACACAGAGGCCCTCCCCGATCTCGCGGAGGGCCTCTGACCTGGAGCCGCCTTGGGGATTCGAACCCCAGACTCCATCATTACGAGTGAAGCGGAGGACCGTGGTCGAGAGCCGGCGCCGCTGCTCAACCGTGTGACGCCGTACGAGACGATCAGGCTGCGTGAGGCGGCGTTGCTGTACTTCCCTGCTGTACAGCAACCCGCATATCCAGTGGCAAGCCGACCCGGAGCGCAGGGCCGCCAGGCCCGAGCACCGGAAGCGGCGCGGCAGCCTGACCGTCGCTTTCAGGCGGAGAAATCGCCCTGCTCGAGTGATCGGAGCAGTGGTCAGGCGTGTGTGGACGGTGGCACGGATGCGTCCGGGTGTGGGGACGTTGCTTTCAGCGCTGCTGTCACCTCAGCTTGGTCACCCGGTCGCCGCCGCTTCAGCGAGTGGAGCACCGCCAGGGTGTGGGCCGAACGCGCCCGTCGAGGCGACCTCCGCGAAGTCGAACCGGAACACCTCCCGGAGCACGAAGGCCGCGCGTTCGAGCGGGCTGAGCCGCTCCAGCAGCAGCGCCGCCGTCGACACCGAGTCGGCCAGTTTCACCGAGCGTTCCGGGTCCCGGTGGGGGTCGGCGAGCAGCGGCTCCGGGAACCACTCGCCGACGTACTCCTCGCGGCTCAGCCGGGCGGAGCGCAGCACGTCGATCGAGATCCTGGTGATCGTCGTCGAGAGGAATGCCCTGGTCGACGCAGGCCGGGGGGAGGATGCCTCGAAACGCAGCCGAGCTCCTGGACGGCGTCCTCGGCCTCGGCCACGCACCCAGGGTCGGTAGGAGATCGAGAACAGCGGCGGTCGCAGCTCCTGGATTTCCGTCGCTCCTGCCATCGCAGCTCCCTGCTGGTCCGGGGAACCGTGATCCCCTGCACGAGACGAGCAAGCCGGCCGATTCGTACCATGGTGCGAGCTTCGGCGTTGTCGTTTCGCCTGCCTTTTAGGCTGTCTCGAAATATGGCTTCCGGGTGCACCGGTCACCTCATGTGGCTATGATCCCGCCTGATTTCGATCTTCAGACGAAGGGGGTTCTATGAAGCGGCAGATCATGCGCACAGCCGGCGTCGCAGCTCTGGTCCTGACCGGGGTCCTGGGGATCAGCCCCAGCGCGCAGGCCGACATCTTCGCGTGCAAGTACAGCCTCTGCGTGTACGAGCACGACAACTTCAAGGGAGACAAGTGGGTCTTCACCATCAGCGGCAATGAGTGTCAGACCACGGGCAGGCTGAGCGACCGGGTGAGCTCCATGAGGAACCCCTCCAACACCCGGGTGCGGTTCTACAACGCCTCCGGCTGCGCCGGTTCCTACGGCTACACGGCCCAACCCCGGTCGGAAGACGCTGACCTGTCGAACAACGGCTTCGACAACAAGGCCAGCTCCATCAAGCCCGGCTGATCACAGCGTCCACCCCCGTACCCACCAGAGGAGTTCGCGTGTCGGTTCGGCTGCTGGGCTCGGTGGTGGTCCTCCTGGCCGCGGTGGCGGCCTGCGCCACCGCTGAGGGAACGGAACCCGCGCCCCCGGTGCCGATGCCAGGGACGGAAGCGCGCGAGCTCTCCGTGCCTTTCGACAGGTACAACTTCTCTCCGGCGGACATCATGATCCTGGAGGCCGCCGAGGACCTCCTGATCCGCGACTGCATGCGGCGGCGGGGCATGGAGTGGGAGGTGTTGCCATCGGCCGTGGCCGACGACGTCGAACCGCCCAACCGGCGCCGCTACGGCGTCGTGGAGGCAGAGGTCGCCGGCCTCTACGGGTTCCGCGTCCCCCCGGACCGCCCCTCCGTGGCCCGGCGCTTCGCCGCGCGGGAGACCCGCACGCGACGCCTGCCGACGGCGGCCCGGGAGGCGGCGTACGGCAAGACGGGCAGTTGCCTGGGGGAGGCGCGCGATCACCTCGAACGCGGGACGCCGCAGGTCGACGAGGCGTTGTTCAACCGGCTCATCACGGAGACGTTCGAGCGGTCCCAGCAGGACCCGGAGGTCGAGCGGGTCTTTCAGGCATGGAGTGCCTGCATGCGGGAGCACGGCCTGCGCTACACCGATCCGCTCGCCGCGGTCGCCGACGAACGATGGACGGGCGACGGCGCCCCCACCCGAGAAGAGATCCGCGCGGCACAGGTGGATGTCCGGTGCAAGGCGGAGACGGCTCTCATCTCCGTCTGGTCCGCTGTGGAGAAACGCATCCAGGACGGCACCGTCCGCGCGCACGCCGCCGAGTTCCAGGCGCTGCGAACGGCCAAGGATCAGCAGCTCGCGGCCGCCCGTCGCGTCCTCTCCGCCCAGGACTGACACCCTGTGCCGCGCGGATGGCGGCTGAGCCAACGGCGCGACCCTCACAGAGATCCACCGGGCCGGCGTGATCAGCGGGTCAGCAGCGCGTGACGGGCGTCAGGATTGGTCGTCGCCGATGACGAACCCGGTGTGGTCGTCCACGTCCACGGCCGAGCGGGCGAGCACGGCGCCGTCACGGACCAGGGCGAGGTGCAACCGCCCGCTCGTCCAGCCGTCCAGCAGCTCGGCAGCCCGGCAGCCCGGCAGCCCGGCAGAGTGCAGCGTGTGGGCGGTGCTGGCCGCGACCGGCCGGAGAGCGTGAGAACCCGTAGCTGTACTTCGCTACTGTACGCCCATGCAAAAGGCCCTCCCGGATCTCCCGGGAGGGCCTTTTAGTTGGGAGCCGCCTTGGGGATTCGAACCCCAGACCCCTTCATTACGAGTTCCCGGTGCGAAAGGTCGCCTAAGGGTGCTGCAGGTCATCTTCCCTGGTAGATGGCCCTATTGCGCTTTGGCGACCTTGCATGATCGTGGGCGAATCGCAACAGGAACTGCAACAGCAGGACGATGTCATACCGTGCATGGGAGACACTACGTCGGCCGTTCCTAGGTCACTATCGCCGCACCCCTGCGATCCTGTTGCGGTGCTGATTACCCTCCTGCCAGGTGCGGAGCGTCGAAATGTGCGCCAGGCCCTGGGCTACGTGCTGGAAAAGACCACCAACCTCCGTCATTTCAGCGAAGAACCGGACGACCTGTGCGTGAGTTACCTGCACTGGTCTGCAGAGATGGCGGCCCATTTGCGAGGCCATATCACCGCCCGTGACATCGATCGACTGATCCTGACCCGCAGGCATTGGGCTCTGCAACAGATCATCGGGTCCACGACGTTCGGGATGCCGGGAAGCGCGAAGATCGCCGGTGTCGCTCACGTCGTCCGCACGGAGCTGGCCGAACGGGTAGACGACCTGAAGAAGGCGATTGAGGCGTTCGAGGACCAGGTGCAGAACTGGAGCAGCCTGGGTCTGTTCGTCGTGGCCGACTCCAGTTTCTACATCCAGCACACCGACCGCTTCGACAAGACCGACTTCGGCACCCTCGTCGGAGCACGCGAGTACGAGACGGTCAACCTCCTCTTCCCCATGGTGGTCGTTGACGAGCTCGACGGGCTGAAGCAACACGGCAAGAACCACACCCGGTGGCGAGCCGGGCATACCCTCGCCGTCCTAGACCGGGTGCTTGTTTCCCCCACGCACGGCATCTTCTCCAGTCGTGGCGCGGTAGGACTCAACGGCGAGGTTGCCAAGATAGACGTAACCGTTGAGGTTGTCCTCGACCCGCCAGGACACACACGGTTGCCGATCAACGATGACG
The DNA here is from genome assembly GCF_003001935.1 of Nonomuraea fuscirosea. Classification (GTDB taxonomy): domain Bacteria; phylum Actinomycetota; class Actinomycetes; order Streptosporangiales; family Streptosporangiaceae; genus Nonomuraea; species Nonomuraea fuscirosea. Next base: position 283,730 of record NZ_PVNG01000010.1, on the reverse strand, counting down.
AGATCATCGACAGGGCGAAGGCGATCGAACCGCTGGCCGCCCGCGCAATTACCTTGCTCACCTACGACACCAGCCAGGCCACCCGCGGGCGACAGGCAGGACTGCGGGTCATCAAGCTGAAAACGGAACTCGCGGCTGAAGAGCCACCGCGCGCCTGAGTCGTACCTGTCGCCCCGAGGCGCAAGTCAGGGGCGACGGTCTACGTCGGGCGGTGACTGAGGGTCCTGCCCGTCTGCTGCACCATGACGCCGCAGCAGGAGGACAGCCCATGTCGCCGTGACAGCGGGAATCACGCCGCACACGATGGCGAGGAAGAGACCGCCGAGCACCTGCCCGCCATCCCAGCCGGTGAGCGCCATGACGAGGATGGCGAGAGCCAGTGCCGCCCGAAGCGGCCACATGGGAAGGAGCTGCGGAAAGAGGGTGGGGAGGCTCGCCAGGAACAGCAGCGAAGCGATCGGGAGAGGCGCGAGGAGGAACGCCCAGTCGTTGTCACGCTCGACGCCGCCCACGATCGGCCACGGGATCGAGGCGAGCCACGCTGCCACCACGGCGGCCGTGAGGGGCGGGCGGGGCGGGATGGGGCGGACGCCGGCTGGCGGTATGCCGACCGTGGACAGGGCTGCCTGGTAGTGCGCGCGTAGCTGCGCGAGCCGAGAGATCCCCACTGGCTCACGGTAGGCGCGCTGCAATGGCTGGTCACTGGTGGTGCAGGTCACAGTTCTCTGGCGGAGGTCACGAGGATGTGACCTTGCAAGACGTGCCGATCGCACCTCACGCTGAGTCGTGACCAGCCTCGCGTGGGGCCACGGCCCGCACATCCGCATCCGCCAAGCCGTCTCGGAAGACCTGCCCATCGTCCGCGAGCTCGCGCCCCTCGCCGGTGACGGCGTAGAGCTGGAAAAGCCGCTTGCGGACGCGGTGACCGAAGGGTATGCCGCCGCTGGCCTTCTGATCGGCGTACACGAAAGCGTCTCGGCGTTCCACGACCTGATCCTCTCCCTGCTGGAGAAATCCCCGAGCCCCGTTCTCGCCTACATGCACTCAGCCCTCGTGCTCGTTGCCGAGCATGACCGTGAGGGCGTCGTGGGGACGTTGCTGGCCTACCCGCCGCTCCGTTTTGTGGAGCAGTTCCGCGAGGTGGCGGTGATTCACGGCGCCTCACCGTCGGCGGGAATCGTCGATCTGGTGAAGGTGAAAGCGGTGGTGGTGGCGGAGCCGACGCGCGGCGGCCGGATCGGCTCCGAACTGCTCAGGCGCTGCCGTCAGGTGTTCTTCGGGTGTGGCTACAGGCTGATGTACGGCCAGATCGAGCCCACACAGCCGCACCTTGTGAAGTTCTACCGCAAGCGCGGGTTCACGGTGCTCGGGGCAGACGAGTCGATCCCGCTGTGGCCGGTCTTCGGGATCAACGTCCACATGCGCGCCGAGCAGGGGCAACGGCTCTTCATGCGCGAGAGGGTCGTTCTCGCCCGCGGGTAGCGGCAGACGATGCCCCCGGTCCTTCCGGAGCCGGGGGCGTGCCATCATGCACCCTTCGAGGTCAGACGGCGGGCAGTTGCTCTGCGCCGTCCATCCGAGCGATGAGGCGGGCAACATCGTGTCTGAGTTCAGCGATGCTGGTTTCGATGGCCGACAGCCGATCTTCCAGCGTGCCGGGAGCGGGAGACGTCAGCGGTTCGCGCGCCCGGGGGACAAAGACGCCGCGCCCCACCTCGCTCACCACCACACCCTCAGACTTGAGCTGAGTGATGACCTTGTGGACGGTCGCGGTTGACACCCGATACCGAGCAATAAGCTCGCGCTCTGAGGGAGGGCAGAACGGCTCCCGGCGGGTAGACGCCGTTCTCGATTGCCTCACGCAGCTCGTGTGCGACCGCTTGCGCGACCTGAACCCCCCGGTTGTGGATTGGTCGCGTCGCGCGGATGATCTCGCTCTCAACGGCTTGGGCCTCTTCGGGCGTTTCATGCCACGAGATCTCTCGGCGGTGGACCTCAGGCCACCACCGCTTTTGCTTGGCGTGGGCGCGGAGCCGCGCTGGGAGATTCACGGTAGAACCGACATAGATCATCTCGTCATCGGTGTTGAACAGTCGATAGACGGCTGCCTGGCTCATCGCGAATCTCCTCTGGTCGGTCGGAGCCTTCGGTTGTTTCGGTGACTCTTTCGGCTGGTGTGCGCGGCGGTCAGAGCTAGTCAGGAATCTTGTAGGTGAAGCTCCACACGAAGCGGTTGGCTGCATGCACTCCACGGGCGTACTCCACAACCCGGCCATCGGCTGTGCGAGTCACGCGATGAAGTTCAACGACCGGTTCGCCCGGCGGTAGCTCCAGGATCATCGCCTCATCGGCGGTGGGCATGCGCGCGTGGAGGTCTTCTGTGATTTCGTCAGGTGCCAGGCCACGGCTGCGAGGACGTGGCCGCGTGCACTAAGAGCAAGCACCGGCGGCCGTGCGCGCAACGCTGCGCGAAGGCGCGGCGGAAGTCGGGCCGCCCGCACGTGTGTATCCCGGCGAACGCGGAGCGGCTGTGCCCGAAGGACTGCGACCGGCATGCGAGCACATGCCCAGAGCGGACAGGCGGAGGCCTGGTGTTCCGGCCGCCCAAGGGAAAGTCCAAGCGCACGGTGCCGCTACCGCCCGAACTCCTCCCAATCCTGAAGGCGCACCGCAAGCGGCAGCGTGAGGAGCGCATCGCCGCGGCGAACGTGTGGGAAGACCACGACCTCGTGTTCTGCCAGCCGAACGGCCGGCCGATCGATCCGCGCGACGACTGGGACGACTGGAAGGAGCTGCTCGGCGTCGCCGGTGTCCGGGACGCGCGGGTGCACGACGGCCGGCACACCGCAGGCACGCTGCTCATCGAGCAGGGCGTGCACGTGCGTACGGTGCAGGAGATTCTGGGGCACTCGGACATCCGGCTGACACAGCGGTATACGCACGTGGCCTCACCGATGGCGGCGGACGGAATGCAGCGCATGGGGCGCGCTCTGTGGGGCTCTGGGACGTGAACCGCAACGAGGATTGCAACAGGAACAAGCCAGGGCGTTCACTCGTAGAGAGTGAACGCCCTGGTCAGACCGTGAGCCGCCTTGGGGATTCGAACCCCAGACCCCTTCATTACGAGTGAAGTGCTCTGGCCGACTGAGCTAAGGCGGCATCTGCCGTGCAGCTTGAAAGAGTCTACAGGAGCCGAAGGGGTTCTCGCTCCCACCGATCATCCGATGCCGGGACGGACCGCCCCGTGCTCTCCGCTTCATCAGCGCCCGCAACGGCCACCTGCCCGCCTCATCCTTCGGGAACGCGATCCCCGACCTCTGGCCCCGCCACCACGCCCTCCCCGCGCCCCGTGCAACCCCTGTACGCCCCGCCCGTCGGCAACGCGAAGCCAAGAGCGGACACCACCAGAGAAACGGCGTCAGGGCTCCTCCTCGGCCCAGCACCCCGCGGCCGACGAGCACGACGATCCCGGCGGGGGACGCCATCAGGGACCCGACGTCAGGGCCCTTCGCTTAACGCCCCGCAGACACCCGCACGCGCCGCTCCCCGAAACACGATCCCAACGCCCGACGCCACCAAGGGCCCGGCGTCAGGGCTTTCCGCAACCAAGCACCCCCGCCCGCGCCAGGCATCACCGACCTACGGCAAGGCGGGATCCGCCCGTCAGACCGGTTCCCCGTCCCCGTACGTCGAGTCATAAGCCTTCCGCGGCGCGCAGACGCTGGCCTTCGAGCAGGCGCACCGGCGCCCCCCGTCGTTCAGCCGCACCACCACCGAGTCGGACGGCACGTTGTGGCCCACCACGGTCCCCGCTCCCTCCGGGGTCTCCACGCTCGCCCCCACCCGGGGAGCTGAGGCGCGGAACTCCTGGTAGAGCGGGTGCTCGTACTTGAGGCAGCACATGAGTCGCCCGCAGGCGCCCGCGATCCGCAGCGGGTTGACCGGGAGGTCCTGGTCTTTGGCCATGCGGACGGAGACCGGTTCGAAGTCCTTGAGGAACGTGGCGCAGCACAGGTCGCGGCCGCAGGGGCCGATGCCACCCTGGAGGCGTGCCTCATCCCGCGGCCCGATCTGGCGGAGCTCGACTCTGGCGCGCAGGTTGCGGGCCAGGTCGCGGACCAGAGCGCGGAAGTCGACCCGGTGGGGGGCGGAGAAGTAGACCGTGTAGACGTTGTCCGCGTCGAGGTAGTCGACGCCGACGACCTTCATCGGCAGCGCGTGCCGTTTGATCAGGCGTTTGGAGACGCTGCGGGCCTCGGCACGGCGGCGTTTGTTGGATTCGTCGCGGGCCAGGTGCTCCTCGCCGGCCGGCCCCGCGCACAGCGGGAGGCCCTCGACGTCTTCGCTGGTGTATTGGGGCGCCCAGACGCACTCCGCCACCTCCGGGCCCGAGTCCGTCGGCACGAGCACCTTGTCGCCCACCTTCGGACTGTGCTCGCCGGGATCGAGGTAGTAGAGCCTCCCGTAACGGGTGAAGCTCACAGCCATCATCATGCCCATGGGCTCGAGCTCGCCTCCTGACGGCCTGGGGGATTGCTTACGGCCTTCGTTGACACATTACGTGGGTGCGTGCGTCAGTGGTCAGGGGTGGTGGCGCGGATCTTGGCCGGGTCGGCAGGCCCGGGTGGCCGGTCAGCCGTTCGCCGGGCACACCTCGCTTTCCGGCAGCTCGATTCCGTACGTGAAGGAGAGGGCCGCGCTGTCGGAGCACGGCAGGTGATAAGTCGCAGCGACACCCGGCTGCTCGCGCAGCTTGGAGAGCACGGCTTGAGCCGAGGAGCCGGGCTTCAGCTTGAGCCGGAAGGCCGCCGGCAAGTCTTCCGGTCTGGTCGCGTCGAGCAGGGCCTGGTTGGTCTCGAACGCCTTCCGGAAGTCCTCGTACGACGCCTGCTCGTCGATGTACTCATATTTCGCGACCTCAGGCATCTTCCCCATCAGCTCTTCGAGCGCCTTCTTCTCGGCGGGAGTCGCGCCCTTCCCCTCCTTCACGACCTGGTTCTTGCTGCGCTTCGCACCGCACGCGGGCATCATCGTGTCCTTCTTGCACAGGAAGACTTTGAGCGGCCACTCGCGTTGTTCCGCGGTCTGCTCCCAGGGTGGCCCGTCGGTGGGATTGACGACCTGGTCTATGTCGGTCACCGATCTGAGCCTGCCCAGCGTCTCGCTGACGTCGGCGCCCTGGCTCAGGGTCATGGTGAACGAGGCGGGGACATCGGTGATCTTCACCGCCTTCAGCACGGCTTGGTTCTGCGCGAAGTCTCTGCTGAGGCTCTCGTAGGCCGACGCCCTGCTCGTGTAGCGCACACTCTCCACCTGGGGAAGCTCTTTGAGCGTGGTTTCGATCTGCTGGATCCGGTCCGCGGGGACGTCGCCCGCGCCGCACCGCTCCTGCTTCGACGACGCCGTGCAGAGGAAGGCGACCAGCTCGGACTGCTTGCTCTGGACAGCCGGAGGGTTCATCGTCACCGCGCTGTCCTGGTCGCCGCCGCCGGGGCCGAACGCCGCGAAAGCCGCCGTGCCCGCGAGCACCACCGCCGTCGCCACGCTCACCATCCGCAGATCCATCCGGAACCGCCGCCGCTCCGGCGACCGCAGCGGCCGCAGCGTGCTGGTGTCGATCGTCGCCCCCGCGTCGGTGAGGGCCTCCCGCAGCCGGTCTTCCACAGGGCTGTTCATGATTCCTCCCCAAGCACCCGCCCGAGGGCGGCCAGCCCTCGCGTGATCGTGGACCTCACCGTGCTCGCGCTGACCCGCATCGTCTCGGCGATCTCCTGGTCGGTGAGGTCGAAGTAGTAGCGCAGCGTCAACGCCTCCCGCTGCCTGCGCGGCAGCCCGTGCAGCGCGAGCAGCACCTCACGCCGCTCCTCGCCCAGCATCGCGGCGCTCTCCGCCGACCAGACGGGCGGCTCGTACGGGACCGCCCGTCTGAACACCGTCGCCCGCCGGCGCAGCACCGACCGGCAGCCGTTGAGCACCGCGGAGCGCACGTAGGCGAGCGCCCGGTCGGCGTCACGCAGCCGGGCCCGGCCGGCGTGAGTGCGCGCGAACGCCTCCTGCACGACGTCCTCGGCGGTGGCCTGATCGCCGACCATGATGAGCGCCAGCCGCACCAGACCGACGTGGTGCTCGGCGAAGATCGACGCGACGTCGACCTGCCCCGGCGCCAGGGCATCCTGCTGGATGAGTAGTTCGGCTTCCACGTAACAGAGACGCTTCAGGGCCTCGTCTGCTGCTTGGGTCACCGGAATATCTTGCGGTCCCCGAAGCAGCCGTCAGCCTGCCGGCAGGCAGGCCTGTGGAAAACCTCAGCGCAGCGCCAGCATCATCGCCTCGACGGCCATCTGCGGGTTGACGTTCGCCGCCAGCCTTTCCCTGCATTGCATGATCGCGTCGATCCGCCGCAGCGTCTCCTCGGGCGTGGAGGACCGCGCGAGCTGGTCGAGGTCGAACCGGATGTCGTCGTTGGCCAGCTCGACCCCGGCCGCCCCGAACTGCAGCGTCAGCACGTCACGATAGAACGCCACAAGCTCCAGCAGCGCCGAGTCGAGCGAGTCGCGTTTGATCCGGGTGGCCCGGGACTTCTGCCGGTCCTCCAGCTCCTTGAGCGCCCCAGCGCCGCCGCGCACCAGCCCCCGGTTGAGCCCCTTGCCGGTGGACCCCTCCCCGTACAGCTTGCGCAGCTCCGCCGTCTCGTTCTCGTTGAGCGCGGCCGTGGCGGCGGCGGCCTCCTCCTCGGCCGTCTTCACCAGCCGTTCGGCGGCGGAGACGCATTCGCCGACCCCGGTCAGCGTGCGCGGGATGCTCAGCACCGCCTCCCTGCGGCTCCTGACGCCCTCGTCGAGCGCGAGGGAGCGGGCTCTGGCGATGTGTCCCTGGGCGGCCCTGGCGGCGAACCTGGCGGTCTCCCAGGGCACGCTGTCGCGGGTGGCCAGCACGTGCGCGACGGCCTCCGTCGCGGGCGTGGTGAGGTTGACGACGCGGCACCGGGACCTGATGGTGATCATCAGGTCGTCGGGCGCGGGCGCGCACAGCAGCCATACCGTACGGGGCGGCGGCTCCTCCACGGCCTTGAGCAGGGCGTTAGCGGCGGACTCGGTGGCCCGGTCGGCGTCCTCGAACAGGATGACCCGCCACCGCCCCTGCGTCGGCGCCCCGGCCGCGCGCAGGATCAGCTCCCTGGTCTGCTTGACGCTGTAGGACAGCCCCTGCGGGCGTACGGACTCCAGGTCGGGATGCGAGCCGATGAACACCTGGTGGCACTGGTCACAGTGGCCACAGCCGCCCTGCGGGCACATCAGGGACGCGGCGAAGGCGCGCGCGGCCTCCTCCCGGCCCGAGCCCGGCGGGCCGGTGAACAGCCAGGCGTGCGTCATGCCGGCGCCCCGCCCACCCGCGACGACCTCGCCGGCCGCCGCCGCGGCACGCGACAGCACGGCCGCCGCCTGCTCCTGCCCTACGAGGTCATCGAAAACGGTCACGAGGTAAGGCTAGTCGCGGATGGCGGGCATCGTCCCCGTGATGTCCTCGGACTCCCTCGGCACCGGGTCGGGCAGGATCTCCCTGATCCGGTCCTGGACCCGGCGGGTGATCGCCTCCTGCGGCATCGTGCCGTCGACCACGAGGTAGCGCTCGGGCGCCGCCGCCGCGAGCGCCCTGAACTCCTTGCGCACCCGCTCGTGGAACTCCAGCGGCTCGGACTCGATCCGGTCGGCCGCCCCGCCCAGCCGGGTCAGCCCGATCTCGGGCGGCGTGTCGATGAGCACGGTCAGGTGCGGCACCAGCCCACCGGTCGCCCAGGCGTTGATCTTGGACACGTCGGCGGGGTCGAGCGAGCGCCCCGCGCCCTGGTAGGCCAGCGAGGAGTCCACGTAGCGGTCGGTGACCACCAGCGAGCCCCGGTAGAGGGCCGGCCTGATCACCTTCTCCACGTGCTCGGCCCGGTCGGCGGCGTACAGCAGTGCCTCGGCCCGCGCGGACAGCCCGCGCTCGGCCGCGTCGAGCAGGATGGCGCGCAGCCGCATGCCGACCTTGGTCGAGCCGGGCTCGCGCGTCTGCACGACGTCGTAGCCCTGGTCGCGCAGCCAGATCGCGACCAGCCGCGACTGCGTGGTCTTGCCCGAGCCCTCGCCGCCCTCGAACGCCACGAACAGCCCGGGCACGTGCTCGGCCGACTGGGCCGGGAAGCGCTCGCCGCGCACCGCCGCGATGAGGTCGCCCGCCAGGGAGACGCCCTTCCTGTCGTCCATGTGCCGCAGCGCCAGGATGCCGACGCCCGTCGCGAGCGCCCCGCCGATCACCAGCACCAGGTTGGTGCCGTCGAAGCGGTAGCTGAGCGTGCCGAACTCCAGCACGTGCAGGCCGAAGAGCGCGGCCAGCGGGTTGGCCAGGGCCACCACCAGCAGCAGCGTCACCCGCGCCGTGGACTGCAGGAATGAGAACGTACGGCCGCGCAGCCCGTCTTCGACCTCCAGCCCGATCAGGGTGTAGCCGATGATCCAGGCGATGCCCGCGCACGCCCCCAGCACCACGGTCAGCATGACCACGATCACCAGGTTGTGCACCAGCGCGATGGCGATCAGCACCTGCCCGGCGATCGTGATGGACAGCCCGAACAGCCGCCGCCTGGACAGCTCGCGCAGCAGCCGCAGCCCGAAGAACATGCCCAGCGCCATGCCGACGAAGACCGCGCCGAACACCACGCCGTAGGCCGCGTCGCCGCCGCCGAGGGCCGCCACGTAGACCTTGGCCACGCCGACGACCGCTCCGCCCGCGGCGAACGCGCCCAGCATGCCGATGACCAGGCCGCGCACCAGCCGGTTGCCGCCGACGAAGCGCCAGCCCTCGACGACCTGCTTGAGCACGGAGGGCGTGGAGATCGCGCCGTCACGCTTGGGGATGTCGCGCAGGGTGAAGATGAGGAAGGCCGACACGAGGTAGGCGCACGCGTTGACGATCAGCGCGAGCCCCGTGGCGTCGCGCCCCTCCACGAACGGCACCACCCCGCCGATCAGGTCGCCCGCCACCGACAGCGCGGCGAACAGCATCGCCGCGACCGGCGCGGTGCCGTACGTGACCAGCAGGTTGAGCTGGTTGGCCGACTCGAGCTGCGCCTTCGGCACCAGGTTGGGCACCGTCGCGTCCTTGGCCGGGACCCAGAACAGGTTGACGCACTCGACCAGGATCGTCGCGACGATGACCCACTGGTAGCTGCCCACGAACGGGATCGACAGCACGATCGCGAACCGGGCCAGGTCGGCCGAGAACATCGTCAGCCGCCGGTCGAACCGGTCGGCGAAGACGCCGGCCAGCGGCCCGAGCAGCACGGCGGGCAGCATCTTGGCGACGAACACGCCGCCCACGGCGAGCGACTGCACCCGGTAGTCGCCCTGGGTGAGGTTGGCCGCGAGGGCCGTCAGCGCCAGCAGGTTGAGCCAGTCGCCCAGACTGCACACCGACATGGCCGTCCACAGCCGTCGAAACGGCGTATTGGCCAGCACATGGGTCGAGCGGCTACGGCCAAGGGCAGTCATGATTTCAGCGTATCCAGGTGTTGACCGGAAGGGAGGGGACAAGACGAGCCGAATATTCCCGGCCGCTCGTGGCTGAGAGTATTACGTGATCGGGCTCGGGCGCAGGTTTCGCCGCTCGAATAGGCCCCCGAAAACCTCATCAATTCACAACTCCGGCCTCATGTCGCGCCTCTTCCACCAATGGCCGCCACTCGGCCCGTACGTCGTCGGGGAGAACGAGCTCGTCCCACAGGTCGATCAGCAGCACGCCGTCGACGTGAGCGAGCAGCTCTCCGGGCTCGCCCGCGCACAGCAACGCCGTGTAGGCCGCCCGGCGCTCGTCCCGGTCGGACAGATCGTAGTCGCGCCCGCCGACCCGCACGGACCCCAGCGCCGCGGCCACCGGCAGCCGGCTCAGCCGGCTGGGCACGTGGACCGTCCGCCCCTCGCCGGTCACCCGCGTCACGCACTCGACCTTGGCCTCCAGCACCAGCCGGAACCCGGCGGCGTCGAGGATGCGCCCCGCGGTCTCCAGCGTCGGCGACTTCCTGCCGTGCTCGTACGCCGAAAGCGTCGTGCGCGAGGTGCCGCTCACGCTGGCCAGCGCCTTCTGGTTGAGGCTGGCGGCATGCCTGGCCTGCTTGAACAGCAGCCCGCCACGTCTGGCCCAGAGGGCCACGTCCTGCCGCAGCGCTCGCTCCAACGGCGAGGAGACCATGCCCGCACCTCCGAAAGTATCCGCTCGGATACTGTACGCCATCATGGCATGGCGTGACCACCGGATTACGAAAGGTCAACCGCGCAGTTCGAGAATCGTGATCTCGGGCGGCGCCCCGACGCGCACGGGAGGGCCCCAGAACCCCGCGCCCCTGGTGACGTACACCTGCACGCCGTCCACGGTCGCCAGCCCCGACACGACCGGCTGCTGCAGCCCCACCACCAGGTTGAACGGCGCGATCTGCCCGCCGTGCGTATGACCGGAGAGCTGCAGGTCGACGCCGTGCCGCGCGGCCTCCTTCACCTGGATCGGCTGGTGCGCCAGCAGCACCGTGGAGCGGCTCTGGTCGCGTCCGCCGAGCGCCTTGGCGAAGTCGGGCGACTCGCCGGCCGCGGCGCCCCCGACGTCGTTCACGCCGGCCAGGTCGAGCACGGCGCCCTGGTGCCTGATCTCCACCCGCTCGTTTCGCAAGGAGCGTACGCCGAGCTCGGCCAGCTCCTCGACCCACTCCCCCGGGCCCTCGGCCGTGAAGTACTCGTGGTTACCGGTCACGAAATAGGCGCCATATCGGGATTCGAGGTGCTGCAGCGGCCGGGCCAGCGCCCCGAGCTGCGCCACCGAGCCGTCCACGAGGTCACCCACGATCGCGACCACGTCGGCCTCTAGCCCGTTGATCATCCGTACGATCCGCTCGGTGTGCCCGATGCCCGTGAGCGGCCCGAGGTGGATGTCGCTCACCACGGCGAAGCGCAGCCCGGCGAGCCGCTGATCCAGCTTCGGCAGCGTGACCTTGACCGGCTCGATCACGGGATCGCCCAGCGCGCCGGCCATCCCGTACCCGACCGTGCCCAGCGCGCCCACCCCGGCGATCGCGGCGGTGGTCCGGTCGAGGAAGAGCCGCCTGCTCATGGCAAGCGCCGCAGAGCTGTCCCCAGAAGCGGGAACGTCCGCAGAAGCGGGAACGTCCCCCGAAGCGGCAAGATCGGCCGGCCCGACCTCGTCCTCGACAGCCGCACCGACCCCGGCCGGCACCACGGCAGGCGGCTCCGCGACGGCCGGCGCGGGAACGCTCTCCGACCGCCGCCGCAGAACGGCCGCCGCCACCCCCCGCGGCACCTCCAGCACCACGAGGATCACGACCAGGTAGAACATCACCGCCAGCCAGACGAACCCAGGCCAGACCGCCCACCCCTCCAGCCCCATCCTGCTGCCCACCAGCGTCGCCACGAGCACCGCGAACAGCGCGACGACACCCCAGGTCAGCGCCTTACGCAGCCTCCCAGGCCCCGTCGTGCGGCGCACCAGCCGAAACCACAGGTACCCGTGCGCGAGCAGCACCACGACCACGAAGAACAGGACGAACACATGAACGATGCTACTTGCGGCGACCCACTTCCGGCGGCCCCGGCCTCGGCGGCCGCCGGAATGTGATGATCTACGACTTGGCCGCGGGCTTCTTGGCCGGAGCCTTCTTCGCCGGCGCCTTGCGCGTGGTCGTCTTCTTGGGCGCGGGCGCCCGCTCACGCCGTTCGGCCAGCAGCTCGGCCGCCCGTTCGATCGTGATGTCCTCCACCGTGTCGCCCTTGCGCAGCGACGCGTTGGTCTCGCCGTCGGTCACGTACGGACCGAAACGCCCCTCCTTGACCACGACCGGCTTCTTCGAGTTGGGGTCGTCGCCCAGCTCCCGCAGCGGCGCGGCCGCCGCCGCCCGGCCCCTGCCCCGCTGCTTGGGCTGCGCGAACAGCTCCTTCGCCTGGTCGATGGTGACCGTCAGCAGATCGTCCTCGGAGCCCAGGGAACGCGAGTCGGTGCCCTTCTTCAGATAAGGACCGAACTTCCCGTTGTGCGCCACGACCTCCTCGCCCTCCAGCTCGCCCACGACCCTCGGGATCGTCAGCAGCTTGAGCGCGTCGTCCAGCGTGATGGTGTCGAGCGACATCGTCTTGAACAGCGAGCTCGTACGGGGCTTGACCGCGTCCGCCTTCTTCGTCCGCCGCTTGGGAGCCTCTTCGTCGGCGGCCGGCTCGGGCAGGACCTCCGTCACATAAGGCCCGTAACGCCCATCCTTGGCCACGATCATGTGACCCGTCACCGGGTCGGCGCCCAGCTGCCGGTCACCCGTCGGCCGCGAGAACAGCTCCTCGGCCTTGTCCGCCGTCAGCTCGTCGGGCGTCATGTCCTCGGGCACGTTGACCCGCGCGCCGTCGCGGTCGAGGTAGGGCCCGTAGCGCCCGACCCGCAGCACGATGTCGCTGCCCCTGACCGGGAACGAGCTGATCTCCTTGGCGTCGATGTCGCCGAGGTCGGTGACCATCTCCTTCAAGCCCTCGTCGCCGTCGTCGCCGCCGCCGTAGTAGAAGCGCTGCAGCTCGGGAACGCGCTCCGCCCGGTCGTTGGCGATGTCGTCGAGCACCTTCTCCATGTCGGCGGTGAAGTCGTAGTCGACCAGGTTGCCGAAATGCTGCTCCAGCAGGTTGACCACGGCGAACGCCAGGAACGACGGCACCAGCGCCGTGCCCTTCTTGAACACGTAACCGCGGTCGAGGATGGTGCCGATGATCGAGGCGTACGTCGACGGCCGCCCGATCTCCCGATCCTCCAGCTCCTTGACCAGCGAGGCCTCGGTGTAGCGCGCCGGCGGCTTGGTCGAGTGGCCGGCCACGTCGAGGCGCGTCACGCTGAGCGCGTCGCCCTCCACCAGGTTCGGCAGCCGCTTCTCCGAGTCGTCGCGGTCGGTCGCGGGGTCGTCGGCGCCCTCGACGTACGCCTTCAGGAAGCCGTAGAAGGTGATCGTCCGCCCGGACGCGCTGAACTCGACGTCCTCGCCGGCCGACGACCTGCCGCCCACCTTCACGGTGATCGACTCGCCGACCGCGTCCTTCATCTGGGAGGAGACCGTACGCTGCCAGATCAGCTCGTACAGGCGGAACATGTCGCCGGAAAGCCCGGTCTCGCCCGGCGTGCGGAACTCCTCGCCCGACGGCCGGATCGCCTCGTGCGCCTCCTGCGCGCTCTTCACCTTGCTGGAGTAGACGCGCGGCTTGTCCGGAACGTACGCGGCGCCGTACAGCTTGACCGCCTGCGACCGCGCCGCCGCGACCGCCGTCTCCGACAGCGTGATGCTGTCGGTACGCATGTAGGTGATGAAGCCGTTCTCATAGAGCCGCTGCGCCACCTGCATCGTGTACTTCGCGGAGAACCCCAGCTTCCTGCTGGCCTCCTGCTGCAGCGTGGTCGTCCTGAACGGCGCGTAAGGCTTGCGCGTGTACGGCTTGCGCTCGACGGATTTGACCGCGAACGACGCCCCCTGCAGCCGACCGGCCAGCTCGCCCGCGGCGGCCTCCGACAGGTGCAGCACATTGGCGTTGCCCTTGAGCTGGCCGGTGCTGGCGAAGTCGCGGCCCTGCGCCACCCGCTTGCCGTCGACCCCGGTCAGCGTGCCGGTGAAGTCGCGCGGCCGCTCGTCGGCCTTGCCCGTGTCGAACAGCGCCTGCAGGTCCCAGTAGTGGGCGACCGTGAACGCCATGCGCTCCCGTTCGCGCTCCACGACCAGCCGCGTCGCCACCGACTGCACCCGGCCGGCGGACAGCCTGGGCTTGACCTTCTTCCACAGGACCGGGCTGACCTCGTAACCGTAGAGGCGGTCGAGGATGCGCCGGGTCTCCTGGGCGTCCACCAGGCGGAGGTTGAGGTCGCGCGGGTTGGCCACGGCGTCGCGGATCGCCTGCGGGGTGATCTCGTGGAACACCATGCGGTGCACGGGCACCTTGGGCTTGAGCACCTCGCGCAGGTGCCAGGCGATGGCCTCGCCCTCGCGGTCCTCGTCAGTGGCCAGATAGAGCTCGTCGGCGTCCTTGAGCAGCTGCCGCAGCTTGTTGACCTGCGACCGCTTGTCGGGGTTGACGACGTACAGCGGTTCGAACTCGTGCTCGACGTTCACTCCGAGACGCGCCCACGGCGCCCCCTTGAACTTCTCGGGGATGTCGTCGGCCTTCTCCGGCAGGTCGCGGATGTGACCGATGCTCGATTCGACGATGTAGCCGCGCCCGAGGTACCCCGCGATCGTCTTCGCCTTGGCGGGCGACTCGACGATCACCAGGCGTGTTCCGCCGGCGCTGCCGTTCTTGGCTGGCACGCTGCTTCCTACCTCGCTGTTCGCTTGCAAATCCCCCTGCCGGGAGTCGGCACAGATCTGAAAGGTAACCCGACTCGCGGAAATTTCCTTCCCCCGGGCTACCCACTAGCTTCCGGGTCCACCCGCAAGCACGCAGAATAAGGCCCATCGAGCGGCCTGACGCCCTGACTCACCCTGGAGACTAATCGTTGTGCTCGACTACTCCTACATGGATATCTTCATTCCACGCGATCTCACTCGCGAAGCAGCACGTCAACTGCTGACCGAACACGCAGAGTACGGTCAGTGGGAGCTCGCGCGCGTCCGGGTGTACCCCGACGGCAGCCGCCGGGTCCGCCTGCGGCGCAAGATCATGAAGGTGCGTAGCACGCTTTGAACGCGAACATGGCTTTGCCCGTCCCGGGCCGCGCCCCCGGAACGGGCAAAGCGTCTATCGCCGCCTACTCACAGGCTGTGAGCGGAAGCCGTCCTGTGTTACGTACTGCCTGATCCCTTACTTACGGCCGATCCGGAACCGGCGGGTGGCGCCGAACAGCGTCGCCGAGGCGGCGAGCATGGCGCCGGCCAGCAGCGCGAGCAGGGAGCCCGAGTTCAGCCCGGTCACGCCCGCGGGCTGCTCGGCGCTCATCAGGCCCAGCTGGGGCACCGGCAGGGCGCGGGTGGTGGAGTTGACGGCCCCGCCGAGCGGGGTGGAGGAGACCAGGTCGGTGGCCGGGGCCAGCGGGGAGCTCGAACGGGGCGCGACGGAGCGGCCCTTGCCGTCGACCGGCGCGGAGACCGCGGTGCGCTTCGGCTGGGCCGGAGCGGCGGGCATGCCGGGCAGCTCGGGGAGCTGGGGCAGGCCGAACGTCTTGGCCGCGTCGTCGACGACGGGGAGCTGGTGGGTGACGCCGCCGACGCTCTCCAGCTGCTTGGTCACGTCGGGGAGCTGCTTGGTCAGGTCGTTGGCGCTGCCGAGCCCCTGGGTGAGGCCGCCGACCTTGCCGCCGGCCTCCTGCACCCCGCCGAGGACCGGCAGGGACGGCGTGATGGGCAGCGTGCCGCCCTTGGCGCCCGACACCTTGCTGTTGAACCGGGCGAAACGCTCGAATCCGTCGGGACGCTGGAAGCCGGGCCGGCCGACGTTCGACCCGCCGAGGCATCCGGCTGCGGCGTCGCCCAGGACGGCCGCGGCGTTGCCGCAGACGTTGATCGGCGCGCTGATCGGCGCCACGACCTGGTTGCCCGACAGCACCCCGCCGGCGCCGGACGTACGGTTGCCGCCGCCCCCGACCCCGTGCTGCGGCCAGACGCCCGCGCCGCCCTTGCAGTGGGCCCGCGACGCGCCGAGCACGGCGGCCGCGTTGCCGCAGACGTTGATCGGCGCGGTGATCGGCGCGATGACCTGGTTGCCCGACAGCACGCCACCCGCGCCGGACGTACGGTTGCCGCCGACGCCCTTGCCGCCGTTCTTCACCACGGCGCCGCCCTTGCAGCCGGCGAACGCGTGGCCGAGCACGGCCACCGCGTTGCCGCAGACGTCGATCGGCGCGCTGATCGGCGCGACCGCCTGGTTGCCGCTCAGCACACCCCCGGTTCCCGAGGTACGGTTGCCGCCGGCGCCGGAGCCGCGGCGGGTGTTGTGCACCTCGGCGCCGCCCTTGCACCCGGCGACCGCGTTGCCCACGGCGTTGCCGCAGGCGTCGATCGGCAGGCTGATCGGGGCGATGACCTGGTTGCCGCTGCCGACCCCGAACCGCCCGTCGGTGTCGTTGCCGGTGGAGCCGGCGGCCTGGTGGTGGGCGCGGTAG
The DNA here is from genome assembly GCF_003001935.1 of Nonomuraea fuscirosea. Taxonomy (GTDB): domain Bacteria; phylum Actinomycetota; class Actinomycetes; order Streptosporangiales; family Streptosporangiaceae; genus Nonomuraea; species Nonomuraea fuscirosea. Next base: position 267,578 of record NZ_PVNG01000010.1, on the reverse strand, counting down.
CGGTTGCCCGGCCCGCCGTTGTTGGTGACGGTCGAGCCGCCCGCGCAGCCGGAGAACGCCCGGCCGACCGCGGCGACCGAGTTGCCGCAGATGTTGATCGGCGCGCTGATCGGCGCGATGACCTGGTTGCCGCCCAGCACGGACCCGTTGCCCGAGGTACGGTTGCCGCCCGCCCCCACGCCGGTGTTGTGCACGGCCGATCCGCCCTTGCAGCCCGCCGTCGCGTCGCCGAAGATCGCCACCGCGTTGCCGCAGGCGTTGATCGGCGCGCTGATCGGCGCGGTGATCTGGTTGCCGCCGAGCACGCTGCCGTCGCCGGAGGTACGGTTGCCGCCGGCCCCGCCCTTGCCCTGGTTACGAACGGTGGCCCCGCCCTTGCAGCCCGCGTCGGACTTGCCGATCAGCGAGACCGCGTTGCCGCAGGCGTTGATCGGGACGCTGATCGGCGCGTTGACCTGGTTACCGCCCCCGACGGACCCGTTGCCGGACGTCTCGTTGGGGATGCCGGGCCGGCCAGAGTTGACGACCTCGGCGCCGCCCTGGGAGGTGGCCTCCGACTTGCCGACCGCGGCGATGGCGTTGCCGCTGATGTCGATCGGGATGGAGACCGGCAGGTCGACCTGGTTGCCGCCCGCGACGGACCCGTCGCCGGAGGTGTCGGCCAGCGCGGTGCCGCCGCCGAACGACATGACGGCCACGGCCAGGAGAGCCGCAGGGCTCGTTGCCTTCGCCCACGTACGCATGATGGATGCTCCTAGTGGTTTGGGGGGATACCTGAACGGTTCGCGGGCAGCCCGAAGCCGTGCGAGGTTTCGCGCACAGCGGAGACCTCGGATTCGCGAACCAGTCGAACGGATGTCTTTCACCTGCGGGCGGAGGGATTCGTGCCACGCTCCGCCGTCATTTCGGCCTGTCGGCCGGCCTCGTCCCCGTCGCTTCGATGGGCGATCAGGAACCGGCCTCGATCACGGTCGGCTCTGGCCCCGCTAGGGTCTGCTCCGTCCCGACCTCAGGGACCTCGCTCCGGTCAGCCCGATCGCGGCCCATGACGGACCAGACGAATCAGACGCGGACCTGTGAGGACCTAGCCGGGGGAGTAAGACCGGGGACCAGCCGGGAATTCACTCAGTCAGGTGAGAAAGAAGGGTCGTCCGCCGCTGTGCGGACGACGGGGGGAAGCAGGCGCGCCAGGGGGGCGCGCCCAGCCTGGAGCCGCGGGTCGAACCCGGACCTCGCGACATCCCCGGTCGCGGCCCCGAAGGGACCGCTGTTACCGCCGGTGGGCACCAAACCATTGGTGTCCAGGATCTCTCCGGCGGAAGAAGGTACAGGCAGGCCAGGATCCTGCTGGCTGTTGAGGCCGTCGACCGTACGTCCTGCCATGGCTTCGGCGTTGTCCGAAGCCGAGGCGTGGTCCGGGTCTAGGAGGGACTGCTGCGCGACCCCGGACAGAGCCGCTCTCGCCGCCGCTGTGGTGGCCGCTGCCGCTCCCGTCTCCGCACTCGCGTCCGTCGCCCTCCCTGTCGCCGCGGTGGAATCCGCGGCCGCCGGGGCGGCGGTGAACGTGCTGAACAGGACAGCGAGCAGCCAGCCGGTGGCCACCAGGGCGCCAAAAGCGGCTGCCCGCACGACGACCCGACGGGCGCCGGCCGCGAACCGCGCCATCCGGTCAGCCCGATCGGTGGTCACGTCCTGCGCCGGGGTGAACACACGAGGGCGGCGGACAGCCCGGGCCTGAGCCCTCTGCCGCCACACCGCCTCACGCGCCACAGTTCCTCCCGAGTATCCAGAACCGACCTCACACCGTGAGGCCGGTCCGTGGACTCACCCCTCAACGTTCCGTAACCGTAGCAGCACCCATGGTTGCCGCAAGAGCTTTTCACCCGAGACCCAGAATTTGGCCAACCCCCTCCACCCAAACCCTCCCCAACCACCCCACGAACCTCCGCCCACCCCCATGCCGCCCCCATCCCCACCCCCCATCGCGCCTTTGCACGAGGGCTTACGGCACGCCTCCGGCAAGGTCGCGATACTTGGTATGACGCACTGCTCAGAGTTTGCTAACCTTACGGAGCCGACGCGAGATGACGGTCCCGCGTGCAGGCACCAAGTCCGGGTGGCGGAATAGGCAGACGCGCTAGCTTGAGGTGCTAGTGCCCAGTGATGGGCATGGGGGTTCAAGTCCCCCCTCGGACACGTACCGATTGCCGATAGGGTCCTGGTCACAAGCAGACGTGACCAGGACTTTTTGTTTTGACGGGTGGTAGGTCAGCCGCAGGCCGATGTCCGCATAGATCTTCGCCTTGCGGAGTGGGTCCGCGTTCGAGAGCACTCGCACCATGCCGCCGAGTCTGTGGGTCACGTCCCACGGAGTGGTGTAGTTCGGTTCTCGCGTGAGGCTCTGCTGGTTCGACTATGCCGTCATGAGTTCGGTGTGCGCCACCTCCTTGGGGTCGGTGCTGGGTGGGGTGAGTAGGGCCATGGAGCTTTCGGATAGGTAGCGGCGGTCGGCGACTTGCCATTCGTCGTGGGCTTCGACCAGGACGGCGCCGGCCAGGCGGAGCAGGGCTTCGGGGTTGGGGAAGACGCCGACGACGTCGGTGCGGCGTTTGATCTCCTTGTTGAGCCGCTCGAGCGGGTTGGTCGACCAGATCTTCTTCCAGTGCGCGGGCGGGAACGCGGTGAAGGCCAGGATGTCGTCGGCGGCTTCGTGCAGCATGGTCTCGACCTTGGGGAACTGGCGGCCGAGCATGGAGGCGATCACGGCGAGCTGGTCGCGGACCATGTCGGGGGTGGGCTGCGCGAAGATGGTGCGGATGGCGGCGGCGACCATCTCGGCTGACCCCTTCGGGACACTCGCGAGCACGTTGCGCAGGAAATGAACCCGGCATCGCTGCCAGGCTGCGCCGAGCAGGACGGCGCTGATGGAGGTGACCAGGCCGGCGTGGGCGTCGCTGATGACCAGCTGCACCCCAGCCAGGCCGCGGGCTTTCAGCGAGCGCAGGAATGCGGTCCAGAAGGCGCCGTCCTCGCTGTCACCGACGCAGAAGCCGAGGACTTCGCGGCGGCCGTCGGCGGTGACGCCGGTGGCCACGATGACGGCCTGGGAGACCACCCGCCGGTTCACGCGTGCTTTGCAGTAGGTGGCGTCCAGGAACAGATACGGGAAGCTCTGGCCGGCCAGTGACCGGTCGCGGAAGGCCGACACCTCCTCGTCCAGGTCGGCGCAGATGCGCGAGACCTCGCTCTTGGAGATGCCGGACTCGGCGCCGAGGGCTTTGACCAGGTCGTCGACCTTGCGGGTGGATACTCCGTGCAGGTAGGCCTCCATCACCACCGCGAACAGCGCCTGATCCACGCGGCGGCGGCGTTCCAGCAGGCAGGGGAAGAACGAGCCGGTGCGCAGCTTCGGGATCTGCAACTCCAGGTCCCCGGCGGTGGTGGTCAGCGTCCGCGGCCGGTGCCCGTTGCGCTGCGCGAGGCGGTCCGGGGTGCGCTCGTTCGGGGCGGCGCCGATCACCGCGGTCAGCTCGGCCTCGATGAGGGCTTGGTAGATGGTTTCGGCGGCGTGCCGGATACGTTCGCTCGCCTCGGAGTTCTTCAGTACCGCAAGGACCTCTAACAGGGCAGACTGGTCCAGGGCCATCGCGTTGTCCTTTCCGTGTTGCTTGGCGGTATCACGCAGAGATTCACGCGATGGCCCTCGCCGTTGAACACGACGCGCCGTTCGTAGCCCGATCTACACCACTGGACGGGACGCAACCGAGTCTGCTGTGTGTGATCTCCGCCAGCTCATCACGTCCCAGCCGCTTCTGAGGCAGTACGTGCACGCTGTCGAGCCGTTGCTCGGCCGCCTTCTTGCGGACGAGCTCCTCCTGAATCCAACCGGCGACCAGAGCCGGGTCGGCCCCGGCCTCAAGGGTCGCCCGGTGCTGGTCTACGTTGTGCGGCGCGAACAGCTGGCAAAGCCAACAGTCGAGTCGCGGGACGACTCGGTCCTCTCGTAGGTAGACGTTCCACCGGAGTCTGGTGATGTGGCCCAGACCGACGTCATCCACGGCAAGGAGCGATGCAGCAGCGACTCCAGTGCGTGCAGGAGGAGTTCTTCCTCCTGCACGCCGAAGACGGCTTGCCTTCGCAGGCCGCGCACACGGTGCCGCTTCCCCTCACGATCCGAAGGCGTTCCGAACACGATCGGTCCGCTCTGATCACCATGAGTAGTAGGCCGCGACAGGCCCCCAGTAACCGGTCAATAGTGGGTAACTTCGAAATAAGGGATGTCTTCTTCACTTGTGTGAGGTGAGTCCGTGCTGCCGGAAGCGTTGGCAGCGCTGGCCGCCGCGGGTGGAACCGCGGTGGTCAGCGCGATGGCCACTGACACCTGGGAATCCGTCAAGGCGGGGCTCGGGCGGATGTTCGGACGTGGGGATGGCGCTCGAGCGGCGGCGACTGAGCACCGCCTGGAGCGTGCCAAGGCCGAGCTGGCAGTCCTGTCAGGCGTCGAGCTGGAACGGGCCGGCGACGCACAGGCGGCGGCTTGGCGCACGCGGCTGGCCGACCTGCTGGAGGATCACCCCGAGGTGGCCGATCAGGTACGCACGATGATCGCCCAGGTGCAGGCCTCCAAGGCGACCGTGACGGCGGGAGATCACGCGGTCGCCGTAGGCGGCGACGTCACCATGGAGGCGACCGGCGGTGGCGTCGCTGCGGTGATGATCGAGGGATCGGTGCTGACGAACCGCCCTCCATCGCCGGGCCCGGACCGGGCCTGACCGCGCCCGGCCGCTCAATCGCAGGTCACACCACGCTCAGCGGCACGTCCGTGCATGCCTACGACTCGGCGATAGCGGTCGGGGCCCTCGGTGGTGAGCGTCCGCCGACGCCTACCCGTCCGGTGCGGCTTATGCCCCGCCCCCTGCAACTGGCCGGTCGGGAGCGGTTGCTGGGAGTGGTCCGAGAGCGGTTCACTGCCGCGGGCCCGCAACCGAGGGTGGTCGTACTCCACGGACTTGGCGGTGTGGGGAAGACCAGCGTGGCGGTGGAGTACGCGCACCGCTTCCAGCACGAGTACGGGCTCATCTGGCAGGTGGCGGCCGGAGACGCGGCCACCTTGACGGCCGAGTTCGCGGAGCTGGCGTCGCTGCTGCGTGTACGGGAGCTGATCGACCGGTCCGACCCGGTGGCGCAGGTGCACGCGGCCCTGGCCGCCCGGCCGGACCAGTGGCTGCTCGTCCTGGACAACGTGACGGCTCCTGAATCGATCCGGCGCTCCCTGCCTCCGGCGGGACGCGGTCACGTGCTGATCAGCACCCAGTACGCGCACTGGCCGGCCACCCAAGCGGTGGAGGTGCCCGTACTCGAGCAAGCGGTGGCGTCCCGTTTCCTCCAAGTGAGCGCACAGGACACGGACACGGACACTGCGGACGCCCTGGCCGCGGAGCTCGGATCGCTGCCGCTGGCCCTAGAGCAGGCCGCCGCCTATATCCAGGCGACCGGGGGCAGCCTGCGCCGCTACCTTGACCTGCTGCGAGAGCAGCGCGTCGAGCTGCTCTCGCGAGGGCGACCGTGGGGGTACGACAAACACGTCGTCTCGACATGGGGCCTGGCGTTCCAGGAGCTGGGCCGGACGGATCCGCAGGCGATCACCTTGCTTCGGCTGCTGGCCTGCTATGCCGCGGAGGCCATACCGATCCGGCTGCTGCTGTCGGGCTACGAACGCGTACGCGAGTGGGGTGACGCACACGTCCAGCGTTCCATCGAGGCGCTGGCGGTCAGCCCGCTGGCCGGTGACGAGGCCGTCGCCGCGCTGCGTCGCCATTCCTTGATCGGCCCGCCCCTGGAGGGCAGGGCATCGATTCACCGCCTCGTCCAGGCGATCACCGTCGACCAACTGCCCAGCGCCCAGCGCGGCCACTGGCGCGCTGCCGCAGCCGCTTTGCTGGACGCCGTCCTGCCCGAGGAGCCGAAGCAACGCCACAACTGGGCCACCTTCACCACCCTGCTGGCTCACGCGCGGGCCACCCTCCCTCCCGAGTCCAGCGGCTTCCAGAAGGCCGTCGCGTACCTGAACGCCAGCGGCGACTACGCGACCGCGATGATCCTCCAACGACAGGTACTCGACAGCTATCTGCAACGGCTGGGCCCCGACCACCCGCTCACCCTGACCGCCCGGTCCGAGCTCGCGCGCTGGACAGGTCGGGCCGGAGATCCGATGGGCGCGGCCAAGCAGTACGCCGCCCTGCTGCGCACGCGTGAGCAGGTGCTGGGCAACGAACACCCCGAGACCCTCACCGACCAGGCCGACCTCGCCTACTGGACCGGTCAGGCGGGGGATCCCGTGACCGCCCGGGAGCAACTGGCGGCGCTGTTGACGGTCCAGGAACGCGTTCAAGGCCCAGAGCATCCCCATACCCTCACTACCCGGGCACACCTAGCCCGCTTCACCGGGCGGACGGGGGACGCGGCGGCTGCCCGCGACCAGTACGCCGCGCTGGTGCCGCTTCGCGAACGGGCGCTGGGGCCCGAACACCGCCATACCCTCACCAGCCGCGCCGAGCTGGCCTACTGGACGGGCCGCGCGGGCGACCCGGCCGCCGCCCGCGACCAGTACGCCGCACTGCTACCGCTGCGCGAACGCGTCCAAGGCCCCGAACATCCCAGCGTCCTCATCGCCCGGGCCGAGCTGGCCTTCTTCACCGGGCAGGCCGGCGATCCGGTGGCCGCCAGGGATCAGCTGGCGGCACTGCTGCCCGTACAGGAACGCGTCCAAGGCCCCGAGCACCCGCACACCTTGGCAACCCGCAGCAACCTCGCCACATGGACCGGGCAAGCCGGGGACGCGGTCGCCGCCCGCGACCAACTCGCCGCCTTGCTGCCGCTCCGGCAGCGTGTGCAAGGCGCCGAACACCCTGAAACGCTCACCGACCGGGCCGACCTGGCCCGTTGGACGGGCCGGGCGGGAGATCCGGCGGCGGCTCGTAACCAGCTTGCCGCGCTGCTGCCGCTGCGCGAACGCGTGCAAGGTCCCGACCATCCGAGCACCCTTGCCACCAGGGAGAACCTCCTCCACTGGGCAAAGGCCGCAGATCGGTCTCGATGACGAGTGATGGGTGGGGCCGCCGACAGACGCGTGCAGCTGTCGGCCAGATGGACATGGGCGGCATCGAGGAGAACCTGACGTTGGGCGCGTCATGCACGGCGGTACTCCTGAGGAGTCTCGGCCTGCCACGTGCCCTCGAAAGGGTGCAGAGTGGCCGTGGCGGAAGGACTCCCTTCGGCCGTGCGGCTCGATAGGGCGGACGAGGCACGGGGCACTAGCCGCTGCCGGCCGCGTTCGCGGCGGCTGACGCGCTCAGGGCACCGCTGATGGCGGCGATCGTCGCCCGGGTGACGGCCGCTCCCACCGCCGCCGCGCCCCAGTTGCCGTTCTCGAGCTCCTTCGCCCGGTGGATGACCGTCGACGTCCACGGGATCTCGGGATCGAACTGGTGCAGGTTGGCACTCGCCGAGAGCAGCGCCGTGATCGCGGCGGTTCTGGCGTCGGGCTCGGTCCCATCGACGAGCGTCGCGCGCACCCGCGCGAGCAGTTCCGCACGCCGTGTGCTCCCGAGCTCGAAGGACTCCGACGGGATGAAGCCGAGCACCTTCTTGCGCTCGCGTCGCAGATGCCCGTCGTCGACGAGCTTGCCGAGGACCTTGCTGCGCAGTTCCGGACCGATCCCCGCGATCACCGTCTGCACACCGCGCGGCTTCGTGGCGAGGTAGTCCCACGCCGCGCGGAGGATGTCGTCGTGCGGGGCGTCGCCGCGTGCGGCGACGCGGCGGACGAGCCGGCCTGCCTCCTGCACCTCGGTGAGGCCGCGGAGGGTGAGATCCGCGACGACGGCGCCGCCCAGCACGTAGTACAGGTGGTTCTCGCCCGCGATCGCGCCGGAGGACGGCTGGTAGAGCAGCAGCAGCACGTCCTCGACGAGCAGTGGCTCGTCGATCGAGCGCACGGGCGGCGCATCGTCCGCCCGATCGGCCGGTACCTGGTTCTCGTCGTTCATCGTTGCCTCTCAGCGGGGATGGTCGGGTCGGTGAACCGAGGGACGTCGGTGACGTGCTCGGCGTTCTCGCCGAGCGGTGTCCACGACTCGTACGTGGAGCGCTCCAGGGGTAGGGCCTTGCCGGCGGCGACGATCGTCCGTGCGGGCCGGTCGCCGCCGAGGAGGAAGTCGATCACCGGTTGGTCCACCTCCTCTGTGCCGTAGGGGAACACCCCGTGGATGCTCTCGTTGTCCACGGCGATCAGGCTCGTGTTCGGCAGTCCTGTGCCGGCGGCCCGGCCCTGCTCGAACGGCGTCATCGAGTCGAGCTCGCTCTGCAGGACGATCGTCTCGGGGAAGCTGTCGTCCAGGGGCGGCATCTTCGAGTCCGTAGGCCAGAACGCGCACGTCGGCGTGACCAGCAGCCCCAGCTGCGCTGACAGCGGCGCGACCGCTGCCGTGCGTTCGTTGAACTCCTCCCAGTAGTCGAGGCCCTGCGTCCACTGGCCGTCCGTGCACGCGGTGAACTCGATCACGTAGCCGTGCGTGCCGCGGACTGTTTCGCCCGGTTCGTGGACAGGGGCGTCGCCGAGTCCTGCGAGACGTTCGTGCGCCGCGGCCCGTAGCTTGTCGGGCAGGTCCGTCCGATCGACGATGCGAGCAGCCGACTCCACGGGGATCACCGGGTCCGTCGGTGTCTCGCCCTCGGCGATGATGCTCGACACTAGGCTCGCGGCCGCCGGATACGCGGCGGGGTTGGAGAAGGCGACCGGGCCGTTGACCGAGTTCCAGGCGTGGCGCGCCGCCAGCGACCGCTCCGGGGTGCTCGTGGCCGCGAAGTACCGCTTCCAGATGGTTTCCGGGTCGGACCCGAGCCCGAAAGTCGCGTCGTTGCGGGCGATCCAGTTCATCATGTGCAGGCGGAACTGGCGATCACGGCCCTGGTGGGCGGCGTTGTACAAGGTCTGGATCGACTTCTGTGTCGAGTCCGTCGCCGAGTCGAGCACCATCCGCTCGATGTTGTCGGAGAAGAGGCTGCCGAACCAGGTCCCGAGCCAGGTGCCGTAGGAGTAGCCCATGTAGGTCACCGACTCGAGCCCGAGAAGGTGGCGGATGAAGTCCATGTCGTAGGCGGCCTGCTCGGTCGTCATGGTCGCCACGTCGGCGTCCTGCGAGCAGGCTTCGCCGATCGCTCGCGCCTCGGCCGAACGCTCGTCGTCCGGGACGTACTCGTATGCGTACTCGCATTCCGCGTGGCTCGACTGACCGAGACCGCGCTGGTCGAAACTGACGTAGTTCGTGCTCGGACGGAGCTCCGGCGTGTACGCCTGGACGGTGGCGCTGTAGGACAGCCCGGATGCGTAAGGTCCGCCGGGGTGCGTGATGATCGTCGTACGGTAGCCGGGGTTCGCGGGATCGATGTTGCGCGCCTGAGAGATCCGGACATCCCAGGTCACCTCGGGATCGGGGTCGTGCCAGTTCCGAGGGACCTGGATGGTGGCGCACTCCACGTTGGACAGATCTGCGCCCGGCAGGGGCGGGCCGTCATCGTTGAACTCGCAGGCCTCCCAGGCCGGCTCCTGGTCCGCAAGCGGGCCGGCGAGTGCGGCGACATCCGGTGTCTGCCTCTCTTCACCGTTACCGCCGCTCCGGAACGCGATCGTGCCCGCCACGAGAGCGGCGGCCACTGCTCCGGCGGCCGCGATCCTCACTGTCAGCCGCCTGAGTCTCCGGGGCCGCCCGGTCTCCGCGTGCGCGGAACTGTCACTGGGCATGAGTGGTCTCCTCATCGGTCGCGAAGCGCGGATCGCCGCATGCGTCGAGCGATGGCCAGGCGCTGGTCGGAGGCCGCCCGGGGATCCCAGCGGAAGTAGCGGGTGGCCAGGGTGACGGCGATGGCGACCCAGGCGAGGGTGGGGGCGAGCAGGAGGAGGGAGTCGCTGAGGGCGACACCGCCGTTCCAGGCGTTCATCACGAGTTCGGTGGCCGCGCCACCGGGTAGCAGGCGTTTGAGCATGGCCAGGTCCTCGGTGCCGGTGAGGCCGACCCAAGTCGTCACCGCGATCACGCCTAGAGTGACGGGCAGGATGGTGACCTGCGCGTGCTCGGGCGAGTTGGTCACACCGGCGGTGGCCAGGCCGAGGCCGATCATCATCGCCACGGTGACCAGCACGGCCACCACCAGCAGCCCGGCATTCTCCGGGCCGCCGGCGACCACACCGAGCACGGTCATGATCGCCGCGACCTGGATCAGCGCGATCACGGTGACCGGCAACACCAGCCCGACCAGGATCTGCGCGTCGGCGGCGGCGGTGGAGCGCAGTCGCTTGAGGAACAGGTTCTGTCGTCGCGAGGCCAGCGTGGTCACCACGGTGGAGTACAAGCCGAACGCGCACACGGTGAACATCACGATCCCCGCGATGTAGCCGAGGGAGCCGACCTGTGCGAACAACTCGTGCTGGTAGAGGAAGAACGCACAGACCGCGATCGGGATCACGAAGCTGGTGATCAGTACCGACCGGTTCCGGAAGATCTGGATCAGCTCACTGCGAGCGATCGAAAGCATGACTACGGCGCTGCCTCTCTGGGGAAAGCCGTCGGCGAGAAAGCCGTCAGTGGTTGTTGATCGCGCGGAAGACATCGTCGAGCCGGGTCGGCCCGGCTGCGAGCTCCCGCAGCTCTATCGCGTTGTCCTGGGCCCATCGCAGCAGGACGAACAGGTCTTTCTGCAGCTGGTGGGTCTCGATCAGGAACGTGCCACCACTCTCGCGGCGGCCGGGCAGCGGCAGCGCGGGCGACGTCCCCGGCAGCCTGAACTGGATCACCGCGGGCAGCGTCCGCGTCAGCTCCGCCACGGTGCCCTCCTGGTGAAAGGTCCCCCGGTGCATCAGCCCGATCCGGTCCGCGCGCTGCTGCGCCTCCTCCAGATAGTGCGTGGTGAGCACAATCGTGGAGCCGTCCTCACGCAGCTTGTCCACCGCGTCCCACAGCGCGTCCCGCGACTGGATGTCCAGCCCCGTCGTCGGCTCGTCCAGGAACACCAGCTCCGGCGTCCCCCACACCGCCGTCGCGAAATCCAGCCGCCGCTTCTCCCCACCCGAGAGCTGCGACACCTTCGTGCCCGCCTTGCTCGTCAGGTCCACGATGCTCAGCACTCGCTGCAGCCGGTCCTGCCGCCGGGTCAGCGCACCGATCAGCCCGATCGACTCCCGCACCGTCAGATCCGGGCTGAAGCCGCTCTCCTGCAACATGATGCCCATCCTCGGCCGCACCGCCGCCCGATTCCGCGGACTCTGGTCCAGCACCCGCACGGCCCCCGACGTGGGCACACGATGCCCCTCGATCGTCTCCAGCGTCGAGGTCTTACCCGCACCGTTCGTCCCCAGCAACGCGTAGAACTCACCCCGCCGCACCTGGAAGGACAGATCCTTCACCGCGTGGAAGTCCCCGTACTTCAGGTCCAACCGCTCGACATCGATCACTGGTGTGGAAGTCATACCTGACATCTCAGTGCCACCGCCCCCAGGACGGCAGTGCGACCACGTCACTGATCTGCGATGACATTCCGTCGAGTGAACACATGACACCACGTCACTGGTGCCGGACGTCCCGGCTGTTACAGCCAGTCGTGTTCGCGCGCGTACCGGGCGGCTTCGTGCCGGGTGCGGGTCTGGGTTTTCTGCATGGCGTTGGAGAGGTAGTTGCGTACGGTGCCTTCCGCGAGGTGGAGCTGGGCGGCGATGTCGGCGACCGAGTAGCCGTCACGGGTCACGCGCAGCACGTCGAGCTCGCGGTCGGTGAGCGGGCAGTCGTCGACGAGGGCCAGCGCGGAGACGTCCGGGTCGATCCAGCGCTTTCCTTCGTGCAGGGTGGCGATGACCTTGGCGATGTGCGCCGGTTCGGCCGACTTGGTGACGAAGCCCTGGACGCCGAGTTTGAGCGCCTTGCGGAGCACTCCGGGTTTGGCGTGGCGGGTGAGCATGAGGATGACCTGGTTCGGCCGGGTGCGGCGGATTTCGGCGACAGCGCCGAGACCGTCCACGCCGGGCATCTCCAGGTCGATGACGAGCACGTCGGGCTGGTGTCGCAAGGTGGCGTCGACGGCGCTCTCGCCGCTCGCGGCCTCGGCGAGCACGGTGATCTCGCCCTCGAGCGGCAGCAGCGCGGCCATCGCCTTGCGCAGCAGGGCTTCGTCGTCGGCGAGTACCACCGTGGTCATCGGTTCTCCTATGCTTCTGAACGTCGGTGCGGCAGGGTCGCGGCGGTCAGGAACCGTCCATCGTCCTGCTCGACCGTCAGTTCACCGCCGTCGCCGGCGACGCGTTGCCGCAGGGCGGCCAGCCCCCGGAGTTCGGGCAGTGGTGCGCGCTGGGCGCCGTCGTTGACGATGGTGATGCTCGTCGCCGACAGGGTGATCCGCACGCGCGTCGCCTGGGCGTGGCGGAGGATGTTGGTGGTCGTCTCGCGGAGGACCTGGCCCAGCAGTTCGCTCGCGTCCTGGTCGACGTCGGCCTCGCGGTTGACGCGCACCCTGATGCCGGCGGCCTCGAAGAGGTTGCGCGCGTTCTCCAGCTCGGCGGACAGGTTGAGCCGTCGCTGCGCGTAGGCGAGTTCCTTGGTCTGGGCGATGGTTTCGCTGACGAGGGCGTGGATCTCGCGCAGTTCCTGCTTGGCTCGTTCGGTGTCGGCGTCGGTGTCGCCGTCCACCAGCTTCTGCGCGAGCGCGGTCTTCAACTTCACCACGTGCAGCGTGTGGCCCTGGATGTCGTGCAGGTCACCGGCGAACCGGACGCGTTCGCGGATGACGGCCAGCTCCGCCTCCCGTTCGCGTGCCTCCTCCAACTCGTCGACGACGTCGTAGAACCCCTTGTTGGGGAACATCAGCCCGACCACCACCACGGTGACGCCGACGGGGACGAGGACGAACTGGAACAACACACCGGGAACGTCCTCATGCGACACCAGCAGCCGCGTCGCGCCCACCACGCCGACGTAGACGGCGAGCGCCGCGGCCGCCGCCACCCGGTACCGAGGCAACTGGGGGATGACGTAGGAGCCCACACAGGAGACGCCGAAGAACGCCGCCGAGCTGCCGACCACCAGCACCGCGAAGGGCCACACGGCCGCGGTGACGACCAGACAGGGGAGCGCGACGCGCAGCACATCACCCGCCGCCCACCGCGTGAAGCAGACCATGGTCGCCACCACACCGGCGCCGAGGACGACGGCCTCCCACCAGGACCGGGCGTAGTCCGCCACCGAGATCGCCCCGACCACGGCGAGCAACGGCAGGAACATGGTGAGGTTGAGCCTGCGGAGCTGCCCCTGCGCAGGCTCGGTGTCCATGGGTGGCTCTCCGGGATCGAACGGCAGGGGTCTGCTCCTCAGCTCAGGTCACTGCCGTTGAGGGTATGACAACCGGCGATGCGCGTTGACCGGACGGAAGCCCTCGATCGCGCCGGCGATCTCCACCTCAGTCACCGACCCCGAAGGACTCACGGGCAGGACCGCTCAGCGAGGTGCCGCGAGGACATCCTGGAGTACGTCCTCCAGCGTGACGCGGGCCAGCTCACGCCGGAGGGCCTCCTCGACGCCGTCGTAGACGCGCTGCATCGCCGGCTGGATGCCGTGACCCACCACGCATCCCGGGTCCGGGGCCGCGCGGTGCAGCGCGAACAGCGGACCGGGTTCCACCGCTTCGTACACGTCGAGCAGCGTGATCGACTCCAGGTCGCGCGCCAGCGACCAGCCCGCACCCACCCCGCGCCGGGACTCCACGAGCCCCGCCCTGCGCAGGTCGCCGAGCAGCCGCCGGATCACCACCGGATTCGTGTTCGCGCTGGGCGCGATCTGCTCGGAGGTGGCGACCTCGTGGCCCTGGCGCTGGTAGAGGCCGATCCAGGCCAGCGCGTGGGCGGCGATGGTCAACCTGCTGTTGGCGCTCATGAACTCGTTCCCCTCGGTCGCAACTCCTGATGTTACGACAACGCCTGTCGTAACAACTACAGTTGCGACAACCTGTCGTAACCGTTAATGTTCCGACTGCCAGAAGAGGTCAAGCAGTGAGGTGAGAAACCATGAACAAGCCGCTGACGGGCAAGGTCGCCTTGGTCACTGGAGGGTCCCGCGGGCTGGGAGCCGCTACCGTGCGGCTGCTTGCCGAGCAGGGCGCCGACGTCGCGTTCACCTACGTCAGCTCCGACAAGCAGGCGCAGGACGTCGTCGACGAGGTGCGCGGCAAGGGAGCGAAGGTCGTGGCGTTCAAGTCCGACCAGGCGGACGTGAGCCAGGCTCCGGCGCTGATCGACGACGTGATCGCGCACTTCGGTGGCCTGGACATCCTGGTCAACAACGCGGCGATCTCGGTGAGCGGGACGGTGGACGATCCAGATGCCGACACCGCCGCGCTGGACCGGATGCACGCCACCAACTACCTCGGGGTGATCGCCGTCATCCGGGCCGCCTCCCGAGTGCTGCGCGAGGGCGGCCGCGTCGTCACGGTGAGCTCCGGGTTGGGCACTCGAGCCGGCGTCCCGGGCGTGGCCGACTACGCGGCGACCAAGGCGGGGGTCGAGCGGTACACCATGGGCGTCGCCCGTGACCTAGGCTCCCGAGGCATCACCGCCAACGTGGTGGAAGCCGGGCTGATGGTGGGCGGCATGGAGACGCCGAACCCCGAGACCCTCAAGGCCCTGCTCAGCTCGCTGTCCCTGCAGCGCATGGGACACCCCGACGAGATCGCGGCGGCGATCGCCTTCCTGGCCGGCCCCGCCGCGTCGTACGTCACGGGCGCCGTGCTGGACGCCCACGGCGGCTACAACGCCTGACCTGCGGCCCCGTCCGCTCACCCTGCTGGATCCCGCGCTCAGAACGATTTCGACGGGACGTTGTCGGCCACGACGCGTACTGTGCCCGGACATGACGACCTTCCGTTCGCAGCGAGTGGAGACGCTGCTCGGCAGCGAGATCACACAAGATTCGCGCGGGGCGTTCTCATGAGATCCGACGTGTTCCTGGCCGACTGCCCCGCCCATACCACCTTGAATCTGGTGGCCGATACCTGGGCCGTCGTCGTCGTGTTCGGGCTGGGGCGCGGTCCGCTGCGCTATACCGAACTGCGCGGCCGGATCGGCGGGATCAGCAACAAGATGCTGACCCAGACGCTGCGCAAACTGGAGCACGGCAAGCTCGTGGAGCGGCGAACCCTGCCCACCGCGCCCGCGGGCGTGGAGTACCGGCTGACTCCTCTCGGCCAGAGCCTGCTCGGGCCGGTGTCGGTGCTCGCCCAGTGGGCCGAGGAGCACGCCGACGAGCTCGCAGACTCCGACGGCGGCTGACCTGTGTGGGGAACCAGCGGGTTCCCCACGGCCTCCTAACGTTGCCGCCATGAAGATCGGAGACAGTGACCTGGAGGTGTCACCGCTGTGCCTGGGGGGCAACGCCTTCGGCTGGACGGCCGATGAGGACACCTCGTTCGCCGTGCTGGACGCCTACGCCGAGGCGGGCGGCAACTTCATCGACACCGCGGACATGTACAGCCACTGGATACCCGGCGGAAGCGGCGGCGAATCGGAGCGGATCATCGGCCGCTGGATGAAGGCCCGCGGCAACCGCGACCAGATGGTGATCGCGACCAAGGTCGGAGCTCTTCCGGGCTTGGACGATCTGGCGGCGCGGACGATCCGGCGCGGTGCCGAGGATTCGCTGCGACGCCTGGGGATCGACCACATCGACCTCTACTACGCGCACGTGGACGACCCCAGCACCCCGCTCGCCGAGACGCTCGGTGCATTCGACGCGCTGGTGAGGGCCGGCCTGGTCCGCCACATCGCGGCGTCCAACATCACCGCGGACCGGTTGTCAGCGGCTTTGGAGATCTCGGCACGCGAAGGGCTGGCGCCGTACGTCGCCCTGCAGGCGGAGTACAACCTGGTGCAGCGCGAGGGCTACGAACGAGATCTGGCACCCACCGTCGCCCGGACCGGGCTGGCCTGCCTGCCCTACGTCGCGCTGGCACGCGGGTTCCTCACCGGGAAGTACCGCCCCGGCGGCCCGCAGGTGGACAGTCCCCGCGCCGACCGGGCACGTGCTCATCTCGAGGGCAACGGCCCCGCGGTGCTGGCGGCCCTGGACGAGGTCGCCGCCGCGCACCAGACCTCGATGGCCGCGGTCTCGCTCGCCTGGCTGGCCGCCCAGCCCACCGTGGCCACTCCCCTGGCCGGCGCCCGCAACCCGGACCAGCTTGCCGACCTGCTCCCGTTCCTGACGCTACGGCTCACCACCGACGAAGTCGCCCTGCTGGACAAGGCCAGTGCCTGGGCATAGACCACCATCGACAAGCCATCTCTGCTGCCGCGAGCGGAAGACCGGGGTCAGGGGCGCGGGTCCGGGTGGAGGGCTCGGGCGCACAGCGTGAGCGCTTCCGCGAGTGTCGTGCGGTCCGGGTCGTCGATCTCGGCGAGCATGACGGCTTCGATGCCGTCGAGGGAGCGGTCGCAGCGCCGGAGGGTGGTCAGACCTTTCGGGGTGAGGCGGGTGCGCAGAGCGCGGCCGCCACGGGGATGCGGGTCGCGGCGGATCAGGCCGCGTTGTTCGAGATCGCGGATGACCAGGTTCATCGCCTGCGGAGTGACGAAGGCGATACGGGCCAGGTCGGCCGAGGATGGGGCGTCGCGCAGGCGCAGCTCGCTGAGCGCCATGTATCCGGTGGTCGTCATGCCGTGCCGGGCGAGCGCTTCATCCAGGCAGGCGCGGATGCGGCGTTCCAGCCGGAACACCAGGTAGCTCACACGGGGCGGCGGTGCGTCCGGCGCGGCGGCGGCGGGGACACCCGGATCGGTCACCAGGAGACGATATCGCGCCCCGTAAGTACGGGCTCCAATGTAAGTTTCCCACCCTGTTATCAAGGACCTTGATAGCAAGTTACTTGATAACCAGGGTAAACGGCTCACTGCCAGGTGAACCGGCGGGCGAGCGCACCAGGCGTGCATTGACGGTGGATCGCCGCCCTTTTATTTTCCAGCGACCGACGTCAATACGCGGCGGACCGATCCGCGGCGCGCCGCGGACATGGAGAGGAGGAGCGCGAATGAGACGATTGACCACGGTGCTGGCCGGTGTCTGCGCCGCAGCGCTCTTTGCCGTCATGACCGTTGTACTCGGATCGCCGGCCCTCGCCGCCACTCTGGTGGAGGTGACCAGCTTCGGCAGCAACCCGGGCAACATGCGGATGCACCTCTATGTGCCGGACTCGCGCCCGGCCTCGCCGGCGATCGTGGTCGCGATGCATGGCTGCGGTGGCTCCGGTCCCGGCTTCTACCAGGGCAGTGAGTTCGCCTCGCTGGCGGATCGACACGGCTTCATCGTCATCTACCCGACCGCCACCCAGTCGGCGGGGTTCGGCAACTGCTTCGACACCTGGTCGGACGCGGCCAAGCAGCGCGGCGGCGGCAGCGATCCGGTCTCGATCATCTCGATGATCGACTATGTCGAGCGGAACCATCAGGGAGACCCGAACCGGGTCTACGCCACTGGAAGCTCGTCCGGCGGCATGATGACCCAGCACATGCTCGCCGTCCACCCGGACGTGTTCAAGGCAGGGGCCTCCTTCATGGGTGTGCCCTTCAACTGCTTCGCCGGCGCCTCCGACTACCCGCCAGGGAGCAGCAGGTGCACCGGCGGGAGCATGGACCGGACACCTCAGCAGTGGGGCGACGCGGTCCGCCAGGCGTACCCGGGATATTCCGGGCCCCGCCCGCGCATGCAACTGTGGCACGGCACCAGCGACACCCTCGTGCCCTACTCGCTGCTGCGAGAGTCGATCGAGCAGTGGACCAATGTCTTCGGGCTGAGCCAGACCCCGACCAGCACCGACACCCCGCAGGCAGGCTGGAACCGCAGCCGGTACGCCAATCCGTCCGGCAGCGTGCAGGTGGAGGCGTACAGCATCCAGGGCGCCGGGCATGCTCTTCCGCAGAGCGGTATGGCCCGCTACGCCATCGAGTTCTTCGGCCTGACCACCAGCCCGACCGACACCACGCCGCCGACCGCCCCGGCCGGGCTCACCGCCTCGGGCACCACCGCGACCGGCACCAGCCTGACCTGGACGGCCTCCACCGACGACACCGGTGTGACCGGCTACGAGATCCTGCGCGCTCCCGGCGCGACGGGCGGCACGTTCACCCAGGTCGGCACCTCGGGCACGACCTCGTTCACCGACACGGGCCTGTCCGCGGCCACCACATACCGCTACCAGGTCCGGGCGCGCGATGCCGCCGGCAACGTCTCATCGGTCTCCGGCACCGTCCAGATCACCACGCAGGGAGGTACGACCGGCGCCTGCTCCGCCACTCCGACCGTGCAGTCCCAGTGGGGGAACGGGTACGTGATCCAGCCGCTGACCATCACCAACACCAGCACCTCGACGATGACCAGCTGGACCGTCACCTTCACCCTGCCGGCCGGGCACACCCTGACCGGCTCGTGGAACGCCACCATCAGCACCAGCGGCCAGACCGTCACGGTCAGAAGCGTCAGCCACAACGGCACGCTCGCGCCGGGCGCCGGCACCACCAGCTTCGGCTTCCAAGCGAGCAGGCCCAACGGCGACACCGCCCTGCCGTCCGGCTACACCTGCACCTGACCGTCAGCCTCAAGAAAGTGAAGAGGGAATTGTGGCAGCGGGAGCCGGCGCACCAGGCAAGAGGGGCTCTCCCAGTACCTGTTTCACCAGGGTCTCCCGGACGTCTAGGACGCCTGTCAGCCTGGGTGAGTCGGCTCCCAGCCACACAGAGGAAGAAGTAATGGATCCACGGGAGGCGCGCAACGACAGATGGGACGAAATTCAATGACGGACAACCAGTTCACCACTCACGCAGATCTTTTCGACCTGAGTGGGAAATGCGCACTTGTCACTGGCGGCACCAGAGGAATCGGGATGATGATAGCGCGCGGCCTTCTGCAGGCGGGCGCCCGCGTCATCATCAGCTCACGCAAAGCGGACGTGTGCGCGGAGGCACAGCGTCTGCTGTCCGAATTCGGCGACGTTCAAGCGATCCCCGCCGACCTGTCCAGGTACGACGAGTGTCAGCGTCTCGCCGATCTCGTCAAGGCGGAGCGCCTGGACATCCTCGTCAACAACGCGGGAGCGATGTGGCGTGAGCCGCTGGAGACGTTCCCGGCCGAGGCCTGGGGCTCGGTGATCGACCTCAACCTCAAGTCGCCGTTCTGGCTGGCGCAGGCGCTGCTCCCCGCACTGAGCAGGGCGGGCACCGCCGATGATCCCGCGCGGATCATCAACATCGGCAGCATCGCGGCCATCCACGTCGCCGATTCGCCCAACTACTCGTACGCCAGCAGCAAGGCGGGACTCCACCAACTCACCAGAGTGCTCGCCAGAGAGCTGGGCCCGCGGCACGTCACCGTGAACGCGGTAGCCCCAGGGCCGTTCCCGTCGCAGATGATGGCGTCCACGCTCGATGCCATCGGCGACGCGATCGCGGCGAAGGCCCCTCTGCGCCGGCTCGGCCGCGACGACGACATGGCGGGTATCGCCGTGTTCCTCGCCAGCCGGGCCGGGTCCTACCTCACGGGCGCCGTCATCCCGGTCGACGGCGGCATCGCCACGACCGCATCAGGCACCTGAGAGGCTGTGCCACACCTCCAGGCCGGGGTGGGGGTTACTCGCAGTACCTCCCTCCACCTGCGGACGGACCCTATGGTGAATGGGTGGCCACGATCGATATGCGCACTGAGATCAAAGAGTTCCTGAGCTCGCGGCGCGCGCGGATCGCGCCCGAGCGGGCCGGACTGCCCGCCTACGGCGGCAACCGCCGGGTCAAAGGTCTGCGTCGCGAAGAGGTGGCTCTGCTGGCGGGGGTGTCGGTCGACTACTACGTACGCATGGAGCGTGGCAGCCTCACCGGCGCCTCCGACGGGGTGCTCGACGCGTTGGCCTCTGCCTTGCAGCTCGACGAGGCCGAGCGCGATCACCTCTTCCACCTCGCGCGGCAGTCCAGGACGCCCGGCGGTGCCCGCCGCCGGCGACCCGCCGTGACCGTACGTCCGGCGCTTCAGCAGGTGCTCGACGCCATCACCGATGCGCCGGCGTGGATCTGCAACAGCCGTTATGACGTGCTGGCCACCAATCACCTTGCCCGCGCGCTGTATGCACCAATGCTGACCGGCACGCGGCGACCGGCGAACACCGCGCGGTTCGTGTATCTCGATCCCGAAGCAGCACGAACGTTCTTCGTCGACTACGACCGGATCGCCTTCGACGTGGCCGCGAAGCTACGCATGGAGGCCGGCCGCAATCCGCACGACGAGGAGCTGATCGCCCTGGTCGGTGAACTGTCGACACGCAGTGAACTGTTCCGGCGGCGGTGGGCATCTCAGGACGTCCGGCTCCACCGGTCCGGACGCAAGCGTGTGCACCATCCGGTGGTGGGCCGGCTCGACCTGGACGTCGAGTCGATGGAGCTGCCCGCCGAACCCGGCCTGCTCCTGAACGTCTACACCGCGCCGGCCGGCACGGCGACCGCGGAGGGTCTGGCCCTGCTGGCGTCGTGGGCGGCCGGCCAGGAGCGGCCGGCGACCGGGATCCACGCGCGCAGCTGATATCTCCCACCGGCGTGCACGGCTCCGAGCAGGTCTTCTTTCGCGGATCAGCCACGTGCTTCCGGCGGCACGTACGCGAAGGTAGGACCGGCGCCGCCGGGCAGCGCCATCAGGGCCTGTGCCTGGGCCCTGAGCGTGAACATGGTCCGGACGGCGTCCGTGAGCCGCTTCGGGTCGCCGTTGAACGCCTGCTCCAGCTGGTTCAGCAGCGTGCTGTAGCTGGTGTCGAACAGATCCTGCGCCGCCCGTACGGCACTGCCCGGCTCGGCCGGCCGCGGGTTGGGCGTCATCGGGACCACACCGTCCGGGTCGACGCCGACCTGCTCACCGGTCGGTCCGGACTTCGGGGTGTCGCCCCGCTGGTAACGGCGGCCGAGCTTGAGCTCCTGGAAGCGGTAGTAGTGCGCGACCTCTTCCCGTTCGGGGTGGAGGACGTCCTGGTCACCGTCCCACACGTCGCCGCCGGCGTTGCCCTCCCCCTGCTCGACGATCTCCCTCAGCGCGCCCAGCGCGGACTCCAGATCCTCGACGGCGAACAGCGCTCCGGCGGTGTGACGGAAGCGGGCGCCGTACACCTGCCGCGCGGGGTCTCCGCAGAAGACCTCCTTCTCGCCGAGCGTTTCGCACAGGTAGCGCAACCCCTGCTCGATCGCGGCGTAGAACTGCCCGATCGTCTCGTAGCCCTCGTCCTCCGGCGGCGCGCCGGGTGCCGCCGGCTGCTCCAGGCGCAGGAACATCTCCAGCGCCTCCGGGCCGAACGGCACCAGCGACAGCTCCAGATCGCTGTGCGGCAGCTTGCGCGGGTGCGGCGGCAGCATCTCCGGCGTGTCCAGGCGCGGCGTGCCGCCGACGGCGTTGAGCAGGTTCGCGGCCAGCGCCAGGTGCAGCATCTCCTCCACGAAGACGCCGCTCACCAGCTCGACGGCCGCCGGGTTGCGCTCAGGGTCGAGGGAGTACAGCGTGGTCAGGTACGGCGGCAGCGTCGCGTGCTCCAGCTCGATCGCCCATTGCAGGTGCTCGCGCAGGCTGTCGAGCGTGTCGATCCGCACCGGTCGTTCGTCGTTCATTCGTGTCAATCCTCGGGTTGTCGGCATGGCGGATCGGACCGCCGGCCGGTCGGCCGGCGGTCTGGTTCGATCCTGAATTCATGCGGGGACGGCGGCAGCCCGTCGCCGCGGGTACTTCGCCGGGGTTCAGGAGGGGCGCGCTGGGCCCGGCCCTACTTCGCGGTGGACTGGTCGAGCCAGTCGCGGTAGGTGATGGTGCCGAGCTGCGCGCCGTCACCGGGCACCAGCGAGCGCTCGCCGGGCACGCTGCCGAAGTAGCGCGCCTGCGGGTCGGTCACGACCTCGCGGGTGTCGCCCCAGGCGGCCAGCGCCTTGCGGAAGAACTCGTCCATCCTGTACGTGGTCGGCCCGGCGATCTCGATCCGGCCGTTCAGCGGCGTCCCCACCGCCGTCCTGCCGACCGCCTTGGCCACGTCGTCACCCGCGATCGGCTGGAACAGCACCGGCGCGATGTGCACCTTGCCGTCGACCGTGCCCTCGTCGGCGATGCCGCGGGCGAACTCGAAGAACTGGGTGGAGTGCACCAGCGAGAACGGGATGCCCGACTTCTCGATCAGCTTCTCCTGGGCGATCTTCGCCGCGAAGTAGTCGTTCTCCGGCATCCGCTCGGTCCCCACGATCGAGACCGCGACGTGGTGGCCCACACCCGCCGCCGCCTCGGCCGCCAGCAGGTTGCCGGTGGAGGTCTGGAAGAACTTCATCACGGCCTCGCGCTCGAACGAGGGCGAGTTCGACACGTCGATCACGACCTGGGCGCCCTTCAGCACCTCGGCCAGGCCCTCGCCGGTCAGCGTGTCGACGCCGGTGTTCGGCGCCGCGGCCACGGCCTCGTGGCCGTGCTCGCCCAGCTTCTTCACCAGCTTCGACCCGATGAGCCCGGTCCCGCCGATCACCACGATCTTCATTGCTGTTCCCTTTCTGCCTTTCGGGGCGCTGTGGTGCGCCCCCGCTGACAGCCAGGACAAGGCAGCCGCCTCGGTTGTGACAGGCGACCTCATGTTCGAGGGCAAAGGGTGCAATGTTCGCCTCACCGGGCGCGCCTCGCCACGACGCCCCCTCTTTCGCGGCAGCTGTCACAAGTCCGGACCCTGTCCGGTCTTAGCTGGCGGCCGGGGGCGACCCCGGCCAGCCGACGCTCGTCCGGGGAGACGACGCGGCTCGCTCAGTGCGAGTAACACCGTGCTCCCTCGTTGATCGCAACCGAGCTATCGCGGCATGACCGAAACCTGGGATTCTCTGCGAAGGAAGCACATGAGCAACACGTTGAACGGACTGGTCGCCCTCGTCACCGGAGCGTCGTCGGGCATCGGCGAGGCCACCGCGCTGGCCCTCTCAGCGGAAGGGGCACGGGTCGCGGTCGCGGCCCGGCGCGCCGACCGGTTGGAGTCGCTGGCGCGCAAGGCGCCCGATGAGATGCTGGCCCTCGACCTGGACGTGACCGACCAGGAGTCGGTACGGGCCGCGGTCGCGGCGACCGTCGAGCGCTTCGGCGCCCTGGACGTCCTGGTGAACAACGCCGGGGTGATGCTCAACGGCCCGATCCTGGGTGCGGACATCACGCAGTGGACCCGCATGGTCGAGACCAACCTGCTCGGCTCGATGTACATGGTCCACGCGAGTCTTCCCCACCTGCTGGAGCGCGGTGGCACGATCGTGCAGGTCTCCTCCACCTCGGGCCGGATCGCGTCGGCCTACTCCGGCGTCTATTCCGCGACCAAGTTCGGCATCGCCGCCTTCTCCGAGTCACTGCGGCAGGAGGTCACCACCCGGGGCGTCCGTGTCGTGGTCGTCGAACCCGGCTTCGTCGCCACCGAGCTGACCAGCCACAACACGGACCCCACGATGGTGGCCGCCGCGCAGGAGATGGCCGCCTCCATGCGCACCCTGCGGTCGGAGGACATCGCCAACGCCGTCGTGTACGCGGTCACCCAGCCGGAGCACGTCGCCGTCAACGAGATCCTCATCCGCCCGACCGACCAGACCCGATAGGCGACCTCCGCCACTCCGTACGTGCCACCGGCCGCACACCCGAACGCGGCGGAAGACGCACCGCGGGCCGGGACCGGGGGGCGGCGCGGGAGCATGCTCACAACGTGCAGTCCCGCTTCCGGTGCCGGTCGAGTGCGCGGAGCACGTCGGCGCAGGCCTGCGCGAAGCCGGCCAGCCGTTCGGGCCCCAGCACGTCGACGAACAGGGCATGCACCATCTCGGTGTGCTCGGGGACGGCCTTGCTGATCGCCGCGTAGCCCTTGTCGGTGAGCCGCACGTCGGGGTAGCGCCGGTCGTCGGAGTCCACTCGCTCGACCAGCCCGCGTTGCGCCATCCGGGTGAGCTGGTGGGACAGGCGGCTCTTCTCCCACTGGGTCGCGGCGGCCACCTCCGCGACAGGCATCTCCCGCCGCTCCGACTCCGTGAGCCGGACCAGGACCTCGAAGTCGGCCGCGGACAGGTCGCACTCGCGCTGCAGGTGCTGCTGCAGGTGCGAGTTGAGGTGCTTGGCCATTTCGATGTACGTGCGCCACATCCGGTCGGCCTCGCCGAGTTCCTGTTCCCATCCCATGACGCCCAGCCTACTCATTGCTTGACGTATCAACCTGGCGCTGTACGGTAGTCAGGTTGATACATCAACCTACCTGTGAGGAGTTGGTTTCCATGAGCGAGCAGCAGATCATCGCCGTGGTGGGCGCGACCGGAGCGCAAGGGGGCGGGCTGGTCCGCGCGATCCTCGACGATCGCAGCGGGCGGTTCGCCGCGCGAGCCCTGACCCGGGACCCGGCTTCGGCCCGGGCCACGGAGCTGGCCGCACTCGGGGCCGAGGTCGTCGGGGCCGACCTCGACGACGCCGACAGCCTGCGCAAGGCGTTCGACGGCGCCCACGGCGCCTTCGTGGTGACCAACTTCTGGGAGCCTCGTACACCCGAGGAGGAGCTGGTACGGCCCGCGACCGCCAGGGAGCGGGAGCAGGCCGGCAACGCGGCGCGGGCGGGACAGGAGGCCGGCGTACGGCATTTCGTCTGGTCCACGCTGCCCGACACCCGCGGCTACTTCCGGCCGGACGACGGGACGCCGACCTTCGGGGGCTCGTACAAGGTGCCGCACGCCGACGGCAAGGCCGAGGCCGACCGGTTCTTCCTGGAGTCGGGCGTGCCCACCACCTTCCTGCAGGCGAACGTCTACTACGAGGCGTTCCTGGACATGTTCGCGCCCCGGCGTGACGAGTCGGGCGCCCTGGTGCTGCCGCTCGGGTTCGGCGAGGCGCGGGTGGCCGCACACGCCGCGGAGGACGTCGGCAGGACCGCGCTGGGGATCTTCCGCCACGGGCTCGGGCTGGCCGGCCGGCGGGTGAGCGTCGCCGGGTCCCTGCTCACCGGCGAGCAGTACGCCGCCGCCCTGTGCCTGGCGCTCGGCGAGCCCGTCACCTACCAGTCGGTCAACCCCGCCCTGATCCGGGCCGCGGGATTCCCGGGCGCGGCCGAGGTCGGCAACATGCTCCAGTACCTGATCGCGGCCGCCCCGGACATCGCCGAGCTCATCGACTATGAGCAGCTGCGCGAGCTCAACCCGAGCCTGCAGTCATTCGACACGTGGCTGACCACCCACCTGCCGACCTCGGCGAACTTTTCCTCAAGTGCGCCGTCGTAACCGGTGGCGGCGGCGCCCCTCGATGGAGGCGGAGGCGGTGCCGGTGCCAGATTCCTCCGGCCGGAGGAGCCGTCGTAGAGGGGCGGGGTTCAGGGGCGGGGTGTTCCGCGGCGGCGGGCGGCTGTGACGTGGTGGGTGTAGGCCAGGTGGTCGGCTCGTTCCTCGTCGCCTTCGGCTATCGCGTCGAGGAGCGCCTGGTGCTCCCGGTACCGGCGGATGAAGCGTTCGGGCCGGCTGTCGATCCGCTCGATGGTGCGGTGCAGCCGTCCGTCCCGTGAGAACACCCGCGACTGCGCGAGCAGGGCCTCCATGACCGGGTTGCCCGCGGCGCTCTCGATCCGTTGGTGGAAGCGGGCGAGGATCGCCATCACCCGGGCCAGCGATTCGGCGCATTCGTTCAGCGTGCCGTCCCGCTGCGCGCTGGTGAGGCGGGCGACCAGCGCGTCCGCCTCGGCCAGGCTCTCGTACAGGCTGGTGACCAGTGCCTGCGATCGTTTGCGGGCGGCGAACCGGGCCACGAGCCCGCGCAGCCGGGCCTCCGTCTCGGCGATCTCGTCCAGCGTCTCGGGATCGTACCGCGCGATCTGCAGGGAGCGCGGCCCGGTGCGTACGACGACCCGTTCGTGGATGAGCTGCCGCAACGCCTCGCGTACGGGTGTCGGGCTCACGCCGAGCCGGGCCGCCAGCTCCCGCTCGGTGACCTTCTGCCCGCGCGCCAGCGTGCCGTCCTGCACCGCGGCGCGCAGCCAGGCGTACACCTGGTCGGCCAGGCTGGTGGCCCAGACGCCGCCCCAGGGATCGAATGCCACACCAACACCATATGCTGTAGCAAAAATGGGACACAAGCGCGGGCCCCAATGCCCCGAAGATGGCGGAGAGCGGGTCCCGTCAGGGTGCGATGCCGACGCCGTCGATCCGGCTCCAGGCGCGCTCCTGCGCGGCGGTCATCGCGGGCCAGCGCAGGCCGCCGGGCCGGGGCCGGATCTTGGTGGCGAACGCCTCTGGGTGGAAGCTCGAGTCGTAGTAGCATCCGCTGTCGTACGTGCGTTCGAAAGAATCGCAGGAGCGGGCGATCGCGTCCAGGGCCGGCTTCCGGCCGGTGCGTGCCCACTTGTCGAGCGCGGTGATGGAGGCGGCGTACTCGGAGTTGCTCAACTCGCCGTGCTCGGACTCCGTCGTGAACGTCTGGACGAGACGCCCGTCGCGGCCGGCGGCCTTGAGGGTGGCGCGGTAGGCCGCCTCGTGCTCGACGACGACCTGCGGGTCGTCGATCGCGTGCAGGGACAGGACCGGGATGTTCACCCGGCCGGTGAGGTCGCTGTCGTAGGACAGGTCGCGGCGCGCGCTGGGGTCGGGCGAGAATCGGGCCACGCCCGCGTTGAGCGCCTTGTCGTCGTGGGAGCCGGTGTAGCGCACGCCCCGGTTGCCGAACGGGTTACGGCCGTCGAGCCGCTTGAACACGATGTCCTGGAACAGGTAGGTCGCGTACAGCAGATCTGTTTTCAGGGACTTCTCCTGGATGCGGGTGACGGCGAGGATGTCGTCGAGATTGCGCTGCTGCCGCGCGGTCCGCTCGTCGGAGTCGATGCCGGTGCACTCCTGCAGGCGGGCCTGGATCGCGGCGGGCGTCAGGGTGGAGCCGGCGGGGAGCCCCTGCCACAGCGGGTACTGCCGCTCCGACGGGCGGGGAAGATTGCGGCAGTAGTACTGGTAGACCACCCGCAGGTCCACGCGGTGGTCGTAGCCGCGCGAGCCGCCGCTCAGATTGCCGCTGGTCAGCAGCATCCCGTGGTACGCGCCGCGCTTGGCGCCGTAGGTCTCGGCGACCTTGGCCGCGACGTTGCCGCCCCACGACTGGCCGTGGAGGTACGTGCGGGAGGGGCGGCCGAAGCGCGCCACGAACAGGCGGCGCACGTTCTCGGTGTCGGCGGCGGCCATCCTGACGCCGTAGCCGCCGCGCCGGTAGGAGGAGGCGGCCCAGGCGTATCCCTGGTCGACCATCACCGCCCAGCGCGCGAGGTCCTCGGTCGGGGTGGAGGCGTCGTAGGAGGCGTCGGGGCCGCCGTGGGCGTGCACGACGAGGGAGCCGTTCCAGCGCTTCGGGACGGCCATCGTGTAGTACGCGCCGTGGGTGTCCCGGCCGGTGTAGCAGGTGGCCTTGGCGGCCAGGCCGGACGGGCAGGCCGCGCGCCTGGGTTTCGTGGCGGGCGCGTCGGCCCTGGCGGCGGGTGTGACGGCTTGGGCGGAGGCGGCGGCCTGGGCGGGCGGGACGCCGAGCGGGCCGGCGAGCACGGCGGTGAGCAAGGTCACCGCCGTGATCACCGTGCGGCGGCGGCCGGGATGCGTCGGTGCGGACGCGTCAGAGGTGGTCAAGGAGTCGCTCCTTCGTACGCTCGGTGCGGTCCGCGGATCGGGTGGAAGGCAGGGGAAACGCCCCCTGCCAGGACCGCCCTTGGAGCGTAACGTTCTATGTGCTATAGCAAACAGCGGTCGACAGGCGCCCCGAGTGGAGGCACTGTCAGTCGAGGAAACGGCCGGCGATCCGGGAGACGTTCGAGTCGTGACTGTGGGCCCTCATCAGCTCCTCGGCCCGGTCCCCGTCACCGGCGGCGATGGCCGCGAAGATGGCCCGGTGCTGCCCGTAACGCTCATCGAGGCGCTCCCGGTGCTCACCGCGCGCCTGGGACAGCACGCTGTCGCGTCGCTCCGCCGTACCGAAGGCGTCGACGGTACGCAGCATCTGGATCAGCGTCGCGTTGCCGCCGGCCTCGTCCACGAGCAGGTGGAAACGCCGCATGAGCTCCTGGATCTCACCCACCAGCTCCCGCTCCCGCTCGCCACCCGGGGCGACCTGGCGCATCTCGGCACGCAGCGCGTCCGCCTCGTCGAGGCAGCCCGCCATCGCGCGCCGCTGGGCCGCCGTCGACTTCTCCGCGGCCAGCCGGGCGGCCAGCGCCCGGAGCACATCCTCGATCATGGTGAACTCGCGCAGTTCGTCCTTGCCGAACTCGGCGATGCGGACCGACCGCGGGCCCGTCCGCTCCACCAGCCGGTCCTGCTCCAACCGTCGCAGCGCCTCGCGGACGGGGGTCGCGCTGATGTTGAGCGACTCGGCCAGCCCGCGCTCGGTGACCTTCTCCCCCCGCCTCAGCGAGCCGGTGACGATGGCCTCACGGATCGCCGCGTACGCCTGGTCGCCGAGGGTCACCGGCGCGGGGAGCTGGGGAAGAGCGGCCATGGAGGGGATGGTATGTGCTACAGCATCCTTGTCAATCCGCCGCTGACGCGATCGCGCCCGGGAACTGCACCACCAAGCTCGGCACCGGGGAGCCCGACGAGCGTCATGTCCGTTCGATGACGATGCGGGTGAGTTCCACCCGCGAGGCGATGCTGAGCTTGCGGAACGCCTGGCGGAGGTGGTGGGCGACGGTGTGGGGGCTGAGGTACATGCGCCCGGCGACCTGTTTGTTGTTCAGCCCCTGCGCGACGAGTTCGGCGATGGCCTGCTCCGTGTGGGTGAGGCTGTTCCAGCCGGAGACCGGCTTGCCGGGTACGGCCGTCCAGTGGCGGTCGCGGATGCCGAGTCGGCGCAACCGGCGCCGGACGCGGGCCTGGTCGCGGTCGGCGCCGGCCTGCCGGTACCCGGCGAGCGCCTCTTTCAGGCGGTGGATCGTCTGGTTCCGGTCGCCTTGGTCGCCGTACAGGACGCCGAGGTCCTCTGCCGCGGAGGCCGCGTCCCGTCGCGGAAGAGCGCGAACTGAATGGCGTCGTTGCCTGGTCGCGACAGGAGCGCGTAGTCGTGGTGCCAGGCGTCGGGGCTGACGAGGGTCTCGTCCGGGACGCTGGTGACGTACTGCCACCGGGTGGTCTCCAGGCTCAGCGCGCCCCTGACGGCCTCTTCGGTCCGCGGGGTCTGGACGTCCTGGTAGTCCCATACGGTCTTCCAGAAGCTCTCGACGAATCCGGCCTCGTAGCCGTTGCCGTTCTGCGTGATGATCGCCGTGATGGCCCGCGGGTCGGCCAGCGCGAGCCGCCAGCCGATCGGTGCGCCGTAGTCGGGCACGTAGACGGCGTAGCGGGTGACCCCCAGTTCGTCGAGCAGGCCGGCGGTCAGCCGGTGGAGGGCGTCGAAGGTGTGGTCGAACGCGTCGGCGGGCGGGGCGTCGGAGAGCCCGAATCCGAGCAGGTCAGGAGCGATCACCCGGTACTGCCCCGCCAGCGGCGGGATCAGGTCGCGGAACATGAACGAGCTGGTGGGAAAGCCGTGCAGGAGCACGACGACCGGCGCGTCGGCCGGTCCTGCCTCACGGTAGAACAGCCGGTGCCCTCGCACCGTCGCGTAGCGGTGATGAACGGACGCCATGATCGATTCCTCCGGTGGCGGTCCGGATCCGACCGCTCCTGAGGCGGCCGGATCCTCGCTGAGTCAGTTACGTCCTGCCATGACGCCGCCGTCGACGTTCCAGACGGCGCCGGTGACCCAGTCGGTCGCCGGGGACAGCAGGAAGGTGATGGTGTTGGCCACGTCCCGGACGGTGCCGATCCGGCCGGCGGGGTGGAAGGCGTCGAAACTGCGCAGCGTCGCCTCCAGTTGCTCCTCCGGCACGAACTTCTCGTAGATCGGCGTCGCGACCACGGCCGGGGCCACGGTGTTCACCCGGATTCCGTGCGGCGCCAGTTCCAGCGCCAGGTTGTGGGTCAGGGAGTGCAGCCCGCCCTTGGCCAGGGAATAGCCGGACGACGGCGTCGCCCCGACCGCCTGGTGCGCCCACATGCTGCCGATGTTCACGATCGACCCGCCCTGCCCGCTCTCGGACATGCCCCTGGCCACCGTCTGGGTCAGGAAGAAGATCGCCCGGTCCAGCTGCTGGTAGGCGTCGTAGTCCTCGCCCACGTAGTCGAGGAACGGCTTGGGCAGGAACAACCCCGCGGCGTTGACCAGCAGCGTCGCGTCGGCGTGCTCGGCCGCCAGGTGCCAGCGGGTCTCCTCGGCGGCCGTCGGATCGGACAGGTCCGCCGCGATCCCGGCCGCGCGGCCGTCACCGCCCAGTTCCTTGACGGTGGCCTCCACCTTGGCGGGGTTCCGCCCGATGATGACGGCCGTTCCCCCTGCTCCGACCACGTCCGCGGCGGTCTGGCGGCCCATGCCGCTGCTGCCCCCGACGACGATGAGTTTCCGCTCCGCGAAGACCGGCATGGATTCCATCCGGTCGAGCCAGTTCATGCTCATCCAGCACTCCCTTCCGCTTCGGCGCCCTGCCCGCCATGGGCCGGCGCCCTGGTCACGACCCACGTCACCCGGCCGGGCCGGAGCCCACATCGTCAAAGCGGCTAATCCCGGCGTGCATCGGGGTGCCCTTCGAAACCGTCAAGTACGGGGATGTCGCGGCCTTCGACGGCGGCGTACCAAGGCAGGAGTCACCGCAACGAGGAAGAGGAGCAGGCCGTGAGCGCACACGAGGCCGCCGAGGAATACGACGTGATCGTGATCGGCACGGGACCGGTCGGGCAGACGATCGCCGAGCGGGTCCGCTCGGCCGGGCTGACCGTGGCCGCCGTGGAAAGAGAGCTGGTCGGCGGCGAATGCTCGTACTGGGCCTGCATTCCGAGCAAGGCGATGCTCCGGCCCGTCACGGCGCTCGCCGACGCCCGCCGGATCGGCGGAGCCCGCGAGGCGGTGACCGGGAACGCGGACGCCACGGCCGTGCTCGCCCGGCGGGACGCCTGGGTGACCGGCTGGGACGACCGGGGGCAGGCTCGGTTCCTGAAGGACATCGGCGCCGACCTGATCCGCGGCCACGCGCGCCTG
Source organism: Nonomuraea fuscirosea (assembly GCF_003001935.1). Lineage (GTDB taxonomy): Bacteria > Actinomycetota > Actinomycetes > Streptosporangiales > Streptosporangiaceae > Nonomuraea > Nonomuraea fuscirosea. Next base: position 236,415 of record NZ_PVNG01000010.1, on the reverse strand, counting down.
GACGGCCCGCGGCGCGTGTCCGTGGAGCTCCCGGGCGGCTCCGCCGTCGCCCTGACCGCCCGCCACGCGGTGGTCGTCTGCACCGGCAGCCGCCCGAACTACCCCGAACTGCCGGGCCTGGCCGACGTGCGGCCGTGGACGAACCGGGAGGCCACCGACTCCCCCAAGGTCCCCGGGCGGCTGGCCATCATCGGCGGCGGCGGGGTCGGCGTCGAGATGGCCACCGCCTGGCAGGGGCTGGGGTCCTCCGTCACCCTGCTGGCACGGTCCGAAGGGCTGCTGCCGAAGATGGAGCCCTTCGTCGGCGAGATGATCGCGCGCTCCTACGCCGAGGCCGGCATCGACGTACGGATCGGGGTCACCGTCGAGGGCCTGCGCCGCCAGGACCGCACCGGCCCGGTCACCCTGTCCCTCGCGGGCGGTGCGGAGCTGGAGGCCGACGAGGTGCTCCTCGCCATCGGGCGCAGGCCGCTGACCGGCGACATCGGCCTGCAGACCGTCGGCCTGGAGCCGGGCTCATGGCTGGAGGTGGACGACACCTGCGCCGTCCGCGCCGTCGCGGGCGACAGATGGCTGTACGCGCTCGGCGACGTCAACGGCCGCGCCCTGCTCACCCACCAGGGCAAGTACCAGGCTCGCGTGGCCGGCGCCGTGATCGCCGCCCGTGCGGCCGGACGGCCGGTGGACCCCGCCCCGTGGGGCCCGCACGCCACCACCGCCGACAGCCGTGCGGTGCCGCAGGTCTACTTCTGCGACCCGCAGGCCGGCGCGGTGGGCCTGACCGCCGACCAGGCCGAACGCGCCGGGCACCGGATCCGCGTGGTCGACGTCGACACCGGCGGGAAGGTCGCCGGAGCGGGACTCTACGCGGACGGCTACACCGGCCGCGCCCGCATGGTCGTGGACGAGGACCACGGCCTGCTGCTCGGCGTCACCATGGTCGGCCCCGCGATCGAGGAACTGATCCACTCGGCCACCGTCGCCGTCGCCGCCCAGGTGCCGGTCAGCCGCCTCTGGCACGCGGTGCCCTGCTTCCCGTCCATCAGCGAGGTCTGGCTCCGCCTGCTCGAGGCCTACCGCGACACGACGACCGCCGAGCAGCGGCACTGAGCCGAGCCACCACCGCTTCGCCCGGCACGCGATCTCACCGACTCGAAGGCCCGGTTCACCCTACCTCGTCGTCTGAGAGCCGGACCCCGTGGTCACTCGAACGGCCTCCTAAGGCGCCTTGACCAGAGAGGTGTTCGCTTGAGGCGCAGCCATCCGAGAAGCGGCGGCGCCCTTCGCGAGATCACCGGAGACCCGATGAGAACCGATCACTGGAAGAGTTCGACGAACGTGTCGCTCTACGACCGCGTCGTCGAACGGCAGCGCCTGGCACGCGTCATGGCATGGCTGCTGTGGGGCGCCAGGCTGAGGTCGTGGTACAGGGAACTCGACGATCTGGGAAGCATGGCGGCGAGCAAGTCGGTGCTCGACGTGCCGTGCGGAGGCGGCGTGGCGTTCCGCGGTCTGCGGGCGTCCGTCGGTCCGCGTTACGTGGCTGCCGATCTGTCCTCCGTGATGCTGGACAGGGCCAGGACGGAGGCGGCTCGCCGTGGCCTGACCCACATCGAGTTCGCGCAGGCCGACGTGGCGCACCTGCCGTACCCGGACGAGACCTTCGACCTGTGTGTCAGCTACAACGGGCTGCACTGCTTCCCCGATCCCCCGTCCGCTGTCGCCGAGATGGCGCGGGTGCTCCGGGCGGGAGGGGAGTTGATCGGGACGGCCATCGTGCTGGGTGCGGGCCGCCGCCAGGACGCGGTGATCGCCAAGAATCGCGAGCTCGGCATATTCGGGCGGGTCGGGACGGGCGCCGAGGTGCGCGGCTGGCTGGGTGCCGCCGGGTTCGGCGATCTGCGGTTCAGGCACAGTGGCGCCATGCTGTTCTTCCGCGCGACCAGGAACGGCTCAGCCGGCTTCCACTGACGGGACGCGCAGGTGCTCCTGTCCCGCTTCGCCGCTTTTCAGGACGGCCCGCTGAAGCTGCTGGAGTTCGAGAGAAGGCTCGATCCCCAGCTCTTCCTGCAGGGTCCGCCTGAGCACCTGATAGACCTGGAGGGCTTCGCCGCGGCGCCCTGACCGTTGCAGCGTCCTCATGAGTTGTGCGTAGAACCATTCGTTGAGCGGATATTCGGCGATGAGCTGTTTCAGCTCGCCCACCATGTCGCGATGACGGTTCATCAGCAGATCCATCTGTATCCGCATCTCCAGAGCCTGGAGGCGCTGTTCCTCCAGATGCGCGACATGCGCTCTGAGCAGAGGGCCGCGCGGGATGTCTTCCAAGGCTCCACCGCGCCACAGCCGTAACGCCCGCCACAGCAGGCGGGAGGCTTCCACGCGGTCGCCCTCTTTGAAATGCGCCCGCGCATTGGCCAGATGCTCGCGGAACACCGCCACGTCAAGCTGTTCGGGAGCGAGATGGAGGATGTAACCCGGGGAGGCGGTTTCGAGCAGTTCGCCTTCCGGGCCGTCACACAGCCGGCCGAGGTTCTTGCGAATCTGGTAGACGTACGTCTGAGCCGTGGTCGTGGCGCTCCGGGGCGGTGCGTCTCCCCAGAGTTCCTCGATGATGGACTCCAGTGACACGATCCGATTGGCGCGAACCGAGAGTAACCCCAGGACCTGACGCTGCTTCGGGGGGCGTGGCGAGTAGATTTTATCTTGGATTTCAAGCTCCAAGGTGCCGAGTACTCGCAATCGAGTCATTTCAGTGCTCCAGGATGGGCGCGAAGGCAGATGCTGGCATGACTTTCAGCGGCGGAGCATTCATGGCGCGTCACTTTGCGACGGGAGGCTCCCCCATTGGCAGAGACATTTTATCTTTATTGAGTTTCGTTCATGCTAGGTCAATTGATCTGGGCAGGCAAGGACTCCGCACTTCACGCCGCTCAGCGCCGGTTGTGCTCGGCGGAAAATTCGCAGGATTGCCATCTCACCGGGCCGCATCAAGGCGGTCCGGTGCGGCCATGACAACGAGACAATGCCGTATACTCCCAGCTCGTAGCGGCGCGGCTACGACCTGGGACGCGTTGAAGCCCGCCCGGCAGAGCGCTCCGTCGCATGCGCGCCGTATACTCGACATATACTGGCTATATACCGAATGCTCGTTCCTTCCGCCCTCCTACCGCTCCTTTCTCTCGGAGATGAGCTTCTGGACGAGTGCGGTCGTGTGTTTTCCGTCCTGATACGCCGGATGCGTAATCACCTCCTCGATGAATGTGAGCGTTGTTCGTATTCCCGGTCCCGAGACCCGGAGTTCGCCGAGGGCGCGGGTCATGCGATTGAGCGCCTGCTGGCGGTCGGGCCCCCATGACACGATCTTCGCCAGGAGCGAGTCGTACTCAGCGGGAATGGTGTATCCGGTGGTGGCATGGCTGTCCGTCCTGATGAACGGCCCGGCGGGCGGCACGAACTCGGTGAGAGTGCCCGGCGTCGGCGTGAACCCCTTCTCCGGATCCTCGGCGTTGAGCCTGCACTCGATGGCCACACCGCGCAGCGATATGTCGCTCTGGGACACCGAGGCCGGCAGCCCTCCCGCGACTCTGATCTGCTCGCGTACCAGGTCGAGCCCCGTCACCATCTCGGTGACCGGGTGCTCCACCTGGATCCGGCAGTTGATCTCCATGAAGTAGAAGCGCCCGAGCTCGTCGACGAGGAACTCGAAGGTGCCGAGTCCTCGATAACCCAGGCGCCTGGCCGCCTCCATCGCCCCTGCTGCCATCCTTCCGGCCAGGTCAGGAGCCAGGCCGGGCGCCGGGGTCTCTTCGACCAGCTTCTGGTGCCGCCGCTGCACCGAGCAGTCGCGCTCGCCGAGGTGCAGCACGTTGCCGTGGTTGTCGCACAGCACCTGGATCTCGATGTGCCGCGCGTTCTCGACGAAGCGCTCCAGGTAGACGCGACCGTCGTTGAAGGCCGCGTTGGCCGTGGCGCGGGCGTTGCGATAAGCCTGCGGGAAGTCCCTGAGGCTGTGGACGACGCTCAGCCCGCGCCCGCCTCCGCCCGCGCAGGCCTTCAGGATGACCGGAAAGCCGATGGCATCGGCCAGCTCGCGCGCCTCGGTGCTCTCCAGGGCGCGCTCGCTCCCCGGCAGTACCGGCAGGCCGGCCTCGGCCATCAGCTTGCGGGCCTCGGCTTTGTCACCGAACTGAGCGATGAGGCCGGGCGGAGGACCGATGAAGGTCAGTCCCTCCATCTCGCAGATCTCCGCGAAGTCCGGGTCCTCGGACAGGAAACCGTACCCCGGATGGATCGCCTCGGCCCCCGTGGCCTTACCCGCCTCGATGATCGCGGGGATGTTGAGGTAGCTGTGCCTGATGGCGGCAGGGCCGATGTGCACGGCCTCGTCCGCGAAGCGCACGACGGGAGAATCGCGATCAGGGGTGGAGTAGACCGCGATCGTCCGTAAGCCCATCTCCCGGCAGGTTCGCGCGATCCTCAACGCGATCTCGCCGCGGTTGGCTATCAGTACGCTGTTGAACATCTCACCCTTCCATCGCGATCTCGATCAATGGGTGGTCGTACTCCACGGACGTCGCGTCCGGTACGAGGATCCGCCGGACGATCCCTGAACACTTGGTCTCGATCGGTGTCATGAGTTTCATGGACTCGATGACTCCCACCTGCTGGCCCGCGACGACTTCGGCGCCCTCCTCGACGAATGGCGGCGCGCCGGGTTTGGCCGCGCGGTAGAAGGTGCCGATCATCGGCGCGCGCACACACTCCATCCGCTCGGCGCCGTCGTCCGGCGCATCGAGCGCCTCGGTGGCCGGGGCCGGCCGGGCGGGTCCGGTGGCGGTGTCCGGCCACTCCACCTCAAGGCTGTTGGAGCCCTGCTGTACGCGGATGCGCGTGGGCGTTTCCGGCAACTGCCGCAGCAACGTCACCAGCTGATGGGCCAGGTTCTCTGCGTCGTTCACAAGCTGACCTCCTTCTTTACCGGCTGCGCTCCGAAGCGGGCGAAGCGGGCACGGCGCCCGCGGACGAGTGCGTCGGAGTCCCAAGGAGTGAGCTCGTCGAGAGCCGCGGTGAGGCGCGCCCGCAGGATCTCCGCGGCTCGCGCGTGGTCGCGCTGAGCTCCCCCGGGAGGCTCGGGCACCATGTCGTCGACGATCCCCAGGCGCAACAGGTCCGACGGCGTCACCTTCAGCGCCCGGGCGGCCGTCGGGGCGGCGTCCTGCGATCGCCAGAGGATGCTCGCACATCCCTCAGGTGAGATGACCGAGTAGACCGCGTGTTCCAGAGCCAGGACGCGGTCGGCGAGCGCCAGAGCCAGCGCGCCACCGCTCCCGCCCTCGCCGGTGAGCACCGCGATCAGCGGGACGCGCAGTCCGGACATGAGGCGGAGGCTGGCGGCGATGGCGTTCATCTGCCCGTTCGCCTCGGCCTCCACGCCCGGATAGGCGCCCGGTGTGTCGATGAGCGTGATGATCGGGATGCGGAGCTTCTCCGCCAGCGCCATCAGCCTGGCGGCCTTACGGTATCCGGCCGGTGAGGCCATCCCGAAGTTCCGCCGCGCCAGCTCCGCCGCGTCATGGCCCTTCTGCTGGCCGATGATGCCGACCGGTCGTCCGGCCAGGTGACCGAATCCGGCGATCATGGCGGGGCAGTCTCCGGAGACCCGGTCCCCGTGCAGCTCCTTGAACCCGTCGTACATGTGGTGGATGTAGTCCAGGGTGGTGGGCCGCTCCAGCTCGCGCGCCCTGCGTACCATCTGCCAGGGGTCCGAGGTCTCCGGCTCCCCGAGCCGGTCGGGCGGCGTCACCGGCAGGAGGACGTCGCCGCCGGACGGCGGATCCGTGAGGGAGAGCAGCCTGGACAGGACCGTGCGCAACCTGACGCGGGGTACGACGTCGTCGATGAGACCGTGCTCCATGAGGGAGGACGCGGTCTGGAAGTCGGCGGGCAGTCGTTTTCCGATCGTCTGCTCGATGACCCGCTTCCCGGCGAACCCCATGCGGGCGCCCGGCTCGGCGATGATCACATCGGTCTGTGTGGCGAAGGAGGCGGCCACGCCGCCGAACGTGGGATCGGTGACGATGGTGATCGTCAGGACACCCGCCTCGTCGAGCTCGGCCAGCGCCTGGCTCGTCCTGGCCATCTGCATGAGCGCCAGGACGCCCTCCTGCATGCGAGCGCCACCGGAGGCGGTCACCACGATCAGCGGGATCCGCTCCTGACGAGCGGCGTCCGCCGCGCCGACCACCAGGTCACCTACGCTGGCGCCCAGGCTGCCGCCGAGGAACGCGAAGTCCATCACCAGCAGGATCACCGGCCGGCCCTCGATCGTGCCCCGCACGCTGACCGCGGCATCGCACAGGCCCGTGGCCGCACGCGCCGCCGCGAGCCGGTCGGGATAGGCCATCCGGTCGGTGAAACCGAGCGGATCTCCGGCCGGGGTCCCGAAGTCCATCTCGCCGGCCGAGCCCTGGTCGAGGAGCTGGTCGATCCGCTGGAACGCGTCGAGTCTGGCGTGGTGGCCGCACTCGCGGCACACCTGGAGCTCCTGCTCGAACCTCTTCCGGTACAGGCGGACGCCGCACTGCCGGCAGACGATCCACACCGGGGCTTCCGTCACCGATCCGTCCTCTCTTCCGTCTCGGGCGGGAACGGGATCATGGGGGTGAAGGTGAGGTAGTCCCACTGGTGCCACGTGGCGCCGATCTCGCTGAGCCCGCTCAGCAGGTAGGCGCCAATGCGACGGATCAGGCGGCGGACCGAGGTCTTCGCGAGGCTCATGCGCCGTGTCACCTCTTCCGGCCGCACGTCAGATGAGCAGGGAGACGGCGGCCACGTTGACCGTGAACGCCAGGACTCCGCAGACGGTGCGGGCCAGGTTCCAGGCGGCCCACGCGCGCCGTGGGTCCAGCTGCTCCCAGTCGGCTGGCAGGTTGTGCGCGTCCAGGCGCATCACCTTGCGCTTCAGCGGGACGTTCCTGAAGCGGGAGATGATGATCACGGCGAGCGCGGCGACGGCCGACACGGCGAAGAGCGCACTGGCCGGTCGCGCCGGCGCGAGGATCGCCAGGAGCGCACCCAGGACCACGGTCACGCTGACGAGCAGCGGCTGGAGCCCGTCGAAGCGGCTACCCCAGAACTGGTGGATCTCGACGTAGCGCTCCGCGGGCAGGCTGAGCAGGAGCGGGACTCCGCCCATGACCGACCACAGCAGGACGCCTGCGGCGATGCCGCTGGCCAGGAGCGCGACAGCGATGAGGATCGGGAGGTAGGCCTGCATGTCTCCTCCGTCACCGATCGCTCGACGGGGCGGCCGCGGCCTCGACCTGCTTCTTGATCCGGGCCAGCTGAACCACGGAGTTGCGGTTGATCCGATCCCGCATCGTCGCGTCGTCCACGGGAGCGTCGGACCTCATCGCGAAGTCCTGCAGCCAGCGCATCTCCACGCCACCGGGCACCTCGTGATACTCCCAGCGGATGTTCATGAACTCGAACACGCCCTTCTCCACCCGGTGTGCGGTGACGGTGCGCGACTCGGGGTCAGGCGTACGCTCGGACACCCAGGTCCACTGATTGCCGTTCTCGTCAGGGTGCATGGTGAGCCGGAAACGGATCGTCGCGCCACGCGTCTCCAGGATCTCGGCCGCCGAGTACTCGCTGAACAGGTCCGGCCAGGTGGAGACATCGTTGGTCATACGCCAGACGAGGTCCATCGGAGCGTCGATGACGACGGCGTTGTCGGTGTGCACGCTCATCGGCTGACCGCCTCACGCAGTCGCGCGTTCACGAAGTCGACCACGGCCGCGGGCGTGGGCAGTTCCTGGACGGCGGCGTCGGGCACGACCACGGCGTACTCGTCCTCGACGCGGCCGGCCAGTTCGAGGACGGCCAGGGAGTCATAGCCGAGATCGCCGAAGGCGATGTCGGCTATGTCGCCTTCCAGCGAGGTGACGTCGGACTCCCCTCCGCTCGCTCGGAGGATGCGCTTGAGATCATCGAGCGTGAACTCTCTCACGATGCGTTCTCCCCTAGTGACGTGTCGTTTCCGGTTACGGTGAAACGACCATTGGTGATCCTGGTAAAGACGGGTCGGTTACCGAACGACGTTCAGTCGAGAATCAGTCGAACGATCAACGCGGCGTTGAATCCGCCATGGCCGCGCGCCACGACGAGCGCGGTGCGGAGTGTGGCGGGACGAGCCTGATCGACGACCAGATCGAGGGCGGACGCGAAGGCAGGACGGTGGATTCCCACCGTGGGCGGGATGGTCTGGTCGCGTAGCGACAGCAGCGCGGTGGCCACGTCCAGAGCGGCGCCGCCGGCGTACAACCGGCCCGTCATGGTCTTGGGCGCGGTCACCGGGACACTCCGCTCGCCGAACAGCGAGACCAGGGTCTCCGCCTCCAGCCGGTCGGCCGACGGCGTCCCATGGGCATCGGCGAACACGACATCGATGTCCCCGGCGGTCAGTCCGGCGTCGTCGAAGGCGACCTGAATGGCGCGGCGCAGGTTGGGAGGTCGTCGCGAATCGGGAGGGGGGTCGAATGTGGCGCCGTAACCCACGATCTCGCCGTACACGTCGGTGACGCCGCGCCGCCGCGCCTCGTCGAGATCCTCCAGCACCATCATGGCGCCGCCCTCGCCGGGCACGTAGCCGTCGGCTCGCCGATCGAAGGGCAGGTAGGCCTGCTCGGGGACGGTTGCGCGGCTGATCTGCCCGTTGGTGAACTGGGCCACGATCCCGTACGGACACAGCGAGGCGTCCGTGCCGCCGGCCAGCACCAGGCGGGCGCCACCACGCAGGATCCGCCTGGCCTCGGCCAGCGCCTCGATCCCTCCGGTCTGCTCGGTGGCCAGCACGCGGCAGGGACCGCGCATTCCGTACCTGATGGAGGTCTGTCCGGTGGAGGCGGCGTAGAACCAGGCGATCGACTGGTAGGCCCCCACGGACCGCGGTCCCCTGCTCCACAGCTTCTGGATCTCCCGCTGGCCGAACTCCGTGCCGCCGGAGGAGCTGGCCGTGACCACGGCCATGTCGTATTCGGGAAAGGCGGCCGGATCGGCGTCGGCGTCGGCCAGGGCCATGGCCGACGCGGCCAGGCCGAGATGGGTCCAGCGGTCGGTCTGGACGGCGATGCGCCCCGGCACGTGGTCCTCGGCGGCGAACGCCGGCACCTCCCCCGCCAGGCGGAGGGGGTAGGACGAGGCGGCCGGCCGGGTCATGGGAGCGATGCCGCTCCTGCCGCTCAGCGTGGCCGCCCAGTAGTCCTCGAGATCGGCGCCGTTGGGGGCGACGACGCCGATGCCCGTCACCACGGATCGAGCTCTCATCCCCGGACCGCCCCCAGCTCCTGGAGGATCATCGCGCTCTGGAAACCACCGAAGCCGCTGGCCACGCTGAGCACGCCGGCCACCCGGCATTCCCGCGCCGTGAGCGGAACGTAGTCCAGATCGCATTCGGGGTCGGGGGTGTGCAGGTTGGCCGTAGGCGGGACCACACCGCGGTTGATCACCAGGGCGCACGCCGCCAGTTCGATGGCGCCGATCGAGCCCAGCGAATGCCCCACCATGGACTTGATCGAGCTGACCGGGATCTCGCGAGCCCGATCGCCGAGACTCCGCTTGAAGGCGGCGGTCTCGTGCCTGTCGTTCTGTTTGGTCCCCGAACCGTGGGCGTTGATGTAGTGGACGTCCTCGGCGGACGCCTGGGCCTCGTGCAAAGCGTGCCCGATGGCCTCGGCCATCTCGCGCCCGTCGGGTTTGAGACCGGTCATGTGAAAGGCGTTGCTGCGCGTGGCGTAGCCGGTGATGGCGGCATAGATGTGTGCTCCACGCCGCCTCGCCTCGTCCTCCGGCTCCAGAACGAACGCGGCGGCCCCCTCACCCAGCACGAACCCGTCACGGTTCAGATCGAAGGGCCGGGAGGCGTGCTCGGGATCGTCGTTGTTGGGCGATGTGGCCTTGATCGCGTCGAAGCACGCGACACTGATCGGCGAGATGGGGGCGTCGGTCGCCCCCGCGACGACCACGTCGGCGGCCCCCTCCTCGATGATGCGGGCACCGTGGCCCACCGCGTCCATGCCGGAGGTGCAGCCCGTCGAGATCAGGGCCACCGGGCCCTCGGCGCCGCAGGCCCAGGCCACCTCGCGGGCCAGCGTGCTGGGCACCATGTAGTCGTACAGGTGCGGCACGGCGTAGGCGTGGTCGACGTCCCAGTGCCTGCCGTGGTCACTCAGCACGACGTACTCCTGCTCCAGCCGCATCGTGCAGCCCACAGCGCTGCCGAGCGCCACGCCCACCCGGTGCGGATTCAGCCGTTCCGGCTCCAGCCCCGAGTCGGACACCGCCTCCCGCGCGCTCACCACGGCCAGCTGGGCCGCGCGGTCCATACGGCGGATCTCCCGCGGGGTGAGCCCGAGCGCCGCCGCGTCGAAGTCACATTCGGCGGCGACCCTGGACCGGAAGCCGGTGGGATCGAACAGCGAGATGGTGCGCGTCGCCGTTTTGCCGGACGTCACCAGGTCCCAGAACGCCTCCCGGCCCGTGCCGCCCGGTGCCATGACACCGATGCCGGTGATGACGGCCCGCCGGGGACTCATCGAGTCGGCTCCCCGTCAGGTCGCGTCGCCCGGCTGCCCGGCGGCTCCTCCGTGTCGACGTGCCCGAGCTCAGGTGCGGGGGCCAGCGGGCACAGGTGGAAGACGACCTCGACCGGGTCGCTCGACGGGTTCTCCAGCCGGTGGCGGATGCCCTTGGGGACGAGGATCGCCTGGCGCGGCGCGAGCGGAACGGGGCTTCCCTCGATCCGCAGCACCGGCCGCCCGGACATCACGTAGAGGTGCTCTTCCGAATAGGGATGGTAGTGCTCGGAGACGAACTCTCCAGGGGCCAGCGTGACGACACCCATCAGGCCCGTGGAGGAGCCTCCGCTCTTCGGGCTGAGCAGGATGCGGATCTCGCCGCCGCGCTTGGTGTTGACGACGGCGTCACTGAAGTCGATCACAGTGTCCATGGTCGGCATGAGACTCCCTATGAGCGCGCGGATATCCCCTCAATGTGAACGAAGCGCTTCGAAGGCCGTTAGGGAATGGTTCGTGAGACAGGCTCGAACCGTCTCCAAGCGGATCGCGAGCCGCCGGTGCTTCACTCGCAGACCTCCGGCAACGCGACGTCAGGACTCAAGGAGGAACGATGAGGCACGAGACGACCGAGGTGCTGATCGTGGGGGGTGGACTCACCGGGCTCTCCGCCGCCGCCTTCCTCTCGGCCCAGGGCGTGGCCAACCTGCTCGTGGAGAAGCATGAAGGGCTCTCCATTCATCCGCGTGCCCGGGGGTTCAACCCCAGGGGCATGGAACTGCTCAGGGCACTCGGCCTGGAAGCGGAACTGCTCGCCGCCACCGGCGGGTTCGCCGACTTCGTCACCAGAGCGCGGGTGGAGTCGCTGATGGGGCCGGAGTTCGAGAGCGTCACCCTGCCGCTGCGCGCCGACCTGCGCGACATCAGCCCGTCGCGGTGGTGCCTGAGCAGCCAGGACCGGGTCGAGCCGCTGCTGTACGCGCGAGCGCGAGAACTGGGCGCCCAGCTGTCGTTCGGCACCGAGCTGATCGGGTTGGAGCAGGACGACGAGGGGGTCCTCGCGCGGCTGCCGGATCGCACGGTACGCGCCCGGTACGCCATCGCCGCGGATGGAGCCCAGGGCGGCGTCCGCGAGCGCCTGGGCATCGCCCGCACCGGCCCCGGCGTGCTGGCGAACCAGATGAGCATCCTGTTCCGCGGTGACCTCAGCGGTCCGTTGCGCGGCCGTCGCTTCGCCGTCTGCCAGATCGTCAACCCCGAGGTGCAGGGCATCCTCGCGCACGACGACACCCTGAGCATCGGCACCCTCATCGTGCGGTGCCGGCCGGAGGACAGGAGTTTCACCGGCGAGCGGTGCCTCTCCCTGATCCGCGGGGCGGTGGGCGACCCGGCCTTCGACGCCCAGATCATCGCCGCCATGCCGTGGGAACTGGCGGCCTGGTCGGCCGCGCGGTACCGGGTGGGCAGGGTCTTCCTGGCCGGGGACTCGGCGCACGTCCTGCCTCCGGTCGGGGGCTTCGGCGCCAGCCTGGGCATGCAGGACGCGTACAACCTGGCGTGGAAGCTCGCCCACGTGCTCCACGGCCGGGCCGGAGCCGGCCTGCTCGACACCTACGACCCCGAGCGCCGGGCGGTCGGAGATCTGACCGTGGCCTACAGCCATCGGCGCATCGCCGCGGGCAGGGGTGTCACCGGAGGCGCGGCGCCGCTCGACGGCCTGGACGAGCTGACCATGACCTTCGGCTACCGGTACGGCGCGGCGCCGGAGGACCCGCACCGGCCGAGCGCCGCCCCCGGCGCTCGTGCTCCGCATCTCGTGCTCGAGCGGCGGGGCGATCTCCTGTCCGTGATCGATCTGTTCGGTCGCGACCTGGTCCTGCTCGCCGGGCCGCAGGGCGGCGGCTGGCGGGACCCGGCGCACCGGACCGCGCGGCGCCTGTCCGTCCGCCTCGACGTCCACGTGCTCGCCGGGGAACTCCTCGACGCCGAAGACCGCTGGGAGAAGGTCTACGGCCTGGGCGGCGATGGAGCGGTGCTGGTGCGCCCCGACGGCTTCGTGGCCTGGCGGAGTGATCTGGAGGAGTCGCTCGACCAGGCCGTGAAGCGAGTGCTGTCGCTGGGCGCGTGACCGGTTACGCGCAGCTTCCCCTGTCGGAGAGCAGGGCGGTCACCGCCCCGGCCATCGGGGCGGCCGGCGCCTCGGCCGCCCCCGCGGCCGCGGCGGCCAGGGCCTCCTCCTCGGGCATGCCGACGAAGTGCACGACCTCCTCGTGGTTCGTGGAGCCGATGAAGTTCTCCGCGCCCGCGCGGTAGTACAGGGTCACCGCGGTTCGCACGGGCTCGATGTGGGGCTTCTCGCCGGCCCGTAGCTCACGGATGATGCCCGGCGCGTCATAGCTCAGGACGAGGCCCTCACGGACGAAATAGGTCTCGCCCCGGACCGAGCGCGTCGGGAGGACCTCGGCGGGCGTGCCCGCCTTGGGATGGTGGTAAAAGGGCTGAGTCAGCAGGTCGTAGTCGAAGATCACTTCCAGCACGGGTCGTGACTCCGGTTCCAGCAGCGGCGTGACCGCCTCGTCCCACCATCGACGCAGGAGCCGGCGCGCCTCGGGGTCGCCGAACAGATACTTGACCGCGTCGCCGTAGGCGACGTCGCTGTTGGCCTCCGTGGCGGCGGTGACCGCCGCCTGGAGCGGGACCGCGGCCGGATCGTCGGTGCTCGACACCCACGCGTCCAGCGTGCGCAGCACCCGCGACTGGGAGACCCCGCCGATCTCACGCAGGCCCACCCAGGTATGCCGGAGGACCGCGTTCTCCGCGACGACGCGGCTCCAGAACAGGAACCGCTTCATCAGCTCGTTGTCGGAGAAGGAGACGGTGTTGTGAGCGAGGATGTACTCGAAGTCGTCATGGTCACCGCGGACCGAGACGATCCCGTGCTCGGCCTTCTTCTCCGCGTATTCGGTGTTGGGCAGCAGATGGAGCGGATAGACCGCGATCCGCGAGACGTGCCGCGAGAGCCGGTCGTAGCCTTCGAAGAAGGTCCCCAGCGTCTCGCCCGGCGCGCCCCAGATCAGCTCGGCGTAGGCGTCGAGTCCCTCCCGATCCAGCCATTCCGCGAGGTCCTCCCAGTCGTTGACCTTCATGTTGCGCCGGTTCATCAACTGGAGCGCGTCGTCGGTGAGCGTCTGGAGGGCGAGGGTGAAGGAACTGCGCAGTCCTTCGCGCTTCATGGTGCGGACGATGTCGTAGAAGACCTTGGACTTGTTCTTCGCCCACGAGGTCTCCAGGGCTCGCGGATAGCCGTAACGGTCCCTGACCGCCAGCAGGTCCGTCACGAACTCCGCGTCGATCGGCAGCATCCCGAAGTTGGCGTCGCACAGCACGACCGTGTGCACTCCGTGACCGGCGAACAGTTCCAGCTCCGCGCGCAGCCGCTCGCGGGAGAACGCCCGTACCCGCTGGCCCACCGCGCCGCCCCAGTAGCAGAAGGAGCACTTGTACGGGCAACCGCGGTTGGTCTCCATGAGCGCGACGTCGTACCTGAAGCGGCCTGCGGCGTCGGTGAGCTCGATGGCGCCGCTCAGGAAGGGGGACGGGATGATGTCGAGGTCGTTGATCCGTTCTCTGGGCGGTGTGGTGACCACCTCTCCCTCGGCGTTCATGAACGAGATGCCGCCGATGCCGCCGAGGTCGGTCGCCGGGACGCCGGCCAGCCGAGCCTTGAGCAACTCGACGAACACCTCCTCCCCCTCACCGTTGACGATGACGTCCACCTCGGGAAACATCCTGAACGTCCGCTCGGCCTGGTTGGCGACATGGGTGCCGCCGAAGATCACCCAGCCGTCCGGGTTCATCTGCTTGAAGGTCTCGGCCAGCGCGCCGAACTTCTGGTAGTTCCAGCCGAGCACCGAGAAGCAGATGACGTCGGGCGCGCCGGCGTTGAAAACCTCGACGGCCATTTTCATGAGCGTCACGCCGCCGCGGAAGTTGTGGATCGTCGCGTCCACCCGCGAGCGCAGATAGTCGTCGGACGACACCATGGCCTTGAGGTAGCCCGAAGCGAGTGGCATCGACTCCAGCGGCATGTCCCAGACGCCCTGTTGCAGGAGATACACAGATAGATTGCGTTGATCGGCCACCACGCGTGCTCCTCTTGAATGTGCCTGCGAGTGATGACGTGATGGTGAGCGCACCGATTAGAGGGTCATTCAAGTCTGGGTGGAAGGCCTTGCTGGGGCGTGCGTGAGGAAATCCCTGAAGCGCCGGGCGACGTCGGCGGGATGCACGGTCGGCCGCCCCAGCGAGGCCGGGGATCCCGGCCTGATCGACAGATGGATGAAGGCCGGGCCTGATCCGAGCACGGCGGCTCGCAGGGCCTGGCCCAGCTCGTCGAGGCTGCGGCAGCCGTGGACGTACTGGTAGCCGCTGGCCATGGCGATCGCGGGCAGGTCCGCCTGGTGCGCCAGCGTGCGCTGGCCGCCCGTCGAGTCATGGACGCCGTTGTCCAGCACGACGTGCACCAGGTTCCGCGGCTGGCACGCGCCGACGGCCGTGAGTGTGCCGAGCCGCATCAGGGCGGCGGCGTCGCCGTCGATCACCACCACGGACCGGGAGGTGCTCAGCGCCGCGCCGAGCCCGACCGCCGCCGCCGACCCCATCGCGCCCACCAGATAGAAGTGCTGGGGGCGGTCGGCGAGGGTGAAGAGCTCGCGGCTGGTCATGCCGGTCGTGGAGACGATCGCGGCGTCGTCGGGCACCACTTCCAGGATCCGGTTCAGCGCGGCGGTCCTGGTGGGGCCTCGCCCCTGTGCGACCGCGGGCCACCGTACGCACTCGGTCCGGGTCCTGTCGGGAGAGGGCTCGTGCAGCGTCGTGGACAGGAACGTCCCACGCCGCACCACCCACGCGTACGGCACGCCGCCCTCCTCCATCTGCCTCCATCCCTCGTCGAGGGTGGCGTCGACCCGGTCCGCCTCCGCGGGCAACACCTGCCAGCCGATCCGCAGCAGGTCGAGCATGTCGCGGGTGATCTCGCCCATGAGCACGTGCTGTGGCTCGTCGGGACGCTGCGGCTCCCCCCGCCAGGTCACGATCAGCGGCACCGGGATGCGATGGGGATGGGTGAGTGACGTCAGCGGGTTCACCATGTTGCCCAGACCGGAGTTCTGGCTGAACACGCACGCGGTCGAGCCGGCCAGCCACTGCCCCGCCGCGATGGCCAGCGCCTCACCCTCCTGGGTGGCCCGGACGTAGGCGACCTCGGGGAAGCTCGCCACCGCGTTGATCAGCGACGCCACATGGGAGCAGGGGACGCCGGTGAACGCCGTCACCCCTCGTCGCCTCAGAGCGGAGAGGAACGCGGTGGGGTCGAGCACCGCCTCACGCCCCCAGCTCGGCGTAGCCGTTGAGCTTCGTGAGCAGTTCCGCGTAGTGCTGCTCATCGCGTTCGAGCTCCTCGTACTCCAGCAGCGTGAAGATCTCCTTGAGCGTGCTGATCGAGTCGTCCAGCTCCGTGGGCCCGTTCTCGCGCAGGACCAGGCAAGCGCGCCGCATGGCGGCCGTGGCCGCGCGCAACGCCTGGTTGGCCCAGATCACACCGCTGATGCCCAGGCTCTGGAATCGGCTCATGGGCGTGGTGTGGTAAGTCGTGGGCGCCAGAATCAAGGGCAGCCGGTCATTCCAGTGGGCGCAGAATTCGGCGATCTCCGCGACCGTCGGCTGCCTCGAATGGATGAAGATGGCGTCCGCGCCCGCCGCCTGGTAGGCGGTGGCCCGCTCTAGCGCGACCTCCATGCCGGCCCCCGCGATCAGGGCCTCCACCCTGGCCGTGATCACGAAGTCGGGGTCGGTCACGGCGTCCCGGCATGCGGCGATCTTCCCGCACATCTCGGCGACGGGGGCGAGGGCGTGGGCGTCGCCGACGAAGGAGTTCATCTTGGGCGAGGCCTTGTCCTCCAGGCAGATGCCGGCCGCGCGTGCCCGCTCGGCCCGGCAGGCGAAGCGTCGTGCGGTGTTGAAGTTGCCGTGGCCCGTGTCGCCGTCCACCAGCACGGGCACGTCCGTCACCGCGGTGATGTGCTCGACGACCTGGATCAGCTCCGTCCACGACGCCTCCTCGCAGTCGCGCACGCCGAGGGCGGTGGACATGCCCAGCCCGGATGCCCACAGAGCGGGGAACCCGCAGTCGGCCCCGATGCGCGCGGACAGTCCGTCGTGCACGCCGAGGAGCGGGAACACCGCCGGGTTTCGCAGGAGTTCACGGAGCCGGGCTCCCTGACCTTGAACGGCACGGCGGTCGGAATGGGGTGACGACACGGTTCCTCCTCGCGAGGGCGATGACTGGCCGGGTCATTGTCATTCGCTCGATTCGAGTCTCGGTCGAGATCCGAACCGAGCGTTCCTCGACCGGCTCTCTAGACCGCCCGTGCATGCTCTGCTCAGCCTCGGCAAGAAGGAAGGACTTTCACATGGGCGGGATGGCCGGATGGATCGACTACCAGCGTGACCTCACACCCGCCCGTGACATCGTCGCCACCATGGCCGGCCGGGTCGCCTGGCGAGGGCCGGGCGGATACGGGATCTGGAGTTCCCCCCGCGCCGTCATCGGGCACCACCGGCTCGCTCTCGTCGACGTGGAGGGCGGCGCTCAGCCCTTCGTCGTCGAGGAGGACGGGCGCCCGCTGGTCGTGATCGCCCTCGACGGCGACATCCACAACCACCGCGAGTTGCGGGCCGCGCTGAAAGGGCACGGGCACGACTTCCGCACCTCTGGCGAGGCCGAGGTCGTGGCCAGGGCGTACCTGGAGTGGGGGACCGAGTGCGTGAGCAGGCTGGACGGCGTGTTCGCGATCGCGATCTGGGACGTGCGCGGTGAGGAACTGCTGCTGGTCGGAGACAGGCTGGGGCTGAGATCCATCTACTACCAGCCGACCCCCACCGGCGTCCTGTTCGGCTCGGAGCCCAAGGCGCTGCTGGCCCATCCGGAGATCGACGCCGTGGTGGAGGAGGACGGGCTGCGGGACGCGCTGTCCTTCACCGTCGTTCCCGGCAGGTCGGTCTACAAGGACATGCGGCGGCTCAACCAGGGGCACCTGGTCAGGATCACCGCCGGAGGAGTGAAGGAACAGCGGTACTGGACCCTTGAGGCCGCGCCGCATCCCGACTCCGCGGCCCGTACCGCCGCGACCTGGCGCGAGCTGCTGGAGGCGGCGGTCCACGCGCGGCTGGACGTGGACGTCCCGGTCGGCGTGCTGCTGTCGGGCGGTGTGGACTCCAGCGCGCTGGTGGCGCTGGCGACCAGGGCGATACGCGAGAGAGGCGGCCCCGCCCTGCGCACCTTCACCCTGGACTTCGCCGGCACGCAGACGGGGCCAGGACTGCTCCAGGTGTCGCGGGACGCGCCTCACGCGGCCATGATCGCCCGCGAGTTCGGCACCGACCACACGGAGATCGTGGTCGACAGGGCCGAACTGGAGGACCCGGTACTCCAGCGGACGATGGTCGCCGCACAGCAGGATCGCCCGACACCGACCAGCGACTTCGCCATCGCCCTGCGCCACCTGTGCCGGACGGTGAGCTCCAGCGCGCCGGTCGTGCTGAGCGGACAGCAGGCGGGGCTGATGTTCGGCGGCGCCTTGGGCATGAGCGACGAACAGAGCACCGGCAGCGCCACCTTCCCCTGGATCTCCTTCACCCAGCGCCGGACCCACCGCAGCGGCATCGGCACCGGCCTGCTCGCGCCCGACCTGCTGGAACGGCTCGACCTGCCCGGTTACTGCGCCAGGAGGTACCGGGAGACCGTCGAGGCCGTGCCCGTGCTCAAGGGTGAGACCGGGCCCGCCAGGAGGGCGCGCGAGCTGCGGTATCTCAGCCTGTACGGTTGGCACGAATACGTCACGGTCTTCGACACCGGCCTCACCCAGACGGCCGGCCTGTCGGCCCGCTGGCCGTACTGCACGCCCGAGATGATCCAGTACTGCTTCAACATCCCGTACGACATGAAGGGTGCGGACGGCGGGCCGTTGAACGTGGCGGCCGCGGCACTGCGCGACGACCTGCCCGAGCCGATCCTGAACAGGACGCCGAGCCCCTTCCCCATCGGGGCCGGTCCGCACGGCGGCGCGGCCATGCGGGAAAGGCTGGCCACGCTGATCAAGGACGGCGGCAGCCCCGCACTGGACCTGATCGACGTCGCCGCGGCCAGGAAACTGCTCGATTCGCCGCCGCGGCCCGAGCGGGCGTGGCGCGATCGCACCGACATCCACATGGTCCTGCAGCTCGATGCCTGGCTGGGCGGATACCGAGTGCGGCTCGTCTGATGGCGGGCGAACCGAGAACCGTCGCGCCGGCCAGGGCCGCTCCCGCTGCCCATCCGGCCGCGATCGAGGTGCGGTCCCTGGTCAAGACCTACCCGCGCGGGGTACGGGCGCTGGACGGGATCTCCTTCAGCGCCGCCCGCGGTGAGATCACGGCCGTCCTCGGCCCCAACGGAGCGGGAAAGTCCACGCTGATCAAGGCGATGGCCACGCTGACGGGGTTCGACGCGGGAAGCATCGGCGTGGACGGCGTCGACGTCCGCACGCGGCCCGCCGAGGTGCGGCGCAGGATCGGGGTGGTCAGCCAGAGTTACTCCTCCGACCCGTCGGCGACGGGATACGACAACCTCCGGCTCCAAGCCAGGATCTACGGCTTACGTGGCGACAGGTTGCGCGCCCGCCTGCACGAGCTGCTGGACTGGATGGACCTGGGCAGCGCCGCCGGACGCCTGGTGCGCACCTACTCGGGCGGTATGCGGCGCAGGCTCGAACTCGCCATGGGGCTCGTCCACGAGCCGGCCGTACTGGTTCTGGACGAGCCGACCGCCGCGGTGGACCCGGTGGCGGCCGAAGGCCTGTGGTCACTGGTCACCGAGCTGTGCCGGGACCGGCGGATGAGCGTCCTGCTCACCACGCACCAGCTCGACGAGGCCGACCGGCTCGCCTCGTGGGTGGTGATCCTGAACCAGGGCGCCGTGGTCGTCCAAGGGTCACCGCAGGATCTGAAGGAGGAGCTCAGCGGCGACGTGGTCGCGGTGCGGCTGACCGACCCCGCCACCGCGCGGCAGGTCGAGGCCGCGATGAAGCGGCTCGCGCAGGTCAGGAACGTGGCGTGGACCGGGGCGGAGCTGCGGGCCGACATTCAGGGGGACGCGCGGGCGCTCGGCTCGGTCCTGGAGGTGCTGACGGCTCACTCGGTCACGGGGCCGGTTTCGGTGAGCCGCCCGTCGCTGAACGACATCTACTTCCGGCACGCCGGAGGCCACCGATGAAGGCGGTGGCGGAGCACTCCCTCCTGCTCTCGACGCGCCAGCTGCGGGTGTTCACCAGCCGCTCCTGGTATCTGGTCGCCACCCTCGCCCAGCCGCTCATCTGGATGGTCTTCCTCAGCGGCCTGCTCAGTGGAGTGGCCCGGTTGCCGGGATTCCCGGCGGCCAGCTACCCCCAGTTCCTCACTCCGGGGATGGCGGCCGTGGGCGCCATGTTCGGCAGCGCGTGGGCCGGCCTGACCATGCTCATGGACCTCGAACGAGGTGTGCTGGACCGGCTGCTGATGTCGCCGGTCAGGCGCGTCGCGATCATCACCGGCAACCTGATCCCACAGGCGCTGATCGCCGTCGTGCAGACCCTCGTCCTCCTGGCCGCGGCCCTGCTGCTGGGGGTCCGCTATCCGGGCGGGCCGGTCGGCCTGACGGTGATGACGGCCGCGGTGGTGCTGCTGGCGCTCACGGTCGCGGCCCTGTCCAACACGCTCGCGCTCCGGGTCCGCAGCCGGGAAGTGCAGATCACCGTCATCCAGCTACTGATCTTCCCGTTCGCCTTCCTGTCCACGGCTTTCATGCCGGAAGGCCTCATGGCCTCATGGCTGCCGACCGCGCTGAACCCGGTCAGCTGGGTCGTGGACGCGAGCAGGACGGCACTGAGCGCCCAGCCGGACTGGCCGGCTGTCTGGCTCAGGCTCGGCCTGCTGACCGCCGTCTGCACCGTATCCGTCCTGACCGCTGTGAACGCCTTCCGCTCCTACCAGCGGTCCGTCTGAAGGAGGCACACCTCATGAGTTTCGACGATCCGATCGATGCCGGGCCGATCCTCGGCCTCAGCCACCAGTACTTCGCTTACACCACCGCGCTCGCGGCCGTGGAATTGCGGCTGTTCGACCTGCTCGCCGGTCGTACCCTGAGCGAGGCGGAGATCAGGGCCGAACTGGACCTGCACCCCAGGCTGACGGCCGACTTCCTCGACTCGCTGGTGGCCGTGGGCCTGCTGCGGCGCGAGGCGGGCGGCTACGGCAACACCCGGTTGAGCGATCACTACCTGCGCGAACATGCCGCCACGAACGTGATCAGGTACGTCAAGGGCGCGCAGTTCCGCTGGCAGAACCTCTTGCAGGCGCTGCGCTCGGGCGAGCCGCTCGTCACGATGAAACCGGCCGGCGCGACCATGGACAACCTGCGCCAGGGCAAGGACGACTGGCGCAAGTTCTTCGCCTGGGCCGACTACCTGGCCTCCGCGCGTAATGTCGCCCTGGCGCGCCGGTTCGACTGGAGCGGGATCGCCGACTTCGTGGACGCCGGCGGCGGCAACGGCACCGCCGCGGCGCACGTGGTACGGGACAACCCGCACGTCCGCGCCACGGTCTTCGACCTGCCCAACGCCAAGCCGGCCTTCGAGGAGCAGATGGCCAGGCTCGGCACGCAGGGGAAGGTGTCCTTCCAGACGGGCGACCTCTTCGCCGACCCGCTGCCGCGGGCCGACGCCGTCCTGTTCGGCGGGATGCTCATCGACTGGAGCGAGGAGCAGCGGCTGGCCATGCTGCGCTCGGCGTACGAGGCGCTCCGCCCCGGCGGCGTCGTCCTGGCGGCCAACCACATGCTCGACGACGCGCGGTCCGCGAACGTGGCCAGCTTCATGGTCAGCCTGAACATCATGCTCGTGTCCAAGGACGGGCGGGTGCCGCTGATGGAGGACTGCCGCTCGTGGTTGCGTCAGGCGGGTTTCGCCCGCGTCGAGATTCGGCCGCTGGCCCAGGGCGAATCCCTCATCGTGGGACACAAGGACAAGTGAGGTAGTGACCATGGCGTTCGACGACACCCTGGACCGCTCTGCCATCTGGAAGCTGGGCATCTCCTTCTTCGGATACATGTCCCTGCTCACCGCGATGGAGTTGCGGCTGTTCGACCTGCTGGCCGGCCGCGCCGCCACGGTGGCGGAGATCAGGGCCGAACTGGAGCTGCACCCCAGGCTGCTGCCCGACTTCCTGGACGCGCTGGTGGCCGTGGGGCTGCTGCGGCGCGAAGGGGACCGGTACGCCAACTCCGCGCTGGCCGAGGAGTACTTCAGGTGCGACGCGCCGACCAGCATCGTCCGGTTCTTCCAGGGCGCGAGACGGCGCTGGGAGGGACTCCCGGGGGCGCTGAAGACCGGAGAATCGCAGGTGCTGGTCAGAGGAGGCAGCGACATGTTCGCCTCGGCCCACCGCGGTCAGGAGGTGTGGCGCTCGCTCATGTCCTGGTTCGACTACCTGGGCGCGATGAAGAACCCTGAACTGGCGCGCGAGTTCGACTGGAGCGGGATCGTCGACTTCGTGGACGCGGGCGGCGGCAGCGGCACCGCCGCGGCCCATGTCGTGCGGGAGAATCCACACGTCAGGGCCACGGTCTTCGACCTGCCTCATGCCGAGCCCGCCTTCGAGGAGCAGATGGCCAGGCTCGGGATGCGGGAGAAGGTGTCCTTCCACGCGGGCGACTTCTTCACCGACCCGCTGCCGCGGGCCGACGCCATCCTGTTCAGCGCGATCCTGCACGACTGGGACGATGAGCAGCGGGCCGCGCTCCTGCGGCAGGCCTTCGACGCGTTGCGTCCCGGCGGCACCGTCCTGGTGACCAACCACATGATCGACCCCGACCGCCGGGGCAAGGCATCGAGCCTGCTCGTCAGCCTCAACATGATGCTGATCACGCCCGGCGGCGGAGGGTACACGACGGAGCAGTGCCGATCCTGGCTCACGGCCGCGGGATTCGTCGACACCGGCGCCCAGCCGCTGGGCGAGTTCGAGTCTCTGGTGACCGGTCGGAAGCCGGATGATCGTTGACCCGGTCGGCCGGGTTTCCTAGCGTTCATGACAGATCCGTCAACCGTCCGCAACAGAGGATGAACTCCATGGCCGCCATGAGCACGATTTCTGTCAGGCTGGGTGGCGTGTGCGCCGTCCTCGGCGCGGTCGGCTACCTGGCCGCCGGCGCGTTACACAGAGACCTGCCGAGCGGGGCGGAGAACGCCGTTCCGCACGTCGCCGCGCATCCCGAGTGGCACGCCATCCATCTGCTGGCCATCCTCGCCGTGGCCCTCTGGCCGATCGCCTTCGCCGGCCTGGCCGGCGTGCTCACCGAAGGATGGAGCGCGATCCTCGCCAGGATCGCCACCGGTGCGGTTCTCGTCGGGTTCATCATCTACGTCATCGACACCGCCTTGGACGGGTACGTGCTCAAGGTGGTCGCCGACACGTGGGCCGCCGCCTCCGGCACCGGGAAACAGGACGCCTTCCTGATCGCGGCGGCGGTGTACCGCGTGCTCCAGGCCACCTTCGTCGCCTCCATCATCTGGCTGGTGGGCGTCCCCTTCTCGTTGATGGGCCTGGCCGTGGCCGTGGGCCGGGCCTTCCCGCGCTGGCTCGGCTGGGCCGCCTTCCTGGTGGGGCTGTTCGTCACGACGGCCGGGATCACCTACTACCTGGGCTTCGACGCCATCCCGCATCTCGCCGGTTTCGTCGGCCCGAGCGGTCTGCTGATGATCTGGATGCTCGTCATGGGGGTCCTCATGACGAGGTCGGCGCGCCGATCGCAGGTGTGACGGTCACTCAGCCGTCGATGCGGGTGTCCTCTCTGATCGGGCCCGGCCGGGAGACCGTCCCTCGCGTGCGGAGCGCCGTGGCCATCCACCGGGGCAACCACCAGGTGGCCGCGCCCGTCAGAGCCACCAGGGCGGGCACGAGGATGGCGCGCAGCACGGTCGCGTCGAGCAGGATGCCCGCGCCCAGTCCGGTAGCCGCGATCTTGAGGTCCACCACCGGGATCGTGGAAAGCAGGACGAAGGCCAGGAACAGGATCAGCGCCGCGCTCGTCACCAGGCGCCCCACCTGGCCGAGCCCGGTGAGAACGGCGGTGCGGGTCGATCCCGTGGCGTCGTACTCCTCCCGCATCCTGGCCAGCAGGAACACCTCGTAGTCCATGGACAGGCCGAACAGGAAGGCGAAGACCACCAGCGGCACCCACAGCGCGATGGCGCCGGTCGCCTCGACCCCCCACAGAAGTCCGGAGCCGTGACCCTCCTGCCAGACCAGGGCGAGGATGCCATAGGAGGCGGCGATGGAGATCATGCCGAGGATGATCGCCTGGCCGGCCAGCACGACGGAGCGGAAGGCACGGGACAGCACGATGAAGGTGAACACCAGGATGGCGGCCAGCATGTACGGGAAGTTGCGGTAGAGGGCGGAGGCGGAGTCGATCGTCAGCGCGCCACGCCCACCGATCTGGACGCCGGGGAAGTTCCGGGAGACCGCGGTGACACGCTCCACCGTGTCCTGTCCGGCGGGGGTGCTGGTCTCGGCTTCCGGCAGCACACTGACCATCGCGGTCCCGCGCTGCCGCCAGACGGGTGAGTCCGGAGCGACGGCCGCGTGCACGCCGTCCACGGTCGCCAGTCGCCGGGCCACCGTCTCCGGCGCGACGCCGGCCGGCGCCAGGACCTCGATGGGCGTGAGCACGCCGCGCGGCACCCCGCCGCGTTCGAGTTCGGTCAGAGCCGTACCGGCGCTGCCCTCGCTCTGCAGCGCCGTGGACACTGGATCGCCCAGCCGCATCGTGGTGGCGGCGATCAGGAGCGGGGAGAGCACGGCCAGGCCCACGAGCAGGGAGATCAGGGGCCTGCGGACGATGAGCCCCGCCCACCGCCGCCACGCCGCGCCCGACGGTATGCCGCGACCTCGGCGTGGCCATTCCAGCACCTGCCCGATCGAGGACAGCAGCACCGGCACCAGCGACAGCGTCACGAGAGTGCTGACCAGGGGGATCAGCATGCTCCCGAGTCCGATGCTGCGGATGAACGGCACGGGTAGCACGATCAGGGTGCCCAGGCCGCCCGCGACGGTGAGGCCGCTGAAGACCACCGCCCGTCCAGCGGATTCCATCGCCCGGTGAATGGCCTCGTCAGGTGACGTCCCCTCGACGCGCCGTTCCTCCCGCCACCGGTTGACCAGCAGCAGCGAGTAGTCCACCGCCACCCCCAGCCCGATCAGCGCGATGAGGTACTGGATGGTGGCGTTCACGTCGGTGATCTCGGTCAGACCCAGGGTGAGGAGGAACGAGACCATGATCGACACTGTCGCGACGACGAGCGGAAGCACGGCCAGCGCCGAGCCGAACACCCAGAGCAGCACGACCAGCGCACCGACCCCGGCGATGAGCGTCTCGATGACCACGCTGTCGGTGGTGACTCCCTCGACCTGGTCTTCGAGCTCCTTGATGCCCGTCATCCTGACGTCGCTGCCCGCGGGCAGGGAAGCTCGCAGCGCTTCGGAGACGATGGGGCCGTACTCGATGGGCTCTCCCCACCTCTCCTCCGGAAGCAGGGCCAGCGCGTACGGCAGGTCGCCGTCATCGGGGCGGGGCAGGAGCCGTACCCGCGCCTCCTGGAAGAGGGCCGCGGTCGCCCGCTCCATGCCTTCCGTGACAGCCGGTGAGCTGCCCGTCTGGCCCGCCGGCAAGCGGATCACCGCTACCAGGGGTTCGGTCGCCCCGCCGTTGCCGTACATCTCCTCGATCGCGGTGTTGGCCTTGAACGCCGGTTCGTCAGGGAAGGAGTAGTCGTTGGCCAGCCTCTCGGGGACGACCGAGGCGGCCCAGCCGCCGAACACCGCCGTGACGGTCCAGAACAGGATGACCCAGATCTTGTGCCGTAGCACGAACGCCGACAGCCGTCGCATCACTCACTCCGTGCGGGGGGAAGGGACGCTTCCGACGCTAGGCCCGGAGGTTCCGCGGGGGCGTCCACCCGTGAGCGGGTTCCCGGCCGGGGAGAGGAGTAGGCGGAGTACGCCCAGGGGTGTACGGGGTCACAACCAGCGCGGCCGGACCAGCCCCACCTCGTACGCCTGGATTACCAGCTGGGCGCGGTCGCGCGCGTCCAGCTTGGTCATGATGCGGTGCAGGTGGGTCTTGACCGTCGCCGGGCTGAGGAAGAGCCGCTCGGCGATCTCGGCATTGGACAGTCCCTCGGCCACCAGGGCGAGGACGTCGCGCTCGCGATCGGTCAGCGCCGACAGCCCCTCCGCGCCGTCACCGGCCGGCCGCACGAACCGCTCGATGAGGCGCCTGGTGACGTTCGGAGCGAGCAGGCTCTCACCGCGCATGGTCGCACGCACCGCCTGCCGCAGGTGATCCGGCTCGATGTTCTTGACCAGGAAACCGCTGGCGCCGGCCCGCAGGGCCTCGAACACGTACTGGTCGAACTCGAACGTGGTGAGGATGAGCACGCGGGTGCCGGCCAGCTCCGGGTCCGCCCGGATCCTGCGGGTGGCTTCCAAGCCGTCCGTTCCCGGCATCCGGATGTCCATCAGCACCACGTCGGGCAGGCTGGATCTGACCACGCTGACCGCCTCTTCGCCGTCGGCGGCCGCCGCCACGACCTCCATGTCGGACGTGCTCTCCAGCAGAGCCCGCAGGCCCGCCCTGACCAGGGGCTGGTCGTCGGCCAGCACGATCCGGATCATGCGGATCCCCGCCAACCGGAGTCCTCCAGCGGGGCGGGCAGCCAGGCACGCACCTCGAAGCCTCCTCCCGCGCGGGGGCCGGCGTCGGCCCAGCCGTCCACGGTGCTCGCGCGCTCTCTCATGCTGACCAGGCCGTAACCCGTGCCGCCCGTCGGTCCCCGGCCGTCGTCGCTCACCCGTAACGTGAGTCCCCGCTCGTCATAGGCGAGATCGACCTCCGCGCTCCGGGCCGCCGCGTGACGCAGGGTGTTGGTGAGCGACTCCTGGATGATCCGGTACGCCGTCAGGTCCACCACCGGCGGCAGCGGCCTGGCCGTGCCCCGCACGGTCCGCAGCACCTCGAGCCCGGCTTCTTCAGCCGACGTCATCAGGCGTTCGACCTGCGCCAGGCCGGGCATCGGCTCGGACTCGCCGGCGGTCGCGCGCAGCACTCCGATCGCCGCCTGCATCTCGTTCATGGCCTCCTTGCTCGCGTCCCGGATGATGTCCAGAGCCGTGCGCGCCGAGTCCGGGCACGCGGCGCAATCACGCAGGGCCTCCTTGGCGACGCTCGACTGAATCGCGATGACCGAGATCGTGTGCGAGGCGATGTCGTGGATCTCACGGGCGATGCGCATCCGCTCCTCGTCCGTACGCCTGCGCGCTTCCTCCTCCCGGAGCCGCTCGGCCTCCTCCATCTGGCGTTTCACCATGGCCAACTGCTCCCTGCGCATTCTGGTCAGCTCGGCGAGCACCACCACCCCGCCGACGACGACCGCCCAGACGAGCACGGTTCCGGCCGCGTAGTCCGAGTCGTAGACGCCCAGCGGCAACCCCGCGGCAGGGTATAGGACCAGGAACGCCGCGGCGATCAGACCGACGGGCCGCAGCCGGCTTCCGGTCTCCGCGATCACGCTGTACGTGGCGATCAGGGCCGGAACCACGGCCGACCCGTACGGGAAGGCCAGGGCGTGATAGACCACCAGCGAGGAGAGGGTGACCAGCAGGGTCACCACGGGCCGGCGACGCCGAAGGGGTAAGATCAGGCACGCGCCCGCCAGCAGAGCGCAGGCCGTCCAGTCCACGGGCCTGCCGTCCTGGTTGAGGCCCGCGATGACGGAGCCGAGGATGGTCATGACGGCCATGCCGATGACGAGCACCGTCTCCGCCAGGAAATCCCTGCGCAGCATCACCACGCCTTGAGCGTAAACCAGGCCGCTCCATACGCCTTCGAGTCCCGCTTGAAGGCGGCTTGACACCATCACAGCGCCGGTACGACTTCCTAAGGAGTGGGTGATGGCTCACCGAACCCTGATCGTCGCACGGATGAACCCGGACCAGGCGGACGAGGTGGCTGCCGCCTTCGCCGCCTCGGACGCCAGTGAGCTCCCGCACATGATCGGTGTCTCCCGGCGCACGCTCTTCCGTTTCCATGGCCTGTACATGCATCTGGTGGAGGCTGATCAGGACATCACCGCGCCACTGTACAGCGCGCGCGGCCACTCCCTTTACCGTGACATCAACCAGGCTCTCAGCCAGTACATCAGTCCGTTCGACCCGAACTGGAAGGAGCCGAAGGACGCCATGGCGGAGCCGTTCTACACCTGGTCCGCGCCCGGTGGCGGAGCCTGCGGCTGCGGAGGGCAGGCGGCATGTTCCGGGTGATCCTCCGGTTCGCCGTCAAGGAAGGTACCGAGGCCGGGTTCGAGCGGACCTGGGAAGACATAGCGGAAAGAGTCTCGGCGAGGAGCACCAACCTCGATCAGTGGCTGCTCAGGGGCGACGAGACCGAGCCGGTGTACTACGTGGTCACCGACTGGCGGGACGAGGCCGCTTTCCGGCAGTTCGAGCACAGCGCCGAGCATGTGGACAACCGGCGCGCGCTGGACCGGTTCCGGGCCGGCTCGACGATGACGACCATGCGCCTGGTCACCCACCTGCGGGGCAAGGGAGCCGCGGAGTGATCGACGGCGCACTCACCCTGCTGACGCCGGGCCCGGCGGGCACCTCCGAGCGGGTGCGAAACGCCCTGCTGCGGGGCGATCTGTGCCATCGCGAGCCGGAGTTCGCGGACTTGCTGGAGCGGATCCGCGTGGCACTGCCCCGCTGCCTGAATCTCGGCGGCACGCACGAGACGGTGCTCGTGACGGGCTCGGGCACCGCGGCCATGGAGATGGCGCTGATCGGCTCGGTACGCCGGGGCCGCTCGGCCCTCGTCGTCAACAACGGCGTCTACGGCGAGCGGCTGGCGAAAATCGCCGGTGTCCACGGAATCACCTGCCACGAGGTCAGGAGCGAGTGGACGCGACCGGTGGATCCCGCGGCGGTGCGGGCGGCCCTGGCCGAGCACGACGACATCGACGCCGTGGCGTGCGTACACCATGAGACCACCACCGGCCTGATCAACCCGATCGAGGAGATCGGCGCCGCGACGGCGTCCGCCGGAGAGGCGCTCTTCGTGGTCGACGCCATCAGCGGCACAGGCATCGAGGAACCGGATCTGGCGCGGGTGCCCGCCGACGTGATCTGCGGCACAGCCAACAAGGGCCTGCACGGCGTGCCCGGTGTGTCGTTCGTCCTGCTCGGTGACAGAGCTGTGGAACGCGTCGCCGAGGTGCCGTCCAGATCGTTGTACCTCGACGCCGCTCCGCACCTGGCGAGCCAACGTCGTGGCGAGGTCGCCTTCACCCCTGCGGTGCAGGCCTGCTATGCCCTGGACGCGGCGATCGCCGAGTACGAGGAGGCCGGCGGCTTCGCGGCCCGCACCCGGCTGTACCGGGAGCGCGCGGCGCTGGTGCGCGACCAGTTCGATCGGCTCGGCCTGCCGATTCTGGTCGCCGAGCCGTTCCGGTCCAGCTCCGTGACGATGCTGCGGCTGCCCGGAGGAGTGTCCTACCGGGCTCTGCACGACGAGCTCAAGACACGTGGCTACGTGGTCTACGCCGGCCAGGGCCACCTGTCCGGTGAGTACTTCCGCATCTGCACGATGGGCGAGATCCCCCGGCGCCGGCTGAAAGAGCTGGAGCGGAGTCTCGCCGACGCCATCGCCGCCGTCACCAGGTGACGGGCAGCTCCGCCAGGCCGCGGATGAGCTGCCCGTCCTGAACGGGCAGCCGGTCCACGGGCACGGCAGGGCCCAGCCGGGGAAGCTTGCGCAGCGTGACGGCCAGGGCGAGCTCCAGCTCGCTCCTCGCCAGCCGCGCGCCGAGACAGTAGTGCAAGCCCAGGCCGAACGTCAGGTGCGGATTCTCCGCGCGTGTCACGTCGAACCGGTGCGCGTCGGGGAAGACGCCGGGATCACGGTTGGCCGCCGAGATGGCGGGCAGCACGGCCTCTCCCGCCCGGATCCGCACGCCACCGAGCTCGACGTCCTCGGTGGCGATCCGCAACAGCCCGCCTCCCGTGGTCAGGGCGTTGTAGCGCAAGAGCTCATCGACCGCGGCGTCCAGCAGCTCCGGGCACTTGACGAGCAGGGCGAGCTGGTCGGGATGGCGGAACAGGCACAGGAACGACAGGGCGATCTCGCTGGCCGTGCTGAGGAATCCGCCGGCGAGCACAGTCGTGCCCATCATCACCAGCTCTTCCTCGCTGAGCCGGCCGCCCGAATCGCGGGCCGCGATCAGCTCGCTGAGCAGGTCGTCGGCCGGCTCGTCGCGCTTGGCGGCCACCAGCGAGGCCAGATAGTCCTTCAGCTCCGCCCTGGCCCCGGCCACTTGAGGCGGTGGGAACCGGGTCAGGCTGAGCATGACGCCGACCCAGCCGGAGATCTTGTTCCTGTCCCGGGCGGGAACACCCAGGAGTTCGCAGATCACGGCGATGGGCAGGGGGCCGGCCAGCCGCGACACCAGATCGGCGGGCGGCCCCTCCTCGGCCAGGTCGTCGATCAGGTCCTCCACCTTGCGCTCGATCACCGGCCGGAGGGCCGCTACGCGACGGTTGCCGAACGCGGGCTGCACCAGCCTGCGCAACCTGGTGTGGTCGGGGGGATCCATGCTGACCAGCGCGGACGGATCCGACGGAATCGGCTGCAGCCTCGGCGCGTCGGGCCTGGTGGTCAACGCCCGGCTGAAACGTACGTCGCTCAGGACGACCCTGTTGTCCTCGTACCCGGTCACCAGCCACGCCTCGTCGCCGGTGGGCAGGCGCACCCGAGCGACCGGCTGCCTGGTCCTGAGCAGGTCGAACTCCGGAGCCGGCTCGCCCGGGAGCTGGGACGTGAAGGGGAACGCATACGTGGTCATGCGGCACTCCTACCGGTACGGAGGATCTCATCCTCGCCACGGTTGATCGCGTCGCCTTCGAGGGACGTTGGAGAGCGGCACCAGCGGGACACCAACGCGATACGAGTCCTCACTGGCACCGTCGTCCGGACGGAGAGCCACGGGGTGATGATGGACCTGTTGCTGTTGTCTCGACTGCAGTTCGCCGCCACGGCGTCGATCCACTTTCTGTTCGTGGCTCTTTCGCTGGGTCTGGTGGTGTTCGTAGCAGCCATGCAGACGATGCACGTGATCACCGACAAGGACGTCTACCTCCGGATGACGCGCTTCTGGGGCACGCTCTATGTGATCAACTATGCGGTCGGCATCATCACGGGCCTGGTGATGGAGTTCCAGATCGGGCTGAACTGGAGCGGGCTGGTGAAGGTCACCGGCGACGTCCTCGGTGTCCCGCTGGCGCTGGAGACCCTGATCGGCTTCGTGGTCGAAGCGACGTTCCTCGGCATGTGGATCTTCGGCTGGAACCGGCTGCCCGCCCTGGTTCACCTGAGCCTCATCTGGCTGGTCGCCGCGGCAGGTTACGTCACCGCTTTCTGGATCATGGTGGCGAACTCGTTCCTGCAACACCCGGTCGGCTACGAGATGCGGGAAGGGCAGGCGCGCCTGACGGACGCCGGCGCGCTGCTGACCAACCCCGCCCTGACCGACGCGTTCCTGCATCTGATCTCCGCCGCGCTGCTGACGTGCGCCTTGTTCGTCGCGGGGATCAGCTCCTGGCATCTGCTCAGGCGTGGCGCCGACGCCGGCGTCTTCCGGCGGTCGCTGCGCTGGGGTCTGCTCGTCGCCCCGCTCGGCGGGTTCTCCGCCATCCACTGGGGCTTCGTCCAGGAGAACGTCGTCGAGCGGTACCAGCCGATGAAGCTGGCCGCCATGTCGGGGACGCTCGGCGGATCGGGTGACGCGAGTCTCGCGCCACCGTCCTGGATCATCGTCCCTTTCGAGATCATGAAGGACGTCGCCTACGTCGTGTCGTGGGGGACGTTCCTCTTCCTCCTCCTCACCATCGGCGGCCGGATCTTCCGGATGCGCTTCCCGCTCTACCTGCTGATCGGGATGCTGCCGCTGCCCTTTCTGGCCGTGTCGATGGGCTGGCTGGTTCGTGAGGTGGGCCGCCAGCCCTGGGTGGTGTGGGGTGTGCTGAGAACCGACCAGGCGGTGTCCGACCTCGAACCCACCGCGGTGGCCCTGTCGTCGGCCGGCTTCGTCACGGTGCTCGCCTCGCTGGCCGTCATGGACTACTGGTTGATCGCGAAGTTCGCCCGGCGCGGAGTGAGCGCCGCGACATTCGGAGCGGCGGCCGGCGAGACCGAGGTCCGGCCACTCCGCTTCTGAGGGCGAGTTCTGAGGGCGAGTTCTGAGGGCGAGTTCTGAGGGCGAGGAAACCCATGGACCTTCTCTGGATCATCCTGCTGATGCTGTTCCTGAACCTCTACGCGGTGACGGACGGGTTCGCCATCGGCGTGGGCATGCTGCTGCACCGCATGGGGAGGACGAGTGAGCAGCGGCGCACCCTGCTCACCGTGATCGGCCCGTTCTTCCTCGGCAACGAGGTCTGGCTGGTCGTGGCCGGCGGCGTGCTGGCCGGAGCGTTCCCCCTTGCCGAGGCCCGGCTGTCGGAAGGGCTCTACCTGATGGTGGTGGCGGGTCTGCTGATCTGGGCGTCGCGGGACGCGTCGATCTGGTTCCGGAGCAGGCTTGCCTCCGTACGCTGGCGGGTCGCCTGGGATCGCGTCCTGAACGTGGCGAGCGTCGCCTTCGCCGCCTTCTGGGGAGCGGCTGTGGGTGCGGCGCTGCACGGGACGGGGCCGTTCACGCTGGTGTGGGCCACGGTGGCGGTCGTACTGCTCGCCGCGCACGGTGCCGTGTTCGCGGCCCTGAGATCACCGGCCGAGCTCGCCGTGGACGCGCAGGCCCTGGCGTCTCGCTTGCTGGGGCCGGCGGCGGTCCTCCTGGCGCTCGCCCCGCTCACCGGATTCCTGATCGGCGGCCTCCCAGGCGAGAGCCTCCCGCTCGCCGTCCCCGTCGCCGTCCCCGTCGCGGTCGGCGGAGCCGGCGCTGCGGCCTTGTGGACAGCTCGGACGGCTGTCCGCGCGGAATCCTACGGCCGTGCGGTGGCGCTGACGTCTACTGCGATCACCAGCGTCACCGTGCTCGTCGGCGTGCGGCTCGGACCGGAGCTCGCCCAGGCCGCGGCGGGAGCGGAATCCCTGCGGGTGCTCGGCGGGTTCGCGCTGATCCTGCTGCCCCTGCTGGCGGGCGCGCAGGTGTGGATGTGGCGGACCTTCCGGCAACGTGTGGATGCGAGGACTGTCCTCTTCTTCTGACGCGTCCATAGCACGAGGAGTGGTTCTACAGGTGATCGCGGTCGGCGTTCGCCCGGCACGTCTCGTAGTTCGTGTGACGGATGGTGCGGAAGTTGTCGATCGACATCCAGCCGTACGTTCTCGTCCCCTTCACCCGGCCGAAGACCCAGAGGTGGCCGTGCCGGTTCTTCACCCAGCAGTGAAAGTACATGACCCGGCCGCTGCCGAGCCTGGCCACGTTCGCGCAGTGGCCCGCGTAGGGCCCCTTCTTGAGGTTGTAGGAGCCCTTCATCACGCCGTAGCCGCCGTCCAGGTTGGAGGTGGCGTACCCGGCACACGGAGGCGGGACGGCCGACGCGGCCGACGCGTTCACGAGTGCCGCAGTCATGATCGCGCCGGTCGTGACCAGCATTCCTACCGCCTTGGCCGCGAATCGCATGGTGCCTCCTTTTGTTCTGTTGGCCGACTGGCTGTCCATATGGTGCGCGGGGCGATGTTGAGAATCTGTTGAGTGCTCGTTGAGAGGACGGGGAGCTGCGGCGCAGTTGATTCGAGGCGCAAGCCGTTTCATCAACGGCAAGATAAGGCGGAGCGCATCCAGGCCGCTAGCATGATGGATACCAAAAGCCGTAATTCAAAGGACGTTACCTCGTGCTTGAGATGTCCGATGCTGTGGACCTGCAGGTGGTTGTCGAGGGTGCGGAAGCCGAGACCCACGCGGTGGGGTTGTTCAACTGGCTCGGTTCCGAGGATGAACTGCGCGGGCGGGTACGGCCTCAGCGGCGGGCGCCGAAGCCGGGTGAGATGGGCTCGGCGGTGGAGTTGCTGACGGTGGCGGTGGGCTCCGGTGGTGCGGTGGCGGTGCTGATCCAGTCGGTGTGCACCTGGCTCACCTCCCGCGGCGCCGACGTCAAGGTCACCGTCACCACCGCCGACGGGCGGCGGGTCGAGGTGGACGTCCGTCGTGCCGCGGATCCGGCGGCGGTGCTGCGGGAGGTGGCGGAGCAGTTCCCGGCGGCTGTCGAGCGGCATGGTGAGTCGTAAGCCGTTGCTGGATGGCGGGGGCAGCCGGGCGGTGCTCATCGGGGCGGGTACCTTTCACGACCCGGAGTTGCCTGACATCCCGGCCGTACGCACGAATCTGGAAGATTTGCGGCAGGTGCTGACGCATCCCGTTCATGGCCTCTTCGAAGCCGATCACTGTCAGACCTTGGCCGATCCGGCGGATCAGGCCGCCGTCGGCGTGGCCCTGACCGCCGCCGTCCGCGAGGCGGAGGATCTGCTGCTGGTCTATTACTGCGGGCACGGGGTCCTCGACGAGACCGGAGCCCTGCATTTCGCTCTGACCGGTACGAACGCCGAACACGTCGGCTTCTCCGCCGTTCACGTCGACCTGGTCAAACGCATGGTCGGCAGCGCTCGCGCCAAAGCCCGCGTGCTCCTCCTGGACTGCTGTTTCTCCGGCCAGGCCGTCACCGTCATGAGCGACCGGCGGCGCCTCGCCCTGGGGCAGCTCGATCTGACGGGCACTTATACCCTGACGTCCACGCCTGCCAATTCCCTCTCCCACGCTCCACTCGGTGCCCGGAACACCGCATTCACCGGAGCGTTGCTGAACGCGCTACGGGAACCCGGCCCGCTCACCCTGGACGAGATCCACCGCCACGTCGACCGGGAACTGGTCGGCCGGGGCTTCCCCCGCCCGCAACGCCGTTCCGTCGGCAGCGCCGGAAATCTCACCGTGACGCGGGGGCCGATCCGACCTCGGCAAGAGTCCCGTCCGGCCACTTCTCCCAAGAAGCCGCCGAGCGCTGCGGCGAAGACCGGCCGTGCCCTGCTCGCGATGTTGCCGCTGGCCTTGCTCCAGGGCAGCACCTACGTACCTCAGGAGCCGGGCTCGTTCCTCGATGCCCCGCGCATAGTGGCGGGAGTCTGGCAGGACGAAGGAAATCGCCGCAACGGAGCAAGATCGAGCTACAACGAAGACGCGATCAAGGGGCTGCTTCGTCTTGCCGGCTTCAAGGAAGAGATCGCCTTCAACAAGGTCCCCCGAGAACAGGCGATGAGCACGCTGATGAGTGGCGGGGCCCACATCGTCGGCACGCTGGGCATCATCCCGTCCAGAGAAGCAGTGGCCGACTTCGTCGGTCCGCTCGCGTCCTCGCGACTGGGCGTGCTGGTTCGTCGCGGCGAAAAAAGCATCGAAAAACCTGCTCACCTCTCCGGGCGACGCGTATGCACGATCGCCGGGTCGACGACAGCCGACTCCTTGGAGAAGACCGTGAACGGGGCACAGATCTACCTGCAGAAGGGCTTCGCCGACTGCCTCACCTGGCTGCGTCGGCGTGCCGTGGACGCGATCGTCGGAGACCGGCTGACGCTCGCCGGTATCCAGCTGGCGGAGCGAGATGACATCCAACTCGTCGCGGACATCAGGTTCGGCCCACGCGAATCCACGGGATTCGCGATCAGCAAGGGCGACCACGATACGTGCGAACGCCTCCGCATCGCCTTGCAGAAATACGTCGGCAGCAAGGACTGGCGGAATCACTTCATGGAACGCCTGCCTTCGAAATCGGATTATGTCGATGGGCAACCCACTCTTGAAGAGATCGACGAAATGTCGTGCCGAGCGCGCGCAGCAGGCTGAGCGGCCCGCGATGACGGGCGCTCTGCGCCAGGCCCGGTTGCCTGGATGTCAGGGGAGCCGGGTGACTACGTAGTCGCTCGGACGAGACCGTGCGGGCCGATCAGTGCTCGCCGTAGCGGAACTCGAAACCAGCGCCCTCGTGCGGCGGGGCCATCTCACGTGAGCGGCCGTCCAGCTCGTTCGTCGCGATGAGGTGGATCTCCCGGACGAGGCCGAAGTTCTTGTCGCCGAACGATCGGGCGAGGGCCGGCCAGTCGGCGAGAAGGCGGAGGGCCTCCGCTGTGGCCGCCGAGCAGGTGCCCGCCGCGATGAAGACGGTGGTCAGGCGCCGGTCGCCGTCCTTGCCACGATCCCATTTGAGGCGTTCCACGACAAAGTACTCCTTGTGGAACGGATGCTGTTCGCCGTCGAAGGTCTGTGTCCACTCGACGCCGCGCCACAGGTCCTTCGACTCGTTGTCATGAAAGTTGCCGATCCTGATTCCGCGCTCTCCGTCGGCTTCCCTCCGGATGAACTCGAATCTGGACGGGATTTTCTTCATGAGATATTGGGTCAGGACGTTGTAGACGGCCGCGCCGGCCACGACCAGCTCGTGCGACGCCTCGCCCGCGACGTCGATGAGTACCTGCGCGGTGGATCGGACGGGCACGGCATGCGTGGCAGGCCGGTCCACACTGACTCCACCGTGGGAGTAGTTCGATGCCGGTCGTAGCCGGAAGCCATCCCATGTAGGTAGAGCGCCGTCTCTTCGTTCGGCATGCTCAGGGCCAGCTGCGCGGACAGAATGCGCTGTGCGACATCGGGAAGCCTGACAGCGGCACGGCATTCGTGATCCCGGACGCCGGGCCTCCTTCGGCGATCCGGTCGGCCAGAGTCCGTAGATCCACCGAGCCGAGGCGTTCCACCGCATCCGCCGCGATCTTCTCGAAACGAGGGTGGACGCCGCTCACGGCAGGTCGCGGCAGAGGGCGAGGGCCGGATCGCCGATCGGCACCACGAACCTGCGGTCGAGGAACCGGTTGCCGCGCTCGCAGGTGGTCTCCGAGACGAACAGGCACACGTGGCAGGCCGCGCCCTGCAGGAAGTCCTCCGGCTTGCGAGGCAGCCGCTCGGCACAGAGAGGATCGGAGGAGCAACTCCTGGCCTCGGTGAGCGCGCGGCGGGTCAGCCGCACCAGAGTTCGTCGGGCTCGGCGAGGGACACCAGGCCGCCCAGGGTGCCCTCGGCGTCCGGTACGGCCGTATAGATGAGGTTCCCACTGCGCGGGTCGTCCTCCGTGCCCGCGTAGATCCGCTCGGCCAGGCTGGCCGAGTTGTAGCCGCATTCGAGCGCGATCGTACGGATCAGCAGGTGCGACAGCGTGTGCAGCGCGTAGTAACGAGGCAGCGGCCAGGTGTTGTACCGGGTCTCCTCGTTGAACGGCTGGCCGGTGCGAGCCGAGTGGCGGTATTCGCAGAACCGGCCGTACGCCTCCTTGTGCAGCCGCAGGGCGTCCGAGCTCTCCACCTGCTCCTCCCAGCGGGAGAGCAGATCCTCGGGCAGCCGCAGGAGATGCCCTCGCCTGGCATCTCGCTCGCCGACACCCAGGTGGGCTTGGAGCGGCACTCAGCCTTTCTCGTCGTCTCCGCGCCGACGGAGCGCTCGCTCAGCGATGCCGCTGGTGAGCTTGCCCGTCACCGATCTGGCCAGGTCGAGGGTCTCGTTGCCGAGGCACCTTGCGGCATCGACGCCAGCTGCTCCTGTTTCGAGCGCTTGGTCTCTCACCTCTTTGGCCGCGTCCGCCCATCGTCTCGCCTGCGATGACTTGCGAACGCGCCCGATCCCGAGCCGCCCGTGGAAGTCGACGATGGCGCGCGAGACATGATTGCTCGACTGCACTACGGCCGGGGCCTTGGCCGGATACATCAGCACCTTGGTGTTGGCCGTGGCAGCAGCCGCATCCATGCGGGCCATCAGACGGTCGGTGCTTCGTGAGATGAGTTCCAGCCGGTCCTTCCTGGCGGCCCGCAATCCGAGGCGATGCCCGTCCAACTCCCCCGGAGACGCGTCCAGCACCCGGTCGAGTTCAAGCACGACGATCGCGTCCTGCAGTTGGAAGCAGCGAGCCAGCACAGCGAGCCACTCCTGTCCCTTGGCCTCTGCTTCCTTGGCCGCCTTGGCGAGATCAACGAGCTTGGTTGTGCCTCCCAGTTTTTCCGCGAGCGCGTCGAGTTGACGCAACGCATACGCCTGAGTCTCTGCGATCGTCGCCGGCGCGGTCTGCACCTTCGACCATGTGACTTCGTCGACCCGGCCCCTCGTCTCTCGGATGGTCATGGCCTCCTCGATGACGAAGCCCACGCCGATCATGCGGGCCAACACGGCGTCCTTCTGGCCGCGCAGCACATCGTCGACCTTCTCTTCGATCGTGACGAGATAGTCGGTGATTTCGTTCATGGCCAGCTGCATCGCAAGCTGCGCCATAACCGCTGCAGCAGTAGCCAGAAGCGCCGGGTTGGGCCCAACCGATCCGGGCCCCTTCGCGATCTGGAGCCATGATTTGATCGAGCCCGGCTGCCCCACCATTGCGTGGCTGACGCCTGGAGTCTTGCTTTCCATCAGCCCGATTTTCTTGACAAGCTGCGCGGACTCCTTGGTCAGCTGCACCCAGCGACCTGAGTTGGCGGCGATCTCGGAACCTGCCTGTAGGGCTCCAGCTCCGATACCGAGAACAGATCCGAGCCGTTGCAGTCCGAGGTCCTTCGACGGCAGTCCCTCAGAGACCAGGAAGCGTTCGACAGCGGTCGGGTGCCCGATGACCGCCAGGCCATCGCCGTCACTGATCAGTTGAATCTCGTTATCCATCACCGGCTCCTGAAATGAAGCGACTCTTCGCTGTTGAGGGTGGAGTCGGGATGCGAGCGGCGATCACGGGGTGTGTGTCGAGCACTTACCGGACGGGGATTTCCACGCTCACCGTCCGGCGGAGGCCCTCGATGCGCCCCACGCTACCTTCAACGCCCCTGGCCTGTCCGCGTTCTGCGGCACCTCGTCTACGCCGGAGGCACGACCGGGCCGAGCCGTACCGGATCACTCACTGCCGAGCACGGAGTCGATGCCCGTGGCCTTATCGGGAGCGGCGGGAGGCGCAGTTCACGCAGGTCTTGATGGCCGGGAGGATCTGCAGGCGCTCGATGGGGATGCGTTGCCCGCACCTCGCGCAGGTCCCGTAGGTGCCATCGCGTAGCCGCTCGGAAGCGAGGTCCAGTTCGGCGAGGTGTGCCAGGGTCTGATCGAGAAGGGCCTGAACGTGGGCCCGCTCGAACGCCGTGGATGTGCCCTCGGGGTCATGCTCGTCGTCGGAGGCCGTCAGCGCTGACGATGTGACGATCTCGTCCCGGTCGCGGCCCAGCAGGGCGATGCGGTCCGTGGTGCTGCGGCGGTCGGCGTCGAGTAGTTCGCGTATGGTCGCCTGCTCGGAGGGGGAGAGCGCGGCGTCCCGATGATGTTCGGTCATCACTGCTCCTCACCTTCCCCATCAGATTAGTCGCGGCCCTTCCCCAGCCGCACGCCCCGGAGCTCGGCCGCCGGGTCACGGCCAGCGCACCTCTGGGGTGCGTTCCACGAACTGCGCGTACCGCTCGAACGCCCGCTCAACCTCTGCCCGGTCGCTTCCGTGGAGTGGTGCGAGTGGTTGCACGGCGATCCGTACCCGGCTTTTCGTGAGGGTGCGTTTCCAGATGGCCACGACCCGGCCGGCGCGTACCACGGTGGACTGGAAGATCCCGTTGTTGCCGGGGA
Source organism: Nonomuraea fuscirosea (assembly GCF_003001935.1). GTDB lineage: Bacteria > Actinomycetota > Actinomycetes > Streptosporangiales > Streptosporangiaceae > Nonomuraea > Nonomuraea fuscirosea. Next base: position 197,042 of record NZ_PVNG01000010.1, on the reverse strand, counting down.
TGATGGCCGCCTTGTGCTCGTCGGCGACCATGAGTGAGCGGTCTTTGTAGCCCAGCAGGTATTCGTCGAACCCGGGCAGCACGAGCAGCTCGTCGTCGCCGGCCGGGGGAGGGGTGGTGTCGAGGAGCGCGGCGTCGAGGTAGGTCTCCACGCCGTGGACGGTAACCCTGGCCAGCGCGTCGCCGGCCCCACGGCGATGCCGCGTTTGGCGTCGGCCGCGGTCAGGCCGGTCCAGCCCGCGAAGTCTTGCCTTGTGATCGGTCCACGGCCGCGGAAGTAGCGCAGGGCGATGGTGCCCAGCGCTTCGTCGCGCTCCGGCCGGTGCGGGTCGGGAACCCACTCGTCGAGCAGCACGAAGCTCTGCTCGTTGCCGATGTTGGGGGCGATGCACAGCAGGCCGCGCTGGCTGGCGTACCACAGCAGGTGGTAGCCGCGCTGGCCGCTGGTGTCGATGCCCTTGTCGGCCAGCGCGGCCAGGCACTCCGACCGGGTCAGCCGCCCGCCGCCGGTCAGAGCCGCGCCCAGCACCTCCATGGCCTGAACGGCGGTCTCCTCCGAGAGGCCGAGTTGTTCGCGCCGCCTCGCCGCGCCGTTCAGTGCCCGGACGCCCATGAGTTCGAGCATCCAGCGGGCGTCGCGGGACGGGACGAAATGGATGGTGCCGCGCATCGGCCAGGTGCGCAGCGCCTCACGCCGCTCCAGCGCGTCGGTGACATCGGCGGCGGTGAGTCCGGGCAGGCGCACGCCGAACGACCACAGGCCGCTGGCCAGGTCCTGCGCTTGCATCGCCCCCAGCCAAGTCACCACTTCGACCACGCTCGTCGCCCGCCCGGCATCGCCGGGCGACGCTCGAAGCAGCAGGCTGGACATCCGCAGGCCGAGCACTTGTTGGGGGGAGAGTTCCACCGATCAACCGTATCCTTCGCCACCGACAATCCCGCCGACGTAGTCGCCTGCCGTCCCGCCCAGGGAGGTGCGGGTGGGTCTTATGGGCGCCGGGCCTGAACCCTGTGTGTACGTCAGGCCACCCGCGGCCCCGCCGACCGGGTTCGACCGCCCCGACCGCTAGGGAGGGCCGCTAGGGAGGGCCGCTAGGGAGGGCCGCTTTCTCGCTGTGGGTGCTGAGCCAGCATCTCGGGTCCGGGATCCGTGCCGAGCACCTTCTCGCCGCAGGCGAGGACGAACGCCGGTGTCGGTGGAAAGGCGCCGCCGGGAGGCGATGTCCGGCGTCAGGGGAGCCGGGCGACGACGAAGTCGTCGAAATAGGTGCGGGTCTCGGAGACGCTTTCGACGAAGAGCCCGAAGCGGGGCGGGCCGACGGCCTTGTTCGCCTCGGTGTCGGCCAGCCGGATGACGAGCTGGTCGTCGGCCCACAACGCCAGATCGACCTGGCCGGCACCGCGTACGCACTCGGCGCGGAGCAGGGCGTTCCCCCTGGCGACGCCCTCCGGCAGCGGGATGTCGCTGGTCATGTTGCGCGGGACGCCGCCGACGACCTTGGCGATCTTCCCGTGCCCGTCGCCGCGGACCTCCAGGACGTACACGATGTCGTTGGCGACCTGGTCGTCCTTGGAGTACTCGCAGTAGACCCCGTTCCAGGTGTCGGAGCCGGCGTCCGAGAAGTTCATCTTCACCGACGCCAGCGCGCGGTCCGGAAGTCCCTTCTTCGCCGGCGCCGGGCTCCACCGGTGCCCGGCACCGCGCTTCAGCCTGATCGTGTACCGGCCGTCACCCGTGTAACCCTGACCGGTGTCCACCCGGGTGCCCTCGTTGTTCCAGCCCGAATTGTCGGCGGCGAACGTCTCGCGGTACACCATCTCGCCCCGGGGAGGCGTCTCCGGGGCCGAGTTCACCATCCACACCATCACGGCCGCGGCGATCAGCGCGCTCACGACCAGGGCCGCGGCCGCTCCGGTCAGCACGTCCCTCCGCCTGCGCCGTCTGCTCCCCTCCGGTAAGCGGTGCCGCGCCGACCGGGCCTGGCCCCGGCTCTCCCGGGCCTCCCGGCCTTCGCGGCTCTCGCGGTTCTCCCTGCGGAGCGGGCTCAGGTCGAGGCGTACGCTGCCGGCGACCTGGGCGGAATCGACGTCCGGACGTTGCACCAGCGCGGCCAGCAGTTCCTGCGCGGTGGGACGCTGCGCAGGATCCTTGTTCAACGCCGCCGCGACGATCGGGCGCAGACCGGGATCGAGGCTCCGCAGATCGGGTTCGTCGTGGACGACTCGGTACATCGCGTGCGGCAGGTTCGAGGAGGCGAACGGCGAGGCGCCCACGGTGGCCGCGACGACCACGCACCCCCAGGCGAAGATGTCCCCCGGCGGGCCCACCTGTTCCCCTTGCACCTGCTCGGGCGCCATGTAGTCGGGGGTGCCGAAGACCAGGTCGGTGGCGGTCTGCCGGTCGCCGGCGTCCAGGGCGCGGGCGATGCCGAAGTCGATCACGCGCGGGCCGAGGGGTGACAGCAGCACGTTCGCGGGCTTGAGGTCGCGGTGCACCAGCCCGGCGTCGTGAATGGCGGTGAGCGCGGTCGCCACGCCCACCGCGAGCGCCTCCACGTTGGAGCCCTCCAGCGGCCCGTTCTCACGCAGCATGCGCCCCAGGTCGGGCCCGGCGACGTACTCGGTGACGACCCACAGCGGCTCGACGTCCAACTGCGCGTCGAGCACCGGCGCGGTGCAGAACCGCCGCACCCGGCGCGCCGCCGACACCTCGCGCCGGAACCGCGCGCGGAACTCCGGATCGACGGCGAGCAGGCGGTTGATCACCTTGATCGCGACCGGCCCCGACGGCCCCTCGGCGAGGTAGACCGTACCCATGCCACCCTGCCCCAGCTTGCTGGCAATCCGGTACGGGCCGATCTGCACGGGGTCGGACGTTTCCAGTGCGGAAGCGGGATGCAGTCCATTGGACGTCACAATGGCCGATCCTAAGATGACTTATGCCGCGAAGTACCCACAACATGAAAGTGCTTGATAAGGTTCTGCGTTCGAAGTGGCCCATGATCTTCGACGGCTGTGGCCTCGGGCACAGGATCGCCCCATAAGAGTTCGCCCCGCGGGGCGGGCTCTTTTCTGTTGATCGCGGCACTGACGACCTGGCCTCCCGTTCACCCCGTACGTGTCCACTCAGCCGACCACCTTGCGCGGCGCGAGTACTCGTGTTTGAGTAGTCATATGCGAGCAACGCGTCTCTTCATCCTCGGCGCCCTGGCGGACGGCGGTCCCATGCACGGGCACAAGATCCGAGCCGCCGCCCAGATGGACCGGGTCGAGCTGTGGGCGGACATCAAGCCCGGGTCGCTGTACGGGGCGCTGCGCCGGATGGCGGACGAAGGCGTCGTCGAGGTGGTTCGCACGGAGCAGGAGGGCAACCTCCCCGCCCGTACGGTGTACGGCATCACCGCCAAGGGCCGCACCGAGCTCGTCGCGCTGATCAGGACGGTCCTGGCCGACACCAGGCTGCGGCCGGACGCGATCCAGCTGGTGCTCCTGCACAGCGGCGAGATCGGCCCCGACGAGCTGCGTACGGCCGTACAGCTGCGGCGCGACTCCTACGCCACCCAGCTCGGCTTCTGGCGCAACCTGCGTGTCGAGGCCGAGCCGCACCTGACCAGGTTGGAGGCCGTCGCCTTCGACTACACGCTGATGCGGCTGGAGACGGAGCTGGCCTGGCACGAGCGCTTGCTCGCGGAGCTCACGCACCTGGAGGAATGACCTCCCGGGCGCGCCCCCATCAGCGCGGGTGCGCCCCATCTCCCCGGGCGCGCCCCCATCGGAAGGAGAGCATGCATGTCTTCTCGAATCAGGCACGTCGCCGTGATCGGCGGCGGGATCGGCGGGCTCTGCCTCGCCCAAGGACTGCGGCGAGCCGGCCTGACCGTCACCGTGTACGAACGGGACCGATCAGCCGATTCGCGGCTCCAGGGCTTCCGGCTGCACCTCGAATCCACCGGGAGCACCGCCCTGCACGCCTGCCTGCCGCCCGCCCTGTGGGAGGTGCTGGTGGCCACCGCGGGCGATCCGGGGCCCGGGATCAGCTTCCGCGACGAGCAGATGCGGCCGCTCGTACGCATCGGGCAGAAAAGCCATAACGGCCGGAAGCCGGATCCGCTGGACCCCACGACCGGCCGGCATGCCGTCAGCCGCGTCACCCTGCGCAGACTCCTGCTGGCCGGCCTGGACGACGTCGTCCAGTTCGGCAAGGAATGCACCGGCTTCGCCCAGGAGGACGACGGGACGGTGACAGCGGAGTTCGCCGACGGGACCACCGCGACCGCCGACGTGCTCGTCGCGGCCGACGGCGCCGGCTCCCGGGTGTGGGGACAGCTCCACCCCGAGGCCGACCGCACCACACTGCCGGCGACGGCCATGGCCGGCAAGCTCTTCCTCACCGAGGAGAACCGGCGCTGGCTGCCGGAGGAGCTGCTCACCGGCATGAACGCGTTCTGGCCCCGCCAGGACTTCCTGTTCACCGCGGTCTTCCGCAGGCGCGAGAACCCGGCCGCGATCAACGCCCGGCTCGGCGACCGCGTACGCGCGCTCGGACTGGAGCCCGAGCGCCTGCTGGCGGACTCCCAGGACGACGACTACCTGCTGTGGGCCTTCATCGCGCACCGCGACGCGCTGCCGGGCTTCACGGCGCAGGCGCAGGCCGATCCGGCCGCGGTGCGGGCGCTGCTGGCCAGGCGGACCGCCGGATGGCATCCCGACCTGCGCCGGCTGCTCGCCGACTCGACCCCCGACACCCTCTACCAGACCGAGTTCAGAGCCGCGCGACGATTGAGGCCGTGGCGGACGAGCAACGTCACCGGACTCGGGGACGCCGTCCACCAGATGCCCCCGGTCGGCGGACTCGGCGGCAACACCGCCCTGCGCGACGCCCACCGGCTCTGCGCCGCGCTCATCGCCGCCGATCGTGGCGAGCTGCCGTTGTCGCGGACGCTGCACGACTACGAGGCGGACATGCTGCACCACGGCTTCGACACCGTACGGGAGGTCGTCCGCAACACCGACGCCGCGATCGACCGCAACCCGCTGCGACGGGCGATGACCCGCTGGTTCTTCCGCACCTGCGGCGCCGTCCCACCCCTCGGCCGAGCGGTGCTCGGCGAGCGCTGACCTGAAACCCGCCACCCGGCCTCGCGTGCCGAGTGGCGACCTTCCGGTCATTCCGGCCACGCCTCCAGTTCCGTGCCGCGTGGGTCGTCCGCCAGGGTCTCTTTCTTGTCGATGATCTTCGTGGTGCGGTGGGTCGCGTCGTAGCGGTTCCAGCCGGGGTCTCCGGCTCTGGCGAAGGTGATCCAGGCGGTGTGCGTACGGGTGGCGAGGGCTGCGGGTGGTTCGTCCGGGCCTAGCAGGGACTCAGGGCCGTGCAGTTCGGGCAGGGTGGCGGTGTCGAAGACGAACGGTAGTTCCATGGTGTGGGCCGCGCCGAGTTCGCCGTCCAGGGCCGTCGAGCGCCAGGCGAAGCTGTAGACGTAGGTGGCGGACGTGCGATGGCCGGCGTGCGCGTCGGCCAGTCGGCGGGTGCCCAGGCCGAACAGGGCGTCGCCCATGATCGCCGAGCGGAGTTCGCCGCTGGACGCGAGTGGGCGTGCCCTGCGGTAGGTCTCGACGAGACGGGCGGGCTCGCGGTGGGAGCGGGCGGCGGCGGCCGTGACGTCCGCGTCGGTCGAGGAGGACAGGGTTCCGAACGGTGCCAGGTAGAGGTTGCCCTCCTCGGTGGTGGTGCCCGTCAGCAGGTCCACGGCGGCCCCGCGGCCGGCGGCGACGGCCTCGGCGGGCTGCTGGTCGAGGACGACGCTGAACGGGCTGAGGCCGATGAGCGGGTCGTGGTGGGTGGCGGTGCGCAGGTCGATGCCCGACAGTTCGGAGATGACCTCGACGAGGCGCCGGTCGGGGACGTCGGCGAAGGACTCGGCACCGGGCTCGACGCCCAGCGCGGCGGCCGCGGCGGCGGTCACGCGGGTGGCCTGCTCGGTGGTGAAGGCCCCCAGGCCGCTGCCGCTCTGGACGATCGCGCGGCGGAACAGGCCCTCGGCCTCGGGCTTGGCCAGCAACGCGGCCACGATCGTGGCGCCGGCGGACTGGCCGAACAGCGTGACGGTCCCGGGGTCGCCGCCGAACGCGGCGATGTTCTCGCGGACCCAGCGCAGGGCGGCGACGACGTCGAGCAGGCCCCGGTTGTCGGGCGCGCCGGGCAGGTGGAGGAAGCCCGGGATGCCGAGCCGGTAGTTGAGGGTGACGAGGACGACTCCGTCGCGGGCGAAGGCGGCGCCGTCGTACACCTGAGACCGGGTGGAGCCGGCCACGAAGCCGCCGCCGTGCACGAAGACCATCACGGGCAGGCGCGCGTCGGCGGCGGCGGTCTCGGGGGTCCACACGTTGAGGGTCAGGTAGTCGTCGCCGGGGATCCAGCCGGGGCCGAAATATGGGGACATATCGATGCGGCCGAGCCGGCGTTCGGCCTGGGGCGCGTTCGGTCCCGGCTCGGTGGCGTTCCGTACGCCCGTCCAGGGATCGTGCGGGCGCGGCGCCTGGAAGCGGCCGGCGCCCACCGGGGGCGCGGCGTACGGGATGTTCAGGAAGACGACGGAGTCGTCGCCGCGCAGTCCCCTCACGGTGCCCTGTGCGGTGACGACGTCCACGTGCTGGTTCATCAGGTGTCCTCAGTGGTGGTCGGAGTACGGCGAGAACGGGGCCCAGCCCTTGACGGCGAACCCGCTGCCCTCCCGGATCAGCTCGGCCGCGCCGTGCCCGCCCAGGTGCGCGGGGATGACCAGGGCGTTGTTGTCGGCGGCCCAGCCGAAGACCTTGGCCCGGGAGGCGCGGGCGGCCGCCGGGTCCTCGCAGAAGCAGCTGTTGACGTCCGGCTCGACGAACTGCACGGGGTTGTGCATCATGTCGCCGACGAACACCGCCCGGTCGGCGCCCGACCGGAGGGTGAGCACGGAGGATCCGGGCGTGTGCCCGGGCGCGAGGTCCAGGCGCAGGTTCGCGTCGATCTGGTACGAGTCGTCCCACAGTTCGGTGAGACCCGCCTCGTGGACCGGCAGGACGCTGTCCTCGAACACGTTCTGGTTGCCCCGCCCGAACACCGTCGTGTGGTTGTTGACCGGGTTCCAGAAGTCGAAGTCGGGCTTCGGCATCAGGTACGTGGCGTTCGGGAAGGTGGGGACCCAGGCGCGGCCGTCCTGGAACGTGTTCCAGCCGACGTGGTCGACGTGGAGGTGGGTGTTGATCACCAGATCGACGTCCTCGGGCCGGACGCCGGCGCGGGCCAGGTTGGCGAGGAAGCCGGTGTCGAGGTAGCTCCAGACCGGCGCGTAGGGTCGGTATCTGTGGTTGCCGACGCCGGTGTCGACGAGGATGGTCCTGCCTTCGCTGCGCAGGAGCCAGGTCTGGATCGCGCTGTTGACGATTCCCGTCTCGGGGTCGAGGAAGTGCGGCGCCAGCCAGGAGGAGTTCCGCTCCCAGGCGTGCGGCGAGGACTCCGGGAAGAACTGCTGGGGCGTCATCTCGACCGGTCCGTAGTACTCCTGGACGCGGGTGATCGTGACCTCGCCCAGGGTGATCTGGTCGACGGGTTCGCTGGCCATGGAGATTCCTCCGCTCGACGGGTGGGATGCCGGAGAACGCCTCGGCCCGACCATCGTGCGCGGCGACGGCGGCCCATCGGTATCCGTCAGACGACTGCACTCGACGCGGGAGGTGCGTGATGGCGGGAGGACGTGCGCACGGGCACGCGGCGGGTCTTCCCGCCGTAGGTGAGCCGTCGGCCCTCGGGCCTGAGCCGTCGATCGTCGGGCGGGAGGCCGAGGTCCGACGGCTCGCCCGGGTCACCGGGCTCGGGGCCGACGTGCCGAGCGGAGACGCCCTGCTCGGAGCCGACGCGCCACACGGCGGCGTCCGACTCGCGGCCGACGAGGTGGGCGGCGGCGTTCTGCTCGTCATCGGGGAGCCGGGGGTGGGCAAGAGCACGCTGCTGGAGGACGCGGCCCGCCGCGCCGCTCACGCGGGTCACCGCGTGTTGCGCGCCACCGGCCGCGAGTCGGAGCGCGATCTCGCCTTCGCCGGACTGCACCAGCTGCTGCGGCCCGTGCTGGACGAGGCGGACGAGCTGCCCGAACGGCAGCGCCTGGCTCTCCTGGGGGCGTTCGGCTTCGCGGAGGCTTCCGGCGAGCCCCTGCTGACGGGACTCGCGGTTCTGACCCTGCTGTCCCGGTTGGCCGACCGGACGCCCGTGGTGCTCGTGGTCGACGACGCCCAGTGGATCGACGCCGCCTCCGCCGGCGTGCTGTCCTTCGTGGCCTGGCGGCTGGACGACGATCCGGTCGCCCTGCTGGTCGCCGTACGCAACGGCGAGCCGCTGCCCGGGTTCGACGACGCGTTCCCGGCGATCAGGCTGGAGCCGCTCGACGACGCGTTCCCGGCGATCACGCTGACCCCGCTCGACGACGCGGCGTCCCGGCGGCTGCTCGACCTGCGCGCGCCGGAGCTGCCGGCCGGGATCCGCGACCGGGTGCTCGCCGAGGCGGCCGGCAACCCGCTGGCGCTGCTGGAACTGGCGAAAGCCGCCCATTCTCGCGGCCTCGAACCCCACGACCACGGCCCGTTGCCGGTCGGTGAGCGGCTGGCGGCCGGCTACGCCGCCCAGGTGGCGGAGCTGCCCGAAGTGTGCCGCCGTACGCTGCTGCTGCTCGCGGCCGCCGACGTGGCGGATCCCCCCGACGCGGTCCTCGCGCTGCTGCCCGACCCCGACGACAAAACCTGGCTCACCCTCGAACAGGCGAGCCTGGTCGGCCGGGCCGGTCGGCAGGTGCGGTTCCGGCACCCTTTGGTCCGTTCCGCGGTCTACCAGTCCGCGCCCTTCGACGCCCGCGCGCAGGCCCATCGCGCACTCGCCGACGTCCTCGGCGACGAACCTGACCGGCGCGCCTGGCATCTCGCGGCCGCCACGCCGTACCCGGACGCGGAGGTGTCGGCCGCCCTGGAGCGTACGGCGGACCGGGCCCGCCGCAGGGGCGGCTACGCGGCGGCGGCGCAGGCGCTGGCCCGCGCCGCCGAGCTGAGCCCCGTACCCGGCGACGGCACCCGGCTGCTGGTCGACGCGGCGGGCCTGGCCGTGCTCACCGGCCGACTGGCCTGGGTGGAGGAGCTGGCCGAACGGATACGCGCCCGTACCGACGACCCCAACGCACTGGCGGCCGCGACCCTGCGCGTCGGCCGGCTGACCGCGCTGACCCGGCGGCACAACGCGGTCTTCGCCGAGCTGATCGGGATCGCCGGCGACCCGGCGGCCACGCACCCGGCGACCGCGCTGGACGCGCTCGCCGCCGCCGCCGTGCTGCGCTTCTACTCCGGCGAAGCGTCCCATCGGCAGGAGATCGACCGGATCCTGCCACGCCTGCCCGACGACCCGATGCGTGACTGGGTGCGGATGGTGGCGGACCCGTTCGGCGGCGGACGCGGGCTCGTCCCCCGGCTGCCGAGCATGATCGCCGCGGCCAGGAACCATCCGGAACGGCTGACCGCGCTCGCCGTCGCGGCCTGGATCCTGGACGAGATCGCCCTGGCCGTACGGACGTTCGACGAGGCGGTGCGGTCATGGCGGACCAGGGGGCCGATCCCCGACGGGCTGGCCGGTGTGGCGGCGCTCGCCTATTTCGAGTACGGCCGATGGGCGCAGGCGCGGGAGGTGTGCGCCGACATCGGCGCGCTGGCCGCCGGGAAGCTCGACCACGCGGCGGCGTGCGTGCTCGCCACCGACGCCATGGTGCTGGCCGCCCAGGGCGACACGGTCGAGGCCCGCGCCCTCGCCGAGCGGGCGTTGCGCCTGGTCGATCCGCTGGAGAGCCGATCGGTCGCCGTGCACGCCCGCCGCGCCACGGCGGCCGCCGCCGCTGCCGAGGGTGACTACGAGAGCGCGTACGAGCAGTACCGGACGCTCTTCGATCGCGGCGGAGATCCCGTTCACTACCACGCCTCCTACCCGGCGCTGCCTGAGCTGGCCGCCGCGGCGGCGCGCACCGGCCGCCACGCCGAGGCGGCCGAGATCGTCGAACGCTCGGCCCGGGCCCTGGCCGAGGGCGGCTCCGCCCGCCTGCACGCCCTCGTCGAACGCAGCCGTGCGCTGCTCGCCGCCCCGGAGCGGGCCGAGCGCGCCTTCCTGGCGGCGCTGGAGGAACCGGCGCTGGAGCAGCGGCCCTTCGAGCACGCCCAGACGCGGCTGGAGTACGCCGAATGGCTGCGGCGGCGGCGCCGCATCGCCGAGTCGCGACCGCACCTCGCGGCGGCGCACGACGTCTTCGCCCGGCTGGACGCGCGCCCGTGGGCCGAACGCGCGCGGGCCGAGCTGCGGGCCGCCGGTACGGACGTCGCCGTGCCGGACCCCCATGGCTTGGCCGAGCTCTCCCCGCAACAGCGGCAGATCGTCCGGCTCGCCGCCCGTGGCCTGACCAACCGCGAGATCGGGGAGCGGCTCTTCCTGTCGCCGCGCACCGTCGGGTCGCATCTCTACCGCGTGTTCCCCAAGCTGGGCGTCACCACCCGGGCTCAGCTGCGCGACGTGGTGGACGCGGGCGGCGTACCCCGGGAATGACGGGCTCTTCGGGGCTGACGAGCCGACGCACGTCAGCGGACGGCCTGGGGCAGGTAGTGCTCGCCGAGGATGTGCGACACGAGCCGGCCCCGGCTCCGTACGCCGACCTTGGCGAAGAGAGATTTGAGGTGGTCCTGCACGGTGCTGGCGGAGATGTGCAGGTCGGCGGCGATCCCGGCGGACGGCATGCCCGCGATCACCCGCTGCAGCACCTCCCGCTCGCGCGGGCTGAGGGCGTAGGCGAGCATCAGCAGTTGCGAGATCTCCGAGGTCGGGGCCACCTGGATGACCACCGAGACGTCCCCTTCGTGGCCGCCGTCGAACGGCGAGCCCCACAACGACAACCACCGGCCGGTACGTGACCGAACCCGGGCATGCGCGGCGGAGCCGTGACCGGCGCGGGCGGCGGCCGCCACCTCGTGCACGGCCATCCGGTGCGGTGACAGGTCGTCCAGCCTCCGGCGGCCGGCCTCGTTGGCCGCCAGCACCCCTCCCCCTCGGTCCACGAGCAGAACTCCGGGACCGCCCGGATCGGTGCTCACCCCCACCGCCGCACCAGGGCGGCACGCGGCGCGCCGGAGCGCCACCGCGACGGGAACGGAGACAGCCTGCACCAGGTCGGCGTCACTCTGGGTGAAGTCGGGTCGTCCGCCGTTGCGGAACAGGGCCACCGCGCCCCAGCACCTGCCGTCGGCCACGAAGACGGCCCGCAGCTCGTGCCGCGCGTCGATAACGGGCAACACCGACCGGAGCCGGTGACTGGCCTCAGGATCCCCGCCGGTGCTCTGGCCGAGGATCGCCACGGTCCGGCTGGACCGGGCCAGCACCGCGAACTTGTCGACGTCCTCGACCAGGTATTCGTTGCGCGCCGCCGGCGCGGCGGCGGCCGAGGGGATGCCGTCGGAGACCTCGTCCGTGATCAGCAGCGTCCACGGATCGATCGTGCCGAAGCAGAACGCGTCCTGGGGGATCACGCGACGCAGCCGGTCGGCGATCCTGGCGCGCAACGCCCGCGAGTCAAGGTCGAGCGAACAGATCGCCACGATGTCGCGTACGGCTTCACGCTGGGTGACAGAAAGCCTCATCTCCCTGTCAGCCTACCGACCGTGCCGGGTGCCGAGATCCCACAATTCTGGGATGCCGGAACCGGGGTCGCCGCCCTTACCGTGGCAGCGGTTCGTGCCCCGCGGCACGTCATGACGAAAGGACCCTTGTGACCATCCCGTACCTGGCCCAGGCCGCTGACCACGAGCAGTTGGAGTGGCTCGGCGGCGGCATCATGCAGATCCTGCTGGACGCCCGGCACACCGGAGGGCAGCTGACGATGTTCCGCACGGCGGCCACCGAGGGCTCCGCCTCACCGGTCCACGTCCACGCCGACGAGGACGAGATCATCGTGCTCCTGTCCGGCAGCGGCGTCTTCTGGGCCGGCGAACACCGCTACGAGCTGTCCGAAGGCGGCGTCGCGTACCTGCCGCGCCGGGTCCCGCACGCGTACCGGCTCACCTCACCGACGGTGGACATGCTGGCCATCAGCACGCCGGCGGGCATGGAGGGCTTCTTCCGCGCCGCCGGCCGGGACCTCTCCCGCCCCAGGCCGGAGGGCTGGTCGATCACCCCGGCCGACCTCGCGGCGGCAGCCGAGGACCACGGCCAGACCATCCTCGGCCCACCCCTCACCACCGACGACATGATCCCCGCCGCCTATCTCACCTAGGGATGGTCTCCCGGACGGAGTCCTGTTCATCATTAGTGTTGCATTAGTGATGCACTCAAAGGGTAATCTGGACGCATGAAGACGTTCCCTTTCAGCGCGCTGGCTCGTGACCGCAACGAGGTCTTCCCCGAGCTCGACGTCGCCGACGTGCTGCTCGAACGTCGAGACGCAGAAAACGTCTGGCTCGTACGCGACGAGCGCTACCAGGCAGCCCGCGCCGCACTCCTCACGCTGGCCCGTTCCATGACCATCGTGGTCCGCTCCAACCGGGTCCTGGCGGAAGAGGCCCTGGCCGAGGACCTTCCGTGGCTCACCTGGCTTCCCGAGCACGAGCGGCTGCAGTGCGTCCGCGAACTTCTCGCCCACCTGCTCGCCGGAGCCGACACCGGGGAGCTCCTGCCCTACGCCCGGGCCCGCCGGTCATGGACGTCCACCGCCCTGGCCTGGAGCGACCCCGAGATCGCCCGCGACCTCACCGATCCCTTCGACGGCAGCGGCGGACAGCCCATCGACGGCGCCGAGTGAGCGGCCGCGGCGAAGAGATCCGCCGACCAACCGGCTGGATCGTACGAGCCGCCAGCGCCAAAGCCTGGAAGGCATGGCCCGAACTACGCTCGCAGGTGCCCGGCAACTGCGACCGATGCTGGCTCGACCTCACAGACGACCCACGCAGGGTCGACGACCGGCAACACCCACTGTCCGGATCGCTGGGCACCGTCAAGCACGACAACCGAAATCTGGAGCAGTGGCAATACGAGGTCACCTCCGGAGGACGCATCTGGTACGCCATCGACGACACCGAAACGACCATCTGGCTCACCAAGGTCGCAGCCGGCCACCCCAAGGCATCCGAACGACGAAACCGCTAATCCGGAGTCAACCACGACATCCGTCCCTCCTCTTCGCACGAGAGAAGCCTGTTCGCACGCGAGCGCGGTTGCACGACGAGGGGGTGTTCGTCTCCTCGAAGATCGTCCGGGAGGGACCTGATCCTCGACCCCACCCTGCATCGGACCACGGCCGAGGAGCAGCGGCGCCTCGACGACCGGTTGGACGACGCGGTCGCCAGGGGTTACGTCGAGCGGGGCTTCGAGGCTTCGACCTGGTGGCGGTCCGTCGCCACCCTGGCGTTCCTCGCCGCGGTCGGGTGCGCGCAGGCGGCCGGCTTCGGCAGGGTCGCGAATTCGCGGCAGGCCCAGGTCATGAGGCGGATCGGCACGGGAACGGACGCGGCGTTCCGGTTGTTCTGCGCCTTCCGGGCCGGTGTCAGTGCCCTGTGTGGCACAGTCCTCGGGGCGGTCCTCGGATGTGCTGCCGGGATAACGCTGCTGTGGCCGCTGACGGTGCGTGGCGGATGGGAGGATCCGGCACGGGTGTCGTTCGAGACTCCCTGGACAGTGGTCGTCGCCGTCGTGGCCGGCATTCCCGTCCTCGCCGCGGTGCTCGGCGCGGTCCTCGCCCGCGAGCGGCCGCACATCCCCGCGCCCCCGGCGGGTCGGCCCTGGGTGCACGAGGTGGGTTGATCAGCGGGCAGGTGTTCTGCTCAGGGTGTCGGGCTCTCCAGGGCCTCGGTCGACGGGCTGGGAGTCGGCGGTGGTTCCGTTGGGGTCGGGGTCGGGGCCGGGGTCGGCGTGATGGTGGGTGTCTCCGTGGGAGTCGGGTCGGTGGGGATCGGGTCGGTCGGGGTCTGGGACGGCGTAGGCGAGGGGGACGCGCAGGGATCGTCCAGGGCGGAGGGTGTGACGGTGTCCGTGGGGGTCTCGATGAAGGTGGTCGGGATCGGGGTGGGCGGGGGTGTGGTGGGTGCGGGTACGCACTTCGGCGGCAGGGTCGGCCGGGTGACGACCGGAGGCAGGACCGGGGCCGGGGCGACCTCGACCAGGCCGCATCCGTGCGTGAGCTCCTGGCCGGCCTTCGTGAACGAGATCTTCGTCAGCTTCGCCCTGGTCACCCCGCGCTGTAGCGACCCGCCGAACGCCACGAACTCCAGTCCGTACTCGCTGGAGTCGGCGACCACCGAGTACGTGGCCCGCACCGTGGTGCCGTTGCTCCGCATCCGCGCCAGCAGCGGCTCGGCCGTCACCGTGAGGAACGTTCCCGCCGACGGCGGCGAGGCCGCGAGCAGCGGGCTGACCAGCATCTCGGGCAGTGCTCGTTCGACCAGTTCGCGGGCGCGCCGGCCCAGGCCGAGCAGCCGGGTGGTGCGCTGCATGGTGTCGCCCGTGACGGTCTCGGTCACCACGGTGAGCTGGCGGGCGCGCAGCTCGCGGTCGAAGAAGAGACTGTAGGAGACGGCCAGGCTGCCGCTCCAGCCCGCGCGCAGGCCGAGCAGCGACGGTCCGTTTCCTGATGATCCCGCCCCGACCGTGCCCCGCCAGGCCCGCGTCACCGCGAACCCCTTATCCGGGTAGAGGATCACCTCGGCGGCGGTCTCGGCCTCGCCGCCCACCTCCACGCCCGCCATCGGCCCCGCGCCCAGGGACGCCGACCCGGCCGCCCTGGCGCTCAGGCCGATCGCCGCGCGATTCCAGCCGTCCGGCGGCACGACCTGGCTCAGGACCTCGCGGGCCGCGCTCGCGGTCGGCCGCTCGTACACGAACGTCGCCGCCGCGCCCGCCGCGATCGAGCCTTCGAGGCCGGGGCCGATCCTGCTGATCCAGGTGCCGCCGTCGAGCCAGGGGGTGAACGCGGGAACGAAACGCGGGCCCGCACTCAGCTTGTACGACAGAGCCGCCGCGTGCGTACGCCTCCCCCGTTCGGGATCCTTGAGCACGGCATAACCCTTTTCCAGCGAGGCGGAGAACGTCAGGATCCCCGCGTCGACCTGGAGCAGACCGCTGGTGACGCGGTTGCTCACCTCGCACTGCCAGGCGAACTCCGCCGGCTGACCAGGACGATCGTCGCCCTCCCCCGTGCAGCCCGTCGGCACCAGGAGCGGCAGAGCTGCCAGCAGAAACCTACCGAGCCGAGCCATCGCCTGACCTCCACCCGCCCCGCACAAATGGCCTTTCTCAGAATGGCCGCTCCCCCGTCCGCCGGTAAAAGGAATATTCGATTCGACGGGCCTTATCCGGTGGCTTCGCCCAGCCGAATTCGCATGAATATCTTTTAGCGACGGAGATGGCGGTCGTGCCGGGCTTCGTCGGTGGCCACCAAAGGTCGGGGGCGGGTTCATCGGATCCGATGAACTGCTGGACCGGGTCGTCGTCGCAGGATGCTGGTATGACGACGACCTTGGTGATCAGCGGTGGCACGGTTCATGACGGCAGCGGCGGCCCCGGCCGGGTGGCCGACGTTCTCGTCGACGGTGATCGGATCACCGCCGTGCGTCCCGGCGCGGGCGCCGCCGGACCGGACGTGCCCGTGCTCGACGCGACCGGGCTGGTGGTCGCGCCTGGCTTCGTGAACGTGCTCAGCCACGCGTACTTCACCCTGGAGCAGGACGGACGCGGCCTGTCCGACCTCTACCAGGGCGTCACCACGCAGATCTTCGGCGAGGGCACCTCGATCGGGCCGCACACCCCGGAGGTGCGGGCGGAGCTCGAAGCGGGCAACGGGCCGGACGATCCGCCGCTGGTGTGGGGCCGCCTGTCGGAGTTCCTCGCCCATCTCGAAGGCAAGGGGGTGGCGCAGAACGTGGCGAGCTTCGTCGGCGCGCACAATCTGCGCATGATCGGGGCGGGCTCGGACGACCGGCCGATGACCGCGGCCGAGCTCTCCCGCGTCCGCGGCGTGCTGGACGAGGAGATGGCCGACGGGGCCCTCGGGGTCGGGTCGGCGCTCATCTATCCGCCGGGCTGCTTCGCCTCCACGGACGAGCTGGTCGCGCTCTGCGAGGTCGTCGCCCGGTACGGCGGCTCGTACATCTCACATCTGCGCAGCGAGGGCGATCACTTCCTGGACGCCGTGGACGAACTGATCACGATCGGCCGCCGGGCCGGGGTGCACGCGGAGATCTATCACCTCAAAGCCGCCGGACGGCACAACTGGCCCACGATGGCGCGGGCCGTCGAACGCGTCGAGGCCGCCCGGTCGGCGGGTCAGCCGGTGACCGCCGACATCTACCCCTATCTCGCCGGGCAGACCCAGCTCGGCTCCTCGATCCCGCCGCACTTCCACGAAGGCGGCCACGAGGCCCTCGCGGCCCGGCTCGCCGACCCGGCCGAACGCGCCCGCATCCGCGAAGGGGTGACGACCCCGTCGGAGCGCTGGGAGAACCTCTTCCTGGCCGCGGGCGGCGCGGACGGCGTCATGCTGCTCCCCGACCCGAACGGGCCGGCGGCGGAGTATCGCGGCCTCAGCCTGCGGCAGGCGGCCGACCGGGACGGCATCGAGCCGGTGGAGACGCTGCTGCGGCTGGTCGAGCGGGAGCCGACCCTGCACGCCATGTACTTCATGATGAGCGAGGAGGTGCTGCGCACCGCGCTGCGCAACCCGTGGGTCTCCGTCGGGTCCGACGCGCCGACCTTCGCCACCGAGGCGCCGTACGCCGACGCGCCCACGCATCCTCGGGCTTATGGGACGTTCGCCCGCATCCTCGGCAGGTACGTGCGCGAGCAGTCCCTGCTGACCCTCGGCGAGGCCGTACGCCGGATGACCAGCCTGCCGGCGGGCAACCTCGGGCTGCGGGATCGCGGCCTGCTCGCGCCGGGCAAGTACGCCGACATCGTGGTGTTCGACCCGGAGACGGTGGGCGACCACGCGACGTACGAGGAGCCGCACCGGTACGCCACCGGTGTCCGGCACGTGGTGGTCAACGGACTGCCGGCGCTCGCGGACGGCGTACCCACCGGAAACCTCCCCGGCCGCGCTCTCCGGCGTGGACGCTGACGACCCGCGGCCCCGATACTGCTACGGAGTAGGAGTCACGCTTCGGAAGGGAATTCATGCGGGCTCAACCACGATTACTCCTGGCCGCTCTATTGGGCGTCGCGATGGCTTCCGTCGGGTGCGGTGTGGGTCGTGTTCCAGCGACTGAGTGTGCCGATACGGCAGCGGCGGAAGTCGCGGGTCTCAGAAGCGCTGTGGACGGATTGCTGCCGCCCGAGGTGGCCCGAACCGTGACCGAGAACAACGGGTGCGATGCGGGGTCCAGCGATGCCTACCTTCTCTTCGAAGCGGGTCGCGCCGTGTCGGGCTACCGGTTGCTGGAGCCGTTTCGCGAGGACGCGTGGGAGGTGCTGGACGCGCCCACCGACCGTTGTTCCTATTGTGTCGCGGGCGTCAGCAAGGCGAGTGCCGGGCGGACGGTGGAGGTCTGGGTTTATGACCGGTCCCCCACCTCGCCCATGGAGGTGGCGGTGCAATCCCGCTGAGCGACTGCGATGAATGCTGACTCCATGGCTTTGCCCGTGAGTGGAGGAGACGGTTGTGGGGAATGGCGGACAGGCTGTGCGGAGAAGGCAGGCGATGCGCCGGCCTGGGACGGTGGCTGCTGGCTGCGGGCATGTTCGTAGGAGGATACGCTCTCGCTCGATCACTCGAACGCGCATTTGTGGACCCCCTGTACGAGCGGACGCTCGCGGGAGAGCCCATTTGGATCGCGGACTCGGCGGGCTTGGCTGTGGCGCGACTCTTCATCGTGGTGGGGATCGGGTTGTTGTCCCGGTTCTCCTCCTACCGGCTGCGCGATTCGCTGCTGGGTCTCATTCCCCTCTATGGCGAGATCCTGCTCATCAAGCTGTGCTGGCGGGCGGTGTTCTTTCCCTATGTGGATTGGGAGCCACGGGAAAGCGAGCGCGACGAACTTGACGCCGCCTCCGGCCGGGCAGGAGGAGGAAGGGTGGTCTGGGTGCGACGGCGGAGTGAGCAACCGGGCTGAGCGGCCCGAGCCGCGGCATGGTGATGCGCGCACAGCTGGGCCGCCCAGTTCAGTGGTCGCGGGCCGGCGTCTCCGCTCCTGCCCCGAGGGCGCGAGCGGGCGACCTCACGTCCAGCTCCGGTACTCGTCGGCGGGCAGGGGATGATCGGTGGGGACGACGCGGGAGTGCACCGCGGTCAGGCAGCCGGGGCAGAACAGTTGCCGGAAGACGACCTCCGCGTCCACGTACTCCCCTGGATCGGGCCAGATGTGCGGCCCCGCCTCCGCCGGGGCCGAGTCGCGGCGGGCCAGGCCCGTGACGAACGCGCCCCCCGACAGGGGCCCGATCCACGTGCCGCAGTGCACGCACACGACGGTTCCGCCGTCCGGTGACGGTGACTCCACGACGGCGAGGTTGTCGTCGAGCCGGCGAGCCGTGGCCAGGTCGGGGGCGCCGATCGGGGTGAGCCGGGTGCCGGACAGACCGGCGTCGGACGCGCGGCGGTGCCGCAGCTTCTCTCGGGTCTCGTCGGTCGCGGCCGGGTCCACGTCGCCGTCCTCGTCGAGCACGACGCCGTAGACCTCTCGCGCCGCCCGCGCCGAGACACGAGCCTGGTGCACGTCCTCGCGGACCTGCCCGGCCGGCCGCAGCAGGGGGTCGCCGTAGCCGCCGCCCGCCTGCCAGTGCAGGTAGAGGGCGTCCCCGGGGCCGAGGGTCGACTCGCCTTCGCAGGGCAGCACCTCGGTCCGGCCGCCGAGCTCGTCCAGGCCGGCCGGGATGGTGGCGGTGTCGGCGAGCTGGGGCACGTCGATGCCGCGTACGACCAGGTCGAGCTGGGAGTTACCGGGGTAGCCGCCGGCCAGGCCGACGTTCTGGTTCGCGACCTTGCCGGTGCCGGAGACGACCAGCGACATCGTCCCCGTCTGGGACGGGTGCTGCACGTAGCAGACCGAGCCGCTCATCCCGCCCCGCTGCCGGCCGGGCCCGCCGGAGTCGGTCTGCTCGCGGCGCCACAGGGCGACGAGGGGGTAGAGGTACTCGGTCATCTCGACGTCAGGGGCCCGGGCGGAGGGGATGATGAGCCGGCCGCCGGTGTCGACGCCGTCGTGGTACACCTGGGCGCCGTAGCCGCCGGCCATGACGTCGAAGATCGGCGAGACGAAGCTCCTGGCGCCCCCGCCGCGCTCGTCGACGCCGGAGACGACGCACAGGTCCGTGGTGCCGTTGCAGATCGACTGTACGTCGCCGCGATGCTCGGGTTCGGCGTCCAGCATCCTGGCCAGCACCTCGGCGACCAGGTTGCCCGCTCCCCACGCCGGCCCGAACGGCCCCTTGCCGACCGCGGCGGGGAAGGACGCGTTGGTGATGGTGTCCTCGTCGGTGATGATCTCGAAGCAGCGCATCAGCCCGCCGGCCGCCCACGGGATGTCCCCGGCCAGCAGGGGCAGCATGGTGAAGACGATCCCGGCTCGTAATCCCGGGTACGGGCAGTTGATGATGCCGGTCTGCCCGGCGGTGCCGCGGAAGTCGAAGACGAGCCGGTCGGCCTCCTTGGTCATGGCGACCTTGATCGCGTGCAGGCCGCGGTCGCCGGTCTGCGACTGTTCCTGGTAGCCGACCGCGGTCCAGGTGCCGTCGGGCAGGGTCTCCAGCTTGGCCCGCAGCCGGCGTTCCGCGTCGTCCATCATCCGGCGCATGACGATCTTGACGGTGTCGGCGCCGTACTTGGCGATGAGCCGCAGGATCTGCTCGGCCGCGTTCTTGTTGGCCGCGATCTTGGCCCGGAGGTCGAGCCCCACCAGGTGCGGCAGCCGGGAGCGCCGCACCCAGGCGTCGGCGACGTCCCGTTGCAGCACCCCGCCGCGCACGACCTTCAGCGGCGGTGTCGGTACGGCCTCGCCGAACACGTCCTGCGCGGACGGGCTGAAGGAGCCGGGCCTGGGCCCGCCCAGGTCCACCTGGTGGGCGATGGCGGTCGTCCAGCCGAACAGCTTGCCCTCGTGGAAGATCGGCGCCAGGATCGCGGCGTCGTTCTGGTGCAGCCCGCCGCCGATCCACGGATCGTTGCAGAGGAACATGTCGCCCTCGGCGATGCCGGGGTTGTCGCTACGGTTGCGCAGCGTCCAGACGATGGCCAGGTCCATCGAGCCGATCAGCCCGATGTTGTACGTCCCCACCTGCACCTGCTCGCCGAGCTCGTCGCAGATGGAGAAGTTGAAGTCGTTGGACTCGGTGACGACGTGCGAGCCCGACATCCGCCGCAGGGTCTCGCCCATCTCCTGGGTGATGGCCCAGAGCCGGTGCCGGACGACCTCGTAGGTGAGGGCGTCGACGTCCCCATCGTCGTCCACCTGGTGCAGCGACAGCGCCGGCGAGATCTGCCGGAGCAGCTCGGCGCGGGGAAGGGGCCTGCTGGTGAACTCGTCCGCCCCGGGGATCCTTGATGCCATGGAACGTGTCCTCACTGGTAGCTCAGCACGAGGTTGCCGAGGCGGTCGACGCGGCCGGTGACGCCGGCGGGGACGACGACCACCGTGGTCGGCACGTCGACGACGGCCGGCCCGACGAGCTCGTGGCCGGCGCGCAGCCGGGCGTAGTCGTAGACGGGGGTGGGCACGAAGCCGAGCCGCGAGTCGAGGCAGACGGAACGTTCCTCGAGGAGCGCTTCGGCGGGGTCGGGGCCGTCTGCCGCGGGGATCTCCGGCAGCGCGACGGGGAAGCCGAGGCCGGCCTTGGCCCGGACGCGGTAGGTGATCGCCTGCACGCCGGCCTCGCGGTAGCCGGCGCCGCTGCCGTTGATGCGCTCGTACTGTGTTTCGAAGCGTTCCAGGATCTCCTCACCGGTGTGCTCGGTGAATAAGGCGTCGGGGACGGCCGTGGCGAGTTCGGTGACCTGCATCGAGTAGCGCAGATCGACCTCGCGCTGCAGCGTCACGTCATGAAATTTCACCTTCTGCTGGTCGAGGCCGCGTTGCAGGTCGGCCTCCAGCCGGGCGAAGTGCGACTCCAGCACCGCGTGATGGACGGGGAACGACGACGGGTCCGACAGCTCGGCGCTCAGCACGACGTCCGAGGCGGCGAGCCCGTACGCGGAGAAGGCGGAGGCGACCGGCCCGAGCGGCACCACGACCTCGCTGACACCCAGGTCCTGGCAGTAGCCGGCGCAGTGGGCGGGTCCCGCTCCGCCGAAGGCGTAGACGACGAAGTCGCGGGGGTCGTGACCTGCCTGCACGACGGCCCGGCGCAGGAGGTCTCCTGCCTGCGCGTTCTGCACCTCGTGGATGGCGATGGCGGCCTCCTCGACGGTGAGGCCGAGCGGCTCCGCCACGTGCTCGCGGATCGCCTCGCGGGCCAGGTCCATCCGCAGCGGCTTGCGCCCGCCGAGCAGCCCGCGCTCGCTCAGGATGCCGAGCACCAGGTTGGCGTCGGTGTTCGTGGGCCGGGTGCCGCCGTTGCCGTAGCAGGCGGGGCCGGGGACGGCCTCCGCGCTCTGCGGGCCGAGCCGCAGGTTGCCGCCCTCGTCCACGGACGCGAGGGCGCCGCCGCCCGAGCCGATGGTGTGCACCCGGATCGTCGCCGCGTTGATCGGGAACTGGTTGACGATCGAGCCCGGCGCCATGACCGGCTCCCCGTCCACGATCAGCCCGGCCAGGAATGTGGTGCCGCCGACGTCGGTGGTGATGACGTTGCGGTGCCCGAGCTGCTCGGCCAGGCGCATGCCGCCGACGACGCCGCCGGACAGGACGGATCCGACCGTGGTGATGGCGTGCTCGGGGGCCCGGTCGGCGGTGATGGTGCCGCCCTCGCTCCGCATGACGAGCAGCGGCCCCTTGAGCCCGCGCTCCTCCAGCTGTCGCTGCAGCGGCAGCAGGTACGTGCGCAGCCGCGGCCCCACCTGGGCGTTCATGATCGTCGTGGAGGTCCTGGCGAACTCGCGGATGCGCGGGCTGACCTCCGAGGAGAGCGTGACGTACATGCCGGGGGCGATCTCGTGGATCAGCTCGCGGACCCGCTGCTCGTGCGCCCCGTTCTTGAACGACCACAGCAGGCAGACGGCGATGGCCTCGACCCCCTGCTCCACCAGGGTGCGGGCGACCTGGCGGACCTCGTCCTCGTCCAGCGGGACCAGGACCGTGCCCGCGTAGTCGATCCGCTCGGTCACTTCGAGCGCCCGGTACTTCGGGATCAGCGGTGCGGGCTTGCGCTGCCGCAGCGTGTCCTGGATCTCGTGGGCCGACCGGCCGAGCGTGCGGCCCTCGGCGTTCATGATGTAGATCGCGTCCCGGTGCCCCTTGGTGGCGATGAGGCCGACGTCGGCCACCTGCCCCTGCACGAGGGCGTTGATCGAGGCCGTGGTGCCGTGGGCGATGTAGTCGGTCTGCGACAGCAGCTCGCCGACGCCGATGCCGAGCTCGTCCGCGAGGTCCTCGATCGCGCGCATGACGCCGGCCTCGCGGTTCGGCGGGGTCGTCGGCGTCTTGGCCGACACGATGCGGCCGGCCCCGTCGGAGGCGACGGCGTCGGTGAACGTGCCGCCCACGTCGATGCCCAGTGCGTATGGCATGTGCGTTTCTCTCCTGGTGATCTTTTACCGCTGGTGGGCCATGACGCGCCCGGTGACCGTGCGCAGGAGCTCGCGGGGGCGGGCGTCCGCGCCGCCCATCCAGGCGACGTGCTGGTCAGGGCGTACGAGCAGCAGCGCGGTGGGATAGCGCTCGGGGTGGTCGCCGGGCAGGTCGGCCACGGTGAAAGGCATCTTGAGGTCGTGAGCGGCCTCGGTCCAGGGGGTGACGTCGAGGGCGGGGTCGGTGCGCAGCAGGGTGAAGCCGCGGCCGAGCACGTCGAGCGCCGACCGGCCGTCGGCCAGCCAGACGTGCGGCAGCCGGAACCCGGGTCTGGCCCGTTCCTGGTAGTCGCCCATGGTGATGGCCGCCTGCTCCGCGCCGCCGACCACGAGGGGCGAGCCCGCGTAGTGGTAGCCGAAGCTGAAGCCGTCGGGTGAGTACCGGTGCGGCTCCGTGATCGCGAGCCGCCCGGCCAGCTCGGCGCGGGCCCGCTCACCTTCAGGGCCCGGCAGGTGGATGTCCGGCGAGACGTCCGCGAACGACTTGCGCGCCGCCGCCCCCACCGCGCCGGCGAACTGCTCCCCCACCGGCTTGCGCTCCTTCTCGTACGCGGTCAGCAGCCCGGGCGGCGCCCACCCGTGGTGCACGGCGGCGAGCATCCAGCCCAGGGTGGCCGCGTCCTGGATGCCGGCGTTCATGCCGAACCCGCCCACGGGGATCCAGATGTGGGCGGCGTCCCCGGCCAGGAACACCCGGCCGTCCTGGTAGCGCTGGGCGACCAGCCGGCGTCCGGTCCAGCGCACGACGCCGAGCACCTCGTGCTCGACCGGACCGCCGACGGCCTCCTCCAGCAGCCGCAGCGGGTCCTCGGCCTCGGTGTCGTGATCGGGCGGGAAGGCGGCGTGGTTGAGCCAGAGCTCGCCGCCGTCGATGGCGATCAGCGCGGCGGGCCGGCGGCCGTAGGTCCAGTACGTCCACGCCCGGTCCTCGGCCGCCAGCCGGCCCAGTTCGGGTGAGCGGACGAAGGTGGACACGAAGCGCTGGATGGCGTCGATGCCCTCGTACCGGATGTCCAGCGCGCGCCGGACGGCGCTGTGTGCCCCGTCGCAGCCGACCACGTACGCGCAGCGGAGGGTGCGGCGGGCTCCGCCGGACTCCACGACCGCTTCCACGTGCTCGTCGTCCTGCCGCAACCCGACCAGCCGGGTGCCGCGGTCGAGGGTGATCAGGGGGTGCCGGCTCGCGTGCCGCTCCAGGATCGGTTCGAGGAACAGCTGCGAGACGCGGTGCTGCGGCTCCGGCGTGGGCCAGCCGTCCCGGCCGGCGCCGGCCAGCACGTCGCCGGCCGACGGCAGGTCGATGCGGAAGATCGGCTCGCCGCGCAGGCTGGTCCGGTACTGGATCGAGGTCGGGTAGTCCTCGGGCAGGCCGGCCCGGCGGATGTCGCCGGCCAGCCCGAGCCGGCGGAAGATCTCCATCGACCGGGCGGAGGTGGTGTTGCACCGGGGGTTGGCGCCGCGCTCCTCCGTGGCCTCCACGACGTGGCACGGCACGCCGCGCTGGGCGAGGTCGATGGCGAGGGTCAGCCCGGTGGGGCCGGCGCCGACGACGAGGACGCCGGCCGGATCGCCGGGGGTGGTGGGTTGCGGTGTCATGCGCTCAGGAACTCCCCTACCAGGGTGCAGAACTCATCCGGCCGGTCGACGTGGATCCAGTGCCCCGCCCCCGCCACCACCTCAAGGCGGCCGTCGGGCAGGGCGGCGGCGAGCCGCTCGGAGACCTCGACCGGTTGGACCCGGTCCCGCTCCCCGTGCAGGGCGAGGACCGGGGTGGCGATAGTACCGGGATCGACGGGCGGCGTCCCGTCCGTGACCTCGGCGAACATCGACCGGAACGCCTCCTCGGCGCCGGGGCGCAGGGCCTGCGCCAGCCGTACGCCGGCCAGGTCGTCGAGGAGGTCGCGGTGCGCGCTCTCGTCGGCGACCAACCGGCCGAGGGTGGCGCGCATGGACGCCCGCGTCGGCTCGTCGTAGAAGGGGACGGTACGCGGCAGCGGGCCCGTGCCGGCGCCGCCCATGAGCACCGCGCGCCCGACCCGGTCCGGCGCGGCGGCGAGCAGGGCCAGCGCCGCGGCGCCGCCCGCGGCCGAGTTGCCGACGACGTGCACGCGGTCGAGACCGTGCTGGTCGAGCAGCATGAGGACCTGCCGGGCGCGGGCCGCCGCCCAGGCCCGCGGTCCCCGGAGGCCGGCCGTGCCGTCGCCGCCGACCTGCGTGCCGAAGCCGAGCAGGTCGGGGGCCAGGCAGCGGAACCGGGCCGAGAGCCTGGTCCGCACCGCCGCCCAGTTGCTCGCGGCGTCCACACCCGGCCCGCCGCCGTGCAGCAGCACGAGCACGGGACCCGCGCCCTCCTCCGGCATCGTGCCGGGGACGGGACCCGGACGGGACCGGCCTGCCTCCTGCGGCGTCATGCTTCGGCCGCCGCGCCCTCGACGGGCCTCGGCTCGGCCGGGGCGTCCCTCGTCGTACGTTCGAACCGGGTGAGCAGGATCGTGGCGACGGCGCCGAGCACGGCCGGGATCGCGAAGACCTGGAACATCGAGCCGGGCGTCCAGCCGGCCTGCAGCAGGAACCCGGCGATCAGCGGCGCCAGCACGGCCCCGAGCCTGCTCACGGCGACGGCCAGGCCGAGCGCCGTCGCGCGGGACTCGGCCGGGTAGAGGTTCGGCACGATCACGTTGATCCCGGACACCGTCCCGTTGAGGAACAGCCCGACCAGCACCGCCACGACCAGCGCGCTCGCCAGCGTGCCGAGCGACACCGAGAAGAGGATGAGCATGAGCGCGCCGGCGACGAAGTACGCCGCGGTCAGCCGGCGCGGCTCGACCCGGGAGGCCAGCACCCCCAGCAGGATCGCACCCGTGACGCCGCCGAGGCTGAACAGCACACCGCCGCTGATCCCCTGCTGGTTGGACATCCCCGCCTCCAGCAGCAGGCCGGGCGTCCACGAACTGGCGAAGTAGAAGATCAGCTGGGCGGCGGTGAAGGCCAGCCAGACCAGCACCGTCCTGACCGCGTTGCGGCCGCGGAACAGCGAGTCGAGCGCCACCTTGCGCGACCTCGTCGGGGACGCGGGCTCCGGCAGGGTCTCGACGGGGGCGCGTCCCATCGACACCAGGATCCGGTTGAACCGCTCCAGCGCGTCGCCGGGGCGGCGGGCGACGAGGTAGTCCATCGACTCGGGCAGAGCACGCAGGCCGACCAGGAAGAGGACGGCGGTGACGACGCTGCCGAAGACGAAGACCGAGCGCCAGCCGTACGAGCCGATCAGCAGGCTGGAGGCGACGCCGGCGATGACCGAGCCGATGCCGTACCCGGTGGTGATCAGCGCGACGACCAGCCCTCTGCGCCGGTTGTTCGCGAATTCCGAGGTGAGCACCGGCAGGCTGGCCGCCATCGCGCCGACCGCCGCGCCCGTCACCAGCCGGGTGGCGAGCAGCTGGCCGAAGTCCTGGGTGAGGGCGGCGGCGAGCATGCCGGCCGAGGCCAGGGCGAGACAGGCGAGGGTGAGCCGGCGGCGGCCGACGCGGTCGGCGAGCGGCGCCAGGAAGAGCGCGCCGATGGCCATGCCGGCCAGCCCGCCGCTCAGCAGGACGCCCACGTCCGAGGAGGACAGGCCCCACTCGCGGGTGATCGTCGGCCCGACGTAGGAGGTCACCAGGAGATCGAACCCGTCCACCAGGTTGATCACGAGGCACAGCGCGACCGCCCTGATCTGGGCGGGACTCATCGGTGAGTTCTTGACCTGCTCGAGAACGTTCAAGGGAAACCTCGCTTGGTTGCGCGATGGTCGAAAAGCCCCCGAGTAAGCCTGGACCGGCGCCCGTACGGCGCCTCAGGCTGTGTATGTAGCGTTCGCTCTACAACGGTGGGGGTGCGCCGGCTCTGCCGAGGACGTCAGGGGCGTCCGGGTCTACCGGCGGGGATGAGCGTCGGGCCGCGTCGCGGTCAGGATGTCGGACGGCTCGGGGCCGTGCGGGTCACGACTTCGGTGCGGCGAAGGGATTGGCGTCGGCGTGGTGGTGTCCCCAGACGTCCGGGCGGCCGAAGTCGTGCGGGACCCAGTCCTCGCCCACCTCGATGCCCGCGCAGCCGATCTCCAGGTGGAAGCCGCTGGGGTTCTTGACGTAGAAGGAGATCGCCTTGTCGTTCATGTGCCGGCCGAGGCTGATCGAGATCGGCACGTCGTTCGCCTTGGCCCGGTCGTAGGCCCGGCCGACGTCGTCGATGGAGCCGTGCTCGAACTCCAGGTGGTGGATCGACGCCGTCTCGGCGCCGGCCAGGGCGATGCTGTGGTGGGTCCGGTTGCAGCGGAAGAAGAACAGGCCGGGGGCGCGGTAGTCGGTCAGCTTGAACTCCAGCACCGACTCGTACAGCTCGCGCATCTCCTGGAGCCTGGGACCGGCCAGGACGAAATGTCCGAGGCCGGTGGTGCCGGGGCCGCCGGGCGGCCGGGCGGCGGCGGTGCGTACCTTGGCCTCCCCGACCGCGAGTTCCACGCGGTAGCCGACCGGGTCGGTGAACCAGCGCAGCGACGTGGCGCCGCGCAGTTCCCGCTCCTCCGCGGATCCCTCCGCGACGGTGAAGCCGGCGTCCGTGAGCCGCCGGGTGAGCCGGTCGAGCTCGGCCGGCGTGTCGACGATCCAGCCCAGCTCGCGCGGGCTGTCCTCGGTGGAGGGGTAGAGGGCCACGCGGTATTTGAACTCGTCGAGCTCGGCCAGGGCGACCTCGTCGGTGCCGGACTTGGCGAGGGTGACGCCGATCCCCAGCGTACGGCCGAGCAGGTCGGTCCACGCCTCGACGTCGGTGACGTTGAGGCCGACGTAGCCAAGCTTCCTGATACCCACGGGTGTCATTCCTCCGATGCGGCGGCTGCTCCGCCCTGCAGAAACTCGCGGACGATGTGGTTGAACTCAGGCGCACGCTCGTACTGGACCCAGTGCCGGCAGTGCGGCAGCACGCGCAGCTCCGCGTCCGGGATCCCGTCGAGGATCCTGGGCGCCCAGGTCAGCGGGACGGTCTGGTCCTCCCTGCCCCACACGAGCAGCGTGGGGGCGGCAATGAGGCCCAGGTCGGGGGTCAGGTCGCCGAAGTTCGGCGGGATCGGCAGCTCGGGGTGGGCGCGCAGGCTCGACTCGTAGCGCTCGTCGATGAGCTCCTCGGTCGCGAGGCTCTCGTCGTGGACCATGAGACGGACGAACTCCGCCATCGCCTCGCGCGACGGCTTGGCCGCGGCCATGTAGGCGAAGAGGCGGTCCAGGCCGACCGGCCAGGGCGGCGCGTCCGCGGGGAGGACTCCGCCCGGCGCCATGAGGACGAGCCGGTCCACGCGCTCCGGATGGCGCATCGCGATCCGCATCGCCACCGCGCCACCGTAGGAGTTGCCGACCAGGTGGGCCCGCTCGATCCCCAGCGCCGTCATCGCCCGGCACACCCGTTCGGCGGCGTGGAAGATCAGCGGCTCGTCCAGCTCGGGCCGCGGGGTGTCGCCCCAGCCCGGCAGGTCGATCACGATGTTGCGGTAGTCCGCGAAGGCGGGCAGGTTCCCGCCGAAGTTGCTCATACCGGTGGCGCCGGGTCCCGAGCCGTGCAGCCACACGACCGGGGCGCCGGCGCCGGCCTCGGTGTAGGCCAGGCGCAGGTCACCGACATCTAACGTGCTCGTCACTCCGCCTCCAATCTGTCCGCCTGTATGTAGCGTTCACTATACAAATTTCGGCGGTGTTATCAAGAGTGACTTCGCCACCGATTTCCGGAGGTCAGGCCTCGCCGTCGCCGAAGAGCCGCTGCGCGCCGTCGCGGTGCTCCGCGAGGCCGCGGACCAGGGCGACGAAGGGCGTGACCTGCGAGCTGTAGGTCATCTCGTCGAA
Organism: Nonomuraea fuscirosea; assembly: GCF_003001935.1. Taxonomy (GTDB): domain Bacteria; phylum Actinomycetota; class Actinomycetes; order Streptosporangiales; family Streptosporangiaceae; genus Nonomuraea; species Nonomuraea fuscirosea. The sequence continues at coordinate 168,431 of NZ_PVNG01000010.1, read as the reverse complement.
GCTGTTGGTCACCGAGAGACCGTCGGTCAGGGCGCGGCCGAGAATGGCCAGCCGCTGCACGAGGGCCTCGCCGGCCTCGCCGCCCTCGGGCGCGAAGATGGGCGTGAGCGCGTCGACCCAGGACGCGTGGGCGTAGTCGCGGATGCGGCGCACGGTCCTGCGCACCACCTCGGCGTCCTTCTGCGGCCCGACGCTGATCGCGACGAGCAGCCGGAGGTAGTCGGGCCGCCGGTCGAGCGAACGGCACGCGGCCGAGAACCACGCTTCGAGCCGCTCCAAAGGCGCGAGGTCGTCGAACGAGGACGGGTTGGGGAAAAGGGCGTGCAACTCGTCGAAGGTGCGCTCAAGGAGTGCGGCCAGGACGCCGAGCTTGTTGCCGAAGTGGTAGTAGATCGAGCTGGGCGGCAGCCCGGACTGCGCGCACAGGTCGGAGATGGCCATGCCGTCGTACCCTTTTTCGCCGATGAGGGTGCGCGCCGCGTTCAAGATGACCTCGCGGCTGCTCAGACCGGCAGCGGCCGGCGCGGAGCCGGATTCCCTGACCATGCGGCCATGATAGATCCGCTCGGACGGCGGCACCCAACGGTGATCACCGGGTGCGGGGTGGAGCCGGTGGCCGGGCCGACGGGGTCCGCGTCGGCCCGGCCACCGGGGTTTCATGCGACGGTCGCGTCCAGGGTGACCGGGATGTTGCCGCGCGTCGCGTTGGAGTAGGGGCACATCGCGTGGGCGCCGTCGACGAGCGCGTCCGCCGTCGCCTGGTCCACGCCGGACAGCTCGACGTGCAGCGCGGCGCTGAGCGTGAACCCGCCTTCCGGGGTGGGGAGCACCTGCACCTCGGCGATGACCGCCGAGTCGGTGACGGGGGTCTTCCGCTGCGCGGCCACGGCCTTGAGCGCCGAGTGGAAGCACGCGGCCCAGCCGGCCGCGAACAGCTGCTCCGGGTTGGTCGCGCCGCCGGGGCCGCCCATCTCCTTCGGGATGGCCAGGGTGACGTCGAGCAGGCCGTCGTCGGTCCTGGCGTTGCCTCCCGCCCTGCCGTCCCCGGTGGAGGTGGCGATGCCGGTGTAAAGGGGCTGGCTCATGGTCGCGGTTCCTTCCCTAGAAGACCGAACGTTCTCCCTCCACTCATCATGACGGTCGGCCGCCGTTTGGTCAAGACCGAACGTTCTCTCTTCTCTGATTCAGCCCTGTCGCAGCGTGCGGGACAGGCCGAGGGCGGCCGTGCGCACCGCCGGGGCGAGGTGGGCCGGCCGGAAGTGCTCGCGGGGCACCGCCACCGACAGCGCCGCGACGGGTTCGCCGGCGCCGGCGAACACCGGCGCGGCGATGCAGCTGATCCCGAGCGCCGCCTCCTGCTCCTCGTACGCGAGCCCGGACACCTGGGTCTGTTCGAGCGCCGTCCGCAGACGCAGCGGGTCGGCGATCGAGTACGCGGTCAGCCGCGGCAGCGGCCCGGCCAGGATCGCGTCCGCCAGCTCGGGCCCGGAGAACGCGAGCAGGGCCTTGCCGATCGCGGTGCAGGTCAGCGGCAGCCGGCCACCGATCCTGGACGGCAGGGGAACGGCGTCGTGACCGTGGATACGTTCGAGATACACGACGTCACGATCGTCCCGGATCCCGAAGTGCACGGTCTGGCGGGTGCTCTCGAACAGGTCCTGGAGGAACGGCAGCGCGCTCTCGCGCAGGTCATGCCGTCGGGGGACGAGCGAGCCCAGCTCGAACAGGGTGCCGCCGAGCCGGTAGCGCTCCCCGTCGCGCTCCAGCAGGCCGAGCCGGACGAGGTCGCCGATCAGGCGGAAGGCCGTGGTCTTGGGCAGGCCCGCCCTGGCCGCGAGTTCCGTCAGGCGGAACGAGCCGCCGTCCGGGCGGTAGACGTCCAGGATGGACACGGCCTTGTCCAGCATGTTCACGGGCGAGGTGTTCCGGTGCACGGAACGAACTTTGGCACACCCCGGCTCACCCGCCTATACCTGGGGACGTTCACAGCCACCCCTTCGGAGGTGCGCCGATGCCCTCGACCCGCTCGGAGCCACGATGAGCGCCACCGTCCAGAAGGCCGCGGACCTGCTCGCGACCGCGACCGCCACCGGCACGCCGTGCCCGCCGATCCGCGACCTGTTCACGGCCGGGGACATCGACGCCGCCTACGAGGTCCAGCGGCTCAACAACGAGCGTCTGCTCGCGGCCGGCCACCGCCTGACCGGGCGCAAGATCGGCCTCACTTCGCCGGCCGTGCAGCGCCAGCTGGGCGTGGACCAGCCCGACTTCGGGGCACTGCTCGCCTCCATGGCGCTGGCGGACGGCGGCTCCGTGCCGGCCGGGCGGCTGCTCCAGCCCAGGATCGAGGCGGAGGTGGCGCTGATCCTGGGCGCCGACCTGACCGGTCCCGACTGCACCCCGGCCGACGTGCGCGCGGCGACGGCGGCCGTCCGCCCCGCGCTGGAGATCGTGGACAGCAGGATCGCCGGCTGGGACATCACGATCGTCGACACCGTGGCGGACAACGCCTCCTCGGGGCTGTTCGTCCTCGGCGACGAGCAGGTCTCCATCGAGGAGGTCGAGCCGGCCGACATCGCGATGCGGATGTACCGGGGCGGCGAGCTGGTCTCTGAAGGCACCGGCCGCGACTGCCTGGGCGACCCGCTCAACGCCGCGGCCTGGCTGGCCTCGACGCTGGCCCGCCGCGGCGAACCCCTGCGCGCCGGCGACGTGGTCCTGACCGGAGCGCTCGGCCCGATGGTCCCCGCCGCGCCCGGCGACGTCTTCACCGCGCAGATCTCCGGCCTGGGCTCCGTCACCGTCTCCTTCGCCGAGGTCACCGCCTCCTTCGCCGAGCGGGGTGAGGCGTCATGAGCGGGCTCGCCAAGGTGGCGATCATCGGCTCGGGCAACATCGGCACCGACCTGATGATCAAGGTGCTGCGGCTGTCGGACCGGCTCAGCCTGGCCGCCATGGCCGGCATCGACCCCGAGTCCGACGGGCTGGCCAGGGCCCGCCGCCTCAAGGTCGCCACGACCCACGAGGGCGTCGACGGTCTCGTCCGGCTGGACGAGTTCGCCGAGGTCGAGTACGTCTTCGACGCGACCTCCGCCGGCGCGCACCGCCGCCACGACGAGGTCCTGCGCCCCCTCGGCCGCACCGTCGTCGACCTCACGCCGGCGGCGCTCGGGCCCTACATCGTGCCGCCGGTCAACCTGGACGAACACCTCGACGCTCCGAACGTCAACATGGTCACCTGCGGCGGGCAGGCCACCATCCCGATCGTGGCGGCGGTCGGTGCGGTCACCCCGGTGCACTACGGCGAGATCGTCGCGTCGATCTCCTCCCGTTCTGCGGGGCCCGGCACGCGGGCCAACATCGACGAGTTCACCGAGACCACCGCGTCGGCGATCGAGCGGGTCGGGGGCGCGGCGCGGGGCAAGGCCATCATCGTGCTCAACCCGGCCGAGCCGCCGCTGATCATGCGCGACACCGTGCACTGCCTCGTCTCCGACGCCGACACCGAAGCCGTCACCGCGTCGGTCGAGGCGATGGTCGGGCGGGTGCAGGCGTACGTGCCCGGCTACCGGCTCAAGCAGAAGGTGCAGTTCGAGACCGTCGCCGCCGACGACCCGCTGCACCGGCTGATCCCGGCCGGCGCGCCCGGCGGCGCGATCAAGGTGTCGGTGTTCCTGGAGGTCGAGGGCGCCGCGCACTACCTGCCCGCCTACGCGGGCAACCTCGACATCATGACGTCGGCGGCCCTGCGGACCGCCGAACGGATCGCCGCCCACCGCCAGGAGACCACCCGATGACGAGCCAGCCGACGACCGGCCCATCGATCGCGAGCCTGTACGTCCAGGACGTGACCCTGCGGGACGGCATGCACGCCATCCGGCACCGCTACACCGTCGAGCAGGCGCGCTCGATCGCCGCCGCGCTGGACGCGGCCGGCGTGGCCGCCATCGAGATCGCGCACGGCGACGGATTGTCCGGTTCGAGCATCAACTACGGAATCGGCGCGCACACCGACTGGGAGTGGATCGAGGCGGTCTGCGACGTCACCCGGCGGGCCGTGCCGACCACGCTGCTGCTGCCCGGCATCGGCACCCTGCACGACCTGCGCCAGGCGCACCGACTCGGCATCCGTTCCGTCCGGATCGCCACGCACTGCACCGAGGCCGACATCTCCGCGCAGCACATCGCCGCCGCCCGCGAGCTGGGCATGGACGTGGCCGGTTTCCTGATGATGTCCCACATGGCCGCGCCGGCCGAGCTCGCCGCGCAGGCCAGGCTCATGGAGTCCTACGGCGCGCACTGCGTCTACGTGACCGACTCCGGCGGGCGTCTCACCATGGACGGCGTACGGGACCGGATCCGCGCGTACCGGGACGTGCTGCGGCCGGAGACCCAGCTCGGCATCCACGCCCACCACAACCTGGGCCTGGGCGTCGCCAACAGCGTGATCGCGGTCGAGAACGGCGCGTCCCGCGTGGACGCGTCCCTGGCCGGGCAGGGCGCCGGGGCCGGCAACTGCCCCATCGAGGCGTTCGTCGCGGTGGCCGACCTGCTCGGCCTCGATCACGGCTGCGACCTGTTCCCGCTGATGGACGCCGCCGACGACCTCGTCCGGCCGTTGCAGGACCGCGAGGTGCGGGTCGACCGCGAGACGCTGACCCTCGGCTACGCCGGCGTCTATTCGAGCTTCCTGCGCCACGCCGAGGCCGCCGCCGCGCGCTACGGCCTGGACACCCGCTCGATCCTGGTCGAGGCGGGGCGGCGCGGCATGGTCGGCGGCCAGGAGGACCTGATCGCCGACATCGCCCTCGACCTCGCCGCATCGCCCTCGTGACCGCGCCGTCCTCGTGACCGGGTCGCTCTCGTGACCTGGTCGTTCTCGCGGCTGGGGTCAGAACGATCCGCGCCCGTTCAGCTCAGGTCGGACAGGTCGAGGACGAACCGGTAGCGGACGTCGTTGCGGCCGAGGCGGTCGAGCGCCTCGTTCACCCGCGCGGAGGGCAGCAGCTCGATCTCGGCGGTGATGCCGTGCTCGGCGCAGAACTCCAGCATGGCGGCCGTCGCGGGACGGCCGCCGCTGCCGGCGGAGCTGAGCTTCTTGCGCCCGAGGAGCAGGTCCATGGTGTCCACCGTGACCGGCCCGAGGTGACCGAGGTGGCTGAGCGTGCCGTCCATGGCGACCAGCCGCAGGTACGGGCCGAGGTCGTGCGGGGCGGAGATGGTGTCGATGACCACGTCGAACGTGTCGCGGGCGGCGGCCACCTGGTCCGGGTCGGTGGACACGACGAACCCGTGGGCGCCGAGCCGGCGGGCGTCGTCGGCCTTGCCGGACGAGCGGCTGATGACCGAGGTCGTGGCGCCGAGGGCCACGGCCATCATGACGGCGAGATGCCCGAGGCCGCCCAGCCCGGCCACGGCGACCCGGCTGCCCGGGCCCACGCCCAGGGCGCGCAGGGGCTCCCAGACGGTGACGCCGGCGCAGAGCAGCGGCGCGGCGGCGGCCGGGTCGAGGCCGGCCGGAAGCGGGTAGGCGAAGCCCTCGCGGACGACGTACTCGCGGGAGAAGCCGCCCAGCGTGGTCGATCCGTCCAGCCGGTCGGTGCCGCCGTAGGTCAAGGTCGGGAAGGCGTGGCAGAAGTTCTCCTGGCCCGCCCGGCACATGCCGCATTCGCCGCACGAGTCGACGATGTTGCCGACCGCGACGGGGTCGCCGGGGGCGAAGCGGGTGACGGCCGGCCCGGTCTCGGTGACCACGCCGGTGAACTCGTGGCCCGGCACCAGAGCGCCCGCCGCGCTGTCCTGGTGGCGGATGGCGTGCAGGTCGCTGTGGCAGACGCCGCAGTAGTCGATCCTGACCGCGAGGTCGTCGGGGCGCAGGTCGCGCCGTTTCAGCTCGGTACGCCGCAGCGTCGTCGGCCCGTCCGCCTGCCATCCGGTCGTGGTACGCACAACAGTTCTCCTTGAAACAGACTGTTCGGTTTATTTGATCGTAGGCGCACTCCGCCGGCCAAAGCAAACCAACTGTTCTGTCTGGTAGCGTGAACGACCATGGCGGACCAGCCCCTGACCGCGCGCGGCGCCGCGACGTACCAGCGCATCCTCGACGTGGCCACCCAGGAGTTCGCCCGATACGGCATCGCCGGAGCCCGCATCGAGCGGATCGTGGCGGCGGCGCGGACCAACAAGGCCCAGCTCTACGCCTACTTCGGCAACAAGGAGGGGCTCTTCAACGCGATCTTCTTCGCTTCGCTGGAGCGGATCGTCAACGTCGTCCCCATCGACGCCGCCGACCTCGCCGACTGGGCCGTGCGCCTCTACGACGAATACCTGCGCCGTCCCGATCTCATCCGGCTGGCCACCTGGGCCCGGCTGGAGCGCCGGCCGACCGGCCACCTCGTGGCGGAGCACGACCGCCTCGACGACCACAAACTGCGCGCCATCGCCGAGGCGCAGGCGGCGGGGCGGGTGCGGCAGGGAGATCCGTTCGATCTGATGGCCCTGGTCATCGCGATGTCCATGGCCTGGTCGCCGGTCAGCAACGTCTACGCGGCGTCCGACGAGGAGCCGCCCGCGGTGCACGAGCGGCGCCGCGAGCTGCTCAGGGAGTGCGTCCTGCGCGCCGTCGCGAACGACTGAACGGCCCGCCGGGAGTCCCCGGCGGGCCGTTCAGTCGGTGCTTCACGAAGAGCGGGTGCGGCTCTTGATCTGGCCGGTGCGCTTGGCCCGCCGGAGCAGGACGATCGTGGGAACCAGGCAGACCACCAGGGCGAGCAGGCTGGCCTCGGGCCCGAAGACGCCGCCGGTCAGCGCGGAGGGGCCGGACAGCGTCACGTTCAGGAGGCCCTCGACCGGAGCGTCCGATCCGGAGAGCGAGACCCCGAAGATCCCGGTGTGGGTGAAGTTCCAGGCGAAGTGCAGGCCGATGGGCAGCCACAGCGAGCGGGTGGCGACGTAGGCGGCGGCCAGCATGGCTCCACCGGTCAGGGCGATGGACAGCACGCCCCACAGCGTGGCGTTGGCGTTCACCAGGTGGGTCGCGCCGAAGACCAGCATGGACACGACCAGCGAGATCACGGTGCCGAGGCGCTCCTCCATGATCCGGAACAGAATCCCGCGGAACAGCAGCTCCTCGGCCACGGCGACGCTCGCCATCATGCCCGCGGCGCCGAGGGCGCTGCCGATGGAGCCCCAGGACACGGCCTGCCAGCCGCCGAACACCGCGATCAGCGCCATCAGCCCGGTGAACAGGCCGAGCCCGAGCAGCGTCCCCTGCCGCAGCCGGGGCCGCCGGTCCGCCTTGTCCAGCTCGGGCACGTCCGAGCGGAGCTCGACGGCACGGGAGAGGCGGCGGTAGGCGACGATCGCCGCGACGGCCAGGCCGACGCCCACCGGCAGGGCCAGCAGCGGCACGGGCGAGACGAGCTGGTTGATCCCGGCGATCACCGTCATCACGGCGAACATCGCGACCAGCAGGACGGGGAAGCGGAAGGTGCGCAGCCGGCTCCGGGCCGCGGAGGGGCCGGCCTGCGGAAGGGTCTGCTGGTGCTCCGTGGATGCCACGATCGTGTTCCTCTCGATCAGGTCTCCGCGGCGTTTTCCGCGGTGAGAAAAACACTAGAGATCGGGCTTTGACCTGCCATCCCCCTCTGACGGGCTTCGCCGGGTAGCTCGCGCGGGGGATCACGGGCCCGTCAGTACCCCGCAGGGGGAGCGGCCGGCGTCCACACCAGTCCCGGCGCCGCCCGAGGTGACGTTCGTGGGCTCGGAGAAGGCCGGCAGGGTCACCCCGTGGCGCTCAGCCAGCCGCCCAGCCGCGCGGGACGCCGCCCTTCCCGTCTCCGGCGGCGTCATCACGATCGGGGGCGCCGGACGGAGCAGCGCCGGGATGACTCCGCCTCCCACCACGGCCAGGCAGGTGAGCACGGCGCCGGTCAGCACGGCCAGCCGGGTCGTGCGCCTCGGGGGGTGAGCGCGCGCAGCTTGGCCAGCGCGTCGTGGAGGGCCGGCCGGCGCACGGTCGCCTCGTCGGCGAGGGGTGGGCGGCACCTGCATACGCGCCCGGGGCGGTGCCCGGCTCGGTGGCGGGGCGCGCTACCGGCGCGCCAGTGGCGGGCTAACGGGGCGGGCGAGCATCTGAGGTCATGGTTCACGTGCTGGTGGCGTGTCAGGTCCTGCTCGCCACGGTCTTCGTCGTCTCCGCGTACTCGAAGCTGCGCAGCCGTGCCGCGCTGCGGTCCTTCGCCGCCACGCTGGAGTCGCTGCCCGGCCCGATCCGGTTCCCCGCCGCGCTGGCGACGGCGGTCGTGGAGGTCGTCGCCGCGGCCGGCCTGGTCGTGCTGCCCCGGGCGGGGCTGGCCGCCGGTGGGGTGCTGCTGGTCGCGTTCTCCACGTGGATCGCCGTCTCGCTGCGGGGCGGGCGGCGGGAGCCGTGCCGGTGCTTCGGCGCGTCGGTGACGCCGCTCGGCCCGGTGCATCTGGTCCGGAACGGGCTGCTGCTGCTCGTCGTGGGGCTGGGTGCGGTGGCGGCGGCGTTCACCGGCGGTCCCGTGACCGTGGCCGGTCTCGCGCTGGCGGTGCCGGCCGGGCTGGTCGGCGCCGTCCTCCTGATCGCCTTCGACGACCTCGCCGACCTGTTCCTGCCGGTTTCCGGGGGCGCGTGACGCCGTACCGGATCGCCGACGTCGTCACTAGTGCCTATGAGGAAGGCGGGAACGGCGAAAGCCGCCGCCGGGGAGGACCCGTGCGGCGGCGGCCGGCCGGACGCGGCCGGTGCCCGGTCACCTGTGGCGGGTGGCCTGGGCGGCGACGCGCTGGATGGCCTTGACAGCGACCTCGGGCTGGTCGACGTAGATGTAGTGCTCGCTCTTCGTGGCCGTGGTCAGCCTGCTGCGGGTGGACAGCTTGAGCCAGGCGCGCTGGCCCGCGGACCAGGCCCGCTCCAGCTTCGGCCCGTACGTGGGGATGGCGGCGAGGTACTGCTTGCCGTGCGTGAGCACCTCGACCGGGATCCGGCCGGCCGAACGGACCCTTCCGTCGGGGATGACCAGCTTCTCCGGGTTCTGCCCCGCGAAGATGGCCAGGTTCTGGGCGCGCAGCTCGGCCGCCGGGCCCTCGGCGGAGGCCGGGATGGCCTTCTTGATGTCGGCGGTCATCGTCGCGGGCGTGGCGTCCATCAGCACCAGGCCTTTGACCCGGTCGCGGTGCTCGGGGGCGTACCTGGCGGCGATCAGCCCGCCCAGCGAGTGACCCGCCAGCACGACGGGGCTGTCACCGGCGATCCGGTCGAGCACCCCGGTCAGGATCTTCCCGGTGCTCGTGAAGCTCTGCGGGCCGTCGGGCTGGTCGCTCGCCCCGGCACCGAGCCGGTCGTAGGAGCAGACCCGGTTCCTGCCGCTCAGCGTCTTCTGCAGCGCCGCGAGCTTCTCCACCCCGTCACCGGCACCGTGCAGCAGCACGACGACCGGCTTGCCCCGCCCCTGGCGGCCCGAGCAGGACACGTTCACCTTCTTGCCGCTGACTTTGATCTTCTTGGTGCCGACGAACGGGTCGGCCCTGTGCCCGGTGAAGGGGTCCCAGCTCTCGGCGTCGGTCTTCGCGAAGGGGTCCCACTCCTCCGCCGAGGCGGCCGGGGCGCCGGCGATCCCCACGCCGACGACGACGCAGCACAGTGCGGCCACAGCGGATGCCTTGAACGTGCGGAGCATGACGTTCTCCCAGGTAGCTCATCGGCGCCGGGGCGGATGCGCGCCGACGGTGGCGGGAAGCGGGCCGAACCGCTGCCGTCACGTCCATAACGCTAGGGAACGGGCGCACCACGGGTCGTCCCCGCACGGTGGACATTCGCCCATAGCTCTCATGGGGGACAAAGACCACGCGGCGTACGCCAGAGCGTGGCGGAATGCTTACCCTCGCCCTACTTTGAGCGCGCCGTTTGCGGTAAAGACATCCAGCATTCGACAACGGCTTCGGGGGGATCTGTGCCGGATACGCCATCCGGGCGCGCTCATGATCGGCACGCCTCCGCCGCGAAGGGTCGGGAGGAGGGCGGGCCGCCCGGACCACGCCGCCCGGGTTTCTGGCGCAGGCCGCCCGGTCCGTTCCGGCCCGGCTTCTGGCGCAGCCCGCTGCGCGGTCCGTGGCTCACGTCGGTGCTCGGTCTGGTCCTGCTCGCCGGGCTGACCGTCGTCGCCGTCACCGGCCTGCTGTCGTACGCCGCGTACGACCCCCGCCTGCCCGGCAACGACACGACCCCGGGCAAGGGCCTGCTCGGCTTCTACCTGTTCGACTGGCCGACGAGCCCCGCCTGGGTGTACCGGGTCACCCAGGGCGCCCACGTCATCCTCGGGCTGACACTGGTGCCGGTGCTGCTGGCCAAGCTGTGGTCGGTGATCCCCAAGCTGTTCGACTGGCCGCCGGCGCGCTCGCTCGCCCAGGCCGTCGAGCGCGTCAGCCTGCTGCTCCTGGTCGGCGGGGCCGGATTCCAGTTCGCCACCGGGATACTCAACATCCAGCTCTTCTACGTCTTCCCCTTCTCCTTCTACCCGGCGCACCTGTACGGGGCGTGGATCTTCCTGGCGGCGCTCGCCGTGCACGTGGCGGTACGGCTGCCGATGGCGATCCGCGCGCTGCGGTCTAGGGATCTGCGCCGCGAGCTGCGTACGGGTCTGGCCGGCACCCGTCCCGAGCCGCCCGACCCCAATGGTCTGGTGCCGGTGGACCCGGCGCCGCCCACCATGTCGCGGCGCGGCCTGCTGGCGTTCGTCGGCGGGGGCTCGGTGCTGATGTTCGGCCTGTCGGCCGGGCAGACGTTCGACGGGCCGCTGCGCCGTACGGCGTTGCTGGCGCCGCACGGGCGCGAGTACGGGACGGGGCCCAACGACTTCCAGATCAACAAGACGGCGGCGAGCCTGGGCGTCACCGAGGCGGACACCGGTGACGCGTGGCGGCTGGTGCTCGCCGGTGCCGGCCGGGCCCTGCTGACCCGGGCGGATCTGCTGGCGTTGCCGCTGCGCACGTACGCGCTGCCGATCGCCTGCGTCGAGGGCTGGTCGACCGAGCAGGTCTGGACCGGCGTACGGCTGGCCGACCTGGCCCGGCTGGCCGGGATCCCGCCCGGCGCGGCGGAGGTCACGGCCAGGTCGGTGCAGCGCGTCGGCTACTTCGGCCAGGCCTCGCTCAACGCCGGCCAGGTGTCCGACCCTCGTTCACTGCTGGCGCTGCGGGTCAACGGCGCGGATCTCTCCCTCGACCACGGATATCCCGCGCGGATCATCGTGCCGAACGCGCCAGGCGTGCACAACACCAAGTGGGTGCGGGAGCTGGAGTTCCGCCGGGAGCGCCCGTGAAGGGCGACGCCGACCGGCCGATGGGCCGGTGGACGCGCTGGTGGACGCGTCGGCGGGCGGACCAGGAGGCGGGCCGGGGAGCAGGGCGGGGGGCGGGCCTGTGGGCGAGGCTCTACGGGGCCGGGCCGGGGCATCTGGCAGGGCTGGTGGTCTGTTTCGCGGTCGCCGGTTACGCCGCCACCCGGGTGGTGGAGGCCGGCATCTGGCTGGGGTTCGCCGTGTGGTTCGTCGGCGCCGCCGTCTTCCACGATCTGGTGCTGTGGCCGCTGTACTCGGCGGCCGACGCCGTGCTCCGCGCCCCTTCCCGGCAGCATGAGCGACCGGGCGGACGGCCACCGCTGGTCAACCACGTGCGGGTGCCGGTCGCGCTGTCCTGCCTGCTGCTGCTGGTGTGGTTCCCGCTCGTCCTGCGCGGCGCCGAGCCGAACTACGTGGGAGCGGTCGGGCTGAGCACGTCCCCCTACCTGGCGCGGTGGCTGTGGATCACCGTGGCGCTCTTCGTCGTCTCCGCCCTGCTCTACGCGGTACGACGCCGGGCCGCGGGACGGCCGGGTCGGTGAGCGGCGGCGCGATCGGCGATCCCGTGACGCTGTCGGACTGGCGGTCCTGCAGCGCGGTCTACGAGCACGGCCTGCGCGGCGGGCACGTGGAGGTCGAGTACGCCGACGGCCGCGTCCGCCCGCTGGCCGCCGAGCGCTGGCTGCGCCCGATCGAGGGCGACGAGGACGTCCTGGCCCGGTGCGGCGGCCCCACGCTGGACGTCGGCTCGGGCCCCGGCCGGCTGACCGTGGCGCTCACCCGCAGGGGCGTCCCCGCCCTGGGCATCGACGTCACCCCTCTCGCCGTCGAACTGACCCGCCGGGCGGGCGGCCCGGCCCTGCTGCGCTGCGTCTTCGACCCTCTTCCCGGTACGGGGCGGTGGGCGGAGGCGCTGCTGACGGACGGCAACATCGGCATCGGCGGCGATCCGGTGGCGCTGCTCAGACGCCTGCGGCAACTGGTCAGACCGGGCGGAACGGTCATCGCCGAAGTCCGCCCGCCCGGCTCGAAGAGCACGGTGGACCGGGTACGGCTGCGTCACGACGGCCGTACCGGCGGCTGGTTCGCCTGGGCGACCGTCTCCGCCGACGACATCGGCCCGCTCGCCACCCGCTGCGGCTTCCCCACCGCCGAACGCTGGAACACGGCCAGGCGCTGGTTCGCGGCCCTGTCATGACCCTCCCACCGTTGTCCGCCGGAACCTGGCCAGGCGGTGGTTCGCCACCCCGTCATGATCGTTCCGGCAGCGAGAGGGCTGGGCACGCCCGCCTCGCCCGTACGACGGAGCCCGCGACCACTGCCAGGGCGGCGACCGCGTAGGCGGCCGTGCCGGCGTGCTCGTGGACGCCCAGGTACGCGGCGGCGCCCGCCGGCGGGATGCCGAGCCACTCCCACCGGCCGTCGAAGGCGACGAGCGCGACGACCAGCAGGGCGTACCAGGGATAACCGGGTGTGAACAGCAGGAACGCGACCCCGGTCACCACCAGGGCCCCGCGCCACGGCCGGGCGGCGTCACCCCGGCGCAGCACGAGCACGGCCGCGACCGCGAGCAGGACGAGGGCCGCGGGCAGCGCCGCCGCGCCGGGCAGGACCAGTCGCAGCAGCGCGTACCGGGCGCCGCCGGTGCCGGTGTCGTCGTACCCCTCCTCGTTCAGGTAGCCGAAGAGGTAGCCGAGGACCGACGCGCGGGACGCGAGCACGTACGGGAGATAGGCGAGCGCCACGACGAGGACGGCGGGCCCGACGACGGCCAGTGCGCCGAGCGCCCGCCGCCGTACGGAGGGCCCCCGGGTGGCCAGGAGCCCGGACAGCGCTCCGGGCAGGGCCAGCGCGGGCACAAACTTCACCGCGGTCGCCGCTCCGAGCAGCAGACCGCCCCGGACCTTGTGCCGGCTCAGCAGGGCCATGGCGGCGACGGTGAGCAGGACGCCGAGGATGTCGACGTGAGCGTTGTTCACCGCCTCCAGCGGAACGGCCGGACACCACGCCCAGCACGCCACCCACCACGCGCGCCTGTCCACGGATCTGTCCGCAGCTCTTCGCCTGACGGTCGCCAGCAGGACCAGCGACGTGCCGAACGCCAGCAGCGCCCCACCGACCTGGAACGGCTCGTACCGGCCGTCTTCCGGCGCGAGCCGGTGCACGACCAGGAAGTACAGCTCCGCCAGCGGCGGGTAGATCGTGTGCACGTCGGGCCGGTTGATCAACGTGCACGTGCGGGCGGCCGGGCCCGAGTGAACGGCGTAGCGGTAGGGGAAGTCGCAGTCCGCGCCCTCGGGAAAGAGCCAGCGGTCGCGCAGCGGAAGGAGCGCGGGATCAGCGGGCGCGTAGGTGTAAGGGGAGACGCCCGCCGCCTGGACCCGGCCGTCCCAGACGTACCGGTAGGAATCGGTGCTGGTCGTCGGCGGCGCGAGCAGCCCCGTGGCGGTCACCGCGACGGCTCCGGCGACCACCAGGAACACCGCCTGCCGGGCCGGCACCTTGCGCAGCGTCCACACCGCAGCGCCGAACAGCGCCCAGGACAGCGCGTACCAGCGGATCAGGCTCGCGCGCTCGGCGGGGTGTCCGGCGCTCATCGTCAGCACCAGCGCGCCGACCAGAGCGAGCAGGAGCACGGCCGTGCCGGCGACCCGGCGACGGCCCGCGCCGTCGAGCGTCGTCTTCTCGCCGCGTCGCGTAAGAATCCCTCCATCAAGATCGCTCGGCACTGCGGACGCCAGGCACAACGCTGCGACGGTCAGACACAGATTCGCCGTGGCCAAGCCGTGGCATGGCCGGTCAGGCCAGGGGGGCGGTGGCGAACTCCTTCATGCCCTCGGTGAAGCCGACGCGGGCGTGGAAGCCGAGCTCCGCCGCCGCCCGGTCCGGTGCGGCCGTGATGTGGCGGACGTCGCCGAGCCGGTACTCCCCGGTGACGACCGGCTCAGGGCCGCCGTGCTGCGCCGACAGGGCCGCGGCCAGTTCGCCCACGGTGTGCGGCTGCCCGCTGGCGATGTTGTAGACGGCCGGCGTTCCCGGCACGCCCCCGTCGAGGGCGGCCACGTTCGCGTCGGCGACGTCCCGGACGTGGACGAAGTCGCGCCGCTGGCCCCCGTCCTCGAACACGCGCGGAGCCCGCCCCGCCTCCAGCGCGGACCGGAAGATCGCCGCGACGCCCGAGTACGGGGTGTCCCTCGGCATCCTCGGCCCGTACACGTTGTGGTACCGCAGGGCGACGGCCGTGCCGCCGGTCTCGCGGGCCCAGTTGGCGGCCAGATGCTCCTGCGCCAGCTTGGTGGTGGCGTACGCGTTGCGCGGATCCGTCCGCGCGTCCTCGTCGATGGCGGCCGGGAGCACGCCCGCGCCGCAACGGGGACAGCGCGGCTCGAAGGAGCCTGTGGACAGATCTTCAGCGGTACGGGGACCGGGGCGGACCCGGCCGTGCCGGGCGCAGTCGTAGGCGCCTTCGCCGTAGACCACCATGGAGGAGGCCAGCACGAGCCGCCCCACGCCGTGGCGGGCCATCGCGGCCAGCAGCACCGCCGTGCCGTACACGTTGGCCGAGGCGTAGTCGGGCAGGTCCGCCACGTCGACGCCGAGCCCGACCTTGGCCGCCTGGTGCACGACCGCGTCGGCCTCCGCCAGCGGCCGGGCGAGCGCGGCGGCGTCGCGTACGTCGTCGCCGCACCGCAGGTCGAAGCCGGTCACCTCGTGCCCCCGCGCCTCCAGCGCCTCGACCACGTGACTTCCGATGAACCCCGCCGCCCCGGTCACCAGCACCCTCATCGCGGCACCCCCAGGCCGGCCAGCGCGGCGGCGTAGCGGGACCCGGGGACGAGCGCCGCCACCTCGATCGCGTCCGCCATGGTGTCCACGTCGGTCAGGCACGGCATCGTGGCGACGCTCATCCCGGCCTCCTTCAGTCTGCGGAACTGGCTCGCGCCGGTGGACGGCGACGACATCGGCACGCCGAGCAGCAGCGCCGGATCGGGGGCGCGGAGCCCGAGCAGCCAGAAGCCGCCGTCGGTCGCCGGGCCGAACACCGCGTCGTGGCCGGCGAGCAGCCTCAGGGCGGCGGTCAGCAGAGCCGGGGTGACCTGCGGGGTGTCCATGCCGATGAGCACCATGGGGACCGGCCGCAGCAGGTGGGCGTCCGCGAAGGCCGCGGCCAGCCGTTCGTCCAGACCGCCGCCCCGCTGCGGCAGCACGGTGAAGCCGGAGGGAAGCCAGGGGCCGGGGACGCCGTCGAGGACGAGCACCCGGCCGGCGGCCGGCACCTGTGCGACGGTACGCAGCGTGTCCTCCAGCGCGGCGCCGGCCAGCCCGGCGGCCTCGTCGTGGGTGAGCGGCGGCACGAGCCGCGTCTTCACCCTCCCCGGCACGGGCTCCTTGGCGATCACCAGAATCTGCCCGCTCGGAGCACCGTCCTCACGAGTCGCGTTCACGCGCCACCGCCCATCGCCGCGTGAGCGCCGTCACCGCTCGACCGACCGCCCGTCTCCGCGTGAGCGCCGTCGCCGCTCGACCGGCCGCGGGGCGCGTTCACGCGGTTCCGTTCTGGCGGATCAGGACGCGGCGCATGTCGCCGACCGCTCGCAGCGTGCCGCGTACCGTACCGGTGACCTTGGATCTGCCCTGGCGGGGCAGGTAGTCGACGTCGGTCTCGGCGATGTGCCAGCCCGCCGCCCCCGCCCGCAGCACCATCTCCAGCGGATAGCCGAAGCGCCGGTCGACCAGCCCGAGCGCGAGCAGCGGCAGACGCTCGCAGGCCCGCATCGGCCCGAGGTCGCGCAACCGGACCCCGGTACGGCGGCGCAGCCCCCTGGCCAGTACGGCGTTGCCGAGCCGCGCGTGCACCGGCCACGACGCCCCCGGCCGCAGAACCCGGCGGCCCAGCACCAGATCGGCCTCCCCCGCCACGACGGGACCGCTCACCCGGGGCAGTTGAACGGGATCGAGCGACGCGTCGGCGTCCATGAAGCACACGACGTCCGAGACCGCGGCCGCCAGCCCCGCGTGGCAGGCCGCGCCGAACCCCGGACGGGGCTCGCTCACCACCGTCGCCCCGAGGGTGGCCGCGATCCCCGCCGAGCCGTCGGTGGAGCCGTTGTCCACGACGATCGGATGGAAGCCGTCCGGCATCCGCCCGAGCACCCATGGCAGGGCGGCCGCCTCGTTGAGACAGGGCAGCACCACGTTGATCTTCATGCCATCGACGTTATGGAGACATCCGCGTGCACACCCTGACGAACGGTGCCGTCTTTCCGAGTGTTGACCTGCCCAGAAGGCATTCCTGGCCGTCCTCGCGGCGGCGGAAGGTACCCCTGGCTATACCTCCATTGGGCTGTACGCGGGAACGACCGGAAGGGCCTCCGGCTGATGTGCTGATCACTGTCAGTCAAAACGCTCCCCCCAAGGAGAAAGAGAAATGACAGTCGACAGCCGGCCGGAGGCCGAGCAGCATCCGGGACAGGCCGGACTCGGGGGATTCATCCGCCGGCGTCCGCTGGTCAGCTTCTTCATCCTGGCCAACCTGCTGAGCTGGGTCGCCTGGGTGCCGTACGTCCTGTCCACGAACGGCCTCGGCATCCTGAACTTCGGCTTCCCCGAGTTCCTCGGCACCTCGCAACTCCTCGGCGTCCTGCCGGGCGCCTACCTCGGCCCCATCTTCTCCGCGTACCTGGTGACCAGGGTCACGGAGGGCAAGGAGGGCGTCCGCCGGTGGATCGGGCGGATGACCAAGTGGCGGGTGAGCTGGGTCTGGTACCTGGTGACCGCGCTCGGCGTCCCCGCCGCCATCATCGTCACCGGTCTCGCGCTCTCCGACGAGAACATCCACCTGCCGTCCGTCGCCGTGCTGGTGGCGTACGTGCCGGGGCTGCTGCTCCAGATGGTCACCACGGGTCTGGCGGAGGAGCCCGGCTGGCGTGACTTCGCCCTGGCCCGCATGCAGCGCAAGTTCGGCCCGCTGGGCGCCACCGTCATCCTCGGCCCGCTGTGGGGCATGTGGCACCTGCCGCTGTTCCTGAGCGAGTGGGGCGGGTGGCCGGACGTCACGTGGCTGCGGGTGGCCGAGTTCGTCGCCTTCGCCTGCGTCTTCAGTGTGGTCGTCACCTGGGTGTTCAACCGGACCGGCCAGAGCCTGCCGCTGATCATGCTGCTGCACGTCAGCGTCAACAACTTCATGTCGATCGCCTTCTCGGAGGTGTTCCCGACGCTCGCCACCCCCGAGCAGGCGTCCCGCGTCACCCTGCTGGCCGGCACCGCGGCGGCGATCCTGGTGCTCGCCGCGACCCGGGGCCGCCTCGGCTACCGCCCGCCCGCGGAACCGGCGCTCCCGAGCTGAACGAAAGCGGGTGCGGGACCGAAAACCGGTCCCGCACCCGCCGCGCCGGTCCGTGCCGGTTTCCCAGGTCACCCGCCGCGCTCGTCCGGACGTTCAGGGAGAGACGACTTCCAGGTCACCCGAGTCGCTGGTCAGCTCGATCAGGCGGGGGGCCGAGTCGTCGACGGCGGCCTTGATGTTCTTGCCGCCCGAGTCGGTCGAGGCGACCACCTTGTACGGCCCCTGCGGCACGTGCACCGAGATCCGGCCCGAGTCCGTGGCGGTCGTGACCTTGTCCGGCGCTCCGGTGAAGGTGAGCCCGACCGCGCCGGAATCGGTCTTGGCGGCAACCTGCTTCACGGACAGCCCGTCGGCCTCGATCGCCCCCGAGTCGGACCGGGCGTCCAGCTCACCGGACAGGCCGGTCAGCGTCAGGGCGCCGGAGTCGGAGCTGACCTTGACCCGCAGCCCCTTGGGCACCTCGACCTTGTAGCTCACGTCGCAGGACGTGCCCACGGCTCCGAATCCCCACGTCGCGGGGCAGTTGAAGGTCAGGGCGAGCGTGTCGCCCCGCACCTGGTGGCTGGTCTCCGGCTTGTTCTTGCGCCAGGTCAGCGCCTCGGTCACGTGGATGCCCTGCCGCTCCGACTCCACCACCTCGATCGAGCCGGAGTCGGTCTCCACCTGTAGGGCCGCCACCTTGTCGGCGACGTCGTACGTGACGGTGTCCTGCTCGTTCGGACCGCCGATCCCGCACCCCGTCAGCGTCACCGCCACGCCCAGCAGACCCGCGATCGTGGCCATCCGCTTCATCCTCATGACGCCCGATTGTGCGGCATACGGGCGGCGCGGACGTCGGGGAGGTCCCTGAGAACGTCCCTGACCCACCCCTGGGAGGCGATCGAACCCCCGCCCGGCACTGGACAACCCGGCGTTTACGTGATCTGACGGAGGGAGTAAAAGCACCGACGATCGCGAACGGGAGTACCGGAAATGGACGACACGCCGCGACTGCACACCGCCGGTACCGCGCCGCTGGAGCGGGCCCGCGACCTGCGCGCGCTGATCGACCGGGACGCCACGCAGGCGGAGGCCCAGGGCAGGCTCACCGACGCCGTCGTTGACGCCCTGCACGAGTCCGGGCTGTTCGGCATCTGCGTGCCGGCCCCGCTGGGCGGCGCCGAGCTGTCGCCCAGGGAGCTGATGGACGTGCTCGAAGAGCTCTCCTACGCCGATCCCTCGACCGGCTGGGTGGTCATGGCGACCACCCTGGCGAACGGCACGGGCGGCGCGTACCTGGGCGACGACGCCGTCGAGCGGATCTTCGCGGGCCCGCGGACGCCGCTCATCGCGGGCCAGGGCACCCGGCCGGGCGTCGCCGTCCGCGAGGACGGGGGGTTCCGCCTCAGCGGGCAGTGGGGCTTCGCCTCCGGCATGCTGCACGCCCAGTACTCCCACAGCCTGGGCATCGTCGAGGGCACCGACGAGGGACGGATCTTCGTCACCCCCTTGGACGACGTCAAGCAGCTCGGCAACTGGGACGTCCTGGGCCTGCGCGCCACGGGCAGCATCGACTACACCATCGACGACGTCTTCGTACCGGAGTCGCGGAGCCACGTCTTCGACACGAACGAGCCCCTGCGCGGCGGAGCGCTCTACCGGCTGGGGATCGTGGACCACGCGCTGATCTGCCACTCCTCCTGGGCGCTCGGCGTCGGCCGCCGGCTGCTCGACGAGCTGGTCAGGCACGTCGGGGCCCGCGCGGGCCGGCCGGGGCAAATCGCCGGCAGCGACGCCTTCCACACCGACTTCGCCCGCGCGGAGGCGCGCTACCGGGCGGCCAAGGCGCTGGTGCACGAGACGTGGGACGACGCCGAGCGCACGCTGGCCGCGGGCGGGCGGCTCGACGTGCGGCAGGAGACGATGGTACGGCTCGCGCTCAACCACGCGACCTCGACGCTGGCCGAGGTGGCCGGGTTCGTCTACATCTCGGGCGGCACCTCGGCGCTGCGCGACGGGCTGATCCAGCGGCTGTTCAGGGACGTCCACGCGGGCACCCAGCACATCACCTCGGGCCCGCAGGTGCTGCGCGAGTGCGGACGCGAACTGGCGGGGCTGGCCCCGGGCGAAACCTGGTCACTCTTCGTCCTCGGGGCGTGAGCCACGGACCGGCTCTGGATGCTCTTCGCGCCGGAGCCGTGAGCGCCGGTTGGGCGCGGAGGCTGGCGGTCAGCGCCACATCTTCGCGACGCCGGCCGCGGCGGCGCGGCCCTGGGCGTAACCGGCTTCGGCGCTCGGCGTGCGGGACGACGGGTCCAGCGGGTCGGCGCCGAACGCGGCCCGCGCGGGCTCGTCCGGCTCGATCACCTCGACCGTGCCCGAGAGCCGGAGCCACGACGGCTCCCCCAGCTCGGGCATGGGAGCGAGCACCACAACCCGCTCGAACCCGGCCGCCAGGTCGGCGTTGGCGCTCGTGCGTACGCCGCCGTCCATGTACCGGGCCCCGTCGATGGTGACGCACGGCCACACCACGGGAACGGCGCAACTGGCCGCCACCGCGTCCACCAGTTCGACCCCCGAGCCCGGGTCGAACAGCCGCGGCTCGCCGGTGCGGGCGTCCACGGCCACGATCACCACGTCCCGGTCGGGCCACTTGTGCACGGGCAGCCGCCCCTCGATCACCTCGCGCCGCGCGGCCTCGGGAACCGAGTCCGCGGCCAGCGCCAGCGCGCCGATCTCACGCCGCTGCTCGACGGCGTCGAGCGAGCTCTCGGAGATGCGCAGGAGCACCGCCCCCAGCTCCTCTATCGACACGCCGGCCCGGAGCTCGGCGTTCTGCAGGACCGGGTCGGTCTGACGGGCGAGCAGTTCGGTCAGCGTCAGGCCGCTGGTGACCTGGGCGGCCACCGTGGAGCCGGCCGAGGTGCCGATGATCCGGTCGGCGTCCGTGACGTCGGCCCCGCCGTCCGCGAGCCCGGCCAGCACGCCCGTCTCCCATGCGATCCCGGCGATCCCTCCGCCGCCCAGCACCAGTGCCCGCTTGATCCCGCTCATCGGTCCTCCGCCCGTACCCGCTCATCCCGCATTACCCGCTCATCGCAACACCGTCCACCCGCGATGCCATCCCGCACCGGACCGAGACGGGACGTCATCCGAGCCGCACGCCGACCGTCACGGAGGCGCCCTCACGGTCGTGCAGCCGTCCGAACCTGAGCCCGCCCTCGACCGCGACCGCGTCCCCTTCCAGCACCCCGGCGACGGGACGCGGCAGCGTGACGGACAGTTCGCCGAGGTCGCGGCGGGGGTCGGCGACGGTCACGGTGGCGTTCCCGCCGGGCCGCTCGCGCAGCAGCACCGCGCACGGGGCCGAGACGGTCAGGCCGCCGGCGGTGCCCGCGTTCCAGAAGCAGGCCGCCGTCAGCCCCAGCGCGGGCACGTGCACGGCCTGCACCCGGGCGGTGTTGGCCAGCACGCGCACCCGTCCGGGATCGGCGGCGCGTAAGCGGGTCTCCCCCCTCGTCGCACCGGGCAGGAGCGTGTAGGCGTAACCGGCCCCGCGCGGATCGACGCCGTGATCCAACCAGAGCGTCACATAGTCCCTGCTCAAGCCGCCGCCCGCACGGTCCCCGCTCACCCCGCCACCCGCGCGGCGGTCCCGCAGCGTGTGCAGGACCTGCGGGGACGGCACGAGGTAACCGCCGTGTCCCTCGACGTGCGCCCATCCCTCCCCCGTGGTGAGCGCCGCACCCGTCCTGCGGTTGTCCACGATCGTCTCGACGGCCACACCGTCGTCGGCCGTGATGCCCCCACCCAGGCACACGACGGCGTCGTCGAGGAAGAACCACGACTTGAACGCCTCCATCGTGCTCTCCAGGCCGCTCAGGTGCTGGCCGACGGCCGCGTACGTGCCGTCGCTCGCCCCGCCCACCCACCGCCACGGCGTACGGGTGTCGCCCCACGCCGCTCCGGCCCCGTCGGGCAGCCGCCGGGTGGAGACGGTCGTGCCCGGCAGCCGGTAGGGGTCCACGGTCGGCCAGAACGCGTCGGAGTACTGGTCGCCCGAACCCTCGGCCCACCAGTAGAGCATCCCCGAGCCGGTGTGCCAGCCGCGGAGGTTCTCGCCGTTGCCGTGCTCGTAGTGGCCGATCCGGTGCGAGGCCATGCTGAGCGCGGCACACCAGCCCGGCGTCCGGTGCACGGCTCTGGCGCTCATGGGCAGCAGCCGGTGCCCGAGCGGCTCGGGCGCCGCGGGCACGGCGTCGTCGTCCATGACCGCCGTCAGGCGGGCGTGCAGCGCGGGATCGGCGTGCTCCAGCATCGGCCGGGACGTGCCGCGTACCGCCCAGCCCTTCACCATCGCCTGCCAGCGCGCCCGCGGGCCGGCCGGCGCGCTCTCCCCCAGCAGCAGCACCGCGGCCGCGACGGCCCGCCCGCTCTCGTGGTCGCCGAACGCCCTCCTGCCGACCGACCGGCCGCGGACGAGGTCCATGCAGGCGCCGTCGCGGACGAAGGGGGCGAACGACCGCTCGACCGTGTCGAACACCCTCGTGTCGGCGATCTCCCACGGCGATCCGCGCAGCAGCGCGTACAGCGTGGCCAGCCCCGACAGCAGCGTCACCCCGTAGGCGCCCTGGTAGGGCACGGAGGAGTGCTGGACGAACGACCCGTCGCGGTAGAACCCGTCACCGTCGGAGACCGTCGGGAACACCGGGGCCAGCGCGGCGACGGCGGCCCGCGCCCGGTCGTGGTCGTCGTCGAGCATGGCCCGCAGCAGCGTCACCAGGCACAGATCCACCCGGTTGGCGCCGGTGCTGGTGCCGCTGTAGGCGGCGAGCCGGCTCAGCGGGACGAAGTGATCGACCGCGTCCAGAAGCTCGGTGTCCGCCTGCCCGGTGAGCACGGCCGCGTCGAGCAGCGCCTTCGGCACGCCGATCTGCCAGTGCCACCAGTTGCCCGTGGCCTCGGCGCCGGCCGCGTACACGTGCCGCACGTAGTGACGCACGCCCTCGGCGACCGCCCTGGCCAGCTCGGGACGCGGGTCCAGCGCGTACGCCCGCGCCATGACCCGCAGCCGCCGCGGCGTCGCCGCGAACGAGGGGAACCGCTCGTCCGGCCAGAGCCAGGAAGGCCCGGGCGCCATCGTGTCGCGGTAGCGGGCGGCGGCCCGCGCCAGTTCACGATACGGCCGCGCACCCGGATCGCCCGGAGGCCCCGTCACCACCTCCCGCCAGCGACGGCGCAACAGAGTGAAGGTGTCGTCCGGCGTGTGCGCGGCCCGCGCGGGCGTCAGAGCCCCCAGCGTCCCCGCCGCGCCCACGCCGCCGAGCCGGAGGAACGATCGCCTGGATGGCAGCGGCACGCCTCGATTATCACGCGCCGCGCAGGCCGGTGAACCAGTCGAGTATCCGCGGCATGGCGCGGAGCGGCGAGGTCATGTGGTCCACGTTCCCGACATCGGTGAGCGTCGCCTTCACGCCGCTCGCCTTCAGCTCCTTCAGGCAGAGGCGGGAGTTGGCGATGACCACTTCCCTGTCGCCGCGCCCGGCGTAGAGGCGGACGGGCACGCCGGGCCGCCAGCCGGCGCAGGTGGCGTCGTTGTCCACCATCGCCTTGAGCAGCGAGCCGGACGGCTGGGCCACGCGCTTGAGGTAGGCGTCGGTGAGGAGGTCGCGGTGCGAGGCGGGCAGCCCGGCCACGATCTCGTCGAAGCCGTGCTGCCCGTCGAACAGCCGCTCCACGCCCGGGTCGCGGAACGCCTCCGACGGGGAGTCGTACAGGTGGTGCAGCCGGTTCATCGAGACGGTCCAGTACGCGAGATAGTAGGTGGCGACGTGGGGGTCGAGCCGGCCCTGGAGCAGCGCGGGCATCTCGGCCCTGCGCACGTGGTACGGCCCCGCGATCGGCGCGACGCCGCGCAGCCGGTACCCGGAATCCTCACGCAGCGCCTTGCTCAGCGCCATGGCCGCGTGCCCGCCCTGCGAGAACCCGGTCACCAGCACGTCGCCGCTCAGCGTGCGCCCCTGCCGCCGAGCCAGTTCCCCGGCCGCCCGCAGCAGGTCGGCCGAGGCCGACGCCTCGGTGGCCGCGTCCATGTACGGGTGGAACCCCGGCCCCGTCCCGAGCCCGAGATAGTCGGGGGCGATCCCGGCGAATCCGGCGGCGGCGAACATCAGCGGCACCGCCCGCCCGTCGCCGTCGGACACCGAGCCGGCGTACGCCTTGGTGGCCAGGGTGCCGTGCTCGTAGCTGACCGTCCACAGTCCTCGCCTGGACCTGGCGGGCAGGGCGACGACGCCGCTGGCCGTGGTGGGCGTCCCGTCCACGGCGACGGTGCGGTAGACGACCGCGTACAGGTCGGCGCCCTGCGGCCGGGGCGGCACGGGGTAGCCGCGCTCGGTGAGCGTGGCCTTGACCTGGGCAGCCGACAGGCGCGCCAGCAACTCGGCGGAGACGACCGAGCCCCTGCCGTCCGCGATCACCGTCCCGGACGACGTCCCGGACGACAGGGCGGACGGCGTGGCGGAGGACGTCCCGGTCGCGGCCAGTGCGGCCGGAGCGGTCGCGGTGGCCAGGACGAGCCCGGCGCAGGCGAGGGCGAGCAGCCGGGTCTTCATGGAGGTCTTCATGACACGAAACGCTAGGGATCGCGGCGTTCGAGCCCCATCCCGCGCTCCGCCCATCTCGTGGTGGCGCCGGCCCTACCTCGGCACACCGGCAGGACCCCCTCACCCCGGCAGGACCGCCCCCGCCCGCTTCATCGTCCTGATGATCGGCCCCGTCTCGATGTGCCGGATGGCGGGCAGCGCGCCCACGCTGTCGGTCAGGTAGCGGTAGAGCGCGGTGTCGTCGCGGCAGACGATGCTGACCGTCAGGTTGGTCGGCCCGGTCGTCGCGCCCGCGAACGCCACCTCCGGGTGCTCCGCCAGCGCCCGCCCGGTCGCGTCGAGCTCGGCCGGCGGCACCGACATCCACAGCTGGGCCTCCACCTGGTAGCCGAGCAGCGTGGGCAGCACGTCCATGTCGAAGAAGAGGGCGCCCGCCGCGCAGAGCTGGTCCATCCGGCGCTTGACCGTCGACTCCGACCAGCCCGTCACCGCCGCCAGGTCGGCGTAGCCGGCCCGCCCGTCGCGGGACAGCGCGTCCACCATCGCCTGGTCGCCGGGCCCGAGCGTGAGCCGTTCGCCGTCGCCGCGCGGCCCGTTGATCCGGTCCGCCGCCAGGTGCGCCACCTGGTCGGGGGCGAGCACGGCCAGCCCCGACCAGCCGATCCGGCCGCCCACGAACGTGTGCAGGGTGCGGTGCGCCGACACCGACAGCACGCGGTTGGTCCGCGCCAGTTTGTCGAGCAGCAGCGACTCGCGTTCCTTGGCGGTGCGGTGCAGCGTGCCGCTGGAGATCTCCGTGCCGCCGGACAGCAGGTGCACCCAGGACGTGTCGGAGCGCCGCGCGAGCGCCTCGGCGATCGACACCGCCGCGTCGGGGGTGCAGCGCAGCCTGATCGCCCACGACTCGTAGCCGAGCCGCCGCCCGTCCACGACGCCGACCACCCGCAACATGCCACTGGAGCGCAGCCGGCGGTAGCGGCGCGCCACTCGCTGGTCGGACACCCCGAGCACCTCCGCGATGCGGTTGAACGAGGCCCGCCCGTCCACCTGGAGCGCGTGCATCAGCCCACGATCGACGTCGTCCAGCTCAAGGATTTCCATCATCACAGGCTAGCTCGTACGGATAATCTGCAGAACCGGTCTCATCGCTGGCGGGAACCCGCACCCGGGCCGCACTGTGGTCGCCATGACCCAAACCCGGATCCCCGAGACCGCGACCACCTCGTGGTCGCCTCTGGTGGCCGCCTGCCTGGGCGCCTTCATGCTCCTCGTGGACGTCACCATCGTCATGGTCGCCCTGCCCGACATCACCGCCGACCTCGGCATGTCCTTCACCGGCACGCAGTGGCTGCTCGACGGGTACGCGCTGGCCCTGGCCGCCCTGCTGCTGGCCGCCGGGTCGTTCGCCGACCACACGGGGCGGCGCAAGGTGTACCTGTCGGCGCTGGCGGTGTTCGCGCTGGCCTCGCTGGCCTGCGGGCTGGCCCCCTCCGGCGGCGTGCTGCTGGCGGCCCGCGTGGTGCAGGGCGCGGCGGCCGCGGCCATGATGGCCACCACCCTCGCCCTCATCAGCGCCACCTATCACGGCAGGCGGCGCGGTATCGCGTTCGGCGTGTGGGGCGGCGTGAACGGAGCCGCCGCGGCCGTCGCGCCCGTGCTCGGCGGCCTGCTCACCGAGCACCTGCACTGGCGGGCCATCTTCCTGGTGAACCTGCCCATCACGCTGGTCGCCGGCTGGCTGACCGTGCGCGGCGTGGAGGAGTCGCGCCTGCCCGGCGGGGCCAGACTCGACTGGGCCGGCATGGCCACGTTCACGCTGGCGGCCGGCGGGCTCACGTACGGGCTGATCGAGGCCGGCGAGCACGGCTGGACGGCGGCGCGGACGCTGGTGCCGCTCGGCGCGGCGGCGGTGGCCTTCTTCGTCTTCCTCGTCGTCGAGACGCGCGGCGCGAACCCCATGCTGGACCTGCGCCTGTTCGCCGACCGGTCGTTCAGCGGGATCATGGCGGGAGCCGGGCTGCTCATGCCGGCCGCGTTCGCCTGCCTGGCCTTCACCTCACTCTGGCTGCAGCAGGACCTGCGGCTCGGCCCGGTGATGGCGGGGCTGGCGCTGTCGCCGATGGCCGCCACTTCGCTGGTGACCTCCGTGGCCGCCTCCCGGCTGCTGCCCCGGCTGACGCCGCGCGCCGCGCTCGGCGGCGGGCTGCTGCTGATCGGCGCGGGCTCGTTCCTCCAGGGCCTGCTCGACGCCCGGTCGGACTGGCCGGCGCTGACGCCGGGCCTGATCGTCGTGGGCGTGGGCGTCGGGCTGGCCGTCCCCGCGCTCAGCTCCGCCGCCATGGCCCACGCCCCGGCCATGCGCGCGGGCATGGCGGCCGGCACCGTGAACACGGTCAGGCAGCTCGGGTACGCGCTCGGCATCGCGGTGCTCGGCATCGTCTACCAGGGCGGCGGGCCGGCGTACGCGGCGCTCGACGACGTCTACCGGGTCAGCGCGGCCACCGGCGTCCTGGCGGGCCTGCTGGTCCTGGTCACGGTGGGGACGACGCGCCGGGCCTGATCAGTGGCCCGGGAAGACGTCAGACCCCGGCTCTGATCGGCACGACGTTGCCCGCCGCGCCCCGGCGCGGCAGCGCGAACCAGGTGGCCTTGCCGACGAGGTCGGGCCGGGTGACGTAGCGCTGGGGGTGGCAGCCGTAGAAGCCGTCGGAGAGCCTGGCGATGATGCGCAGACCGCGTCCGTGCTCGGCCGCGAGGTCGTGGGGCGCCTGGGCGGGCAGCAGCGGGCTGCTGTCCACGACCACGCACATGATCTCTCTGGCGTCCACGTGCAGCCCGAGTTCGTACGGCTCGGCGCCGTACATGAGGGCATTGGTGATCAATTCGCTCACCATGAGAACGGCGTCGTCCACGACCTCGGAAGAAAGGGAGAGTTGCGATAATTCCGTGCGAATGGCAGCTCGCGCCCGGCCCACTGTCCTGACGTCGTCGTGCAGCGGCCACGCGTGCCGCATCCTGCTCCGGCGAGTCGGTCGCAGCCTGGTCATGGCATCTGTCTCCTGTGCCGATGGGCAACGGATGCGCGTTTCGCTTAACAAGAGGACCTGCCCCGGGGTTGTCGTACATCGCCGTCGAAACCTGTACGTACGGAAGGCCGTTCCGGGTCGATTCTTCGGCGAGAAATCGCCATTGTTTTGCCAGTCGCTCGAAACGGCCGCGCCGGGCCGGGTACTGACTCCCGCATGAGCAGTCCTGACGAGTACAAGCCCAAGACCGACGGCGAACGCGAACGCCGCCGCCCCGACGAGCCCGTGCCCGCCGGCCGCAAGGCCCTGGAGCAGGCGCTGTTCGAGTCGGGCAAGGCCATCGAAGATCTCATCGGCCCGAGCGGGCCGGCATGACAAGAACGCACGCCACGAGCACCGCGGCCGGAGCGCCGCACAGCACGAACCCCGCCGCCGGAGCGCCGCACTCCGGCGGTGTCAGGCCCGCAGCAGGGACCACACGACGGCCGGCGTCAGAGGGACGTCGGTGACCTGGGCGGCGATCTCCGGCAGCGCGGCGGCCACCGCGTTCGCGATGGCGGCCGGCGGCCCGATCGTGCCGGCCTCGCCGACGCCCTTCATCCCGCCGGGGGTGAGCGGCGACGGCGTCTCCATCAGCACGACCTCGATGCCGGGCACCTCCCGCGTGGTCGGCGGCAGGTACTCGGCGATCGGCTGCCCGTCGTCGGTGTAGCCGATCTCCTCGGTCAGCGCCTGGCCGATGCCCTGGGCCACGCCGCCCGTGAGCTGCCCCTCCACCACGGTGGGGTTGACCAGCACGCCGGCGTCGTTGACCACCCAGTAACGCTCCACCTCGACCGCCCCGGTCTCGGGATCGACGGCCACGGCCGCCGCGTGGGCCCCGTACGCGAACGTGTAGCCCTCCGGGTCGTAGCTGACCCGTTCCTCAAGGCCGGGCGCGAACCCCTCGGGCAGGTCCCAGCCGCGCCAGGCCGAGGTGGCCAGGTCGCGCAGCGTCAGCGACGCCCGCGGATCGCCCTGCACACGTACGGAACCGTCGGCGATCTCCAGGTCGCCGGCGTCGGCCTCCAGCCGGTGCGCGGCCAGGGCCAGCAGCCGGTCCCGCAGCCGGACGGCGGCCCGTACGAGCGCGCCGCCGCCGACCGCCAGCGAACGGCTGGCGACCGCCCCGATCGACGAGTACGGCGTCGTCGCCGTGTCCCCCAGCACCACCCGCACCCGCTCGATGGGCACCCCCACCCGGTCGGCCGCGATCTGGGCCAGCGCCGTCTCGATCCCCTGTCCCATCGAGACCACCCCGGACGACACCACCACGGACCCGTCCTGCTCCATCCGCAGGATCGCCGTCTCGTAGCCGCCCGCCGCCGCGTTGATGGCCTTCATGTCCATCGACGGCCCCATGCCGGTGCTCTCCACGTGACAGGAGTAGCCCACGCCGCGCCTGCGCCCGTCGTCCTTCTCGACCGGCCGGACCAGGTCGCGCAGCGTGCGCAGGGCGCGCGGGTAGTCGCCGGAGTCGTAGGTCTGGAAGACACGCGTCGTGTACGGCAGCTCGTCCGGCCGCAGCATGTTGCGCAGCCGCAGCTCGACCGGGTCCAGGCCGAGCCTGCGGGCCGCCTCGTCGATCAGCCGCTCCCTGGTCAGGGCCGCTTCCGGCTGACCGAAGCCGCGGTAGGAGCCGGTCGGCGTGGTCGTGGTGACGACGCCGCGCACCCGTACGGCGAACCGGTCGAACCGGTACGGTCCCGGCAGCAGCGTGGCGGTGACCGCGAACGTCGAGCCGCCCACGTTCGACGGATGGGCGCCGAGGTCGCCGAGCACGTCCACGTCCATGGCCACGAAGCGCCCGTCGCCGTCGAGCGCGAGCCGCCCCCTGTGCACGGCCTGCCGGGCGGGCAGCGTGGCGAACAACCGGTCGCCCGGCGGCTCCGACCAGCTCACCGGCCGGCCCAGCCGGATCGCGGCCAGGCAGGCGAGCGTCTCGTCCGGGTAGAGGTGCTCCTTGGCGCCGAACCCGCCTCCGGTGTCGCGGCTGACGACGCGGACCCGGTCGTGGGACAGCCCGAGCGCCTCGGCCAGATGCTCGCGGGCGTGGTGCGGCGCCTGGGAGGACAGGTGCACGGTCAGCTCGTCGCCGGCGTAGGAGGCGTAGGAGGCCACCACGCCGCGCGGCTCCAGCGGGTACGGCGAGACCCGGCCCATCCTGAAGGTCATCTCGACGACGTGCTCGGCCCCCTCCACGGCGGCCGCGCAGTCGTCGTCGCCCATGACGAAGTCGAAGAGCACGTTGCTCCCCAGATCGGGATGGAGCAGCGGCGCGTCATCGGACAGCGCCCGCTCGGCGCCGACCACGGCGGGCAGCTCGTCGAGGTCCAGGTCGAGCAGGTCGGCGGCGTCCCTGGCGGCCTGCGGCGTCTCGGCGACCACCACGGCGAGCGGCTGGCCCACGTATCTGACGGCGTCGTCCAGCACCGGGTAGGACGTCATCAGCTGGCCCGGCATCACGTTCACGCAGGGCAGGCGCAGGCCGGCGGCGTCAGCGGGGAGGATGACGTCGAGCACGCCCTCGACGGCCCGCGCCGCCTTGGTGTCGCAGCCGAGCAGCCGGCCGTGCGCGACGGGGCTGCGGACCACGTGCGCGTACGCCATGCCCGGCAGGCGTACGGAGGCGACGTATCTGCTCTTTCCCGTCAGCAGCCGGGCGTCTTCCCTGCGTGGCGTCCGCGCGCCGACATACCCGTTCCCCATGGGCCCGATTGTGAGCGCTCCCCGGGCGGCGGTCTATACCATCCGCGAGAAAGAGCACGTCAGCGAGGGTAACGATGCAAACATTCCTGCCATATCCGGATTTCGCCGCTTCGGCGGCGGTGCTCGACCCGCTGCGGCTGGGCAAGCAGCGCGTCGAGACGTTGCAGGTCCTGCGCGCCCTCACCGTCCCCGGGTACGGCTGGCGGCACCACCCCGTCGTGAAGATGTGGGCCGGCTACGAGGAGGCGCTCGTCCGCTACGGGCTGGAGATGTGCCGCCACTGGTGCTCGCTCGGCCGCGCCGACACCTGCGCGGACACCATGACGACCGAGGTGACCCGGCTGCGCGGCACGCCCGTCATCCGCGCGCAGGCCGAGCTGGCGGCGGCCGGGGAGCTGCCGCCCTGGCTCGGCGACGAGAAACTGCACCTCAGCCACCGCTCGGCGCTCCTGCGCAAGGACCCCGGCTTCTACCGGCCGGTCTTCGGCGACGGTGACCCCGACGACCTGGACTACGTCTGGCCCCGCTCCGACCGCCTGCCCGCCTGACCGTCCCCCTGTCCATCCGCCGCCAGCACCCGTAAGAGCTGGACGACCCCGCCGCCGAACATCCCCACACCGAGCGGCACGTGCGGCACCGTCACGTGCGCCAGGCCCAGGACCGCCGCCACGGCCGTGAGCAGCAGCAGCGCCGCGGCCGGCCCGACGAACCTGGCGGAGCCGCCGCCGGGCCGCCAGACCAGGATCGCGGCGACCAGGTGGGCGAGCCCGATGACGCCCAGGGCGATGCCCGAGTTCAGGTGCAGCGCCCGGCCGCCGGGCGAGGAGAGCAGCATGCCCGCCGTCACCGCCTGGAACAGCAGCGCGACGACGTGCAGGACGGCCACCGCCTTGAGCGCCTGCATCGGCCAGGGGGCGGTGGCGGGCGGGCCGGCGAGGGTGTGGTGCGCGGTCATGATCGCTCTCCCTGAGTCGTCTCAGCCGGTACGGCACCCGCCCCGCTCCGGACGACCCCGCCTCCGGCGGCCGTGATGCGGGCCTCCACGTGCGCGGTGGCCAGGATCGCGCCGTAGGCGCACAGCCGTACCAGGTCCTCGTCCGTACGGGCGGAGCCGCGCCAGGCGGCCACGTCGGCGTCCGTCACCCGGTACGGCGCGAACGCGGTGAGCAGGACCAGCCGCGCCCCCGCGCGGTCGCCGGCGGGCAGACCGGCCAGCGGCTCGTCCAGCCAGGCGGTGCCCATCGGCGGATGCGCGCCGTCCCAGACCGCGACCGCCCGGGTCACGGCCGCCCGCGCGGGGCCGCTGAGCAGGTCGCCCCCGGCCTCGGTGACGGCCTTGAGCGTGGCGTACGCGGTCCCGGCCGGAGCCCCGTCCGCCCAGCCGGGCTCGGCACGGGCGGGCAGCCCGGCGATCAGCGGCAGGCCCGCCCCCGGGGCCGCCTGCCTGCGCACCGGTCCCGCCATCGCCCGCCCGCCCACACTCCTGACCAGGCGGAACTTCTGCAGATTGGCGGGCATGAGGTTCTCGGTGAGCAACGCCGAGGCGATCCTGTTGATGAAGTGGAAGCTGAGCGCGGTCCCGACGTACTCCGGCGCGAGCGCGTCCGGATACGGCCGCGCCGCCCCGGGCGACCTGGCCCAGGCCAGCAGCGCGGCGTGCCCGGGATCCGCGGGCACCTCGCCACGGGCGATGCTCTCGCCGAGCCGGTGGTCACCGGTGGCGTGCAGCAGCGTCGTGTGCGCGGCCACGCAGAACGTGCACTGGTTGGCCAGCGAGACGCCCAGCGCCACGACCTCCTTGCCGGTCCTGGGCGCCGCCCCGGCCAGCAGCGACTCGCGCAGCGTGACCCAGGTCGCGGCCAGCACCTCCTCGGCGGGCGACAGGGTCAGGAACACCGCCATGCGCGCCATGCCGAAGTCCTCGGCGAGCTGGGCGTACACCTGTGCGGTCCGGCCGGTGGCGGCTCTGGCCGGGACCGGGGTGACGTAACGGAAGGAGCCGGCCATCATCGGCTCCCGCGACGGATCGTGTCCATGGCCGAATCGTCCTGCGCGGACCCGCCGCCGGTCATCGGCCGTGGGAAGACTTCCCGGGCTACCGCCGGCGGCCGCGAACCGGAGCGGATACTTCCCCGGGAGTAGCCCCGAAGCACTTCCCCGCGCCGATGAGCCTGCCAGGAAGTCGTTCTACTCTGCAGTGATGAGCTCTGTGCACGCGTGGCGGCCGGTCGCCGTGGACGGCGCGCTGGCCGTCGTGGTGGCCGTGCTGCAGTCGGCCACCGTGCTGACCAACCCGGGCGCGGGCGCCCTCGACCTCGCCGCCGTGCTGGTCGCCTCGGCCGCCCTCGTCGCCTGGCGGCGGGCGCCGCTGTTTCCGCTGCTGGTCAGCACCCTCGGCATGATCGTCTACGCGGCGCACGCGCAGCCGGGCCCGCAGGCCGCCTTCCCGGTGATGGTGGCGGTCTTCGGCGCGGTACGCGCGGGGCACCGGGTGCCGGCCGCGCTGGCCGGCACGCTCTTCCTGGGGGTGGCCCTGGCGGCGAACCTGGCCGGCGTGCCGTCCGGGCAGGACCCCCAGCCGATCGTCCAGCAGACGGTGCTGCTGCTGGGCTGGTTCCTGGCCGCCGGGGTGGCGGGCACGGTGACCCGGCACCGGCAGGCGTACCTGGAGCAGGCCGAGCAGCGCGCCGCCGAGGCCGAGCGGACCCGCGAGGAGATGGCCCGGCGGCGGGCCGGCGAGGAGCGCCTGCGCATCGCCAGGGAGCTGCACGACTCGCTCACCCACAGCATCTCCGTGATCAAGGTGCAGGCCGGGGTGGCGGTGCACCTGGCGCGCAAGCGCGGCGACGAGGTGCCCGCGGCGCTGCTCGCCATCCAGGAGGCCAGCGGCGACGCCATGCGCGAACTGCGCGCCACGCTGGAGGTGCTGCGCGACGACGCCGCACAGGAGCGGGACCAGGACGACGGCCCAGGCGGCAGTCCGACGGGCGGCCCGGACGACGGCCAGGACGGGGGCCCGCGCGAGAAACCGCACGCGGCCCGGCATGAGGACGGGCGTGCGGCCGGGCATGAGGACGCGGAGCCGGTCAGGGCCGAGCCGAGCGGGCTCGACCGGCTGGACGACCTGGTGGACCGGGCCCGTTCGACCGGCCTGCCCGCGACGGTGACGGTCTCGGGCGAGCGCAGGCCGCTGCCCGCGGAGGTCGACCGGGCCGCGTACCGGATCGTCCAGGAGGCGCTCACCAACGTCTCCAGGCACGCGGGCGGCGCCGCCGCCTCGGTGCGCATCGACTACGGAGGGACGGAGCTGGTCGTGCAGGTGGAGGACGACGGCGGGGCCAGCAGCGACGCGCCGCCTGTGCCGGGCGTGGGCCTGGTCGGCATGCGCGAGCGCGTCACGGCGCTCGGCGGCCGGCTGCGGGCCGAGCCCCGCGCCGAGGGCGGCTTCACCGTGCGTGCGGAGCTTCCGCTGGGGGACGCGTCGTGATCCGTGTGCTCCTCGCGGACGACCAGGCGCTCATCCGGGGCGGTTTCCGCGCCCTGCTGGAGGCCGAGGACGACATCGAGGTGGTGGCCGAGGCCGCGAACGGCGAGCAGGCCGTCGCGCTCGCCCTCGCCCACCTCCCCGACGTGGCGCTCGTCGACGTGCAGATGCCGGTGCTGGACGGCATCGAGGCCACCCGCCGGATTGCCGGCGACGAGCGGCTGAGCGGCGTGCACGTGGTGATCCTGACCAACTACGGCCTCGACGAGTACGTCTTCGACGCGCTCAGGGCGGGCGCGGGCGGCTTCCTGGTCAAGGACACCGAGCCGGTGGACCTGCTGCAGGGCGTCAGGGTGGCGGCCCGCGGCGACGCCCTGCTGTCGCCCTCGATCACCCGCCGGCTGATCGGCGAGTTCGTCGCGCGCCGCCCCGAGCCGGACCACCACGGCCTGGACGTGCTGACCAACCGCGAGCGCGAGGTGACCGCCCTGGTGGCCAGGGGCCTGTCCAACGACGAGATCGCGGCGCACATGGTGATCAGCCCGACCACCGCCAAGACCCACGTCAGCAGGGCGATGACGAAGCTGCACGCCCGCGACCGGGCCCAGCTCGTGGTCTTCGCCTACGAGTCGGGACTGGTCGTTCCCCGGGCGGGTCGCTGAGCCCTTTGGAGCGCCTCGTGATGGAATGGGCTCAGGAGGCGACGTGGGCATCATTTCGCGCGGTTTTCAGGGCAGGCGCAGAGACGCGGGCGACCGGCTGCCGCCCGGCCAGTACCTGGTGGACGACTTCCCCGTGCTGTCGGCGGGGCCGACGCCCCGGGTGCCGCTCGACCGGTGGGAGTTCGCCGTCGACACCGAGGCGGGCCAGACTCACCGGTGGTCGTGGGCGGAGTTCCTGGCGCTGCCGCAGGAGACGCCCACGGTGGACATCCACTGCGTCACCAAGTGGACGAAGCTCGACACCACCTGGCAGGGCGTCTCCCTGGACGTGCTCCTGGAGGACGTGGAGACCGCCGCCGACTACGCGCTGATCTACTCCTACGGCGGCTACACCACGAACCTGCCGCTGGAGGACCTGCTCGACGGCCAGGCGTGGATCGCGCACCGCTTCGACGGCGAGGAGCTGGAGCCCCGTCACGGCGGCCCCGCCCGGCTGATCGTGCCGCACCTGTACTTCTGGAAGTCGGCCAAGTGGGTCCGCGGCATCCGCCTGCTCAACGAGGACTATCCGGGCTTCTGGGAGACGGCCGGCTACAACAACTACGGCGACCCGTGGCGCGAGCAGCGCTACGAGGGCGACTAGGGTGCGCCGTCTGGTCTGGCGGCCGGCCGAGCTGATCTCCTGCGTCGCCGAGACCGAGAGCGCGCGCACGCTGCGCTTCCGGGTGCCCGGCTGGCCGGGACACCTGCCGGGCCAGCACGTCGACGTACGGCTGACCGCCGACGACGGCTACACGGCGCAGCGCAGCTACTCGGTGGCCAACCCGACGGACGGTGACCTGGTCGAGCTGACCGTGGAGAACGTGCCCGACGGCGAGGTGTCCCCCTACCTGACCGAGGTGATGCAGGCCGGCGACCGGCTGGAGATCCGCGGCCCGGTGGGCGGCTGGTTCGTCTGGCGGCAGGAGAGCACGGCGCCGGTGCTGCTGGTCGGCGGCGGGTCGGGCATCGTGCCGCTGATGGCGATGATCAGGGCCCGCCGGCTGGCGGGCGGCCGGGTGCCCTTCCGGCTGCTGTACTCGCTGCGCGACCCCGCCCGCCGCTACTACGCCGAGGAGTTGCGCCGCCCCGACCCGGGGCTCGACGTCACCTACCTCTACACCCGTTCCGCGCCGGAGGGGGTGTCCCGCCCGGCCCGCCGCCTCATGCTGGAGGACCTGGCCGAGGGCGGCTGGCCGGCCTCGTTCGAGGCCGACTGCTACGTGTGCGGGCCGACCGGCTTCGTGGAGGCGGCGGCCGACCTGCTGCTGGCGCTCGGGCACGCACCCGAACGCATCAGAACCGAACGTTTCGGTCCCACCGGAGGCTGACGATGACCGCAGAACACCTGGACGGCAACGCGCTGGCGGGCCCGCTGGGCGAGATCTTCGCCGTGGACGTGACCTCCGCGACGGGCCGCTGCGCCCACTGCGGCCTGACGGGCCCCGTCGCCTCGCTGCTCGTCTACGGCCCCGATCCGGGCCTGGTGGGCCGCTGCCCGGGCTGCGAGGAGGTCGTGCTCAGGGTGGTCCGCGGCCCCGGCGCGGCCTGGCTCGACCTGCGCGGAACGGTGTCCCTGCGGGTCAACCTGCCCGACTGAGGCCACGAAGGCGCGCCCGACTGAGTACACTCAGGCACGTTCAACGGCCGAGATCAGTACGGCGTGGCTCTTGGCCAGGGGCGGCGGCCCTTCGGCCCCGTCTCTGTGGGGAGTGACGTGAGCAGCGGGCTTGTCGACGCGCCTCCGTCCGGGCCGAGCACGCCGCCACGGCGTCGCCGGCCGTGGCTGCGCTGGGTGATCGCGGTCACGGTGACCGTCGTCCTGCTGGTCGCCGGCGCGGCCGTGGGCGTCTACGCGCGGCTGACCGGAAACCTCAAGCAGCAGGACGTCACCGCCGACGACCTCGGCGCCACCCGCCCGCCCAAGGTGGCCGGTACGGCGATGAACATCCTGGTCGTCGGCTCCGACCAGCGCGACGGCAAGAACGCGAAATACGGCCGGGTCCCGGGCGAGCGCACCGACACGATCATGCTGATGCACGTGTCGTCCAGGCGCGACAACGCGATGGTGATCAGCTTCCCGCGCGACTCGGTCGTCCAGTTGCCCGCCTGCCGCGCCGTCCGCGGCCTGCCGGGACAGCAGGCCCATGTCGGCATGATCAACGAGTCGTTCAACTCCGGCGGCATCGCCTGCACCTGGAAGACGATCGAGTCGCTCACCCACATCCGCATCGACCACTTCGTGAAGGTCGACTTCACCGGCTTCAAGGGCATCGTGAACGCGGTCGGCGGGGTCGAGGTCTGCCTGCCCGAGCCGGTCAACGACAAGAAGGCGCTGCTGCACCTGCCGGCCGGGCGGCAGACGCTCACCGGCGAGCAGGCGCTCGGCTACGTGCGCGCCCGCTACTCGCTGGGCGACGGCTCCGACATCGGGCGCATCCAGCGGCAGCAGATGTTCATCGCCTCGATGGTGAAGAAGGCGATGAGCGGCGAGACGCTCACCGACCCGGCCAAGCTCCTGGCCCTGCTCGACGCCGGCACCAAGGCCATCACCACCGACAGCGGCCTGACCACCGGCGTGATGAAGGACCTCGCGACCAGCCTCCAGGGCCTCGACATCAGCAAGCTCCGCTTCATCACCACCCCGTGGCACTACTCGCTCACCCAGCCGGGCCGGGTCGAATGGGAGCGGGAGCAGTCCCACCGGCTGTTCCAGATCGTGGCGAAGGACCAGAGCGTCGACGGCGTCAAGGGCGGCCAGGCGAAGGTGAGCCGCTCGAAGATCCAGATCGAGCTGCGCAACGGCACCTGGCGCACCGGCCTGGCCACCGAGGTCGCGGCCTACCTGGAGCAGCGCGGCTACCACATCGCCAAGATCGGCGACACCCAGCGCAAGCCGCAGCGCAAGACCACGATCGTCTACGGCCCCAACGGCGAGACCCGCGTGCCCACGCTCACCAAGGACCTCCAGCTCGCCGCGCTGCGCCAGGTGCCCGGGGCCGTCACCAGCCGGCTGATCCTGGTGCTCGGGGACGACTGGAAGGGCC
The DNA here is from genome assembly GCF_003001935.1 of Nonomuraea fuscirosea. GTDB lineage: Bacteria > Actinomycetota > Actinomycetes > Streptosporangiales > Streptosporangiaceae > Nonomuraea > Nonomuraea fuscirosea. Next base: position 131,132 of record NZ_PVNG01000010.1, on the reverse strand, counting down.
TCAAGCAGCTTCGCACGGACGACACCGAAGCCATCAAGGGCTTCGACGCCACCCACGACACCTGCGCCACCTGACCACCGGGGCCGTCCTGATCACCGGGGCCGCTCTGATCACCGGACCCCGATGAGCGACGCGCTGATCACCGGGCTTCTGACAGACCGCCCGCGTCGATGGCGGTGAAGCCGGCGTCCTCGATGAGCGGCACCACGGCCTTCTTGGCCTCGTCGTCGTCCCCCCAGTAGGGCATGTCGGCCCGTGCCCCGCCACGCTGGCCCGCGATGCCCAGGTCCAGCAGCTCGTTGGGGTACTTGGTGTTGAACGTGCGCACCACGCGCACACCCGCCCCCAGCACGTGCTGCTGGTACTGCGGGCTGGTCAGCCCGCAGGGGACGGCCACCATCACGGCCAGGCCGTCGCGCTCACCGATCGGGTTGCTCGGATCGATGACGATCTTGCCCGCGAGGGCGCCGCCGAGCTCCGCCACCACCGTAGGGAACGCCTCCCAGCCGACCGCCAGGACGAGGACGTCGCCGAACGCCGCGGCCTCGGCCGGCGGCCCGCTCCTGGCCCGGCCGTCCCCGCTCCCGGCGGACACCCTGACCGCGGCACCGGCGGCGGCTTCGGCGAGAGCGAGGTCTGAGTCACTGAAGAACACGTCGTGGCCCGCCGCGGCGAGCAGGCGGCCGAGCCGCGAGCCCAGCCTTCCGGACCCCACGATTCCTACGCGCATGTCTCGATCTCCTCGTCCTCCGTGGGTGTGCCCATACCCACGGATGACATTCCTCCGAACCGACACCTTTTGCCGCCCGATAGCCCTGAAACAACGGCCCTCGGACGCGGCGGTCACCCGGCGGCCGTCGGCCGACAGGCGTCAGGCGACGAAGGCGCCCAGCGCGGCCAGGACGTCCACGACCTGCCGGGCGTCCGGCGTGGCCTCAGGGTCGAGCAGCCACTGCAACATCAGGCCGTCGGAGATCGCGATCACGACCGACACCAGCGCCGCGGGCTCGACCGGCAGCTCCGCCCCCAGACGCCCGGCGGCCCTGCTCAGCATGTCGGTCCCGGCGACCCTGGCCTTGGCGTAGGCCTCGGCGAGCTTCGCCCGCAGCACGGGCTCCCGCAGGGCCGCGGGGAAGCTCTCGACGCAGAGCACGAGCTGCGGCCGCATCTCCCCGAACACGTCCACCAGTTGCTCCAGCGCACGCAGGAGCAGCTCTCTCGGCGTGCCCGGCTCGGCCCGGAACAACGATCGCTCCACCCGCTCGGTCCACTGCTCGAAGAACTCGGCGATGGCCTCGTTGAGCAGCGCGTCCTTGCCGCCGAAGTGGTAGCCGATGGAGGCCAGGTTGGTGCCGGATGCGGCCACCAGGTCTCGTGCGGTCGTGCGGGCATAGCCCTTGTCCTGGAGGCAGCTCACCGCTCCAGCCAGCAGTCGTTCGCGGTATCCACCGGCCTCTGTGCTCGCCACGGGATCCATGCTACAGATATATACAAGCGTCTATGACAAACGTACGTATACGACAGGAGAGAGACGATGATCCCTCCGGGGCCGAGAATGCCGTCGATCGTGCAGACCGCGCGGTTCGTGGCCGACGCGGAGCGCACGTTCGAGAGCTACCACCGCAGATACGGGCCGATCTTCACGGTCCGCTACGCCGGCTTCCCGCCGGAGGTCTACGTGACCACCGCCGAGCTGGCCGCCGAGGTCTACCGGACCGACCAGGGCGGCGGGCAGGCCGGCGCGGCCCGCAAGGACTTCCTGGAGCACCTGGTGGGCGCGCACTCCGTGCTGACGCTGGACGGCGACCCGTGGTGGCGGCACCGCAAGACGCTGAACCCGCCGCTACGCGCCAAACAGGTCGCCGGCTACCACGACGACATCGCCGCCATCGCGGCCGAGAGGATCGCGACGTGGCCGCTGGGCCGGCCGTTCGCGCTGCGCGAGCGCATGCAGGAGATCACGCTGGAGATCATCATCCGGCTGATCTTCGGCATCAGGGACGCCGGGCGCACCGGCCGGCTACGGGAGTTGCTGCCGGGACTGCTCGCGACGGGCGGCTCCACGCAGGTGGTGCTGCTGCCGGAACGGCTGCGCCCGCTGGCGGCGCGGGTGCCGTACCTGCCTTACGCGCGGTTCCTGCGGCTGCGCGCCGAGGTGGACGCGATCCTGTTCGGCGAGATCCGCCGGCGCCGGGCCGCCCCCGGGGGCACGGACGTGCTCGGGCGGCTGCTGGAGACCGAGCTGGACGACCAGGAGATCCGCGACGAGCTGATCACCATGCTCATCGCCGGCCACGAGACCACCGCGACCGGCCTGGCCTGGGCCTTCGAACGGTTCCTGCGCATGCCCGAGGTGCTGGAGCGGCTGCCGGACGACGAGCCCTACCTCGACGCGGCGGTCAAGGAGGTGCTGCGGGTCAGGCCGGTGGTCTATGAGGCGCCGAGGCTGCTCGACGCGCCTCTGCGGCTGGGCGGGTACGAGATCCCCGCCGGATGGTACGCCGGACCGTACATCCCGCTCGTGCACCGTGACCCCGCCGCCTTCTCCGAGCCCGGACGATTCCGTCCTGAGCGGTTCCTGGAGGGGCACCAGAGCAGAGCCTGGATGCCCTTCGGCGGCGGGCGGCGCTTCTGCGTAGGAGCGCAACTGGCGCTCCTGGAAATGCGCGTCATCATCCGCGAGGTGCTGCACCGCCTGGAGCTCACGGCGCCCGATCAGGCGCCGGAGGCCAGGCGGCTGCAGAACGTCACCCTGGCACCCGCGAAGCAGACCCGCGTCACCGCCCGCGCTCGGACTCCTGCTCGGACGGCGTAGGCGGGTAGTACTCCTCGCGTCGCGTGTCCGCGCCCAACTCCTCGCGGAGCCGGTCGTAGTCGATGTTGTGGTTGGTGTACTTCAGCTGGCGAGCGACCTTCGTCTGCTTCGCCTTGGCTCTTCCTCGGCCCATGGCAACTCCCTAGTCCCCGCTGTCATGCTATCCGACAACATAGCGACTTGAAGAATTATGCAACTGAACTGGATTACGCTAACCATATGCACGTGGAGGTCTACCAGGCCAAGGCCGACTTCTTCCGAACGCTCGGCCACCCCGCTCGCATCCGAGTGTTGGAGCTACTCCAGGAAGGGCCGCTCCCCGTCAGGGACCTGCTGGCCCAGATCGACATCGAGGCTTCGAGTCTGTCCCAGCAGCTCGCCGTCCTGCGGCGGGCGGGCATCGTCAGCGCGATCCGCGAGGGCAGCACCGTGGTCTACACCCTGGCCACGCCCGAGCTGGCCGATCTGCTGGGCGCCGCCCGGCGCATACTGACCGAGATGCTGGCCGACCAGGGGGAACTGCTCGCGGAGCTGCGCGCCGAGGTCACCTAGCGAGCGCCCGCCGCTTCAGGTGCCCGGGGTACCACGCGGTGAAGGCGGCGGGGGCGGCGAACGAGAGCACCTTGATGGTGATCACCAGCGTGGTCGCGTGGGGCGAGACGGACAGGACGAGCGTCAGAGCGAGTGCGGCGACGGTGAAGGCGGCTGCCCAGACGGCGCTGATGATCACGTTGGCGCGGTGGAAGACCGGGTTGCGCCACAGCTCCTCGGGCGTCGTGGCGCGGGCGATGCCGAGTGTGAACGGCCGGCGGACGGCCAGCGAGCCCCAGGCCGTGCCGGCCAGCCAGACGTCGACGAGCGCGGGCCCGTACGGCGTGAGCGGCGAGTCGGGATCGAGCAGCGACAGCGCGGTGAGCAGGGCGAAGAACACCACCGCGCTGGTCTCGATCACCATCATGTCCCACGACCTGCCCGACCTGCGGTCCACGGCCACGAGCACCAGGGCGATGACGAGTCCCGTGATCGCTCCCCAGCGCCATTCGTCGCTGGTCGCGATGAAGCCGTAGACGATCCAGGGCAGGAAACCGAGCAGGCCGCGCATCGGGCATCTCCTTCTCACGACATTCCTAAGTAGACATGTCGAAAGTAGAAATTCCTGGATAGATATGTCAATATAGGAATATGAGTCTTCGACACGCCTTGCTGGGCCTGCTGTCCGAGGGACCGGCGAGCGGATACGACCTGCTGAAGCTGTTCGACGTCTCGCTCGCCAACGTGTGGCCGGCCACGCAGAGCCAGCTCTACACCGAGCTCGGCAAGCTGGCCGACGCGGGGCTCGTGGACGTGGCGGCGCAGGGCCCGCGCGGCCGCAAGGAATACACGATCAACGAGCGGGGCCTGGCCGAGCTGCGTCACTGGATCACCGACGTCGAGCCCACGCGGGTCGTCCGCAGCGACATGCTGCTGCGGGTGTTCTTCCTGGCCCAGGTCTCACCCGAGCAGGCCAGGAGCTACCTGCGCCGCCAGGCCGAGCTGGCAACCAAGCAGCTGGAGCACATCGCGAGCATCCGCGAGTTCGTCGAGCGGGGCGACGACAACCTGTCGGTGTACGGCCGCCTCGCCCTCGAATACGGCCTGGGCCTGGCCGAGAGCCAGCGCCAGTGGGCCGAGTGGGCCGAAGGCCAAATCCGTTAGGCTTCCGGCCATGGTCTCCGAACTGTTCGATCCCAAGGCGTGGCAGGCGGTCGAGGGATTCGACTTCACCGACATCACCTACCACCGTGCGGTCGACCAGGGCACCGTGCGCATCGCCTTCGACCGTCCCGAGGTCCGCAACGCCTTCAGGCCGCAGACGGTCGACGAGCTCTACCGCGCGTTCGACCATGCCCGGCAGAGCACCGACGTCGGCTGCGTGCTGCTGACCGGCAACGGCCCCTCGCCCAAGGACGGCGGGTGGGCCTTCTGCTCCGGCGGCGACCAGCGCATCAGGGGCAAAGACGGCTACCAGTACGCCGACGGCACCCCGTCCACCGGCCGCCTGCACATCCTGGAGGTGCAGCGCCTGATCCGCTTCATGCCGAAGGTCGTGATCTGCGTGGTGCCCGGCTGGGCCGCGGGCGGCGGCCACAGCCTGCACGTGGTGGCCGATCTCACCCTGGCCAGCGCCGAGCACGCCCGCTTCAAGCAGACCGACGCCGACGTGGCCAGCTTCGACGGCGGCTTCGGCTCGGCCTACCTGGCCCGGCAGGTGGGACAGAAGTTCGCCCGCGAGATCTTCTTCCTCGGCGACACCTACAGCGCGGCCGACGCCCACCGGATGGGCATGGTCAACGCCGTGGTGCCGCACGAGGAGCTGGAGACGACGGCCCTGGAGTGGGCGCGCAAGATCAACGGCAAGTCGCCGACCGCGCAGCGGATGCTCAAGTTCGCCTTCAACGCCGTGGACGACGGGCTCGTGGGGCAGCAGGTGTTCGCGGGCGAGGCGACGCGGCTGGCGTACATGACGGCTGAGGCGGCCGAGGGCCGTGACTCGTTCCTGGAGAAGCGCGAGCCCGACTGGTCGCCCTTCCCCTGGCACTTCTAGACGGCAGTCCCTGGGCCGCGCTCATGCCCATCGAGATCCCCGGCGCGCTGGCCGCCGCGCACCTGAAGTACGGCGGCGAGGCCGGCGTGGCGTGGACCGCCGGGCTGCCTGCCCTCGCCGAGCGCTATCTCGACGAGTGGGACCTGCGCCCCGACGGCGGGCCTCGGCACGGGATCATGGCGCTCGTCCAGCCCGTCGTACGCGCCGACGGCACGAAGGCCGTGCTCAAGCTGCAGCCTGTCACCCCCGAGACCGTGCACGAGGGGCTGGCCCTGCAAACGTGGGCGGGCGACGGCTCGGTGCGGCTGCTCGACGCCGACCCTGAGACCGGCACCATGCTGCTCGAACGGCTCGACGGCGGCCGTTCCCTGGCCGCCGTGCCCGACGTCATGGAGGCTCTGAACGTCCTGTCCGGGCTGCTGCGCCGGCTGGTGGCCCATCCCGCGCCCGAGGGCGTGCGCCGGCTGGACGACATCGCGCGGGCGATGCTGGAGCGCGCGGAGCGGATCGCCGGGAAGCCGGTTCCGGACGAGGAGCGCTACTGGGTCGGCGTGTGCGCCTCGGCGGTCGCCGATCTCGTCTCCGGCCCGGCGGCGGAGGGGGGTGACCGGCTGCTGCACTGGGACCTGCACTATGACAACGTGCTGGCCGGCGAGCGGGAGCCGTGGCTGGCCATCGATCCCAAGCCGCTGGCCGGCGACCCGGCGTTCGAACTGCTGCCCGCCCTGCACAACCGGTGGGACGAGGTGCTGGCCACCGGCGACGCGCCGCGGGAGGTGCTGCGGCGCTTCGACTTCATGGTGGACGCGCTCGGCCTCGACCGGCGCCGGGCCGCCGGATGGACACTCGGGCGGGTGCTGCAGGACCTGCTGTGGTGTCTGGAGGACGGCCATGAGCCGGACGGCGTCCAGGTGCAGGTGGCGATGGCGATGCGGGCTAGATGGTGAGGACGATCTTGCCCTGGCCGTGGCCGGTCTCGACCTCGCGGTGCGCGTCCGCGGCCTCCTCCAGCCGGTACGCCCTCCGTACCGGGAAGGTGAACTCCCCCTCCGCGCACAGCCGGGCGTAACGTCCGAGCCGCTCGGCCGAGCGGTCGCCCCTGACCAGCCGGACGCCCAGCGCGGCCGCCTTGTCGTGCTCGACCAGCGTCACGATGCGCCCGCGGTCTGCGACCAGGTCGAGCGAGACCTCCAGCGCGTGCCCGCCGGCCCCGTCGAGGACCGCGTCGATCCCGCCCGGCGCGAGGGCGCGCACCCGTTCGGCCAGGCCCTCGCCGTACTCGACGGGGACGGCCCCGAGCGCGCGCAGGTAGTCGTGATTGACCTCGCGCGCGGTGCCGATGACGGTGGCCCCGCGCCTGCGCGCGATCTGCACGGCCGCCGTGCCCACGGCGCCGGCCGCGGCGTGCACGAGCAGCGTCTCGCCCTCGGCCAGTCCCAGCCCGTCGATGGCCAGCTCGGCCGTCTGCACGCCGGCGGTCAGCCCGCCGGCCACCTCCCACGGCACGGCCCGCGGCTTGGGCGTCACGTTGGCCGCCGGCACGACGACGTACTCGGCGTAGGCGTGCAGCGCGGTGAACCCGAGCACGTCACCGCCCGGCGCCACCCCGGTCACGTCCTCGCCCACCTGGTCCACCACCCCGGCGAACTCGTTGCCAGGGACGCGCGGATAGCCCGGGTCCTCGATGTACGGCGGCAGCCAGCCCTGGCGTACGGCCGTGTCGAAGGGCTGCACACCGGCCGCCCGCACGCGCACCCGCACCTGGCCGGGCCCCGCCTGGGGCGCGGGCAGCTCCATCACCTTCAGCACCTCGGGGCCGCCCGGCTCGGTGAACGCCGCCGCCCGCATCAGTTCGCTCATGCCTGCGAGCCTGCACGCTCAACCATGGTTGAGGTCAAGTGCCTTATCGTTTTGGGAACTTTCTTCTTTAGTAGCGCTTTATCTAGATATAGTCCGACAGGACGTACACAGGGGGATCTGGTATACCGAGGCGGGATGACCGACTTCTTCACCATCGCACTGAGCTTTCCGACTGTCATTTTCAGTTTTCTTCTCGTGGTCGTCGCCGCTTACTGGCTGGTTGTCATCACCGGCCTGTTCGAGCTGGAGGACGACGCCACGTGGCTGGGACTCGGGGGAGTTCCGGCCGGGATCACGCTGTCGCTGCTCATCGCGTTCGCCTGGCTGCTCTGCCTGATCGGCAGCGTGCTGGTGAGCGGTGGCCCGCTGATCGCCGTCCCCTTCGCCGCCGCGGCCGCCGCCTGGTTCACCGTTCGCGGCCTCGTGGTGCCGTTACGCAGGCTGTTTCCCGAAGGGGACCGGCACTCGCGCGGCGACTTCGTCGGCCAGATGTGCGTGGTACGCACGGGCACGGCCACCCCGGACTTCGGCCAGGCCGAGGTCACCGCCGCCGACGGCTCGTCCGCGGTCGTACAGGTGCGCACGACCGGTCAGGACCGCCTTGCCCGCGGCCAGAACGCACTCATCTTCGACTACGACAAAGACGGCGAATTCTTCTGGGTCATGCCGTACGAAAGTGAGCATTGATGGACGTCATCTCCACCGGCTTCGGCGTATTCCTCGCCGTCATCCTGATCATCGTGATCGGTCTCCTCCTCGTCGTCGGCCGGTTGTTCCGGAAGGTCGAACAGGGCAAGGCGCTGATCGTCTCGAAGGTCAACAAAGTCGACGTCACGTTCACCGGCGCCGTGGTCCTGCCCGTGGTGCACAAGGCCGAGATCATGGACATCTCGGTCAAGACCATTGAGATCGAACGGACCGGCCGCGAGGGCCTGATCTGCCGGGACAACATCAGGGCCGACATCAAGATCACGTTCTTCGTCCGCGTGAACAAGACCGCCGAGGACGTCATCAAGGTCGCCCAGGCCATCGGCACCGCCCGCGCCAGCGACGAGACGACGCTGCAGGAGCTGTTCAACGCCAAGTTCTCCGAGGCGCTCAAGACCGCGGGCAAGCACCTCGACTTCGTCGACCTCTACACCAAGCGCGACGAGTTCCGCGACGAGATCGTCCGGATCATCGGCACCGACCTCAACGGCTACAGCCTTGAGGACGCCGCCATCGACTACCTGGAGCAGACCGCGCTCGGCCAGCTCGACAAGAGCAACATCCTCGACGCGCAGGGCATCCGCAAGATCACCGAGCTGACGGCGATCGAGCACGTGCGGACGAACGAGTTCCAGCGCAACGAGGAGAAGGAGATCACCCGCCAGAACGTGGACGCCCGCGAGGCCATCCTGGAGCTGGAGCGCCGCCAGGCCGACGCCGAGCTCAAGCAGCGGCGCGAGATCGAGACCGTCAAGGCCCGCGAGGAGGCCGAGATCGCCCGCGTGCAGGCCGAGGAGCGGTTGCGCGCCCAGGCCGCGCACATGAAGACCGACGAGCAGCTCGGCGTGCAGAACGAGAACCGGGCCCGCGAGATCGCCGTCGCCGAGAAGAACCGCGAGCGCGTGATCGCCATCGAGTCCGAGCGCATCGAGAAGGACCGCCTGCTGGAGGTCATCTCCCGTGAGCGGGAGACCGAGCTGTCGCGCATCGCCAAGGACAAGGAGGTCGAGTCCGAGAAGCGCTCGATCGCCGAGGTCATCCGCGAGCGCATCGCGGTCGACAAGACCGTGGCCGAGCAGGAGGAGTCCATCAAGCGGCTGCGCGTGGTCGAGGAGGCCGAGCGCACCCGCCAGCAGGTGATCATCGCCGCCGAGGCCGAGGCCCAGGAGAACCTGGTCAAGGACATCAAGGCGGCCGAGGCCGCGGAGGCCGCGTCCAAGTTCAAGGCACGCGAGGAACTGGTGCTGGCCGAGGCCAGGCAGCAGGCCGCCGACCTGGACGCCAGGGCCAAGATCCGGCTCGCCGAGGGCATCCAGGCCGAGTCGGCCGCCAGCGGGCTGGCGCAGGTCCAGGTCAGGGAGCGGGACGCCGAGGCCATCGAGAAGGTCGGCCGCGCCGAGGCCGTGGCGCTCAAGGAGAAGCTGGCCGCCGAGGCCGACGGCGCCAGGGCCATGGCGCTGGTCGAGGGCGACCGGCTCAAGGCGCAGGCCGAGGGCGAGCAGGCCATGGCGCTGGCCGGGGCCGCCGCCGTGGGCGAGAAGCTGAAGGCCGAGGCCGAGGGTCTCACCGAGAAGGCGGCCGCGATGGCGGCGCTGGACGAGGCCAGCAGGGCGCACGAGGAGTACCGCCTGCGCCTGGAGGCCGACAAGGAGATCCGGCTCAAGCACATCGACGTCTCCCGTCAGGTGGCCGAGTCGCAGGCCAGCGTGCTGGCCGCCGGGCTGGCCAAGGCCAACATCGACATCGTCGGCGGCGACACGATGTTCTTCGACAAGGTGGTCGGCTCGATCACCGCGGGCAAGGTGGTGGACGGCTTCGTCGGCCACTCGCAGGTCGCGGGCGCCATCGCCGCCCCGTACGTCAACGGCACCGCCAGCCTGGCCGGCGACCTGGCCAGCCTGGTCGGCGGCGTGAGCACCGAGGACCTCAAGAACCTGACCGTGTCCGCCCTGCTCATGCGGCTCATCCAGGACGGCGGCCCGCAGTCGTCGGCCCTCGGTGAGCTGCTGGAGACCGCCCGCAGACTCGGCGTCGCGGACTCGCCGGTCGCTGCGCTGGCCGGGGCCAAGTGAGCACGATCGAAGCGGGGCTGGAGGCGGGGACGTACGAGGTTCTCAAGAACCGCCTCCAGGCCCAGGCCAAGGCCCTCGCGGCGGCGGCCGAAGGCGTCAACCAGGAGCGGCTGCGCGTCTTCGGCGGCACCGAACTGCGCCTGCTGGGGACCGAGCGGATCAGGACCGAGAACAACTGCGTCCCCAGGGACATCGTCTCCCTGGGCGACGTGATGCTGTTCGGCTACAACGTCTTCATCGGGCTCAAGCCGGAGACGACCGTGGCCGACGTGTTCGCGGTGCACCGCTTCTCCAGGGACGGCGACGCCTTCAGGTTCGACGCGGACAAGCTGGAGACGCTGGCCGACCCGGCGTTCAGGAAGGACTTCGCCGAGCTGTACCGGTACTACAAGGAGACCCGGCTGCAGCAGTTGCGACGGGTGGACGGCAAGCTGCTGGCCGTCTTCCGTACGGGTCCGGCCGACATCCGGGTGCTGCGCTGGGCGGTCAGCAACGGCGGGGTCCCGAAATATGTGGACAACCGGGGTGAGCGCGATCACGTGTTCCCCCCGTCCCACGACTTCGAGTGGACGGTCACCACCCGCGACGACCACGTGCTCGGCCGCCATCCGCACGTCTCCATCGAGGGCGAGGTGTTCGTCGAGACCCTCGGCGGCGACCTCACCATCAAGATCGAGAACAACACCGAGACCGGGGCCGGCATCTACGCCGAGCCGGTGGCCGAGCCGCTGCAGAGCCTGGCCGACGCCGACATCGAGTACGCCCGCGTCGGGCCGCTCATCCTCATGCGGATCAAGCCGTACAAGGAGGAGGACTGGCGGCACCTGGTCTTCAACGTCCGCACCAAGGCCGTGGTGCGGCTCGACGGCATCGGCCAGGCCTGCCAGCGGCTGCCCGAGGACCAGGGGCTCATCTTCCCCGGCGGCTACTACCTGGCCACGGGGGTCAGCAAGACGTTCGACACCGACGTCACCGACCTGGAGTTCGAGCGGGTGGTGCGCTCGCCCAACGGCGAGGACGTCCTGTACGTCTTCCACGCGCGGGGTGACGGGCGGTCGCTGCTGCTGCCGTACAACGTGATCAGGAAGGAGGTGGCCACCCCCATCGTCTGTCACGGGTACTCGCTGTTCGACGACGGCACGATGGTGGTCTTCCGCGCCATCTCCGAGGAGCCCACCCGGGTGCATCCGATGCAGGTGTGGCAGACGCCGTACGTGTCGGACACCTACGCCGCCGCCCAGCCGGCCGGGACCGGGCCGCTGGAGCGCATCGGCAACGCGGAGCTCGTCCGCGGCATCTCCGACTGCCTGTCCGTGTCGCGGATGGTCGAGGAGATGGCGCCGTCGGCGGGCACGTTCGAGGGCCTCATCGCCGCGTGCACCCGTACCTTCGACTCCTATCACTGGCTCGGCGAGCACGGTCTGCTCGGCCCGCTCACCGACGTGCGCGCCACCGCCGAGCAGGTCCTCGACGAGTACGAGAACGTCGAGCAGCTCACCCGCCACGCCGCCCAGACCCTGGAGGCGGCCACGGAGGAGACCACCCAGCTGGTCCGCCGGGCCAGGGCCGACACCCCCGCGACCGCCGACGCCTGGGTCACCCTGCTGGCCACGCTGCGCCGCGCCCAGGGCCGGCTGGTGACGCTGCGCGAGGTCCGCTACATCGACCTGGCCGCCCTGGACGAGCTGTCGGCCTCCGTGGCCGAGGAGCTGAACTCGGCCGGCCGGCGCGCCGTGGACTTCCTGTCGGGGCAGGACGCCTTCACCGCCTACCACGCCGCCGTCGAGACCCTGGCCGCCGACGCCGCCGCCATCGCCACGGTGGCCGAGGCCGCGCCCGTCGCCGACCGGCTGGAGGAGCAGAGCGAAGGCCTGGAGGTGGTCACGGAGGTCGTCGGGTCGCTCGACATCGCCGACGCCACCGTGCGCACGTCCATCCTCAGCCGCATCGCCGAGGTGCTGAGCGGCGTGAACCGGGCCAGGGCCCTGCTCGACGGACGCCGGCGCGACCTGCTCGGCGCGGAGGGCCGCGCCGCGTTCGCCGCCGAGTTCGCCCTGCTCGGGCAGGCTATCACCGGCGCGCTGGCGATGGCGGACACGCCGGACAAATGCGACGAGCAGCTCGGCCGGCTGATGCTCCAGGTCGAGAACCTGGAGTCGCGCTTCGGCGAGTCCGAGGACTTCGCGGCGCAGCTGGCCGCCAAGCGGGAGGACGTCTACGAGGCGTTCTCGGCCCGCAAGCAGACCCAGCTCGACGACCTGGCCCGGCGCGCCGACCGCCTGTTCGCCTCTGCCGAGCGCGTCCTCGGCAGCATCACCAGGCGGCTGGCCGCGCTGTCGTCGCCGGACGAGGTCAACACGTATTTCGCGACCGACCCGATGGTGGCCAAGGTCCGCTCGGCGGCCGGGGAGCTGCGCGCGCTCGGGGACGCCGTACGGGCGGAGGAGCTGGACGGGCGGGTCAAGTCGGCCCAGCAGGAGGCCGGCCGCGCGCTGCGGGACCGCCTCGACCTGTTCTCCGACGGGGGCGAGACGCTGCGGCTGGGCCGTCACCGCTTCGCCGTCAACACCCAGCCGATCGATCTGACGCTGGTGCCGCACGACGGGTCCATGTACTTCGCGATCACCGGCACCGACTACCGCGCGCCGGTGCCCGGCTCGTTCGCCGACACGCGGCCGTTCTGGGATCAGCTGCTGGTCTCGGAGACGCCCGAGGTCTACCGGGGCGAGTACCTGGCCGCCTCGCTGCTCGACTCGGCCACCACCGCGGACGAGCTCGGCGAGCTGGTCCGCCGGGCGGCCGAGACGCGGTACGACGAGGGATACGAGCGCGGGGTCCACGACCACGACGCGGCGGCCGTGCTGGACGCGCTGGTGAGGTTGCGGGAGGGGGCCGGGCTGCTGCGGTACCCGGCCGAGGTCCGGGCGGCGGCGCAGTTGTTCTGGGCGTTCGGGGTGGAGGAGGTTTCACGTAAAACATTCACCACGAGGGCGCTGTCGCTGGTGCGGGCCCGGACGGTGTTCGGGCTCACGCCGGCGCTGAGCGACCTGAGCCACGAGCTCGGCGACCTGATCGCCGCCTTCCTCTCCACTCACGGGGGCTTGCTTCCGGGCGCTGACGGCGGGGCGGGCGCGGACACCGGGAACGCCGGTCTTGCCGGGATGGCCCGAGTCGCCGGTGAGTACCTGGTCGAGGAGCTGGGCTGCACGCCCGCCGGCTTCATCACCGCCAAGCAGGCCCGCGACCTGCTCGACGGCTTCCGGCAGACCCTCGGCCCGGCCAGGACCCGGGAGTTCGAGGACGACCTCAAGGCCCTGCCGCTGCCGGAACGCCTCCAGCTCGCCCGCGCCTGGCTGACCGCCTACCACCAGGGCCCCGAGGTCGCGGAGGCCATCGCCGTGCTGCTGTGCGACCTGCCCCGCCACGACTCCAGCGCCGCGACCACGGCGACGGTGGACGGCCTGCTCGGCGCCCACTCCCGCATCAAGGACCGCAAGCTGGAGCTCCGCCTGGACGAGATCCTGGCCAGGACGCGCAGGTTCGCCCAGGAACGCGTCCCCGCCTACCGCGCCTACCAGCGCCGCAGGAGTGAACTGATCGAGTCCGAACGCCGCCGCCTGCGCCTGGACGAGTACCGGCCCAAGGTCATGAGCGCGTTCGTCCGCAACCGCCTCCTCGACGAGGTGTACCTGCCGCTGATCGGCGACAACCTGGCCAAACAGCTCGGCGCGGCCGGCGCCGGCAAGCGCACCGACCAGATGGGCCTGCTTCTGCTCATCTCCCCGCCCGGCTACGGCAAGACCACCTTGATGGAGTACGTGGCCAGCCGCCTCGGTCTCGTCTTCGTCAAGGTGAACGGCCCCGCCCTGGGCCACGAGGTGACCTCGCTGGACCCGGCGGACGCGCCCGACGCGACGGCCAGGCAGGAGGTGGAGAAGATCTCGTTCGCGCTGGAGACGGGCAACAACACCCTGCTCTACCTCGACGACATCCAGCACACCTCGCCCGAGCTGCTGCAGAAGTTCATCTCCCTCTGTGACGCCCAGCGCCGCATCGAGGGCGTCTGGAACGGCCGCACCCGGACCTACGACCTGCGCGGCAAGCGGTTCGCGGTGTGCATGGCGGGCAACCCGTACACCGAGTCGGGCCGGCGCTTCCGCATCCCCGACATGCTGGCCAACCGGGCCGACGTGTGGAACCTGGGCGACGTGCTCTCCGGCAAGGAGGAGCTGTTCGCGCTGAGCTACGTGGACAACGCCCTCACCTCCAACCCCGTGCTCGCTCCCCTGTCCGGGGGCGACCGGGCGGACGTGGAGCTGCTGGTACGCCTGGCGAAGGGCGACCCGACGGTCCGCCCCGACCAGCTGAAGCACCCGTACACGAAGCCGGAGCTGGACCAGATGCTCAGCGTGCTGGCCAAGCTGGTCCGGGTGCAGGAGGTGGTCCTGGCCAACAACCAGGCCTACATCGCCTCGGCGGCCCAGTCCGACGCCGCCCGTACGGAGCCGCCGTACCGGCTGCAGGGCTCGTACCGGAACATGAACAAGCTGGCCGAGCGGATCGTCCCCGCCATGAACGACGCCGAGCTGGAGTCGGTGATCGACGACCACTACCTCGGCGAGGCGCAGACGCTCACCACCGACGCGGAGGCGAACCTGCTCAAGCTGGCCGAGCTGCGCGGCCGGCTGACCCCGGCCCAGGCGGAGCGCTGGGCGGAGGTCAAGGCCGCCTACCTCAAGGCGCGGGCGCTGGGTGGGGCGGAGGACGATCCGATGGTGCGGGCGGTGGGCGCGCTCGGCCTGCTGGCCGACCGGGTGAGCGAGGTCGGCTCCGCCATCAAGGACTCGACCCGCTGAGCCTCCGCCACGACGGCCATCAAGGGCTGGGCCCGCTGAGACCCCGCCACGACGGCCACTCAGACGGGGTCCGCTGCCGCCCCCACGGCCACTCAGGACACGAGGAGGAGACGCCGCGCCGAGCGCCTACTCCTCGTTCAACCCCTGGGTGGCCTCGCGCTGGATGGCCGCAGACCGGTTGAGCCAGTCGAGGATCAGCTCCAGCTCGTCATCGGTGTAACGCTCGTACAGCTGCGACAGCGCCACCACGAACGGCTCGAACAGCTCCGAGAAGCCGGCCAGCCGCTCGAAGTTGATCTCGACGATGACCCGCCGCCGGTCCTTGGTGTCGCGGACGCGCCGCACCAGCCACTTGCCCTCCAGCCGGTCGATCAGCCCGCTGACCGTGGCCGGCGCCAGGCCCGTGTGCTGCGCGATCTCCCCCGCCGTCAGGGGTCCCAGGCGTTGCAGCAGGTCGAGCGTCTTCTCCTCGGTCATGCCCAGGCCGAGCCGGTCGCCCATGGCGCTGTGGTACATCACGGCGGCGTTGCTGTGCTCGCGCCCCGCGACGGTGAGAGCCTCGAGCAATTCATTTCGTCGATCCGAAACATCTCTCGACACAGCCCACCACCTCTGCCTAATATTTCGTTCGGACGAACGAAAGGTTATCACCATGAAGGCCCTGATCATAGGCTGCGGCATCGGCGGCCCCGTCACCGCGATGGCGCTCCGCCAGGTGGGCATCGAAGCGGAGATCTTCGAGGCGTACGGGCAGGGCGCCGACGACGTCGGCTCCTTCCTGAACATCGCCTCCAACGGCCTGGCCGCACTACGCACGCTCGGCGCCCACCGCAAGGTCCTGGCCACGGCCATCCCCACCCCGCGCATGGTCATGTGGAGCGGCTCGGGCAAACGCCTCGGCGAGGTGGCCAACGGCCTGCGGCTCGACGACGGCACCGTGAGCCACACGGTCCTGCGCTCCGAGCTCTACCGGACCGTCCGCGACGAGGCCGAGCAGCGCGGCATCCACGTCTCCCTCGGCAAGCGCATGATCTCGTACGAGGACACGGGGCCGCAGGTGACGGCCACGTTCGAGGACGGCACCCAAGCCATTGGCTACCTGCTCATCGCCTGCGACGGCGTGCACTCGCGCACCCGTAAGCTGCTCGACCCGCAGGCCCCAGCGCCGCGCTACAGCGGCCTGTACAGCTTCGGCGGCATCGTCGAGGACGCGGGGGTGTCCGGCGAGCCCGGTGTGTACAACATGGTCTTCGGCAGGCGCGCGTTCTTCGGCTACACAGTGGCCGAGTCGGGCGAGACCTGGTGGTTCGCGAACCTGCCCCGGCGGCTCGGCGACGTACCGGCCGACTGGACGCCGGTGCTGGCCGAGGCGTTCGAGGACGACGCGAACTTCTCGGCCGACCTCATCCGCCGCGGCGGCGTCGACCTGGCGCTCCCGGTCCACGACCTGCCCCCGGTGCCGGTCTGGCACCGCGGCCGGGTGCTGCTGACCGGCGACGCCGCGCACGCCACCTCGCCCAGCTCCGGCCAGGGCGCCTCGCTCGCCATCGAGGACGCGATCGTGCTGGCCCGGTGCCTGCGCGACAGCGGCGGGCACGAGGAGGCGTTCCGCCGGTTCGAGGCCGAGCGGCGCCCGCGCGTGGAGCGGGTCGTCGCCTACTCCAGGACCATCAGCAACAGCAAGGCCGCGGGCCCGGTCGCCCGGGTGTTCCGCGACCTGATGCTGCCGTTCTTCCTCAAGCGGAGCGCGAGCCAGGAGTCACTCGCCTGGATGTACCGCTACCAGCCGAGCCTGTGACACCGACTCCGCGCCGGCCGGCACCAGCGGCAGGCGCACGTCCGGGGTCGGGATCAGGCCCTGGGCGTGCAGCACGCCCTTGATCACCGTCGGGTTCGGCTCGGCGAACAGCGCCGCCGAGATCCGGGCCAGCCGGTGCCCCAGGCGCCGCGCCCGTACGGCGTCCCCCTCGTGCCACGCGTCGACCAGGTCGGCGAAGCTCCTGGTCTCCAGGTGCGCGGAGGCGAGGATGCCGCCCGCCGCCCCGAGGGCGAGCAGCGGCGAGATGAACGCGTCGTCCCCGCCCAGCACCTCGAACCCGTCGGGCAGGTCGCCCAGCAGGCTCACCGCGTCCTGGTCGATCCCACCGGCCGCGTACTTCACCCCCGCGATCCTCGGGTGCTCCCCGAGCCGGCGCAGCGTGGCGGCGCTGACGGGCTGCCCGGTCCGGTAGGGAATGTGGTAGATCACCAGCGGCACCGGAGTCTCCTCCGCCAGCGCCTCGAAGTGCGCGACGACGCCGCGTTCGCCGGGACGCAGGAAGTACGGCACGATCACCAGCGCCGCCCCCACCCCCGGAGGCAGCTCACGCAGCGCCCGCGCGGTCGAACGCGTGTCGTTGCCCGTCACCCCCACCGTCAGCAGCGCCTGCCGCTCGGCGCAGACCCGTGCGCACACCTCGATCACCCGGGCCCGCTCCCCTGGGTCGAGCGTGGCCACCTCGCCGGTGGTGCCCAGCGCCACCAGCCCCTTCGCGCCCTGGTCGAGCACCTGGTGGGCGAGCTTCTCGATCGCGTCCACGGCCACCTCGCCCGAGGCGTCGAACGGCGTGACCAGCGGTACATGGATTCCTCTCAGCATGCTTCGAGCGTGACCCCTGCCGACCCGTTAGGTCCAGCACGGATTTCTGCGTTCGAGATTAAGCTCACCTTATGCTCGACCCGCGCAAGCTCCACCTGCTCCGCGAACTCGCCCGGCGCGGCACGATCGCCGCCGTCGCGGAGGCGGTCACGTTCACGCCGTCGGCCGTCTCCCAGCAGCTCAGCGCGCTGGAACGGGAGGCGGGCGTGCGGCTGCTCGAACGCACCGGGCGTACGGTGGCGCTGACGCCCGCCGGGCACCTGCTCGTCGAGCACGCGCAGGCCGTACTGGAACAGCTCGAACGCGCCTCGGCCGCCCTCGCCGCGGTGCGGGGCGGCCCCTCGGGCCCGCTGCGCATCGGCGCCTTCCCCACGGCCGCCCGCGTCCTGCTCCCACCCGCCCTCGCCACCTTGACCGGCGCGCACCCCGGCCTGGAACCCATGGTGTCCGAGATCGACCCGGCCGACGTCTCGGCGGCGCTGCGGGCGGGTGAGCTGGACGTGGCCCTCGTCCACGAGTACGACTTCGTCCCGCCCGTCACCGACGCGTCCACCGAGACCGAGCCCCTGTTCACCGAGCCGATGTACCTCACCGACCGCCCTTCCGTGGCCGCCGCCCGCGCCGACGCCTGGATCATGAACAAGCCCGGCACGCTCTGCCACACCATGGCGATCAGAGCCTGCCAGGCGGCCGGCTTCGAGCCGCTGGTCCGCCACCACATCGACGACTTCGACACGGTCCTCGCCTTCGCCGCCGCCGGTCAGGGGGTCGCGCTCGTCCCCCGCCTGGCGGCCGTGAACCCGCCGCGAGCCGTACGCCTGACCCGGCTACCGCTGAGCCGGCGCACGCTGGCGGCGTTCAGAAGGGGCAACGGCGAGCACCCGGCGATCAGAGCCGCCATAGCCGCCTTCCACACCGCCCTCCCCCACCTCCCCCTCTGACCACCACCAGAACGACTACCGATCGAGAACGGCATCGAGCACGGCGCCCGCACTGCTATGCGCCTGGTCGTACTCTCCCGCCGTCACCGCCACCACCAGCTGCTCCTCCGGAACCACCAGCAACCGCTGCCCACCGTTCCCGATGCCCTCGACCCAGCGGCGTTCGCCGGTGCTCAGGTACCACTGGTAGCCGTACTCGAACCCGTCCTCGATCACCACCCGGGGCCGCGACATCTCCTGGATCCAGGCGCCGGGCACGATGTCCCGCCCGCCGTCGAGCACGAGCTGCCCGATCGCCGCCAGGTCCACGGGCCGCAGCCGCAGCCCGGACGCGGCCGCCGCCACGCCGTCGCTCCCCTTGCCCCAGGCGTACCGGGAGATCCCGAGCGGCTTGAAGAGCCGTTCCGCCGCGTACTCCTCAAGCGCCCGCCCGGTCCCCCGAGCGATGATCGCGCCGATCAGCGCCGACGCCCCACCGCAGTAGTTCCACCGCTCACCCGGCGCCTCCACGATGGGCCGCCCCAGCACATAGCGGTACCGGTCGGGCGCCAGCTCCATCGCGATCTCACCGTTGGCCGGATCGGTGTAGGGCAGGGACTCGTCCCACTCCAGCCCGAGCGTCATGGTCAACGCATGCTCGACCGTGAGCCGCCCCCGCTCCGGATCCTCGGACAAATCCGGATATTCCGGAAATTGCCCCACCAACGACTCCCCCGGCCCCGGCACCAGCCCCTCCCCCAACGCGACCCCGTACACCAGCGCCACCACACTCTTGGACACGGACCGCAGATCGTGCAACGTGTCCCGCCCGAACACGACGTGCCCTAGATCCTCCCCCAGGTGATGATCGCGCCCAGCCCCATACCACTCGACCTCGACCCGCCCGCCCCGCATCACCACAAGCCCATGCAGGTGCGGCGCCCTCCCGGCCCGCACCACCCCATCAACCCGCTCAGCCACTCCCACGAAACACCCTCCTTCGCCATCGACCCATACACACCCACAGCCTCACACGATGCCACCCGCAACCCAACCCCCTGAGAAATGCGCCGCCACGGGATCAGCAGATGCGGAGTCGCCAGTCCCTGGTCGTCCTTTATCTCTTCCGCCGGGAAGGGGCGGGGCCGAGTTCTTTCACTGCGCGGTGCCAGGCGTAAGGCTCGGTGTGGCTGGGGTTCGAGACGATGCGTACGCCGTCCGCGCGCAAATCCTCCAGGCTGCGTCGGTACGGGGTGCGGGTGGCGAGGGCGGGGTTGACGAACGGTAGGACCACGACAGGGATGCCCAGGCCCGGTGCTTCCGCCAGGACGCCGAGGGCGTAGGTGTCGGTGATGCCTTGGGCGAACTTGTTGATCGTGTTGTACGTGGCCGGCCCCACGATCATGGCGTCGGCCCGGGGCGGCTTGGGCTCGTGGGGTTTGCGGTACTGGCTGCGTACGGGGCGGCCGGTCTGGTTCTCCAGTGCGGGCACGTCGATGAAGTCCAGGGCGGACGGCGTGGCCACGACCTGGACGATCCAGCCCGCCTCCTGGGCCAGGGTGACCAGCCGGCCGACGTCGTGGGCCACGCCGGCCGCGCAGACGACGAGGTAGAGGACTTCGCCCGATGATTCGCTCACGCGATGCACTCACTTCCAGGGAGGCGACAGGGTTTCCCGATTAAAGAATGCTCCGGGACGACGGCTGAGAGGGCCCTCAGTGTCTCTCAGGTGCGCCACAGCGGCGGGGGCGCAGGCTGGACGGTATGGATCAACTGCTGCGCAGCCCGGCCGTCGTCGCGGGGCTGGTCAAGGTCGAGGCCAGGATCCGGCGGCTGAGCGGGTCGTCCGTGCTGCCGGACATCAACGCGGGCGCGGGACGGGTCGTGTCGGCGGGCGGTAAGCGGCTGCGGCCTGCGCTGACCCTGGCCGCCTCGATCGCGCTCGGCAAGCCGCCCGACCGGCGGGTGATCACGGCGGCGGCGTGCGTGGAGCTCATTCACACGGGCTCGCTCGTGCACGACGACCTGATGGATCGGGCCGATCGGCGGCGCGGGCAGCGGACGCTCAACGCCGAGCTGGGTGACGGCAAGGCGCTGGTCATCGGGGACTTCATGCTGGCCAGGGCCGCGCTGGCGGCGATCGTGAACGTGTCGCGGCCGGTGGCCGAGGTGCTGGCCGCCACGGTGGTGGAGCTGGCGGAGGGCCAGTACCTGGAGACGGCCGACCTGTTCGACACCGGCCGGACGCGGGAGAGCGCGGTGCGGTCGATCACCGGCAAGACGGCGGCCCTGTTCCGGGCCGGCTGCCTGGTGGCGGCATTGTGCGCGCACGCCCCGGCCGAGGACAGGGCGCGGATGGCGGCGTACGGGGAGAAGTTCGGGCTGATCTTCCAGGTGCTCGACGACCTGCTCGACCTGACCGCCACCAGCGAGCAGCTCGGCAAGCCGGCCGGGAACGACCTGCGCCAGGGCGTCTACAGCCTGCCTCTGCTCATGTCCGGGATCGACCTGGCCCGCAGCGGCCTGGTGGGCCGGGACATGAGCGAAGAGCAGGTGGCGACGGCCCTGCGGGTGCTGCGGTCGAGCCCGATGGCGAAGCACACGATCCGGTACTGCCGGGGCCTGGCCGCCGACGCGCTGGCCGCCCTGCCGGTGATCCAGGATGAGGAGATGGGGGCGGTGTTGCGCCGGCTCCCTTCCGCCTACATCGATCAGGTCGAACGCCAGGTCTACCGGGTCAACCAGGTCAACCTCGCCCCGGTCTCTTGAAGGCGCGTCTGCACGAGGCTCGGCTGACATGCGCTGAGAGGAGGCGGGCGCGGAGTGTGGAGGGCGCGGGTGTGGCGGGCGCGGGTGTGGCGGGCGCGGAGGTGAGACGGGCGCGGGGGTGAGGTGGTCAGGCGGCGGGTTCCGTCTCCGCCTTGGAGAGGGGTGCGGCGATCTCCTCCAGGCCCTTCCGTTCGGCCTTCACCCCGAGGAACAGCTCCACCAGCCCACCGATGATCATCACCACCGCCCCGATGCAGAACGCCAGCGCCGTGTCCCCCGGCACCCCGCTCTCGACCAGGGACGCGAAGACGAGCGGTCCGGCGATGCCGCCCGCGGCCGTGCCGATCGCGAAGAAGAACGCGATGGCCATGGCCCTGGTCTCCATGGGGAAGATCTCGCTGACGGTCAGGTACGCCGAACTCGCCCCAGCCGAGGCCACGAAGAGCACCGCGCACCAGCACGCCGTCAGCGTGACCGCCGTGAGCACGCCCTGGTTGAACAGCCAGGCCGTGCCGAGCAGGAGCACCCCGGAGCCGAGGTACGTGGCCGAGATCATCGGCACCCGGCCGACGGTGTCGAAGAGGTGCCCGAGCAGCAGCGGGCCGAGGAAGTTGCCGACGGCGATGACGGCGAAGTAGTAACCGGTGTGCGTGTCGATGCCGTAGAAGGTGGACAGGATCTGCGCGTACCCGAACGTGATGGCGTTGTACAGGAACGCCTGCCCGATGAACAGCGACAGCCCCAGCACCGTCCGCTTGGGATAGAGCGCCACCATCGTGTGCGCGATCCGGACGAACCCGATCGACTTGCGCGTGTGGACGGTCATCGACTGCTGCGGCTCCGGCAGGTCGTCCTTGCCGATGTCGTGCTCGATGTCACCGACGATCTTCTCGGCCTCGTCGCCCCTGCCGTGGATGAACAGCCAGCGCGGGCTCTCCGGTACGTTGCGCCGTACGAGAAGAATGGCCAGGCCGAGCACCACGCCGAGACCGAAGGCGACGCGCCAGCCGATGTTGACCGGCAGGTCGTTCAGCAGCGGCACGGTCAGCAGCGCGCCGCCGGCGGCGCCGAGCCAGTAGCTGCCGTTGATGATGATGTCGATGCGCCCGCGGTGCCGGCTCGGGATGAGCTCGTCGATGGCGGAGTTGATGGCCGCGTACTCGCCGCCGATGCCGAAACCGGTCAGGAACCTGAACAGGAAGAACCACCACGCGCTGAAGGAGAACGCGGTCATCAGCGTGGCCAGCAGGTAGACGACCAGCGTGATGATGAACAGCTTCTTGCGGCCGAACTTGTCGGTCAGCCAGCCGAAGAACAGCGCTCCCGAGCAGGCGCCCGCGACGTAGAGTGCGGCGGCGACGCCCGCGACCTGGGCCTGGGTGATGTCCAGGCCACTGCCGGGCTTGGCGAGCTGCGCGGACAGGTTACCGACGATGGTGACTTCGAGCCCGTCGAGGATCCAGACGGTGCCGAGTCCTATGACGATCATCCAGTGCCAGCGTGACCACGGCAGCCGGTCCAGCCGTGCGGGCACTTTCGTGGTGATGGTGCCGGTTTCCACGTCGCTCATAGGATCTTCTCGATACCCCGGAAGCGGCGCGCAAACGTGGCTTTACCCGGCCGGCTTCCTGGCCTCGACGATGCCGGTGCCGAACCACGGGCCGCCGTACCAGAACCGCCAGCCCGCGTTGCGCCTCCGTACGTCGATGACGCCGAGGTCGCGCAGAGTGTCCTCGTACGCGGGCGTGTGCTGGAAGTCGGCGATGAGCAGCAGCCCGCCGGGCCGCAGCACACGGTACGCCTCGCGGACGGCCTCGGCCCTTCCTTCGACGTCGGGGATGTTGTGCACGGCCTGGCTGGCGACCACCACGTCGTACGCGTCGTCGCCGAAGGGCAGGTCGCGCAGGTCGCCGGTGACCAGTTCCACCCGGTCGGAGACCCCTTCCAGCTCGGCGTTGCGCCTGGTGACCAGCTCGCGGTTGCCCGACTGGTCCTTCGATCGCCACAGGTCGATGCCGGTCGCGCTGCCCCGCTCCAGCCGTCCGGCCGCGAGCAGCAGCACCGCTCCCCTGCCGCAGCCCAGGTCGAGCAGCCGTTCGTCGCCGCGCAGCCGCCGCAGCTCCCTGTCCCAGACGACGAACTTGCCGCGTCTGGTCGTGTAGAGGTAGCTGATCGCGCTGGCGAGCGTGTAGAGCCCGCCGAAGAGGAAGGTGAGGCCGGCGGCGAGGATGTCGAGGGCGAACGAGATCCCGGCCAGGCCCAGCAGCACGATCGCTCCGAGGAGCAGACCGGCCAGCGCCCAGGGCGCGTCGAATCCGTAGCTGCCGTGACGCTTGCTCATACTCAAGTTATATCTCAATGTGTATTTGACGGGGAGTTGACCGAACCCTTCCCCTTGGCAACGCCTGACGCGCACCGCGCATTACTAAGGTGCTGGGGATGGGCGCACATTGGGGGTATGACCAGGCATGACGGGAGAGGACCGACGATTCGGACCGGGCGCGAGCATCGCGCTCACGCTGGCCTCGACCCTGCTGTGGGGCGTGGCCCACCTGGCCGCCGAACGTCGTAAGACCGGCCTGGCCCTGATGGCGGCGTACGTGCTGATGCTGGCCGGCGTGCTGATCGTGTTCACCGCGTTCAGCGCGAACCTGCTGTCGCTGGCCGTGCAGCCCCGCTGGCTCACCTGGCTCACCGTCGCACTGGTGGCCGTCGCGCTCGCCTGGACCGGGGTGATCATCTGGTCGTTCCTCCTGGTACGCCCCGCCCGCTCCGACACCGTCGGCCGCTTCCTGACCACCACGCTCACGGTGGCCCTCTGCGCGCTCGTGCTGGCTCCGACCGCGTACGCGACCCGGCTGGCGTACCTGTCGCGCGACGTCGTGAACACCCTGTTCCCGCGCGGCACCACCGCCACCACCCCCGTCATGGCCCAGGACCCGTGGAACGGCGCCGAGCGGGTGAACTTCCTGCTCCTCGGCGGCGACTCCGCGCCCAGCAGGCCCGGGGTGCGTACCGACAGCATGACCGTGGCCAGCGTGGAGGTGGCCACCGGCGCGACCGTCCTGTTCGGCCTGCCGCGCAACCTGCAGCAGGTCCAACTGCCCGAGGGCCCCGCCAGGGACCACTTCCCCTCGGGCTTCACCGGCGCGGGCCCCGACACCCCTGGACTGCTCAACGAGGTCTTCCAGTACGCCGAGGACCACCCCGAGATGGTGCCGGGCGTACAGAAGGGGCAGCGCGGCCCCGCCCTGCTCAAGCGGACCATCGCCGACATGCTCGGCATCCCCGTCGACTACTACGCGATGGTGGACATGAAGGGCTTCGCCGAGATGGTCGACGCCATGGGCGGCGTCCAGGTCACGATCAAGGACCCCATCGTGTACGGGCGTTACCGCGAGGGCCTGTTGGCCGCCGGCACCCGCAAGCTGTCCGGCGAGGAGGCCCTCTGGTACGGCCGCTCCCGCACCGACAGCGACGACTACGTCCGCATGGGACGGCAGAAGTGCCTGCTCAACGCGGTCGCCAAGCAGGCCGACCCGATGACGGTGCTGAACAGCTTCGAACGCCTCGCCGCGGCCACCAAGCGGGCCATCTCCACCGATCTGCCGCAGGACCTCCTGCCCGCGGTCGTCGACCTGTCGCAGAAGGTCAAGGGCGCCAAGATCCGCAGCCTGAACTTCGTGCCGCCGCTGGTCAACACCGCCGACCCGGACTGGTACGCGATCCGGCGCGAGGTGGACGACGCCCTGGAGGAGCGCTCCTCGTCGACCAAGACCGCGGGCGCGCACTCGCCGTCCCCGACGCCGACCGACGCCCCGGTCAACCTCGACGCCACCTGCGCCTGACCCCGGCACCCCGCCGAAGCCCGTCCGCGTCCGCACTCTCGATGCCCCGCCGAACATGATTTCCATTTCGGCATGCTCACCGTTTCCCCTGCCTCCCGCCCGACGCCTGTGGCATGATGGTGATCGTCCCCAGCGGAAATGATTTTCATCCTCAACAGGAGCAACCGTGAGAGTGGCGTTCGTCGGAAAGGGCGGCAGCGGCAAGACGACGATGTCGGCCTTGTTCGCGAGACATGTGGCGAGCCAGGGCGGCCCGGTGGTGGCCATGGACGCCGACATCAACCAGCACCTGGCCCTCGTGCTCGGCCTCGACCGGCAGCCCGAGCCGCTCGGAGCCCACCTCACCGAGATCAAGGACCGCCTGCGCGGCGACAACCCGCGCATCCCGTCCGCCGAGGTCATGCTCAAGACCACCCCGCCCGGCCGCGGCTCCACGCTGCTCGGCTTCGACGACCTGGCCGCCGACCCCTACGGCCTGACCACCCCCGACGGCCTGCGCCTGCTGGCCACGGGCCCGTTCAGCGAGGACGACCTCGGCGTGGCCTGCTACCACTCCAAGGTCGGCGCGGTGGAGCTGCTGCTCAACCACCTGATCGACGGCCCGGGCGAATACGTGGTGGTCGACATGACCGCCGGCGCCGACTCCTTCGCCTCCGGCCTGTTCACCCGCTTCGACCTGACCTTCCTCGTCGCCGAGCCGACCAGGCAGGGCGTGAGCGTCTACAAGCAGTACCGCGAGTACGCCGCCAAGTACGACGTCGCCCTCGCCGTCGTCGGCAACAAGGTGCACGGCCCGTCCGACGTCGACTTCCTGCGCGAGCACGTGGGTGACGACCTGCTCACCTGGATGGAGCACTCCACCGCGGTCCGCGCCATGGAGCAGGGCCGCCACTTCACGCTCGACGACCTGGAGCCGGCCAACGCCGACGCCCTCGCCCTGCTCCGCAAGACCCTCGACGAGCAGGAGAAGGACTGGGCCCGCTTCGGCCGCCAGACCGTGGAGTTCCACCTGCGCAACGCGAAGGCGTGGGGCGACGAGAGGACCGGCGCCGACCTCGCCCAGCAGGTCGACCCCGACTTCGTCTACGGCCCCTGAACGGCGCGACCCTACGCCGAGGCCCAGGGGACGCGGGGCCCGAGATCACGCGACTGTTCCCGTCGGGAATCTGGAGCCCTTCCCTTTTCCGACCTAGCGTCAGATTCAATCCCTTTCGAGAGGAGACAGAATGTCGCTGACCGTTCCGAACGATCTGCTCGACCAGGCCAAAGCCGGTGAGGTCGATGACGCGGCCTTCCTCGCCTGCGTCCGCGACTCACTGCCCTACGCGTGGTCGCTGATCAGCGAGCTGGTCAAGCAGCGTGAGCACAGCGGGACCGAGTTCGCCGACAACGAGGTGCCGCCGCCGTCGGAAGAGGCGCGCGGCCAGCTCCTTCGCTGCCTGGCGAGCGACTCGATGCGTGGCGCGCTTGAGCGTCACTACGGCGTACGCCTGGCCTTCCAGAACTGCCACCGGGTCGCCGTCTTCGACCCGACGGCCACGAAGGCACTGGCCGACTTCGTCACCCCGCGCGCTCAGATCCTCAACCAGAAACCGGAGCTCGTCGACTGCTGAGCCCCTGCCCGGCGGGTCGGCCCCGGCCGGCCCGCCGGATCAGCCGCGCAGCCGCCCAAGCCCTGCCGCCGCACACGCAGCAGCACGCGCAGCCGCTCAGCCGCGCAGCAGCGGCAGCACCTCGGCGCCGAACCTGGCGATGTTCTCCAGCGTCCGCCGGTGCTCGCCGAGCCCCTCCACGAGCAGGATGAAGTGCTCGATGCCGGTGCTCTCGGCCGTGCGCCGCAGCGTCTCGGCGCAGTGTCCAGCCGACCCCACGGGATGGATCCCGGTCAGCAGGTCCACGTAGGCGCCGGCGTCCCGAGGAGTGCGCGGCCGGTCGTCCAGCGGCACGTATCCGGCCAGCCCGGGCCCCAGCCAGGACGGCATCCGTTCCTTGAGCTCCCGCACCGCCGCGGCCGTGGAGTCACCCACCAAGGCCACCCCCGCCGCCACATGCGCGGCCCCCGGCCCACCGTGCTCGCGGTACCTCCGCACCAGCGCCGCCTTGTCCGCGTCCCCGATGTGCATGCCCAGCAACATCGGCAGCCCGCGCTCGGCCGCCAGCCCGACGGTGCCGGGAGAGGTGCAGGCGACGACCGGCCGCAGCCGCGCCGGCGGCACCATCGGCACCTCCCTGAACCGGAAGAACTCCCCGTCCGCCGCCACCGACGCGCCCGACAGCGCGGACACCAGCAGGTCGAGCGACTCGGCGAACCCCCGCTCGTAGCGATCGAGCCCGGTCCCGAACACCTCCAGATCCACCCACGGCCCGCCCCTGCCGACGCCCAGCGTGAACCGCCCGCCGGACAGGTGGTGCAGCATCGCGGCCTGCTCGGCCAGCGCCACGGGATGCTGGGTGGACAGCACGCTGACGGCCGTGCCGAGCCCGATGCGGGTGGTCCTGCCGATCGCGACCGCGGCCAGGGTGAGCGGGGAGGGGCAGACGCCGTACGACATGAAGTGGTGTTCGGCGATCCAGGCGTCGTCGAACCCGGCCCGCTCGGCCGCGACGATCCATTCCACAGCGTCCGTGAGCGTCGGCCCGGCCTGCCGGCCGGGGAACAGGCCCGCGACGACGAAAATGCCGATGCGCATTCACCGAATCATGGCCGATCAACGCGACTACGCGAAGAGGCTGGCCTGCCCTTCGCCCGCCAGCGGGTCACGATGGTGCTTCAAGTGTCGCCATTGGGGCAGTTCGTCTAGGTATGACCATGAGAGCCGATGGTGCGGGGTGGGCCCGAGACGGGCGAGCGCCTCCTGATGCACGGGTG
This sequence comes from Nonomuraea fuscirosea, assembly GCF_003001935.1. GTDB lineage: Bacteria > Actinomycetota > Actinomycetes > Streptosporangiales > Streptosporangiaceae > Nonomuraea > Nonomuraea fuscirosea. Next base: position 103,193 of record NZ_PVNG01000010.1, on the reverse strand, counting down.
AGGGGTAGCCCGCGTTCTCCGCGAACCCGTACTCCTCGCAGCCGATCGTCCCCATGTACGCATCGCGCCGCACCTTGGCCAGCACCGAGGCCGCGGCGACCGAGATGCTCGCCGCGTCACCCTTGACCTCGAGCCGCACCGGCCACGGCGCGCCGATGTAGTCGTGCTTGCCGTCGAGGATCACCGCGTCGGGACGGACCGGCAGCGATTCGAGCGCCCGGCGCGCGGCCCTGCGCAGGGCCTCCGTCATGCCGAGCGTGTCGATCTCCTCGTGCGTGGCCTCGCCGAAACCGACGCCCGCCGCCCAGACCGCCAGTTCGGCGGCCAGCGGAGCGCGTTTCGCCACGGAGACCTGCTTGGAGTCGGTCAGACCGGCCGGCGGCTCGGACAGGTCGGTGACGACCGCGCAGACCGTGACCGGCCCCGCCCACGCGCCCCGGCCCACTTCGTCCACGCCCGCGACCGTACGGACGCTGGGCTGGGAGAGCAGCAACTGCTCGATGTCGTACGTCGGCGCCATGACCGCAGACGTTATCGCCTCACAGGACCATGACCGCACAGACCGAAGAAGAACCGGCAGCAGACCTCAACGACCTTTCACTCGCCGAACGACCTCCCGACGACGTCACCCGCCGACCGCACAGAACCGCCCTCCCACCCGCCGCCGGATTCGCCGGCCGGCCGGTCCTCGCGCCGCCGCTCAGCCAGGCGCACCGGCTCCAGGTCGGCGGCGATGTAGCGGGCGGCGACGTGGACGGCGCGCAACGTCACGGACACCGACGGCCGGTGCACGCTGGACCCGCGCGCGACCGCGTGCACGTCGCGGACCACCGGATCGCCGGGGAACTGCCGCACGGCCAGCCCGCGCACGCCGGCGGCCAGGGCCAGCGAGGGCACGGCGGCGATGCCGATGCCCTTGGCGACCAGCGACAGGATCGTGCCCAGCCCCTCGAACTCCCACGGCGTCGGCCGGGTGCCGCCCACGTCGACGAGCAGCCGGTCCACCGCCAGCCGCGAGGGCTCGCCGTCGGGGGTGGCCATCCACGGCTCGTCGCGCAGCTCGCGCAGGTCGAGAGGCACGTCGGGGTCGGCCAGGCGGTGCTTGCGCGGGACGACCAGCACCATGGGGTCGCGCAGCAGGGGGAACACGCGCAGGCTCTCGCTGTCGCGGACGCGGCCGTACCAGTCGTCCACGAGCGCGAGGTCCACCTCGCCCGACTGCACCTCGCGCATCCCGCGCCCGGACCTGCTCTGTCCCAGCCGCAGCGTCAGCTCGGTGTGGCGGCGCAGCGAGCGCGCCAGCGCGGGCGCGAACGCCACCGCCGCCGTCGGGAAGGCGCTCACCACGACCCGCCCGGACGGTTTGCCGGCGTGCGCGGAGAGGTCGGACTCGGCCTCCTCCACCATCGACAGGATGCGCTCGGCGTGCAGGACGAGCCGGCGGCCGGCGTCGGTCAGCTCGGCGCTGCGCGCCGTCCTGTCGATGAGCGCCGTGCCGGTCTCGCGTTCGAGCGCGACCAGCTGTTGGGATACGGCGGACGGACTGTAGCCGAGCGCTTCTGCCGTCGCCGCGATACTTCCCTTCCTAGCGAATTCGCAGATCAGGACCAATCGCCGCAATTCGAGCATCAGACTTCCTTATGCCTACCCACAAAAAGCTCCGCTTGTGCTGATGCCTTCATCCAACCACTCTGGGAACGTGACAAACATGACCGTAACTCTGTCCGCCACCCTGGCGGCCAATGAGGACATCGAGCGAAGACGACGCGCCGGGGAGCGCGTGCTGCACCTGGCCTTCGGTGAGGCCGGTCTGCCCGTCCACCCGGCGCTGCGCGACAGGCTGGCCGCCGCGTCGGAGCGCAACGGCTACGGGCCGGTCGCGGGGGCGCCCGGCCTGCGGGCCGCGGCGGCGGGCTACTGGACCCGACGGGGGCTCACCACCGACCCCGACCTGGTCGTCTGCGGCCCCGGCAGCAAGTCACTGCTGTACGGCCTGCTGCTGGCGATCGGCGGAGACATCGTCCTGCCCATGCCCAGCTGGGTCAGCTATGCCGCGCAGGCCGACCTGGTCGGCTCCCGTCCCCTCCTGGTGCCCGCACCGCCAGGAGAGGGCGGAGTGCCCGATCCGGATCTGGTCGCCGCCGAGGTGCGCCTGGCCAGGTCGCAGGGCAGGACCGTCAGCTCCGTGCTGGTGACCCTGCCCGACAACCCGACGGGACGCCTGGCCACGCCGGAGACGATCGCCCGCCTCGTCCGGGTCGCCCGCGAGTTCGACCTGACCATCATCTCCGACGAGATCTACCGCGACCTGCTGCACGACCCGGAGCTGCCCTACACCTCGCCGGCCGATCTGGCGCCGGAGCGCACGATCGTCACCACCGGGCTGAGCAAGAGCCTGGCCCTGGGCGGCTGGCGGATCGGCGTGGCCCGGCTGCCCGAGAACGGGCACGACCTGCGCAGGCAGCTGCTCGCGGTGGCCAGCGAGATCTGGTCGGCGCCCGCGGCGCCCGTACAGGAGGCCGCGGCCTACGCCTTCGGCGATCCCGACGAGCTGACCGAGCGCATCGCCCGCAGCCGCCGGTTGCACGGCGTGGTCGCCCGCGCAGTCCACGACAGGTTCACCGAGATCGGCGCCTGCGTGCCCATGCCGCAGGGCGGCTTCTACCTCTATCCCGACCTCAGTCACCTGCGGCTCGGCGGCTCCGCCGAGATCACCAAGCTGCTGCTCGAAGAGCACGGCATCGGTGTCCTGCCGGGACACGCCTTCGGCGACACCCCGACGGCCGCCCGGGTCAGGGTCGCGGTGAGCCTGCTCTACGGCGACACCGCCGAGGAGCGCGGCGCCGCCCTGAACAGCCCCGATCCGCTCCAGTTGCCGTGGATCGCGGCCAATCTCGACTTCCTGTCGGCCGGGCTGAGCAGGCTCTCCCCGGTACGTCACGGCGTGGTGGGCGAACGGCCCGCCGCCCTCGTGCCGACGGCATGTCACGGTTAGGCGAATCTTTCCCCAAGAGCGGGTTTACCCACCCTCAAAAGGGGCCCCTGACCTGCGGAAACACCACGTCCGCAAATCGGTCGGGAAGATGGTTGTGACTGCCTGGTGACGCGCACGCTCCGTAGCCCTCATCATGTGCTCATGCCCGCTCTTGTCACCTTGTCCGGGCGCCTCGTGCGCCTGGAACCTCTCAGCCTGGCGGCGGTCGAGGACCTCGTCGCCGCTGCGAGTGAAGACCGCTCCATCTACGCCTTCACTCGGGTCCCGCACAGCCGGGACGAGGTCGTCTCCTACGTGGAGGCGGCCATGGCTGAGCAGGCGGAGGGCCGCTCATTGCCCTTCGCCATCCGGTGGCTGAACACCGACCGCGTGGTCGGTGCCACCCGTCTCATGCACCTGGAGTACTGGCAGGGCCCCATGCCCTGGCCGCCGGGTACACGAGGTGCGGTGGGCGACACCCCGTCCGTGGCCGACATCGGTTACACCTGGCTGGGCGCCGGCGCCCAGGGCACCGGGGTCAACCGGGAGAGCAAATACCTCCTGCTCTCGCACGCCTTCGAGACGTGGGGCGTCCACCGCATCACCCTTAAGGCAGACGTACGCAACAGCAGATCCCGGGCCGCCATCGAGGCTCTCGGCGCACACTTCGACGGGGTGCGGCGAGCGGATAGCCGAGGCGCCGACGATACGGTCCGAGATACCGCGTTCTACTCGATCCTCAGCTCCGAATGGCCGCTCGTACGCGAGCGTCTGGCCATGAGGCTCGGCCTGGTCGAGGCAGCCTGAGAACCCGTCCACCCCAGCCCCGCCCGATTTGATCGGGCGGGGTCGTATTTTTTCCGGCCTACATTCCCTCTACATGACACACGCCCCCGCGATGCGTGTCACGCCTCACGACCACCATCGAGGGCGGCGCTCAACACCCAATCAAAGGCGGATCAACGCTCCGGTGAACGATCAACCTGGATCTAGGTGACGAGAAGGTATGGATCTATCATTTGGTAACAAATCGTTCCATTGGCTTGGAGATATACGGCATGGCTGGTCCACGCGTTGAAGGCGAGCTGCGGTTCGCCGTGCTCGGTCCTGTCCGCGCGTGGCGAGATGGCCGGGAACTCGACCTGGGCACGCCCCTGCAGCGTTCCATCCTCGGCATGCTGCTCCTCCGGCAAGGCCACGCGGTCACGCCCAACGAGATGATCGACGCGGTCTGGGGCGAGGAGGCGCCGCCGCGCGCCCTGGGCGCGCTGCGCACGTACGTCTCCAGGCTGCGTACGGTGCTGGAGCCCGACCGGCCCGCCCGCTCGCGCCCCGAGCTGCTCACCTCCATCGGCCGCGGCTACGCGCTGCGGCTGCCGGACGACTCGCTCGACCTGGCCAGGTTCGAGCGCGGGATCGGCCAGGCCGAGGCCGCGCGCAAGGCCGGCCGGCTGGGCGAGGCCGCTGGGGAGCTGCGTTCCGCACTGGCGTTGTTCGAGGGCGAGCCGCTGGCCGGCACCGTCGGCCCCTACGCCGAGCACCAGCGCGACCGGCTCATCGAGCGGCGCATCAGCGTCATCGAGACGCTCATGGACGTGGACCTCGATTTGGGCAACCACGCGGAGGTCGTCTCCGAGCTGATCGCCCTGACCGCCGACCACCCCCTGCGCGAACGGCTGCGCGCCCAGCTCATGCTCGCCCTCTACCGCTGCGGCCGGCAGGGCGACGCGCTGAGCGTCTTCACCGAGACCCGCGAGGCCCTGATCGACGAGCTGGGCATCGAGCCGGGCCCCGAGCTGAGCGCCCTGCACCAGCGCATCCTGGCCGCCGACCCCGCCCTGGCGCTGGAGACCTCTGACATCCCGCAAGCGGACGAGCCCGCGCAGGAGCAGGAGGAGCAGCCGCCCGCTCCCGAGCTGCCCAGGCCCGCCCAGCTCCCCGCCGCCGCCGGCGACTTCACCGGCCGCAAGGAGATCGTGGTACGGCTGCGCACGCTCCTGTCGGCCCACTCCCCGGCCCCGCTGTCCACCACCAGGTCGGCGGCGGAGGGCGTGCCGGTGGCGGCCATCTCCGGCATCGGCGGCGTCGGCAAGACCGCGCTCGCCGTACACGTGGCCCACCTGCTCGACGACGCCTTCCCCGACGGCCAGCTCTACGCCGACCTGCGCGGCGACAGCGACGATGCGACCGCGCCCGCGTCGGCGCTCGGCGGCTTCCTGCGCGCGCTCGGCATCCCGCCCGACGTCATCCCCGACGGGGAGGCGGAACGCTCGGCGCTCTACCGCTCGCTCCTGGCCGAGCGGCGCATCCTCGTGCTGCTCGACAACGCCCGCGACGCCGAGCAGGTCAGCCCGCTGCTGCCGGGCGCCCCCGGCTGCGCCGCCCTCGTCACCAGCCGGGGCAAGCTGGCCGACCTGCCCTCCGCCAAGCTCATCGACCTCGACGTGATGGAGCCGGACGAGGCGTTGCAGCTGTTCGCCGCGGTGGCCGGCGCCGAGCGGGTCTCGGCCGAGCACGGCGCGGCCATGGACGCGGTGGCCGCGTGCGGGTTCCTGCCGCTGGCGGTGCGCATCCTGGCCGCCCGGCTGGCCGCCCGCCCGTCCTGGACGGTCGCCTCGCTGGTGTCGCGCCTGGCCGACGAGCAGCGCCGCCTCGACGAGCTGCGCGTCGGCAACCTGGCCGTCGAGGCCACGTTCGCGCTCGGGTACGGCCAGCTCACCCCCGAACAGGCCCGCGCCTTCCGGCTGCTGTCGCTGCCCAACGGCCCCGACGTCTCCACTGGCGCGGCCGCGGCCGTGCTGGCGACGAGCGTCCTGGAGGCCGAGGAGGTACTCGAGTCGCTGGTGGACGCCAGCCTGCTGGAGGCCCCCGCGCCCGGCCGTTACCGCTTCCACGACCTGCTCAAACTGTTCGCCAGGCGGACGCTGGACAAGACCGAGCGGCCCGAGACCAAGACGACGGCGCTGCGCCGGCTGCTGGACTTCTACCTGGCCTCGGCACGCTCCGCGCACACGCTGGCCTACGAGGGCAGCATGATCCCGGCCAACCTCGCCGTGGCCGGCACCGGGCTCGACTTCACCTCGGTCGACGAGGCCGTGGCCTGGCTGATCGCCGAGGGCGACTCGTTGTTCGCGGCCATCTACCAGGCCGCCGCGTCGGCCCGCGCCCCCGGGCAGCTGCTGCCCGCCGGCGACCTGCTGGTGGCGATGGAGCCGCTGCTGGAGTCGGGCACGCACACCCGCGAGTTCGACCAGAGCACCCGTGCCGTGCTCGCCGCCGCCCAGAACATCGGCGACGAGGGCGGCGAGCTGCGCGCCCGCTACGTGCTGGGCCGGGTGCTGTTCGCCGGCAACCGGCTCAAGCAGGCCGAGGAGCAGTTCAGGGTGGTGGACGAGCTGTCGCGCGCCCGCGGCGAGAAGGTCGTCACCGGCGAGGTGCTCAACGCCCTGGCCGTCGTGGTCGGCAGGCAGCGGCGGCACACCGAGGCGCTGGCCCTGTTCGACGCGGCGTCGCGCTTCTACCGCGAGAACGGCGTGCCGGCCGGCGAGGCGCTGGTGCTCAGCTACTCGGCCCGCGACCACCTGGGCCTGGGCCGGCCCGAGGACGCGATCGCCGCGGCCGAGAAGGGCCTGGCCATCTTCACCGAGATCGGCAGCGGCGCCGGCACCGCCAGGGCCCGCTACCACCTCGGCATCGTGCTCAGCCGGGTCGGCCGGATCACCGAGGCCGTCCATCACCACGCCGAGTGCCTGGCCTTCTTCCGGGCCAGCAAACAGCGGGTGTGGGAGCAGCGGGTCTGCTCCCGGCTGGCCGAGACGTTCATCGCCGCCGAACGCTACGCCGAGGCGGTCCGCCATGCCGAGGAGGCCCTGGTCGTCGCCCGCGACATCGGCCATCCCTACGGCGAGGCGCTTTCGCTCACCGTACTCGGCAAGGCGCTGCACGGCCTCGGCAGCGAGACCAGGAGCATCGACTGCCTACGGAGGGCGTTCGAGATCTTCGGCAGGCTCGGCGCGCCCGAGGCCGGTGATCTCAAGGCCCTGCTCGACGGCGTCCCCGTCGACTGACTCGTCGAGTCCTGAGTACAGCTCGTCGTCCAGACGTGTCATCCACACATGGTTGATCAAGGCTGTCCTTAGGGAGTCACGCACACCTCGTGATCGGTTGTGTTCAGCCCGGCCGGCCATCTCGTGGTCACCACGCGTCGCTAGGGGGCCCGGTTGTCCGGATGCTCCGCGCGGTGACCAGCCGCCTCACTTGAGACGGCCGGCCGGACCCGACACGGCCCTCGAACCCCCCAGGTCCGTGTCCTGACTCAGAGCCTCCACCACGGAGGTTGACGTCCGATCAACGCCGGATCAAAGCATTCCCGCCACGGCGGTCGGGGCAGGTCAGCCGGGTCAGCAGTCGGATCAGAGCAGTCGGATCACAGCAGGAAGTAGCCTTCGGCGATGAGCGGCCTGATCGCGTCGGAGTTGGCGATCTCGCCGTCGCCGACCAGCTCGGCGATCACGTTGAGCAGCGGTCCGAGCGCCAGCTCACCGTCGCACACGCCGGCCAGCGCGGCCTCCACCGTGCCGACCTCCCTGCTGCGGCGCAGCCCCTGGGTCTGGCGCAGGACGATCCGGATCGGGTCCTCGGCGCCCGGCAGCCCGACCCGCTCGTCGAGCAGCCCTTCGGCGGTACGCAGCAGCGCGGCGTCGAGGTTCTCGGCTCGGTGCGCGGCGGCGATGGAGTCGATGACGGAGTCGACGTAGTCGCCGACCGGCAGCGCGACCTGGTGGGCGAGGTGCTCCACCCGGACGACCGGGTCGAGCGTGCCGGAGTTGCGCAGGGTGATCCAGCCGAACCCGACCCCCTCCACCCCGCGTTCCTCGAACCAGGACAGCCACCGGTCGTAGTGCTCGGCGTAGTGCCTGGTGCCCTGCTCGGCCGCGTCCTTGAGCCACAGCTCGACGTATTCGGCCGGGTCCTGCACGTCGCGCTCGACCACCCAGGCGTCGCAGCCGCTCTCGCTCAGCCAGCCGCCGACGCGCTCGCGCCAGTCCTCCCCCTCCACGTGCAGCCAGTTGGCCAGGAAATGGGCCTGACCGCCCGGGTTGAGGTGGCGGGGTGTCTCGCGGACGAGGTCGCGGCAGAAGTCGTCGCCGTCGCCGCCCGACTCGCGGTAGGTCAGCTTCCCCTCCCGCGCCGGGGCGATGACGAACGGAGGATTGCTCACGATCAGGTCGAACAGCTCGCCCTCGACCGGCTCGAACCGTGACCCGGCCCGCGCCTCGACACCCTCGACCCCGGACAGCTCCCAGCTCAGCCGGGCCAGCTCCAGGGCCCGCGGGTTGAGGTCGGTGGCCACGACGTGCTCGGCCCGGCCGGCCAGGTGCAGCACCTGAACGCCGCAGCCGGTGCCGAGGTCGAGCGCGCGGCCCACGGGGCGGCGGGTGACCAGCTGGGCCAGGTTGGCCGAGGCCCCGCCCGCCCCCACCACGTGGTCGGGCCGCAACGCGGGGTCGCCAGGGCGTACTTTCCTGTCGGAGACGAGGTAGCCGCCCGTCTCCCAGGGCTGCAGGTGGACGGTGGCGGCGACCTGATCGCCGTCGGCCGTGACCAGCCCCGACTCCAGCACCTCCGGCGGCACGCTCTTGGCCGGCACGGGGACGCCGAGCCACCAGAGCCGGATCAGCGTCGCCAGCGGGTCGCCGTCCGCGGTCGCGCGCAGGGCCGGGGTCAGCTCCTCCCTGGCCAGGGCGGAGGCGGCCACGGTGCCCAGGCGCTCGCGTACGCCGTCGATCGAGTAGCCGGTTTCGAGGAGGTGATGGCGCAGTCGTTCCACAAGCCCATCCTTTCACCGTGGAATCTTCCGCATGATCCGATACCGACAGTGCTCATACTGTTACTTAAGGACCCAAGCGTTCTGCAAGCGACGGACAAGCCACGCGCGATATCACTGTGGGTGTCAGCACGTCACCCCGAGGAGCGCGCCCATGCTGATCCCGTGCCTGGCCTGCGAGTCCCGCTTCGGTCCTGACGAATACTTCAACGCCTGCTCCGACTACAACCGGGGGATGGACCTCGTCTCCTGGACGTGCCCGCGCTGCGGCAACCGCGACGACCTTCGGGTGCTGCCCGGCGAGCTCGGCTTCGGCTATCCGCATCGGGGCAGGTTCGACGTGCACGACCGGCTCCGCGTCCCCGGCCTGCGCCGGCAGCGGGGCGATCTGCGGCTGGACATCTCGCTCGACCGGGCGTGCTGGCGGGTGGCGACGCGCCTGCGCCAGCCCGCCTGACCCCGCACCCACCCGGCCCAGCCCTCATCGGGGGCTGAGCTCCTCCTGGAGCCGCCGCCTGGCCTGGGTCCCGTTGTCGGTGCTGGCCCCGCCTCGATGACGCCGCCCTTGAGGACGACCCGGGTACGGCGAAACTGCGAGTCGGCACGGATCCGGGCAAGAGGCTTGGCGAGCCGCGCTCACGGGCGGAGGAACGCCAGCAGCGACTCCGCCAGCTGTTCGGGGGCTTCCTCGGCCACGTGGTGGCCGCTGTCGATGGCGTGGCCGGTCACGTCGTCGGCCCACGAGCGCCAGATCGCCAGCGGATCGCCGTAGAGGTCCTCCATGTCGTCCTTGGCCGACCAGAGGACCAGGGTCGGGCAGCTGATGCGGCGGCCCGCGGCGTGGTCGGCGTCGTCGGCCGCGCGGTCCACGGTCAGACCGGCGCGGTAGTCCTCGCACATCGCGTGGACGGTGCCCGGGTCGTGGATGGCCCGGCGGTAATCTTCATAGGCTTCCTGGCCCATCTGCTCGGCGGTCGCCGTGTACCAGGCGTCGGGGTCGGCGTTGATGACCCGCTCGGCGGGGTTGGCGGTCTGGCCGAGGAAGAACCAATGCCACCAGGCGGCGGCGAACTTCGCGTCGGCGCGAGCCAGCGCCTCGCCGATGGGGATGCCGTCCATCACCACCAGGTGCGTAACGGCGCCAGGGTGGTCGGCGGCGAGGCGGTGGGCGACGTACGTGCCCCGGTCGTGACCCGCGACGGCGAAGCGGTCGTGGCCCAGCACCCGCATGAGGGCGACCAGGTCGCCGGCCATGGCGCGCTTGGAGTAGGGCGCGTGATCGGGGGTGGTGGGCGGTTTGCCGGAGCGGCCGTAGCCGCGCAGGTCCGGGCAGACCACAGTGTGGTTCGGTGCGAGCAGCGGGGCGAGGCGGTGCCAGGTCGCGTGCGTACGGGGATGGCCATGGAGGAGCAGAAGCGGGGTGCCGGAGCCGCCGTGCCGGACGAACAGCTCCGTCTCGCCCACGTCGATCATGCCGGTGGCGAAGTCGTCGAACATCCGCCGCCTCTACCCCGCCGGTGTCGATGAACGCGCGTGTCGCCGGCGCCCGCGGTGAACGCCCAGCGGTGCCGGCGGCCCCGGCGGCCGGACGCGCCGGCGCCCTACGCGGTCGCCGGCGCGTACGCGTGCGCGGGCTCCTCCCCGCGCAGCAGCCGGGCGATGTCCTCCACCAGCGTCCCGGCCAGCTCCTCGCGGCTCTCCCCCGTGGCGTCGCCCAGCCGGGGCGTCAGCACCACGTTCGGCAGCCGCGTCAGCGGATGGGCCCGGTCGAGCCACTCCCCTTCGAAGTGGTCGAGCCCGGCACCGCCCACCCGGCCCCAGCGCAGCGCGTCGACCAGCGCCTGCAGGTCGTGCAGCGCCCCGCGCGAGGTGTTGAGGTAGACCGCGCCCTGGCGCATCGCGCCGAACTCGGTGTAGCCGAAGAAGCCCCTCGTCTCGGCCGTGAGCGGCATGTGCAGCGACACCACGTCCGACTCGTCCAGCAGTGCCGGCAGCGAGTGGGTGGCCTCGGGCACGAACGGGTCGCAGACGATCACCCGCATGCCGAGCCCCTCGCAGCGCCAGCGCAGGGCCCGGCCGACGCGGCCGAGGCCGACGATGCCGATCGTCCTGCCGCTCAGCCGGCGGCCCCTGTGGCGTTGCGCGGGCGGCACCCGGCCCTGGTAGACCCGGCCGCGCCGTACTTCGCGGTCGGCCGGGACGATGTTCCTGCTGACGGCGAAGAGCAGGGCCAGCGTCAGCTCGGCCACCGCCTCGGGATCGCGGGCGGGAGCGTGCAGGACGGTCACGCCGCGCTCGGCGGCCAGGGCCAGATCCACGCTCGCGGGCGGCCCCATGGTGGCCACGACGTCCAGGTGCAGCCCGAGCACCGACGTGCGCACCTGGTCGCCGTCGGTGATGAGCACGGTGGCTCCGGTCTCGATGACCAGGTCGGCCAGTTGCTCGTCGGTGTAACCGAGGTTCGGTCGTGCGGGAGCCTCGGTCAGGTCGGCGATCTCACCCAGTCGGGCGAGCGCGCTCTCCGGCAAGGTGGGCAGCACCAGCGCCCGAGGTCGTCTCACATTTGGACAATAACACCACAGACGGTGCTCAGATCATTGCTCCCCGCGCTGGCGCAGGCTCTGCCAGGCGGCCTCGCCCAGGCCCCTGATCTCGTCCTCCGTGGGGGTGTGGGCGCCGGCGAACCACAGGCGGCACATCTCCTGCGAGGGGCCCAGCCAGAGCACGTAACACATGGTCGCGTGCACGGGCTGGAGCTGGCCGTTCTTCATGTGCGGCCGCCACCAGTCGGAGACCTGGCGGAAGAACGCGCGCCGCGCCTCGGCCACCTCGGCGCCGCCCGGCTCCTGCTTGCGCGGCGGGCGCTCGCTGATCAGCAGCCGGGCCCGCTCGGGGTGCTCGCCCGCCCAGCGCATGTGGAAGGCGACGATGGCCTCGATGCCGGCGCGGGCGTCGTCGTGGCGGACCAGCTCGGCGAGGAACTCGCGCTGGTAGGCGTCGAGGATCTCGGCGTAGAGGACCCCGAAGACGTGCTCTTTGCTGGCGAAGTGGTGGTAGAAGCTGCCGACGCTGACGCCGCTTTCCTCACGGAGGCTGGCCAGGGTGGTGGCGGAGACGCCGTCCTGGCTGAAACGGCGGAGGGCGCCCTCGATGATGCGCGTACGGCCGTCGCGTCCGTTCTTGACACTCTTCACACCGTCAATGGTGTGCTACCAGAACCTTGTTCCGCAAATAGGCCCGCCTCATCGATCCTAGCGGTCACTTCCACCGACCCCGAGCTCACCTTCATCGTGGCCCGCGGCCACAGTCTCCGGATGAGCCTGAGCACCCGCCGGTTCTCACCCAGGACGTCCATGCCCACGGTCTTCGCGCCCTTCACCGAGGCCCGCAGCAGCAGCTCGGCGATCAGCTCCGGGCCGAGCCCGCGTCCCTGCCACGCGTCGGTCACCACCACGGCGATCTCCACGTCGGCGCAGCCGCCCCGGTAGCTCATGGCATGGCCGATGATCTCCCCTTCCTCGGAGGTCACGACCAGCGCGTCGCGGCGCTCGTCCACGGCCAGCAGCGCCCGCACCAGCGGGGCGGCCGGGGCGGTGACGCCGGTGAAGAACCGCAGCGTCTGCGTGTGCAGCGACAGCCCCGCCAGGAAGCGCCTGATCCGCTCCTCGTCGTCGGGGCGGGCCGGGCGGATCTGAGTTCGACACATAGACCCAGCCTGCCCGGCAGGGCTGAGTCTGTCAATCGAACTCAGGTATACTTGAATGATGAACGTGCCGATCCCCATGGGTCTCCGGGCGGACAATTGCTCGATAGAGCGCACTTTGGACATCGTCGGAGAGAAGTGGACGTTCCTGGTGCTGCGCGAGGCGTTCAACGGCGTGCGCAGGTTCGCCGACATGCAGACCCTCACCGGCGCCCCCCGCCAGGTGCTCAGCGCGCGCCTGGCCCGGCTGGTCGACGAGGGCCTGCTGCGCAAGGAGCCCTACCGCGAGCCCGGTCAGCGCAAGCGCGACGAATACCGGCTCACCGAGAAGGGCCGCGACCTCTATCCCCTGCTGGTCGCGCTCATGCACTGGGGTGACAAACACCTCTCGGGCGACGAGGGGCCGCCGGTGCTGCTCACGCACCGCGACTGCGGCGCGCCGATCGAGCTGCGCTTCCGCTGCGCCGACGGCCACGAGGTGGGCGGGCCGCGCGAGGTGACGCCGCTGCTCGGCGAGGGCTCCGGCCGCAGGAGCGCCTGAGCAGGTCGCGTTCGGGACCACCGGTCCCGGTGCCTAACCTTGGAGGCGTGTACCGGTTCCTGCTGACGCCCAGATGGCTCGCGCTCCACGTGGTGGTGCTGCTGGTCATCCCGGCCTTCGTGTTCCTCGGGCGCTGGCAGTTCGGGCGCTTCGAGGAGCGCTCGGCCAACAGCGAGCGGGTCACCGCCAACATCGAGGCCGCGCCCGTGCCGCTGGAGCGGCTGGCGGCGGCCGGACGTCCGGTCAGCGAGGACGACCGGTTCCGGCGGGTCACGGTGGCGGGCACGTACGACCAGGGCCACGCCCTCGTCGTACGCCGCCGCCCCCAGGAGGGCCGCAACGGCTACTACGTGCTGACCCCGCTCGTCACCGGCCCGGGCACGGCCGTGATCGTGAACCGGGGCTGGGTGCCGGCCGGCGCCACCGCCGACGCCGCGCCCGAGGTGCCGCCTCCGCCGCCCGGGCAGGTAACTCTAACCGGACGGCTACGGCCGAGCGAGACCGAGGAGTCCAGCGGCATCAGGGAGCGGCCCGGGCTGCCGCCCGGCCAGGTGCTGCTGATCAACGCCGGCAAGATCGGCCAGGGGCTCCCGTACCGGCTGGTGGACGGCTACGTCGAGCTCACGGAGCAGCAGCCTGAGGCGGGCGCGGCGCCCGCGCCGGTGCCCGCGCCCGACGTCGGGTCGGGCGGCGGGCTCAACCTCGCCTACGGCGTGCAGTGGTGGCTGTTCATCGGGATCGCGGTGGGCGGCTGGATCCTGCTCATCCGGCGCGAGGTGGCCGAACGGAAGGCGCAGGAGGGGTCGGAGTCCTCTGTCGCCTCGAAGGCGCAGACCACCGCCAATTAATGTGTGGAGGGTGATCCGCCATATTGAGTTCACCAATCTCTGCAACTTCCGTGACATAGGTGGATATGCCACCGAAGACGGGCGCACCGTCAGGTGGCAGCGGCTCTACCGGGCCGACTCACTGGGCTGGCTGGACGGCGACGATCTGACGACCTTCCGGGCGTTGCGCGTCCGCAGCGTCATCGACCTGCGGCACGCGTACGAGGTCGAGAAGGCCGGGCGGATCCCCGAGAGCGAGGGACAGCACTACCAGAACCTGCCGATCGAGGGCCGCCGCTGGCAGACCGACGCGTTCAGCGAGGAACTCGGCGTGGCCCGCTACCTCGCCGACCGCTACCTGGAGATCTCCGAGGACGGCGTACGGAACCTCAGGACCGCCCTGGAGACGATCGCGCGAGCCGACAACGCCCCCGTGGTCATCCACTGCGCGGCAGGCAAGGACCGCACGGGTGTGCTGACCGCGCTGGTGCTGTCGCTGGCGGGGGTGAGCGAGAGCGACATCGTGGCGGACTACGCACTCACCGGGCTGGCCACCGATCGCTTCGTGGCCGACTGGACCAGGAGGCATCCGGGCGCGCCGCTGTGGCCCGGTTTCGGGCTCGCGCCGGCGGAGGCGATGCGGCACTTCCTCACCGATCTCACCGCGCGGCACGGCTCGATCGAGCGGTACGTACGCCAGGAGCTCCAGCTATCCTCCGCCACGATAGCCGAACTTCGCGCCCATCTGCTGACTGATCAGGCTTTGGAGGGGTAGTGGCCCACCGGGTCCGTCCTGCGCGATCGGGCCTTCCCACTCCCGGGATCGCCAGCCATCCCCCTCCCGGCGGTCCCGGGTCAACCATCTCGGAGACCCAACGGATACGTCGCAGCTTGTTCGACGTTATCCGGCCGTCGTACGGTTACGTGCGTGACTACGCCGCTGCTCCCCGACCCTGACCCCAGGCGGCGCGACTATGTGATCATCTCAGCTGACGATCACCTGATCGAGCCGCCCGACCTGTTCGAAGGCCGGCTGCCCGAGAAATACGCCGAGGCCGCGCCCAAGGTCGTGGAGACGGAGGCCGGTCACCAGGTCTGGCGCTACGGCGGCGCCACCTACCCGTGCGCCGGCATCGACGTGGGCGCCGGTCTCCCCCGCGAGCAGTGGACGCTCGACCCGGTGCGGTTCGAGCACATGCGCCCCGGGTGCCACGACATCGAGGCCCGCGTCCAGGACATGGAGGCCGCGGGCATCTGGGCCGCGCTCTGCTTCCCGGGCATGCTGGCCGGGCAGTCGGGCATGCCGTTCGCCAGGACCCGCGACCAGGAGCTCGGCCTGGCCCTGGTCAAGGCGTGGAACGACTGGCACATCGAGGTCTGGGCGGGCACCTACCCCGAGCGGATCATCGGCCTGCAGCTCCCGTGGCTGCCCGACCCCGATGTCGCCGCCAAGGAGATCAGGGCCAACGCCGCCAGAGGCTTCAAGGCCGTCGTCTTCCCCGAGTTCCCCACCCGGTTGCGCCTGCCCTCGATCCACTCGGGCCACTGGGACCCGTTCTTCGCCGCCTGCGAGGAGACCGGCACCGTGGTGTGCCTGCACGCCGGCGACTCGTCGTGGTCGCCCGTGCCCTCGCCCGACACGCCCATCGAGGCCATCACCACGCTGATGCCGACCAGCGCCATGTTCGCCTGCGCCGACTGGTTGTGGTCGGGCCTGCCGCTGCGCTTCCCGTCCTTGCGCATCCTCATCGTCGAGGGCGGCGTGGGCTGGCTGCCGATGCTGGCCGAACGCGCCGACTACGCCCTCGACCACCCGGTCGCCGGCGAGGCGGAGTGGGAGGGCGGGCTCAAGCCCAGCGAGGTGCTGCGCCGCAACTTCTTCTTCGGCACGCTCGACGACCACGCGCTGTCGGGCGTGCGGCTCGCGGTCGGCCTCGACCACGTGCTGCAGGAGAGCGGCTATCCCCACTCCGACTCCACCTGGCCCGACACGCAGCAGTCGGTCGCCCGCAACCTCGGCACGCTGCCGCCCGCCGACATCGCCAGGGTCGCCTACGGCAACGCCGCCCGTCTGTTCGGGCATCCGCTGCCGTCACGCGCCTGGCTGCGGATGGAGGAGATCTAGCTTCCCTCCACCTGTCCCTTCATCGGGGCCTGGATGACCGTGTGCTCATGGTGCACATAACGCCCGCTCTCACCGAGCAGCGAGGCCATGAGCCACAGGAACACCCCGAAGTCGTCGGCCACCCCGATCAGCATGAGGAAGTCGGGGATCACGTCGATCGGTGACACGAGGTAGAGCACGCCCATGCCCATCAGGGCGAGCTTGCCCTTGCCCATACCGGTGTACTGGCCGCGCATCACCGCGCCGATCATCCGCGGGATGGCCCGGACCCTGGTCATCAGTTTGGGCGACCCGGGCTTGGTCACCTCGCGGTAGGTCCGCCACGCCGCCGCCGCCCGTGCTGCCTTCGCCATCATGTGCAACCCCCTACCCCCGGTCCTTCACGACATAACGCGTCGGAAGGGCCAGGGGTTCCTGCCCTGCCTAGGGAAGTACGGGGTGCTCGAACGGCCTCGCCCGTTCGATCTGGGCCGCCACCCGTACCAGCAGGTCCTCGCGGCCGGCGGCGGCCACGAGCTGCACCCCCACCGGCAGCCCCGCGCCGGTCCTGTACAGCGGCAGCGACACCGACGGCTGGCCGGTCGCGTTGAACGGCGAGGTGTAGGCCACCGCCTGCGTGGTCCGGCCGAAGGCGGTGCTGAGGTCGTCGGGCGGGATCCAGCCCAGCGGGAACGGCGCCACGCCCAGCGACGGCACGACCAGCAGGTCATGTCCGCCGCTCCACCAGGCGGCCATGCGGCGGCGGAAGCCGTCCAGCCACTGGAGCGACAGGATGTGGTCGGCGGCGCCGCGCTCGCGCCCCGCCTGCGCCATGGCGGCGTTGCGCTGCTCCAGCTCCTCCGGCTGCACGGGCTTGCCGCGCAGCTCGCCCAGTCCGGCCACGTGGGCGGCCAGGTTGGCGGCCACGACCGCGCCGAAGTGCCGGGGGAAGGCGGGGTCGGCGAGCGCCTCGGGGCCGCCGGGGGCCACGTCGTGGCCGAGCGACTCCAGCAGCGCGGCGGCCCCGGTGACGGCCTCGGTCAGCTCGGGCACCGGCGGCACGTCGCCCCTGGGGTGCGTGGTGAGGAACCCGATCCGCAGCCGTCCGGGATCGCGGCCCACCTCGTCGGCGAGCCGGCCGGGCAGGGCGGGAGCGGCGTACGGGTCGCCCGGCCGGAAGCCGCAGATCAGGTCGAGCGCCGCCGCGGCGTCCCTGACGGTCCTGGTGACGAAGCCGGGGGTGGAGAACCCGCTCCACCCCTCCCCCAGGGCCGGCCCCATGCTCACGCGGCCCCGGGCGGGCTTGAGCCCCACCAGGCCGCACAGGGACGCGGGGATGCGGATCGACCCGCCGCCGTCGCTGGCCGTGGCCAGCGCGACCATCCCGGCCGCCACCGCCGCGGCCGAGCCGCCGCTCGACCCGCCCGCCGAGTACGCCGGATCGTACGGGTTCCGCGTCGGCCCGAACGCCACCGGCTCCGTGGTGATCGTGCTGCCGAACTCCGGCGTGTTGGTCCGCCCGAGCAGCACGAAGCCGGCCTCGCGCAGCCGTACGACGCCGTGGTCGTCGGCGGCGTCCTCGACGCCGTCGCGGACCGCCGAGCCCGCGCTGTACGGCTCACCCGCCTCCCGCCAGCCCAGGTCCTTGAGCAGGATCGGCACCCCGCGGAACGGCGCATCGGCGGGGATGGCGTCGATCTCGGCCAGCGCGCGCTCGAAGCGGCGGTGGACGACCGCGTTCAGCACGCCGTCGGTGGCCTCGATGCGCGCGATCGCGGCCTCGGCGAGCTCACGCGGCGACACCTCGCCCCGCCTGACGGCCTCGGCCTGCCCGATCGCGTCGAGTCTCAGCAGCTCGTCCATACTCACCTCTCCGGAGCTCATCTTTCCGGGGCCAGGTCGCGCACCGCCTGGTCGAGGGGGACGTCGCCGCCCGGGATGGGGGCGAGCACGGGGGTGTCGAGCCCGTTGGCGACATACTCCTTGATCCTGGCCCGGCAGGTGGCGGCGTCGCCGTGGACGACGAGGGAGTCGACGACCTCGTCGGGGATGGCCTTGAGCGCCGCCCGCCGGTCTCCCGCCGCCCACGCCTCGTGCATCGGGCGCAGCACTTCCCCCCGGCCGAGCCAGTCGTGGAAGGCGGCGTACACCGGGACGGTCAGGTAGCTGGCCAGCATCCACCGGGCGGTCTCGCGCACGCGTTCGACGTCCTCGTCCACGCAGACGAACAGGCGCGCGATCAGCTCGGTGTCAGGGCCGACCTCCGCGCGCACCTTGCGGACGTCGTCGGGCGAGAGCCAGTTCGTGATGGCGCCGTCGGCCTCCTCGGCGGCCAGGCGCAACATCCGCGGCCGCAGCGCCGCGAGCACGATCTTCGGCGGTGTCTTGGGCGCGCGTTCCAGCTTGAAGCCCTTGATCTCGAACGTCTCGTACGTCTCCGAGACCTTCTCCCCCGCCAGGGCCCGCTTCAGGAACCGCAGGGTGTCCCGGGTGCGCGCGTAGGGCTTGGCGAACGTGCCGGCGTTCCAGCGCTCGACGATCGCCGGCGAGGACGCACCGATGCCGAGCGTGAACCGTCCCGGCGCCAGGTCGGCCAGCGTCGCCGCGGACATGGCCAGCAGGCCAGGCCCGCGCGTCGAGACGGGCACGATGGCGCTGCCCAGCCGCAGGCCCGGCGCCCACTGCGCGGCCATGGCCAGCGGCACGAAGCCGTCGACGCCGTTGACCTCGGCCGACCACGCGTCGGTGTAGCCGAGCTCCGGCAACCGGGCGATCAATTCCTGCGAGTTGCTCAGCGAACGGTCGTAGAAGGGGATCGTCATGCCCCAGCTCTGTGTCATGCCCGGCCTCCAGATCGTCGGAGACCAACCTACCAACCGACCGGTATGTACTCCAGGCGCGCGACCCGCTCCAGCAGCGCGCCCCGCTTCAGGCGCGTAGTTCGTGCACCGCCGCGATGAAATCCTTCGTGATCCCGCGCAGGCCGGGCAGGTGCGACAGCCCGACCAGCCGGTCCACCAGCGGCACGGTCACGTCGATCAGACGGTAGGTGCGCTCGCACCCGGGCGAGGTGTCGTGCACCCAGAACAGCACCATGCCCATCGACAGCAGCCAGAGCAGCTCGGGCAGCTCCTCGCGCAGCTCGGCGTTCATCCGGTCCCGCGACCCCTCGACGACCTGCCGGTAGATGGCGATGGACGCCTCACGCGCCGGCGAGGAGTGCTTGCTGAACGGGCTGAGCGGGTTGGTCGGCTCGGCCGCGTGCTTGAAGAACTTCACCGCGAACTCGTGGTAGGGCTCCGAGACCCGCACCCACTCGCGCAGCACCCCGCTCAGCCTGGCCGCGAACGCCTGCTCCGTGGCCAGGAAGTCCCGGCAGGCCTCCTCGTGCTCGGCCTGGGCGCGGTCGTAGTACGCCTGGATCAACGCTTCCTTGCTGTCGAAGTAGTAGTAGGCGTTGCCCACGGAGACCCCCGCCTCAGCGGCGATGGCCCGCATCGTGGTCGCGTCGAAGCCGCGCTCCCTGAACAGGCGCAACGCCGTCTCGACGATGACCTCTCGGGTGCTCTCCGCTCCGCGGTTTCGGGCTTCGGACACGTCCGTCACTTTACGTCGTCGAGCGAGGTTAGGTCATGCAGCCGCACGGTGATCACCGCCACAAGGCAAAGTTGCCCTCGCGGGATGAGTTATCTCCTGTGGAAGGTGGGATTGTCGTTTCAGGCGGAAGGGCTATTTCCGCGAAAAGGCATCGACATGTGGATACGTGGAACAGTGCGGCTGATCGTGGTCGCGCTCCTCGGCATTGAGATCACCATAATCGCGCTGGCCTCGGCCGCCTCCGCCGCCACCCACCCCGAAGGGTCACCGGTTCAGGGCAGCCTGTACGAGGTCGGGCAGCACACATGGGAGGACGCTCCGGCGCTGGCCGCCGTCCTCGCCGACCCGTACGAGGTGGGGCCGCGGCTGGCCGGCGCCTGGGACTTCGATCGGTTCGTACTCGGCCGGGGGAACCTCGATGCCGTACGGGGCTGGCCCAGGCTCGGCGTCCGCCGCAAGCACTCGCACGGATCCCGTACGGGCCGGCCGCTCCTGGACGGGCCCCGTACGGACCTGCCGCGGCTGGACGGGCCCACGGGGGACCCGCCGCTCCTGGACGGGCCTGGTACCGACCGGCCGCTCCTGGACGGACCCCGTACAGGCCGGCCGCTTCTGGACGGACCACGTACCGACCGGGCCGTTCCGAACCCGACGCAGCTGGACTGGACGGACGTGGACGGCGCGCACGCGGGCTGGGGCGACCTGACCCGGGCCCGCCCGGACCAGGCGTGGGCGACGTACGAGCACCGGCCGGCCGCCGACCCGCGCACGGTCAGGCCCCGTAAGGACGTGGCCCGCGCCGAGAAGGCCAAGACGCGGTCCAAGGCCACGAAGGCGGGAAAGCGCCACATGCGCACCGGAGTGGCCAAGATGCCCCGTACGCGGTCCCACGTCGCCCACAGACGCGCTCAGGTCGATCTGACGCGGGTCCTGCCGCGGACGGCGGCCGTGCACATGTCGCACGCGACGGCGCACGGCTGGCTGGAGAGCGCCGGGCTGCGGACGCGGTCGACCGGCAACTGCACGAGCAAGCACATGCACCACTGCACGTCACTCGACCGGGTACGGACCGGGACCATCGCCAAGGTGATCCAGCTGAAGCGCGAGAGCGGCTGTCCGATCATGGTGACCGGCGGCACCGAACGGGGCCACGCCTCGGGTCACTTCAGTCACGGCAACGGCTACAAGCTCGACATCTCGCACAACGCCTGCATCGACCGGCACATCACCAAAAATCACCATAAGGCCGGGGTACGCAGCGACGGAGCCCGGATCTACAAGTCGGACTCGGGCACCACGTTCTTCGACGAGAGCAACCACTGGGACATCCTCTTCCGGTGACAGGGCCCGCCGCCGGCGCCCCGCAGAGAACCGTCCAATGCCCGGACAGAGCCGTCCGCGCCCCGTACAGGGCCATCCGTGGCCGTACAGAGTCGTCCGTGCCCGTACAGAGTCGTCCGTGCCCCGCACACAGGTGTGGCGCCGCACGGAACGCACGGCGCCACAGCTCACATCAGGAAGAACCTCAGAACTCGGCCGCCACCAGCTCGGCGATCTCCGCCGCGTTGAGCGCCGCGCCCTTGCGCAGGTTGTCACCGCAGACGAACAGGTCGAGCGTGTTCGGGAAGTCGAGCGCCTGACGGACACGGCCCACGTAGGTCGGGTCGGTGCCGACCACGTCGAGAGGCGTCGGGTAGACCCCGTTGGCCGGGTCGTCCATGAGGACCACCGTCGGCGCCGCCTCCAGCACGCGGTGCGCCTCGGCGACCGTGACCTCGCGCTCGAAGCGCGCGTGCACGGCCAGCGAGTGCGTCGTGATCACCGGCACGCGGACACAGGTCGCGGAGAGCTTCAGGTCAGGGATGCCGAGGATCTTGCGGGACTCGTTGCGCAGCTTGAGCTCCTCGGAGGCCCACCCGTCATCCTTGGCGGAGCCGGCCCACGGCACCACGTTGAACGCGATGGGCGCGGGGAAGGGCGACTCCTCCGGCAGCTTGTTGGCCAGCACCTTGCGTACGTCACCGACGCTCTGCCCGATCGTCCGGTCGCCCGCGAGCGCCTCGATCTCGTCGTAGAGCCGCGCGGAACCGGCCACCCCGGCCCCGGAGACCGCCTGGTAGGAGGCGACGACCAGCTCGGTGAGGGTGAACTCGGCGTGCAGCGCCCCCATGGCCGCCATCATCGACAGCGTCGTGCAGTTGGGGGTGGAGATGATGTTGCGCGGCCGGTCGGCCGCGTCGAGCGGGTTGACCTCGGGCACGACCAGCGGCACGTCGGGCTCCATGCGGAACGTGCCCGACTTGTCGATGGCGATCGCGCCGCGCTCGGCCGCGATCGGCACCCAGACGGCCGACACCTCGTCGGGCACGTCGAAGATGGCCACGTCGACGCCGTCGAACACCTCGGGCGCCAGCGCCTGCACCACGACGTCCTCGCCGCGTACGGGCAGCACCTTGCCCGCCGAACGCGGCGAGGCGACGAGACGGATCTCGCCCCAGATGTCCGCCCGCGTCGACACGATGTCGCGCATGACGGTGCCCACGGCGCCGGTCGCGCCGATCAGAGCCAGACTCGGCTTCCTGCTCATCGTCCTGAACCTCCGTACACCACGGCTTCGACCTGGTCGGCGTCGAGGTTGAAGGCCCGGTGGGCGGCCGCCACG
The DNA here is from genome assembly GCF_003001935.1 of Nonomuraea fuscirosea. Lineage (GTDB taxonomy): Bacteria > Actinomycetota > Actinomycetes > Streptosporangiales > Streptosporangiaceae > Nonomuraea > Nonomuraea fuscirosea. Next base: position 80,958 of record NZ_PVNG01000010.1, on the reverse strand, counting down.
GCCGCGTCGACACCGTCCTGCTCGACGACCACTGAGATGCGGATCTCCGAGGTGGAGATCATCTCGATGTTGACCCCCGCGTCGGCGAGGGCCGCGAAGAACGTCGCGGTGACGCCGGGGTGCGAGCGCATGCCCGCGCCGATCAGCGACACCTTCCCGATCTGGTCGTCGAACAGCAGCGACTCGAACCCGATCCGGGGCTGGATCTTCTTCAGCGACGTCAGGGCCGTCTGGCTGTCGGCCGTGGGCAGCGTGAAGGAGATGTCGGTGCGGCCCGTGGCCGCGGCGGACACGTTCTGCACGATCATGTCAATGTTGATCTCGGCGTCGGCCAGCGTTTTGAAGATCGAGGCAGCCTCGCCGACCTTGTCGGGGACCCCGACAACAGTGATCTTGGCCTCGCTCCGGTCGTGCGCGACGCCGGAGATGATCGGCTGCTCCATCTCGGTTCCTTCGGTGTAAGGGTCGGAGACGACCCACGTGCCTTCCTTCATGCTGAAAGAGCTGCGTACGTGAATCGGCAGGTTGAAACGGCGAGCGTATTCGACGCAGCGCAGATGCAGGATCTTCGCGCCGCAGGCCGCCATCTCCATCATCTCGTCGTAGGAGATCTTGGGGATCTGGCGCGCCGCGGGCACGATGCGCGGGTCGGCGGTGAAGATGCCGTCGACGTCGGTGAAGATCTCGCAGACGTCGGCGTCGAGCGCCGCCGCCAGCGCCACGGCCGTGGTGTCGGAGCCACCGCGGCCGAGCGTGGTGATGTCTTTGGTGTCCTGCGAGACGCCCTGGAAGCCGGCCACGATCGCGATGTGACCCTGGTCGATCGCCTCCCGGATGCGGCTCGGCGTCACGTCGATGATGCGCGCCTTGCCGTGGGTGGAGTCGGTGATCACACCCGCCTGCGAGCCGGTGAACGAGCGCGCCTCGTGGCCGAGGTTGGCGATGGCCATCGCCAGCAGGGCCATGGAGATGCGCTCGCCCGAGGTCAGCAGCATGTCGAGCTCGCGGCCAGGAGGCAGCGGCGACACCTGCTCGGCCAGGTCGAGCAGCTCGTCCGTCGTGTCACCCATGGCGGAGACGATCACGACCACGTCGTTGCCGGCTTTTTTCGTCGCGACGATCCGCTGCGCGACCCGCTTGATGCAGGACGCGTCGGCGACGGACGAACCACCGTACTTTTGCACAACGAGTGCCACGAGAGTCTCCCGGTCTGGACTGTGAGGTGCCAGTCTACTTGGGGCCTCTCATGCGCCTGATGGCTCGTACCACTATGTGGAATCAGACGGTGGTCGCTTCCTCCGCCACGTCGAGCCGCGAGTGCGCGGCCAGGGCCTGCAGCGCGCGCATCGCGGCGCCCGCGTGGTTGCCCCAGGTGTTGAAGTAGGAGTACTGCCACCACCACAGCGCCTCGTGCGGCCGGCCCGCGTGATAGTGGCGCAGCCCGTGGATGAGGTCGGCCGCCACCGCGGTCAGGTCGTCGGACAGCCGGTACGCCGTGACGCCGGTGTCCTTGTACGGGTCGAACACCTCGGCGTAGTCGTCGACCGCCTCCAGCCGCTCGGCCAGCGCCGTGCGCACCCCGTCGATGTCGGGGTCCTCGCTCATCGGCGGCTCGTAGTTGCCGGCCAGGATGACGTCCTGGTTGGCGCCCAGTTTGGCCCCCGCCAGGCTCACCTGCGCGACCTCCACCAGCAGGATCGACCAGATGGCGTCGCCGCCCTCGCCGCCCGCCATCCTGGTCAGGCCGTCCACGTAGTTCTGTGCGTGCGCGGCGATCTCTTCCGCCAGCGTGCTCCACTGGTCAGACATCCAGCAGCCTCCGTCCTTCGAACGCGCGGCCCAAGGTCACCTCGTCGGCGTATTCGAGGTCACCGCCCACAGGCAGACCGCTGGCCAGTCGTGTCACTTTGATGCCCATCGGCTTGACCAGACGGGCGAGGTAGGTAGCAGTCGCCTCGCCTTCGAGATTAGGGTCTGTGGCGAGGATGAGCTCGGTGACACGGCCGTCGGCGAGGCGTGTCATGAGCTCGCGGATGCGCAGGTCATCGGGGCCGACGCCGTCGATCGGGCTGATCGCGCCGCCGAGCACGTGATAGGTGCCCCTGAACTCGCGCGTCTTCTCGATCGCGACGACGTCCTTCGACTCCTCCACCACGCAGATGACGTGCGTGTCGCGGCGGGCGTCGCGGCAGATGCGGCACTCCTCCTCGGCGGCCACGTTGCCGCAGACCCGGCAGAAGCGGACCTTCTCCTTGACCTCCAGCAACGCGTGCGCCAGCCGCTTGACGTCAGCCGGATCGGCCGCCAGGAGGTGGAACGCGATCCGCTGCGCGCTCTTGGGACCGACGCCGGGCAGCAGCCCCAGCTCGTCGATCAGGTTCTGGACGACCCCTTCGTACATGGCTAGAACCCTGGCAACTGTCCGAGCCCGCCGCCACCCAGCCCCTGGGCCAATGGGCCGAGCTTCTCCTGCTGCAGGTCGGCGGCCGCGCGCACCGCGTCGCGGACGGCGGCGATCACCAGGTCGGCGATCGTGTCCGCGGTGTCCTGCGCGTCTCCCGAGTCGATCACGCTCGGGTCGATCTTGAGTTCGAGCAGCTCGCCGGAGCCGTTGACGACGGCCGTGACCATGCCGCCGCCCGATGAGCCCTCGATCTGCGCATCGTTGAGCTCCTGCTGGGCGCTCACAAGCTGCTGCTGCATGAGCTGGGCCTGCTCCAGCAGCTGCTGCAGGTTGACATCCCCTGGGTTCACCGTCGTGCGCTCCTCGTGGCTCCGCGTTCTTGACTGCCACGAGCCTACGGTGTTTGGGCGGCGTCATGTACTGGGGTGTCCCCCTGTTTCCTGCCCGAGCCTCGCCCGGGGCGGTCGCCCCGCCTCCGTGCGCCGTCCCCGACCGGCGATTCCCGCCGCCCGGCACGGCCCTCGGGTCCGCGGTCCGACTCGCGTCGGCGTGTTCTGACGTGCCCCGGCGTCGTCGCCGGGCATTGTTCTGGCCGGATCTCGGCCCCCCTCCAGCGTCCGAGACCCGGCCATCACGTCGGCGGAGCGGCCGCACCACGCCGACGCGTTGACGAGGACGCTAGCCGGACGAACGTTGCACACACGTTGCGTTCATTCAATCACCCTCTGCAATCCCCCTGAACGGGTTGCGCGGAGGCCGGACAAGACGGATCCTCTAATTGACTACTTGGAGTGACCGATGAGTTACCCCCATCTCGACGCGTACTCCCGGCTTCTGCGCGGTGCCCATGAAGCCGCGGTGACAGGCCGGGCCTGGCCGGAGCCGCCACGCCACCTGATCAAGGCCTCCTGGGGCCGCTCGCTGGCCGCCGGGGTCGACCCGGAGGGCAGCAGCGCGCCCCTCGTCTGCGATCCCGCCCGCATCAGGGACATGCGCGAGTCCCACCCGCTGCAGGATCTCCTGCCGCTGCTCGACCACACCCTGTCCGGGCTGGCCGGCGAGACCGGCCACATCATGATCGTCACCGACGGCGACGGCCGCATCCTGTGGCGCGACGGCGCTTCCGCCACCCTGCGCCGCGCCGACCAGGTCGGCCTGGCCGACGGGCATCAATGGACCGAGGGCGACGTCGGCACCAACGGCTTGGGCACGGCCCTGGCGACAGGCAGGCCCGTTCACGTCTATTCGGAAGAGCACCTGATGCGCGTCCTGCACGTCTGGTCGTGCAGCGCCGCCCCCATCACCGATCCCGACTCGGGCCGGGTCATCGGCTGCGTCGACATCAGCGGCATCGCCCGCACCCTGCACCCCGCCACGCTCGCCCTCGTCGCCGCCACGGCCAAGCTCGCCGAGACGCAACTCGCGCTGCGCATGCACGAGCGCGACGAACGCCTGCGCCGCCGCTACGAATCGCTGCACGGCCGTCCCGGCATCCTGCTCTCCCCCACCGGCCGGGTCATCTCCGGCGACCCCGCCGGCGGCCTCGGCGAGCGCGTCCACCTCGGCGAGCAGAGCGCCCGCTGCCCCGGCCGGCGCATGATCCTCAGAGACGGCACCGTCGCCCAGATCGAACCGTTCTCCGACGGTTTCCTCCTGCGCGCCGCGCCCTCCGCCGCCCCGCAGCCGCTGACCCTCACCTTCCTCGGCGCCGGCACCCCGTCGGCCACCTTCTCCGACCGCGACCGCCCCCTGTCGCTGCGGCACGCCGAGATCCTCACCCTCCTCGCCCTGCACCCCCACGGCCTGACGGCCGAACAGCTCTCCTTCCACCTGTACGGCGACGCCGGCAACCCCGTCACCATCAGGGCCGAGATCCACCGGCTGCGCGCCCAGCTCGGGGATGCCATCGCGGCCAAGCCGTACCGGCTGACCTGCCCGGTGGAGGCCGACTTCCTGACCCTGCGCCGCCTGCTGACCGCCTCCGACCCCGGCGCCCTGTCCCGGGCCTACCCCGGCCCGCTGCTGCCCCGCTCGGAGTCGCCGGAGATCCGCCGCGAACGCGACGAACTGGAGGCGCAGGTGCGGGCCTGCCTGCTGCGGGAGGGATCGCCGGAGGATCTGTGGGCGTACGCGCAGACGTGCAACGGGCGCGACGACTACGAGGTCCTGGAACGCCTTGCTGCCCTCCCCTCCACCGACCCCCGCTCCGCCGCCGCCCGCTCCCGCCTTCTCAGCTGAGGGCATTCACCACGACCGTCGGCGCGCGCCACCGAGGGCCAGGCGGCACCACTCACCCACCTCGGCACGAGCCACCCGGGGGTCAGGTGGGGCCGCTCAGGCGTGATCGATTTCGCCGATCACCTGGGCACCGAGCTCCCGCTCCAGCAGGGCCATGCCCGAGAGGGCGTCCACGTCGGCGTCGGCGTCGTTGAGCGGGTCCACCTCGTCGGAAACGGGGCTCTTGTCACGGCTGGGGACCTTGTCGGGCCAGGCGACGGCCCCACTACGGGCCATCGGGACGCGCGGACCCGCCTGCGCGGCGGCCTTGGCGGCCGATCGAGCGGCGGCCAGGCCGGCTCCCGGGGGCGCGCCCGAACTCGCGGCGGCGGGCTGGGCGGCGGCGACGGTGCGCGTGGGGTCCGGGTTCGGCGGGGCGCCGGGACCGAAATCGTCGGGGGCGTCGGGCCAGGACTCGTCGGTGGCCAGAGGTCCTGGCGGGGCGGCGGGAGGCTGGCCGGGGTCCTGCCCGCCCTTGTCCTCGGCCGAGTCTCCGTGGGACGCCGTACGCCCCTGAGGACCCGTCTTGCCCTGACCCCCCTGAGGTCCGGGCGCCGGCTGACCAACCACCTGCGGACCGGTGGGCCCCTGCGACCCGTAAGAGGACTGTCCGGGCCCGGCCGCGTTCTGCCCTCCCGGCGCGGAACCGTGCCCGCCCTGGGCCGGGCCGTGGGACGGAGTACGGGCCGGCCCGCGCGCGGCCTGCGGAGCCGGGGAGCCGCCGACGACCGCCTCGACCCGCCACGTGCCCCCCAGCACGTCGCCGAGCGCGGCCGCCACCACGGCGTCCTTGCCGCCGCCGGTGAAGTTCTTCATCGCGCCGACCTGGGCGAACCCCAGCGTGACCAGGTTGCCCTCCACACCCACGACCTGGGCGTTGGTGCTCACGTTGGCCCAGACGACGATGCTGCGCTGCTTGAGTGCGGCCAGCACCGCGGCCCACTGCGCCTGGATGGCGCCGGCTCCACCAGGCGTCGGACCGCTGGGGCCGCCCTGGGGAGCCTGCTGAGCGCCACTGCCCGCCGCGGTCGCGTACCCCCCGCCAGAGCCGCCGGAAGCGGCCGGCCCCGCAGCGGGAGAGGACGCCGCCTGAGCACCGGGACGCACCGCCTCGGGCCAGTCGTCACCACCACCACGAGCGGGCGCGGACGACGACTCGACCGCGGGAGCGGCGGATCCACCGGCGGAAGCGGACGTACTCGGAGAACCCTGTACCCCCGCAGCCGTCCCAGCAGCAGCGGGTGGAGCGGCGGCAGGTGGGGCGGACGCGACAGGAGCCGCCGACCTCGCCGCCATCTGGGCGACCGCGCCACCGCGTTCGAGCCGTTCCAGCCGCGCCAGCAACGCACCCTCGCCCTGCGCCGCCCCCGGAAGCAGGACCCGCGCGCACATCAGTTCGAGCAGCAGGCGCGGCGAGGTGGCGCCGCGCATCTCGGTGAGGCCGGCGTTGAAGATCTCGGCGGCGCGGGTCAGCTCGGCCGGCCCCATCGAGGCCGCCTGCTGCACCAGCCGCTCCAGCTCGTCGGCGGGCCGGTCGAGCAGCCCGCTGGAGGCCGCCTCGGGAACGTTGGCCAGGATCACCAGGTCGCGGAAGCGTTCGAGCAGGTCGGAGGCGAAGCGGCGCGGGTCGTGGCCGCCCTCGATCACCCGGTTGACCGTGTGGAAGACCTGGGCGCCGTCGCGCGCCGCGAACGCGCCGACGACCTCGTCGAGCAGGTCGCCGTCGGTGTAGCCGAGCAGGGAGACGGCCTTGGTGTAGGTGATGCCGTCCTCCTCCGCCCCGGCGAGGAGCTGGTCGAGGATCGACAGCGAGTCACGGGCCGAGCCGGCGCCCGCGCGGACGACCAGAGGCAGCGCGGTGGGCTCGAACGGCACGCTCTCGGAGGTGAGGATCTCCTCCAGCAGCGCCCGGAGCGTCGCGGGCGGCATCAGCCGGAACGGGTAGTGATGCGTACGCGACTTGATGGTGCCGATGACCTTTTCCGGCTCCGTCGTCGCGAAGATGAACTTCAGATGCGGCGGGGGCTCCTCGACGAGCTTGAGCAGCGCGTTGAAACCCTCGCGGGTCACCATGTGCGCCTCGTCGATGATGTAGATCTTGTAGCGCGCGGACACGGGCGCGAAGAAGGCCCGCTCACGCAGGTCGCGCGCGTCGTCCACACCACCGTGGGAGGCGGCGTCGATCTCTATGACGTCGAGGTGACCGGGCCCGGTCGGAGCCAGCGCTACGCACGACTCGCACTCGCCGCACGGATCGGGGGTCGGGCCCTTCTCGCAGTTGAGGGAGCGCGCCAGGATGCGGGCACTGGACGTCTTGCCACATCCGCGGGGGCCGCTGAACAGGTAGGCGTGGTTGATGCGGCCCGTACGCAACGCCTGTCGCAGCGGATCAGTGACGTGTTCCTGACCCTTGACCTCGGCGAAGGTCCCGGGTCGGTACTTGCGGTAAAGCGCAAGGCTCATACGACCATCCCGCCTGCGAGGGGGCTCCCAACGAAGAGACCCCCCGCACACCCGCCAGAGCCCGCTTATCCTTGCTGCCTTCCGGCCCTGGGGAGGTTCACAGGATGACGCCGCGCGAGGGGTCCCTGGACAGTCTAGCCGGATGCCGCAGTGCTCGCTCCACCCTGAGCCATCCCGCGAAAAACGTGGTCTGCACACCCCGGGAAGTCCGGTAAGCTCGTCGGCGGAGGATTCGCCTAGTGGCCGAGGGCGCACGCTTGGAAAGCGTGTATAGGGCAACCTATCAGGGGTTCAAATCCCCTATCCTCCGCCAGCTCAGAAGGGGTGCGCCAGGATGACGGCGCGCCCCTTCCTGCTTTCCGGCCCCCGTTGATCTCCGCGGAGGGCTCTTCCCTGTCTCCCAGATCAGGCCGCCGGCCCACTTCGCCGTGGGAGGACTCCCGGCCGTCTACGGCTATTTCCTCCTCTTTAGTGTCTACCTGTACGTCTGCGCGCGGTCGGTGGCGCTGACGGCTGGCCTGCCGGACCTCGCACCTCCACGGAGACCCCTTGTTCATGGACCTCGCCACCCGTCGTCGCCGACGAGCGCTGCTCCTGTTCTTTCTGCTCCCGGGTATCTCCATAGCGTCGTGGGTGACCCGCACCCCGGACATCCGCGACCAACTGGGAGTGTCCACCGGTCAGATGGGTCTGATCCTGTTCGGGCTGTCGCTGGGCTCCATGGTCGGGATCCTGTGCTCAGGGCGGTTCGTCTCGCGCTACGGCACCAGGCCCGTCATGGGTGCCGGGACCGGGATGCTGGTGACCAGCCTGGCCGTCATCAGCGTCGGGCTGCTGCTGTCGTCCGTGCCGCTGGTCGTGGTGGGCCTGTTCGTGTTCGGCGTGGGCATCGGTGGCGGTGAGGTCGCGATCAACGTCGATGCCGCCGACGTCGAGCGGCTCACCGGCAAGACGACCATGCCCATCCTGCACGGCTGCTTCAGCCTGGGCACCGTCCTCGGCGCCTGCGCCGGCATCGCCGCCACCGCCGCCCGCCTTCCCGCGTACTGGCATCTGGCCGTGATCACCGTGATCGCCGCCGCCCTGTTCCTGTACGCCATCCGCGCCATTCCCGCGGGGACCGGCGTGCAGGCGCCCGCTCAGGCGGGGTCCGAGCACCCGCGGCAGAAGCTCTGGAAGGACACCCAGCTCGTCCTGATCGGCGCGATCGTCCTGGCGATGGCCCTGTCCGAGGGAGCCGCCAGCGACTGGCTGCCGCTGATCATGGTGGACGGCCACGGCGTGGACGCCACCGCCGGATCCCTCGTCTACACCGCCTTCGCCGCCGCCATGACCATCGGCCGCTTCGGCGGCGGCTACTTCCTCGACCGCTTCGGCCGGACCCCGGTCATGCGCGCCAGCGCCATCGCCGGAGCGATCGGCCTGCTCATGGTGATCTTCTCGGACAACGCCGTGCTGGCCGGTGCCGCCGTCCTGTTCTGGGGCGTCGGCGCCTCACTGGGCTTCCCGGTCGCGCTGTCGGCCGCCGGCGAAACCGGCCCCGACTCGACCGCCCGCGTCAGCCTGGTAGCCACCCTCGGCTACGTCGCCTTCCTGGTCGGACCGCCCGGCCTCGGCTTCCTCGGGGATCATTGGGGGCTGCGTACCGCCATGATCGTGGTCCTGGTCTTCGTCGCCTGCGCCATCTTCCTGGCGCCGGCCGTCGAGACCCACCACCGCTCCACCACCCCGGCCGGCGATGACCCGGACCGCTCCCAGACACCCTGAGGACGTGACGCGCTTCGCGCCGAAGAATCGTGTTCCGCTCGCGGTCGACGAACCCCGCCCCTTAACAACGGGCGGGACGGGCGGATACAGCGGCCAGGACGGCTTCGAAGTGTCCGTGGACTTCGTCAACGCGGGCAAGGAGTCCGTGACCATCGTCGGGATCGGGCGCAGCGGGCCGGGACTGAAGCTGCTCAACGCCGAACGACGCAGGCCCTATGTGCTTCTCCCGTTGCGGCGGAGCCCCTTTCAGTAGGGTCTCCCGCATGGTCATCGACTACGCCAGCCCTGGAATCTTCACCACACTGGACGCCGACCAATTACCTCTCATCGCCGGCCTTCCGACTGATCCGGTGGAGATCTGCCGCGTCGTACGTGGAATCGTCATCCATCCGTTCGAGGCCGCCACGCTGTCGCTGCCCAAGGAGCGTATGGCGGAGAAGGACCTGCGGCCGGCGAGCGCCATCGTCGGGGCATTGACGCGGCTCGACGCCGCGCCGCTGGAGGTCCAGCGGCCGGCGCACCTGCGGGTGGTGGGCACCTGCCGCCACTTCGCCACGCTGAGCTGCGCCCTGCTCCGGGTACGGGGCATCGCGGCACGCGCGCGGTGTGGATTCGCCACCTACTTCGCCCCTGGGCAGGCCATTGACCACTGGGTCACCGAATACTGGCACGCCGGCGAGCGGCGCTGGGTCCGCATCGACAGCCAGACCCTCGGCGGCGACCAGGTCGCACGGCCCGAAGACCTGGCTCCGGGACAGTTCCTGACCGGCGGCGAAGCGTGGACGCTCTACCGGCGGGGAGAGATCGACCCGGACACGTTCGGCGTCGCGGGCACGACGCATGCGTGGGGAGCGGCCGAGATCCGGGGCAACGCGATCCGCGACCTGGCCGCGCTGTGCAAGACGGAGACGCTGCCGTGGGACGAATGGGGCCGGATGACCGCGTCCTACGAGGGCAAGACCGGCCCTGATTACGACCTGCTGATCGACGAGGTCGCCGCCACCTGTGCGGCCGACAGTGTTGAGGCGGTCGACCGGCTCTACCGCAGCGCCGACCTTCGCTTCCCTGACGACGTTCGCTGAGCGACTGACGACGTTCGCTGAGCGACTCGCGGCGTTCGCTGAGCGACTCGCGGCGTTCGCTGAGCGACTCGCGGCACCGACTCCCTGAGGGACACCTCTTCGGATGATCGCCAGCTACGATGACGGGCCGTGGGGACGGATTGGGTGCCTGCGGCCGTACGCGACGTCGCCCGGCGGGATCCCGGTGAGCTCGTCCGGCTGACCCGCGCCCACGCGCGCCTGGCCCACGCACTCGGGAGCACGCTGCGCACGGACCCGCCGGAAGAGACGAGCCCGCCGGAGGAGACCGGGCACGACGCGATCCTCGCGCGGTGGCGGGAGCTCGACGAGCGGCTGTGCTCGTTGCTCGTGCTCGATCAGGACCGTTCGCACCGGGTCGGCGTCATCGGCGGCAACCCCGTCTTCCCGCCCGAGTGGCGGCAGGCGGCCTGGGCGACGCTCCTGCCCGACGAGCTGGCGGGGTGGGCGGTCAGGTGGCGCCGCTGGTACGCCGAGACCATGGCGGGCGGGTTCCGCCACTACCGCGACCGGCTGCGTACGTGGGACACGAGCCGCCTGCTCGCCGAAACCCAGGAAGATCTCCTCACCACAGCACAGACCACCCTGGATCGTACGAACGCCTGGACCCGCAGACCCGCCTTCGTCGAGGCCCGCCACCGTGTGTTCGCCCTGCCGGCCCCGCCCACCGCGCCCAGCCCCGGCCCGCCGCCGCTCACCGTCGAGGACGACAGAGCAGAGCCCGGACAGCGGGAGCATCGTGAGGCGGTGACGCGGCACGGTGAGCTGCTGGATCAGGCCGCCCGCGCGTTCAGCCGGGTGGTGCCGGGCGCCTTCAAACGGCATCCGCCCGCGTTGCCGGTCGCGGAAGAGGGCGTGCGGGATCCATGGGTGGAGGAGTTCTTCGACTGGCTGGATCCGGTCGTACGCGCCGGTCAGGGTCTCTACCTCTGGATCTGAGCGCGCCCACCGTCGGACGCCGCCCATGACCAGGCCGAACGCGCGCGGCGAGGCCGTTTGTCGGCGAGGGCTGCGATCATGCCGCTCACACGATCAAGGAGCGACCATGACAGAGGCCCCCGAAGACCTTCCCTGCTTCCCCGGCTACGAGACGTTGGGTGAGATCTACTGTGTGTCCTTCGTCCGCGATGTCTCCCCGGAGGAGGCCCTCCGCCGGTTCGGCGTGGACGAGAAGACCGTGGAAGAGGTGGCCTTCCACGAAGTCGAGTATCGCTCGGCGGAGAGCATGAGGGCCGACGCGGCCGGTTACATCGGCGCCGCCCGGGTCGGCGACTGGACTGTGGTCGTCGAACCGGGAGGATGGATGATGGCCGTCGCCGACGAGGTTTACGCCCCGGTCTCACGAGGAACCGAGGTCGTGTCGGTCTGCCGCCACGACTATGCCCAGGACACCTTCGCCTACATCGTCGACGGCGCGCCGGTCGTCTGGTTCGACCCGATGTATCCGGAGGAGCGATCGGGCAGTGATCCGGACCGCTTGGTCGCGAAGATGCGTGAGGTCGCACTGGATCCCGATCACGACATCGACGGGCCGGGGATCGACCACCCGCTGGAGAGATCGTTCGCCCTGGCGAGCGACCTCACCGGGCTCTCGTACTCCACGGATCTGCGCAACCTGCGGTTCCTCGGCGCAGGAACACTCGGGGGGTTCAGTTACAACTCCATGCAGAACAGCACTTCGCAGACGCTTGCTGACGTGCTGCGCGCGCAAGGGCTGTGACGCGTCGTCCGATGGTGCGGAGCGCTTAGGGTCGGGGCATGGATCATGAGCCGATGCGGCGGGTGGCCGAGTTTCGCGAGGTGTTCGACGGTGTGGCCGAGGCCGGGCGGCCCGAGGTGGCGGAGCAGCGGCGGACGTTGCTGGTCGAGGAGGCGGGTGAGGCCGCCGAGGCTCTGACCGAGCTGGCGAAGGCTCTGCGGACCGGCGGTGATCCGCTCGGCGCGTATCAGGCGGTGGCCAAGGAGCTGGCTGACGTGCTCTATGTCACCTACGGTGCCGCGGATGCGCTGGGGATCGATCTGCCGGCCGTGTTCGTCGAGGTTCATCGGTCCAACATGAGCAAGCTCGACGCCGACGGCCGGGTACTCCGCCGGGCGGACGGCAAGGTGCTCAAAGGGGCCGGTTACCGGCCGCCGGATCTCGACGGGCTCGTCGAGTGGCCGCCGCCGGCGCGTCCCTGAAGGGCCTCGAATGCGTACGTTGCGTGTCGTGGCCGGGCATTCGCAGCAGACTGGACCCACGGATGACGACCAGCCAGGGAGACGCCGCGTGCACAACCACGCCCCCGCCGACTACCACTGCCCGTTCTGCCATCTCACCCCGGACCGCGAGCCCGACGTGGTCCACCGCGACGAGCGCGTCTTCGCGATGATCTGTCCCCGCTGGTGGCCGCGGAACGCGGGGCATCTGCTGATCATCCCCGTCGCCCATCACGAGAACCTGTACGACCTCCCCGCCGCCGACGGGCACGCGATCTTCGACGTCACCCGGCTGCTCGCCCGCGCCATGCGCAGCGCGTACGACTGCGCGGGGGTCTCCACCCGCCAGCACAACGAGCCCGCGGGCAACCAGGACGTCTGGCATTTCCACCAGCACCTCTTCCCCCGCTACCCCGGCGACGACCTCTACCGCACGCCCCCGGAGCCCGAGTGGTTGCCCGCCGACCGTCGCCGGGCCTACGCGGAGCGGCTGCGTGCCGCGCTCAACCCGTAGCGCTGCTCCGTTCAGGCATGAGCTCAGCTTCTCGCGATATCGGGCCGACGCCGATTGATCTTCGCATCGGGCGCGGCGTGCGTGGCCGGCGCCATGAGCAGCCCGGCTCCGAGGGTGGCGGGTCAGAGCATGTTCCTGATCGGCTGGGGGGTTTCCGGCACGGTCTGGGCGAGGATGTCGCCGGCCTCCCCCGGCGTCAGCAGGCGGGCGTCGCGCAGCAGGCGGACGGAGTCCTCCCATTGCCGCCGGGCTTCGGCGTGGCGGCCGAGGTCGTGCAGTGTGGTGCCGAACCACCAGCGGGACACGGCCTCCTTCAGGTGGTATCCCGCCTCGCGCAGCAGCCGTACCGCCGTCGTGTAGCTTTCCGCCGCCTCGGCCGGCCGGCCGGCGTGGCGGTAGGCGTCGCCCAGCGACCCGTGGGCGATGCCCGCGTCGGCGAGCGGGCCCGTCCGCGGCGCCTGCTCCACCAGCAGGCGCGCTTCGGCGATCGCCTCGTCGAAGCGGCCCTGCCGGTAGTAGACGTGCACCCGGTTGTTGCGCAGGGTGGCCGTGGCCACGGGCCGTTCTGCCTCGTCGTTGAGCTCCAGCCCGGACTCCAGGTAGCCGAGCGCCTCGTCGAGGCGGCCCACGATGGTGTTGATGACGCCGAGGTTGTTGAGCACGCCGACCTTCCTGCGCGGCAGGCCGGCCCGGTCCCAGTCGGTGAGCGCCGTCTTCAGCTGCGCTATCGCGTCGTCGTAGCGGCCCTGGTCCCGATAGGCCCAGCCGAGGAAACTGCTGATCTGGGCCTTGTCCTCCCAGGCGCCGATGCGGTGGGCCACCTCGATGGCCTGCGCGTAGACGCCGGCCAGTTGGGTGTGCCAGCCCTGGAAGCAGAAGGGCCAGTGGAGTCCGACGACGAGGCCGACGGCGGTCGCCGGGTCGGGGCCGGTCAGCGCCTGCTGCGCGACGGCGAGCAGGTTGTCGCGTTCGGCCTGGACCCATCCGCCCGCCTGCGCCGGGTCGGCGAAGGGGCTGTCGGGCAGCTCGACGGGGGCCCGCAAGCCGGCGTCGGGGTTGAGCATCCGGCCCGCCGTCCAGAGGGTGGCCACGTAGTGGTGCAGCGCCCGCTGTACGGCGGCGGCGCGTTCCTCCTCCGGCACGTCCTGGTGTGCGCGTTCGCGGGCGTAGAGGCCGACCAGGTCGTGGAAGCGGTAGCGGTCGGGGCCGGGTTCGAGCAGGCGGGCGTCCTGGAGGCGTTCGAGGGCGGCCTCCGCGCGGTGCTGCGGCCAGCCGGTCAGGGCGGCGGTGGCGGCCGGGGTGTGGGTGGGCAGGTCGAGCAGGCCGAGCCGGGGCAGCAGGTGGGCGGCGTCCCGGCCGGCGGGCTCTTCGCGCAGGTGATGGTGGCTGACGGCGATGCTGGCGCGGATGGCCAGGTCGGCGTACTCCAGCGTGTCCAGGCGGCGGGTGGCGTCGGCCAGCCGTGCCTCCAGGCCGGACAGGGTCAGGTCGGGGCGGGCGGCCAGGCGGGCGCCGATGATCCGCAGCGCGAGGGGGAAGCCGCCGCACAGGTCGACGATCCGCTCGACCGCCCGCGGTTCCGCGCGGGTCCGGTCGGGTCCGGCCAGGCGGGACAGCAGCGCGGCGGCGTCGGCGGCGTCCAGGGCGCCCAGGTTGAGGTGGCGGGCGTTGTCGAGGGCGGCCAGCGGTTCGCGGGAGGTGATCAGGACGCGGCAGCCGGGGCCCGCGGGGATGAGCGGGCGGACCTGGCGTACGTCGCGGGCGTTGTCCAGGATGACCAGCAGGTCGGACCGCGCGGTCAGGGAGCGGTAGCGGGCGGCGGCCTCGCCGGAGGTGGCGGGGGCGGCGGCGCCGTCCAGGCCCAGGGAGCGCAGCAGATGGCGCAGGGCCTGGTCCTGGGTCAGCGGGTCGAGCCCGGGGGTGGATCCGTGCAGATTGACGTAGACGACGCCGTCGGCGAACCCGGGGGCCACGGCGTGGGCGACGTGCACGGCCAGGGCGGACTTGCCGATGCCGCCGGGCCCGTCGATCACGGTGACGGGCGGGCCTTGCGTCGGGCCCGCCGCGGGGCCGAGCGCGGTGCGCAGCTGGTCGATCTCGGCGGTGCGGGCGGTGAAGGTGTGGGTGTCGGCGGGCAGTTCGGCCGGCGGGTACGACCCGGCGACCGTGACCTGCTGGGCCGGGACGGTCAGGTCGAGACTCGGGTCCTTGGCCAGGACGGCCTGGTGCAGCCGGCGCAGCTCGGCTCCGGGTTCGAGGCCGAGCTCCGAGATCATGACCTGGCGGGTGGCCTGGTAGACGGCGAGCGCCTCCGAGGGGCGGCCGGCGCGGTGCAGGGCGAGCATCAGCTGCGCGGCCGGGCGTTCGCGCAGGGGATGAACCCGCACGTGTACGGCCAGCTCGGCGGCCACCGCATGATGGTCGCCCGCGGCGAGGCGCAGGTCGGCGTGGTCCTCCAGGACGGTGAGGTGCTCCTCCTCCAGCCGGGTGGCCTCGATCCTGGCCCAGGGATCGGTCAGTTCGGCCAGCGGCTCGCCCCGCCACAGTCGCAGGGCCTGGCGGAACAGCGCGTCGGCGGCGGCCCCCTGCGCCTGGGCGGTGCGGGCGCGCCTGGCCAGGCGCAGGAACAGGTGGGCGTCGACGTCGTCCGGTTCGACCGCGAGCCGGTAACCGCCGGGCACGGTCTGGAGGATGTCTCCGGTGATGTGCGGGGCGAAGGTCTGGCGGAGTTTGGAGACCACGATGTGGAGCTGTTTGGCGGCGGTCGCCGTGGAGCTCTCTCCCCAGATGTCGGTGAGGATGCGCTCGGCGTGTACGGCCTGCCCGGCGTTCAGGGCGAGTCTGGTCAGCACGCCGATGCGTCGGCGCCCGGCGATCCGGACCGGTTCGTCAGCGGCGAATACCTGCCACGGGCCGAGAAATCTGATCTCCAGCGTCACTAGGAGCGCTGCCCTCCTTCATTGGGGTCGACAATAAGCCCGCCGGTCCCGCAATAGCGGATACAACGCCATAAATGCGGAAATTTCCGGCGCTGGGGTGCACAAGTGCATGTATAGGAGTACGGGCTTACAACTCCCTTACAACCGACTCGCGAGACGCCTGATCGCCATGCGGCACCCCGCCCGGATCCGTCGCGGAGAGCGTCCATCCGGCCTCACACCTGACGTCGCGGGATCGCCGCGACGTTTGTCGGGTGTTCACCTGACAGCGCCATTCTCTGGCCGTGCGCAGGCTCGACCCCAGCCGTGCACGCGAAACACATTGTGTCCTGATCTCCGCGCCCATTAACATCACCCTCGCACGTTCGTCACGCAACGGAGGTCTTGTGAGAAACACCAGACTGCTCAAGAGGCTCGCCCTCGTGGCCGCCGCCGGGCTCATCGGCATCGGCATCGGCGCCGCGGCCGCCTCCTCCGCCTGGGCTGTCGATCCGGGCACCAAGCTTGAGTGGCCCAAGCCCTCGGGAGAGATCTCCGACTCGCCGCAATAGCGCTCAGTCCTTGATGTTCGCCTCCGTCCGGTACTTGTCCGTCATGCGGGCGACCGCGCTCAGCTGCGCCTGCGCGTAGTCCTCGCGGACCGCGCTCGCGCGGGCGGCGGCGTCCAGGGTCGGCCCCGCCTGATCCTGGAACTCGGGCAGCACGTGCTGGGCGATGAGCTCGTACGAACGGTTCGTCGCCGCCGGATCGGCCCACTCGTGGGCCATCAGCAGCATCGCCCCGAACCCGCCGGACTGGTCGAGCAGCCGCCGCACCTGGGCCTTGGCGTCCTCGACGGTGCCGATCACGCCGATGCCCGAGCCGCGGACGAAGTCGATCATCTCCTTCAGGTCTCCGCCCTGGACGCCCATCTGCGGGAACGCGGCCACCTTCTGGAAGTAGCGGAACCAGGGCTCGATGCCGTACTCCACGTCCCGCATCGCCTGCTCGCGGGTCTCGGCCACGTGCATGATCCCGACCAGCCGCCAGGCGGCGCGGTCGACCGTGGTGCCGTACGTGGCGGCGCGTTCCTCCATGACGTTCCAGTGGTGCGCCAGCGCGTCGAAGCCGTCGGCGGTGAGCGTCGCGCCGATCGACAGCAGGCCCAGGCCGTGCCGCCCGGCCAGGCGCGGCCCCGTCGGCGAGGCCACCGCGGCGACGGCCACTTCGAACCGCGGGTGGGTGTACGGCCGCAGCTGCAACCGCGCGTCCACCAGCGTGTGCGTACGGGTCTGGGCCGTGACGCTCTCCCCGCGCAGCAGCCGCAGCACGATGTCGAGGTTGTCGTCGAGCAGTTCCCGCGTGTCGGTGGGGTCGAGCCCGATCATGGCCGAGTCGGTGGGCAGCGAGCCGGGCCCCACGCCCAGCATCACGCGCCCCCTGGTCAGATGGTCGAGCAGCACCATGCGGTCGGCCACCCAGAGCGGGTTGTGGTAGGACAGCGAGGTCACGCCGGTCCCGAGCCTGATGTGGCGGGTACGCTGCGCCGCGGCCGCGATGAAGATCTCCGGCGACGCGATGAGCTCGGTGCCGGCGGAGTGGTGCTCCCCGATCCACGCCTCGTCGTACCCGAGCCGGTCGAGATGCTCCATGAGGGCCAGATCGCGGTCGATGGCCAGGGTGGGGTTCTGTCCCGCGGTGTGGAACGGGGCCAGGAAGACACCGAAACGAAGCCTGCTCACCGCTCCTCCTCTCGACGTGGGTAGGACTTCAGTCCACTCCGCGATTCCCGGGTCGGCAATCCCCGCCACGTATGCCGGTTGGCGTGGTTGGCGTCCATGACCATGAGCGGCGGCCTATGCTCGGCCCGTCGATCACCCTTCCCCGAATCGAGAGGCTCGTCGATGTCCGAGCCTTACGCCGTCGAGGCGATGCCCCGCGCCGTGTCCGTGGCCAGGATCTGCATGTGGGTCCAGGCGGTCATGGGGCTGGTGGGGCTGTTCCTGCTGTTCGTGCTGCTGGGCAGCGTTCCGGCCGGCCCGGCGAGCGGCGCCGTGCTGGCCGCGCTGGCCGTTCCGCTGCTGACGATCCTGCTGATCGGGTTCCTGGCGCTGCGGATCTCGACGCGTCGCTCATGGGTACGCGCGTGCGGGCTCGTCGTCGAGTTCCTGGTCACGCTGCTCGGCCTGTGGCAGCTCCTGGGCAGCGTCAGCCTGGGCAACGTGCTGGGCGTGCTGCTGGCCGGGGTCGCGTTCGGGCAGCTGTGCCGGTCCCCGTCCGCGACGTGGTTCGACCGGTGAGCCGGCCGGCCCCGTTCAGGCGCTGACCAGGGCCTTGGAGCGGTCGGTCGCCATACTGACGGCGAAGGCGCCGAGGATCGTGCCGGTGACGTACCGCTGCACGCGCACCCAGACCGGGCGGCGGGCCAGGAACGCGGCCAGCGCGCCCGCCGACAGCACGATCAGGCCGTTGACGAGGGTGCCGACGACGATCTGCACCGAGCCGAGTGCGAGGCTCTGCAGCAGGACGTGTCCCATGGACGGGTCGATGAACTGCGGCAGCAACGACAGGTACAGGATGGCGATCTTGGGGTTCAGCAGGCAGGTGAGCAGCCCCATGGAGAACAGCCTGCCGGGGCGCTCCACCGGCAGGTCGCGCGCCTCGAAGGCGGAGATGCCGCCCGGCCGCAGGGTGTTCCAGGCCATCCAGAGCAGGTACGCGGCGCCGGCCAGCTTGAGCGCGGTGTAGGCGGCGGGCACGTACGCGAAGACGGCGGTGAGCCCGAGACACGTGGCGGTCAGGTAGAGGGTGAAGCCGAGGAAGACGCCCGTGAGCGAGATCAGCCCCGACCTGCGGCCCTGCGTGAGCGAACGGGAGATCAGATAGATCATGTTGGGCCCTGGGGTGAGCACCATGCCGAGGGACACCAGAGCGATCCCGATCAAGCCAACCGTCATAGCGGCACATTATCCGATATATCCGCAAAAAACTCGCATTATTGACTGCGGTGCGTATTCGAAGCGCTACAGGGGAGAACTGCGTCAGGGGGACGACATGCAGTTCGACGACGACAAGTCCCTCGACCCTTCACAGGTCGAGGACGTACGCGCTTCGGGCCCGCAGCGGGGCGGCGGAGGCGGGGGCGGGTTCGGCCGAATGCTGGGCGGCTGCATGCTGCCCATCGGCGGCCGGGGCGGCGGCTGTCTGCTGCTGGTCGTGGCCGTGGCGGGCCTGTTCCTGTTCGGCCTCGTCCCCACGCCCTTCACCGGCGACGAGAGCGGGCCGCAGGGCGGAGGGCAGCAGCCGAGCCCGCCGCCGCAGGCCACCGGCAACCTGGCCGAGCGCTGCAAGACCGGCGCGGACGCCGACCAGTCCGAGGACTGCCGCGTGGTCGGCACGGTCAACAGCATCCAGTCCTACTGGCGGCAGGCGTTCGGCGACCAGAAGCGCAGGGCGTACACGCCGGCCAAGACCGTGCTGTTCACCCGGGCGGTCGACACCGCCTGCGGCGCGGCCGACTCCGCCGTGGGGCCGTTCTACTGTCCCGCCGACCGCAAGGTCTACCTCGACCTGACCTTCTTCGACACGCTCCAGCGCGACTTCGGGGCCGAGGGCGGGCCGTTCGCGCAGGCGTACGTGATCGCCCACGAGTACGGCCACCACGTGCAGAACCTGCTCGGCACCATGAACCGGGTCGGCCGCGACCACCGCCCCGGCGCCGGCAGCCCCTCCGTGCGCCTCGAACTGCAGGCCGACTGCTACGCCGGCGTGTGGGCGCAGAACGCGGTCAAGACCGGCTTCTACGAGGAGCCGTTCAGCCAGAACGACATCGACCAGGCGCTCAGCGCCGCCGCGGCCGTCGGCGACGACAGCATCCAGCGCCGCACGCAGGGCCGCGTCACCCCCGACGGCTTCACCCACGGCACCTCGGCGCAGCGGGCGAAGTGGTTTCGCACCGGCTACGACAGCGGCGACCCCCAGCGCTGCGACACCTTCTCCGGCGCGATCTAGCACGATATCCCCGCCGTCTACGGGGAAGTGGTCCTTCTGGCAGTGCCCAGAAGGGACCTCAGCATGGACTTCAGAGACCAGGCCGACCTCGATGCTTCACAGGTGGAAGACGCGGGGGGCGGCGGTGGCGGTGGCGGTGGCGGCTTCCCCGGCGGGATGATCGTCGGCGGAGGCGGGATCGTCAGCCTGATCGTGCTGGTGCTGGTCTTCGTCCTGAACAACGTCGGAGGCGGCGCGGAGCCCGCGCAGCGGCGGCCGCCGTCGAACCTCTCCGAGCAGTGCCAGACGGGCAAGGACGCCGACCAGTCCGAACGGTGCCGCGTGGTCGGCGTGGTCAACAGCATCCAGGACTACTGGAAGAAGGAGGTCTCCGGCTACCGCCCGGCCAAGACCGTCCTGTACTCGGGGCAGGTGCGCACCGGGTGCGGCTCCGCCACCTCGTCGACCGGCCCCTTCTACTGCCCCGGCGACCAGCGCGTCTACCTCGACCTGAGCTTCTTCGACCAGCTCCACAGCCAGTTCGGCGCCAAGGGCGGGCCGTTCGCGCAGGCGTACGTGATCGCCCACGAGTACGGCCACCATGTGCAGAAGCTGCTCGGCGCCCTCGACGGGGGCAGCTCGGTCGCCGTCGAGCTCCAGGCCGACTGCTACGCCGGCGTGTGGGCGCGCAACGCGTACGAGACCGGCTTCTACGACCAGCCCTTCACCGCCAAGGACGTCTCCGAGGCGCTGGACGCCGCGGCGGCGGTCGGCGACGACAGAATCCAGCAACGCAGCACCGGCAGAATCGATCCTGAATCGTTCACCCACGGCAGCTCCGAGCAACGCGTCAACGCCTTCCAACGCGGATACGAAAAGGGCGCGCCCACCGACTGTGCCGGTGCGGACGCGGCCGGATAGCGCGAGGAATCGGAATCTCTCCTAAAATCAGGGGGGTGATCTTCAAGCTAGTCGGCGACGGACGCCCTTATCCCGACCATGGTCTGAGCCACCGAGAGTGGGCCCAGATTCCTCCACGGCAGGTCCGGCTCGACTCGTTGATCACCACGAAGGCCATGCTGGACCTGCACTCGCTGCTCGCCGCCGACTCCACCTTCTACGGGGACCTCTTCCCCCACGTGGTGCAGTGGCAGGGCGAGCTCTATCTGGAGGACGGCCTGCACCGCGCGTTGCGGGCGGCGCTGCACCAACGATCGATCCTGCACGCCAGGGTCCTTGAGCTACCCAACTGAGAAAGGAAAAGAAAGGGAGCCGCGATTCGCGGCTCCCTTTCTTTTCCTGAGTGCGGGGCGGCACCGGGGGTCGGATTTTCCGCACGATTATGATTATCAGCCGCTTTCGGCGAGATCATTCGCACCCCTGCCCGCCGGCCGCGGGCGGCAGGGGCCGGGACAGCGAAAAGGGCCTCCGACCCGGTGGATCGGAGGCCCTTCGCTGTGGCGGTGGTGGTGGGATTTGAACCCACGGATGAGTTGCCCCATCACACGCTTTCGAGGCGTGCGCCCTCGGCCACTAGGCGACACCACCGCGAACGAGCTTACCGGATCCTGCGAGTGGCGAAGAACCGCTTTAGCACCTCGCCGCACTCCCCGGCGAGCACGCCCATGACGACCTCGGGCCGATGGTTGAGCCGGCGGTCGCGGACGACGTCCCACAGCGAGCCCACGGCCCCGCCCTTCTCGTCGACGGCGCCGTACACGATCCGGTCCACCCTGGCCAGCACCGCGGCGCCCGCGCACATCGTGCACGGCTCCAGCGTGACCACGAGCGTGCAGCCGGTCAGCCGCCACTCCCCGCGCCGCCCGGCGGCGCGGCGCAGCGCGAGCACCTCGGCGTGGGCGGTGGGATCGGCGGAGGACTCGCGGTCGTTGCCCGCCGCGGACAGCACCTCGCCGCCGGGGCCGAGCACGACCGCCCCGACGGGGATCTCGCCCCGGTCGCCGGCCATGACGGCCTGCTCCAGGGCCGAGCGCATGGCCTCCTCGTACGTCACCGCAACCGGTCGAGCTCGTCGGCGAACGACAGCCGCTCGGCGATGACCGACAGGACGTCGGCGGGCAGGTTGCCCTCCTCCATGCTGAGCTCGATCAGCTCCTCGCTGCTCAAGCCCAGGTCGCTGAGCAGCTCGAAATCGCCCGCCGGGCGTACGCCGAGGCCGTTGCTCTCCTTGTCGGGAGCCACCCCGGCGAACTCGGCGAACAGCTCACCCAGACCGTTGGCGACGATCGCGTGCGCGTCGGACAGGAACACGCGCGGCTCGTCCTCGCCCCGGTAGCGGGCGATGGCGAACCATTCGTCCTCGACCTCGACACAGAGCAGCGCCAGCTCGTCGCCGGTCAGCCCCAGCGACTCCATGACCGCGTCGCCGAGGTCATCGACGATCTCGGCGTCCCCGAGATCGACCTCGGCCCCGCTCCAGCCGTCGGAAGTCCTGACAAAAGCCGCAGAGAAGGTGTTGGCCGCCATGTCCGCGCTCCAGGGGGGTCAGCCGAAGACTGATTCGATCGCGCGCTCGAACGGCTCGGAGAAGCCGAGTCGCGCGGCGATGCTGGACAGCACGTCTTCGGGCAGCAGATCGATGTCGCCGGAGAGGATGCCCAGCTCCATCTCGTCCAACCCGAGATCGGCGAAGATCGACAGGTCGCCGGCCGGGAGCGCGGTCTCCTCGTCCTGGAGGATCTCGTCGAGCTCCTCCTCGTCCGGGACGGGCACGTCGAGATAGTCGAGAACCTGACGCGCCAGCGGGAAGTCCCACGAGGCGGCGATGTCGGAGAGGAACACCTCCACCCGCTCGCCCAGGACCCGCAGCGCCACGAAGAACTCGTCGCCCACGGCGACCAGCCCGATCGTGCCGCTCTCGCTCGGCTGCTGCTTCATGGCATGGATCAGCCCGTGCAGGTCCGACGTGAGGGTGGCCGGCAGCAGCTCGGCATCCCAGCAGTCGTCCTCGCGATAAACCACGATGGCGAAGTCGAGAGCGTCTTCGTCTGTCATCGCCATCCCCACCCGACCTCTGACACGACAGATATCATCCGGACCCAATCGTCCCAGACCCAGCCACTGGGCGTGTGCCTGTCGGGCCAAATTGTGATCAAAACCAAAGATCTGAGGTGCCGGGCGACTGTGTGCCCGTTTCCGTGACGCCCGCGCGGCCTGCCGGAATCCACCCCAGGTGAGAGGGGTCGGCAGCAGCGTTCGCCAGGAGATAGCGTGTGGACCCATGGAGACCCTCGTCGTCGATCACCCGCTCGTCGCCCACAAGCTCACCGCCCTGCGCGACGTCCGCACCGACTCGCCGACCTTCCGCAGGCTGGCCGACGAACTGGTCACGCTGCTCGCGTACGAGGCCACCCGCGACGTGCGCGTCACCGAGGTCAATGTCGAGACCCCCGTCTCCCCCGCCGCGGGTGTGCGGCTGGCGAAGCCGTACCCGCTGGTCGTGCCCATCCTGCGGGCCGGGCTCGGCATGCTCGACGGCATGACCAGGCTGCTGCCCACGGCCGAGGTCGGCTTCCTCGGGATGATCAGGAACGAGTCGACGCTGCAGGCCGAGACGTACGCCACCCGCCTGCCCGACGACCTGTCGGGACGGCAGTGCTACGTGGTCGACCCGATGCTGGCCACCGGCGGCACGCTGGCGGCGGCCGTGCAGTTCCTGTTCGACCGGGGCGCCGTCGACGTCACCGCCATCTGCCTGCTGGCCGCGCCCGAGGGGCTGGCCTACATGGACAAGGTGTTCGCCAACTCGGGCAAGCCGATCCGGGTGGTCACGGCGGCGCTCGACGAGCGGCTCAACGAGCACGGCTACATCGTGCCGGGCCTCGGCGACGCCGGCGACCGGCTCTACGGCGTCGTCTGAGCAAGCACCCCCGAAGCGGGCGTCGTCTGAGCGGGCGTCGTCTGAGCGAGCATTCCCGAAGCAGGCGCCGTCCAAGCGGGCGTCGTCCAAGCGGGCGTCCGCTGCTGTGAGCGCCGGCTGAAGCGTCTTCGGGCGCCACAAGGTCCGACGTGACCGCACGAAGGCGCATTTCCGTCACGCGGAGTCACTTCTTCGTTACATACTGTGGTTGAGTGGGTACGAAGAGAGAAGGAAGGCAACTTCCGTCATGCGCGTGGGGGAGCACGATGAGCGATCACACCGAGGCGGACCCGACTCCGTACGCGGACGTGGAGGCGGTGCTGTGCGACGAGTTCGCCGGCGTCCACTCCACGACCACCGTAACGCGCTGCGTGGAGGCGGCGCACTACGGCGCGCTGGAGGTCACCGGTTACGCCCATCCGAGCCTTGTCGAGCGCATCGCACGCAAGCACCTTCACGTCCTGGCTCTGGTGGCCAGCGAACGCGGCTAAGCAAGATCAGAACTTACCCGCCAACTTACCTTTACCCTGGCATCCAGGTGGGTAATGTATACGGCGGGTGGAGTGGGTAAGTGGCACGGAGGCGACGGTGCAGGTCAAAAAGGTCCTCACATACGGTGGTATCGCATTTGTTGCGTACTACCTGTTCGCGCGACCAGCTGACGCCGCGGACGCGGTGAGAGGAGCGTTCGACACGGTGTTCAACGCAGCCGACTCTCTGGCGCAATTTGTGAACAGCCTCTCATGAGACTTGTGACCCACGGGGACTCAGCTCCATCGTCGGTCAACCGCTACCTCCTCCCCCACGAACAACAGGTCATCATGGTGCGGCGGCACCCTGCCATTCTGCTGCGTCCCGTCGCCGAGGTGCTCGGCGGTCTCGTGATCGCCGGACTGCTCAGCAGATTCTTCGGCGGCGGCGAGGCGGGCGGCACGGCGCTCGTCGTCGTCTGGTGGCTGTGGCTCCTGCTTCTGATCCGTTTCGTATGGAAAGTCGCGGAGTGGTCGGTCGATTACTTTGTGGTGACGTCGAAGCGCATGTTGCTCACCACGGGTCTCATCACGCGCAAGGTCGCGATGATGCCCTTGGGCAAGGTCACCGACATGAGCTTCCAGAGATCTCTGCTGGGGCGCATGCTCGGCTACGGTGAGTTCATCCTCGAGTCGGCCGGCCAGGATCAGGCTCTGTCAACGGTCGAGTACATTCCGTATCCGGAAACCCTGTACCTCGAGGTCTGTCAGATGCTTTTCCCCAGCAAGGACGACAGCGACGATTAATCACAGCGTGGCAAATTCTTCACGCGGGGATACCAGATTCGGCTACTTCATGCAATCATTGCGTGTTGTTGACCCTTCCCCGCCTTGAGAGATGAGATGCCGAGTCAGGGAACCATCGGTGACCGCGTCCGCGGATTGCGGCTGAACAGGCGGATGTCTCAGGCCCAGCTGGCCGGACCCGACCTGTCTGACAGTTATGTCTCGCTCATTGAGTCGGGTAAGCGCACGCCGACTCCTGTTGTGGCCAGACTCCTGGCCGAGCGGCTTGGATGCACGACGGAGTTCCTCCTTCACGGGATCGAGCCTCGTCAGCGCATCGACACGGAGCTCGGATTGCGTCACGCCGAGCTGGAGCTGCAGCACGGCGACCCGTCCGTCGCCGCCGACCGCTTCACGGAGATCGTGAAGGCGGCCGACGAGGAGAACGCCATGCTGACCGCGCAGGCGCGGTTCGGCAGGGCTCGTGCGCTGGAGGCGCAGGGCCGGCTCGGCCAGGCCGTGGAGGCCTTCGAGCGCCTGCGCAGGGAGGCCGCGGCTCATCCCGAGCGGCTGGCCGACCTTCCGCTCACGATCGCGCTGAGCCGCTGCTACCAGCGGGCGGGCGACCGGCTGCGGGCGCGCGACCTGGCGAGCGCCGCGTTGGCGCACGCGGAGCGGCTTTCCATCACACAGGGCGAGCTCGCCACCGACCTGGCCAGTGCGCTGGTCGAGGCGCGCGGCGAGCGTGAGAGCGACTCCCCCGAGCTGACCTACGTCAAGCACGTCCTGGACATGAGCGGCTCTCCTGAAGTTGTGGACCGTTCCGGGGAGATCAGGGCGCTGTGGCACGCCAGTGCCGCCGCGGCCGCTGGCGAGGACTCCGCCCTGGCCGTGCGCCTGGCCGACGACGCGATCACGGCGGGCCGTCAGACGCGGCTCGCGCTGCAGCTGGCCAGGACCGCCATGCACTGGGCCCGGATGGCCTCGGCTCCGATCGACGAGGCCGAGCGGCTCGTCGCGGGCGCGGTCAAGGCGTTCGGCGTGTTCCCCTCGACCGCGCGCGAGCACGGCGAGAGCCTCATCGTGCACGCGCGGGTCAAGCTGCGCGCCGGCGAGTCCGCGAGCGCGGCCGAGCTGGCCGTGGTGGCTCTGGGCGTCTCCCAGGACCACCCGGGCACGACGCCGGCCGAGGCCCACCTCGTGCTCGCGACCGTGGTGCTGGAGCAGGAGGGCGACGCCTCGACCCATCTGCGCAACGCGCACGAGCTGCTCGGCGGGCTCGACCGTCCGGTGTTCGGCTCCGACCGCCAGGCCGCCCGGTGCTGGCGTGAGCTGGGCGACCTCTACGGCAGGGCCGGTGACAGGGCACAGCAGACCGCCGCATATCGTAAGGCCCTCGAAGCTGCCGGAGTTCGCTCCGCCATGGCGGGGGTGACGGTTGACGCCACAGTCTCCAGTTGATCCTCCGGGAGCTCCAGATTTGGCCTTTTGAGTCTGGAATAATTAGGGTCGACCAGTCATTGACTCATAGGATGATTGGTTTCCCCGGAGGAGGCGGACTGTGAGTCTGCGTACGGCGCAGCGGGCTTCGCTCGTCGACCAGGTCATCGATCAGCTCAAAGAGCAGATCACGTCAGGGTCGTGGCCGATGAACGGCAAGATACCCACCGAGACGGTGCTCGCCGAGCAACTCGGAGTGGGTCGTAACACCGTTCGTGAGGCCGTACGCGCGCTCACGCACGCCGGGCTGCTCGAGTGCCGTCAGGGCGACGGCACTTACGTCCGGGCGACCAGCGAGCTCTCCGGCGCGATGCTGCGGCGGCTGCGCCAGGCGGAGCAGCTGGAGATCCTCGAAGTACGCCGCGCGCTCGAAGTCGAGTCCGCGCGTCTGGCCGCCACCAGGCGCACGGACGACGACATCAGGCGCATAGAGGCGGCGCTGGCCGAGCGCGACCGGGCCTGGGAGCTGGACGACCCCGACTTCTTCGTCGAGGCCGACCTGGCCTTCCACATGGCCGTCACGCACGCCACGCACAACCTCGTGCTGATCGACCTGTTCGAGGACTTCTCGGCCGCGCTGCGGGCCAGCATCACGGCGGCCGGCACGTCGCTCAACAAGAGCTACATCCCGCACGACGCCATCGCCAGAGCCATCGCGGCCGGCGACGCGGCGGCGGCGGAGCGGGCCGGGCACGCCTGCATGGAGCACATCCTCATCGCCCTCACCGAAGCCTGATCCCCCGGCCCCCGGTCCTCCGACCAGGGGCCCAGGCGTCACGACACACCGAGATCCATCGAGGGGGTGCGTGGTGCGCAGGCAGGACGACCCCGATCTCGGCGTGCTCTCCGGCCGGACCCTGTTCAGTCTGCAGCGCGAGCTGTTCGCGAAGCTCGCCGAGCAGGGGCATCCCGACGTACGGCCGCGTCACGGCGCGGTGCTGGCCTACCTCGACCCGGAAGGCAGCAGGGCCACCGACCTGGCCGCCTGGTCGGGCCGGCACAAGCAGGTGATCGGCACGCTGGTGGACGAGCTGGTCGAGCTCGGCTACGTGGAACGGCGGCCCGCCCCCGGCGATCGGCGGGCCAAGCTGATCGTGCCCACCGCCAAGGGGCGCGACCACATCGCCAGGTCGGACGCCATCCTCGCCGAACTGGAGTCCGGGCATGCGCGGGCCGTGGGCGAGGAGGCGTACGCCGAGTTCAAGCGGGTCTTCCGGCTGGTCGCCGAGCGCCAGGCGGGCGGGCGCGCGGCAAGCGGTGACCCCACCCCGGGCCACGACCCCGCCGAAAGCTGATCCCACCGCCCGGTACGACGCCCCCGAGCGGTGTCGCGCCGTCAGGACTGGCGCAGCGACATGACCAGGTAGCGGAACGCGGGCTCGGCGTCGCCCGGCACGTCCTGGATGAGCGCCGGCCTCGTGGGCGACTCCAGGTTGATCCTGGCCAGCTCGCTCTCGATCCCGGTGAACCCGTCGAGCAGGAACTGCGACTGGAAGGCGATCTGGATGTCGTCGCCGCGCAGCTCGCACGGGACCACCTCGGCGCCGCGCCCGATGTCGCCGCCGCCGGCCTGGATGAGCACCTGGCCCTGGCTGAACGACAGCCGGATCGCGGTGTTGCGCTCGGCCACCAGCGCCACCCGCTTGATCGCGCCCACGAACGGCGCCACCGCCACGTCGGCCCTGATCGACCAGTCGGAGATCAGCCTGGCCCGGTAGTCGATGAACTGCTCGTCGAGCAGCCGCACGGTCGTGCTGCGCCCCACGCTCTCGAACCCGGCCACCCCGTCGCCCATCGCGACCGAGACCTCGCCGCCCCGCAGCGACTTGGCCACCTCGACGAGCACCCGGGCGGGCACCATGGCGGAGACGGCGACGTCGGGCCCGGCCGGACGCCAGGCGAAGTCGCGGGCCGCGATGCGGTAGCGGTCGGTGGCCGCCATCGCCACCGCCTCGCCCTCGATGTCGATCCTGATGCCGGTGAGCATGGGCAGCGTGTCGTCGCGGCTGGCCGCGGGCGCCACCTGGCCGACGGCGGAGGCGAACACGCCGCCGCCGATCGCGCCGATGCTCGGCGGCATTGCGGGCAGCGTCGGGAAGTCTTCGACCGGCATCGTGATCAGCCCGAACTCGGCGCTGCCGCAGGTGAGGACCGCCTCCTGGCCGTCTGTGGTGATCTCGACGTCTTCGGCGGGCAGGCTGCGGCTGATCTCGGCCAGCAGGCGGCCGGGGATCAGCACGCGGCCCTCCTCGGCCACGTCGGCCTCGACCGTGGCCCGCGCGGAGACGTCGTAGTCGAACGCGGACAGCGTCAGGTCCTCGCCCGCCTCCAGCAACAGCCCGGACAGGACGGGCACCACGGGGCGGCTGGGCAGGACTCGGGCAGCCCATGCCACCGCATCTGCCAGAACATCGCGGTTTACCCGGATTTTCACCTGATACCACCTCTTCGTCGCACCGTGCCTCTATGAAAATAGCCGGTGCCACCGACAAGTCCGTGCGGTTCGCCCCAGGTCGAGCCCGCGTGATCAGCGGCTGTTGAGGTAGGCCAGCACGGCCAGGACGCGGCGGTTGTCGTCGTCGGAGGGAGCCAGGCCGAGCTTGGCGAAGATGGAGGCCGTGTGCTTGGCCACGGCGCTCTCACTCAGGTAGAGGCGCTGGGAGATGGCGGCGTTGGAGCGGCCCTCGGCCATGGCCTCCAGCACCTCGCGCTCGCGCGGCGTGAGCGCGGCCAGCGGCTCGTTCCTGGCGTTCCTGGCCAGCAGCTTGGCGATCACCTCGGGGTCCATGGCCGTGCCGCCGGCGGCGACCCTGCGTACGGCGTCGATGAACTGCTCGGCGTTGAAGACGCGGTCCTTGAGCAGGTAGCCGATCGCGCCCGAGCCGTCGGCCAGCAGCTCGCGGGCGTAGAGCTGTTCGACGTGCTGGGACAGCACGAGGACGGGCAACCCCGGCAGCTGCTGCCTGGCCGCGAGCGCGGCCTGCAGCCCTTCGTCGGTGAAGGTGGGCGGCAGCCGCACGTCCACGATCGAGACGTCGGGCCGCAGCTCCAGCAGCCCCTTCAGCAGCTCGGGCCCGCTCTCCACAGCGGCGACGACGGTGAAGCCGTGCGCCTGGAGCAGGTGGACCAGGCCGTCCCTGAGCAGGTAGAGGTCTTCGGCGATCAGTACGCGACTCATGAGCACCAGGGTTTCAGCACGGAGGCCTCCTCCATGTACCGGTCCGGGTCATGCGTGGCGGGGATGCGGATGGCCATGACGTGCATGAGGAGGCCGACGAGGGTCATGGCCACGATCACCGGCCACTGCCACGGCTCAGGCAGGTACAGGGGCAGGAACCAGGCCTTCTCCTCGATCCCGAACGCCTTGAAGACGCCGGCCACGATGCCCTGCGGGAACGTGGGGCACCAGGCGGTGCCCCAGAGGAGGATGACGGTGACCGTCTTCCAGCGCGGCATTCCGCGCGTGCCGCCCGCGCTGTGGCCGGGCAGGACGTTGGGCAGCAGCATGGTCACGGTCGTGGGCCCGCCGAGCGGGCTGTTCAGGGCGAGGACGCCGTCGAAGGCGGCCAGCCGACGTTCGATGCCGGCCAGGCCGCTGCCCTTGGCCGGGTCGGCGCCGCCGAGGCCGTCGTCGGTGACCGTGACGCGCAGGTCGGGGCCGTTGCCGCTGATGTCCACGGACGCCGTGCGCGCGTCGCCGTGCCGGGCGGCGTTCGACAGCAGCTCGCTGACCGCGAAGTAGACCGCCGCCTCCACCGGCGACTCCGGCCGGTGCTCCAGCTCCACGTCCACCGAGACCCGCATCACGCTGTCCATGGCCAGGGCCCGGATGGCGTCGGCCAGCCCGCGCTCGGCCAGCACGGGAGGATGGATGCCCCGGATGACCCGGCGCAGCTCCGTGAGCGTCTCTGAGGAGGCGTCGCGCGCCTTGGCCAGCAGCGCCCTGGCCGCCTTGGGATCATCCTCGACGAGCTGCTCGACCGCGCCGAGCGTCATGCCGATCGCGACGATCCTGGCCTGCGTGCCGTCGTGCAGGTCCCGTTCGATCCTGCGCATCTCGGCGGCCTGCGAGTCGGCGGCCAGGTTGCGGGTGCGCCGCAAATGGGTCACCTGCCCGGCCAGGAGGCTGGCGGCCGTGGGGGCCAGCAGCAGCTCGCTCCACAGGCCGTACAGGCGCAGGCCACGTGCGGGGAGCAGCACGAACAGCGGCACGAGCGCGATCTTCACCGGCGGGTCGAGCAGCAGCCAGAGCTCGTCGCGCCAGGTCGCGGGATCGCTGACCAGCCACTTCCACCGGTTGTTCCACGCGGGTATGCGGGGCGTCTTGTAGAGCGTGCGCTCCGAGCGGTACATCCCGTCCGGCTGCGGCACCGGCGGAGCGGGCGCCGGCAGGTACGGCGAGGCGATGTCGATCCCCGTCTGGCGCCGGACGAGCCGCCGGTTGAACTCCGCGAGCCGCCGGACCATGCCCACCTGCGGCGGGAACAGGAACACCATCCCGAGGGCGAAGGACAGCAGCAGCATGACCCCGGTCACGAGCATGATGGGCAGCTGCACCAGCGTGAACGCGAGCAGCGTCGCGATGTGGCCGAACCTGCGAAGCATGTCACCAGTCTGCGCCAACGGCACCTCGGGGTCACTGCACCTAGGTACACCCTTGCCCGGCATCCACCCAGATTCCCCGGTGAACGCCGCTTTTCTAGCGTCAGTGGCATGAAAATCATCGAAGTCGAGAACCTGCGCAAGCAGTACCCGAAGCACCTCGCGGTCGACGACGTGTCGTTCGAGGTGGCCGAGGGTGAGATCTTCGGCATTCTCGGCCCGAACGGCGCCGGCAAGACCACCACCGTGGAGTGCGTGGCCGGCGTGCGGGCCCACGACGGCGGCACCGTACGGGTGGCCGGCCTGGACCCGCGTACACAACGCGACGAGCTGCGTCACGTGCTGGGCATGCAGCTGCAGAGCGCGGCGCTGCCGGAGAAGATCAAGGTGTGGGAGGCCCTGGACCTGTACGCCTCCTTCTACCCCGACCCCGCGGACTGGCGCACCCTGCTGGCCAGGGTCGGCCTGGACGCCAAGCGCGACACCGCGTTCAAGAACCTGTCCGGCGGGCAGCGGCAGCGCCTGTCGGTGGCGCTCGCGCTGGTCGGACAGCCGCGCGTGGCCGTGCTCGACGAGCTGACCACCGGCCTCGACCCTCAGGCGCGCCGGGACACGTGGGAGCTGATCCAGCAGGTACGCGAGTCGGGCGTCACCATCGTGCTCGTCACCCACTTCATGGAGGAGGCCGAGCGCCTCTGCGACCGGATCGCGCTCATCGACGCGGGCAAGGTGGTGGCCATCGACACGCCCGCCGGGCTCATCGCGCGAGTCGGCGGCGAGCAGCGGGTGCGGTTCCGGCCGTCGGCGCCCGTGGACGACTCCCTGCTGCTGGCCCTGCCCGAGGTCCGTGAGGTCACCAGGAGCGGCGAGCAGATGGTGGTGAGCGGCTCGGGCAACCTCGCTCCGGCCGTCACCCTCGCCCTGGCCCACCACCAGATCGTCCCCGGCGACCTGCGCATCGAGCAGGCCACCTTGGACGACGCGTTCCTCGCGCTCACCGGAAGGAAACTGTCATGAAGCTGCTCTTCGTCGAGGCCAAGCTGCACCTGCGGGAATGGCCGTTCCTGATGTTCACCGTCGGGCTGCCGCTGCTGCTGCTGATCGTGCTGGGGACGAGCATCCCGGACTTCACGAAGGTCGGGGAGAACGGTGAACGGTTCGTGGACACGCAGCTGCCCAGCATGATGACGCTGCTGTCGTTGCTGACGCTGGCCTGCAGCGTCCTGCCCGCGGTCATGGCCACCTACCGCGACCAGGGCGTGCTCAGGAGGATGTCCACCACTCCCGTGCATCCCGGGCGGCTGCTGGGGGTGCAGTTGCTGATCAACCTGGTCGTCGCGGTGGTCACCGTCGTCCTGCTGATCGTGGCCGGATCGCTGTTCTTCGGCTCGTCCGCGCCGCGGCAGTGGGCCTGGTTCGGCCTGGTCTTCCTGCTCGGCACGGCGGCGCTGATGGCCATGGGGCTGGTGATCGCCGCGGTGGCGCCGAACGGCAAGGTCGCGCCCGGGATCGGGTCGGCGGTGATGTTCCCGCTGCTGTTCCTGGCCGGGATGTGGGTGCCGCGCGACGTCATGCCCGACGCGCTGCGGGTGATCAGCGACTATTCGGTGGCGGGGCCGTTCGCCCAGGCGCTGAAGGACACGTGGCAGGGGCACGCGCCACAGCTCATCCACCTGGTGGTGGTCGCGGCCGGGCTGGCCCTGTTCGGCGGGCTGGCCGTGCGGTTGTTCCGGTGGGAGTGATCTGCCTGCCCCCTCGGCCTGCCCGCCGTCGCAGGGGCGCGGCGGGCAGCGGGTGTCAGCGCCCGGCCCACACCGGGCGCGCACCTGTGACGTTGGTCATGAGGGAGTACAGCGAGGACGCGGCCGTGATGAACATGCGGTTGCGCTTCCGCCCGCCGAACACCAGGTTGGCGGTGAACTCGGGCAGCCGCAGCCGGCCGATCAGGGTGCCGTCGGGGTCGTAGCAGAGCACCGCCTTGCCGGCCGCGGCCCAGACCCGGCCGGTGTCGTCGAGCCGCAGGCCGTCGAAGTTGTCGCCCTCGACGCCCTCGGCGAACACCTTGCCGCCGCCCAGCGTGCCGTCCTCGCCCACCTCGAACACGCGCAGATGCCTGGCCCTGGTGTCGGCGACGTAGAGCCGCCGCTCGTCCAGCGAGAAGGCCAGGCCGTTGGGCCGGACGAAGTCGTCGGCCACGACGCGCACCTCGCCCGTCGCCGGGTCGACCCGGTAGACGTGGCAGCCGTCGATCTCCTGCTCGGCGGCGACGCCCTCGTAGTTGCTGATGATCCCGTAGGGCGGGTCGGTGAACCAGATGGAGCCGTCGGAACGGACGATCACGTCGTTGGGGCTGTTGAGCCGCTTACCTTGCCAGCGGTCGGCGATGACCGTGATGGAGCCGTCGTGCTCGGTGCGGGTGACGCGCCGGTTGCCCTGCTCGCAGGAGATCATCCGGCCCTCGCGGTCGAGCGTGTTGCCGTTGGTGTAGCCGGACGGCTGCCGGAACGGGCCCACGGCGCCGGTCATCTCGTCCCAGCGCAACATCCGCTCGTTGGGGATGTCGCTCCAGACCAGGAAGCGGCCGGCCGGGAAGTAGACCGGGCCCTCCGCCCAGCGGGTGCCGGTGTGCAGAATCTCGATCTTGTCGTCTCCGCCGATCGCGGCGAAGCGCTCGTCCAGCACTTCGAACTCAGTGGGGATCGTGTCCGTCATACCGAACACCATACGGTGTTCGGCTTCTCCGGTGAATCTCCGGATAGCATCCTGTTGTGGATGACATAGACAGGATGCTGATCGGCCTGCTGCAGGAGGACGCGACGCGGTCGTACGCGATGCTCGGCAAGGCGGTGGGGCTGTCCGGCGGGGCGGCGCACGAGCGGGTGCGCAAGCTGCGCGAGCGCGGCGTGATCAGGCGGACCACGATCGAGGTGGACCAGGCGGCGCTCGGGCATACGGTGACGTCCTACGTGATGGTGGACGGCGGGTCGTGGATGGGCGACAGCGCGGCGGAGCTGGCGGCGATCCCGGAGATCGAGGAGGCGCACGTCATCGCGGGTCCCGCGTCGGTGCTGCTGAAGATCCGCACCCCCGGCACCCGTGAGCTGCAGGACGTGCTGCGCCGGGTCTTCCAGGTGGACGGCGTGACCGGGACGCGGACGATCGTCGTCCTGGAGACGTTCTTCGAACGCACCCTCAAGTAATCTTCAGGTATGACTGCAACGACGAAGGTCGCCTGGAACGCCAAAGAGCTGACGGTCGGGCAGCTCGCGGAGCGCAGCGGCGTCGCCGTCTCCGCGCTGCACTTCTACGAGGCCAAGGGGCTGCTGGCCAGCCGGCGCACCGCCGGCAACCAGCGCCGCTACTCCCGCGACAGCCTGCGCAGGGTCGCCTTCATCAGGCTGGCCCAGCGCATCGGCATCCCGCTGAAGGTCATCAAGGACGCCCTCGCCGAGCTGCCGGACGAGCGCACCCCGACCCGCGCCGACTGGGCCAGGCTGTCGGCGGCCTGGCGGAGCGAGCTGGACGACCGGATCGAGCAGTTGCAGCGGCTGCGGGACGACCTCACCGACTGCATCGGCTGCGGCTGCCTGTCGCTGGACCTGTGCCCGGTGGCCAACCCGCACGACCGGCTGGGCGACGAGGGGCCGGGCGCGCGGCGGATCGACACGCGGATCTGCCCGCCGCAGAACTGCTGCGCCCCGCCCGCGCAGGCTTCCTGACCTCGGGGCTACGCCTTCGCCGGGGGGACGATGAGCGTGGGCCGGTGGGCGTGGTGCAGGACGTGGTTGGAGACGCTGCCGAGCAGCACGGAACGTACCCCGGCCAGCCCGCGCGACCCCGTGACGACCAGCGAGGCGTCGACCTCGTCCGCCACGTCCACGATCGTCTTCCAGATCGACTCGTTGTCGGCCACCGCCCGATAGGTGACGTCGCTCAGCCCCGCCGCGATGGCCAGTTCGGCCCCCTCCTTGGCGTGCTGCTCGGCCTGGGTCTGCGCCTCCTGCTCGGTGTCCGGGTCGATCGCGCCGGTGGCGGCCAGCGGGTACTTCTTCAGCTGGACGAGCAGCGGCTCCCACACGGTGACGATGAGTGTGGGCTCGGCGGCGAGATGCTTGGCGGCGAACTCGATGGCGGCGCGCGAATCGGCCGAGCCGTCGTAGGCGACGAGGATGGTCATGGCGTTTTCCCTTCGCTTCACTCCCTCGCTAGAGCGCCGAAGCGATCAGATGCCATACCTCGGATCGATGTCTGCTTTGTCACACCACTCGGCGTAGTGCCGCCTGTGCGGCGTCCGCTTGTGGCTCCACGAGGGCGGCGACCGCGCAGGCCGTACGGACGAACGCGGCGACGGCCGGGGAGCGCGACTCCTGCGGCCAGGCCAGCGCGAACTCCAGCGGCGGCAGATCGCCGACGCTCCGGTACGCGACCCCGGGACGGGGGTGCAGGCGAGCGAGCGACTCGGGGACGAACCACACGATGTCCCCCAGCTCGATCAGGTTGAAGATCTGGGCCAGGTCCAGATTGCGCGCCGGACCACCCCTGGGCGGCACGGAGTCCTCGCGGTCAGCGGGAGATCCGTCGGGCAGGACCCGGCCGGCGAGGTCGGCCACGCGCAGGCCGGTGTGCGCGGCCAGCGGATCGTTCGCCGCGACGGCGAGCAGGCGGGGCTCGGTCAGCAGCGGCTCGACGTCGAGGTCGCGGTCGTCGAACGGCCGCATCAGCAGCGCCAGGTCCGCGCGGCCGTCGCGCAACGCCGGCTCCTGCTCGGCCCGCCCGCCGAGCACGAGCCGCACCGGCAGCGCGGCCGGCTCCTGCTGGTACGCGGCGATGATCTGCGGCAGCAGCCCGCCGTCGTAGTCGGCCTTCAGCGCCAGCCGCAGCACGGGCTCGGGCCGCCCCGCGTTCCTGGCCCGCCGGGCCGCCGCCGCGACCGCGTCGAGTGCCGTCCTGGCGTCGCGCAGCAGCGTCTCGCCGGCGGGGGTGAGGGTGACCCGGCGCGTCGTCCGCTCCATCAGCGTGACGCCGAGCTGCCGCTCCATCGCGCGGATCGCCCGCGACAGCGGGGGCTGCGCCATGCCCAGCCGTTCCGCCGCCCGCCCGAAGTGGAGCTCCTCGGCGACGGCCACGAAATAGCGGAGCTGCCTGACCTCCAGATCACTCATACCGCCACAGTATCAATGGCGTCCGAATCGGTCCTTCAGGTCTGCCGTCGCCGGGGATTCACTGAAGAGCGTCATCAGCGGGCACGACCCCGCTCACCTGCACTCTCACCGAGGTGAATCATGATCGTCGTCACCGCTCCCACCGGCCGGATCGGCCGGCTGACCCTTGAGCGCCTGCTGGCCGCCGACGCCGCCGTCCGCGTGATCGTGCGCGACCCCGCCCGCCTGCCCGCCGCGACTCGTGCACGGGTCGAGGTGGTTCAGGGCACGCACGGCGACCGCGAGGTGGTGAACGAGGCCTTCACCGGGGCGGACGCCCTCTTCTGGCTGGTCCCGGCGGACCCGCGCAGCCCCAGCGTCGAGGAGGCGTTCGTGGGCTTCAGCCGCCCCGCGGCCCAGGCCGTCAAGGACCAGGGCGTCAAGCGGGTCGTCAACGTCTCGGCGCTCGGCCGGGGCACGCCCGTGGCGGACCGGGCCGGGTTCGTCACCGCGTCACTCGCCGTGGACGACCTCTTCGCGAGCACGGGCGTCGGCCTTCGAGCGCTGGCCATGCCCTCGTTCATGGAGAACCTGCTGCGCCAGACCGAGCTGATCAGGACCGAGGGCCTGTTCACCATGCCGGTTTCCGGCAGCCTCAAGGCGCCTGCCTGCGCCGTCGCGGACATCGCCGCCGTCGCCGCCGGCCTCCTGCTCGACGACACCTGGACCGGCGTCGGAGAGGTCCCCGTCCTAGACCGGAAGACCTCTCCTTCGACGAGATGGCCCGGATCATGTCCGACGAGCTCCAGCGGCCCATCCGCTTCCAACCGGTCTCCCCCGCCGAGGTCAAGGACCGGATGATGAAGTTCGGCATGTCGGAGCCGATGGCGCAGGCGTACGCCGACATGGCCGTGGCCAAGGACGCCGGGCTCGACAACGGCGTCACCCGTACCCCTGAGGGCAGCACGCCGACCAGTTTCCGTCAGTGGTGCCGGGACGTGCTCAGGCCGGCCGTCCTCGGCTGAGCCCTCACGGCCAGGTCATGTTGATCGAACGTTCGAAGTCGACGTACCCGGCGCGGCGGAAGGCGTTCGCCATGGGGACGTTGCCCACGTCCGTGGCCGCCCGGATGCGCGGGACGCCCTGTGCGGCGAGGATGCGGGTGCCTTCGGCGAGGATGTCGTCGATGTACCCGTTGCCCCGGTGCTTGGGCAGCACGGCGATGTAGCCGATGATGGCGTTGTAGTCGTTGCGGGCCGGCGTGACGAACCCCACCGGCTCGCCGTCCGGCAACGTCGCGACCCGCCACCAGTCGTGGGGGCTCCGGTAGCGGGCGAGCTCCTCCTCGTAGTGGGCGGCGGCCGCCTCGCGGGCGGACATCCGGCTCAGGTCGTCCCTGCTGTGCGCGTCGAGCGTCCCGTCCAGCACCGAGGTCATCAGGGAGATCATCTCCTCGGTGTCGCCGACCGGCCGGAACACCAGCCGCCCGCTCGGGTCGGGCACGGGGGTGCCGGGACGCCACTCCAGGCGCAGCCGTTCGACGAGCAGGGCGGCGCCCAGCTGTTCCAGCGCGGCCATCCGGTCCTCGACGACGCGCCTGGCCGCCGGGGTCTCGCGCCAGTCGGGCGGCACCATGCGGATGTACTCGGGCGGCCGGGCGCCCGCGGGGACGACCTCGGCCATGGCGGCGCGCAGCAGTTTCACGCCGGCGTCGACGCCGTCGCCGTCACGGTCGTCGAGGTCGAAGACGTCGAGGAGGAACGGCGCGTCGTCGCTGGTCGGGCACCACCAGGCCGCTCTGGCCACCAGCTGGTCGCCGCGGAGGGCCACCCACATCCATTCGGGCAGCCGGCGGCCGGCGGTGAGGTCGTCCGCCAGCTCGTCGTCGAGGACGTAGGGCAGGCGGGAGAAGAGGTCGAGTTCTTCGCGCCCGGTGATGGGGCGCATGGTCAGGTCGTTCGGTTCCACGGTCAAGGCACGCTCCGGTGAAGGCGCCCGTCCGCTCCGGGGGTCAGACTCGGTCCGCGCCCCGAGAGGGCTCAAGCGCATTGATCTGGGACATCATCGGCTTATCCCTCCTTCCGGTGTCGTGGCCCCACGGATCTGCCGTCGAGCTCCAGCCGACAGATCTACCCGACCGCTTGTCCCCGCCGCAAACCCTTTTCCATCCTCGGGGGCCCGCCCCGCGGACCGCAGTCCCAGAACGCGGCCGCCCAGGACAGCAGGTCCTAGGACAGGAGGTGCGGGTCACGCCGGCGAAGTGCGTCCAGGCGTCAACGGGAACCTCGCATTGGAGATCCATCCGGCGGCGAGGCCGCCCAGCAGGGCGAAGCCGTGCAGATCACGCAGCACCATCAACACCACCGCCGCCACACCGAACACGGCCACCGGCGACCATCCCGGCAGGCGTTCGCGATGGGTGACGAGTTGTGCCGCGGCGACGACCGTGACGACCCAGCCCCACATGGCGCCGGACGCGGCCGGCAGCCAGGCGCCGGAGACGACCGCGTAGAACGCGCCCAGCGCCCGTTCGAAGGGCGCACGCGCAGGCGGGCCGGTCATCAGGACGAGCCCGCCCGCCAGGCCGCACAGGGCGACGGAGTTGCCCGCACCCGGCTGGTCCAGCAGGAACCCGGCGGCCTCCCCCGCCACCGCCCCGCTCAGGTAGAGCACCACCCAGCGGCCCCGGCCGAGGGCCCGCTCGGCCACGTACCCGAGCACGGCGAGGAAGCCCAGGTTGAACAGCGTCCCGATCGCCCCGCCGTCCTGCACGACCAGCGACGTCGCCAGCCGCCACCACTCCCCGCCGGCGATGGCCGCCGGATCGCGCATAAGGGCCGGCTCCAGGCCGGGCAGCACGAACTGCAGCAGACTCGGTACGGCGGTGATCACGAAGACGGCGACCGTGAGGAAGGGCTTGACCACCCCGCAAGCCTCGCACACCGCCCACAACCAGCCACCGCCGGACCGGTAGCCACGTCATGCGACGCCTACGGCTTGGCCGACGAGATCACCTGTAGTCCTGCCGACGCCCCGGAGTCCGGCACCCCGGCGTAGTCGGGCAGCTCGACGCCGTTGATCGCCCGATCGATCAGTTCGGCGAACCATTCGCCGGTGAAATCGGGGCTCGGCTCGTCGTCCTGCCCCGGGACCCCGAGGCTGCGTACGTGCAACCGGCCGATCTCCTGGTTGGCCTGCACGTACGAGCGCATCCGAGCCTCGTAGCCGGCGAACCCGGCCTCCGGGTCCCATCCGGCGGCGGCCAGCTCACCGGCCAGCAGATAGGCGCCGACCAGCGCCAGCCCGGTGCCCGCCCCGGACATCGGCGACGCGCTGAACGCCGCGTCCCCGAGCAGCCCCACCCGTCCGCTCGACCAGCGCTCCATCACCACCTGAGCGACCTGGTCCAGATAGAAGTCAGGGGTGTCGTCCACGTGCGCGAGGATGCGCTGGGTCAACCAGCCGAAACCGTCCATCCGCTCGCGCAGCAGGCGCTTCTGCGCTTCGACGTCGCGGTAGTCGACGTCGAAGTCGGCCGCGGGGAAGGAGAACATGGCCATCGCCCGGGTGGCGTCCGGGACGGGCCGCAGCCCGGCGGACCGTCCGGCCTCCTGATAGTCGATCATCCAGCGGTCCACGCCGAACTCGTTCGGCACGCTGTAGAAGGCCAGCACGAGCCCGAGGTGGCGGATGAAGCGCTCACGCGGCCCGAAGACCATCGCGCGCAGCTGCGAGTGCAGC
Source organism: Nonomuraea fuscirosea (assembly GCF_003001935.1). GTDB lineage: Bacteria > Actinomycetota > Actinomycetes > Streptosporangiales > Streptosporangiaceae > Nonomuraea > Nonomuraea fuscirosea. Next base: position 41,206 of record NZ_PVNG01000010.1, on the reverse strand, counting down.
CCGTCGGCCCCGATCACCAGGTCGAAACGCCGCCGGTCACCGCCGGCGAAGACCACGTCGACCCCGTCCGCGTCCTGGCTGAGCTCGGCGATCCGGTCGCCGAAGACGTACTCGACACCGTCCCGGGTGTCGTCGTAGAGCACCTGGGACAGGTCCCCGCGCAGGATCTCGATGTCCGCGATGAACCCGTCGCCGCCGTGGTCCTCCGCGCGGTGGGTCTCCAGCGTGTTCCCGTCCGCGTCCACCATGTACGCGCCGGCGGTGTCGGTGCGGGCCGCGCGCACCGCCGCGTCCAGCCCCATGCGCCCGATGACCTCCTTGGCGATCCCGCGCGCGTCCACCGCCTGCCCACCGGGCCGCAGCTCGGGTGCCCGCTCCACCACGGTCACCTCGGCCCCCCGCCGGCGCAACCAGTGGGCCAGCGCCGGCCCCGCGATGCTCGCCCCCGCCACCAGCACCCTGGGACCGCTCATCCGCGCCCCCCGCTCGCCGGTCCTGATGTCCTGCGCCTGCCGGGAGTCGTCGACGCTCATCACTGCCTCCATGTGCCTCCGCCCGCACTGGGACCTTCCCAGCACAGGCCCCACCGCTGTGGGTGTGTCCAGCCGTATCGACCACGGATCCACCCAGAACTCATCGGCACCACCGCAATCGCGTCCCCGTTCATCGCCCTGAACGCGCGGCATCTGTGTGCGAGTGGCACCCGCCTCAGTGCTGAGCCATGTCCACGAAGCGGCTGTAGTGGCCCTGGAAGGCGACCGTCACGGTCGCGGTGGGGCCGTTACGGTGCTTGGCCACGATCAGGTCGGCCTCACCGGCCCGAGGCGACTCCCGCTCGTAGGCGTCCTCACGGTGCAACAGGATGACCATGTCGGCGTCCTGCTCGATGGATCCACTTTCGCGCAGGTCGGAGACCTGGGGGCGCTTGTCGGTGCGTTGCTCGGGGCCTCGGTTGAGCTGGGAGATCGCGATGACGGGGACCTCCAGCTCCTTGGCCAGCAGCTTGATGGCACGGGAGATCTCCGAGACCTCGTTCTGGCGGCTCTCGGTCTTCTTCGGCGAGCTCATCAGCTGGAGGTAGTCGATGACCACGAAGCGCAGCTCGTTGCGTTGCTTGAGCCGGCGGCACTTGGCCCGGATCTCCATCATCGACATGTTGGGCGAATCGTCGATGAACAGCGGCGCCTCGGCCACCTCGCTCATCCGGCGGGCCAGACGGGTCCAGTCGTCGTCGCTCATCGTGCCGGAGCGCATGTTCTGCAGCGAGACGCGAGCCTCGGCCGACAGCAGACGCATGGTGATCTCGTTGCGGGACATCTCCAGCGAGAAGATGACCGTGGTCATCCCGTACTTGATCGCGGCGGATCGGGCGAAGTCGAGGCCGAGGGTGCTGTTGTGGGTGGGCACGCAGGCCCGGCCGGCCAGGTAGAGGTGGTCGGGGTTGTCGACCTCCACGCATCGGACCGGGCGCGAGGCGATCGGCCGTACGTCGACGATGCGGCGGACGCGGGTGGCCGCGGGTGCGACGGTGGCCTGCCTGGCGGCCTTCCTGGCGAGCCTGAAGACCTGGCCGGGCGCGGTGAACTCGATCAGGTGGCAGACGGGGGTCTCGACCGTCGGTCCTGTGGCCGACCCGGTCGTCGGCCCGGTCGTCGGCCCGGTCGTCGGCCCGGTCGTCGGCTCGGTGCGCATCGTCGCGCTGTGGCCGAGGCTGTGGATGAGCTCCAGCGTGTCGTACGCGAGGCGCCGGTTCGTCAGGTTGAGCTGGATGTGCCCGTCCGCGTCGATGTGTCCGTCGGTGTCGAGCAGTCCGGCCAGCAGGTCGCGTCGTTGCTGCTCCGAGGCACGTAGGTAGGCGGCGGGGATGTGCTTGTCGTGCAGAACGCCCAGCTCGCGAAGAATGCCGGAAACAGTGCCCTCGGACGACAGCCCAACCGGCGCCTGCTCAGCTGACGACTGCTCAGCTGACGGCTGATCGGTCGGGTCCGGGAGTGACAGGTCGTAGGTGAGCGCGGTGTCGGCTCGCGTGACTCGCAGGCCCTCGGCCTCCAGGGTGGCGATGATCTCGGGGTCCGCGGTGCTGATCCGAGCCGTCGCGCCGTGGCCATCCCCCAGCCAGACGCCGAGCGCGTACGGCGGCAGCGGCACGTCCTGGGACGGAAGCTGGAACGGCGCCGCCACGGGCACCGCGTGGTTCGGCCGGCCGGTGGACGCGTCGAGGAGGGAGGCGGCGATCTCTTCCGTGGTGAGCACCACCTGACGCTCGTCCCTTGTAGGGATGAGCCCCGCCTGACGCTCGCCCCGTGTCGCGGCGCGCACCGCGTGGCCCCCGGCCTCTGTCGCCGTGAGCACCGCGTGACGCGCGCCCTTTGTCGCGGGGCAGACCTTCTCACGCTCGGCCACCGCCGTTACCTGCGTGCGGAGGGCGCTGGCGGGCTCGGTCGTCGTCGCGGCGTACGTCCGGAGGACGGGGGAAGCGGCGGGCGTGGCCGTCGTCCGAGAGGCGGTGGAAAGGGCGGTCGGGGTGCTCGTCCGGGAGGCGGTGAGTGTGGGGGGCGCGACCCTCGTCAGGAAGGCGCCGGACGCGGCGGTCGTAGCCGTCATACGGAACACGCGGGAAGCGGGGGTCGTGGTCCCTGTGCAGGAAGCGGAGGTCGTGGTCCTCGTGCGGGAAGCGGAGGCCGTGGTCCCCGCACAGGAAGCGTGGGAAGCGGGGGTCGTAGCCCTCATACGGGAAGCGCGGGAAGCGGAGGTCGTGGTCCTCGTGCGGGAGGTGGGGGTGGTGGTGGACCGGGGGTGGCGAGCGTTGGAGAAGGGGGCGGCTGCGGGGTGTGGGGGTGCCTTGGAGGTGGGGGTGGTGTGCCACTGGTGGTGGGCGTCGGCGATGATCACGGTGCCGTCGTCGAACTCGACCTCGTAGCACGGCCGCCCCCGCATCACCTCGGTCGCCGCGATCACCCTGGTCGGCCGGCCGGCGGCGTCGAGGAGCAGCTCGCCGACCTGGACCTGGCCCATCGTGGTCCAGCCGGTCGGCGTGGGCAGCGGGGTGCCGAGGGCCAGAGCCTTGCCGATGGCGGGGCGGGCGGCGACGACGATCATCTGGCCGGGGTGCAGGCCGTTGGTGAGCTGGTCGAGGTCGGCGAAGCCGGTCGGGACGCCGACCATCTGGCCGCTGCGGCTGCCGATGGCCTCGAGCTCGTCGAGGGCGCCGGGCATGATGTCGGCCAGGGGCGCGTAGTCCTCCGAGGTGCGCCGCTCGGTGACCTTGTAGACCTCGGCCTGGGCGCGGTCGACGAGGTCGTCGACCTCTTCGTTCTGGCCGCCGTAGCCGAAGGAGACGATGCGGGTGCCGGCCTCGATGAGGCGGCGCAGGATGGCCTGCTCGCGGACGATCTTGGCGTAGTAGCCGGCGTTGGCGGCCGTGGGGACGACCGCCGTGAGGGTGTGGAGGTAGGCGGCGCCGCCGACCCTGGCCATCTCGCCGCGTTTCTGCAGCTCGTCGAAGACCGTGACGGCGTCGGCCGGCTCGCCGCGGCCGTAGAGGTCGGTGATGACCTCGTAGACCATCTGGTGGGCCGGGCGGTAGAAGTCGTCGGCGCGCAGGATCTCGACGACGTCGGCGATGGCGTCCTTCGACAGCAGCATGCCGCCGAGGACCGACTGCTCCGCGTCGATGTTGTGCGGCGGTGTGCGCTCGAAACCTGGGCCTCCGCCGGCCTCTTCCTGGTCAATGCTCACCGCGCCCCCTCAGACACTTGCAGGCGGTCGCACCACCCCCATATGTAGTCGACCGGTGTGACAGTTTCTCGGAGTCGCGGGCTGACGGCAACGTGGCCTGTGGACAACCCTGTGGTCAAGCTGTGCACTATCCCGCTGAAGGTGTGAACGACCTGTGGACGGCCCTGGGGATAACTCTTTCGGATATCCACAGAAGCCCGGGTGAGCAGGGCGAACAGTGTCCACCGGCTGTGGACTAAAGAAAGTTGGCCCGACACGCCGAGTAAGGTCCATACTGGACGAATGCCCATTACCTCCAGAGATCGGGAGATTCTGCGGCTCGCCGTGCCCGCGTTCGGGGCCCTGGTGGCCGAGCCGTTGTTCCTGCTCGCCGACTACGCCATCGTGGGGCACGGCCTGGGCACCACGGCGGTGGGCGCCCTGGGGGTGGCGGGCACGGTCCTGACGACGCTGATCAACCTGTGCGTCTTCCTCGCCTACGGCACCACGGCCTCCGTGGCCCGCCAGTCGGGAGCGGGCAACCACGCGCGGGCCATGCGCAACGGTGTGGACGGCATCTGGCTGGCGCTGGCGATCGGGGCGGGGCTGATCGTGGTGTGCTGGCCGCTGGCGCCGGCGATCGTGGAGCTGATCGGCGCGACCGGCACGCAGGCCGCGCAGGCGGTGACGTACCTGCGGATCAGCCTGTTCGGCGCGCCCGGGATGCTCGTCGTGCTGGCCGGCACCGGCGTGCTGCGCGGGCTGCAGGACACGGTGACGCCGCTGGTGGTGGCCGTGGGGTCGTTCGCGTTGAACGCGGGGCTGAACGCCTGGTTCGTGCTGGGGCTCGGCTGGGGCATCGCCGGGTCGGCATGGGGCACGGTCATCGCCCAGGTGGCGGGGGCGGCCGTCTATCTGGTCGTGGTGGCTCGGGGGGCCATTCGGTTGGGTACGTCGCTGGCGCCCAGCATGGACGGGATCAGGCAGGCGGGCACGGCCGGGGTCGCGCTGCTGATCCGTACCCTGTGCCTGCGGATCGTGCTGCTCGTGGCCACCGTGATCGCCACCAGGATGGGCGAGGCGGAGCTGGCCGCGTACGCGCTGGCCACGCAGGTGTGGACGCTGCTCGCCTTCGCGCTGGACGCCATCGCCATCGCGGGGCAGGCCATCACCGGGCGCTCGCTCGGCGCCGGAGACGTGCCCGCCACCAGGGACGCGACCAGGCGGATGACCCAGTGGGGCCTCTGGTCGGGCGTGCTGCTCGGGCTGCTCGTCGTGGCAGCCAGGCCGGTGCTGCCCGGCCTGTTCGACGCCGATCCGCGGGTGGCCGAGCTGCTGCTGGCACTGCTCTGGCCGGTGGCGTTGTTCCAGCCGGTGTGCGGGGTGGTGTTCGTGCTCGACGGGGTGCTGATCGGCGCGGGCGACCAGCGGTACCTGGCCTGGGCGGGGGTGTGGACGACGGCGGCGTACCTGCCTGCTGCGCTGCTGGCGTCGGGGCTCGGGGTGGTCGCGCTCTGGTGCGCGCTCGGGGTGTGGATGGTGGCGCGGTGGGTCACCTTGACTCGGCGGGCGGCCGGAACCGCCTGGCTGGTGACCGGCGCCTAGACAGTCGCGCATCGAAACACCGGCCTGACCGTCGCCGCTCCCCACGGTCATGCTTCGCCCCGCGCCCGCGCCCCCGCGCCTACCGCCCCCCGCATGGGATGCCGCACGGGTCCGGTTGGAGTGCCAACGTGATGGTTTCGTGCTTGCTGTTGTCCGAGGGGTGAGACATTGTGGGCGGGTTCCCTGAGCGGGGTGTTCCTTGTCCACGATCCTGCGGCGCTTACCGCCTTCCGAGGCGACCGGCCTGCGCACCGGCGCCCGGCACAGCCTGGCCGAGCTCTACCGCCCGGCCGACCTCGTGGTGCTCGGACTCGGGGTGATGATCGGCGCCGGCATCTTCAGCATCGCCGGCCGCCAGGCCGCCACCACGGCGGGGCCCGGCGTGATCCTGTCCTTCATGATCGCGGGTATCGCCTGCCTGCTGGCCTGCCTGTGCTACGCCGAGCTGTCCTCGACGATGCCGACCTCGGGCAGCGCGTACACGTTCACGTACGTCATCTTCGGCGAGGTCTGGGCGTGGATCATCGGCTGGGCGCTGATCCTGGAGCTGCAGCTGGCCGCCGCGGTGGTGGCCAGGGCCTGGGGCGAGATCGCCGTCGGTGCGGTGGCGAACTTCGGCGTCCGCGTCCCCGCCTCCGGGATCGTCAAGGACCTGCTGGTGTTCGTGATCCTGGTGCTGCTCACCGGCATCGTGGCGCTGGCCGCGCGCATCGGGCTGCGGGCGCTGTGGATCATGGTGTCGGCCAAGCTGCTGGCCATCGGCGCGGTCATCGTCGTCGGGGTCATGCACATCGACGTGGCCAACTACGGCGAGTTCTACGTCCCGCCCAAGACGCTGGACGTCGCGCCGGCGACCGTGCTGGAGATCTTCTACGGCGAGAGCCAGGCGTTCGGCTGGTTCGGCATCTTCGCGGCGGCCTCGGCGATCGCGTTCGCCTACATCGGGTTCGACATCGTGGCCACCTCCGCAGAGGAGACGGTGAACGCGCGCAAGGCCGTGCCCAAGGGCATGATCCGCAGCCTGGTGATCGCCACCGTCATCTACATCGCGGTGGCGCTGGTCATGGTCGGCCTGGCCCCGTACACGCAGATCTCCGAGGACGCGCCGCTGACGAGCGCGTTCAGGGCGGTGGGCGTGGACTGGATGGTGCATGTCATCGACGTGGGCGCGGTGCTCGGGCTGACCACCGTCATCCTCGTGCTGATCGTGGGGCAGACGCGGGTGCTGTTCTCCATGGCCCGCGACGGGCTGATCCCGCGCGGCCTGGCCACGGTCAGCCGCCGCTACCACACGCCGACGCGGGTGACGCTGGTGATCGGGTTCGTGGCGATCGTGCTGGCCGAGTTCGTGCCGGTGCTCACGATGCAGGAGCTCGTGGTGCTCGGGACGCTGTTCGCGTTCGCGTTCGTGGCGGCCGGGGTGATCGTGATGCGCCGGCGCATGCCGCACCTGGAGCGGGGTTTCCGGGTGCCGCTCTCGCCGCTGCTGCCGGCGCTGTCGCTGCTGGCCACGCTCTGGCTCATGGTCAACCTGCGCGTGCTGACCTGGGCCTGGTTCGTCCTGTGGATGGCCTTCGGCCTGCTCGTCTACCTCGTGTACGGCCGCCGCAACAGCCTTCTTGCCCGCCCGAACCCACAGCCGCGCCCGGTGCACGGCCGGCACCGGCGCTAAGACCCGCCTCACCGGTGCACGGATCGCCAGATCCTTGCCGCGCCGGTGCACGGATCGCTGAAACCCGCCGCGCCGGTGCGCGGGCGCTAGAACCTGCCCGACTCCAGCACGCTGCGCAGGAACTCCTGGGTACGCGGCTGCTCAGGCGCGGTGAAGATCTGCTCGGGAGGCCCCTTCTCCAGCAGCACGCCCCCGTCGAGAAAGCACACGGTGTCGGAGATGTCGCGGCAGAAGCCCATTTCGTGGGTGGTGAGGATCATCGTCATCCCCGACTCCTTGAGCTCCCTGATGATCCCCAGCACCTCGACGACCAGGGCGGGATCGAGCGCGGAGGTGACCTCGTCCAGCAGCATCAGCCGGGGCTGGGTGGCCAGCGCCCTGATGATGGCCACCCGCTGCTGCTGGCCGCCCGAGAGCTGGTCGGGGTAGGCCCGCGCCTTCTCCGCCAGCCCGAACCTGCTCAGCAGGTCGTACGCCTGCTCCTCGGCCCGCGCCCGCTCCACCCGGTGCACCTGGCGCGGCGCCAGCGTGATGTTGTCCAGCACGGTCATGTGCGGGAACAGGTTGAACGCCTGGAACACGATGCCGAGCCGCTTGCGCACCTGGTCCACGTCGGCCCGCGGGTCGGTGATCTCCTCGCCGTCGAGGTAGATGGTGCCGTCGTCCACGGTCTCCAGCAGGTTGACGCAGCGCAGCAGCGTGGACTTGCCCGAGCCGGAGGCCCCGATGAGGCTGACCACCTCGTGCGGGTTCACCTCCAGGTCGATGCCGCGCAGCACGGGGTGGCCGTGGAAGTTCTTCCACACCCCTTCGATCGTCAGCAGGCTCATGCCGCCTCCCCGGTGGGGCGGCGGGTGGTCGTCGGCTCGCTCATGCTCCGCGCCTCCTGCGCGTGCGGGCGGCCAGGTGGTCGGTGAACCTGGCCATGGGAATGGTGAGCAGGATGAACAGCAGCGCGGCGGCCAGGTAGGGCGTGTAGTTGAAGGTGCTGGCCGCGTGGATCTGCGCCTGCCGCAGCGCCTCCAGCGGCCCGATCGTGGCGACCAGGGCGGTGTCCTTCTGCAGCGAGACGAAGTCGTTCAGCAGCGGCGGCACGACCCGGCGGGTGGCCTGCGGCAGCACCACGAACCGCATCGTCTTGACATGGCTCAGCCCGAGCGAGCGGGCCGCCGCCACCTGGCTGGGATGCACGGACTCGATGCCGGAGCGGAAGACCTCCGCCACGTACGCGCCGTAGGAGAGCGTCAGCGCGATGATCCCCAGCGTCGCCAGATCCGTGGGGATGCCCTGCAGCCTGAGCGCCGGCAGCCCGAACCCGATGAGGTAGATCACCAGGATCGTCGGCACGCCCCGGAACACGTCGGTGTAGAGGGTGGCCAAAGCCCTGATCGGGAAGAACGCGGGCGTCCTGATGCCTCTGGCCAGCGCCACCAGCAATCCCACGATGAGGATCAGCGGCTCGGCGATGAGGAAGATCTTGATGTTGAGCAGGAACCCCTTCAGCACATCGGGCAGCGCCTCGGCGAACTGGCCCCCGTCGAAGAAGGTCGCCTGCACCCGGGGCCAGCCCGGCGAGCGGGTGACCAGCCAAGCCAGCAGGACGATGAAGACGATCGTCGAGGCCGTCGCGATCGAGGTCGAGCGCCGGGCGTACGACCTGCGGACCTGCTCCCGCTTGACCTGGCGCTCGGACTTGACCCACTCGCTCATCGCAGTTCGGGGGCGCCCGCCGCCGAGCCGAGCCACGCCTGCTCGATCTTGGCCAGCTCGCCCTTCGACTTCAGGGCGTCGACGGCCTTGTCCACGCACGGCTTGAGCGCGCTGCCCTTCTCCATGACCAGCCCGAACTCCTCAGGCGTGCCCGCCGTCGAGCTGAACTGGCCCACGATCTTCGACTTCTCCACCTGGGCCGCCGTCACGTAGAACGCCGTCGGCAGGTCCACGACGAGCACGTCCACCTGCTTGTTCTTCAGCGCGTTCACGGCGTCGATCTGCTCGTTGTAGACGTTGGGGTCGTCGGAGGGCTGCACGACGTTCTTGACCGCTTCGAGCGCGGTCGTCCCGACCTGTACGCCGACCTTCGCGTCCTTGAGCTCGGCCAGGCTCTTCGCCTCGGCGTACTTCCCGCCCTCGACCGCAACGACGGCCTGCTTGACCGTGTAGTAGCCCTTGCTGAAATCGACCGCCTTGGCCCGGTCAGGGGTGATCGAGACCTGGTTGACGTCGAAGTCGAACTGCTTCTCCCCCGGTGCGAACGCGGAGTCGAACTTCACCGTGTTCCACTGCACCTCGGTACGGTCGAAGCCGAGCTCCCCCGCGACGGCGAAGGCCACCGCGCTCTCGAAGCCCTGCCCGTTGGCCGGATCGTCGTCCTTGAACCAGGGCTCGTAGGCCGGTTTGTCGGTGCCGATCGTCAGCTTGCCGGGCGTGACCAGGGTGAGTTGTTCCTTGGTGCAGGCGGTGGAGGTGGTGGGAGCGGCCGTGGTCGCCGTGTCGTCGACCGGTGCGCAGCCGACGAGCGCCACGGCCAGCGCGAGCAGCATGAGGGAACGGCCCATGGCCAAGCCTCCAGGGGGGAACGTGCCAGAACGAGGAGATTCTACGCGGGGACACCAGGGATTATCGTTCCGGGTTCACCTGACCACGGCGATCGGCCCAGGGGGGCTCGCGTCGCGGCGGCACGCCGGTGAAGGGTCAGCGGGCGTTTCCTGGAGGGCGCTCAGCCGGAGTGCGGCGGGTGGTTCGCGGTGGCCTGCCGTAACAAAAGAGAGCCGGAAAAAAGAGAAGACCCCCGCAAGCGGGGGCCTTCTCGAGAAAACAGGCGTCAGTCTGCGACGACCTCGACGTCGACCGAAGCCGACACCTCAGGGTGCAGCTTGACGGTGACCTTGTGGGAGCCGACGCTCTTGATCGGGTTGACGATCTCGATGCGACGGCGGTCGAGGATCGGGCCGCCGGCGGCCTTGACGGCGTCGGCGATGTCGCCCGTGGTGATCGAGCCGAACAGGCGGCCGGAGTCGCCCGCGCGGGTGGCCAGGCGGACGCGCAGCGCGCCGATCTGGCCGGCGACCTCCTTGGCGGTGCCGAGGTCGCGGATCTCGCGAGCGTCGCGAGCCTTGCGGATGGTCTCGATCTGCTTCTCGGCGCCGCGCGTCCAGCGCATGGCGTAGCCGCGCGGGATGAGGTAGTTACGGCCGTAGCCGTCCTTGACCTCGACCACGTCGCCGGGGGTGCCGAGGCCGGAGACCTCGTTGGTGAGGATGAGCTTCATTTCGACAGGCCTCCTTAACGCGCGGTGCTCGTGTAAGGCAGCAGAGCCACCTCACGGGCGTTCTTGATCGCGGTCGCCACGTCGCGCTGGTGCTGGGTGCAGTTGCCCGTCACCCGGCGCGCACGGATCTTGCCGCGGTCGGAGATAAACTTCCGCAGCAGCGCCGTGTCCTTGTAGTCGACGTAGGAGATCTTGTCGTGGCAGAACAGGCAAACCTTCTTCTTGGGCTTGCGCAGTGCCGGCTTGGCCATCGTGGTGCTCCTTTCAGAGCCCCGCCGTCAGAGCGGGAATGGACTCGGGCTTGTGGACTGGGATTTAGAAAGGCGGTTCGTCGCTGAAGTCGTTGCCGCCGCCGCCGCCGAAGCCACCGCTCTGCTGACCACCGCCGCCGCCGAAACCGCCGCCTCCGCCGCCGCCCTGGAAGCCGCCGCCCTGAGGCGAGGCGGGCGTGGCCGAGGCCCACGGGTCGTCGGCGGGACCGCCGCCGAAGCCACCGCCGCCCCCGCCCTGGCGGGAGGTGCGGTTGACCTTGGCGGTGGCGTTGCGCAGAGACGGGCCGACCTCGTCGACCTCGACCTCGTAGACCGTGCGCTTCTCGCCTTCCTTGGTCTCGTAAGACCGCTGCTTGAGCCGCCCCTGCACGATGACCCGCATGCCGCGCTGGAGGCTCTCAGCGGCGTTCTCCGCCGCCTGCCGCCAGACGTTGCAGGTCAGGAAGAGGCTTTCGCCGTCTTTCCACTCGTTGGTCTGTCGATCCATGAACCGCGGAGTGGACGCGATGCGGAATCGAGCCACCGCTTGCCCCGTCGGGGTGAAGCGCAGCTCCGGGTCGTCGACCAGGTTGCCGACGATGGTGATTACGGTGTCGCCTGCTGCCATGGCTAGCGCTCGCCTTCCTGCACGCCTTCGCTTGGATTACGGCTCAGAGTACGGGGCTCCTCCGACAAAAGCCGGAGGTTAGTGCACGTCCGGACGCAGGACCTTGGTGCGCAGGATGCCCTCGTTGAGGTTCATCTGCCGGTCGAGCTCCTTGACCGTCGCGGGCTGCGCGGACAGGTCGATGACGGCGTAGATGCCTTCCGACTTCTTGTCGATGTCGTAGGCGAGACGGCGACGGCCCCAGACGTCGACCTTCTCCACGGTGCCGCCGTCGTTGCGGACCACGGTGAGGAACTGGTCGAGGGACGGCGCGACAGTGCGCTCATCGAGCGAAGGGTCCAGAATGACCATTACTTCGTAACGACGCATGCGGGACTCCAACCTCCTCTGGACTCTTGCGGTCACGACACTCTGCCGTGACAGGAGGACGCTGACGTCTTACCCCGGGCGGGCCCCTTTCGGCAGCCCGGGTCGATGGATCACCCATCACAACGCAGCGTGCCCCAGGTTACCAGCAGCGAGTAGGTGGGAAGGCCTTTAGGAAACCTAGGGGGTGGTGGTCGTGCCACATGTGCTTCAACCCTCCGAGAGGGAACGCTTCAGGCTGACGCTCAACACCGACGGGCGCCCGCATCCGGTCGAGAACGTTCTCGCCGTCGTCACCGTGGTGTGCGGCGTGGTCGCCTTCATCGCGACGTTCTGGACCTCGGCGCACATGATCGCGTCGTGGGCCGGCACGCTCGGGTTCGGCGTGGGCCTCTACTCACAGTACGTCTCGGCGACGACGCCGCAGCGGGTGCTCAACATCGTGGGGCTCGTCGGCGCGTTCGTCGGCGCCGCGCTGGGCATCGCCCACGGCGGCTTCCTCCCCCACCCATGACTTCCGCCTCCACGAGCGACGGCCCCGGCGGCACGTCCACCGGGGCCGTTCGACATGTGCCGTTCGATATGTGACTCGCGCGATATGGCTCACGCGCCGATGTGCAGGTCGATGCCGAGCAGGATCAGGAACCAGAGGAACACCGCGAGCAGCGCCTCCGCGAGGTCCCGCAGCAGTCCTGGCGTGATGTAGTCGTAGACCCAGGCGACGTAGATGCCGACGATCACGTAGACCAGGATGATCAGCGCTCGTAAGCGCCAGCGGCTCATAGGGTTTCTCCTCGGGGTAGGGGGTGTCTCCCGACTGCCCTCCGGCGCGCTGGCCAAACGCCGCTCCGCGGGCTGGGGATAAGCTCGTGCGCATGGTGCGCATCGGAGCTCATGTCGGTCAGGACGACCCCGCCGCCCACGCCGCGCGGGTGGGGGCCGAAGTGGTGCAGTTCTTCCTGGGCGACCCGCAGGGTTACGACAAGCCCGTGCTGCCCGAGAAGCCGGTCGAGGGCGTCGACGTCTACATTCACGCGCCCTATCTGGTCAACGTGGCGACCACCAACAACCGCATCAGGATCCCCAGCCGCAAGCTGCTCGAACAGCACCTGAAGGCGGCCGCCGGGCTCGGCGCCAAGGGCCTGATCGTGCACGGCGGCCACGTCAACAAGAGCGACGACCCGCAGGCCGGGTTCGACAACTGGCGCAAGGTGTTCGAGCGCATGGAGTGCCCCATCCCGGTGCTGATCGAGAACACCGCGGGCGGCGGCAACGCGATGGCGCGCAAGCTCGACCGGATCGCCCGGCTGTGGGACGCGCTCGACGGCTTCGACGTGGGCTTCTGCCTCGACACCTGCCACGCCCACGCCGGCGGCGAGGAGCTGGTCGACGTGGTCGACCGGATCAAGGCCATCACCGGCCGCATCGACCTCGTCCACTGCAACGACTCGCGCGACGACTTCGACTCGGGCGCCGACCGTCACGCCAACCTGGGCCAGGGGAAGATCGACTCCGAGCTGATCCTCGCGGTCTGCCGGGCGGCCGGGGCGCCGATCGTGGTGGAGACGCCCGCCGAGGGCCAGGCCGACGACATCGCCTTCCTGCGCAAGCACCTCTGACGCGCCGCGGCAAGGTCAACAGTTGCCCACAGCCTGTGGATAACTTCCCTGGATTACCGAGACGGAAAAGTGGGTAGAGGTCTCAGCCCGCCCACGCGCCACTCAGGAATCGGCCGACGTTGACCAGCATCAGCGGCCCCGAGATCAGGGCGTAAAGGACGATCACCCACGTGCGCCGGGTCGCGACCCTGGCCACCAGCACCCACAGCGGAAACCAGAGCAGCAGCGAGCGCGGGATCGACAGGTAGTAGGCCGAGGTCATCAGCGCCGCCGCCTGTGTGCCCGTGTAGACGGCCTCGCTCCACCGCCGCAGGACGAGCAGCCAGACCAGCCCGGCCACCACCACCACGGCCCCGGCGAGCTCCATCCGGAAGGCCACCGCGGACTCGCCCTCGCCCATGGCCGTGCCCCAGGTCGTCGCCCATGCCTCCCACGGCCAGGCGAAGTCCCGCCCCCAGCCGGCCTCCTGCGCGTGCTTCCAGGCCAGCCAGTCGCCGGTCCTGCCGTAGTGGTAGTACGAGTACGCCACCAGCGGAAGAACCGGCACGACCAGCCACCCCGCCCGCCGCACCGGCTCCCGGCGCATCGCGAACTCCACCACCAGCGCGACCGCCAGGAACAACCCGGTGATCCGCACGCACGACGCCCCCGCGGCCAGCAGCACGGCCGCCGGCCACCGCCCCTGCCTGGCGGTCAGCCACGCCGGGATCGCGAAGGCCAGGAACAGCGACTCGCTGTATCCGGCGGCCAGGAACACCGCCATGGGGAAGAGCAGCAGCGCCAGCACGGCCATCCAGCCCGAGGCACCCTCGGCCTCGGCCAGCCGGGCCAGCGCGACCATGGCCACCGCCCCGGCCACCAGCGAGACCACGAGCCCGGCCGCCGTCCAGTCCGGCAGCACGAGGTGGACCAGCCGCAGCGCGAGGGGCAGCCCGGGGAAGAACGCGGGCAGGCCGTCGTCCACCGGCTGTCCCGGCTCGCCGTCGTACCCGTGCTCGGCGATGGTGATGAAGAGCGTCGTGTCCCATTTGCGCCACTTGTCGGCGTATCCGGCCAGCGTCGCGCCGAGCAGGGTCGCCACCAGCAACCCCGCCCGTGAGCCGAACCAGAGCAGCAGCGCGTCCCGGCCGGTGGAACGGGTGATCATCCGGCCGGGGCCGCCGGTGTGCGGCGGGTGCTCATCGGACGAGGGCCGCCAGCGTGAAGCGGTCCGGGGCGCCGTCGAACACGCCGCCCGTCTGGTCGTCGAGGCCCGCCTGGCGCACCGCGTCCTTCTCGGGGCGCAGGATGTCCCGCACCACGAACGCCATCATGATCCCGATGGTGATGATCCGGCCCCAGACGGCGGTGAAGTACGTGTCGTCGCCGATGCCCAGATCGTCGCGGTCGAGCGGCGACTGGCCGACCAGGTAGAGCCAGATGGCGACGAAATACCAGATCTCGGCCAGCTGCCACAACACCAGCGGCTTCCAGTTGGGCCTGGCCAGCACCGCGAGCGGCACCAGCCACAGCACGAACTGTGGCGACCACACCTTGTTCGTCATCATGAACGCGGCCAGCGCCAGGAAGCAGATCTGCGCCAGCCGCGGCCGGCGCGGCGCCGCCAGCGTGAGCACCGCGATGCCGGCGCACAGGATCACCAGCGAGGCCATCCCCAGCACGCTCACGTCGCCGCTGCCCAGCACCGGCCAGCCCTTGTTCTGGAAGAACAGCCAGGCCGAGCCCCAGTCGACGCCGCGTTCCTCGGAGAAGACGTAGAACCTGCGCCAGCCGTCCCACGCGAAGATCATGAACGGCAGGTTCACCGCCAGCCACGCGCCCGCGGCCGCGGCCGACGTCACCAGGAACGGCCGCCATCGCGCGGTGCGCAACGTCAGCAGGAACAGCGCGCCGACGAACATCAGCGGATAGAACTTGGTCGCGATGGCCAGCCCCAGCAGCACTCCGGCCAGCACCTGCCGCTGCTGCTTCCAGGCCAGCAGCATGCCCATGGACAGCGCGCCCGCGACCAGGTCCCAGTTGATGTAGGCGGCCAGCACCACGGCGGGCGAGATCGCGTACCAGAGCGCGTCCCACCGCCGCGTCGGCCCGGCCACCGCGGCCATCAGCAGCACGCCGATCACGAGGCTGACGCCGAGCAGGACCACGGTCAGGTCGTAGAAGCGCACCGCCTGCGCGACCCGGTCCGGCTCCAGCGCCCGCGAGATCCAGCTGATCACCTGCATGACCTCGCCCAGCACCACCGGGTACTCGACCTGCTTGTCGAACGGCACCGCGGCGAAGTAGGGGTTCTGGGTGGCCAGCTCCCGATCGAAGTAGAGCGGGTAGATGTCGGTGTAGCAGAAGTTCGTGTACGTGGTGACCTGGTCGTTCCAGCCCCCGGTGCGGCAGGGCAGGCGCACCACGTACGCCAGGCTCGCACCGAGGGCCGCGATCAGGCCCAGGGGCAGGTACGGCACGGCACGCGTCACCCAGGTGGCGCGTGCCTCTGTGCTCGTCACTGGTCCTCTGGCCTGAGGTACATCGGTCCGGTCCCGGTGGGTCTCGCGTCGGGAGCGGCGCCGCCGCCCGAGAAGTCGAGGTCGCCCGAGGCCGGGCCGCCGGTGTCCTCGTCGAGGCCGTCGTCGATGGAGGCGTCGTCGTCGGTGCCCGCGTTGTCGCCGCAGTTGACGAAGCAGTCCTCGTCGCCCTGGTCGAACGGGTTGTCGGTGTCGAACGGGTTGTCGCCGTCCGGCGTCGGCGTCGGGGTCGGCGTCGGGCTCGGCACGATGTTCTCGGCCACGCCCACCTCGGCCCGGTCGGGGAACTGCTCGATGGGCAGGCCCTCGTGGGCGAGCTGCATGAACTTCTGCCAGGCGATCGTGGGCGGGCCGGCGCCCTCGAACCGGAGCGAGACCTCGTAGGGCCGCGTGTACGGGTTGTTCCACCCGTACTTCTTGCTGCCCTTGCGGAAGACCGGGCAGTTGGAGTGCTCGGGCGGAACGACCTTGCCCGACTTGGTCCTGCACTCCTCACGGTAGAACCCGACCGCCGTGGAGATCTGCGGCGTGTAGCCGACGAACCAGGCTTCCTTCTCGTCGTTGTTCGTCCCGGTCTTGCCGGCGGCCGGCCTGGCGCCCAGACCCTTGCCCGCCGCGGTGCCCGACTTGAGCACCTCCTGCATGGCGATCGTGGAGTCGGCCGCCACGCCGGGGTCGATGACCGTCTTGGTGGGGGCCTGCTCGGGGTAGGCGACCTTGCCGTTGAGCTTGACCTGGCGCACCACGTGGTAGCGGGTGTACTTGCCGCCGTTGGCGAAGATCGCGTAGCCGGCCGCCTGCTCCACGGGAGTCACCAGCGCGCTGCCGATGGCGAACTGGTAGTGGTGGACCTTGACGTCGTCCTCCATGCGCTGGGTGTTGAACCCGGCCGCCTCGACGAGGTTCTTGACGTCGTCGAGCTTGTTCGGCAGCGCGTACGCCATCGACACGAACGCCGTGTTGACCGACTGGGCGGTGGCCTTGACCACGTCCACGGCCGCGCCGACGTTGTGGCTGTTGGTGATGCCGCCCTTCTGCTGGCCGGGCAGCTCCTTGGGCACGGTCTGGTTGCCCGGCACGTAGCTCTTGAGCGAGTAGCCGGCCTGCAGCCAGGCCGCCAGCACATAGGGCTTGAACGCGGAGGCCGCCTGCTTGGTGGACTGGAAGGGCTCGTTCCACGGGTCGGTGAGGTAGTCGTCGCCGCCGTAGAAGGCGAGCACGCGCCCGTTCTTCGGATCCACCGCGGCCAGGCCGCCGTGGAACTCGGTGGACATGTTGAACGCCTTGCGCGTGCTCTTCACCGCGGTCTGCGCGGCCCTCATGAGCTTCCTGTCGAAGGTCGAGATGATGTCGTAGCCACCGCTCTTGACCATGTCAGGGGTCAGGCCGCGCCCCTTCAGCTCCTTCAGCACCTGCTCGACCATGTAACCGTTGAGGCCGCCCAGGCCGTCGTCGCCGGCGTTCTTGCGCGTCTTGGGGAACTTGGCGGTCTTCGGCAGGTTGCCGTACTTCTCCGGCCACTGCTCGGCCATGTACTGGATGACCGTGTTGAAGCGCGCCTTGAGCTCGGGGGCGTCGGGCTCCCATGCGGGCTGCTGGATGCGCGCGGCCAGGTAGGCGCCCTGCTCGGGGGTCAGCTTGGCGGCGGTGACGCGATTGCCGAAGTACGCCTTGGCGGCGGCCTCCACCCCGTAGGCCCGGCCGAAGTTGACCGTGTTGAGGTAGGTGGCGAGGATCTCGTCCTTGCTCATGGTGTCGTCGAGCTTGACCGCGACGAAGATCTCCATGATCTTCCGCTTGATCGAGACCTCCTGGCTGAGGCCGTCGTAGTAGCCGCGGGCCATCTGCTGGGTGATGGTGGAGGCGCCCTGGAGCTGCTGCCCGGTCGCGGTCATCCAGGCCGAGCGGAAGATGCCCGAGATGGAGATGCCCGAGTCCTCGTAGAACGTGTCGTTCTCGATGGCCACCGCGCCGTCCTTGACGCTGTCGGCCATCTTCTCGATCGGCACGATCTCGCGCTTGTAGCCCAGCTTGGCGATGACGTGCTTGCCGTCTCTGTAGTAGATCGTGCTCTGCTGGGCCAGCGCCTCGGCCTGCGCGGCGTTGGGCACCGGGGTGTTGGCGTACGCGACCATGATCATGCCGAACAGGCCGGCCGCGAGCACCACGGCGCCGGCCACCACGATCTTCCAGCTCGGGACGAACCTGCGCCAGCCGCCTCTGCCGCCGCCGTCCTTGTCTCTCGGGGGTGCCGGGGGTCCAGGAGGTTCGGGTGGCCCGCCCGAGCCGCGCCGGCGCGAGCGCCGCGGCCCGTCGCTGACGATCGTCTCCTGGTTGCCCATCGCCCGCGCGTCCTGGCGCGCGCGCGAGCGCGGCGGCTGCTCGCCACCGCGCTGGTAGGGGTCGCCGGGGCCCTGGTGCTGCTCGGCTCGCGCCTGCCGCTGCTCGGAGCGTCGAGGCGGGCCCTCGTCGTACGGTTGCGCGGCCATGGCGCCGGTCTGCTCGTACGCGGCCTCAGCACGACGCGGCGGCTGCCTGGCGTCCCAGCCCTGCTCGCCGGTTTGCGGCGTGCCACTCTGGGGCAAAGAACGGGGTGAGCTGGAGCGTCGGCGTCTCCCCGGGCGGCCGGTCCCCTCATTCATGCTGTTACTCACACGTCCTCGCAACGTCGTCGGAACAGAAACGGCGGTTGGGCGTGAGGTTTCTCGCCGCCCTCTGTCTTCACGCTTGGCCGACGAGGTCAGGCGGTCCGTTCCCGAGGACGTACGAAACCGTCAGGTGATTCCAGGAACAACCTTGGCAGACCTCGACAACGTACACCCGGAACTCATCGTAATGATGGGCCATCGCGGCGAGTTCTGATGCGACCTTTGCCTGACCGGCATGCCTTCCGAGGCAATCGCCGTAGACATAGGTCACGTTGGTGACGTTCTCCTTTTCGCAGACCGGGCAGGGGCGTTCGGTCGGTTCGCCGAAGTGGCGCGCCGCGCGAAGGAGGTAGGGCTGTGCGTCACAGACGTCGCCGCGCGAGGCGCGCCCCGAACGCAGGGAGCGGACCACCGCCCGTTTCGCGAGGCCGTAATCCACCACCCTTCTCTGTGACCACATGGGCGCCAGACTACGGCGTTTTTCGGGTTGATCCCAACGCCTTGGCAGATTCAGAGATTGCCGTCATATAGCGGCCCGACGTATCCTCGTGATGTATCGGCTCGATACATCGACGCGAGAGGGGACGGTTCCCATGGCCGGCGGACAGGGCAGAGTCCTGGAACTGGCCGTGCTCG
Organism: Nonomuraea fuscirosea; assembly: GCF_003001935.1. Classification (GTDB taxonomy): domain Bacteria; phylum Actinomycetota; class Actinomycetes; order Streptosporangiales; family Streptosporangiaceae; genus Nonomuraea; species Nonomuraea fuscirosea. The sequence continues at coordinate 22,274 of NZ_PVNG01000010.1, read as the reverse complement.
GGTCGCTGCACGAGACTCCGCTCCACGGCTACGAGCTGCGCAAACGGCTCAACGCCCTGCTGGGGATGTTCCGTGCGTTCTCCTACGGGTCGCTGTACCCGTGCCTGCGCTCGCTCCTGGCCCAGGGCCTCATCGCGGAGGAGCAGCCCGCTCCCGCCGCGATCGTCGGCGGCAGATCGAAGATCGTCTACAAGCTGACCGCCGAGGGCAAGGAACGACTGCAGGACCTGCTGACGCAGGCCGGTCCTTCCGCCTGGGAGGACGAGAGCTTCGGGGTGCACTTCGCCTTCTTCCGCCACACCGAGGCGGAGGTGCGCCTGCGCATCCTCGAAGGCCGCAGGAGCCGGCTGGAGGAGCGGCTCGACGCGGTGCGCACCGCGCTGGCGCGTACCCGGGAGCGTCTCGACAGTTACACGCTTGAGCTGCAACGCCACGGGCTCGAGTCCGTCGAACGCGAGGTGCGCTGGCTGAACGAGCTGATCGCAACTGAGCGTCGGGCCTCGTCAGAGGAGAGGCCCGAAAGAGATACGTCAACTGATGAGTAAGGGAGCGAGTGCGATGGGTTCGGTTCGCGTGGCCATTGTCGGTGTCGGCAACTGCGCGTCGTCACTGGTCCAGGGCGTTCACTACTACAAGGACGCGGACCCGGACACACGGGTGCCGGGCCTCATGCACGTGAAGTTCGGCGACTACCACGTCGGCGACGTCGAGTTCGTCGCCGCCTTCGACGTGGACGCCAAGAAGGTCGGCCGCGACCTGTCCGAGGCGATCGTCGCCAGCGAGAACAACACGATCAAGATCACGGATGTGCCGCCCACGGGGGTGACCGTCCAGCGGGGCCACACCTTCGACGGCCTGGGCGAGTTCTACCAGGAGATCATCGACGAGTCCGACGAGACGCCCGTCGACGTGGTCCAGGTGCTCCGTGACAACCGGGTCGACGTGCTGGTGTCCTATCTGCCGGTGGGCTCGGAGGAGGCCGACCGCTTCTACGCGCAGTGCGCGCTGGACGCGAAGGTGGCGTTCGTCAACGCGCTGCCGGTCTTCATCGCCTCCGACCCGGTGTGGGCGGAGAAGTTCACCGAGGCCGGGGTGCCGATCGTGGGCGACGACATCAAGTCGCAGGTCGGCGCCACGATCACGCACCGCGTGCTGGCCAAGCTGTTCGAGGACCGCGGGGTCGAGCTGCTGCGTACGTACCAGCTGAACTTCGGCGGCAACATGGACTTCATGAACATGCTGGAGCGCAAGCGGCTCCAGTCGAAGAAGATCTCCAAGACGCAGTCGGTCACCTCGCAGATCCCGCACGAGATGGGCAAGGCCGATGTGCACATCGGCCCGTCGGACCACGTGCCGTGGCTCGACGACCGCAAGTGGGCCTACGTCCGCCTGGAGGGGCGCTCGTTCGGCGACACGCCGCTCAACCTGGAGTACAAGCTGGAGGTGTGGGACTCGCCCAACTCGGCGGGGATCATCATCGACGCGGTGCGCGCGGCCAAGATCGCGCTCGACCGCGGCATCGGCGGGCCGATCCTGTCGGCCTCCTCGTACTTCATGAAGTCGCCGCCGAAGCAGTACTCCGACGACGAGGCCCGCGACTACGTCGAGAAGTTCATCAGGGGCGAGGTCGAGCGCTGAGCGCCGCTTCCGTCTGAGGTGCCGCACCCCCGGTCCACGGGGGTGCGGCCGCTACGGGCGAGCCGCCGGCGGGAGCTCGTCGAGGGAGGCCGGCGCCCAGGTCAGCGGATCGGAGCCGAGCTCGATCAGCAGCGGCACCTGCTCCCTGCACCACGGCGAGATCGCCAGCAGCCCGTTGCGCGCCGCGTCGGCGAACTCCTTCCACGGCATCCACCACGTCTCCCCCACCTCGTCCGGGTTGGGTGCGACGGGCGCGTCGACGAGCACGCGGTAGACCGGGCACAGCTCGTGCTCCACGATGCCGTTGGCCATGACCGCCCGGTAGGAGAAGTCGGGCAGCAGCAGGTCGGCGCGCTCGGCCACGAGGCCCAGCTCGTAGGAGAGCCGGCGCACGACGGCGTGGTCGAGGGCCTCGCCCGGCATCGGGTGGCCGCAGCAGCTGTTGGTCCACACCCCCGGCCAGGTGATCTTGTGATCCGCCCGCTTGGTGAGCAGCACGCGGCCTTCCCCGTCGAAGACGTAGCTGGAGAACGCCAGGTGAAGGGGGGTCTCACGACCGTGCACCGACGTCTTCGGTGCGGTGCCGAGCGCGCGGCCGGCGCGGTCGACCAGCACAACGTGTTCCTCTGTCGTCACGCTATGAAGCGTACGAGATCACCCGCACGCTTAGGAACCCGGTGCGCACCTGCAGCGCCAACCTCCGCCGCATCCTAGACGACGGTGCGGGGCTAGGCTGTCGGCGTGTCTTTCGTCGCCGATCTGCGTGTGGTCCTGCGGGGCAGAGACTTCAGAAGGCTTTTCGGCACCCGGCTGATCTCCCAGTTCTCCGACGGGATCTTCCAGTTCGCGGTGACCGGTTTCGCCTTCTTCAGCCCGGAGAACCAGACGACCGCGCTGGAGGTCGCCGCGGGCCTGGCCGTGCTGCTGCTGCCCTACAGCGTGCTCGGGCCGTTCGTCGGCGTCTTCATCGACCGCTGGTCGCGGCGGCAGATCCTGATGGTGGCCCCGTTCGTGCGCGGCGTGCTGTTGCTGGTGACCGCCGGGCTGGTGGCCGCCGACGCGCCCGACGCGGCCTTCTACGGGGCGGCGCTGGCGGTGCTGGGCGTCAACCGGTTCTTCCTGGCCGCCCTCGGCGCCTCGCTGCCGCACGTGGTGCCCTCCGACCGGCTGATGGCGGCCAACGCGGTCACGCCGACGTCCGGCACCGTGGTCACCTTCGTGGGCGCGGGCGTCGGGTTCCTGCTGCGCGAGCTCGTCGGCGGCGACGACGCCGGCGTGGCGCTGCTCCTCGTCATCTCGGGCGTGGTGTTCGGGATGAGCGCGCTGGTCGCCCGGCTGATGGACCGGCAGCTGCTCGGCCCCGACCCCGACCTGGACCGGCCGCAGGCCCGCCAGGCCATGCGCAACGTGGTCACCGGCCTGGCCGACGGCGCCAGGCACCTGGTCCACCGGCGCACCGCCGCCGCCACGATGGGCGCGATGGCCGCCCATCGCTTCCTGTACGGCATGTGCACCGCGCTCGGCATCATCCTCTACCGCTACTACTTCACCGACGGCGACTCCGAGGCCGCGCTGCGCGGGATCAGCCTCGTGGTGGCCGTCTCCGGCTTCGGCTACTTCCTGGCCGTGATCATCACCCCGTACGCGACCGAGCGGTTCGGCATCGAACGGTGGGTGACGATCGCGCTGAGCGTGGCCGGGGTGCTGACGGCGGCGCTGGTGCTGCCGTTCCAGGAGTGGGGGCTGCCGCTGGCCGGGTTCGTGCTAGGCGTGGCCGGGCAGAGCGTCAAGATCTGCGCCGACACGACCGTGCAGCGCGACGTCGAGGACCTCTACCGGGGCCGCGCCTTCTCCATCTACGACATGCTCTTCAACGGCATGTACGTGCTCGCCGCGGCCCTGTCGGCGGCCATCCTGCCGCCGAACGGCAAGTCCTACCTGGCCGTGGTGATCATCTCGCTCGGCTATCCCGTGGCCGGGCTCGCCTACCGGATGATCACCGCGCCCTCACGCGCCAAGGTCGTTTGACCTGGCCCACTCCCGCAGCGCCTCGGTGGCGGCCTCCTTGCCGATCATGCCCTTGTCCAGCCTGAGGTCGAGCAGGAACTTGTAGGCCCGCCCCACCACCGGGCCGGGCCCGATGCCGAGCACGCTCTGGATCTCGTTGCCGTCGAGCTCGGGCCGGATCTTGGCCAGCTCCTCCTCCTCGGCCAGCCTGGCGATGCGCTCCTCGAGCTGGTCGTAGGTCCGCGACAGCGCCGCGGCCTTGCGCTTGTTGCGGGTGGTGCAGTCGGCCCTGGTCAGCTTGTGCAGCCGGCTGAGCAGGGGCCCGGCGTCGCGCACGTAGCGGCGCACCGCGCTGTCGGTCCACTCGCCGGTGCCGTAGCCGTGGAAGCGCAGGTGCAGCTCGACCAGCTGGGAGACGTCGGCCACCACGTCCTTGGGGAACTTCAGCTCGGTCATGCGCTTCTTGGTCATCTGCGCGCCGACCACCTCGTGGTGGTGGAACGACACCCGCCCGCCGGCCTCGTGGCGGCGGGTCTTGGGCTTGCCGATGTCGTGCATGAGGGCGGCCCAGCGCAGGATGCGGTCGGGCTTGCCGTCCTCCTCCTGGGCGATGGCCTGGTCGAGCACGGTCAGCGTGTGCTCGTAGACGTCCTTGTGCCGGTGGTGCTCGTCGATCTCCAGGCGCAGCTTGGGCAGCTCGGGCAGCACGTGTGCGGCCAGGCCGGTCTCCACCAGCAGCCGCAGGCCCTCGCGCGGGCCGGCGCCGCAGATCAGCTTGTCGAGCTCGTCGCGGATGCGCTCGGCCGAGACGATCTCGATCCGCTCGGCCATCGCGGTCATCGCCGTGGTCGCCGCCTCGTCGACGGCGAACCCGAGCTGCGAGGCGAACCTGGCGGCGCGCAGCATGCGCAGCGGGTCGTCGGCGAAGGACCGCTCGGGCGGGCCCGGAGTGCGCATCAGCTTGGCGCGCAGATCGTCGAGGCCGCCGTAGGGGTCGACGAACTCGTGGCCCGGCAGGCGTACCGCCATCGCGTTGACGGCGAAGTCGCGCCGCTCCAGGTCGGCTTCGAGCGTCTCGCCGTACATGACCTCGGGCTTGCGCGACTTCGGGTCGTAGGACTCGCTCCGGTACGTCGTGATCTCGATCAGCCAGCTGCCCTTGCGCAGGCCCACCGTGCCGAAGTCGATGCCGATCGTCCACACGGAGTCGGCCCAGTCCCTGACGATCTCCAGCACCCGCTCGGGGTGGGCGTCGGTGGTCAGGTCGAGATCGTTGCCGACGCGGCCGAGCAGGAGGTCACGCACGGGACCACCGACGAGGGCCAGCTCGTGGCCTTGCGCGGCGAACAGGCGGCCGAGCTCGTCGGCCACCGGGGCGATCTTGCGGAACAGGTCGTTCATGGCCTGCTGCTGGCTTTCGGTCAGAGTTGTGTCGGACAAACTGAGTCGGCCTTCTTGTGCGCTTCCGGAACATATCCCCCGAGCCACACCAGGTCCGGGTTACCGTCGGTCCAAGGACCGTCGGGGGCCATGGAATGAGGCAAGGAGGACTATATGAAGGACGCCCTCGCGATCCACCGCTGGCTCCTCGCACACCAGGTCCATCATGAGATCGTACGCCTTCCGCGTCCCATGACATGCGCGGAAGAGCTGCCGGAGGCGGTCTCCGCGGCGCCCGGGCGGTGCCTCACGGTCACGGTGCTCGAAGTGACGACCAGGGTCGGCAGCGAGGTCGTCATCGGGGTCACCTCGCCCGTCTCCGCACCCGCGCGGCCCGGAGTCGTCGGCGCGCTGCTCGGCGCCCGCCAGGTCCGTCCCGCACCCGCCCGCGTGGTCAACGCGGCCACCGACTACGCCGACGGGCTCGTCTGCCCGCTGCTGCTGCCGGAGTCGCTGCCCATGTTCATCGACGACCGGCTCGTCCTCGACGACGAACCCCTCTTCACCGCCACCGGCGAGCGGCACACCGCCCTCTCTCTTCGTGCGCTCGACCTGCTGACCGTCCTGCCAGGCAAGATGGTCGACCTACGTGGCCCACGCCCGCGAGGATCACGTGTGGCGGTCGCACGACGGCACTGAGCCCGTACCATTGCGGGCGTGCGTCGTCGTAGTCCAGGCCGGGCATTCGCGTGATCCGTAAGGCCACGCTGCTCGCCGCGTTGTCAGCCGCGCTGCTCGCCCCCCTGGTGGCGGTGGCGCCGGGCGCGGCTGCCACGAAGACGAGCGTCTCCTCCGCATCGGCCGCGGCGCGGCAGGAACTCTCCGTGTCGATCACGTCGATCACGCCGGACGTGCCGAAGAACGTGACCGATGTGATCAAGATCACCGGTACGGTCCGCAACGGCACCGGCGCCCCCATGTCCGGCCTCCAGGTACGGCTGCGCTACGACGCCCAGAAGGTCACCGACCGCGCCGCCATGGCCGCCTATCTGAGCGACCAGAACAACCAGACGCTGCCGTTCAACGTGTCCACGCGTAACTCGTTCATGGACATCCCGCCGCTCGCCGCGGGCGCCTCGCAGCGCTGGGAGATCACCGCCACGCCCGTGCAGCTCGGCCTGCGGGAGTTCGGCGTCTACCGGATCGCCGTCGATGTCGCCCAGTACCGCGTGCCGATCACGGCGGAGCGCACCATGCTCACGTACGCGCCGGTCACGCCGCAGCGTCCCCCGCGCAACAAGCTCGCCATCGCGCTGCCCGTCATCGACCAGCCCCACCGCGCCACCGACGACAACCTGTTCATCGACGACAAGCTCAGCCAGTCGATCGCCGGCAAGGGCCGCCTGGCCGACCTGCTGCAGATCGCGCAGTCCGCACCCACCAGCGTCACCTGGGTGATCGACCCGGCGCTGCTCAACGACCTCAACGCGATGACCAAGGGCTACAAGGTCAGGACGAAGGACGGCGAGCAGTCCCAGCCGGCCAGCACCCAGGCCGGGCAGTGGCTGACGGGCATGCGCACCGCGCTGGCCTCCTCGCCCGTGGCCGCGATCCCCTACGCCGACCCCGACGTGGCCGCGCTGGCGCACCAGGGGCTCGACTCGCAGACCAAGCGGGCCATCGAGCTGGGTGGGCAGAGCGCCAAGGCGCTGCTCAGCCGCAACGCGAAGACCAACGTCAACTGGCCGGCGGCGGGCGTGCTCGACCCCGACGCGCTCGACCTGCTCGCGATCAGCGGCGTCAACACCGTGCTGCTCAACTCCACCAACCTGCCGCCGCAGCCGCCCGTCACCACCACCCCCGACGCTGCCGCGACGCTCGACTCGGTCAACGGCCCCGTCACGGCGCTGGTCGCCGACGCCGAGCTGAGCAAGCTGTTCGAGCCGGCCTCCGGCACGTCGGTGCTGCTCAGCACGCAGCGCTTCATCGCCGAGACCGCGATGGTCGCCGGCGAGCCGGGGCAGGTCCTGCCGCGGTCGCTGGTCGTCGCCCCCTCGCGGCGCTGGTCCCCCAACCCCGCGCTGGTCACCGCGCTGATCAAGACGGCCGGCCGGCTGCCGTGGCTGCAGCTGGCCCCCCTGGAGTCGCTCAAGCCGGGTAAGGCGTCCGTGCCGCGGGCCGGCCTGACCTACACCGAGCAGGACCGCAAGGAGGAGCTGAGCAGGAAATACCTGGCCCCGGTCGCGGACGCCTGGTCGAAGGCCCAGCTCACCTCGCTGATCACGGCCGAGAAGACGCAGTCGCGCTTCGACGCGGCGGTGCTGCGGCTCACCTCGTCGGCCTGGCGCAACAGCACCCGCGCCGGCCGGGCGGCCACCAAGCTGGTCAGCGCGGTGGTGGACGCCCAGACGAACAAGATCCAGATCACCGGCTCCGGTCCCGACCGGCCGCGTACGCTGGCCGGCAGCAACGGCGTCGTGCCCATCAGCGTGAAGAACTCGCTGTCCACTCCCGTCGAGCTGCTCGTCGAGGTCAAGTCCAACAACCCCGAGCTGCTGCTGATCAACGCCGACCGGCCGGTCTGGTCGCTGCCGATCGGCGGGGGCCAGATCGGCACGATCCAGGTCCCGATGAGCGCCGCCCCCGACACCAGCGGCGACGCCACCGTGACCGTGCAGCTGCGGACCGCCGACGGCCAGGCGTACAGCAAACCGCAGCGCCTGACCATCCGCACCACCGGCTACACCGGGATCGCCCTGGTGATCGTGGGTGCGGCGCTGACCGTGATGCTCGCGGCCGTGGTGACCCGGCTGCTGCGCCGCCGGTCCCAGCGTAGACTCGCGCGGGCCAAGACCCGGGAGAGTGAATCCGTATGAGCCGCATGCTTCGGGCCAGCGCCATCATGGCGGCGGGCACCATGGTGTCCAGGGTCACGGGGTTCGTGCGGACGATGGTGCTCGCCTACGCCATCGGCACGGCGGCCCTGGGCGACGCCTACAACGCGGCGTACGCGATCCCGTACAGCATCCTCGACCTGCTGCTGCTCGGCGTGCTGAGCAGCGTCGTGGTGCCGATGATCGTCCGGGCCCAGCAGAGCGACGAGGACGGCGGGCGGGCCTACGAGCAGCGGCTGCTGACGATCTCCACGGTCGCGCTGATCGTGGTCGCGGTGGCGGCCGTGCTGGCCGCGCCACTGCTGATCGACCTCTACACCGACTGGGACCCGGGCAGCAGGCGCTTCGAGGTCGCGGTCACGCTGGCCCGCTTCATCCTGCCGCAGCTCGCCTTCTTCGGCGTCGGCGCGGTGGCCGGGGCCATCCTCAACACGCGTGACCGCTACGGCGCCCCCATGTGGGCCCCGGTGGTCAACAACCTCGTCGTCATCGTGGTGTTCGTGCTCTACGCCGTGGTCGGCACCGGCGGCGACATCGACAAGGTCACCGACACCGACCTCGCGCTCCTCGGCCTCGGCACCACGGCGGGCATCGTGGGGCAGGCCGTGGTGCTCATCGTGGCGCTGCGGCGGGCCGGGTTCTCCTTCGTGCCCCGCTTCGACCTGCGAAACGCCCGGCTCGGCGAGATGGGCAGGGCGGGCGTGTGGACGATCGGCTACGTGGTGGTCACCCAGCTCGGCTTCATGCTGACGACCAACCTGGCCAGCTCGGCGGGCAACGTGGTCGCCGGTCACGGCATCAGCCCGTACACGCTGGCGTTCCAGCTTTTCCAGCTCCCGTACGGCGTCATCGGCGTCTCGGTGATCACGGCCATGCTGCCGCGGATGAGCCGGGCGGTGGCCGACGGGCGCTTCGCCGACGTGCGGGAGGAGTTCGGCTCCAGCGTGCGGCTCGTCTGCTCGCTGATGGTGCCGGTGTCGCTGCTGCTCATGGTGCTCGGCCCGGCGATCACCGTGCCCATCTACGGCCACGGCGCCAACAGCGTCGCCGACGCCGTCTACATCGGCAACGTGCTGCAGGTCTACGGGCTGGCGCTGGTGCCGTTCGCGGTGTTCCAGCTGCTGCTGCGCGTCTTCTACAGCTTCGGTGACACACGCACGCCGGTGTTCATCGGGGCGGGCACGACGGTGGTCAACGCGCTGCTCATGGTGCTGTTCTTCGTGCTGCTGCCGGCCCAGTACGCGGTGATGGGGCTGGCTCTGGCGTACGCGATCGCGTACGGGCTGGGCGCGGTCCTGGCCTGGATGCTGGCCTCACGCCGGGTGCGGGGCCTGGGCGGCTGGGCCGTCGGCATGGCGATGACCAGGATGTATCTGGCCGCCATCCCCACGGCCGTGCTGGCGCTGGCCTCGGTCTGGCTGTTCACCACGGTCTTCGGCGGGCTCGACTTCCTCAACTCGGTGATCGTGCTGGCGATCGGCGGCGGGCTCGGGATACTGCTGTATCTCGGCGTTGCCCACAGAATGCGCATTCCCGAGGTCAACTCGATCGTTGGGATGGTCGCGAGGCGGGTAGGTCGGTAAAGAACGCGGGCGGAATCTTCTCGGCACTACCATGGAGCCCGACACGCGCGAATGGAAGCAGGAGGGGCGTGGGCGGATCCATCCGACATAACGTGCCTTCGTGGGACACCACCACGCAGGCGCGTCCAATAATGAGCACGCCCGATCGGCCCAGCGGAGTGAGCCAGTGAGCAGCACGTCGGCCGTCGAACCCGGCACTCGTCTAGCCGAGCGATTCAGGCTCGAGGACCGCGTCAGCGAGTCCGAAGGCGCCACGTTGTGGAAGGCCATCGACGAGATCCTCGCCCGGCCCGTGGCCGTGCACACTTTCGACTCCTCTTTCCCCCGTGTCCACGAGGTCGTCACCGCCGCGCGCGCGGCGAGCAGGCTGACCGACCCCCGCCTGACCCAGGTGTTCGACGCCGCCGAGGACGAGAAGGCCTCCTACGTCGTCAGCGAGTGGGTCACCGGTGAGACCCTGACCGACCTGCTGGCCTCGGGGCCGCTGGAGCCCGACCGTGCGGCCGGGCTGGTCGCCGAGGCCGCCGAGGCGCTCGCGCACGCCCACGAGGCGCAGCTCTTCCATCTGTGCCTGCAGCCCTCCCATCTGGTGTGGACGACCGGCAACACGGTCAAGGTGCTCGGCGTGGCCGTCGACGCGGCCATGTACGGCCTGACCACCGACCAGCCGGCGCTCGACGACGCCGAGGGGCTGGGCCGGCTGCTGTACGCCGGGCTGACCGGCCACTGGCCGGGCGACGAGGAAGAGGGCGGCCTGCCCGCGGCCCCCATGATCGACGGCCACTTCTGCACGCCCCGCCAGGTCACCGCCGGCGTGCCCGGCTACCTCGACGCCGTCACCGTGCGCGCCTGCCTGCCCGAGTCACGCCGGGGCCAGAGCCCGCTGACCACCCCGTCCGAGGTGGCCGAGGCGCTGGCCGACGTGGCCAGGCCGATGCCGATCCCCATCTCCTACCCCTCGACGCCCGCCGTGGCCTCGGCCTCCCACACCGAGGGCCTCGACATCGCCCACCGGCACAAGGCCTCCACTCCCCCGCCGCTGCCTCCCGCGCCACCGCGCCGGCCCTCCAACGGCGGCGGCAGCACGCTCAACCGGGTGCTGATGACGCTGGTGGTGCTGCTGGTCATCGCCGCGGTCGGTGTCGGCGCCTGGACGATCGGCCGCAGCCTGGGCAGCCCGACCACGCCGGGGACGGCCAGCGCCGAGCCCACGGCCTCCGCGTCCCCCTCGGCCGCCGCCGAGACCGTCAAGCCGGACAAGGCGCGCGGCTTCGACCCGCTGGGCGACGGCGACGAGAAGCCCGACCTGGCGAAGCTGGCCATCGACGGCAAGCCCAGCACCTTGTGGAAGACCGAGACCTACACCAGCGCCGACCTGGGCCGCCTCAAGGACGGCGTGGGCCTGCTGCTCGACATGGGCAAGTCCGTGCAGATCAGCGACGTGGTCGCTACGCTGTCGGATGCGCCGGGCGCGAACGTCGAGCTCAAGGTGGGCGACTCAGCCGATCTCGACTCGTTGAAGACCGTGGCGACCAAGAAGAACGCCGCAGGTAAAACCACCCTTACCCCTGACCAGGCAGCAAGCGGTCAGTACGTTTTGATCTGGTTTACGCGTGTTCCGACGGATGCAGGCACTTTTCATGGCACCATCTATGAGGTAGTGGTGCACTCTCCCGGATCGGCATAATCAGGAAACTCTCTTGTGAACTCCCCACCCGAGACACCCTCAGCAGCGGAGCGGCCGGCGGTCACAGACGCCGAGCTGCTGACCGCGCACATCCATGGGGATCCACACGCCTTCAGCGAAATCGTCAAAAGACACCGCGACCGCATGTGGGCGGTCGCCCTGCGTACGCTCGGTGACCCCGACGAGGCCGCCGACGCCGTGCAGGACGCCTTCGTCTCCGCATATCGCAAGGCCGCCACGTTCCGTGGCGAGGCGGCCGTCACCACCTGGCTGCACCGGATCGTGGTCAACGCCTGCCTCGACCGGATGCGCCGCAAGTCCGTCAGACCGGTCGCCGACGACGAGCTCATCGAGGCCGCGGAGCGCGAGACCCCGCTGCCCGACCAGACCGTCGAGCGCGAGGTCTCGATGGAGGTTTCGGCCGCGCTCAAACTGCTGCCCAACGACCAGCGCGCAGCGTTGGTGCTGGTGGACATGATGGGCTATTCGGTCGAAGACGCAGCTCAGGTGCTCCAGGTGCCGAGCGGCACGGTGAAGAGCAGGTGTGCCCGAGGACGCGCGAAACTTGCCCCAATTCTTTCGCATCTGCGGAACCGATCGGAACTCAATCGCGTCTCATCCGCGAAGGGAGCAGAACTTCGTGACGGGTGATACGCACTACGATCTTGAGATCCTCGCCGAACTGGCCGAGGACCTCTTGGACGTCGGCACGGCGCGCCAGGTCCGCGGGCATCTCGCGGTCTGCGACCCCTGTGGGGAGCTACTGGCCGACCTGGCGGCGGTTCGCGAGGTGCTGGCGGCGACCCCCACTCCGGCCATGCCGATGGGTGTCGCACTGCGCATCGACAAAGCCCTGGCCGCCGAGGCGGACTCCAGGCGCGGCGGAGGTGTCGGCCTGGCGGAAGCACCGGACTGGGACGAGCTCATGCGGGACTCCCCGTGGGAGCGGCAGGCCGAGACGCCACAGCCCGCGCCTCCAGGCGTGACGGGCGTCGATGAGGTCCCCCAGCCGGTCCGGCTCGGCGTGGTCTCCGACGACGGCGACATCGTCCCGGCCAGGAGCCGGACGATCCGGCGGCGCCGATGGGCGATGCCCGCGGTCGCGGCGGCGGCGGCGGCGGCCGTCGTGGTCGGCACGGCCGTGGCCTCCACCAACCTGCTGGCCGCGGGAGGAGGCGGCGGAGGCGGCGCGGCACCGGTCGCCCTGCCCCCGCAGACCCAGTCGCAGCCGTCGACGCCCCAGCAGCCGACGAGAGACGCGGTGAGAGCCAAGTCCTACGCGCTGACCGACAGCAACCACAACTACAGCGACCCCGAACTGCGGATGTCCCTGCAGAGCTTCCTGGGTCCGGCTCCCATCATCGGCAGCCCGTCCAGCGCTGACGAGGTCGCCAAGTGCGTCACCACCGTGTCGCGGCGGGCCAAGCTCGACGTGTTCGCGGTGGACCAGGGCCAGTACAACGGCCAGGAGGCGCTCATCGTGGCCTCGTGGAAGCAGCGGGCCGCCAAGAAGGTCCGCATCGACGTCGTCGATCCGTTCAGCTGCAAGAACCTGCGCAAGCCCTCCCTGGGCCGCTGGTAGGCAAAGCTGCACGTCAGAGCCCGCTTCGGCGGGCTCTTTCGTTTTGTCTCGGCCGTGTCATGGCGTTGCCCGGTAGGGGCGGGAATCTCGGCGGCCTAGGATCTGTTGACGCCGGTGGCAACAGCAGACGAGGAAGGCGTGGGAGCGTTGAGCGACGTTCGTAACGTGATCATTATCGGATCCGGCCCAGCAGGCTATACCGCGGCCGTCTACTCCGCGCGCGCCGAACTCAAGCCGTTGATCTTCGAGGGTTCCGTCACCGCCGGTGGTGCGCTGATGAACACCACCGACGTGGAGAACTTCCCCGGGTTCCCCGACGGCATCATGGGCCCCGACCTGATGGACAACCTGCGCAAGCAGGCCGAGCGGTTCGGCGCCGAGCTGGTCGCGGACGACGTCGTCGAGGTCGACCTGGAGGCCAACCCCAAGGTCGTCAAGACCCACACCGAGACCTACTACGCCAAGTCGGTCATCCTGGCCATGGGCTCCGGCTATCGCGAACTCGGCCTGGAGAACGAGAAGCGGCTGTCCGGGCACGGCGTGTCCTGGTGCGCGACCTGTGACGGGTTCTTCTTCCGCAACAAGGACATCGTGGTCGTGGGCGGCGGCGACACCGCGATGGAGGAGGCCACGTTCCTGACCAGGTTCGGGCGCATGGTGACGGTGGTGCACCGCCGTGACTCGCTGCGGGCCAGCAAGATCATGCAGGATCGGGCCCTGGCCAACGACAAGATCCGCTTCGTCTGGGACTCCGAGGTCGTCGACGTGCTCGGCGATACCAAGGTCGAGGCCGTGAAGCTGCGCAACGTCAAGACCGGCGAGGAGTGCGAGCTGGCCACAGACGCGATGTTCCTGGCCATCGGCCACGATCCGCGCACCGAGCTGGTCAAGGGCCAGATCGACCTCGACGAGGACGGCTACATCAAGGTCGCCTCGCCGACCACCGCGACCAACATCGACGGCGTCTTCGCCGCAGGTGACGTGGTGGACCACACCTACCGCCAGGCCATCACCGCGGCCGGCACCGGCTGTGCGGCCTCGCTCGACTCCGAGCGCTGGCTCGCGAACCACGAGAAGTAAAGGAGCGTCACCGTGAAGGCTGTCACCGACGCCACATTCCAGTCCGAGGTCCTCAAGAGCGACAAGCCCGTCCTGGTCGACTTCTGGGCCGAGTGGTGCGGCCCGTGCCGTCAGGTCGCGCCCATCCTTCAGGAGATCGAGAAGGAGCACGGCGACAAGCTGGAGATCGTCAAGCTGAACATCGACGAGAATCCTGAGGTTCCGCGCAAGTACGGTGTGCTCCAGATCCCCACGATGAACGTCTACAAGAATGGCGAGGTCGTGAAGCAGATCATCGGCGCCAAGCCGAAGGCCATGCTGCTTCGCGAGCTCGAGGGCATCATCTAGCACGCCCCCTGCGGGGGCTCGCCCGGTCTCGGGGCGTGCTCGGCCCGCCGAAAGCCCCTCGTTCTGGCTCACGAGGGGCTTTCGCGTGTCCAGGCTCCCTTGGCCCGGCTTGGTACAGGTCTGCGTCGGCCGGCTCTCGTCGGCGCCGCTTGCGTTCGTCTGTGCGGCTCTGAGTCGCTCTCAGACGGGACGTAGCGCCCGTTCCGGGCTCATGGAGCCGAGCAGCCGTTCCAGCGCCACCTCGACGTCCTCACGCCACGAAACGGCGCTCTTCAGTTCCAGTCGGAGCCGCGGAAATCGCAAATGCGGACGAACCGTCTTAAACCCCACAGAAAGCAGATATTCGGCAGGAACTACACAACTAGGTTCTTCCCACTTGAGGTCCCCGAAAGCTTCAATGGCTTTCACCCCGCGCCGCGTCAGGTCCTTGGCCACCCCTTGAATCAGCATCCGGCCCAGCCCGCCACCGGAGAACTCGGGAATGATGTGCGCGGTCATCAGCAGCACGGCGTCGGCGCTGACCGGCGAGGTGGGAAAGGCCACGGAACGCGGCGTGTAGAGCGGCGGGCTGTAGAGCACGAACCCCGCCGGCACCCCGTCGACATAGGCGATCTTCCCGCAACTGCCCCATTCGAGCAGGGTGCCGGAGATCCAGGCCTCCTTCTCCAGCGCAGGATCGCCTGAATCGACCGCCCGCTCCCCGCTCATGGGATCGAGCTCCCAGAAGACGCACCTTCGGCAGCGCCGCGGTAGATCTTCCACATTGTCCAGGGTTATGTTGACCAGCCGGCGCGACAACTACGGCCCCTATCCTTGACCCGGAAAAGCGCGCGAAAACCGCGTCTACAGGTGGCATCGTAGCTCAGTGAAGATGCCGCCAGCGGACACCACCACCGGCGAGCCCGGCGACGGGCGACATGTCCGTCTGGCGTAATCTGGTATTTCCGTCCGATATGAACCTAGGAGGTGGGCCGTGACGGAAGAGCGGGATCACGGTCAGACACCCGCGACCCAAGGGTCGCGCATCGACGCCTACGTCGATCGGTATGCCGCGCGAGCTACCGGGATGGTCGCCTCCGAGATCCGAGCTCTCTTCGCCGTCGCGTCCAGGCCCGAGGTGGTCTCGCTCGCCGGCGGCATGCCGTACGTCACGGCGCTCCCCCTCGACATGGTCGGCGAGCTCGTCTCCGAGCTCGTCACCCGGCGCGGCCCCGTCGCGCTGCAGTACGGCTCCGGCCAGGGCGACCCGCATCTGCGTGAGCAGATCTGCGAGGTCATGCGGCTGGAGGGGATCAACGCCGGGGCGAACGACGTGGTCGTCACCGTCGGTTCGCAACAGGCCCTCGACCTGATCACCCGGATCTTCATCGACCCGGGTGACGTGATCCTGGCCGAGGGACCCTCGTACGTGGGAGCCCTGGGGACGTTCGCCGCCTACCAGGCGAAAGTGGTCCATATCGCCATGGACGATCAGGGCATCGTGCCTGAATCGCTGGCGCAGACCATCTACGCGCTGGAGACGGCCGGGGCGCCGATCAAGTTCCTCTACACGATCCCGACCTTCCACAACCCCGGCGGCGTCACGCTCAACATCGCCCGCCGGCAGCAGGTCCTCGACATCTGCCAGCGGGCCGGGATCCTCATCATCGAGGACAACCCGTACGGGCTGCTCGGCTTCGACGGCGATCCCCTGCCGGCGCTGCGGGCCGACAATCCCGACGGCGTGGTCTATCTCGGCTCGTTCTCCAAGACGCTCGCCCCCGGCTTCCGCGTCGGCTGGGCGCTGGCCCCGCACGCCATCCGCGAGAAGCTCGTGCTCGCCATGGAGTCGGCCGTGCTGTCCCACTCCTCGTTCACGCAGCTCGCGGTGGGCGAATACCTGGCCACGCAGCCGTGGCAGGAGCAGATCAAGACGTTCAGGGAGCTCTACCGCGAGCGCCGCGACGCGCTGCTCGACGCGCTCGAAGCGCTGATGCCGCCCGAGGTCACCTGGACCAGGCCTGGGGGCGGCTTCTTCGTCTGGGCCACGCTGCCCGAAGGGCTCGACTCGAAGGCGATCCTGCCCAGGGCCGTGGCCGAGCGGGTGGCGTTCGTACCCGGGACCGGGTTCTTCTCCGACGGCAGCGGGGCGCGGCACATGCGGCTGTCCTACTGCTACCCCGAGCCCGACCGGATCCGTGAGGGGGTGCGGCGGCTGGCCGGGGTGATCGACCAGGAGATGCAGCTGAGAGACACGTTCGGCACGTCGTCCACCCGCGACCACCAAGGCGTCGACACGCCCGGGCCCGACCTGGCCTGACCGCCGCGAGGACTTCTAGGGGGCCGGCGGGCGACGCCGGCCCCCTTTCCGTCTCCTGGCCTCCCGGTGTGGCCGCTCCTGGAGGAGCGGACGTCCTTCCGGGGCACGGGCCGGCGCTCCAGCGGACTTCTGAGGGAGAGGGCACCAGAAGACACCTCCCCGTACACCCTTCACCGCCCACGCCGGTACGGTTGGACAGCGTGCCATCAGCGGCATCAGCAGAGGAGATGTGATGAGCGATCTGGGCCACGTGCTCGTGCTGGCCGGAGGCCTCTCCTATGAGCGGGAGGTGTCTCTGCGCTCGGGTCGCCGGGTCAGCGAGGTGCTGCGCGCGGCGGGCGTCGACGTCGAGGCCCGCGACACCGACGCCTCACTCGTCCCCTCGATCCTGGCCGACCCGCCGGACGCGGTGTTCGTGACCCTGCACGGAGGCGCCGGAGAGGACGGCGCCATCCGTTCCGTGCTGGAGCTGCTCAACGTCCCCTATGTCGGTGCCGATCCCGACGCCTGCCGGGTGGCCTTCGACAAGCCGACCGCCAAGGCCGTCGTCCGCTCCTTCGGCGTACGTACGCCCGAGTCCGTCACGCTGCCGAAGGAGACGTTCCACGACCTCGGCGCCACGGTGGTGCTCGGGCGCATCGTGGAGCGGCTCGGGCTGCCTCTCTTCGTCAAGCCGGCCCGTGGCGGATCCGCGCTGGGCGCCTCCATCGTCCGCACCGCCGAAGAGCTGCCCGCGGCGATGGTCGGCTGCTTCGCCTACGGCGACACGGCGCTGATCGAGCGGTACGTGGAGGGCGTGGAGGTGGCGGTCTCCGTCGTCGACTTCGGCAACGGCCCCGTGGCCCTGCCCGCCGTCGAGATCGTCCCGGACGAAGGCGTCTACGACTACGCGGCCCGCTACACCGCCGGCCACACCGAGTTCTTCGCCCCGGCCCGCCTGTCCGTCCAGGCGGCCACCGCCTGCGCCGAGACGGCGGTCACCGCACACACCGCCCTGGGCCTGCGGGACATCTCCCGTACCGACTTGATCGTGGACGCCGACGGGGTGCCGCACTTCCTGGAGGTCAACGTGGCGCCCGGCATGACGGAGACGTCGCTGCTGCCGATGTCGGCGGAGGCCGCCGGCCAGGACCTCGGTGACCTCTGCCGCACCCTCCTCCAGAACGCCGCCTCCCGCACCTGACCCGACCGCCCGCGAGCAACCCACCGCACAGGCTGCGTCGGAGAACGCGCGGTACGCGGGTGGTCGGCGGGACCGGCTCGGACTCTTCGACGGCGTGCCGTACGCACGCGCACGCTTTCCCGGCGCGGCGGAGAACGATGCCCTCGGCGTACCTGAATGGCAGCGGCGCAAACTCGGTGCTGACCGTCCGCGCACCCTGGGCACGCAGCAGGACGATCCGCTGCGATCGTCCCGGCCGGCTGTGACCGTGCCATCGCTTCCCACTCTGCCGCCCTAGCTATACGGAGTGCGTTCATCCGGGCAGGCGACCGCCGAGCAGAGCCAACCCCAGGCCGAGACGACCAATCCCAGATGCCCGAGCGATGACGTCCGGGTCTGAACAACGGACTCTGACAGCCACCCACTCCGACGTCTGCACCGCCTCCAACACCCACGTCGTCTCCCCCCATTCACCATTCACCCGACGGTGCGACGCCTCCAGCGCCACCCTCGGACGCCTCCACCTCTGGTCGTGCGCCGAAGTCCGCCGGCACGATCGAGCGGGAATGACGCCTGAGCGAGGACAGCCGACCAGTGGCGGCACCGAACTCGAACCGGCAACCTCACTGACCCGCCCAAGCCGAACCGAGCCGCCACCCGAGACGGCCGAGCGAGGGACACCCGAGACGGCAGCACGGGTACCTATCCGGTCCGAACCGAGGTGAGGCGAGATGAGCCGAGACCAATTGAGCAGTGCCGAGCCGAGACCAGACGTCCAGACGAGAGTTGGCTCCGACCGGACAGCACGAGGCTTGGCTCGTAGGGGTGGGCACTGGCAACCTCCGTCCCAGAAGTAGCCTTGCCCTGTGCTGATCGATTCGATGTACCCCAAGAGTTTCGCCAGCGACAACCACGCCGGCGTCCACCCCACCATCCTCGAAGCCATCACCGCGGCGAACCAAGGAGACGCCCCCGCGTACGGCGACGACAGCTGGACGTCGACGTTCGAGGCCAAGGCGAAGGAGACGTTCGGCCCGCAGGCGCAGGGGTTCGCCGTCATCAACGGGGCGGGCGCCAACATGGTCGGCCTCGCCCTCATGCTCGGCCGGTACGACGCCATCCTCTGCGCCGACAGCGCCCACATCGCCACCCACGAAGCGGGGGCGTCGGAGCGGCTGCTCGGGGTGAAGCTCATGACGATCCCGACAGCGGACGGCAAGCTGCGCCCGGCCGACATCGAGTCACGCCTCGGCGGGGTCGGCAACCCCCACGAATCTCAGCCGGCCGTCGTCTCCATCTCTCAGGTCACGGAACTCGGCACCTGCTACTCCCCCGCCGAGATCGCCGCCCTCGCCGAGACGGCCCACGCAAAGGGGCTCCGGCTTCACGTGGACGGCGCCAGACTCGCCAACGCGGCCGCGTACCTCGACTGCGATCTGAAGGCCATCACCACGGACGCCGGAGTGGACGTGTTCAGCTTCGGCGGCACGAAGAACGGCGCCCTGGCTGCGGAGGCCGTCGTGGTCCTCGACCCGTCGCTGGCGGACGGCGTCCCGTTCCTTCGCCGCCAGTCGCTCCAACTCGCCTCGAAGATGCGCTTCATCTCAGCCCAACTGTCGGCGCTCCTCACGGACGAACTCTGGCGCCAGAACGCGGCCCACGCCAACCGCATGGCCGCCCGCCTCGCGGACGGACTGACCGACGTCCCCGGCGTCTCACTGGCCTACCCCGTCGAGGGCAACGCCGTCTTCGCCACGCTTCCGATCGCCGTCGCCGAGACCCTCCGCCAGCGCTACCTGTTCCACTACTGGGACGAGACCGCCGGCACAGTCCGCTGGATGACCGCCTTCGACACCACCCCGGAACAAGTGGACGACTTCCTCGACGACCTTCACAAGGCCGCCTCCGCCTAGCAACACCGGGCCCCGGGAGACGGGAAACCCGAAGCCTCGCGAACTGGATCACCGCAAAAGTCGATCACCACACAGACACATCCAACTACCGCCACCAAGAACACCGACCGGCACCGCAACGGCACGACCTCCACAGCAACATCACCGACAACTCCCCACGCGGGGACGATCTACGCGAGGGCGATCCACGCGGGGACGATCTACGCGAGGGCGATCTACGCGAGGGCGATCCACGCGAGGACGATCTACGCGAGGGCGATCCACGCGTTCACCCCACGCCTTTATCCGCCGCACCCGACCGGCGGACGCAGTCGGTCGGCAGCGGACGGGCATCGAAACGCCTCGGTCAATGTCACCCTTCGACGGCCTGCACGACGCGCGACAGCGCGCAGGCCGAACAATCCGCACCCCAGGCGGCACGTACGCCGAACCCCACGCACGCCGGGCGTCCCACACCCCCGGCGGCGCGTGCACGGCGGACTACCCGCACCAGGCAACCAGCACGTCGGCCGGCCCGCCCACCCGGCGTCACACACGTCCAACGGCAAGCACGCCGGTCGCACACCGAACGCCGCGCATACCGAGCAGCCCACATGCGGCGCGTGCACCCGGCGACAAGCGCACGTTAGCCGGCCCGCCCACCCGGCGACACGCACGTCCAACGGCACCTGCGTCGGACCGCACGCACGCCGAACGGCCCGCACACCTTGCGGCGTCTGTACCCGGCGGCACGCGACGTTGGCCGGCCCGCCCACCCGGCGACACGCACATCGAACGTCGCGCACGCCGGGGCGGCACGCACACCGGGCGGACGCACATCCGGCGGCGCGTGTACATCGGGACGGGGTACACACGGCGGAGAGCGCGTGCGCCGGACAGCACGCACCCGTGGAACGGCACGCACCCCGAGCCGCACGCAAGCCGGACCGCACTCGCACCGGGCCGCAGGCGTCGGGCGACAAGCACGCCGGGCGTACGTGGACGGCGCGCACGCGCGACGTACGTGGACGGCGCGCACGCGGGGCGCGGCACCGGCGTCGGGCGCCACATGGGTCGAACGGCGCGCCCGCGAGGCGGCACGTCCGTCGAACGACCTGAACGCTGGGCGGCGTATGCGTTGGACGGCACGCGCTGACGCTGATCCTCACGCTCGCCCCCGCTTGCCCCGCTCCCCCACGCTCTTGCGTTTCACGTGAAACACGCCCGCATGGTCGACTCGATGGCTCCTCCGCCGCACGTGTTTCACGTGAAACCAGCGACGAGAAAGCCCTTTCCACCCAGGCGAGAAGACTCACCTGAGCCCCCTGCTGCTCATCCCGGACGCGAGAATGCAAGGCGGAACCTCGTTGAGTCGAGCTGACCGCACCACCCCTCAGTCACCCCAGACAGCTCGGATCAACTCAGCAAGCCCACCCGAAAGGCGCTGCGATCGAAGGACAGGAAGCAACCCACCCCCACAGCCGCGATCGCCGCAAGGCGAAGCCCGAGAAGCGGCGGCCGAGAAGCAGGAAAGTTCGGGAGCCGGAGATGGGTGGCGGCAGAGAAGCCGGGAAGCTCGCCTGCTCAACCACACGCGCTCGGCGATGGACGTCCCGTACGCGGGTACCGCGACAGCGGACGGCGGAAAGCCACCAGAAGCGCGGCGAAAACAGCGTTGCCCTCAACGGATAAGCGGGAGACGGCGGACGCGGAGACAGGTTGCCGGCTCCGGCGATACGTGGCGACGGACCCGGACAGCGAAGACGGTGGACGGGGGTAGGGCCGAAGAGGCGTGGCAGCGGAGACGGGTCGCGAGGAGCTGGCGGACAGACGGAGGCGGCGAAGGCGGAGGAGGTAGGGAGGTCGCCACTCAGAAGCGCGGCGCAGCCGACCTTGCCTTCAACGGGGGAATTGGGGGTGGACCGGCGGACGTCGAGCAGCGGTGAGAGCGGCAGGTTTCGACGTCGGAAGATGGGTGGCGGCAGCGGGAAGCCGGAAGCGCCTCCTCCTATAACCACACGCACTCGGTGATGGTGCTGCCGGTACATGGTGCCGGGACAGCGGGCATCGGAAGGCCACCAGAAGCGCGGCGAAGACGGCGTTGCTCCCAACCAGTAAGCGGGAAGACGGCGGACGCCGGACGCCGGACGCCGGACGCCGGACGCCGGACGCCGGACGCCGGACGCCGGACGCCGGACGCCGGACGCCGGACGCCGGAAACGACGGACACTAGACGACGGAAGGTTGCGGGGACCGGAGGCGCGCGTAGCGACGGGCGCAGAGACGCGTGGCGGGAGGCGCGTGGCGGGAGGCGCGTGGCGGGAGGCGCGTGGCGACGGACGCGAAGACCGCGGAAGGTTGCGGGGTCTGGAGGCGTGTAGCGACGGACGCGGTGACTGATTGCGAGGGTCCGGCGATACGTGGCGACGGACCGGACGGCAGAGACGGTCCACGGGTGGTGGGAACCAGAAGGGGCGTGGCGACGGATGAGGAGACGGGTCGCGAGGAAGCTGGCGACGTGTGGCGACGGGCCCGGATGGCGGAGACACGGACGGGTGGTGGGGTCCGAAGGCGCGTCGCGACGGAGCGGAGACGGGTTGCGAGGAGCTGGCGACAGGCGGAGGCGGTCGATGGCGGGAGGCGATGGGCGGCGAAGGGCGGCGAAGGCGGAGGACGGCGAAGGCGGAGGACGGCGAAGGCGGAGGACGGCGAAGGCGGAGGACGGCGAAGGCGGAGGACGGCG
>NZ_PVNG01000009.1 GCF_003001935.1 Nonomuraea fuscirosea | reverse complement strand
CGCGCGCAGCGTCGGCAGCACGAGCAGGCCGGTGGCGGCCAGGCGGTGCGCGGGGGTGGGTGGCGGCGGCTGGCGGGGCGGAGTCCGTGGGCGTCGGGGGTGAAGTCGCTGGCCGTCGTGGTGGGGGCGGTGGCCGGGGTCGTGCGGTTTCTGTCGGGCAGGGACTGGCCGTTCTGGGGGGTGGTCGGGGTCTGCGCGGGCGTCGCGGTGCTGATCGTCGCCGGTGCGGCCGCGTACGACGTGCTCCGGCTGCGTGCCGCCCGCTGGCGGCTCACCCCAGAGCGCCTGGAACTGCGCTCAGGCGTCACCACCCGGCGGCACCGCTCGCTCCCGCGCGACCGGGTGCGCAGCGTGGACCTGCGCGCCGACCCCGTACGCCGGATGTTCGGCCTGACCGTGGTCAAGGTCGGCACGGGAGAGCAGGCGGGCGACGACACCGAACTCGTCCTCGACTCCCTCGGCAGGCGCGAGGCGGAGTCCCTGCGCCGCGTCCTGCTGCACCAGGGCGAGCCGGCCGAGCGAGCGGACGGGTCACAGGCAGACAGGACGCCAGTGGGCGGGACGCGGGCCGACAGGCTGGCGGCGCACGAGACGCTGGCAGACGGGACATCGACGGGCGAGACGCGGGCGGACAGGCTGCTGGCGGACGGGACGCGGGTGGATGGGCTGGTGGCGGAGCTGCGCTGGTCGTGGGTCAGGTACGCGCCGCTGTCGGTGTGGACCTTCACCGGCGCGGCGGTGGTGCTCGGCGCGTTGTACAAGGCGCTCGACGCGTTCGGGCTGAAGAAGGTCACCGGCCGGCTGGCGGCCGGGGTGTGGGACTGGGTGGTGACGCTGCCGCTGCTCGCGGTGCCCATGCTGCTGACGGCCAACCTGCTGGTCGGAGTGCTGGGCGCGGGGCTGCTGTTCGCCGAGTCGTGGGGCGGCTACCGCCTCGAACGCGAGCCGGGCCGGCTCCGGGTCCGGCGCGGCCTGCTGACCAGCCGCTCCCTCACTCTGGAGGAACGCAGGCTGCGCGGGGTGGAGATCAGCGAGCCGCTGCTGCTGCGGCTGGGCGGCGGGGCCAGGGTGAGGACCGTCGCCACCGGGCTGAGCACGTCGGGGGGCGACGAGAGCGAGGACGCCTCCGCGCTCACCCCGCCGCTCCCCCGCGCCCTGGCCATGCGGATCGCCGCCCTGGTCGCCGGTGCCGGGCTGCCCGCCCTGACACCGCACCCGCCGGCCGCGCGGCGCAGGCGGATCATCCGGGCGGTGGTGACGGCCGTGGTGACGGCGCTGGTCACCACCCTGGCAACGATCATGACAAGGGCCCTGGTGACGCCTCCGCTGCCGGGCCCGGCGACGGGCGTGGCGGGGGGAGCGGCGCCGGTGGACGGCCGGATGAACGGTCAGGTGACCGGCTGGCTGGACGGTGGGGTGGGCGAGTGGGTGTGGGGCTGGGTGTGGGTACTGCCTGTGGTGGTGCTGGCATTCGGGCTGTGGCTGGCCGTGGCGGGTGCCACGAGTCTGGGGCACGCGCTGAGCTCCCGGCATCTGGTCATCAGGAGAGGCGCCGTGGCCAGGCGGACGGTCGCGCTGGAGCGCAGGGGCATCGCCGGCTGGACGATCACCGAGTCGTACTTCCAGCGCCGGGCCGGGCTCCTGACCGTGCGCGCCACGACGGCGGCGGGGAAGGGTCACTACGAGGTGGTGGACGTGGGCCACGGCGACGGGCTCGACCTGGCCGATCGGGCCGTGCCGGGCTTGCTCGCCCCCTTCCTGAGCCGGCGAACCTCCGCCCGGAGGCGATGAAGGCACGGCGAGGGCCCGAGCCGATGACCGGCGAGGACCCGGGGCGAAGACCGGCGAGGACCGGCGCGAGCCCGGGAGAACAAAGGAGCCGCGCGATCCCCCATGGTTTGCCCATGCCCCTGTACTGGACAAACGTGATCGCGCGGCTCAAGTGCTTGCAGATATAACGTTATTTGTCCCACTTGCAACCGGGTTGCAGCCTCATTAACCGTTGACGCGCCTCTCCAGTCAGGGAGATGATCCAGCCCGTGTCGACCGGATCGGCGCTCGCCTGTCGCGCCCTCACCTGCCGCGCCGGCGGCCGTACGATCATCGACGGCCTCACCCTCGAATTCGCCTCCGGCGAGCGGGTCGCGCTCATGGGCCCGTCGGGGTCGGGCAAGACGACGTTGCTGACCACGCTGGCCGGGCTGCTCCCGCCGGCCGGCGGCCGGGTCCTGGTGCGGGGCGTGCCGCTGGACGAGCAGCCCGAGCTGCGGGCCGGGCTGGCGCTGGTCTTCCAGTCGTACGGGCTGCTGACCCTGCTCACGGCGGCCGAGAACGTCGAGGTCGCGCTCCGCGCGGGCGGGTGCGCGCCGGGCGAGGCGATGCGGCTGGCCGCGGACGCGCTGGAGCGGCTGCGGGTGGCCAGGTTCGCCGATCACCTGGTCGAGGAGCTGTCGGGCGGGCAGCAGCAGCGGGTCGCGGTGGCCAGGGCGCTGGCGCTGCGGCCCCGGGTGCTGCTGGCCGACGAGCCGACGGCCGAGCAGGACGCCGTCCACCGCGCCGTCGTCCTGGACGAACTGCTCGCCGTCGCCGGCGGCGGCACCACGCTGGTCGTCGCCACCCACGACCCCGAGGTGGCCGAGCGCTGCGACCGGGTGATCGAGGTACGCGACGTGGCCAGGCAACGCTCGAGGAGCGGCCCGTGAGCCGCCCTGTGTGCGCGGGGCCGCCCGCGAGATAGGAGTGGGTGGTGCGGTGAGCCTGGTCAGGTGTGACGGGATCGTGCAGATCTACAAGGCGCGTGACGTCGAGCTGGTCGCGCTGCGTGACGTCGACCTGACGATCGAGGCGGGCGAGACCGTGGCCCTGCTCGGCCCGTCGGGTGCGGGCAAGTCGACGCTGCTGTGGCTGCTGGCGGGGCTGCTGCGCCCGAGCGCCGGCCGGCTGTGGCTGGACGGCACCGACCTGGGCCGGCTGGACCAGCGCAGACTCGACCGGCTGCGGGCCACCCGCATCGGCATGGTGCTGCAGCAGCCCGCCCGCAACCTCATCGGCTACCTCAGCGCCGCCCAGAACGTGGCCTTCGCCCAGCGCGCGGCCGGACGCGACCGGCGGCGGGCCGCCGAGTTGCTGCGCCGGGTCGGTCTCGGCGACGCGGGCGGCCGGCCCGCGGGCAGCATGTCGGGCGGCGAGCAGCAGCGGCTGGCCGTGGCGGTGGCGCTGGCCAACAAGCCCGGGCTACTGCTGGCCGACGAGCCCACCAGCCAGCTCGACGAGGAGTCGGGCACGCGCGTGGTCGAGCTGATCAAGCGGGCCGCGGCGGCCGACGGCACGACCGCGGTGGTGGTCACGCACGACGCCGCCGTGAGCCGGGCGCTGAGCCGTACGGTGACGATCAGGGACGGCCGGGTCGGCGCCGAGAGCAGGCGCGGCGAGGACTTCGTGGTCGTCGGCAGGGAGGGCGCGGTGCAGGTGCCGCCCGAGTACCACCATCTGCTGCCGCCCGGCTCGATGGCCAGGATCGAGGAACTGGAGGACGGCATCGCGCTCAGGAGGGCCGAGGCGTGATCCTGCGCGGTCTGTGGGAACGCCGCACGCTCTCGCTGGTCGTGCTGCTCATCGCGCTCGTCCCGATCGCCTCGGCCGCCGTCGGCCCGATCTACTCCGCCGCCGCCCGCACCACGATCGCCAGGGACGCGGTGCGGGCCGCGCCGCTGGAGGGACGCGGCTGGCGGTACACCACCAGCACAGGCGGCATCGAGGCCAAGGTCGCCGCGTTCACCGCGGGCGCGGCGTTCACCACCCGGCCGGTGTTCGGGATGGAGGCCACGAGCGGGCGGCGTGCCGATCGGCGCGCGTACTCGCTGGTCTGGCAGGACGGGCAGTGCGAGCACGTCGTCGTGGTCGCGGGGCGCTGTCCCCGCGCGAGCGGGGAGGTGATGGCCGGCCGGACGTCCGGGTTCAAGGTGGGCGGGCGGATCAGGCTGACCTCGGTACTCGGCATGGAGGTGACCGAGGGCGGGCGCAAGCCCGCGCCGCTCAAGGTGGTCGGCCTCTACCGGCCGGGGCCGGCGAACGATCCGTTCTGGTTCGGCAGGACGCTGTTCAGCCCGCCGGGCGAGCCGGCCGACGACAAGGCCGACGCGCTGTTCACCGTGCCGAGCACCAGGACGGACACCTACCTCGTCACCGACGCCGTGGACGTGGCGGGCGACGTCAAGTCCGGCTGGACCGACTACGCCACCGTCTACATCGACCCCGCCCGCCTGGAGGGCACGGACATCGCGAAGCTGTCGGCCATGCAGGCCGCGGCCGAGGCGGCGGGTGCGCAGAGCAGCGACATCGTCTACTCCCGCGTGGCCGACATGCTGAAGGGACTGACCGCGAACGCCGGCTCGCTCGGCGTCCCCGCGCTCCTGGTGATCGTTCAGCTCGTCGGGCTCGGCTGGATGCTGCTCTTCCAGACGGTGGGCGACCTGGTCAGGGCGCGCAGCGCGGAGATCGCGCTGGCCCGGCTGCGCGGGCACCGGCGGGCGCGGGTGTGGCGCTTCGCGCTGACCGAACCGCTGCTCGTGCTGACCGCCGCGGTACCGCTCGGCCTGCTGCTCGGATACGCCGCGGCGGGGGCGATGGTGGGCGCGCTGCTGCCGCCCGGCATCCCGGCCGGCTTCCCGCCCGAGGCGGCCGTGGCCGGGGTCGCGGCCATGTTCGGCGGCGTGCTGGCCGCCGCGCTGGCGGCCTGGCGGACGGCCAACCGGCCGGTCACCGAGGAGTGGCGGCGCACCCCGCGCAGGTCGGCCCGCGGCTGGGTGCTCGACGCGATCGTGCTCTCGATCACCGCGCTCGGCCTGGTGGAGCTGCTGGCCACCGGCGTGATCACGGACGTGTCGGGGCAGAGTTCGAGCGCGATGGCGGTGCCGGGACTGGTCGCGCTCGGGGTGGCGCTGCTGGCGGGCCGGGCGCTGCCGGTGCTGGCGCGGCGGCTGTTCCGGCTCACCAGGCGGCGCGGCGGGCTGGGGCCGTTCCTCGCGCTGCGGCAGGTGGCGAGGGGGCCGGTGACGGCGGGCAGTGTGGTCGTCCTGGGCACGGCGTTCGGGCTGGCCACGTTCGCGGTGTCGGCGTGGAGCGCCACGTCGGGCGACTACGAGGAGACGGCCAGGTTCCACAACGGCGCGCCGGTGGCGATCGCGGTCCGGCCGGTCGAGCCGGAACGGCTGATCGCCGCCGTGAACGCCGCCGACCCCGGCGGCCGGCTGGCCGCTCCGGTGATCAAGGTGCCGGGGCCGCCGCAGCTCGTGGCCTCCGACCCGGCCAGGCTGGCCGCCGTGGCCCACTGGCGGCCCGGCCTGGCGGGCGGGCGGCCGCTGCCCGAGGCGGTCGCGGGCCTGCCGGGACCGGCGGCGCCCCGGGTGTGGCTGCGGGGCGAACGGCTGCGCGTGCGGATCTCGCACGACCCGCCGCCCGAGGGGTGGGGAGTCCGGCTGTTCGCCACGCTGCGCGTGCCGGGACAGCTGCGGCCCGCCGCGATCCCGCTCGGCGCGCTCAGCGGGCGCGGGGGCGCGCATGAGTGGAACCTGCCGCCGGCCTGCCGGGACGCCGCGTGCGAGCTGCGCGCGCTCTCGGGAGACATGACGCCGCCCGCGCAGTTCGACGAGATGGCGTACGCGCACGTGAAGGTCACCGGAATCGCGGTACGCGACAAGGGCCGCTGGAACGCCCTGCCCCTGCCGCCCTGGCGGGTGGACCAGGACCCGGGCTCGCGCGACGGCACGTTCATCGTCTCCGAGATCGGCAACGAGACGCTGCGCCCGGCCACCTACCGGCCGGTGCCCGCGGCGATCACGGTCGGCGCCGTCGGCATGCGGGCGGTGCCCGGCCTGGACGCCGCCTTCGCCACCCCCGTCGCCCCGGTCCTGGCCTCGGCGGCCGGGCCGGGGCTGACCGGCGCGGGCGTCCTGGTGGATCTGGCGCAGGCCGACCGGATGGCGTACGGGGTGCACGACACGGCCGAGTACCAGGTGTGGACCAGCGCGGACGACCCGGAGGCGCTGGAGCGGGCGCTGACCGAGCAGGGGCTGTCGGTGGTGTCGCGGCGGCACGTGTCCGACGTGGTGGCCTCGTTCGCGGCGCAGGGTCCCGGGCTGGCGCTGTTGCTGCTGCTGGTCGCCGCGCTGGCCGCGGCGGCGCTGGCGCTCGGGCGCACGGTGCTGGCGCTGTACACGGCGGCCAGGCGGCGCGGGTACGAGCTGGCCGCGCTGGAGGCGTCGGGGGCCCGCGTGGCGGCGCTGCGGGCCGCCCTCCTGCTGGAACAGGTGATCACGGTCACCGCGGGCACCCTGGCGGGGCTGACGGCCGGGCTCGTGGCGGCCTGGGCTGCGCTCGGGCGCATCCCGCAGTTCACCGAGCCGCCGGTGACGCCGCCGCTGCCGCACGACATCGCGGCGGCGCCGGTCGCGGCGGTCGTGGGCGCCGGCCTGCTGGTCAGCCTGCTGGCGGCGGTGCTGGTGTCGGAGCTGCTGCTGCGCGGCATCCGGGTCGAACGCCTCCGCGACGCCCCCGCCTGACCTACCGACCTGACGCCCCCGCATGACGCCCCCGCATGACGTCCCCGCATGACGTCCCCGCCTGACGTCCCCGCATGAGGAGTCCGCCCGGGAGACTGGCCGAGGGACCGCGCGAGACGGCCGGCGAGGGGCTGCGCGGAAGGGCTGCCGGGCCGATCTGCGGCGGCTCGGTCAGTCGCCCGCGGGATGGGCGGCCAGGGCCTGGAGGTAGGCCTTGGCCAGGCCGAGCGCGCCCGGCATCGCCTCCTTCTCCGGCATGAGCTCGACCTTGGGCGAGTTGGTCTCCTCGCCCTCGGGCCGCTGATGACCGGAGAAGTCGACCCTGACCACCACCGCGCCCTCGCGGATGACGACCGACCCGCTGGCCGCGGCGACGTCGCCGTTCCTGGTCTGCACGTACTGCTGGTACGCCTGGTCGCCCATCCCCTCGACCTCGCCCAGCGGGCCCCACTTGATGTTGCCCAGGGCGGAGCCGGCGGTGGTCTTGGCGCGGCCGTACCCGCTGGCGTAGTAGGACCTGGCCGCGGTCTCGTCCACCGCGCCCGCCCGGTTCGTGAACCGGTGGACGGTGATCAGCGCGCTGCGGATCTTCTTCTCGCCGTCGCCGCCGGGCACGTCGAGGTTGAGCCAGCGGCACTCGGTCTGGCTGTCGGCGCCGGCCTGGGTGCCGCGCGCCCTGGTGGTCGGCTCGGGCACGAGCCGCGTGGCCGTCTCCGTCACGGCGCCGCAGTCGGCGGGGAAGGCGGCCAGCACGCTCGGCGAGGGGGTCGGCGCGGCGCTCGGCGAGACCGTGGCCTCGGCCGACTTCTCCGCCTGGGCCAGCACGCCGGGGTTGCGGGCCTGCCAGGCGGCCACGCCCTTGGCGAAGTGCCCGGCCAGGCCGCTCACCTCGCGGATGGCGTTCTCCTCCGTGACGGCCTGGGTGCTCTCGTTGGACAGCACCTGGGAGTCCTTGCGCTGCTGGCCGGCCTGGAACTTGACCTCGATCGTCATGTCGCCGACGCGGGCGTGGGCGGTGCCGAAGGCGTACCAGAGCAGTTTGCCGTCGCGGCGCCAGGTGTACTGGGCGAAGGCGTCGTCGCCGACGCCGGGGACGTCCTTGACCGGCGAGATGTACTGCTTCTCGTCGGGGTCGAGGGACGGGGTGGCGGTGGCGCCGTACTTGCCGCCGCGGTATTCGACCTCGTAGGAGTTCTGGGCCATCGCCCGGCCGGTCTTGGCGCCCTCGCCCTTGTGCTGCTCGATCCTGACGTCGATCTCCCTGCTGCGCCAGAACTCGCCGTACGAGATGCGCTGGTTGATCCAGTTGCAGGTGAAGTCGACGGTGTAGTCGCCCTCTCTGGAACGCTTGGCCACGGTCGCGCCGGGCACCAGCCGGTCGGCCTCGTCCGCGGGCAGCATGGCGCACACGTCGGGGGCCGCCGCGGCGGAAGCCGTCGCGGCGGGTGAGGACGGCGCTGCGGTCGGGGGCGCGCTCGCGCCCGTGACCTTGCCGTAGAGGAAGTAGGCCCCCACGCCTCCCGCGGCGACCAGCACGACTAGGGCGGCGGCGAGCGTGGGCATGATCCAGGCGGGCCTGGGCCGCCGCGGCGGCCCAGGCGTCGGAGGCATGGTCGGGGGGAGGGTCGGAGCCATGCCAGGGGCGTCGTACGGCCGGCCGGGCGGCGGATACGGCGCGCCCGGCGGCGGATACTGCCCTCCGGGAGGCGGATACTGGCCTCCGGACGGCGGGTACGGCCCGCCGGGCGTCTGCTGGGCCGCGTCCGGCGATTGTCCCCCTGGCGCCCCGTACGGCGAGTGCGGCGGCTGCCCCCCTGAGTGCGGTTGTCCCCCTGAGTGCTGCTGTCCCCCCGGATACGGCGAGTGCGGCGCCTGTCCGCCGGGCGTCCGGTAAGGCGTGTTCGGTGGCTCGGACGGCCCGCCGGGCGCCTGGTAGGGGGTGGTCGGCGGCTCGTACTCGCTACCGGGATTCACGGGGACTCCTGGGGTTGCCCTGACTTGCGGGGAAACATGCTAGTCATGCCCCTTGCAAGGTTCTTGCAGCATCGGGGCTCACTTCGGCAGCGCCGCGAAGACGAGGCGGGCGGCGGCGATCGCGGTGTCCTGGTCCGCCGGGGCCTTCCGCGTCGCTTCCTCACGGTGCCAGACCACTTCGCCCAGCAGGTTACTCGTTCGGAAAAGCAGCACGCTGTCCGATTTACCGCTTTCGGTGGAGTTGAGGTAGAACTCGAAGGCGTTCTGGATGATGGCCGCCTCCCCCAGGCCCGCGACGTCCCTGACCTTGCCGTGGGAGGCCCGCAGGGACGTGCCCTCCGCCGCCGCCCTGGTGCTCCGCTCGCTGGTGAAGCGGCGCCGCGCCACCTCGGGCCCGCCGAGGTCCCGCGTGGGCCGCTCGGCCCAGGCGCGCACGATGAGGCGGTTGCCCCTGCCGGAGCCGGAGCTCAGCTGCCACTGGCACTCGCCCGCCCTGGTGGGATCGCTTTCGACGGCGCCCTTCATCAGCCGGGCGGCCTCGTCGTCGCCGAGCAGGGCGCACGGGTCGGGCGCCGCGGCGTACCGGCCGGTGTCCTGGGCGGGATCGCCGAGCGCCGAGGCCGCGTACCAGCCGCCCGCGCCCAGCACGACCACGGCGGCGGCGATCGCGGCGGCCCAGGCCGCGCGGCGGCGCGGACGTCCGCCGCCGGTGGCGCCGGCCAGCCTGGTCAGCTCCGCGCGGACCCGGGCGGCGTCGGGACGGGCCGCCGGGTCCTTGGCCAGCATGGCCATCAGCAGCCCGCCCAGGTCGCGGCCCGCCCTGACGGGGAAGGGCGGCTGGTGCAGCAGCACCGCCGCCGCGATCGCGGCGGGCAGTTCCCGCTCGAACGGCGCGCGTCCCTCCACCGCCGTGTACAGGCTGGCGCCCAGCGACCACAGGTCGGACGAGGGGCCCGAGGGCTGCTCGTTGAGTCGTTCCGGAGCCATGTAGCCGGGCGAGCCCGCGCTGCCGAACCGGTCGCCCCGCCCGCCCATCGGCGTGGCGATGCCGAAGTCGGTGAGCATGGCGGAGCCGTCGGCGTCGAGCAGGATGTTGGCCGGCTTGACGTCCTGGTGCAGCATGCCGTGGGCGTGCGCGACCTCCAGCGCCGACAGCACCCGCAGCCCGACCTGGGCGGCGAACTGGGGCGGCAGCGGCCCGCTCTCCTTGATCACCTTGTCGAGCGAGCGGCCGGTGACCAGGTCCATGATGATCCACGGCTGGTCGCCGTCGAGGACGACGTCGTGCACGAGCACGATGGCCGGGTCGCGCAGCCGCCCGGCGGACCTGGCCTCGTGGATGGCCAGGTCGGCGAACGCGGCCCGCTCGCGCGGCCCCATGCCCTGCGGCACGCGTACCTGCTTGACGGCGACCTGCCGGTCGAGCGTCTCGTCGATGGCGCGCCACACCGTGCCCGCGCCACCCTGCCCGAGCCGCTCGATCAGCCGGTAGCGGCCTGCCAGCAGGTAGAGGTCACCCGGCATCGCGCAACGTCCGCTCGCTCGCCTGCGCGGCTCTCAGGGCCGAGCGCTTGACGTCCTCGTCGGTCGGCCGGTCGGCCAGCGTGGTGTATTCGACGCTCACCACGAGGTTGGCCAGCCGGTAGTAGACGTGGGCGGAGTGCACGCGGCCGGTGGGGCCCTTCAGCTCGAAGCCGAACGCCTCCTCCCCCAGCCCGGCGATGTCGTGCAGCGGGGTGCGCTTCGCGCGCTCCTTGTTCTTCACCCCGATCTCGGGCCAGGTCCAGTCGATGTCGTCGTACTTGGCCCAGTAGCGCTTCTGGTTGCGGAAGAGCGCGCGGGCCGAGGCGTCGGTCATCGACCAGGGGTCGACGGTGTCGGAGTCCTTCTGCACCTGTACGCCGACGCCGGTGCCCTGGGCGGGCCAGCCGCACTTGGGGCCCACCGCGTCGGAGCCCGGCTGGGCCCTGGGCGGGCTCTGGGTGCGCAGCAGGCCGCCCACGTCCGACGCGGCGAGCAGCGTGCACACGTCCATCGGCACGTCGAACGCCGCGGGCGGCGTGCTCTCCTGCTCTCTCAGCAGGAAGAACACGCCCGTGGCCGCCGCGAGGAGCACCACCACGGCGGCGGCCCCCCACAGCGCGAGCCTGCCGCGCCCGCGCACCTTGGTGGGCGCGGTCGTGTCGCCGCCGGCGGGCACCTGCGGCGCGGGACCGCCGGCGGCGACCTGCCTGAGCGCCTGGACGGCCGCCCGCGCGTCGGGACGGGCTCCAGGCTGGGTCGCCATCATCGCGGCCACCAGGGGGCCGAGCGGCCCCGGCACGACGGGCACGGGCCGCGTGAGCGTGTCGCGCACGCGCTGGGCCACCGACCCCTCGAAGGCGGGCGCGCCGGTCAGCGCGACGTAGAGGGTGGCGCCGAGCGACCACAGGTCGCTGGCGGGGCCGCCGGGATGACCCTCCAGCCGCTCGGGCGCGATGAAGCCGGGCGAGCCGATCATCAGGCCCTGCTCGGTCAGCGTGGCCTGGCCCTCCTGCCTGGCGATGCCGAAGTCGGTGAGCACCACCCGGCCGCTCCCGGTCAGGAAGACGTTGCCCGGCTTGACGTCGCGGTGCTGCAGCCCCTGGGCGTGGGCCGCGCTCAGGGCCTCCAGCACGTCGGCGCCGATCCTGGCGGCGTGGGCGGCCGGCATGGGGCCGAACTCGCGTACGGTCTCGGCCAGCGTGCGGCCCCGCAGCAGCTCCATGACCAGCCACGGCCGGTCCTGCTCGACCACGACGTCGTGCAGCGCCACGATGCCGGGATGGCGCAGCCGCGCGGTGGCCTGCGCCTCGCGCACCGCCCTGGTCACCGAGTGTGACCGATCCTTGGGCGCCATGCCCTCGGGCAGGGTGAGCTCCTTGACCGCGACCTCGCGGTCGAGCATCTCGTCCCTGGCCAGCCACACCTTCCCCATGCCGCCCGCGCCGAGCGGGCGTTGCAGGGTGTAGCGGCCGGCGAGTCTTCCCGAGGACATAAAGGGAAGGGTAACTAATCGCCAAGAGGGGTGGTGACTCGTTCCTGTCGGTCGACCTCTCTATGGTCTTGGTTCGTGGATCCGGTTCAAGGCACTCTCGACGAGCTCGGCACTCCGCTGAGCGACGTCACGTTCGTCGTGTTCGACCTCGAGACGACCGGCGGCTCGCCCGCCGAAGACGCGATCACCGAGATCGGCGCGGTGAAGGTGCGGGCCGGCGAGGTGCTCGGGGAGTTCTCCACGCTGGTCGATCCGGGAGGGCCGATACCGCCGTTCATCTCGGTGCTGACCGGCATCACCGACAGCATGGTCATGGCCGCGCCCAAGATCGAGACGGTGCTGCCGAGCTTCCTCGAGTTCATCCGCGGCGCCACGCTGGTGGCCCACAACGCCGGGTTCGACACCCGTTTCGTCAAGGCCGCCTGCGCCGCGCTCGGCTATCCGCCGCCGGCCAACCCGGTGGTCGACACCGTCGACCTGGCCAGGCGCGTGCTGACCCGCGACGAGACGCCCAACGCCAAGCTGGCCACGCTGGCCCGGTTCTTTCGCAGCCCGGTCGAGCCGTGCCACCGCGCCCTGGAGGACGCCAGGGCCACCGTCGACGTGCTCCACGGGCTGATCGAGCGGGCCGGCTCCTTCCAGGTGCACACGCTGGAGGAGCTGAAGTCGTTCGTCCGCGCGCCGACGCCCGAGCAGCAGCGCAAGCGCCACCTGGCCGAGTCGGTGCCGCACGCGCCCGGCGTCTACCTGTTCGAGGACGAGCGCGGCGAGGTCCTCTACATCGGCAAGAGCACCAACCTGCGCAACCGGGTGCGCTCCTACTTCACCGCCGCCGAGACCCGGCCGCGCATCCGCGAGATGATCGGCATCGCCGAGCGGGTGCGCCACATCGTCTGCGCCACCGGGCTGGAGGCCGAGGTCAGGGAGCTGCGGCTGATCGGCGGCGCCAAGCCGCGCTACAACCGCCGTTCCCGCTTCCCGGAGAAGGTCCTGTGGCTCAAGCTGACGGCGGAGGTGTTCCCGCGCCTGTCGATCGTGCGCGAGCTGAAGGACGACGGCGCCACCTACCTCGGCCCCTTCACCAGTGCCCGGCTGGCCGACGACGCCCGCATCGCGCTGCACGAGGCGGTCCCGCTGCGCCAGTGCACCCAGCCGGTCACGCTGCGCACCCGCAGGGCGGCCTGCGCGCTGCACGAGATGGGCCGCTGCGGGGCGCCGTGCGAGGGCAGGGAAAGCCCGCAGGAATACGCGGTCCACGTCGAGAGCGCCCGGCGGGCCATGACGCTCGACGCCTCCCCCGTCTTCACCGCCGTGTCGGCCAGGATGGAGCGCCTGTCGGTCGAGCAGCGTTACGAGGAGGCCTCGGTCGACCGCGACCGGCTGGCCGCGTTCGTCCGCACGGCGGCCCGCATGCAGCGGCTGAGCGCCATCACGCGCATCCCGCAGCTCGTCGCGGCCAGCCCCGCGTTCGGCGGCGGCTGGGACATCCACGTGGTCCGCTACGGGCGGCTGGCGGCGGCCGGGGTGATGCAGAAGGGCACCCACCCGACCCCTTTCGTCGCCTCGCTGACGGCCGCCGCGGAGGTCGTGCTGCCGGGTCCTGGCCCTGTCCACGCCGCCAGCGCCGAGGAGACCGAGTGCATCCTGCGCTGGCTGGAGTCGCCGGGGGTGCGCCTGGTGGAGGTCGACGGCGAGTGGAGCCTGCCCGCGCGGGGCGCGGCCCGGCACAAGGCCCGCATCGACCTCGCCTATCGGCATCTCGATCAGCGGCGCGAACGGGAGGGGCGACCTTTGAGGTGAAACGATAGAGTTGATGCATGGTCACGGCTATCGTCCACATCAATGCAGAGGTAGACCGGATCCCGGAGGTCGCCGAGACGATCGCCGAGATCCAGGGCGTCAGCGAGGTCTACTCCATCACCGGCGAATACGACCTGCTGGCCATGGTCAGGGTCGCCGCCTACGAGGAGATCGCCGAGGTGGTGCCGGGGCGGATCAACAAGGTGGCCGGGGTGCTCCACACCGAGACCCACATCGCCTTCCGCGCCTACTCCAAGCACGACCTCGACGCGGCCTTCTCCATCGGCTTCCCCGAGGCCGACTGACCCCTCCCGGTGCCGCGGTCCGACTCCGCCGCACCCTGAGAGCAGCCACCCTGTGCGCCTGCTTCGGCCGCTCGAAGCAGACGCCCCGCGAACGCCGGACGGGCCCGGACGAGAGAACTCGTCCGGGCCCGTCCGGTGTGTGGCGTCAGGTGTCAGTGAGTGATGCTGCGGTCGTCGCCGGCGGAGCCGTTGCCGGAACCGATCGCGGCGTGCTCGTCCTCGTCGTGCCCGTGCCCGTCGCCATGCCCGTCGCCGTGCCCGTGCCCGTCGTCCAGCGGGATCTTCTCCCCGCCGTACGCCTTCGACATGAGCGCGCGCAGCTTGCCGAGCGGCCCGCGCATGCCCTTGGGCGGGATGCCCGCGGGATCCTCGGCCACCGGCAGCATCAGCACCGGCGTCTTGCCGCGCATGTGGGCCTCGATGTCCTCCGCCGGCGGCGTGTGGACCTCGATGAACTCACCGTGCGGCAGCCGCTTGATCACGCCGGACTCCACACCGTGCGAGATGATCGCCTGGTCGGAACGCTGCAGGCCGAGGCACATGCGGTAGGTGATCACGTACGCCAGCGCCGGCGCGACGAAGATCAGCACCCGGCCGGCGTACGTCGTCCAGTTGAGGCTGATGTGGAAGTTCGCCGCGATCTCGTCGTTGGCGCCCAGCAGCCACAGCACACCGTAGAACGTGATCGCCGACATGCCGATCGAGGTGCGGTGCGGGTTGTTACGGGGGCGGTCCGCGACGTGGTGCTCGCGGTGGTCGCCGGTCACCCAGCGTTCGAGGAACGGGTAGAGCGCCAGGCCCGTCATGATGATGCCCATCGGCACCAGCGCCGGGATGATGACGCTCAGCGGCAGCGTGCCCGCGTGGGAGGTGCCGAAGAGGTTGATCTCCCACGGCGGCATGATGCGCAGCGCGCCTTCGAGGAAGCCCATGTAGAAGTCGGGCTGCGAGCCGGCCGACACGTCGGCGGGCGTGTAGGGGCCGAACAGCCAGATCGGGTTGATCTGGGTGAAGGTCGCCAGCCCGGCCACCACCGCCAGCGTGAACAGGAAGTACGCGCCCGCCTTGGCCATGAAGGCCGGGTAGAACGGCGCGCCCACCACGTTCGCGTTGTCGCGGCCCTTGCCCGGCATCTGCGTGTGCTTCTGCACCCACATGAGCACCATGTGCGCCGTGACCAGCGCCAGGATGATGCCGGGGATGAGCAGGATGTGCAGCGAGTAGAACCGGGAGACGACATCCTCACCCGGATATTCGCCGCCGAACAGGAAGAACGTGATGTACGTGCCGACCAGCGGCAGCGAGATCGCCACGCCCTCGGTGATCCGCAGACCCGCGCCGGAGAGCAGGTCGTCGGGCAGGGAGTAGCCGGTCAGGCCCTCGGCCAGCGCCAGCGTCAGCAGCAGCACGCCGATGATCCAGTTGATCTCGCGCGGCTTGCGGTAGGCGCCGGTGAAGAACACGCGCAGCGCGTGCACCATCATGCCGGCCACGAAGAGCAGGGCCGCCCAGTGGTGCATCTGCCGCATGAGCAGACCACCCCGGACGTCGAAGCTGATCTCCAGCGACGACGCGTAGGCCTCGGACATCATGACGCCCCTGAGCGGCGCGTACGAGCCGTCGTAGGGCACCTCACCCATGCTGGGCTTGAACCAGAGCGTCAGGAACGTGCCGGTCAGCAGCAGGATGATGAAGGAGTAGAGGGCGATCTCACCGAGCAGGAACGACCAGTGGTCGGGGAAGATCTTGCGCATGTTGCGCTTGAGGAAGCTCGCCCCGCCGAGACGCTCGTCGAGGAAGTTCGACGGCCCGGCGATGGCCTTCGGCGTTGCCTTCAGCTCGTCGCTCATGCCTGGCCTCCCTTCTCCCTGACCTCGGCCTCGGCGTCACCGCGTTCCCAGTAGCTGGGACCCACCGGCACCTCGAAGTCGCCCTGGGCGATGAGGTAGCCCTCGGCGTCGACGGTGATCGGCAGCTGCGGCAGCGGCCGGGCGGCCGGGCCGAAGATGACCTTGGCGCCGTCGGCGGCGTCGAACGTCGACTGGTGGCAGGGGCACAGGATGTGGTGGGTGTTCTGCTCGTACAGGGCCGCGGGGCAGCCCACGTGGGTGCAGATCTTCGAGTACGCCACGATGCCGTCGTGCGTCCAGTTCTGCCGGACGCCGCTCTTGATCTCCTCCGGGCGGAACTTGATCAGGATCAGCGTGGCCTTGGCCAGGGCGTTGAGGTCGTGCTGGTAGCCCTCGGGGACGACCGACAGGATGCCGCCGGGCGAGTTGAAGTCGGCGGCCCTGATGGGCTGGCCGGTGCCCTCGACGACGAGCCTGAGCGGCTTGCCCTCCTTGGTCTTCTCACCCCAGACCGTGTGGCGCAGCATCGAGTTGAACTTCGCGCCCGGCATCTTGCTGTTGTCCAGGTCGCGCAGGAGCACCAGCGGGACCAGGCCGAGCGGCGCGGCGGCCAGCAGCAGCGTGCGGCGCAGCAGCTTGCGCTTGACGAAGCCGCTCTCGTTGGCCCCGCGCAGGAACGTCTCGCCGACGACCTCGCGGTCCTCCTCGGCGGAGGCCATCGGGTGGCGCTCCTGGACCAGCGAGTACTTCGGCATGATCTGGCGGACCCAGATCACGATGCCGACCGCCAGGCCCAGGATCGCGATGGTGAGCGAGCTGCCCAGGGCGAGGTTGGAGGTGCCGGTCGCCTCGGGGCTGCCCACCTGGAAGTAGACGTAGGAGACGATGAACGCGATGGAGGCCAGGAACGTGATCGTGAAGCAGAGCGCCACGATCCTCTCGGCCTTGCGCGCCTTGGCCTCGTCCTGCAGCGTGACGCCGGGGACGTCCTCCTCGGCGGCCTCGGGCGCCTCCGCGGCGCCGAGCATCGAGGTGCCCGGCGCGGGGGTGCCGATGACGCGCTTGGGTACGCGCTCGTCGGCCTGCTCGATCTCGTGCTCGTTGTCTGTCATGACTTCTGTCGCTTCTTCGCGGTGATCCAGATGGCGGCAAGTACGAGGGCGGCGATGCCCACTACGAACGCTACGAGACCTTCGGTGACCGGGCCAATACGCCCGAGGCCGAAACCTCCGGGGTCCCGCTGCTCGCGAACCTGGGTGATGTACGCGATCATGCTGCGCTTCTCTTCCGGCGTGATCGTCGTGTCGTTGAAGACCGGCATGGCCTGCGGGCCGGTGATCATCGC
The DNA here is from genome assembly GCF_003001935.1 of Nonomuraea fuscirosea. Taxonomy (GTDB): domain Bacteria; phylum Actinomycetota; class Actinomycetes; order Streptosporangiales; family Streptosporangiaceae; genus Nonomuraea; species Nonomuraea fuscirosea. The sequence goes on along the minus strand of NZ_PVNG01000009.1, from coordinate 372,710 downwards.
CTCGTAGATCTGCGTCGGGGTCGACGAGTTGAGGTTGGGGGCGTACTTGCCCTGCGTCAGGGCGCCACCCGCGCCGGCCCAGTTGTGACACTGGATGCAGTTGGCGCGGAACAGCTCGCCGCCCTTGCCGGCGTCGCCCATGGCCGGGTCGACCTGCTCGTGGCCGGGCACCTGCGGGCCGCCGCCGAGCGACTGCACGTACGCCGCGATCTGGCGGGTGGTCGTCTCGTTGACCCAGTTCGCCGGAGGCTTGCGCGGCGCCTGCGGCCCTGGGGCGGCGGCCGGCATGCGCCCGGTGCTCATCTGGAAGTCGACCGCGGCGGCGCCGACGCCGATGAGCGTGGGCGCCGTGCCGGTGCCCTGCGCGCTCATGCCGTGGCAGCTGCCACAGTGCTGGATGAACAGGCTCTTGCCCTCGGCCACGTCATCGACCTTGCCCGCCGCCAGTGCCGCGTCGGCAGGCTTACCCACCTGGACAAAGGCGGCGTATACCATCCCGACCAGCGCCAACGCCAAAATCAGGACGGCGTATCTCGCGAGGGGATGCCGCCGCCAAGCGGTGATCCTAGTCACAGAGATCCCGTTCCTTAACGAATGATGTAAATGGTCGCGAAAAGACCGATCCAGACGACGTCGACGAAGTGCCAGTAGTAGGACACGACGATCGCGCTGGTGGCCTGCTCATGCGTGAAGCGCTTCGCGGCGTACGTGCGTCCCAGCATGAACAGGAACGCGATCAGGCCACCGGTCACGTGCAGGCCGTGGAAGCCCGTCGTCAGGTAGAACACCGAGGTGTAAGCGTTAGCGGACAGGGTCGCGCCCTCTGACGCCAGCTCCATGTACTCGTACAGCTGCCCACCGACGAAGACGGCGCCCATGAGGAAGCTGATGATGTACCAGAAGCGGAGCTTGCCGACCTGCCCCTTCTCAGCGGCCCACACGCCGAGCTGGCACGTCACACTCGACAGAACCAGGATGATCGTGTTGACCGTCGCGAACGGGATGTTCAGGTGAGCTGCCTCAGAGGCGTCGGCGCCGGCCTGCAGGAACGCTGGTCCCCACTCGATGCCTTTGCCCTCGCTCACCGACCGGATGGTGAAGTACATCGCGAACAGCGCCGCGAAGAACATGAGCTCAGAGGACAGCCAGACGATCGTACCGACGCTGACCAGGTTCGGTCTGCGGTACGACTGTGCTGTCGTCGTCGAAGTTATTGCGGATGCTGTCGCCACGGGCAGCATTATTGCGGCTCCGGTGGTCGGTCGGTCGCACGACCCCCCGTTAGCAGGTACAAACCGCCTGCCAACCTGGGATAATTGGAACAAAACGCCCAGCAGGCATGGTGGCCTGGGTCCGCACCCCGTCGCACCGGTACGATCCAGGTGACCCTACCTCTTCGACTGATAGTGAGCGCGACCGATGTCCACAGGGAGCACCGACGAGAAGATGAAAATTCTCGTCTACAGCGACGACGCCGCCACCCGGGCCGAGGTGAGCCAGGCCATCGGCAGACGTCCCGCGGCCGACGTACCGCTCGTGGAGATCGTGGAGTGCGCCACCGAGCCCAAGGTGCACCAGTGGCTGGCCTCCGGTGAGATCGACGTGGCGATCCTCGACGGCGAGACGCAGCCGGCCGGCGGCATGGGCGTCGCCCGCCAGGCCAAGGACGAGGTCTACGACTGCCCGCCCATCTGCCTGATCATCGCCAGGCGCGACGACCGCTGGCTCGCCGAGTGGTCCAAGGCCGACGCCGTCGTGCCGCAGCCGCTGGAGCCGATGGTCCTGGCCGACGCCGTGGCCGACCTCATGCGCCGTCGTTCCGCCACCCGACTCAACGCCAAGTAGGTGCCCATGGACTCCCGGACGACCTGGCCCACGCTGCTGTCCGCTCTCCTGTCCGGAGAGCACCTCACCTCCGACGAGTCGGCCTGGGCGATGCGGGAGATCATGTCCGGCGCCGCGACGCCGTCCCAGATCGCCGGCTTCGTGATCGCGCTGCGCGCCAAGGGCGAGACCGTGGCCGAGGTGGTGGGCCTGGCCCGCACCATGCTCGACCTGGCCACGCCGCTGAGCGTCGAGGGCCCCGTGGTGGACGTCGTCGGCACCGGCGGCGACCGGGCCCACACCGTCAACGTCTCCACCATGGCCGCCGTCGTGGCCGCCGCCGCGGGCGCGCGCGTGGTCAAGCACGGCAACCGGGCCGCCTCGTCCTCCTGCGGCGCCGCCGACGTCCTCGAGCACCTGGGCATCCGGCTCGACCTCACGCCCGAGCAGACGGCGCAGGTGGCCCGCCAGGCCGGCATCGCGTTCTGCTTCGCGCCGGTCTACCACCCCGCGCTGCGCTTCGCCGGGCCGACCCGCAAGGAGATCGGCGTCCCCACGGTCTTCAACTTCCTCGGCCCGCTGACCAACCCGGCCCGCCCGTCGGCCCAGGCCATCGGCGTCTACGACGCGGGCATGCTGCCGGTGCTCGCGGGCGTCTTCGCCGAGCGCGGGGTCTCGGCCCTGGTCTTCCGCGGCGACGACGGCCTCGACGAGCTCACCATCGCCGCCACCTCGACGGTCTGGGTGGTCAAGGACGGCACGGCGACGCAGACCACGTTCGACCCCGCGGTGCTCGGCATCCCGCGCGCCGACGTGGGCGCGCTGCGCGGCGGCGACGTGGCGTTCAACGCGCAGGCGGTGCACGACCTCGTCCGCGGCAAGACGGGGCCGGTGCGCGACGCGGTGCTGCTCAACGCGGCGGCGGCCCTGGTGGCGCTCGACGGGCCCGGCGACGACCTCGACTCGGCCATGATCGACGCCTACGCCCGCGCGGTGCAGGCGGTCGACTCCGGCGGCGCGGCGGCCGTGCTGGACCGCTGGATCGAGGCCAGCGGCTCCTTCCGCCCCGCCTAGACCGCCGCCTCCTACACTCCGTAGTAGCCCGGCCGGGCGGCGGTCAGCGGTCGAGCAGGTTGGTGGGGCCGTCCTTGAGCGCGCTCCACTTGAGCCACTCCTTCCAGTTCTCCTGCCAGTGCCCCCACCCGTTGGTGGGCTCCAGCTTGCGCGGCGTGCCCGTGATGATGATCGGGTCGCCGATCAGCGTGTTCTTGATGAACCAGGCCGCGTTGGCCGGGCTGACGTTCACGCAGCCGTGGCTGACGTTCGAGTTGCCCTGCGAGCCGACCGACCAGGGCGCGCTGTGCACGTACTCGCCGCTGTTGGAGATGCGCACGGTGTTGTAGACGGTCAGCCGGTAGTAGCCGGCCGAGCCGGGGCCGATCCCCGGCGAGGTCATCACGGTCACGGGCTCGCGCGACATGGCCAGGTGCACGCCCGAGGTCGTGTGGTACTTCCACTGGCCGCCCTGCCCGGCGCTCATCGGCATGCTGCGGATCCGCTTGCCGTCCCGCCGGACGATCAGGACGTGCTCGTTGGTGCTGCCCTTGGTGATCTGCGAGCGGCCGATCTTGAAGTCGAGCTTCACGTCGCGCTTGCCGTACATGCCGGGGCCGCCGCGCACGCCGGCCAGCCTGGCCTCCACCCGCACCTTCGTGTGCGCCGGCCAGTATTTCCGCGGCCGGAAGTCCACGTGCTGGTCGTCGAACCAGTGCCAGGCCCCCTCGACCGGCTTGGAGCTGTGCACGCTGAGGTTGCGCTCGACGGCCACCCGGTCGGTGACGGGCTGGTCGAAGGCGATCATGACGGGCATGCCGACGCCGACCGTCAGACCGGTGTCGTCCTTGTTCGGGGTGATGGTGGCGATGTCGAACGTCTTGCCGCCCTTGACCGTGCTGAACCCGCTGCGGGTCTCGCTCCGCTTGCCCGCCGCGTCGGCGGAGACGGCGGTCACCGTGTACGAGGTGCCGGGCCTGGCGGTGCCGAGGCTGCGCCACCGGGTGCCGTCGGCGCTGAGGACGCCCTTGAGGACCCCTGCCTTGCCCCCGTCCACCCGCACGCTCTTCAGCGTGCCTCCCTGGACCGAGACGACCACGGGCTGGTCCGTGGGCACGTTCGCCGTCTTGTCGGCCGGAGAGAACCCCACAGAGGCGCCGGGCGCCCCTCCGGCCATGGCGGCCCCCTGAGGGTCCTGCACCGGGCTCTGCGCCGAGCACGCCGCCAGCAGCGCCAAGGCCAGCAAGCCGGCCGATCCATACGCTCCTCGCCCCACGAAGTACTCCCTCGCCCGAGATCGAACCCCTTCCGCCTCCTTTATTACCCTGAGTAATTGATTCACCACATCCGTACACTGGTAAAGAACACCAAAAAGCGGGCGTCCCTCCTCAAGAGGAAGACGCCCGCTCCAGGTGTGGTGCCTCAGTGCGAGAAGTGGCCCCGGTAGTACTGGAAGACGAATCCGATCATGGCCATGATGATCAGGAAGACGCCGATCAGGAACATCCAGAAGCCGATCACGAACCCGGCGAAGGCGAAGGCCGCCGCCAGGCAGAGGAACAGCGGCCACCAGCTGCTCGGGCTGAAGAAGCCGATCTCGCCCGCGCCGTCGCTGATCTCGGCCTGCTTGTCGTCCTCCGGCTGCGCGCCGATCCGCCGCGCGGTGAACATCAGGTAGTAGCCCACCATGAACGCGAAGCCGACCGAGATGGCCATGGCCGTGGTGCCGACCGGCTCACCGTGGCCCGTCGCCGCCTTGGTCCAGAACCAGTAGGCGATGTCGACGCCGGCGAAGAAGACGCCGCACAGCAGGAAGAGCCAACCCTGGACCTTCATCAGCCCTCGACCTCCTGGGTGGACTTGGCGGACGCGTGCGGGTAGTGCAGGTCGAACGCGGGGCGCTCGGACCGGATCCGCGGCAGCGAGGTGAAGTTGTGCCGCGGCGGCGGGCAGGAGGTCGCCCATTCGAGCGAGCCGCCGTAGCCCCACGGGTCGTCCACGGTGACCTTGGGCGCGCTGCGCCAGGTCTTCCAGACGTTGTAGAAGAACGGCAGCGTCGAGGCGCCCAGCACGAACGCGCCCACCGAGGACAGCAGGTTGAGGTCGGTGAAGCCGTCGGCCGGGCTGTAGTCGGCGTAGCGCCGCGGGAAGCCCAGCATGCCGAGCCAGTGCTGGATCAGGAACGTCAGGTGGAAGCCGATGAACAGCAGCCAGAAGTGCAGCTTGCCGAGCTTGTCGTCGAGCATCTTGCCGGTGAACTTGGGCCACCAGAAGTAGAACCCGGCGAACATGGCGAACACGACGGTGCCGAAGACCACGTAGTGGAAGTGGGCGACGACGAAGTAGGTGTCGCTGATGTGGAAGTCGAGCGGCGGCGAGGCCAGGATGACGCCCGTCAGGCCGCCCAGGAGGAACGTGATGAGGAAGCCGACCGAGAAGAGCATCGGCGACTCGAAGCTCAGATGGCCTCGCCACATCGTGCCGATCCAGTTGAAGAACTTCACGCCCGTCGGCACCGCGATGAGGAACGTCATGAACGAGAAGAACGGCAGCAGCACCTGCCCGGTCGGGAACATGTGGTGCGCCCAGACCGTGATGGACAGGCCCGCGATCGAGATCGTCGCGGCCACGAGGCTGATGTAACCGAAGATCGGCTTACGGCTGAAGACCGGCAGGACCTCGGTGACGATGCCGAAGAACGGCAGCGCGATGATGTACACCTCGGGATGGCCGAAGAACCAGAACAGGTGCTGCCAGAGCAGCGCCCCGCCGTTCTCCGAGGTGAAGATGTGGGTGCCCAGTTTCCGGTCCGACTCCAGCGCCAGCAGCGCGGCGGCCAGCACCGGGAAGGCCATCAGCACGAGCATGCTGGTCAGCAGGATGTTCCAGGTGAAGATCGGCATCCGGAACATGGTCATGCCGGGCGCGCGCATGCAGATGATGGTGGTGATGAAGTTCACCGCGCCGAGGATCGTGCCGAGGCCGGACAGCGCCAGACCCATGATCCACAGGTCGCCGCCGATGCCGGGCGAGTTGATCGCGTTGGACAGCGGCGTGTAGGCGAACCAGCCGAACGAGGCCGCGCCGCCCGGGGTGAAGAAGCCCGACACGGCGATGAGGCTGCCGAACAGGTAGAGCCAGTAGCTGACCATGTTGAGGCGCGGGAACGCCACGTCGGGGGCGCCGATCTGCAGCGGCATCAGCTCGTTGGCGAAGCCGGCGAACAGCGGCGTCGCGAACATCAGCAGCATGATCGTGCCGTGCATGGTGAACAGCTGGTTGAACTGCTCGTTGCTGGTGATCTGCAGGCCGGGCTGCGCCAGCTCGGCCCGCATGATCAGCGCCATGACGCCGCCGATCAGGAAGAAGGCGAACGACGTGATCAGGTACATGTGCCCGATGATCTTGTGATCAGTCGAGGACATCCACTTGGCGATGATCTGGCCCTTGGTGATGGGCCTGACCGGCGCTGTCGTCAGTGGTTCGTGGATGGCGGTCACTGGGCACTCCCAGCCTGTTGGGTCGCGAGGTACTGGTCCCAGTCCGGCTTGTCTACGAGCTTCACCGAGAAGAGCATCCGGCTGTGGTCGACGCCGCAGAGCTCGGCGCAGCGGCCGGCGAAGACGCCGGTCCTGTCGAGCGTGTTGATCTGGAACTTGCGGCCGGGGTTGTCCTCGGGGATGCCGGGGATCACGTCACGCTTGAACAGGAACTCCGGCACCCAGAACGAGTGGATGACGTCGTCGGTCGACAGGTCGAACTCGACCTTCGTCTTCGTCGGCAGGACCAGCTGCGGGCCCTGGTGGAAGTCGTTCACCGGCACACCCGCGACCGGCGGCAGCGTCTTGCCGTTGACGGTCGTGGTGAAGCGCCAGCTCCACTGGTACGCCTCGACCTTGACCTTGACCGTGGCGTCGCCGTCGACCTTGGACAGCACCTCGCTGTCGCGGGCGGTGAAGAAGAAGAACACCGACACCATGACCAGCGGGATCAGGGTGTAGAGCATCTCGATCGGCAGGTTGTAACGCACCTGCGGCGGCAGCTCGGCCTTGGCCCTGCGCTTGCGATGGAAGAACGACGCCCACAGGATCAGCACGATGACGACCGCGCCCGTGGCGAGTGCGGCGATCCAGGCCCCGTTCCACAGGCTCTGCACCACACCGGCCTCTTCGGTGATGTGGTCAGGAAGAAGGCCGCGAGACCAGTTGGCCTCGGGGACGTCATTAGCACACGCCGTAGCAGTGGCCAGCAGCAACGCCAAAGCGGCGGCTCGTGGCACCCTGCGCCGGGCCAACGAACGCCGCGTCGTACGGCGAGTCGGACTCACGGATCGCCTACCCCACAGATGAAGCCCAAGAGTCTCTCCCTTGGGCGCTCGTATTGCTGTTTTCTGCATCAAGCACAGACTGACAAGCAGACACATTAGCGTGCGGGTGCCTCGCCCTACCTCTCGACCCCTCGATGGCGCCGGAAGTGGGACGATGTATCCCGTGGCCTACTTCGACGCGGCTTCCAGCGAGCCGCTCCACCCCCAGGCGCGCGAGGCGCTGCTGGCGGCGATCGACGCCGGCTGGGCCGATCCGGCGAGACTCTACGGAGCGGCCCGCCGCGCTCACCTGCTGCTCGAACAGGCCCGCACGGACGTGGCCGAGGCGCTCGGCGCGCGTCCTGACGAGGTGTCGTTCACCGCGTCGGGCACGCAGGCCGTGCATCTCGGCGTGCTCGGCACCCTACACGGAAGACGCAGGGCCGGACGCCACCTGGTGACGAGCGCGGTCGAGCACTCCAGCGTGCTGCACGCGGGCCAGGTGCACGAACGCGAGGGCGGCACGGTCGAGACGGTGGGCGTCGACCTGAGCGGGCGGGTGGACCTGGCGCGCTTCGCCGAGGCGGTCGCCGCGCCCGGCACGGCGCTGGCCTGCCTGCAGACGGCCAACCACGAGGTCGGCACCACCCAGCCGGTGGCCGAGGCGGCCGGGGCCTGCCGCGCGCACGGCGTTCCGCTGCTGGTGGACGCGGCGCAGACGGCGGGCCGGATGCCGATCCCGCCCGGCTGGTCGGTGCTGGCGGCCAGCGCCCACAAGTGGGGCGGCCCGGCCGGGGTGGGTGTGCTGGCGGTGCGGAAGGGCACGCGGTTCCGCTCGTTCCTGCCGGAGGACGAGCGGGAGCGGCGGCGGGTGCCGGGCTTCGAGAACGTGCCCGCCGTCGTCGCGGCCGCCGCGGCCCTGCGCGCGGTGCGCGCCGAGGCGGAGCGGGAGCAGGCGCGGCTCTCCGCGCTCGTCGACCGGATCAGGACCAGGGTCAAGGAGACCGTCCCCGACGTGGAGGTCATCGGCGACCCCGTCGGCCGGGCCCCGCACATCGTGACCTTCTCGTGCCTGTACGTCGACGGGGAGGCGCTGCTGACCGAGCTCGACAAGGCGGGCTTCGCCGTATCGTCCGGAAGTTCGTGCACCGCTAGTACGCTTCGTCCATCGCACGTCCTAGAGGCGATGGGCGTGCTGACGCATGGCAATGTCCGGGTGTCGCTGCCCAGGGGGACCCGCGCGGACGAGGTCGACGCCTTCCTCGCCGCGCTGCCCGACCTGGTGCGCCGGATCCGGCAGGACGCGGGAGTCGCATGACCGAGGTTACCCAGCCGGCTTTGACCATCGACGCGCTCGGCAAGAAGTGCCCGATCCCGATCATCATGCTCGCCGAGCAGATCAACTACGTTCCGCTGAACGCCGTGGTGGCCGTGCTGGCCGACGATCCCGCGGCCTACACGGACGTGCCGGCGTGGTGCAGGCTGAAGTCGCATCGGCACGTGGGGTCGTACGAGCTGCCTGAGGGCGGCTGGGCGATCCACGTGCGGCGCAACTACTGAAATCTCCGGCCTGTCGCTCACCAGCCGATTCACGCCCGCACAGCGGGTAGGGCCTTCCCTTGAGGAGTCATCGACAACCGGGGGGAAGTCATGATCAGCGGAAATCCGCACGAGACCGCCCGCGACGTCATGAGCACGGGCGCGGAGTGCATCGCGGCGCACGAGACCCTTGACCGGGCGGCGCAGATGATGCGCGAGAGCAACGTGGGCGCCCTGCCCGTCTGCGGGCCGGACGACCGCGTCACCGGCATCATCACCGACCGCGACATCGTGCTGAAGTGTGTCGCGGCCGGTCACGATCCGTCCCGCGTGACGGCGGGCGAGCTGGCCGTCGGGCTGGTCTGGGTGCCGTCGGACGCGACCGTGGAGGAGGCGCTGGCCCGGATGGAGGAGCACCGGATCAAGCGCCTGCCGGTGATGGAGAACGGCCGCATCGTCGGCATGATCACCGAGGCGGACCTGGCCAGGCACCTGCCCGACGGCGATCTCGCCGAGTTCGTGCACCGCGTCTACGCCATGGGCTGAAACGCCGTTCGGCAGGCGTCCTGACGGCGGCCGGACGGGCCGGCGGTCCTGTGGCGGGCCGTCCCATGAGGGGCGGCCCGTCTCACGTTCTCCGGCTCAGGGGTGGTAGCAGCGGACGTGGGGGGCGATCTCCGCCTCGGCCTCCGCGCCGTACGCGGCGCCGAACCGGTCCAGGAACGCCTTCTGCCCGAGCTCGTACTCCTGGCCGCCCACGCGCTCCAGCACGTGGGTGGCGGTCAGGTTGCCGATCTGCCCGCACCGCTCCAGCGGCAGGCCCCAGGCCACGCCGGCCAGGAACCCGGCGCGGAAGGCGTCGCCGACGCCGGTGGGGTCGGCCTTGCCCCGCTCTGGGGCGGGGGCGACCTGGATGGACGGCTCGCCCTGGCGGTCGATGACGGCGCCCTTGGGGCCGAGCGTGGTGATCCGGACGCCGACCCGGCCGAGGATCTCCTCGTGGGACCAGCCGGTCTTCTGCTCGATGAGCCCCTTCTCGTAGTCGTTGCTGAACAGGTAGGCGGCGCCGTCGACGAGCTGGCGGATCTGCTCGTCCTCCATCCGGGCCAGCTGCTGGGAGATGTCGGCGGCGAACGGGATGCCGCGCTGGCGGCACTCGTCGGCGTGACGCAGCATGGCGTCGGGGTCGTTGGGGCTGATCAGGACCAGGTCGAGGCTGCCCAGGCGGTCGGCCACGGGCTGCAGCTCGATGAGCCGCGCCTCGGCCATGGCGCCGGTGTAGAACGAGGCGATCTGGTTGTGGTTCTCGTCCGTGGTGCACAGGAAGCGGGCGGTGTGCTGGGTCTCCGAGACGTGCACGGAGCCGCACTCGACGCCATGGCGCTCCAGCCACGAGCGGTAGTCGGCGAAGTCGTTGCCGACCGCCCCCACGAGGATCGGCTTGAGGCCGAGACAGGCCATTCCGAAGGCGATGTTCGCGGCGCAGCCGCCACGGCGGATCTGGAGGTCATCGACCAGGAAAGAGAGCGACACCCGATCGAGTTGCTCGGCGATGAGCTGGTCGCCGAAGCTCCCAGGGAAGGTCATCAGGTGATCTGTCGCGATGGAGCCGGTTACGGCGATGCGCACGGGATTCTTCTTCCTCGTTGTCAGCAGGCCAATGAGCCCCACGAGGATACGCGAAGGTCCCGCACGCACAAAGGCGAGCGGGACCTGCCGGCCGCGGGCGACCCGTTCTAGTTGAACGAGTCACCACAGGCGCACGAGCCCGTGGCGTTGGGGTTGTCGATCGTGAAGCCCTGCTTCTCGATCGTGTCGACGAAGTCGATGGAGGCGCCCATCAGGTAGGGGGCGCTCATCCGGTCGGTGACCACGCTGACGCCGCCGAAGTCCGACACGACGTCGCCGTCCATCGAACGGTCGTCGAAGAAGAGCTGGTAGCGCAGGCCGGAGCAACCTCCCGGCTGCACGGCGACCCGCAGCTGCAGACCTTCTTCGCCCTGCTGTTCGAGCAGGTTCTTGACCTTGGCGGCGGCCGCGTCAGTCAGGATCAGGCCCTGTGCCGTGGTCTCGCTGCTCTCAACCGTCATCTGCTGACTCCCTAACCCGGCTGTCTGTTTTCGACGTCCTTGCTAATGACGCTACCAACACCTGGGCGATGCCACACATTCCCGGGGCCCCATCCCCCGGAATGACCACATTTATCCGTGTGTCATGATGGGTATCGTCATAACGACGATAAGGGGGTACTGCCATGGCCACCCAGACTGGACTGCCGCTCTTCGTGCTCGGCCGGGGCGCCGATCCGCACAGCGAGAAGGGGGTCGACTGTCCCGGCGAGCTGCCGCCGGCCTCCGACCCCGGCCTGGTGGAACGGGCCCGCAAGGCCAAGGAGGCGCTCGGCGACCGCCTGTTCGTGCTCGGCCATCACTACCAGCGTGACGAGGTCATCCAGTTCGCCGACGTGACGGGCGACTCGTTCAAGCTGGCCCAGCAGGCGGCGGCGCGGCCCGGGGCCGAGTTCATCGTCTTCTGCGGCGTGCACTTCATGGCCGAGTCCGCCGACATCCTGACGGGCGCGGGCCAGAAGGTGGTCCTGCCCGACCTGGCGGCCGGTTGCTCGATGGCGGACATGGCCACGTTCGACCAGGTCGAGGAGTGCTGGGAGGCGCTGGAGGACGCCGGGCTGGCCGACCAGGTGGTGCCGGTCACGTACATGAACTCCAGCGCCGACATCAAGGCGTTCTGCGGCAGGAACGGCGGCGCCGTCTGCACCTCCTCCAACGCCCGCCGCGCGCTCGACTGGGCGTTCACGCGGGGGCAGAAGGTGCTGTTCCTGCCCGACCAGCATCTCGGCCGCAACACCGCGGTGCTGGAGATGGGCATGTCCCTGGACGACTGCGTGGTGTGGAACCCGCACCGCCCCAACGGCGGCCTGACCCGCGAGCAGCTGGAGCGGGCCAGGATGATCCTGTGGCGGGGCCACTGCTCGGTGCACGGCCGCTTCACCGCCGAGTCGGTGGACGACGTACGCGCGCGCATCCCCGGCGTCAACGTGCTCGTGCACCCGGAGTGCCGGCACGAGGTGGTGCTCAAGGCCGACCACGTGGGCTCGACCGAGCACATCATCAAGACGCTGGAGGCGGCCCCCTCGGGGTCGAGCTGGGCCATCGGCACGGAGCTCAACCTGGTCAAGCGCCTGGCGCAGACCTTCCCCGACAAGGACATCTCGTTCCTGGACCGGACCGTCTGCTACTGCTCCACGATGAACAGGATCGACCTGCCGCACCTGGTGTGGGCGCTGGAGTCGCTGGTGCTGGGCGAGGTCGTCAACCAGATCACGGTGGACGAGGACACCACCCACTGGGCCAAGGTCGCCCTGGACCGCATGCTGGCCCTTCCGTAGGGCACGGCGCCGCGCCGGGCCTGGGACGATGCCGCCGCCCTCGCCCGGCGCACGGCGGATCGGGGTGATGCCGCCGCCCTCGCCCGGCGCACGCGGGCCCTGGCCTGGGGCCGGTGCGTCGTGTGGCCGGCTGGGCTCAGGTCAGGCGAAGTCGTAGCCGAGGCGTACCGTGACGGTGAGCGACTGGCGGCCCGGGCTGATCGAGGCTTCGGAGTCGGCCGCGAAGTTCGCCGCCATCCGCGCCATCGGCCGCGGCGGCCCCGCGGAGAGGTCCTCGCTCACCTCCGTCACCCGCCCCAGCGGGCGCCCGGCCAGCTCGGCGTACTGCGCCGCCTTGGCCGCGGCGTCCCTGAACGCCCGCACCCGCGCCTCCGCCAGCGCCCCGGCCGGGTCGGACCGTTCGAAGGCCACGCCGTTGAGCCTGGCCTCCTCTCCCACGCCCGCCACGGTGTCGATGACGTGGTCGGCCCTGCTCAGGTCGCGGACGACGACCTCGACGCCCTGGACGGCCCGGTACGCGGCCACCTCCGGGTAGTTGGCGTATTCGGGCCCCAGCGACAGCTCCACCGTGGTCACGTCGTCAGGGGCGACGCCCTCCCGCCTGAGCGCCTCGGCCAGCCGGGCGGCGGCGGCCCGCACCGCGGCGAACGCCTCGGCGGCGGAGGTCCTGCGCACCTCGACGCCCGCGTGCAGGCGCAGGATGTCGGGTGTGGCCAGGACCGAACCCTGGCCGATCACGGTGATGTCCACGAGGCCCAGCCCCTTCGCATGGGTTCCACCCCGATCTTAGGACGCCGCAGGAGGCTACGCGGGCACGCGGGCGAAGCGGAATCCCATCTTGTCGAACTCGGCCTTCTCCGCCGCCGTCGCCAGCACCCGCGAGACCTGCCCTTTCAGGTCGATGACGACGGCCTCGTAACCCTTGTCCTTGATCCGCCACACGGCCAGGTGCTCGTCGTCCCACCAGCCGATGAGGCGGACGGCGGCGAACGGGATCGTCACCGCGTCCGCGCCGCCGCCGGAGGTGGAGCGGGCGCACAGCGTGGTGGCGTCCGTCGTGCAGTGGGCCAGGAAGCGGGAACCGGTCGGCGAGACGTCGTCGCCCTCCACCCACACCGGCGCGCCCACGTCCCGCAGCGTGCGCACGAGCCTGCCGTTGAGGTCGTAGAACGTCATCCGGTCGCCGACCCACGTGCCCACCGCCTGGCCGCCGGCGTCCCAGAAGAAGCGCCACTTCCCCGCGCCCTGCTCCTTGATCTCGAACACGCGGCCCTTCTCGTAGGTGACGTCGACGATGCCGTAGCCGTACTCGACCGTGTTGTTCTCCGCGCCCTTGAAGAGGGTGACCAGGCCGTACTTGCCGTCGGGGGACCAGCGCGGCGTGGTGGGGAAGACCGGCCTGGGGCTGAGCCTGATCGCACGCCTGCCGCCGGTGGCGTGGTCGACGATCGAGACGGTGGCGTAGCCGTCCGTGGTGTAGTCGGCGTCGGTGGCGAGCGCGCGGCCGGTCCTGGGGTCGAGGGCGTACTCGAAGTAGCGGCTGTCGGCGGTGAAGGCGCCGGTGGCGTGCTGCCTGACGTAGAGGCGCTTGCCGCTGTCGAGGGTGTAGGAGACGAGCTCCATGGGGTCGCCGGCGCGCTCCTCGACCCGCACCGACGTGCCCGGCAGGGCGATCGAACGGATGGCGGGGCGGGTCGCCGGCGCCGTCGTGGGCGTGGTGGCGGGGGCGGAGGTGGCGACCTGGGCGGCCGTGGACGTGGGTGTCGTACCGCCGCCTCCGGATCCTTCTGAGAGCCGGACGGCCACCAGCGCCGTAGCGGCGACCAGCGTGAGCGCGCCCGAGACGACCGCCGTGACCACCCAGCCGGTACGCCGGCGCCGGGTGGGCCACGTGTGCGGCCCGGGCCGCGCCTGCCGGCCAGGCGCGTGCGGGCCGGCCGCCGCGTACGGCCCGGCTCCCACGTGCGGATGGGCCGCCTGCGAACCCGCCCCCGCGTACGGGCCTGCCCCCGCGTACGGGCCTGCTCCCTCCTGTGGGCCGGCTGTCGTGTGCGGGCCGGCAGCCATGTGCGAGCCGGTCGTCGGCGTGTGCGGGCCCGCCGCCGCGCTTCCCTCCTGGAGCAGCCCGGATCCCCGCACGCCCGGTAACCGCTGCCCGCTGGAGGCCGTCCGAGGGGCTGGGGCGGGGGCGTGGCCGAGGAGGCGCATGAGGGCGTCGCTCGCCGACGGCCGTCCGGCGGGGTCCTTGGCCAGGCACTCCGTGACGAGGGCGCGGAGGGCGGGATCCGCGATGGAGCCGGTGTCGGCCTCGGTGTGCATGATCCGGTTGACCACCGCGGGCACGCTGTCCTGCCCGAACGGCGGCTGCCCCGAGGCGGCGTACAGCAGCGTGCACGCCCACGCGAACATGTCCGACCGCGGCCCCGGGTTCGACTGGGTGAGCTGCTCGGGAGCCATGTACGAGGGCGTGCCGATCACGGCCACGGTGAGCGTCGAGCTGAGGTCGAGCGCCCTGGCGATGCCGAAGTCGATCACGCGGGGACCGTCGGAGGCCAGCAGCACGTTCGACGGCTTGAAGTCGCGGTGCACGATGCCGGCCTGGTGGATGGCGACCAGCGCGGTGATGGTGCCGATGGCGAGCCGGTGCAGGGAGGTGCCGGTGCGGGGGCCCTGCCGGCGTACGACGTCGGCGAGGGTGGGGCCGTCGATGTACTCGCTGACGATGTACGGGCGCCCGCCGTACAGGCCGGTCTCGACGACCTGCGCCGTGCAGAACGGCGCCACCCGCCGCGCCATCGCCACCTCGCGGACGAACCGCTCCGACGCCTCGGCGTCGCCTGCCAGGTCGGCGCGCAGCAGCTTGAGCGCCACCTTGGTGCCGTCCGGCGCCGTGGCGAGGTAGACGATGCCCTGCCCGCCCTCGCCGAGCCGCCCCGACAGCCCGTACGCGCCCACCGTCGCCGGATCCCCTGGCCGCAGACCCGCCAGGTCAGGCATTGGCACCCCCACAAATGGCCTCTTTCCCCGCCATTCTGGTGGGTGGCCCACAGATCCGTCACCCATTCCCCCAACGCCACCCCCACCCCCAGCTCAACGCCCCCACCCACCAAAGGGCCGCCACCGTCCCAGTGACCGCCGCCCGCATGAGGGCCGTTGCCGGCTCAGGGACCGCCGCTGTCTCGCTGATCGCCGCCTGCTGGAGGGTCGTCGCCGGTGGCGGGCTTGCCGGGCGGCCCCGCACCGAATTCGGGCGCTTGGGGCATCTGGGGTACTTGCCGCTGATGCTGAGCGTGAGCGTGAACGGAAGGCAGGGCCGCGTCGGCGACGGTGTGTGGGTGGTGGAGGTGGATGCGGCGTCCCGGGCCTGGTACGCGGACGTGCTCGCCCCCGAGTTCGTACGCCAGCCGCTCCCGGCAGCCGTCCGGGTCGCCCGCGCTGATCACGACGACCGGCGCCCCGGGGAACGGCTTCTCGGCCCGGAGCCTGCGCAGGTCAGCGGCCATGCCGCCCCGCGCCAGCCACTCCCCCGCCATCGCGGAGATCGTCGTGCCGGTGCGGGAGATCCCCGACGGGTCGGGCAGCCCGGTGAGCAGCCGGTGCGCGGCCGGTCCGGTCAGCCGGGCCAGGACGGTCGCACCCCACGTCCCGCCGAGCGCGGGCAGCCAGCGTCCCGCCGTCCCGGTGGCCGCCGCCGGCGGGGGCCGTTCGGTGACGCAGGCCGGATCCACCAGGACGAGCCGGGCCAGGCACAGCGGATGCAACCGGGCGAACGCCTCCGCATGCCAGCAGGCGACACCGTGCGCGATGACGGTGACCTGCTGCGGATGAGCCGGAGCCAGCGCGGCCAGCCGGGCCACCTCGCCGTACAGGGTCGGCGGCGCGGACGAGGGCGGACTGAGGCCGAGCCCGGGCCGGTCGAACCGGATGACCCGATGCCCGGCGGCGACGAGCAGACCGGCCACCGCATCCCAATGAAACCAGGCCCCCGCCGCCCCCACCGCGATCAGCACCGCAGGCCCCTCCCCCTGCACGACAACGTGCTGCCTCCCACACCCGGCAACCACCCCACCCGAACCCACCCCGACGCCCGCACCCCCAGCACCGCCCCCACCCAAACCCACCCCGACGCCCGCACCCCCAGCACCGCCCCCACCCGGACTCGCCTCGACACCCCGACCCGCGACGCCGTCCCCGCCCTCTTCACCTCCTCCGCCTGCGGTGTCAGCCCGGCACCACTCTTCTGCCGTACCGGCGAGCCGTCCGGCATCCGCCCCACTCACCGCCTCCAGCGGGTGTCCAGCCCCGCTCACTACGCCGAACCCCTCTCCCGCGCCCTCCGGGCGGACCCTGGCGCCGCCCACGCCGCCCATGCGGCCGGGCGCGATTCTCATGGAGGGGGTCAGGGCTTCGTTCCCCTCCTGGTCGTCGGCGATGAGCAGGCGCAAGGCCACGTACACGAGCCAGAACGCGATCATGGTGAGCTGGGCCCGGTGCGCGAGCCCGGCGCCGCGTCCGCCGGCCAGACCGGCCACGGTGAGCACCGTGGCGGCCAGGGTGAGCCAGGTGAACAGCCACGACACCCACGAGCGCCAGCTCACGCCGAGCAGCGCCATCGCGGCCAGTACGGCGGCCGTGCCCAGCCCGCCCGCCGCGAGGTGGATCAGGTGGCCCATCGAGGTCCCCTGGCGGCCGCAGAGCGGGTCGCTCACCGTGGCGCAGTCCAGCGGGAAAAGCCCGGTCACGACGGTGAGCAGCCCGAAGGCGGCCAGCGCCAGCCAGCCGGGCCATTCGCGCGCCACCCTCGGCACGAGCGTCACGCCGAGCAGGCAGGCCAGCCCGGCCAGCACGTCGCTGACCCGGAACAGGCGCGTCCACGGCTGGTCACGGGCGGCCAGCTCGCCGACGTAGCCGTCGGTCCGGTCCACGGCGGGAGTGGTGAACTGGCCGGTCATCCAGGCGCTGCCGAGTACCGCCGCCACGATGAACGCGGACGCGGCGAACACGAACAACCTTCGCTCCACGTAATGATTAGATCACTGTGGGCGATCGTCACACATAAGCACCCCAGCTGGAGGCCTCGCACGAAACCCGCAGAGGCAGGCAACCCACCGGGACCGAGCCCCGCGTGGACAAGTCCTCTCGCGAAAGGCGCGGTCAGAGGCCGGGGGCGCCCCAGACGGGGAACCAGCGGCTGAGGTCCTTCTCCAAGGGCAGCTCGCCCTCCAGCGCCCCCCTGGCCTGCAGTTCGAGCGCGTTGTCGCGCTTCTGTCCGGAGGTAGGGGCGAAAGGGTAGAAGGTGCCGCGTTTGTACAGGTACACCACGGCCAGCCGCCCCCCGTCCGGGCCGGCGAACGACACCAGCGAGCACAGCAGCGACGGCCCGAACCCAGCGTCCTCCAGCGACGAGTTCACGGCGTGCAGCTCGGTGACCAGGTCGCTGAGGGCGTCGGGCGAGCGGCGTACCAGGAGCCAGGTGTAGCCGTAGCCGTCGTCGGACTCCTCGACGCGCTCCCCGAGCAGCGCCTTGACGTCGCGTTCGAGCGTGGCGAACGCGCCGCCCTCGGCGGCCCTGAACGCCACGGAGCCGGAACCGGTGGGGACGAGCCCGGTCGCGGCCTGCAGCGTCACGGCCGCCGACGGCAGCGCGAACAACGCGTCGAGGTTGGGCTTGACCGGCTTCGACCGGCCGAGGAGCGAGTCGAGCCAGCCCATGAGATGCTTCAGCCCCTTCCGAGTTGCCGCGAGATGTTCGCCAGCTGCTCCAGCCGGCGCTCCAGCGGCGGGTGCGTGGAGAACAAGGTCGCCAGCGTCTGGCCCTTGGCCAGGGCGGGCGCGAAGTAGAAGGCGTTGAACGGCTCCGCCTCGCGCAGGTCCCTGGTCGGAATCCTGGCCATCTCGCCGCTCACCTTGGTCAGCGCGCTGGCCAGGGCGGAAGGGCGCTGCGTGAGCAGGGCGCCGGCCCGGTCGGCGGCCAGTTCGCGGTAGCGCGACAGGGCCCGGGTGAGCAGGAAGCTGACGGCGTACACGATGACCGACACCAGCAGGATCACGAGCCCGATGGGCACGCCGCCCTGGCCGTTGGAGGACCGGCGGCCGCCGAGCCCCGTGTAGAGCGCGAAGCGGGTCATCAGCCCCGCCACGATCCCGAGGAACGAGGCGATCGTCATGACGGCCACGTCACGGTGGGCCACATGGGACAGCTCGTGGGCGATCACGCCCTCCAGCTCCTGCGGCTCCAGGCGGCGCAGGATGCCCGTCGTCACGCAGACGACGGCCTTCTTCTGGTTGCGGCCGGTGGCGAACGCGTTGGGGACGTCGGAATCCGCGATCGCCACCCGTGGCTTGGGCATGTCGGCCATGGCGCACAGCCGGTCGATCAGGCCGTGCAGCTCAGGGGCCTCCTGCGGGGAGACCTCCCGCCCGTGCATCGCGAACAGGGCGATGCGGTCGGACAGGAAGTACTGCACCAGCAGCAGGCCGCCCGCCAGCACCAGCACGGTCAGTGCCTGTACGCCGAGAGCGATCAGGACGCCGACGAACACCACGTAGAGCAGGCCGAGCAGGAACATCGTCACGACCATGCGGCTGGTCAGGCCGCGATCGGACGCGAACCGCGTACTCACGGGCTCAGCCCGGGATCAGGCCCTGGTCGCCCAGCATCTCCCGGACTTCCTCGATCGAGGCGTCCGCGGGGGGAAGGATCAGCTCTGACGGCTCAAGGCTGTCGTCGGAAAGCGCCTTGCCCACATGGCGCACCTTGTCGAGCAACGCGTGCAGCTTGACCCGGAACGACTGCTCGTCACCCGCGTCGATGGCCGCTTCGAGCTCGGTGTCCAGCTCGTTGAGGACCGAGATGTCTTCGGCGGAGATCTCCACCTGACCCTCGCCCATGATCCTGACGATCATGCGCCCTCCCCAGGCTGGCGCAGCTGCTGGGTGCCGCCCTGCTGCTGCGGCTGGGCCTGCGGCTGAGGCTGCTGCTGCGGCTGCCCCTGCTCGATGGCACTCTGCGGCGCCGGGCCCTGGCCGAGCTCGGCCTTCATCCTGGCCAGCTCCAGCTCGACGTCCATGCCGCCGCCCATGCGGTCGAGCTCGGCCTGGATGTCGTCGCCGCGGGTGCCGCTGTAGTCGTCGAGCGCGCCGCTGGCCAGCAGCTCGTCGATCGCGCCGGCGCGGGCCTGCATCTGCGCCGTCTTGTCCTCGGCGCGCTGGATCGCCAGGCCGACGTCGCCCATCTCCTCGGAGATGCCGGAGAACGCCTCGTTGATGCGCGTCTGCGCCTCGGCCGCGGTGTAGGTGGCCTTGATCGTCTCCTTCTTGGTGCGGAAGGAGTCGACCTTGGCCTGCAGCCGCTGCGAAGCCGTGGTCAGCTTCTCCTCTTCAGCCTGCAGGTTGTCGTGCTGGACCTTGAGGTCGGTCATCTGCGACTGCAGGTTGGACCGCCGCTGCAGCGCCTCGCGGGCCAGATCCTCACGGCCCACGGACAGCGCCTTGCGCCCCTGCTCCTCATAACGCTTGGCCTGGCTCTCCAGGCCGTTGATCTGCAACTCCACCCTCTTGCGCGAGGTGGCGACGTCGGCCACCCCCCTGCGCACCTTCTGCAACAGCTCCAGCTGCCGCTGATAGGAGTAGTCAAGGGTCTCGCGCGGATCCTCCATCTTGTCCAGGGCCTTGTTGGCCTTGGACTTGAAGATCATCGAAAGTCTCTTCATCACGCTCATGCGCGTCGGCCGTCCCCTTCTAGGTCGTGCTGGTGTTATCCCGTGCAGCGCAGCCGCCTTGGGATTACCCTACGCATAACGCACGAGGGCGTCACTAAGTTGCAGTCCAGGTAGGGTTGACGCTGTGTTGCGACGCCGTTCCCAGACCTCCGTGGACGACACCCCCGTCCCCGTTGACGATCCTAAGCCCCAGGGTAAAGGTCGTCCCACACCCAAGCGCCGCGTTGCCGAAGGCAAACGGCGCCAATACGTCTCCGCGCCGAAAGACCGCAAAGAGGCCTATCGGCAGATGCGGGCCAAGCAGGCCGCCGAGCGCGATCGTGCCCGTCAGGGCATGCTCGCTGGTGACGAGCGGTATTTTCCCGCTCGTGACAAGGGCCCCGCGCGCAAGTTCGCGCGCGAATGGGTCGACTCGCGGCGGTTGCCGAGCCAGTATTTCCTGCCGTTCTCGCTAGTCATCCTGCTCGCCACGTGGGTTCCCTGGCCGATGGCCATCCGGGCCCAGGTGCTGGGCTACGTGGTGACGATCGGCTGGCCGATCATGATGATCGGCGTGCTCTTCACCTCGGTCTACGTGGCCTGGAAGGTGAAGAAGGTGGTCGCGGAGAAGTTCCCGGACGAGAGCGTCAGAGGCGTGGGCTTCTACGCGGCGATGCGGGCCTTGCAGATCCGCAAGCTGCGCTTCCCGCCGCCCACGGTGCTGCCCGGCGGCAAGCCGGTCCCGCCCAAGAAGTAACGGATTTTTTCCGAAATTTCGGCCGTTCCCCGGTACAGCGCCCCCGCGTTTCGCGGTGCGACGTTGGTCGCCGGGGGTCCGGCGGAGGGCACGGTCTCCGGTGCCCTCACTCCCAGCGCAGGACGCCGCGCTCGACCGTGGGGTGCCGGCCCTCCGGCTCGTCGCCGAGCTTGAGGGCCGTGCCCCGCTCCAGGGCGTCGGCCACCGCTCGCATGAGCGCGTAGTACGACGGCGCGCGGCCTGTCATGCCGTCCGCGCCCTCCCAGCCGACGGCTCCGTCCGTGGAGTCGACCACCGCGTACGTCGTGAAGTGCTCCGTCGCGCGCCCCTGGCGGGACAGGAACGGAATCATCCGACCGTTCCAGCGGCCCGAACCGGGCTCCGAGGCGCACAACGTCCGCCACACGTCCCTGATCTGGCGGACGCCGAGGTGGGACGCCCCGCCGGACCGGACGCCGAGCCCCAGCCCGAACGCCGCCGCCCCGCGCGAGCCGTTGTGACGCAGCAGCGAGGCCCGCAGGTCGTCGGGGAAGTCCACGCCCATCTGCGCCTCGGCGACGGCGATCGTGCGCGCCTTGCCGGGAGCCCGGAGCGTCCGGTACGTGCGGGGCGCGTTCGCCTCCAGCCACCGCTCGATCCGCCGCCACTGCCGGTCGACGGCCCGTTTCACCCTGGGGTCGATCGGCCGCACCGTCACCGGCCGCGGCACGGGCGCGCAACCGGGGTCTTGATCGGGTGACTCGCTCGCCGTGGGTGCGGGCGAGGACAGCACGGGGGGAGCGACGGGCTCCGGCACGGTGGCGAGGTTCTCGTCCTGGGGCAGGGCCTCCTCGTACGCCGCCCGCGCCTGCCACCCGCCGGCCGGCAGCAGGGCGAGGGCCAGCGTCAGCGCCACGATCGCCGCGATGCCGGCCCAGATCACCCCCATGCCCGTACGGCGGGCGCGAGCGGGCGCCGCCGGCTGGGCGGGCTGGTTCCGCGGCAGGCGGGCACGGCGGCGCAGCCGTACCGCGATCGCGGTCATGATGGCCGCCGTCAGCGCCAGCCGTACTAGCTTCAGCACGTCGCGCACCCTATCCCGAAACGAATCACCCCACGCGCCGGGATTAAGGTCGGACCTATGGAATTCCGACACCTCGGCCGCAGCGGCCTCATGGTCAGTGAGATCAGCTACGGCAACTGGATCACCCACGGCTCCCAGGTCGAGGAGGAGGCCGCCAAACTCTGCGTGCAGGCGGCCCTCGACGAGGGGATCACCACGTTCGACACCGCCGACGTCTACGCGGGGACGAAGGCCGAGGAGGTGCTCGGCCGCGCGCTGAAGGGCGTGCGCAGGGAGTCGCTGGAGATCTTCACCAAGGTCTACTGGCCGACCGGTCCCGGCCGCAACGACCGCGGCCTGTCGCGCAAGCACATCACCGAGTCGATCAACGGCTCGCTGCGCCGCCTGCAGACGGACTACGTGGATCTCTACCAGGCGCACCGCTTCGACTACGAGACCCCCCTCGAGGAGACGCTCAAGACCTTCGACGACCTCGTCCGCCAGGGCAAGGTCCTCTACATCGGCGTCAGCGAGTGGACCGCCGACCAGATCGCCCAGGCGCTCAAGATCGCGGACGAGATGGGCTTCGACCGCATCGTGTCGAACCAGCCCCAGTACTCCATGCTGTGGCGCATCATCGAGCCCGAGATCGTGCCCCTGAGCGAGAAGGAGGGCGTGGGCCAGATCGTCTGGTCCCCGATCGGCCAGGGCGTGCTCACCGGCAAGTACGTCCCCGGTCAGCAGCCGCCCGAGGGCTCCAGGGCCACCGACAAGAGCGGCAGCGCCATGATCGCGCGGTTCATGCGGGACGACGTGCTGGCCCGCGTGCAGGAGCTCAAGCCGATCGCCGCCGACCTGGGCCTCACCATGGCGCAGCTGGCGATCGCCTGGGTGCTGCAGAACCAGAACGTCTCCAGTGCCATCGTCGGCGCCACCCGCCCGGAGCAGGTGCGCGACAACGTCAAGGCGTCCGGCGTCAAGCTGGAGGCCGGCGTGCTGAAGCGGATCGACGAGGTGCTCGGTGACGTCGTGGAGCGTGACCCCGCCAAGACCGTGAGCCCCCAGACCCGCCCATAACCCGCCCCCGTAACAAAAACCCCTTGAGCCGCAAGACGCTCAAGGGGTTTTTCTTTTATCCGGGACTCACTGCTGGCGCAATGACAATCCCGTGTATTCAACACGGTCCTCTTCGAGCAAAGCGACCTGCTCGACCCCGGATTCCAGCAGGTCACGATAGTTCTCGCCGAGCCAGGACTCCGCGTCCGCCTGGCTGGGAAAAACCTCTCGCGGCAAAGGACGATCCGTCACCTCACCACCCTTTGCATTCTCATAACGCCACCGCCATGTCATGCCATACGCTCCTTTTCCGCGGGTTCGCCGGCGCACCCTCCGCAGGCACTGGAACCCTACTCCCGAGCTCGGAGGTCAATCGATGCTGCGCGCGTATCGTGTTGCGGCCGGGGTCGCCCTCGGGGCGGCCGCGTTCCTCTCCCTTCCCCTTCCCGCACTCGCCGCCCCGCCCGTCGCCCCCGGCGGGCCGGCCCCCGGAGCGGCCGATCCCGGCGCCACGCGGTCGTGGAGCGCCTGGCGCAGCGACGGGACGGCCTGGCTCGCGGCCGATCCCGCCGACTCGCCGCCGGACGGCTCCGTCATCGGCTGGCGCTTCTCCGTGTCGCCGGAGGGGGCCGCGGGCGACTCCCCCGGCGGGGAGCTGCCGTCGTTCGCGTCGGTGTGCGGCAGGGACACCGCGGCCTCCGGGCACAAGCGGGTGGCGGTGACGGTGGACTTCGGCGACGGGGACGCCGACGCCTACCCGGGCGACCAGCCGCCGGCGCAGGGGGTGCTGCGGTGCGTGGCGGGCGCCGAGGACGCCACCACCGCCCGGCTCCTCGCCTCCGCCGCCCAGGTCCGGGTGAACGACCGGGGTGACGTCGTGTCCGTGTCCGGGTACCCGATGCGGGAGCGCGGCGGCACCGAGCTGACCGCCGCCGCCCCGGCCGCCCCCGACGGGCCGTCGGCGCTGCTGATCGCGGGCGGGGCGGGCGCGCTGGCCCTGCTCACGGCCGGCGCCGTCGTGGCCACCCGCCGCCGTACCCGCGCCCCCGCGGAAGCCCGCCGCTGACCCCTCAGACCGCCCCGCCAGGTTTTCCCGCTCCTTGTACGCTCGGCGCGGTGAAAGTCCTTCTCACCGGTACGGCGGGCGGTGCGGGCCGGCCGGAGCCCGGCTGCCGGTGCGTCTCCTGCGCGAGCCCGCCCCCAGGTCACCGCCGCCCGTTCGGCGTCGTCGTGGACGGCGTGGCGGGCTTCCCCTTCGACGCCCCGCCGGACGGTTACCGCTCCCACGCCGGCGGCCTCGGGCTGTCCGCCCCGGACGGCGGCCGGCTGCTGTACCTGCCCGAAGACCGGGCCGTGCCCACGGACGGCAGGCACGACGTCGTCCTGATGGACCTGCTCGACCGGCCGGAGCGTCTCGGCGAGCTGCGCAGGGCCGGATCGGCGGACGACGCGACCGTGGTGGTGGCGACCGGCCTCGACCACCGGATCAGGTCCGAGCGGGAGCTGAACCGGCGGCTGCGCCTGTGGGGGGCCCTGAGCGTCCCCGACGGCACGGAGCTGGAGATCACGCCGGGACGCGGCCTCACAGCGGCGTCACGGCCTCTGGGGGCCCCGGACGCGGGCATCGGCGCGGCACGGGAGCCCGGCCCGTGGCGGGCGCTGCTGCTGGGCGGGTCCAGGTCCGGGAAGTCGGCCGAGGCGGAGCTGCGGCTGGCGGGCGAGCCGTACGTCACCTATGTGGCCACGGGACCGGCGGGCGCGGGTGACGGGGAGTGGGCGGCGCGGGTGCGGGCGCACCGGGAGCGGCGGCCCGCGCACTGGGCCACCGCCGAGACCACCGACCTGGTCACGGCCATCGGCGCCGCCACCACCCCGCTGCTGATCGACGGGCTGGGCACCTGGCTGACGGCGGTGTTCGACGAGCACGGCGCCTGGGAGGGCGACCGCGCGCCGGTCGCCGCCGCCTGCGACGCCCTGGTGGCCGCGTGGCGTCAGGCGCCGCGGCCGGTCGTGGCGGTCTCCGACGAGGTGGGGATGGGCGTGGTGCCCGCCACGGCCAGCGGGCGGGCGTTCAGGGACGCGCTCGGCCGGCTCAACGAACGGCTGGCCGCCGAGTCCGAGTACGTGGCGCTGGTCGTCGCCGGCCGCCCCCTCGAACTATGACCCCGCCCTCACCGTACGAGCACCTCCGCAGGAAGGACGGGCGAATCAGGGGCGGGCGGCGCGGGCGTACCAGCGGCCGTCGATGCGGTCCACGTTCAGCGGACGGCCGAAACAGTCGCTGAGATGGCCGGAGGTGAGCACGTCGGCCACGGGGCCGGCCGCCAGCACCCTGGCGTCGCGCATGAGCATGGCGTGCGTGGTGGTGGCGGGCACCTCCTCCAGGTGGTGCGTCACCGTGACGGTGGTGAGCACGGGCCGGGTGGTGGCCAGGTCCTCGACGGCGGTGATGAGGTCCTCGCGGGCCGGCAGGTCGAGCCCGGCGAACGGCTCGTCGAGCAGCAGCACCGCGGGATCGCCCATGAGCGCCCTGGCCACCCGGATCCGGGCCCGCTCCCCCTGGGAGCAGACGCGGAACTTCCGCTCGGCCAGGTCCTTGCAGCCCAGGTCGGCCAGCAGCCGATAGGCCCGGTCGTGCTCGCCGTCGCCGTACTTGTCCCACAGCGGCACGCTCGTCCCGGTGTGCCCGGTGAGCACCACGGCGAGCGCGGTCGCCCCTTCCTCCTCCATCAGTTCCTCGTCCACCAGCCGCTGGCTGGAGGCGACGAGGCCGATGTGGCGGCGCAGCTCCCGCAGGTCGACCCGGCCGAGCCGGTGGCCGAGCACCTTGACGGCGCCCTCGCTGGGATGCCGTACGGCGCCCGCCAGCGACAGCAGCGTCGTCTTGCCCGCGCCGTTGGGGCCGAGGACGGCCCAGTGGTCGCCGTAGTCCACCTGCCAATCGACGCCGTCGAGCAGTGTTTTGCCGACAACCCGGACGCCTACGCCTTCGAGTTCAACCACGTGCATCCCGCCACACTAGTGGGCCCTAGGATCGTGCGTTATGCGGCTGATGGACGGTGTGCGGCTGGCCGTGGGCACGCTCAGCGTCTTCCCCGTACGCGTGCGGCGGGTGGATCGGCAGGTGGCGGGGCAGGCCATGGTCCTGGCCCCGGCCGTCGGCCTGGTGCTCGGGCTCCTCGCCGGGCTGCCGCTGCTGCTTCCCGCCCCGCCCCTGCTGGGGGCGGCGCTGGCGGTGGGGCTGCTGGCACTGCTCACCCGGGGGCTGCACCTGGACGGCCTGGCCGATCTCGCGGACGGGCTGGGGAGCGGCAAGCCGGCCGATCAGGCACTCGACATCATGAAAAAGTCGGACATCGGGCCGTTCGGCGTGATGACGCTGGTGTGCACGCTGCTCGTCCAGGTGGCGGCGGTCGCGGAGGCCGGTTACTGGGCCCTGGCGACGGCCTGCGTGGCCGGGCGGCTGACGCTGGCGTGGGCCTGCCGGGAGGGGGTGCCCGCCGCCCGCTCCGAGGGGCTGGGGGCGATGGTCGCGGGCACCGTACGCCGCCCCGCCGCCTGGCTGGCCACCCTGGCCGCCTCGCTCACGGCCGTGCTGATCGGCCTGCTCGCCGGCGTCTGGAGCGGCGTCCCCGGCGACGTGTCCTGGTCGTCCGAGCCGGTTCCGCCGGGAACGGACGTGTACGGCATGGTCAGGACCTACCCGACCGAGGCCGAATTCCTCATGCGGGACGTCGTCCGATGGCTGTCGGGCCCGGCCGGCGCGCCCCTCGCGCTGCTCGCCGGGACGGGCGTGGCCCTGCTCCTGCTCCGCCACGCCAGGCGCCGGCTCGGCGGGATCACCGGCGACGTGCTCGGCGCGCTCGTGGAGACGACCACGGCCGCCACGCTGGTGATCTGGGTCCTCCTCCCCTGAACGGGCCGGCCACCACGAAGGCGACCGGCCGCACGGGAGGGCCCTGCGGGCCGCCGCTCGTTCAGGTGGCCGGTTCCGACTCGGCCGGGGCCGGCTGCGGCGCCCGCTGCGGCGGACGTACCGGGAAGAAGCGCAGCAGAACGACGCAGAGCAGCGCGAGCACCACCCAGCCCATCACACCGGTGATGCCGGCCAGCACCTCGTTCGGCGGGGCGGCGGCGTCGCCGAGCAGCAGCGCGACCCCGGCCACGGCGTTCAGCGAGGCGTGCGCCACCACCGCGGGCCACACGCTCCCGGTGCGCAGCCGCAGCCACCCCAGCAGCACCCCGGCCAGCATGCAGAAGCCGATGAAGGCCAGCGCCGCCCACGAGCCGAGCCGCGGGTAGTTGTAGCCGAGCAGGGTGAGCGGCGCGTGCCAGAGGCCCCAGACGGCCCCGGACATGAGCAGCCCGGCGAACACGCCGTTCGAGGCGACGAGCCGGGGCGCCAGCCAGCCCCGCCAGCCCCACTCCTCCCCCAGCGCCGGGATGGCGTTCAGGACGGGCCCGGCCACGGCGGCGATCAGGATCTGCACGATGGCCAGGGTGCTCAGGTCCACGGGCGGCTGGACGCCGTTCGCCCGCAGGCCGGCGCCGAAGAGGCTGAGCCCGGACAGGTCGAGCGAGACGAGCCCGACGGCGGCGCTGATCCACAGGGACAGGAACGTCAGGACCGGCACGCCCAGCCAGGCCGCCAGCATCATCGCGATGGTGCGGCCCTTGCGCTCGCCCAGCGTGAGCCCGGTGTGCCGGGCCCATTCGCGGAACGGCGTGCGCGACAGGGCCCACACGCCGAGCACGCCCACGGACGGGGTGAACATCATCAGCGCGCCCAGCGGCTGCATCAGCGGCGAGCCGAGCCCGCCGCCGAACCACAGGGGCAGCGCCGCGGCCCAGGACAGCCCGAAGGCCAGGACAAGGAAGACGATGAGGGGTTTTTTCACGACGAGACACGCTCCGCGATGAGGGTGTTGATGAGGGATGCGCCCCGTTCGGCGTCGTCGATGCTGATGGCGAGCCGGCCGCCGGAACGGTAACGCAGGATCAGGCACTCGCCACCGCGCAGCATGATGGTGGCGCTTCCCGGCACGCCCCGGAAGCCCCAGCCGCCGACCTCGCCCGGCCGGCGCTCCTCGGCCCACGCCGACTCGACCTTGGCCAGCGGGATGGTCCGTGTCGGCCAGCCGACCGGCCCGAACCCGATCACCACCTTCTCGCCGACCACCTTGACGGTGAGCGACATGGTGGCCAGACCGACCACGAGCACGATGACGAACCCGGGCAGGGCGGCGCTCAAGGCGGTCGCGTCGAACCTGCCGGTCAGGCGAAGCGTGATCGCCGCCACGATGAGCACCAGCGCGCCGAAGGTGAGAGCGGTGAGCCACGGGTTGACCAGGTGGCTGACCCAGACCGCCCGCTGGCCGGGGCGCAGGCGCAGCCGTGGCGGCGCCTGCTCGCCGGCGGACGGCTCGTCCTCCGGGCCCCGGCCCAGACGGGCGGCCACGAGGCCGGCGGCGACCATGCCGAGCAGCACCAGGGGGACGTGCCAGACCGGTAGTTCGGCCGCGCGCCAGCCGGGGGCGTCGAGGTTGACCGACAGGGTGGAGGCGGTCAGGCCCAGCATCAGCGTGCCGAACCCGAACAGGCAGCCCCACCAGGTGGACCTGAAGGCGCGCCGCGCCTGGCCCCGCCTGGTCAGCGCGAACAGGACGAGCCACATCACGGCCCAGGTGACCGAGCTCGTGACCACGTGTCCCGTCAACGACGAGGAACCGTCGGGCACGGTGCCCGCCGAGCCCCAGTGCGTGGCCATGGGATCGGGCAGCCGGTCACGCAGGGCGAGGGGCGCCAGGATGAGCACGGCCGTCACGGCCAGCCACCAGACGGCGGCTATGGCACGGGGTCTCATTTCAGTTCCTCCAGGATGGTGATGAGGTCGTCACGGCTGTAGCCGTACTTCTTGGCCTCCTGCAGCAGCTCGCGCGCCCGCTGGGCGAGCAGGGCGCGGCCGTCCGCGCGGCCCGCCACGCTGACCCCGCGGCCCCTCCTGAACTCCAGCAGCCCTTCGTCCCGCAGGTCGCGCAGAGCCCGCAGCACGGTGTTGGTGTTGATGCCCAGCGCCCCGGCCAGGTCCTTGGCCGGCGGCAGGCGGTCGCCCGGCCGGTAGGAGCCTTCGCCGATGGCGCGGCGGATGGCGCTCGCCACCTGTTCGTGCAGGGGGCGGGCGTCGTGGAGATCGAGCGTCAGCAACATGATGCTAATGACACTAGCACTATTCCTCACCCGGGCGTCCACCAGCGATTGGTAGGATGAACCCCTGTTTGTGAGTACGCAGAAACCGTGGATAGCATCGGTTTACGTGACCACTGTGCGGCTGAACTCAGCAGATCCCGTCTCCATCGACACCGACGCCTTGATCGTCGGCTTCAGACCGGGCGAGGACGGCCCGGTTCCCGCGTCGGGCGCCGACTCCCTCGACGCGGCCTTCGATGGCAAGCTCGCCGCCTCGCTCGGCGCCGTGGGCTTCTCCGGCAAGCCCGGCGAGCTGGCCAAGCTGCCGGCCTTCGGCGCCATCGCCGCCCCGCTGCTGGTCGCCGTCGGCCTCGGAGACTCCCCCGGGCCCGAGGATCTGCGCCGCGCCGCCGGCGCCGCCGTGCGCGCGCTGGCCGGCACCTCCCGCGCCGTGCTCGCGCTGCCGGCCGGCACCCCGGGCGAGGCCGAGGCGGTCGTGCTCGGCGGTCTGCTCGGCGCCTACTCCTACTCCCGTTACCGCACGAACGGCGAGCAGAAGGCCCCGGTCGCCGAGCTCACCGTGGTCACCGGCCAGTCCGACGAGGTCGCCCAGCGCGCGACCGTGCTGGCCGAGTCGGTCTCCCTCGTGCGCGACCTGGTCAACACGCCTCCGTCCGACCTGTGGCCGGCCAGGTTCGCCGAGCTCGCCGAGCAGGCGGGCGGCAAGGCCGGGCTGAGCGTCGAAGTGCTGGACGACAAGCAGCTCAAGGACGGCGGCTACGGCGGCATCGTCGGCGTCGGCCAGGGCTCGGTCAACCCGCCGCGCCTGGTCCGCCTGGCCTACAGCCACCCCGAGGCGGCCAAGACGCTCGCCTTCGTCGGCAAGGGCATCACGTTCGACTCGGGCGGCCTGTCGCTCAAGCCGTCCGCCTCCATGGACTGGATGAAATCCGACATGGGCGGCGCGGCCGCGGTGCTCGGAGCGGTGATCGGCATCGCCAGGCTCGGCCTCCCGGTCAACGCCGTCGGCTACCTCTGCCTGGCGGAAAACCTGCCGAGCGGCACCGCGCAGCGCCCCTCCGACGTCATCCACAGCTACAGCGGCAAGACCGTCGAGGTGCTCGACACCGACGCCGAGGGCCGCCTGGTGCTCATGGACGGCATCGCGCGGGCCGCCGAGGACGACCCCGACCTGATCGTCGACGTGGCCACCCTCACCGGCGCCCAGATCGTCGCGCTCGGCTGGCGCACCGCCGGCGTCATGTCCAACGACGACGCCGTACGCGAACTCGTGGTCGAGGCCGCGGGCGAGGCGGGCGAGGGCGCGTGGGGCATGCCGCTGCCCGAGGAACTGCGCAAAGGCCTTGACTCGCCCATCGCCGACATCGCCAACCTCCAGCCGGAGCGCTGGGGCAGCATGCTGGCGGCGGGCATCTTCCTCAAGGAATTCGTGCCCCAGGGGGTGCGCTGGGCCCACATCGACATGGCCGGCCCCGCCTTCAACAAGGGCGAACCGTACGGTTACATCCCGAAGGGCGGCACGGGCGCCTTCACCCGCACCCTCATCGGACTCGCAGAGCGGCACGCGAGCATCTGAAACAAATGAAAAGATGACGGCATCACGAACACCCCGACAAGGAGCCTTCCTGTGGCCTATGACATCGTCGTCCTAGGGGGCGGCAGCGGCGGTTACGCCTGCGCGCTAAGGGCGGCCGAGCTGGGCAAGTCGGTCGCGCTGATCGAGCGGGACAAGATCGGCGGCACCTGCCTCCACAGGGGATGCATCCCCACGAAGGCCCTGCTCCACTCCGCCGAGGTCGCCGACGAGACCCGCGAGAGCGCGTCCTTCGGCGTCAAGGCGAGCTTCGAGGGCATCGACGTCCAGGGCGTCCACGCCTTCAAGGACAAGATCGTCACGCGCGCGTGGAAGGGCGTGCAGGGCCTGCTCAAGGGCGCCGGCGTGACGGTCGTCGAGGGCGAGGGCCGCCTGGTCGGCGGCAACAGGATCCAGGTCGGCTCCGAGGTCTACGAGGGCCGCAACCTCGTCCTGGCCACCGGCTCCGCGCCCAAGACGCTGCCCGGCCTGGAGATCGACGGCGAGCGGGTGATCACCAGCGAGCACACGCTCAGGATGGAGCGCGTGCCCGCCTCCGTGATCGTGCTGGGCGGCGGCGTCATCGGCGTCGAGCTGGCCAGCGTCTACCGTTCCTTCGGCGCCGAGGTCACGATCGTCGAGGCGCTGCCGCACCTGCTGCCCACCGAGGAGGAGTCCAGCTCCAAGCTGCTGGAGCGGGCCTTCCGCCGCCGCGGCATCAAGTACGAGCTGGGCGTCTTCTTCGACGGCGCCAAGACCACCGAGACGGGCGTGGTCGTCACCCTGGCCAACGGCAAGACCCTCGACGCCGAGCTGCTGCTGGTCGCGGTCGGCCGCGGCGCGGTGTCGGCGGGCATGGGCTTCGAGGAGCAGGGCATCACCGTCGAGCGCGGCGCGGTCGTGGTCGACGAGCACTGCCAGACCTCCGTGCCCGGGATCTACGCCATCGGCGACCTGATCCCGACCCTGCAGCTCGCGCACGCCGGCTTCGCCGAGGGCATCATGGTGGCCGAGCACATCGCCGGCCTCAACCCGCCGCCGATCGACTACGCGGGCGTGCCGCGCATCACCTACTCCGACCCGGAGGTCGCCTCGGTCGGCATCACCTCCGCCCAGGCCGCCGAGCGCGGCATCGAGATCGTCGAGCAGGTCTACGACCTGGCGGGCAACCCCAAGAGCCAGATCCTCGGCACCTCGGGCGCCGTGAAGGTCATCGCCCAGAAGGACGGCCCCGTCGTCGGCGTCCACATGGTGGGCCGCCGCATCGGCGAGCTCGTCACCGAGGGCCAGCTCATCTACAACTGGGAGGCGCTGCCCGCAGAGGTCGCCCAGCTCATCCACGCACACCCGACGCAGTCCGAGGCAGTCGGTGAGGCGATGCTGGCCCTGGCCGGCAAGCCGCTGCACGTCCACAACTAGTCCAGCCCTCGAGATCAGAACGCGAGAGAAGAATAACGATGCCGGTCTCCGTACAGATGCCCCAGCTCGGCGAGAGCGTGACCGAGGGCACGGTAACCCGTTGGCTGAAGAAGGAGGGCGAGCGCGTCGAGGCCGACGAGCCGCTCCTCGAAGTGTCCACCGACAAGGTCGACACCGAGATCCCGTCGCCGTCCGCGGGTGTCCTCACCAAGATCGTCGTCGCTGAGGACGAGACGGTCGAGGTCGGGGCCGAGCTCGCCGTCATCGACGAGAACGGCCAGCCCGGCGCCGCGGCCCCGGCTCCCGAGGCGGCCGTCCAGCCGGCTCCCGAGCCTGAGCCCGAGCCCGAGCCTGAGCCCGCCCCGGCTCCCCCGGCCTCCTCGATCCCGCAGCCGGCTCCGGCGCAGGCCGCGCCCGCCCCTGCCCCCGCTCCGGCGCCGGCCCCCCAGGCCGCTCCTCCGGCGCAGCCCGCGCCGGCCGCCGAGCCCGCCCCGGTCGCCTCCTCCGGCGACAGCCCCTACGTGACGCCGCTGGTCCGCAAGCTCGCCAACGAGCACGGCGTCGACCTCGACGCCATCAACGGCACCGGCGTGGGCGGCCGGATCCGCAAGCAGGACGTGCTGGAGGCCGCCAAGGCGCAGCGCGAGAAGGCCGCGGCGGCCCAGCCCGCCGCCGCTCCCGCGCCCGCCGCCCAGCCGGCCGCCGCCGCCCAGGCTCCGGCCGCGCAGGCTCCGGGCGCCGCGGCGCCCGAGCCGGTCGAGGTGGACACCACGCTGCGCGGCCGCACCGAGAAGATGTCGCGCCTGCGTCAGACGATGTCGAAGCGCCTGGTCGAGTCGCTGCAGACGGCCGCCCAGCTCACCACCGTGGTGGAGGTCGACGTCACCAAGATCGCGCGGCTGCGCGACCAGGCCAAGGCCGACTTCCTGCGCCGCGAGGGTGTCAAGCTGACGTTCATGCCGTTCTTCGAGATGGCCGCCATCGAGGCGCTCAAGCAGCACCCCAAGCTCAACGCGACGATCAACAACGAGACCATGGAGGTCACGTACTTCGACGTCGAGCACCTGGGGATCGCGGTCGACACCGAGCGCGGCCTGATCGCGGCGGTGATCAAGAACGCGGGTGACCTCAACCTCGCCGGGCTGGCCCGTAAGACGGCCGACCTGGCCGAGCGGACGCGCGCCAACAAGGTGACGCCCGACGAGATCACCGGCGGCACGTTCACGCTGACCAACACCGGCAGCCGGGGCGCGCTGTTCGACACGCCGATCCTCAACCAGCCGCAGGTCGGCATGCTCGGCACCGGCGCCGTGGTGAAGCGGCCCGTGGTGATCGACACCGCCGAGGGCGAGGTCATCGCGGTGCGCTCGATGGTCTACCTGGCGCTGACCTACGACCACCGCCTGGTCGACGGCGCCGACGCCGCCCGCTTCCTCACGACGGTCAAGCGCCGTCTGGAGGAGGGGCGTTTCGAGGCGCAGCTCGGGCTCGCGTAACACGGCTCTCCGATCGGCCGGGCGGTCCCTCCGGGGACCGGCCCGGCCTTTCGCGTCTCCGGCCGGCCTCGGCGTACTGTGAGGGCATGACGATCATCGTGACCGGAGCGTCGGGCCTGCTGGGGACGGCGCTGGTGGACGCGCTGCGGGCGGACGGGCGCGAGGTCGTCCGGCTCGTCCGCCGCACCCCCGCGAAGGACGACGAGGCGTACTGGCAGCCGGGCGAAGAGGTGGTCGACCTGGCCGCGCTGGAGGGCGCCGAGGCCGTCGTGCACCTGGCGGGGGCGCCGATCGGCGACAGGCGCTGGAGCCCGGCCTACAAGCGCGAGCTCGTCACCAGCCGGGTGCACGCCACCCGGGTGCTCGTCGACGCGCTCGTCCAGCTCTCCAGGCCGCCTGAGGTGCTCCTGTCGGCGTCCGGCGTGGACTTCTACGGCGACACCGGCGACGAGGTGATCGACGAGAGCCGGGGCCGGGGCAGCGGGTTCCTGGCCGATCTGTGCGAGCGCTGGGAGAACGAGGCCGCGCGGGCGGGCACGGCGGGGATCAGGACCGTGCGGTCGCGCACGGGGCTGGCGCTGAGCCGGCACGGCGGCGCGCTCGGCCGCATCCTGCCGATCTTCCGGATGGGGCTGGGGGCGCCGCTGGGATCGGGCAAGCAGTACTGGTCGTGGATCACCGTCGACGACTGGGTGGGGGCCGCCCTCCATGTCCTGAAAAATCGGGAAATCGAGGGGGCGGTCAATTTCACCTCCCCCGGACCCGTCACCAACGCCGAGTTCACCAGGACGCTCGGAAAGACCCTGCGCAGGGGCACGATGCCGATCCCGGTGCCGGCGTTCGCGCTGGCCGCGGGCATCGGCGAGTTCGCCCGCGAGGGACTGCTGCCCAGTCACCGCGTCGAGCCGGCCAAGCTGACCGCCGCCGGCTACGCCTTCTCCCATACGAGTCTCGGCGACGCCCTGCGCGCCGTAATCTAGTGCCCGATCCTCGTTCAGCAGCTGGGAGAACTCCGACATGACCCGGTCAGGGCAATCACACATCCTCGCCATCGGGGGCGGGTCCTTCCGCCCGAGCCGCCGCCACAACCAGATCGAGGCCAGCGCGCTGCTGCGCTACGCCCTCGACCTGACCGGCCAGGACCGCCCCAAGGTGGGCCTGGTGGCCACGGCGATGGGCGACTCGTCGGACTGGACGCTGAAGATGTACGGCGCGTTCGCCGGCTGGGACGTCGAGCTGAGCCACCTCACGGTGTTCCCGATGCCCAACGTGGCCGACCCGCGGGCCTGGATGCTCGAACAGGACGTCATCTACGTCAGCGGCGGCAGCGTGGCCAACCTCATGGCGCTGTGGCGGCTGCACGGGCTCGACGAGGCGTTCGAGGAGGCGTGGCGGGCCGGGGTGGTGCTGTCCGGCCAGAGCGCGGGCGCGCTGTGCTGGCACGTCGGCGGCAACACCGACTCCTTCGGCCCCGACTTGCGGGTGTGGGCCGAGGGCATGGCGCTGCTGCCGTACTCGTGCGGCGTCCACTACGACTCCGACCCGCAGCGCAGGCAGTTGCTGCACGACTCGGTGGCGAGCGGCGAGCTGCCCATGGGCTACGCCGCCGACGAGGGCGTGGGCCTGCACTACGTCGGCACGGAGTTCATCCAGGCGGTGAGCGTCGAGCCGGGCGCGTACGCGTACCGGGTGGAGAGCGAGAGCGAAGGAAGGGTAAAGGAGTTCAGGATCGAACCACGGTTGCTGACCCCCTGATTACCCTTCAAGGGTGAGGGAACGGCACAATAGGCTCATGCGCCCCATCCAAGGGGACGATCCCCACGCACTCGCCATCGTCCGACTCGGTGTCGACGTCCCCTACGAGCAGGCCTGGTCGCTGCAGCGCTGGGTGCACGGCAAGCGGGCCGCAGGTGAGCTCACCGACACCGTCCTCATCCTGGAGCACGCGCCGGTCTACACCGCGGGCAAGCGCACCGCCCCGCACGAGCGGCCGTCCGACGGCACCCCCGTCGTCGACGTCGACCGGGGCGGGCGCCTGACCTGGCACGGCCCCGGCCAGCTCGTCGCGTACCCGATCGTCGCGATCACCGACGTGGTCGCCTACGCCTGCCGTCTCGAGGAGACGATGATCCAGGTGTGCGCCGACTTCGGCGTCACGGCCCGGCGGGTGCCCGGCCGGGCCGGCGTCTGGGCGGCCGGCGACCCGGTGATCGGGCTGCCCGACCGCCAGCTCGGCGCGGTGGGGCTGCGCGTCGCGCGCGGCGTGACGATGCACGGGTTCGCGCTCAACTGCGCCAACGACCCCCGCTGGTTCAACCGCATCACCCCGTGCGGCATCCCCGGCGTCGGCGTCTCCTCGCTGTCGGCCGAGACGGGCCGGCGCATCGTGGTCGAGGAGGTCATGCCGATCGCGGAGAAACGGCTGGCCGAGGCGCTCGGCAAGCAGCCGTTCGACCTGCACGAGGAGGATCTGCTGCGCAGGTGACCGAATCGGCACCTGATCGCAGCGGAAACTGGACCGTCTCCGCCTTACCATCGCGCCCGTGACACCCCCCGTAGAACCACCCGTGAGGCCGTTCGTCACACCCTGCCTGAGACCGCTCCTCAGACCTCGCGTGGGACCGCCGGACCTCGCGTGGGACCGCCCCGTCAGGCCCCGTGTGGGACCGCCCGTCAGGCCCCGCGTGGGACCGTCGGTGGCGCCCATCGCGTCCGTGACCCGTTCGCGCTCGTGAAGCGGGGCCTCGCTCTCATCCTCGCGCTCGTGGTGCACCTGCTGACGCTGGCGTTCGTCGCGCTGGGCGCGTGGGCCATCGCGCGGGCGCCCGGCTTCATCTGGTCGTGGCTGTTCGGCGGCGCCTGCCTGGCGATCGGCTGGGCGCTGCGGCCGCGCCTGGGCGCGCTGCCCGCCGACACCGAGGTGCTCGACCGCGCGGCGGCCGGGCAGCTGTACGCGGTCGCGGACCGGGTCGCCGAACGGATCGGGGTCCCGCGGCCCGTGAAGGTGGCGGTCAGGGACCTGGCCACGCGGACCGCCTACGACCGTGTCGGGCTGGCGCGCACCCCCGTCCTCGTCATCGGGCTGCCGTTGTGGCTGGCGCTGCCGCCGAAGCAGCGGGTGGCGCTGCTGGCGGCGGCGTACGCGCGGCTGCCGACGGGCGGCGAGCGGGTGGTGAGCGAGGCGCTGGCCACGCTGGAGTCCTGGCGGGACGCGCTGCTGGGGTCCTCAGGGCCGCTGCGGGCCAGGGACGAGGCGCAGACGAAGATCGCGGCCTCGTCGCTGGGGGCCATGGACCATCCCGGCACCACGTACGAGGTGGCGGGCGCGTTCGGCCGCCTGATCGGGCGGGTGCTCGGCGGCCCGGTGCTGCTGATCCGGTACGCGCTGACCCGCCTGGTCAAGGCAGGCGAAGCCCGTACGCTGGCCAGGCAGCGGGCGAGGGCCCTGCGCGCCGTCTCCGAGCGGGATCTGGACGAGCTGGAGGAGCTGGCGGCGGGCGCCGGCTATCTGGCGCCCATGCAGGCGGCGGCGCTGCGCGGCGAGAGCGTGACGTCGATCAGGCAGAGCGCGCTGGCCAGGTTCCGGCTCACCGACGACGGCGTGCTCGACTCTCCCCCGGACTCCGAGCTGCTCGGCACCCGCGACTCCGGGCGGATCGACGAGGAGCTGCTGGCCCACTACACCCGGGCGATCGGCGGCTTCGGCCTCATCGGATCCCTGTGACGCCGGGCCAAGAAAAGGTCGGATGAAAGGGTGAATTCCGACCCTGGATCCGGCCGCCGCCTCAGGAGACGTAAGCTGTGAAGGTGACCGTTGCCCCTGAAGGCCGAAAGCTCCTCCGCCTGGAGGTGCGTAACGCCGAAACCCCGATCGAGCGCAAGCCCCCGTGGATCAAGACCAAGCTGAAGACGGGCCCCGAATACACCGAGCTGAAATCGCTCGTGCGCCGGGAGGGCCTGCACACGGTCTGTGAAGAGGCGGGCTGTCCGAATATCTACGAGTGCTGGGAAGATCGCGAGGCGACCTTCCTCATCGGCGGTGACCAGTGCACCCGCCGCTGCGACTTCTGCCAGATCGACACGGGCAAGCCGAAGGAATACGACCGCGACGAGCCGCGCCGGGTGGCCGAGTCCGTCCAGCAGATGGGCCTGAAGTACGCGACCGTGACCGGCGTGGCGCGCGACGACCTGCCCGACGGCGGGGCCTGGCTCTACGCCGAGACCGCGCGCCAGATCCACGCGCTGCTGCCCGGCTGCGGCGTCGAGCTGCTGGTGCCCGACTTCAACGGCAACCGCGACCAGCTGGAGGAGGTCTTCTCCAGCAAGCCCGAGGTGTTCGCGCACAACGTCGAGACCGTGCCGCGGATCTTCAAGCGGATCCGGCCCGCGTTCCGCTACGAGCGCTCGCTCGGTGTGATCACCACGGCCCGCGAGGCCGGGCTGGTCACCAAGTCCAACCTGATCCTGGGCATGGGCGAGACGCGCGAAGAGATCTCCGAGGCCATGCGCGACCTCCACGAGGCCGGCACCGACCTGCTGACGATCACGCAATACCTGCGGCCGACGCCGCGCCACCACCCGGTGGAGCGGTGGGTCAAGCCGGAGGAGTTCGTCGAGCTGCAGGCCGAGGCCGAGGCCATCGGGTTCGCCGGGGTCCTGTCCGGGCCGCTGGTGCGCTCGTCCTACCGGGCCGGGCGGCTCTACCAGCAGGCCATCGAGGCCCGCCAGACCGCCTGACCGCACACGAACAGCCCCGGGGCCGGTTCCCCGGGGCTTCTTCGTGCCTGCGGGCTTTCCCCGTGTACGGCGGGCGTACCGGGGTGTCGGCGTTCCCAGGCGTCGGCGTTCCCGGACGTCGGCGTTCCCGGACGTCGGCGTTCCCGGACGTCGGCGTTCCCGGACGTCGCGGGTCTCGTTGCGGCGGGCGGACGGTCTCCGGAGTGCGGCGGGTTTAGCCGTACCGGAGTGTCGGGGGGCGTCGTTAGCATGGGCAGCCCAGCCGACGGAGGGCGCGCGCGATGGCCGTTCTGATCCGCACGAGTGACCTGCCCGCCGAGCGTCGGCACGACGCCTGGCGGAGCATCGTCTGCGACACACTCGGCCCGCTCGACCTGCGCATCGACGCCGACGCGCCGCTCCGTGGCGAGATCGGGTTCGGCCGGCTCGGCGCCGTGGGCGTCGGCCGGATCCACACCTCCACCCCGCACAGCGTGCACCGCACCCCCGGCCTGATCCGCCGCGACAACCCCGACCACTACCGGGTGGTGCTCGCCCTCGACGGCAGCCCGCGCCTTGAGCAGGACGGCCGCAGGACGGTGCTCGGCCGGGGCGAGTTCGCGATCTACGACTTCACCCGCCCCTACGAGCTGGGCTACGACGCCGAGGTGCGGCTGGCGGTGTTCAGCTTCCCGCGCGACCAGCTCGCCCTGCCGATCGACGCGGTGGCCGAGCTCGCCGCGCTGCCGATCGGGGCCGAGACGGGCGCCACCGCGCTGGCCGTGCCGCTGCTGCGCCGGGTGGCGCTCGACCACGAGACCTACCGCTCCGCCAGCGCGGCCCGGCTGTCCACCGTGGTGACGGACGTGGTCGGCGCGGCCGTCGCCGAGCGGCTCGACCAGGAGCGCGCCCTGCCGGACGACTCCCGGCAGCGCACCTTGTTGCTGCGGGTGCGTGCCTTCATCGAGCAGCGCCTGGGCGAGGCCGACCTCGATCCGGCGGTGATCGCGGCCGCCCATCACATCTCCGTGCGTTACCTGCACCGGCTGTTCGAGTCGGAGGACACGACGGTGGCCGGATGGATCCGGCAGCGCCGGCTCGAACGCTGCCGGGCCGACCTGATGGCGGGCGGCGGCCAGTCCGTCAGTGCGGTGGGGGCTCGGTGGGGGTTACCGGATTCGGCGCATTTCAGCAGGTTGTTCCGGCGGGCGTACGGGATGCCACCCGCCGAGTTCCGGCGCACGCACGCGGCACCCCACGAGCCCGCCGGCCTGATGCGCTGATCCCATGCGCCCGGCCCGGTGCGCCCGGCTCCGTGCGCCCGGCCCTGTGCGCTCGACCCCGTGCGCCCGCCCTGTGCGCTCGACCCTGTGCGCTCGACCCGTGCCCTGATCCCCATGCGCTCGACGCGTGCGCTGAACGTCAATCGCCCTGGCGCTCAGGTGCAAGACCGGTGGGGGCCGTGCGCAGGAGACTGGAGGTGTTCCGCAGACGAGAAGGGATCCGGAGATGCAGCTCTTCGTCAACCTGCCGGTCAAGGACCTCGACCGGTCGAAGAAGTTCTTCACCGAGCTGGGCTTCACCCTGTTCGGCATGGCCGACGACATGGCCTCGGTGGTCATCAGCGACGAGACGCAGGTGATGCTGCTCGCCGAACAGACGTTCGCCACGTACACCACCAAGCAGGTCGCCGACTCGGGCAGCAGCACGGAGGCGATCCTGGTGCTGGGGCTGGAGAACCCGGCGCAGGTGGACGAGCTGGTGGACAAGGCGCTGGCGGCCGGGGCCACTCCGGCGGGCGTCAAGCAGGAGGCGGGCTTCCGCTACCAACGCGGCTTCGCCGACCTCGACGGTCACCACTGGGAGGCGCTGTGCCTGGTTCAGCCGGCCGGGTGAAGTCGGCGGACGGCACCGTCCTCGCGTTCGACCGCCGCGGCGAGGGGCCGGCGGTGGTGCTGGTGCAGGGGGCGTTCGCGGACCGGCGGCATCCGCTGATGACCGCGATCGCGGACGGCCTTGCCCGGTGGTTCACGGTGTACTCCTACGACCGGCGAGGGCGCGGGGACAGCGGTGACACCGCGCCGTACGCGGTGGAGCGGGAGATCGAGGACCTCGCGGCGGTCATCGACGCGGCGATCGGCGCACCCGACCAAGCGCCGTGCGGTCTCGCGGCCCCCTCCACGGACGGCGCTGCCAGCGACTCCACGGGCGACGCTGGGGGCGACTCCTTGGGCGGCTCCGCGGGCGGCTCCGCGGGCGGCTCTGCGGGCGGCTCTGCGGATGGGACCGGTGGGTCGGTCATGGTGTTCGGGGGGTCGTCGGGGGCGGCGCTGGCGCTTGAGGCGGCGGTGGTCAATCCGGCGATCGCCAAGCTGGCCGTGTGGGAGCCGCCGTACCACGTGGACGACGGCGCGCCCGCGCTTCCGCTCGACTTCGCGCGGCGGCTCGACGCGCTGGTCGGTGCGGGCAGGCGCGGCGAGGCGGTGGAGCGGTTCATGGTGGACGCGGCCGAGGTGCCGCCCGCCGACGTGGCCGCGATGCGCTCGCACGCGTTCTGGGCACAGGCCGAGGCCATGGCCCGGACGCTGGTCTACGAGGCCGAGGTGCTCGGCCCGGGCAACGCGCTGCCGGCCGCGCGGCTGGCCGGGATCAGGCGACCCACGCTGGTGCTCAACGGGGCACTGAGCCCGCGCTGGATGGCGAACGCGGGCGCGGCGGTGGCCGGGGCGATCCCGGGCGCCGTACGGCGGGTGCTGGAGGGCCAGGCGCACAACGTGGCCCCCGAGGCACTGGTGCCGGAGGTCCTGGAGTTCTTCGTGGCGGCGTGACGGTGCCACGGCGCCATCGTGGGCGCGGTGCCGCGGTGCGGGGCTTATCCACGATCCTGCGCGCGCCCGTCGGAAACGCGGCGCGGGCGCCGTCCGCGCGCGGGCCCATCGGGGGTGCGGCCCGGGTCCCGTCCACGACCCTGCGCGCGCCCATCGGGGGTGCGGCGCGGGCCCCGTCCGCGACCCTGCGCCGGCCCGTCGGGGGTGCGGCGCGAGCGCCGTCCGGGGCCCTGCACCGGCCCATCGCGGAGAGCGAACGGTCTTCGGCGGGCAGCAATGGTGAAGATGTAATCACAACGGGCAAAACGGCCGGGCCGCGTTTTCCCTCCTGCACCAGTTGGTTTGTATCCTTCTGAGCATGGCAAAGTCCGAGGATCCAGAGAAGCCGGGGCGTCTCAAGCAGCTCCGCATGGTCGCGCAGATCATCAAGCAGGCCAACCCCAAGGGGATGCCGATCGTCTTCCTTTCGGCGGTGGGCACGCTGGCTGTGGTCGTCGTGATCGGCTTGGTCACGGACTACCTGTGGTATTCGGTGTTCATCGGCGTGCTGGCCGCGTTCACGGTCGGCCTGGTGGTGTTCGGGCAGCTGGCGCAGAAGGCCCAATACTCGATCCTGCACGGTCAGACCGGCGCGGCGGCGGCCGTGCTGCAGGGCATGCGCGGCAACTGGCAGGTCACCCCGGCCATCGCGGTCAACCGTGACCAGGACATCGTCCACCTCGTGGTCGGCTATCCCGGTGTGGTGCTGGTGTCGGAGGGGCCGGGCAACCGGGTGGCGAAAATGCTGACGGCCGAGAAGAAGCGCATCTCGCGGGTGGCGCTGGGCATCGAGATCTACGACATCCAGTGCGGCGACGGCGAGGGGCAGGTGCCGCTCGGCAAGCTGCAGCGGCACATCATGAAGCTGCCGCGCAACCTGAAGAAGCCGTCGGTCAACGAGGTGAAGGACCGGCTGCGTTCGCTGCCGCGCAACATGCCGATGCCCAAGGGCCCGATGCCCAAGGGCGCCCGCATGCCGCGCGGCCCCAAGATGCGCTAGTGCTGTCGCCCTCGTCGCGGGCCAACCGCGGCTGGTGGGACGGCAACGCCGACGACTACCAGGTCGAGCACGGTGGTTTCCTGCGTGACAGCGGCTTCGTCTGGGGTCCCGAGGGCCTCGACGAGGCCGCGGCGGGCCTGCTCGGCGAGGTGCGCGGGCAGCGGGTGCTGGAGATCGGCTGCGGCGCGGCCCAATGCGCGCGGTGGCTGGTGTCGCGGGGGGCGCGGGTGGCGGCGTTCGACATCTCCCACCGCCAGCTGCGTCACTCCCAGCGTCTCGACGACGCGACCGGCCTGCGGGTCCCGGTGGTGCAGGCCGACGCCGAGTCGCTGCCGTTCGGGGCGGCGAGCTTCGACGTGGCCTGCTCCGCGTACGGCGCGCTGCCGTTCGTGGCCGATCCGCTGGCCGTCTTCCGCGAGGTGCGCAGGGTGCTGCGGCCGGGGGGCCGGTTCGTGTTCTCGGTGAGTCATCCGATCCGGTGGGCCTTCCCCGACGATCCCGGGCCGCGCGGGCTGACCTCCGACCGTTCCTACTTCGATCGCGGCCCGTACGAGGAGCGCGACGAGCACGGCACGCTGACCTACGTCGAGCACCATCGCACGATGGGCGACTGGGTGGGGCTGCTGGCGGCGTCGGGCCTGACGATCACCGGGCTGCTGGAGCCCGAGTGGCCCGAGGGCCATGAGGGGGTGTGGGGCGGGTGGAGCCCGCTGCGCGGCCGTCACCTGCCGGGCACGGCCATCTTCAGCTGCGCGAATACCTAGCGGCCATGGTGCCGAAGACCTTCTTCGGCGTCCAGGCGCCGTCGTCGGCGTCCAGGCGCCGTCGTCGTCCAGCTTGATCACGCCGTACGAGCCGAGGTCGGCCGCGCCGGTGCGGTTGTAGGCCGCGAAGGTGAACCACAGGGCGGTCGCGACGCCCTCCCGCTCGAAGACGTCCATCAGCTCGGTGAAGTAGCGGACCTGCTCGTCCTCGTCGCGCACGGCGCCGTCGGGCACCGCCCACGCCATGCCGCCCCGCTCCCCCGCGCCCTGGTAGGCGCAGGTGCCGAACTCGGTGACGGCGACCGGCTTGCCGTGCTTGAACTGGGCGCGCAGCTCGTCGGTGAAGTCGTGGGCGTTGTGGGCGGCGCAGTAGGCGTCGACGCCGACGATGTCGTACGGGGCCCAGTCGATCGGCTCCCACGGGCCGGAGGCGTAGGTCAGCCGCCCGCCGAACAGCGGCCGCACGCTCTCGGCCACCCGCGCCATGTAGCCGCTGAAGCGCGGCATGACCTGCATGAGCGTGGTCCACCACGCCATGTCGCCCGACACCATCGCCTGGAGCCGGTCGCGGTAGCCCTCGCCTTCGATGAACCCCCGGCAGAACGCGGTGAGCTCGCAGCCGGTGACCAGCACGACCTCGGCACCGGAGCGGCGCAGAGCC
Organism: Nonomuraea fuscirosea; assembly: GCF_003001935.1. Taxonomy (GTDB): domain Bacteria; phylum Actinomycetota; class Actinomycetes; order Streptosporangiales; family Streptosporangiaceae; genus Nonomuraea; species Nonomuraea fuscirosea. Next base: position 329,324 of record NZ_PVNG01000009.1, on the reverse strand, counting down.
TCGGCGCGGCCGGCGGAGTCGGCGAAGACCGCCAGCGCCTCGTCCTCGGTGAGGTCGACGGGGAACGGGGCGAACCACACCTCCAGCCCCTGGGCGGCGGCGTGCTCGGCGGCCACGGTGATGCGGGCGGGGTCGTCGCCGGAGATCCTGACGGTGTCGCAGTGGAGTTCGGTGGCGATCAGCCGCATCTCGCGGGCGACGGTGTCCGGGTCGAAGACCTTGCGGGAGTTGTCCTCCCCCGGCAGGATCCCGACGTCATAGTTGATCCCCTTTTTCACGATATTTCTCCCTTAAGCATGGAAAAGCCGTACTCAAGGAGGTCGAAGGCCAGCTCGACCTCATCGCCGAGCAGCCGCCCGGCCTCCTCCAGCGGGACGCCCGTGGCGAGCCGGTGGAAGAACGCCTCCTGCAGCGTGGTGACGGCGGCGGTGATCTGCGCGGCCATGAGCCGGGGCGCCAGGCCGCGCTCCTGCAGCGCCTCGGCGAGCGCGCACGCCAGCTCCTCGCGCTGGCTCATGTGCGTCTGCTGGACCCCCGCGAGCAGCGCGGGACTGGACGAGATCACCCGGATCCTGGTGAGCAGCCCTTCGACGTCCATCTCGCCCTGGTCCTGCCGGCCCATCAGCCGGTAGTGCTCGCGCAGGGCCTGGAGCGGCGGGCGGTCGCCGCGCCCGGCCACGATCGCGGCCGTGTCCTCCTTGACCCCGTCGAGCACCAGGGAGTCCTTGGACGGGAAGTACGCGAACAGCGTGACCTTGGCGACCCCCGCCGCCTCGGCGACCTCGTTGACGGTCACAGCGTCGTAGCCGCGCTCGCCGAACAGCCGCAGCGCCACCTCGGCGATCCGCCGCCTGGTCTGCTCCTTCTTCCGCTCCCTGAGCCCTGCCATCATCATGCGGACAGCATAAACCATACCGGGTACATTTTTGAACCCGGTATGGTTTTCCTAGGTGAGGGTCACATGCGGACGACCATCGTGTTGGACACACGATCGTGCACCCCGCGGTGATCGCGGTCCCAGATCAGGGCGGGCACGGCCAGGCACAGCAGCACCGTACGCACGAGCACGGGCAGCAGCCGCGGATCACCGCCGTCCATCGCGGCGACCCTGATGCCCATCAGCCGATGGCCGAACGTCTGGCCCATGAACGCGACGAGCAGCAGGTATTGCACGGCGAAGACGGCCACCGGCGCCCACGGCGACTCGGCCGGGTTGATCCTCAGCAGCAGCTGCACGACCACCCACGTACAGATCATCCAGTCGATGACGAGCGCGCCGATGCGGCGCCCCCAGCCCGCCACCGATCCGCTGCCCTCCTGGGGCAGCCCCAGGCGCTCGCCCGGGTATCCGAGATCGACCCCGGCGGCGCGCACTCCGCCCAGCCAGGTCTGCGTCCACCGAGGCTCATTGCCGCTCATGCCCTCAACGGTATCCGGCCGGGAACCCGGTCCGGATCGTGACCCAACCGCGTCACGACGCCGCCAGAATATACGCCATGCCACACGGGGATGATCTTGACCAGCGCTTCAACGATCTGGTCTCGCAGATGGACGCCGACGAACAGCGACGGATGCGCTCGTCGGCCAAGAAAGACGCCAAGAGCGCGCGTAGCGCCTCGAACGAGGACAAGGAACGCTTACGCGAGGCGGGCCGGCTCCGCCGCGACGCCGGGCGGGCCGGCTGGGACGCGACGCCACCGCCGCCACGACGCCGCAGGGCCGGGCGGGCCTGGCTGGCGGGGGCCGCCATCACGGTGACGCTGGCCGCCGCCGCCGTTGTCGTCACCATGCGGCCCGATTTGTTCGCGCCCTCGGGTCCGCTGCCCGGCGACACGTTCGAGCTGGCGCCGGTGGACGTGACGCGCCCGTTCGCCGGATCGCCCGCGGAGAAGTACGCCGACGGAGCGGCCGGTTTCACGCTGCCCGAGGCCAAGGCGATCGGCGGGCTGACGAAGAGGGACGTCGCCGCGGGGCTCGATCGCGCGCGTGAACTGCTGGCCGCGGCCTACCTCGACAAGAAGACCGTACTGGGCGGCAAGCCGGAGGCCTTCGCCAAGCTGCTGCACCGCGACCAGCGCGGCTGGTTCCGCGAGAACCTGACGGACAAGAAGTACGCCACCCGCTACATGGTGCACAGCTTCGCCCCCGGCACCGTCGAGCTCACCACCGACGTGATCAAGGTGAACGGCCGGGCCACCCTGGGCACGTTCAAGGAGAAGGAACTGCGCGGGGCGAGCGTCAAGCTCAACTACCTCGTCGTCTACGCGGTGCACCAGCCCGGCCGGCCGCTCACCATGATGAGGGTCGTCGCGCACGTGACCGGCGAGATCCAGCTGTTCCGCCAGGAGGGCCGGCTCGTCACCTGGGTGGAGGATCTGGGCGCCGCCACCGCCCCGGCGCGCTGCGACACGGACGACGGTTTCGTCCATCCCTATTTCGACGATTCCGCGCCCGACGCGGTCAAGGCCACGGGGAAGCCCAAGGACCCGTACGCGCTCGACCAGCCGGAATCGGACGAGTGCACGACGACGGACCCCACGTGACGCCGCGTAACACGTGCGAAACAATCGAGACACCATACGGAAACGGCCACGTCCTAGCGTCGGCATGATGGCCAGTCCCCAGGGAGGTTCGAGAGTGTTCAACTCCGCCGACGACGTCCTGAAGTTCATCAGTGACGAAGGGGTGCAGTTCGTCGATGTCAGGTTCACCGACCTGCCGGGGACGACGCACCACTTCACCTTCCCGGTAGAGAACTTCAGCGCGAGCGTCTTCACCGACGGACTCATGTTCGACGGCTCGTCGATCCGCGGATTCCAGGCGATCCACGAGTCCGACATGCTCCTGCTGCCCGACCCGACGAGCGCCGTGGTCGATCCGTTCCGTCAGCACAAGACGCTCAACATCAACTTCTTCGTGCACGACCCGCTGACCGGCGAGGCCTACAGCCGCGACCCGCGCAACGTCGCCCGCAAGGCCGAGGAATACCTCAAGGGCACGGGCATCGCCGACACGGTCTACTTCGGCCCCGAGGCCGAGTTCTACATCTTCGACGACGTGCGCTTCGAGACGAAGCAGAACGCCGGCTACTACTACATCGACTCCATCGAGGGCGCCTGGAACACCGGCAAGGCGACCGAGGGCGGCAACCTGGGCTACAAGCCGCGCTACAAGGGCGGCTACTTCCCGGTCCCGCCGATGGACCACTTCACCGACCTGCGCTCGGAGATGGTGCGCAACCTCATCGAGGCCGGCATCGAGGTCGAGATGCAGCACCACGAGGTCGGCACGGCCGGGCAGGCCGAGATCGACTTCAAGTTCGGCACGCTGCTCAAGACCGCCGACAACCTGATGCTGTACAAATACGTCATCAAGAGCACGGCGCTCGAATACGGCCACACGGTCACGTTCATGCCCAAGCCGATCTTCGGTGACAACGGCTCCGGCATGCACTGCCACCAGTCGCTGTGGAAGGACGGCTCGCCGCTCTTCTACGACGAGGTCGGCTACGCGGGCCTGTCCGACACGGCCCGCTACTACATCGGCGGCCTGCTCAAGCACGCCCCGTCGCTGCTGGCCTTCACCAACCCGACGGTCAACAGCTACCACCGCCTGGTCCCCGGCTACGAGGCCCCGGTCAACCTGGTCTACTCCCAGCGCAACCGCTCGGCGTGCGTCCGCATCCCGATCACGGGCTCCAACCCGAAGGCCAAGCGCATCGAGTTCCGCGTCCCGGACCCGTCGTGCAACCCGTACTTCGCGTTCTCGGCGATGCTGATGGCCGGCATCGACGGCATCCGCAACAAGATCGAGCCGCCGGAGCCGGTCGACAAGGACCTCTACGAGCTTCCGCCGGAGGAGGCCCGCCAGGTCCCGCAGGTCCCCGGCTCGCTCACCGACGTGCTCAACGCGCTCGAGGCCGACCACGACTACCTCCTCGAGGGCGGCGTGTTCACGCCCGACCTGATCGAGACGTGGATCGCGTACAAGCGGGAGAACGAGGTCGACCCGATCCGGCTGCGCCCGCACCCGCACGAGTTCGAGCTCTACTACGACGTGTGATCCCGTAGTGCGGTGACCAGGGCGGTCGCACGTCCGCCCGAGGGCACTCGCACACTGAGAAAGGCCATCTGCCGTCCCGATGAGGACACGGTCGATGGCCTTTCTCATGCGGTCGATCCGGGACAACCCGCCCTGTGGCGGGAAGGATCATAGGGGACGTTCGTGCCACGGCCTTCGCGTGCTCGAACGGTTACGAGGTCATCCTTCAAGGGTCACGAGCTCTGAGAGGACTGAATGTGCCTACGATCAGACTTCATCACCAGGACATCGGAAACGACACGAGCGCGACACTGATCGCAGAGCACTACCAGTACACCTTCGAACTCGCCTACAAGTACTGGCGGGAAAGAAACAGGCTGTTCGTGGCGATGCTCGGCATGCTCGGCTTCACGGCACTGACGAGCACTCGATCGGAGGCGGGCAGTCTTCTGGTCATCGGCATAGCGAACGCGTTAGGCGTCCAAGGCGAAGGCGACCAGATGGCCGCACTCCAGGACAGCCTTCCCATCGCCCTGGTCAATGGAGTGTTCCTGGGCGTCATAGCCATGCTGGTGTTCCTTGTCTACCAGCGAACCAGATACCTCAAAGCCCTCTACGCGTATCTGGGAGAACTGGAGTCGGAGCTGAGAAGTCTGCTGGAGTTGCCACCCACCAGCACCGCCTTCACTCGCGAAAGCGACTTCTACCGGAAACACTCGGGCGTATTCGCAGCTCATGTGCTCGGCGCGGCCTATTTGTCGTTCAGCGGCGTGGCGCTCGGGGCGGTAGTGGGGCTGAGGCTGATTCAAGATGTCCAGCTGACCTCATCGACGAGCTTTGTCGTCGAGCTCGCATTCGGGTCTGCAGCCATCCTGTTCTTCCTCGGATACGTCAGAGAAGAGATGTGGAAAAAGCGACCATGACCGGCTCTACGCGTTCAGCCGACGTATCCTCACCTGCGAGGAGGACGGGACCGGAATGCGAGTCGGCGTGCGAAAGGGCAAGTGGCCGCTGCCGGGCATGGACGCGCCCAGGGCGGCGGCGGAGTGGGACGCTCTGGTGCTGGGCGCCGACGAGTTCGGCACGTGGTTGTTCAGCCGAGCGGGTGAGGTTCATCGCAAGGCCGACGGCGCGGCGGTGGTGCTTCCCTGCGACGGTGTGCAGTTGCTTCCCCGTACCGGCTGGTGGGCGGCGTGGTGGTGGAGTGACGACCACTGGATCGGCGTCGACATCTGCACGCCGCCGGCCCTGGGCGTGTCGGGGTGGAGTTACACGGACCTCGAACTGGACCTGGCACGGTTCGCTGACGGCACCGTCCTGCTGGTCGATGAGGAGGAGTTCGAGCGGACCGTGAGGGATTGCCAGGTGCCGCAGGCCGTCGTCGCCGCGGCCCGAGCCGAGGCGTCCGGGCTTCGGGCCAGGCTCGCTGCGGCTGGCGAGCCGGTCGTCCTCGCGGGCTGGGAGTGGCTGAAGCGGGCTCGATGAGACGGTCCCCCGGCGGGGGCGATCGGCCGCCTGGTGGGGTCAGGTGGCCGCGGGCGTGCGGGAGCGGCGGGTGGACAGGGCGTACGCGGCACAGGTCAGTGCCGTCAGGACGGCCGCGAGCAGCAGGGGACGTCCGGCGACGCCCATGACCGCCACCCCCAGGGTGGCGCCGACCTGGCGGAAGGCGTTCAGCACGCCGCCCGCGGTGCCGGCCGTGCCGGGCGGCGCGCTGCCGATGATTCCGGCCATCAGGGCAGGCAGGACGAACGACAGGCCGAAGCCCATGACGACGAGCCACGGCGCCGGTGGGCCGGTGAGCGCCGCGCCGGTCAGGCCGGCGGCGATGAGGGCGAGGCCGGCGAGAATGGGCGGGCGGGGACCGTAGCGGGCCACCAGCCGGCCGGTGAGCAGCGGGTTGACCGTCATGGGCAGCGTGAGCGGCAGGAACGCCAGCCCGGCGGCCATGGGGCTCAGGTGGCGGGTCTCCTGCAGCAGCAGCGTCAGCACGAACAGGGCGCCGGAGAAGGCGAAGTTCGCCACCGTGCCCGCCAGCAGTTGGGGCCAGGTGGCGGCGAGCAGGCCGCCGGGCAGAGCGGGGGCGTGGCTGCGCCGCTCCGCGAGCACCAGGACGGCGAGGACGGCGGCGGCTGCCAGGCCGGCCACGGGCGCGGCGTCGATGAGGGCCTCGGCGACCAGGCCCAGGAAGGCGCAGGCGAGGACCTGGACCCGCCAGTCGATCAGCCGGTGGCCGCGCGGCGAGGCGGCCCCGCGCATGGCGAGCAGGCTGATCAGCGCGATGGGCGGGTTGAGCAGGAAGACGGCGCGCCAGCCGTACAGGTCGACGAGGATCCCGCCGAGCAGCGGCCCGGCGGCGAGTGCGGTGCCGGTGATGGCGGCCCACAGGCCGGTGGCGCGGGCCCGGGCGGCGGGCTCGGGGAACATCTCGGCGAGCAGGCCGAGCGAGCCACCGGTACAGAGCGCGGCCGCCACTCCGAGCAGCGCACGCAGGCCGATCAGCGGGACCAGGCCGGGCGCGGCGGCGCTGAGCAGGGAGATCACCCCGAAGGCGGTCACGCCGAGCTTGAAGATCCGCGCCGCGCCGTACCGGTCGGCGACCGCGCCCCCGGCGAGCAGGCAGGCGGCGAAGGCGACGGTGTAGGCGTTCACCGCCCACTGCTGGCCGGCCAGCGAGCCGCCGAGCGAGGCGCGCAGGTCGGGCAGCGCGATCGTCAGGGCGGTGGTGTCGAGGATCACCAGGAAGTAGGCGAGGGAGAAACCGAACATGCCGCTCAGCCTGCTGAAACGTGGTGCGGCGGCTCAACAGGCACACCCTGCGGGGGCGTTCGGGAAAGCCGTATGCTGAAGGCCGTGGATTTGCGGCAGTTGAGGAGCTTTGTAGCGGTTGCCGGGTCGGGGACCGTCACGGCGGCCGCCGACAGCCTGGGCCGGGCGCCGGCGTCGGTGTCGGAGCAGGTGCGCAGGCTGGAGGCCGGCCTCGGCGTCACGCTCTTCGAGCGCACGCCGCGAGGCATGCGGCTGACCGAGGCGGGCAGCACGCTGCTGGCGCGGGCCCAGGGCCTGCTCGACCACGCCGACGAGGTACGCAGGGCCGTGACGGGCGCCCGCCCCCGCGTGCGGATCGGAGCCCTGGAGATGCTGGCCGCGGCCAAGCTCCCGGCCGTGATCCGCCGCCTGTCGCGGCGCCGCCCCGATCTGGACGTGAGCGTCGAGTCGCTCACCAGGCAGCCGCTGCTCGACGCGGTGGCGGGCGGCCGGCTGGACGCGGCCCTGCTGCTGGACCTGGGCGACCGGGTCGGCGGGCTGGGGTTCGCCCGGCCCGCCGGGATGGACCACCTGGACGTGGGCGAGGTCCGGCTGTCGCTGGTCGCGGCGCCGGCAGGCGACCGGGAGCCGCTGCTGGTGAGCCCGCCGGGGTGCTCGATCCGGCTGGCGGCCGACCAGTTGTTCGGCACGGGGGTGACCCGCAGGGAGCTGACCAGCATCGCCACCGCCCGCGAGTGGTCCAGGCAGGGGCTCGGGGCGGCGCTGCTGCCGGACTTCGCCCTGGGGACGGATGTGGAGTCGGGCGCGCTGGTGGAGCTCGACTTCGCCGCGCCCCCGCTGGCGTTGCGGCTGATCTGGCTGCGCGAGCGGGAGCCGTCCCTGCGCGAGGTTTTGTACGCCCTCAGCGCCGCCTGAGCGCGGGTTCCGGTGGGCGAATGTCCGGCGGATGTCCTGACGTCGCCCTGGTCCGGTACCCCGCGGGGATTCGATACTCCTTGTGTCCATCCGGACCACATCGAGTAATGGAGTGTTCCATGCCTCTCAAGCGAGCACTGGCAACCCTCGTCACCGCGCTCACCGTCCTGGCCGGGCTCATCGCGGGCTCGCCGGCCGCGTCCGCGGCCCCGGCCGCCCGGGCGGCGCCCGCCGCGCAGGCGGCCGGCCACTGCAACGGCTACGAGCCGCACGCTTACGCGCCGGGACGGAACGGCGACGTGATCACGGGTATCGGGTCGTGCGGCAGCCAGACCATCACGGTCGAGGTCTGGATCGACGTCTCGGGCGGGCTCGACAAGCGGGTCGGCTGCTGCCCGAGGGGAACCAGCCCGGTCACGGCGTACGCGTACTGCAGCCGGTCGGGCCGCGGCAACTACTACACCATCGCCAGAACCCCCATGGGCACCGTCGAATCCGCCCGCCGCCTGCTCTGCTGACCGCCCTGGCCTACGGCTCGCGGCTAGCGGGGCTGGTCCGGGTCGGCCGGAAGGGGGGCGCGGTGGCCGGGGCGGAGGCCGTCGAGGGAGATGTGGAGGAGTCTCGTCCACAGGTGCGGGCGGCACTCGTCGGTGAGCTGGACGGCGTGGCCCAGGGAGATCAGCAGGAGCAGCAGGTCGTCGGTGGTGACGCCGGGGCGGAGCAGGCCGGCGGCGGTGGCGCGGGCGCACAACCGCTCGATGACGCGGCGGAGTTGCTGGATGCCCTCCAGGTCGGGTTCGGCCCAGGTCAGGGCCAAGTTCTCCACGATCGCGCGGTGGCGGGCGTAGCCGGTCAGGGCCTGCTGGTAGAAGTCGGCCAGGGCCGCCCAGGGGTCCTCGGCGTCGACGGCCGCCAAGCGCGCTGATTCCGCCCACTGCGAGAAGTCTCTGCGCAGGACCGTGCGGACGAGGTCTTCCTTCTTCGGGAAGTGGCGGTAGAGGGTGCCCATGCCCACCCCGCTGCGCCGGGCGATCTCGCGTACGTCCACCGCGGCGCCCTGTTCGGCCAGGACTTCGGCGGCGGCCTCGACGATCGCCTCCCGGTTGCGGACCGCGTCGGCGCGCGGCGCGCGGCGGCGGGCGGGGTTCAAGGGTTCGGCCTCTGCCATGAGGTCGAGCATAGCCGCTTATCCGGAGCACGTGCTCCGCTCTGTGTTACTTTTAACAGGAGCAAGTGCTCCGGATAAAGAAAGGGACGCCATGACCGAGGCCGAAGGTCCTGCAGCTGGTGGGTGGAACGAGCGGATCATCGCGGAGTTCCGGGCGAACGCCGGGTACGTGCGGTGGAGCAGCGAGGAGGAGTTCGCCGCGGGGCGGCCTGTGCCGCCGCGGCTGCCCGGGTTCGAGGAGCGGGGGCTGCCGCTCATCCTGGTGCACCACATCGGGGCCAAGACGGGGCGTGAGCGGATCAGTCCGCTGTTCTTTCAGCCCGTCGGCGACGGCTGGGCGGTCTTCGGCACCAACGGCGGCAGCCCGAGACATCCGGTCTGGTACCACAACCTCATGGCGAATCCGCGGACCACGGCCGAGGTGGGCGCGGAGCGGGTCGAGGTGACGGCCCGGCTCGCGGAGGGTGTGGAGCGGGAGCGGCTCTGGGCCAAGGAGGTCGCGCTCGTCCCGAGGTTCGCCGAGTTCGAGGCGGCCTCCGGCCGGCAGGTTCCCGTCGTGGTGCTGGAGCCCGCCGATCGACCGTGACGATGGGCGGGGTGCCCGGACTTGACGTCCGTCGGGTAGCCCGCCGATCGACCGCGACGATCGGCGGACCGCCCGGACTTGACGTCCGTCGGGTAGCCCGCCGATCGACCGCGACGATCGGCGGACCGCCCGGACTTGACGTCCGTCGGGTAGCCCGCCGATCGGCGGGCTACCCGGCCTTGACGTCCGGCGCGTTCCTCCGCCGGACCGCGTGGACGGCGCGCGGCTACGGGCGGCGCAGGCGGTACAGCACGTGCGGGGACAGCGGGTGGCCCGCCGGGAGCAGGGGGTGGGCGAAGTCCTCGGCCGGGTCCCTGGTCAGGCCCAGGCGCCGCATCACAGCCTGGGAGCGCAGGTTGCTCGCGGCCGTCATGGAGATGATCGCGTCGAGGCCGGCCTCGTCGAACGCGTACGTGACGGCCCGCCTGGCCGCCTCGGTCGCGTACCCCTGCCCCCACGCGGGCCGCGCCAGCCGCCAGCCGATCTCCACGGCGGGCAGGAACGGCGCGTCGAACGTCTGCAGGGCCAGCCCGGCGAAGCCGATGAACTGCCCGCTCGCCCGCACCTCCAGCGCCCACAGCGAGTAGCCCAGCCGGTCGAACTGGGCCTCGATCTTGTCCACCAGGACGTCGCTCTCCTGCCTGCTGAGCGGCGCGGGGAAGTGTTCCATGACCTCGGGGTCGGCGTTCATGGCCGCGAAGGGCTCTCTGTCCTCTTCGCGCCACCTGCGCATGATGAGCCGCTCTGTGTCCATCCGAGCTACAGTACGCGGCTGAGGACCGCCTTCGCCGCTGGAGCACGCGGCTCAGGAACGCGCCCGTCGCTACAGGACGCGGCTCAGGAACGCCTTCGTCCGCGGGCTGCTCGGGTTGTCCAGCACGTCGGCCGGCGTCCCCGACTCGACCACCACGCCCTCGTCCATGAAGACGACCCGGTCTGCCACCTCCCGCGCGAACCCGATCTCGTGAGTCACCACGATCATGGTCAGCCCGTCCTCGGCCAGGCCCTTCATGGTGGCCAGCACCTCGCCGACGAGCTCGGGGTCCAGCGCGCTGGTGGGCTCGTCGAAGAGCATGAGCTTGGGCCGCATCGCCAGCGCCCTGGCGATGGCCACCCGCTGCTGCTGCCCGCCGGACAGCCGGCGCGGATAGCTGCCCGCCTTGTCCGCCAGGCCCACGCGGCGCAGCAGGGCGTGCGCGCGCTCGCGCACCTGCTCGCGCGGCTCGCCCCGCACGCCGACGGGCGCCTCGATGACGTTCTGCAGCACGGTCATGTGCGGGAACAGGTTGAACTGCTGGAAGACCATGCCGATCTCCCCGCGCTGCCGGGTGATCTCCTTCTTGCGCAGGTGCCTGACCTTGCCGCCGGACGCCTGGAACCCGATCAGCTCGCCGTCCACGTGGATGGCTCCGCCGTCGATGGTCTCCAGGTGGTTCACACAGCGCAGGAACGTCGACTTGCCCGACCCGGAAGGACCGAGGACGACCACGACCTCCCCGGCCCCGACGTCCAGGTCGATGCCCTTGAGCACCTCCAGGTGGCCGAAGTGCTTGCGCACGGCGCGGGCGTGCACCATGGGGACGCTGCTCACGAGGTCACCTCCGTGGAACGGCGCCGGCGCAGGGCCGCGAACGCCCAGAAGCCCTGCGGGGCGTTCCTGGTCGCGCCGCGGGCGTAGTGGCGCTCGATGAACGACTGGCCGACGTACAGGATCGAGGTGATCACCAGGTACCAGACGCACGCCACGATGAGCAGCGGGATGGTCTGGAAGGTGCGGTTGTAGATGGACTGCACGGTGTAGAGCAGGTCGGCCAGCGCGATGACGCTGACCAGCGACGTGGCCTTCAGCATGCTGATGACCTGGCTGCCGGTCGGCGGGATGATGAAGCGCATCGCCTGCGGCAGCACGATCCTGCGGAAGGTGCGCGCGTCGCTCATGCCGAGCGCCGCCGCGGCCTCGCTCTGGCCCGGGTCCACCGACATCAGGCCGCCGCGGATGATCTCCGCCATGTACGCGCCCTCGTTGAGCCCGAGGCCGAGGATGGCCGCGAGCAGCGGGGTGATGAGCGCGTTGGTGTCGGCGGTGACGAACTCGGGGCCGAACGGGACACCGAAGGAGATCTCCGGCAGCAGGTACGACAGGTTGTACCAGAGCACGAGCTGCACCAGCACCGGCGTGCCCCGGAAGAACCAGACGTAGAGCCCGCAGGCGCCGCGCGCCACCGGGTTCTCCGACAGCCGGCCGACGGCCAGCAGCACCCCCAGCACGACCCCCACCGCCATGGCGATCACGGTGAGCAGCAGCGTGGTGGCGATGCCCTGGCCGATGAGCTGCGCGTTGACGTAGCGGCCGACCACGTCCCACTGGAAGTTGGGGTTGGTGACCAGCAGGCTGACGAGCTGCGCGGCCAGCACGAGCAGCACGATCGAGGCGACCCAGCGCAGCGGGTGCCGGGTGCGCGCGGCGCCCGCCACGTCGATCTCGGGCAGCCCGCCGGCGCCGGTCGCGCGGCCGGTGCCGGTCATCTCGTCGGTGCCGGTCGTCTCGGTGCCGGTCGTCTCGTCGGTGCCGGTCGTCTCGGTGCCGGCCGTCCTGCCCGCCTCGGCCGGACGGTGGGCGCCGGTCATGACCCGGCCAGGTTCACGCCGGCCTGGTCCAGCTTGTTGTCGGAGGTGCCCCACTTGGACATGATCTTTTCGTACGTGCCGTTCTCGATGAGCTTCTGGAAGCCGTCCTTGAGCACGTCGCGCAGCGGCGAGTCCTTGGCCACCACGGCCCCCTGGTAGAGGTCGTCGAACCCGTTGGCCTGCCCCTTGCCGGCCAGCTCCAGCTTGCCGCCGGCCTGCTCGACGAAATACGTGAGCGGCGCCTGGGAGGAGAAGAACGCGTCGGCCCGGCCCGAGCTGACCGCCAGCACCGAGGTCGGCTGGTCCTTGTACGACTGCACGGTGATCTTCGGCTTGCCTGCCTTCTCGCACGTGGCGGACTGGTTCTTGATCACGCTCTCGGCGGAGCCGCCGGCCATGACCGAGATCTTCAGCCCGCACGTGTCCGCGACCGAGCCGATCTTGTCCGGATTGCCGGCGGGCACGGCGAAGACGACGTACTCCTTGACCCAGTCGACGAAGTCGTTGGGCTTCTGCCGGTCCTTGAAGTCGCCCACGGGGCCGATGGCGAAGTCGTAGCGGCCGGAGGCGATGCCGGTGAGCGAGCTGGGCAGGCCATCCACGGTGACGTGCTCGATCTTGACGCCGAGCACCTGGCCGAGCGCCTCGGACATGTCGGCGGCGGCGCCGGTCAGCGACCTGCCGTCGGCCCCGGCGATCTCGTACGGCGGGAACGAGCCGTTGTTGACCGAGATCAGCTTGCCGGCCTGCTTGACCTTGGCGGGCAACCGGTCGTGCAGGCTCTGGTCCTTGCTCTGGGCGGCGGCGCCGGGGCTGGCCGGCTCCTGGGAGTTCAGCACCCCCTCGGCCTCCTCCGGGTTGGCGCCGCATCCGGCCAGCGCGAGCACAGCGGCGGACAGGGCGACGGCCAGGGCTCTCGTCGAGATCGCCCTTCCGCGCGGGGCGTGCTGAAGCAGGTCGTGATCAGGCATGTCGCTCCAATCGCGGGTCCACGGCGAAGCGCCGGTTGTCGAGGACGGGCAGGGTGCGGCGGGCGCTCGCGAGCTCGTCCGCGTCGGCGTCGGCCCAGAGCAGCCCCGGCGCGTCGCCCAGGCGGGCGCGGGTGATGCCGAGCGGGTCGACGACCATGCTGGCGCCGATGTTGCGCCGGCCGCACTCGCCCGAGGCGGCCACGTAGCAGGTGTTCTCCAGGGCGCGGGCGGTGACCATGACCTCCCAGTGCCATTCCTTGGCGGGGCCGCGCACCCACGCGGAAGGCAGCGCGAGCACCTGGGCGCCCTGGTCGGCCAGGAGCCTGGCCATCTCGGGGAAACGTACGTCGTAGCAGGTCATCAGGCCGACCTTCCAGCCGGCGCAGTCGATGACGACGGGCGCGTTCGTGCCGGGGACGACGTTGTCGGACTCGCGGCGGCCGAAGGCGTCGTACAGGTGCAGCTTCACGTACGTGGCGACGACCTCGCCGTCCCTGGCGGCGACGAGGACGTTCGCCACCCGGCCGTCCGCCTCCGGCACGTGCACGCCGGCGATCACGGTGGTCGAGGAGCCGCGCGTGCGCTCGACCAGGCCCCTGACGAACGGCCCGTCCAGCGGCTGGGCGGCCTCGCGGATGCGGGCGGGCTCGTCCACGAAGAGGGAGAGCGAGCCTTCCGGCAGGACCAGCAGGTCGGCCCCGCCGGCCGCGGCCGCGTCGATGAGCTCGTGGCAGGTCTTGAGGTTGCCGCTCCAGTCCTCCGCGGAGGCGAACTGTCCTACGGCGATCCTCAGCTGGGACTTCATGCGGCGAAGGCCTCCTCGGCTCCGATCAGGCGGTGGGAGATCCCCTGGGCGTGCAGTTCCGCGCAGAAGGCGGCGACCATGGGGGCGTTCTGGGCGGCGCCGTACGGCATCCAGTCCCGGCCGAAAGTCTCGGCGGTGTCGGCGAGCTCGGCGAGCAGCCACGGCGTGGTGTCGGCGAGCAGGCGCCGGCGCAGCACCCAGTGCCGCTTGGAGCGCTCGAACAGCTCCGTCACGGCCTGCGGCAGCCACGGGTGGCGCTCGACGCTCTCCCCCTTGAGCGTCACCAGGTGGATGCCGGGCACGAAGCCGGTCCGCTCGTAGTAGGCCCGCTCGGCGGCGCGGTGGTCGGGCAGCAGGGGGCGGAAGCGGCTGCCGGGGGTGAAGAACTCCTCCGGCATGAACGGCGTCATGATCGCGTCGTAGCGGCCGTCCGCGAGCCCTTCGGCCAGGCCGTCGCCGGTCAGGGAGACGTTGTCGGGGAACGGCACCGGCCCCGTCCTGTCCTTGCCGGTCTCGCCCGCCACCAGGGGGCCGACCGTCCACGTGATGCCGGCCAGGTCGACGCCCGCCTCGCGCAGCAGCGCCCGGGTCCAGGTGTTGCCCGAGTCGGGCCAGCCGGTGAGCCCGATCCTGGCGCCCTTGAGCTCCTCCAGCGAGGTCAGCTCGCTGTCGCTCCGGACCAGGACGCACCGGTGCCGGAAGCCGCGCATCACGAAGACGGGCAGCCCCACGAGCCGGTCGTCGCCCGAGGCGCGGCCGAGCACGTACCGGCTGAAGGACGTCTCGCCCCCGTCGAGACCGGGCTCCTGGAGCACGTCCGGCGTGACGGCGCGGGAGTCGATGTCCAGCTCGAACCCCTCGGGCCGGACGGCCCCGGTCACGACCGGCACGAGATGGTCCCAATCTCGCAAGGCAAGGCGAATCGTCGCCACAAAATCCCCCAAACGGACTTTAGTTGCCGTTAATTGCCAGAAACCATATGTTCAGGGTCGCAAGCCGCACAAGAAGATCTTTGTTGCTGAACAAAGATTTACAGGGGGACAAAGTGGACGTCGCTTGGCTGGCGCGACAGATCGGCGACCCGAGCGCGCGCGGCATCGCCGCCGCGCTCACCGACCTGATCAGGGAGGGCACGGTGACGGCCCAGACCCGCCTGCCGACGGTCCGCGGCCTGGCCAGGGAGCTCGGCGTCAGCTCGGGTACGGTGGCCGAGGCCTGGTCGGAGCTGCGCCGCCACGGCATGATCCGCACGGACCGGCGGCGCGGCACGGTCGTGCTCGGCCCGCCCGACGTGCCCCGCCCGATCCGGTACGAGCGCCTCGGCCACTGGGGCGACCGCCTGGCCATCGACCTGACCATCGCCTCCCCCGACACGGCGTTGCTGCCGCCGCTGGAGGCCGCGCTGGCGGCGGCGGCCGGCGCCCAGGGCCTCAACGACTACGCCCGCGAGACGATCACGCCCGGCCTGCGCGCCGCCGTCGAGCCCGGCTGGCCCTTCCCGGCGCGCGGCTGGCTGGCCGTCGGCGGCGGGTACGAGGGCGTCCAGCTGCTCTGCCAGACCACGGCCCTGCCGGGCGACCGGATCGCGATCGAGGAGCCCACCGGGGCCAGACTGCTGGACATCCTGGAGCGGACCGGCGCGCAGATCATCCCGGTCGCCTGCGACGAGCACGGCCCGCTCCCGGCCGCACTGGAGCAGGCCCTGCGTGCCAGGCCGGTGGCGTTCGTCTACCAGCCGCGCGGCCAGTCGCCGTGCGGTCACGCGGTGACGGAGGAGCGCTCGGCGGAGCTGGCGGCGCTGCTGGAGCCGGCCAAGACGCTCATCGTCGAGGACGACGGGATCGGCGAGCTGTCGGTCTCGCCGATGGTGAGCCTGGGCGCGCGGTTCCCCGACCGTACGGTGCTGGTCCGCTCCTACTCCAAGTCGCACGGCCCCGACCTGCGCATCGCGGTCGTCGGCGGGGCGGCGGACGCGGTGGAGCGGGTCCGCGTGCTGCGCAGCTTCGGCACCGGCTGGACCAGCAGGATCCTCCAGGACACGCTGGCCCACCTGCTCGGCGACGCGGGCGTGCGCGAGCGGGTGGCGCACGCCCGCGAGGTGTACGCGCGCCGCCGCGCCCGCCTGGCCGCCGAGCTGGCGGCGCGCGGTGTGCGCACCGGCGGCCGGGACGGGCTGGCGCTGTGGGTGCCGGTACGCGACGAGCCCGCCGCCCTGGTCACGCTGGCCGCCCACGGGATCTCGGTCGCGCCCGGCAGCCGCTACGTGATCGGCCCCGCGCCCCGCCACCACCTGCGGCTGGCCACCGCCCGGCTCACCGACGACCCGGACGAGCTGTCCGCGCTGGCCGACGTGATCGCGCTGGCCGCCACGGGCGGCG
Source organism: Nonomuraea fuscirosea (assembly GCF_003001935.1). Classification (GTDB taxonomy): domain Bacteria; phylum Actinomycetota; class Actinomycetes; order Streptosporangiales; family Streptosporangiaceae; genus Nonomuraea; species Nonomuraea fuscirosea. The sequence continues at coordinate 313,063 of NZ_PVNG01000009.1, read as the reverse complement.
GCCGGATCAGCCCGTCCCCCTGAGCTTCACGACCCTCAGCGCTTCGCCTTGATGCCCGTGATGCGCCGGAACACGTCCCACCAGAACGGTGCCCCGAACAGCAGCGCCACGTACGTCAGCAGGAAGCCTGGCCAGTGGCTCGGCGTCATGATCCGCTCCCACCAGGCGGCGAAGTTCGCGTGCACGCTCGGGTCGCCCTCGGCCGGGATCGACACGCTGACCACGGCCTGGCCCATCAGCTTGACCAGGGCGGGCTCGCTGAGCACCTCGGTGACGCACGGCACCGGATCGCCGCCCTGGCACTTCGCCTGCAACTGGTCGTACGCCTCCGGCCCCGCCACGGCCGTCACCGAGGCGCGGTAGGCGTTGTCGCGCAGCAGCGTCTTGGCGTACTCCAGCCCGTCCATGCTGAACAGCAGCGTCACCACGATGCCGAGCGCCGCCACCACCCACTTGACGTAACGCTTGTACAGCAGGGACAGCCGCTGCATCTCCCCGTCGAACCAGCTCTCCACGCCCTGCCTGAACCGGTCGAGGTCGCCCTGGGCGCTCTCCCACACGCCGTTGAGGTGCCCGTACAGGGGGCTGTCGATCTTCCGCAGGCCGTCCAGGAACGCTCTCATGTCGCGGTCCCCCGCGGCGGCCAGCTCCATGATGGCCATCGCGAAGCGCGCGGGCGGGATGTCCGCGATGCTGGTCTTTCCGCGCTTGGCGTGGTCGATCTCGCGGACCCGCTCGTAGAGCAGGTTCATCATGGACTGCGAGGTCCTGGCCGCGGGCATCTCGCCGGCCTTGGCCGGCGCCGGGTCGCCGCTGTGCGCCGGGCGGGGGTCGCGCAGGAACGGCAGCACGCCGAACACGCCGGCCGCGCTGGCCGGCAACCACGACCCGCTCTTCTTGTCGGCGCCGTCCATGGTGTCCCTGAGGTAGGCCCACAGGAACTTGCTGCGGATGGCGAGCACCCGCACGAAAGCCTCGTTGAGCCCGCTCACCAGCAGCGACAGCAGCAGGAACGCCACCACCAGCCCGAGGGCCAGATCCACATATACGGATAACACCGCGCATTCATACACCCACGCGGCGTGGCGCCGCAATGTTCAGGCGCCGTAGAACACCCTGTCCACGACCTTCCTGGCCCGCCGCGTCACCCGGCGGTAGTCGTCGAGGAAGTCCTCGGAGCCGTCGGGCGGATAGCCGAGCGTCTGGGCGATGCGCCTGCGCTCCCCCGAGTCGGCCGGCACGCTGTCGCCGGGCCGCCCCTTGACCAGCATGATCGCGTCACGTACGCGGGAGGCGAAGGTCCAGGCCTCGGCCAGCACGCTCTCGTCGGCCGGATCGAGCAGCTCCTCCGTCACGGCCGCGCGCAGCGCCTCCAGCGTGCGGGTGGTGCGCAGGGACGGCCGTGTGCCGGCGTAGCGCAGCTGCAGCAGCTGGGCCACCCATTCCACGTCGGACAGCCCGCCGGGGCCGAGCTTGGTGTGCAGCGCGGGGTCGGCGCCGCGCGGCAGGCGCTCGGCCTCCATCCGGGCCTTGAGCCGCCTGATCTCCCTGACGGCGTCGCCGGGCAGCCCGTGCCGCGGGTAACGCAGCTCGTCGATCATGGAGGTGAACTCCGCCCCCAGCCGCGCGTCACCGGCCGAGAACCTGGCCCGCAGCAGCGCCTGCGCCTCCCACGGCGCCGACCAGCGCGCATAGTAGGCGCGGTAGGAGGCCAGCGTGCGCACCAGCGGCCCCTGCCGGCCCTCCGGCCGCAGGTCGGGGTCGATGATCAGGGGCGGGTCGGGGGCGGGCAGCGACAGCAGCCGGCGCACCTCGTTCGCCACGGCGAAGGCGGCGTCGGTGGCCTCGCGCTCGTCCACGCCGGGCAGCGGCGAGTGCACGAACATGACGTCGGCGTCGCTGGCGTAGGAGCACTCCATGCCGCCGAGCCGGCCCATGGCGACGATCGCGAACGAGGTGACGCCGGCCGCCCGGCCGAGCGCGCCTCCCAGGGCGGCGTCCAGCGCGGCCTGGAGGGTCACGTCGGCGATCTGCGAGAGCGCGCAGCCGACGGCCTCGATGTCGATGAGGCCGGAGATGTCGGCCACCGCCGTGCGGAACAGCTCCCTGCGCCGCAGCGCCCGCACCGCGGCGACGGCGGTCTCCGGCGCGCCCTCGTGCCTGGTGACCGCGGCCGACGCCTCGCCGAGCAGCGATTGCGGGGTGCGTACGGCGAGGTCGGCGTCCGAGCCGAGGATCGCGACCGCGTCGGGCGCGTGCATGAGCAGGCCGGTGGCGTAGCGGCTGGTGCCGAGCACGCGGGCCATCCTGGCGGCCACGGCCGTCTCGTCGCGCAGCAGCCGCAGATACCACGGCGTGGTGCCGAGCTTGTCGCTGACCTGCCGGAACCCCAGCAGCGCGGCGTCCGGGTCGGGCGTGTCGGCGAACCAGCCGAGCATGACGGGCAGCAGCGTGCGCTGGATCGAGGCCCGCCGGGAGACGCCCGAGGCGAGGCCGGCGATGTGGCGCAGCGCGCCCGTGGGGTCGACGTAGCCGAGCGCCTCCAGCCGGGCCGCCGCCGCCGTGGTGGACAGCCTCGCCTCCGACTCCGGCAGCCGCGCCACGGCCTGCAGCAGTGGCCGGTAGAACAGCTTCTCGTGCAGCCGCCGCGCCTCCATCGCGTGCCGCCGCCACCGGGCCGTGAACTCCCCCACCGGGTCGGCCTGCATGCCGAGCGCCCGGCCGAGCCGGCGCAGGTCGTCGTCGTCGGTGGGCACGACGTGGGTGCGCCGCAGCCGGTGCAGCTGGAGCAGGTGCTCGACCTGGCGCAGGAACGTGTACGCCTCCGCCAGCCCCTTGGAGTCCTCGCGCCCCACGTAGCCGCCCCGCGACAGCGCGGCCAGCGCGGGCAGCGTGGCCCTGCGGCGCAGCAGCGGATCGAGCCTGCCGTGCACGAGCTGCAGCAGCTGCACCGCGAACTCGATGTCGCGCAGCCCGCCCGGGCCCAGCTTGAGCTGGCGTTCGCCCTCGGCGCGCACGTGGGCCTCGACCCGGCGGCGCATCGCCTGCACGTCCTCGACGAAGTGCTCTCGGGTGGCCGCCGCCCACACCATCTCGTTGACCGCCTCGACGTACGCCTCACCCAGCTCCAGGTCGCCCGCCACCGGCCGCGCCTTGAGCAGCGCCTGGAACTCCCAGGTCTTGGCCCAGCGCCGGTAGTAGGCGAGATGGCTGGCCAGCGTGCGCACCAGCGGCCCCGAGCGGCCCTCGGGGCGCAGCCCGGCGTCCACCTCCCACAGTGAGCCCTCGGGGGTGGTCGCGGTGCAGGCCCGCATCATCGCCTGGGCCAGGCGGGTGGCGGCCCGCAGCGCCTTGGCCTCGTCGGCGCCCTCCTTCGGCTCGGCCACGAAGATCACGTCGACGTCGCTGATGTAGTTGAGCTCCCTGGCGCCGCACTTGCCCATGCCCACGACCGCGAGGCGGACGTCGTCGCTCCCGACCTCGGCCCGCGCGATGGCCAGGGCGGCCTCCAGGGCGGCGCCGGCCAGGTCGGACAGCTCGGAGGTGACCTCGGCCAGTGTCGCCTGGCCGGTGAGGTCGCGGGCGGCCAGGTGGGCCAGCCTGCCCCGGTAGGCCACCCGCAACGCCACCAGCGCCTCGGACGCCGGAAGCGTCGTAGCCCGCGGCTCGCCTCCTGATGCGCTTTTCTCCGGCTCGCCCGCCTCTGGTGCGTCTTCCGCCGGAGCGCCCGCTTCCCGCGCGTCTCCATCCCGTGCGCCCGCTTTCCGAGCGTCTCCATCCGGTACGGCGCCGACGGCGCGGAGCAGCTCGGGGCCGGGGTCGCCGAGTCGCGGCTCGGCCAGGAGCGCGACCTGGGCGGGGTGGCGTACGAGATGCTCGCCGAGCGCGGCGCTGACGCCGAGCACGGCGAGGAGCCTGCGCCTGAGCCCGTCGTCGGCGCGCAGGGTGCCGAGCACGGCGGGATCGCGCTCGGCGAGCCGGGTCAGGGAGGCCAGCGCCAGATCGGGATCGGCGACGTCGACGAGCTGGTCGAGGACGTCGTCGAGATCGACCGGGGACTGGCGGACGAGCTGGGCGGCCCTGGCGCCGTCGGCGAAGCCGAGCTTGGCGAGCCGCGCGGCGGTGGATTCGATCCTGGGCACCCCTCCATCTTGACAGCTCGCGCCCGCCCGGCCGTAGCATGACAACACAACGTTGCGTTGCGTTTCGCGAAGGGCGAGAGGAACCCGATGAAGGACCGGAAAACGGGCGGACGGGTGCCGGCGGCGGTCGCGTGGGGGCTGCTGGGCGCGTGGGCCGTGCACGACGCCGAGGAGCTGGCGACGATGGCGCGCTGGACCCGCGCGGCCCGGCCCCGCCTGGAGGAACGTCTCCCCGGCGTGCCGTGGGAGCGGCTGGAGGTCTCGCAGCGGCACGTGAACGTGGCCATCGGGCTGATGGGCGGGGTGGTGGCGGGGGCGGCGGCCGCTGGGGGCGCGCACGGGCGGGCGCGGCGCCGTGTTCCAGGCGGCACTGGCCGGCTTCGGGGCGCACGGGGTGATGCACCTGGCGCAGGCGGCGCTGTTCCGCGGCTACACGCCCGGGGTGGCGACCGCGCCTCTCGTCGTGCTCCCGTACTCGGTGTGGGCGTGGCGGCGGCTGCGGGCGTCCGGGGTCCCTGTGCGGCCCGGCTACGGCGGCGTGCTGGCGCTCCCGCTGGTCCTGGCCGGCGTGCACGCCCTGGCCCACACCCTCGTCAACCGCCGCCAGAAGGACGGGCGCGAGCGGGGCCGCGGGGTCGCAGCCTGGCGCGGACGCCGGACCGGACGCCAGTGAGGGCAGGGGCGGCTTCCGCGCGAGCTCAGGTGCGGGCGGTGGTTCTGACGACGTCGGCGAAGGCCTGTGCCACCGGTCGCCAGGTCGACACCAGCGCGCTCTCGGCGGCCTCGACCTCGGCGTTCAGCTTCTCGCCCGCCTCCAGGGGCGGATCGGCCGTCCACGAGGCGAAGATCTCGGGCGTGGCCTCCGGGTGGAACTGCACCGCCCAGGCCGCCGCGCCCAGCCGGTAGGCCTGGTTCGGGTACGGATCGCCGGTCATCAGCGGCACCGCGCCGTCGGGCAGCCGGGTGATGGCGTCCTGGTGGTACTGGATCGCCACGGCCCGGCCGACACCGGACAGCAGCCGGTCGGAGGCGGCGGCGGGCAGGGCGGCGACCTCGCGCAGGCCCACCTCCACGCCGTGCGCACCGCGCTCCACCGTGCCGCCGCAGGCCATGGTGAGCAGTTGCGCGCCCAAGCAGACGGCCAGCGTGGGCGTGCCGTCGTCCACGGCCCGGCGCAGCAGGTCGCGGGTGGCCGGCTGCCAGGGGCTGCGCTCGTCCTCCCAGGCCGCGGCGGCGCCCCCGAGCACGATCAGCCCGTCCGCCGCCCGGCCGGGCACCTCCTCCCCCAGGTACGGCCGCACGACCTCGCAGGCCAGTCCCAGCCAGCCGGCCAGGTACCCAAGACCGGCCTCGGCCTCGTGTTCGATGACGGTGATCCGCATATCACCCATTATCCGGCTATTCGTCCCAGCTGAGCTGCACCTAAGCTCCGACCATGAGCGTCGAATTCGATGAGGCCGGCGGCCTGCGGATCGCCACCTTCGGCAGCGGGCCACGCAAGATCATCGCCGTGCACGGGATCACCGCCTCGCTGATGGCCTGGGGCGCGGTCGGCCGGCGGCTGCCCGACGGCTGGTCGCTGGTCGCGATGGACCTGCGCGGGCGCGGCCACAGCGCCTCCCTGCCCGGCCCGTACGGGCTCGACCGGCACGCCGAGGACGTGCTGCGGGTGGCCGAGCACGTCAAGGCGGGCCGGGACGCGGTGCTGACGGGGCACTCGATGGGCGCGTACGTGGCGGCGCTGGCCGGCGCGCGACGCGACTTCGCCCGGATCGTGCTGGTGGACGGCGGCCTGCCGCTGCCGCCGCTGCCCGAGGGGATGGACGCCGACGCGGCCACGGAGGCCACGCTGGGCCCGGCGCTGGAGCGGCTGCGGCGCACGTACCCGTCGGCGGAGGCGTACGTGGACTTCTTCAAGGCGCATCCGGCCTTCGCCGGGAACTGGAACGCCGACGTGGAGGCGTACGTGCGCTACGACCTGACCGGGCCGGACGGAGCCCTGCGCTCGCGGGCGGCCGGGGAGGCGGTGCTGGAGGACGGGCGCTGGCTGCGCCTGGAGCCGGACCGGATCGCCGCCGCGCTGGAGGCGATCACCTCGCCGCTGCGCCTGCTGCGGGCCCCGCGCGGGCTGCTGAACCAGGACACCGGCCTGCTGCCCGACGACCTGGCCCTGCCGTGGGCCGCCCGGCTGCCGGGGCTGCGGGACGAGCTGGTGCCGGACTGCAACCACTACACGATCCTGTTCGACGAACGCTGCGTCACGACCGTCGTGAACCACCTCACCGCCGCGGAGTGACCCCGTGCGGGGACTCGCCGTCGAGGAATGACGAAGGCCCCCGCCCTGACGGCCGGGAACCTTCGTGACTCCGGTCTAGCGTGGAGCGATCCAGGTGGCGCGCGCGGCGGCGACCAGGGTGCCGTCAGCCTCGTAAATGGCGCTCTGGGCGAACATCTTGCGGCCGTCGCGGCCGGTCGGGCGGGCGACCACGGAGTAGCGTCCGCCGGGCAGGACCGGGCGGTGGATCTGCACGGCCAGCCGGCCGAGCAGGGCGCTCTCGCCCGGGCCGAAGTGGGCCCAGCCGGAGATGCAGTCGAGCACCGCGCCGACGATCGAGGCGGGCACGCCGTCCTCGCCCGTCACCGTGTGCGGCACCCGCCATCCGGCCGCGACCAGGTCGGTGCCCTCCACGGGGCCCGGGAAGATGCGCAGGCCGTCGCCCGGCTCGCGCAGGCCGCAGGCGAAGCACTCGGCGAACGGGTGCGCCTTCAGCCCGGCGAATCCGGCCTCGGCGCGGGCCGCGTCGTTGAACGGCACGAACGCGGGACCCTCCAGGTCCTCGGCCACCGGGATCGCCTCGACCAGCAGCTTGTCGCCGTGGGTCAGGGACACGGTGTTGGCCACGTGTCCCAGCCGCAACTCGGTCTCCAGCGGCGTGGGGGCGTGCAGCGTGACCTCGACGGCTGATCGACCACCGTTCAGCGCCTCGGCCATGGTTCCCGCGATCCATCCGCCGTTGGCGAGACCCACGGGACCACGGTAGCGCTCGGGAACGGTCAACACGGTCTGCAGGGCAGCCGTCGTCATGCCACACCCTCCTATATCGCCACACACGGCGAAAAGTCCGGAAATATCATAAAGAGCAGACCGATTTTACTGGACGCCCGGTTACCAGAGGCGTGGGGGTCCGGCGGTCGCTCCGTACAGCTCCATAACGCCTCGAAGGTGCTCGGAACTTCCCCCACCCGGGCATCCAGACGCTAGGCGTCGCACATCGCTGGGATGTGACTCGGGGGTCAGAAGCAACGAAAATCGGCCTCACTCCGAACCGCTCGGGGAGTGAGGCCGATCAAGGCGTTGGCAGTACCTTAACGGGGTTTCCCACGTCTCGCGACCAATCCCCCGATTCCCCCGCCCCGATCGCCACGGCGGTGGGCCGGAGGGTCCGTGACCGGAACGGAACGGTCGAATATCCGCTTCCGCGCGCGTTCCCGGCCCTCCTCGGGGAGGCTGGAACCGCACACGCCCTATGCTGACGCGGCGTGGCGGACGAGACGGCGAGTTGCGGGGGTGAGTCTGTGCCAGGGCCGAGGTTGCGGTTCCCGCCCGGATCCCTGGTCATCCTGACCGGGCTGCCGGGCGCGGGGAAGACGACGCTGCTGCGCCGCCTGTACGGGCTGCACGGCGCGGAGAGCGTCCCCCTCATGGCCGGCACGGTCGCGGTGATCGACTCCACGCAGTCGAAGCGGCACTGGCACGGCCGGCTCGCCTGGGCTCCCAACCCGCTGCGCCGCGCCGTGGTGTTCGTCACCCACGTCGGGCGCATCAGGCGGGCCCTGCTCGCGGGTCACTCGGTCGTCGCGCACAACCGGGGCTGCGGGGCGTACGTGCTGCGGGGCTTCGCCTGGCTGGCGCGCAGGCACGGCGCGGACTTCCACCTGCTGCTCCTGGACGCGCCGCCGGAGGCGGCGCTCGCGGGCCAGCGGGAGCGCGGCCGCGTGGTGGCGCCGCGCACGTTCGCACGCCATCAGCGCAGCTGGGAGCTGCTGATGACGCGCGTCAGAGGCGGCGACCCGGCGCCCGCGGCGGGCGTCCGCGTCGTCGACCGGACGCAGGCCGCCCTGCTGCGGGCCATCGTCTTCGAGCCGGCCTCCGCCGAGCCCGCCCGGCCCCGTACCTCAGAGACCCGTATCTCGGAGACCCGGCCTCCGGAGCCCCGTGCCTCAGAGCCCCGTGCATCGGAGCACAGGGCCTCGGAGCACCGGCCTCAGAGCACCGGCAGGTAGCGGCCCAGCTCGAACTCGGTCACGTGGCGGCGGTATTCGCGCCACTCGGACCGCTTGTTGCGCAGGAAGAAGTCGAAGACGTGCTCGCCCAGCGTCTCGGCCACCAGTTCGCTGCGCTCCATGACCTCGATCGCGTCGTTGAGCGAGCCGGGCAGCGGCTGGATGCCTAGGGCCCGGCGTTCGGCGCTGGTCAGCGTCCAGACGTTGTCCTCGGCGGCGGCGGGCAGCTCGTAGCTCTCCTCGATGCCCTTGAGCCCGGCCGCCAGGATCAGCGCGAAGGCCAGGTAGGGGTTGCAGGCCGAGTCGAGGGAGCGGAACTCGATGCGGGTCGAGCCGCCCTTGTGCGGCTTGTACATCGGCACCCTGACCAGCGCGGAGCGGTTGTTGTGGCCCCAGCACACGTAGGAGGGGGCCTCGCCGCCCTGGCCCGCGATGGCCTCGGCGCCGCCCCAGAGCCGCTTGTAGGAGTTGACCCACTGGTTGGTGATGGCCGTGATCTCGGCGGCGTGCCGCAGCAGCCCGGCGATGAAGGAGCGCCCGATCTTGGACAGCCGGTAGTCGGAGCCGGCCTCGTAGAAGGCGTTGCGGTCGCCCTCGAACAGCGACATGTGCGTGTGCATGCCGGAGCCGGGGTGCTCGGTGAACGGCTTCGGCATGAACGAGGCCCAGATGCCCTGCTCCAGCGCGACCTCCTTCATGACCAGGCGGAAGGTCATGATGTTGTCGGCCGTGGTGAGCGCGTCGGCGTAACGCAGGTCGATCTCCTGCTGGCCGGGCGCGCCCTCATGGTGGCTGAACTCGACGGAGATGCCCATCGACTCCAGCATCATGATCGCCTGGCGGCGGAAGTCGTGGCCGGAGCTGTGGGGCGTGTGGTCGAAGTAGCCGCCGGAGTCGATCGGCTCGGGCCGCTGGCCGGCCTCCGGCCGGTTCTTCAGCAGGAAGAACTCGATCTCGGGGTGGGTGTAGAAGGTGAAGCCCATGTCGGCGCACTTGGCGAGCGTGCGCTTGAGCACCCAGCGCGGGTCGGCGTGCGACGGCGAGCCGTCGGGCATGAGGATGTCGCAGAAGATGCGCGCGGCGCCCGGCGTCTCACTGCGCCAGGGCAGGATCTGGAACGTGGCCGGATCGGGCTTGGCCAGCATGTCGGACTCGTAGACGCGGGCGAACCCCTCGATCGCGGAGCCGTCGAACCCGATCCCCTCGGCGAAGGCCCCCTCGAGCTCGGCCGGCGCGATGGCCACGGACTTGAGGAAGCCGAGCACGTCAGTGAACCACAGCCGGATGAACCGGATGTCGCGTTCCTCGAGCGTGCGGAGCACGAACTCCTGCTGGCGGTCCACAGCATCCCCTCGTTTGAACTGACAGTACAGGCTATATACCAGCATGCCGTGCCCGTGTTTCGCACACGTTACGGGGGGCGCCGGTGCGAGCCTCGCTGACAAAGCCCCCCGCCCCGACTTACTGTGATCACGCAGTCAGTCTCGGGGGAGGCATTGGTGGCTATCGACCTGCTCAATCACAAGCTCGATCGGGCGTTCGACCACATCGACGCGACCGGAAACGGCGTCGTCGAGCGTGAGGATCTGCTGGGGCTGGGCGCGCGCATCCTGGTGGGCTTCGGGGAGTCCCCCACTTCGGTCACCGGGGCGAGCCTCGTGGACAGCTTCGACGGCATCTGGGCCACCCTGTCGGAGGCGCTGGAGCGCGACGGCGACTCCGGCATCACGCGCCCGGACTTCCTGCGGGGGATGACGGCGGCGTTCGTCACGGGCGACCGCTACGACCCGGTGTTCAAGCCGGCCACGCTGGCGGTGGCGGAGTTGTGCGACGCCGACGGCGACGGGCGGATCGGGCCGGCCGAGTTCCGGACGATGCTGTGCGCGTTCGGCGTCGCCTACGACGACGTGGACGAGGCGTTCGACCGGCTCGACCGGGCGGGCAGGGGCGCGCTCACCGTGGACGAGCTGGTCCTGGCCGCCGCCGACTACTACCGCAGCGACGACCCCAACGCCGCGGGCAACTGGCTCTACGGGCCCCTGTGAAGCACCCCGTGAAAAGCCGAGCGCAGAGCCCGGAGCAGAGCCGGGAGCAGGACCGGGAGCAGGACCCGGCCAAGAGCCAGGGCGAGAGCCCGGGGACGAGTCCGGCGGAGAGTCCGGTGAAGGCGGCTGTGAGCACGACGATGACCTCCACGACGAGCACCACCACGGGCAACACCGGCGGCACGGGCGGCACGGGCGGCGGCACGACGGGCACGATGACCACCACCGTGCTGGCCACCGTGCGCACCGCCCTGCGCTCCGCCCTGGCGTCCATGCTGCCGCTGCCGCGCAGGGGCGGCCCGGCCGCCCAGGCGCTGCTGCCGCTGACCGAGCGGGTGCCCGCCATGGCGGCGCCGTGCCGGATGCATCCGGCCGTGTACGCCATCGAGGCCGCGGTGATCGACTGGGCCAGGCGGACCGGCCTGCGCGCCGACCCCGACGTGGGCTACCACCGCATGGCGGGCCGGGCGTTCGCCGAGTTCGACGCGGCCGCGGCGGCGCTGTTCGCACAGTGGCTGACCTGGCTCTTCCACCTGGACGACGAGCTGGACGAGCGGTCGGGCCCGCTGGAGGTCTTCCACGGCATGCTCAAGGGCGCCTCGCGCCATCCGCTGGAGGCGGCCTTCGCCGACCTGTGGCGGGTGACGAGCGCGCGGATGAGCGACCGGTGGCGGGCCAGGTTCGCGGTGGGGCTGCAGCGCCAGTACGACGCCTGCCGTACGGAGGCGGAGAACCGGGCTGCCGGGCGGATGCCGACGCTGGAGGAGTACCCGGCGCTGCGCAGGGGCACGGTGGGCCCCTACCTGTACGACCTGGTGGAGCCGTGCCTGCGGGTGGAGGTGCCGGGCTGGCTGCACGAGTCGGAGCCGTGGCAGCGGCTGGTGGACGCCTGCAGCGACGTCACCGCGTGGTGCAACGACGTGGCCTCGCGGCCGAAGGAGCACGGCGACGTGCACAACTTCGTCGTGCTGGCGATGCGCCAGCTCGGGCTGGGCGAGCGGGCGGCGACGGCGTGGGTGCTCGATCGCATCGCGGCGCGCTGCCAGGACATGAGCGAGGCGGCCAGGCGGCTGCCGCTGGACGACCTGGAGCCCAAGGCGGCCAGAGACGTCAGCAAGGTGGCCTGCGCCTACCTGGCGGCGCCGCGCGCCCACCTGGACTGGCTGCTGGAGTCGAAGCGTTACGCCTGACCGGGTGAGCGCTGGAGTCGCCTGATCGGTGCGCGCTGGAGCCGAAGGCGTCACGCCTGGCCGGCGAGCGCGTCACCGGTGGGGGTGCGGCGGTAGACGACCTGCTTGCCGAGCCGCATCCCCACCGCGAGCCCGCCTCCGCTCAGCACGCCGAGGTGCTGGCTGATCGCGCCCGGCGTGAGGGCCATGCGGCCGGCGAGCGCGGAGGTGGTGGCGGGCTCGGCGAGCGCGAGCAGGATCTGGGCCCTGCTCCTGCCGATCAGCGCGGCCAGCGCGCCCGGCGCGGGCGGCGGGCCCTGCTCCCACAGCGTCCCGACGCCGCGTACCGGATAGACGAGCGTCGACTGGTACGGCGCCGTCATCACCGCCACGGCCGGCCAGTAGAAGGCGCTGGGCACCAGCACGAGCCCGTCGCCGTGCAGCTCGCCCGACTCGCACCAGGGCCGCTCGATGACCAGCCGCTCCCCCGTCCACACCACGGCCTGGTCGAGGCCGGCGAACAGCTCGCGCGCCCCGCCCTGGGCCAGTTGCCGCGAGCGGCGCAGCACGTCGCGTTCGAGCAGGGCGTACACACGGGGCCAGAACTCGGCGAAGCACTCGTCCCAGTACGTCTGCAGCGCGTCGGCGACCCTGGCCACGCCCGCCGCCGGGTCGGCCGTGAACCGGGCGATCACGGCGGCGTCGGTGCCGCGCACCTTCGCGGCCTCCTCCGCGGCCCGCGCCGGGTCCGCCTGCCTGACCCGGTCGAGCTCGGCCGGGAAGTCGGGCATCGGCGTGTCGGGCGGCGGGGTGATGAAGTCGGCCAGGTAGCCGGACGGCGGCACGAGCGCGAGCAGCTCCGACAGGTCGAGCCCGTCCACCTTGGCGCGGACGGCCTTGAGCCAGGGCAGGTGGATGGACTGCCTGGCCGGCTGCTGGAGGGTGCGCAGGCTGGCCACCAGCTCCCACATCGGCGAGAAGGCGAACCGGATGCGCGCGACGTCCTCCGGCTTGAGGGTCCACGTGACGGTCATCCTTTTAGTGTGCACTAAATCGTTCGCCCTCCTAATGCCGACATATAACGCTTGCTCCCGTGTCTAGAGCAACAGTGGAGCGGCCGCCTTTCCTGCGGGCGCAATTGGGCGGCCTGCCTCGCCCCTTCTGGGCCCTGTGGGGCGGAACCCTGGTGAACCGGCTGGGCACCATGGTCATGCCGTTCACCGGCGTCTACCTGACCCAGAGCCGCGGCCTGTCCGTCGTCGCGGCGGGCCTGGTGATGGGCGTGTTCGGCGCGGGGTCACTGGTGTCGCAGGTCGTCGCGGGCGTGCTCACCGACCGGATCGGGCGCCGGGCCACCCTGTCCGGCGGCATGCTGGCCACCTCCGCGGCCATGCTGGCGCTCGGCTACAGCACGTCGCTGCCGGCGATCCTGGCCTCGATGTTCGTGCTCGGCCTGGTGATCGACGTCTACCGGCCCGCCTCGAACGCCCTCGTCGCCGACCTGGTCTCGCCCGAGGAGCGGCCCAGGGCGTACGGGCTGCTGTTCTGGGGCATCAACCTCGGCTACTCGGTCGGCATGACGGCGGGCGGCTGGCTGGCCGGGATCGGGTTCATCTGGCTGTTCTGGATCGACGCGCTGTCGGGCGTGGTCTTCGCCGTGCTGGTGTGGCGGGCGGTGCCCGAGACCAGGCCCGAGGGCAGCCACTCGGCGGGCGGGTTCCTGATGGTGCTGCGCGACCGGGTCATGGTCGGGTTCACGCTGGTGGCGCTGGGCAACGCGCTGGTCTACTCGCAGACGATGACCATGCTGCCGGTCGCGATGACCAAGGTGGTGAAGCTCACGGCCGGCCAGTTCGGCACGGCCATGGCGCTCAACGGGGTGCTCATCGTGCTCGTGCAGCCGCTGGCGTCGGGGTGGCTGGGCCGCAGGGACCCGGCCAGGACGCTCGCGACGGGGCTGGCCGTGATGGGGGTCGGGTTCGCGATGACCGCGTACGTGACCACCACGCTGGGTCTGACGGTGACGATCGCCGTGTGGACGGCGGGCGAGATCATGACGGCGGGCATCGCCGGCGCCGTCGTGGCCCGGCTGGCGCCACCCGAGCTGCGGGGACGGTACGCGGGGCTGTTCGGGTTCGCCTGGTCGCTGGCGGCGGTGCTGGCGCCGCTGCTCGGCGGGCCGCTGCTGGAGCTGGGGTCGCGGGCGCTGTGGTTCACGATCGGCGGGGTCGGCTTCGCCGCGGCGATCGGCATGCTCCTGCTCGGCCCGGCCATCAGACGCCGCTGACCCAGCCCGACGGCCCGGCGCCCGCTGCTGGGCGGGCCGGGGGCGGCGTTCGGCCGGCCCCGGATGCGCTGCGGGACCGATGGTGAAATGTCGGCATGTACCCGGACCCGCTGTCCCCTCTACAGTTACGCCTGACATGCTGACCTTCACCGCTCTCGGACCGTTCCAGGCCTGGGCCGACGGCGCCCCTCTCGACCTCGGCGGCCAGCGGCAGCGGGCGGTGCTCGCGCGCCTGCTCGTGGCCGGTGGCCGGGCCGTCCCCGTCAACACCCTCATCGACGAGCTCTGGCCGGGCAGCCCGCCGGCGCAGGCGCTGTCCACCATCCAGGGGTACGTCTCACGGCTGCGCCGCGCCCTCGAACCCGGCCGCGCGCCCCGCGAGGAGGCCGGGGTGCTGGTCTCCGCCTCTCCCGGGTACGCCCTGCGCGCCCGTACCGAGGAGGTGGACGCCTGGCACTTCGAGGCGCTGATGCGGACCGACGGCACGCCCGCGCAGGTGTGGGCCGCCATGGAGAGCGCGCTGGGGCTGTGGCGCGGGCCGGCGCTGGCCGAGTTCGGGGAGCTGAGCTGGGCCGCGACCGAGGCGAGCCGGCTGGAGGAGCTGCGGCTGATCGCCGTCGAACGGCGGGCCGGCGCCGGGCTGGCGCTGGGGCGGGCGACGTCGCTGGTGGCGGACCTGGAGGCGCACGCGTCGGCGTACCCGCTGCGTGAGGAGGCCTGGCGGCTGCTGGCCGTGGCGCTCTACCGGACGGGCCGCCAGGGCGACGCGCTGGCGGCGCTGCGCAGGGCGCGCGCGGTGTGGCGGGAGGAACTGGGCCTCGACCTGTCGGCCGGGCTCAAGAGCCTGGAGGCCGACATGCTGGCCCAGCGCCTGGACGAACCCCAGGCCCCGGCAATCGTTCATGAATCCGGCGTGCTGCGTGTGCTCGTCGCCGATGACCAGGCGCTGGTACGGGCCGGGCTGCGGGCCATGCTGGAGAGCGAGGCGGGCGTGGAGCCGGCCGGCGAGGCGGCCGACGGCGAGGCGGCGATCGCGGCCGCGCGCGAGCAGCGGCCCGACGTGGTGCTGCTCGACATCCAGATGCCGCGCCTCGACGGCCTGGCCGCGGCCCGCAGGATCCTGGCCGGCGAACGGCCGCCGAAGGTCGTGATGATGACCACGTTCGGCAGCGACGAGAACCTGTACGCGGCGCTGCGGGCCGGGGTGAGCGGGTTCGTGCTGAAGACGTCGGCGCCCGAGCAGTTCCTGGCCGCGATCAGGGCCGCGGCGGCGGGCGACGCGCTGATCGACCCCGCGGTCACCACGCGGCTGATCGCGGCGTTCGCCGGGCGCACCGACCCGGCCTCTCCCCCGGCGCTGGCCGGGCTCTCCGACGACCGGCTCGACGTGCTCAAACTCGTGGCGAGAGGCCTGACCGACCGGCAGATCGGTCAGACGCTCGCGCTGGCCGAGGAGGAGGTGGGTCTCGTGGTCAAGGGGCTGCTGGAACATCTCGGGCTGTTCGACCGGGCACAGCTCGTGATGGCGGCGTACGAGTCGGGGCTGGTCACACCGGGAGCCAAATGAGCCGCTTTTCGTCGCTTTGACGATAAAAAAGGCGGCATACTAGGCTGTTCACGTGGCACAACTGCGCATTGCCCTGGCACAGACGAACCCGACCGTAGGCGACCTGAGCGCCAACGCGGACCGGCTGGTCGCGTGGACCCGCGACGCCGCCGAGCGTGGAGCTCACCTCGTCGTCTTCACCGAGATGTTCCTGACCGGCTATCCGGTCGAGGACCTCGTGCTGCGCACGTCCTTCGTGGACGCCAGTATCGACACGCTGGAGGAGGTGGCCCGCCGCCTGGAGCGGGAGGGCCTGGGCGACCTGCCCGTGGTCGTCGGCTACGTCGACCGGGCCGGCCTGGCGCCCAGGGTCGGGCAGCCCAAGGGCGCCCCGCTCGACGCCGCCGCCCTCCTCCACCGAGGGGAGGTGGTGACCCGCACGGCCAAGCATCACCTGCCCAACTACGGGGTGTTCGACGAATACCGCTACTTCGTGCGGGGTGATCGGCTGCCGATCTTCCGGCTGCACGGGGTCGACGTCGCCATCGCGGTGTGCGAGGACCTCTGGCAGGAGGGGGGTCCCGTGTCCGTCGTGGGGCAGGCCGGGGCCGGGCTGCTGGTGGCGCCGAACGCGTCGCCGTACGAGAAGGAGAAGGACGACGTACGGCTGGAGCTGTGCGCGCGGCGGGCCCGCGAGGCGGGGTGCGCCCTCGCCTACGTCAACCAGATCGGCGGGCAGGACGAGCTCGTCTTCGACGGCGACTCGATCGTGGTGGACGCCACGGGAGAGCCGGTGGCGCGGGCCAGCCAGTTCAAGGAGGAACTGCTGGTCGTCGACCTCGACGGCCTGCCGGTCGCGGACGCCGAGCCCGGGGCCTACCCGTACGACGCGGGCGACGGCTCCACCATCACCGTCGAGCGGCTGATCCTCTCCTCCGAGCCCCTCGCGCCCTACGAGCCGGAGCCCCGCCGCGTCGCCGAACGGCTCGACCTGCACGCCGAGGTCTACTCCGCGCTCGTGCTCGCGGTCCGCGACTACGTGGCCAAGAACGGCTTCGAGTCGGTCATCCTCGGCCTGTCGGGCGGCATCGACTCCGCCCTGACCGCCACCATCGCCGCCGACGCCATCGGGCCCTCGCGGGTCAACGTGGTGCTCATGCCCTCCCGCTACTCCTCCGACCACTCGCTGGCCGACGCCGAGGAGCTGGTGCGCAGGCAGGGCGTCACGTCGCGGGTGGCGCCGATCGCCGACATCGTCAGCGCGTTCGAGAAGGAGATCGAGCTGTCCGGCCTGGCCGCCGAGAACCTCCAGGCCAGGGTACGCGGCATGATCCTCATGGGCCTGTCCAACGAGCACGGCCACCTGGTGCTCACGACCGGCAACAAGAGCGAGCTGGCCACCGGCTACTCCACCCTCTACGGCGACTCGGCCGGCGGCTTCGCCCCGATCAAGGACGTGCCGAAGACCATGGTGTGGGAGCTGTCCAGGTGGCGCAACGCCCACTCCGACGAGGGCTTCCTGCTGGCCGTCGACCGGCCGATCCCGGAGAACTCGATCACCAAGGAGCCCAGCGCCGAGCTGCGGCCGGACCAGCGCGACACCGACTCGCTGCCGCCGTACGAGGTGCTGGACCGGCTGCTCGACGACTACGTCGAGAAGGACATGGGCTCCCAGGAGCTCATCGCGGCCGGCCACGATCCCGACCTGGTCACGCGGGTGATCCGGCTGGTGGACGTGGCCGAGTACAAGCGCCGCCAGTATCCGCCCGGCCCGAAGATCACCCCGAAGAACTTCGGCCGCGACCGCCGTCTGCCCATCACCAACCGCTGGCGGGAGACCACCGGCTGAGGCTCGGCCCACCGCGCGGCGGCGAGGGCCGGCGCGGCGACGGGACCGGCAGGCGAAGGCGCGGAACCGGCGACGGTCCTGGACCGGCGATGGTCCTGGACCGGCAACGGGACGGGACCGTCGCCGGTGCGGAACGCGAGGGCGCGGACGTCCCTGACGACCGCGCCCGCTCCGCACCGCGCCCTGCCCGCCGCACGCCCCGCCACTGCCCCACCGCCGCACGCCCCGCCCTCGCCTACCGCCGCCCGGGCCCGTCGGCTCGCGACGAAGCGGCACACATACCCTCGCCACCCGCCGTGTTGTCCGACCCGTCGCCGCGTGCCGTCTTCGTGTGGTCCATCGCGACGCGCCGAAGTGCCGCCCGGCTTCGAGCAGCCCCCTTGCGGGGCCTGGCCGCCCCCACCCATGAGCCACCCGTGTGCCCCGCGACGTCATGGCGCTCTTCCCTGGCCCGACAAGCTCCGACGCGAGGTGCCCGCCTTGGCGTGACTTGTCGCGTACCGACCGAATGCCTGGATATCCTCTGGCGGAAAGCGTAACCAGTGAGTTACGCTTTCCGGGTGGACGAGGTAGCGGGAGCGATCGCGGATCCGGTGCGGCGGCGGATCCTCGTACTGCTCAGAGACGGACGGCTCACCGCGGGCGAACTCGCCGGGCAGTTCGCGATCAGCAGACCCGCCGTGAGCCGCCACCTTCGGGTGCTGCGGGAGAGCGGGCTGGTCCGCGACGAGCTCGTCGGCAGGCAGCGCTTCTACACGCTCGACCCGGAGCCGTTCACCGAGCTCGTCGCCTGGCTGGCGGCGTTCGTGCGCCCGTCCGGCTGGGAGCACCGCTTCGACGCGCTGGAGACCGAGGTCTACCGGACCCGCCGCGAACGCCGCGACACCGCCGGCACGAGCAGGACCAGCAGTCCGAGCAGCACAAGTGGCACGACCGACAGAGAGGAACACTCGGCATGAGCCCGAGCCCCATCCCCACAGGCAGACTGTTCCGCACGGAGGAAGGCAGCGACCTCGTCCTCACCAGGACCTTCCGCGCGCCCGCCGAGGACGTGTGGGCCAGCATCACCGAGTCCGACCGCACGGCCCGCTGGTTCGGCCCGTGGGAGGGCGACGCGGCGCCCGGCAACACGATCAAGGTGCAGCTGCGTTACGAGGAACAGATGCCCTGGTACGACATGCGCATCGACGCGTGCGAGCCACCGCGCCGGCTGGCGATCTCCTCGCTCGACGACGCCGGCGCCTGGCACCTCGAACTGCTGCTGACCGAGCAGGAGGGCGTGACCGAGCTGCGCTTCGTCCAGCACCTGGAATCGGAGGACGGGATCGGCGACATCGGCCCCGGCTGGGAGTACTACCTGGACCTCCTCGTCGCCTCCCGCGACGGCTCACCCGCTCCCGGCTTCGACGCCTACTACCCGTCCATGCAGGACTACTTCACCCGCCTGCGCGACGACGCCTGACCGACGCCCGCCGATCACCGGCGACGACGACTGATCACCGGCAGTGGACAGCACCCGCTGATCGACGGCGAGTGAGCACCGGTTGCCAAACGGCTCCTGAGGATCGACGACGACAGCGATGCGCCGGCCCCGGCCGCAGCCAGATCAATCAGATCGATCAGGTCGATGAATTGTCGGTGCCGCCTGGCACAGTTGCCGCGTGGCTCAACCTCTGAAAGAAATGATCAACCTCCAGTCCGTGTCGGTGCTGGCCGACGGGCTGGCCGCGGCCTGGGGCCGCTTCCCCCGCGACCGGTTCGTCGAGCAGGCCCTGGCCGGGCTCGACGGGCTGGAGCTCAAGGCGCGCGTCACCCACGTCGCCACGGCGCTCCACGACGCCCTGCCCCTCCCCTATCCGGAGGCGGCCGAGCTGGTCCGCGAGTGCGTCCGGTCGGGGCCGCGGCTGGACATGTGGAGCGGCTGGCCCGCCACCGAGCACACGGCGGGCAGGGGCCTCGACCACCTGCACGAGGCGATGGACACGCTGGCCGTGCTGACCCCTCACGCCACGGGCGAGTTCGCCGTACGCCCCTATCTGGAGCGTTATCGCGACGACGCGTTGAAGATCATGTACGGCTGGGCGGAGTCACCGGACGAGCACCTGAGACGGCTGGCGTCCGAGGGCTCGCGTCCCCGGCTGCCCTGGGCCGGGCGGGTCGGCTGGCTGATGACGCCTGGGCCGACCCTGCCCCTGCTCGACCGGCTGCGCGACGACCCGAGCGAATACGTCCGCCGCTCGGTCGCCAACCACGTCAACGACCTGGCCAAGGACCACCCGGAGGCGGCGATCCG
This sequence comes from Nonomuraea fuscirosea, assembly GCF_003001935.1. Classification (GTDB taxonomy): domain Bacteria; phylum Actinomycetota; class Actinomycetes; order Streptosporangiales; family Streptosporangiaceae; genus Nonomuraea; species Nonomuraea fuscirosea. The sequence continues at coordinate 293,448 of NZ_PVNG01000009.1, read as the reverse complement.
GCTGCTGGCGCGCTGGCGCTCCGACGGCGGCTCCCACGTGGAGAAGGTCCTTCGCCATGCGGTACGCGGCCTGCTGCGCTCCGGCCACCCCGAGGCGCTGACCCTGGTGGGAGCCACGCCGGGCAGCGGCGCGGTCGAGGGGCTGGTCCTGGAGGCCGACACCGTGCCCGTGGGCGGGAAACTGGGCTTCACCGTCACGGTCACGGCGGGCGCGGCCGGGCCGGTGCTGCTGAAATACGCCGTCAGACGCACGGGCTCGCGCCGCGTCTTCCACCTGGGCCAGCGGGAGGCGGCCGGCCCGGGCGACACGTTCACCGTACGCAAGAGCCACTCCTTCCGCCCGGTCACGACCCGCGACGAGCCACCGGGCGCCAGAGAGCTCGACGTGATCGTCAACGGCCGGGTGGCCGCCACCATCCCCTTCACCCTGGTCGCCGCCACCGATTTCCTAAGCTGATCAGATGCCTGAGGTGTCCACGACTCCGCCGCCCGACAACCCATCAGACACCGACCTCCTCCGGATCGAGCTGGGCGTCATCTGGCAACTCGACGAGCAGGGCCGCCTCCCCGGCCCGGAGTCCATGGTGATAGCCGTGGCAGCCGACGGCCTGACCGCCGCCGTCTCCCGCCAGCTACCCGCCCCCCTCGCCCAAGCCCTCCTGACCCTCGCCACCACACCAACACCCCAGCCACCTGACGAGGCCATACTCGAAACACCCTCTGGCACAGCACCCGAGTCAAACTCCAGAGCCACGCCCAAGACGCCACTCGGAGCAGCCAGCAAGACGACCTCCGAGGCAACCTCAGGGCCAGCGTCTGAGACGGCCAACGAGACAGCGGACGAGGCAGTCTCCGGAGATGCGCCCGAGACAACCTCGGGGACGACGCCCGGAGCAGCCCTGGGAAGGGCATCCCGTGCAGCCATCGGGACGGCGTCCGAGGCAGCCGCCGGGACAGCGCCCGAGACGGCCTTCGGGGCGACATCCGAGACGGCAATCGATACAACGCCCGGGACAACCATCAGAACGACACCCAGTACGGCCATCGGAACGGCCACGGGGACGACGCCCGGTACAGCCATCGGGGCGGAGCGCAAGACAACGATCAAGGCGGCGTCCGGGACAGCGGCATTCGGGGCGGTGCCTGGCGTGCTGGAGGCTTGCCGGGCATTGCTGGGCGGCGACGGGGTGGCGGTGTCGGGCGGGCCGAGCTATCTGGTGACGCCACCCGTCCGCTACGACGTCCCCGTGGACGTGCTCAGGTCGGACGAGCCCGCGCACGCCGCACTCGTACGTCCGCTGCGGGCCGAGGGCTGGGACCCCGACGAGTGGGACGAACTCGTCAGCGGCGGCGAGGGCGCACCCTGGGCGATGATCGTCGAGGACGGCGAGGTGGCGGCCCTCTGCCACACCGCCCGCCTGACCCCGGCCGGAGCCGAGGCCGGCACCTGGACCGCACCCGCGTACCGGGGCCGAGGCTACGCCGCCGCCACCACCGCCGTCTGGGCCGGGATGCTGCCCGGACTCCGGTTGTTCTACAGCACGAGCGCCGACAACCACTCCTCCCAGCGAGTGGCACAACGACTGGGCCTGCGTCCCCTCGGCTGGTTCTGGAAACTCACCACCTGACCCCACCACCGGCCGCAGAAACCGCTTCAGAACAACCGCGCCCGCAAGGCGGCGCGCTGTTCTACCGGTCTCCCGTCAGTCGTCCAGCGGCTGGCCACACGAACCACCAAGCCCCCCGCCGGCCGCTGAACCCGCTCGAAGACAGCCACGTCCGCAAGGCGGCACCCTGCTCTACCGGTCTCCGGTCAGTCGTCCAGCCGTTGGCCATGTGCACCACCGAACCTGGCCGGCCGCTACGCCTCGGCGGAGCCGGCCCGCCTGTGGTCGCAGCCCCCGCTGGGAACCGGATCGCCCAGCAGGTGGACCCGCGAATCGCCCAGACCACGTACACACCACTCACCGAACAACCCCCAGCCAGCCGTTCCGCTCCTACGTGGTGCCGTCGTGGAGGACTTCCCGTTCCCACCGTTCGCGCGGCTGCGTGTGCAGGCGCCAGTAGTGCTCGGCGATGTCGTCGGGGTCGAAGTCCGTGCCGGGGCCGACGGGGCCGGCGACGGTGACGCTGGCCGCGTGGACGCCGGATGGTCCGTACTCCTCGTCCAGCAAGGCCACCAGCGTGCGCACGCCCGCCTTGCCGAGGGAGAGGCTGACGTAGCCGGCCTTGGGCTCGGGCATGCCGCCCGTCACGATGAACGTGCCGCCGCCCCGTGTGGCCATCGCGGGGGCCACGTGCGCGGCCGTGACCAGCGCGCCGACCACGTTGACCGCCCACGCGTCGAGCTGCACGCGGGCGCTCGCCTCCGCCGGCGAGTCGCGGCGGATGATCGCGGCGTTGTAGACCACGACGTCCGGCGTCCCGAGCTCCCCCGCCGCCGCGTCGAGTGCGGCGCGCAGTTCGTCCTCGTTCGCGCTGTCGGCCCGGTACGCGAGCGCCCCCTCCAGGCCGAGGGTGCCGCCGGTACGGGAGACGAGAGCCACCCGCAGTCCTTCCTTCGCGAACCGGCGGGCGACGGACCGCCCGATTCCCGGACCCGCCCCGATGATGACCGCTCCCGGCATCGATCTCCTCCTTGACGTTGTTGCGACTGACAGTCGGGACGGTAAGGCGTCACATCGATGTGAAGGTCAAGGCGAACGCATGAAGATCGGCGACCTGGCGCGCGAGACCGGGGTGAGCAGGCGGTTGTTGCGCTACTACGAGGAGCAGGGGTTGCTGCGGCCCCGGCGGCTGCCCAACGGCTACCGCGAGTACACGGAGGCGGACGTGGCCGGCGTGCGCCACATCCGCGCGATGCTCGCCGCCGGCCTGCCGACCGCCGTCATCGCCCGCCTGCTGGACTGCGTGCACGACGACGACGGCGAACGGATGGTCCCGACCGGCTGCCCCGGGATGGTCACCGACCTGCGGCATGAACAGCAGCGCATCGCCGCCGAGATCGACCGCCTGCGGACGTCCCAGCAGGCGCTCGACACCATGCTCACCTCCGCCTTGCGCCAGCGCGATCCCCACTCCACACCGGCGTCGAACCGGTCATGACGCCGGCCCATGGGAGCGGCCGGGTGCCGGAAAACGGCCTGCGGTCGTGATCGTCCGGCCGGTAGCCTGGCGTTCATGTGCACCTACGCCGAGGTCCACTACAAGGTCCACTACGTGTGCGTCCCCTGTCGCCGCAGTTGCAAGCAGCCGTGGCGCTCGGGTGAGAGCCGCTGTGTCCGCTGCCGAAAGCCGATGCTCTTCGCCGGTCACGACTTCGCCGCGCCGCGCCGGGGTGACGAGCGCGGCTGGCGGGCCGTGGCCGCCGTGCTGGCGGCCGGGCTGCGGTACGAGGGGTTCGAGCCGTGCGGATGCGGCCAGGAGCCCAAGTTCCGCCCTCGCACGAGCGCGCAGGTACGGGCGCGCCGGCGAGTGGCCGCCCGCAAGGGACTGACCGACGCCGAGGCCCTCGCCCTCCGCGACCCGTCCGACGCCTGACCCCCACCATCGCCGGCACCCGTCCGACGCCTGACCCCTGCCATCGCCGGCAAAGGTCTCAGGGGAACGTCCCCGCGCTGCTCGTCCATCGACCCCGGCGACGCCCACGTCTCCTCGGGCCGCCCCCAGAGCTCCTGGACAGCGTCATAGAAACAGGCGCCCCAGAGGGCACGCACCTCCGGACCGGGGCGCTCAGGGGCTGACGTCTCACCGGGCAGGATCGGCCCCGAGCGGGTCCGCCGTCTGCTCACCGAGCAACTACGCCCCTCCGGCGTCACCGGCCCGAGGCGCGCCGTGCGATCAGTTGCTCGATGCCGTCGAGCAGCAGGTCGAGGCCGAAGCGGAAGTCGTCGGCGTCCGTCCAGCCCTCGGCGCCGCCCATGACGCCCGAGCGCATGGCCGCCGACAGGGCGGGATAGGTCTCCGGGTCGAGCACCTCGGCCAGCACCTCCCCGTACGCGGTGGCGCCCTCGATCCCGCTGTCCACCAGCTCGGGAGAGCCCGAGGCGAGCGTGTGCGTGAGTGCCGCGTCGGTCAGCGCGTAGCCGGTCAGGCTGCTCGCCACGTTGATCTTCTCGCCGTCGTCGAGGCCCGTGCCGTCGAGCGCGGTCAGTGCCCGGTCCAGCCAGAGCAGCCGGCGCGGGCCCAGGGGCGGTGCGAAGCGGGTGACGGCCAGCAGCCAGGGGTGATCGAGCACGATGTCGCGCTGGGCTCTGGTCCACACGGCGAGGTAGTCGCGCCAGGGCAGGCCCGCCGGGTCGGGCGGGGCGGGCACCACGCCGTCGGCCATCGACGTGAGCAGGTCGTCCTTGCTGGCCACGTAGCGGTAGAGGGCGGTGGTCGCGACCCCGACCCGCCCGGCCACGCTGCTCATGGAGACGCCGGCCAGCCCGTCCGCGTCGGCGATCTCGACGGCGGCGGCGGTGATCATGGTCAGGTCGAGCCGTGGCCGCGGCCCCCTGCGCGGCGCGGGCTCGCGGCCCCACATCCGCTGCAGCACGGGGGGCAGTGACCGTCCGTCCGCCATCGAAAGTCCTCCTTGACTCACTCCCTGGGATTCTGCACTATGTTGAAACTATGAACGTCATACACAGTAAGTCATTCACAGATTCCATCGTGGCACGGGGTCTCACCAAGTCGTACGGGGCCACGCCGGTGCTGAGTGGAATCGACCTGACCGTGCCCACCGGCTCGCTCGTCGCGCTGCTCGGGCCGAACGGCTCGGGAAAGACGACGACCGTGCGCATCCTGACCACGTTGCTCGCCCCCGACGGCGGCACCGCCACGGTGGCCGGGCATGACGTGACGCGCGAGGGCGTGGCGGTGCGCCGGGCCATCGGGCTGACCTCGCAGCAGGCCACCGTCGACGACCTGCTCACCGGGCGGGAGAACCTCGAGCTCTTCGCCGGCCTGAACCACCTCGGCGGCCGGCGGGCCCGCGCGCGGGCGCAAGAGCTGCTGGAACGCTTCGGCCTGACCGACGCCGCGGGCCGCCTGGCCGGCACGTACTCGGGCGGCATGCGACGGCGGCTGGACCTGGCGGTCAGCATGGTGTCCGAGCCGCCCATCCTGTTCCTCGACGAGCCGACGACCGGGCTCGACCCGCGCAGCCGCGCCGAGCTGTGGTCGGTCATCCGCGAACTGCTCGCCACCGGCACCACCATCCTGCTCACCACGCAGTACCTGGAGGAGGCCGACCACCTCGCCGACCGCGTCGTGGTGATCGACGGCGGGCGGGTGGTCGCCGACGACTCCCCTGCCGTGCTGAAACGCCAGGTCGGTTCGGAACGCCTGGCCGTACGTCCGGCCCGGCCCGCCGACCTGCCCGCGGCCGCCGCCGCGCTGGCCACGTACGGCGCCCACCTCGACACGGAGAAGGGGGAGCTCACGCTGGCCGTCCAGGACCCCGACCACCTGCGCCGCGCACTGGACTCCCTGCACGCGGCGGGCATCGCCGTCGCCCACGTCGAACTGCGCACCCCCACCCTGGACGACGTCTTCTTCGAGCTGACGGCGGTCGCGGCATGAACACCCACGTCCGAGCACCCGGCGACCTCGACACGAACGCCGGCGTCCGAGCACAAGGCGGCCCCGGCATGAGCATCCCCGTCACCGCCGCGCGCGACCTGCGCCGTCTCGTCGTCCGGGATCTGCGCCGGGAGACGCGCGTCCTGGACGCCCTCATCGTCAACACGGCCCTGCCCGTGATGATCATGATTCTGTTCGTGTACGTGTTCGGCGGCGCGATCACGACCGGGTCCAGCGGCCTGGACTACATCGACTTCGTGGTGCCCGCCGTGCTGCTGATGTCCGGCGGGTACGGCGCCGCCCTCACCGCCGTGACCATCGCCGAGGACATGACGGGAGGCATGCTCGACCGGTTCCGTACCCTGCCCATCAGCGGCTGGGTGGTCCCCGCCGGCCATGTCGTGGCCTCGGTGATCCGCAACGTGGCGTCCTCGGCCATCGCGCTGGCCGCCGCGCTGCTGCTCGGCTTCCGCCCGGACGCCACCCCCGCCGACTGGGCTCTCGTGGTCGTCCTGGTGACGGGGTACGTGCTGGCGATGTCCGCGCTGGCGGCCGTCTGGGGGCTGCTGGTCAGCTCCTCCCAGGCCGCGGGGGCGTTCAGCTTCGTCGTGCTGTTCCTGCCGTACGTGTCGGACGGCATCGTCCCGGCCGAGACCATGCCCGGGCCGCTGCGGGCCTTCGCCGACGCCCAGCCGCTCACGCCGATCATCGAGACGATGCGGGCGCTGCTGCTGGACCTGCCGATGGGCTCGTCCGGGGCGGTGGCCGCGGTCTGGATCGCGGGCATCGTCGCGGTCTGCCTCCCCGCGGCGGCCCTGCTGTTCCGCCGCAGGACCTCATCAGGCCGCTGAAGAAGGCCGCCGAACCAGACCGCTGAACCAACCCTCCGCATCAGGCTGCTGCGTCAGGCCACCGCATCAGGCCACCGCGTCAGGCCACCGGCGGCCTCAGGGCGCCATTCCGGCCAGGGCCGCGTCCACGACGCGCTGGGCCAGGTCGAGCGGGAGGGCGCCGGCGGGACCCCACTTGGTGTGCCAGAGCATGGCGCCGGAGATGAGCGCCATGCCCATGTCGACGTCGAGGTCGGGCCTGAGCTCGCCGGTGGCGACGCCGCGCTCGATCACGGCGCGCATCGCCTCCCGGCGCGGCACGACGGCGCGCTTGAGGAAGCGTTCCATCAGCCGGGGATAGCGGTCGGCCTCGCTCATCGCGATGTTCATCACGCACCGGCCGCGCTTCTCGCCCGACTCCTTGCGCATCGCCTCGACCAGGCTGATCAGGTCGTCGCGTACGGACGTGCCGGACAGCTCGGGCATCGGCGCCTTGAGCGTGGCCAGGGCGTCCACGATCAGGTCTTCCTTGTTGGACCAGCGCCGGTAGATGGTGGTCTTGCCGACGCCCGCCTTCGCGGCGATCGCCTCGATGGTCAGCTCGGACACGCCCATGCCAGCGGCGATCAGGTCGAGGGTCGCCTCGATGATCGCCTTCTCGGCCTTCTCGCTGCGCGGACGGCCCGCCGGGCGGGCGGTCGCGGATTCCTGGATCGACATCGCGGCCTCACCATACCTCTACAGCGTGGGAGCGCTGTGGTCCGACATGGGGAGGTGACGCGCCTTCCGCGCGTCCGCCTCCCTCGTGAGCGACTGATCGCCGCATCGGCCGGTGCTTCTTCTCACCCGGAGGAGGACGACAGCACCGGTTCGCGCCGCTCGGCGTGCTTGGCGGCGCGCGGCTTGCCGGGCATCCACCGCACCACCACGGCCAGGCCGATCAGCGCGATCACCGCGGATACCGCCGCCGTGATGTGCATGCCTTCGACGAAGGCGTGGAACGCGGGCTGGACCAGCGCCTGGCCCCGTTCGCCCAGCTGCTGCGCGACGCCCATCGTCGCCATGATCGACTCACCGGCCGCGTGCTGGACGCCCGCGGGCAGCCCGTCCAGCGCGGGCGCGATCCCGCCCCGGTAGCTGGACGACAGCACCGAGCCGAGCACGGCCACGCCGAGCGCTCCGGACACCTGGCGGACGGTGTTGCTCATCGCCGAGCCGACGCCGGCCTTCTCCCTGGGCAGCGACTCCATGATGGCGGTGGTGGCGGGCGGCATGATGTTGGCCATCGCGGCGCCCTGGACGAAGAAGATGACCTCGATCAGCACTACGGGCGTGTTCTGGTCCATGAACGCGTAGCTGGCCAGCACCAGCGCCACCACGCCCATGCTGACGCCGGCCGACAGCTTGGCGCCGAAGCGCTCGTTCACCCGCTGGCTGAGCGGCGCGAAGATCAGCTGAGCGGCGGCGAACGGGATCATCAGCGCGCCCGCCTGGATCGGCGTGAACCCCAGCACGATCTGCAGGTAGAACGTGAGGAAGAACATCCCGCCCATCATCGCGAAGAACATGATGCCCATCAGGCCGATGGCCGTGCTGAACCGGGCGTCGACGAAGCTGCGCACGTCGAAGACCGGGTGGTCGATGCGCCGCTCCCACCAGACGAACAAACCCAGCACCGCCAGGCCGAACAGGGTGGGCACCAGCACCTCGGCGCTGGCCACGGTGGCCAGCTCGCCGCCGCGGATGATGCCGTACACGACGGCCACCAGACCGATGATCGACAGCACCACGCCGACCGGGTCGAGCTTGGACGGCTTCGGGTCGCGCGACTCGGGCACGACGGTCGCGATGAGGATCATGCTGATCACCACGATCGGCACGTTCACCAGGAAGACCGAGCCCCACCAGAAGTGCTCGATCAGCACCCCGCCGGTGATCGGCCCGATCGCCACCGCGATCCCGACGCCACCGGCCCACACCCCGATCGCCTTGCCCCGCTCAGCGGGCGGGAAGACGTTGGAGATGATCGCCAGCGTGGCCGGCATGATCGCCGCACCGCCGATGCCCATCGCCGCCCTGGCCAGGATCAGCTGCGTCGGATCCTGAGAGTAGGCACTGGCCAGTGAGGCCAGGCCGAACAGCGCCATGCCGATGAACAACATGCGCTTGCGGCCGGTCCTGTCACCGATCACCCCGAACGTGAACAGCAATCCGGCGAACACCAGCGTGTAGGAGTTGATCGCCCATTCCAGCTCACTCTGCGTGGCGCCCAGACCGACCGTCTTGTCAGCGATGGTCTTCATCGCGACGTTGAGGATCGTGTTGTCCAGGACGACCGCCAGCAGGCTGAACACCAGCACGCCGAGGATTCCCCATCGGCGTGGATGCCCCGTGTTGACTTCCATGGAGAGTCCTTAAATTCGATACGACTAAGTTTCGCAACGTCACCGTATCGCAAGCTATTCCGATACGCAACGGTCTCGTTTCGTAAACCCTGGGTGAACTCTCGCCGTCCAGGGCCCGACACCTGAGGTGAGCCTGTATCCGCCCAGGTCAGGCGCATTCCCCTGTCTCCGGTGGCCGGTGTCCCCCGCCGCGCGGCCAGGCCTCCGATGACCCCGCCGACCAGCACCTGCCGCACGGGCAGCACCCGCGAACGGCTGTTCGTCCGTCAGCTCGCCCGGCCTCGGCGCGTCTGAGAGCGAGCCGCGCCGGGCCCACTGTGCTCCAACGACGACGACGCCGAAAGTCGTCTCAACTCTCGGGTGACGTTGACCACATCGTCACCGCAGACCGCACGAGCACCTTGGACAGGCCGAGCACCCGCGGACTCGTCGGACCTGTCGGACCACAGAGCCGCTCACCGACCACAGCCACTCGCCGACCCCGACGACCCGCCTGACAACCCGACGACCCGGCGACCCGACGACCCGACGACCCGACGACGGTCAATCGCGCGGCGACGGCACCGCCGCTGACGCCGCCGCGGTCGCCGCGACGGCTTCTCCGGCGGCCGGGACCGCCGGCACCGGGTGGGCCACCGGCTCGGCCGCTTCCGCCACGTCGACCACGTCGGCGGTCTCAGCGGGCGGAGCGATGACGGTGGCCGGGGCCGGGCGGCGGCGCCAGAACGGGAGCGCGACCAGGACCATGGCCACGCCGGTCAGCCCGGCCACGACGAACGCCCACTCCGGCCCCATCCCGTCGATGACGGCGCCCGCGATCGGCGCCGAGGCCGCGCCGCCGATCAGCAGGGCGGTGCCGTGGAAGCCCATCGCCTCGCCCCTCGCCTGACTGGGCACCCATCGGGTGAGCGCGTCGACCGTGGCGGACAGGGACGGCGCGCAGAGCAGCCCAGCCGGCAGCAGGGCCAGGATCAGCCAGTGCCATCCGCCTCCGACCAGCGCCACGGGAACGGTCGCCAGCCCCATCGCGGCGATCAGGCCCAGGGGTGACAGCCCTCTGGACAGGCCGCCGTACACGAAACCGCCGATGAGCGAGAAGACGCACCAGATGGCCACGGCCAGCCCCACCCACGCGGTCTGGCCCGCCTGGTTCATGGTGGCGACCAGGGACAGCTCGGTCGCGGTGAGCACGAACGTGGCCGCGGCCGCCGTGCCGAGCAGCGCCACGAAGGCGGGGGTGAGCCACTGACGGCGCGGCACCCGCGCCTTGCCGCCCCCGGCCTGCGCGAGCTCCTCGGCCGAGCGGACAGGCGGGTTGAGCACGATCAGCGCCAGGCCGGCCGCGGACATGCCGACGCCGATGACCGTCATCGTCACGCCGCTGCCGAGCGTCGTGATGCCCGCCACGGCGAGCGCGGGCCCGGCCATGTAGGACAGCTCGACCAGCATCGAGTCGAGCGCGAACCCGGTGCGCCGCTGCTCGACCGGCACCATGGCGGCCAGGCACTGCCTGGTCACGCTGAACACGGGCAGCCCCAGCAGCCCGGCCAGCGCCGCCGCCGCCACCAGGGCGGGGAACGGCAGCGCCCACGCGCACGACCAGAAGGCCGCCTGCGCCACCGTGGTGACCGTCAGGACGGGACGCAGGCCGTGTCGGTCGACGAACCTGCCCGCCAGCGGCGAGCCGATCGCCATGCCGATCGTGCTGGCCATGGCGACCACCCCCGCCGGGCCGTAGCGAAGGCCCATCACCTCGGCCACGTGCAGGGTCAGCGCCATGCCCGTGGCCGTGGCCGGCACGCGGGCGAGCAGCCCCACCAGGAGCAGCGTGGGGACGCCGGGAATGTTGAACAGGCGCCGGTAAGGGGCGAGAGCCATGGTGTTTGTTACCTCCGCACTGATTCTGGCAAGAGGCACCGACAGTTTCGCCACTGGTTTTCGCCCGTGAGCCCACGTGACATCATCGGAAATGTGTCCGGGGACGCCGCTGGGGCGCCTCGAGACGGTTCTGGAGGGTTACTCATGTCCTCTTCACCTTCTTCGACGACGCTGTACGGCGGCGCGGCCGGACGCCGTGTCACCGTCCGCGACCTCACCGCCGCCAAGGAGCGCGGAGAGCGGTGGCCGATGCTCACCGCCTACGACGCGATGACGGCCCGGGTGTTCGACGCGGCGGGCATCCCGGTGCTACTGGTGGGCGACTCGGCGGCGATGGTCGTCTACGGCTACGACTCCACGCTGCCGGTCACGGTCGACGACCTGCTGCCCCTGACGGCGGCCGTCGTCCGCGGCTCGTCGCGCGCCCTCGTGGTCGCCGACCTGCCGTTCGGCTCCTACCAGGCCTCGCCGGCTCAGGCGCTGGAGTCGGCGGCCCGCTTCATGAAGGAGGCGGGCGCCCACGCGGTCAAGCTGGAGGGCGGCCGCCGGGTCCTGCCGCAGGTCGAGGCGCTGGTGTCGGCCGGCGTGCCGGTGATGGCGCACCTCGGGCTGACCCCGCAGTCGGTCAACGTCATGGGCGGCTACCGGGTGCAGGGGCGCGGGCAGTCCGGCGACGAGCTCATGTCGGACGCCAAGGACCTGGAGCGGGCCGGGGCGTTCAGCGTGGTGCTGGAGTGTGTGCCGGCCGACCTGGCGCAGCGGGTGACGACGTCGCTGGCGATCCCGACGATCGGCATCGGGGCCGGGGCGGCGACGGACGCGCAGGTGCTGGTGTGGCAGGACCTGATGGGGCTCACGCCGCGTCCGGCCCGGTTCGTCAAGCGGTATTCGGGTCTGGCGGAGGAGATGGACCGCGCGGTGCGCGCCTTCGCCGGCGACGTGACGTCCGGGGCGTTCCCCGCGCCCGAGCACACCTACAGCTGACCTGACGTGGTGGCCGGCCTCCCACCGGCCACCACGCACCGGCCTCAGCGACAGCCGGGACGGGAGGGGGTCAGTCCGTGGTGAGAGTGGCGGGGTCGGTGTTCGAGCCGCACACCACCACGGCCACCCGCTCCCCCGGCGCGGGGGTGTAGACGCCCGACAGCAGCGCCGCGTAGGCGGCGGCGCCGGAGTGCTCGGCCGCCACCCGGTGCCGTTCCCACAGGGTGCGCCGGGCCGCCACGATCGCCTCGTCCGTCACGAGGACGCTCTCCACCCGGTCGCCGGACAGGATCTCGAACGCCAGCCCGCCGATCCTGGAGGCGCCGAGCGCGTCGGCCGCCACGCCGCTGACCTCCACCGGCACCGGCTCGCCCGCCCGGCGCGCCGCGTGCAGGGTCGGGATCCGCTCCGGCTCGACCGCCACGATCTTCGGCCCGCCACCGCCCGCCGCGCCGACCGTGATGCCAGCCGCCGTTCCGTCCGCGACCGACGCTGCTCTGTCGGCCGCGGTCCCGGACCGCGCACCAATCACGGCTGCCGTACCGACCGTGATGCCGGCCGCGAAGCCGCCACCCCCGACCGCCGCCAGCACCGTGTCCACGCCGCCGGTCTGCTCCATCAGCTCCAGCCCGGTGGTCCCCTGCCCGGCCACCACCTCGGGCTGGTCGTAGGCGTGCACCATGAGGGCGCCGCTCTCGGCGGCCCGCTTGGCGGCGGCCTCGGCGGCCTCTGAGTAGATGGCCCCGGTCTGGGTGATGTGCGCCCCCAGCGCCGCCAGCCCCGCCACCTTCACCGGGCTGGTCACCTCGGGCACGAAGATCTCGGCCCGCGTTCCGAGCGCCCGCGCCGCGAAGGCCACCGCCAGCCCGTGGTTGCCGCCGCTGGCGGCGATCACCCCGCTCCCCGGCAACTCGCCGGCGGACAGCATGCGGTTGAACGCCCCGCGCACCTTGAACGAGCCCGAGTGCTGCAGCAGCTCCAGCTTCAGCCACAACCCGTCGGCGACCTCGATGACGGGCGTGCGGAGCACGTGACCGCCGATCCTGTCGGCCGCCGCGCGTACGTCCTCATGAGTAACAGCGCACATGATGCGAGGCTATGCCAGGGCCTGGGCCACGTCGGCCCACAGGTCCTCGGGATGCTCGATGCCGACGGAGACGCGTACCGTGCCCTCCCCGATGCCGCTGCGCCGCAGCTCGTCGGGGCTCAGCGAGCGGTGCGAGGTGGTCGCGGGGTGCAGGATGAGCGTCTCGACGCCGCCGAGCGAGGGCGCGAGCAGCGCCAGGCGTACGGAGCTCATGAACTTCTCCCCCGCCGCCCGCCCGCCGGCCAGGTCGAACGAGAACACCCCGCCGAACCCGGGCAGCAGCTTGCCCGCCAGCTCGTACGAGGGATGCGAGGCCAGCCCCGGCCAGTGGACCGCGGTGACGGCGGGGTGCTCGGCCAGCCGGGTGGCCAGGAATTCGGCGTTGGAGCAGTGGCGTTCCATGCGCAGCGCCAGCGTCTGCAGCCCGCGCAGCGTCAGCCAGGCCGCGAACGGGTCGGCCGAGGCCCCGAGCTCGATCGCGAAGCGCCAGGCCCGCTCGTAGAGCTCCTGGTCGGCGAAGACCGCGATGCCGCCCACCACGTCGGTGTGACCGGACAGGTATTTGGTGGTGGAGTGCACGACGATGTCCGCGCCGTGCTCGAAAGGCCGGCACAGCAGCGGCGTGGCGAACGTGTTGTCCACCACGGACAGGATGCCGAGCTCGCGGGCGGCCTGGCACATCGCGGGCAGATCGGCGACCAACGTCATCGGGTTGCTGATCGTCTCCAGGTAGACGAGCTTCGTCTCGGGACGTACGGCGGCGCGCAGGGCGGCGGGGTCGTTCTCCGGCACGTAGGAGACGGTGATCCCGAACCGCTCGGCCAGCTCGTTGATCATCGCGGCCGTGCCGCCGTACAGGGAGCGCTGGGCCACCAGGTGGTCGCCGGGCCGCAGCAGACCGAGCAGGACGACGTTGATCGCCCCCATGCCCGATCCGGTGGAGATGGCGCTGGTCCCGCCCTCCAGCCCGGCCACGGCCAGCTCCAGCGAACGCACGGTCGGGTTGCTGTAGCGCCCGTACACGTATGATCCGTCGGGGCGTCCCATCGACGCGGCCATCACGGCGGGGTCGTCGAAGACGAACCCGGAGGTCTGGTAGATGGGCATGGTGATCGGACGGCTGCCGTCGATGGGCGGCATCGGGATGTGCACGGCCTTCGTGTCGGGGCGGAGTTCGCTCATGTCACCAGGATTCCTCGCCGGAGTATGTCGCGTCAGAGCCAATGCGGCAGAATTGGTCCATGAATGGGGCCAATCTCGATGATCTGGTCGATGCGCTGGGCCGATGGGCGTCGGGGCGCGGCCCACTGTACCTGCTGCTCGCGGGCGGTCTGCGGGCGCTGATCGACGACGGCGTGCTGCCCCCTGGCCAGGCGCTGCCGCCGGACCGGGTGCTGGCCAGGCGGCTGGCGGTGGGCCGGGGGACGGTGGTGGCCGCGTACGACCTGCTGCAGCAGGAGAGCCGCGTGGTGCGCCGCCAGGGCAGCGGCACCAGGGTGGCCGCGCTCGACCTGCCCGCCACGAGGACGGCCGACGGCGTGCCGGCCAACCCGCTGCTGCAGCACATCCTGCATCCGCCGGACGGCGTGCAGCTGCTGACGTGCGCCGCCCCGCAGGATCCGCCGCCCGCCCTGTTCGAGGCGTACGCCGAGGCCGGGGAGCGGCTGGCCGGGCTGCGCGACATGGGCTACCAGCCGGCGGGCAACCCGGCGCTGCGCGCGGCGCTGGCCGCGTACTACACCGGCAGGGGCGTGCCGACCTCGCCCGAGGAGATCATCGTGACGACGGGCGCGCAGCAGGCGCTCACGCTGCTCGCCTCGCTGCTGCTCGCGCCGGGTGACACGGTGCTGGCCGAGACGCCGACGTACCCGGGGGCGCTGGAGGTGTTCCGGCACGCGGCGGCGGCCGTCCGGCCGGCGGCGAGCGTCGAGGACGTACGCGAGCGTCCCGCTCTGGCCTACTTCGTCCCCTCGGCCCGCAATCCGGACGGCGCCGTCATGGACACCCCGACCCGCAGGCGGCTGGCCGACCTGACCGCCGCGCACGACGTGCCGCTGATCGAGGACGAGGTCTGCGCCGAGCTGTGCTTCGCCGAGGAGACGCCCGCGCCGGTCTCGTCGTTCGGGCGGGGCGAGCAGGTGATCACGGTCGGCTCGCTGAGCAAGCTGGTGTGGGGCGGGCTGCGGGTCGGGTGGATCCGCGCGGCGGCCCCCTTGGTCTCGCGGCTGGCCAGGCTGCGGGCGGTGCACGACCTCGGGGGCGAGGTGGTCAGCCAGTTCGCCGCCGCCGCGCTGCTGCGCCGGCTGGACGAGGTGCGCTCCGCGCGGATCCGCACGCTGCGCGCGCGGCACGAGCACCTGTGCGCCGAACTGCGGGCCCGGCTGCCGTCGTGGACGTTCGAGCCCGCGCTCGGCGGCCAGACCCTGTGGGTACGCCTCCCGCGCGGCGACGCCGACTCCTTCGCCCAGGTGGCGCTGCGGCACGGGGTCGCCGTCGCGGCCGGCCGGTCGTTCGACCCGCTGGGCGGGCACACCGACCGGCTCCGGCTGCACTACCTGTTCACCGAGGAGGAGCTTTCGCGAGCGGTGAACAACCTGGCCCTGGCCTGGGCCTCGTACGACGGAGCGGGACGCACCCCATCCCGGTGCGCCCTCATCGTCTGACAGGGTGGGGTGATGCAGACGACGTTCGTACTCGTGCACAGCCCTTCCGTCGGGCCCTCGACGTGGGCTCCCGTGGCCGAGTCGCTGGAGCGCCGCGGGCACGCGGCCGTGGTGCCCGACCTGACCGGCGTTTCTGCGGGAGGCGCGCCCTACTGGCCCAGGGTGGTGGAGACCGTGCGGGCCGCCACCCCCGACACCCCCGTGGTGCTGGCCGGGCACAGCAACGCCGGGTTCTTCCTTCCCGCGATCAAGGAGGGCCTGGGCGACCGGGTGGTGGCCTGCGTGTTCGCCGACGCGCACGTCCCGCCCAGGGAAGGGCTGGTCAGGACGGCGGAGGAGGAGTTCCTGCCGTTCCTGCGCGACCTGGCCGGCCCTGAGGGTGTGCTGCCGCGCTGGACCGACTGGTGGGACGAGGAGGACGTGGTGGCCATGCTGCCCGACCCCGCCGTCCGCATCAGGGTCGCGGCGGAGCAGCCCCGGCTGCCGCTCGACTACTACACGCAGGCGATCCCGGTGCCGGCCGGCTGGGACGAGGTCAGATGCTCATTCCTGTGGTTCGGGCCCCCTTACGACGCCGCCGCCGAGGAGGCGGGCCGGCGCGGCTGGCCGGTGACCCGCCTGCCCGGCATGCACCTGCACCAGATCGTCGACCCCGACGGCGTGACGGACGCGCTGCTCAAGTTGTCCAGGAAGTCGTGAATTCTTCACTGTCGCGGGCGTCGGGGCCCGGCGACAGTGGAGCGCATGACAGCCATCGAAGTGAACGGGCTCCGCAAGAGCCACCAGGGGTTCGAGGCGGTGAGAGGCGTCTCGTTCGAGGTGGCCGAGGGCGAGATCTTCGCCCTGCTCGGGCGTAACGGCGCGGGCAAGACCACCACGATCGAGGTGCTGGCGGGGTTCCAGCGGGCCGGGGGCGGGAGCGTGCGGGTGCTGGGTCACGACCCCTACGCCGAGCGCGCCGCCGTACGCCCGCGTACCGGCATCATGCTGCAGGAGGCCGGCTTCTTCCCCGAGCTCACCGTCGCCCAGACCGTCGACGCCTGGCGCGGCTTCACCGACGCGCCCCGCCCCCGGGACGAGGCGCTGGAGCTGGCCGGCCTGACCGGGCGTTCCGGCACCCGGGTGCGGCAGCTGTCCGGCGGCGAGAAGCGCCGGCTCGACCTGGCGCTGGCCCTGCTGGGCCGCCCCGACGTGCTGTTCCTGGACGAGCCGACCACCGGCATGGACCCGCAGGCGCGCGCCGCCACCTGGACCGTCATCCGCGACCTGGCCGCGACGGGCACCACGATCCTGCTCACCACGCACTACCTGGAGGAGGCGCAGCGCCTGGCTTCCAGCATGGCGATCATGGACGAGGGCCGGATCGTGGCCTCGGGCGGCATGGCCGAGACGCTCGCGGCCAGGGGCGGGCGGGTCGCCTTCCGGCTGCCCGCGCACGTGCGCACGGACGAGCTGCCGCTGCCGGTCACCGTGGCGGACGGGCTGGCCGTGTGCCGGGCCCCCGACCCCGACCTGGCCGCGCAGACGCTGCTCACCTGGGCGGCCGAGCGGGGGCTGCGACTGGAGGGCCTGGAGGTCCGCGCCGCCACCCTGGAGGACCTCTTCCTGGAGCTCGCGCCGGACGCCCGTTCCGCGGAGGGCGCCCGGCCCGCTGAGAACGCGCGATCCACGGAGGACGCACGATGAGCCTGGCCGCCACCTACCGTCTCGGCACCCGCCTGTTCTGGCGCGACAAGGCCATGCTGTTCGGCTCGGTCGTCACGCCGGTCGGCCTGGCCGTGGGCATGCCGGTGCTCATGCGCCACGTCACCCAGGACGGCGTCGCCAACGCCACGGCGATCTTCCACAGCACGATCGCGATCCTGCTGGCGATCACCGCGTTCATGAACATCGTGGTGGCCCTGACCAGCCGCCGCGACCAGCTCGTGCTCAAGCGGCTGCGCTCCACCCGGCTGACGGACGGCCAGATCCTGGCCGGCCAGATCGCCGGCACCGCCACCCAGACGGTGGGGCTGATCCTGCTGTGCGCGGTCACGGTGCGGTTCGCGGCCGACGTGCCGTTCCCGCCGGACCCGCTCGGCTTCGCCGCCGTCGTGGTCGCGGGCTCGGCCGTGCTGTCGCTGCTCGGCGCCGCGTACACGGCCGCGGTCCCGCGGGCGGAGCTGGCCGCCGCCTACACCATGCCCGTCTTCCTGCTGGCCGGGGTGTCGGCGGGCGCGATGGGCCCCATCCCGCTGCCCTCCTGGCTGCGGCCGGTGCTGGACCTGCTGCCCACCACGGCCGTGGTGGACGCCGTCAGGACCGGCGACCTGCTCGTGCCGTTCCTCGTCCTGGCCGGGTGGGCGGTCGCCGGCCTGGCCGCCGTCCGCCTGTGGTTCCGCTGGGAACCCCGCCGCTCCTAGGAGGCGATAATCGACGTCGTGGTCTCCTCGTCCGCCCGGCGGCTCTCCAGCGCGCTCATCACCGCCGTCTCGTGCGCGTACACGGTCATCGCCCTGGTCTACTTCCTCCAGGGCGCGCTGTACGGCGTGCTGGCCGTCGTGGTGTTCCTCGTCGTGGTGGCCGTCCACTACGTCAACATGCGGGCCGGCCTGCGCGGCGGACGTCCGCCGGCTTTCCCCCTGACGGTGCTGCTGCAGGTGGTGGCCACGTACCTGCCCGACTTCCTGCTCCCGGGTGGCATGTCGGCGCTCACCACGCCGCTGCTGGCCGGCACGCTGCTGGTCTACCTGCCGCTGCGCTGGGGCGGCGCCGCGGTCGGGCTGATCATGCTGTACGAGGGCACCCTGCTCTGGTTCGGCCCCCAGGCCGCCCACCTGACCCTGTTCTACGTGGTCACCGTGCCGACGACCGGCACCATGATCTACGCGCTGGTCCGGTTCACCCGGGTGACCGCCGAGCTCGAACAGGCCAGGGCCGAGCTGGCGGACGCCGCCGTACTCAAGGAACGGGTGCGCATCTCCCGCGACCTGCACGACGGCCTGGGCCGCAGCCTCACCGCGATCGCGCTCAAGGGAGACCTGGCCGGCCGCCTCATCGACCGCGACCCCGGCACCGCCCGCGCCGAGGTGGGCGAGCTGGTGCAGGTGGCCAGGGAGGCGGCCCAGGACGTGCGGCAGGTGGCCAGGGGTTACCGGGCCATGTCGCTGGCGGGCGAGGTCGGCCGGGCGGTGGCGCTGCTGGAGTCGTCCGGGGTGAGCGTCCAGGCGCATCTGGCGGACGTGACGCTGCCGACGCGGTCGGAGGAGGCGCTGGCGTGGGCCGTACGCGAGGGCGTGACCAACGTCCTGCGCCACAGCCGGGCCACGACCTGCACGATCACGACGTCGCTGCAGGAGGGCACGATCCGCCTCGAACTCGCCAACGACGGCGCCCCACCCGACTCTGGGACCGACCCCGGCCCCGGCCCCGGCGCCGGAACGGGAGTGCCGGGGGCGGGGCTCGTCAGCCTGGCCGAGCGTGCCGCCCAGGCGGGCGGGACGGCCACCGGCTCGCGGACCGGCCAGGGCGGATTCGTGCTGGCCATGGAGGTGGCCGTCCGGCGCGAGGCCGTCTCGTGATCAGAGTGCTGCTCGCCGAGGACATGCACATGATCCGCGCCGCCCTCACCGCCCTGCTCCGCCTGGAGTCCGACATCGAGGTGGTCGCGGAGGTGACCAGCGGCGACGAGATCGTCCCCGAGGCGATGCGCGTGCGGCCCGACGTGGCCGTCCTCGACATCGACCTGCCCGTGGTGGACGGCATCACCGCCGCCGCCGTGCTGCGCGAACGCCTGCCGTCGTGCCGGGTGCTGGTGCTCACCGCCATGGGCCAGCCCGGCCACGTCCGCAGGGCGCTGGCGGCCGGCATCGAGGCCTTCCTGGTCAAGGACGCCCCTGGCGACCGGCTGGCGGAGTCGATCCGGCGCACCGCCGCCGGGCTGCGCGTCCTGGACGCCGAGCTGGTCTCCTCGGCCATGGAGTACGGCGAGAGCCCGCTCACGCCCAGGGAGACCACCGTGCTCCGGGAGGCGGCCAGGGGCGCCTCGGCCGAGGAGATCGCCACCCGCCTCCACCTGTCCCCCGGCACCGTCCGCAACTACCTGACCGGGGCGATCACCAAGACCGGAGCCCGCAACAAGATCGACGCCATCAGGATCGCCGAGGACGGCGGCTGGCTGTGACAGCCCCTGGCTCCCTGCCCCGGCGAGCGGCTCCGGGCACGCACCCGTGACGCAGCGGGACCTGCCGGCGGTGCGACTCTTCGGACTCTGACCCGCCTGGAGATCAACCCACCGAAGGTCAGCTGCCGGTGCCGCGCAGCCCGGCGAGGCCGCCCACCGGAGAACGCCCCCCGAAGGTCAGATGTCGGTCATGCGCAGCACGACGACGCCACTCACCGGAGAACGACCCGCCGGAGGTCAGATGTCGGTGATGCGCAGGCCGGCGTGGGCCTTGTAGCGGCGGTTGATCGAGATGATGTTGGCGGTCAACGCCTCGATCTGGTACGCGTTGCGCAGCCGGCCGCCGTACACCCCGCGTACGCCGGGAATGGCCTCGGCCAGCGCCCGTACCAGGTCGGTGGCCTCGCGGTCGTCGCCCAGCACCAGCACGTCGAGATCGACCTTGTCCACCGCCGGGTCCATCAGCAGCACGGCCGACACGTGGTGGAAGGCCGCCACCACCCGGCTGCCGGGCAGCACGGCCGCCGCCTGCTGGGCGGCGCTGCCCTCCTCGACCGGCAGCGCGTAGGCGCCCTGCTTGTCGAACCCGAGAGGGTTGACGCAGTCGACGACGATCTTGCCGGCCAGCACGTCCCTGAGGGACTCCAGCAGCGCCTTGTGCCCCTCGTACGGCACCGCCACGATCACGATGTCGGCCCGGGCGGCGACGGCGGCGTTCTCGTCACCGGTCGCGCCCGAGCCGATGGAGTCGGCCGCCTCCTGGGCGCGCTGCGCGCTGCGCGAACCGATCAGCACCGGGTGCCCCGCCAGCGCGAAGCGCCGCGCCAGCCCCTTCCCCTGGTCACCGGTGCCGCCGAGGATGGCGATGGAAAGCCCGTTCACGTCTGTCATAGCCCGATCATGTCAGGCCCGGGCGGCCCGCGATCCGTCCGGGCCCTCTTTGAGCCGGCGACGCCCGGCACGGCAAGCGCACCGCCCCTCGCACCCCACTTCGCGTCCGGACATCGCCCGCATATCGCCCGTACCTCGCGTCCGCACCTCGCGTGCGCACTTCGCCCGCCCCCTGGTGCCCACACCTCGCCACCGGATGAGTCACCGAGGGAGCCCCCTCTCAGCCACCGCATCAGGCGCTGACTCACGGACCGAATCAGTCACCGGGGTCCACGCCCGTCAGGCACCATGGGGTGATGGACTCAGGATCGGTGGCACTCCTGCGCGAACTGCTCTCCGGGAGCGGCTGGCTCGACCGCGCCCGTGAGCTGGGCCTGGCGCTTCGTGCCACGCGGTCACCCGGCGGGCTGCTGGTGGTGGGCACCCCCGACGAGGAGCCCTGGCATGTGACCGCCCACCTCGCCGACGAGGCCCGCCTGTCCGGTCTGCCCCAGCTCGCCCCCACCCTGGTGCGCTGGTCCCCGCCGGAGGACGCTCCCCCACACCTGCGCGTCGGCCTCGACCGGCTGGAGCAGGCCGCGCGCGGGGAGACGTTGTTCGTGCTGTCCGAACAGCAGGCGCCGGTCCCGCTGCTGGAACGGGTGGACGACGCGCGGCGCATCGGGGCCACCATCCTGGCGATCGAGGGCGGCGACCCCGAGCTGACCGGGCTGGCGCACGACGCGATCACGGTGCCGCGCGACGGGCTGGTGACGTTCGACGGGGCGCAGCACCTGGTGAGCGCCGCGGCCGGCGAGCTCGAACGCCGCCCCGGCCTGCGCGCCCGCCTGGCGAGCCTCCTGGACAAGGTCAGCGGCCCCCACCTGACCGACTAATCCACTTTTTCGGGCTCTCCCAGCCGGCCGCGCAGTGACGCCGCCAGGTCCGCGGTGGCCTCCTCGATCGCTCCGATCACCACGGCCTGCACCGGATCGGGCTCCCCCGACCTGGTACGGCTGACGCGCGTGACGGCGTCCAGCCTGCGTGCCCCCACGTCGCGCACCTCGCTCACCCGTACCTCACCCTCCGGAACGTCGAGCAGGGCCAGCGTGGGCACGATCGCCACCCCGTGCCCGGCCGCCACCAGCGCCAGCGCCGGCCCGAACTCGGTGATGACGTGCACCTTGCGCGGCTCGAACCCGTGCAGCCCGGCCAGCCGCTCCAGCGCCTGCCCGCATGCCTGGGTCGGCTCGCCCGCCACCCAGGGCAGCCGGATGAGGTCGGCGACGGTGGCCGGCGGGTCCGGCCAGTCCGGCGGGACCACGATGCGGTATTCGTCCACGTACAGCAGCCGCGTGCTCAGCGACGGCTGTGACAGGGTGGGCAGGCTCATGTCCTGCTCGGTGATGAGCAGGTCGACCGCGCCGAGCCGCAGCTCCTGCAGCGCCGGCTGCCCGTAGATCTCGTGGATGATGAGCGAGATCTTCGGATGGCGTACGGCCAGGTCGCGCATGGCGGGCACCAGCACGTGCTGGATCACCGTGGGGAAGGCGGCGATGCGCACCGGCCCGGCCAGGCGCTCGGTGAAACGGGTGAGCTCCCGCTTGGCCTCGTCCAGCTCCTCCTCGACCCGGTCGGCGTAGCCGGCCAGCACCCGCCCCGCCGGGGTGAGCGACACGCTGCGCTGGGAGCGGTCGATGAGAGCGAGCCCGACCTCGCGCTCCAGCTGGGCGAGTTGCTGGGAGACGGCGGACGGCGTCAGGTAGAGCGCCTCGGCGGCCCGCATCACGCCGCCGCGCCGCGCGACCTCGCGTAAGACGCGCAGCCGCCTGGGGTCGATGTCCATGCAGGTCAGCTTACGCGCGCGGTGAAGAATCCCTCATTTGTGCCACACAGCCCGTGATCCCGACAATGACGCCATGGATCTCCTGCTCGCCGTCGCCGGCTGGCTCGGCGCCGCCCTGCTGCTGGCCGGCTACGCGCTCGTCTCGTCCTCCCGCCTGTCGGGCGACGGGACCGCGTACCAGCTCATCAACCTGGCCGGCTCGCTCGGGCTGATGATCAACAGCGCCTACAACGCCGCCTGGCCGTCGGCCGGGCTCAACCTCGTGTGGGCCGCCATCGGCGTCGTGGCCCTGGTCAAACTGGCCCGGATCGGTACGGTGAAAAAATGATCGTCGAGCTCAGCCACCGCATCACCGACGGCATGCGCACCTATCCCGGCATTCCCGCCCCGCGCCTGGGTGTGCACCTGAGCAGGGAGGACTCGCGGAAGGTGTACGCGCCGGGCACGGAGTTCCACATCGGCACGATCACGCTGGCCGCCAACACCGGCACCTACCTCGACACCCCCTTCCACCGCTACGCCGAAGGACCGGACCTGTCACAGGTCCCCCTGGCCAAACTGGCCGACCTGCCCGGCCTGGTCATCCGCGCCACCGGCGGCGCGATGCCCACGGGCACGGAGCCGGACGTGCGCGGCACCGGACGCCAGGAGCGCATCACACCGATCGCCGGACGCGAAGAGCCCGCCGCACAGGACGGGCGGGCGGTGCACGTCAGTGAGGAGCTGGACGTGCGGGGCCGCGCCGTGCTCATCCACACGGGCTGGGACCGGCACTTCGGCACCGACGCCTACCTGCACGGCCATCCCTACCTCGCCCCCGAGTCGGCGGCGTGGCTGGCCGGCCAGGGCGCGGCCCTGGTCGGGATCGACTCGCTGAACATCGACGACACCCCGGCGCACGGCGAACGCCCCGCGCACTCGATCCTGCTGGCGGCGGGGATCCCCCTGGTGGAGCACATGACGGGGCTGGCGGCGCTGCCCGACGGGGGCTTCCGCTTCCACGCCGCGCCACCGATGATCACCGGCATGGGCACGTTCCCGGTCAGGGCATACGCGATCGTCCCCTAGTCCCGGCGCACCGCGTCAGACCGCTGATCCCGGCGCACCGCGTCAGGCCCCTGGTCCCGGCGCACCGTCTCAGGCCGCTGATCCCGGCCCGCTGTCAGTCATCGTCCTCGTCGGCTTCGTCCCACGCCTTGTTGCGGTCGGCGGCGCGCTGGAGTGCCCCCGCCGCCTCCTGCTCCGAGGCGTAGGGACCCATCCGGTCCTTGTTGGGGCAGCCCTCGTCAGGCTCGACCCGCATGTGCTTGAGACAGAACCACCACTGGCCTTCGCTCACAAGGTCAATTCTGCCCCGTAGACTCAGGTTTCATGACGACACTGCTCCAGCCAGGGCGAGTCTCGCCCCTGCGAAAGGTCCCCGCGCACATCGAGCGGCCGGAGTACGTCGGCAAGAAGCGCCCCAAGACCGGCGAGTCCGACGTGAAGAGCCCCGAGACCATCGAGCGGATGAGGGTGGCCGGCCGGATCGCCGCCCAGGCTCTCGAAGAGGTCGGCAAGCACGTCCGGCCCGGCGTCACGACCGACGAGCTCGACCGGATCGGGCACGAGTTCCTGCTCGACCACAACGCCTACCCGAGCACGCTCGGCTACAAGGGCTATCCGAAGTCGCTGTGCACCTCCATAAACGAGGTCATCTGCCACGGCATCCCCGACGACACCGTGCTGCGCGACGGCGACATCGTCAACGTCGACATCACCGCCTACATCGGCGGCGTCCACGGCGACACCGACGCCACCTATCTGGCGGGCGAGGTGGACGAGGAGTCGCGGCTGCTGGTGGAGCGCACGCGCGAGGCGATGATGCGGGCCATCAGGGCGGTCGCGCCCGGCCGCCAGCTCAACGTGGTCGGCCGGGTCATCGAGGCCTACGCCAAGCGGTTCGGCTACGGCGTGGTGCGCGACTTCACCGGCCACGGCATCGGCACCAGCTTCCACTCCGGCCTCATGGTGCCCCACTACGACGATCCGTCGCTGCGGGTGGAGCTGGTGCCCGGGATGACGTTCACGATCGAGCCGATGCTGACGCTCGGCACGATCGAGTACGAGATCTGGCCGGACAAGTGGACGGCCGTGACGAAGGACCGCAAGCGTACGGCCCAGTTCGAGCACACGATCGTCGTCACGGACACCGGCAGCGAGATCCTCACCCTCCCCTGACCCGGCCGCCCGCGCCCCAGCCCGCGTCCACCAGCCCGAGCTCATCAGCCTGAGCCCATCAGTTCGAGGTCCTCGGGCCCCGGACGCACGCGTCCCGAGCCGGAGGCGGAGCGAGCCGAGCTGGCAGGCGTTCAGCGGTGGCGGGGGACCACCCCCGTCACCGTCGTGCCCTCACCGAGCACGCTGTTGACCGACAGGCTGCCGCCGATCTCCGCGAACGCCGCCCGCATCCTGGCGAGCCCTCGCCCGTTCGCGCCCAGGAGGAAGCCCTGGCCGTTGTCGCTGATCGTCATGCGCAGCCCGCTCTTGCCGGCCGTCACGGCGATGGACACGGTCCGGGCCCTGCTGTGCAGCTCCACGTTGGACAGAGCCTCGCGCATGGTGGCCATGACGCCGCTCGAGACGCGGGACGGCACGTCGGTCGAGGGCAGTGCCCAGGTCTCGACCGCGATGCCCGTCCGTTCCGACCATTCGGCCAGATAGCTTTCGAGCGCCTCGGCCAGGCTCTGCCCCCCGCGCATCCGTGTCTCTTCCGACAATGCTTTCGCCTTCCTCGGCACTCGGGCCCAGCGCCGGTCCCCACTCCGGCGCCCCCCGACCGGCGCTGCGCGCCCCCCTCAAGGCCTGCGCACGCTAGTCGATGGGGTTATGCCCGTCTCCCCTGTAAGAAAGGCTACCTGTCGGTCCAGAGACTTGTAGTCGGAAGGTAGAAGGCCATGACCGAACCGCTACTCGCCCTTGTCAGCGCGGTTGAGACGGGCGAGATAGTCGTTGTAGGAGTCGAGTTCCGGGTCTCCTGCGCCGGTCCGGTCGGCCCGGCGGTCGGCCCTGCGGGCCTGCCTGTCGTCGTCCTTGTACCACTGGACGGCGATGGCCAGCAGCACGAGCAGCGTCGGGATCTCGCCGAACCCCCAGGCGATGGCGCCGCCGTCGCGCTGGGTCTGCAGCAGGGTGTCGCCCCAGGTGCGGCCGAGCTGCTCGTACCAGCCTGAGGCGATCACGCCGCCCATCATCATGAGCGCGATGCCGAAGAAGGCGTGGAACGGCATGGTCACGAAGAGCATGAGCAGCCGCCACACGTAGGGGAGCCGGTGCGGCCCGGGATCGACCCCGATGATCACCCAGAAGAACAGGCTGCCGCTGATCAGGAAGTGCAGCGTCATCCAGATGTGGCCGAGGTGCTCGTTCATGGCCGACTCGAACAGCGGCGTGAAGTAGAGCGCGTAGGTGGAGGTGACGAAGATGGCGGTGGCGACGAGGGGGTGGGTGACGACCTTGGTGAAGCGGCTGTTCAGGATCGTGGTGATCCACTCGCGCGGTCCTCTGTCGCCTCTCCTGGACGCGGGCTTGAGCGCGCGCAGGGCCAGCGTGACGGGCCCGCCGAGGACGAGGAAGATCGGCACCACCATGGACAGCGTCATGTGCTCGATCATGTGGATGTCGAACATGACCTTGGCGTAGCGGGCCAGCCCGCTCTGGGTGGAGAAGACCAGCAGGGCCACGCCGATGTACCAGGCCGCCGTGCGCCCCCACGACCAGCGGTCGCCGCGCCGCAGCAGCCGGACCATGCCGGCCCCGTACAGGCCGGCCAGGGCGGCCGCCACGACGGCGAAGAACAGGTCGAACCACCACATCGTGAAGATGCCGGACAGTGTGAGCGGCGGCGGGAGCGGGAAGCCGAGCAGTTCGAAGGCCCGGTCGGCGGGGATGCTGTATTCGGGCGGCGGCGTGCGCGACAGCGCCACGGCCACCCCGACGGTGGCGAACATGAGCAGCGTCTCGCCGCCGGCCAGCCGGGTGAACGCCCGCGGCTTCCCGGCCCGCAGGTCGGCCAGCGTGCGCTGGCGGTGCCAGTAGCCGACGTAGCCGAGCAGCACGAACGCCACGATCTTGGCCAGCGCGAGCAGGCCGTACTCGGAGGTCCACAGGTCGGAGATCGCGCCCAGCCGCGCGACGAGCGCGAACAGCCCGGACAGCCCCACGCCGGCGTAGCACCACAGCGCCATCCGGGAGAAGCGGGTGGCCACCACGTCGAGCTGGGGCTGCTTGCGCAGCGCGTGCAGGGCCAGCACGCCGAGCCCGCCCACCCACAGGGCGAGCGAGAGCAGGTGCAGCGAGACCGAGGAGGTGGCCAGGTCGTGGTTGGGCGAGGAGGAGGTGTGCCCGGTGAGCGGCGCGGGCAGCAGCGTGACCAGCGCGAACACGAGCAGCCCGGCAGCGGCGCCGGCCGTGATGGCGCCGCGCGAGAACAGCGCGATCGCCACCCCGAACAGCACCACGAGCGTCAGCGCCACGCCTTGGGTGGTCTGGGTGGCGTAGCTGGTCAGGATGGTGCGTTCGAGGATCTGCGGCACGGTCCTGCCGATGGACTCGGCGACGCCGAAGACGATGGCGAGGAAGGCCGATCCGGCCCACACCAGCGCCGCCCACGAAGCGGCCTTGACGTAGTCGAGCGCGCTCTTGCCGAGCACGCCCTTGTCGTTGGGCAGCAACAGGGCGGCCATCAGCAGCAGGCCGACGGTGACCACGCCCGCGGCGTCCATCAGCAGCTTGGACAGCGGCAGCCCCCACCGGACGACCACGCCGGAGTCGGGCAGCCCGGGGATGATCCTGGGGAACGCCCTGCCGCCGGCGATCATGCCGATGACCAGGGCGACGATCGCAGCCACGGAGGCCGCGACGGTGAGGCGCACGGCCCGGCTCATGGGCGCTTTCTCCGCGCGCTGAGCAGGAAGCCGATGCCGACGCCGACGAGGGCGCCGATGACGACGATCAGCCAGACGGGGAAGGAGACGTCCTGCCCGGCCGAGGCGCGGTCGGCGGCGGCCTGGCTCTCGGGCGCGCCGCCCGCGGGCGACGGCGGGCTCGCGCTCTGCTCCGCCGGCGGGGCCGCGCTCCCCGTCTCGGCGGGCGCCGAGCCGGTGGCGCCGGCGGAGGCCGAAGGGCTGGGGGACGGCGTCGAGCCCTCCACCCGGAACGGGATCTCACCCTCGATCGGGTGCCCGTCGGACGACACGACCCGGTAGGCGATCGTGTATTTCCCGTCGGGCAGCGGCCCGTCGACCGCCTGCGTCACCACGGCGCCGTCGACCTCGGGCTTGCCGCTCTGGTGCTGGGCGTCGCCGGCACCGCGCACGATGACGAACGGCAGGCGCACCTTGGCGCTGAACTCGAGCGTGACCTCGTCGAGCGAGGTGACCTTGGCGCCCTTGGCCGGGGAACTGCTCTTGAGGGCGTCGTGCGCCAGCGCGGGGGCCGCGGTGCCGAACACGAGCAGGGCGGCGGCGAGCATCGCGGTGAGGGCCGCGATCGGGGATCTCTTCATGGCACCCCCAAGGCTACCGACGCCACTGCCCGGTCCGGACTCCGCTCTACAATCCCGCGCAGGCGAGCGCGCGCTGGTAGGCGTCGACCGCGCCGTCGGCGTCGCCGAGCTGCTCCATCGTCTCGGCCGTGGCGTACCAGTGGGAGGCCGAACGGCGGGAGTCGGGCAGCGGCGAGAGCCAGCTCTCGACGGCGGCGGCGTGCTCGCGCCCCTCCTGCGACCGGCCGACCTCGCCGTAGATGCGGCCGAGCAGCAGGTTGGCCTCCGCGCCCATCACGTGGCCGTATTCGGGGAGCAGGTTTCTGCTGGCCACGGCGTGCTCGGCGGCGCTGTCGAGGTCGTGGGTCATGTATTCGGCGCAGGCCAGCTCCAGGTAGAGGACCGCCTGGTCGATCGTGCTGGTGGAGGTCTGCTCGAACTCGGTGATGGCCGCGCGCAGCACGTTGCGCACGCTCGCCGGGTCCTGGGCGCCGGTGCGCAGCCGGGTGCGCGCGGACTGGACCCGCATCCTGGCGGTGTTGCGCGGCTGGCCGTGCTCCAGCTGGACGGCCAGGGCCCGCTCGATGAAGGTCACCGCCTCGTCGTTGTGGCCGGTGGCGCGGGCGACGAGGGAGGCGTTCCAGTTGGCCGCCACGATGGAGCGCGGGGTGCCGAGGGTGTCGGCCGCGTTGAGCAACTCGGCCGCGAACTGCCTGGCGCGCAGCATGTCGCCGCGCTCGTAGTAGGCCATCAGCAGCGTGGCGGCCAGCTCGACCAGAAGATCGTTCCAAGGCTGGCGGGCGTTGCCGCTGAGCAGCTGCTCGCCCACCTCGACGGCCTCGCTGAGCCGCTCGCTCTCGCGGTAGGCGCGGCACAGCGCCACGGCCACCTCGATGGCGCGCTCGGGGGAGAGCTCCTCCTCGCGCAGCTTCAGCATGATGGAGATCGCCTGGTCGAGGTCGCCTCCGGCCTCCGTGGCGAGGGCCAGCCCGAACTCGGCGTCTTGACGCAGCGCTGTCAGACCTGCCAAGTTACTGTTTCCCAGGAGCTCCGCGAAACGCGTGCGGGCCTCGGCGACCTCGCCGTTCTCGAGCGCGAGCCGCGCATAGCCGAGAGCGAGCTCGATGTCCTCCATCTGTTCGGCGGTGACGCCGTTGATCAGATAGGACAGCGAGCAGTCCAGTTTGTTGGCCAGCAGCTCCAAGACCGCAGGGGTGGGAGTACGCTTACCGCTCTCGATCAGTGAGACGTAACTGTCCGACAACTCGGGATGGGCCAGCTGCGCCTGTGACAAGCCGCGTTGCCGCCGAACCGTCTTGATACGGAGTCCGACTAGGTCAGATGTGGTCACAGCAGCCGCTCCCTGAGAAGATAAGTCCGAGCAACTCACATAGGCGAGGGAGAGAACCCCATGCGCATGCGCATTGCCCTGTCAATCCTGGCTGTCGCGATCGGCACCGCGGTAGCCCTTGGAGGTAATGTTACGGCCGCGAGTGCCACGACGTCTTCCCTCTCCAGCGCGGCGACCGACCTCGGTTGCTGCTGAACCGGCTGAGGCCGGGAAAGGACAAGGCGACACCCCGGACACGCACCGCACTCCGTGTCCGTCTCACGCGATGGCGCGGCCGGTGAAAGGACCCCCGGGTCCCGCCACCTGCCGTCCACGCGGTCCATACTGAGCGGCCGGTCAGGCAGAGCCCCTGTGACCTAATACACACCCAGCACGGTCGAATGACAAGGTATCCACCGCATCTACATTTCATCTACATGCGTCACGGGGCCCTCGACGCCTCCATGAACGTCTAAGCTCCCTACGTGGATCCGACAGTCGATCACGGGAGTCCGAGGGCGGCCGGTCTGACCATAGGTCTGCTGGGCCCGGTGACCGGCGCGCTCGACGGCGCGGCCATCGACGCGGGCCCCCCGCTCCAGCAGGCGATCATGGCGATGCTGGCGGTCCGGGCCGGCCGGGTGGTCACCCTGGCCCAGCTGATCGAGGGCGTGTGGGGAGACTCTCCCCCGCCCAGCGCCGCGCAGAGCGTCTACACCTACATCGCCGGGTTACGCCGGGCCTTCGAGCCGGGGCGCGGGCGGCGCGAGCCCCCCGGGGTGCTGGCCCGCACCGCCGGCGGCTACCGCCTGAACCTCGATCCGGGGCGGATCGACACCCACGTCTTCGCCGGGCGGGCGGACGCGGCGGCGCGGGCGGCCAAGGCCGGCGACCTCGACGAGGCGGTGCGCGGGCTCGACGAGGCTCTCCCCCTCTGGCGCGGCCGGCCGCTGAGCGGCGTGCCGGGCCCCTTCGCCGACGACGAGCGCGCCCGCCTGGAAGAGCTCCGGCTGACCGCCGTCGAGGCGAGGGCGGACGCGCTGCTGCGGCTGGGCCGCCCGCGAGACTGCCTGGCCCAGCTGCAGGACCTGTCCCGAGGTCATCCGCTCCGCGAGCGCCCCCGCGAGCTGCTCATGCTGGCCCTGCACGGGTGCGGGCGCCAGGCCGAGGCGCTCACGCTCTTCGAGCAGACCCGGCGCGTCCTGTCGGAGGAGCTCGGCGTCGATCCCGGCGAGGGCCTGCGCCTGGCGCACCGCGTGGTCCTGTCCGGCACCGGCGGGCCGGCCGTGCCCGATCCGCTGATCCCCCGTCAGCTGCCCCGCGACCTGCTCGCGTTCGTCGGCCGCTCGCGGGAGATCGTCCGGCTGCGGAGCCTGCTGGACCCCTGGGACGAGGCTCCGCCGCATCCGTTCGTGGTGATCTGCGGCCCACCGGGCGTCGGCAAGTCGGCGCTGGCCGTGCACGTCGCGCACGCGGTGCGCGACCGGTTCCCCGAGGGGCAGCTGTACGTCAACCTGCGCGGCGGCACCCCGAACGTGGCCCGCCTGTCCTCGCACGAGATCTTCAGCCGGCTGCTGCGCGGCATCGGCACGCCCGACGACGCCGTGCCGGTGGACGAGGACGAGGCCGCCGCCCTGTGGCGGAGCAGGCTCCAGGGCCGGCGGCTCCTCGTGCTCCTCGACAACGCGGCCGACCTGGGCCAGGTCAGGCCGTTCGTCTCGGCGCCGCTCGGCACGGCGGTCCTGGTGACCAGCAGGGAGTCTCTCGTGGCCGGCGACGACTGCGTCCAGCTGCGCCTGGGCCCGCTGTCCGACGCCGAGGCGACCGCCATGCTGTCCAAGCTCGTCGGCGCCGACCGCGTCTCCGCCGACCTCGGCCAGACCACCCGGCTGGCGCGTCTCTGCGACGGCTTCCCCCTGGCCCTGCGCATCGCCGGCGCGCGGCTGGCCGACCGCCCCGACTGGACCGTGGGCGCGCTGACGGCCCGGCTCACCGACGAACGGCAGCGGCTGCGGGAGCTGGAGGCGGGCGAGCTGGCCGTACGGTCGAGCCTGGCGGCCAGCTGGGGCGCGCTCAACGGCAGCAGCCGCGAGATCGACGGGGACGCGGCGCGGCTGCTGGGCCTGCTCGGCCTGCTCCACGTGCCCGACATCACCGTGGAGGCGGCCACGGCGCTGTCCGGTTCGCCGTCGTACCAGGTCGAGCGCGGTCTGGAACGTCTGTGTGACGCCCACCTGCTGGAGGCGACCGAGCCGGGACGCTATCGGATCCACGACCTGGTGCGGCTGTTCGCCGGGGCGCTGATGGAGGCCGATGAGCGCGTCCGGCCGCTGCGGCGGGCGATCGGCTACTACGCCGCGTCCGCGCGGGCCGCGGCCGTCACCAGCCAGCCGCACCGGGTGCACTGCGCGTATCCGGAGGTCGTGGAGCGGGGCCGCCGGTTCGGCGGCCCCGAGGAGGCGCACGACTGGCTGCGGAAGGAGGAGCCCATCCTGCTCGCCGCCGCGTTCCAGGCGATGGCGGACCAGGACGACGACATCGCGCGGGCGGGCACCGCGATCGGGTTCGCGCTGTGGTGGTACCAGCAGCGGGCCTACCGGGTGGCCGACCTGGTCGCGCTCGGGGAGCGGCTGCTCGCGACGGGGCGGCGCCTCGACGACCCGGTGATCACCATGGAGGGGCACGCCCATCTCGCGACGGGCCTATACCTGAGAGGCGACCGCTCCGTCTTCCAGCACGGCGAGCGGCACCTGGGCCTGGCCAGGCAGCTCGGTGACCGGTTCAACGAGCAGCGCGCGCACGGCAACCTGGCCTCCACGCACGTCAAGTGGGAGCAGTACGACGACGCGCTGGAGCACGCGCTGGCCCAGCGGGCGATCGCCTCCGACATGGGCTCACGGGTCGGGGAGCTCTACGCGCTGCTCACGATCGGGCGCGTCAGCATCGACCTCGGCCGGTTCGACGAGGCGCTGCGGGCGCTGGACGAGGGGGCGGAGATGGCCCGCCGCGCCGGCGACGGGCTGCGGCTGGTGGAGTTCGCGCTGGCCAGAGGGCGAGCGCTGATCGAGCTGGGCGAGCTGGCCACGGCGCTGTCCGTGCTCACCGACGCCTCGGGTCCGGCCCGGGTCAGCAAGATGACGGAGGTGGGCTGCCTGGTCTATCTGGCGCGCGCCCACCGCCTGCTCGGCCAGGGCCGTGAGGCGATGCGGCGCGGCTCGGAGGCGGTCGCGCTGGCCGAGAGCATGGGCAGCGCGTACTGGCTGGAACGGGCGGTCAAGGAGCGCGAGGCCGCGGGACCGGCCAGGGACTCGATCAGCACCTGAGCGGCGGGCTCACCGGAGCGGGCTCACCAGGGCGCGGTCACCGGGGGGCGGTCACCGGGGCGGCGCGGTGTCCCTGAGCGCGAGGAAGAAGTCGACCCTGTCGGCCATCGTGGACAGGTCCCTGCCGGTCAGTTCCTCGATCCGGCGGATGCGGTAGCGCACGGTGTTGACGTGCACGTGCAGCAGCTCGGCGCAGGCGTTCCACGAGCCGGCGCGGTCGAGGAAGACGCCGAGCGTGCGCACGAGGTCGGACTGGTGCCCGCGGTCGTAGTCGAGCAGCGGCGACAGCAGCCGGGAGGAGAAGGAGCGGCGCACGTCTCCCGGCACGGTGGCCAGCAGCAGCGCGTGGGTGTAGATCTCGTCGCTGGTCACCACGCCGCCGTCGCGGGCCTCGGCCAGGCGGCGGGCGTGCCCGGCCTCCTCGACGCCGCCCTTGAGCGCGGCGGCGCCGGTGAGCGCGCCGCTGAGTCCGGCGCACAGGCGGGTGCCCGGCAGGGCGGAGAGGACGGCCGCGCCGGCGCGCAGCCGTGCGGCCAGCCCGTCGGCGCCGCTCTCGCGCAGCGGCACGACGGCGACCGCCCCGCCGGCGCTGGCCGCGGCCACGACCTCGCGGCCGAGCAGCTCCTCCAGGATCTGGCCGCCGAGCGTGGCCGGGTCGGGGCCCCGGGTGGCTCCTGGTGTGGGCGCGGTGACGTCCACCACCGCGTACGGCTGCTCCGAGTCGATCCCGCACATGCGCAGCCTGGCGTTCAGCTCGGACACGTCGGCCTCGGTCAGCGCGGCCGCGACGAGCTGCCCGGCCAGGCGGCGCTCGACCCTGCGGCCCTCCTCGATCCGGCCGCGTTCGAGACCCACGCAGGCGGCCAGCTCGTAGCCCACGTCGGCCCGGTCGAGCAGGTCCCCGTCGCAGGCCAGCGCCCATCCGGCGGCGCGGTGGCCGCGTCCGACGGCGAAGATCGTGTGCTCGCCGGCCACGGCGGGCAGCCGGGGCGCGGTCAGGTACGCCCGCGCCAGCCCCGCGGGATCGCCGGCCGAGCCCACGATCACCTCGCCCGACGCGGACACGACGACGCCGGTGACGCCCAGCTCGGCGGCGGTCACCCGGAACAGCTCGGGCAGATCGGCCCCTTCGGCGAGGGCCGCGACCAGGCGGCGGTGGCGGCCGAGCGCGTCGCGCACGTCACCGGCCAGCCGGGACCCGGCCAGCTCGGCCAGCGTGCGGAAGGAGACCTCGACCGGCACGTCCACCAGCGGCAGCCCGGCCTGCGCGCAGGCAGCCACCAGGTCGTCCGGCACGTGCCCCAGCCAGGCCCGTCCGGCGCCGAGCGCGGCCACCCCGGCCCGCTTCAGCGCGGCCACGAACCGGGCGGAGTCCGCCGGGGTGTGCCACCACATCAGCCCGGTCAGCACCAGCTCACCGCCGCCGAGGTAGCGGCCGGGCTCGGGCAGGTCGGTGATGTGCACGGTGCCGAACTCGCGATCGGGGTCCCCGGTGAGCAGGGTCAGGCGCAGATCGTCGATGGCCAGCAGGTCGGAGATGCGCACTTGGAGGAATATACAAGCCCGATATGACAAGCGATGACCGTGATTTCACGTCGGGCGCATAGGTCTGGCCGCCGGGCGGTGCTCTACTCGGAAGATGACCGAGACCACAGACACGGGGACCACCGACACGGGGACCACGTACACGGGCTCCCCGGTCACGGGCGTCGGGGAGAGCGCGCGGCGGCCGGACGCCACGCTCAAGGTGACCGGCGAGTTCGCGTACGCCTCCGACCTGTGGCTGGACGGCATGGTCTGGGGGGCGACGCTGCGCAGCCCGCACCCGTCGGCGTGGATCCGCTCCATCGACGTGGGCCCGGCGCTGCGCATCCCCGGGGTGTTCGCCGTGCTGACGCACGAGGACGTGCCGGGCGAGAAGTTCTACGGGCTTGAGCACAAGGACCAGCCCGTGCTGGCCATCGATCAGGTCCGCTACCAGGGCGAGCCGGTGGCGCTGGTGGGGGCCGACCATCCGGAGACGGCCCGCAGGGCGGCGGCGGCCGTCGTGGTCGAGTACGAGCCGCGCGAGGCCATCACCGACCCCCGGCGCTCCCAGCACTTCGTCCGCCACCAGCCGGTACGGCGCGGCGACACGTTCGAGGCCGAGGTGGTCGTCACCGGCGAGTACGAGGTCGGCATGCAGGACCAGGCCTTCCTCGGCCCCGAGTCCGGCCTGGCCGTGCCCGCCGAGGACGGCGGCGTGGACCTGTACATCGCCACCCAGTGGCTGCACGTGGACCGCGACCAGCTCGCGCCCTGCCTGGGTCTGCCTCCGGACAAGGTGCGCCTGACGCTGTCGGGCGTGGGCGGCGCGTTCGGGGCCCGCGAGGACCTGTCGATGCAGGTGCACGCGTGCATGCTGGCGCTGCGGCTGAACCGTCCCGTCAAGATCGTCTACGGCCGGGAGGAGTCGTTCTTCGGCCATGTGCACCGCCATCCCGCCCGGATGCGGTACGAGCACGGCGCCACCCGTGACGGCCGGCTGGTCTACGTCAAGGCGGACATCCTGCTGGACGGCGGCGCGTACTGCTCCTCCTCCCCCGCCGTCGTCGGCAACGCCGCGTCGCTGGGGGCGGGCCCGTACGAGGTGCCGAACGTGCGCGTGGACGCGACCGGCGTCTACACCAACAACCCGCCGTGCGGCGCGATGCGCGGGTTCGGCGCGGTGCAGGCGTGTTACGCCTACGAGTCGCAGATGGACCGCCTGGCCGAGGCGTGCGGCCTGTCGCCGATCGAGGTCCGGGTGCGCAACGCCGTCTCGCAGGGCTCCCGGCTGATCACCGGCCAGGTGATCGACTCCCCCGCGCCGCTGGCGGAGATGCTGCGCGACCTGGAGGCGATGCCGCTGCCTCCGGGGGAGCCGGCCCGGGACCTGCGCGGGCTGCCCGGCGGCGTCTCGCAGACCACCCACGGCGAGTCCGTGCGCCGGGGCGTCGGCTACGGCGTGGGGATCAAGAACATCTGCTTCTCCGAGGGCTTCGACGACTACTCCACGGCCCGGGTGCGGGCCGAGCTGATCGGCGGCGAGCCGCACGTCACGGTGCACACGGCGGCGGCGGAGGTGGGCCAGGGGCTGGTGACGGTGCAGGCCCAGATCGCGCGGACCGAGCTGGGCGTGGAGAACGTGACCGTGGCCGCCGCCGACACCTCGGTCGGCTCGGCGGGCTCCTCCTCGGCCTCGCGGCAGTCGTACGTCACGGGAGGCGCGGTCAAGGCGGCCTGCGAGGCGGTGCGCAAGCAGTTCGAGGGGCTGCCGGCCGCCGAGGCGCTGGCCCGGTCCGGGCCGATCGAGGAGACCCGCGAGTACCGGCACCGGCCGACGTACCCGATGGATCCGCTCACCGGGCAGGGCGACTCGCACACGCAGCTGGCTCTGTGCGTGCACCGGGCGGTCGTGGACGTGGACGTGGAGCTGGGCCTGGTCAAGGTGGTCGAGCTGGCGGCCGTCCAGGACGTGGGGCGGATCCTGAACCCGCAGGCGCTGGAGGGCCAGATCCACGGCGGCTCGGCGCAGGGGCTCGGCCTGGCGCTGATGGAGGAGATCCAGATCCGCGACGGCCGGGTGCTCAACCCGTCGTTCACCGACTACCTCATCCCTACGATCCTCGACATGCCGCCCATGACGATGAAAATCCTGGAAAATCCGGACCCTGCGGCCCCCTACGGGCTGCGCGGCGCCGGCGAGCCCCCCACCCTCTCCTCCACTCCCGCCATCGCCGCCGCCGTCAGAGCGGCCACGGGACTCCGGTTGACTCGCGTTCCGATCAGGCCGGAAGATATCGCCTTGTCCGACAGCGGGACGTCCTAGAGCGGTACGTTCCCGGGCGACACGTTCGACGAGGGCTCGATGAACTCGATAAAGGGGGATTCTGGATGACAAGCGCGCATGAGGCGGCCGAGGCGGAGTTCAGGCGCTTCGACGCCGACGGCGACGGGCTGCTGACCGCCGACGAGATCAGGCAGGCCAACGAGGCACTGGGCGGGCAGGGCGCGTCCGAGAGCGAGATCGAGGCGTTCATCCGCTCGGCCGACAGCGACGGCGACGGCACGGTCAAGCTGGAGGAGTTCGTCGCCCTGGTGGGCCACGGCCGCCACGAGAAGGCTTGACCGCCGCCCACGCTGGGTAGGCCACCCGGCATTCCCCCTGATCACGCGAGGGGGAATGCCGGTGCTCGACCGACTCTTCGAGCTGAGCGGGCGGGGCAGCAACGTCGGCCGCGAGGTGCGCGGCGGGGTGACCACGTTCGTGGCGATGGCCTACATCATCCTGCTCAACCCGATCATCCTGGCCGGCGCCCAGGACGTCACCGGCGCCCGTCTCTCGATCGGCGAGCTGACCACCTCCACCGCGCTGGCGGCGGCGATCTCCACGCTGCTCATGGCCTTCGTCGGCAACGCCCCCTTCGGCCTGGCCGCGGGGCTCGGGCTGAACGCGGTCGTCGCCTACCAGGCCGCCCCGCACATGACGTGGGCGCAGGCCATGGGCCTGGTCGTGCTCGAAGGCGCCGTGATCATCCTGCTCGCGGTCACCGGCCTGCGCACGCTGATCATGAACGCGATCCCGCTGGCGCTCAAGCACGCGATCAGTGTCGGCATCGGGCTGTTCATCGCGCTGATCGGGCTGGTGGACGCCGGCTTCGTCGCGCGGGGCTCGGGCACGCCGGTGCAGCTCGGCGCGACCGGGCACCTCACCGGCTGGCCGGTCGCGGTGTTCTGCTTCGGCCTGCTGCTGATGATCCTCCTGTACGTCCGCGGTATCCCCGCCGCCATCCTCATCAGCATCGCCGTCACCGCGCTCCTGGCCATCCTGGTGAACTCGCTGGCCACGATCGACCCCGCCACCTGGGGCGTGGTCGCCCCGCGCGTGCCCGAGTCGCTGGTCGCGGCGCCGGACTTCGGGCTGGTCGGCCACTTCGACCTGTTCGGCGGCTTCGTCACGGCGGGGGCGCTGACGGCCACCGTGGTGCTGTTCACACTGGTGCTGTCGGGCTTCTTCGACGCCATGGGCACGATCATCGGCGTCAGCGACGAGGCCGGCCTCGTGGACCAGGAGGGCCGGGTGCCCCGGCTGGGCCGGATCCTGACCGTGGACGGCGTGGCCGGCATGGTGGGCGGCGCGGCCAGCGCCTCGGCCAACACGGTCTTCGTGGAGTCGGCCGCCGGTGTGGGCGAGGGCGCGCGTACCGGCCTGGCCAGCGTCGCGACGGGGGCGCTGCTGGGGCTGACGCTGCTGTTCACGCCGCTGGCGGCGGTGGTGCCCGCCGCCGCGGCCGCGCCCGCGCTGGTGCTGGTGGGGGCGCTGATGATGACGCAGAGCAAGAACGTGCCCTGGAACGACCTGGAGCTGGCCGTGCCGGCGTTCCTGACGATCTCGCTGATGCCGTTCACGTACTCGATCACGAACGGCGTGGGCGCCGGCGTGATCGTCTACACGCTGATCAAGGCGGTCAAGGGGCGGTTCGCGGAGATCCCCTGGCTGCTGTGGGTGGTCTCGCTGGTCTTCCTGGCCTACTTCGGCATCGACTGGTTCGAGGAACTGTTCGCCTGACGGCTAGCGGATGTCGGCGCTGTTGCAGGCCACGCCGTTGGCGTCGACGTCGACGTACCAGGTGTACTCCTCGTGCGTGCCCCGGTAGTAGGGGCCGTCGCCGGCCGCCACGGCCTCCTTGCAGGAGGCGTAACGCTTGTCGGGAGCACGGCCGCCGTTCGCGGGCGGGGTGGCGGCGTCGCCGCCGCCAGGCTGGCCGGTGCCGGCCGGGCCGGTCGTCGCGGGGCCGGTCGGCTGCTGAGGCGCGCCGGTGCCGGGAGTGCCCTGATCGGGAGTGCCCTGGTCGGGGGTGCCCTGGTTGGGGCTGCCCTGGTCGGGGGTGCCGGTCGGGCTCGCGCTCGGCGTGCCGCCCATCAGGCGGGTCACCAGCGCGTCGGCGTCCTGCTCGGTGAGGCCGGAGATGCTCACGCTGTCGCCGTTCATCTGCTGGGTGACGATGGGCGCGGCCAGCACGACCTTGGGCTTGTCGGCCTGCTCGGGCGCCAGGACGATCGCCACCGCCCGCTGGTCGGGCACCAGCTCGTCGATGAGCTCGACCAGCCGGTCCTTGAACGCGGGCGCGATCGCGATGCGCACGGAGTACTGGCCGTCGTTGCCGCGCACGGCCTCGATCCGCTGCACGGCGCCGACGGTGACGCCGTCTTCGAGCAGGTAGCAGGTGGTCCGCTTCTCGTCGAGCACGGCCGGGTCGCCGGGGCAGGGCGCCACCTTGGTCTCCCTGACCGGCGCGAAGTGGATGGGCACCGCCAGGCGCTGCGGCGGCGTGCCGCCGAGCAGCGGCGTGTCAGGGCTCCTGGTCATGAGGACGGCGACCGTGCCGAGCACGCCTGCGACGAGCACGACGAGGACGAGCGAGACGATCAGCACGATGGTGGTGAGTCTGCTGGCCTTCGGCTCCCCCGGGTCCGCCAGCGGCGGCTCTTCCGGCTTGTCCATCGATGACGAATCCCATCCTGATGTTCGGGCTGCCGGTGAGCTTATCGGCGAGAAGCCGCACCGGGGTAATCAGCCGGACAATCCTCACTGATCCGTGAACTGAGGGGAAGAATGACAGCGGAAGGGCACGTCCGGCGAGAAGAGCTGTCCATGAAGGTCGGAGTACCACGCGAGGTCAAGAACAGCGAATACCGGGTGGCGCTCACGCCCGCGGGCGTGCACGAGCTGGTCCGTCACGGCCACCGCGTCTTCGTCGAGGCGGACGCCGGCGCGGGCTCCGCGATCCCCGACGCCGACTTCGCCGGGGCGGGCGCCGTCCTGGTGCCCGGAGCCGACGAGCTCTGGGGCACGGCCGACCTGGTGATGAAGGTCAAGGAACCGGTCGCCGAGGAGTACCACCGGCTGCGCAAGGGACAGGTGCTGTTCACCTACCTGCATCTGGCCGCCTCCGCCGCCTGCACGCGGGCGCTGCTGGAGTCGGGCTGCACCGCGGTGGCCTACGAGACCGTCCAGACGCCCGACGGCGCCCTGCCGCTGCTCGCGCCCATGTCGGAGGTGGCCGGGCGGCTGGCGGCCCAAGTGGGCGCCTACCACCTGATGCGCTCGCAGGGCGGCAGAGGCGTGCTGATGGGCGGCGTGCCGGGGGTGCGCGCGGCGCACGTCGTGGTGATCGGGGCCGGGGTGTCCGGCATGAGCGCCGCCGCCATCGCGCTCGGCATGCAGGCCGAGGTGATGCTGCTGGACAAGAACATCGACAAGCTGCGCCAGGCCGACCTGATCTACCAGGGTCACTGCCAGACGATCGCGTCCAACACGCTGGAGATCGAGCGCGCGGTCCTGGAGGCCGACCTGGTCATCGGCGCGGTGCTGGTGCCCGGCGCCAAGGCTCCTGAGCTGGTGGGCAACGACCTGGTCAGCCGGATGAAACCGGGCTCGGTGCTGGTGGACATCTCGATCGACCAGGGCGGCTGCTTCGCCGACTCGCGGCCGACCACGCACGAGCAGCCGACGTACCGGGTGCACGACTCGCTCTTCTACTGCGTGGCCAACATGCCCGGCGCCGTGCCGCACACCTCCACGTTCGCGCTGACGAACGTGACGCTGCCGTACGCGCTGGCCATCGCCGACCTGGGCTGGCGGCGCGCGATGCGCGAGGACGCCGTCCTCGCGGCCGGTCTGAACACGCACGAGGGGCGGCTGACCAGCCGCCCCGTGGCCCAGGCGCACGGCCTTGCGTGGACGCCGCCGCGGGAGATCCTGGGCTGAGCCACCGGTTCGTCGCCGGCTCTGTTCAACCAGCGCCCGAACGGTTACCGTAAGTAGTGATCACCTACTTACGGTGACATCTCGACAGGAGAGCCGCGCAGGGCCCTGCGGGGGCGGGGCCCTGCGCTCGCCGCCCGGCCACCGCCGGCCGAGGGCTCGCTACTGCTGGCTGGGCGACGGGGAGAGGGTCTCCATCGGCGTCTGCGGCTGGCCCGTGGGCTGCGGCGGCAGCGGCGCCTGGTCGGCCGTGGTCGTGATCGCGTCCTGGCCGCCGCACGTGGCGCCGGGCTCGGGCGTGTCGGAGCCGTTCTGGTAGCGCTTGATGAACGCACCGAGCTTCGGGTCGGCCGGGTCGGTCAGCTTGAGCTGGTGACCCCAGGAGGAGACCACGATCGGGGAGGGCAGGTTGGGGAAGGGGCTCATCAGCATGTAGTCCTGCTGGCCGGTCGAGCCGGCGACCTCCTTCAGCTTGTCGACCTGCGCCTTGGCCAGATCAGGCCGGTAGGTGATCCAGACCGCGCCGTGCTCCAGCGAGTGGACGGCGTGCTCGCTGTGGATCGGCTTGTCGTAGATGGCACACTGCTGCCAGTAGTTGTTGTGCTCGCCCCCGACCGGGGGCGTCTCCTTGTACGAGACCGCGTTCCACACGTGCTGGCCCGCCTCGTACTTGACGCTCGACACCGCGTCGAGCGAGGTCTGCCTGGCCGTGTTGATCAGGTAGAAGCCGACCACGCCGACGAGCACCACGATGATGAGCCCTCCCGTGCCCCACATCAGCAGTGCGGCGCGGCGTTGTTTGCGCTGCTGCTCGGCCCGCATCTTCTGCAGATGCTCGCGCCGCGCCTGCGCCTTCTCCTTCGTCATCGTTCCTCCATCGGCGTGCCAACTCCGGGTCACCCTATGCCCTCCGGGCGTATGCAGAGAATAAGCGCGACATAAGCGTCCGATCACGAGCCCGGCCGCAGGTGGGTACGCTGGACGGGCGATGGAGAAGCCCGTGAGGAAACCGATTCTGCTCGTCTGCGGCGTGCTGGTGCTCGCCGCGGCCGCCTTCCTGTTGTTCGGCCGCGACGGCACGCCCGGCGACGCCTCGCCCGAGGCCGGGTTCGCCCGCGACATGGCCACCCACCACGCGCAGGCCGTCGACATGGCGTTCATCGTCAGGGACAAGGGCCCCGCCCGAGAGATCAGGAGCCTGGCCTTCGACATCATCAACACCCAGGCCAACCAGCGCGGCATGTTCCAGGGCTGGCTGCAGCAGTGGCAGCTCACCCAGGCCACCGACCAGCGGCCGATGGCGTGGATGAGCGGCCACGGCCACGGCGCCGCCCCGGCCGCGACGGTCCCGGCGGGCACCATGCCCGGCATGGCCACGCCGCAGGAGCTGACCAAGCTCAAACAGGCGGAGGGCACGCAGGCCGAGGTGCTGTTCCTGCAGCTGATGATCCGCCATCATGAGGGCGGCGTGGAGATGGCCGAGGGGCTGCTCAAGCTGTCCACCCGCGCTGAGGTGGTCAGCATGGCGCAGAAGATCGTCGACGGCCAGACCGGGGAGATCAAGCTCATGACGGAGTTGCTGAAGCAGCGGGGCGCCCAGCCCTACCCGTCGATACTGAAGACCTCATAGGGCGATGCGCGCCGACGCGGTCGTGGTGGGGTCGGGGCCCAACGGACTGGTCGCCGCCGTCACGCTGGCACGCGCCGGGCGTCAGGTGCTGCTGCTGGAGGCGGCCGAACGGTTCGGCGGCGGGCTCCGGTCCGCCGAGCTGACCCTGCCCGGCCACGTCCACGATCTCGGCGCCACGGTGATGGCCATGGCGCTGGCCTCCCCCGCCCTGCGCGGGCTGGAGCTGAAGGGGGCCGAGTTCGCCCACTCCCCCGTGGCCGTGGCCCATCCGCTCGACGACCGGCCCGCCGTGCTCGTGCACCGCGACGTGCGGCGTACCGCGGCCGGGCTCGGACCCGACGCGGGCGCCTGGCTGGCCAGCGTCGGAGCGCTGGTCAAGGCGGGACTGCCGCTGGTCGAGCTGCTGCTCAAGCCGCTCGGCCCGTGGCCGGTCGCGCCACGCGCCCTCGCCGGAGCGGCCTGGTTCGGGCCGATGGCGGCGCTGCCCGCGACCACGTTCGCCAAGGCGCTGCGGAGCGTGGAGGCGCGGGCGCTGCTCGCGGGCATGGCCGCGCACTCGATGCTCGACCTGCGCTCCCCCCTCACCACCGGCTACGGGCTGACGCTGGCGGGCCTGGCCCACCTGGTGGGCTGGCCGGTGGTGCGCGGCGGATCGCAGGTGCTGGCCGACGCGCTGGTGGCCGAGCTGAGGTCGCTGGGCGGGCAGGCCGTGACCGGGCATCGGGTACGCCGCCTGGCCGAGCTCGACGCCCCGATCGTCGTGCTCGACGTGACGCCCCGGCAGTTGCTCGCGCTGGCCGACCTGCCCGCGGGCTACCGCAGGCGGCTGGAGCGCTACCGCTACGGGCCCGGCGTGTTCAAGATGGACTGGGCGCTCGACGGGCCGGTGCCGTGGCGCGATCCCGCGGTGGCCGGGGCGGCCACGGTGCACCTGGGCGGCACGTTCGAGGAGATCGTGCTCAGCGAGGCGGAGATGGCCGCCGGGCGGCACTCGCCGCGGCCGTACGTGCTGCTCGTGCAGCCGTACGCGGCCGATCCGACGCGGGGCGGGCACACGCTGTGGGCCTACTGCCACGTCCCGAACGGCTCGGCGACCGACATGAGCGACGCCATCGAGACTCAGATCGAGCGGTACGCCCCCGGCTTCCGCGACCGGGTGCTGGCCCGGCACGTGTCGGGGCCCGCCGAGCTGGAGGCGGGCAACCCCAATTTGGTGGGCGGCGACATCGGGGGCGGGCTGGCCGGCCTGGGGCAGTTCCTGCGCCGCCCGGTCTGGTCGCCCGCACCGTGGCGGACGCCGCTGCCGGGGGTGTTCCTCTGCTCGTCCTCGACGCCGCCGGGGCCGGGCGCCCACGGGATGGGCGGCTGGCAGGCCGCCCGGCTGGCCCTGCGCTCCTAGGCCGTCAGCCGGCCGCCCGCAGTTCTTCGGCCAGGGCGGCGGCGAAGGCGTCCACGTCCTCCTCGGTCGTGTCGAACGCGCACATCCAGCGCACCTCGCCCGTGGACTCGTCCCAGGTGTAGAAGCGGAACCGCTTGCGCAGCCGTTCGGCGGCGTCGCGCGGCAGCACGGCGAAGACGGCGTTGGCCTCGACCGGCCGGGCCAGTTCCACGCCGGGGATGTCACGCACGGCATCGGCCAGCCGCCGCGCCATGGTGTTGGCCCGCCGGGCGTTGCGCAGCCACAGGTCACCCGAGAGCAGCGCCTCGAACTGCACGGACACGAACCGCATCTTGGACGACAGCTGCATGAACGTCTTGCGCAGGTAGTCGACCCCGGTGGCCGCGTCCGGGTTGAGCACGACGACGGCCTCGCCGTACAGCAGGCCGATCTTCGTGCCGCCGAAGGAGAGCACGTCCACGCCCGCGTCGGTGCTCAGCGCGCGCAGCGGGACGTCGAGCGCGGCGGCGGCGTTGGTGAGCCGGGAGCCGTCGAGGTGGACGAGCAGGCCCAGGTCGTGGGCGTGCGCGCAGATCGCGGCGATCTCGGCGGCGGTGTAGAGGGTGCCCAGCTCGGTGGTGTTGGAGATCGACACCACCTTCGGCTGGGCGCGGTGCACGTCGCCGAAGCCCCACGCCTGCCGGTCGATCAGCTCGGGGGTGAGCTTGCCGTCCGGCGTGGGGACGGTCAGCAGCTTGATGCCGCCGGCCACCTCGGGGGCGCCGCCCTCGTCGGTGTTGATGTGGGCGCTCTCGGCGCAGATCACCGCCTCCCACTGGGCGGTCATGGAGCGCAGGGAGACGACGTTGGCGGCGGTGCCGTTGAACACCGGCCAGGCCCGCGCCGTCTCGCCGAAGTGGCGCTGGAAGACCGCCTGCATGGCCTCGGTGTAGACGTCCTCGCCGTAGGCGATCTGGTGGCCGCCGTTGGCCGCGGCGACGGCCTGGAGGATCTCGGGATGCACCCCCGCGTAGTTGTCGCTGGCGAAGGCCTTCAGGCGGGGGTCGTGCCGGGGAGTCAAGAAGTGAGGTCCAATCTGGTGCCGTTGATCTCGGCGGCCGGGCGGTCGTAGAGGCCGCCGACGGCCGCCGCCAGGTCGTCGACGTGGGTGAAGCCGGGGAATTCGGCGTCGGGGTCGGCGGCGCGCATGGCGTCGTTGACCAGGGCCTTGACCACCAGGACCGTCGCGGCGGAGCCGGTCCCCCTGAGCGCGTCGGCCAGGGAGAACGTCCAGGACTCCGCCGCCGCCTTGGCCGCCGCGTAGGGGGCGCCCTTGGCGCTCGGCGCCTCGGCGGCCTTGGCCGAGACGATCACGAAGCGGCCGTTGTCGCTGCGGCGCAGCAGCGGCTCGAAGGCCAGCGAGACGTGCTGGAGGGTGCGGATCAGCAGGTCGTGCAGGACGTCCCAGTCGTCGAGGCTGGTCTCGGCGAACGAGCGGGAGCCGCGCCAGCCGCCCACCAGGTGCACCACGCCGTCCACGCGGCCGTGCTCGCGCTCGACGCGGGCGGCCAGTTCGGCCACGGCGGCGCGGTCGAGCAGGTCGACGTCGTCCTTGTCGACGCCGATCACGGTGTCACCCTTTTTATCG
This sequence comes from Nonomuraea fuscirosea, assembly GCF_003001935.1. GTDB lineage: Bacteria > Actinomycetota > Actinomycetes > Streptosporangiales > Streptosporangiaceae > Nonomuraea > Nonomuraea fuscirosea. Next base: position 248,533 of record NZ_PVNG01000009.1, on the reverse strand, counting down.
AAATATCCGCACACAGCGGCACCGGTAGGCCCGCCGGCCCCGGTCACCAGAATGATCATGCTCGGAGTCCCTTAGTCGATTCGACCACGTCGGCCAGCTTACGGCGCAGCGCCTCGTAGAACATGCTGAGGGGGAACTCGTCCGGCAGCACCGCGTCCACCTTGGCCTTCTGCTCCTCGGGCAGCGCCTGCACGCCCGCGGCCCAGACCGAGGCTGGATGCGGCGCCACGTACGCGCTGACCAGCTCGTGCGCCGCCAGCCAGTGCGCCAGCTTGGAGCGGTCGATGCTGTCGCGGTAGAGCTTCTCGACCAGGCCGCGCAGGTCGGCCACCCCGTCGGGCACCCGCTGCCAGTCGATCGTGAGCCGGTTGTCGGTCCACCGCACGATGTCGTTGCGGTGCAGGTAGGCGAAGAGCAGCTGCCCGCCGAGCCCGTCGTAGTTCCGCACCCGCTCACCGGTGATCGGGAACCTGAACAGCCGGTCGAACAGGATCGCGTGCTGGACGTAGCGGGCGTGCGGCACCCCCTGGGCCTCCAGCTTCACCGCCTCGCCGAACGCGGTCAGGTCGCAGCGCAGCTCCTCCAGCGAGTACAGCCAGTACGGCATCCGCTGCTTGATCATGAACGGGTCGAACGGCAGGTCCCCGTGGCTGTGCGTACGGTCGTGCACCAGGTCCCACAGCACGAACGTGTCCTGGGCCAGCCCCTGCGAGCGCAGCAGCCGGTCGGCGTCCGGCGGCAGGTCCAGCCGGAGCGTCTCGACGGCGGCCCTGGACACCCGCCGGAACCTTGCGGCCTCGCGGTCGGCGAAGATCCCGCCCCAGGTGAACCGCTCGGGCGCGCGGCGCACCGCGACCGTCTCGGGGAACAGCACGGCGGAGTGCGTGTCGTAGCCGGAGGTGAAGTCCTCGAACGCGATCGGGACGAACATCGGGTTGTCGTAGCCGCCCGCCTCCAGCTCGGCCAGCCAGCCGGGCCAGATGGTGCGGATCCAGACGGCCTCCAGGTTGCGGCCGGGGTTGCCGTTCTGCGTGTACATGGGGAAGAGCACGACGTGCTCCAGCCCGTCCTGGCGCTGGGTGTCGGGGTGGAACCGGTCGAGCGAGTCGAGGAAGTCGGGCACGCCGAGGTCCTGGCCGGCCCACTTGAGCAGGTCGGCGCGGACGGCCGCGAGGTAGGCGGCGTCGTGCGGGAAGTGCTCGGGCAGCTCGGCCACGTGACCGGCGATCTCCGCGACCAGTTCCCCGGCCCGCGGTCTGTTGTCCGCCGGCACCGAGCCGTCCTTGGCCTGCAGCGGCCGCAGTTCCTCCACGGCCGCCTTGAGCCGGGCGAACAGAGCGGCCTTGGCGCTGATCACCGGGGCCTCGTGCCGCGCCCGGCCGGCCTCGGCGTCGGGGACCCTGGCCGCCCAGGTGATCACGTTGCCCCAGAGCGTGCGGTGGTCGTGGTCGTCGATGGAGTCGTCGCCGAACAGGTCGGAGTCGGCGAACACGGCCACCCGCCCGCGCCCGTGGCGCAGCGCGACGGCCAGCGGCGCGCCCGCCGGGTCGGCCGCCGCCGACGTGGCGAACAGCACCTCGGGCGCCTCGGCGGCCGCACCCGGCTCACCCTCGACGGCGAGGGTGCCGGCGCGGTAGAAGCAGGCCGACCGCACTCCGGCCAGCAGCCCCGACTCGCTGGAACGGTCCCCCAGCACCCAGGTGGCCACGCCCCGGTACGCGTGCGCCGGGTCCCGTACGGTCCCGTGCACGACCCGCACCCCGAACCGGGCCAGCAGCTCGTTGAGGTTGTTGCCGTACTTGTCCTGCTCCTCCTCGGCCAGCACCACCAGCCCGCCGCCCCCGGCGACGAAGGATTCGACGGCGTCCAGCTCGGCGGCGGAGAACAGCGGGCTGCCCTGCCCGGTGGTGCGCTCCCAGCGCTCGCCCGACGGGTGCGCGATCACCAGGACGTCCTGGTCCGCGAGCGCCTCGGCGTCGAGCGGGCCCCGCGTGCGGGCGGTGACCGCGTGCCCCAGGTGCCGCAGCAGCCCGGCCGCGCGGGCGTAGCTGTTGTCGTCGGGATGGGCGGGGTTGATGGCCTCGGCCACCTCGCGCCGGACGGTCCACGACTCGCTGTGCGCTTCGTCGAACAGCACCCGAGGGAACGATGACATGAAATATCTCCTGTTTCTACCGCCTTATGACGAAAAATATACACACAACCCGGACATGCCCCGCCAAACCCTTCCGCATGGTGAGACGGTCTAGGCCGCGCCGGGGCTCACGACTCCGGTCTCGTACGCGAAGACGACGGCCTGCGCCCGGTCGCGCAGCGACAGCTTCATCAGCACCCTGGCCACGTGCGTCTTGACCGTCGCCTCCCCCACGTACAGCTCCCTGGCGATCTCCGCGTTGGTGCGGCCGCGCGCCAGCAGCCGCAGCACCTCCAGCTCGCGCGGCGTCAGCTCAGCCAGCGCGGGCGACGGCCGCGGCTCGGCGCGGCCGGCGAACGAGGCGATCACCCGCCTGGTCACGGCCGGGTCGAGCAGCGCGTCGCCGGCGTGCACCACCCTGATCGCCTCGATGAGCTGCTCCGGCGGCGAGACCTTGAGCAGGAACCCGCTGGTGCCGGCGCGCAGCGCGGCGTGGAGGTTCTCGTCGGTGTCGAACGTGGTCAGCGTGATGACCTTGGGCGGCGACGGGACGGCGAGCAGTTCCCTGGCCGCGGCCAGCCCGTCGAGCCTGGGCATCGAGATGTCCATCAGGACGATGTCCGGCCGCGTGCGCCGGGCCACGGCGACCGCCTCACGCCCGTCGGCCGCCTCGCCGACGACCTCCATGCCGGGGTCGCTCTCGACCACCATGCGCAGCCCGGCCCTGACCATCGCCTGATCGTCGGCGATGACTATGCGAATGCCCACACGCCGGAGGGTAGACGCCGCGCGCCCGGCTGAACACCGCCGGGAGGCGGCGGCCAAGCCGGGCGCAAGTGAGTTCCAAGTCAGGACACGCGCACGCTCTGCCTGATCCTGGTCTGGGTGGCGTCGTCGCAGGTGGTCCTGGCGCAGAAGTACATGACAAGCATGGTCTTGGGCTCGCGGTCGATCACGTAGCTGACGAACGCGAGCGTGGTGCCGCTGTCGGGGTCGTGCAGGTTGCCGTCGAAGCGGGTGGCCGGGCTGTCGCCCGCCTGGTCCTGGATGGGCTTGCCGACGTTCACCTGTCCGGGCAGGAGCACCTCCATCTTGGCCTTCATCAGCTCCGAGGTGCCGTTGGCGTCCAGGGTGTCGGAGACCTGGACGTAGACGCCGGAGGCGGCCTCGGGGTCGTCGGCGACGATCTGGGTGATCTTCGACCAGTCGGCGCCGGGGCCGGCCACGAACAGCTGCTCGAAGTCGGTGGCGTGCGGGGAGACCACGGCGAAGAGGTCCTGGTGGGTGCGGACGGTCCAGTCGCCCGGGTACTCGAACGTGAGCGGCGCGGCGGCGCTGGTCTTGTAGCGGGCCCAGGTCTCGGCCTGGTTGTTGAGGATGACGAACGCGACCAGCGCGAGCGCCGCGACGGCGGCGACCAGCGTGGCGGCCACGATCGGCAGCCGTCCCGGCCGCTTGGCCGCCGTGACCGGTCCTCCGGCGCCGGGCCCCCCGGGGAACGACGCGGCCTGCTGCGGCACCGCGCCGGGGCCGGTGGACGGTCCGGTGGCAGGATGGGGCAGCGGCAGGGAGTGCGGCCCGGAGGTCGGGCCGGAGGTCGGGCCGGAGATCGGGCCGGAGATCGGGCCGGAGATCGGGCCCGCGGGTGGTTGCTGCACGGGGTACGGCCCGGAGTGCGGGCTCGTCCCAGGACGGGGCACCAGGTGCGGCCCCGAGCCCGGCCCGCCGAACGCGTCGTAGCGGGGCCCGCCGATCGCGTCGCGCAGCGCGGTCACGAACTCGGTGCAGCTCGCGTAGCGCTGCTCGGGCGACTTGGCCAGCGCCCGCATCATCACGGCGTCGACCTGCGGCGGCAGCTCGGGCCTGATCTGCGACAGCGGCGTGGGCTGCTCGGCCAGGTGCGCCCACAGCAGCGCGATGTCGTTCTCCCGCTGGAACGGCAGCCGCGCCGACAGTCCTTCGTAGACCACGCAGCCCAGGGCGTACTGGTCGCAGCGGCCGTCGATGTGCTCCTTGTTGATCTGCTCGGGCGACATGTAGCGGGGTGTGCCGATGAACTGGTCGGTCTGCGTCAGCCCGGAGATCGACGAGCGGTGCTTGGTGATGCCGAAGTCGGTCAGGTAGACGTGGTCGCCGGCCAGCAGGATGTTGGCCGGTTTGACGTCGCGGTGGATCAGGTCGTGGGCGTGGGCGGCGTCGAGCGCGGCGGCCACCTGGGCGAAGATCTGGTTCGCCTGGCCGATCGGCAGCGGGCCCCGGTCGTAGATGAGCCGGCGCATGTCGAGGCCGTCGACGTAGCGCATGGCGATGTAGAGGACGCCGTCGGCGTCGGCGTTGGCCTCGTAGATCGGGATGATGTTGGGGTGCTCGATGCTGGCGACCGTCCTGGACTCCAGGATGAAGCGCTGCCTGAACCGGTCGTCGACGCTCAGCACCGGGTTGAGGATCTTCAGCGCCACCCGGCGGCTCAACCTCGGGTCGAGTGCCAGGTAGACGACGGCCATGCCGCCCTTGCCGACGATGTCCTCGATGTAGTACCCGGCCACCTCCTGGCCGATGAGCGATCTTTCGTTCAATGGCATCACGTCTCGATGGGGTGGCCGCAGTAGCCGCAGAAGCGGTGCGCCGGTCCGAGCCTCATGCCGCACGAGGTGCAGTACTTGATCGCCGGGTCCGGCGCGGTCATCACCTGCTGCTGCTGCGGGACCACTTGGAACGACTGGGACCGCCGGACGACCACGGTCTGGTTGGCGCCGTCGTCGAGCGGTGGACCGGCCGCCAGCGGCTCTGGCAGTTCCGTCGGTGTTTCAGGAGAGCGGCGACGCCACAGCAGATACGCTCCACCGGCCGCGGCTATGAAAAGTATCCCGGCCGCCAGGATGAAGGGCCACAGCGGCGTGGAGCGCACGGGCTCGCTCACCGCCTGCTTGGTGCCCTGGTCCTCCGGGCCGCCGCGCTTGGCCAGCGAGGTCTTGAGCAGGCCCGCCGCGACCACGTTGCCGGGGTAGAGCTCCAGCACGCGCTGGAAGCCCGGCGCGGCCTCGGTGTAGTACTGCGTGTGGTAGCGGGTCAGCGCCGCCTCGAACGCCGTGTCGATCGCGCCCCGGCGCGGCACCACCTTGGCGGCGGCCAGGATGCCGGTGATCTCCCTGACCCCGATCATCCGGCCCTGCTTTCCGCCTCCGACGAGCATGCCGATGACGTGGCCGTCCTTGTCGCCGATGACGGGCGCGCCGACCAGGCCCTTGTCCGCGAGGCCGCCCAGCTTGACGGGCTCGTCGACCTTCTTGTCCGGGTCGGCGAACGGCCGGCCGCCCGATCCCGCCGCGCCGCCCGCGGCCAGGTGGGCGATCTCGACGGTGTGCGCGACGTTCGGGCCGGGCCGGCCCAGGAAGCCGGCCACGTTCGTGGGTGAGCCCGCCTGCTCGGGCACCTTGTCGGCCAGCGGCGCGGTCGGCATGCCGACGCCGCCCGTGGCGGGGGTCAGCGGCACGAGCACGGCCGGGCTGTCGGGGTCGGGGCCGGCCTTGATGCACTTGACCTTGAACCCTTCCGCGCTGGCCGGCGAGACGTTGGGGAAGGCCGTGATCTCGGTGGTGACGTCGATGATGCAGGTGGCGGTGCTGCTCTTGGGCGGGTAGCAGTCCTGGAGATGGCGGTCGAGCAGGTCGTCGGAGAGCTTGTGCTTCTTGTAGTCGTCGGGGATCTTCACCTTGTGGTGCTCGGCGAAGATCTTGTTGGCCGCGTAGACGGCCACGTCGTCCGGGTTCACCGCCAGCCGTCTCAGGGCGACGATGGTGCCGTCGGGGCTGACGACCGTTCCGGTTCCCTGGGCGAACGGGACGTCATAGGACCGCTCCACATGCTTCAGCTCGCTGACGTGATCGAGCAGCGTGATCTCCACGTGGGACACGGCTTCCAGTCGTACGACGGCGGGGCTCACCAGGTCGGTGATCCCGCTCGGGTGTTCGTGCGCCGCGACCGGCAGCGCGGTGAGCGCCAGTGCCGCCGCGACGCCGGTGAAAAGAGCTGTGAGGCGCGCCATCTCTCCGCTCCAAACGCAGGACCTAGGACCAGCGTCCCAATCACCTGCCGTAAGTCAATAGACCACTACATAGACAAGCGCTTGCTCGGGGACATAACGTACGTGAATGGGTTACACGATCGGCGTGGACGTCGGCGGTACCTTCACCGACGTTGTCGTTCGGGACACGTCCGGCGCGATCTCCGTGGCCAAATGTCTGAGCACCCACTACGACCCCATCGCGGGGATACTCACCGGCGTTACGCGGGCGCTCGGCGACCGGGACCCGGCGCAGGTCACGCGGGTGGTGCACGCCACGACGCTGGCCACCAACGCGGTGCTCGAACGTACGGGTGTACGTGTCGCCTATGTCACGACTCAGGGCTTTCGGGCGGCCATTCCGCTCGGCCGCTACGCCCGGGTCGAGGAGGACCGCTACGACCTGCGCTTCACCCCGCCCCCTCCGCCCGTGGCGCCCGGCGACTGCTTCGAGGTGGTGGAGCGCGTCTCCGCCCGCGGTGACGTGCTGACCCCGCTCGACCCCGGCTCGGCGCGCCGGGCCGCCGCCGAGATCGCCGCCCGCGGCATCGGCTCGGCCGCGGTGTGCCTGCTGCACGCGTACGCCAACCCGGACCACGAACGGCAGGTGGCCGCGATCCTGCGCGAGCGGATCCCGGACGTGGTGACCTCCTCGGAGATCTGGCCGGAGATCCGCGAGTACGAGCGCGCCACCACCACGATCATGTCCGCCTACATCGGCCCCCTGATGGCCTCCTACCTCACCCGGTTGCGCGAACGGCTCACGGAGCTGGGGATCCGCGCGCCCATCCACGTCATGGAGTCCAGCGGCGGCGTCGTCTCGGCCGAACTGGCCGCCCGGCGGGCCGTCGCCACGATCGAGTCGGGCCCGGCCGCGGGGGTGCTGGCGGCGGCCCCGCTCGCCGCGGCGGCGGGGTTCGCGGACGCGATCTCGTTCGACATGGGCGGCACCACCGCCAAGGCCTGCGTCGTGCGCGGCGGGCGGCCGGAGATCACCCACGAGTTCCACGTCGGCGGCAAGGGCAGCTTCGGCGGGCGCAGGGCGGGCACCGGCGTGCCCGTCAAGACGCCGGCCATCGACCTGGCGGAGGTGGGGGCCGGCGGCGGCAGCGTGGCCTGGCTCGACCCGGCCGGCGCGCTGCGGGTCGGCCCGCGCTCGGCCGGCTCCTCCCCCGGGCCCGCCTGTTACGGCCTGGGCGGCTCCGAGCCGACCGTGACGGACGCGAACCTGGTGCTGGGCTACCTCTCCTCGGCCTCGATCCCGCTGTCGCCCGCGCTGGCGGACAAGGCGCTGGACCGGCTGGCGGGGCCGCTCGGCGTGACGCGCGAGCAGGCCGCGTACGCGGTGCACTCGATCGTCAGCGCCTCCATGGCCTCGGCCGTGCACGTGGTGACGGTGCAGCGGGGCATCGATCCCCGCGGCTTCGCCCTGGTGGCCTTCGGCGGGGCCGGGCCGATGCACGCGGCGCGGGTGGCGGAGCGGTTCGGGATCTCGACGGTGGTGGTGCCGCCGTACTGCGGGGTGGCCTCGGCGGCCGGACTGCCGGCCGGCGAGCTGTGCGCGGACCGCGTCCTGTCCCGTCTGGACGCCCTCGATCCGGCCGCCCTGCTCACCGGCCTGGCCGCGGACGCCGCCGCCGACCTCGGGGTCTCGCTGTCGGCACCGGAGGTGCGGGTGCTGCGGTCGGTGGACGCGCGGTTCAAGGGGCAGTCGCACGATCTGACCGTGGACTGGACGCCCGACCGGCGGGAACTGGAGTCGCGGTTCTTCTCGCGGTACGCGCGGGTGTACGGGATCGAGCAGCGGGGGGAGATCGAGCTGGTGAGCTACCGGGTCCGCGTGACCACCCCGGCCGGCCCGGCGCGACCCGCTCCCGCGCCGCACCCGTCCGGCCCGCCGGGGCTCGCCACAGAGCCCCGTCCGTCAGACGCGCCGCAGCCCCTTCCAGAGTCCGGCTCCTCTGACGCACCGCAACCCGCTCCGAGTCCCCGCCCACCCGGGCCTGGCACGCGCAGGGCGTACTTCCCCGAGTCAGGGGGCTACGCCGAGGTCCCCGTGCACACCAGGGACACCTTCACCGGCCGGCTGCGCGGACCGGCGGTCGTCGAGGACTCCGAGTCCACGATCGTCGTCCCGCCCGGCTGGAGCGCGGCGCTCGCCCCCGGCCTGGCCGTCCACCTCACCAGGAGCGGAGAGATCCGCCGATGACCGATCCCCTGACCGCGGAGGTGCTGCGCAACGCGCTGGTCGTGGCGGCGGAGGAGGCCAGCATCGTGGTGGTGCGCTCGGCGTACTCGACGTTCATCGTGGAGGGCTCCGACGCCTCGGCCGCCGTGCTGGACGCGCGGGGCCGCCTGATCGCCCAGTCCATGGCCACCACGCTGATGAACAGCATGGCGCTCAAGGTCGCGCTGCCCGAGCTGCTCGCGGACTTCCCCCTGGACACGATGCGCCCCGGCGAGGTGTACGCGCTCAACGACGCCTACCGCGGCGGCGTCCACACCAACGACCTGCTCGTCTTCCGCCCCGTCTTCGCCCAGACCGGGGACAGGGCCGGCGACGCGCCCGCCTACTTCACCGCCACCATGATCCACGTCTCCGACCTCGGCGGCCTCTCGGCGGGCGGCATGGCCCCGCTGGCCACCGACATCTTCCTCGAGGGCCTGCAGCTGCCGCCGGTGCGCCTGGCCACCGAGCAGGGGCTCGAACCGGCCGTCGAGGCGATACTGAAGGCCAACAGCCGCACGCCCGACAAGGTGATGGGCGACGTCAGGGCCCTCGTGGCCGGCACGGCCGTGGCCGCCGCCCGGATGGAGGCGCTGATCGCCGAGTACGGCGTGCGCGGCCTGGCCGAAGGCGTGACCGACTACCTCGACCACACCGAGGCCAGGACCCGGGCCGCCCTGGCCGAGCTGCCCGAGGGCAGGTTCGCGGCGGCGTACCCGATCGACGACGACGGGATCGAGCAGGACAGGGCGCACCACGTCCGGGTGGCCGTCACGCTCGGCGGGCGGGCGGCGGTGCTCGACTTCGCCGGCACGGACCCGCAGGTACCGGCGGCGATCAACGCCTCGGCCTCGCAGTCGCTGGCCGCCGCGGTCTTCGCGATCCGCTGCTTCCTCGATCCGGCGATCCCCATGAACGAGGGCTGCCTGCGCGCCATCGACGTGCGCCTGCCGGAGGGCTCCCTGCTCAACGCCCGCTCCCCCTACCCGTGCGGCGGGCGGTACGTGCCCATCTACGCCGCCATGGAGGCCGTCTTCCAGGCCATGTCGGACGCCGTGCCGGAGCGGGCCATCGCGGCCAGCGGGATCCTGCAGCCGTTCTCGATCGCGGCGGTGGGGGCGCCGTACTGGATCCACCTGTCGTACGACTTCGGCGGCGTCGGCGCCCGCAGGGACCTGGACGGGCCGGACGCCACGGGCGTGCACTTCGGCATCGGCCGCAACTCGGTGCCGCAGGTGGAGCCGGTGGAGAGCCGCTGCCCGCTGATCGTGGAGTCGATCGAGACGATCCAGGACTCCGGCGGCCCAGGACGGCGGCGGGGCGGGCTGGGCTCGCGGACGGTCTACCGGTTCCTGGCGGACTGTCACGTCACGACCCGTGGCGACCGGCTGCGCCTGGCGCCTCCCGGGCGGGAGGGCGGGCTGCCGGGGCGGCTGGGCGGCTTCTACCGGCGGCGGCTCGACGGGACGGTCGAGCGGCTGGCGTCCAAGGTGAACAACGTGCGGTTCGCGGCCGGGGAGGCGTTCATCGTGGAGACGACGGGCGGCGGCGGGCTGGGACCGCCGGGGGAACGGGATCCGGAGGCGCTCCTGGCCGACCTCGACGCCGGCCGCGTCTCACCGGAGGGCGCGGGCCGCGACTACGGCGTCAGCTTTCAGTAGTCGGTCAGATCGGCGGGGTCGAAAATGACGGGAAAAGGCTGTGAAAGGCTGACCTTGGCCCCGGCCTCGTGGGCAGTGGGCCCCCGGTAGGAGTCGTCGTCGAGCTCGTGGACGTAGAGCTTCGGCCCTTCGTCGAGCTCCACCCGCCAATAGGCGGGGATGCCCGCCGCGGCGTATGCGGTAGCTTTGATCGCCCTGTCACGGGTTCTCGTGCTCGGGCTGACCACCTCCACCGCCAGGCGCACGTCCTCGGGAGCGAACATGAGCCGCACCGACCTGGCTCTCTCCTTCGGCACCACCACTAGGTCGGGGATATAGAGATCGCTGTCGGAGGCGCGCACGTTGACGGTGGAGTACACCTTCATATGCGGCGGAGCCGCTTGGTGGAGAATCGTCTGCAACAGGAAGATCGCATCCTGGTGCTGGGGGGTCGGGGCAGGGCTCACTAGTAGGCTCCCGTTGAAGAGCTCGTAACGGTTCCCGTCGTCGGGGAACTTGAGCAGGTCGTCGACAGTGAACGGCGGCGCACCGTAGAGAACCGTGCGCCTCGTCGTCGGCTCTTCAGCGGCCGTGCCGGTCTTCGGTTCGATCGTCGCCATTGCGGTCACCCACTCATTATCGGGAGTCTCGCTCTCGCCCACATGCTACTTCCCCGAAAAAACTCACTTTAAGTGACCGGGCCGCCACGCCTCGGCGCCACGGCGCACCGCCGTGTGCACCGCCCGCGCCACGCGGGCGCCCCACTCCGAGCGGGGGCCGCCGAAGACCTCCTGGGGGCCGGTGGCGGGGACGGCCACGCAGACCGCGTCGGACGCCGTCCCAGTACCCGGGAAGCCGGTTTCGATCATGGCTTGGGACTTCGCCTCGGTGACGGTCATCACCGTGTTGACCAGTGCCGCGTCCGTCATGACTACCGGCAGGACGACGACGATGTTGATCGTGCCCACCCTGATCGGGGCCAGCTCGGGATCGGTGTGCCCCTCGGGGGCGGCGGCCCAGGTGGGGACGCGCAGGCCCACGGTGGCGTACGCCTCGGCGCCGCCGTCCGCGGCCCGGACGTACCGGTCGACGGAGGCGGCGGTCATCATCCCGACCCCGTCGCCGCGGGCGGGGCCGAGCGCGGCGAGGTGGTCGGCCGGGTCCATCCGCGCATAGCCGGCCACCACCTGCGCGTTCAGCACCCACTCGCGCGCCCCGATCCCGCCGCCCAGCATCGCCGAGGAGATCATCCGCCAGCCGGGCCCGAACTCCCAGAGCAGCGACCCGAGCCGGGCCCCCTCCTCCGTCCGGTAGGTGAGTTTCACGGTCCTCCTCTGACCAGGTGCACGACGGGCCGCCCGTCGGGCCCCGGCTCGATCTTCACCCGCGCGTCGAAGTGCCGGCCCACGAGGTCCTCGGTCAGCACCTGGGCGGGCTCGCCGGCGGCGGCGGCGCGGCCCTCGGCGAGGAGCAGGAGGCGGTCGGCGTACAGGCCGGCCACGGTGAGGTCGTGCAGGGTGGTGACGACGGTGAGGCCGTCGGCCCGCCGCAGGCGGTCGATCAGCTCCAGGGCCTGCTGCTGGTGCCCGAGGTCGAGCGCGGTGGTGGGCTCGTCGAGCAGCAGCACGGGGGCCTCCTGGGCGAGCGCCCTGGCGAGCACCACGCGCTGCCGTTCGCCGCCGGACAGCTCGCCGGCGCGGCGCATGGCCAGCTCCGTCAGGTCCAGCCGCGCCAGCACCGACTCCGTCACCGACCGGTCGTGCCGGCTCTCGCGTCCCAGGTAGGGGATGTACGGGGTGCGTCCCAGCAGCGCGTAGTCGAAGACCGTCATGTCGGGCGGCAGGGCGGGCGTCTGCGGCGCGTACGCCACCAGCCTGGCCCGTTCGCGCGGCTTGAGCGCGGCGGCCGGCCGCGAGCCGAGCACGACCTCGCCCCGCCGCGCGACCAGCCCCATGACGGCCTTGAGCAGGGTGGACTTGCCGGCCCCGTTGGGCCCGATGACGGCGCACCACTCGCCGCGGCGCACGTCGAGGTCCACGCCCGACAGCACCTCGCGCCGCCCGAGCCGTACCGACAGTCCGTGTGCGCTGATCATGTGGCCGCCCGCCTGGTCACGCGCAGGACGGCGACGAAGAACGGCGCGCCGACGAACATCGTCACCACGCCGATCGGCAGCTCGGCCGGCGCGATCACGGTGCGGGCGACGAGGTCGCCCAGCACCAGGAACGCCGCCCCGCCGATCATCGACAGGGGCAGCACGATCCGGTACGAGCCGCCGGCCAGCCGCCGCACGACGTGCGGGATGACGATGCCGACGAACCCGATCAGCCCGCTGACCGCCACGGCCGCGGCGGTGGCCAGGGAGGCGGCCAGCAGCACGGTGAGGCGTACGCGGGCCGCCCGCACGCCGAGGCTGCCGGCCTCCTCGTCGCCGACGGACAGCACGTCGAGCATCCGCCCGTGCAGCAGGAGCAGCACGGAGGAGACGGCGGCGTACGGCAGGACCAGCCAGAGCTGGTCCCACCCGCCGCCGACGTCGCCGAGGATCCAGGCGTAGACCCGCTGCAGCTCCTCGACCTTGAACTGCTGGATGAACGTCTGGATCGCGGTCAGGAACGACGTGACCGCGACCCCCGCCAGCACGAGCGTGGCCGTGCCGCCGGCCCGCCCGGCGGTGTTGCCCAGCGTGTACGCCAGGAACACGCCCCCCACGGCCCCGAGGAAGGCGGCCACGGGGATGCTGCCCGCCACGGACGGCAGCAGCACGATGGCCGCGGTCGTCGCCAGCCCCGCGCCGGCGGCGGCGCCGAGCAGGTAGGGGTCGGCCAGCGGATTGCGGAAGACGCCCTGGTAGCCGGCGCCCGCCATGGCCAGCAGCCCGCCGACCACGGCGGCGACCAGCACCCTGGGCAGGCGCAGCTCGAACAGCAGCCCCTGCTCGACCGGCGCCAGCCCCGAGTCCACGTGCACGAACGGCAGCCAGTCCGCCATCTGGAGCACGACCTGCCAGGGCGAGATGTCGGCCGCCCCGTCGAGCAGACCGGCGATCATGGAGACGGCCAGCAGGCCCAGGGCGCACACCACCCACAGAGGTCTGGCCCTCGCCGGGCCCGCCTGCCTCACCACGTCAGTTCGCGCCCGCCTTGGCCGCGGCGGTCACGGACGCGCCGATGGACTCGGCGAGTTCGACCACGCGCGGGCCCCACCGGGAGGCGAGGTCGTCGTCGAGCTGGACGACCCGGTCGTTCTTGATCGCGGACAGGTTCTTCCAGCCCGGCCGGGCGGCCAGCGTCTCCTTGCTCTGCTGACAGCACTTGACGTCGGCCAGGAAGATCAGGTCGGGGTCGGCCTGGGCCACGAACTCGGCCGACAGCTTGGGGTAGCCGCCGGCCGCGTCGGGCGCCTCGTCGGCGATGTTGGTCAGGCCGAACATGGCGTAGACCTGGCCGATGAAGGTCTTGGACGTGACGGCGTAGGGGGTCTGGTCGAGTTCGTGGTAGTAGGTGAGCTTGCTGTCCTTGGGGGCCTCGGCGGCCAGCTTGCCCAGGGCGGTCTTCATGCCGGAGACGATCTCGCCGGCCTTGGCCTCGTTGCCGGTGGCGGCGCCGAGCTCGGTGATCTCCTCGTACGCCTCGTCCAGGTTCGTCGCGGCCGGCTGGTGCAGGACGGGCACGTTCAGCTTGCCCAGCTCGGCGACGACCTTGTCGAGGTCGTCGGAGACGACGACCAGGTCGGGCTTCTGGGCGACGATGGCCTCGACGTTCGGCTTGAAGCCGGACAGGGCGGTCTTGGGCGCCTCGGGCGGGTAGTTCGACCGGTCGTCCACGGCGACGACCTGGGGGCCGGCGCCGATGGCGAAGAGCGTCTCGGTGTGGGTGGCCGACAGCGAGACGATCCGCTTCGGCTTCTCGGCGATGGTGACCTTGCCGTTGGCCGCCTCGACGGTGACGGGGAAACCGGCGGCGGGGGCGGCGCTGGAGGGGGCGGCGTTGGCGGAGGTGGCGGGGGGCGCGGACGGGGAGGCTGTGGTGCCGCCGGTCTGGCCACAACCGGCCAGGACGAGCGTTCCCAGCAGCGCGCCCGCGAAGGCCGTGCGTACGGGCCTCACGAGTGGTCCTTTCACACTGTTCGGAACCGAGAGACCCGCGATGAGCGACGGATCACCCTTTTCCACGAGGGTTGATGACGTCAGCGCGGAGGCAGGCGACCTGGCTATGACAGTTGCGGGACAGCGCCGGACTCGCACCGGACTTCGCTGCGCTCTGCGCGTCGGACGTACGCTATCAATTCTCCAGATGCCGCCCGCGTCAAGGGGTGAGTTGAGCCTCCGCCTCGGCGATGATCCGCTGGAGGCGCAGCCCGTGGGCGGCGTCGAGGGCGTGGCCGCCCTGGCGTACGGTCCTGGCGAACTCCTCGGCGATCGTCTCCAGGGGGTCGTCGTCGAAGGGCGGCAGGACGGCGCTGCCGGTGCGGCCGTAGACGGCGATGGTGGACGGGGGCGCCTCGCCGGCGGTGGCCATGCACAGCGACGCCTCGCTGACGGCCCCGCTCTCGTGTTCGAGCAGCAGGCCGGTCCAGCCGAGCGAGCTGCCGTGCGCGCGCACCCCGGTGACCCGGCCGAGCGCGGCGTCCAGCACGTCGATGATGTGCGGGCCGACGTCGAGCAGCGCGCCGCGCTCCAGCCGCCAGGGGGTGGCGAAGGGGTGGTCGCCGAGCAGCACGCCGGAGATGTTGACGGCGTGGCCGCCGAACGGCTCGATCTCGGCGCAGCGGGCCAGGAAGTCGCGGGTCTGCCGGGCGTAGCGCAGGGTGAGCACCATCTGGGAGGGCACGCCCGTCTCGGCGATGACCTCGGCCAGGCGGCGGGCATTGTCGAGGGAGTCGGCCAGCGGCTTCTCCAGCAGCAGGGCCTTGCCGGCGCGGGCGGCGCGGGCGGCGTACTCGGCCTGGACGGCGGGCGGGACGCAGAACGCCACGGCCTCGCAGTGCTCGAACAGCTCCTCGATCCTGGTGAACACGGGCGCGCCGAGTTCGGCGGCGCTCTCGGGGCGCCTGGCCCAGACTCCGGCCAGCCGCGTGTGCGGCCCCTTGGCCAGCATCGGCCCGTGTGCCATCCGCGCCCACGGCCCCGCTCCGACCAGCCCGACCGCCACCGGCTCCATACGTCCTCCTAGATCAGCTCAAAGCCACCATAGGGGACGTTCCGGGAAGAAGGCGTCAGCGGCGTCGACGGGTCATTGACGATCCCGCCACTGCTGGACGGCGTGCTGCGGGCGGTGCGCGAGGGTGCCCGAGTCGAGGACGAGGGTCTGGCCGGTCAGGCAGCGGGACTCCGCGCAGGCCAGGAAGGACACCAGGCCGGCCACGTCCTCGACCGTGCAGGCCCACGGCAGCAGGCGCTCGGCCGCCTTGTCGGCGAGCTGGGCGGGCGTCATCACGCGCCGGGCTGCCTCGGTGAGGACCAGGGCCGGGGCCACCGCGTTGCAGCGGATGCCGCGTGAGCCGTACATCGTGGCCACGTAGCGGGTGAAGCCGATCAGGGCCGCCTTCGAGGCGCCGTACGCGGCGTGCGCGACGTCCCCCACCAGCGCCGACACCGACGAGGTCAGCACGATGGCGCTCCCCTCGCGCATGGCGGGCACCGTGTGCTTGACCATGAGCATGGCCCCGCGCAGGTTGACCTCCATGGTGCGGTCCCAGACGGCCGTGTCGAGGTCCTCCAGGCCGCCGTCGCGGCCGTACACGTCAGGGTCGAGCACGGCGGCGTTGGAGTGCAGCACGTCCACCCGCCCGAACGAGGCCACCAGCCGCGCGACGGCCTCCTCCACCTGCTTCTCGTCGGAGACGTCGCAGGTCAGCGCCATCGCGGTGCCGCCGTGGGCGCGGATGCCGGCGGCGCAGGCGCGGGCGGCGGCCGAGCGCAGGTCGAGCACCCCGACGCAGGCCCCCTCGGCGGCCAGGCGGGCCGCGCAGGCGGCGCCGATGCCGGACCCGGCGCCGGTCACGAGCGCCACGCGCCCGTCGAAGCGCCCGCTCACCACTCCACCGCCAGCGACGACAGGCCACGGCCGACGATGGACCTGCGGTAGGCGACGGCCTGGCCGGGCACCAGCCGCAGACGGGGCAGACGGCGGCCGAGCACCTCCAGCGCGGTGCGCAGTTGCAGCCGGGCGAGCGCGGCACCGACGCAGAAGTGGATGCCGTAGCCGAAGACCAGGTGCTCGGCCGCGTTCGGCCGGTCGATCACGAACCGGTCGGGATCGGGGAAGACGCTCTCGTCGTGGCCGGCCGAGTCGGTGGACAGCAGCACCAGGGCGCCGGCCGGGATGCTCACGCCGTGCAGGTCGATCTTGCGCGCCGCGTACCGGAACGAGCCCAGCGACGCGCCGTCGATGCGCATGCACTCCTCGGAGGCGTTCGCGAGCAGCGCACCCGGCACCGGCCAGACACCCTCCCGCAGCAGCCGCAGCACGGTGTTGCCGAGCTGGTTCGGGACGGTGTCGTTGCCGCCGAGCAGGATCGTGGAGATCAGCTCCACCACCTCGCGGTGGGTCAGCTCCGCGCCGATGAGCGCGGTCATCAGGGAGGTGAAGTCGTCGCGCGGCTCCTTGGCGCGGGCGGCGACCAGCCGGTCCACGTAGTCGAGGTAGTCCAGGAAGCTGCCGGCCAGCTCCAGCTGCCGCTCCGGCGGCTGGGGCGACAGGAACAGCTGGAACCAGTCCTTGACGTGCGCCTGCACGAACGCCTCGTCCGCCTCCGGCACCCCGATGAAGCGGGCGGTCAGCTTGATCGACGGCTCGTGGCCGAGCTCGGTGACGAAGTCCGCCTGCCCGCGCGGCGCCACCCGGTCGAGCAGGTCCTCGTTGAGCCGGCGGAAGCGCTGCTCCAGGGCGGCGACCGCGCGCGGCGTGAACGCCCTGGACACCGACCGGCGCAGCCGGGTGTGGTCCGGCGGGTCCACGTTGGCCACGAAGCTGGACAGGAACGAGCCGTGCTCGCCCAGCTTCTCCCGCGTCTCCCGGGTCAGGCTGCGCGAGATCGTCAGCGAGCCTTCGGAGGAGAAGCTCGCCGGGTCGCCGTACGCGGCCCGCACGTCGGCGTGGCGGGTCAGCACGTACGCGCCGAGGTGCTCGCTCTTGAACACCGGCGACCCGGCGCGCAGCCGCCGCAGGAAGTCGTAGGGGGCGGCGACGTGCCAGTCCGACGTGACGTCGAAGTCCTCGATCATGCGAAGATCCTCCGCGGGTTGCCGACCAGCATCTGGTGGATCTGGTCGTCCGTGACGCCCCGCCGGCGCAGCTCGGGCAGCACGTCGCGGGAGACGTGCAGCAGGTGGTAGCGGGGATGCCGGCGCCGGACCACGTCGGCGTCGAAGCGGTCGTTGAAGCAGTAGGAATCGTGGCCGAGCACCATCCGGCCGGCGTGGCCGCGCGCGCACATCTCCGCCACGATCGCCACCCGGTCCTCGAACGGGCTGATCGTCTCGATGCCGAACCGGTCCATGCCCAGGTACGAGCCGCGCGCGACCAGCTCCTCCAGATAGGCCACGTCGGTCGAGTCGCCGGCGTGCCCGATGACCACCCGGGTCAGGTCCACGCCCAGCGACTCCAGCAGGTCCTGCTGCTCCAGACCGCCCTTGGAGGCGCTGTGGGAGTGGGTGGTGATCGGCGCGCCGGTCTCCAGGTGGGCCTCGGCGACCGCCCTGAACACCCGTTCGCAGCCCTTGGTCATGCCCAGGTGGTCGGAGGCGCACTTGAGCATGGCCGCCTTGACGCCGGTGCGCCCGATGCCCTCGGTGAGGTCGCGGACGAAGAACTCGGCCAGCCGGTCCGGCCCGCCGAACAACGATCCCGGGCCCCGGTTGCCGAAGTAGGGCGGCAGCGCGTCGTAGGTGTAGAGGCCGGTGGCGGCCACGATGTTCACCTCGGTCAGCTCGGACACGCGCTGCACCGCGGGGACGTAACGCCCGAGCCCGACCACGGTGAGGTCCACGATCGTGTCCACGCCCTCGGCCTTGAGCGCGTCGAGCTTGCCCGCCGCCTCGCGGGCCCGCCGTTCCAGGTCCCAGTCCTCGGGGAGGTCCGGCCAGTTCCACAGGATCTCGGGGCTCAGCCCGAAGACGTGCTCGTGCATGAGCGTCGCGCCGAGCTCGGCGACCGGGCCTCTCACGGTTTCGGGCACGGGAACCTCTCGTGCTCGAACGGCTGGTTCACCCGCAGCCCGAGCCCGTCGGTCTGCCGGTAGGGCAGGCCCGTGTAGAGGGCGTCGGCGTCGAAGTAGGTGACGGTGAACGACAGGCGCGGGCGGTCATGGCGGTTGGCGGGGGCGCCGTGCACGGTCAGCGCGTGGTGCACGGTCGCGTCGCCGGCCTTGAGGTCGAGCGGCGGCGACAGCTCCAGCTCCTTGAGCCAGGGGTGCTGGCTGAGCTGGTCGTCGCCGGGCCGGGTGAAGCTGCGGCCGAGCAGGCCGTGACGGTGGGAGCCGCTGTAGAAGCGCAGCGACCCCATGTCGGCCGGCACGTCGGCCAGGGCGAGCCAGACGGTCAGCATGGCCGAGCGGTCCATCGGCATCCAGGGGAAGTCCTGGTGGAACTCGGTCGCGCCGTGCTCCCCCGCCTCCTTGACCAGCAGGTTCGTCACCTGGACGCGGACGGCGCGGACGCCGCGCAGCAGCCGGACGGCGGTGCGGCCCATCCCCGGGCTGAGGGTCAGCGCGCCGAACAGCTCGTCGCTCGCCGCGATGTCCCTGGACTGCCCGAACGCCTGGTCGACCAGCGTCTCGTGGCTCCTGGACCGGGCATCGAGCCGGCGCAGGGCCCGCTCGCGCAGCTCCGCGGCCAGGTCCGGCTCGACCAGCCGGCCGAGCCTGACCCATCCGTGCTCATGGAAGAACGCCGCCTCGTCGTCGCTCGCCTGGCGCACGGGGATCTCCATGGGGCCAGTCTGCACTTAAAGCAAGCGCTTGGTAAGACGCGGGGCGATGATTGTGGTCCGGCCGGCTCGTCGCCGACGTGCTCGGACAGCCGCCCCCACCACGGCGGTCCCCGAATTCCGACGGCATTCCCCCCGCCTCGACCCTGCGGCTAAGATCCAAGCAAGCATTTGGTCCAGCGAAGGGCGCGCCGATGCGGCGGTTCAGGTTCGGGGCGGTCGTACGGGACGCGGCGTCGGCGAAGGAGTGGGCGGACAAGGCCAGGCGGCTGGAGGACACCGGGTTCGACGTGCTGCTCGTCCCCGACCACCTGGTGGGGCCGAGGTTCGCCCCCATCGCCGCCCTGACCGCCGCCGCCTGCGCCACCATCAGGCTGCGGGTCGGCACGCTGGTGTTCGCCAACGACTTCCGCCATCCGGCCGTGCTGGCCAAGGAGACGGCCACGCTCGACGTGCTGTCCGGCGGGCGGCTGGAGGTCGGCATCGGCACCGGGTGGATGGCGGGCGACTACGCGGGGGCCGGGCTGGAGCTGGCCCCGCCGGGCGTCAGGATCGAGCGGCTGCGGGAGGCTCTGGCCGTGCTCAGAGGGCTCTGGGGCGAGGGCCCGTTCGACTTCGCGGGGCGGCACTACCGGATCTCCGGGCTCGACCAGCGGCCCAAGCCCGTGCAGCGGCCGGGCCCGCCGCTGGTGATCGGCGCGGGCGGGGCCAGGATGGTGCGGCTGGCGGCCGAGGAGGCCGACGTGGTGAACATCGGCACGCGGGTGCTGCCGGACGGGAGCGGGCCCGACGCGGCGGACGGCGGGCGGCCCGCGCTGCTGGCCAAGCTCGCCGCCGTACGGGAGGCGGCGGGCGACCGGTACGCGCGGCTGGAGCTGGGCACGAGCGTCATGCAGGCGGGCGAGCGGAAGCCGGAGGAGGCGTGGAGCGCGGCCGACAGCTCCGTCCTGGACGGGACACCCCAGGTGCTCCTGGGCACCCGTCACGACATAGCCGACAAACTCCGCTACTGGCGGGATGAGCACGATATTTCGTATTTCGTGGTGCATCATGAGCGCGACCTGGCCGCGTTCGAGCCCGTCGTCGAGGAGCTGGCCACCTGACGCGACCGCGCGAGCGGCCGTGCCCGATGATGGGACCATGAACGAGATGCTGCTGCTCCGGCACGGTGAGACCGAGTGGAGCAAGGCGGGCAGGCACACGGGCCGTACCGACCTGCCTTTGACGGAGCACGGCGAGGAGCAGGCCAGGGCGCTGGCGCCGCTGGTGAAGGAGCCGTTCGGCCTGGTGCTGGTCTCCCCCGCCCAGCGGGCCAGGCGCACGGCGGAGCTGGCCGGCCTGAGCGGTTACGAGGTGGACCCCGACCTGTGGGAGTGGGACTACGGCGGGTACGAGGGCATCACCACGCCCGACATCCGCGCGGACCGGCCCGGCTGGTACCTGTGGCGCGACGGCGTGATCCCCGGCGACGCCGATCATCCGGGCGAGAGCGCCGCGCAGGTGGCCGCCCGCGCCGACCGGGTGATCGCGCGGGCGCGGGAGGCCGACGGCCGGGTGGCGGTGGTGGCGCACGGCCACTTCCTGCGCGTGCTGGCCGCCCGCTGGCTGGGCCTGGCCCCCGAGGAGGGCAGGCTGCTCAAGCTCGACACCGGCACGTACTCGCGGCTCGGCTTCGAGCACGCCGAACCCGTCCTCACCACCTGGAACGCCCCGGTCGGCTGAGCCGCCGACCGGGCCCGCCACCGACCGGAACGGGCGGGCCGAGCGGGCGCGTCAGCCGACCTTCGCGCGCAGGGCCGACTCGTGCAGGGCCCGGCTCACCAGCCAGCCGCGCAGCGACCCCAGGCCGGGATCGTAGGTCTGCGGGCTCTCCCAGAGCGCGACGAACACGTTCTGGGTGATCTCCTCGGCGGTCGCCTGGCTGCCGGTGACCTTGGCCGCCACCCCGAACACGTACGAGCCGTGCAGGTCGTAGGCCTCGGCCAGGGCGTCGAGGTCGCCGGCCGTCAGCCGTGCGCACAGGTCCATGTCGCTCATCGGTCGCATCCCAGCGTGGCGGCGGCGCGGATCAGGTCACGGGCGAGGGAGGGGTCGCCCTCGGCGGCGTACGGGAACGAGCCCGGCGGCCACCGGTCGGCCAGCAGGCGGCAGAAGCCGACCGCGTCCGCCGAGATGAGCACGGCGACGTGGTCGGAGGCGGGCGAGAGCGGGATCGTCCAGGTGCCGCCGCCCGGGCCGGTGAGCACGATGGTGGCGGAGACGTCACGGCGCGGGCCCTTCATCGCGCGCGGCAGCAGCGCGAGCCCGAACTCGGCGATCATGTGCACGTGCTCGGGACGCGGCGCGGCGCGGGAGCGGTCGGTGGCGGCCCTGATGTCGTCGGCGTGCGTCCAGGTCTCGAACGTGCGCTGGATCATGGCCTGGCGCAGCGGCGCGCGGGCCGGGCGGGCGCCGGCCAGGGAGACCTCCACCCCCATGAGCACTTCGCTGCTGGCGGAGACCCGTTCCAGCAGGGATCCGGCCTGCTCGCGCCAGCGCCGGTGCGGGGACGCGCCCGCGTCGCGGCCCGGCAGGCCCATGAACCCCGCCACGGTCGCGTCGTTGGCGGTCAGGTGCTCGACCAGCCCCCTGACGGTGCCGTGCCGGGCGATCGGGGCCTCCCACTGCGGTGCGCTCAGCTCCGCGAGCAGTTCGTCCATGACGGCGACCTGCTCGGCGTAGGGAGTGGCCACGCCGGCCACGCCCACCGCGGCGGGGCTGCGGCGGCGCCGCGCCATGGACAGCACGGCCGCGCGCAACGCGGGCGGCGGCGCGACGGCCGTGCCGGGCTGGTCGAGCAGGGCGACGGCGGCACCGCAGTCGGGGCATGAGGCGACGTGATCGTCCGGTCGCTGCCCGTTGTAGAGGTATGAGTCTGACATGACCACCTCCGCGGCCGACGCTAGGCCGGCGGTCCTCCCGGAGCCAGGCGGCAACCGGGGAAGGGTGCCAGAAGCGTCTCACGCCAGCGGCCTTCCAGATAGTCGCGAGCCCGTTTTCCCCAGTCCAGCAGCCGGGAGTCGGGCGCCACCTCGTCGTCGAGGCCGAGCGCCGCGTCCCTGGCGCGCTGGGTGGCCAGGTGGTCGTCCAGGGAGACGGCCCACAGGGTGACCACCTCGGTGTCGCAGAAGAGCACCTCGTACAGGCCGGCGAGGGTGTGGCCGTGCTCGGCGAGGACGGGCGCGCGCTCGGTGCGTACGGCGTGCAGGTAGTCGAGGGCGGCGCCGGGGCGTACCCGGGCGCTCTCGAAGAGGTAGAGCTCGGCGGCGGGAGCCGCGGACAGCGGCGGGCAGCCGGGTGCGGCGCCGAGCGGCCGGGAGAAGGCGGAGAAGCGCAGGTCGTCGATGTCGGACAGGAACAGGCGCTGGTCCACGCCCTGGTAGATCTCCATCATCTGCCGCCAGCCGCCGTCCCAGCCGCCGTGGCAGTCCCAGAGGGTGACGGCCTTGAACTGCGGATGGCCGGTGATGCCGACCGCGTAGAAGGCGCCGACGAGGTCGATCTCGCGGGACCTGATGGACATGCCGGAGGTGAGCGACGGCGCGGTGCGCGTCTCGTCCTCGCGCTTGTAGCGGGTCAGCCAGGTGAGGTACTCCAGGGGACGCCTGGAGTTCATCGGCCGGAAGTCGACCTCCTCGATCAGGTGGATCGCGCGCCGCACCACGCCTCCTCTACCAAGCGGTTGCTTGGCCTGAGGATAGCGATCAGGCGGGCGTCTGGGAAGGTTGCGGTCCCCGGCCGGTCAGCCACTCCAGCACCCTGCGGTGCCCGGAGGCGGCGTCCTCGAAGTGGCCCCAGTGCCAGTAGCGGGGCTGGTCGCGCAGGCCGGTCACCCAGGTCCGGTAGGAGACGGTCGCCCCCGCGGTGGCCGGCGCCACGCCGTAGGTGCGGATCACGACCTTGCCGCCCGGCGCGAACAGCACGTCGTCGGCGATCGGATACAGGGTCATCTGGTCGAGCATGACCTGATCCTGACCGCAGGAGGAGGCCGGGCGGTTACGCCTCCGGCGCGCCGCCGTTAAGCGGGCGCGCCGGAGGTTACAACGCTGTTAAACGAGAAGGCCGTCGAACTCTCCGTCCTTCACCCCGAGCACCAGGGCCCGGATCTCGTCGCGGGTATAGATGAGGGCGGGGCCGTCGGGGAAGCGCGAGTTGCGCACCGCGATGCCGCCGTCGGGCAGCTCCGCGAGTTCCACGCAGTTGCCCTGCGAGTTGCTGTAGCGACTCTTGCGCCAGGCGACCTGGGTCAGGTCCGCCGCGGGCATGCCGTTGTAGGTCTGGTTCATCTACATCTTTCTGAGAAGACCGCCGATGAGCTCGACGGTGCCCCCTGGCGTGGTGCTCTCCACGCACAGCTGCTCCATGGCCGTGAGGTACGGGTCGATGTCCTCACGCTTGTCCAGGTACAGGGCACCCCAGAGCTGCTCGACATAGACAACGTCCGACAAGTCGGACTCGGGAAACCGCAAGATGCTGAACGCGCCCCCTTCGGCGGCATGTTTGCCGAACCTGAAGGGCATCACCTGGAGGGTGATGTTGGGAAGGGCGGCGACTTCAAGCAGATGCTGGAGCTGCTCGGCCATGACTTCCCGCCCGCCGATGGTCCGCTTGAGCGCCGCCTCGTCGATGACGGCCCACAGACGGGGGCCGTCCTTCTGGGTGAAGCGCTCCTGGCGCTGCATGCGCATGTGCACGCGCCGCTCGATTCTCTCCGGACTCGCATCGGGATTGCCCAGCTGGAAGACCGACCGCG
Source organism: Nonomuraea fuscirosea (assembly GCF_003001935.1). Classification (GTDB taxonomy): domain Bacteria; phylum Actinomycetota; class Actinomycetes; order Streptosporangiales; family Streptosporangiaceae; genus Nonomuraea; species Nonomuraea fuscirosea. Next base: position 224,747 of record NZ_PVNG01000009.1, on the reverse strand, counting down.
CGTACGAGGCCGTCTGCAGCAGGCCGGGCACGAACTGCACCTCATAGGTGCGAATCACGCTCGCGGCCTCCTCCAGGCCGATGTACGTGGTGAACCACGACGGCAGTTCGGCGGAGTATTTGTGCCACCACCCGGGGGTGTTGGCCTCGCGCACCATCTCCAGCAGAGCACGGCGTTCGGCATCGTCGACGACGCCGTACAGGGTGAGAAGGTCTTCTACGTCACGTGTCTTGAACCCGACGCGGCCGAGCTCCATCCGGCTGATCTTGGACTCGGACGCCCGGATGTGGAATCCGGCCTGTGCCCGGTCGAGCCCGCTGGCCTCGCGGAGACGCCTGAGGCTCGCCCCCAGCATGATGCGCCTTACGGTCGAACCGGAACCGGGCGGATCAATCGACACGTGCTGCTCCTTGGTCGTTTCCTTGCGACACAGTCTGTCACTTCACGGCCGAAAGATCATGGGCCGCGGACAAGATCCCCTTTCCCCCATATTGACCATTTGAGGGCAACCGTAGCGTGTGCACGAGTTGTCTGCACGTGCATTCGCTCTTGCACCTGCACGAGAGTTTGGCGCAGAATGATCTACGTGCATCAAATCTCCGCGCACGGCCAGTGGACCACGTTCGATTGGTGGCCCCCGATCGGCTGGTGGCCGGAGGCCGCCGGCGATCTGCTGGTGCCCGGACCCTCCGCGAGCGCCACGTTCGTGCTCCCGCCCACCGCCTCCTCGGTCCACGCCGCCCGGAGCTTCACCGCCGGCACCCTGACGGGCTGGGGCCTCGGCGCGGAGCTGGCCGACAACCTCGAACTGGTGGTCTCCGAGCTCGCCACCAACGCGCTGCGTCACGGCCTGTGCCTCGACGACCCGCGCCGCGAGCGCACGGTCCACATGTCACTCGTCCGCCGCGGGCCGCTCATCACCTGCGCCTTCACCGATCCAGGCTCCTCGGTGCCGGTGCTGCGCTACCCTGGGCCTCTCGACACCGGCGGCCTCGGACTCCACATCGTCGAATCACTCAGCCTCCGCTGGGGCTGGTCCGCACTCGCGCCTCACGGAAAGATCGTCTGGGCAGTCCTCTCCTGACCGGGGGTGATCTGCATTACCGTGGATGGTCATGGCTCACGGTGAGTCCGGCGCGCGACCCCATGAGAGTGCTGACAGATGGAAGATCACCTGCTCGGCTGGCTGCGACAACTAGACGAAGACCGGCTTGGCCGCATCCTGGCGAACAGGCCCGACGCCATCGCCGCGCCCTGGCCCAGGCGGCTCGACACCCTGGCCCAGCGGCTCGGCAACGGCTTCGCCGTGATGGAGACCCTGCGCGGGCTGCCGCTGCCCTGCCTGCAGCTCGCCGAGGCCGCGCTGGCCATGACGCGGCCCACCCTGGAGACGCTGGCGCGCTTCGTCGACGCGCGCCCCGAGGACGTCGCCCCCTGGCTGGAGCACCTCTACGACCACGCCCTGGCCTGGCCGGGCGACGACGGGGTGATCCACCTCGCCGAGGGCGTCACCCGCTACTGGTCCGCGCCTCTGAGCCTGGGCGAGCCGCTCGATCACTACCTCAACTCCTGGTCCATCAGCAACGACGCGCTGCACGCGCTCGCCCGCGCGCTCGGCCTGCCCGCCCACGGCAACAAGCGCCGCATGATCGCCCGCGTCATCGACACGCTCGGTGACCACGGCCGGATCAAGGCGCTGATGGGCAACGCGCCCGAGGGCACCGTGGCGCTGCTCGACCGGTTCGCCTGGGAGGGGCCCGCGCTCGACGTCGACGGCGGCAGGTTCGTCGTGCCCGGCACGCCCGAGAAGTGGTGCGCCGACCACGGGCTGCTCTTCCGGCCGAGCTGGCACGTCGCGGAGATCCCCCGCGAGGTGGCGATCTGCCTGCGCGGCCCCGCCTACCACCCGGCCTACCGTCCTGAGGCGCCCGAGGTGGCCACCATCCCGGTCGATCCCGAAGAGGTCGACCACCTGATGACGCTGGCCGCGCCGCATGTGGTCGAGCGGTGCGCCGCCCTGCTCGACAACACCTCCAAGACGCCGCTGCCGCTGCTCAAGACCGGCGGCGTGGGCGTGCGCGAGGTCCGCAGGGTGGCCAAGGAGACCGGCTGCGACGAGGACGAGACCCGGCTGCTGCTCGAAGTGTGCACGGTGGCCAGGCTGCTGGCCTGGGACGAGCCGTCCGGCGGCATGATCCCCACCGAGCGCTTCGACCGGTGGCGGCTCGACGAGGGCTCGGCCCGGCTGCGGGTGCTGCTCGCGGCCTGGTGGCGAATGGAACGATCTTCTCTGCGCAGGATCGACGGCAAGTACGGCACCGTGCTCGGCGACGACCCGGCCGGCGGCGCGCTCGCCCGCATCCGCAGAGCGGTGCTGTCGGTGCTGGCCCACCTGCCCGCCGGCACGGCCTTCGCCGACCGCGACAGCCTCATGAGCAGCGTCCACTGGCACGCGCCGCTGATCGACGTGCCGCTGCTGCGCGAGTGCGCGCCCGCGGTGCTCGACGAGGCCAGGCTGCTCGGCCTGCTGGCCAACAACGCGCTCACCGACCTCGGCCGCGCGCTGGCCGGCCTGGGCGCGAAGGCCGGCGACGAGAACGACGACGCCGTCCCCGTGGTCGAGCACGATCCGGTCCTGGCCGAGGCCGCCACCCGGGCGCTGGCCAGCGTACGCAGGAGCGCCCTGTTCGGGCCCGACCTGACCGCGGTGGTCACCGGCCCGCCGTCGGCGGAGCTGGCGGCGCTGCTCGACCGGACCGCCGAGCGCGAGTCCAGGGGCGCGGCCTCGGTGTGGCGCTTCACCACCGAGAGCGTGCGACGGGCGCTCGACCGCGGCTACGAGGCCGGCGACCTGCTCGACGAGCTGGCCACGGTCGGCACCATCCCGCAGCCGCTCGAATACCTGGTCCGCGACACCGCCCGCAGGCACGGCGAGGTCACGGTCAGCACGGTCGGCTGCGTCGTGCAGGCCCCCGACCCGGCGTTGCTGGCCGAGATCGCCGCCCACCGGCGGCTCGGGCGGCTCGGCCTGCGCCTGCTGGCGCCCACGGTGCTGGTCAGCGGGGCGCCGGCCGATCGCACGCTGGCGGCGCTGCGCGAGGTCGGCTACTCCCCCGTGCCCGTCTCCGACACCGGCGAGATCACCATCCACCGGGTCAGGTCGGAGGAGCCGGCCAACGGCAAGCTCATCCTGCTGCCCGGCGGGCAGGTGGCCGAGCTGGCGGAGTTCCCCGGCCTGGCCGAGCTGGAGGCGCCCGCGTACATGCTCGCCGAGCCGGCGCCCGACCCCTACGAGCACGCCCGCCGCCTCGTCGCCGCCGGCCGGAGCGAGGACGCCAAGAACGGGCGCACCTGGGCCATCATCGGCCGGATGGCGACCAGGCTGCCGACGGCGCAGCAGTCGCTGCTCGGGTTCGTGGTCGACCGGGGCGTCCGCGCGGGCATCACGCTCACCGACGGGCTGACCGCCACGATCAGTCACGGCGAGCTCAAGGGCGCCGCGCTGGACGCGTGGTGCGAGGAGGCGGGCGACTACCTGGAGTTCCCCCTCGCCGAGATCGTCGAGGTCCGCGGCGCCTACTGACCCGGGGGTTACGTGAGCGGCTTCGCCTTCTTCAGGTTCGCGACCAGGCCCTCCAGGAAGGCCGCGTAGCCCTGGTAGCTGTAGGGCGCCTCGGCGTTCCACGGGTAGAGCTGGCCCGCCTCGACCGCGGGGAGTTTGGCGAAGGTGGGCTTCTTCATCATCTCCTCGGGCTTGAGCGCCTGCGTACGGGTGTCGTACAGGATCACGTCGGCCTCGTAGGTGTCGGCGTTCTCCCAGCTGAGCGTCTGGAAGAAGCCGCCCTCGTCCACCTTGGCCGGCGTGACCACGTTCAGGCCGGCGTCCTTGAGGTGCACGATGTCCGGGTACTCCGGCGGGTTGACGATCCAGAACGCGTCCGCGCCGCCCGAGACCATGAGGATCTTGAGGTTGCCGAACGCGGCGAGCTCCTTGGTGGCCGCCTCCATGCGGGCCTTGGCCTCGGGCACCCCCCGCATGTCCGCGCCGAGGGACTTGGCCAGGGCCTCGTAGGTGCCGATCACCTCGGTGGCGCTCTTGCCGGTCAGCATGACGCCGACGCTGGGGGCGACCTGCTCGATGGTCTCCTTGGACTTCTCGGGCACGTACCAGAGGGTGTCCTTGACGTACATGCTGCTGACCAGGAGGTCGGGCTGGAGTCCGATGTACTGCTCGACGTTGAACTCGTCCCAGACGTTGCCGAGGCCGGTGACCTTGGTGATGTCGACGTTGCCGACCTGCGGGTCCTTGCTGCCGTCCTTGAGCTTGTGCGGGCCGAAGACGGCGATGGGGCGCACGCCGAAGTCCCAGAGGGCGGCGGCCGAGCCGACCTGCGCCACGATCCTGCCGGGGACCTTGGGCTGCTCCAGCTTCTTGCCGCGGTCGTCGGTGAAGGTCCAGCTCCGCGCGGCCGGGGACGCGCCGCCCGCCGGATCCGCCGTCCCGGCGCCGCCGTCGCCGCACGCCGCGAGTGTCAGGGCCACCGCGAGGCCTGCCGCGCCCGACAGGAAGCCCCGGCGAGCCAGTACCGGTCCTGACATGTGGATCTCCTTGGTTAGGGTTGCCTTGTTATCCGCCCATTAGATTAGCCTTGCCTAAGTTTGACCTGCGACGAGAGGGGGTCGGGTGCGCCCGGCTGAGGACACGGCCGCTGTGAGCGCTTCCGTGAGCGCTTCCGGGGCGGGCGGTGAGCGAACGGCGAAGGGCCGCCCTCCTGCGCTGGTGGCCGGCCTGCTCGTCACGCTCGCCGTGCTCGTCCTGGTCGCCCTGGCCAGCGTGGCGCTGGGCGCGCGGTCGGTGTCGTTCGGCACCGTCATCGACGCCTTCGTGGCCCCCGACGGCTCCAGCGACCACACGGTCATCCGCGAGCTGCGGGTCCCGCGTACGCTGCTCGGCCTGGGCGTGGGCGCCACGCTGGGCCTGGCCGGGGCGCTCATGCAGAGCCTGACCCGCAATCCGCTGGCCGACCCGGGGCTGCTCGGCATCAACGAGGGCGCGGCGCTGGGCGTCACGCTGGCACTCGGCCTGTTCGGGCTCAGCGACCCGGCCGTCTACGTGTGGTTCGCCTTCGGCGGCGCCGCGCTGGCCTCGGCCGCTGTCTACGCGCTGGCCTCCTCGGGCCGCTCGGGTTCGAGTCCGGTACGCCTGGCGCTGGCCGGGGTCGCCTTCGGCATGGTGTGCACGGCGGTCGCCTCGGCCATCCTGCGCATGGACCCGCAGACCTTCGACCGGATGCGGTTCTGGCTGACCGGCTCGCTGGCCGGGCAGACGGCGGACACGCTGGTGCGGCTGGCGCCGTTCATGATCGCGGGGCTGGTGCTGGGCCTGCTGCTGGCCCGGCCGCTCAACCTGCTGGCGCTCGGCGACGACGCGGGCAAGGCGCTGGGCGTGGCGGTGAACCGGACCAGGCTCCTCACCGGCGTGGCCGTCACGCTGCTGTGCGGCGCGGCCACCGCCGCGGCCGGGCCGCTGTGGTTCGTCGGGCTGATCGTGCCGCACGCCGTGCGCGCCGTGGTGGGGCCCGACCAGCGGTGGGTGCTGCCGTACTCGGCGCTGGCCGCGCCGGTGCTGCTGCTGGGGGCCGACGTGGTGGGGCGGCTCATCGCCCGGCCGGGAGAGGTGCAGGTGGGGATCGTGTGGGCGGTGATCGGCGCGCCGATCTTCATCATGCTGGCCAGGCGGAAGCGGGTGGCGGCGCTGTGAACGACCGTGTCGGCTCCCGGCCCGTACGGCCGAGGCGGGTGGCGGGGCTGTGAACGTCCGCGTCGGACCCTGGTCCGTACGGCTGGCTCCCCGCGCCCTGCTCGTCACCGCGCTGCTCGTCGTGGCCGGCTTCTGCGTCACCGTGGCGGCGCTGTCCACCGGCGAGTTCACCGTGCCCGTCCCCGACATCCTCGACGCGCTCTTCAGCCAGGGCACCCCGGTCGCCGAGCTGATCGTCGGCAAGCTGCGCGCCCCGCGCGTGGTGACGGGCCTGCTGGTCGGGGCCGCGTTCGGGATCAGCGGCGCCATCTTCCAGAGCCTGACCAGGAACCCGCTGGGCAGCCCCGACTTCATCGGCTTCACCGCCGGGGCCTCCACCGGCGGCATCATCGCCGTGGTCTCGGGCGGCTCGGCCGCGACGATCGCGGGCGGCGCGCTGACGGGCTGCGTGGTCACGGCGGTGCTGGTGTACGCGCTGGCCTACCGGGGCGGCGTGCAGGGTTACCGGCTGGTCCTGGTCGGCATCGGGGCGAACGCGCTGCTGGTGGCGCTCAACTCGTACCTGCTGACCAGGGCCAACATCAACGACGCCGCCACGGCGGGAGCCTGGCTCACCGGCAGCCTCAGCGGGCGCGGCTGGGACCACGCCCTCCCGGTCGCGCTGGCGCTGCTGGTGCTGCTGCCGGTGTGCGCGTACGTCTCCCGGCCGATGCGCATGATCGAGATGGGCGACGACGCGGCCAGGGCCATGGGCATCAGGGTCGAGGTCGTCCGCGGGGCGGCGCTGACGGCCGGCGTGCTGCTGTCCGGGGTGGCCACGGCCGGCGCCGGGCCCGTCGTCTTCGTCGCCCTGGCCGCGCCGCAGCTCGCCCGGCGGCTCACCCGCTCGCCCGGGGTGACCATGGGGGCCTCCGCGCTCATGGGCGCCGTGCTGCTGACCGGCGCCGACCTGGCCGCGCAGCGACTGCTCGCCCCCACCCAGCTGCCCGTCGGCGTGCTGACCGCCGCGATCGGCGGCACGTACCTCGTCCTGCTCCTGCGAAAGGACCGCCACTGATGGCCACCCCCGCGCGCCTGTCCGGCACCGGGCTCACCCTCGCCTACGACCAGCGGATCGTGGCCGCCGGCCTGGACGTGACGATCCCCGACGAGTCCTTCACCGTGATCATCGGGCCGAACGCCTGCGGCAAGTCCACACTGCTGCGGGCGCTGGCCAGGATGCTGAAGCCGAGGACGGGCGCGGTGCACCTGGACGGCAGCGTGATCACGTCGCTGCCGTCGAAGGAGGTGGCGCGGCGGCTCGGGCTGCTGCCGCAGAGCTCGCTCGTGCCCGACGGCATCACGGTGACCGACCTGGTGGCCAGGGGCCGCTACCCGCACCAGCGGCTGATGCGGCAGTGGTCCAGGGCCGACGAGACGGCGGTGGCGCAGGCCATGCGCGCCACCGACGTGACCGACCTCGCGAACCGGATCGTGGACGAGCTCTCCGGCGGGCAGCGGCAACGGGTGTGGCTGGCCATGGCGCTGGCGCAGGAGACGCCGATCCTGCTGCTGGACGAGCCGACCACGTTCCTCGACATCTCGCACCAGATCGAGGTGCTCGACCTCTGCGCGGACCTGCACGAGGAGGGGCGGACGATGGTGGCCGTGCTGCACGACCTGAACCAGGCGTGCCGGTACGCCACGCACCTGATCGTGATGCGCGACGGGCGCATCGTGGCCGAGGGCGAGCCGGCGGAGATCGTCACGCCCGACCTGGTGCGCCAGGTGTTCGACCTGCGCTGCGAGATCATCCCGGACCCGCAGTCGGGCACCCCGCTCATCGTCCCCGAGGCCCGCCGCCGCGTACCGGCCTGACACCCCCGGCGCGGGCGGCGGCGCTGTGCCGAGCGTTTCCTCTGGAACGCGGCAAAAGACGTGGAACGGTGAGCCGTCCGCGGGAGACCCTCTGCGCGACAACGCAGAGAACTCTCCCAAGGGGATCACATGGACCACGCCGTCGTCATCGGCGCCAGCATGTCGGGATTACTGTCCGCGGCGGCACTGCACCGGCGCTTCGCCCGGGTCACGGTGCTCGACCGCGACACCCTGCCGGACGCGGACGCGCACCGCAAGGGCGTCGGGCAGAGCCGCCACGCGCACGGCCTGCTCGCCAGGGGCAGGGAGGTGATGGAAGAACTGCTGCCCGGCATCACCGCCGAACTCGTCGCCCGGGGCGCGCTGCACGGCGACATGCAGGAACGGGCCCGCCACGTGCACGCCGGGTTCCGGCTGGCCAGGGGGACCTGCGGCCTGGCCGGGCTGCTGGTCGGCCGGCCGCTGCTGGAGGGCCAGGTACGCCGCAGGACGAGCGCGCTGCCGGGGGTGCGGGTGCTGTCCGAGCGGACCGTCACCGGCCTGCTGACCGAGCAGGGCCGGGTCACGGGGGTGCGGCTGGCCGACGGGGAGGCGATCCCGGCCGACCTCGTCATGGACGCCTCCGGCCGGGGCTCGCGCACGCCGTCCTGGCTGGGCGAGCTGGGCTACGAGCCGCCGCTCGAGGAGCGGGTGGAGATCGACGTACGGTACGCGACGTGGGAGTTCCTGCGCCGCCACGACCACCTCGGCGGCGACCAGGTCGTGATCATCGGGCCCACGCCGGAGACGCCGCGCGCGGGTGTGGCGCTGGCCCTGGAGGACGACCGGTGGATCGTCACCCTGGTCGGGTACGGGGAGGGCGCGCCACTCGACCTGCCCGGCTTCGCCGCCTACGCCGCCACCCTGACCGTCCCGGACATGCACGAGCTGATCACGACGGCCGAGCCGATCGGGCCGCCCCGCGCGTACCGGACGCCGACGGCCGTCCGGCGTCGCTACGAGCGGCTGTCCCGCTTCCCCGAGGGCCTGCTGGTCACCGGCGACGCCGTCTGCGCCTTCAACCCCCTGTACGGCCAGGGCATGACGGTCGCGGCCATGGAGGCGGGCGCGCTGCTCGACCCGGACCTGAGCTCGCGTCCGTTCTTCCGGCGGATCGCCGGGATCGTGGACACGCCCTGGGAGATCACGGTCGGCGGCGACCTGCGGCTGCCCGGCGTCCAGGGCGACCTGACGCCGAAGATGCGGCTCGTGCACGCCTACCTCGACCGCTTCCACGCCGCCGCCGCGCACGACCCCGAGCTGACCCGGCGCTTCCTGCGGGTGACGAACCTCTACGATCCGCCACCCGCGCTGATGAGCCCCGCCGCGCTGCTCAGAGTGCTGCGCAGCGGCGGACAGCGAGCAGTGCCAGTGCCCGCGTGACCTCGTGCAGCTCCTGCAGCCGCACCTGCTCCCTGGGCGCGTGCGCGAACCGCACGTCGCCGGGGCCGTAGTGCAGCGTGGGGATGCCGCCCGCCGCGTACAGGCGCAGATCGCTCCCGTACGGCGCCGCCGACTCGACCGGCCGCACCCCGGTCGTGTCCGCCACCGCGCCGCTGACCTGGTCGAGCAGCTCGTGCCCCGCGGGCAGCCGACCGCTGGCGAACTGGCCGCCCGGCCACGTCACCACCGGCGGGTTCTCCCGCAGCCAGGGGTGCGCCACCTCCGCGACGGCCCGCTCGAACGCGGCCCTGGCCGCGGCGGGGTCCTCGTCCAGCCGCACCCCGAGCCGGCCCTCGGCCACCAGCAGGTCCGGCACGGTGCTGGCCCAGTCGCCCGCCCGCACGGTCCCGACCTCGATCGGGTACGGCGTCGCGGTGCCCGCGAAGTGCTCGGGCACGTCCCGGTTCCGCTCGGCCTCCAGGCGCCTGATCGCCTCGAACACCGGCCAGAACACCTCGACGGCGTTGACCCCCTCGTGCCGCGTGGCGCCGTGCGCCGCCCGTCCGGCGATCTCCAGCCGGAACGTCAGCGCGCCCGCGTTCGCCGTGATCACCGCGCCGCTGGTGGGCTCGCTGATCACCGCGGCCTCGGCCGTGTGCCCCCTGGCCAGGGTGGCGAACGCGCCGAGCCCGCCGTCCTCCTCGCTGATCACGCACTGCACGGCCAGCGGCCTGGCCAGCCGGACGCCCGACCTGGCGATGGCCCGCGCCACGGCCAGGTTCGCGACCAGGCCCGCCTTCATGTCGCAGGCGCCCCTGCCGTGCAGCGCCCCGCCCTCGATCCGGGCGGCGAACGGGTCGCTGCCCGCCCACTTGGCCAGGTCACCGGTCGGGACCACGTCCACGTGGCCCTGCAACGCGAGCGCGGGCGGGCCCTCGCCGCCCGGGGTGACGGCCGCCACGCCGTACCCCTCGGTCCTGGGCGCCTCCGTACCGGGGAAGCCGGGGCGGGCGGTCAGGCCGGCCAGATCCAGCTTCCAGACGTCGACGTCCATGCCCGCCTCGGTGAGCAGGCGGGCCAGACGGTGCTGCAGATCGGACTCGGCGTCGGTGCCGGTCACGCTGGGGACCCTGACGGTCTCGGCCAGCAGGTTCACGGTCTCGGGTTCGTCTATGGCGTTGAGGACCCGGGCTTCCACGTCGTGCATGGGGCACACCTTCTCACTTCCGGGGGACCTAGATGAACCTTTATCGGCGTTCGTGGCGATACAGGGCGTGCGGACATGGATGAGCTGGATCGTGGTGGCGCCCTTCGGCCTCTGGGCCGTGGTCAGATTGAGCGGGTTCGAGCCGGACTTTCCCTGGGTGCCGGTGGTGTCGTACACGCCGTACGCGCTGGGCGCGGCCCTGCTCGGGCTGGTGCTGGCCTGCGTGCTGCGGCGGTGGGCGGCGGGCACGGTCGCGCTCGTGTCGGTGCTGGCCATGACGCCCGTCGTGCTGCCCCGCGCGTTCGCCGACGGCAACCCGGGGGCGAAGGGTCCCGCGCTGCGCGTGCTGGCGGCCAACCTGCTGGTGGGCGGCGCGGACACGGACGAGCTGACGGCCCTGGTGACCAGGCTGAAGCCGGACGTCCTGACGCTGCAGGAGTTCACCCCGGCCGCGATGCGCCGGCTGGAGGCGGCAGGGCTGCGGCGCGCGCTCCCCCACGCCGTCACCCGGCCCGTGAACGGGGTGGGCGGGTCCGCGATCTACGCCCGGCACCCGCTCGACGCCGTCCCGATGATCAAGATCGGCGGGTTCGGGCAGGCCAGGGCCTGGCTGAAGCACTCCGGCGGCACCCGGGTGGAGATCGTCTCCGTGCACCCGTGCGCGCCCAAGCGGACCCGCAGCACGCCGTGCTGGCAGGCCGGCCTGGAGGCGCTGCCGCGCGGCGACGGCAAGCTGCGGGTGCTGGCGGGAGACTTCAACGCCACGCTCGACCACCTGCCGATGCGCGACCTGCTGGCGGCCGGATACCGGGACGCGGCCGACGTGATGGGACGCGGGCTGCGGGCCACCTGGCCGCAGGGCGACCCGCCGGCGCACCTGCCCGGGGTGACGATCGACCACGTGCTGGCGGACTCGCGGATGGCGGTGCGGGCGTACGAGGTGCTGTCACTCAAACACACCGACCACCGTCCCGTCTTCGCCGAACTCCAGCTCCCGCGCTGACCCTCCGTGCGCTGTCGCCCGGACTCAGGCTCCCGCGCGGCGCCTCCGTGCGCTTTCGCCCCGGGCTCGGGCTCCCGGGCGGCCCCTCCACCTGTCGTTGTGGAGTTCTCCTGCTTGCCCTGCTCTTAGACTTGTGCCCGTGGTAGAGCCCAAGTTCGAGATTCAGATGCTGCACGACCGAGTCATGATCAGGTTGGAGCAGGAGGCCCAGGAGCGGCGCAGCGGCTCCGGGATCGTCATCCCCGCGACGGTCAAGATGGCCAACCGCCTGGCGTGGGGCGAGGTCTGCGGCGTCGGCACGAACGTGCGCTCGGTCAAGGTCGGCGACAAGGTGCTGTTCAACCCGGAGGAGCAGTTCGAGGTCGAGGTGCACGCGAAGGTCTACCTCGTCATGCGCGAACGCGACCTGCACGCCGTCGCCACCCAGGAGACCGACCACGGCACGGGCCTCTACCTATGACCTGCCCTTCGGCTAGACGAAGCGCGCGGCGATGGCGATGACGTCGATACCGAGCGTCCGCAGCCCGAAGTAGACGATCACGCCCGCGGCGACGACCGTCACGATGAGCACGAGGATGCGGACGGTCCAGCCCTGCCGCTTGTACCACTCGGTCCAGGCGCGCAGGGTCCGCTTGCCGAACTCCAGCAGCTTGTGCGCCCACTGGAACTCCGTGGCCAGCACCGCCAGCCCGGCGAACACGACCAGCCACCCGGGCCCGGGGAACGGCACCATGATCAGCCCGCCCGCCACCATGACGGTCCCGATCAGGCCGATCACGATCTTCAGGGTGAGCGCTCCGGTGCGGGTGGAGCGGATGCCGTCCAGCCATCCCTGCAAGCCGGTGCGGCGCTCGGGCATGCTGGAACGATCGGCGGCCTCGTCCTTGATCACGTCGGCGCCGCCGGTTTCTGAGTTCTGAAACGGCACGGTTCCCCCCGGCACTTGGTGTGCTCCCCAGGATACGGCTCCGGCTTCGTGACCACTTGCAGCTGAGTAGCAACGCGTCAAACGCCACAGGAAGTAAAATTTCCTGCCAGCCCCGGCTTTGCCCGGCAAACATCGGTTAATGTCTGTTATGCCCGACGTTCTGCTCCGCACCGTCACCGGTCCTGTACGCGCCGCCGCCATCGAGGGCGCCGTACTCCCCCATGAGCACCTGCGCACCGACATGCGCTGGGCGGTCGGCATCGACTCCGACCCGCACCGCTGGCTCGACGAGGAGAGCACCGTCACCGCCGAACTCAGGGAGCTGCGCCAGTCGGATCACGAGCTCGGCCTGGTGGTGGAGCTGACCTGCCTGGGCATGGGCCGCGACGCCGCCGCCCTGGCCAGGATCGCGGCCGGCAGCCGGGTGCCGGTGATCGCCTCGACGGGCCTGTTCGCGGAGCCGTTCACGAACGTGGGCGAACAGGACGTGGACACCCTCACCGGCCTGCTGATGGAGGAGATCGTCAGCGGCGTGGACGGGACCGGCGTGTTCCCCGGCGTCATCGGCGAGGTCGGCTCGTGGGGCGCCGAGCCGACGCCGCGCGAGGAACGCTGCCTGATCGCCGCCGCCCGCGCCGCGCTGCGCACGCGCCTGCCGGTCGCCACGCACGGCAGGAACGCCCTCGCCCTGCTGGAGATCCTGCTCGGCCAGGGCCTGCCCGGGGCGCGGGTGGCCGTCGGCTACGCGGGCGGCGACCTGGGCGCGGCCAGGAAGATCGCCGAGGCGGGCGCGTACGTGAGCCTCGGGTCTCTGGGCCTCGGCCACGAGCAGGTGGCCAGGATCGCGCTCGGGCTCATCGAGGACGGCCACGCCGAGCGTCTTCTGGTCAGCACGGGGGTGAACCGGGTGGCGCAGGTCGGCAAGTACGGCGGCCCCGGCTACGCCCACCTCTTCGACACCCTGCTGCCGCGCCTGCGCGAGGCCGGGACCGGCGAGGACGTCCTCCGCCTGATCACCCACACCAATCCGATCCGCTGGCTGACCGAGGGCCTCGCCTGATCCGCGCGCCTCTCTCCTTGACCTCCACTTAGGTCAAGGTTGCAGACTGAGCCGCATGACCTTCACAGCCACAGAACTCGACTACCTCGCCACCCAGCGGCTCGGCCGCCTGGCCACGGTGACGCCCGGCGGTCAGACGCAGAACAACCCGGTGGGCTTCTTCCTGGACGCCGGGAGCGGCACGATCGTCATCGGCGGGCACGCCATGGGGAAGTCGAGGAAGTTCAGGAACGTCCAGCAGGGCAGCACGGTCGCGCTCGTGGTGGACGACCTGGCCTCCGTCGACCCGTGGGTGGCGCGGGGCATCGAGATCCGCGGGACGGCGGTGGCGCTGACGGACGCCGAGCCGCCGGTCCCGTTCTTCTCCCGGGAGATCATCCGCATCACCCCGACCAAGATCATCTCCTGGGGGCTGGACGGGCCTCGGGAGAGCCGCACGGTGTGAAAGCTCGCTAGGATCGGGACTACACGAGCCTGAGTCGGGGCCGCAGGAGCCTGAGCGGGTGGGGGATGGCGACCGAGGAGACGCGAGAAGACGCGCACCCGCGCCGGCCCCTCACCGCCCGGCTCCGCCTCCGCCGCTCCACCACCCTCCCGGGCCTGCGCCCACGCCGGTCATCCACCGACTCATCCACGGCCTCGCCCGCCGTGAGCTCACACCGACCCCCCAACGACCCGCCGGCTCCGCGCCCGCGCCGGTCATCCGCCGCGCTGGGCCTGAGCCGGCTGGGCGACGTTCCGGTCGTGGTGATGCTGGCGTGGGCCGGATGGCTGGCGGTGCCGTGGTCGTTCAGCGGCCTCGCCCAGGCCCGCGCGGCCGCCGCGGCCGCCGCCGCGAACACCGAACCACCCCGCCTCCACGCGTCAACCGCCACCACTGACGCGGACCCGCCACGCCTCCACTCCGCCGCCACGGACGCCGAGCCGTCCCACCTCCGCCCCCGCGCCACCGCCACGGACGCCGAGTCACCGCGCCTCCATCCCCCGGCGGCGGCGACCGCGCACCACCCGGCGCTCGCTGAGCCGTCACGGGCGGCATGGGGTGTCCCGGCCGTCCACAAATCCCCCTTTGGAACCATTCGCCCGGGGCAGCCCAGCGCCGTCCCGCGCGACGACAACGCGAGGCTGCTCCCGTCCCGGCCGGATGATGCGTCGACCCAGGCGGACATGGTGGCGCTGGAGCGGGCCAGGATCGCCGGCGAGGTGCATGACGTGGCCGGACACGGTCTGGCCGCCATCGCCATGCAGGCCGGAATCGCGCTCGTCGTCCTCGACGAGGACCCCGAACAGGCCAGAGCCTCGCTCCAGGCGATCAGACAGACCAGCACGACGGCACTCGCCCAGTTGCGAGCCGCCCTCGACGGCATCGACCCGCCGGACGGCGACCTGACCGCACTCATCGACGGCGTCCGCGCGGCGGGGCTACCGGTGGACGTCGAACCCGCCACCCTCACCGAACCCACCGCCCGTACCGTGCCCGACCACCTCCGGGAGACCGTCTACCGGGTGGTACGCGAGTCGCTCACCAACGTGCTGCGCCACGCCGGCCCGACCAGAGCCCTCGTCCGCGCGACCGGGGACGGGCAGGAGTTCGTACTGGAGGTGGCCGACCGGGGCGCCGGACACACGGACGCCACCGAAGGGCGCGGGCTGGCGGGCATGCGCGCCCGCGTCACCGAAGCAGGCGGCCACCTCACGACCGGCGCCAGGGAAGGCGGCGGCTTCCAGGTCATAGCCAGGTTCCCGCAGGTGAGGACATGACCTACGCCGACGACACCACCCAGCAGACGAGGGAGGGCGCGACCGGCACCGGCGACGCCCGGCAGGCGGGTGAGGGCGTGATCAGGGTCGCCGTCGCCGACGATCAGGCGGTCGTGCGGATGGGGCTGCGAGCGCTGCTGGAGCGGGAGCCGGGCATGGAGTACGCCGGGGAGGCCGGCGACGGGCAGGCGGCGCTCACGCTGCTGCGCCGGGCCAGGCCCGACGTCCTGCTGCTCGACATCCGCATGCCGGGCATGGACGGCCTGGCCGCCCTGCGGGCCATCGCCGCCGACCCCGATCTGCGCAGCACCAGGATCGTCGTGGTGACGACGTTCGCCGTGGACGAGTACGTCTTCGCCGCCCTCCAGGCCGGAGCCAGCGGCTTCCTGCTGAAGGACAGCGACCCCGCGGAGCTGGTCAACGCCGTACGCGTGGTGGCCGCCGGCGAGGCGCTGCTGTCACCGGCGATCACGCGGAAGGTGATCGGCCTGTTCGGCCGGGCCGGCGCGGAGCCGGTCGAAGGGCTGGAGACGCTGACGCCCCGGGAGCGGGAGATGGTGGCGTGGGTGGCCACCGGCCGTTCGAACGACGAGATCGCCGCCGAGCTGACGATCAGCCCCGACACCGTACGCACCCACGTCAGCCGCGCCCAGGTGAAACTGCACGCCAGGGACCGCGCCCAGCTCGTGGTGTTCGCCATCCGAGCCGGCCTCGCCCTCCCCACCTGACCCCCGCCCCCGACACCACTCGACCCACGGGTGGCTATTTCAGGAAACCCTCGTAGTTGCGCTGCTGAAGCTGGGATTCGATCTGCTTCACCGTGTCCAGCCCCACCCCCACCATGATCAGCACACTCGTCCCGCCGAACGGAAAGTTCTGCTGCGTCCCCGGATCCCGCAGGATCGCGAACGCCACCAGCGGCAGCAGCGCCAGCACCCCCAGATACACCGCCCCGGGCGCGGTCAACCGCGACAGCACGTACGCCAGGTACTCGGCCGTCGGCCGCCCGGGCCGGATCCCCGGCACGAATCCCCCGTACCGGCGGATGTTGTCGGCCACCTCCACCGGGTTGAACGTGATCGCGACGTAGAAGTAGGCGAACGCCGCGATGAGCAGCACGTACACCGTCATGTAGAGCGGATGCGACCCCGCGGTCAGGTTGAGCTCCACCCACGCCCGCGCCTCGGGCCCGAGCAGCGGCGCGGCGAGCGTCGGCAGGTACAGCAGGGACGAGGTGAAGATGACCGGCACGATCCCCGCCTGGTTCACCTTCATCGGGATGTACGTGCCCCGCCCCCCGTACATCCGCCGCCCCACCATCCGCTTGGCGTAACTGACCGGGACCCGCCGCTGCGCCTGCTCGACGAAGACCACGGCCGCCACCAGGACCAGCCCGGACAGCATCATGACCACGAAGCTGAACGGGCTGAGCACGAAGATCTTCGACATGTACGCCGGAAAGACGGCCACGACCTGGGTGAACATCAGCAGGGACATGCCGTTCCCGATCCCGCGCTCGGTGATCAGCTCGCCCAGCCACATGACCGCGCAGGTCCCGGCCACCATGGTCACCACGATTACCGCCACGGCGAGCAGCCCGTCGTCGCGCAGCAGCGGCCGGGAGCAGCCGGGCAGGAGCTGCCCCGCGCGGGCCAGCGTGACGACCGTGCCGGCGTTGAGCAGGGCCAGGCCGACGGTCAGGTAGCGGGTGTACTCGGTGATCTTGGCCTGCCCGCGCGAGCCCTCCTTCCTGAGCGCGTCCAGGCGGGGCACCACGACGGCGAGGAGCTGCATGACGATGCTGGCCGTGATGTACGGCATGACGCCCAGCGCGAACACCGACAGGTGCAGCATGGCGCCCCCGCTGAGCAGCTGCACCATGTCGAACAGGCCGCCGGAGGCCGACCCCGCGCACTCACGCACGGCCACCACGTCGACGCCCGGCGCGGGCATCACCTGCCCCAGCCGGAACAGCCCGATGAGTGCGAGCGTGAACAGCAGTTTCCCGCGCAGTTCCGGCACCCGGAACGCCCTGGTCAAGACGGTCAGCATGAGCAAGGAGTCTGGCCGCCGCGACGCCGGGGGTCGTCCGCCGGAACGAGGCACCGGCGTACGCAGATCCGCGTACCCCGCAGGAGGCGGCGCCGCGTACCCCGATCCGCGCGGCCCAAGCTACGGTGATCGCGTGAGCACTGTGTGGGTGATCAGCGGGCCGCCGGGCGCGGGCAAGTCCACGGTCGCGGCCGAGCTGCTCGCCCGCCTGTCCCCCGTACCGGCCCTGCTCGACAAGGACACCGTCTACGGCGGCCTGGTGGCGGAGGTGCTGCGCGCGCACGGCCGTCCGGACGGCGAACGCGAGGGCCCCTGGTACGACGAGCACGTCAAACAGCACGAATACGACGGGCTGACCGCGATCGCCCGTCAGATCCGCGGCCACGGCTGCCCGGTCGCGCTGGACGGCCCGTTCACCACGCAGGTGCACGACGCGGCCCGGTGGGCGCGGTGGGTGGCGGAGCTGGGCGGGCCGCCGGTCCGGCTGCTGTGGGTCCGCTCGGACGGCCCGACGCTGCGCGAACGCCTGACGGCCAGGGGGCTGAGCAGGGACGCGGGCAAACTGGCCGCGTTCGAGGACTATCTGCGCGCCATCCGGGTGGACGAACCGCCGGTCGTACCGCACCTGGAGATCGACAACCGGCCAGGCGCACCGGCGATCGCCCGCCAGCTCACGGCGGCGGGCATACCGCTTACGAGCACCTCGAACAGCCGAATAGCCGACTAAATCACCAGAAAGTCATCGTTACGAGCATCGGTGATCGCCATGTGCCCCGGCAGATGCCCGATCGCGTACTCGACCCCGCTGGCCAGCACCGCAGCCTGCGGCGTCACCCCGCACGCCCAGAACAGCGGCACCTCCCCCGCCCGTACCTCCACCGGATCGCCGTAGTCCGGCTTGCTCAGATCGCGGATCCCGATCGCGGCCGGATCACCCGCGTGGACGGGCGCGCCGTGCACCATCGGATAGCGCCCGCTCACCTCGACCGCGGTCGGCACCAGCGCCTCGGGCACCGGCCGCATCGACACGACCAGCGGCCCCGACAGGCTGCCGGTCGCCTCGCAGGGCAGGCTGGTGACGTACATCGGCACGTTCGTCCCCGCCTCCAGATGCCGCACCGGCACCCCCGCCGCGAGCAGCGCCCGCTCGAAGGTGAAGCTGCAGCCGATGAGGAACGGCACCAGGTCCTCGCGCCACTCCGCCACCACGTCGCCGAGGTCGGCCACCGCCGCGCCGTCCCGGTAGAGGCGGTAGCCGGGCAGGTCGGTACGCAGGTCGCCGGAGAACAGGCCGGTGGACCAGGCCCCCGGCTCCCCCACGTCGAGCACTGGGCACGCCTGGGGGTTGCGATGGGCGAACAGCAGCAGCTCGTACCGCAGCCGCTTCGGCACGGCGATGAGGTTGGCCTGCGCGTAGCCCCGGCACCAGCCGGCGGTGGGCACCCGCTCACCACCGCGGAAGCGCTCCCGCGCCTGCGCCGGGCTCAGTTCGGCGACGTCCACCTTCTGACATTAAGAGCACAGCGTGCGCCGGTCCACCACCCGGCAGCGGGTCGCACGCCCGTCTTGACGCGGTCCTTCCGCGTAGGCCCTAGTAGTCGACCTCGAACGTGTGCTGCCCGAGCGCGTACCCGTCGCCCCGCGGCACCACGTACCCATGCCCGACCAGTCGTTCGAGACTCTCCCTGACCTCCTCCTCCGTCAGCCCGCAGGCCCGGACCACCGCGCCGAGCCCCGTGCCGCCGGACTCCACCGTCTGCGACGCCACGGCCTCGTAGACGTGGATGTCCACGTCCGACAGCGCCTGCACGTCGTGACCCTCGGCCATCATCGCTGCCTCGCTCCCTCCCTCAGCCGCGCGGGGTCGACCTCGCGATCCGGTACGCGGCGCAGGTATTCGGCTTCGAGCTCGTTCGTCCGCGACGTGTGGTGGGCGAGCGCGTCGTCCGAGCCGTGGAAAAAGGTGTCGCTCCGCGTGGCGTGCAACTGGCGCAGCTCGCGCAGCAGATCATCGTCGCTGAGCTGGGCCGGATCTATTCCCATCGTCGTCATGGGCTCCCCCTACCCCAGGAAGCTCCAAACAATATCTGTCACATTTCCTGACATAGAGGCATTGTCTGTAAGACAACGCCGCCTTACCTTCCCGTTATGGACCTCGAGCTCAGGCACCTCAGGATCGTCCGCGCGGTCGCGGACGCGGGAAGTGTGAGCAAGGCCGCGTCCCTGCTCGGGCTGGCACAACCGGCCCTGACCGCGCAGCTCAAGCGCATCGAGAGGCTGCTCGGCGGCACCCTCTTCGAACGCGACCGCCACGGCGCCAGGCCCACCCGCCTCGGCGAACTCGTGCTCGCCAGGGCACGTGTGCTCCTTCCCGCGGCCAAGGAGCTGCAGGACGAAGCCGTACGCTTCGCACACACCCCCTCGCCCGGATTCCGCATAGGCGCCACCAACGGGCCGATACTCGGCGGCCTCGTCGACCGGCTCGCCACGGAACGCAAGGTCAGCACGTACACCTCCTGGTCGGCCCGCGAACTGAACGGCATGGTCGAACTCGGCCGGCTCGACTACGTACTGACCGGGGCCTGCGGCGACTCCGGCACCCCCACCGGCACCCTGCTGTGGGAGACGATCAGCCTCGACCCGGTCTTCTGCCTGGTCCGGGACGCCCATCCGGTGGCCAAGGAGAAGGAGGTCGAACTGGCGGACCTCGCCGACGAACAGTGGGCGGTGACGCCGGGCGACGGCTGCTTCGCCGACTGCTTCGCGATGGCCTGCGCACGGTCCGGCTTCACCCCCGGCACCATCTACGAAACGGACGTACCCACCTGCGTCCACCTCGCCCAGGTCGGCCGCGCCGTCGTCCTCTGCCAGGCCACCCACCAGGCGGCCCAGGGCCTCACCATGATCCCCCTCGCCGGCGCCCCGCTCCGCTGGCGCCAGCTCCTCGGCCGCCACCCCACCGCCCCCGAAGCCGCCTGGGTCGTGGCCCAGGCCAAACAGGCCCACATGGACGCCGTACGCCGCAGCCCGGTCTACTCGGACTGGCTGGTCCGCAACCCCGGCTACGGCACCGCCCCCTGAACCGCGGCGAGTGCGAGCCGCGCCCCCGTACTCGCCGCCCCTCCCCCGCCTGAGATCGCCTCCCGCTCCACCGACGGCGGCAGACGTGGAATGATGTCGGCGGAGACCCTTCTCCCATCCAGCGGGCACCGCTATCGCATCCGATGCTCTAGCCTTAGCTTGCGCGGGGTGGCATGATCCTCTCGTCGTCGTACAACTCAATCCAGGGGCGGTAGCTCAGCCGGTCAGAGCATCGGACTCATAATCCGTGGGTCGTGGGTTCAAGTCCCACCCGCCCTACTCTCTTTTCCGGCTCCTACCTGCGGTTTCCTTGATCTGCTCGGCGTACCACCGCAGCGCGAGACCGTTTGGGAGACCGAGGGGGGACCGCCAGTTTCGGATGTTCCCCCAACCGCCACTCTGCACGGCACCAACCCACGCCCTGTGGGTGCCGAATATTGCGTCACAGGGGCTGATCTGGGGTTTTGCTGTGCTCGATGGCTCGGCTCCGGCAGGATCGCAGGATGGCTCTGCGGCTGTTGTACTTGATCGTGTTACGGGTATTCGGGTGGATCGCACTGCTCGCCCGATCGCAGGCGTCCAAGGACGCAGAAATTTTGGTATTGCGGCATCAGCTGGGTGTGCTCCGCCGCCAGATGGCCGTTCCCCGGCCGTCGTGGGCGGACCGGGCGATCCTTTCTGCGCTGGCGCGACTCCTTCCCCGACGCCGCCGATGTCATCTGTTCGTGACACCGCGGACGCTCCTGCGCTGGCACGCCGATCTGGTGAAGCGACGCTGGACCTACCCCAGGCATGGGCCGGGACGGCCACGGATCCGCCCTACCATCCATGCCCTGGTGCTGCGCTTGGCCGCCGAGAATCCGGGCTGAGGTTATCGGCGCATCGCCGGGCAGATCGCCGGCCTGGGTCGGAAGGTGTCCCCGGCCACCGTGTGGGCAATCTTGAAGAGGGCCGGCGTCGATCCAGCGCCCCGGCGCAGCGGTCCGACCTGGGCGCAGTTCCTCAAAGCGCAGGCGTCCGGGATCCTTGCCTGCGACTTCTTCAGCGTGGAGACGGTCATGCTCGCGCGGCTGTACTGCTTCGCTGTGGTCGAGCACGCCAACCGGCGGGTGCACGTGCTGGGGGTCACGGCGCACCCGACCGCTGGCTGGGTCGCCCAGCAAGCCCGCAACCTGATACTCGACCTGGGCGATCGGATCGGTGACTTCCGATTCTTGATCAGGGATCGGGACGGGAAGTTCACCGCTCTGTTCGATGAGGTGGTCAGGGCCGAGGGCATCCGCGTGGTGCTCACTGCACCTCAGGCTCCTCGGATGAACGCGATCATGGAGCGCTGGGTCGGCAGCGTACGGCGCGAGTTACTCGACCGGATCCTCGTCATGAACGAACGCCACCTGCGTAAGGTCCTTGCCGAGTACGAGACCTACTTCAATAGGCATCGTCCGCACCGGGCCCTGCAGCAGGCCAGCCCGCTGCGAGCGCTACCCGATCCGGTCGACGCCGATATCAAGGTCACTCGACGAGACCGGCTCGGTGGCCTCCTGCATGAGTACGCCCAGGTCGCGTGAGGCGACACAATATCCGGCACCCACACGGCGGTATTCGAGGCACGCCGCGTCGCCGAACCTTGCCCGCGATAGGCTGGGCAGTGCCAGCGACGGCGGTCTCCACCGCGAGCTGGACCAGCACCACACCGCGGTCCCGCGCCCACGATCCGCCCGGCTGGGCGAACCGGCCCCGGCAGACCTGGTCCGATCAGCGCACCCGCGCAGCCCCCTCGCGTGCGATAAGTCCTCATGCCATCCCCGCGTACAGACAAGCACTATTCCCACGCCGGGGCATTCATCCGGAAGGCGAGTCCGCTCTCTACGATCTCGTGATCTAGCAATTCACTCATCGCAGGTTGGAAGCCCCTGCTTCAGTTATAGATCTTCAGGCGCAAATCCCGGCCGAACAGCCGGGGTAGATGGCCAAGCCGGCGAGGACCACATCCACGCTTTCCTCGGGCAACAGAGTGGCCTCGATCATGCCCGTGAGGAACTCAGCGTTGGTCGCACCTCCCTCGGCCGAATGCCACCGTCCCGTTATCGAAAAGGATCTTTACACAAGCTGGGGCGCATGTCATGATCACTGCGTTTTGTCCAATTTGTTACGAAAGGTGCGAGTGAAGACTTCGTCAACGTCGTCCGGCTTATCCGCCCGGACGCGCCGCCGCGCTGCGCTGATCACGGCAATGATGCTGCCGCTCTCGCTGATGAGCGCACCCGCGATCGCCCACAGCATCACGTCACCCCCCACTACCCGAACGACGTCGCCGAGCGCCCCCATCACGCCCACCAGTAAGGCGCTGGAGCAGGCCAAGAAGGACAATCGGCGCGTCGAAATTGAATCAATGCGCTCAGAGAGCGCCACCTTCTACGCCAACCCGGACGGCAAGACGGTCCGGATGGAGCTCAGCACTCAGCCGACCCGTGTCAAGAACGCCAATGGCAAGGGCTTCACACCGGTTGACACCACCCTCGTCGAAGCGGACGGCGTCATCAAGCCCAAGGCCGCGCACGGTGGTCTGGTCCTGTCCGCTGGCCAGAACAAGACCCTGCTCAAGAGCCAGGCGGCCAACGCCACGGCGAAGATCACTACGCCATCGGTGCTGCCCGAGCCCCGACTGGAGGGCAACACCGCCACCTATCCCGACGCCTACGGCGAGGGCCGCGATCTGCTGGTAACTGCGAACGTAAGCGGGTTCCAGCAGCAGATCACCATCGCCGAACGACCGACCGGTCCGGTCTCCTTCCGAGTTCCGGTGGATCTGCCCGAAGGGCTGTCGTTCAAGACGAACGCCGCCGGCAGACCTGAGATCGTGGGCAAGGACGGCAAGACACTCACCGAAGTGCGGCCGACTCTGTTGCAGGACGCCAAGGCTGCCGACACGGGCGCACCGCTCGACGCAGGCAGGGTCGGTAAGGCGGCCGTCACGCTTGCCGATGACGGCAAGACCCTGGTGTTCACGCCGGACGCCGCTTTCCTGGCTGACCCGGCGACGGCATATCCGGTGACGGTGACCGCCGCGGTGTCAGACTGGTACGAGGGCCACACCGGCAAGGCCGGCGGCATGGACACCTGGATCAACGACTATGACTACCAGGATAGTTGGGACACCTTCTACCAGACCCAAATTGTGGTCGGAAAGTCCTACGCCAGCAGCATCGCGAAGCGCTGGCGCGGCTACCTGAAGTTCCCGGATATTCCCGCCGAATTCGCAGGCAGCAAGGTCGAAAACGCCGACTTGCAGCTGTGGAACTACCAGTCCAACGAGTGCGGCGTATCGGTCGGCTCCGGCATCACCGCGCGGCAGATCACCTCCTACTGGGAGGACACGAGGCTGCTCTGGAACAGTCAGCCATCCGTCATCAGCACGGGTGCGGACACCGAGTTCGGCGCCTACAGCGAAGACTGCACCGGCTCCATGAACTACGCCTGGGACCTGACCCACACCCTCAACGACATCGTGCAGGCATGGGTCGACGGTGCCACCAACTACGGCATTCAGCTCACCGCCGGCAACGAATCCGAACTGCGCAACTGGCGACGCTACACCTCAGAGGACGCCGGCGGCTGCATGACACCACCGCTGGAAGACTGTAAGGGGCAACTCCACCCGCCCATCCTCACCGTGGACTTCGAGATGGAAGGCCCCGTCGAAGAAGTCGTCATGCTGACCGGCACGCAGCTGACGAATCTTCCCGAGTACGAAGACGCCATCGCCATGTCGATGTATCAGCCACTCACGAGCAACGAGGACATCACCATCTCTAATGAGGTGGCCTCCCGTATCGCCGCGCAGCGTGATGGTCAGGGATACCAGGTCGATGCGAGCAAACTCGACTTCGACGAGAGCGGCATCGGAGGTACAGGCGACGGCGAGGATACCGGCGCCCCGCGGGTGATCGCGGTCGAGCCGGAAGACGGTGCGGTCGACGTGCCGTTGGACCCCTTGGTGAAGGTCACCTTCTCGGAGCCTGTCGGCGAGGCCCAGGTGATCGTCAAGGACGCCTCAGGCACGCAGGTGACAGGAACGCTGGCGTACGACAGTACGGAAACGGTGCTGACCTTCGAGCCTGAGCAGGCGCTGAAAGCGGGAACCGCGTACACCGTCGAGCTTTCGGGCGCGATGGACTCGTGGGAAAACATCATGGCCCCGTACACGTGGTCCTTCACCACGCTCAAGCAATCGGCGGCTCAATGGACGTTCGACGAGGGAGACGGCCGTACGGCTGCCGACTCTTCCGGGAATGATCACGACGCGAGTCTGAACGACACGGCGGCGTGGATCGCTGGCAAGAGTGGGAGCGCGATCTCCAACGTGCCGTCGCAGGCGCGCATCGCCGCCTCCCGGACGGCCGCCAAGCAAGGCAAGGCTGTCGAGATCACCGACGAGACAACCGCTACCAGCATCACGTACGCCCAGCCCGACGGGAAGACGTTCAAGACCGAGGTCACGGCCGGTCCGGTACGGACCAAGCAGGGCAGCGGATGGACGCCGATCGACACCACCCTGGCCGAGCAGGGCGGCAAGCTGCGGCCCAAGGCCCTCGTGGAGGGCGCGATCGTGGAGATCTCCGTCGGCGGCACGGATCCGTTCGTGAAGATGGCCGCCGACGGGAAGTCGTACGCGCTGCGCTGGCCGACACCGCTGCCCAAGCCGACTGTGAAGGGCAGTGTCGCCACCTACACCGACGCCGCCGGTGTGGGGGCGGACCTGGTGGTGACGGCGCTGCCGACCGGGTTCCGGCACGAGGTGGTGCTCCGCCAGCGGCCCGCCAAGCAGGTGGAGCTGCGGATCGGCGTCGAAGACGAGGGCCTGACCCTGACCGAGGGCAAGGGCGGCCGACTGCTGCTGAAGGGCAAAGACAAGAAGCTGGTCGCCGCGGGGACGCGGCCGACCGTGGTGGACGGCAGCGGTGAGAACCGCCCTGCGATGGCCAAGCGCGGCAAGGTCGGCGGCGACGTGGTCACCAAGGACGGCCGCACTGAACTGGTGGTCAAGCCGGACCAGAAGTTCCTGGCCGACGACACCACCACCTACCCGGTGCGAGTGGCCTCAGTGGTGGCGCTGCCGGTCGGTGCCGACGTGGAGGTCAACACCTTCGACACGGACTATCCCGCCTACTCCGACAACGAGTACCTGATGGCCGGCACCATGTCGGACGGGTCGAAGTACCGTACACACCTGCAATTCGACACTATTGGCCTGCAGGGCGGCACGGTCACCGACGCCACCCTGTCGATGAACACCGTCGACGCCCACAACTGCGGTGCCGCGCTGGCCCGCGGTATCCAGGTCGCCCGCCTGACCAGCGGCTGGGACCAGGACGACATGTACTGGGACACCAAGCCCACGCTTACCACGGAGGATGCCTCCACCAACTTCAAGGGCGTCAACGCCGACTGCGACGTCTGGCCGGACAGCATGGAGTGGAACGTCACCGGCATCGCTCAGGACTGGGCCGCCGGCGCCACCAACCACGGCCTGGTGCTCAAGTCGCCCGGCGAGGCGAACGTCGAGAACTACCGGATGTTCACCTCCTCGGAATACCTCGACACCGACGGCTACCCGCCCATGCTGACCATCACCACCAGCGGACCCGCCTCCGAGCCCGCTGTCTCCGCCCCGGCCATCACCCCGGCGCACACAGTGGACGGCGTCACGGTGACCACCTCACTCACTCCGCAACTGGCCGCCATTGTCACCGACACCATCGGTGGCAACCTCACCGGCGAGTTCGAGGTCGAGCACGACCCGGCCGCCACCGGCCAGGGCAGCGGCCAGATCTGGGCGGGCGCCTCAGCAGAGGTCGCGTCTGGCGAGCAAGTCACCGTGGGCGTGCCCGCGGCCATGCTGACCGACGGTTGGAAGATCCGCTGGCGGGTTCGCGCGGCCAACGCCGCCGCATCGTCCGTCTCAGGATGGTCGAACTGGCAGACGGCCACCGTGGACGTGCCGAACCCGACTCTGGGCGCTTTCCAGGTCATCCCCTCCCAGGTGGTGGACGGCATCACGGTGGCCACGAGCCTGACCCCGGCTGTGCACGCCACAGTCACCGACCCGGCCGCACAGCCGCTGCGGGCCGAGTTCGAGTTTGAACACGATCCGGCCGCAACCGGGCAGGGCGTCGGCCAGATCTGGACCGGCGCTGTGGACAACGTCGCCTCCGGCAGCCAAGCGTCGGCGATCGTCCCTACCGGGAAGCTGATCGATGGGTGGAAAGTGCGCTGGCGAGCCCGCGCCCTCAACACCACAACTACAGTCGGCTCGCCATGGTCAGACTGGCAGAACCTGACGGTGGACGTGCCGGACCCAGTCTCCGAACCGGCCGTCGGCGCGTTGCAGGTCACCCCGTCCGAGCAGGTGAACGGCACCACCGTCAGCTCCACCCGCACCCCGTCGCTGCTGGCCCAGGTAAATGACCCAGCAGGCAAGCCGCTGCGGGCCGAGGCCGAGATCGAGCACGACCCGGCCGCCCCCGACGGCCAGGGCAGCGGCCAGATCTGGGCAGGCGGCGCCGACAATGTCCCGGCCGGCACGCAGGCGAGCATAACCGTCCCGGCGGATGAACTGGCCGACGGGTGGAAGGTACGCTGGCGTGCCCGCGCTGTCTCCACCTCAGCCGCCTCGGCCTGGTCGGATTGGCAGTCCTTCACCATCAGCCTGCCCAAGCCCACCGCCACTGGCTTGGCCGTCACTCCGTCCAAGGTGGTCGACGGGGTGACGGTGACCACCAAGCTGACCCCCACGCTGCGGGCCACCCTCACCCATCCGACCGGCCAGGCGCTGCGGGCCGAGGCCGAGATCGAGCACGACCCGGCCGCTCCCGACGGCCAGGGTAGCGGTCAGATCTGGGCGGGCGCTGTGGACGACGTCGCCTCGGGCACTGAGGCGAGCATCACCGTCCCAGGGAACTCGCTCACCGACGGGTGGAAGGTGCGCTGGCGGCTGCGCGTGACCGCCGGCGACGTCTCCTCAGCCTGGTCGGACTGGCAGCCGATCACTGTGGATGTCACCCAGCCCGGCGAGGAGCCCCTGGCACAGACCGACGGACCGGTGATTCGCACCGACGAGAGCTTTACCGCCGCCGCCTGGCTGCGCTGGAGCGACAAGGACGGCGATTTCACCGTCCTTGAGCAGCGGGGGGCCCACCAGGCGCCGTTCCGGCTGGGCAACACCGCTGACCAGGGACTGGTGTTCACCTTCACCGGCACAGACGCCGTCGACGCGCCGGTCGAGGGTGTGCTGTCCGGAGTCGAAGCACCGGTCAACGACTGGTTCCATCTGACCGGCGTATACGACGCGACGACCAAGACCGCCGCGCTGTACCTGAATGGAGTCCTGGTCAAGTCGGAGTCACTCTCGGCGTCCCCGTGGCATGCCGACTCTGCGATGACCGTGGGCACCCGGATGCAGGGCGACCTCGACGAGGTGCACCTTTATCAGAGGTCACTGACGGCCGACGATGTGGCTGCTCTCTTCGCCCGCATGGACGCTGTGAATGAGAGCTCTTCAGCGCAACTCGCACCGCCCAATACAGCCACACCGAAGGCCGGCACCGCCGTCTCCAACTTCGACAATGACCACATATCACTGGAGAACTGCTACAAAACACCTCCTGCTTACGGCAAGCCTGAGATGGCCCGTATCCAGGAGCACCCGTACGCGTCCTGCTGGTCGGCCTACTACGCGATCGGCGCGTACGCGGATGATGACGACAGCACCAAGAAGCTCAAGAGGGGCGCGAAGATCCCGGTGGTCCGCATCGCGGCAGAACTGGCGGACATAGCGGTCGATTCTCTGACCGATGACATGATCTTCTCGTTCCGCGCCACTTGGGTCCTACACAGTTACCTGGGCAACGCTGCCGGCGATGGGGTTGTCGGCGGCGACAGCACCACGAAGCCCCAGCATGTCAAAGCCTTCGTACGGCTCCAGGAGTTCGGGGTCTTCCAAGACGGTGTGAGGCAGACCCGATTCGACCGAGGGCTCCAGCAGATGAACATCGGCTTCGACCTCACTGTGTCGTCATCGACTTCTTCCCGGTGCGAGGTCGACGGGAACAGCGATCACCTCAAGTCGATCTCGAGCTGGGAGTCGACGAGTCATGTCACCGTCATGGTCCGGGGCTATGCCGGGGCGGACAAGAAGAACGCGGTGTGCACCATCAAGCCGCTCATCACATCGATCGGGGGCGTCGGCTACATAGGACGTCTATGGTCACAGGATGTTCTCGATCGGGAGGGAAAGCGCGTCGGCGTCTATCGGAACGGGGACCCGCCCCCCGCGGTCAGCACCGTGTGGGCTCCTAACTTCCGCTGTGACTGGCAGACGCTGGGGAAGTCCGACAACGCCAACGACGGTGTCCCTGACCACACCGGAGGATGTATCAACACCCGAGCCAATCGGGTCTGGACCATGTCCAAGAAGGCGAGTCCCAATTTCGTCGACGTCATCGAGCACATCGAAGACGCGATGGACCCCTCCGAGAACATCAAGACCTACCCGCCCTTGCGGCAGGGTGACACCACGGCATCGCGAGACCCCGAATATCCGCCGGCGAAAGAAAAGGCAGGCACCCTGCTGTCGAAGGCAATTCCCGGCAACTGGGAGGCGGCGCCGAACACGCCGGCAGGCAAGCCACTGCACCGAGGCACTGCGAAGGACGAAGAAGACAACCGCGCAATTTTCTCCAAGCATCAGTTCTGGTCCGACTACGGCGACCCCGACAAGCAGAAGTTCTGGCGCGCATCAAGGACGACCAACTACTGCAAATACTATGAATACGATGAGAAGTTCAAGGACAACTACACCGGCGTCTACGACTGCGACGAGTATCCGTACGCGACCACCAAGCAAGGAGCGGCGAAGGACAGGTTGAATTACTCAGTGCGGGGCATCGACCTCCACCAGAACCGCAGCCACGGCGGCCATCTAACAAGCTTCTACGCCCAGTATCGCCTCACGCCTGACGAGGTCGGCGACAATGCGGAGGACAGTCCGTTCTGGATGATGGTCGTGGATTAGCCGGATGTAATCCGCCGCTGTGCACTGTATATTGATGTGTGGTTGCCGGGCTACGGGTCCGGCAACCACACGTTCCCTTCCTCAAATACCTGCCAAGTTGGCGGAGAATGCGATGGCGACATGACCGGGCTGCTGCCCACGGAGAATCAATGGAATCTCCTGCAGGAATTTGGGCTGAGCAGTTGGTTCGTCGGGATGTGGATCGAGGGCGACGACAAAGAGGAGTTGGCACGGCTGCTGCGGGTGGACCCTCGTTCGCGCTTGGAGTGCGGCTTCGCCGAAGCGATGACCAGACACATGCTCTCCATGGACGACCAGATCATCTGGATGGGTCCCCATGCGCCCGGTTGGACACATGTCCTCTGGCTCAGCGCCTTTCATACGACTGCGGAGGCGAAAGCGCTCAGCTCTGGAGGACGACGGCTGCTCACCGTGTTCTACAACGGAGGGCTGGGTGAGCTCGACCATCTGTACCTCTATCAGGACGGTGCGCTCGTCAATGAAATCGATCCGCCCTACACCGGTGGCGCATCGGTCAGCGTACCCGAGTATGAAATATATGCGGAAGGACTTGAACTGGACCTCGACATGTCCAGCACACAGGAACTCCACTCCCTTCTCTGCATGGCCGGGCGGATCACCGGACGTTTTCTCGATCGAGAGTGGTTCTCCTCAAATCGGGATCTTTACCAGATCCCTCGAGATGCCTGGAGTACGGCCTGAGCTTTGGGTCATCTGGAGCTGTGGTGCCAAATCTCCGCGCCCTTGATTCTATCGGATAATGTAGCGCTCAAGAATCACGCGTAGCTTTCACCTCGATTCTTCAGTCGACGGCGTTCCGTGAGCGTGCGCCTCCCGAAAATTACGTCCATGCACGTCAGGCAGACCATGCATCACATCCGAGGTCCGCTGCGAGCCATCCTGCCTGTGGACGCAAATGACCAGGTGATGGCTGCTCGGTGGTTGCTCGCACACGTTCGGTCCGCCGCAAAGTTCGAGCTCACCACGCAAAGCCTGGCCCCATACAGCCGCGCCGAGATGGGAACAAATGGCACATAGTGCCGACAGTCAAGAACGCATGGTTGCTCGATGGTTGCTCGCGTGTACGCGATACAGCACGGCACGCGTTGGCACAGACCGACACGACGACAGGGATAATTGCGGCCACGGCAATACAAAACAACACTCGGTGGCACTGAGCGACATCGACCGAGGATTCTCATAATCCGTGGGTCGTGGGTTCAAGTCCCACCCGCCCTACTCTTCAATACCGCGTTCGACCTGGCGTTTCTCGGTTTTTGCCGGCCTCGGATCGCGTTGTTGATCATGGCTGGTTGCTCGGTGGTTGCTCTTGTGTACGGACTGTGTAGCGCGATAGATCATTTAGACCGTCAGCTCAGACTCTGAAGATCACCATGCGAAGATCAAGCCGGAAGATCCGCCCAGCATCCTTGGTCAATGGGACCTCATGCCCGGTCAGCCTCGTCCGAGTCGGCTCACCTCTCCGACCAGGCCTTTTGTGAGCAGCAGATAAAAGATCCCCTGCCTATCGCTGCGATCAACTCGACCTGTTCACCGCGCAGGCCGTGCCGACCTGTGGGGCTCAATAATAGGATTCGACGTCTGGCCTACTGGTTCTTGGTGGTGTCAGATGGCGATCCGGTACTCGTTGATGAGGCCACCGAGAATGGTTCTGCGGTGGACGCGATGGCTGGCCAGGTCGACTGGCGATGGCGGTCCGGCTTCAGCTTGGGATGGGCTCAACTGCCCGATACCGCGGTGGGGCCGGGCACTGTTGTAACGCTCCAGGTATCTGGTGAGAGTCCGGCGTAGGCGTTGCTCGTTGAGGATGAGCGTGCGGTCGAGGAGTTCGCGGCGTAGGGTGCCGATCATTCTCTCGCAGTGCGCGTTGGCTTTCGGGGCTTGTGGCGGGCTCTTGAGGACGTGCAGGCCCGCGTCGGCGAAGACCGTGTTGAAGGCATCGGTGAACTGGCCAGCACGGTCGCGGATCAGGAACTTGATGTTCGTCGTGTCGGTGTCCATAAGGAAGTTGCGGGCGGCCTGGGTCGT
This sequence comes from Nonomuraea fuscirosea, assembly GCF_003001935.1. Lineage (GTDB taxonomy): Bacteria > Actinomycetota > Actinomycetes > Streptosporangiales > Streptosporangiaceae > Nonomuraea > Nonomuraea fuscirosea. The sequence goes on along the minus strand of NZ_PVNG01000009.1, from coordinate 193,472 downwards.
CCATTCGCCCGTGGGGTTGGCGGTGACACCGAGCAGGTGGGCGCGGCGGCTGCGGTGTTTGAACAGGACCAGGGCGTAGATGCGTTTGAGGTTGATGGCGTCGACGTGGAGGAAGTCGACGGCGACGATGTGCTCGGCCTGGGCGGCCAGGAACTGCTTCCAGGTTGGCCCGCTGCGGCGCGGGGCGGGGTCGATCCCGGTCTGGTTCAGGATGTTCCACGAAGCGGCAATCTTGTGACCGAGGCGGGTCAGTTCGCCGTGGATCCGCCTGTGGCCCCAAGTGGGGTTGTCGGCGGCCATGCGCAGCGCCGGGGCCCTGACCGCAGCCGCGGTGGGCGGCCTCCCGGGACGGCGCCGCCAGCCACAGGCGATCGGCCGGCTCACAGCGCACCCGTGGGATTGACGGCGCGGAACCGCGTTCTCGTGCCTGAGCACCAGCAATTCCGCCTCTTTGGAGACGTCACTGCGAAACAACAGCGCGGGCAGAGACAGCAGACGTCGAGTGACGGCGTACACCGTGGTCAAGAGCACGAACGATGATCCCAGGCAATCCGAACACCAGTCGCCCACTGTCCCAGGAACGCCCGCCCCGGCCAGGCGATGAACCCCGGCGCTGGCGACGAATCGTGTTCTTGAGCCCCACAGCGTCGAGAGCCCGTTCGAGCCCACCACCAGCAGCTCCGCACCGGCCGAGCGCCGTCCACTGGACCGCGGCGATTGCGAGCGCCGGCGGCTTGTGCCACAGGACCTCCGGGGTCGGCACCGGTGACAGGGCCATCCCCTCGACCCCGGCACGGAGTCGCGCCGAACGGCGTCCACCTTCAGTAGAACGTTTGGGAGTCGTCGCGGTGTCGCTGCTGCACGGATTGTCGTGGCCGGCGGCGACCGCCAGGATGACAGACCACTTCTTCGGGCAGCTCGCGGAGATCTACGACCCGGTCCACGACCCCACGGTCGAGGAGCCGATACGTGAACCCGTGCGAGCCGTCGTCCGGGGATACGCGAGACTGTCGGAGGGCGTCCTCGCGGAACATGCTGCGGCGCTGATTCTCGTAGGCGGGCTGAGGGCGCTGCGGAAGATGGCGGAGAACATCCGCACCGGGAAACTGACCCCCTCGGACCGGCCCGTTGCCATCGAACAGTACTTCACCATGCAATTGGGAGCGGTCAAGAGCATGCTCGCGGAAGGGCATCCCATCCTGCCGCTGGTCGCCGAGCTGTCCGCGATGCTCGGCGACGGCAGGCTCGCGTCGAGCGAGGCGCAAGAGGACGCACTCCTGGTGGCACAGGCGCTGGAAGACAAATACCAACCGGGGCCCTGGCAAGGAGGGGCCGCCTACGCTGCTCCGAACTTCACCGGCATCAGGGTCACCGTCGCGATCGAGAAGGGTCGCCGCCTGGAGAGGCGTTCACCCTCGGGGAAGGAGCCACACCAGAAGCATGACGACGGTCAACGCCCCTAATGAGGCGAACGAGAGAAACAGCGCCCGGTGCAGGAACGGTATGGCGCGGGGGGCGTAGCTGCGAGTCTCGGCGTACCACTTCAGCAGGTCTTCGCCCTCGACGGAGACCATGCGCGGCCATCCGTAGGCGGCCCGGTAGCCAAGCGTCACCGCGCCGGCGGCGGCTCCGACGGCGGTCAGCAACGCGATCGCCACCAGCCACTTCTGTGCTTTGCCGAGCCCGTTCAGCGCGTCCTTGGCGGTCGCGATGCCGGCGAGCGAGAAAAGACCGAAGATCGCCGTGTTCGCTCCCAGCCATTTCTCCGCCGTGCTCTCGACCCAGCTGTTCTGCGCCGCCAGGGCTTCCTCGAGCGCGGAAGCGGCCAGGCGCAATCGTTGATCGCGCTCCACCGCCTATTTGTACGTGCCATCCTCCTGGAGGGTCAGTCGGGCCACCCACCAGCGGCCACATCCCCACCTGATGCCGCTGGGCCGTTCATGTGTGTCCAGGCAGTTGCATCTGACGGACTCGCGGAGCGTCGCCGGCAGGGTCCCTCTGGCCGTCGCGGGCACGGCTCCTTGAGCCACCTCTCCCCGCAGGGGGTAGTCGCACGCGTCATGGCAGTGCGGGGCACAGACCCGACAGAGTGGGAAGAAAGTCGCCTGACTCGGCACAGATAGCTTGAGACGTCACTGTCCTCTTCCTCCCTCCCTGGAGGTGACATGGATCCACGCATCGTCGCGAACCCGGAGACCTCGACCGCCACCCGCGCAGGGCGGGTGCCCGCAGTGCCGGATTCGAGGAACCTGGCGCGCCTCGGCGGCGAGCGGGCCGATTTCTCCACGGTCACCGGGTCGGCGCCGCAGGTGGAACGGCTCGTCACGCAGTGGCCGAACATCAGCCGCGCCATCGGACTGCACGGCAGCGCTCCCCTGCGCCTCGTGCCGCTCTCACTCATCGGGGCCGATCACGACGGTGAGGTGATCCGTGTCGCCGTGATCGAGCACCATCCCGACGACGGTCCCGAACCAGCGCCGCCTCAACGACATCGGCCTGCTCGGGGCGGGCTTTTCGCCAGAACGCGACCACGCCCTCGCGCGCCGGCTGCCAGGCGTCGGTGGCCATCGCTGTCACCAGCGCGGTACCCGCGGCCACCACGATCGGATCCGTACTGCCCCCTCACAATCGACGTACAGTGACCGAACCGCAGATAGCTCCACCGGTCCGCTCAGCGGAACCGCGCGAATCGCTCACAGCCGGCCGGCGTTCACCCGGGGGATCGTGGACGACCATGGACCCGTTTCTTTCATCCAGACACCATGCGTGATCGCAGTGTCCATCGACGTGGTCGCCACATGAAGAAGGTGCGTGCCGCCGGTGGTCAGCGGCGGACGGTGACGAGCCAGTGGGCGCCGGGGATGCGCACGCCGTTCGAGCCCTCGTACGGGCGCAGGGCATCGATGAGGATGTCGTGGGCGGTGGCGCGCGTCAGACCGCCGGGCTGTTCCAGCACGGCCAGGACCGGACCGCTGCCGAGGTAGTTCTCGGCCGCGGCCTGGGCGTCCGTGCCGAAGTCCATCGGCGCGTCCAGCGGTCGCAGCGTCACCTCGGAGAAACCGGCCCTCGTCAGCACGTTCGTGGTGTGCGCGGGGTCGGCGAGGGAGAACATCCCCGACTCTGGGAGGGGTGCGGTGCCCAGCCTCCGGTGCAGCGCCGAGAGCGGCACGACGTACCAGTCGTTGTCGGCCATGTTCCGGGGGCAGATGAAGACGAGGCGGCCGCCGGGCCGCAGGGCGCGGCCGATGTTGGCGAATGCCGCGATGGGGTCGGCGAAGAACATGATGCCGAACCGGCTGATCGCCACCTGGTACTGACCGGCGGCGAAGGGGTGCACCTGCGCGTCGCCCTCTTCGAAGGCGACGTTGCCTATGCCCGCCGCCTCGGCGGCGGTTCGGGCCTGCTGGAGCATGATGGCCGACAGGTCGATGCCCATGGCATGGCCGTGCCGCGCCTGCCGGGCGGCGAGCCGGGTGGTCTCGCCAGTACCGCAGCCGATGTCGAGAACGTGGTCGTCCGGCTGGATGTTCGCGGCGGTGAGCAGCGGGGTGGTGAGTTCGACGTTGAAGCTGCTGTCCGCTGTGTTGTCCTTGGCCCAGTGGGCGCCTTCTGAGCCGTTCCACGCGGCGGCCTGCTCGGTGTTCACGATGTTCGTCATGCTCGGTCCTCTCGGTTCGCGGGGTGGGCGAGCAGGCGAAGTCCGACGGCGGCCAGGTCGCCGCGGGTGATCCGGAGCTGCTCGATCTGCTGGAGTGAGGTGAAGAGCCGGCCGGCGGTGTCGTCGTCGAGCTTGTCGGCAAGGTAGTGGTGCAGGTAGGGGACGCGTACGAGCTCGCGGATCTCGAAGGCCGCACGGATCGCGTCCACCATGGTGTCGCCTGAGTGCAGTTGGTGCTCGTCGCGATGCTGGTTCACCCATTCCGCGTGGGGGTCTTCCACGGCGGCGCCGTGCTCCGGCAACGCGGTCAGGCCGGTCCCGGCCAGTACTGCGCCGATGTCGTAGAACCACGACGCGGTGGCGCGGTCGGCGCGTTCCCAGGCGAACTCGTCGACGATCAGGACTCCGCCCGGAGCCAGCAGCGCTCGTGCCCGCTCGACTGCTTCCGCCAGCCGGGCGGTGTGGTGCAGCGACAGGGAGAACACGATCGCGTCGAACGCGCGGTCGTCGTAGTCGGCGATGTCGGACTCGATCGCGGCGACGCCGAGAGCGGTTGTCGCGGCGACGGCTTCGGGGTCGATGTCGACTGCGGCCACCGCGTAGCCGGCGCGGGCGAGCGCGAGCGCGAGGTGGCCGCGCCCGCAGCCCGCGTCGAGGACGCGCGCCGGTGCGGGCGGCAGCCACTCGGTCAGGTAGGCCAGTCGGTCTGCGACGGCAGGTACGGTCTCGCGGGCCGCTGTGCTGGTAGTGGGGGTCACCGTTTCAGGGTCGGCTGGCAGCAGGCATAAGGACAACTGCAGGTTGGTTGGGGCAGCTATACGCTCGACGCATGTTGGACACGTGGGCGTTGCAGGTGCTCGTCGCGGTTGCCGACCATGGGTCGTTCTCCGGCGCCGCCGAGGCGCTCTCGATGACCCAACCCGCGGTCTCCCGTCGGATCGCGAGCTTGGAGAGACGAGTGGGAGTGCGGCTGTTCACCCGGGTGCCGCGTGGAGTACGGCCGACCCCCGCCGGAGAGGTCGCGGTCGACCTGGCGCGCGACAGTCTGGCCCGCCTGCGAACGCTGGAGGCCAGACTGGCGTCCTTCGCCCAGCTGGCGACGGGCGAGCTGCGGTTGTCCGCCTTCACGAGTGCCAACATCGTGCTCGTGCCCGAGGCGTTCCGCCGTTTCGCCAGCGCGTACCCCGGTGTGTCACTCAGCCTGCTGCAGACGGATCAGGAGGCGCTCCTCACAGCGGTGGGGGACGGCCGGATCGATCTCGCGCTCGTCACGGACTGGCACTTGAGTCGAGACCGGGACGCGACTGACGCGAGCGTGCCTCAGCATGCTGTCGACGGCGTCGAGTTGATTCCCTTGCTCACCGAGGAGCTGTGGGCCGCCCTGCCCGCCGGGCACCGGCTGGCTCGTCAGCGCCGGGTGCGCCTGTCGGATCTCAAAGAGGAGACCTGGATCGACGGCGGCCACCCCGACTGTCTCGGCCCCACAGCGCCTCTGTTCGAGGCGCTCGGCGCTGCTCCGCGGATCGGTTTCTGGTGCGACGACTGGAACAGCAAGCAGGCGCTCGTCACGGCGGGCGCGGGCGTGATGCTCGTGCCCACTCTGGCCCACTCGGCCATCCGGCCCGGCGTGGTCCTGCGAGCCACCATCCCGCCCCTGCCGACCCGCGGCCTGTACGTCGCGGTGGCGGTCCCGCCGTTGCGCGCCCCCGCAGCCGACGTCATGCTCGGGATTCTGACCGACCTCCTCGCTCAGCCGAGCTTCCTGACGAGGAGGACCCGCCCGTAGGGAGGAACCGCAATGGCGTCCTCGAACTCGCCGGCGATCTGCTGTCACCGGCGGTGCAGGCGCGGGCGTCCGGGGAGCCCGGTTGGGCGCGGGCACGTACCGGCTGATGCGGCCCAGTCCCCCACGTTGTCCGACTTGGACAGGAATACCTGCGAGGTCGCCGAGGTCGCGGTCGCGACGAACCTGATTCGTGCGTAGGCGATGCCCTGGCCGTCCAGGATCGACCGCACCTCGATGTTGCGCTCGTGCACGAACCAGGCCCACTCACGCCCCTGCGCGGACGCGGCTCCCTGCTGGACCTGCATGATCGTGATGTCGCCGAGCACGATGCGGGTGTCCCTGGTGTTCTCGCGCCGGCCGCTCGGCTACGCCATGTCCGGGCACCACGATGGCGCATTGACCCGCGCCTCGCTGCAGATGGCGGCGGCCACCCGGGGCGGCGACGTGGACGGGGTGATCTTCCATTCGGACCGCAGCTCGGAAGGCGGGTCATCGCCGGGTGACGTGGCAGGGACTGTTCGCCCGGTTCACGACGGCCGAGTGCCGAGCTCGGCTTGGAGGCCGGTCAGGATGGTGCGTAGCCCGAACTCGAGCTCATGGTCGGGGGCCGGAGAGGCACTGTCATCCTCCTGTGCGGCATTGTGGGCGCGTAGCCGCGGGAACCGCATCGCGATCTCGGTCGCCTGCGCCACCATGGTGCGGATCTGTTCGTGCTCGTCGCCGCCCGTGCGGCGCAGACGTGCCCTCCATGCCGCTTCGGAGGCCACGCCGAGGGCATTACCCAGGACGAAGGTGAAGACGGTCTTCATGGCCTGCTCCGCGTCACGTCCGGTGAAGCCGGCTGCCTGGTAGACCGCCTCAGGCCCTCGATGCCCTCGTTGTCCAGCAGCTCGACGGCTGTTCGGACGATCTGGTCCTGGGTCAACGTCTCGCGGGGCACCTGCCCAGGAAAGGGCGGCCGAGGCCGAAGTTGCCAGACAGGGGCTACCGGCCGCCCTATCGGCCCGGCACCGGATCAACTTCGGAGCAAGCCGGGCCAGCGTCGTCCTCGCGATGTCCCTTGGGGTGTGCCTGGCGGCGCTCGCCTTGCTCAACCTGAGCGGAAGTGGCACCGGCCGGATCCTGTCCTGGATCTTCCAGGCGGTCATCTTCGTAAGCCTGCGCGGCCCTGGACGTCGAAGCATTCGTCGATGCCGCTGCGGGGGCGTACCCTTCCTGGCTCCGGGGTGTGATAGCCGCGCGCCTCATCCTGGCGACGGTTGGCTCGCTTCTGGTCATCGTCGCGTCGGCCCTGCCTGCCGTCAGCGGCTATTTCGCATGACGCCCTCGTGTGGGAACCGCCCGACGCCTTGCCTGGCGCGGTGTTCGCCCGCCGGCCTTCTTCAGCGGGTGAAGTGGTAGCGCCGGGCGAGCAGCGATTCAACCGCCCCAGACGCCCAGATCCGGATCATTCATGGGGGGACGCGCTTCGCTACTCTGTGATACTGTGTAGTGGAACTCGGGGGCACAGAGTACCGGGTGGACCAAGAAGGACCTGTGATGGACGACCTGACGGAGATGCTGAAGGGCACGCTCGAAGGCTGCGTGCTCGAAATCATTGGCAGCGAGGAGACCTACGGGTACGCCATCACGCGCCGGCTGAACGAGCTCGGCTTCGCCGACGTCGTCGAGGGGACGGTCTACACCATCTTGCTGCGCCTGGAGAAGAAGAGCCTCGTCCAGGTGACGAGACGACCGTCCGAGCAGGGTCCGCCGCGCAAGTTCTACGCGCTCAATGACGCGGGGCGCGCGGAGCTCGCGACGTTCTGGGCGAAGTGGAACTACATCACCTCACGGCTCGACAAGCTCAGGGAGAGCGAGAGATGAAGTTCTGGGACACCGTCACAGGCAACGATCTCAACAGGGAATGGAAGGCGTTCGAGGCTCGGGCGGCGACGCTGCCGGACGACTACCGGGCGGCGTGGGAGCAGATCATCGGCCACCTCTTCCTCTACGGGGACTTCACGGGCCGCAACCTGATGCCGATCCTCGACGGCGCTCTGGGGCTGCTGGAGGAGACGGCGGCCGACGGGCAAAGCATCGAGGACGTGCTGGGTGACGACATCGCGGGGTTCTGCGCGGCGCTGGCCGGCGCGGAAGGCGCCCGCACCTTCCGTGATCGGTGGCGCCGACAGTTGAACAGGAACGTCGCGAAGCAACTGGGCCGGCTGGGAGGCTGACATGGGCATCCAAGACATCATCGAAGGCAAGAAGCAGTGGCGGGCGCACATGGCCCGGGTCAAGGCGCTTCCGCCCGACTACGAGATCGTCTACAAGGAGATCCAGAGGTACTACTTCAAGGTCGGCCCGATCGGCCTGGCCGACGGGTCCCTGCTCACAGGCCTCCTCGAGTTCTTCGAGGAGGGTGTCGCAGCCGGCACAGGAGCCCTGGAGCTCATCGGTGACGACGTCGCCGCCTTCGCAGACGGGCTGATCAAGGACTCGCGCACCTTCGCTGAGGTCTACCAGGAGTCCATCAGCGGGGAACCCGGCACGGCCGAGAAGTGACACTCTCTCCTTCTTGATCGGCGACTCCACATGTTGGCGACCAGAACACCGGCGCCTCGATAATCTGAATCGGCCCGTGCGGTAGTCGACTGATGCACCGCGGAGCCGACGAGGTCTCGGCCGTCGCGATCGGCGCCTCCAGCCCGTTCTGGGGCCTCATGAACCCTCCATTTCACCCCCGTCACCGCCGCGTCCCGGTGGACGTCTTCACCAGCAGTCGCCAGTCCCCCGTCCGCGCGGCGAGCGCTGGCGAGGGCATCGATGAACTTCGGCGCATACCCCGAAGATGACACGGCGCCGGCCATGACCGACACCGGCGGCTGCCTCCGTGACCTCGACGCGGTCCTCAAGGCGAGGGGCGTGGACCGGCCCATCGTGGTGGGCTGGTTCTACGGCGGGGTCCTGGGAAGGCCTGGGCGGACCGGAACCCGGACCGCCTCGCCGGCGATGACCCGGCCGATCCGCTGGGACCTGATCGAGCAGAACTATCACCAGATGATCAAATACGCAACCGCGATCAAGCAGAACACTGCGTCCACCGAGGCCATCCTGCGCCGGTTCACCGAATCCGCCTCCCCACCACCAGGCCATGCTGGAGGTCGGCCGCGCGCAGAAGACCATCTTCGTGGCCCGCTATCTGCGCCTGCGCGAGCTCCAACGGGAGATCCAGAAAGGGCTCAACGTGGTGGAGTCCTCCAACGGAGCGGATTCGGTGATCTTCTACGGCAAGGGCGGTGACATCGCCACCAACCGGCGTGAGAGCTGGAGATGAGCGTGTTGTGCCTGCGCATTTTCCCGGCCGCGCTCGTGTGCATCAATACTTTGATGCTGCAGGACGTCCTGGCCGACCCTGAATGTGCTGAGCTGCTCAAACCCGCCGACCGGCGCGGGCTGACCCCGCTGTTCTGGCAGCACGTCCAACCCCACGGCGAGGTACGGCTGGATGTGGCCAAGCGCCTTTCGCTCGGCGGCGCTGCGCAAGCTCCGGAGGCGGGCAACCCGGACTAGCTTCATGATCGTAATAGGGGCGGTGCGCCCCTGGCAGGACGGCGCCGGGTTCCGGACGATCGGCGTACACAGGCGAATCGAATCTGCCCTGGGGCTTGACCTTGACGCTGCGTCAGCCCTCCATGCTGACTGTCATGAGCAGCCCTCGCACAAGCAATCGGGGCCAGGGGCGGGCGATCCACGTGCAGCCCTGGGGAAGTCGTACCAGGAACCGCGCGTGTTGCGCGGCATGGGCTTCGAGATGGCCACGTGCGTGTCTTCTGAGCCTCATCGCTGACCTCGGCAGCGACTACCTGCACATCACCTATGACGAGCGCGCCCGCGGCAAGTCGAAGCGTTCGGCGGACTGTTCGTTCGAGGGCGCCGTCCGGCACCTGGCCACCGGCACCAGCCACCCGTTCGGAATCCACCTCTGAGAAAGGGAGACCGTGACCATCAAGCGATCCCCCTGGACCGGCATGGTCCCAGTGGACGATACGGCCTTAGCCGTCACCGACGCCGCCGGCGACGGTGTCCCCGTGATCTACCTCAACGGCCATGCCGCCGTTCAGTGGCAATGGCGGCGGGTCCTTGCCGATTTGGGGACGCAGTGGCGGCATATCACCTACGACATGCGGGGGCGTGGTAAGTCGCAGCGTTCGGCGGATTGTTCGTTCGAGACGAACATCCGAGATGTCGATGCTGTCCTCGCAGCCCGGGGTGTGGCCCGGGCGGTGGTGGTGGGCTGGTCCTATGGAGCGTTTGTCGCGGCGCACTGGGCCAGCCGGAATCCGGCCCGTACCGTGGGCGCGGTCTTGGTGGAGGGCGCGCAGCCCTACGACTGGTTCGACGAGTCCATGGAACCGGGGATGCGCAAGCTATGGAAGCGGATCTGGTGGCCCATGCAGCTGCTGCGCCCGTTCGGTATGGCTCCACGGATGACCGCCGACCAGCTGGCAGACAGCAACATCGAGGTCGGCAAGATCGCCCGCGAGCGTGACCTGGGCCCCGTGCTGGACAGCATCGCCGTCCCGGCGCGCTACGTGGTCGCTTCTGGGGAGTCCTTCGGAAGCCAGGGCGGGCACGAACAGACACGCGCCAGCCTCCCTGCGGTGACCGCCCGCAATCCGAACATCCACATCAGCGCTAAAGTCGCCGGCAACCACGGTTCGATCCTGCGTAAGGACTATCGCGCCATCGCCGAGGCCGTACGCGAGGTCGCCGCTCTCGACCACGAGGGGAACTGAAGACGCCGCCATCACGGGGAATCCCGCACGGAAGAATCCTGATAGCCGTCGGCGCGAAGCCAGAGGTCTACACCTCACCGTCTCCACCGTGGGCGAGTTTGAGAGCAGGATCAGAGCATGCTGACGATTGGTCAACTGGCGGCTTATGCCGGCGTCACGGTGCGGGCGGTGCGGCACTATCACCAGATCGGACTCCTTCCCGAGCCTGAGCGGGATGCCTCGGGTTACCGGCGGTATGGCGCAACAGCGGTCGTGTCCCTCATCAAGATCCGCGCCCTCGCCGGCGCGGGCGTGCCGCTGTCTCAGATCGGTCAGATGCTCGAAGCCGACGCATCGGCCTTTACCGAAGCGACCCAAAGAATCGACAGCCACCTGCGCGAGGAGATTGAACGGCTGGAGGCCAGCCGCAAGCAGATCGCGCAGCTCGCTTCCGGGGACAGTCTGGCGCTCCCGCCGAGCGTGGTGGCCTTTCTCGATCGACTTCGCGAGATCGGGGTGTCAGAGCGGGGCGTTGAGCATGAGCGGGACGGGTGGATCCTGTTTGCGGCACGCTGGCCCGATCACATCCACGAAGTCATGCCCGGGAAACTCGCGCAGCTTGATGACCCGCAACTCGTTCGCCTCTATCGGATCCTGTCGGAGACCTTGGAAAGCGACACAGGCGACGACCCGCGGCTGGAGGAGGCCGCCGACATCCTGGCCGGCCTGGCCGAGCAGGCATACACCTCCGGCGAGATGACACACCACGATCTGGCGTTCGACCTTGTCGACGCCCTTGTCGCCGAGTCCAACCCGCGACTGCTGGACCTGATGCGCGAGCGTGGCTGGTCCGGTTGGACCCGGCCGGAGCCGCTGGCGGAACCGCCCGGCTGAACCGGGCGTCGACCGGCGGCAGCGATCGGTCGACCCGGCAACTCCACGGCATCTCGGGCCGACAGCGCGGCCAGGTGACTCTTCCACGCTTCGGCGAACGTGGCGGGGCCTGCGCTGCTCCTCCCCCTGCTCGCCCACTGCCTGGTGGTACGCCTCCCGCACGATCACCTGCGTGGCTGCCCACCGCATGCGCCCTTCGAAGTCGCCCGGCTGCCGCACCGCGTCGGCGACCTCCTGCAGCCGGGCGAGCAGGCCGCGCACTCCCTGCGGTCACGGGGGCGCCGGGCGGGTTGGTGTACAGGCGCAGGTAGCGGTCATCGGCGTGGCAGAGCCGGCGTTCGAGTTCGGCGCGGTTGTGGCCGGAGGCCTGGGAGAGCTGGAAGGCGAAGGTGTGGCGGGCGTCGTGTGGCCGGCGATCACTTCACGGAAGGGCTGTTCCCTGAAGAGAAACGGTCTGGCCGATCCTGGGACTTGTTGTCATGAGCCCCAAGCTAGCGTGATCGGGGGACGGTGCTCTTTCCAGCTTCGCGCGAGGTCGTCCCGACGGTGCCGCTCTGACGCAACCCCTACGCGAACCAGGCGCATCCCGTCGGGATCTTGACGCTCTGGAAGGGGCAGCCCGCGGTGCACCGGAGCGCGTCACGGGCGAGAAAGCGGCGCAACTATTCGGTGTTGCTAGGTACCAGTAGTCGGTGTTACTTTGTATCAGTACTCAGCGACACCGAATAGCGGCAGAAGGAGGACGGTGATGAGCAGGCAACTGACGGAGATGCTCAAGGGGACGCTGGAGGGCATCGTTCTGGCGATCCTGTCCGGCCGGCCCGCTCACGGCTACGAGATCACGGCGTGGCTGCGCGCCCACGGCTTCGCCGACATCGCCGAGGGCACCGTCTACGCCCTCCTGGTCCGCGTCGAGCGGCGGGGACTGGTCGACGTGCGGAAGGTGCCGTCGGAGAAGGGACCGCCGCGCAAGGTGTACTCGCTCAGTCCCCAGGGACGCAAGGACCTCGACGAGTTCTGGAAGACCTGGGCCTTCCTGGCCGAAAAGCTCCAACGACTTCGCAAAGGAGACAAGTAGACATGGCTGACGAATCCAAGAGCCGGTACCTGCAGTACCTGGAGCTCGTCACCGGGCCCCTGGAGGAGAAGAAGCGCTGGCGGCAGTACAAGGCCCGCGTCAAGGGGCTCCCCGACAACTACCGCACGGCGGTCGAAGCGCTGGAGCGGTACCTGATGCACTTCGGGCCGGCCGACGGCGCCGGCGCGATGACGATGTACGAAGACCTCATCGAGCTGTTCGAGCGGAGCGCGGCGGACGGCACCCCGATCCGCGACATCTTCGGCAACGACCCCGTGGAGTTCGTCGAGGCGTTCATGGCCAACTACCCCCTCGGACAGTACCGGACCCGCGAGCGCAACCGCTTCACCAGCGCCGTCGAGCGCGCCGCACAGGAAGACAGGAAACAGTGATGACGACCCAGCAAGCTGCGGCGATCCAGGTGCACGGCCTGGAGAAGTCCTACAAGGACCTGCACGTGCTGCGCGGCGTGAACTTCGAGGTCGCGCGCGGCAGCATCTTCGCCCTGCTCGGCTCCAACGGAGCCGGCAAGACCACGGCAGTGAAGATCCTTTGCACGCTGCTCAAGCCCGACGCCGGCACCGCCCGCGTCAACGGCTTCGACGTGGTCACGCAGGCGGCCGACGTCCGCGAGTCCATCAGCCTCACCGGCCAGTTCGCCGCCGTGGACGAGATCCTCAGCGGGCGCGAGAACCTCGTGCTGGTCGCCCGCCTGCGCCACCTCAGGAACCCCGGCCAGGTCGCCGACGACCTGCTCGCCCGCTTCTCGCTCACCGACGCCGGCTCCCGCAAGGTGGCCACCTACTCCGGCGGCATGCGCCGCCGCCTCGACATCGCGATGAGCCTGATCGGCGACCCGCCCGTCATCTTCCTGGACGAGCCCACCACCGGCCTCGACCCCCAGGCCCGCATCGAGGTCTGGCAGGCCGTCAAGGAGCTCGCCGAGGGCGGCACCACGGTGCTGCTCACCACCCAGTATCTGGACGAGGCCGAGCAGCTCGCCGACCGGATCGCGATCTTGCACGAAGGCCGGATCATCGTCAACGACACCCTGGACGAGCTCAAGCGGATGCTGCCGCCCGCCAAGGTCGAGTACGTCGAGAAGCAGCCCACCCTCGAAGACGTGTTCCTGTCCCTCGTCGGCACGAAAGCCTGAGGAATCCCGCCATGAGCAAGCACTTCTTCGGCGACACCACCGTCCTGCTCGGACGGTCCCTGCGCCACATCACCCGCAGCCCCGACACCATCATCACCACCGCCATCATGCCGGTCGCCATGATGCTCATGTTCGTCTACGTCTTCGGGGGCGCCATCAGCATCGGGCCCGGCACGTCGTACGTGAACTACATGCTGCCCGGCATCCTGCTCATCACCGTCGCCTCGGGCATCGCCTACACCGCCTACCGGCTGTTCATGGACATGCAGGGCGGCATCTTCGAGCGCTTCCAGTCGATGCCGACCGCCCGCTCGTCGGTGTTGTGGGCGCACGTGCTGACCTCACTGGTCGCCAACCTGGTCTCGCTCGTGGTCGTCATGCTGGTGGCCCTGCTGATGGGCTTCCGCTCCAGCGCCGGAGTGCTGGCCTGGCTGTCGGTGGCCGGCATCCTGGTCCTGTTCACCCTGGCGCTGACCTGGATCGCCGTCATCCCCGGCCTGTCGGCCAAGACCATGGAGGGCGCGAGCGCGTTCTCCTACCCGCTCATCTTCCTGCCCTTCCTCAGCTCGGCCTTCGTGCCCACCGACACCATGCCCACGGTCCTGCGCGTCTTCGCCGACAACCAGCCGGTCACCTCCATCGTCAACGCCATCCGCGCCCTGTTCGCCGGGCAGCCGGTCGGCAACGACATCTGGGTCGCGCTGGCCTGGTGCGTCGGCATCCTCGTCGTCGCCTACGCCTTCGCTATGAGCACCTACCGCCGCAAGATCTCCTGAAAGGGACAGACCATGACCCACATCCTCCCCTCGATGCCCACCAGCCGCCCCTCCGGCTGCCCCTTCGACCCGCCCAAGGAGCTGGTCGACGCCCGCGAGCAGAGCCCGATCAGCCGTTTCGTCTTCCCCGACGGCCACCATGGCTGGGTGGTCACCGGCTACGACCTGACCCGCTCGATCCTGGCCGACCCCCGCTTCAGCTCCCGCCGGGAGCTCATGCGCCACCACCCGGTCATCGACTACGGCGACATCGAGGTGCCCCCGGCGCCGCCCGGCGAGTTCCTGCTGATGGACGAGCCGCAACACGGCCGCTACCGCAAACCGCTGGTCGGCAAGTTCACCGTCCGCCGGATGCGGCTACTCACCGAACGGGTCGAGCAGATCACCGCCGAGCACCTGGACGCCATGGAGAAGGCCGGGCCGACCGTGGACCTGGTGACGGCGTTCGCCAAGCCGGTCCCGGCCATCGTGATCTGCGAGCTGCTCGGCGTGCCGTACGAGGACCGGGGTTTCTTCCAGGACAACATCGACAAGTTCCTCGGCGGCGAGGCCAGCGACGAGGAGGTGGGCATCGCCTACGTCGCAGTCCAGCAGTACCTCGCCGAGCTGGTCGCCGCCAAGCGCGCCAACCCCACCGACGACGTGCTCAGCGACCTGCTCGACAGCGACCTCACCGACGAGGAGCTGCAGGGCATGGCCCTGATCCTGCTGTCGGCCGGCTTCGACACCACCGCCAACATGCTCGCCCTGGGCACCTTCGCCCTGCTGCAGAACCCCGACCAGCTGGCCGCGCTGCGCGCCGACCTGTCGCTCACCGACCAGGCGGTGGAGGAACTGCTGCGTTACCTGACGGTCGCCAAGCAGTTCTTCCGGGTCGCGCTGGAGGACGTCGAGCTGGGCGGCCATGCCATCACCGCCGGTTCGACGGTCGTCCTGGCCCTCAACACCGCCAACCGCGACCCCGCCCGCTTCACCGATCCCCACACCCTCGACATCCACCGGCAGGACGGCGGCCACCTGGCCTTCAGCCACGGCATCCACCAGTGCCTGGGCCAGCAGCTCGCCCGCGTCGAGATGCGCGTGGCCTTCCCGGCCCTGCTCAACCGCTTCCCGACTCTTCGCCTGGCCGTACCGGCTGAACAGGTCGCCCTGCGCCCGGAGATCGCCGACATCTACGGCGTCAAGAGCCTCCCGGTCACCTGGGACGCGTAACCACGAACCGGACGTGGCCGGCTCAGTCGCCAGAGCCGCGAAGCCGGCGCTTGCACCGTCACACCAAATGATCCCGAAATCTCGGACCAACCGAGAGGAATGACATCATGCCCAGCGGAACACCCGAGCAGGGGAACATCGGCCGCCGGACCGTGCTGAAGGGCGTGCTGGGCGCCGGCGCGCTCGTCGGCACGCACGCCGCCCTCACCGGCCCCGCCAGCGCCTCCGTGGACGACGGCGAGCGCGGCGTCGAGCACGGCTGGGGAAAGGTCGCCGACGCGTTCCGCAAGAACTTCCAGAATCCTGGTGAGGTCGGCGCGGCGTGCAGCGTCTACGTCGGCGGCCGCCCCGTCGTCAACCTGTGGGGCGGCCTGGCCGATCGCGAGGCGCGGCGGCCATGGCGCAGGAACACCATCGTCCAGGTCGCCTCCACCACGAAGGGCGCCACCGCCATCTGCGCCCACCTGCTGGTCCAGCGCGGCCTGCTGGACCTGGACGCCCCGGTGGCGCGCTACTGGCCGGAGTTCGCCGCCGCCGGCAAGGAGCAGATCCCGGTGCGCTGGTTACTGTCGCACCAGGCCGGCCTGCCGATCGTGGACGGACCGCTGACGTTCGAGCAGGCGTGCGCCTGGCACCCGGTCATCCGCGAGCTCGAGGCGCAGAAGCCGTTGTGGCAGCCGGGCACCGAGCACGTCTACCACAGCGTCACTTACGGGTTCCTGGTCGGCGAGGTCGTTCGCCGGATCACCGGCAAGTCGCTTGGCACCTTCTTCGCCGAGGAGGTGGCCGCCCCGCTCGGGCTGAGCGCCTGGATCGGGCTGCCGGAGAAGCAGGAGAAGCGGGTGGCCCGGCTGCACGAGGCAGCCCCGTTCAGCTACGAGGAACTGCTGGCCGGGCTGATCGCGACCACCGGCCTCGACGCGGACACGGTCACCGCCTGGGTGAACGCCGTGTGGGCGCCGGGCTCGGTGCAGGCCCGCGCCGGCGAGCTCGGTGGTGCCCTGACCACTCCCGGCTATCACCTCACGCGTGCCTGGCGCGCGGCCGAGTTCCCGGCCGCGAACATGCTCGCCGACGCCCGTTCGGTGGCGCGCATGTACGCCGCCACGGTCAGCAACGTGAATGGGCTACGGCTGCTCAACCCAGCGACCGTCGAGCGGATGACGGACGTCCAGACCGACACGACGCGGATGCATGGGCTGCCGCCCGGCCTGAACGTTCCGGCCGACCGCTCGTTCTGGATGTCGCTCGGCTTCTGGCGGGCCTGCCAGCCGATGCCGATGACCGGGCCTGCGTCGTTCGGGCACCCGGGCTCCGGCGGCTCGATCGGCTTCGCCGATCCTAACGCCGGTGTCGGCTTCGCCTACGTCACGAACCTCTGGAATTACCGGCCGGACGACCCGCGCGCGGCAAACCTGGCCACGGCCGTCCGCGCCTGCCTCGGCTGACGGCGGCCCGGCACCCCGGTCGAGATCGGGCATAGCCGGCCCGAGGTACCGCTCCGGGCCGGCGGAAGGAGAACCTGATGACGCAAGCGTTCCCCGTGCGGGGTCTGGAGAAGACTTCCCCGCGTGCGCTGCGCGCGTCCGACGCGGACCGCGACCGGGTCACCGAGCTGCTGCGCGCCGCCGTCGCCGACGGCCGGCTCGACCCGGTCGAGTTCGACGAGCGGTTGGACGCGGCGCTGACCGCCCGCACCCTCGATGCCCTGGCGCCGCTCGTCACCGACTTGATCCCGGTGCCCGGCTGGCGCTACGCATCGCGTGGTGCGAGGTGCTGCTGGACCTGACCAGCGCCGCGCACAGCGCGCCCGAGCTGGTCATCGAACTACGGGTGAGCGGCGGCAACGTAGAACTGGTGCTCGCGCCGCGCCAAGCGATGCGTCTACCTGCCGGCCCGTCCCGGGCGAGTCACGAGCCAGCGGTCGATCTCACTGGGCCAATCGGTACGCAGCGCTTCCTCATGACTCATCTGGAAACGTTCGGTATGAGGGCGTTGGCATCTGGAGCGCTCCGCCTGCAACTCCACCACCAAGTCGCACGAACTCGGCACGAACGTCACGCCGACCTCGTGCACCACTCCGGCGTGATGGCTCGGAGGATGGAATTTGATCTTCTGGAGGAACTGTGGTCCGTGATTCGGGTCCTTGCCTGAGCTCGACTGCAGGACCGCGGACTTGAAGGGGAAGCCGAGTCGCGCGAATGCCTGCAGTACCCGTGACTGTGAAGGCGCCGGCTTGACGGCGACCAGGTCGAGATCGCTCCTGCCCATGATCGTGGCGATCGCGACTTCGGTTCTTACGCCCAGCACCATGCCCGGCAGATGCCGGCCGCCGATCTCGCTGATGGGAGTCCGCCATGGGATCGCGGCCTGAAAGGCGATCACCTTTTCCTCACCTGGCCGGAGAACGGCATGGCCCGAGACCTGAGCCTGCGAGATTTCCTCGATTGTGTAGGGACTGCTGGCTTCGTGCGCCGCGTATGGCGAGGTGACCAGGCCGAGGCAGATCCGGTCGATCGTGACGCCGGCGTCACCGCCCCTCAGACGCACTTCGCCGGACAGCACACCACCGGGCTGCGTTCGCGGTGTGGCGAGGAACGTGCTGACGGAGGGCGCGCTCGCCCCACCGGCATCGGACAGCCGGACAAAGTTCACAGCGAGCTCCCGCCTTGCAGGAATCGAGCACTCGCCCATCTGAACGACCCGGCGAAGGGCTTGGTTCCCCTGGTCATGACGTCCTGTCCTTTCGACTCGGCTGTCATCCGCGAACCGGCTCATACGTGCTCGCCTGCGGGGTGAGGAGCGAATGCGGCATGCAGATCGGCCGCTACACGGATTACAGCGCCGCGATGTCAGCCCGCTCGGCCCGGGTACGGACTGTCGCTCGTGATCCCGATCGACAAATGCCGCAGCATCGCGGACACATAATTCATGTCCGTCCCCGCCGCCAGGCTGAGCGTCGCCGCGCCATGCCGGAGGTCGTGGGACCGGATCGGCGGCAGACCGGCCGCGAACGTCAACCGTTCGAAATGCTCGCCGACCCAGTCGGGCGTCAACTCACTACCGTCCACTGCGGTGAAGATCCGCCCACTGTCGATCCACGCCGACCCTCAGCCGACCGCTCGGCTGCCAGCCTCTCATCGACCCAGAGCCCAGCTTCGCCAGCTCGGCGGCGTTGCAAGTGACCACGTGCTCCCGTTGCGCCGAGGCCAGCACCGTGCGAAGCGTCGCCCGGATCCGCTGTTCGGTCACCGGCCCGGTGGGCCGCCTGCCCCGTACCGACGCCCGCACCTCGGGGTCATCGGACGCACGGGCGGCGAGCAACTCCTCGTTCTTACGGTCGATCTCGGTGAAGACCTGCTCGACCACAGGCACGAACAACCGGTCCATGCGCACGCCGGCCAGGACATCGCGAATATGTGTCTCCCCATGGGAGATGTAGCCGATCAGCGTGGTACTCCGGCGGGGCCAGCAGGAATCTCCTCCGCGTGGTCAGCGCCATCGGTGCCCAGGCATCGACGACCGCGCCCGAAGCGATAGCCCGGCTCAAGGAAGCGGGCTACGACTGCGACGTAACCGGGGCATTCACCAACCACCGTCTGCGGTGGCGCGGTCGCGCTCCATTACGCGGACGAGACCGATCTTCGCCAAATTGGCGGTCAGCCCGAGTGCGAGCGCGCGAATGAGCCGGAGCTGAGAGACCGTCCCGGCGATGCGCCAAAAAGCGATGTCGCGGGTCGTAGCCGCAGGGAAGGCGCGGGCCAGGTAGGTCAGGTGGCGTCGGGTGGTGATGGGGTTGAGCCGGTCGCGCACGCCGATGTGAGGTCGTCGAGGCTGTACCGCTCGTACTCGGCCACCTCTTCGAATGCTGTGGCGGGGAATGTCATCTGCGAGCCTCTCCCGCCTCGGTGCTACGTGGTGAGGAGCATAAGCACGCGAGGTCGAACCAAAGCTGCCGTCCCTGCGTATCTCGTGACAAATGACGGCCGCAAGCCTTTCTGTTTCTGCGGCCTGATGCGTGCGCAGACGGGCCGCAGCTACAGGCGGAGAGGGATTGTGATGACAGTTCGACATAGGTCCCGGCTACGCCGCCGGACCGCAGGCATGCTCACGGCCTTGACCGTCGTAGCCGGCAGCCTGACGGTCGGCGCCACGGGCGCGGCGGCGAATCCGAGATCCGGCGCGGCCTTCGCGCCGGCCATCTCCTGCCCCGCCGTGGCCGACCGGGTGGATGATGCTCCCGCTCGGGCTCAGGCGGAGGTTCAGCGAAACCTGCAGCAGCTGGAGACCCAGATCGCCGACGCCAACCGGCGGCTGGCGAGCTCTGCGGGACAGGGTGGGTCCAACTTCGTGCGGAACGCGATTCTCAGCCCGCTGAAGGACAAACGAGCGGCCGCGCTGCGACGGATCGAGATCGCCTTCCAGCGCGCCGGCGCCCGAGCCCCGCAAGGTCTGGACGATCTGGCCACCTGCACCGTGCAGGACGACGGCTCCGGGAACGACGACGGCGGCCAGGGCACGGGTGATCAGCAAGGCGACGCCGGCCAGGGCACCGGTGACCAGCAGGGCGACGCCGGGCAGGGCACCGGTGACCAGCAAGGCGACAGCCAGGGCACGGGTGACCAGCAAGGCGACGGCCAGGACCCCGGTGACCAGCAAGGCGACGAGCAGGGCACCGGTGACCAGCAGGGCGACGGGCAGGACAACAGCGGCCAGGACCCCGGCGGCCAAGGTGATGGCGACCAGCAGGCCGAGGGTCAAGGCAACGCCGACCAGGACAGAGGCGGCCAGGACGACGGCGGTCAGACCGGCGCTCCCGGCGGGATCAACTGCCCCACCGTGGCGGACCGGCTGGGTCAGATTCCCGCCCGTGCCCGCGCAGAAGTGCAGCGTAACCTGCGGCAGCTGGAGACCCAGATCGCCGAGGCGAACCGGCGACTGAAGAACGCGGACGGTCAGGCCGGCACCAACTTCGTCCGCAACGCCGTCCTCGGACCGCTGAAGGCCAAGCGGACGGCCACCCTTCAGCGCATCGCGCTCGCCTTCCAGCGAGCCGGTGCCCGGGTGCCGGCCGCCCTGCGCACTCTGGCGACCTGTGAGGTGCGCAACCCGGGAGGTGGCGGCAACGGAGACAACGGGGACAACGGAGGTGATGGCGGGCAGGCCAGAGGGCCCGTTCCTGAGGACTTCGTCGACATCCGTTCGGTACGGCCGAACGTGAACGTCCCCCGCACCCAGCGCAACGGCTCCCGAGGCACCTTCAGCGTGGACTGTGGCCGCAACGAGGGGCGAATCTTCAACTCCGACAACGTGATCGTGGCGCCCGGCGTGTCCAACGGCGCCCAGCACACGCACGACTACGTGGGCAACGAGTCCACCAACAACCAGTCCACCAACGAGAGCCTGCTCGCCGCCGGCACCACTTGCCGCAACGGCGACAAGTCCACGCACTACTGGCCCGTAGTGCGGGCACTGGGCCAGGAGGAGTTCGACGCCAATCAGCGCGGTGGCGGTCTCGACCTGAACGTCGGCAAGATCCTCACCCCGGCTCAGGTGCAGATCACGTTCAAGGGCAACCCGACCGCCAAGGTGGTGCCGGCTCCGCAGTTCCTGCGCATCATCACCGGTAACGCCCGGGTCGGCGGAGCCGATCCCAACGCCGGATGGACCTGCACCGGGTTCGAGAATCGCCAGCTGACGGACAAGTACCCGCTCTGCCCGCGCGGCAGCAGGCTCGTCCGGGTCTTCGACTTCCAGAGCTGCTGGGACGGCCAGAACATCGACAGTGCCAACCACCGTACCCACGTCACGTTCCCCCAGGCCGACGGGAGCTGCCCGCAGGGCTTCCAGCCGATCCCGGCCCTGCAGCACCGGCTCGTCTACAACGTGCCGCGAGGTCCCAACTTCGCCGTCGACGGCTTCCCGGAAGAGCTGCACAAGCCGATCACCGACCACAGCGACTTCATCAACCTCATGAACGAGCAGCAGATGGGGCAGGTCGTCAACTGCATCAACAGCGGCAGACGCTGCCGCTGATCCTCTTCGGTAACGATCGGCGGCCAGAAGCGGGGCGCGGTGTGGCCAGGCGAAGGGCCACACCCACCTCGTCGCTCCGCGCAGGGCCGCATCAGCGCGAGAAAGGGCAAGATCATGCTGGACTCATCCCGCCCGCGAGACGTGCGAGATGCCGTGCCGGCGGGCACGGGGCGGTCGACCGGCATCGCCAGGAGGCGTTGCCGCGCCGGCGCTGTCCTGTCACTGGCCGTTGCCTCGGCGCTCATGCTCACCGGATGCAGCGGTGACGCGAGCGGAGGTCCGGGTCTGGCAGCGGGTGCCGCCGCCGGGGCCAAGGTTTCCCGCACGTACAGCATCGAGCAACTGGCCGCCGCCGTCGGCTGCACCCCCACGATCACTCTCAAGGCTCTGGACTACCGGCAGGGCGAGTGCACCAGCGACGGGATCCCGTACGTGTTCCTCGACTTCGCCACCGGGGAAGGCCAGCGCGAGTGGCTCGACTACGCCGGGATGTACGGCGGCCTTTATCTCAGCGGTGACCGATGGGCGCTGTCAGCCAAGTCCTTGGCCTTCATGCAGGAGCTGAGCGGAAAGCTCGGGGGTACGGTCGAAGAGAAGGGCGGCCACAGCGGTCATGGCGGGGCCGCCTTGCCATCGAGCACCAAGTGACCCCTCCGCCCGCGGGCCAACGGATCCCACGCCGGATCGGTGTGCACCTCGAGTTCAAGGTGCACACCGATCCGAACGCGGTGCAGGCTCACCGGGTACGCCATGCCGTCCGGCACGTCGTACGTGATCTGCTGCCACCCCGGTTCGGTGATGAAGGCGGGTTCGATCGTGTGCAGAGTGCCGTCGCGGTCGACGACCTCCAGGCGGGTCCGCTGGTCGTGGCCTTCGGACTTCACCCACAGCTTGAACGCCGCCGGCTGCCCGGCCACCGGCAGGAGGCCGGCGGACGGCCAGATGCCGACGCCGCGCGTCTGGGTGCTCTGGGTGAAGTCGTAGTCCAGCTTCAGCCCGTTCCCGGCATGGCCGTCAGGGGCGGAGGAGGCGGTGCCGGTGGCGCGCAGGCTCCAGAAGTCCCAGTTCGAGGTGTCGTCGAAGGTGTCCACGACGTGTGGGGTGCGGAAACCCGGGTGCGGCCTCTGACCTGCGGTGGCTGAGGTGGCCGACGACCTCGTGAGCGATGCGTCGCGGTCGCGAATCAAAAATCTGACGCCCTCGGCCCGATCCCTCAGGTTCATGACCAGATTGCGGGCCCGCT
Source organism: Nonomuraea fuscirosea (assembly GCF_003001935.1). Lineage (GTDB taxonomy): Bacteria > Actinomycetota > Actinomycetes > Streptosporangiales > Streptosporangiaceae > Nonomuraea > Nonomuraea fuscirosea. The sequence goes on along the minus strand of NZ_PVNG01000009.1, from coordinate 170,873 downwards.
GAGCTACCAGGCTCCGGTCGGATGCGCCGTGACGCCGGCGAAGTGGACCACCCGGGTAGCGTGCTCGATGAAGAACAGCCCACCGGTCTTCTTTGAGGATGTCGCGTACGGTGCTGGGCGGTACCCGAAGGCCGACGCCTGCTAGTTCGCCGCTGATGGGCTGGTAGCCCCACGTGGGATTCTCCCGGGCCAGGCGCAACACCGCCTCCCGGAGGCGGGCCCCGGCGAGTGAATGAGGGCTTGGCATGGGCGGGCTCGTAAGGGACATCTTCCTGGCCCTGCGCGAGGTGGTTATTCTCGGCGGATGAAGATCACGCTGAGGGATGTGGAGTTGACCGTTCGGGAGGCCGGTGAGGGGCATCCGGTCGTCCTGCTACACGCGTTCATCTCTGGTGCTGCGACCTGGGACGGCTTCTCCGCCGAGCTCGCAGCCCGGGGCAGGCGTGCGATCGCGGTCGAGCAGCGAGGCCATGGAGAGAGTGCTCGCCCCGGCGTGTACTCGATGGAGGCCCTGCGTGACGATGTTCTCGGGGTTCTGGACCGGCTCGGGCTGGAGCGGGTCGACTTGGTCGGGCACTCGATGGGTGGAGCGGTGGCGCTGCTCGCGGCCGCGCACCGTCCGGCGGCGGTCCAGAGGCTGGTGATTGAGGACACCCCGCCGCTGGGAGGCATGCCACCGGCACCACCCGGCGAACCGGAGCCGACCGAGCCCGAGCACGACCTCGGCTTCGACTGGCGGATGATCACTCCGATCCTGGACGCCTTCCGCACGCCCTCGCCCGGCTTCGCGGACGTGTTGACGCGTGTCCAAGCACCCACGCTGCTGCTCTGGGGCGGCGCTACCAGCCATGTCACCCGAGAGCACATCGATCTGATGGCAGGAGCCATCCCCGATTGCAGGGTCGCGGAGATCCCGGTCGGTCACCGCATCCACAGCCTCGCCCCCAGTGCGTTCGCCGCCGAGGTGCTGCCTTTCCTGTGCGGCGGTTAGCCCTGCGGGTGCCAAATCTTTATCCGTGCAGGTCATGGAGGTGATGCGCTCTCTTGTGCTCTCGTCGCGCACCCCGCGGATGATGGTTGATCGTGTTGTTGCGCTTGGCCTACCTCACGGTCACGACGCTTCACCGCCTGCCGATGGACAGACTCCGGCACCCTGCGTTGCTGGTCCGCCCGGATACCGTCCTGCGCCGGCACCGCGATCTGCTGCGGCGCCGACACGCTGCGGCCAGCGCGCCTGGCGGGCGTGGACGTTCGCGTACCGTCCGGTCTATCCGCTTGCTGGTGTTGCGGCTGACACGGGAGAACGCGTCGTGGGGCTATACAGGTCCGGATCCAGTGCTCCATGATGTGAGTTCATCCGTGGTATCCGGACCCCGCTCTTGACGATGCGTACTCCGGCATCGGCCAGCTCCGCGTCGAAAGCCACGGTGAACTTGGCGTGCCGGTTCCGTATCAGGGATTTGGCGGTCCTCTCGGGAGTCAAGGGCGTGACCTGGAGGGATGAAATCACCGGCAGGCGCACTGTGCTCGCGCCGACTGGCAGGCTGGTCAATCGCCGATCACATGCGCACCGAACCGTCCTCGACGCGATGCAGGCCGCGGCGCGCACCCGGGGCCGACGTCTGGACGGCGCGGTATTTCACAGCGGCAACGGGGCGCAGTACTGCTCGCAGGGCAGCGATCTCAGGAGGGCGGTTCGGCAGCAACCGTAGTGCGGCCAAGGCGTTCGTGACAGCACGATAGGCCAGGCGAAGGAGCGCGGCCGATCATCATGCCGTAACTGTTCCCTCTCCTGACGGCCGGAGAGCGCGCACCGTAGAAACACATGGCATGGGGCAGATGGCATTTTTTGGCGGGCGCACTCCCCGAAAGCTCGTCCGCATACGAGAATAGATTTCATGAAGGTCGTCGGTGACGGAATGATTGCCCGGGCTTTCGTCAATTCAGGGATGCGGATGGACGTGGTGGTGTTCGCCGCCGGAGTGTCGCGCTCGACCACCACCGAAGCGACGGAGTTCGCCCGGGAAGCCGATCTGCTCAATGAAGTGATAGGCGATGCCCGGGCCGCGCGGCGCCGGCTCCTCTACTTCTCCACCGCGTCGGCGCATCTGTACGGGAACGGCGACGGGTCGCCTCGTTCGGAAGAGGACCCGGTGAGCCCCACCACCGCGTACGGGCGCCACAAGGTGGCGATGGAGGACATGATAAGGGCCTCCGGGGTGGACCATCTCATCCTCCGGGTGACGGAGGTCGTCGGGCCGCACCAGCGGCGGCACCAGCTGCTGCCCGCGCTGTTCAGCCAGGTGAACGAGGGTGAGGTGACCGTCTACCGGGGCGCCCGCCGCGATCTCATCGACGTCGCGGACCTCGTGACCATCGCCGCTGAACTCCTTTGCGGCGACCTCCGTCACGCGACGGTCAATGTCGCCTCAGGCCATCCGGTGACCGCCGATGAAATCGTCTCCCATCTGCTGGAGATATCCGGCCGGGCGGCTACCAAGGTCTACGTGGACATTCCGGCCAACGACTACAACGTGTCGACGAAGAGAATGGCACGGCACGCGCCCTCGTCGGCCCGGATGGGTTTCTCGCCGACCTACTATCGAAACGTCATCGACCGCTATTACCGTTGCTGAGGGAATTCAGGCGTGCGCGGCCGCGTGAATGCCGTAGAGGTCCGCGTACATGCCGTTCCGGGTGAGCAGTTCGTCATGTCTGCCGGACTCCACCAGCTTTCCCGCGGCCATCACGAGAATGAGGTCGGCGTCGGCCACGGTGGAGAAACGGTGGGAGACGATGACGCTGATCGCTCCGTTCAGGGCCGCGAGTTCGCGGGAACGCCGCGCGTAGCGGGTGAAGATGGCGTGCTCGCTCGGAGCGTCCAGGGAGGCGGTGGGCTCGTCCAGGACGAACAGCAGGGGGCGCGGCCGTGCGCCCGAGCGGGCCAGCGCCACCTTCTGCCACTGGCCCTCCGACAGCTCGATCCCGCCGAAACGGCGGCCGAGCTCGGTGGCGGGACCGTCGGGCAGGCGGGAGACCAGCGCTTCGGCGTCGGCGTCGCGCACCGTGGAGTTCAGGTCGCCGCGGGCGCCCATCATGACGGAGTCCTCGAAGGTGGTGCAGTAGCGGCCGAAGTCCTGGAAGGCGGCGCTCATCGAGGCCCGCCAGCCGGCGGTGTCCAGGGCCGACAGCTCCACGTCGTCGACGAGGATGCTGCCCGAGTCCGGGGCGTACATCTTCGCCAGCAGCTTGACCAGCGTCGTCTTGCCGGAACCGTACTCGCCGACCACCGCGACCACCGCTCCGGCGGGCAGGTGCACGGACAGGTCCTCCAGGACGGGCTTGGTGGTCCCCGGGTAGGTGAAGGACACGTTCCGCAGCTCGATCCCGCGCCTCAGCCGGGCGGGCGGGGCCGCGTCGGCGGGGTCGCGGTGCGTCCGGGCGTACTCCATGAGCCACAGGTAGGGCCCCAGCAGCCGGCGGTACCCGCCGACCTGCATCGATCGGTGCAGCGCGTGCTCGACCACATTGCGGAACTGGACGCCCATGGACACGGCCAGGATGATGTCCCCCGGCCGGCCCGCCGCGGTGACCAGGAAGATCGCCAGGGTGAACCCGCCGCCGAAGACCAGCCAGCCCGCCGACGACCAGCCGGCGGCGATCAGGGCGGCGCGGGCGCGGGAGCGGGTCACCCGTTCCCAGGCTTCGGCCTGCAGTTTGATCGCCTGCGCCGCGGCGCCGTAGACGCGCAGCTCCTTCAGGGCGGCCGGGTTCACGCAGATGTCGTCGTACAGCTCCCGGTGGAGGCGCAGGTCCTCGGCCGAGGCCAGGTCCTCTTCGGCGATCTTCTTGCGGCCCAGCCGTTCCATGGCCAGCTGTACGGCCGCGCACGGCAGCAGCGCGAGCAGCCAGGGGTTCACTCCGCCGAGCACCGCGAGCGCCACCAGCAGCCCGATCGTGGCGGAGACGGCCTGAAGGACCGCCCACGCCCAGTCCACCACCGCGCCGGACTGGCCGCGCAACGTGGTGACCCGGTCCAGGAACTCCGGGTCCTCCAGGTGCCGCACCTGCGGCAGCTCCGCGCAGGCGCGCAGGATCCGGGGTTCGACCTCGGTGAGGCTGATCCGCTCCACCAGGTGGATGGTCCGCAGGTAGGCGATGTGCTCGACGCCGAGGTTGAGGGTGAGCACCAGCGCGGCGCCCAGCGCCGCCACCCCTATCGCGGTGACGGTGCCCGCCTGGGTGGCCTCCACCAGCGCGCGCAGCGTGAGCCCCACCGCCGCGAACATGACCGTCGAGACGACGTGCCAGCCGATCAGGAAGACGGTCGACCCGGGATAGCGCCGCAGGCACAGCGCGATCAGCTCGCGCCACAGGCGCGCGTACTCCCTCACGCGAGGTCTCCTTCGTCCAGCCGGTCCTCGTATCCCTGGCTGAAGCGCCGGGCTTGAAGCGCGTACATGGTGGCGTACTGCCCGCCCCCGGCCATGAGCTCCTCGTGCGTCCCGGACTCGGTGATCCGGCCGCCGTCGAGCAGCACGATCCGGTCCGCCTGCCGTACCGTCGAGAGGCGGTGCGAGATCAGCACCACGCTGATCTCCTCGGTGATGTCCGGCAGCCGCTGGAAGAGGTCGTGCTCGGTGCGGACGTCCAGGTGGGCGGTGGGTTCGTCCAGCACCAGGATCCTGGCGCCCCGGCGGGTGGCGTAGAGGGCGCGGGCGAGCGCGACCTGCTGCCACTGCCCGCCCGACAGGTCCACCCCCGCGGTGCGGCTGCGCGACAGCGGCGTGTCGTACCCGCCGGGCAGCCGGCTCACCACGGGGGCCAGCCCGGCGTCCCGGACGACGCCGGTGAGCAGGTCGGGGTCGTCGGCTCCGAGGGCGATGTTGTCGCGCAGGGAGAGGGGGTATTTCAGGAAGTCCTGGAACACCACGCTCAGCCGGGACTGCCAGCCGGGGATGTCGGCGATGTCCGTCCCGTCGGCGAGAATCCTGCCCGAGTCGGGCCGGTACAGCCCGGCCAGGAGCTTGGTCAGCGTCGACTTGCCCGCGCCGTTGAGCCCGACCAGCGCCAGCGACTCCCCCGGCCTGATCTCCAGGTCGACGCCGTTGAGCACCGGCCGGCCCGGATAGCTGAAGGACACGTTCTCGAAGCGCACCAGCGGCGGTGCGGCCGCGGCCGTCCCGGCGTGGGGGCGCAGCGGGAGCGGCGCGGGGTTGATCCGCTCCAGCTCGCCGGCGGCCCGCCTGACCGGCCGGGCTCCTTCGAGGGAGATCACGTCGTCGGTCCTGATGGCCACGCTGAACACCGACCAGGCCGCGGTCACCACGGCCACCTCCAGCGCGATGGTACCCTGGCCGGCCGCCGTGCCGAGGGCCACCCAGGTGAAGGCCACGGTGCATCCGGCCAGCGGGAGGAGCAGCGCCAGCCACAGCCCGCGCAGCACCCGCCGGTCGTCCTCCCACACGGGGTCCACGTGGGTGCGCATGTCACGCGTGTAGTGCCCGAGCAGCCATTCGCCCGCTCCGAAGACGCGCAGTTCCCGGCCTGCCGCCGGCGTGGTGGCGATCTCGCCCCAGTACTTCCACCGCCGGTGGTACAGGACTCCTTCCACCCAGATCCGGAAATGCCGGACCCACTGGCGGCCGTGCACCGTGCGGAAGAAGACCGCCGGGATGACCGTCGCCGGCACCAGCCACCACGACCACCAGGACAGCACCACCGAGGACGACACCAGCGCGACGGCGTGGCCCACCAGCTCCAGCTGGCTCACGGCGCCGTCGCCCGAGGTCCTGTCGACCCAGTCCCGCGGCTCCGCCGTGGTGGTCTTCACGCGGTCCTGGACGTCCTGCCGCTCGGCCACGTCCACGGTCGGCACGCCCATCACCAGGGCGGCGATCCGGGTACGGTGCGCGCCGTCGATGCGGTCGGCCGCCAGCCGTCCCACGGGGAACCGGAAGGCCAGCGCCAGCTGCCCGGCCAACACCACGCCGCTCATGAGCAGCACCGGCGCGAGCGCGGATCGGCCGTCCGCCGCCACCAGCTCCTGGACGGCGATCGCGATGCCCGCGGGCACCACCGCGTCGATGAGGACCATCGCGGTCAGCGCGATGGTCACCGCCGGGCCCGCATGGCGGAAGAGCCCCAGCAGGTCCAGCCTTTCTCGCATGGGCATCCCTCAGGCAAGGCCGACGAAAACTTTCCATTCCCTCGCGAAATCTTGCGCAGCGTATGTCCGGTTCTGCGCATCGGTCAATACAGCTTCTCCCGGCCGCAGGCGCCCCCGTTCGCCGCATAACACGGCTCTTGACGACCAGAAAGTGCTCACATACGCTCCGGCTAGCTTATCGGGGGCAGTCCGAAACTTTCGGCGACTGGGCTCCGCGATGGGCTGAATGCAGGTGAGCAAGGTCCTTCAGTCCACGCGAAGCACGCGTCTGCGAGGGTGATCTGCGTCGATGCCGAACGTCTCCACCGCGCTCGCTCACGAGCTCACGCTGACGGAGTGCGAACCGATCGTCGTTCCCTTCCAGGGCGATCGCGCCGGTGACGGGCCCCTGACCCTCGGCCAGCTCAACATCCTGCGCTGGCTGGACGCTTTCCCCGACTCGCACGGCTGGATGCGGTGGGAGCTGGAGCTGCCCGAGGGCACCGATCTGGACGACGTCACCGAGACCTTCGCCGTGCTGCTGGCCCGCCATGAAGGGCTGCGCTCCACCTACGCGGCCGGCCCTCCCCCGGCCCAGCGGGTCGCCGCGGCAGGCGAGCTGGTCATCCACCGCTTCGACGCCGGCACACGACCGGTCGAGGCGGCGGAGCTCGGGCACCTCCTGGACACGCGCGCGCCGCACAGTCCCAAGACGCATCCGCTGCGCGTCGCCCTGGCCACGCGTGGCGGCAAGGTCCTCGCCGGCGTCATGGACCTCTCCCACCTGACCGCGGACTTCCTCGGCCTGGCCGTCTTCGGCCGCGAGTTCGCGCACCTGGTGCGTCACCCCGCGGACCGCGAGGTCGGGCAGGCCCGTCATCAGCCGCTGGACCAGGCCTGGGCCGAGCGGCGTGCGCCACTGGCACGCCGTACGGCGAGCGCTCTGACGTTGTGGGAGAGCGTGCTGAACCGGGCGCCGCACCACCTCTACACGGCCGCCTCCACGGGCGCGCCGCGCGACTCGGTCGCCGCCGAGCTGTGCTCGCCGGCCGCGGCGACGGCTCTGGCCGCGATAGAGGCGCGTACCGGGTCCGGCCGGCCGGCGATCGTCCTGGCCGCGATCTGCGTCGTGCTCTCCCAGCGCACCGGCCAGAGTGCCGGTGACTTCCTGACGCTCTCCAGCAACCGGTACGACAGCCGGTCGGCGGACTACCTCGGGACCCTCGTCCAGTCGGCCCCCATGCGCGTCGACACGGCGGCCGTGAGTTTCGACGGCTGTGTCCACCAGGCCTGGCTGGCGACCGTGAAGGCGGGCAGGCACGGGATCTACGACGTCGAGAAACGTTCGCGCCTGGCCGCGCAGGCCGAGCATCGTCGAGGTGTCCGCTTCTGCTTCGAGCCCTTGTTCAACAATCTCGTGGTGGGCCGGATCGACTCCCCACCTCAGGAAGCACCGGCCGGGACCACCCTGGCCTGGACACCGATGGTGGAGACCGACGTCATGCTCAGGTTCGACCTGTTCGCCGCGGAGGAGACGCTCCGCCTGCGGCTGTGGACCGGCCACCTGGACCGGGTCCCCAGGGACGAGCTCGAACGGATCCTTTCGGCGATCGAGAACCTCCTGCTGTCGGCGGCCTCGGAGGATCTGAGCCGTCCGAGGATGGACGAGGTCACCGGGCTGGACCCGCTCCCACGGGACGGCGACTGGCTGCTGGTCGACTCGTGCTGGATCCAGGTCGGCGACGTGCAGCGGCTCCTGGACGAGGTGCTCGCGCCGCTGAGCGCCCGGGTCTTCCCCGAGGTCCGGGGCGAGCCGCTGGTGGCCTTCCTCGCCCGCGGCCCGCGGGTCCGATCCGCCGAGGAGGCGCACACGCTCTGCATGGAGGGCCTGTCCCACCGGCCCACCGCGATGACACCCCGCCGCTACGTGCTCTGCGATCACGCCCCGGACGACGTGACCGACCTGGACGCCTGGCTGAGCCGGCCCGTGGTGGCGGAGGGCGCGGGCCGTACGACGGGGCACCCGGGATGACCGGCGTCGCCGGCCGGTGGATGCGCCACGTACAGGCTCATCCCGGAGACGTCGCGATCCACGGCAGGAGCCGGGTCGCCACCTACCACGACCTCGCCACCCGGGCATCGGGGCACCTGGCGGAACTCGACGCCGTCCCGGGCGGCGATCCCGTGCTCATCGTGTGCGCCGATCCGGTGGAGACCGTCGCCGTGATGCTCGCGGCCATGGCCTGCGGGCGCGTGTTCGCCCCCGTGGACGTACGGACGCCGCCCGCGCGGCTGGCCATGGCCATCGACGACCTGCGGCCGGGAGCGGTCGTCGTCGACCGGTCCGGATCACCGGTCCTGGCCGCGACCGGCAGGGAGGGGTTCAGGACCCTGGACGCCCGGGACGTACGGGACCACGCGGTGGATCCGGCACGATGGCACCGCGGCGAGCCGGACGGCCCCGGCTACGTCTACTTCACCTCGGGAACCACGGGCCGGCCGAAGGGGGTCGTCGGCAGCCTCCCGGCGATCACGCACTTCGTCACCTGGGAGATCGACCTCCTGGACGCGGGCAGGGGCACACGCGTCTCCTCGCTCACCTCCGCCGGATTCGACGCCTTCCTGCGCGACGCCTTCGTCCCCCTGTGCTCAGGCGGGACGATGGTCGTGGCCCCGCACAGCGCCCGCGGCGGCCAGGGGCTCGCCCGCTGGCTGGAGAGCAATCGCGTCCAGATCCTGCACTGCGTTCCCACGGTGTTCCGCACTCTCCGGGCGGCGGGCCTGACATCCGGATCGCTGCCGGAGCTGCGCGCCGTCCTGCTGGCAGGAGAGCCGGTACGCCCCTCCGACGTCCGCTCCTGGCAGGAGCTCTTCGGGACGGAGAAGGAGCTGATCAACCTCTACGGCCCCACCGAGACCACGATGACCAAGCTCTTCCACCGCATGACCGCCGCGGACGCGAGCGCGGACTCGGTCCCCGTCGGCCGGCCGCTCCCCGGCGTGGCGGTGCGGCTCCTGGAGTCGGGCGAGGTCGAGCTGCGCACGCCCTTCCCGCTCCACGGCTACCTCGGGGAACGGCAGGGCGGCTTCGATCCGTCCGATCCGCACCGGTTCCGGACGGGCGACCTCGGGCGGTTCCGGCCGGACGGCTCCCTGGAGCTGCTGGGCAGACGCGACCGGCAGGTCAAGGTGAACGGCGTGCGCGTCGAGCTCGACGACGTGGCGAACGTGCTCATGCGCTGCCCCGGGGTCCACGACGCCCACGTCGTCCTCACGGGTGAGAAGCTGTGCGCGTACGTGGTCGCCGAGGACGGCCGGCACGAGCAGCGGGTGCTGCGCCATCTGCGCGAGCAGCTCCCGCCCGGCGTCATCCCCGCCGTGTTCGTCTGGCTCGACGAGCTGCCACGGACCTTGAGCGGGAAGGTCGACCGCCCCCGGCTGCCCCAGCCTCCGGACAAGCCCCGCGGAAGAGAAAGAGCCGATGCGTTTTAGCTTGTTCTACTTCGCCGACGACAGCACGCAGCCTTCCGCCGACCGCTACGAGCTGCTCCTGGAGGGAGCACGCTACGCGGACGCGCACGGCTTCACGGCCGTGTGGACGCCGGAGCGCCACTTCCACGCCTTCGGCGGGCTCTATCCGAACTCGGCGGTGACCGGCGCGGCCGTCGCCGCGGTCACCGAACGCGTGGCCGTCCGCGCCGGCAGCGTGGTCGCTCCGCTGCATCACCCGATCCGCATCGCGGAGGACTGGGCCGTGGTCGACAACCTGTCCGGCGGGCGGGTGGGCGTGTCCTTCGCCTCCGGGTGGCACGCGGTGGACTTCGCCTTCAATCCCGGCGGGTACGCCGACAGGACCCGTATCACCGTCGAGACGCTGCAACAGGTCCGCCGGTTGTGGCGGGGGGAGGAAGTGAGCGTCGTCACCGGGGTGGGCGAGGAGCAACGGGTCCGTATCTTCCCGCCGCCCGTCCAGCCGGAGCTCCCGGTCTGGCTGACGAGCTCCGGCAGCGTCGAGACGTTCCGTACGGCCGGCGCCCTGGGCGTCGGCGTCCTGACCAACCTGCTCAGCCAGAGCGTCGACGAGCTGGCACTCAAGATCAAGGAGTACCGTGCGGGACTCGCCGGCCGGCCCGGCGACGTCGTGGTGATGCTGCACACCCACCTCGGGCCGACGACGGACGCGGTGCGGGAGGCGCTGACGGCGTACGTCCGGAGCTCGGTCGGCCTGCACCTCGGTTCGAGCGCGGGCTCGGCGCGCGACGTCGACCCCGCCGCGCTCGGGCGCAAGGGCGTCGAGTTCATGACGCGCAGAGCGGTCAAACGGTTCTTCGACGAGGCGGGTCTGCTGGGCGAACTGGACGTCGCGGCGGAACGCGTCCGCCGGCTGGCCGCGATCGGGGTGGACGAGATCGCCTGCCTCATCGACTTCGGCCTGGAGACGTCCGCGGTCCTCGGGAGCCTGGACCAGCTGGGCAGGCTGCTGGACAGCGGTGATCGCTGATGGACGCGCACACCAAGAGGCGCCTGCCCGAGGCCGAGGTCAACGGGCTCGTCCACCGCGCGCTGGGGCGGCGCGCCGTCGCCGCGCGGGAGCTGGGAGCGGGCACGTTCGCCGCGCTGTGGCGGGTCCGGCTGGACGACGGCCGCGAGGTGGTCGTCAAGCTGAGCCCTCCCGCCGATGCCACGCTCCTCGCCTACGAGCGGGACATCATCCGGACGGAGGCGATGTTCTACCCCCTCGCCGAGGGGACCGGCGTGCCGCAGCCCCGGTTGCTGCACGCCTGCCTCGACGGCCCCGTACCGCACCTGATCATGACCGCGGTCGAGGGAATCCCGTGGCCGGAGGCGGCCGAACGGCTGGCCGAGGAGGAGTCGCGGCAGCTGCGCGCCACGCTCGGGCAGTACGTCGCCGCGCTCCATCGCGTGAAGGGGACCGAGTTCGGCTATCCGCACCTGCCCGGGATGAGGGCCGCCACCTGGAAGGAGGCCTTCCTGACCATGGTCGACGGGCTCCTCGCCGACGCCGTCCGGTTCGACGCCGACCTGCCCTGGCCGGCCGGTGAGATCGCGCGTGCCGTACGGGCCGGCGCCGGCGCGCTCGACGAGGTCACCGAGCCGGCCCTGGTCCACTTCGACCTGTGGCCCGGCAACATCCTGCTGGACCTCGGCCGCCGGCCGCCGCGCATCGCGGCGCTGATCGACCACGAACGCGCGTTCTGGGGGGACCCGCTGGCCGACTTCGTCTCCCTCGACGTGTACGGCAGGGCCGAGCACGACCCGGACCTGCTGCGGGGCTACCGGCAGGCCGGCGGGCGCCTGGAGCTCACCGAGGGCGCGCTCACCCGGCTCGCCCTCTACCGGACCTACCTCTATCTGATCATGATCATCGAGGAGAAGCCCCGGGGATTCGATGACGCCGACCGCCATGACCGCGTCGTGAAAGGGCTCCTCGAACAACTGATCCGCTGAAACCGCGCAGGGAGATGACCAAGGTGGACAGAAAGCTGACGGAGAATCGATCCAGCCGGACGCTGACCCCGACCGAGTTCGCCGACGTCCGGCGCAAGCTCACGGTGCGGTCGCAGACCAAGAGAGGGGTCGGAGCCGATCCCGGCTACGCCACCGACCTGCCCGGTGAGCTCAGCCTGCAGCTCACCTACTCCTGCAACCTGCGCTGCGACCACTGCTTCCAGTGGAACGACCAGGGCTTCCTGCGCGACTACAGCAGAGACCGGGTCACCGCCGAGCTGGACATCGAGGTGCTGGAACGGCTGCTCCGCGAGACGGACGAGACCAGGCCCAAGACCTGGCTGTGGGGCGGCGAGCCGCTGATGTACCGCCGCCTGCCCGAACTGGTCGAGCTCCTGCTCCGCTACCCGCGCAAGGTCAACATCTGCACGAACGGCCTGCTCATCGAGCGCAACCTGGAGCATCTGCTCAAGCTCGGCAGCAACCTCAACCTGACGGTCAGCCTCGACGGGCTCGAAGCCGACCACGAGGCGCTGCGCGGGCCGAGGTCGTTCTCCAGGACGGAACGCAACCTCAAGACCCTGCTCGACCTGCGCAGGAGCGGAGAGTATCGGGGCGAGGTCACCGTCAACTCCATGGTCAGCAACGCGACGGCGGGCCGCCTGTACGAGTTCATGGAGTGGGCCGAGGAGCTCGAACTCCACTCGGTCTTCTTCCAGCTGCCCTGGTGGATCACTCCCGAGGCCGCCGCGCGGATGGACGAGGTGTACGCGCGCGACTTCGCCTGGCTCAACCCGCCGCCCCCGCCCGGCCAGGCCACCTGGCACTCCTACACCTACCACCTCGAACCGGACAACATCCCCGTCCTGCGGGAGTCGATGAGGAGACTCGCCGGACGCGTGTGGCGGCCCTGGATCCGCTACACGCCCGAGGTGACGCTCGACGACGTCACCGACTTCGCCCTCGGCCGCAGCCGGCTGGTCGCGGGCAAGTCCACCTGCCTGGCGGTCTCCAGCCGGTTGGAGGTGCACGCCGACGGCAAGGTCAGCTCGTGCAAGTTCTTCCCCGAGTTCATCGTCGGGGACATCAGGGACGGGACGCTGGCGGAGGTCTGGCACAGCCCCGCCTTCCGCCGGGTGCGCACCACCCTGCGCGCCACGGGCCTGATGCCCGTCTGCTCCAAGTGCTCATCGCTCTACGAGAACGGAGTGTGAACGGGATGGACGACCTCCTGCCGCAGATCAAGTCGATGCTGGCCGAGGCCCTGGGCGACGGCCGGGCCGCGGAGGAGCTCGGCGACGACGCGGACATCATCCGCGAGCTGGGCATGGACTCCATCCAGTTGATCAACTTCCTGTTCATGGTCGAGGACAGGTTCGACGTGGAGCTCGACTTCGACCGGCTGGACATCGAGGGGCTCTACTCCATCCGCGCCTTCTGCGGTTTCGTCCTGTCGCACGTCAACGCCCTCGCGTGATCGCGATCCTGACCGGCGGCCCGGGGCTGGGCGCCCATGTCACCGGCCTGCTGCTCAGGCGACGGCTGAGGGAGCTCGGGGCCACCGGCGAGGTCTTCCTGGCGGAGGCGTTCTGGCAGCCGGACCGGCGCGAAAGGATCTCCGCCAGCAAGGAGGCGTACCAACGCGACTTCCGTCTCGCCCGGGTCGGCCAGCGTCTCTTCCGCAACCTGTCGGACGCCTTCGACCCGATGCTGATCGCATCGGTGAAGAAGCGCTGGCATGACGACGGGGTCCGCCGTTTCGTCGTCTTCAGCGGTCTCTGGCTGCCCGTCGTGGAGCGTTACGCGGAGGAGTTCGGGGCGGTGCCCGTTGACGTGTGCCACGCCGACTCGGCCAACTCGCCGTCCTTCGCCCGCCGGGCCGGGTCGCTGGACAGGCATCGGGAGGTGTGGCTGTTCGACTCCGCCGGCACCGACATCCCCTGGACGATCAGGGCCACCACCGAGCCGCCGCTGCGCTGGGAGGAGCGGGACAGGCGCGTCCTGGCGCACGGCGGCGGCTGGTCGATGGGCACGTACCTGGAGCGGGCCGCGGAGCTGAGCGCCGCGGGGCTGCCGCTCGACCTCGTGGTGCGCGACGCCGGCGATGCCCCCGACCTGGCTCCCGGGTCGCGCCGCTTCATGATGGACCCCTCCTGGAACCCCTGGCACGACGACGGCTTCCCGCCCTTCGGCGAGATCGTCGCCGCCGCGCCGCCCGTCTATGAGCAGGCCGAGGACCACCACCAGGCGCTCGACCTGACCCGGCGCGCCGTGGCGGTCATGGCCAAGCTGGGCGGAGGCACGATCCTCGACGCGTTCACCGCGGCGACGCCGATCATCGGCCTGGAGGGGTACGGCGAGCACGAGGATCGCAACGTGCGGTTCTGCGTCGATCTGGGGATCGGCATCACGTTCGAGACGTGGCGGGACACCGGCTTCTCGCTGGAACCGCTCGCGCGGATGCACCGGCGCCTGCTCGACCTGCGGGACCGGCCCCGCGACTACGCACGGGAACTGGCCGCCACGTAGATCACCCGGCGCGTCGGCGACGCCCAAACACCCCTGGCGCCGGCACCGCTCGTCGGCCTGAAACTTTCAGTTTGTTTCCGGGTGAACGCTGCGAAACCTGCCAGCAAGAGGGCATGGGGCGCCGCTCGTCCGGGACAGGGAGCGGGCCACGCCTTGACGGCACCTGCCCGCCTCGGATTTGCTCCGTCGCACCACCACCCATCGACGGAGGACAGGCGAGTGATGTTACGGGGTAGATCCATCTTCGCCGCTGTCACGGTCGCGGCGCTTCTCGTGACGGCCACCGGTGGTACGGCGCTGAGCAGCAGCGCAACCCCGTCACGCGGAGCGAGCGCCGCCGCGGCGACGCAGGGCTGCGGAAAGACTCCGACGCTCAGAAGCGGCACGCAGTCGATGCAGAGCGGTGGCCGGACTCGCTCCTTCATCTTGAGAATTCCCGATGTCTACAACAACAACAATCCCTACCGGTTGATCTTCGGGTTCCACTGGAGAGGCGGCACCGCCAACGACGTCGACTCGGGCGGGAGCAGCGGATTCACCTGGTCCTACTACGGGCTCAGGCAACTGGCGAACAACACCGCGATCTTCGTCGCCCCCCAGGGCCTGAACAACGGCTGGGCCAATTCCGGCGGCGAAGACCTGACCTTCGTCGACGACCTGATCAGGCTGATCGAAGCAGACCTGTGTGTCGACACCACGCAGCGGTTCGCCGGAGGCTTCAGCTACGGCGGCGGCATGAGCTACGCCCTGGCCTGCGCCCGGGCGACGGTCTTCCGCGCGGTCGCCGTCTACTCCGGCGCGCAGCTCAGCGGATGCGGCGGCGGCACCCAGCCCATCGCCTACATCGGGCTGCACGGCCTCAGGGACGACGTGCTCAACATCTCGCTGGGCCGGTCCCTGCGCGACACGTTCGTCAGGAACAACGGTTGCACTCCCCAGAACCCTCCCGAGCCGGCACAGGGCAGCCTGAGTCACATCGTCACCGCCTACTCGGGATGCCGGTCCGGGTACCCGGTCGTATGGGCGGCGTTCGACGGGGGTCATACCCCCGGTCCCGTGGACGGGTCCACCGCCGACGACGGCGCACGGACCTGGACCAAGGCAGTGGTGTGGAACTTCTTCAACCAGTTCCAGGGGGGCACGAACGACACCACACCTCCCACCGCCCCGACCGGGCTGGCGGCCTCCGGCACCACCGCCGGCGGCACCAACCTGTCCTGGACCGCCTCCACCGACGACGTCGGGGTGAGCGGCTATGACATCCTGCGCGCACCCGGGGCCACCGGCGGCACCTTCACCCAGGCCGGCACCTCGGCCACGACCTCGTTCAGCGACACGGGCCTGACCCCGAGCACCACCTACCGTTACCAGGTCCGCGCGCGGGACGCCGCCGGCAACCTCTCGCCGGTGTCCGGCACGGTCCAGGTCACCACCAGCGGCGGCGGCACCACCGGAGCCTGCACAGCCACGCCGACCGTGCAGACCCAGTGGGGTACCGGCTATGTGATCCAGCCGCTGACGATCACCAACACCAGTACCTCGACGATCACCGGTTGGACGGTCACCTTCACGCTCCCGGCCGGGCACACGCTGACCGGCTCGTGGAACGCCACCGTCACCACCAGCGGGCAGACCGTCACGGCCAGGAGCATGAGCTTCAACGGCACGCTGGCCCCCGGAGCCGCCACCACCAGCCTCGGCTTCCAGGCCGGCCGTCCCGGCGGCGACACGGCCCTGCCATCCGGATACGCCTGCACCAGCCCGTGAACGACATCCAGACGATTTCCGACAGGTGAAAGGCCGTCACCATCTCCGCTTCGGAGTCAGGACGTGCCGGGTGCGGTCCCCGAGCCAGGCCGCTTCGAGGATCGCGGTCAGGCTGGCGGTGTCGGTCGGGCCCGGATGGTTCTGGATCAGGCGGGTGACACCGCCGGCCATCTCCGCGAAGCGCGGGAGGTCGGCGCGTGCCACGCCGATGTCCGCCAAGGTAGCGGGGATGCCGATGCCGGCGAGGAGCCCGTCGAGCCAGGTGAGGAACGTCTCCGCGGCCTCGGCCTCCGAGGCGTCGGTCACGTCGAGCCCGCACACCCCGGCGAGGATGGCCAGCCGGTCGCCGATGGCGTCTCTGGCCGCGTCCAGCGCGTAGGGCAGCAGCAGCCCGACGCCCAGGCCGTGCGGTGTGTGGGTGGCTGCGCCGATGGGATATTGGAGGGCGTGCGGAGCCGCGTTGCCCGCGTGGGCGAAGGCGAGCCCGGCCAGCATGGACCCGTAGGACATGTCCGCGCGCGCTTCCTTGTCGCCTCCGTCCCTGACGACCTGGGGCAGGCTGCGGGCGATCCGCGCCGCGGCCAGGAGCGCGTAGTGATCGGTGATCGGGTTGCGGCCGAGGAAGACCTGCTCCACCGGGTCGCGCGGTCCGTGGGGCCGGGGTCGCGCGGTGTAGCTCTCCACCGCGTGACAGAACGCGTCGATGCCGGAGTGGGCGGTGACGGTCGCCGGGCAGGTGTAGGTGAGCTCGGGGTCGACGATGGCGAAGTCGGGCACGATGTGGACGCTGGAGACCCCCACCTTCAGCTCGCGGTCCGGGTCGGTCAGCACCGAGACGGGCGTGAGCTCGGAGCCGGTGCCCGACGTCGTCGGGATCGCGACGAGAGGAATCGTCGGCCCCGGCACCTTCGACTCGCCGTAGAAGTCGCGCGGCGTCCCACCGTGGCACCGGATGACGCCGACGATCTTGGCGAGGTCGATCACCGTGCCGCCCCCGACGGCGAGGATGACGTCGGCGTCCACCTCTGCGGCGGCCGAGACGGCCAGGGCGACGTCGGCGAGTGGCACGTCCGGCGTCGCGTCGGCGAACACCTCGACGGCTTCGACCTTCTCCCGTACGGCGGCCACGATCTCGGCCACGCCCGGCTGCCCCAGCAGAACCCGGTCGGTCACGATGAGGACGCGCGAGCCGCACTCGGCCACCACGCGTGGAATGTTCTGCGCGACCCCTTCGCCCACGATCAGCTGGCGTGGTCCGCGGACGGTCTCAAGCATGTCGGTGCCTCTCTGGAACGTCGGCGGTGATGTGCTGGACCCCCGGGTGCCGGCGGATCCGTGCCGGTCACGGCAGGTCGATCGCCGCGTAGGTGACGTCGAGGTACTCGAGGATGCCCTCGTGCGACCCCTCCTTGCCGATCCCGGACTGCCGCACGCCTCCGAACGGAGCCGACGGGTCCGAGATCAGGCCACGGTTGACGCCGACCATCCCCGTCTCCAGCCCCTCGGCGTACCGGAGCGCCCGCTGGAGATCACGGGTGAAGACGTATCCGGCCAGGCCGTGCTCGGTGCCGTTGGCCTTCGCCATCACCTCCTCGTCGGACGTGAACGAGATGATCGGCGCCACCGGGCCGAAGATCTCCGTCCGCAGCATCCGCGCGTCTTCGGGCACGTCGACGAGGACCGTGGGCGGGTAGAAGTGGCCCGGCCCGTCCGGACGCTCGCCGCCCACCAGGACACGGGCGCCGCGATCGACCGCGTCGGCGACGAGCTCGTCGAGCTTGGTGACCGACGCCTCGTCGATCAACGCCCCGACGTCCACGCCGTCGTCGAGACCATGACCCACCGAGAGAGCGCCCATCCGCTCGGTGAAGCGCGCCGTGAACTCCTCGCGCACCGGCTCCTCCACGTAGATCCGGTTGGCCGCGATGCAGGACTCCCCGATGTTGCGCATCTTGGCCACCATGGCGCCGTCGAGCGCGACGTCCAGGTCCGCGTCGGCACACACGATCAGGGCCGCGTTGCCGCCCAGTTCCATGGAGGTGCGCAGCACGTTGTCCGCCGCCTGCCGTAGCAGCACGCGCCCGACCTCGGTCGACCCGGTGAACGACAGCTTGCGGGTCCGGCGGTCGGCCAGCAGTGCTGAGACCACCTCGCCGGCCCGCTCGGTCGTCACGACGTTGACGACGCCCGGAGGAACGCCGGCCTCCTCCATGATGCGGGCCAGGAACAGCATGGTGAGCGGCGTCTGGGCGGCCGGCTTGGTGATCGTCGTGCAGCCCGCCGCCAGCGCGGGAGCGATCTTGCGGGCACCCATCGCCAGCGGAAAGTTCCAGGGCGTCACGAAGACGCACGGTCCGACCGGCTTCGGCACGGTGAGGATGCGATATCCGCCGGCGGGAGCGGTGTTGTAGCGCCCCTCGACGCGCACCGCCTCCTCGGCGAACCAGCGGAAGAACTCGGCGCCGTAGGCCACCTCTCCCCTGGCCTCGGCGAGCGGCTTGCCCATCTCGAGCGTGATCAGCCGGGCGACCTCCTCGGATCGCCCGATCAGTGCCCGGTACGTCGCGGTCAGCAACTCCGACCGTCGTCGCGGCGGGGTCGCCGCCCACTCCGCCATCGCCTCGCTCGCCACGTCCAGGGCGGCGAGCCCGTCGGCGACGCCGGCGTCCGCCACCTCGGCGATGGTCTTGCCGGTGGCCGGGTCCTCGACCGCGAAGGTGGCTCCGCCGGCGGCGTCGCGCCAGGCGTCGCCGATCCGGAGCCGCCGGTGCTCGGGGGCCAGGACGTTCATCGGGTCACTCATCGCGCCGCCTCCTGTGATGTTCTGGATGCCGCCACCGATCACCTTCCGGCTTCGGACAGCGTCAGCCCGGTGCCCGCATCGAACAGGTGCGCACGGTCCAGGTCGACCGTGACGAGCAGCCGCTCGCCCGGTGTACCGGTGACGGTGGTCCGTGCCTTGACCTTGAGGATCTCCGTCCCCACCCGGACGTCGACCACCGTCCGGTCACCGAGCGGCTCAAGGCCGTAGAGCTCACCCGGCAACGACGCGTCCCCACGCCGCTCGACGGACAGGTCCTCCGCGCGCACGCCCAGCAGCAGCGGACGACCGTCCTCGGCCGTGGTCCAGCGGGGCCGCGGCAGCGTCCAGCCTTCCGCCCCGACCAGGCGATCTCCCTCGGCGTGGCAGGCGAGCAGGCTGATCGGCGGGCTCCCGACGAATCCCGCGACCCACTGGTTGGCCGGACGCTCGTACACCTCGGCCGGCGTTCCGATCTGTTGCACCTTCCCCTCCTTGAGCACCGCGACCTGGTCGGCCATGGACAGGGCCTCGACCTGGTCGTTGGTCACGTAGACGAAGGTCGCTCCGAGGCTGCGGTGGATGCGGGTGAGCTCGGTGCGCATCTCGACGCGGAGCTTGAGATCGAGGTTCGTCAGCGGCTCGTCCATGAGGAACGCGCGTGGGTGACGTACCAGCGCCCGGGCCAGGGCGACACGCTGCATCTCACCGCCCGACAACTGCGCCGGACGACGCTGCAGCAGACGTTCGATGTGCAGCAGGCTCGAGATCCGCTCGACGGCGGCGGCGATCTCGCTCGCGGAACAGCGGCGTGCCCGCAGCGGCGAAGCGATGTTCTCGTACGCCGTGTGCCGCGGGTAGAGGGCGTAGTTCTGGAACACCATGGCCAGGTCGCGTGCGGCCGGGGCGTCACCGGTCGCGTCCCTCCCGTCCAGATGCACCGACCCGGCGTCGAGCTTGTCCAGTCCGGCGATCGCGCGCAGGGTCGTCGTCTTGCCCGCCCCGGAGGGTCCGAGGACGACGAAGAACGATCCGTCCGGAACGTCCAGCGTCACCCCGTCCAGGGCCTGGACCTTGCCGAAGGACTTGCGCAGCCCGCGCACCGCCACGGTTCCCATCAGGCCACCAGCTCTTCCGTGTTCACGTCGTAGACCGCCGGGGTCCCGCCGGTGTGCCGCAGCCCGACCGGCGCGTCAGCGGCGAAACGCACGGTCGGCGGCATCCGCACCCGTACGTCCCTCCGGCCGCCGTGGTCGACCACGTAGATGATCTCGTCGCCGAGCCACTCCGCCGAGACCACGCGGGCCGGGACCGAACGTTCCGCCCGCGGTTCGGTGACTTCCAGCGCCTCCGGCCGGACGCCCGCGACCAGGCGGCGGTCGCGCGGCAGGCCCGGCGGTGGCGTGAGGACCAGTCCGCCCTGACCGCGCAGCTTCCCGTCGGCCACCTCCACCTCGATCAGGTTCATCGGCGGGGAGCCGATGAACGCGGCGCAGAAGAGACTCGCCGGACGGTCGTAGACCTCCAGCGGCGTGCCGATCTGCTCGACGCGGCCCTTGTTGAGTATGGCGATCCTGTGGCCGAGCGACATGGCCTCGACCTGGTCGTGGGTGACGTAGACCATCGTCGTCCCCAGTTCCCCCTGCAGGTGCTTGATCTCCGTGCGCATGTCCGCCCTCAGCTCCGCGTCCAGATTGGTGAGAGGTTCGTCCATGAGGAACGCGCGCGGCCGTCGTACCAGGGCGCGGGCGAGCGCGACGCGCTGCTGCTCCCCGCCGGACAGCCGGCGCGGCCGCCGGTCCAGGAGCGGACCGAGCCGCATCAGCCGGGCGGCCTCGTCGACCCGCGCGCGCACCTCCGCCTTGGGCAGTCCCTCGGCCCGCAGGGGGAAGGCCAGGTTGTCGCGGGTTCGCAGATGCGGGTAGAGAGCGTAGAACTGGAACACCATGGCGATGTCGCGCTCGGCCGGCGGCAGGTCGTTGACCAGCGTGTCGCCGATGCGGATGTCGCCCGTCGTCTGCCGCTCCAGGCCGGCCACGGCCCGCAGTGTGGTCGTCTTGCCGCAACCCGAAGGGCCGAGCATCACGAACAGCTCGCCGTCGCGGATGGACAGGTCCACGTGATCGACCGCGACCGTCCCGTCCGGGTAGCGCTTGTGCAGAGCGGTCACCTCGATGCCCGCCATCAGCGTCGCACCGCCCCGAGCGTCACACCGGCGACGAGGTGCTTGCGCACCAGGTAGGCGAAGACGAGCACCGGCAGGGCGAACACCACGGAGGCGGCGGCCACCAGGCCCCAGTCCACGGTGGTTCCGCCGATGAGGCCGGCGATGGCGGGTGGGGCCGTCCGCACGCTGTCGCTGGAGGTGAGGAAGATGGCGAACACGAACTCGTTCCACGAGAAGATGAGGGCGAAGACCGCCGTCGCGGCGATGCCGGGCAGCAGCAGGGGCAGGGTGTATCGCCAGAACGCCTGCAAGCGGGTGTAGCCGTCGAGCATGGCGGCGTCCTCGTACTCCGCGGGCACCTCGTCGACGAACCCCTTCATCATCCAGATCGTGAACGGGACGTTGAACGCGGCGTAGATGAGGATCAGGCCGAGCTTGCTGTCGATGAGCCCGACCTGGCGGTACATGAGGAAGATCGGGATCACGACCACCACGGGCGGCATGAAGCGGGTGGACAGGATGAAGAACAGCTGGTCCTTCTTGGCCTTCATCGCGAAGCGTGAGTAGGCCCAGGCCGCCGGCACCCCCAGTACGGTGGCCAGTGCCGTGGAGGCCCCGGCGACCACGACGGAGTTGAGAAACGCGGCGGACAGGGTCGAACGACCGCTGCCGGAGGCGACGAACACGTCCTTGTAATGGTCCATGGTGACCTTGAAGTCGAAGAACTTGGCCGGGATGGCGTAGACGTCCCGGTTCTCCTTGATGGACGTCTCGATCATCCACAGCACCGGGAAGAGCATCACGGCGGCCAGCACGGTCAGCAGCGTGACCTCCAGCGCGGAGCGGCCCCGGCCGCCGAAGCGGCGCGCGGGGGACCCGCGATCCCGGGCAGGACGTGTGGACACGGCCTCGTCGACGGAGACGGCCATCAGTCCTCCTTGAGCTTGTTCAGGTAGCGCAGGTAGAGCTGCGTGAGGATGATGACGACGAGGATCATCAGGATCCCGTACGCCGAGGCGGTCCCGGTGTTGAAGCCCAGGAACGCGACCTTGTAGACGTGGAACGACAACGTCTCGGTGGAGACCCCCGGACCTCCGCTGGTGAGGATGTAGACGAGGTCGAACAGCCGGAAGGCCTCGATGGCCCTGAACAACACGGCGATGAGGAGCAGTGGCCACACCAGGGGAAGGGTGATGGTGCGGAACCGGAACCACTCGGACGCCCGATCGATCGAGGCGGCCTCGTACAGGTACCGGGGAACCGCGGTGAGGCCCGCGAGGGCGATGAGCATGATGAACGGCGTCCACTGCCAGGTGTCGACCAGGATCAGGGAGATCAGTGCCGTTCGCTGCCCGGTGAGCCACTCCACCTGCCCCAGGCCGATCGAGCCGAGCATGCTGTTGACCACGCCGAACTGCGCGTCGAGCATGAACCGCCAGAACAGCCCCACCACGACCGGCGACAGCATCATCGGCACCAGGAACAGCGTGGTCAGCAGTCCTCGCCCGCGCGTGCGCCGTGAGATCAGGTAGGCGATGGCGAAACCGAGCACGGTCTGCAGGGTGACCGCGCCGACCACGTAGACCAACGTCGTCAAGGCCCTCAGGTGGACCTGCTCCGAAGCCAGGATGGCGGTGTAGTTCCCGAACCCGACGAACTGGGCCGGCCCCCCGCGGGTGGCCGAGTAGTCGGTGAAGGACAGGTACAACGCCCACAGCAACGGGAACACCGACATGGCGAGCAACAGCAGCAGCGCGGGCGAGGTGAAGGCCACGGCGAGCCCGCGGTCGCTCAGGCGGCGGGACCGGCCCGGTGCGGGCGGCGTCGCGGACGCCACCTGCCCGGGCTGGTCGGTCGTCAGGGGGGCGGAGTCACTCACAGTCCGCCGCCGCCCTTGCCTCCGGCGGCGTCGAGCACGCTCTGCTGCTCCTTGGCGATGTCGTCGAGCGCCTCCTTCGGCGTCTTCGCGCCGTTGAGAGCCGCGTTCACGTTGGTGTTCTCGATGTCGACGAGGCGCGCGTACTCGGGTACGTTCCACATGTCCCGCATCCGCGGCACCGAGTCGGTGTACACCTGGTTGAACGGCGCGGCGTCGAGGAACTCGGGCGACTCCAGGGCGTCCGTACGCGAGGGCACGCCACCGGCCGCGGCCCACTTCTTCTGGATGTCGGCCTGCTCGAACCACTTCATGAAGCTCAGGGCCTCAGCCTGGTTCGCCTCGGGGGAATAGGCCGACACGTGCATCCCCATGCCGCCGAGAGGCACCAGGTTCGTCTTCTGGCTCGGCAGGGTGGCGAAACCCAGCTTGTCGAGAATCTGCTCCCGCGTGGTGCCGAGCGTCGACTGCTTCGGGTCGAGCAGGCCGCCGCTCGCGGCGATCCAGTTGAACGCGATGCAGGCCTTGCCTTGGGCGACCGCCGCGTTCACCTCGTCGATGAACCAGTTGCCTGAGCCCTTGGCGGTCAGCGGCTTCATCTTGTTGACCAGGACGTCCATCGCCTCATGGCCCGCGGCGTCGTTGAGGACGCCGTTGATCTTGCGCGTCTTCGGGTTCCAGAGGTTGCCGCCGTAGACGCCGTTGACCGTGTTGTAGGTGACGGCCGCGGCGTCGGAGCCGTTGGCCTGGTGGAAGGCCAGCCCGCTGACGCCGGGGTTGTCCGCCTGGCACTTCTCGGCGACCGAGATCATCTCGTCCCAGGTCTGCGGTGGCTTGTCGCCGATCAGGTCCTTGCGGTAGATCATCGTCCAGGTGTCGCCGAGCAGCGGCAGTCCGTACAGGCTGGCGTTCTCGTCGCGCTTGCCGGTCTCCGCCTGGGGGAACTGGCCGTAGGCCGCCAGGAGGTACGGGTTGTAGGCCTTGACGTCGATGTTCTTCTTGACGAAGTCGGTGATGTCGAGGATGTTGCCGTTCGTCACGGCCTCGCCGATGTGTTGCGAGTCCAGGATCGGGATGTCGAAGTCGGTCTTGTGCGCGGCGAACTGGGTGAACATCGCGTCGTGCCAGTTCGCGTTCGGCACGGTCTTGACCTTGACGGTCACGTTCGGCCGCAGCTTGGTGTACTCCGCGTTCGCGAAGGTCTCCAGCGCGTGGGCGGGGGGCCAGTCGAACCAGATGAAGCTGAGGGTCAGCGGATCCTTGGTGAGTTCCGGAATGGTCGCCGGCGCCTTGGGGGCGCTGTCGCTCTGGCCGCCGCAGGCCACCAGGGTCGTGGCCACCACCATGGCCGCCGTCGCCAGCAGCACTGTTCGCCCGGGAACGGACAGTCGTCCTCTTCGCTGGGGATACCGCATCTTCTCGCCTGCTTTCTGGGCGGGGACTTCTGGAGCCTTGCTGCGTGCTTCGCCGAGCGGTTGCCGGCTTGTTCAGGCGTGTCACCGGCCGGCGCGGGGCTGACCCGCGGACCGGAGTCACGCATGCGCCGCGACGTGGTGGGGCTTCAAGCAGTCGGGAATTCGGTCCTTGTACGGTCCGGTGGCGAACCGAGCAGGACGTCGAGCATGCTCATGGAAGCTCCAACTGATCGAAGCGGAGCGATGGCGGACGGTTCCCCGATAGGTGAGGATGGCTGGCATCCGCCACCTTTCCTATACGATCCGGTGGGGAGCGTCAACATCCCGCAGTATGGCGACCGATGTCAACAGGTTCCCGGAGACGCAGGAAAGGACCTCACGTGACGATGGACGACGAAGCGGTGATCGCGCGGCGCCGTGAGGCCATGACGGACGGAACGCCGCCGCCGAGATCTCGCGGCCGGCTCGCCGACGAGGTGTACGACACGCTGCTCGGACAGATGATGTCGCTCCGGATCGAGCCCGGCTCCCGCGTCACGATCGATGTCCTGGCGCGGGAGCTGGGGGTCTCGCAGACGCCGATCCGAGACGCTCTGAACCGCATGGAGGCCGAGGGCCTGGTCGTGCGGGTGCCCCATGCCGGCTATCACATTCCCCCCCAGATCACCCGGCACCGATTCGAGGACATGCTGGAGGTCCGCCTGCTCCTCGAACCGGCGGCGGCGCGCAGGTCCGCCGAGCGCGCGTCCTCGGAGCAGGTGGCCGGCATGCGGCGCATGCTGGAGGACATGGTGGAGCTGGAGGGGGGCAAGGGACCCATGGCCTACGGCGCCTTCGGGCTGCGCGACGCCGCTTTCCACGATCTCGTCGCCCTGAGCGCGGAGAACCAGGTCATCCGCGAAGCGCTCGCCCGCCTGCACACGCACGTGCACCTGTTCCGGCTGCACCGCGACGCCCAGGTCACCCACCTGGCCATGGCCGAGCACGAGGAGGTCCTGGCCGCGATCGCCGCGCGCGACCCCGACGCCGCCGCCTACGCCATGCGCCGGCACATCCTGCTGTCCGGCGAGCGGTTCCGGCGCTTGTTCGACGAGGCCGAGAGCGCGGGCGGAATGGCGGCGGAGGCTTGACGGGCGGGCCGGGTCGAGAAATGCTAGCTCAATCCGATCGGATCGGATCGGATCCGCCTCACCCGCTCCAGATGCGAGGAGAAGCAGGTGCCCAGAGCACTGCTCCTGACCGGCGACGCCGCCGAGGAGCTCGACACCATGTATCCCTACTATCGCGTGCAGGAGGGCGGCTGGGACGTCGACGTCTCGTCACGGACGATGCGTGACGTTCAGCTGGTCATCCACGAGTTCGACCCCAACTCCGATGCCTACGTGGAGAAGAACGGCCGAAAGCTGCCGGTGGACGTGCCCTGGGCCGAGGTCGACGTCGAGCGCTATGACGCCCTCATCATCCCCGGAGGACGCGCTCCCGAGTGGATCCGGGTCGACGCCGACGTCAGGCGCATCACCGAGCACTTCTTCGCGCGCAACCTCCCGATCGCGCTGGTGTGCCACGGCGCGCAGGTGCCGGCCGTGTACGGGCTGCTGAAAGGGCGGAAGACGGCGTGCTTCCCGCCCATCACCGGTGACATGGAGAACGCGGGCGCGACGGTCATCGACGCTCCCGACGTCGTGGACGGCAACCTCGTCTCCTGCCGGGGGTGGCCCGACATGCCGCAGTTCGGCAGGGCGATGATGGAGGTCTTCTCGAAGTCCGTCAACTCCGCATCGGCATGAGCACGCCCGGCCTGTCCCGGTGACGGCACTTCGGACCGTCACCGTCGGCGGCTCCCCCGTCCACGTCCTGGAGAGCGGCACCGGGCCCGCGGTGCTGATGCTGCACGGCTCCGGACCCGGTACGACCGGATCCGGCGCCTGGGCGACGACGGCCCAGGCGCTGGGCACGTCCTGGCACCTGGTGGCTCCTGACCAGGCGGGGTTCGGCCGTACCCCGATCCCGGCGGGTTCCAGGGGCGGGCTCGGGCTGTGGACGGAGCAGGCCGCGGGCCTGATGGATGCTCTCGGTGCCGAGCGCTACGCCGTGGTGGGCCACTCCATGGGCGGCGCCGTGGCGCTGGCGCTGGCGGCCGCGCGTCCCCAGCAGGTCACCCGGGTCGTGGCGGTCTCGACGATGGGCGCCCCCGGGGCGCCGCTCTCCGCCGACCTCGACGCGATCTGGGCCGCCGCCCCCGGCCCGCTCGGGGCACGAGACATGCTGAGCCGCCTCGTCCTCGACCAGGCGCTCGTGACCGAGTCCGCCGTCGCCGCCCGTACGGCCGCGATGCGCGCGGGGGCGGCCGCATACGCGTCGCTGTTCCCCCCGCCCAGGGCACGCTGGGCCGACGACCTCACCCTCTCGGCGCAGACGCTGGCAGGAATCCGCGCGCCCGTGCTGCTCGTCCACGGCGCCGACGACCGCGTCACCCCGCTCGGGACGGCAGCCCTGCCCCTGCTCGAACACCTGGCCGACGTCCGCCTGCACGTCCTCGGCCGATGCGGGCACGTGCCGTCGCTCGAGCACCCGCACGACTTCAGGCGACTCCTGTCGTGCTTCCTCAGCCGGGAACGGTGAGGTTGGCGGCAGTCGCCAGGCCCGACGCCATCCTGCGCGCGGCCCCCACCGGCGACCAGCCCTGAGGCCCATGACGGTCCTGAGCCGTCCCGGCGGACCGTTCAGCCCTCCTCGCAGCCGCGACTGCGTCTCCTGACCAGGGCCGCCATCGATCTCGTCTGCGCCCCACGGGGGCCGATGTCCTGCGGGCCGGCCAGGAAGGCGATCTCGCGGTGGCCCTGTGCCCACGGCTGGGCGGGCCGCTTCCTCCACCGCGATCACCCCGTCCGAGCGTCCGAGTGGTTCGCGGCGCTTGATCCGGCCTTCCATCAGCAGATAAATGATCGCCGCGATGCCGCGACCGCACGGCGTCGAGGGCGATGACGCGGGCCCGCCGAGTAACGGCGGGCCCGCTGCGTTCGGTGGGTCAGTTCGTGGCGGCTACACGCTAGAGGTTCTATCTGATATACATCTAATAGAACAGACGCGACAGCCGCGGCGCTTCTTGGGAGGGATCTGTCCTCACCCATCCCCACCACCAGCGGTGGGGCGGTCCCGAACCTCGCGCCGTCGACCAAGGAGACCAGACCATGAACCCCACCTCCCCCACCGCCTCGACGACGAGGCACCACACCATCCGGCGCACCGCGGGTGTCGCCATGACCGCGGCGGCGATACTGGCCGGTTCGGTCGTCGCCGTCGCCGCTCCCGCTGCCGCCTCTCCCCACCCGGCCCCACCGGCCGGTGGCTCCATGCGGGACGTCGCACAGCAGATGCTGGCCATCGGCAACCCTGGTTACCTGGCACGGATCAACGACGGCCGGCGCGTTTCCAAGACCGTCGCCGGAGTCGCCGACATGGCCACGGGCCGGGCGCTGCGCGCGGACGACCAGTTCGAGATCGGCAGCAACACCAAGACCTTCACCGCGACACTGATCCTGCAACTGGTCGACGAGAAGGCCGTCGCACTCGACGCACCCGTTTCGACGTACCTGCCCGGCGTCGTCCCCAACGGCGACAACATCACCGTGCGCATGCTGCTCAACCACACGAGCGGCCTGTTCAACTACACCGGCGACCCCAAGGTGCTGGCTCTCATGCAGAACGACCCGCACCACGACTGGACCGAGCGAGAGCTGCTCGACGCCGCCTTCGCCCACCCGCCGACCTTCGCCCCCGGCAAGGGCTGGTCGTACTCGAACACGAACTACACCCTGCTCGGAATGATCGCGCAGAAGCTGACCCGCTCGAGTCTCGCCGACCTCGTACGCCGGCGCATCGCCCGCCCGCTCGGCCTCAAGCACACCTACTACGCCAACCCCCGGGCCACCGACACCGGCCCGGGATACGCGCACGGATACGCCATCATCTTCGCCGGCGGCACCCCGAAGTACACCGATCACACCGGGGCGAACATCGGTGGCTGGGCCGGCGCCGCCGGGGCGGTCATCTCCACCGCCGGCGACCTGTCACGCTTCTACTCCGCCCTGCTCAAAGCCGAACTGTTCTCCCGAGCCCAGCTCCGCCAGATGAAGACCACCGTCGCCCTGCCGCCCGAGTTCCCCATCAAGGGCCGCTACGGCCTCGGACTGATCAAGTTCGATACGCCCTGCGGGACGGCATGGGGCCACGGCGGCGACACCCAGGGCCACCACAGCACGACCGCGGTCTCCGACGACGGCCGCCGGACCGCCATCAGCGACAGCACCGGCAAGGCCGGCGACCTCGCGCCCAACGACGGGATCACCCGCTGGACCAACGCGGAGTTCGCCGCCCAGAAGGTGGCCGTCTGCCACATGCTCGGCACGCCGGTGCCGGGCTCCCTCGTCCGGGAACTGCACGGCACCACACCGTAGCGGGCGCCGGTACATGTCGTTCATGCGTGACAGCGGCCACCGAGGTCCAGGGTTCGGGCGGTTACGGCGCTAGCCGCGATCGATGACGACGTCCTCCTCGCAGATGATGCGCCCGAACGTCGCCAGGTCGATGAAGTTCTCGTGGTCGGGGTCGACGATCTTCAGGAAGTTCTCGCTGAAGAACAGGGCTTCGAGGCCGGCCATGTCGTCGAACCAGGCCTCGACCACCGAGTCGTACTCCGATGCCGGGTACCGGGGCGCCGGCACGGGGTACGACACGACGAACCGGCGGATGTACTGCTCCGACTCCGGGATCGACATGAGCAGCGGTCGGTGGATGTTCTGCTGGTAGTGCTTGAACTCGTCGTGCGTCATGCCTTCGCGGCGCTTCAGCGTGATGATCATCTTGATCATGAGTGAATTCCCATCCTCTACTGGTTGTTTTCTGACAAGGAAAGTGACGTGGTCGAAGGGTCGTTTCCGTCCGGGGCATGGCGGGTGCCGGAGCCGCGCAGCCGCCGGGCGAGGGCCCAGAACAGCACGGTCGTGACCACCTGGACGCCCAGCCCCGCCGCGAAGGCGCGCTCCCAGCCGAGCGACGGGGCGAGCGTCCCGGGGATGCCGCCGATCGTGGCGATGCCGAGCGCGAGCGCGGCCTGTTGCGCGGTGGTGAACAGGCCTCCGGCCAGGCCCGCGACTCGATGGGGCACCGCTGCCATGACCGTCGCGACGAGAGGGCCGTACTGGCTCGCCTGCGCCGCGCCGAGGAGCATGCCGATCACCTGGAAGCAGCCGATCCAGACCGCCGCGCCCTCGCCCTGGTTGAACCACGAGGCCAGGCCGAGCACGACCAGACCGGCGGCCAGCAGGGCGGCGGCCACCTCCATCGTGCGGTCGCCGAACCGCGCGGTGATGCGCGGCATGCGAAGTCCCGCGAGGACGAAGGCCCCCGCGAACGCGGCCAGCCCGAGCCCGGACGCGACCGGCGTCAACCCGAGACCCACCTGGGTGAACATCGAGTACTCGTAGCTGAAGGCGCCGTACCCGGCGAAGAGCAGCACGGTCATCAGCAGCCCGATCCGCAGCGCGGGGGGCCGCAGGCTGGAGGGGGCGACGAGAACCGAACGGCCCGCCGGCTCGCGCCGTCTCTGGTTGAGCCAGAAGCCGTACAACCCCAGCAACCCGAACGCCACCAGCGCGAGTGTCCACCAGGGCCAGCCTGTCGCCGGGCCGAGTGACAGTCCGGCGACCAGGGCCAGGAGCGGGATCGCCGCCCGGAGCGCGCCGCCGAGGTCGGGCCGTTCTGTGCTGTTCGGCGGGGCGACCCGGAGCCGGCGCACGCCCGGCAACGCCACCACGGCGGGGATCGCGGAGGTCAGGACCGCCCCTCGCCATCCCGCCCACGGCAGGCTCAGCCCCATCACGAGGCCACCGGCGACCTGCCCCGCCACGGTGCCGACCCCGGAACTCGCGGTGAACGCCGCGACCCCGCGCACCTGGGCGGCCCGGCCGGCCGACGTCCGAATGATCGCCAGCGTCTGTGGCATCACCATCGCCGAGGCCGCACCTTGCAGGACCCGCGCGGCGACCAGCCACCAGAGTCCGGGAGCCGCCGCGGCCAGCGCCGAGGTCAGCGCGACCGCGAGAAGCCCGAGGGCCAGCAGCCGCCGGCGTCCGTACCGGTCGCCGAGGCGTCCCGCGGGGATCAGCCCGGCCGCGAACGTGACCGCGAAGGCGGCGAGCACGAGCGCGACCTCGCCACGATCGGCGCCCAGATCCGGTCCGAGACGTGGGGCGGTCACGTTGCCGACGCTGAACGTGTACGTCGCTCCGAATGCCGCCACGAGAACCGGCCATGTCCGTTGCATGGCACCCACCCTGCGCCCCTGGCGGGCGGCCCTCCAGAGTGCCGTGATGCTGGTGGTCGGAGCACCACCCTGGCCCGGCCCCGCCGTGGCATGCTCGTTGCCATGGCGGACATACGTTCTCGTGAGCTCGGCGCCTACCTGCGCGCCCGGCGTGACCGGCTCGCGCCCGCCGACGTGGGCCTGCCCGGTGGCGGCGGCCGGCGCCGGGTCAAGGGGCTGCGCCGGGAGGAGGTCGCGGTCCTCGCGAACGTCGGGTCGACCTGGTACACGTGGCTCGAACAGGGACGTGACGTACAACCGAGCGTCGAGGTGCTGACGGCGATCGCGGACGCGTTGCGGCTCTCCCCCGGCGAACGCCGTCACCTGCTGCTCCTCGGCGGGCACGCGGACGTGACAGAACCTTCGGGCTTCGAGGAGGTCGGCGGCCAGTTGCAGGGACTGCTGGACAGCCTCTCCCCGCATCCGGCCGTGGCGATGAACCCGTGGTTCGAGCCCCTGGCCTACAACGCGCCGTTCCGGTTCATGATCGACGACGTGGAGGCGCTGCCGGCGGCCGATCGCAACTGCGCCTACCTGCACTTCACCCACCCCGACTGGATCGCCGGGCACTCCGACCACGAGCAGGAGTGCGCGGGCATCGTGGCCAGGCTGCGCGCGTACTACGGCGAGTCGGTCACCGATCCCGCCTGGGGACCGCTGCTCGGCCGGCTCCGCGAGGAGTCACCGCTGTTCGTCCGCCTGTGGGACCAGGCGGACGTGTCGGGCGATCCCGACCGGGTGAAGGGGATCCGGTCGCTGCACGTCGGCACGCTGTCCCTGCGCACCATCACGATGCAGCTCCAGGCGAACCCCCGCACCCGAATCGTCGTCTACCAGCCGGAGGATCGGACGACCGGGGAACGGCTCGAAGAGCTCGCGAGCCGGATCGGCCGCGGCGTCATCGACGGTCCCGCGAAGGTACGGCGGCTGCGTGCGGCGACCTGACGAGATCGCTCACGACAGCCCAGGCGCCGCGGACGCCTTCAGCGCAGCCGGCGGCCGGCCCGCTGGGCCGGCGGCCACGGCGGTCAGTTCGTCCAGGATCAGGGTGCCGGTGTAGCGGGCGTCGGGGTTGATCTCGTTGAAGAAGACGCGGCGCAGGCTCACCGGGTACGCCATGCCGTCCGGCACGTCGTACGTGATCTGCTGCCACCCCGGTTCGGTGATGAAGGCGGGTTCGATCGTGTGCAGAGTGCCGTCGCGGTCGACGACCTCCAGGCGGGTCCGCTGGTCGTGGCCTTCGGACTTCACCCACAGCTTGAACGCCGCCGGCTGCCCGGCCACCGGCAGGAGGCCGGCGGACGGCCAGATGCCGACGCCGCGCGTCTGGGTGCTCTGGGTGAAGTCGTAGTCCAGCTTCAGCCCGTTCCCGGCATGGCCGTCAGGGGTGGAGGAGGCGGAGCCAGTGGCGCGCAGGCTCCAGAAGTCCCAGTTCGAGGTGTCGTCGAAGGTGTCCACGACGTCCTGGGACGTCCCGATGCCGACGACCAGCTCGGTCCGGACGCCGCCGGCGGACACCGTGACGACGTGCTCGCCCTCGGCGGCCCGCGCGGTGACGGTGAACGCGCCGGTGCCGGTCGGGGTCACGTCCAGCGCGGCCTTGTCGTAGGTGAGGTGGACGTCGGCGGGGTCGATGGGGGCGGCGTACCCGGCGGTGTCCGCGCCGTTGACCTCGAAGGTGCCCTGGGCGCCCTTGGTCAACAGGTTGACACGGCGGGGGCCGGTCTCCAGGCGGGCCAGCCGGCCCAGCACGGTGAGGCCGATGTCGCCGGCGGCCTTGCCGTGCCTGGCCGTCACGCTCGTCTCGCCGGACGACAGCGCGCGGAAGACGCCGTCGCGGTCGACCCCGCCGATCCGGCTGTTCTCCACCCGCCACTGCGGCTTGATCGTGCGGGGCAGCTCGGCGGGACCGTACGTCTCGTCGTACGCGGCCGCCGTCAGCCGGCGGGTCAGCCCGGGGAAGACCCGCTCGGTACGCCACGACGCGGCGGCCGCGGGCCCGGGGAACCGGTCGCGTTCCGTCGCCGTGCTCACCCAGAAGCCCTTGGCCCTGCCGCTGCCCTCGGGCAGGAACATGGCCAGCCCGGTCGGCACGGGACGGGTGCCCGCCGCGTCGGACGGCCGGTTGACGAGGTCCACCTGCTTCTGTCCCGGTTCGCGTACGACGAGCGTGGTCGAGCCGCCGCCGTCGAGGTTGAGCGCGGTGTGCGCGCCCAGCTTCACCATCATCTCGCCCAGCTCGTCCAGCCCGAGACCGCGGGAGAACTCGGGCTGCCGGCCGTCCACCGCGACCAGCCACATCTTGCTCCCGTCGGCGGAGAATCCGACGGCGGTCCTGGGCTCCGGCGTGTTGTTCTCGGGCGGAAGGTCGAGCGGCTCGCCGTCCGCGACGATGAGCTGGCGTCCGCTCATGGCCGCCTTGACCTTCATGTCGCCGGGGGCGCGGACGGCATAGTCCACCGAGACGGGGTCGCCGACCCGCAGCGAGGACAGCGCGTCGGCGCCGGCCTCCCGTCCCACCAGCACGAACGCGCCTTCGGCGAGCGCGCCCTCGCGGGGAACGTCCACCACCTCGGCCACGACGCCGTCGCGCACGACCACCTCGATGGTCCGCGCGACGCCCCTGACCGGATGGCAGCGGCAGTAGGTGCCCCAGACCGGGGTGAACATGCCGATCTGGTCCTTCAGCAGCTCGGCCTTGTTGAGCGCGTCCAGCGGGACGGTCCGGCCGGGCAGCTTGACGGTGCCCTCGAAGACGATCTCGCCGATGGCGCCCACCTGGTCCTCGGAGAACATCACCGCGGTCCGGTCCGTCTGGGTCGCCTTGGTGTTGGGCAGCGGCGACTGCAGCAGCTCGCCGTCCTGGACGGCCACGCCCCACGGCGCGCCGGAGGCGGCGATGTCGAAGTAGTCGGCGTTCGTCGCGGCGACGGCGCCCGCTTCGCGCGCCATGTCGAGCAGCGGCCGCCGCGCGGCGACCTGGCCGGGGAACAGCCGCCCGATCCGGACGCCGGCCTTGAGGTCGACGGACATCTGGTACGTCTGCAGCCAGCCGGGCTCCCCGGTGGCGCCGTCGGGCCCGTACAGCTCCACCGTGTTCAGCTCGACGCCGGGAGCGACCGGCTGGGTCTCGCGGTAGGTCTCGGTGCGGCCGTCGAGGACGACCGCGGCGGCGGGCGCGGACGTCTCCGCGTACGCCGGCCCGGTGAGGACCAGGGCGAGAGCCGTGGCTAAAAGACTCCGGCCCAGCAAACCGTGACGGGACATGACCATCCTCCTCAAACAGCGCGCCGGAGCAGGTACGCGGTCACCGGCGCGAACTCGGCGGGCGTGAAGTTGTCCTCGATCGGCAGGACGTGCTCGTGCCGTCCCCTGGCGCGGGCCAGGAACAGGGCGATGTCGTTGGCGTCGGCGATCGACAGCGTGGGCAGGCCGGCCGCGATCGCCGCGCCCGCCATGCCGTGGTCGGCGATGACGAGATCGATCCGCCCGCCGGCGGCGATCATGGCCTCCATGTGGTCGGGCCGGTGGGTGTGCAGGATCGCCTCGTCGTGGAAGGCGCACGCGACCCCGCCGAAGAACCGGATCCCCGTCTCGCCGGCGGCGTGGGCCCCGACGGCGTGGTCGAGCCGGTGGTCGTCGAGGACGCGGACGATCCTGTTGCCCGCGTTCCGCAGCGCCCGCGCCAGGTCGGCGTAGTGGTCGAGCAGCCCGGTCGGGTGCCCGGTCGCCAGCAGCACCGTGCCGCCGCCGTCCCGCAGGAAGGGGGCGAGGGCGTCGGCGTGCGCCCTGATGCCGGCCAGCGTGTGCTCGGGCGCGATGTACCCGAGCTCGGGGTCGCCGTCCGTGATGCGGTCGCCGATGCCGGCCGCGACGGCGGCCACGACCTCGTCGATGGACGCGGTCCGCCAGTCGTCCAGGCCGAAGGTGTGGTCGGGGTCTCCTTTGAGCATCTTGTACGCGTACGCCAGCGACTGCCGCCGGACGGTCCTGATGCCGCCGGACAGGCGCCGCCCGACGAGCAGGTCGCGCAGGTCCGCCTCTTCGTGTGCGATGCCCATGCCGTCAGCTCGCCGCGGCCGCGACGACGGGCCGGGCCGCGGACCGGGCGGCGGCCTCCGGCGGGCGCCACGCGCCCTCGCTCCTGGGGAACGCCCGCGCCGCGCCCTCGCCGATGCTCAGCCGGACGTTCGCTCCCGGCGACCAGCCGCTCTGGGCCGTGTGCACGATCACGATCGAGCCGCCGGCCTCGACGTAGGTGCGGACGACCGGGCCGAGGAACTGCACGTCGCGGACGACGCCGCGCAGCACCCCCGCGCCGGGGGCCTCCTCTTCGATGAGCGTCACGTCCTCAGGGCGTACGGACACATCGACGGGCGAGCCGGGAGAGACGGAGGACGACGGGCTCGCGGGCGTCGCGCGGAGCACCGCTCCGGCGACGTTCACCTGCCACGACTCGTCCGAGTCCGACCTGCCTGCGTACTCCCCCGCCAGCCAGTTCGTGATGCCGACGAAGTCGGCGACGTACCCGTTGGAGGGGGCCAGGTAGATCTCGTGCCCGCTGCCGAGCTGTTCGAGCGAGCCGTCCTTCATGACGGCGATCCGGTCGCCCAGGGCCAGCGCCTCCTCCTGGTCGTGGGTGACGTAGACGATCGTCGTCCCGGTGTCGCGCTGGATCTCGCGCAGCTGGGTGCGCAGCTGGATGCGGGTCTTCGCGTCGAGGTTGGACAGCGGCTCGTCCATGAGCAACACCGACGGCCGGATGGCCAGCGACCGGGCGACGGCGACGCGCTGCTGCTGCCCGCCCGAGAGCTCGTTCGGCCGCCGGCCGCCGAGTCCCGTGAGGCCGACCAGGTCGAGCGCCTCACCGGTACGGCGGGCCCGCTCGTCCTTGGCGAGTTTCTGCGCCTTCAGCCCGAACTCGATGTTCTCCGCGACGGTGAGGTGCGGGAAGATCGCGTAGTCCTGGAACACCATGGACGTCGGCCGCGCGTCTGGGCCGTACCCTGACACGTCCACGCCGTCGATGAGCACGCTCCCGCTGTCGGGCCGGATGAATCCGGCGATCATCCGCAACGTGGTGCTCTTGCCGCACCCGCTGGAGCCGAGGAGGCAGAGGAACTCGCCGCGGCCGACGGCGAGGTCGAGGTCGCGCACGGCCGGCACCCCGTCGAACGACTTGCACAACGACTTCAGTTCGATCACGAGATCTCCAGGTGTCACAGGTCGTAGAGCCGCAGCCGGGAGCCGAGGGCGAGCTTCGCGACGGCGAGCCCGGCGAAGCTGACCACCATCAGGCCGGCCGCGACGCCGGTCGCGGCGCCCCACTGGCCGAACTCGGCGAGGTTGACGATGGTGGGCGCGCCCAGGCCGATGCCCGGCGAGGTGAGGAAGATGACGGCGCTCAGCGTGTTGATCGCGTGCAGGAACCCGAACACGAGCGACGTGGTGAACGCGCCGCCCAGCAGGGGGAACATGATCTGGACGATGACCCGGGCGCGCGAGGCGCCGAGGTCGGTGGCGGCCTCGTCGATCGACGGGCTGATCTGGCTGATGGTGGTCACCGCGGTGCGGTAGCCGACCGGGATGGCCCGCACGACCATGACCAGCACCAGGATCAGCGCGGTGCCGGTCAGGGCGATGGGGGGCTGGTTGAAGGTGAGCAGCCACGATATGCCGATCATCGTCCCGGGGATCGCCGACGGCAGCACCGCGAGCCCGTCCAGCACGCCCCGGCCGAAGACCCGGGTGCGGTGCACGACGTAGGCGGCGACCAGCGTGCTGATCGTCGTGATGATCGCCGCCGTGGCGGAGAACAGCGCGGAGTTGCGGATGTCGTCCCCGCGCAGGAGTGCCGTCCGCCAGTGGTCCAGCGTCAGGCTCCAGTCCGCGCCCCACGCCCGGGTGAACGAGCCGGCCAGGATGCTCCCGTAGATGAGGATCATCAGGACGCTGACCAGGCCGAGCACGGTGAGGAGCCCGCGCCGCACGGCCGCGGGCAGCGGCGCGGGCGGCAGGCTGCCCGTCTTCCCCGAGACGGTGACGGCGGAGCGCCGCGCGAGGACGCGGCGCTGGATCAGGAAGAGGATCAGCGTCGGGACGAACAGCAGCACGCACAGCACCGCCGCCATCCCGAAGTCCTGCCGGCCCACGGCCTGCACGTACGCCTCGACCGAGAGCACCTGGTACCCGGCGCCGATGAGGACGGGGTTGCCGAAGTCGGTGATGACGAACATGCCGACGAGCAGCAGCGCGTTCAGAATCGTGGGGAACGTCAGCGGCAGCGTGACCCGGCGGAAGGTCTGGAACCAGGTCCAGCCGAGGTCCCGGCCGGCCCACTCCAGGGTGGAGCCGATGTTCTTCAGCGTCGGCAGCAGGGTGAGCGTGGCCATGGGGAAGAAGGCGAGCGTCTGGACGAGCCAGAGCCCGCCGAGGCCGAGGAGGCTGATGTCCAGGCCGAGCAGTTCGTGCGTGATCAGGCCGCGCCGCCCGAACAGCAGCAGCACCGCCAGGCCGACGACGAACGGCGGCGAGATCAGCGGGAGCAGGGCCATCACCCGCAGCACGGCCCGGCCCCTGATGTCGGGCCGGCTGAGGGCGTAGGCGAACAGGAAGCCGACCACGGTGGCGCTCAGCGTCGAGGCCACGCCGATGACGGCGGTGTTCTTCGCGGCCGTCGCCACGCGCGGCTCGGCCAGCCTGCTCCAGGCCTCGCCGTCGGGCTCGAACAGCATGGCGGCCGTGGGCACGAGGACGAGCAGCAGGAGCAGGCCGGCGACGTAGGCGACGAGCGTGCCCACCGTGATCCGGTCGGCCAGCAGGCGTCTGCGGCTGCGCCGCTGCCAGCCCGGCTCCGCCCGCTGCTGTGATGCGGCAGTCGCCGAGGGGACGGCCATCAGACCCCGTACCGCTTGGCGAACTCCTTGGACACCGCGTCGCGCATCTCGCCCGCGCGCACCGGGTCGTAGTCCACCAGGTCGAGTTCGGCCAGACCCTGCGCGCCGTCGGGCAGGTCCACGTCGCTCCGCACGGGGTAGGAGTGGACGAGGTCGACGATCATCTGGGACGCCTTCCTGCCCTGGAGCCACTGGACGAACTTCTCGCCGCCCTGGGCGTTCGGCGATCCCTGGACGAGCGCGTTGCCGGAGATGACGACGCCGGTGGGCTTGGGGTAGACGAGCTCGATGGGGAAGCCGGCCCCGCGCACGTTGAGCAGGTCGTGGGCGAAGGAGACGCCGGCGGCGTACTCGCCGGTGGCGACCAGCTGCGACGGCGCTCCCCCGCTGTCGGTGTACTGGCCGATCAGCTTGTGGAACTCGTCGAGGAACTTCCAGGCGCCCGCCTCGTCGCCGTGGCGGAAGATCTGCGTCGCCACGAACGTGTACCCGGTGCCGGACAGCGTCGGGTTCGGCATGACGAGCTGGCCCTTCAGGTCGGGGCGCAGCAGCTCGTCCCACGTCGTCGGGAGCGGGGCGCCGCCGGTCTCCTCCTTCCACCGGTCGGCGTTGACGCCGACGGTCATCAGGATGAGCTCGTTGGCGTGCCAGTAGCCCTCGGGGTCGACGAACCGCTTGTCGATGCCCTCGGCCGCGGGCTTGAACGACCGGATCAGCTTCTCCTTGGCGAGCGGTCCCGCGTCCCCGCTGGCCAGGCCGATCACGTCGGCCGCCGGGCGGCCGGCCTCGGCCTTCAGCCGCGCCAGGAGCTCGCCGGCGCTCTGCCGCAGCACCTCGACCTCGGTGCCCGTCTCGGCCTGGTACGCCTCGGCCAGCCGCCGGGCGGGTTCCTCGGGCATCGGCGTGTACCAGGTCACCGTGCCGCCGGACGCGGACACGGCGTCGTCGCCGCCGCCGGATCCGCAGGCCGACCCGAGCATGAGGAGTGCGAGAGAGAGCGCGCCTGCGGCGACTCGTAACAGGGACGTGTGCATGAGTGACCGCCTTCGGATCGATGCGCCCGCAGCAAGGGGCGCAAGGTCACGATGCACGAGATGGTGTTATCTGGGACGCGAGATGTCAATACCTCTTGTAGACCAATTGACCGGTCGTCATCCCAGGGACGTCGCGTCGTGGGTCACTCCGCGGGGGTGTCCGAGGTCCTCCTCCAGGGTGGACGTGAGGTCCAGCTCCGATGTGATCATGTAGCGGTCGCCGCGGAACAACGTCTGGGTGAACTCGATCGCCACACCGTCCGACGTGCGGGTCGCGGTCCTGAAGAGGAACGCGGGAGAGTACGGCGGCGCGTCCAGCACGGCCGACTCCTCCTGGCTGAGCACCGTCGGCTCGATGGTCTGCGTGCCCGCCGCCACCTTCAGGCCGTAGCGGTCGGAGAGCAACCGGTAGAGGGACTTCTCCTCCAGCTCCCCGGCGGGCAGGCCGGGCACCAGCGCGTCGGGCAGCGACGTGGTGGCCAGCGCGATCGGGTCGCCGTCGGCCAGCCGCAGCCGGCGGATCGTCACGATCGTGTCGGATGGCGCGATCTGCAGCCGCCAGCTCATGCGCACGCCCGCGTCGGAGCGCTCCACGCCGACGACGCGGGTCGAGGGCGTGATGCCGCGCCGGCGCAGCCCCATCGAGAACGACGACGCCGTCGGAGACTGGGTGATCGTGGGCCGCGCGACGTAGGTGCCGCTGCCCTGCTTGCGGATGAGATGGCCGTCCCTGACCAGGTCGTCGACGGCGCGCCGCACCGTGAGCCGGGAGACGCCGCAGTCCTCTTCGAGCACTCGCTCGGGCGGGATCGGATCTCCCACGTTGAGGTCTTCGAGCAGGCTCATGATCCGCTCGCGGACCATGTCGTGCTTGCGCCCGCGACGAGCGTCCGCCTCGCTCACGTCGACCCCCTCCGAGCCCCTCATCGGCGCCTCCATGGCGACATCCGCACTTCTCCGCATTTTACGCCACAGCCATGGATTGGTATTGACGACTTGTATACCAACTTTTACAGTCACCGAAGAATCATGACCTTCCGGTGAACCAGGGCGGGGCGCGAAACGCCACCGCCGCTCCTCCGTTCCACGGCTGGCCGCGACCGTCAGGCCGGGTCCGATCATCGTCGCATCAGGGCCGACGCATGACCACCCTGCCTCCGACCCGCGCCCTCCCCCGACCGGCCTCAGCCCTGAGCAGCATCGTTCCGACAAGGGAGCACCGATGGGCAACCACATGGTCAATCGACGTCATCTCTTCGGGCTCGCGGGCGCGGGCGGAGCCGCCCTCGCGATCCCCGCCCTGTCACCCACCCCGGCCCACGCCGCCCCACGGCGGCCCGCCGCGTGGCCCACGGAGTTCGTCGAGGTGACGCCCACGATCGAGGGCGACATCGCCTGGTACGACGTCTCGCGCTGGGGCGTCGAGGGCAAGGGCTGGTCCGACACGGCGGCGTACTACGACCGGCTCCCGGCCAGGGCGGAAGGCGTCGTGACCCCCGAGGTCTGGGTGCGCAGCCGCAACTCCTCGGGGCTGCTGACCCGGTTCGTCACCGACTCGACCATCTTCCGGGCCCGCTACCGGCTCAGCCTGGCCACCGTCGCGATGTACCACATGCCCGCCATCGGCCACAGCGGCGTGGACCTGTACGCGCGCACCCCGGCGGGCCACGACGCCTGGCTCGCCAACACACACCCGGCCTCGCAGAACGTCAACGAGCAGATGGGCATCGCGGTCGACCCCGGCGAGCGCCTCTACACCGCCTACCTGCCGCTCTACAACAGCCCGCAGCGGCTGGAGATCGGCGTCCAGGCCGGCGCGAAGTTCCTCGGCGCCGTGCCGCGCACCACCCCGCCCGTCGTCTGCTACGGCAGCTCGATCATGCAGGGCGGCGTGGCGTCCAGGCCCGGCATGTCCATCACCGCGCTCCTGGGCCGCCGCTTCGACCTCCCCACCGTCAACCTGGGCTTCTCCGGCAACGCGCGGATGGAGCCCGAGATCGCCCAGCTGCTCACCGAGCTCGACGCGTCCGTCTACGTGGTCGACAGCTCCCCCAACATGAACCCGCAGCAGATCACCGAGCGCGCCGAGCCCTTCGTCCGCATCCTGCGCGCGGCCCGCCCCGACACGCCCATCCTGATGGTCGAGGACCGCAGGTACGGGGACGGCCAGTTCGTCGAGTTCCGCCGCACCCGAAACGCCCAGAACGCGGCCGCCCTGCGCACGGCCTACGACAACCTGCGCCGCTCCGGCGTGGGAGGTCTGTCCTACCTCTCGGCCGACCAGCTCCCCGGGCCGGAGGAGCTGGTGGACGGCTCGCACCCGAGCGACCTCGGGATGATGACGTACGCCGACGCGTACGACAGGGCCCTGCGCCCGCTCCTGACCAGACGAGCCCGCTGAGGCGGAGGCGTCCGCGGGCCAGCGGGATGCGAGCCACCTGAAGGGCGTTCCGGCGGACTCCAGCACGGTCACCATCGTACCGGCTAACGCGCATTGACCGGTAGCAGATTCATGTCTACGCTCATGCTAGCCATGAGAAAGCTACCTTCGTCATGCCGGACGATGGTGACTCAGCTGAGGAGACCGCGTGCAAGAACGTTTCGGAAGCAAGTCGGCGATCGTCGCGCTGACCGCCCTGACCCTGGCCGTGTTCATCTACGTGACCACCGAGTCGCTGCCCATCGGCCTGCTCCCCCAGATCGCCCAGGATCTCGGCACCAGCCCGTCGGCGGTCGGGCTCCTGGTCACCGGATACGGCCTGATCATCGTCCTGGTGTCCCTGCCGCTCGCACGGCTGACCCGCCGGCTGCCCCGGCGTCGGGTGCTGTGCGTCCTGTTAGGCGTCTTCGTCGTGGCGACCTGCCTGTCGGCCCTGGCGGGAGACTACTGGCTGCTCATGGGCGCCCGGATGGTGACCGCGCTGAGCCAGGCGCTGTTCTGGGCCATCGTGACGCCGGCCGCCGCCGGCCTCTTCCGGGCCGAGGTGCGCGGCCGGGCCCTGTCCATCCTGTACGCCGGCGCCTCCAGCGCCGCGCTGACCGGCATCCCGGCCGGCACGTGGCTCGGCCAGCAGACCAACTGGCGGGTCTCGTTCCTCGCGCTCAGCGGCCTGGCCCTGCTCGTCCTCGCCACGATCGCGGCCGTCCTGCCCGACACGCCCCCCGGTCAGGGCGCGGCCGACCGGGGCAGCGCGCCCGACCGCGGCCGGTACCTGTCCATCGTGGCCACGACGGCGGTCGCGGTCACCGGCGCGTTCGCGGCGTTCACCTACATCACCCCGTTCCTGAGTGACGTCAGCGGCTTCACCGAGTCGTCGATCGGCCCGCTTCTGCTGGCACGCGGCATCGCGGGCCTGGCCGGCGTGGTCGTGGTGGGCTACCTCGTCGACCGCCACGGCTGGATCACCATGACGGGGCTCGTCGGCCTGCAGACGCTGGCGCTCGCCGGGCAGTACGCGTTCGGCGCCTCCCCGGCCGGGGCCGTCATCGCGATCTCCTTGTCCGGCTTCACGCTCGCGGGCCTGACCGCCGTACTGGGGGCGCGGGTGCTCGTGTACGCGCCGGGTGAGTCGGTCATGGCGAGCGCCGCCACCTCCACGGCGTTCAATGTGGGAATCACCGCGGGCGCGTTCCTCGGCAGCGTGCTCCTGCCCGGTCCCGGCGTGCGCAGCACGGCACTGGCCGGGGCGCTGCTCAGCCTGGTGGCGTTCGCCATCGTGCTGGCCGAGCCGGCCGTGTCCAGCCGTCGGAAGGTCACGCGGGCCACGACCGGCGACCCCCTGCCCGAGAGCGCCCGGGTCAGGTGACCCGATGCCCCACGCATCGAACCGTGCAACCCCCTTGCGCGGTTTGAGTGGTAGCCTCGACGGCATGTCACTCGACGTGGGACACCTTCCCCTGGTCGGCGGGCACCCCGCGCTCGATCTGGTCAACACGCTCGAACGAGGGTCACCGCTCGACGGCGGGCCGCCCCACGACTCCCTGTCCGACGCCTCCGCGCTGCTGCGCTGGGCGGCCAGGGCGGGCCTGATCAGCGACGCGGAGCACGATCGGGCCGGCCGGGCGTGGCGCGACGATCCCGCGTCGGCGCGGGCGGGGCTGGCCGCGGTACGGGACATCCGGGAAGGGCTGCACGTCGTGGTGCTCGCCACGATCCGGCCCGCCGGCGGCGGACCCGATGGCGACGCGAGCGGCCCGGCCGAGGGGGACCCGGTCGCGGCCGGGGCCGCGCTGGTCGCACTGCACGAGCGATGGGCCGGGGCGGCCGCCAGAGCCGCACTGGTGCTCGACAGAGGCGACCCGCCGCGGGTGCGGCTCACCTACGGCACGATACCCACCATGCTGATACCCGACCGGGCCGCCGAGGCCGCACTCGACGTCCTGCGCACGGCCGACCTGACCCGGGTACGC
The DNA here is from genome assembly GCF_003001935.1 of Nonomuraea fuscirosea. Taxonomy (GTDB): domain Bacteria; phylum Actinomycetota; class Actinomycetes; order Streptosporangiales; family Streptosporangiaceae; genus Nonomuraea; species Nonomuraea fuscirosea. The sequence continues at coordinate 127,998 of NZ_PVNG01000009.1, read as the reverse complement.
CGCTGCCCCACCCACGAGGGCGGCTGCGGGTGGCTGTTCCTCGACCAGAGCCGTAACGGCTCCCGCCGCTGGTGCCGCATGGCCGACTGCGGCAACACGGCGAAGGCCCGGCGGCTCACCGAGCGCCGCCGCGCCGCCCGGGACGACACCCCGTAGGTCCGGTACGTCGCCGGGCGCGTGCTCCGGGGCCCGCCGCGTTCACGACCATGCCGACGGCGGCATCCGGTCGCCGCGGAGAGTGTGGCGCTCAGCCCGCGAGCAGGGCGTTGGCCTCGGTGATGAGTTTCTGCGCGGCCTCGTCGGGGGTCATCCGGCCGAAGATGACCTCTTCGCCGTAGCGCCTGATGACGTCCTCCATCGCGCTGGAGCCCCTCGGCGGGGCGGCGGGCGGGTCGGTCAGCTCGTCACGGATCTCGTTCACGAACTCCATCGTCTTCAGGTCCGCGGGCGGCAGTTTGGCGCTGACCGCCGCCAGCACCTTGGCATTGGCCGGCAGGCCGCGGTCACTGAGGATGATCTGACCGGCCTCGCTGTCGTTGACCATGAAGTCGATGAACTTCGCGGCCTCGGCCGCGTGCTTCGAGCCGGAGGAGGCGGTGTAGAGCATGGCCGGCTGCAGGAACATGCCGCCGGTCGTGGCGCCCTCGGCCTTCGGCATCCGCCGCAGTTCGAGGTTCTGGCCCGAGGCCTTGGCGGCCGCGCCGAGCACGTTGCTCCACATCATCATCGACGCGCCGGTGTTGGTGCCGATCAGCGTCTGTTCGATGCCGACGTCGTACAGTTCGGAGCTCTTGGCGGCGGCGGGCGAGCCCTTCGTCTTGATCAGGTCCTGCGCGATGGCCATCCAGTCCTTGACCGTCTGCGGGGACACGCCGAGCTTGTTGCCGTCGTAGAACCGCTCGCCCTTCTGCGCGGCGTAGATCTGCAGGTACGCGGGGTTCCAGTTCAGCTGTGTACCCGTGACCTTGCCGCCGCTGCCGGAGGTGACCTTGGAGCTCAGCTCGACGAAGTCCTTCCAGGTCCACGAGGTGTCGTCGGGCAGTGCGACCTCGGCGCCCTCGACCAGGGCCGGGTTGATCACCATGGAGTAGGCGTTGACCCCGGAGGGGATGGCGTACTGCTTGCCGTCGACGACGCCGGTGGCCAGCACCTTGCCGTCGATGTCGGCGGTGTCGACCTTGGAGGCCAGTTCGGCCAGCGTGCCGCGTTCGGCGTATTCGCGCAGGCCACGGATCTCCAGGGTCATGACGTCGGGCGCGTCCCTGCCCGCGACCTGCGTGGACAGCCGTTCGTAGTAGCTGGGGAAGTCGGAGACCTCGGCCTCGACGTCGATCCCCGGGTTCTTCGCCTCGAACTTCGCGATCGCCGCTTCGGTCATCTTCTGGCGCGCGTCGCCACCCCAGTAGGAGAAGCGCAGTTTGATCTCGCCCCCGGCGCTCTCGCCGCCGCAGGCCGCGGTGACCGTCAGCATGGCTGCGGCGAGTAAGGCCGCCGACCAGATCTTCTTGCCAGAGCTCACGGCTCTACCTCCTGCGGGTCTTCAGTTGGGGGGGTGGAAAAACGTCTTCGGCACTGCGCCCGGCGACACGGATCGACGGTCCGGCGTCAGCCCGGTGGCGGATCGCACACATCCGGGCGCTCCTGATGGCGGTCGAGGGGTTGCTCTGCGCATCGGTGCGACCACTGTACTGACCTTGTCAGAGAAAGTCAGCAAAGATCACAGTCGAACCGCGGCGCTCAGGATCTCGGGGAGAGACCCCGGCGGAAGGCGGCCGGGAACGTCAGGAGGCTACGAGAGCCTGGATGCTGACGGTGGCCGCCCCGCGCGCCCACTCCTCGAACGGCAGGGGGCGGATGGAGAGCGGGCAGTCGGCGGCGGCGCCGAACGCCTGGCGCTGGAAGCCGGCCCTGATGTGCGGCTCGAACAGGTCGTAGGCCGCCAAGCCCTCGCCGGAGACCACGATCCGGGCCGGGCCGACCAGGTTCGCGACCGCGGCGATGCCGGAGCCGATCGCGTCGCCGGCCCGGGCGAAGACGGCGCCGGCCGGGGCGTCGCCGGCTCGGGCCAGCGCCACCGCGTCGTCGAAGGTGAGCTCCGGCCGGCCGGCGGCCGACCGGGCCTGCCGGACGATGGCGTCGGCGCCGGCGATCGCCTCGACGCAGCCGCGGCTCCCGCAGTGGCAGGCCGGGCCGTTCACGTCGATGCCGATATGACCGATCTCGCCGGCCACGCCGTGTGAGCCGGAGACGAGGCGTCCGCCGACGACCAGGCCGCAGCCTATGCCCGCGCCGACGGTCACGAGGGCGAACGACTCGGCGCCGACGCCCTCGCCGAACCAGTGCTCGGCGGTGGTCAGCGCCTTGACGTCGTTCTCCACGGTGACGGTGAGGCCGGTGATCTTCTCCGCCTGTTCCCGCAGGGGCAGGTCGTGCCAGCGCAGGAACGGCGAATACCGCACCAGACCGGTGGAGCGGTCGACGTCGCCGGAGACGGCCAGCCCGAGCCGGCGGGTACGGGCCCGGTAGCCGCCGGGACGGTCGAGCAGTTCGCCGACGAGCTCGCCCAGCTCGGTGAGGACGTGATCCACGTCGGGCGCCGACAGCCGCCGGTGGGCCGAGGTGCGCACCTCGGCGCGAAGGTCGCAGACCACGCCGATCAGCTCGTCACCGGTGATCTTCACGCCGACGAAGAACTCGCGGTCGGCCCGGATGGCCAGCGGGCTGGCCGGACGCCCGGCGCCCGGCCCGGTCCGCTCGGTCGCGGCCAGTTCCTCCAGGTAGCCCAGCTCGATGAGCGGACGCGCGGCCTTGGTGACGGCGGCCGAGGACAGGCCGAGCCGGCGGGCGAGGGCGACGCGGCTGAGGGGGCCCTCGGTCAGCACGGTGGTGAAGACCGCCGTGACCGCGGGGGCTACGGCGTCAGCCTCGGGAAACATGACTGAAATCTAGGCACAATAATTTCCTTCGTCAAGTATTGATTTGGCCGCGAGCGCGGACCTACGCTCACTGCACTCACCGCCCACGCTCCCACGATCACCACCAAGGAGCCAGATGTCCCCTCCGCTGTTCGAGCCCCGCCGGCGCCTGTGGCTGTTGCGTACCCCGTCCACGTCGTACGCCGTCCGGATCGACGAGGACGACACCGTGCGGCACGTGCACTGGGGTGCGGCCCTGACCCTGGAGCAGGCCGGAGAGCTGGCCGAGCGCACCCCGGCGGCGGGCAGCAGCTTCGACGCCGTGGGCGGGGCGGAGGAGCTGGCCGTGGAGGGCGGCGCCCGCTTCGGGCCGCCCGGCCTGCAGGTGCGCTTCGCCGACGGCACCCGCGCCGTCGAGTGGCGCTACGCCGGCCACGACGCCGACGACGGCTATCTGAGCATCCACCTGGACGACCGGCACTACCCGCTGCGGCTCACCCTGCACTACCGGGTGCACGAGGACAGCGACGTGATCGAGCGGTGGACCACCGTCGAGAACCGCGACGATCGGCTCCCGATCACGCTGCGGCGCTGCGACAGCGCGGCGTGGACCCTGCCGGGCCGGGACGGCTACCGGGTGAGTCACCTGGTCGGCGGCTGGAACAGCGAGTTCCGGCTGCGCCGGGCCGAGGTCGCCACCGCCGAGACGGTCTTCACCAGCCGGCGCGGCCTGACCAGCCACCACGCCAACCCCTGGCTGGCCTTCGACGACGGCACGGCCGGCGAGGAGCACGGTGAGGTGTGGAGCACCGCCCTGGCCTGGAGCGGCAGCTGGCGGATCACCCTGCACCGCGACCCGGCCGGCCGCACGACGTGGACCGGCGGCCACGGCCACGAGGGGCTCACCTGGTCGCTCGCGCCCGGCGAGACCCTCAGCACGCCGGTCTTCGCCGGCCTGTTCACCGCCGGCGGGTTCGGAGCGGCCAGCCGGGCCTGGCACGCGTACGTCGCCCGGCACGTGCTTCCGCACCCCGGCGAGCCGCGGCCGGTGCTCTACAACTCGTGGGAGGCGACGGGCTTCGACGTCGACGAGGCGGGCCAGACGGCGCTGGCCGCGCAGGCCGCGCGGATCGGCGTCGAGCTGTTCGTGGTGGATGACGGCTGGTTCGGCGGCCGCGTCGGCGACCACGCCGGCCTCGGCGACTGGACGCCCAACCCGGACCGCTTCCCCCATGGCCTGCGGTCGCTCTCCGCCGAGGTGCACCGGCTCGGCATGCGCTTCGGGCTGTGGGTCGAGCCGGAGATGGTCAACCCCGACAGCGACCTCTACCGGGCGCATCCGGACTGGGTCATGCACATGGCCAACCGCGAACGTACCGAGCTGCGGCACCAGCTCGTGCTCAACCTGGCCCGGCCGGACACCGCCGCCTGGGCCCACGCCTGGCTCGACCGGCTGGTGGCGGAGCACGACATCGACTATCTCAAATGGGACGCCAACCGGCCGTTCACCGAGGCCGGCTGGCCCGGGCACGACGACCCCGACCGGTTGTGGATCGAGCACACGCGGGCGGTCTACCGGATCATGGATCGGCTCCGCGCCGATCATCCCGGTCTGCGCATCGAGGCGTGCGCCGGCGGCGGCGGGCGCGCCGACCTGGGCATCCTCGCCCGCACCGACCAGATCTGGACCTCGGACAACACCGACCCCGTCGACCGGATCGCCATCCAGCACGGCTTCAGCCAGCTCTTCCCGGCCCAGGTCATGGGCGCGTGGGTGACCGACAGCCCGAACGTGGCCACCGCCAGGCAGACCCCGTTGCGCTTCCGGTTCCACGTCGCCATGGCCGGGGCGCTGGGGGTCGGCGGCGACCTCGCCACGTGGACCGAGGACGAGCTCAAGGAGGCCACCGAGCTGATCGCCACGTACAAACGCATCCGGCCGGCGGTGCAGCACGGCACGGCGTACCGGCTGACCGGCGAGGGCACCCTGACGGCGGTGGGATTCGCGCACGAGGACCGGTTCGTGGTGCTCGCCTGGTGCCCGTCGCGCCCGTACGGGCATCAACCGGCCCCGCTGCGGCTGACCGCGCTCGATCCCGGCGCCACCTACCGGGATCCGGACACCGGCGCCACCTACTCCGGAGCCGTCCTGCTGCGGTCCGGCCTTCCCCTCCCCCTGCCCGAGGGCGACCACGCCAGCGCCCTCGTCCAGCTCATCCGCATCGAGGACTGACCCATGGCCATGTTCGACCTTCCCCTCGACCGGCTGCGCGACTACCGCCCGGCCCTCGACCAGCCGGACGACTTCGACGCCTTCTGGTCCCGTACGCTCAGCGCCGCCCGCGAGCACGACCTGGCGGCCGAGGTGACGCCCTACGACGCGCTGCTGCCCGGGGTGCGCGTCTTCGACGTGCGGTTCAGCGGCCACGACGGTCAGCGGGTGGCCGCCTGGCTGATCGAGCCCGTCGTCGGCGAGCGGCCGCTGCCGTGCGTCGTGCAGTTCATCGGGTACGGCGGCGGGCGCGGGCGTCCGCACGAATGGCTGCTCTGGCCGGCCGCCGGCTACGCCGTGCTCGTGGTGGACTCCCGCGGGCAGGGCGACGGAGACACCCCCGACCTGCCCGGCGACGGCACACCGCACCACACCGGCCTGATGACCCGGGGCGTGCTCGACCCCGAGGAGTACTACTACCGCCGGCTGTTCACCGACGCGGTCCGGGCGGTGGACCTGGCGGGCACCCTCCCCGCGGTGGACCCGGGCCGCATCGTGGTGGCCGGGGCGAGCCAGGGCGGCGGCATCGCGCAGGCGGTGGCCGGTCTGCACCGCCAGGTCCGGGCCGCGCTGATCGACGTGCCGTTCCTGACCTCCTTCCGGCGGGCCACCGAGATCACCGACTCCTACCCGTACCAGGAGCTGTCGGTCTTCTGCGCGACCAACCGCGATCGCGTCGAGCAGGTCTTCCGCACTCTGCGCTATTTCGACGGCGTGAACTTCGCGGCCAGGGCCACCGCGCCGGCGTTGTACTCCGTCGGCCTCATGGACGACGTGTGCCCGCCGTCCACGGTCTACGCCGCCTACAACCACTACGCGGGGCCGAAGCGGATGCAGGTCTGGCCGTACAACCGGCACGAGGGCGGCGGGACGTTCCAGGCGCCGGTCCAGCTTCCGTGGCTGCGCGATCAGCTGGCATGAGGAGTCCGATGTCTTCCACCGTTCTCCGCTACGACCGGCCCGCCGAGCGCTGGTTCGACGCGTTGCCGATCGGCAACGGCCGGCTCGGCGGCATGGTGTACGGCGGTGTGGGCGCCGAGAGCATCCGGCTGTCCGAGTCGACCGCGTGGTCGGGGGCGCCCTCGGCCACCGACGTGAGCCCCACGGCGCTCGGCGCGTTGCCGACCGTGCGGCGGCTGCTGTTCGACGGCCGGCCGGCCGAGGCCCAGCGGCTGGCCGAGGAGCACCTGCTCGGCCGGCCGGCCTCGTTCGGCACCAACCTGCCGCTCCCCCGGCTGCGGCTGGACTTCGGCGGCGGCGGGTTCCGCGGCTACCGTCGCCTGCTGGACCTCGACGAAGGAGTCGTCCGGGTCGAGTTCGAGCAGGACGGCGTCCATCACGTACGGGAGGTGCTCGCCTCCCATCCTCACGGGGTCATCGCGCTGCGCCTGACGGCCGATCGGCCCGGCGCGGTCGGCTTCACGGCCGGCCTGGACGACAGCGTGTTCCCCGGCGAGGTCACGACCACCGCGCCCGGCGTCACCTCCGGCCTCGCCGCCGATGTCACGTCCGGCCTCGCGTCCGGCCTCGCGTCCGGCGTCACGTCCGGCGTCACTTGCGGTCTCGCGTTCAGCGGCCGCGCGGTCGAGTCGCTGCACAGCGACGGGACCCGGGGCGCCGCCGTCGAGATCCGGGTCCGGATCGAGGCCGAGGGCGGGACGCTGCGCCGCGACGCCGGCACGGTCGCCGTGACCGGCGCGGACGCGGCCGTCGTGCTGGTCGCGGTCGGCACGGACTGGGCCGGCGACGACCCGGCCGAGCGGGCGGAGCGGTTGATCGCAGCGGCCGCCGAGGCCGGCTACGACGTGCTACGCGCCGCGCACGTCGAGGACCACCGCCGCCTGATGGGCCGGGTGTCGATCGACCTCGGCGAGCCGGTCGACCTGCCCACCGACGTCCGCCGGGACCGTCTCGCCCGCGGCGAGCGCGACGACGACCTGATCGCCCTGTACTTCCAGTACGGCCGCTACCTCACCATGGCCGGCTCACGGGAGGACTCGCCCCTGCCGCTCGCCTTGCAGGGCGTCTGGAACGACGGGCTGGCCAGCACCTCGGGCTGGAGCGACGACTTCCACCTCGACATCAACACCCAGCAGAACTACTGGGCCGCCGAACCGGCCAACCTCGCCGAATGCCACACCCCGCTGGTCCGGTTCCTCCAGCGGCTCGCCGCGCACGGCCGGGCCACCGCCAAGGGGATGTACGGCGCGGACGGCTGGGTCGCGCACACGGTCACCAACGCCTGGGGCTACACCGCGCCCGGCGCCGGCCTGGGCTGGGGCCTGAACGTCACCGGCGGCGCCTGGCTCGCCCTGCAGCTGTGGGAGCGCTACGAGTACCGGCCCGACGAGGAGTTCCTCCGCGAGGAGGCCTACCCCGTCCTCCGCGACGCCGCCCTGTTCCTGCTCTCCTATCTGGTGCCCCATCCGGTCCACGGCTGGCTCGTGGCCGGTCCGTCCGACTCGCCGGAGAACTGGTACCTGGCGCCGGACGGCACCCCGTGCTCGATCGCGATGGGCAACACGGTCGACCGCGTCTTCGCCGAGGCGATCCTGCGGATCTGCGGTCAGGCCGCCACCATCCTCGACTGCGATCCTGACCTGCGCGAGCGCGTGGCCGCCGCGCGGGAACGGCTGTCGCCGTTCCTGATCGGCCGGCACGGCCAGCTGCAGGAGTGGCTGGACGACGCCGAGGAGGCGGTCCCCGCCCACCGGCACACCTCCCATCTGTGCGCGGTGTTCCCCGAGCGGCAGATCACGCCGCGCCGCACGCCCGAGCTCGCTCGTGCCGCCGAGGTGGTCCTGGAACGCCGGCAGCGGGCGCCGGGCTGGGAGCAGACCGAGTGGGTGGAGGCCAATTTCGCCGCCTTCTACGCCCGTCTGCTCGACGGCGACAAGGCGCTGACCCACCTCACCAAGCTGATCACGGAAGCCAGCGAGGCGAACCTGCTCAGCTACTCCGTCGGCGGGGTCGCCGGCGCCGAGCAGAACATCTACTCCTTCGACGGCAACGCCGGCGGCACCGCCGCGCTCGCCGAGATGTTGCTGCAGTCCGACGGCGAGGAGGTCGAGCTGCTGCCGGCGCTGCCGTCCGCCTGGCGTGACGGCTCGGTCCGGGGGCTGCGCGCCCGCGGCGGCTTCACGGTCGACGTGGCCTGGCGAGACGGGCGCCTGCATCGGGCCCGGATCCACTGCGACCGGGCGGCGCGCACCCGCGTCCGCCATCGCGACGCCGTCATCGACGTCGCCTGCCGTCCAGGGGAAGGATTCATGCTTGAGGAGCACCACTTCACGGCCTGAGCGCGGCGCGTCCCAGGTGGACGTGACCGCGTTCGGCGCCGACCCCACCGGCCGGGCCGACTCGGCCCCCGCGGTCGCCGCGGCACTGCGGTACGCCGGAACCCTCCGCGGTCCCGTCGAGATCGTCTTCGCCGGCGGCACGTACCAGCTCTATCCCGAGCAGGCCGAGGTCCGTGAGCTGTACGTGTCCAACACCGTCGGCGCCGACCAGCGCTACCGGGACAAGAGGATCGGGCTGCTGGTCGAGGACATGAGCGACGTCACGGTCGACGGCCGCGGCGCCAGGCTGATCTACCACGGGCCGCAGACGGCGTTCGCGGCGATCCGTTCGGCGAACGTGACGTTCACGAACTTCTCCGTCGACTACGCCGTCCCCAAGGTGATCGACGCGACGGTCGCCGCGGCCGGCGTCACCGGCGGACGGGCCTGGCGTGTCCTGTCCCTCCCTGAGGGCACCCGCTACCGGATCGACGGCACCCACATCACCTGGCTCGGCGAGACCTCCCCGGCCGGCGGGCGGCCGTACTGGTCGGGCGTGGACGGCCTGGCGTACACCCAGATCCACGACCCCGCGGCGCAGCGGACCTGGCGCGGGGACAACCCGCTGTTCACCGGCGTCGCCGCGGTCACCGACCTGGGCGCGGGCCGGATCCGCATCGACTACGCGAGCGCGACGCCACCCGCCGACGCGGGCCTCGTCTACCAGATGCGGCTGATCGAGCGCCTGCACCCGGGGGCGTTCATCTGGGAGTCACGAAATGTCGTGATGCGCGCAATGAACCTGCACCACCTCCAGGAGTTCGGCGTCGTGGGGCAGTTCAGCGAGGACATCACGATCGACCGGGTGAATTTCGCCCCGGACCCCGCGTCCGGCCGCTCGTCGTCGTCCTTCGCCGACCACGTCAACCTGTCCGGCGTCAAGGGCAAGGTCACGATCACCGGCTGCACCTTCGACGGGCCGCACGACGATCCGATCAACGTCCACGGGACCTACCTGGAGGTGACCGGCAAACCGGAACCGGCTGCCCTCACCCTCGCCTACAAGCACCTTGAGACGGCCGGATTCCCCCAGTTCTACCCCGGTGACCAGGTGCGCTTCATCGACAAGCGCTCGATGACCCCGCTCCCCGGCCCGCCCGCGACCGTCACCGCGGTGGACGGGCCGAGCGGCACGGACCACACCCGGCCGCTGACCACGATGACGGTGACGTTCGACCGCCCGGTGCCCGATGGCGTGGCGGCCGGCGGCACGGTCACGGAGAACCTCACGTACGCGCCGGAGGTGCTCGTCTCCGGCAACGTCTTCCGCAACGTGCCGACCCGCGGCGTGCTGGTGACCACGCCGAAGCCGGTGCTCATCACCGGCAACCGGTTCGACGGCATGTCGATGGCGAGCGTCTTCATCTCCGCCGACGCCTCCTCGTGGTACGAGTCCGGCGCGGTCACCGACGTGACCATCAGGGGGAACACCTTCACCAGGCCCGCCGGCCCCGTCATCCTCGTGCAGCCGACCAACGAGGTCCCCGCCGAGGTGCACCACGGCATCTCGGTCGAGGACAACACGTTCGACATCGGCTCCGACGTGACCGTGGCCGACGTCAAGGGCGTCCGCGGGTTCCGCTTCACCGGCAACGTCGTACGCCGCCCGGACGGGCCTGAACGGCCGCTGTTCGTCTTCCACGACAGCTCCGGCATCGTGATCGCCGGCGACGACCGCTGATCGGCGAATGAGGGGAGTCCCGGCCGGGCCGGGACTCCCCTCATCACGTCAGCTGCTGGGCTTGTTCTTGTCGTACGCCTGCTGGTTGAGCTCGAGGTAGCGCTTCATGCCGAGCCCGTCCAGGCCCTTGACCCAGGCGTCCCACTCGGTGTCGATGTTCTTCGACCCGGTGATGAAGGCGAGCTGGCCCTGGCTGACGTAGCTGTCGAGGTTGGTCTTCAGCGTGGCCAGCTCGGAGACCACGCCCGGGTCGGTCCAGACCTGCGCCTCGGGGAAGACCTTGGCCTTGTCCACGTGCGGCTCGTACGCCTGCGTCGCCTGGAACAGCCGCCGTTCGAGACCCGCCTCGGAGTAGATGTCCTTCGGCACCGCCTGGGCGTTACGCAGCGGGAGCGGGAGGTGGTACTGGCCCATGGATTCCCAGGCGATGTTCTTCGGGGTGCCGGTCAGGTTCTTCCAGACGGGCTTCGCCTTCGTGTCGAGGGCCACGTCGTCGGGGCCGGGCTTGACCCAGCCGACCCCTTCGGGGCCGGAGTTGGCGATGATCGCGCCCTCGTCGGTGTACATGTAGTCGAGCATCTTGATCGCCGCGACGCGCGCCTCCATGCTCGACTTGTTGGTCAGCATGAAGGTGTAGCCGATCGAGGTCGGGTTGTTGTACGCGGTGAGGCTCGTGCCGTCGGGGCCGGTCAGCGGCGGCGCGGGGTCGTACTGCTCGTCGCGGCCGTCCTTGGAGCCGAGCTGGACGAAGATGCCGGGCCACAACACGGGCGAGGAGCCGATGCGGACCGCGTCCGGGTCGTTGCCGACGGCCTGCAGCGCCTCGGCGTTCTGGGTGAAGGAGGCCTGGTCGATCAGGCCCTCCTGGTAGAGCGACTTGATGTACTTCAGGCCCTCGCGCCACTCGGGCTTGTCGACGGGCGTGCTCACCTTGCCGCCGTTGAGCTCGAGCAGTGACGGGACGCCGTTGCCGGCGCCGTACGGGGCGTAGGCGAAGGCTCCCATCAGGTAGCCGATCAGCGTGCTGTTCTGCTTGTCGGTGGTCATCGGGACCTCGTCGGCCTTGCCGTTGCCGTTCGGGTCCTTCGTCTTGAACGCCCGCAGCACCTCGCGCAGTTCCTCGGTCGTCTTCGGCATCTCCAGCTTGAGCTTCTTCAGCCACGCGGAGTTGATCCACAACTTGTTGGGGTAGGTGCAGTGGTAGCAGTCGGACCACTGCGGCAGCGCGTAGATGTGCCCGTCCGGCGCGGTCGACATCGCCTTGAGCACGCTGTTGGAGTCGAGCGCCTTCTGGATGTTCGGCGCGTGCTGCTTGATCAGGTCCTCCAGCGGCATCGCGACACCCTGCTTGCCGAGCTTCTGCAGCTCGGGCTTGGTGAACGCGTCCACGTAGGGGATCAGCAGGAACAGGTCCGGGTAGTCGCCGCTCGAGATCGCGATCTGGCGCTTCTCTTTGGCCGCCGCGCCGTCCATCGTGGTGGGCTGCCACTGGAACTTGATCTTGAACTTGTCGCTGAGCAGGGCAGTGGTCTGGTTGGTGTCGAGCTTCATGTCGGGGTTGGCCGCCGCCATGACCGAGACGACGACCTTGTCGCCCTCCGTCTTCGCCTTGGGGGCGCTGTCCGTGCTGCTCTGGTTCCCGCCGGAGGAGCAGCCCGCCGCGAGCAACGCCGCGGCGGCCACGACTGCGGCGATCCTGTTTCCCGGTGAATGCGGCTTCATGGCACTGTTCCTTTTCTTGATTTCCTTCACCCCTTGACCGCCCCCACCATCGCGCCCTTGGTGAAGTGCCGCGCGATGAACGGGTACATCATCAGCACGGGCAGGCTGGAGACGACGATGAGCGCATATCTGAGGACGTTGGCGAGCTGGATCTGATGCATTTGCTGGGCCAGATCGACGGCGCCGGTCCTGGGCGTGTTGAGAATAAGAATGTTGCGCAACACGATCTGCAGCGGAAACAGATCAGGGTCTTTGAGATAGACCAGGGCGTCGAAATAGGTGTTCCACTGATAGACGGTGTACATCAGCGCGAGCACGGCCAGCAGCGGCTTCGACAGCGGCAGCACCACCGACCGCAGCGTCCTCATCCCGCTCGCCCCGTCCAGCATCGCCGCCTCGTACAGCTCGTCGGGGATCGAGTTCGCGAAGAACGTGCGGGCGATGATCACCTGCCAGACGCCGATCGCGTTGGGAATGAGCAGGGCCCAGCGCGTGTCGAGCAGCCCTACGTCCTGGACCACCATGTACGTCGGAATGAGACCGCCGGAGAACAACATCGTGAAGATGAGCAGGGTCATCAGCACATTGCGCCCGTAAAAGGATTTGCGCGACAGCGGATACGCGATGGCCACCGTCAGCGTGACGCTGATCACCGTGCCGGCGGCGGCGTAAATGAGGGAGTTGTAATATCCCTGCAAGATCTCCGCGTTGTTCAGGATGGTCTGGTACGCCTCCAGCGAGAATTCGACCGGCCAGAACCGCACTCGGCCCGCGTTGACCGCGGCCGGGCTGCTGAGCGAGCTGGCCACGATGTAGATGAGCGGCAACAGCACGATCGCCAGCACGACCAGCAGCATGAGCCTGACGACGATCAGCACCAGCCGGTCGCCGAGCGGTTCGCGGACCTTCGACGCGGCCGGGCCGGTGCGCCGCAGCTTGGAGGTGAGCATGGTCGTCATCGCCACAGTCCTCTTCCGGTGACGCGCTTGGCCGCGAAGTTGACCACCAGCAGCAGGCAGAGATTGACCACCGAGTTGAACAGGCCCACGGCGGCGGCCATGCTGAAGTCCGCGTTGATCAGGCCGGTCTTGTAGACGTAGGTCGGGATGATCTCCGACTGCGCGAGGTTCAGGTTGTTCTGCAGCAGGTACGCCTTCTCGAACCCGATCGCCATCATGTTGCCCACGCCGAGGATCAGCATGATCACCGCGGTCGGCATGATTCCCGGCAGATCGACGTACCGGATCCGCTGCAGCCGGCTGGCCCCGTCGATCTTGGCCGCCTCGTGCAGCGCCGGGTCGATGCCGGCCAGCGCGGCCAGGTAGATGACGGCCGCGTAACCGGCGGTCTGCCAGACGTCGCTCCACACGTAGATGTGCCGGAAGGCGTCCGGCTCGCCGAGGAAGTCGACCGGGGCGACGCCGAACAGCGCGAGCACCTGGTTCACGATGCCGATCCGGGGCGAGAGCACCAGGATGATCATCGAGACCACGACCACGGTGGAGATGAAGTACGGCGCGTAGGTGACCATCTGCACGGTGCGCTTGAACCAGCCGTTGCCGATCTCGTTCAGCGCCAGCGCCAGCAGAATCGGGATCGGGAAGCTCGCCAGCACCACGTAAAAGGACAGCAGGAAGGTGTTCGTCAGCAGGTCGACGAAGACCGGGTTGCTGAACAGCCGCTCGAAGTTCTCAAGCCCCACCCACTCGCTGGCCCACGGGCCCAGCACGGGGCTGTAGTCCTTGAACGCGATGACGTTGAACGCCATCGGTATGTACTTGAAGACGATGAAATAGGCGACCGGCACGCTCACCAGCAGGTACAGCTGCCAGTGCAGCCGCCAGGACTTGCGCGCCTCCGACCAGCGGCGGCGCCGATGCGCCGGGCCGGCCGGGCGGGCCGGGTCCTCGTTCGCGCTCGGCGAGCGAAGCGGAGGCGAAGTGGTGGCCGACATCAGACCGCCCGCTTCCGGGCGGATGGGCCGGTTCGCACCGTACCCAGGCCCGAGAACGCCGCCCAAGCCGCCTGCGGGACGACGGGTCGAGGGGCGCCTGACGGTGTCCTCACAGTCACACCTCCTCGATCCGGGGCGGGGTGGCGGCACCCGTAGCGCCGATTTTTAGAAACATGGCCGAAACGTAAGCCCAATAATTTCCTTCGTCAAGTATTGATTTGCCGCCCGTACCGGGCCTACGCTCGGCGGCACTCTGTGCTCGTCACCCCACATGGCACCGAGTTCTCGCGCCCATCTCGAACTCGCCCATCCGCACCGGCTTCGAGCGCCGGGCCTCGGGTGCCGCACCCCAGCGGTCGCCGTCCATCCGACGCCTGGTTCGAGGATCGGTACGCACCTCAGGAGGTGTGACCGTGAGGTCACCGCTACGTTTCGCCGCACCTTTAGGCGGCCGGCGAACCCGCGCCGCCGCCGCCGTACTGTCCGCCGCGCTGCTCCTGTCGCCGAGCGCCCCGCCGGCGTCCGCCACCGCCGGCCCCGAGCCGAGCGCCGGGCCGACCGCCGTTACCGGCCCCGAGCCGACCGCCGGGCCGTCGGCCGTCACCGGTCCCAAGCCGGGCCCGGCACTGGGCGCGCGGGCCGCCACGCCCGCACCCGGCCCGTCCACCGCGGCGGCCGACGGGCCCGCCGCCTCGACCGCCGACCCCTGGGCCGTGCGGCCGTACATGGGGTGGAGCAGCTACAGCATGCAGGTCTACTCCGGGAACGGGAAGTGGATCACGGCCGACCAGATCATCAAGCAGTCCGACGCGATGCGCGCCAAGCTGCAGAAGTACGGCTACGAGTACATCAACGTCGATGCCGGATGGAACGACGGGTTCGACGCCAACGGCCGCCCGAAGCCCAGCGCCACGCTCTACCCGCAGGGCCTGCAGAAGGTCATCGACCACGTCCACGCCAACGGCCAGAAGTTCGGGCTCTACCTGATCCCCGGCATCGGCCCTGACGTCTACAACGCGAACCTGCCGATCGCCGGCGCCCCCGGCTGCACCACGCGCGCCATCGCCGCCCAGCCCCTGCGGCCCTCCGACTACTGGAACATCGGCTACCGGATCGACTTCTCGAATCCGTGCGCCCAGAAGTACGTCGACTCGATCGCCGACCTCCTCGCCCAGTGGGGCGTCGACTTCGTCAAGTTCGACAGCGTCACGCCGGGATCCGGCGTGAGCGACCTGTCGCTCGACGCCCGCGACGACGTCGCCGCCTGGTCGGCGGCGCTCAAGGCACGCAAGATCTGGTTCGAGCTGTCCTGGGCGCTCGACCCGAAGTACGCCGGCTACTGGCGGTCCAAGGCGAACGGCTGGCGGATCGACTGGGACGTCGAGTGCTACTGCGCCGGCGAGGCCCTCACCCAGTGGCAGAACATCGCCCGGCTCTTCCCGCTCGTGTCGACCTGGTGGCGCCACGGCGGGAACGGCGGGTGGAACGACCTCGACTCGCTCGACATCGGCAACGGCACCATGGACGGCCTGACCCGCGACGAGCGGCGGACCGCGATGACGCTGTGGGCGATCTCCGCCGCACCGCTGTACACCGGCAACGACCTGACCAAGCTGGACGCGTACGGGCTGAGCCTGCTCACCAACCCCGAGGTGATCGCGGCCGACCAGGCCGGCACCCCGGCCCGCCCGGTCTCCACGACGACGCAGCAGCAGGTCTGGTACGCGCTCAACGCCGACGGCAGCTACACGGTCGCGCTGTTCAACCTCGGCCGTACCGACAAGGACATCACCGTCAAATGGTCGGACATCGGACTGAACGGCGCCGCCACCGTACGCGACCTGTGGGCCCGTAAGGACCTCGGCCGCTTCGCCGACAAGTACACCGCGACCACGGTCCCGATCCACGGCGTCCGCCTGCTCAAGGTGACGCCGCAGCGCGGCGCCGCGCTCGCCGTCAACGACGACGCCCTGCGCGTCCGGTACGAGGGCGAGTGGACCCGCAACGGCGGCAAGGAGGTCGCCGCCACCTCCCAGCCGCTCACCGTGAACGTCACCGACACCGGCACCCCCGCCCCGCCGTCGACCGGCCCCGTGCGGACGGTCGTCCACGACGACACCGACCCGGGCATCGCGTACGTCGGGAACTGGTCGCAGAGCACCGGCCGCGGGCTCGGCGACTACAACGACAACGTGCACTACACCGAGCGCGACGGCGACGCGTTCGAGTACACGTTCCAGGGCACCGGCGTCTCGTACGTCACCGAACTGGACACGTCCCAGGGCGACGTCGACATCTACCTCGACGGCCGGTTCGTGAAGACCGTGCACACCGGACGCGAGCAGGGCCAGCCCCGCCTCGTCCAGCAGACCGTCTTCACGGTGAACGACCTGCCCGACGGCAGCCACACGCTGCGGGCGGTCAAGAAGTCCGGCTCCTTCATGCTGCTCGACCGCGTCGACGTGCTCCAGCCGAGCCTGATCGACCCGTTCGCGGCGTCGTTCGACCGGAAGGCGCCGGCGGACGTGCAGGTGAAGCTGCTGCGCGACGGCAGCGAGTTCGCCGGCGTCTCGCGCGGGGGCACCGCGCTGGAGAAGGACCGGGACTACACCCTGTCCGGCTCGACCGTGACCCTGCGCTCGTCCTACCTGGCCGGCCTGCCGCTCGGGGCGGCGCAACTGGACTTCGCGTTCCGCGGCGACCATCTGGACGACGTCCACGCCACGACCCGCGACGGCGACTCCGTCGCGTACACGTTCACCGGCACCGGCCTCGACTGGATCACCGCCACCGGGCCCGACCAGGGGCTCGTCGACGTCTACATCGACGGCAAGCCCGTCCGCCAGGTCGACACCCACAGTGCCGTACGGGCGACGCAGCAGACCGCGTTCACCGTCTCGGGACTGAAGAACCAGGAGCACACCTTCAAGGCGGTCAAGGCTTCGGGTGACGTGATGCGCACCGACGTCATCCGCTACACCACCCGCTGATCCCCAGGTGGGCCGGGGTACTGGACACCCCGGCCCACTGCCGGCGACGCGCCCGGCGACGACGCCTACGGCCGTGATGATCGGTGCGGCTCTGATACGGCGCCGGGAGTCCTACCGGTCACGCGTGCCAAGGCCGGCCTGATCGGCGGCCGTACGGCCGGCCGCCCAGCCCTCCCGGTCCCAGGACGTGCGCGTCCGGTGCGAGACCAGGTTCGGGAACATGCGCTCGACCGCCTGTTCCACCTCCTGTTCCCGGGCCGCCAGCACCGGCACCAGGTCGGCGCCCCGGCCGGCGCTCTCCTGCGCGACCGCGGCCGCCGTGGCCTCGGCGAGCCGTTCGCCGATTCTGGAGGCGAAGGCCGACAGGAACGACTGGCGGAACGCCTTGCTCCTGGACCGGCCGGCGCCGTGCTTCTTGGTGCCCGAGTTCTCCAGCGCGGTCTGCGCCTGCACCAGCAGCGAGGTGAACAACATCTCCACCCAGGACAGGTCCGCCGGGAACCCCAGCACGGTGGCGAACCCCAGCTCCCGCGACCAGATCACCCGGCACCTGTTGGCCTCGGCGACGAGGTCGAGCAGGACGGCCTTGGGCTGCTCGTACGGCGCGTCGATGCCGACCCGGACGCCCTCCGGCGCCGCGCCTCCGCCCGGCCGCGCCTCCAGCGCCGCCGCGTCGAGCATCGCCGCGTCGATGCTGTACTTCGCCATCAGGCTCTGCGCCGCCGAGGTGAACGTCCGCGCCTCCGCCTCGTACGGCGTCGACTCCGCCTTGGCCAGCAGCCCCCGTACCCGTGTGAGCGTCCTCTCGCTGACCGCGTGCGGACGTGCCGGGACCGTACGGCGGGCTACGCCCGGCGGCGGGCCCAGCAGTTCCAGCCGGGGCAGCCCGGTCAGCAGCCCCAGCAGTTCCAGCACGCAGGAGACGGTCACCAGCCGGCCGGCCCCGTCGCGCGCCCGCCGCGCCGCCAGGTAGCCGCCCTTCCACCACACCGTGGCCGCCAGACCGGCGAGCTGGTCGCGCCAGCGCTCGTCCACCGTGGCCCGCGCGTAGGCCCGAAGCTCCCAGGCGATGAGATCGGCCGCCACCCGCTCGTGCCGGTCGCTCAGCCGCCTGGCCGCGATCCTGACCACGTCGGCGGGCTGCCAGCCGTTGCGCCACACCCCTGAGATCGCCCGCGTCGCGGCCTCCATCAGCACGCGGTCGGCGTCGTCCCGGTCGGCCAGGAAGGCGGCGGCGGAGTCGAAGGCCGCCTGATCCTCGCGCGCCAGCGCGTCCATCGCCGCGTCGATCAGCTCATCGCTCATCGGCGCGGAAGAAGGTCGTGCCCGGCGAGGGTGACGGTGAACTCGTGCTCCACGAGGGGACG
Organism: Nonomuraea fuscirosea; assembly: GCF_003001935.1. Lineage (GTDB taxonomy): Bacteria > Actinomycetota > Actinomycetes > Streptosporangiales > Streptosporangiaceae > Nonomuraea > Nonomuraea fuscirosea. The sequence goes on along the minus strand of NZ_PVNG01000009.1, from coordinate 109,759 downwards.
GATGATCGCCCCTTCGCGGGGAGTGGTGTTCGGCTGGTGCAGAGTGAGCGCCAGGCTCTGGTCGCGCAGCCGCACGATCATGCTGTGGCCGCCGTCCCTCGACCACAGCGCCTGCTCCTCCTGCGTCCACGGCCCGGTGACCTGCCCGGACGACGAGTGGGCGACGCCCATGGCGTAGCCCTGCTCGCCGAAACTGGACCACAGCATGATCAGGTGCCCGCCGGCGAGGCGGAACAGGAACGGGCCGTCGGTGACATAGACGGGCAGGTCGGCGGCGTGGGCTTTGGGGTGATCGAGCGGTCTGGCCCAGGGAGCGTCGGAGGCGTTGAAGAGGAAGACGGGTACGCCGTCCGCTTCGCGCAGGTCGTGGGTGAGGCGCTGGGCCCAGACGGCGCCGTCGTGGATCTGGGTCCACTCCTGGCAGTAGACGAGCCAGGGGGCGCCGGCGTCATCGACGAAGAGGGTGCCGTCGAGGCACTGCCACTTGCGGGGCGTGATCGCGCCCTCGCTCCACGGCGTGAACGGGCCCTGCGGGGCGTCCGCCACGAGCACCTGCGTTCCCCGGAAACCGTCCGGGGCGGTGAAGGTGGCGAACATGAAGAACCGGCCCTGATGCTCGTGCACCTCGGGCGCCCAGTACATGCCCTCGCTCCAGAACCCGGCAGGCGGCCGGAACACCTCGAACGGGCCTTCCCAGGTGCGCAGATCCGGGCTGCGGTGGGCGTCGAAACCGACGCCGGGGCCGGACCAGATGTTCTCGTCCGTGCTGCCGTAGAGCCAGTAGACGGAACGATCGCCGAGGAGGAACGGGTCGCGGATCTGGATGTCGCCGAGCGTGCGCCCGCTCCCGGCCGAGCGCTCCCCGCTGAGCCCAGCATCGTCGGACATCGGCGATCCCCTCTTCGTGCGCGCGTGGCACGTGACCAGGCTCTGGTACGCGCGGCTAGGTATCGTAACGGCCGGCTCCGGCCCGGGGAGCCCCCGGGGCCGCCCGCTCAGCCATCATCGCCGGTCGAAGGTCGGCGCGGTGCTTGCACGGGCGGGTGCGGATGTCACCGACGGTACACCGTGGCCGGAATTTCCCGAACCGCGCACGCCCTCATCCGTGCCGGCCGACGCCTCCAGGGCCGGAAAATACGCGTTCAGGACCTGACTCAGTTCGTGTCGGAGCCCGCGCTTGAGATGTCCTGAAGCAGCGCGAATGCTGTCCTGCAATGTCCAGCGCGGTCTGGGTCTTACCCAGCTCGCCGGCCAGTTTCTCGTTGCGGGACTCGAGTTTCGCGGTGACGGAAGTGTCGGTGCCGGGTGCTTGGGTGGGGGCATGCGTTACGGCATCGACGTCGCGATCCTCGGTGAGCTCGCGGAGCCGGCGTGCCTGGTCGCTCTCGCCCGGGAGGCCGAGGCGGCCGGATGGGACGCCGTGCTGGTGTGGGATCATCTGGCCTTCGCCTGGGGCACACCGTCGGCGGACCCGTGGGTAGCACTGGCTGCTGCGGCCCAGGCGACCTCGCGTATCAGGCTGGGCACGGCGGTGACGGCTGTGGCCCGGCATCGTCCGGAGGTGCTGGCCCAGACCGTGGCGACGCTCGACAGGCTGAGCGGCGGCCGCGTGATCTTGGGAGCCGGGCTGGGCGGCGTGAGGGAGGAGTTCACCGCCTTCGGCTCAGCGCGTCCCGGCGGGGCGGTGCTCGATGAGGCGCTCGACGTGATGACCTCGCTCTGGTCCGGCGACGAGGTGCATCACCGGGGCAATCATTACACCGTGGACGGGGTGCGGCTGGCGCCGTTGCCGTTCCAGCGCCCTCGGGTTCCGGTGTGGGTCGGCGGCACGACCGCAGGCGCCCTTCGGCGCGCCGCCCGCTGGGATGGCTGGATCGTCGCGGGCGACGACCAGGAGGGCCGCATGACGCTCTCGCCCGACTGCCTGGCCGCTCAGGTCAGCGAGCTGCGCCGGCACCGGGCCACCGCGGGCGATCTCGACGTGGCGGTCATCGGAGTGAGCGAGCCGGGCTCGGCGGTGCGGGCCTACGCCGAGGCGGGCGCCACATGGTGGCTGGAGCACCTCCACGGCTACCGGGGGTCGGTGGAACGGCTGGTGCAGCGTGTGAAGGCGGGCCCTCCCGCGTGAAGCACCCGCGGTGCGGGCGCGGCACCTTTGTGCCCGGGAGAGCATCCCCTGGCGTCTGTGACCATCGCCGCCCCCGCCGCCGTGGCGTCGGCCGCATCCGCGACGACGGTGGCCGCGCCGACGTTCTGGTAACGACTGCCCGGCCGCCGATGTCGGCGTCGAGCGGCGGTCCGCGTCGTCAGGTGGCGGGTGCCTCTGGGGAGACCGCGCCCGCCGTGACGTCTTCGCCGCGCTTCTCGTCGGCGTACACCATCAGGGTCGAGCCGCCCAGGGCGAGGACGATGCCGATGGCGCCGTAGATCGACGGGAGCGTCTGGTAGACCGCCAGCGACAGCACGATCGTCAGGACGGGGGCGAGCGCGTTGGTGATGGGCGCCACCACCGCGGCCTTGCCCCGGCTGAGTGCCATCACCAGGAACAGCGCCCCGGCCGCGTTGAGGACCTGGGTCACCGCGGTGAGCGCGGGTGCCTGCCAGGGGGCGCCGACGGGCAGCCCGCCCATCATCAGCACCGCCACCGGGATGAGCAGCAGGCCGCTGATCGTCATCCAGCCGAAGGTGGTGGCGTCGTTGATGCCGAGCAGGGCGGCCTTGCGCATGAAGAACGCCTGGGCGCCCCAGGCCACGCAGATGAGGATGGCCAGCAGCAGCCAGGGGCCGGTCGTGTTCGAGTCGTCGCTGCTGCCGGGGATGCTGAACAGGACGATCGCGGCCAGCGCGGCGACCGCGCCGACGACGGCGAGCCATTGGATGCGTTCGCGGAGCAGGGCGATGGCCATGAGGACGGTGATCACCGGCGACAGGGACACGATCGGGAAGATCAGGTACGCGGGGCCGTTGGACAGGGCCTGGAAGAGCAGGAGCTGACCGCCCGCGCCGGTGAGTCCGGCGATGAGCCCGTAGAGGGCGGCGACGGGCCGGCGGTCGAAGCGGTTGCCGCGCAGCGCGAAGAAGGCCGGGATCAGCATGGTGAACGCCCAGATGACGTACACCATCTCGTCGGGATAGCCGTACAGGCTGGTCGGGAGGCTGGAGAAGGCGCCCCACACGCCCCAGAAGAGGACGAGCAGGGTCGCGTAGAGTATCCAGCTTCGCTTGACGTTGATCATGCGCCTTCTCCTTGTCCGGCGGTCAGCAGGCGGTCGAGCGCGGCCCGGTCGAGGGGGGTGCCGGCGAGTTTCGCCGCGTAGAGCGCGGCTCCGACGACCGGTTCGTACAGCGGGCGGCGCAGCTCGTAACCGGCGTGCAGGGATTTCAGCTCGCGGGTGAAGGCTTCGAGCACCGCCTCGGCGGTGAACGTGCCGCCGGAGTAGGAGACCGGTACGGGCTCGCCGGGCTCGAAGCCGAGCCGTTCACGGGTGGTGTCCACCAGGAGCGCCAGCTCGCGCCCGGCCTCGGCCAGGATGGCGGCGGCGCACGCGTCGCCCAGCCCGGCCGCCTCGACGACCCGCCGGCTGAGTGCCGCGATCTCCCCGCGGTCGCCGCGCCACCGGTTGAACACGACGTCGATGACGGTGAGGTCCGAGGTGAGGGAGAGGTGGCGGCGCAGGACCCCGGCGAGCGGGCCTTCCGGCAGGCGTCCGTCGCTCATCCGGGTGAACGCGTTGAGGCCGCGGACCGCGATCCAGTACGCCGAGCCCTCGTCGCCGAACAGCTCTCCCCAGCCGCCGACCCGGACGCCGCGGCCGGACCGCTCGCCGTAGGTCATGGAGCCGGTGCCGCTGAGCACGTTGATGCCGTCCGCCGCCCCGAGGGAGCCGGCCCACCCGCACACCGTGTCGTTGTCGCAGGTGTAACGGTCGTGGCCGAGCACGGCGCGCGGGGCCGCGTCCAGGACGGGCAGGTCTCCGGGGGCCTCGCCGTAGCCCGGCAGGCCGAAGAAGGCGTACGCGATGCCGGACGGTTCGATACCCGCCTCGGCGCAGACCGCCTCGACGCCCTGCCTGAGGGCGCGCTCGACGATGCCGATGCCTTCGGACGCCTGGGAGAAGTAGTAGCTGCCGGCGGTCCGTGCCCGCCCCGCTACCGTCCCGTCCTGGTCGACCAGGCAGAAGGCGGTCTTGGTGCCGCCGCCGTCGACGCCGAGAAACATGGTGTCACCTCAGTCCGTTGTCAGTGCTGCAACCGGTGCAGGGTGACGCCGTGCACCACGCGGTTGACCTCGCCGGAAGGGAACGGGTTGTCAGGGCGGATGCCCCGGAGCACGGCGGCCTTGACGCCGATGAGCTGGGCGCACAGGACGGCGGGCAGGGCCAGCGCCGCGTCCTCGACGTCCTCGACGCCGTCGAGCGGCCAGCTGCCCTCGTCCGGCGCGCCGCCGACCGCGATCACGCTGCCAGGCGGCATGGTGGCGCGGAGTTCCGCGAGGATGTCCTGGTCGTATTTACGGGTGTACGGATCGTTGGACACGTACACGATCACGACCGTGCGCTCGTTCAGCACGGCCTTGGGGCCGTGGCGGAATCCGAGGGCGGAGTCGGAGAGCGCGACGATCTGCCCGCCGGTGAGTTCGAGCGTCTTCAGCGCCGACTCCGCGGCCAGCCCGCGCAGGGGGCCGCTGCCCAGATAGACGATCCGTTCGGGGTCGCGGGCCAGGAGCGCCTCGATGCCATGGTCGAGGGTGCCGTCGTCGATGATGCGCTCGGCCGCGCGGGCCAGCCGCCCGGTGACCTCGGCGTAGGCGGGGCCGCCGAGGGCGAGCAGGGCGGCGAGCGTCATGCCGGTGAAGCTGGAGGTCATCGCGAAGCCGCGGTCGTTGGAGGCGGGCGGCATCAGCAGCACGTACGAGCCGGCCCTGCCCGAGTGCTCCTGGGCCAGCCGCCCCTTCGCGTTGCAGGTGATCACCAGGTGGCGCACGTCCGACAGGCACTGCCCGGCGAGTTCGGTGGCCGCGACGCTCTCGGGGCTGTCGCCGGAGCGGGCGAAGGAGACGAGCAGGGTGGGGAGGTCCTCGGCGAAGCAGCCGCGCGGGTCGGCCACGATGTCCGTGGTGGCCACGGCGTCGACCCGCAGGCCGAGCCGCCGCGTGAGCGTGGTGGCGAGCACCTGGCCGGCGTAGCTCGACGTGCCGGCGCCGGTGAGCACCACGCGGGCGGCGGGCGGTCGCAGGAAGGCGTCGAGCTCGGCCCGCGAGGCGGTGACGATGCCGTCGATCTCCCGCCAGACACGGGGCTGCTGGGCGATCTCACGGACGGTGTCGTCGGCCCCGGTCTCGTGAGCCAGGCTGCCGAGAAGGCCGGTCACAGGCACTCCCTTGAGGTGAAGCGGTCGATCATCGGCTGGATCTTTCCAGCTGACCACTAACTGGAATATTACTGGCCCGGATTATGGCCGTCAATGGTCGTCAACTGGTATGCTTCTGGTATGCCTCCCTCTTTTCCGCAAGGTCTGCTCAGTGACGACGCCCTGCCGCGCTATGTGCGGATCGCGTCCCAGCTCTGGAGCGACATCACCGCTGGTGGCGCCAAGCCGGGAGACCGGCTGCCCTCCGAGCGGAGCCTGGCCACGCGCTACGCGGTGTCGCGGGACACGCTGCGCGCCGCACTGGCCGAGCTGGCGAGCCGGGGTCTGCTGGAGCCCGCCGCCGCCCGCGGGTGGTTCGTCACCGGGGCAGAGGAGCAGGCCCCCACCCCCACCGGCGGCCACACCGTCGAGGGCTTCGCCGACTACGCCCTGAAGCACGGCCTGCCGACCCGCAGCCGGGTGCTGGAGTCGGGCGCCAGGCCGGCGACCGTGAAGGAGGCCGAGACCCTGCGGATCGGCCCCGGCGCCGCGCTGTTCGAGATGCGCCGCCTGCGCTATCTGGACGGCCTCGTCGTCGTGCTGGAGCACAACCGGGTGCCGCTGGCGCTCTGTCCCGCGCTGGCCGATACCGACTTCACCGCCGCGTCCTTGTACGCGACCCTGCGCGGCGCCGACCCGGCGCAGTTCCCCCGGGTCGCGGACTACTCCGTGGAGGCACGGCAGCCCCAGGCCCATGAGCGCGACCTGCTGGAGATCGACGACGGCACCCCGGTGCTGGTCGCCGAGCAGCTCACCTTCAACCAGGACGGCCGGCCGCTCGAACTGACGATCCAGGTGTACCGGGGGGACCGCTATCGCTTCCGCGCCTCCATCACCGACTGAGAGAGCGAGTGATCGCGCCCGGCTCGTGGCGCCGGGCGCGGGGGTCACAGGAATTCGCTGCGGTAGGCCGGAGCCAGTTCCGCCGCGCGGCGGCGGCGCTCCGCGAGGTCGTCCGGTGACAGCTGGGGCGGGGGCGCGTCCATGCTCGCCACGGCGTCGCCGATGCGGGTGAAGTACTCGTCCTGCCCGGCCGGCGTGCACATGCAGAGCATCCGGGCCGGCGCGCCCGACACGTTGCGGAAGTGGTGCGGCGCGTTGGCCGGGATGTTGACGGTGGAGCCGGCCCCCACGGTGTGCCGCTCGCCGCGGAAAGTGAACTCGATCTCGCCCTCGAGGATCGTGAACATCTCCTCGAAGTCGTGCCGGTGCGGCGGCGGGCCGCCGCCGTCGGGCACGCGCATGTCGATCAGGCAGTACGCGCCCCCGGTCTGCTCGCCGGTGATCAGGATCGCGTAGGTGTTGCCCACCAGGGAGATGTAGGTCGTGGCGGGGTCGTCGGGGTTCGCCACGGTCAGCGAGCGGGCGGGGTCGTCGGCGGGAATCATCGTGATCGTCTCCTAAGGTGTGCGGTTCGATCGGGCTGGGCGGCGCTCGCGGCACCGATGATCGGTTCCCACAGGGCACGACGCCCCTCGATGTCGCCCACTTACGGTGGTGCGGCCGCGGCCATCGCCTCGGCCATCGGGGCCAGCACCTCGGCGATCTCGGGATCCAGGGACAAGGACATGACTGCTTCTTCTTCGAACGGGTCAGGCGGTGGGCGCGAGGACGACGGTCTTGCCCGGCAGCTCACCGGCGCCGGCCTTGGCGTGGAGTGCGGGCAGGTCGGCCAGCGCGACCCGCTGGGCGACGTCGACCCGCAACTCGCCGGTGCCGACCCGGGCGGCCAGGTCGGCGAGCTGGTCGGCGTCGCCACGGACGTACACGTCGATGCCACGCACTCCGCGCTCCTCGTCGGAAGGGGCGGGCATCCAGACGGTGGTGTTGACCAGGGCGCCGCCGTTCCGGATCAGCGTGACCAGCGCGGCCAGCCGTTCCGGGGCGACCGGCGCGAGGTTGAGCACGAGGTCGACCGGCTCGGTCACCGCCGCGGTCACGTCGGTGGTGGTGTGGTCGATCACCTCGTCGGCGCCGGCGCCCTTGACCCGCGCGGCGCTACGCGGGCTCGCCGTGGCGATCACGTGGGCACGGACCTCCTTGGCCAGCTGCACCGCGTACCCGCCGACCGCTCCGCCGGCGCCGTTGATCAGCACCCGCTGACCGGCGGTCAGCTTGCCGTGGTCGAACAGCGCCTGCCACGCGGTCAGGCCCACCAGCGGCAGCGCCGCCGAGTCGGCCAGCGGGATGTTCCTGGGCGCCGCCGTCAGGATATCCGCCGGCGCGAGCACGTACTCCGCGGCCGCCCCGGGTGCCGTCATCGGCAGCAGGCCGATGACCCGGTCGCCGACCGCGACACCGGCCACGCCGGCACCGAGCGCGTCGACCGTGCCGGCGACGTCGATGCCGGGAGTGTGCGGAAGCTCGACCGGGATCGGGCCGCGCATGTAGCCCGCGCGGATGTTGCCGTCGACGCCGTTGAACGACGTCGCGGCGACGCGGATCCGGACCTGACCGGCTCTGGGGGTGGGCTGCGGCACGTCCTCGTGACGCAGGACCTCGGGACCGCCGAACTCGTGAAAACGCACTGCCTTCATGGAAAACCTGCCTCGGTGAGTGCCGCCAAGTGCGACGTCACTCAACCTCGCAGGCTCCGGCGCGGTTAGCCTGGGCCAGGCCGGCCCACCTTGATGATGGCCGGGTCCGCATCGACGCCGACGATCTCGGCCAGACGCGCCGCGTCGGCCGAGCCCGGCGCCGCGGTGAGCATCAGCGCCGACAGATCGTCGCCCGGGATGGCGAGCAGGCTGCCGACGAGCGTGACGGAGCCGCCGTCCGGATGCACGAACGCGGCACTGCTCTCGTAGGCCGCCACCGGTCGCGGCGTACGCCACAGCGTGTCGAACAGGCGGCTCCGGGTGCGCATCTCGTCCACCAGCGCAGCGAGGGACGCGTCAGCGGGGTAACGCAGCAGCGCGCTCATCAGGCGGGCGACCAGGACCGCCTGATGATCGGTCGCGTCGGCCGCGGACTGCTTGAAGCCGTCGAACGGGTCGCAGAACGTACGCCAGGCGATGTTCCACTCCCACGGATCCCCGGTCAGATCCCAATGCCCCAGAGCCAGGAACGCGCTGTTCACGGCGACGAGATTCATCGCCGCGTCGGAGACGAACATCGGCGTGTCCGTGAACCGTTCCAGCAGCCGCATCGCCCCAGGACCGACCTCGTTCGGCACCTGTCCGTCCACGGCGGCGTACCCGGCCAGCGCGCAGAGCCGCTCGTAGTCCGCCCGTGCGACCCGCAACGCCCGGGCGATGGCGTTCACCACCCCGGCCGACGGATGGCTGCGCCCCTGCTCCAGCCGGCGTACGTAGTCCGCGGACATCCCCGCGAGCTCGCCGAGCTCTTCCCGCCGCAACCCGCGCACCCGCCGGCGGCCGACCGGCAACCCGACAGTCTCGGGCGGCGTAGCCTCCCGCAACTGGCGCACCGCGGCACCGAACTCGTGACGTTCCACGCCTCGATTCTGCCCATACAGCCCAGGCAGCGGTGACACCGGACGGTCAGGCGCCCGCCGCCGCCTCCTGGCGGAGCGGGAAGTGGCAGGCGACCTGGTGCGTCCCGCCCGCGAGCGGCGGCTCGGTGGCGCAGACGTCCTGCGCCAGGGGGCAGCGCGTACGGAAGCGGCACCCGGTCGGCGGGTTGACCGCGCTCGGCAGCTCCCCCCGGATGGCCGAGCCCGCGTCGGCGGTGCGGCCGGGGTCGGGCGTGGGGACGGCGTCGAGCAGCGCCTGCGTGTACGGGTGCCGCGCGGCGCGGACCACCTGGTGGGCGGGCCCCACTTCGACGAGCTTGCCGAGGTACATCACGCCGATGCGGTCGGCCATGTAGTCGACCACGGACAGGTCGTGGCTGATGAACACGTACGACAGGCCGAGGTCGCGCTGCAGGTCGCGCATGAGGTTGAGCACCTGGGCCTGGACGGACACGTCCAGGGCGCTGACCGGCTCGTCGGCCACGATCAGCCGCGGCCGCAACGCCAGCGACCTGGCCAGCCCGATGCGCTGCAACTGCCCGCCGGAGAACTCGTGCGGGTAGCGCTCCAGCGCCCGCCGCGGCAGCCCCACCTGGTCGAGCAGCTCGCTCACCCGGGCGCGGCGCGCGCCGGAGTCGCCGACCCGCTGGATCTCCAGCGGCTCGGTGAGGATGGAGTCGATCCGCATGCGCGGGTTCATCGCCGCGTAGCTGTCCTGGAACATGAGCTGCACCTGCCGGTGCATGCGGTGGCGGGCGGCCCGGTCGAGGGTCGTGACGTCGGCGCCGTCCACCACGATCTCACCGCTGGTGGGCGGTTCGAGACCCGCGACGAGGCGGCCGACGGTGGACTTGCCGCAGCCGGACTCGCCCACGATGCCGAGCGTCTCCCCCGCCTTGACCTCGAAGGACACGCCCGCGACGGCGCTGACCCTGGCGGCGGTCCTGCGCAGGCCCGCGCCGCCGGCGTCGTACTCCTTGACCAGGTCGCGCACGGTGAGGATCGGCTTGGCGGCGCCGGACGCGCTCGGCTCCCGTGCGGCGGACGGCGCGATCGTGGCGCGGTCGGTGACGGGGTGCAGGCAGGCGAACGCGTGCGCGTCCCCGGTGAGGGTGACGTCGGTGGTGCGGCATTCGTCGGTGGCGAAGCCGCAGCGGGGCGCGAAGCGGCAGCCGGTCAGGGGCCGCGACAGGTCCGGCGGCAGGCCGGGGATGCTGTACAGCCGGCCGCTCTCGGCGGACTCGGGCAGGGCGCGCATGAGCGCCTCGGTGTAGCGGTGGCGCGGCGCGCGGAACAGCTCGGCGGTCGTGGCGGTCTCGACGACGCGGCCGGCGTACATGACGGCGACCCGGTCAGCGCGGCCGGCGATCACGCCGAGGTCGTGGGTGACCAGGATGACCGCCATCTTGAACTCTTCGCGCAGGTCGTCGATGAGTTCGAGGATCTGGCGCTGGGTGGTGACGTCCAGGGCCGTGGTGGGCTCGTCGGCGATGAGCAGCCGCGGCGAGCGGATGAGCGCCATGGCGATGACCACGCGCTGGCGCATGCCACCGGACAGCTGGTGCGGGTAGTCGTCGACGATCTTGTCGGGCCTGGGCATGCCGACCCGGCGCAGGATCTCGATCGCCCGCTCCCGCGCCTCCGCCTTGCCGACGCCCTGGTGGACCCGGAGCGGCTCGGCGACCTGGGCGCCGATGCGCATGGTGGGGTTCAGCGAGGTGAGCGGGTCCTGGAAGACCATGCCCATCTCGACGCCGCGGACCCGGCGCAGCTCCTGGGCCTCCAGGCCGCGCAGGTCGCGGCCGTCGAAGAGGATCTCCCCGCCGACGACGCGGCCGCCGGTCGGCAGCAGACCCATGATCGACAGTACGGTCATGGTCTTGCCGCTGCCCGACTCGCCCACGATGCCGAGCGTCTCGCCCTGCCGTACCTCGAGGTTGACGTGGTCGAGCGCCTGCACGGCGCCGCGCCGCAGCGCGATGTCGGTGCTGAGGTCGCGCAGCCGCAGCAGCGGCTGGGTAGGTACCTCCATGGACGATTCCTCCTGCTAACGCCGCCGGAGGCGGACCTCGAAGACATCCCTCAGCCCGTCGCCGATGAAGTTGAAGGCGAGGACGATGAGGATGATGGCGATTCCCGGCGGGTACAGCAGCCACCAGTGGCCGCTGAAGGTGTCCGACAGGCCGTCGGACAGCATGCCGCCCCAGTTGGCCGCGGGCGGCGGCACCCCCAGGCCGAGGAACGACAGGTAGGCGACGTACAGGATCGCGTCGGCGACCTGGAACGTCGCGTTGACGATCACCGTGCCGATGGCGTTCGGGATGATGTGCCTGCGCACCGCGCGCCCGCCGGTGCCGCCCATGCCGCGCATCGCCATCACGTACTCGCGGGTGCGCAGCGAGAGCGCCTCGCCGCGGACCAGCCGGGCCGGACCGAGCCAGGCGAAGGCGCCGATGATGACGATGAGCATCGGCACGGTCGGCGTGACGATCGAGGCCATGAGCATGAACAGGAACAGCGCGGGGATCGACATCATCGCGTCGACCACCCGCATCATGACGGCGTCGACCCAGCCGCCGGCGAACCCGGCGATGGCGCCCCAGACGGTCCCCACGACCGTGGCCAGCAGGCCGGCGGCCAGCCCGACGACGATGGAGGTCTGGCCGCCGAGCATCATCCGCCCGAGCTGGTCGTAGCCCACGCCGTCGGCGCCGAGCGGGTGCCCGTCCGTGCCGGGGGTCAGGAAGACCTTGGTCAGGTCGGTGTGCACCTGGTCGGTCTGGTAGAACAGCGGCCCGAGGAAGCTGAAGCCGGCCAGCAGGACGAACAGGCCCACGCCGGCCAGGGCGAGCCGGTTCTCGCTGAAGACCTCCAGCCCCTGCCGCCACATCCCGCGGACGGGCTCCGCCTCTTCCTGGGTGGTCATGAGCGGGCCGCCTTCAGCCGTACGCGCGGATCGACCGCGGCGTAGAGCACGTCGGCGACCAGCGCGCCGGCCACGGTCGCCACCGAGATGAGCAGGGTGACGCCGAGCAGGATCGGATAGTCCCGCTTGAGCGCCGCCTGCCAGAACAGCAGCCCCATGCCCGGGTAGTTGAACAGCCGCTCGACGACGAGGGCGCCGCTGAACAGCGCGGGCAGGTACATGCCCAGCAGGGTGATGACGGGGAACAGGCCGTTGCGCAGGGTGTGCCCGACGATGACGCGGCTCTCCGCCAGGCCCTTGCTGCGGGCCGTGCGGACGTAGTTCTCGTTCAGGTTGTCGACCATGGACGAGCGGATGTAGCGGGAGTAGACCGCGACGGTGAGGATCGCCAGCGTGAGCGTGGGCAGCACGAGCCCGGCGGGCTCGGCCAGCACCTCCGCCATCGTGAAGCCCTGCGGGGCCTCGGGCGGCAGCACCGGCCACACCTGGGAGAACAGAATGATCATCATGAGACCCATGAAGAAGATCGGCGTGGCGTACGCCAGCAGCGACAGCCCGTTGATCGTGTAGTCGGGCCAGCGGTTACGCCGTACGGCCTGGATGACGCCCAGCGGGACGGCCACCACGACCGCGATCAGCGTCGAGCCGAGCGAGAGCAGCATGGTCTTGGGCAGGCGCTGGTTGATCGCCTCGGCCACCGACTGGTTGAGCTGGAAGGAGTAGCCGAGGTCGCCGCCGACCAGCCGCCGCAGGTACAGCGCGTACTGTTCCCACAGCGGCCGGTCGTACCCCATCTCGTGGTTGAAGGAGGCGATCTGCTGGAGCGTCGCCTCCTTGCCCAGGATGGCCCTGGCCGCGCCCCCGGGCAGGAGGTGCAGGATCACGAACGTGATCAGCGTCACCAGGATCACGATGACCAGGGCCTGGCCCAGACGGGCGAGGAGGTAGCGGGTCAAAGGTCAGCTCTTCCAGGACCAGTCTTGGAAGTACATCAGGTTCATCGGGTCCTGCGGGTCCACGCCCTGCAGCTCGGACCGGTACGAGGAGATCTGGTAGACGGGGTTCGGCATCCAGAGCACCGGCAGGTCCTTGGCCAGGAAGTCGTTGTACTCCTGCAGCGCTCCGGCGTCGGCGGAGAACTGGGCCTTGTCGATGAGCTTGTCGGCCTCGGGGTTGCTGTAGCTGCCGAGGTTGACGGGGGCGTCGGTCTGGAACAGGCGCTCGCCGGAGGCGAAGGCCGGGTAGTACCAGCTGCCCTGGGAGCCGAAGAACGACATGTCCCAGTCGCACGCGGACTCGTCGGGCTTGCAGGCCGGGGTGACCGCGACGGAGTCGGGCACCTCCTTGATGGTGAGCTGCACGCCGACCTTCGCCATCGCCGACTTGATCTCGGCGAACATCTTGGTGGTGGCGGAGAAGCCCGACTGGCTGGTCACGGTGAAGCTGAGCGGGGTGCCCTTGGCGATGCCCTCACCGCACAGGGCGGGGTCGGCGCAGGAGGTCTGCCCGTCGGGGGTCACCGTCCAGCCGTGGCTCTCCAGCAGCTGCTTGGCCTTGGCCGGGTCGAACGGGTAGGCGCAGCCCTGACCGGCCGGCGCGCCCTGCTTGGCGGGCACCGGGCCGCAGGTGGGCGCGGCCATGCCGGACCAGATGACCTTGCTGATGGTGGGCTGGTCGATGAGCATCTGCAGCGCCTGGCGCAGGTACGGCTGCTTGAACAGCACCCCGGTCTTGGGGTTGTTGAAGTTGAGCTGCAGGTAGGTGATCGACCATCCGTACCAGGGTGAGGTCTTGTAGCCCTTCGACTCCAGGTAGGACTGCTGCGACAGGTTCGCGGGCGGGATGTAGCCGTAGTCGATCTGCCCGGCGCGCAGCACGTTGAACTCGGCGTCGTCGCCGGTGAACGGCCGCAGCACGATCTTGTTCAGCTTCGGCTTGTCGGGGCCCGAGTAGGCGTCCTGCTTGGCCAGGACCACCTCGCCGCTGGGCACGTAGCTCTCCAGCTTCCACGGCCCGCTGGTCGTCTTCCACAGCGGGTTCGTCGCGTACGACTTGGGGTCCTTGGAGGCGGCGGTCAGCTCCTCGAAGGTCTTCTTGGCGTCGCCGCCCTTGTCCCAGGCGTGCTGGGGCAGCGGCACGATGCGGTTGAGCTGGTTGCCGACGAACCAGGCCGCGTTGTACGCCTTCTTCGTGGTCAGGGAGAAGGTCTTGTCGTCCTTGACCTTGAAGGCGGCGATGTTGTCGGGGAAGCCGCCCGGCTTGTACGAGGCCCACTTGTCCTTGTTCGTGGTCACCAGGTCCCACCAGAACTGGACGTCCTTCGTGGTGATCGGCTTGCCGTCGGACCAGGTGTTGTCCTTGAGCGTGATGGTCAGCGTCTTCCCGCCGTCGCTGACCTCGGGCGGCTCGGCCAGCGAGCGCTCCGGGTTGACGTTGTCGGGGCTGGATCCGTCGAGCTGGTAGCTGTACAGCTTGCGGTACAGGGCCGTACCGAAGATGTCGTTCTCGCCCTGGGTGAAGCCGGGGGCCGAGATCGGCAGGATCCAGTTCGGCGTGCGGAGGGCCACGGTCACGGTGTCCTTGGCCTGCGCGCCGCCCTGCGGCGAGCCGCCGCCGGCTCCCGCGCTGCAGGCGGTCAATCCGAGCCCGACGGCCACCACGCCGCACACGATGCGGGTTCTCGTCCCCATGGTTCTCCTCGTCGAGACGTGGACGTGCCCTCCAAGGGGCTCTTCTGTCCTTCAGTCCGGAGAATGTATAGAGGTACAAGTAGTAAGTCAATGCGAAAAATCACCTTTGTTCGGCACACTTATTTCGGGATAGAGTCCGCAGCGGCGGCATCTTCCGGTGATCGTCTTGGTGCTCGATGATGAGCATCCGTGGTGCTCGTCTGGGAGGAGAGGCATGTCGGACCCCGCTAGTCTGCGTGAGCAGGCTTTGAGCCTGCTGGCCAGCGGCAAGGCCGCCTCCCGCGCGGATCTGGTGGAGACCCTCCAGGTGGCTCCCTCGACGGTCTCCAGCGTGGTGCGCCGCCTGCTGGAGGAGGGCACGATCCTGGAGGAGGGCGTGGGCGTCTCCACCGGGGGCCGCCGCCCGCGGATCCTGCGGCTGCGCCAGGACGGAGGCGTGTTCGCGGTGGCCGAGCTCGGGGGCCGGCACGCCCGCGTCGGCCTCTGCTCCCCCTCCGGAGCCCTGCTGGCGGCCGAGGAGTTCGCCGTCGACATAGGAGCGGGGCCCGAGGCGATCTTCGACACGGTCACCGCGGCCTTCGACACCGTCAGGAACTCCCACGCGCCCGGCCGCCGGCTGCTGGCCGTCGGCATGGCTCTCCCGGGACCGGTGGACTTCCCGCACGGCCGGCTCATCGGCCCGGCCCGCATGCCGGGCTGGAGCGGATACGACGTCCAGAACGACCTGCGCCGGCGCTTCGAGGTCACCTCGGTCGTCGACAACGACGCCAAGGCGGCGGCGATCGGCGAGCACGTCACCCGGGGGGAGGGCGGCGACATGATTTACATCAAGGCCGGCACCGGCATCGGCGGCTGCCTGATCAGCGGCGCCCAGATCTACCGCGGCGGACGCGGCCTGAGCGGCGACGTCACCCACGTGCGCGTGGCCGACAGCGGCGAGCGCGAATGCTCCTGCGGCAGCCGCGGCTGCCTGGAGACGGTCGCCAGCGGCGCCGCGCTGGTGCGCGAGCTGGCCGGGCGCGGCCTGCCCGTGTCCAGCACCCGCGACGTCATCGACGCCGTCGACAACGCCGACCCGGCCGTCGTGACCCTCGTCCGCCAGGCCGGCCGGCTGCTGGGCGTTGCCGTGTCGGGCCTGGTCAACTTCCTCAACCCCGACCGGGTCGTGCTCGGCGGCGTGCTGTCGACCCTGGACGTCTACGTGGCGGCCGTGAAAGGCGTGCTCTACGAACGCTGCCTGCCGCCGCTGACCCAGTCGTTGTCCATCGAGGCGAGCGTGGCCGGACCGGACGCGGCCCTGATCGGCCTGGGCCACCTCCTCCGCGAGACCGCCGACATCCGTCCCTCCTAGAAAGCCTGTGCAGTGTCCCTGCGTATCGCCGTCTGCGGCATCCACATCGAGTCCAGCACCTTCTCACCCCACCTCAGCGGCACCGCCGACTTCGAGGTCACCCGCGGCCGGGCCCTGCTCGACCGGTACGACTGGCTCGGTGACGACTGGGCGGCCGGGGTGGAGTGGGTGCCTCTGGTCCACGCCCGCGCCCTGCCGGGCGGAGCGGTCGAGCCCGCCGCGTACGACGCCTGGCGGGCCGAGATCGTCGAGGGCCTGGCGGAGGGTCCGTTCGACGGGGTGCTGCTGGACTTCCACGGCGCGATGAGCGTCGTGGGCCGCCAGGACGCCGAGGGCGATCTGATCACCGCGATCCGCTCGGTCATCGGCCCCGAGCCGCTGGTGTCGGCGGCGATGGACCTGCACGGCAACGTCTCCGAGACCCTGTTCGACGGCTGCGACCTGCTGACCTGCTACCGCACCGCGCCCCACGTGGACGTCTGGGAGACGCGCGAGCGCGCCGCCCGCAACCTCGTCACCGCGCTCGGAGCGGGTGGCCGGCCGCACAAGACGCTGGTCCACGTGCCGATCCTGCTGCCCGGCGAGATGACCAGCACCCGCGTCGAGCCGGCCCGCGGCCTGTACGCCCGCGTCCCCGAGGTCGAGTCGAGGCCGGGCGTGATCGACGCGGCGATCTGGATCGGCTTCGCCTGGGCCGACGAGCCGCGCTGCACCGGGGCGGTCGTGGCCACCGGCACCGACGCCGCCGCCACCGAGCGGGCGGCGCGCGAGCTGGGGCAGGCGTTCTGGGACGCCCGTGACGACTTCGCCTTCGTCGCGCCCACGGGCTCCATGGACGAGTGCCTGGACACGGCGCTGAAGGAGGGCTCGCCCCGGCCGTACTTCATCAGCGACTCCGGCGACAACCCGGGCGCGGGCGGAGCCGACGACGTCACCTACGCGCTGGAACGGATGCTGGCCAGGCCCGAGATCCGCGACGGCTCGGCGCGTGCCGTCTACGCCTCCCTGTTCGACCCCGAGGCGGTGGCGCGCGTCGGGCACCTGCCGGTCGGCTCGCCGGTCAGCGTGCGCGCCGGCGGCCGGCTCGACACTCGGGACCCCGGGCCGCTGCTGCTGGAGGGCACGCTGGAGGCCGTGGCCGACGACCCCGACGGCGGGCGCGTGGTGAGCGTGCGGGTCGGCGGGCTGAGCGTGTTCCTGACCTCGCGGCGGATGCAGTACCGGCTGCTCTCGTCCTACCGGCGGCTGGGGGTGGACGTCGCCGGCGCCGACGTGGTCACGGTCAAGATCGGGTACTTGGAGCCGGAGTTGTTCGAGGCGGCGGCCGGGTGGATGCTGGCGCTCACGCCGGGGGGCGTGGACCAGGATCTGCACCGGCTGCCGTACCGGAACCTGCGGCGCCCGATCTTCCCGCTGGACCGGGACGCGACCTTCGGCTGAGCCCTGCCTTCCGAGCTCGGCCGTCAGGCGAAGACGCCTCCGACCAGGTTGAACAGGTAGGCGACCGTCATGAAGGACACCGCGCCGAGCATGTAGGCCGTGTACGAGATCCGCTCCGGCAGCCGCCACCAGCCCTTCCACCACGCGCCCGCCGTGCACGCCACGAGTCCTCCGGTGAGGACGAAGGCGGCCGAGGAGGCCAGCAGCGCTCCCGTGAGCGTCGGCGAGCCCAGGAAGATGGCGTCGCTCGGGGCGATGACGAGCGTGACGGCCAGCCCGTACAGGAAGGGCAGGATGAGGACGCCGGTGACCCAGGCCAGCCACCAGGCGGCCGGGTGCTCGGCGGGTCTGCGCCGGATCCGGCGGACGAGGGCGACGGCCGGGATGGCGACGACACCGATCAGGAGGGCGGCCAGCCCGGAGTAGAGCAGCGCCAGATACAGCCCGGCCGGCGCGCGTTCGTACGTCGTGGCCTCCTCCTGATGGCCGCCGGCGAGCACACCGTCGGCGCTGAAGGCGATGCGCTCCTGGCCGTCCTGCTCGGCGAAGAGCCCCGGCCCGATCCGGATCCACTCCTGGGCCGCGACGTCGGGATCAGGTGAGAGACCGGTGGTGGTGATCCTCCCGTCGCCGCTGGAGGTCACGGTGACGTGGTTCATCAGGCTGCCGAAGCGCAGGAGGTCGCCCACGGGCCGGCTGGTGAGGTACGTGCCGGCGTAGGCGGAGGTGTCGCCGCCGACGGGCCTGGGCTCCTCCGCCCGGCCGGGGAACTGGTCGTCGACGATGCGGTCGACGAGGTCGTGGAGCGCCGGCTGGGCGCCTTCGCCGTTGGACACGACGTAGATCCCGGTCTTCCGGTCGGGGAGCATCGCCAGCAGGTGGTGGAAGCCGTTGACGTCGCCGCCCTTGAAGAAGATCCGGTGGCCGTTGCGCCGCGTCTCCTCGACGCCGTAGCCCATGCCGGGCAGCCGCTCGTCCTGCGTGTAGTGGCGCCGCATCATGAGCTCGCCGATGCCCTTGCCGAGCCGGGGGTCGTCGTCCAGCAGCGCGATCATCAGCCGGCTCATGTCCGCGGCCGTGGTGACGGCGCCGGCGCCCGAGGCCGGGTGGCCGTAGTAGCGCCTCGACCGTGCGCGCCAGCGACCTCGTGCCCTGGGGGTCGGCCGTGGAGCCGCCGATGACGTTCGCCTCGAAGCCCGCGGTGTGGGTGAGGAGGTGGCGCAGGGTGACCGGGCGGCCGGGGAAGGCGTCGTCGATCAGCCGGCCCACGTCCGCCGGAGCGTCCGCCGCGGCCTGGCCGGTGCCGGAGAGGACCGCGAGCAGGATCATCGCGGTGATGAGCACTGCTCGCTTCAGGTGTTTCCGGCAACCGGCCTCGATCGCGGCCCGTCCCCGCCGCCCGACCTCCGTGAACGTCCGGTCGCCCGCATCGGGCGACGAGGGGTTTGCTCGCATAAGCAAACCATAGCTTATGCAAGCAAATCCGGGCCGGTAGGGTCAGGGCGCCGGGACGGTCACCCGCATGGCGAGCATGCGGGCCTCGCGGGCCGCCGCGCGGGCCTGCTCGTGGAAGTCGGGTGCGGCGCAGGCGAACAGCGTCGTGCCGTCCGCGCCGCCGAGGGCGCACGCGTACACCGGTGAGCCGGGACTGAGCTCGTCGGTGATCGTGCCGCCCTCGACCACCCGAACGAGGCGGCTGCCGATGGCGTCCGCGATCCACAGCGCGTTCTCGGAGTCGAGGCAGGCTCCGTCGCCGGCCACCGACAACTGCCCGAGCGCCTCGGCGATGCCGCGGTCGGCGGGCAGCGGCCCGAACTCCGCCCACGTCCGCCGGTTGACCAACTCGCCGTCGCCGGTGAGGTCGAACGCGGTGACCCTGTTGCCGAACGTCTCCACGACCACGAGCACGCCGTCGGAGGTGATGGCGCTGCCGTTGGGGAACCAGAGGTCGTCGGCCACCTCGGTGACGTGGCCGTCGGGATCCACCCGGTGCAGCGAGGCCGGCTCCAGCGGCGCGCCGCCCATCAGGTCGAAGCCGAAATTGCCCACGTAGACGCGGCCCTGGCCGTCCACGACCATGTCGTTGAGGTGGCCGGTGGCGTGCTTGCCGAGGTCGGCGTGGACCGAGAGGGTCCCGTCCTGCTCGCGGCGGAGGAGCTTGCGGTCGCGCATGGAGACGATGAGCAGCCGTCCGTCGGGCAGCCAGCCCAGGCCGGAGGGCTGCTCGGGGACGTGGGCCTCCTCGCGCAGGTCCGACCCGTCCTCGCGGATGGAGCGCACCCGGTGGGTGTAGAAGTCGGAGAACCAGAGCCGCCCGTCGCGCCAGCGCGGCGCCTCCAGGAAGCTGAAGCCCTCGGCCACGGTGGTGGTCTCCGTCATGGTCTTCCTCCTTGCGATGGGGTCATGGCGGTGCTGCCGGTACGGCGGGCTCGCAGGCGTTCGATCGCCTGGCGCAGGCCGGGGCTCTCGACGGCGACGATGACGGCGAGCAGCGCCGCGTACAGGAGCTGGGTGGAGAAGTCGGGCAGGGCGGTGACCGCGACGATCTGCGCGAGCAGGGCCACCGACAGGGTTCCGGCCAGCAGCCCCAGCGGGGCGCCGCGGCCGCCGGCCAGGGAGACGCCGCCAAGCAGCGCGGCCACGATGGCGAGGATCAGCGGCTGCAACCCGGGGTCCGGGTTGGCCGAGGCGTAGCTGTAGCCGAGCAGGGCGCCGCCCAGCGCCGCCAGCGTCCCCGACAGCGTGAAGATCCCGACGATCCGCCGGTCCACGCCGACGCCGGCGACCCGGCTGGCCCGGCGGTCGCCGCCGATGGCGCGCAGCTCGCGTCCCAGCTTGGTGCCGCCCAGCACGACGGCGGCGAGGAGGAAGGCCACCAGGGTCAGCAGGCTCCGCGGCGACAGGACGCCGGCGATCTGCTGGTCCACCCAGAGGGTCGCGTCGGCGTTGGCGTAGGTCACGCTCAGCCCGCCGGACATCGTGTAGGTCAGCCCCAGCAGCGCGATGTACGTGGCGAGCGTGACGGGCAGCGACGGCACACGCAACCTGGCGATCAGGCCGCCCTGCACCGCGCCGACGGCGGCTCCGGCGGCCACCGCGGCCAGCACGCCCATGACCGGCGAGTGCGCGCCGGTCTGGACGGCCAGCATGCCGCCGAGCGCGTACGTCCCGGCGACCGACAGGTCGAACTCGCCGGCGATCATCGTGATGCCGATCGCCAGGGCCAGCAGGCCGAGCTGGGCGAAGCCCTGCGACGCGTTGTAGACGTCGAACGCCTCCAGCGGCCGGCCGCTCAGCAGCGGCGAGCAGGCGAACGCGGCCAGCACGAGGAGCAGGGAGATCGCGGGCATCGCGTGCTCCGGCCGGCCCCACGACCGGCCGATCATCCGGCCGATCACCCGGCGGGTCATCCGGCCGATCATCTGGCCGGTCATCTGGCCGGTCATCGCCGGCCCCTGCCGGAGCGTACGTGCACGACGAGGACGACCGTGAGCACGAGGACTCCCTTCACGAGGATCTGCACGCCGGTCGAGTAGCCCCGCAGCAGCAGCACGTCGGAGATGACGGAGATGAGCACCGCGCCGCCGAGGGTCCGCACGGCCGAGCCGTGGCCGCCGGAGATCGCGGTGCCGCCCACGAGGACCGCCGCGATGGCGTCGAGGGTGAGGGTGCCGCCGAGCGTCACGGTGGCGGAGGTGGTGAACGAGGCGAGGAAGACCCCGGTCAGGGCGACGCACGCGCCGGAGACGGCCCAGGCGAGCACGGTCACCCGGCCGACGGGCAGGCCGGCCGCGCGGGCCGCGGCCCGGTTCTCCCCCACCAGGTACATCTGCCGGCCGGCCGTCGTGCGGCGCAGCGTCCATTCGACGACCACCGTGACCGCGAGCAGCACGTACACGGCCAGCGGCAGGCCCAGCGGGGTGGCGTTGAGCACCTCGAACCCCCGCGCCCCGGGGTAGACCGTGGTGCCGCCGCTGAACCAGGTGGCCGCGCCGCCGATGGCGAACCCGCCGGCGATGGTGAGCACGATCGGGTCGGCCTTCCAGTAGCCGATGACCGCGCCCTGGAAGGCGTTGAGCGCGACGCCGGCCGCGAGCGCGATCAGCAGGGCGGCGCCCAGCCCGAGGTGCTGGGTGCCGAGGAAGAACATGGCGACGACGGTCGCGATCTGGGAGGTGGCCAGCGACACGCCGGACCCGGCGATCATCACCATGGTCGCGCCGACCGAGGTGATGCCCACGAAGGCGGCCGAGGCGAGGATCGCGCGCGCGTTGTCGAGGGTGAGGAAGCGGGGCGTCGTCACGGCCGGGATCAGCAGCAGCGCCAGGAGGATCACGGCCAGACCGGCCGTCACGACACGCGGCGGCCACCTGCGCGCCGACCCGTCCGCCGCAACGGCCCCCGTCTCGGCCGTCATGCGTGCTCCGCCCCGCCGGTCATGTCGCGCATCAGCAGCGCGCCGTCCACGTCGCCCTCGTGCCGGCCCACCATCCGGCCGTCGCGCATGGTGACGATCACGTCGCCCAGTTCGAGCAGTTCTTCCAGCTCGGTGGAGGCGAATATCACGACAAGTCCGGAATCGGCGGCCTGGCGCAGCAGCCGGTGGATCGCCGCGCGCCCGCCGACGTCCACTCCCCGGGTCGGCTCGTCCAGCAGCAGGGCGAGGACGTCCGCGTTCTCCAGGCAGCGGCCGACGAAGACCTTCTGCTGGTTGCCGCCGCTCAGCGTCCCCACCGGATCGTCGAGCCGCTCCCCCGGCAGGCCCGACCGCTCGGCGAGCGCCCGGGCGGCGCGCCGCTCGTGGCCGGGCCGCAGGACGCCGGCCCGCCCCAGCGCGGGCAGGCGGGTCGCGACGAGGTTCCACGCGCTCGGCTTGCCGAGGAACAACCCCTCGGACTTGCGGTCGCCGGAGACGAAGGCGACCCCGCCGCGCGCGGCCCGCACCGGGTCGCGCAGCGGGACCGGCCGCCCGCGCAGCTCGGCCGTCCCCGTCGCTCCGGGATGCAGGCCGGCCAGGGCGCGCAGGACGTCGGAGGCGCCGCTGCCGAGCTGTCCGGCCAGCGCGTGGACGCGGCCCGCCGGGGCGGTGAGGGTGAAGCCGCCGAGCCGTCCCGGCACGCGCAGGTTCTCGATCCGCAGCGCGTGCGCCGGGTCCTGGGCCGGCCCGCGCGCGGCGGACGGCCGGTGGCTGGTCTCGCCGAGCATCCGGGTGATCAGCTCGTCCACCGTCAGGCCGGCGGCGGGACCGGTGGCGACGTCGCGGCCGTCGCGCAGCACGGTCACGACGTCGCACAGGTCGAGGACCTCGGCCAGCCGGTGGGAGACGAAGACGACCGAGCAGCCCGTGGCCGCGACCCGCCGGATCGCGGCGAACACGTGCCGGCTCTCGGCGTCGCTGAACGTCGCGGTGGGCTCGTCGAGGATCACCAGCCGGGCGTTCTGGCCGAGCGCCTTGGCGATCTCGACCAGTTGCCGCTCGCCGATGCCGAGCGCCGACAGCGGCTGGTCCGGGTCGATGCGCTCCAGGCCCAGGTCGTCCAGGATCCGCCGGCACCGGGCCGCGGCCGCGCGCCGGCGGTTGACGAACGGCACGCCGAGGTCGCCGAGCAGCATGTTGTCGAGCACGGTCAGAGCCGGTACGACGCTCAGCTCCTGGTCCACGAGCGCCACGCCCGCGCGCTGGGCGGCCTGG
Organism: Nonomuraea fuscirosea; assembly: GCF_003001935.1. GTDB lineage: Bacteria > Actinomycetota > Actinomycetes > Streptosporangiales > Streptosporangiaceae > Nonomuraea > Nonomuraea fuscirosea. Next base: position 86,776 of record NZ_PVNG01000009.1, on the reverse strand, counting down.
CGGCCGCGCAGCTCGACCGTCTCGCCGCCGATCACGATACGGCCGCGGTCGGGCGCGAGCTGCCCGGACAACATCTTCACCACCGTGCTCTTGCCCGCGCCGTTGTGCCCGCACAGGCCGTGAATCTGGCCGGCGCCCACGGTGAAGGAGACCTGCTGCACCGCGGGGACGCCGTTGAAGGCGTGGGCCAGCCCTTCCACGCGGAGCAGCGGACCGCCCCTTTCCGGCTGGCTCATGCCTGGCTCTGGCCGGCTCATGCGTGGCTGCACTGCTCGGCGAACTCGCCGACGTTCGCGGCGGTGACCCGTTCCTCCTGGACGGTCTCGCTGCGCGGCGGGTTCTTGCCGGTCAGATACCGTACGACGTAGTCGGCGGTCTGCTCGGCGATGGTGCCCGGATCCTCGGTGGCGGTGCCGTACAGCTCGCCCGCCTTGATCGAGTCGATGCCGGCCTTGAAGCAGTTGCTGCTGGTGACGATCAGGCCGTCCTTGCCGCCGATCGTGAAGCCCGCCTGCTTGGCCGCCTGGATGATCGGCAGCGCCATGTAGTCGGCCATGCCGTACGCGGCCTGCACCCCGTCCTTGCCGTGCTTGGCCAGGAGCTGCTGGGCGATGGTGCCGGACAGCTGCGGGTCCCAGTTGGCGTCCTGCTCGTCGACGACCTTGTACTGCGGCGCGGTCGCCAGGACCTTGTTGAAGCCCTTCATCCGGTGCTGGGTCACGAGCATGGACTTGGTGCCGGTCAGGACGATGATGTCGCCGGAGTCGCGGCCCTGGGCCTTGAGTCCCTCGATGATGTTCTGGGCGGCGTACTCGCCGAGCTTCTCGTTGTCCGAGAGCACCGACATGACCGCGTCCGCCACCGACGGGTCGGGCGGCCCGTCGAAGACGAGCACCGGGACGCCGGCCGCCCCGGCCTTCTTGATCGGCACCGCCATCGCCGTGGTGTCGAGGATGGAGACCACGATGAGGTCCGGCTTCTGCGCCACGGCCTGGTTGAACTTCTGGACCTGGGTGCCCGGGTCCATGGTGGTCATGTCGCCGATCTTCACGCCGGTGGGCGCCAGCCGTTCGGTGAAGACCTTGTTGAAGTAGGCGCCCCACGGGTTGCCGTTCCCGTAGCCGACCAGGGCGATCGTCCGGCCGGACAGCGACGTCCCTGAGGTGCCGCCGGACGGGGACGGCGCGGCGGGCCGGCCGCCGCAGGCCGAGATCAGCAGGGTGAGTCCGAGTGTGGCGGCGGCGAGGGATCTGGTGCGGAACATGGCTCTCCTTCGACCCTTCGGCGTGATGGGGGGTGAGGGCTCGCGCCGTCGTCAGGACGCGGGGGTCACAGGAGCCGCGCGAAGTCGGCCATCTCCTGGTCGGGGTCGAGCACGGGCTGCAGGAGCAGCTCGTCGATGCCGGACGCTTCCAGGGTGGCGACGCGTTTGACCAGGTCGTCCGGGGTTCCGACGAGACCGAGCTTGTCGACCAGGGAGGGGACGATCAGGTCGCGGTCCTGGGGGTAGATGCGGCCGAGGTAGTTCTCGTACAGGACGAAATGGCGGTCGTCGGCGGTGGCGGTGGTGCCGCGCCGGTCGAGCAGCCGCCGCACCGCGTCGGCCTCGTCGGGTTCGAGCCCGTCCAGGAACGAGGGGTTGTCGGCGGCGAAGGTGAGCAGCGCCATGGCGACGTGACCCATGGAGTCGCGGGCGAGGTCGCCGTGCGGGTTCTCGCCGTCGGCGAGGATGTGCATAGAGGTCATCACGTACGAGGTCGTCGGCGTGGTCACGCCGGCCTCGGCGGCCCCGGCCCGGTGGGCCTCGCCGAACGCCTGCCAGGCCGCCGGGTCGAGCAGGCCGAAGGAGATGGTGCCCGCGCCACGGCGGCCGGCGATGCGCGCGGCCTTGAGCCCGAAGGCGGCCACCACGAACTCGATCGGGTCGGTGGTGTTGACGTAGTCGCCGACGTGCAGGAAGCGCACGTCGCGGGTGCGCTCGCCCTCGCTGTACTCGGTGGGGCGGCCGGCGGTGAGGTCCTGGAGCTGGCGGGTGAAACGTTCCAGGGCGGCCATCGTCGTGGGCTTCATGCCCAGGGTGCGCCGGGCGGTGTTGCCGGTGCCGACGCCGCAGATGACGCGGCCGGGCGCGAGGGCGTTGAGGCTGGCGAGGGCCGCCGCGCAGGCGGGGGCCGAGCGCAGGGCGGGCGAGGTGACGCCGATGCCGAGCCGGATGCGGCTGGTGGCCTTGGCGCACAGGGCCAGGCCGACGAAGGGATCCCCGTTGACCATGGGCGTGTCGTAGACCCAGAAGCTGTCGTACCCGAGTTCCTCGGCCTTGGCCGCCAGGTCTTCCACCCCTGGCTTGGCCGTGACCACGATGCCCTTGCGCATGCCGCATCTCCTCGATTGCGAGCCAGGACTTACTTACTGAGCGCATAGTTACTGCGAGCGCGAGAGGTGTCAAGATGTGCGCGTGAACGTAGGACGGGACGGTAATGTCAGCGCGTCGAGATCGGCATCGGGGAGGATCGGGGATGGTCGCGAAGCGTCGCGGTCCGCGGCGGGGTGGCAATCCCCCGCTCGTCTGGCTGGACGAACCGTCCAGCGATCTCTGGGACGAAGACCTCTCGGACGTGACCAAGGCCCTGCTGGGCTCCGCGGTCCTCTGCTTCGCCGAGAAGGGGTTCCAGGCGACGACGACCCGCGACATCACGGGCAAGGTCGGGCTCACCCCCGGCGCCCTGTACGTGCACTTCTCCACCAAGGAGGAGGTGCTGTTCGAGATCGTGCGCAGCGGTCACCGCCGGGCCCTGGAGGCGCTGCGGGCGACGCTGCCGGGCGACGATCCGGAGACCCATCTGCGGCAGGTGGTCGCGGTGTTCGTGGAGTGGCACGCCGAGCACCACACGACGGCGCGGGTCTGCCAGTACGAGCTGACCCCGCTCTCGGCCGAGCACTACGCGGAGATCCTCGACCTGCGCGCTCAGTTCAACGCCATCTTCAGGGACGCGGTCGGCCGGATCGTCGACGGCGCGACGGCCGACCAGGACGACGTCAGCCGCCTGGCGCGCTCGATCCTGTCGCTGGGGGTCGACCTGGTCCGCTGGTACCGGCTGGGCGGCACCGACACCCCGGCCTCGCTCGGCGCGTTCTACGCCGACCTGGCCGTCCACATGACCGCCGCCGTCCGCGGCCGTCGCCCCACCAGCGCCTAGAGCTCGCTTCATGCTTGACAAGCGCCGCTCTCGTTACTAACTATGCGCTCAGTAAGCAGTGAGATCCGTCCTTTCCCGAGAGTCCGCCCGGTTCCCGAGAGTCTGCCCGGCTTAAGAAAGGCTGCCGACGAGATGCACGGCTTGATGCAGGAGCATGCCCTGACCCTCCCCCTGATCCTGCGCCGGGTGGAGCGCAACTTCGGGCACAAGCGGGTGGTGACGGGCCGGGTGGGCGGCGAGACCACCGCGACGTGGGCCGAGGTCTGCGTACGCACCCGGCGGCTGGCGGCGGCGCTGGACCGGCTCGGCGTCCCCCGCGGCGCCCGGGTCGGCACGTTCGGCTGGAACAGCCAGCGGCACGTGGAGCTGTACCTCGCGGTGCCGTGCGCCGGGCGGGTCCTGCACACGATCAACCACCGGCTCTTCCACGAGCAGATCCGCTACATCGTCGACGACGCCGCGGACGACGTGCTCTTCGTCGACCGGTCGCTGCTGCCCGTGGTGTGGCCGCTGGCGGCGACGCTCGCCGGTCCCCGTCACATCGTGGTCATGGACGACGGCGCCGACGTCCCGCTGCCCGACGACCCGCGGATCCTGGACTACGAGAAGCTGCTCGCCGAGGTGACGCCCATCGACGGCGACTTCTCCATCGCCGACGAGAACACCGCGGCGGCGCTCTGCTACACCTCCGGCACCACCGGCGACCCGAAGGGCGTCCTCTACAGCCACCGGTCCATGGTCCTGCACGCGCTGCTGCTGCTCATGGTCGACACCTTCGGCATCGGCGAGCGCGACGTGGTGATGCCGGTGGTGCCGATGTTCCACGTCAACGCCTGGGGGTTCCCGTACGCCGCGATGCTGTGCGGCGCGGACCTCGTCCTGCCCGGCCCGGCGACGCGGCCGGAGGAACTGATCGCGCAGATGGAGCGGCACCGCGTCACCTTCACCGGCGCGGTGCCCACGGTGTGGCGCAGCCTGGAGCCGCTGCTGGGCGAGCACGACCTGTCCAGCCTGCGGATGATCATCTGCGGTGGCGGCGCGGTGGACGACGCGCTGTCGCGCACGTACCAGGAGGCCATCGGGATCCCCCTCACCAACGCCTGGGGGATGACGGAGACCAGCCCGGTCGTGACGGTGTCGCGGCTGTCCACCGCGCACGACGACCTGGACGAGGACGCGCGGCGCGCGGTCATCGGCACGCCCGGCCCGTCGATCCCGCTCACCGAGCTGCGGCTGGCCGGCGAGGATGGATCGGAGATCGCGTGGGACGGCGTCACACCGGGCGAGCTGCAGGTGTCCGGCCCCACCATCGCCGCCCGGTACGTGGGCGAGGAGCGGCCGGGCCCGGCGTTCACCGACGACGGCTGGCTCAGGACCGGGGACGTGGCCACCATCGACGCCCACGGTTACGTGCGCATCGTCGACCGGACGAAGGACCTGGTGAAGTCGGGAGGCGAGTGGATCTCCTCGGTCGAGCTGGAGGGCGCCATCATGGCCGACCCCCGGGTCGCCGAGGCGGCCGTGATCGGCGTGCCGCACCCCCGCTGGGGGGAACGGCCCGTCGCGTACGTGGTCCGCCGGCCCGATGCCGACCTCACCGCCGACGACGTACGCGAGCATCTGACCGCGCTCGTCGCCCGCTGGTGGATCCCCGAGGAGGTGCACTTCGTCCCCGAGATCCCGAAGACGGCGACGGGCAAGTTCTCCAAGCGACAGCTCCGCCTGCAGCGCCGGCCCGACGCCGACCCCGCGCCGCCTTCACCGCCCTCGCAATCCGCGCAACCTTCACCACCACCGCAATCCCCGCAGCCTTCGCCATCCCCGCAGCCCTCGCAGTCCCCGCAGGAGTGAGCCACCATGCCCATCCAGCCTCGTCTCATCGTCACCGGCAGGGAGCCCGACGGCACCTCGGTGTTCGTCACCGACCGGCCCGCCGAGCCGATCTCCGTCGGAGCCATCCCCGGCTCGGAGTTCTACCTGATGTGGGGCACCGAGGACGGCACCGCCACGGTCGGCACCAAGCCGCGGCAGCCGACGACCTTCCCGTTCTTCCCCGGCGCCGGCGGCACCCGCATCCTGTTCCTGCGCTGGGCGCCGGACTCCTCCGCCCCCGAGCACCTCGGCGACCCCGCCGAGCTCGGCGCCGAGGCCGCCGCGAAGCTGCCTGGCCTGATGGACGTCTTCGAGCCGGACAACCCCGGCATGCACACCACCGACACCGTCGACTACGGCATCTGCCTGGAGGGCGAGCTGCACCTGGAGCTGGACGACGGCCAGGAGGTCAAGCTGACCCCCGGCGCCGTCGTGGTCCAGCAGGGCACCCGCCACGCCTGGCACAACCGCGGCGACCGGCCGGCGCTGATGTGCTACGTCCTGATCGGCGCCGAACGCGACTCCTGACGTCGCGCGGATCCTGCCACCCGGTTCGCCCGCCGCACCGCCCTTCCCCTGCTCCCGCCCGAAAGGCCGCCTGTCTGTGGACCGACTGCTGTTCGACGACGAGCACGACCTGTTCAGAGCCTCGATGGCCGCCTTCACCACCCGCGAGCTGCTCCCCCATCAGGAACGTTTCGCCGCCGAACGGCTCATCGACCGGGCCGCCTGGCGCGCGGCCGGCGAGCAGGGCTTCCTCGGCCTGGAGGTGCCCGCGAAGTACGGCGGCGGCGCGGCGGGCGACTACCGGTTCAACGCGGTGGCCTGCGAGGAGCTGGCTTCGAACGCGGGCGCAAGCTGGACAAGATCGGGCAGCCGGAGGCCGACACCGCCGAGCTGGCCACCCGCATGGAGGTGGCGCAGGCGTACGTCGACCACTGCGTCCGCCTGCACACCGGGCGAGCCCTCCGCCCGGCCGACGCCGCCAAGGCCAAAATGGTGGTCCGCCCACGTGCAGAACGACGTGCTCGACGCCTGCGTGCAGCTGCACGGCGGGTACGGCTACATGAGCGAGTACCTCGGATGGCCCCGGTACGAGATCGAAGGCATGGAGGATCTTGAGTGCGTGGTCGACAGCCGGCCGACGACCAGCGTCTGCCTGGCCGCCCCGACGTGCGGGCCGGACGCGAGCCCGACGCCCTCAACGCCTACATGGACGGGCTCCGATACGTCGTCCCGATGGGCGCGCGTTCGTCCGCCACCGGTGTACAGCTCTTCGGTCGACGCTCACTTCTCCTGAAGGACGTACGTGGTCGGGAACGTGTTCAGTTACGTCAGAGGTCGACCTCGGCGAGGTGGTCGGCGGTCCCGCCGCGCCATTCGACCAGGAAGAGGCTCGCGTCATCACTTGTCGTCCCCTGCCGTTGGCGCATCAGTGCGTGAGAAAGGCTTCGTACCATCTGCTGCACAGTTCTCGTCATGGGGCCGACGTGCTCGATGGACCTGATCAGACGTTCTTCGCCGAACTGCTCACCACCGGTCTCGTGCTCTTCGACGAGACCATCGGTGTAGAACAGCACCCGATCATGGCGCACGAGCTGGCGCGTGTTGATCTGCGGGGCGGCACCGCCAAAGCCGACCGGTAGGGTGCCCGCACCCTCCAACGCCTCGATGACCCGGTTGCCGCGGATCAGCAACGGCGCCGGGTGCCCTGCGTTGACCCATTCCAAGCAACCCGACCCGATGTCAAGACGTGCCATCTGCGCCGTGACGAACTGGTCGGGGCCGAACTGTTCGTTGATGGCCGCGTCCATGAATTCGTACAGTTCGGCAAGCGCGACATCAGCGCGTCTGGCGTGCCGATAGGCGCCGATGGCCACGGTCGCCAGCACAGCCGCGTTCATGCCATGGCCCATCGCGTCGATGACGGCCATGTTCAGGATTTCGTCGTTGAGGGCGTAGTCCAAGCTATCCCCGGCGACGTCATAGGCGGGCTCCATGATGCCGGCGACCGCGACCTGTGGGGTCACCATGGACAACGGGGGCAACAGCGACCATTGAATCTCCGCGGACACGCTCATCGGCTCGCGACGCCGTGCCATGAAGAACTGATCTGTATAACTGTTCTTGGTGACGAGCATGTCGGCGACCAGACCGGCCAGCCGTCGCAGCAATCGGCGGTCGTCGTCGTCGACCGCGGCGAGCGTCAGCGCCATCACCCCGACCTCGTCACTGCCATCGAGCAGCGGCAGGAACATCCGGATACCGTCGGCCACCGGATACTCCACCCTCGTCTCGCTGACGAAGGCCTCACCTGCCCACGACCCGTCAATGGGCAAGGGATCGCCGCCCGTGAGCCCCCTGCCCAGCAGCGGCACCAACATCACCTGGTCATAGTCCTGCAGCAGGATCGACACATCCCAGCCACCGATCTTGCGTACCTCCTCCGCGACCAGTGGAGCGATGAGCTGTGGCGGCATAGTGTGAGCCCGGTCCAGCAATTGCCCCAGCAACCGCTCGCCGAAACCTTCCGACCGGTCCACCACAACCCGGGCCCCTTTGGGGCTCCCCGGCGCACGTCCCGTCATAACTGATTCAGTCCCCCCGTCGCAGATTCCTTTCTGCCGGTATCCGGCCTTGAACCAGCACGGGCCTCTTTTGGCGTGGAATTGGCCGAGGACACTGTCCGGCGAGCCAATGTCAGGCAATGTTTGGGGCTTCTTGGCCCGCTACAGGTACTGGCCCGCCTCAGCGCTGTCTGTCTTCGACACACGCACCGACACCACGTTGGCCAGGTTGACGACCACGCCGTGCGGCTCGGCCTCACTGTCGTATCTCGCCCGCATCAACACCAGGCTGCGCCGCTCGTCCACAGCACGAGCGATCGCCGTCACCGCCTCCGGCTCCCCGTCGAAGTCCCCGCTCGTCACGGAGACGTCTTCACCGCCCACCAGGTGGAATCGAATGATCAGCACGACATTCTCGGACACGGCCGGCTCCCTTCGCCAGAATCCGCAAGAGATACCTGCCCGGCGTTGCACGCAGTACGCATCGGGGGTTCCTGGAACTCGCCTTGACGTCGATCCGCAAGCGGACTCACGTGATCAGGTCTTCGCCGCCGAATGAGCTGGGTCACGAAGGTGCCCGCCTGCCGTTGAAGATCACCATCTGCTGGGGTGTGGGCCGTTTCGGCGCCTACCGCGTTCAGCCGGCGTGCCTCTCGAGCATGAACGCGGCGGCCAGTGCCGGCTCGCATGGCCAGGCGGCGGCGCAGGCGACGCAGACGTGCCAGGGTCTTCCATAGTGTGTGTCGAGGGCACCGGCGGCTACCACGAAGTAGACCTTACTCAGCGGGTCGGCCTGAGCGCGCGCTGCGCCGATGAGAACGGCCATGTTGATCACCTTTACTGCATGGTGTCCTGACGACCCGGATCCTTTTCCGGCGATCACGTGGACCGGCACCGAGTTTCGAGTTCGGGGCGGAACCCGCGTCGGCAAGCGAGTGCTCCGCGACGGTCCGCTGCCACGACCTCCTGTGCGATCCAGAAGTGATCAGCCGCTGCCGGGGCCGGAGCGAGCGCCAGGCTCTCTGCTCGGGGCGATGGGGGCGACGCCAACCTGTATGCCAACGCACGAAATGTCCTCGGAATTTTTCCGATACCTCGATTTCGTGAGGAAGGAGGCGTTGAGTCGCCATTCGCGAAGATCGGTGCAGTCATCGATTGCGGTGATAACCAGGTCGGCGGTTGCTTGTTTCCTGTTCCCGGTCCGGAAGCGCACCCTTGAAGAAGGTCGCATCGCGACCGTGAACACCGGCCGGGCATGGTGCCCCGGCGAGGGCGGATCCGCGGTTTCCCGGGATGAGACGACCACCCGAGAGGACCGCTGAAGGGAAATGCTGTGAGCCTGACCAGGAAGATCAAGTCCAAGACGCGGGCCATTCAAGGTTGGATCATGCTCTACTTCGGCCGTGCCACCGGAAATCAGCATCTGGAGTCGAAGGGCTTGGCTGGACGACCTGGAAATAGTCTGGGACAGCGCAGCGGGAAGATCAGGAAAATGTTCAAGCACTGACCACGGTCATCGTCAACGACGTCGATGACAAACTCGCGACAGCCGGCCCGCAGGCCGGCATATTTCTGCTTCGAGCGATCAGAAAATAGCTGGCACAAATCTGGTGGAGCCATGAATCGTGCCATTCTCGTAGGTGTTCTCCAAGCCGGGCTCGAGTGATGCCGTCACGCTCGGCGCGCAGGGCGTTCTGGCCGAGGCCGAGGCGGTCGCGCGTAAGCGGCAGCACGGCATCGACGTCGCCGGCGAGCTGCGTGCGGGTGCTGCCGCGGCGGTGCTGCGCGGTGAAGCCGGCAACGCCGCCGAGATCGTGATCGGCGGCAGAGGCCGCTTTCGAGCAGGCGATGCTTCGCGCGAGTACGCTGCGCGTCGTCTACGCGTGGCGACCGCCGGCCCACGCGCAGCTTCCTGAGAGTGCCCATGACCTGGACGAGATCCACGCCGCCCAGTGCCGGACCGCGGGCGGCATCCTCCAGGGATGGCGGCAGCAATATCCGCAGGTTCATGTGATCGAGGACGTCCAGCAGATTCACCCCGTCGACGCCCTCGCCGGCGCGTCAGAAAAGGCGGATCTGGTCGTCGTGGGCTCCCAGAGCCAAGGGGCGATCGGCGCCGTGATGCTCGGATCCGTCACCCTCGGAATCCCGCACCACGCGCGTAGTTCCGTCGCGGTGGTGCGGCCGTAGTGGCACGGTCAGGCCATCATCAGCAGGTCGCGGTCCAAGCCGGTGACGCGCAGGACGTGGGAGGTGTACGAGCGGGGATTGGCCAGGGCGAGCGTAATGTTTTGGGCTCGGGCTCGGTGCTGGATGCCGACCAGTACGGCCAGGCCCGAGGAGTCACAGAACGACACCTGGGACAGGTCGAAGATGAGCAGCTTCGTACTGTGGCGTAAGGCGTTCAGCAGCTGGAGGCGAACCGCTGTGCTGGTGAAGATGTCGATCTCGCCGGACAGGTGGACGATGGTGGCGGCCGACGCACCGGTCCCGGCGAACGGGGCCCTAGGGATGCCGGTCACGAGATTTTCCGATCGGAGAAGCAGCCGGCTGCGGGCAGGTGGCCGCGAAATGGTGATGTCCGCATCGTGGCGGGAAGGTGGGGTGCCGGTCGGCTCGAAGCGCGGCGCGGACGGCGACGCGCCGGTCACTTCTGCGACTTCCTGCGTCCCAGCAACACGTCGAGGGCGACAACGCCGTGCGGGGCATCCGGTTCGCGGTCAGCGCGGTACTGACCGAGTCTGGGCAGAATCTGCTGGTAACCGCACAGGTCACGAAGCAGGCGCTCGACACCCGGGTATCCCTCGGCCACGAAGAAATCGGCCTTGACATGAGGGACCGGCTCCAGGAACCGGATCTCCATCACGGCCTCTTGCGGATCGAGGAGGAACGCGGCGTAGAAGTCATCGTGCGGCTCGGCGATCTGGCGCTCCAGAGGGCTCAGATCATCCTCGATGGATGGCGGGAAACCCCGCACTTTACAGATCCCGAACCCCTTGACGCACCTCTTCTTCTTCCGTCCGACGTACCCCTTGACGATTCGTTATTCCGTCGACGCTGCCTTCCAGCGCTACACCGTTCACCATGGCCCTTGGCATATCCAGCCTCCGTGCCGGCGACACGAGAACCGCTCCATCCGCAGGAGCCGGCACGTGGAGCCTGTCGTCGAAATTGCGATGAATGCAAATCCGTCTTTTGACGCCCGATCTTCATGCTCGGCGAACGGGCGTCACCACGGATGATCGGTTCTGGCTTCTGCGCGGGATCTGAATTCCTTCGGAACGGGCCTCTTCAGATCAGTAAGGGCGACTTTCCAGCTGAGGCCGACCGGAGCGGGCGATCTCTACGGCTCGCCTACACGTCGTTCCCTGGTCGCCAGTCGAAGTGCACGTCGGTGCTACCGGGATTGCCGTTGTTCTGGACCATGATCCATACTCCGCCGGTGGGCCAGGTACGATTCTGGGGAATGAAGGCAGTGGCACCATTGACGCTGGAACCAGCAGTTCCAGGTGACAGACGACTGACGTGGCCTCAGCTCCTATGAACTGCTGATGTCCACGTCCGTCACGGTAACCACAAGGTCTTTCCCCACGACCGTCTTCAGCAATTGCCACTGGCTGAAGTTGACGCGGTCGACATCGGACCCGGTTCCCATTGTGATACCTCCTGTCGTGGGACAGTATACACATGAAATGAAGGCCGGCAATTTTCTGCTGATGTCAATTGCGTCTCGATGACGCCCGGCACCCTCCTATGCGGATCGAATCTCGCGGAAACGGCCGTCTTGATGATGTCACCGCACCCCATTGCCGCAGGCCGTCCATTCGGCCGGCACTCCCGCCGTCGAGCGTTCGGCAGTTATCAATTTACTGATGCATTGTTTGCTTATTTCCTGTTTTCCCTCGCGCGGGCGGGCGTTGGGTCACAGGGGCCACCCCGCCGGCCGGCCGCGGCGATTCACGAGAAGACGTGAGGAAACATGGGAACAGGACTCGTCCAGGGCGCCAGTGGCCCTGCCCGGCAGAAGGTTTGCATCATCGGGGCCTCGGGGAAGCTCGGGCAGTACTTGGTGCAGCACGCGCTGGATCGGGGTTATGAGGTAGTTGGCGTGTGCCGGCCGGCGAGCGTGTCCAAACTCGACGCGTTCGAGGGACGCATCACCCTCTTTCCAGGAGCAACCGATGATGGCGGCGTCATCGAACGGGCAGTCGACGGCTGCGATGGAGTGCTGACCGTGCTGGTCCCGCGCGGGGTCCACGACTACGCGTCGGGAACGGCCCAGGCGGTGCTCGACCATGCACGGCCCGGCGCGCGCCTGCTGTTCTCCTGCGGCTGGCACATCACGCTCGACGGCCGGGATGTGTACTCGTGGAAGATCAAGGCACTGGTCAAGCTCGCCGGCCCACTGGCGCGGCTGGTTCGCTTCGCCGACCTCGACAACCAGGTGGACGCCTGCCGTCGGGTGTTCGCCAGCGACACACGGTGGATCGTCGTTCGCGGCAGCGACCTGGAGGAAGGCGACAGCCAAGGCCTGCCCGTATGGAGCCGGCACGTCGGCGACCCCATCCTCAAGAGCAACCTCACCCGCCGCATCGACTTCGCCTTGTTCTTGATCGCGGCCATCGGCAACGACGAACTCGTTCATGAGGCACCGGCTATAGTCGGCCGCCAGACCCCCTCAGCACTCGCCCACGCCGCCATCACCCCGGCACCGTGATCCCCTCACGCCCGTACAGCAGCCAGGCCGGCAACGGGGATGCGAAGCGCGTCGTGCCCTGACCGAGACCTCGTTCGACCGGCAGGGTGGCGGACGCATCAGAAATCGAGCACGCGTCCGTGCCGGAACCGCATGCCAGACTGTGAGAAGTGGGCGGAACGATCCTGGAGCGCGAAGACGAGCTGGGCAGCACCGCCCGCACTGCCGGTGACGGAGCCGGCAGCGTGGTCCTCATCTCCGGCGAAGCAGGCATCGGGAAGTCGAGCCTGGTCGAGGCCATCCGGAGGGTGCTGCCCGCGGAGGGCCGGCTCCTCGTCGGCTACTGCGACGACCTGGCGACGCCACGCGTGCTCGGCCCATTACGGGATCTCATCGGCAGCGTCGGCTCGACACTGACTCGGGCGCTGGAGCGCCGTGACCGAGGCGAGGTCCTGGAAGCCCTGCGCGACGAACTCGGCTGGACGGACCACCCGACCGTGCTCGCCGTCGAGGACGTGCACTGGGCCGACGAAGCGACCTTTGACGTGCTGCGATACCTGGTCCGCCGGGCGGCGCGACTGCCGCTGGTCCTGGTGCTGACCTACCGCGACGACGAGCTGAGCGCCGGCCACCCGCTACGGCAACTGCTCGGGCTGGCCTCGAGGGTGGGACCGGTCCGACGGCTGCGCCTGGCCCGGCTCAGCGCGGCCGCGGTACGCCAGTTGAGCGCCGCCGCAGACGTCGGCGCGGACATCGATGCCGACGAGGTCTTCGCGATAACCTCCGGCAACCCGTACTTCGTCACCGAGGTCCTGGCCGCCGGCGACGCGACGACGGTGCCCGTGACGATCGCGGACGCCGTCCAGGCCCGGGTGGCGCATCTCGACCCGGCCACGTTGGAAAGCCTCGAACGGCTCGCCGTTGTACCGTTGGGCGTGCAGCCCTGGCTCATCGAGGCGCTCGTGCCGGCGGGCCCGGCAGCGCTCGCCCCGGCCGAGCGACACGGTCTGCTCGCGGTCACCCCGAGCCGGGTGAGCTTCCACCACGAGCTCATCCGCCGCGCGGTGGTGGACTCGATGCCGACGGCGCGCCGGATGGCGGCCAACCGCAGCGTACTCGCCGCACTCCTGGCCCGGCCGGGAACCGACGTGTCGCGAGTGATGCACCACGCGGCCCAGGCAGGCGACACCGCCGTCATCCTCCGATACGGGCCGATCGCCGCCGAGGAGGCATCGGCGGCCGGGGCGCACCGGGAAACGGCGGCCCACCTGCGGCTGGTGCTCGACCAGCAGCCGATCCTCGAGCCACGAGCCGAGGCGAAGCTGTGGGAGGGCTTCGCCATCGAGAGCTACACCATCGACGCCCCCGGCGGGCGACGCCCTGGCGGCCCAAAAGCGCGCTGTCGAGCTGCGGCGCGGCGACGAGCCGCGCGCCTACGGCGCCTCCTTGCGCTGGCGGGGCGCGACGCCGAGGCCGTCGTCGTGGCTGAGCGGGCCATCGAGCTGGGCAAGGAGACACCCGGGACCCTGTCACACGCGCTCAACAATCTCGCCATGGCGCTCTGGCAGAGCGGCGACGCGCGCGCACGCTCCACCATGGAGGAGAGCCTCCGGGTCGCGCTCGCCGCCGACGAGCCGGAGCACGCCTGCCGGGCCTACATCAATCTCATCCTGTACTACCTGGAGCTCCCGCACCTCGGTGACGCCAGGCGACTGCTCCCTGAGGGCATCGAGTTCGCCGAGCGCTCGGATTTCGTGAGGTTCTCCCGGTACCTGCAGGTGGCGTTGGGACGCTGCATTTCGCGACGGCGGACTGGGACCAGGTCGTACCGGCCGCGGCGTACGCACTCGACAGCTCCCCGCCGGTGCGGTGCGCCGCGGTGACCCCTGATCGGCCGTACCCGGCTGCGCCGCGGCGAGCCCGGCGCCGTGGAGACGCTGCGTGAGGCGTGGCGGATCGCAGTGCCCCTGCACGAGTGCCAGTGGCTCGGCCCGGCCGCCGCGGCGCTGGCCGAGGCGGCCGGGCTCGACGGCGACGACGGCGCCGCCGTCGCCGAACTGACCGAGGCGTACGAGCTGGCCGGCCGGTTCGGCACGGCCGCCGTCCGTGCCGAACTGGCTGGGCCGGGGGGCCGGCCCGTCGGCGGGAACGGACTGGACCACCCATACGCGCTGCTCGCCGACGGCCGATGGCGCGAAGCGGCCGAGACGTGGCGGGCCGCCGGCTGCCGGTACGAGTACGCGGGCGGCCCTGGCCGACAGCCCCGAGACAGACGACCAACTGGCTGCCCTCGCCCTGCTCGACGGGCTGGGAGCCGAACCGCTGGCCCGGCTGGTCAGGACACGCTTGAAAAGCCTCGGTGTGGCTCGGATCCCGCGCGGTCCCGCACCCGCGACCCGGGACAACGCGGGCCGGGCTGACCGAACGCCAGAGCGAGGTCGTACAACTCCTCGCCCTGGGCATGACCAACGCCGAAATCGCCGGTCAACTCGTTCTCTCGGTGCGCACCGTGGACAGTCACGTCGCGGCGGCGCTTGCGAAACTGGGCGCCCGCACCCGTAAGGAGGCAGTCGCCCGCGCTCGCGACCTGGGCGTCCTCGACCCGCCGCGATGAAGGCCGAAGCCGGCAGGGAGTGATCCGGCCGGATGCGTCCTCAGGTCACTCACCGGCCGGACGCTGAGGGATGAGCAATCCCCACAGCCGATCTGGGTATCCGCTACTACCCATCAGCAGGGGTCGTTCCTCTACTCGTTGCCGACGGGCAGGGGCTGGTACACCAGCGGGACCTCCCACCCCGGTCAGCGTGACACCAAGCTGGTCGGCCTGGCGCAGTGCATCCGTGTGTGAGCCCACCTGACCCGATCGCCCGCTCTGCGCTCCATCTGAGGAGAGCAGACCCTTCAAGAACAGGAGCGCATACGATGCCCCGAGAAGTCATCTCCACGCCCGAGGCGCCGGAACACCCCAGCTACAGCCAGGCGGTGAAGGCGGGCAACACGATCTACGTCGCCGAGACAGTCGGAGTCGATGTGGCGACCGGCGAGCCGGCAAGGCCCACGATCCAGGAGCAGACCCGCCAGTCGTTGCTCAACTGCCAGGCGATCCTGCGCGCCGGCGGCGCCACTCTGAGCGACGCCGTCATGATCCACACCTTGCTCCTGCACCCCGAGGACGCCGACGGCGTCAACAAGGTCTTCGAGGAGTTCTTCCCGGACGTGCGGCCGCCGCGCTGCGTGAGCAAGCTGGGTGTCGACCGGCCTGGGATCCTGGTGTCGATCGCCATGGTCGCCGTCACGGACTGATCGACGAGTTCGCTGATCCGGGCCAGGACGATGCCAGGAGCAGGACAGGGCCGGAGGTGGTGGGTCGTGTCCTCTCGGACCGATGTCAGTCGGTGGGGCCGAGCCCGGTGACGCGTTGCTCGCGTACGTCCTGCAGGGCTCGCAGGTAGCCGATCTCCATGGCACGACAGATCAGGTTGTTCATCTCGGCGGAGCCATCGAGTCGTCCCCAACCGGAGAACTCGTTGGACACCGTCTCATCGGCCAACCGCTCGTCGCCGGCATCTCCAGGACGTGGCCCGTCGTACCGGATCCGGCTGATGAACTCACTCCATTCCTCCAGCTCGGCACGTACGTCGTCAGTGTTGCTCATGCTGGCCATCGTGACCCATGATCACCCTTATTGCGAGCCATCCGGCGTGCTCGGCGATGCGCCATCCTCTTCGGGCCGCCTGCCACCTGCACTGGTGCCGGGAACACTCCCCGCGTGGCCTCGAAACGCTCCGGTGGCATCGTCGCCGGCCGTGCGCACGGACGGCTGGTCGCGTAGCGTAACCAAGGTGACGCATCAAGACGCGCCGAACGACCCGCCACACGACGCGGTGGCTCCGGTTGCCGCGCTGGCCGACGCCTGCCGGCACTTCGCCACCCACGTGCGGCTGCTGGCCGACCAGCTCGGTGCCGTGGAGCTGAGCGACGACGACGTCGAGCTGGTTCACCATGCCGTCCATCAGGCTTTCACCGCGGCGGGGCTGGCGGGCGCGCTCGCCACCGGGCTGCAACGGCACACCGGCGAGCAGGACTGTCCGCACTACAACGTGCTCACCGACGCCGAGTGGGCACCGCTGGCGGAGAACGGCCGGCACGAGCGCAAGGCCGTCTACGGGTGCGAGTTGCAGCCCGGCCACGCGGGCGCCCACGCGGCGCACGTCCAGCTGCTGCCCGGACCCGACAGGTTCATCTGGATCCGCTGGGACATCCGCGCCCGCGAACTCGTCACGCTGCCGCCGTGCCCGGCCGAACGCGCCGACCCCGACCCTGATCCCCGCTCCCCCTACGGGGACGAGCCAGCGCCGTGCCTGCTGTTCGAAGGGCACATCGGACGTCACCGCTACTGACTCCCGCACTTCCTGGTTTCGGCTCGCGCGGCGTTTTCCACTCACTGTGCCGTCTCGGCGGGGACGCGGATCAGCAGAGCCTTGGGGGTGACCGCGATGCGGGTGGTGGTGCCGGGCTTGATCAGGTCGCCGTCGTACTGCCTGGGCATGGGCCGTGCGGTGTCCACCCGGATCGTCCGGGCGGTGAACCGCTCGATGCGCCGGTCCTCGCGCCGCGATCGGGTGAAGAGGCGGACGGCGACGCCCAGCCAGTCCCGCAGACCGTACGGGGAGAGCACCAAGACGTCGAGGCGGCCGTCGTCCGGTTCGGCGGCGGGGAACAGATGCAGCCCGCCCTGGACCCGGCCGACGTTTCCGACCAGCACCATCCTGACCCGTCGCCGGAGGGGCGGGCCGTCGTCCAGACGCAGAGTGACCCGGAACGGCCGATCGCGCAGCCGCGACAGCGCGCCGAAGACGTAGGCGAGGGCACCAAAGCGGCTCTTGGACGTCTCCGTGGTGTTCTCCAGCATCGCCGCGTCCAGCCCGATGCCTGCCATGACCGCGAACGTCTCACCGTCGATCTCGCCCAGGTCGACGGCGCGAGTGCGTCCGGTGACACCGGTGGCGATGCCTTCGGCCAGCGTCGTGCCCAGGGCGAGGTTCTGGGCCAGCAGATTGCCCGTACCGGCGGAGAGCACCGCCACCGGCACCCCGCTGCCGACCAGCCCGTCAATGACCGCCCGCACGGTGCCATCACCCCCGCAGGTGAAGACCAGGTCCACCTGTTCGTCCACGGCCCGCCGGGCCAGGCCCTGCCCGTTGTCCTCGATCGTGGTCTCGAACCAGAGCGGTTCGGCCCAGTCGTGCTTGGCCAGCTCAGCGGTCACCTCAGCCCGGCGGAGGTCCAGATCAGGCACCTTGGTGGGATTCACGATCACAGCCGCGTGGGGCATGTCCCTACTTCCCTATCGCGTGGTCGTCGGCGAGCGGCATCAGCCGGTGCAAGACGTTGCGGTAGGCGCGCAGGGCCATCCTCAGCCGCTCGGTCTCCGTGTCATCCTGGTCGGTGTTCTTCCAGGGCTCCCGGAGCTCACCCAGGCGGCGTTCCAGCGTCTCGTGGACGGCGGTCATCACTTCATCCATGAGCTCGTCGGCTCGCTGGACGGCTTCGCGCGGGTCGTCCACGAAGAACGCTTGGAGATCATGCCAACGCCGCAGGACACCGCTGGAGTCGCTGCCGAGCAACGAGCCGTGTTGTGGCGGCGCGGGCTCGGCCGCCGGGTCGAAAACGAGCTGGTCAGAGGTGACGGGCGGCGGCCTGTCGGGCTCTCGGGCCGACGCGGGCCGAGGTGGCGCTACGGCGGTTGCGTCGTCGAGACGCTCTCCGTCGTCGCCCATGTTCATGCGATCACCTCTCTTGAGTCGCCGTGCAGGTGGGGTGGCGGTCACGGGCGCCGGCGGCTGGTGGCGGGCGGTCCTCGTCGCAGGACGATGGGAGGCCATGGCCAGGATCACCAGGTACCAGGTCATGCCGGTCAGGTCTGCCTCCCGGAGACGAGATGCAGCAGGGGGCCAGCCGCTCGCGGACTAGCCGGGGCCGCCTGTCGGAGTCGTACTTCTTGAGCCAACCTCCCCGCGTGCGGCACGGACACAGCCGATTCCGGAACAGTTCATCGCCACAGCCGATCACCGGGGCCGTGGTGATCAGCCACGGTGATGAGCTTTGCTCGGAGCGCCGGTGGCTGTCCGCCGGTCAGCGGTATTGGCTGGGGCCGTCTGGCTGCCCGTCTTGGAGCGATGTGCGTCGGCGGCGACGCCCGAGCGCCGGCCAGCGGACGGGAAGGCAGCCATGGCGAGGACTGGCCAGGCGCCGGAGACCAGGCCGCTACCGACCGGCGATCCCGATCGGTTGGCGCTCGTGACTGGTGTCGGCGTCCTCAGCCACCGTCAGAACCCTGTCCTCGACCTCGCGCCCGAGTGTTACGTCGATGCGGCAGACGGCTGTCGCAGACTCGATGCACCGTTGGACGCCTCGCTTCTCGCCGACCGCTACCGTCTGCTCCGACCTCTCGGACGGGGCGGCATGGGAACGGTCTGGCACGGTCATGACGAGCTCCTGACCCGCGAGGTCGCGATCAAGGAAGTGCCGCTGCCTGACGGGCCCGAACGGACGATCGTGGCCGAGCGCACACGTCAGGAGGCACGCGTCACGGCCCGCATCAGCCATCCCAATGTCGCGGCCGTGTACGACGTCGTCGAGGTGTCCGGTCAGCCCTGGATCGTGCTGGAATTGGTGCGTTCTCGAACGCTCGGTCAAACGGTGGCCCAGGACGGGCCGCTGTCTCCGCGCACGGTGGCGAAGATCGGGCTGGAGCTGCTGCGGGGGTTGTGCGCCGCGCACGCGGCCGGGATCGTGCACCTGGACGTCAAGCCGGACAACGTCCTGCTGGCTCATGACGGTCGCGTGGTCCTGACGGACTTCGGTATCGCCGTGATGGACGGCGATGCCTCCCTCACCCCGGCCGGAACGCTGACCGGCACCATGGCTTACCTGGCTCCCGAGCGGGTCACCGGCGATACCCGCCGGCAGTCGGACCTGTGGTCGCTGGGCGCCACCCTTTTCATGGCCGTCGAAGGGCGGCCCCCCTTCTGCCGCGACACGACGATTCATACGCTCGTCGCCGTGCTCGCCGACCCACCGGACCCCTTCCAACGGGCTGGACCGCTCGCAGCCGTGCTCGCCGGCCTGCTCGACAAGAACCCCGCCACCCGGCTGGACGCGGTCGGCGCGCGCGAGCAACTCCGGCACGTGGCAGGCCTATGGCCGCTGAAGGACGAGCCGGCAGCGACCGCCGTCTTCCCCGGCGCTGAATCTGCCGCCGGGCGGGGTCACCGGCGGCGCAGCCCCGTCAGGCACATTCGGGGGCCGGCGCCGATCAGCGTGGGATCGGCGCTGCGCCGCGGCGGCGCGTTGCGCACCTCGACGTTGACGTGGTCAGCGGGAAACATGACGGTGCCGGTGCGCCGGGTCAACGGCCACGCCTTGCCCGCCGACTTCCCTGATCCAGGACTCCGGTTCGTGCGGTGGGCTTACGGGTGGGGCCGACGCCCGCCGGCCCGGCACTGGCCGAGCGCGATCTGATCAAGCTCGCCGATCTCGCCGGCGCACTGGCCCGGGCGCTCGATCGGCGGGTGTCGAGCCCGGCGCGGCGCGTCTGGTCGTCGACGTGGCGACGGCGATCACCCGGCGTGCCACGTCCCGCTGGCTGACCGACCCGGACGCGGTCTTTCCCGAACTGGTCCGTCAGGCCGCCGCCGAGCTGAACGCGGCGGTCGCGCCGCTCGCCTCGGCGGAGCGCCGGGGCGGCTGAACGTCGCCGCGGCGGAGATCTACTCGGGGCCGGGCAGGCGCTCGCCGGGCTCTGCGGCGGGGGCGGGGTGGAGGGTGGTGATGCCGGTGAGGACGAGGTCGATGCCGGTGAGGAACTGTTCGCGGTCGTCGTGGTCGCGCATCTGCTCCGCGATGGCCCGGATGAACGGGTAGTCGTCGGGGTCGAGCTCCTGCCAGGCGCTGGACGCGGTGTCGAGGAACGCGGCGCGGTCCGCTGCTGACGCGGGGGCGGTGTCGTCGCTCTGGCGGGTCTGGGTGGTGGCGCCGAGCAGGTAGTGGACCAGCGTCGAGGCCGTGGTGAACCAGTCGGCTCGCGGTACGCCGAGCGCGCGGACCGGCCGGCCGATGCGTTCGAAGATCCGCAGGGTCACCGGGCCCCAGGGGTTGCGGGTGAACTGGGTCGCGAGCTGGGCGGCGAGCCATGGGTGTGCGGTGACCGCGTCGAAGAGGCCGAGCGCGACGGCGCGGATGTCGTCCCGGGGCGTACCGGCGGTTTCGGCGGGGTGCGCGTCCAGGGCGGTGGCGACGACGGCGTCGGTCGCGGCTTCCAGCAGTTCGCTCATGTTGCCGATGTGCCAGTAGATCGCGCCGGAGCCGGTGGCCAGCCGGCTGGTCAGCGCCCGGACCGTCAGGGCGTCCTCGCCCTCCGCGTCGAGCAGCTCGACAGCGGTCTCGATGATGCGTTCGCGGGTGAGCACCTGCCTGCGTCGCTCTGACTGACGTGTCCGTGGGGCCATGCCGGTCATTCTCGCAGGTTTGGAGCAGTGGTCCAACATGGAGTACCGTTCCATTCATGGAGCAGTGCTCCAGAAACTGCCTGGTGTCTCACCGGGTGGTCGTGATCGAAGGAGGCTCAACGTGAACGACGTGGTGATCGTGGGTGCGGGCCCCGTGGGCCTGTTCCTCGCCGGCGAGCTGGCACTGGCGGGCTGCTCGGTCCTGGTGCTGGAGCGGGATCAGGAGAGGAGCTCGCCGTGGAAGGCACTCCCGCTGGGATTGCGAGGGCTGAACGCCGGATCGATGGAGACGTTCTACCGCCGCGGGATGCTGGACGAGCTGCTGAAAGCCTCCCGCGCCGACGGGAAGACGGTCGGCGCGGACCCCGATGCGCACGAAGCGCCGGCCCCTCGTGGGGTGAGCCACTTCGCGGGCATGCGGCTCGACCCGGCCGGCATCGACATCGCCGCCCTGCCGTTCCGGCTGCCCAGCCCGGCGATGGAGGGCATCATGACCAGCCTCGACGCGGTCGAGACGGTGCTGGCGGAGCGGGCGGTCGCGCTCGGCGTACAGATCCTGCGGGGTGCCGCCGTCGAGGCCGTGAGCCAGGACGGCGACACCGTCGTCGCCCGAGCCGGCGGGCGCGAGCACCGGGCGCGCTGGCTCGTGGGGTGCGACGGCGGACGCAGCACGGTACGGCAACTGGCCGGCTTCGCCTTCACCGGCACCGAACCGCTGTTCACCGGCTACACCGCCCACGTCACGCTGGCCGATCCACAGCAGCTGAGCCTGGGCTTCAACCTGACGCCGACCGGCATGTACCTGCGCACGCCCGTCGAGGGACACCTCGGCATGATGGACTTCGACGGAGGTACGTTCGACCGCTCGCAACCGCTGACCCGTGAGCACCTGCAGACGGTCCTGCGCCGCGTCTCCGGCACCGACGCGACGATCACCGAGGTCCATCGCGCCTCCAGTTTCACCGACCGCGCGATGCAGGCCACGACCTACCGCGACGGCCGCATCCTGCTCGCCGGCGACGCCGCCCACATCCACTCCCCGCTCGGCGGCCAGGGCCTCAACCTCGGCATCGGCGACGCCGTGAACCTCGGCTGGAAACTCGCCGCCACCGTCCACGGCACCGCCCCGGACGGCCTGCTCGACACCTACACCGCCGAACGCCACCCCGTCGGCGCGGCCATCCTCGACTGGTCCCGCGCCCAGGTCGCGACCATGAACCCCGGCCCCAACGCCCCGGCCCTGCGCCGGCTGCTGCACCACCTGCTCGGCACCCGCGAGGGCACCACCCACGTGTACCGGAGCACCTCGGGGCTGTCCCACCGCTACGACCTGGGCGACGACCGGCCGCTCGTCGGCCGGACCGCCCCGGACTTCCGCCTCGCCGACGGCACCCGCCTCGGCGACCTGCTCCGCGAAGGACACGGTGTCGCCCTCGACTTCACCGCCGGCGGGCGCCTGCACGACGCCGCGACGACCTGGAAGAGCCGGCTCCGCTACGCGGCCGGACCGGCGCGGGACGACCTCGGCTTCGGCGCCCTGCTGATCCGCCCTGACGGCGTCGTCGCCTGGGCCGACGACCACTCCCCCGACGTCGAGGCGTTCCGGGATGCCGCGACCCGCTGGCTCGGCGACCCGACACCCTGACCGAACACCGCAGAAGCCGACCGGCACCCGGCGGGCGCCAGCCCCCGCGGGCCGGATCCGTTCCGATTCAGAAAGCGTGAACCCCCATGCCGACCCAGCCCGAGCGCAACAAGGAAGTGGTCCGCCGCTTCTACGAAGCCGTCCTCCGGACACCCGGTGGCCCGGACTTCGCCACGATCAAAGAGCTGACCGACGAGCAGGAGGCCGAGCTCAACTGGGGGCACCCCGACAGCGGCGTCCACCGGGGGGCCGCCATCGGGCCGGCCCGGCACCGGATGCACGAGCTGACCGGGCTGGACCTCTCGGCCATCACCATCGACGAACTCGTCGCCGACGGTCCCACCCGCGTCGTCGTGGTGGCCACGAACAGCGGGGCCGACCTGCACGGCAACCCGTGGCGGATGACCGTGCTCGAACTGGTCGACGTGGTGCACGGCAAGATCACCAGAAAGCGCTCGTTCTACCAGGACACCGCGCTGCTCCGGGACATCTCGCTCGAACGCGAGGCGGCACGCGCCTGAACCGGCGGCCGGCGCCACCACCGGCGAATGGCGGCCCCAGCACCGGGGACCCCGCGGCGACAGCTCGTTTGCCGGGCGCCGGGGTCAGCGGCCTGCCTCTTTTCGAGGCCGGCGGGCGGCCAGCTCGACTCGCGTGAACAGGACGGCCAGCGCGGCCAGCACGGCCGATGGGGCCAGGAGCCATAGCCATCGCCGGCTCCACCAGCCGGCGGTCGGCTCCGCCGGCAGGGTGCCGCCCAGCCCTTCATAGGCCCACAGCACCACCAGGTACGCGGTCATGTGCCAGAGAAAGATGGTCAACGCGCCCACGTTGACGGCCACCACCGGCTTCCAGGCGGCCGGCCGGCGCAGCAGGCGTTCGGCGGCCGGCGTGATCAGGACCAGCAGCCCGAGTTGAAAGACGGCCAGCACGGCGATGGTGGCGTTGGTCGGGAAGATGTTGGATTCGGCGCCGGCGGTGGCCACCATCGAGGCGGGGTAGCCCGCGACCGCTGTCAGCCCGGCCAGCCCGGCCAGTCCGGCCCCCGCGACCGCGAGCCGTTGCGCCAGCGGACGCCGGCCCAGCTCCCAGGTACGCCAGGTGTAGCCGAGCTGGTGGCAGAACAGCCACACCAGGGCCGCGGTCGCCCAGCCCGACCAGGCCAGGCCGGCGCCGCGGTGCGCCACGCTGCCGAGGGTGATCAGCAGCGCGAGCGCCACCAGGACCCCGGCTCCGTAGCGGGCGTTCAGGCTCGCGGTGATCGGCACCATGGCGATCAGCAGGCCGTACACGCCCAGGAACCACAGCGGCGTCAGGTAGCCGGGGAACCACTCCCACATCCATCGGTGCGTGCCGGGCAGGGCGGACGCGATCAGCTCGCCGGCGAGCCAGACCAGGGCCCAGACGGTGGTCGGCCAGAGCAGCCGGCGCAGCCGGCCCCGGACGAACTGGCCGGCGGTCGTCCCGCGCGCCTGAGCCCGCTGCCAGCCGACCAGGTTCGCGTACCCACCGACCAGGAAGAACACCGGCATGATCTGCAGCACCCAGGTGGCCAGCCAGCCACCGGGCACGGCATGGATCGGGTTGGGCATGACCAGGCTGCCGTCGGCGGTGCGGTGGGTGACCGACAGCGTCCAGTGCCAGAGGGTGACGACCACGATGCACAGCGCGCGAGCGGCATCGACCACCCGGTCGCGGGACGACGGCGTGGCCGCCACCAGCCGGTCCAGCGTCGATCGCTCCCCCGCGCCGGGACGGGTGCGCCGGTCTCGGCGTCCGGTGCTCAGCGGTACAACTCCTCGATGTCGGCCGCGAAGTCCTTGTGGACCACGGCACGCTTGACCTTGAGGGTCGGGGTCAGATACCCGTTCCGCTCGGTCAGGTCGACCGTGAGGATCCGGAACCTGCGGATCGACTCGGCCCGGCTCACCGTCGCGTTGGCCTCGTCCACGGCCGTCTGCAGCCTGGCCAGCAGCTCCGGATCGTCGCGAAGCTCGGCCGGGCCGGCCCGCTCGGGCCGGCCGGCGGCCCGCTTCCATGACGCCAGCGCCCCGGCGTCCAGGGTGATCAGCGCGGCGGTGTACGGCCGCCGGTCGCCGACCACCACCGCCTGGCTGATGAGCGGGTGAGCGCGCAGGCGGTCCTCGAGCGGCTCCGGGGCGAGGTTCTTGCCCCCGGCGGTGACGATGATCTCCTTCTTGCGCCCCGAGATCGTGAGGAACCCGTCCTCGTCCAGGGCGCCGAGGTCGCCGGTGAGCAGCCACCCGTCGGCGGTCAGACTCTCCCCGGTCTTCTGCTCGTTGCGCCAGTAACCCTGGAACAGGATGGGGCCCTTGATCAGGATTTCGCCGTCGTCGGCGATCCGGACCTCCACCCCGGGCAGGGGCGGTCCCACCGTGCCGATCTTCTGCGCCTGGGGCAGGTTCACGGTCGCGGCGGCACTGGTCTCGGTCAGCCCGTAGCCTTCCAGCACGGTGATGCCGGCTCCGCGGAAGAAGTGGCCCAGCCGTACGCCCAGCGGCGCCCCGCCGGAGATGGCGTAGCCGACCCGGCCGCCGAGCGCGGCCCGCAGCCGCCGGTACACCAGCCGGTCGCACAGGCGGTGCGCCAGGCGCAGGCGCCGGCCTGGGCGGCCCTCCTCCAGTGCCTGGCTGTACGCCACGGCGGTCCGGTCGGCCCAGTCGAAGATCCTCCCCTTGCCCTGGGCGTGGGCCCGCTGCCGGGCGGCGTTGTAGACCCGCTCGAACACCCTGGGCGCCGCCAGCAGGAACGACGGCCGCAGGGCGGCCAGGTCCTCGGTCAGTCTGGCCCGGTCGGCGCTGTGCGCCAGGCACACGCCCCGCTCCACGCAGGCCACCTGGATCACCCGCGCGAACACGTGCGCCAGCGGCAGGAACAGCAGCGTCGAGGCGTCCCGGCCGAAGATGCGCTCCAGGCTGTCGATCGCACCGCGCGCCTCGTACAGCAGGTTGCCGTGACTCAGCATGCATCCTTTCGGGCGGCCGGTGGTGCCGGAGGTGTAGACGATCGTCGCCAGGTCGTCGGCCGACACCGCCCGGCGGCGCTCACGCAGCCGGCCGTCGTCCACGTCACGCCCGTCCTCGCGGAGACGGTCCAGCCCGCCGCCGTCGATCTGCCACACCCGCGGCAGCCTGGGCAGACCCTCGGACGCCTCCTCGACCAGGCGGCGATGCGTCTCGTGCTCGGCCACCACCGCGATCGGACCGGCGTCCTCCAGCACCCAGCGGACCTGCTCGGCCGAGGAGGTCTCATAGATCGGCACCGGCACCGCCGCCACCGTCCACAGGGCATAGTCCACCAGCGTCCACTCGTAGCTGGTGGCGGCCAGCAGCGCGACCCGATCGCCGGGCTGAATCCCGGCGGCCAGGAAGCCGGCCGCCAGGCTGCGGACGTCGGCCGCGAACCGCCGGGCCGTCACCGGGCGCCAGCCGCCGGCCGACCGGCACCGGAACAGGACCGCGTCGCCGTTCACCCGGTCGTCGGCGAACACCACGTCGGCGAGCTGGTCGTCGGGGGCAACGATTACCGGGGCCGGGACCGCATGGACACGCATCGTCGATCTCCTGTGAGGAAAAGGGCAACCAGGCGGCGCCGGCGGCTGCGGCACCGGGCGCTGCATGTACGGCGGCGTGAAGCAGCCAATCACTCTGCTTCCCCAGGTCACCGGACGCACACGTGACGGGCCGGGTTCGGCGGCGCAGCCCGGCCTGCCGTCGCCGGGCCGCGCCTGGACCGGCTCACCGCCGACGGCCACCCATGCTTCATGAACCGGCCGAGCTACCGCCAGGAACGAGCATCCCTCGCCCTTCGTCATATGAGCGACACGTAGAGTGATAGCAGGCCATTGCCTGGGGATCCCCGGCAAGGAACGTGAGCGCCGACATTCCGGTGGATGGAGACTCTCGTGGCAACCACCAAGAACGAGCGCCGGACCACCGCGGAGCTGGTGGACCGGCTCGCCCGTCCCACCGACGCCGACGTCGCCGCGGTCGACGCGTGGTGGCGCGCCAGCAACTATCTGACCGTCGGCCAGATCTACCTGATGGCCAACCCGCTGCTGCGCGAGCCACTGGCCGGCGAGCACATCAAGCCGCGGCTCCTGGGGCACTGGGGCACCAGCCCCGGCCTGGCGCTGGTGTACGCGCACGCGTCGCGGCTGATCCGGCACACCGGGCAGCAGATGATCTTCCTGGCCGGTCCCGGGCACGGCGGCCCGACACTGGTCGGGGCCGGCTGGCTGGAGGGCACCTACACCGAGATCTACCCGCATGTGACCATGGACGAGGAGGGCCTGCTGCGGCTGTTCCGTCAGTTCTCCACCCCCGGGGGGATCCCCAGCCACGCGTCGGTGCCGACCCCGGGCTCGATCCACGAGGGGGGCGAGCTCGGCTACGTGCTGGTGCACGCGTTCGGCGCGGTGATGGACAACCCGGACCTCATCGCGCTGGCGATGGTCGGCGACGGGGAGGCGGAGACCGGCCCGCTGGAGGGATCCTGGAGCGGGATCTCCTACCTGAACCCGGCCCGCGACGGCGCGGTGCTACCGGTTCTGCACCTGAACGGCGCGAAGATCGCCGGGCCGACCCTGCTGGCCAGGAAGGACCGGGACGAGGTCCGGTCCCTGCTGACCGGGCACGGGTATGACGTGATCGAGGTCGAGGGTGACGACCTGCCCGGCATGCACCACCGGTTCGCCGGCGCGCTGACGCGGGCGTGGGCGTCCATCAGGGCGATCCAGGCGGCGGCCCGCGGCGGCGACTGGGACGGCGCCCGGCCCCGGTGGCCGATGATCGTGTTGCGGACGCCGAAGGGCTGGACCGGACCGGACGTGGTGGACGGGGTGCGGGTGTCGGGCACGTGGCGCTCTCACCAGGTGCCGCTGGCCGGAATGAGGGGCGACGAGGAGCACCTGCGGATCCTTGAGGACTGGATGCGCTCCTACCGGCCCGAGGAGCTCTTCGACGGCCACGGCGCGCCCGAGGCGCTGGTGCGGTCGGTCAACCCCGAGGGAGAGCTGCGGATGAGTGCCAACCCGCATGCCAACGGGGGCTTGCTCACCGTCGACCTGGACCTGCCCGACTTCCGCGACTACGCGGTGCCGCTGCGGGTGCCGGGCCGGGACCGGCTCGAGTCGACCCGCAAGCTCGGCGAGTTCATGCGCGACACCTACAGCCGCAATCCGGACCGGTTCCGGCTCTTCTGCCCCGACGAGACCGACAGCAACCGGCTGGGGGCGGTGTTCGAAGCGTCCGACCGGGCGTTCGCGGAGCGCGTGACCGAGGAAGATGTCGCGATATCGCGGGACGGCCGGGTGATGGAAGTGCTCTCGGAGCACGCCTGCCACGGCTGGCTCGAGGGGTACACGCTGACCGGCCGGCACGGCTGGTTCGCCACCTACGAGGCGTTCGCCATGGTGTCGGCCTCGCAGACCGTGCAGCACGCGAAGTGGCTGCAGGAGGCGCGGGAGCTGGCGTGGCGGGCGCCGGTGCCGAGCCTGAACATCCTGCTGACCTCGACCGCCTGGCGCCAGGACCACAACGGTTTCAGCCACCAGGGGCCCGGCCTGATCCAGAACGTGATCACCCATCGGGGCCCCGTCAACCGGGTCTACCTGCCGCCGGACGCGAACACGCTGCTGTCGGTGGCCGACCACTGCATGCGATCGCGGTCGCGGGTGAACCTCGTCGTCATCGACAAGCAGCCGCAGTTGCAGTGGCTGACCATGGACGAGGCGGTGGATCACTGTGCCCGGGGTGCCGGGGTGTGGGCGTGGGCAGGCGCCGAGGACGGCCGCTCGGACCCCGACATCGTGCTCGCGTGCGCCGGGGACGTGGTCACCATGGAGACCGTCGCGGCGGCGAACCTCCTGCGCGAACGGCTGCCGCACTTCGCCACCAGAGTGGTCAACGTGGTCAACCTGATGGCCCTGCCCCCGCGCACGGTCCACCCGGACGGCATGGACGACCTCCTGTTCCGGGAACTGTTCACCGGCCACGTCGACGTGCTGTTCGCCTTCCACGGCTACCCGGGCGCGATCCACCAGCTGGTGCACGGCCGGCCGGCCCCTGACAGGTTCCATGTGCGCGGCTTCGTGGACGAGGGCACGACCACGACCCCGTTCGACATGGTGGTGCGCAACCGGGCATCCCGGTACCACCTGGTGATGGACGCGCTGAACGCCGCGCGACGGACCCCGGCCGGGGCGAGCGAGCTGAAGGCGTGGTGCGAGCGGCAGCTCCTCCGCCACCAGCGGTACGTGGTCGAGCACCTGCAAGACATGCCGGAAGTGCGGGACTGGTCGCTGGGCGACTGGGCGGAGCAGGGCTGAGCACGACGGCCGGATGGCGGCTGTCCGGGCTGCTCAGCGGCGATCAACGGCCGACGGGGCGGACCGGGTTCGTGCCACGCGCAGCACGGCGGCACCGGACAGGTACGCAAGCACCCCGGCCCAGGGGAGGCCGGTCGGGCCGTGGTAGCCGGGGCCGGCCACGGCGACGAGGAGTAGCCCGGCCAGCACCGCGGCCATTCCGAGCACGGTCGCGCCGTCGCGCCACAGGCCGCGCTCGACGGAACGCGGTACCGACCGGCGTAGTTCGATGCGCGCGAAGAGGGCGACCAGGACGGCGAGCACGATGGCGCAGGACGCCAGCCATGGCACCCGCCACAGCAGCCACGAAGCGGACTGCGGCGGGGGCTGCCGCAGGACCCCGGTCGGAAACAGCAGAGCGGCCGCGACCGCCGCCGCTGTCATGTGCCAGAGGAACACGGTCAGGATGACCGCGTTGGTCGCGATGACCGCGCTCCACGGGCCGATCCGGCGAAGCCATCGGCCGGCGGCCGGCTGGAGGGCCAGAATCAATCCGACCTGCGTGGCGGCGAGCGCCATCAGTGCGAGGGACGGCGGAGCCGTGTTGTCGCCGACCATGCCCACCGGGTACGGGCCCACCACGGTCAGTGCGACCAGGGCGGCCAGACCGCCCGCCGCGACCGCCACCGCGCCTCCACGGCCCAGCCGCAAGAGCCCGTCGCGCCAGCAGAAGCCGAGCTGGTAGAGCGTCAACCAGGCGAACAGGTAGGTGCTCAGACCCACGATCGGCACGTGCAGGCCCGTGCGCAGCAGGTCGGCTACGGCGACGATGACCACCATCACCACCGGGACGGCGAGCCCCGCGCGGCGGTGCAGCGCGTGCAGCCACGGCGTGAACACCACCAGGGTGAGGTAGGCCAGCAGGAACCACAGCGGAATCGAGGCGAGCCACGCCGCGTGGCCGACCAGCTGGCTGTTCACCCCGGCCGCCACCGCGGCCACGGACACCAGCGTCAGGCCCAGGAACAGCGCTGTCGTCGGCCGGAGCAGCCGGTCGGTCCGCTTCAGCACCCAGCTGATGCTGTCGCCACCGGACGCGCGGTGCGAGGCCATCGAGGCGCCGGCGGCGTAGCCGCCGACCAGGAAGAAGATCGGCATCACCTGGAACAGCCAGGTGACCGGATCCATCCACCGCAGGATGTCCAGCGCGTTGTACCCGGCCAGCCGGCCGTCCCGGTAGGTCACGGCGACGACGAACCAGTGCCCGAACACCACCAGGCAGATGGCCAGTGCGCGCCACATGTCGACGCCGCGCTCACGGCTGTCGGGCGTGCGCACCGCCAGGTCACGAACCGTCGCCACCATCCCACGCATGACTTCTGCCCCTCCCCCGCCCAGGCGCGACCTACCCGGCGCTCATTCTCGATATGCGCCTGACGTGCGGAAACAACGGCAAAGGCCGCTCGTTCCGATAACGGGAGGCCAGGGCCTCAGCGACACAGCCCGAGCTCGCCGGGCCACGGCGGAGGGTGGTTACGCGCCCTCAGGCGCGGGCGCGCGGAGGGGTGTGGCCCCGGCCATGATCGCGTCGATCCGCGCGAGGTCCTCCTTGCTCAGCCTGATGTCCAGCGCGCCGGCAGTCTGCTGAAGATGAGCCCTGCGACGGGAGCCGACGATGGCCACCTGGACCGCGGGGTGCGCCAGCACCCACGCCACGGCGAGCTGCCCGATCGTGGCCTCTCGCTCCTCAGCGAAGCGGCGAAGCTCGCCGACCACCTCCACGTTCCGGCGAAAGGTGTCACCGGTGAAATCGGGGCTGCCCGATCGCCAGTCGTTCGCGGGGAAGGTGGTGTTCTCGTCGAACCCGCCGCCCAGGAGCCCGTGCGCCAGCGGGCTGTAGGCGAGCACGCCCAGATCGCGCTCGGCGGCATAGGGCAGGACGCCGGACTCGATGTCCCGATGAAACAGGTGGTAAGGCGACTGCAGCGCTTCGACCTGCCGTTCGGCCGAGAACGCGCGCATCTGCCCGGCGTCGAAGTTGGAGACGCCGACATGGTGGACGAGGCCCTCGTCGACCATGTCCCACAAGACGGCCGCCGTCTCCGCCAGTGGAGTCCTCGGGTCTGGCCAGTGGACCTGGTACAGGTCGATATGGTCGGCTCCCAGCGCGTTCAGGCTCTCCTCCACACCGCGCCGGATCCACTCAGGGCTGGAGTCGCGGACCAGCGTGTCGCCGTCCATGCGCAGCCCGCCCTTGGTGGCGATGACCACCTGGGTCATCTCACCGGCCAGAGCCTTGCCCAGCAGCCGCTCCGCGGTCCCGAAACCGTACCCCTGGGCGGTGTCGAAGAGGTTGATGCCCAGGTCACGGGCATGGCGGATGCTTTCGATCGCCGCCCGCTCCTCGACCTCGCCCCACTCCCCGCCGAACTGCCACGTGCCGTAAGCGATCGGCGTGACCTGAAGCTGCGTGCGGCCCAGCTCTACCGTCTCCATCTCTCGCTCCTCAGCAGTGTCGCTTACGTCGCCATCTACCCGGCGCTCGGCCGGAGAACCTTCCTGAAGTGCGGATTCAGGTCCAGGCGGTGGTGATCAGCCGGGCCCCGGCCCGGTGGCGTTCGCGGATCCGGGCAGAGGCCGGCCCCGGTTCCGTTACCGCTCGTCCTCTGAGGTCGCCGCCGACGGCCGGGAAACGAGCCGTTCGACCTCTGTTGCTTCTGGGGTGATGTCACCGAGTCGCTACCGCCCCCGGGCGAGCTCGCAGCGGTCCCCAGAGGGCGATTCCCGCGCAGGCGAGGGTGAGCAGGAACGGGTGGGTGGCGCCGCGTTCGACGAGGCCGACGAGGACGTTGGCCCCGGAGATGATGTCGGCGAAGTAGGCCACCATCGACACCAGGCCGATCACGCCGGCCGCGACCAGCGTCCGCCCGAGTCTCGGCGCGAGCCCGGCGCGCCGGTGCATGCTCCCGAGCGCGATGGCCAGGACGTTGCCGCCGACGAAGCCCGCCAAGGCGCCCAGGGCGTGGAAGTCACCGGTGCCGTCGTTCATCGCCTCGCCGGATCCGGGGAACAAGCCGAGCAGGACACCGCCGGCGGCCAGCAGCGTCGCGGGTACGAGCGCCGCCCAGCGGCGCCGGCCGGGCAGGCCGCGCAGCGCGGCCACACCGGCCAGGATCGTGATCCCGAACAGGAAGAAGCCGGTGTTCATCACCCAGGCCAGCGGTGAGTACATGTACTGCCCGAACAGCGTCGAGGGCCCGTGGACGCCGAGGTTGCTGATGAAGTGGTACGTGTAGCTGTAGGGCGGATCCGTCCAGGCCGCGGCGGCGATGAACTCGGTCAGCAGGAAGATCATCGGCCCCGCGATGAGCAGGGCTCCCGCGGTTCGGCGCTGCTGCCGCGAAGGCGGGCACGCGCCGGGGGTGAGCACTTCAGGCGCTGCGTCGTTCGCGAGTTCGAGGCTCGGGAGCGGGTTGGTGTCGCCGGCCATGGTTCTGCTTCCTTCCGGTGCTGAGCGTTGCGGTCGGTACAGGTTCGTCCCGATACGCTAACTTCACTCGATTACTTACTACACCGAGACTACTTTTACCGTCAATGTCGTTGTAGTCCGGCAGTAGTAGGCTCTGCCCATGGTTGACGGCATGGCCGTGGGACGGCGGGAACGCAAGAAGGCGGCGACGCGGGCGGCGATCTTGGACGCGGCGACGGCGCTCTTCCTCGAGCGCGGCTTCGACGGGGTCAGCGTCCGCGAGATCGCCGACCAGGCGGACGTCTCCCCCAAGACGGTCTTCACGCACTTTCCGCAGAAGGAGGCGCTCGTCTTCGGTGACGAGGACGAACGGCACGAGCGCCTCGTGGCGGCGGTCCGCGACCGGCCGCCGGGGAGTTCGATCTCCGACGCGCTCAAGGCGCACTATCTCGCCGAGATCGCCGCGATGAGGACCGGGCCCCAACGCCGGATCCTCGCGCTCATGGAGGAGACGCCGGCCCTCATCGATTACGCGGAGAAGATGTGGTTCCGCCACGAGGACGCTCTGGTCGCCGCGATCGTCGAGGAGTTCGGGCTCACGGAGCCGACCGAGGAGATCCGGTTCTACGTCCGTTTCGCCTTGCAGATCCAGCTCAGCGCCACCCACGAGGCCGATCCGGAGCCGACCGTCGACGCGGGGTTCCGGCTGCTCGACGAAGGCTGGGCGCGATACGACGAGGGCGGCGACCAGAGCGCGTCCAGGTGAAGGACTCGCGCTCGGAACAGGAGCGCGAGGGGCGGAACGGTGGTCAGACGGTCGTGCGGGACCACTGCTGGTTGGTGCCGGTGTTGCAGGGATACTGCTTGAGGATCGCGCCGTCCGCGGTCGACGCGGACGGCACGTCCACGCACTTGCCGCTGTGGCGGGCCCTGAGCTGGAAGTAGCTGCCACTGGCGACCAGCTGGAACTGCTGGTTGGCGCCGGTGCCGCAGGTGTACTGGACGAGTTCGGCGCCGTCGGCGGTCGAGGCGCTCACCACGTCGAGGCACTTTCCGCTGTGACGGCTGACGATGCGCCAGTAGCCGCCGCCGGCGTCCTGGAAGCGCCACTGCTGCCAGGCGTTGCCGAGGTAGGTGTACTGGCCGACGCGTGCGCCGTTGTCGGTGTTCGGCTGCTGGACGTCCATGGCCTTGCCGCTGTGCCGTACGTTGATCCGGTACGTGGCCGGCGGGGTCGGGTCGCCGATGCTGTCGCCCCAGGCGTAGCGGATCCGGTCGGCGCCGGAGGGGTTGCGCACGGTCAGGTCGAGACTGGTGCCGCTGCCGCTCAGGGCGTACATCGAGTAGTGGTCGTAGCCGAGGCTTCCGGTCGGTTTGCCGCCGAGGGCGGGCCAGTAGGTGCCGCCCATGTTGTTGTCCCGCATGACCTGGGCCATAGCGCGGATGTGGCGGACGAAGTTGTCGGTGCTGTTCGCGTCGCCGTAGTCGAGGCCGGTGGCCATCGGCGCGCCGAACTCGGTCGCGACCGCGCGGGAGGCGCAGTTGCCGAGGCGGGTCTGGATGTGGGTGCGGAAGGCGTCGTACGTCATCGCGCTGTAGAAGAAGGCGTAGTGGTGGAAGGAGAGCAGCGTGGCGTTGAAGCGGCTGTCGTTGCAGACGTCGCGCAGGTCCTGGCTGTAGCCGGTGCCACCGATGAGCACCCGGCCGGGTACGGCCGAGGTGTGGTACGCGAGCCAGTTCGCCGCGACGTCGCGCCATTCCGCCGAGGTGTAGCCGTGCGGCTCGTTCATCGGCTCGAAGTAGACGTTGCCGTTGGAGCCGTACGTGCTGGTCACGCTGGACCACATCGTGTTCCACGCGGCGAGGTTCGTGATCCGGCCGCCTGAGGCGGCGCCGTCCTCCCAGTAGGCGAGGATGACCTTGAAGCCGCGCGCGGTGGCGGCGTCGATGGCGCCGCGGTAGGCGTTCCACCAGGTGGTGTTGGCCACGGTGTGCGTGTTGATGGGCAGCCGGACGGTGTTGACGCCCATGGTGGAGGCCATGTCGTCATAGAGGGCGTTGGCCTTGGCGCGTACGGTCGCGTTGCTGTCGGACTGGCTCAGGCCCTGGACGACGAGCGTGCCGGTGCTGAAGTTGTCGCCCAGGACGGCCCAGTTCATGCCGCGGAACTGGCTGGTGGCGGCCTGGGCCGGTGGCGCCGAGACGATGAGGCCGGCGGCCGCGACGAGCGCGGTCGCCAGCAGGACGATCAGCGACCGGCGCGGCGACCGGGTGTTTCGCGACGATGAGTGGCCGTCGGACGGGGTGATCAGTGTCATGAGATATCCCATCACTGGAGCGTGGAGCTGAGTTCTCGGGCATCTCCCTGCGAGGGCGTGTCACGAGTCGCCGGAGGGGCCCGGGATCGAGACGCCGGTCCGGACCGGGACGCCGAGGTTGGGCGAGCCGTCCGAGTTCCAGTTGATCTTCTGCGCCCGGGTGCTGCGGGTGGTGCCGCAGCCCTGGCCGGCGGAGGAGTTCGCGTGGTAGACGACCCAGGTCTCGGCGTTGTCGGGCGACCGGACGAAGGAGGCGTGGCCCGGGCCGTAGACGCCGTTGGCGTCGCTGCGCTGGAAGATGGGGGTGGACTTCTTCGTCCACGAGCGGGGCGACATCGGGTCGCCACCGGTCCAGGTCAGCATGCCGAGCTTGTAGTCGGGGGTCTGGCAGGAGCTCGCCGAGTACGTCAGGAACGTCCTGCCCGCGTTGTACACGGCGTACGGGCCCTCGTTGACCGCCCCGCCCTGCCGCTCCCACGACAGCGTGGGCGAGGAGATCCGCACCCCGTTCCGCGAGACCTGGGTCGGCGACGACATCGGGGCGATGAACAGCCCCTGCTCCCCGCCGCGGAACGCGGAGTAGACGAAGTGGTTCACGTATCCGTTGAACCGGACCACGCTGCCGTCGATCGCCCACCCGTTGCCGGGCTCCAGATTGAGGATCCCCCGGTAGGTGTACGGGCCCAGCGGATCCGTGCCGGAGCTCTCCAGCACGCCGGTCCGGCGCTCCCCCTGGCCGGGCGACGCCTCCGCGGAGAAGTACAGGTACCAGCGGTTGTTGATCCACTGCAGGTCGGGCGCCCACATCGTGCAGCAGCCCGGCCCCGGGGCCAGGGTGAACACCGTCTGCTCCGCCGCCGTCTTCAGGCCGGCCATGGTGGACGACCTGCGCATGACGATCCGCGAGGACCACGTCGTGGCCACGTAGTACCAGTTGCCGCCGCTGTGGACGATGGACGGGTCCGCGCTGTTGGGCGTGCCGACGAGGGGGTTGGTGAACGACGGGCCGGGCGCCGCGAGCGCCGGCGCGGGGGTGGCCGCGCCGAGCGCGGCCGTCAGCATGGTCGCGGCGGCGAGGACGAGCAGCCGCCGCGCTGTGCTCAGGCTCCTGCGCACGAACATCGGGGTTCCTTTCCGGGGGCTGCCGGTGGGTCAGACCTGGGTGCGGCTCCACTGCTGGTTGACGCCGCCGCCGCAGGCGTACTGCTGGATGTCGGCGCCGTCGCCGGTGCCGGAGCCGACGACGTCGAGGCACTTGCCGCTGTGCCGTGCGACGAGCCGGAAGTAGCCGCCGGCGGCCTGCCACTGCCATTGCTGGTTGGCGCCGCCGCCGCAGGTGTACTGGATGATGTTGGCTCCGTCGCCCGTCGAGCCGCTCGCCACGTCCAGGCACTTGCCGCTGTTGCGGTTGACGATGCGGAAGTAGCCGCCGCCGGCGTCCTGGAAGTCCCATTTCTGGTTGCCGCCGCCGTTCCAGGCCCACTGTTTGATCTCGGCGTTGTTCGCGGTGGAGGCGGACACGACGTCCATCACCTTGCCGCTGTTCCGGTTGGTCACGCGGTACGCCGGCGCCGGGCCGGGCACGTCGGCCACCGGCAGGATCGTGCCGTGGCGGCAGCCGGGGCAGGTGATCTGGCTCAGGCCCGACCAGGAGTTCAGGTCCGTGCTGATGGCGGTCCAGATGCCGCCGTTGGTGTACTTGTCGATCCAGACGCGCCAGGAGCCGTCGCCCATCCGCAGCACGGCCGGCCCCTCGTAGCCCGAGCTCCACAACCGGCCCTGGTCGCTCCACCCGCTGGTGAGGGTGGTGCTGGTCCAGTGCTCGATGTACTTGGAGGTCTCGTTCTTGGTGAACGCGTGGTACGTGCTCCCCGACTTCACCACGTACGTGTCGATGTGGTTGAAGCCGAGGCCGCCGAGCTGCGCCGGTCCGCTCCAGGAGGTCAGCGACGTGTTCTGGGCGGTGAAGACGTAGGGGCGGAAACAGTCGGAGCACGTCGTCTGGGCGATGCTCACGATGATCCGGACGGTGCCGCCCTCGACGTAGAACTCGGGCGCCCACGTGAAGCGCGTGTTGGCGATGCCGGAGTTCACGCTGGTCACGTGCGTCCAGTTGACCAGGTCGGGGCTGGAGGCGATGTTGAAGTAGGTCGAGTTCGTGGTCCATGACTGGACGGTGTGGGCGACGTAGTAGAGCCCGCCGTGCTGGATGACGCTGGGGTCGCGCAGCACTCCGGACGGGCCGCGGTAGCCGGTGTCGGCCAGCACGCCGAAGTTCGTGCCGTCGGCCGAGGAGTAGACCCAGAGCTCCTGGTCGGCGGCGGCGTCTCCCTTGAACGTGGTGTAGACGTAGCCGGGAGCGGCCTGTGCGGGAGCGGCGACGGCCACCGCGGTGGTGGCGACGGTGAGCGCCACGAGGCAGAGCCGGGCCAGCCATTTTTTCACGATGACCTGCGAGGTCGGTACGAGTGCGTCATGTCTCCGTCCATTCACCGATTAGCTGTTAGCGCTAACATTTGCGGCCGATCTGCGGGCGTGAGCCTTTGATCGTGGGTGGCGTGCCAAACGTGCGGCCCGTAATCAGGAGGAAGGCGGGTGGTTACGTCGGCGTCAAATCAGTGTGTGCACTCAGGCCGGGGCGGTCAATACCCATGATTGGTTTCACAGCCGCAGGCCGCGATAAGCCGAGCCTCCGGATCGTCCGAAAGGGCAGGTGGCAGGCGATGTCAGGGCCGGCGCCGCCGGGCTTCAGCGGCAGCGCGACCAGAAGCAACTCGCGGCGAAGTATTGACATCCGGGCCGCCAGCGTCAACGATCTGCGAAACACGCCGCAAACCTGCCTATCACCTTCAAGGCGGTGATGTTAACGTAAACATTGATCTTGTGATTCTTATAGGGGTGAGGGTCCGCCGCGCGTTCTGTTCGCCATTCCCGCAAAGAAGGGTGATAGCTGTGTTTCCGCTACGCTTACGCCACTCGATCGCCGCCGCCCTCCTCCTCGCCGTCGCCTTCGTCGGCCAGGCGACTCCGGCCCAGGCGGCTCCGGTGACCATCGCGAACGGCACCCAGTTCCGCGACACCAGCGGCAACGTGCTGCACGCCCACGGCGGCGGCGTCCTGCGCGACGGTGGTTATTACTACTGGTTCGGCGAGAACCGCAATCCCGACAACACCTTCCGCGCGGTCTCGGTCTACCGGTCCACGGACCTGAAGAACTGGGAATTCCGCAACGACGTCCTCACCCGGTCGTCCCATCCCGAGCTCGACGTCGCGAACATCGAGCGGCCGAAGGTCATCTACAACGGCTCCACCGGCAGATTCGTCATGTGGATGCACAAGGAGAACGGCTCGAACTACAGCGAGGCCCGCGCCGCCGTCGCCTCCTCCGCGACCGTGGACGGTGACTACACCTACCACGGCAGTTTCCGTCCGCTCGGGCAGCACATGTCGAGGGACATCACCCTCTACAACGACAACGGCACCGCCTACATGATCTCGGCCGCGGACGAGAACTACGACCTGCACATCTACCGGCTCACCGCCGATTATCTGAACGTCAGCACGCTGGTGGGCAATTTCTGGAACGACGCCCACCGGGAAGCCCCGGCCCTCTTCAAACGGGGAAACGTCTATTTCCTGCTGACGTCGGCGGCGACGGGCTGGAATCCGAACCAGGCACGCTACGCGACAGCGTCGAGCATCTCCGGGCCGTGGACCGGATGGACGAACGTCGGCGACGGCACCACGTTCGGCTCCCAGCCGACGTACGTGCTGCCGATCCAGGGCTCGTCCACCACGGGTTACCTCTACATGGGCGATCGCTGGGCCGGGGCGTGGGGCGGGCCGGTGAACGACTCCCAGTACGTCTGGCTGCCGATCACGTTCCCCTCCGCCACCAGCATGAGCCTGACCTGGTACCCCGAGATCACCGTCGACGCCGCCACCGGCGTCGTCTCCGGCGGCGGCTCCTCCCCGTACTACCGGATCACCGCGCGCGGCAGCGGAAAGGTGATGGACGTCGTCGGCGCGTCCACGGCGAACAACGCCGAGGTGAAGCAGTACCCGTGGAACGGCGGCGGGAACCAGAGATGGCAGTTCCAGGACACCGGCGGCGGCTACCACCGGCTGGTCAACCAGACCAGCGGCAAGTGCCTGGACGTCGCGAGCGCCTCGACCGCCGACGGGGCGAACGTCATCCAGTACACCTGCGGCGGCGGCGCCAACCAGCAGTGGCAGTGGGTGGCCACCGGCGGTTACTTCCAGCTCAGGGCCCGGCACAGCGGCAAGTGCCTGGACGTCGTCAACGCCTCCACCGCCGACGGGGCCGACATCCAGCAGTACGCGTGCGGCGCCGGCACCAACCAGCAGTGGTCCCGTACCCAGGTCTGACGCGAGCACCGGCCGCACCGGCCCGCATCGGCGAGAGGAATGCCATGACCAGACACGCACGCACCGTCCCGGGCCGGGTCGCGGCGCACCTGCTCGCGGTGTGCACGCTGCTGGCGGCGGCGCTGATCACCACACCCGCGCACGCGTCGAACCCGCTGGTGCACCGGTTCGCCGCCGATCCGTCCCTGCACGTCTACGGCAACCGCGCCTACGTGTACGCCACGGACGACGAGAGCAACAGCGGCACGTACTGGGACTCCAGCGCGTGGCGCGTGTACTCCTCGGCCGACCTGGTGAACTGGACCGACCACGGCGCGCCGTTCGCGGTCACCGGGTTCCGCTGGGCGACACGGTACGCGTGGGCGCCGTCGGCGGCGCAGCGGAACGGCTACTACTACCTGTACCTGCCGACCGACCGGACCAAGATCGGGGTGGCCCGCAGCACGTCACCCACCGGCGGGTTCAGCGATCCGCGCGGCACCCCGCTGATCGAGAAGGGGCGGGACGCCAACACCGGTGAGGAGCCCATCGACCCGGCGGCGTTCGTCGATGACGACGGGCAGGCGTACCTGTACTTCGGCGGCGCCCGCGCGCCGAAGGTGGTCCGGCTGAACGCGGACATGATCTCCACCACGGGCGCCGTCCAGAACGTGACGATCAACGGCGGCAGCGGCTTCGCCGAGGCCGGCTTCATGCACAAGCGGAACGGCGTCTACTACTTCTCCTACTCCACGGGCTGGCCCGGGCAGATCGCCTACGCCACGGCGAGCAGCCCGCTCGGCCCGTTCACCTACCGCGGCGTCATCCTCGACAGCGTCAACGTCAACACCAACCACCACGCGATCGCCGAGTACCAGGGCCGGTGGTACATCGCCTACCACCGCAACGCCCGCGCCGGGGGCGGCACGTACAAGCGGTCGCTCGCGATGGAGTACCTGTCCTACAACGCCGACGGCACGATCGGCCGGGTGACGCAGACGAGCGCCGGGGTCGGCACGCCGTCGATCGCCGCCAGCCGGCTGCAGTCGTACAACTTCCCCGACCGGTACGTCCGGCATGCCGACTACGACGTGCGGATCGACCCGAACGTGAGTCCGGCGGCGGACGCGCAGTGGCGGGTGGTGCCGGGCCTGGCCGACACGGGCGGCGCGTACGTGTCGTTCGAGGCGGCGAACTTCCCCGGCTACTACCTGCGGCACTGGAACTACGACCTCGTGCTGGCCAGGAACGACGGCAGCGCCACGTTCCGGGCGGACGCCACGTTCCGGCGGGTGGCCGGGCTGGCGGACGCGTCGGCGGCGTCGTTCCAGTCGTACAACTTCCCCGACCGCCACCTGCGCCACGCCGACTACCTGCTGCGCATCGACCCGATCAGCACCACGACCGACCGGGCCGACGCCACCTTCCGCGTCACCGGCTGACCTGGGGCGCTGGGGAAGGCTTTGCCTCCTGCGGAGAGACCGCGCGGTGCCGCTCCGCTAGCGTTGGAGGTGTTTCACGGGCCTCGTCGACGCCCGCTCAGCCGATATCTGCCATGGTTCTCATCGCGTCACTGGAGTGATTCCGATGTTCGAACGCCTGCTCGTGTCAGCCGCAGTGATGGCATCCGTACTCGCCGGTTCCGGTCTCGGCGTGGCCCACGCCGCCCGGACGACCACCACGTTCGCGGGGGACCCCATCCCGGTCCCTCCCGTTCCCGACGCACCGGACGATCCCTTCCCCGTGCCACCGGAGGACCGTGAGCGTGGCGACGGTGACCGCCGCGACGGTGACTACCGAAGGCGATAGCGATCACCGTACGGCCGCCTGGCGGGCACGGCGGGTCAGCTCCACCGTGTCCGCCAGCGACGTGCCGGCCAGGGTGACGGCCCGGGCGCCGGGGTTCGCGGCCCCGGCGATCCGGGCCAGCACGTGCCCGGGCGGCGTCTGGACGAACAGCGTCGTGCCGAGCTCGCCGAGCAGCGCGACGACGTCCCGCCAGCGCAGAGTGGCGGCGACCCCGCGGGCCAGGTCGTCGAGCACGGCGTCCGCGTCCAGGAGCGGACGGCCGGTACGGCCGCCGAAGCAGGTGACGGTGAGGGCCCGCCTCGGCACCGTGCCGAGGTGGGCCGCCATGGCGTCGGCGACTCCGGCGAGCAACGGGCAGTGCGACGGGACGCCGATGTCCAGGCGGCGCACCCGCCGCGCGCCGGCCCGCTCCGCCGCCTCGTCGAGGCGTTCCAGCGCGCGGTCGCTGCCGGCGGCCACGACCTGCTGGTCTTCGTCGATGACGGCCAGGTAGGCCGGGTCGTCGCCGGTCGTGACCGACTCGATCAGGGCGCGGGCCCTGGGCACGCCGAGCCCGAGCACGGCGGCCATGCCGTACCCCGACGGGTAGGCGTCGCGCATGAGCTCGGCGCGGTGGCGTACGGCCACGAGGGCTTCGGCGAAGGTGAGCACGCCGGCGGTGACGGCGGCGGGGAACGCGCCGGCGGAGTGGCCGGCCACGGCGTCGGGCTCGGCGCCTTCGGCGGCGAGCGCCCTGGTCGCGGCGACGCCGGCGACACAGAGCGCGACCTGCGTGGTCACGGTAGACGCCAGAGCCCGCGCGTCGTCCTGCCGGGACGAGCCGGGCAGGATGCGTTCGGCCTCGGCGAGGGTCGCGGCGACGGCCGGATGGCCGGGCAGGTCGTGCAGCATGCCGGGCCGCTGGGTGCCCTGGCCGGGGTAGAGGAAGGCGACCGTCATGCGCGCGCCGCCCAGGGGTCGTCGACCAGTTCGGGGCCGTACGCGGTGCGGGCCAGGACCGGGCCGCCGGTACGGGCCCACTCGGCCAGGGCGATCCCGCCGCGCGGGGTCTCCAGCTGGCAGTCGACCCTGCTGGGGAGGGCGGCGAAGGCGGTCACCAGCCGTGCGGCGGTGGCCGGCGGGAGCCGGTGCGGCGTGCGTACGAGCAGGTCGAGGTCGCTTTCCGGATGGGTGACCTGGTGCCCGGTGGCCAGCTCGAAACCCACGCTGCCGACCGGACCCCAGACGGCCTCGCGCCCCAGCTCCTCGGCCAGGCTCCGGCCGGCGGCGGCCAGGGTGTCGCGCAGCGCGGCGGACAGGTCGGGGCCGCGCGGCTGGTTCAGCTCCTCCGGGGGGACGCGGCGGGTCACCTCCCCCGCGGGTACGAAGGCGGCGTGGCGCTGGGACCGCCGTGGCCCGCGTACGCCGACGGGGATCAGGCCGGGCGGGTGCGGCGCCCGCCGGACGACGGCCCAGCCGCAGGCCGCCAGCGCCGCGGCGGCCCATCCGGGCAGTTCGGCCGGCCGCGCGCCGCCCGCGAGCCGTACCAGGTCGTGCGGGCGCGCCGTCATCCCCATTGCTTGGCGAGCTCCTCGTGGATGCGGCGCGAGGCCGCCCTGGTCTTCATGGCGCCGGGCGAGTTGAGGCGGTTGCTCAGGTCGCGGGGGCCCTTCCTGGCGCGTACGACGGCGGCGACCAGCGCGTTCCGTACCTTCGTGAGGTCCGCCCCGGTCGGCTCGCCGGCGTTCTCCACCGTCAGGAGTTCGTCGCACAGCCCGAGCTTCGCCCAGTCACCGACGTCGTACGACAGCGGCGGGAACCGCTTGGCCAGCTCGTCGAGCTCGGCCACCGTCCGCAGGGTCACCTTGGCCGCGGCCTGCTTGTGCATGGCGTGGATCACCACGCCCGGGTCGTCGAGGGCGAGGATCTGGTTCGCCTGCAGACCGTGCGCGAGCAGCCCGCCGGACAGGGCGTTGCCGACGATGAGCGAGAGGACCGGATGACCGGCCGTCCTGGCGGTGGCGTAGGCGTCCACGGCGGCGGCCAGCGCATGGTGGATGCCGAGCAGTTCCTCGACCCGCCCGTAGGCCTGGCTGGGCAGGTCGACCACGGCGACGATCGGGCGGCGGCGGCCGTCGGGCAGCCGCTCGTCCGCGGCGACCACCTCGGTCACCGCCTCGGCGATGGCG
Source organism: Nonomuraea fuscirosea (assembly GCF_003001935.1). Taxonomy (GTDB): domain Bacteria; phylum Actinomycetota; class Actinomycetes; order Streptosporangiales; family Streptosporangiaceae; genus Nonomuraea; species Nonomuraea fuscirosea. The sequence goes on along the minus strand of NZ_PVNG01000009.1, from coordinate 43,829 downwards.
AGCCCTTCACGCAGTCCGACCTCGCCCGCGCGGGCGCGGTGAAAGGGGCTGTCCGGGTCCGGCACGACGGTGACGAGGCGGGCGGTGTCGTCGCCCAGCGTGCACCCGGCGGTGATCACGGACGGCACGACGTCGTGCACGGCCCCGTCCGCGAGCGCGTGCGTCCACTTCAGGCCGCGGCTCATCCCTGGTCTCCCTCCGATTGCGCGGGTCTCCCCCACACCGCCGCGAGCTCGGACGGCGCGGGCGGATGCGCGGGGTCCACGGCTTCCAGGCGGGCCCGCAGCTCGCCGATCCGCCGCGAGCGGTGCTCGGCGGGCACGCCCTGCCGCACGGCCCCGGCCACCGCGCTCCGCAGCGCGGTGACGTCGTCGAGGACCAGCGCGTCCGCCAGGCCAGTCCTGACGCGCTGCGTCCCGCCGTCGATCGACCAGATCAGCGGGTGGTCGGAGGCGTCGAACTCGGCGATCCCCGCCTCGGACTCGATCACCTCGGGTCCGTCGAGCCCGAGCCGGCTCTCCGCGGTCATGATCAGCGTCGTGCACAGTCCGGCGGCGATGCTCACACCGCCGAAGCAGCCCAGCGCCCCGGCGATGACGCCGACGACAGGTTGAAGGGCACGCAGCTCCAGCACGGCCGCGCACACTTCGGCCACGGTGGCCAGGCCCAGGTTCGCCTCCTGGAGGCGGACACCCCCGGTCTCCAGCAGCAGCACCGCGGCGGTCGGCGTGCCGGCGCGGCTGTCCCGGGCCGCCAGCGACAGCGCGGCGGCGATCTTGGCACCGGAGACCTCGCCGATGCCGCCGCCCTGGAAGGCCTGTTCGATGCCGATCACGACCACGCGCCGCCCGTCCAGCAGGCCCTTGACCACGACGACCCCGTCGTCCGCTTGGGGGACGACACCCTGCGGCTCCAGCCACGGTGACTCGATGCGGTCGAAGGGGCCGCACAGTTCGTCCGCCGTGCCCTCGTCCAGCAGCGCCTTCGCCCGCTCCCTGGCGTCCAGCTCGATGAAGCTGGTGCGGTCGAGCAACGACTCCCACTCGGTGACGGTCATGCCCTGCCCTCCTCGATGGCCTGGCGCAGGCGCAGGGTCACCACGCCCGGCGTGGCGCCGAAGTCGTTGAGCTCGAAGCTCGCGGCCACGCGGTGACGGGCGAAGAACCGCTCCAGCACCGTCCGCCACACCGTGTCGAACCCGTCGACGCTGGTACGCACCCGCACCCGGGCGTTACCGTTCGCGGGAGTCATCAGCACCTCCAGATCCCCCGAGCCCACCACCCCGACATGACTGCGCCGGGCGGCCGGGCGGTCGGCGGGGAACTCGTAGCTCAGCGTCCGCACGCGAGCACCTCCTGCTCCAGGCGTTCCGGCCACGGCACCCGGTCGAGGAAGAGCGCGGCGGCCAGCAGGTCGCCGCTTCCTCCCGGTGACAGGCGCCGCGCGCGGAGCGCGTCGTCCAGTTCCATGAGCGCGGCCCGGCCGGAGCCGGTGCCCGCGCCTCCCTCGTCCAGGACCCGCCGGGCGCCGTGCTGGACGGCCCGCAGGCCGCCGGGGCCGCCGCGATGCAGGACACAGGTGTCGTCGAGCAGGCTCATCACCGCCAGCAACGCGTCCAGCCGAGCCGAGTCCTCGCCGAGACCGGCCGCCCTGCCCGCCCACAGCCGCGGCAGCGCGACCCCGATGACGTGCGGAAAGGCGTTCTCCGCCTCTCTTCGGGCGCCGCCCGTCCCGTAGCGCCGCCGGGCCCGCTCGCCGTGGGACGGCTCCCCCGCCGGCACCCACCGGTCGGGCAGGGCGGCCAGCCGGGCCGCGTCCCCGGCGGCCGCGCGTTCGCCGGCCGCGCCGCCGGCGACGGCGGCGACCAGCAGCCCGAGCGACCACAGCGCCCCGCGATGGGTGTTGATCCCGCCGGTGGCCCGCAGCATCGCCCGGTCGCCCAGGCGGCCGATCACGCCCAGCCGCTCCCGCAGCCCGACGCCGGCGGGCGTACGTTCCGCGGCCTGGGCGATCATGCGGAACGCGGGGCGCAGCGCCTCGGCGGAGGCCAGCATGAGCGGCAGGTCCATGTCGTCGTGCGCGCCGCCGCCCCGGGCGTCGACCAGGCCGGGTTTGGGGCTCAGCCGGGCCTCCGCGCACAGCGACAGGACCGCCGCGTCGGCGAGCAGGGCCGCGGACGGACGGGCGTGCTCGATCACGGTCATCGGCGGATCACCAGGTCCGGAACCGGGCGGGCGGGTCGTACAGCCCGCCGGACCAGGCCACGAGATCCTCGACGCTGCGGGCCGCCAGCAGGGACCGTTTCGCCCGGCGTACGTCGACCTTGAGGTCTTCCGGCAGCGCGACCAGCCCGTCCCGGCGCAGTTCTCCGACCCGCCGCTCGTCGATCTCCTGGCCGATCGCGGTGGCGCCCGCGACGGCGGCCACCGCCTCGCGGCGCTCGGCCAGTGAAGAGGCCTTGTAGAGGTACGCCACGCCCTCCTCGGTCACCACGTGACTGACGTCGTCCCCGTAGATCATGATCGGCGGGATGGGCATGGACGCGTCCTTGCCCACCGGGACCGCGTCGAGCGTCTCCACGAACGCCGGATCGCCGCCCGAGCGGAACGTCTGGGTGATCTGCGCGACGAGCTTGCGTCCTCGCAGCGCCGGGGCCTGCCCGGTGAGCAGGCTCAGCCAGGCGGCGGAGGGGTGCCGGCGGCCGTGCGGGTCGTGCCCCATGTTGGGCGCTCCGCCGAAACCGCTCAGCCGGCCCTCGGTGACCGTCGAGGAGTTCGCGCTGCCGTCGATCTGCAGCGACGACCCGATGAACAGGTCCACGGCGTACTGGCCGGCGAGCTGGCACAGCACCCGGTTCGAGCGCAGCGAGCCGTCACGGCCGGTGAAGAACACGTCCGGCCGGGCGGCGACATAACGCTCCGTGCCCGGCTCTCCGCCGAAGCAGTGCACCGACTCGACCCAGCCGCTCTCGATGGCGGGGATGAGCGTCGGATGCGGGTTGAGCGCCCAGTGCCGGCAGATCTTCCCGCGCAACCCCAGCTCTTCGCCGTACGTGGGCAGGAGCAGCTCGATCGCCGCGGTGTCGTAGCCGATCCCGTGGTTCAGCGTGGTCACCCCGTGCCGCTCGTAGATGCCGCGCAGCGTCATCATCGCCATCAGGATCTCCACCTGGCCGATGTGGCGCGGATCGCGGGTGAACAGCGGCTCCAGCGCGAACGGCCGCGGGCTGCGCACGATCAGGTCCACCCAGTCGCCGGGGATGTCCACCCGGGGCACCTCGTCCACGATCTCGTTGACCTGGACCACGGTCACGCCGTCGGAGAAGGCCACCGCCTCGGCGATGGTCGGGGTGTCCTCGGTGCCGGGGCCGGTGAACAGGTTCCCGTCGCGGTCGGCCTGCTCGGCGCAGAGCAGCGCGACGTTCGGAATGAGGTCGACGAACATCCGCGCGTACAGCTCGACGTAGGTGTGGATCGCCCCGACCTCGACCTTGCCGTCGGCCAGCAACTGCGCCATGCGCACGCTCTGCGGCCCGGCGTAGGCGAAGTCGAGCCGGCGGGCCACCCCTCGCTCGAACACGTCGAGATGCTCTTTGAGACTGATCGAGGAGATCAGCAGGTGCAGGTCGTGCACGGCCTGCGGATCGCACCCGGCCAGCGCCTCGGCCAGGAAGTCCGCCTGCTTCTGGTTGTCGCCCTCCAGCGCCACCCGGTCCCCTGGACGCAGCAACGCCTCCAGCGCCGCGCCCATCCGCCCGGCGTCCAGCACCCGGCCGGAGACGAAGGGACGAACCCGCTCCAAGCGGTCCCGTTTCGCGGTCCGCCGCCGGGTCCAGTCCCGAGTGGCCACCTTGGTACGCGCCATCACCAGCCCCCATCCAGCGTTGACCCCGATGTGCTGCACGCAAACGGCGCGCGACTAACCCAACAGGTCCTAAAGCCCCGCCATGGAGGGCAGCAGGTGGTCAAAGCGGACACCGCGCCTGCTGCCCGCGTGGGGGGCCTGACGGTGTCAGGTCGTCGCGCTGGTGGAGCGGCGCAGGGTGAACCAGAAGGTCGGCACCGCGTTGGTGCCCGGTGTGACGTCGAGCAGGTCCCAGCCGGTGAACCTGGTGCTGAGCTCGTCGGCGGTGACGCCTGCCGCCCACGACGTGATCTCGGTGGTCGGGTTGCCGAGCGGCTCGGGGCCGTACCCGAACATCAGCAACCGCGCTCCGGGAGCGGCGCGGCGGGTGAGCCCGGCGGCGTAGGCGTCGCGGCGGTGCAGCGGGATCCCGCAGTAGCAGCTCAGGTCGAAGAACAGGTCGAACGGGCCCGGCGCGTCCAGTTCGTCGAGGCGGGTGGCGTCTCCGTGCAGCAGCCGTAGCGACATCCCCGCCTCCGCGGCCTTCTCCCTGGCCCGCTCGACGGCGCGGTCGATCAGGTCGACGGCCGTCACGTCCCAGCCGTGCCGGGCGAGGTACAGGGCGTTGGTGCCCGTGCCGCAGCCGAGTTCGAGGGCGCGGCCGGGCGGCAGGCTCCGCGGCCCCTCGGTCAGGGCGACCAGCTCGGGCGGCGTCACGCCGGTGTCCCACGGCGGCTTGCCGTCGCGGTAGAAGCCCTCCAGTGCGCGGTGGACGGTCTCCTCCTCCTGGTCGCGCGGTTCCGGCTGCTGGGTGGCGTCGGGGTGGTTCATCGTCTCCTCCAAGTATTTAGAGTCGAACTCTAGTTATTAACTCTAGAGATATACTCCCGGCATGGACACCGTCAAGCGGCCGGACAAGCGGGCCGAACGCTCACGCCGCACCCGGGAGAAGCTCGTGGAGGCGGCTCGCGAGCTGTTCATCGCGCAGGGGTACGGGGCGACGAGCCTGCAGGAGGTCGCGGACCGGGCGGGCGTGGCCGTACAGACGGTCTATTTCGTCTTCCGCAACAAACGCACGCTGTTCAAGGACGTCGTCGACACGTCCATCGCCGGAGACGCCGAACCGGTCGCCACCATGGACCGCGAGTGGTTCCGCGCCGCGTGCGCCGAGCCGACCGCCGCCAAGCAGGTGCGTGCGCACGTCCACGGCACCGGCGAGATCCTGGGCCGGGTCGCCCCGATCATGCCGCTGATCGCGTCCGCCGCGGCCACCGACCCGGAGATCGCCGCGCAGTGGCCGGACGGCCCCGACCCGCGTTACACCGTGCAGCACGCGGCGGCCGCGGCGCTGATCCGCAAGCCCGACGCCCGCCCCGGTCTCACCGTCGAGACGGCGGCGGATCTGCTGTTCGGGCTGCTCAGCCCGGAGCTCTACCTGATCTTCGTCCGCGACCGCGAGTGGTCACCGGACACGTGGGAGGACTGGGCTCGCACCACCTTGACCGCCCAGCTCTGCGCCGGCCCGATGGTGCCCGTGCCGCTGAGTCAGTGAAGCCGTCCGGTCCGGTGCAGGTGATCGAAGATGACCTGATCGACCGGGGAGACGCGGTCACGGTCGGCGTAGCTCAGCCAGACGATCTCCGCGATCTCGCTGCTGGGCGTCGGTACTCCGTGGTGGTCGGCGGTGTAGCAGGTCATCTGTACGGTGACGCCCTCGGCATGGCCGTGTGCCTGGGCCCGGTAGGTCCCGATGTGGGTGGCGGTGGCGGGGATGATGGCGATGGAGAGCTCTTCGTCGATCTCGCGGACGAGAGTGTCGAGGTCGGTCTCACCGGGTTCGCGCTTGCCGCCGGGGAGGTAGTACGCGTTCTTGCCCCGTGACCGGGTGCTGAGGATCTTGCCGTGGTCCAGCTCGATCCAGGCGATCTTGTCGATGACGCGGTTCACGGGGTGCTCCTGGGGTGGGGAGAGGGGCGGCCGGAGCGTCGCCTGTCACAGCCGATGGGGAAGGGTGAGCCACGGGTGCGACCCGCTCAGCCACGCCTCGTCGATCTCCCTGCCGGTGAGCCGACCGACCAGGGTGAGGGCTGAGGTGACGCAGGTGGCGAGGGGCGGGTGGTAACCGTTCAGCGACCATCCGTGGAAGTCGCCGAACGCCTCCGGCAGCGGTCGCTCATCGTCTTCGTCCCCCACCGAGTACCCGTTCTCCTCCATCCACTCCGACCATTCCGCGAAGGCCGGCCAAGCCGGCGGGAGCTCCGGATCCGTCTTCCAGCTCGTGTCGCCGATGTCGAACGCCAGGCCCTCGGCCAGCGGATCGAGGGCGTGCGGGGCGTTGCCGTACCGCTCGCCGGGAACCGTGACGCTGAACCAGGTGGTGTAGTACCCGTCCGACACATACTTGAGATCCCGCACGCCGTTCAGCCCCCATCCCACGCTGACCGCGCGCCCTCCCTGAGCCGACAGTTCGCTCAGGGCGCCGCTGCACGCGTAGCCCTGGAACTCGATGATCTGCAGCCAGTCGTCGGTCAGCCGGTCGGCCCAGATCACCGTCGCGTCGCCGACGTCGGACACCTCGCCCGCCAGCTCGTCCCTGTGGCGAGCTCGCCGGAAGTCCGCGCCCACGCGCTGCGCCAGCTCGTCCAGCTCCAGCCGGTCGACCCAGACCGCGCTGAACTCCGCGGCGAATCCGCATCTGTACAACCGGTGCCATAAGTGCTCCGACTGTCGCATTCCGCAATCCATCCTTCGCCTCTGTCGCGGCCGGTCCTCACCCTTTCATGATCCGGAGCTCGCCGTACGAGAGCCCGTGCGTTGGCTCAGCACTTCCCAGGCCTCGCTACCACCGCAGGGTCTGAACGGCCGCCGCGCAGAAGGACGCCGTGATGGAGTACGGCGGCACCAGGCGCTCGGGTCTCGGAGAGCAGCACGATCATGTCCGGCCCGGTGTCCTGGAACGCCGCCAGCTCAGCGAGCCACCACGCGCAGTTGCGGGCGACGACCCCCGCCGGGTAACGCCCCTCCGGGGTGCGGGGAAGATCGGTGCGCAGGTCCATCCACCGGTGGCCGAGCAGCGTGACGGCATCCGACACGGAACCGCCGACGGCGGGCCGGCCGGGACCGCGGGTGAGGAGTGCGGTGGCCAGGCCCGGCCATTCCTCCGGGTCCCAGACCGTATGGCCAGCCACCGCGAGGGCGTGCACGATCTGCGGAGCCCTGTCCGGTTGGTCGGGAACGCCTCCGGCGACACGACGGTGGGCTGCCCGCCGGGCTCCGGCTCATAGGGCCCCGAATCCGGGACGACCCCACGCGCGCGGGCCAGTCCTGGATCGACTCGACGTCACGGGGCCGGCCGGCTGGGCGAGGCGTCCATCACCCGCGTCACGATATAGGTCCCGGTTGCGCCGGCCGTACAGACGCGACCTGTTCACCCAAGCGACAGGCCGGTCACCACGCCGCAGCCGGTGATCGATGAGACCGCGGAAGACCCGCCGGTAGACGATCTCCAGAACCTCGATCCGCCGCGGTAACGGGCACCCGGGCCGGCGGGATTCCTCATCGTGGGTTTCCATGTGCGCACCAGCCTCCGGGTTGGACCGTTCCGTTTCACCCTCGGCCAGACCGGGATGGCGGTCTCGACCGCGGTCCCCGGCCTTCGAGCGAAGATGGGGCCTCGTGGTCACGTCGTGCGCATGGGACGCGGGACGGTCTCGTACCGCACCACCGCACCCGACCACGACGTGGTCATGCACGATGTCGTCAGCCTGGTGCCGGCCCAGCCGAGTGACATCGTGCGGCAGTTGCAGCGGGCCGCCGGCCGCCGGCGGTACTGGCCGTACGCCCTCGCCGCCGTGCTCGTCGCGGGGCTCGTGACAGGACGTTTCGGCCTGGTCGTCGTCGCCGTCGGGCTGCCGTGCGTGCTCTGGGTGGCGTTGTGCGATCGGGCGGCTCGCGCGGTGGTCGTCATGTACGACGTGACCGACGAGGCCGCCTGGCGCTTCGACCACCTCGTCAGGTCGATCACCGACCTCCATCGCGCCCACGGATTCTGGCTGATCACCGCGTCCGGGGCGATCACCAGCACCCACCAGTTCAAGGTGAACGCCGGCGCCTCCAGACTGCTGCACAGGGTGAACGCCTCGGCCCGGCTGACGGGACCACCAATCCTGGTCACCAACGTCGCCGTCCCGACCCTGACCGCGGGCAGCCTGTCGGTGCACTTCCTGCCCGACCGCGTCCTGATCCGCGACGGCCGCCACGTCGTCGATCTCGCCTACCAGCACCTTCACGCCGCCCTGGAACACGCCCGCTGCATCGAGGCGGGCCCGGTGCCGCCCGACGGTACGGTCGTGGACTCCACCTGGCGCTACGTCAACGTCAAAGGCGGCCCCGACCGCCGATTCAAGAACAACGCCCTCCTGCCCGTCCTCCACTACGGCCGGCTCACCCTCCGCAGCCACAGCGGTCCGCACCTCGTCTGGGACGCCTCGCAGATCCCGCTCGTCCACGCTGTGGCGAACGCACTCAACCAGTCCATCGCCGCGCGCCCACCGGTGATCCACTCCTGAGCGAGCAGCCCCCTCCCGGACGAAGGACATCGTCCCGGCGGTGCCGCCCCGCCATCCGCTACGGGCTAGTTCGCACGCTCGGTCGCCGAGCCGCGCACCAGGCGGGCGCCCAGTTCGGTCAGGACGTGGTAGACGCGGTTGCCCTGGCGGCAGGCGATGAGCAGTCCGGCGTCCTGGAGCGTTCTGGCGTGTTCGCTGGCCGAGGCCGGTGAGATGTGGATCCGGCGGGCGATGTCGGTGGTGGTGGCCGAGGCGTCCGCGACCGCGGTCAGTACGCTCGCCCGGGTGGCGCCCAGGAGCCTGGCCAGTGAGCGCGAGGGCCCGGCGGGGTCGTGGGCGAGCCATCCCGGGTCGTGGCCGATCGGGTAGACCAGGACCTGCGGGCCGTTGTGGTCCTTGAGTGTGGTGGGCGCGCGCCAGCAGTAGAAGGACGGGACCAGGATCAGGCCGCAGCCGTCAAGGTTAACGTCCCGGTCGGCGGGGTGGAGCGGCAGGGACAACACCGGGGGCTGCCAGATCGCGTACGGGCGCAGGGCGGTCAGCACAGCCTCGGCCCCGCCGCGCAGGAACTCCCGTGCCAGCCGGGCCTGCTCCGCCCGCACCGCCGCGTCGACCGAGCTCCAGTACGGTCCGACGGTGCGGCGGTGATAGCTCGTCAGCGCCGTGCCGAGCCGCCGGAGCGCGAGCGGCCGCCCGCTACGGAGGTCGGTCAGATCGGGCGTGGGACGGCCGGGCAGTTGCTCGATGTCGGCGCGCAGCAGCCGTGGCGGGGTGGCGAGCACCCTTTCGACGGCGGCGTCGAAGTCACCGGGGGCTCCGGGCGGGGTCAGGAAATCCGCTGAATATCCCCACGGCGGGGCGAGCGCGAACAGCAACCGCATGTCGGGAGAGAGCGACTGCCGTGCCCGCCGTCGCCATCCGCCGAATATCGGGGCGCCCTCGCTTTTGCCTAGAAGGTGAACGCTGAGCAGAACCTCCCACAAAGGATCGGGTGCCGGAGCCACCCGAACCCGGGCCAGGTCTTCCCCGGAAAGATGGATGCGTAAGGCCATCGACGTGTTACCCCCCGTGACAATGGCGCCTCATGTGCCGACCTCGGTGTTTCGGCGCCCCCCGAAACACGATGCCCTGCGGCCGTGGTCTCGTCCAGCCTGTTCCCCAGGACGTATAGGCCGAGATGGCTGATCGGGCGAGCGAGGAATCGTCCGCCGCTGCTTCCAGCAGCCGATCTCAACTAAAGGAGAAATGCCATCGACGGCACGGCTTCGCCACCACCTTTCGGCCGCTCGACAACTCAGAAAGGGTGAACATGCATCTGCGCAGATTATTCTTCGTCGTTCTGGCGGCGATCAGTTGCCTGCTGACCTCCGCCGTCGGCCCCGCCTTCGCCGACCCCGCTCCGGCAGGAACGCCGGCCACGCGGTCCGGCTCGGAGCCACCGGATCGCGTGCCCGTGACGGAGCCTCAGAAAGCCGACCTGACCGCGGCGGGGTTCGTACCGGCGGATGTCGCGCTGGCGGCGCCGGCCCCGCTGCCCGGGGCATCCGCGGTCTTCGGCCCTTACTACTGGTTCAGCGGCTGGGCCACATTCCGCTACCAGATGTGCCTTGACGCGGACAAGTGGGTCACCGGCAACGGGGCCAAGGTGCAGCTGTGGGAATGCAACGGCCTGCCGCAGCAGTCGTGGTGGATGCACAAACTGGGGAACAGCAACAAGTATCTCATCCAGAACGCTTTGACCGGCATGATCCTGGACGGGCATCTGCCGTGCGTCTACACCAACGGCTGCCAGGTGCAGATGTGGCAGCACGTGCCGGGTAATCTCAACCAGGTATGGTTCTTCTGGCAGAACACCAGAAATGGCCGCTATTTCTTCGAGCTGGAAGCCGGCGGGAAGTATCTGGACGTGGACAGCAACACTCCGCGCGGGGTCAGCGGTGCGAAGGTCCAGCTGTGGCAATCCATGTGTTGCGCTCCTGACAATCAGGAATGGTATTAGGAACGGCGTTCACGAGTGGGGCCTGCCGGTAGGTTCGGCGGTGCGGTGCCGTACGGACGAGGGGACGACGGCTCTGAGCGCGGGCCAGGCCAGCACGGCCAAGACGGCGGCCAGGGAGGCCACGGCCAGCATGGCGCCCGGCAGCCCGGCGGTCTGCGCCCAGTAGCCCACGTACACCGGCCCGGCGAGGAAGCCGACATAGGCCAAGGTGGACACGACCGAGGTGGCGGCACCGCGGGCGGCGGCGGGGACGTTGGCGGTGGCCAGGCCGAGCACGGTGGGGAAGAGCACTGCGGTGCCCACGGCGGCGAGGGCCAGCCCGAGCAGCGCCGGCGGGAGGTACGTGGTGAGGGCGAGCAGGGACGTCCCCGCCGCCGAGATCGCCGCGCCGGCGGTGAGCACGATCCAGGCGGGCAGGGTCTTCACCGCGCTGATCGCGAAGCGGGTGAGCGCGACGGCGAGCGCGAAGACCGCGGGGCCGGCGCCGATCAGCGCGGGTCCGGCGTGCACGGCGTCGGCGAGGTAGACGGCGCTCCAGCTCTGGTGCGCGTTCTCCACGGCGAATCCGAGCGCGCCGAGCCCGCCCGCGACGAACAGGAGCGGCAGGTGAGCGCGCAGACTCGGCCGGCCGTGCGCGGTTGAGGAGGTGCGGGCAGGGTGGGCTTGCGGGCGAGCGTCATCGTGACGGCGCGGATCAGGTGCCGTGTGTGCGAGATCGTGGCGGGCAGCCGAAGCTTGTGCGCGGGCGGGATCGTGACGGGTCGGGTCAGTCCGCGTCCTGGCGCGGGTGACGATGGCGGTGCTCGCGGTGCCGGCGGCGAGCAGGACCATCAGGTACGGCACCACCACGGGCAGGCCGGTGGCGTTCAGCAGGCCGGTGGCGAGGCTCGCCGCGACCACGGCGAGGGAGAAGACGCCGTGCGCCCGGGTGATGACCGGACGGCCGGTGGCGCGTTCCGCGGCGCCGGCCGCCGCGTTGATCGCCACGTCCGCAGCGCCGGACGACGCGCCCAGCAGCGTCAGCCCCGCACACAGGGCAGCCAGGCCGTGGGCGGTGAGGGCCACGGTGATGCCGGCGATGCCGAGCGCCGTGAGGGTGATCGCCGTGACGCGGTGACCCCACCGGTCCACGGCGCGGCCCGCGAGCGGCATGGCGGGCAACGCACCTGCGGCGATGAACAGCAGCGCCGTTCCGAGCTGCCCGTCGGTCAGCCCGGCCTGGTCGCGGATGGCGGGCACGGACGCGCCCCACGCGCCCCAGAACGCGCCGAAGACGGCGAAGGGCGCGTACGGCACCCAGGCCCCGAGCCGATCTCTCGCTTGTGTATCGGTACACATGCTGTTTAACGATACACAGGTTAGAGTGGGGCATGGCCAAAGACCCCTCTCGGCTCCGGCCGACCATGGCGGAGGTGGCCCGTGCGGCGAAGGTCTCGGTGATGACCGTCTCCTACACCTACGCCCAGCCCGATCGCGTCGCCGAACCCACCCGGGCCAGGGTCCGCGAGGCCGCCGCCCGGCTGGGATATCCGGGTCCTCATCCGGGGGCCCGCTCGCTGCGCCGGGGACGGACCGGCAGCCTCGGGGTGGTGCTGGGCGAGCACCTCACCTACGCCTTCGAGGATCCCCAGGCCACCCGGTTCCTGGCCGGGGTCGCCGAGGTCTGCGCCGGTCACGGCCTGGGGCTCACGATCGTGCCCATCACCGGGGCGCCGTCCGACACGGACCGGGTCGCCGAGGCCGCGGTGGACGGGTTCGTCGTCTGGACGACCAGCGACGACGACCCCGTGCTGCCGGCGGTGGCAGCCACCGGCCTCCCCGTCGCCGTGCACGGCGGGCCGCACCACGGGGATCTGCCGTTCGTGGCCATCGACAACCGCGCCGCGGCCCGCGCCGTCGCCACCGAGGCCTTCGCCGGCGCGCGGCGGCCGATGGTGCTCAGCTTCCCACTCGATCGCGCCCGTACGCCGGGGATCCGCGGCGGGCTGGATCCGGCCGAGGCCACGTTCCGCGTGACCCGGGAACGCCTGCGCGGAGTCCGCGACGCCTGGGAGGCGGGCGGCGGGCGATGGCCGCGGGTGCGGGTCGCGGTGTGCGCACGCAACAGCGCGAGCGAGGCCGACGCCCTGGCCACGGCATTCTTGACGGGGCCGGACGCGCCTGACGCCGTCATGGCCATGAGCGACGAGCTCGCCCTGGGCCTGCTGCGCGCGGCCGCCCGCGCCGGTCTCACCGTCCCCGGCGATCTCGCCGTCACCGGCTGGGACGGCACCGACGCGGCCGCCGCCGCCGGACTGACCACCGTCGCGCAGAACCTGCGCGCCCAGGGCGCCCGCTGCGCGCGGCTGGCCCTGGGCGAGGAGGCGGCGGCCGACACCGAACCGGTCGAGTGGCGCCTGGTCGTGCGCGAGTCCACCCGGCGATGACCGCGATCGGGCACGCGCTCCGCGCGGGGTGGCCGTGCCCGCGGATCACTCAGCCGCCCTGGGCGAGATCTTTCAGCTCGGCCAGGGTGATCTGGAGCGGGTTGCCGGGCAGCGGTGCGTAGGTGTCGGCTTCCCCGGCCGGTGTCGCCGCCCTGCCGTCCGGCCCCGTCGCGACATACTGGCCCTGTCCTGGATTGACGAGGGTGGTGTCCTGGGTGTCGTCCCAAGAGTGCACGAACAACAGGTAACTCTCGTTCTGCTCCAGCTTGACCTCGTCCTGCGCGGTCAGCTTCTCGCCGTCGAGTTCCCCGCCCAGTTGCCGGACCTCGATCGAGCCTCCGCCGGCGAGGTCGCCTTTGAACACGCGGGTGATGTCCGCCTCGGCGATGGTGACGATGTCGCCGGTCTCCCGCTCGGCCTGCTTCTTCGCCTCGGCCAGCTCGTCGGGGCCGAGCCCGGACAACGGGTTGGCCTTGGGGTCGTCGTAGCCGTCGTCGCCGGGTCCGAGGATCCGGCCGGGTTCGTCGCGGGCGGTCCGCAGGCCGGTGATGGTGGCCTGTACCACCAGGTCGGCATCGTCCCACATCTCCTTCGTACTGGTGAAGCGCGGGTAATCGGCGGACACGACCGCCTCGCGCACGCCGCTTCGGTACGCGGAGGCGGCCGTGGTCCCGGCCGAGCCGCCCGCGCAACCGGCCGACGACAGGATGAGGCCCGCGCTGACGGCGAGCGTGACCAGGTGGCGCTTCGTCATCAGAACCTCCTCGTGTAACCGGTGGTGTAGTAGCTCGTCACGTCACTGTTGTCGTGGGATTGGCGGCGGGTCATGGTGTCCCGGTCACGGCACTCGCACATGATCGAGGCGTTGTGCTCGTTGTCCGCCAGGCTCAGCCCATGGCCGAGCTCGTGCGTGAAGACGCTGTGCACGAAGTTCTGGAACCGGTGGGAGTCTTCGGCGATGGTCCGGGCGTTGAGAGTGATGTAGCAGCCCGTGGATCCGCCGTTGACGTGGTAGCTGTAGTAGGTCCCGTAACGGGATGAGCCGTACCGTCCGACCTTGACGTTGCAGTTGGCGCCCGACGCGCTGCGCAGGGCGACCCGGTCATGATTCGACCAGCGCTCGGGCGCCTTCGTCATGGGCGCTTCCCATTGATCGTTGTAGCCGGTCACGTGGTGGTAGCTGAAGTTGGACCACTTCTGCCCGATCTGGAGCTTGTGCGCCCACGCCGGGGCGGCGGCCCACGGTGAGAGGATGACGAGCAGTCCCACGGCGACGGCCCCGGCCGCGCCGCGATGAAGGGTGCCGGATTTCCGCTTGAGCAAGAGTCCTCCCTGATCGATCTTCGCGCGGAGGTCGCATGGCGGCCGGGGACGATGCGGGGCCGTCCATGGGGTCCCTCATTTGGCACGCTGACTCAGCCCCTTGTGTAGCCCCGCCGAAGTTTCCCCGCTGTTTCCGCCGCGTCCGTCGCGAGCCGAGAGGACGCGCGACGCCTTCCGGTCGTGAGGCGTAACAGCCGGGAAACAGCGCTGCCGCCACAGTCGACGCCATCGACCCGTCACCGACGAAAGGACGGCTCCATGGGTGGGCTCAGCAGAAGAGGGGTCCTGGCCTCCGGCGCGGCCGCGTTCGCCGCCGCGGCGCCAACGACTCGCCCGGCGCGGGCGCGGGAGCGGCCGTTCCGTGCCGCCGCGAGCGCCGGACGCCCCTCCCGCCCCAACATCCTGTTCATCTTCGCCGACGACCTGGGCTGGGCGGACCTCAGCTGTTACGGGGCGCCGGAGATCCGCACCCCCCATCTGGACGCCCTGGCCGGCCAGGGCGTGCGTTTCACTCACGGGTACGCGGCCTCGGCGGTGTGCTCGCCGACGCGCCTCGCGCTCTACACCGGCCGCCACCCGGGCCGCCTGAAGGCCGGGCTGCTGGAGCCGATCCCCGGTCCGGGCGCGGACGCCGGCCTTCCCGTGGCGCACCCGACGCTGGCCTCACTGCTCAAGCAGGCCGGTTACGCCACCGCCATGTTCGGCAAGTGGCACTGCGGCTACCTGCCGGACTACGGCCCGGTCAAGTCCGGCTGGGACACCTTCTTCGGCAACATGGGCGGCGCCGTCGACTACTTCTCCAAGATCAGCGGCAGCGGCGAGACGGACCTGTACGAGGGCGAGGTGAAGACCGAGTCGCTGGAGTACTACACGCGGACGGTGTCCGAGCGGGCCGCGGCCTTCATCAGGGACAACAGCGGCGGCCCGTGGCTGCTCAATCTCAACTACACCGCCCCGCACTGGCCCTGGGAGGGCCCCGATGACAGGGCCGTCAGCGACGATCTCACCCGGCGCATCACCGAAGGCCAGGAGGAGGGGCAGATCCTCGCGCACAACGACGGCGGCTCGCTGAGCACGTACCGCACGATGGTCGAGGCCATGGACGCCGGGATCGGCCAGGTGCTGAAGGCTCTGGCCGACAGCGGGAAGCAGGACGACACCCTGGTGATCTTCTCCAGCGACAACGGCGGCGAACGCTGGTCGTACCTGTGGCCGCTGACCGGTTCGAAGGGGCAGCTCAACGAGGGCGGCATCCGCGTGCCCACCATCGTGCGCTGGCCCGCCGGCATCCGCGGCAACCAGGTCAGCGACGTCCCGGTCGTCACCCAGGACTGGACCGCGACCATCCTGGAGGCCGCCGGCGTCGAGCCGCACGCCGCCTATCCGCTGGACGGTCACAGCCTGCTCCCCTACCTCCTGGACGGCGCGCAGGCTCCCGCCCGGGACCTGTTCTGGCGGATGCGGCGGTTCGGCGCACTGCGCCGCGGGAACTGGAAGTACCTGCGCGTCCTGCCGCAGCAGGAGGGCCAGGCGACACAGCATCTGCTGTACGACGTGACGGCCGACCCCCGCGAACGGGCCAACCGCGCCGCCCACGAGGGGGAACTCCTTGCCCGCCTCAGCACCGCATGGGACGCGATCGACGCGGAGCTGGAGGACTATCCGCCTCAGGGCGGCGACCGGCCCGGCCCCTCCGATTGATCCGGCGGCCGGGCCCGTCACCGGTGAGCCGACCGGGCGGCGTCAGGTGGTCGTCTGCTGGGTCAGCCCCAGGTCGGCTCCCTTCGGGTCCTTGACCATGGTGACGGCCGCCAGCGAGATCACGCAGAGCACCATGATGTAGACCCCGATCGACAACGCCGACCCCGTGCCCTGCACCAGCGCCTCGGCGATCGTCGGGGCGAAGGCGCCGCCCAGGATGGCGCCGAGCGCGTAGCCGATGGCCGCGCCGGAGTAACGCACCGCGACGGGGAACAGCTCGGCGTACAGAGCCGACATGGGGCCGTACGACAGCCCCAGGCCGACGGCCAGGACGACGATCGCCACCGCGAAGAGCCAGATGTCGCGCGTCCCCATCAGCAGGAAGAGCGGGATCATCCACACGAACACGATCGCGTACCCGATCTGGAAGGTGCGGACCCGGCCGATCCGGTCCGACAGCGCGCCGCCGTACATCGTGAAGACGAGCCAGGCCACCGACCCGGCGACGGTGGCGAGCAGGACGGACGGCCGGGGCAGGCCGAGCGCGGTGGTGCCGTAGCTGATGAAGTAGGCGATGAGCAGGTAGCCGGCGGCGTTGTTGGCCACGAAGATCAGCGCGGTGAGCACGACGTTCCTGGTGTGGCCGCGGAAGAGGTCGCGCAGCGGCGCGGCGGAGGTCTTGGTGCGCTGCTGCAGCTCCTTGAACACGGGGCTCTCCTCGACGGCCCGCCGTACCAGATAGCCGACGATGATCAGCGTCAGCGAGAGCAGGAACGGCACCCGCCAGCCCCACGCCAGGAACTGCTCAGGGGTGGTGACCGCGCTCATGATCCACAGCACGCCGGTGGCCAGGATGAGCCCGATCGGCACGCCGATCTGGGGGAAGGAGCCCCACAGGCCGCGGCGGTCGCGGGGCGCGTGCTCCACCGCCAGCAGCGCCGCGCCGCCCCACTCGCCGCCCGCCGAGAAGCCCTGGATGATGCGCAGGAGGATGAGCGCGATGGGCGCCGCCACGCCGATCGTCTCGTACGGCGGCAGCAGGCCGATGAGCATGGTGGCCACGCCCATGAGGAGCAGGGTCAGCACGAGCATGCGCTTGCGTCCCAGCCGGTCGCCGTAGCGGCCGGCGATGATCGCGCCGAGCGGCCGGAACAGGAAGCTGATCCCGATCGTGGCCAGCGAGATGAGCGTCGCCAGGCCGGGGGCCCGCTCGTTGACCGGGGCCAGGAAGAGCGGGCCGAAGACCAGGCCGGCGGCCTGGGCGTAGATGAAGAAGTCGTACCACTCGATGGTGGTGCCGGCCAGGGTGCTGGCGAGGACTTTGCGGTCGTCGGGGGTCATGGATCGAGACTCACTCGGCACGATGAACTCCGTTCCTCACTTCGGGGGGTGGGGCGGCGCGGATGTCGCCGAGCCGGCTCACCGCGCACCCCGGCACCGCACGCGGGGTGCCGAGCGCGCAGAAACCGGAGTCCGCCACGAACGCAGTCTGCCACCGTCGGACGATCTTCCACAGGGGCGCGCGGCCCTCTTGAGCTTCGCGCAGACGACCAAGGTCACCCGTGCGGCACAACCAAAGCCACCGGCCATGGCATCCAAAGGAGCGGGGCGAGCGACCGAGGGCTGGCGCGGTCCGGCCGTTCGCCAGCAGAGCCGGGCCTGCGCCGCCCGGCACGCTGATCCCCATGGACGACAGACCGAGAGGCGGCCGGCGCGCCGCACTGCTGCTGGCGGTGATCACTCCGCTCATCGCCGAACTCACCCTGGGCAACCCGCCGCTCAGCCAGATCTGGCTGATGCTGCTGTGGATCCCGATCTACGGCGCCGGGACGGTGCTGATCCGTGAGCTGGTACGACGGCGACGCGGGGGCTGGCCGTCCGTCCTGTTGCTCGGGCTGGCGTACGGCATCGTCGAGGAAGGGCTGGTGCTGCAGGCGCTCAGCAGCCCCACCATGTACGGGGTGGCCGGCTGGGCGCCCCGGTTCCTCGGCCTCAACACCGCCTACACCGAGCTCAACCTGCCCTACCACGCCGTCTTCAGCGTGGCGCTGCCGATCCTCCTGACCGACCTGGCCTTCCCGGCCCTGCGCGACCGGCCGTACCTGAAGCGGACGGGCCTGATCGTCGCCGGGGTGGTGTTCGTGCTGGGCGGGCTGCTGCTGCGGTTCACCGTGGCGACCTCCATCGACCCCGGCTACCAGGCGCCGGCCGCGATGCTGGCCGGGTGCGTGATCGCCGTCGTGCTGCTCGCGGTGGTGGCGCTGCGCGTGCTCGCGCCCGCCCGCTCCCCCGCGCCGGCCGGGACGCAGGCTCCCGGCCCCTGGGTGACGGCAGGGTTCGGGCTGCTGGCCGGGTTCGGGTATCTGGCGCTGCTGTTCCCGTTCGGCGGGGCCGCTCAGCCCGCCTTCACCCACGGCGCCTGGGTGGCGGCGCCGATGCTGGGCGCGGCCGTGCTCGCCACATTGACCTGGTGGCTGGTACGCCGCTGGACGACGGGCGGCGGCTGGACGGACCGGCACGCCATCTGCCTGGCCGGCGGGGCACTGGTGGGCCACACCGCCTTCGGCGTGCTGGCCAACGCCGCCACCTTCATCGACAAGCTGGAACTCTCCGCCCTGGGGCTGCTCACCGTGGTCCTGCTGGCGCTGCTGAGCCGCCGTACCGGAACCGGATCCATCACACCGCCCACCGGCCGTCATGGGCGGCCGGCCGCAGAAGGGAGCACGCGATGAGCGTCCGCATCACTCGCGTCCGATGACGCGACGCACCCATGGACGTGCGCATGACCACACGCATGGCCACACGTACGGCCGTGCGCACGGCGTGCGCGCCCCGGAGCACCCCCCGTCTGGAAACGATCAGAGGAACGTCATGACCGAAAGCATGATCCGCAGGTACACCGGCCTGTTCGGCATCATCGCCAGTCTCTTCATCGTCGTACAGGTGCCGCTGTACTTCCTCTACGAGACCCCGCCCGACTGGAACATCCTCACCCGCGGCCTCATCGGCATCACCGGGTGCACCTTCTACATCGTGTACTTCATCGGGATGCGGCAGCTCATCCGCCACGTCGATCCGGCCTACGACTGGATCGCCGGTGTCGTCCAGACGGCGGGCGTGCTCTGGGTGGCGATGGTGTTCGTCCCCCAGTCCATGGAGGTGGGCGCGGCGATCTCGGTCGACCACGACCTCGACACGACGTCGGCGGGGCCGTTCGCCGCGGCGCAGTACCTCATGCAGGGCGCCGTCTCCCGGCTGCTCATGGGCCTGTTCCTGATCGCCCTCGGGATCGCCGTGACGAAGCTCGGCCTGCTGCCGCGCTGGGTGGGCCGCTCCGCCTACGTCCTGGCCGTGATCAACCTCGCGTTCCTGCCGGCCCTGTTCTTCGGGGACGACCCCGCCGACTTCTACAGCGCGCAGGGCTGGGGCACCACCGCCAGCATGGGCGCCGTCTGGAGCCTGTGGACGCTCGCGGTCAGCATCAGCACCCTGCGCACCGCCCGCCGGCCGGTGGCCACGAGTGTGGCGTGACCGAGGGGCGGTGGCGTTCGTAGCAGGAGTGAGGCCGTCCATAAGGACGGCGCGAAGTGTACGGAACCGGCCGTTTCTCCACGGCCACCAACAGAAGGATCTCGACATGACCGACCAGCCCACCGACGTTTCACCGATCGGCGACGCCGCCAAGCCCCCGGTCGCCGACCGGGCCGCGTTCCAGACCGAACTGGACCGGCTCCGGATCCGCGAGAAGGCCCACACCCGCGAGGGTGACGCGATCGCCGCCGCCCGCCGCCGCCTGCCGATGGTCGAGGTCGATCCGACGACCCCGCTGATCGGGGCGGACGGGACGGTGCCGCTGATCGACCTGTTCGCCGGACGGTCGCAGCTGATCGGCTACTTCCACATGTGGCACACCGGCCATCCCGCCGGGCAGCAGTGCGAGGGCTGCACCTTCAGCACCTCCCAGGTCACCGAGCTGGCCTACCTGCACTCCCGCGACGTCAGCTACGCGGTCCTGGCCGAAGGGCCGTACGAGGAGGTCTCGCGCTACCGCGAGTTCATGGGCTACCCCGTCCCCTGGTACTCGGTGCCGGAGGAATCCGTGGACCGGCTGATCGCCGGCCGGCACTTCGGCATCCTGGCCTGCTATCTGCGTGACGGTGACCGGGTGTACGAGACCTACTGGAACACCAGCCGGGGCAACGAGGTGATGGCGCCGTCGTACGGACTGCTGGATCTGACCGTCTACGGGCGGCAGGAGGAGTGGCAGGACTCGCCGGAGGGCTGGCCGCAGGGCTGGGGCTCTAAGGGGGGCCAGTTCCAGCTCGACGGCCGGCCGGCCGCCCAGTGGTCGCGCCTGAAGGCCGGCCGCGACGACGACCTCGGCTCCCCGCACCCCGGATGACCGGCCCGGCACCCTCGTACGGGCCTGGATGTTCACCCGGCCCGGGGGTGCGATGACCGACGACAGCCCCGAGCAGGGCGCGCGCCGGAGAGGGCCGGCCGGTCGGGAGCCGTGTTCGGCCGGAATGGACTTCGTGGGCCGCGCTGTCACGGTGACGAAGCGCCCGTACCCCCTTGGTCCAGCTTGCGGACGGCGAGCAGGGACAGCGCGGCGACGGCGCCGCCGATGACGAAGCCGGCGACGAAGGCCGACTCGGCTGGGACGGTCGACCCCGCAGGGGTTCCGGCGGTGAGGAAGGCGCCGCCGATCTGCGCGCCCGCGGCGAAGGCGATCACGCGGATGACCAGGACCAGGCTGGTGGCGGTGCCGGTGTCGGTGTGATCGACGGTGGTCGCGGTCTTGACGACCACCGCCGTGACGCAGACGCCGCTGGCCAGCGCGACCAGCACCTTGCCGACGACGAGGTGCCAGACCTCGCCGTGCAGGAACACCATGGCGAGCAGCGCGGCCATCAGGCCGACGACTCCGGCGGTGACCGCGGCCCGCGGGCCGAACCGCCGCGCCGCGATCCCGGCGACCGGCCCGCTGACCGCCGCCGCGACGGCGCCGGGCAGCAGGTAGAAGCCGATGTCGGTGGCGCCGGCCCCGAAGCCGTAGCCGTCGCCGGACACCGCGAACAGTTGCGGAACGAGATACATCGACAGCGAGGTGCCCAGGCAGACGGCGAACGTGATCGCGTACGAGCTCCAGATCGCCGGCCGGGCGAGCAGGCGCAGGTCGACCATCGGCGCGGCCGACCGGCGTTCGACGAAGATCCACCCGGCCACGAGGGCGGCCAGGAGCACGACGAGGGCGGCCAGTTCGAGGGGCCGGCCGCCGGCCTCGGGCACGATCGCGAGCACGACCATGAGCGTCAGCAGGATGCCGCTCAGCAGCGCCAGGCCCGGCCAGTCGATCCTGGCCTCCGACCGGACCGGCGGGTCGTCCGGCATCAGCCGGTGCACGAGCAGGGTCGCCACGGCGATCGCGATCGTCGGTATCGCGAACATCCAGTGCCGGGACAGCCCCTCCGCGATGGGCCCGGCGATGAGCGTGCCCAGCATGCCGCCACCCACGAACAAGCCGCTGACCACCCCGATGGCCACCTGGGAGTCGCCCTTGGGCAGGTGCTTGCGTACCAGGATGAACGAGAGCGGCAGCGCGCCCACCATCGCGCCCTGCAGCACCTGGCCGAGCAGCAGCACCGGCAGGTTCGGCGCCAGCGAGGAGACCAGGCCGCCGGCCAGGACCACCCCCATCAGCCGGGTCATGACCCGCTTCCCGCCGTACCGGTCACCGAGATTGCCGGTCACGGGCAGGAGGAGCGCGCCGGTGATGAGCAGGGCGATGCTGAGCAGCGCCCCTTGGGCGGGGCTCAGCGACAGTTCGCGTTGCAGCAGCGGGAGCGTCGGTGACACCACCGACTCCAGGGCCCCGGTGGCGGTGGCCAGCAGGCCGAGCGCCGCGACGGCGGCCTTTCCGACGGCGACCGGGGGAGCTTGGGTCGTGTTCATGGACGTCCTTTCCTCGTTGCCGACGAGTAAGGCGAGGGGGAGAGAGGGGAGGCCGCGGCGTGCCGCATTTCGGGCATGCCGGACGGAAGCGATGGCCCGGCGCCGGTGCTGTGGCCGGGGTCCTGGAGCTACCGGGTGTGGCCGGTCGAGCGTGCGGGCGCCGTGGTCATCGCTGGTGGTACGGGGTGGTGGTCAGCGCTCGTGGTACGGGCGTGATGGTCAGCGCTGGTGGTACGAGGCGTGGTGGGCGGCGAGGACGTCGCCGCCGAAGTCGGTCTCCGGGTCCCGCCACACGGCGTGGGCGTGGTTGCCGCCGCGCTGGACGTTGGTCCACTCGACCAGCAGCCGCGGCCCTTGCAGGCGGTAGTAGTGCGGCTCCCCCGCCGTGGTGGAGCCGGCCCAGGCGAGGTGGACGGCGTCCAGCGCCGCCGGTTCGTCGTAGCGGGGCAGCGGGGACACCCCGTCGGGGACGCGGTCGAGGTAGGTGCCGAGCAGGGCGCGCAGCAGCTCCCGCTGCGTGGCGTCGAGCTCGGCGCCCGGCACGCCCTTGGGCGACGGGCTGAGGGCCACCGCCTCGCGGTCCGCGCCGTGCAGGCCGGTGGCCGGGCTCCCGGCGCGGTCCGGGGTGTGCGGGCCGGGTCGCCAGAGCTCGCTGCGCAGGATCACGCGGTCGTCGATCCGGGGGTCGTTGCCCGTCACGATGTCGTCAGGGGCCCGGTCCAGCAGCACCGCGCGGGCGGCGAGCTCGGGGCGCAGCGAGCGGACCAGGTCGCGGGCCAGATCCTCGGCCGCCCCCAGCGGGCGCAGCGTCGCGCCGCCCAGCAGCGGCGACTCGGCCGGGTCCGCGCCCAGGAAGCACGGCGTGGTGGCGGCGACGCGCCCGTCCACGACGAGGTAGTTGAGCGAGACGTGGTGGCCGCCGAACCGCCACCCCCACGGCCGGGGCCCGCCGGGCTCGCCGAAGACGCGCAGGTAGTACATGCCGGGGTCGCGAGTACGTTCCCGCCCCCAGTTCACCGAGAAGCCCTCGACGAGGTCGAGCACGTTCTCCAGGCCGAGCAGGGTGGCGACGGTGGTGTACCCGGCCTCGGACAGGCCGCTCGCGACCAGCCGCAGCACCAGCCGGTGCTGGGCGGGGCGCTGCCGGTGGAAGGTGAGGCCGCCGTGGTCGGTGGGCGTGTAGAACCAGCGGGTGCGTTCGGCCTCGCCGGTGCCCGGCGGCGGTCCGGCCGCCACCGTGCGCTGGTCGTCGTCCAGGCTGTCCAGCCAGGTCAGGGCCGCCTCGGCCATCCGGTCGGCGACTTCGCGGCCGGTGTCAGTCACTGCTGCCTCCGCTGCTCCCGGGCCGGCACGGCGACAGTCGCGCGGCCGCGGGGCGACCCGACCCGTACGACCTCTCCGTACATCCCCGCCGTACGTCACCTCTCAACTGACAATCCGAGGAAATCGCGGATATATCCGGCGATCGGCTCCGCGAACTCCATCGCGATCGCGTGCCGGCCGTCCTCGATCGGGCGCAGCCGGGCGTCGGGGATCCGTTCCTCCATCAGAAGGGCGCCGGAGTAGGGAGCCAGCAGGTCCGCCGTGCCGTGCACGATCAGGGTGGGTGCGCTGATCTCGCCCAGGCGGTCGCGTACCTCGTGCCGGCGGGCGGCGTCGTGGCGGCGTCCGGCCTTGCCCTGATCACGGTACGCGAGCGTCTGGGCGGCCCGGTTGTGCAGTTCGGCCTGGCCCTCCGGGGTGACGAAGAAGTCCTTGACCGCCCGCTGCCGGTCGTCGTGCGACATGTCGAACAGGTCCCCGACCTGCTGCGGGCACAGCGCGAAGCTGGGCGTGGTCGCGATCAGGACGAGGGACGCGACCCGGTCGGGATGCCGCAGCGCGGCGTGCTGCACGACGGCTCCGCCGAAGGAGGTGCCGAGCAGGTGCGCGCGCTGGAGGTTCAGCGCGTCCAGCAGGTCGGCGAGGTCGTCGGCGAGGTCGCCCAGCGTGTACGGGACCGGCGGGTTCACGGTGATCCCGGAGTCGCGCTGGTCGTAGGAGATCGCCCGGATCCCCGGGCCGAGGTGCGAGCGGAGTGTGGCGTACTGGGTGCGGTCGCTCTCACCACCGTGAACGAGCACGAGCGGCACCCCGCTGCCGCCGTCGTCGATGATCCCGACGTCGAGATCACCTGCCCGTACGGTCTCGGCGGGGTCGTGCTCTACCTGACGCATGGCCACTGCGGGCCCCCTTTTCGGCGGCAGTACATAGACATTCCTATGAATTGAGATGACCGTATCACTTAGTTTCGCGTTTAGGGAGACCTCATGCCACCCCGTTCCGTCCTGCCGATCGTCGGGGCGGCCGGGCCGTCCATCCGCCTCCAGACCGGGAAGAGCAATGGGCACAGCGTGGCGAGCAGATACACCCCGCCGACCGTCAGCAGTGTGCCGGGCAGGCCGGCCGAACCCACGAGGAAGCCCGCGGCCAGACGGGGAGTCGTGCCCTATCGCGACGTGCGGCCCGCTCAGCCCGCGCGCGCCCAGCCGCGCAGCGCGCCCCGGTACGCCTCGGTCAGCCGGATGACGACCTCCCTGCGGGACAGCTCCGTCTCCTGCAGCAGGTCCTGGATCTCCCGGGGGTCGTACATGATGTTGTTGAGGAACAGGGCGTACTCGAGCATCTCGTCCGGCAGCCCCAGGTCGGCGAGCAGCCCGCGCACCGGCCCCGACCAGGCGTCCCGCATCGCGACGATGATGTCGTTCGCGTCGTGCAGCCGCTTCAGGTAGCCCTGCCGCGAGCGCAGCTGCACCAGCGCCGGGCCGTGCTCGGCGAGCAGGTCCACCCACTTGTCCACGACCGCGTCGAACAGCGGCTGCCCTTCCGCCGTCGACGCCGCGCTGAAGTCGCGCAGTTCTTCGACGACGCTGAGCACGTACGCCGCGAGCACGTCGTCCACGGTGGAGTAGTAGCGGTAGGCGGTGGCCGGGCCGATCTCCGCGCGGGAGGCGACGGCCTGCATGGTGAGCTCGTCGGGCGCTTCCCTGGCCAGCTCGCCGACGGCCTCCAGGAGGCGCCGGCGGTTGCGGCGGGTGTCGCTACGCAGCTTGCCCTCCCCTCGCCGGACGCCCTGCTGACCGGTCACCGGCAACCTCCGCCCTCATCGAATCGCAGGCGCAGGATATCCCTCATCGCCGAAGTGGCGCACGATGCGGGCCAGCCCGGTGCGCAGGTCGTCCTCGGAGGCCGCGAACGAGATCCGCAGGTGCCCCTCGCCCGAGGGCCCGTACTCGATGCCGGCCCTGACCAGCACCTTCCGCTCGGCGAGCGCGCGGGCGACCACCTCGGACGGCAGGGCGGCGTCGTAGCGGAGGAACCCGTAGAACGCCCCCTCCGGCGGCGTCAGCCGCAGCCCGGGCACCCCGGACAGCTGCGCGACCACGAGCTCGCGCCGCTGCCGGTACGTCTCGGCCATGGCGTCGACGACGCCGTCCGGCAGGTCGAGGGCGGCGAGGGCCGCGTGCTGGGCCGCCGTGTTCAGCGAGCCGTTGTACGTCCGGTGCACGTGCGCGGCCGCGTCCACCACCGCGCGCGGCCCGGTCAGGTACCCCACCCGCCAGCCGGTCATGGCGTACGTCTTGGAGAACGTCTGGACGTACACCGTCCGGTCCCGCAGCGACTCGATCTCCAGCGCCGACGTCATCACGTGCCCCGGATAGACCAGCCGGTGGTAGGCCTCGTCGCTGACGACCAGGACGTCCGAGCCGTCGAGGAGATCTCCGAGCGCCTTGAGCTCCTGCTCGCGGTGCACGATCCCGGTGGGGTTCGACGGGTTCGAGAAGATCATCATCGCCGCCCCGGGCAGCGCCGCGGCCAGGGCGTCGAGGTCCCAGTGCAGGTCGGGAGCGAGCGGAACGTAGTCCACGGTGCCCCCGGCGAAGACGACCAGGTCGGCGTACAGCGAGTAGGCAGGCTCGGGGATGACCACCCGGTCGCCGGGGCCGATCATCGCGAGCACGACGGCCGCCAGCGCGGCGGTGGCGCCCTGGGTGACCACGATGTCGTCCGCGGTCCAGGTCCGTCCGGGACGCCCCGGCAACCGCGCGGCGAGCGCGGCACGCAACGCCGGCAGACCCTTCTGATCGGCGTAGTGCGTGTGCCCCGCACGCAGGGCGGCCGCGGCGGCCTCGACCACCGGCGGCGGCGTCGGGAAGTCCGGCTCGCCCATGGCGAGCGACACGGCACCCGGCGGGGCCGGCGCCAGGGCCGGGCGCCGCGAGTGACGGCGCAGGTCCCCGATCCGGAAGGCGGGCGGCCTGTCGGTCATCGGCCCGCCGCCGCAGCACCGGAACCCGCCGCATCGCCGGAGCCCGCCGCAGCGCCTGGGCCTGCCACATCGCGTGGGCCTGCCACATCGCCGCAACCCGCCGCATCGCCGGAACGCGCGGCCAGGATGCGCCGCCGCAACGCCTCCTGCTTCCCGACGACCTCGCCGACCGCGTCCACGGCCTCCTTCACCCGCCGCCGCGGAACCACGACGACGCCGTCCGCGTCACCGACCAGCACGTCACCCGCCTCCACCACCACACCGCCGACCGCCACCGGGACACCGATCGCGCCGGGCCCGTCCTTGAACGGCCCGGCGGGGGTGACCGTCCGCGCGTAGACGGCGAGGCCCATCTCCCGCAGCGACCGGACGTCCCGGATGGCGCCGTCGACCACCGCGCCGACGACCCCGGCGTTCACCATGATCTCGCCGATGAGGTCGCCGACCAGCGCCCGCGTCCCGTCCCCGTGCCCGTTGACGACCAGCACGTCGCCCGGCCGCGCGTCGTCGAGCGCCCGATGCACGGCCAGGTTGTCCCCCGACCGCACGTCCACCGTCAGGGCGGTCCCCAGGAGCGCGGCCTGCCCGGTGAGCAGCCGGATGCCGCCGTCCATGACGGTCATCCGCCCCAGCGCGTCACCGACGTCGGCGGCCGGCACCTCCCCCAGCCGGCGGATCTCCTCGGCCGGCACCCGGTCCCAGGGCGGGGCGATGGACACGCTGTCGGTGGGCGCGACTATGAACACGATGGCTCTCCATTCTCAAATGAGACAGTCATCTCACATGAAAGGATCGTAGCCCCTGAAGCATCCACCCACAACGCCTTCGAGCCGCCGGACTACGCGGCGAGCCTGGAGCGCACATTGCCGGTGACCGTGGGCTGCGAGCCTCACCTTCCGGTCCGGGCGTAGGCAGGAATGCCGCCTCGGGCGTGCGGCCCGTCCAGCCACATCCCCCGCTCGACGCCCGCCCGCACGACCATGAGAAGCGCTGATCTTGGACGTCAGCCGACGCGGCGATAAGGAACACGCCTCCCCGAACGGTCAACCAGGATCAGCCGATCCGCCGGCCCTCGCGAGCGCTCGTAGACGTACTCGCTTTCATCGGCGCGCTCCGGGCGATTCACATAGTTTTCCTCGGGCGAGTCCGGATCATGACGGCTGGAGTTCGCATGAATCGCGTCCAGGCGCACCTTGCCCTCACCTGGAAAGTACTCCCCCGCCTGGTACGACTCGAAGATCATCGATCCGGACGGCCGCTCCTGGCGGAGGATACCCGCGTACTCGTAGGTTCCGTCGGCGTGGAAGGTGAAGTGAAGAAGAGCGTTGCCAGGGTTCTCGCTCGCCCACATGCCGACCAGGTCATCGGCGGACCGCTCTTTCGACGAGCGCACTCTGCGCGGCAGGCTGCGCACGTCCTGAACGAGGCGGGCGATGTCTTCGCGGAGAGTATCGCTGCTCAGTTCGACGCAGTTGATGCGGGTGAGTCTGGCGACACTCAAGGGGAGATCCTCCGGGCGCGGCATGGCTGCTCGATCCACCAGGACTGGCATGATCGGAACCCGCTCGGCATAGGCCGTGGCGATCTCCATCCGGACGACGTCACGTCGATCATGGATACGCGTTCGACCGCTCAAATCTGTTTCGCCTACCCACTGCGCACCGATGAGAGCCACGAGCAGGTCACTCGACGCTATCGCCCGGACCAGTTCCCGCAGCCAGTCCTGTCCGGGCTGAAGAGAGACCTGGTCCCGGTAGATCTTCCTGCGGCCGAACGCCCGCCCGAGCTCCTTTTCCAGTTCGATCGCCACTGCGGCAGTGTCGCGACGGCGATAGCTGATGAAAATCCGCGTCACGGCGAGCCCTCTTCATTCCAGCCGACCACCCAACTGTCGCTCAGCGCAGCCGACCTGGCAACGAAGCCGCGCGAAACCGCCGCCCGGAGCTCGCCTCCCGGCTGATCAAGGCGCTCTGCCTGGAGCTGCGGAAGGAGCGCTACAGCAGCCTCGTCCTGAGCGAACCGCCGACCGAGCTCTGCCGGAAGCGGTTGCGATCGGTCATCGTGCGCGGCGCATCGCCCGTCGGCCGGGTGATTCCGTTGACCGATGTCCGCCTCCCCGACGACTACGCCCGGCGGACGGATCCGTTCCTCCTCTGAAGACGGCAGGCCCGGAGCGGGTCACTTGGTGGCGAAGAGCTGGGTCCAGACGATCACGCCGTTGGCGTCCTCGACGGCGCCGACCCCGGTGTAGGCGAACTTGCAGTTCAGGAGGGAGGCCTTGCTTCCGGGGTCGTTCATCCAGGACCCCACGATCACGGCCGGGGTGCGCTGGCCCTTGCCGAGGAGCTCCGCCCAACTGCCGCCGCGCTTGTAGCCGGCCGCCTTGACACGGTCGATGTAGCCCCGGCCGTCGCGGGAGTCGTGGGAGAAGTAGCCGTGCACCGCCATGTCGGCCGCGTGCGCGTGGGCGGCCCGGTGGAGTCGCGGGTGGTGCTTGAGCGCCCGGCAGCCCTTCTTCTTCGCCCGCCGGGCGTTGACCAGCCGCACCACCATGTTCTCCCGCGCCGTCCCCACCGCGGCGGCGGACGAGGAGGGCGTGACGGCCTGCGCCGTGCTCATGGGTGCGGCGAACGTGGTCAGCGTGGCGGCGACGGTGAGCAGGCCGAGGGAACGGCGCATAAGGGGATCCTCCAGGTGCGGCGGGCGGCCTCCGCATTCTGGCGCGACCCCGGTTGATGCGTCATCTTATTTCGGAATGATCACCATCCGCTACGTGTGTCAGTGGTCACCGCACTAAACGCGCAGGACGCGCGGACCGGAGTCGCCGTAGCGTTGGGCGGTGGCCCGGGGCAGCTGTTTGCCGGTGATGACGTACGTCAGCTGCTCGATGTCGGCGAACTTGGCGAAGCTGGCCACGCCGAACTTGGTGTGCTCGCACACCAGCACCGTCTGGCGGGCCGCCTGCAGGGCCGCCGTCTTGGCCTGGGCCACGGCCGGGTCGGGAGTGGTCAGCCCGCGGTCGAGCGACACGCCGTTGGTGCCCATGAAGGCCAGGTCGACGTTCAGCTCCGCGAGCATCGCGGTCGCCCATCGGTCGACGGTGCCCATGGTCTTCGGGCGTAGCCGGCCGCCGACCATGATGACGTCGTGGTCGGTCTGGCGGTTGAGTTCGGCGGCGATGGTCAGCGAGCGCGTCACGACGGTCATCCGGTGCAGCCGGCGCATCGGCCCGACCAGGTCCTCCGGCAGCGCTCCCTCGTCGAGGAAGACCGTGTCGACGTCGACCATCATGGCGACCGCGGCTTCGGCGATCATCAGCCGTTCCTCGGTCTTGGCCTTGCGCCGGTGCTCCACCGGCGTCTCGAAACGCCCGATGTCCGTGGGGTAGAAGACGCCGTACGAGCGGGCGATCAGGCGCTGCGCCTCGAGCGCCCGCAGGTCCCGGCGCAGCGTCGCGGGCGAGATCGAGAACAGGTCGGCGATGTCGGAGACGACCGCGCGGCCCTCGCTCCTGACATAGGTGAGGATCCGCTGCTGACGATCGAAGGCACGGCCGTGAAACGAGCTTGACACCTTGTTGTCACCCTTGCACATCTGGACGAAACGTTCGCGTAATGGTCACAGATTCGCCCCCATATGAACAGATTCGTCCACGAGACCGCCAGTAAAGTCTGCACCTGTTCGACCTCGATGCGGATGGGTGGTAGCCCGTGAGCAGTGGAGCAAGCGATCTCGACGCGAGATCAGCCCTCTCCGACAGCGCCCGCCAAACGGCCGATGCCCGGGAAACGACGGCCGATGGGCGGCGTGCCGCGGCACGCCGCCGATGGCGCGGGTATCTGCTGTTCGCCGCGTTCGCGCTGCCCAACCTGGCGTTGATCGCCGTGTTCTCGTACTGGCCGATCATCGAGAACGTCTACCTGAGCTTCACCACCTGGGACTTCATCTCGCCCCAGGCGGAGTGGGCCGGCCTGCTGAACTATCAGTCCCTGTTCAGCGGCTGGTCCTTCCCCGAGGTGCTGTTCCGCACCCTGGTGTGGGTGGTCGTGGTGGTGGTCGTGACCCTGGTGCTCGGCCTGGCGCTGGCCATGTTGTTCGCACAGCGCCTCCGGGGCGCCAACGCGGTGCAGACGCTCGCCTTCGCCCCGCACGTGCTGTCCGGGGCGGCGATCGCGACCATCTGGCTGTTCATCTTCGATCCGAACACCGGCCTCAGCCGGCTCGTGTTCGAGGCGTTCGGAGCGAGCTCGCCGGCCTGGACGAACGACGACTCGTGGGCGCTGTGGGCGCTGATCATCGTCTCCATCTGGAAGGGCCTCGGCTTCGTCGCGATCGTCTACCTGGTGGGCATCCAGCAGATCCCGGCCCAGGTGCTGGAGGCGGCCAGGATCGACGGCGCCGGACGGTGGACGCAGTTCCGTCGGATGATCTTCCCGCTGCTCTCCCCCACCACGTTTTTCCTGGTGATCACGCAGACGATCTCGGCCTTCCAGTCCTTCGACGTGATCGCCATGATGACCGGCGGCGGGCCCGCCCGGTCCACCACCACGTTGAGCTGGTTCATCTATGACGAGGCGTTCAACCGCGGCAACGTCGGCGTCTCCAGTGCGGCTTCCATGATCATGTTCGTGGTGCTGATGGCGATCACCGTCCTGCAGTTCCGATTCGTCGAGCGGAGGGTTCACTACTGATGACGGTCATGCCTACCGCTGCGGCGACCGAGCCCGCCCCGCGCGAACCCGGCTCCCGCCGTACGCGCTGGTGGGGCGTGCTCGCCCTGGTGATCACCGCCCTGGTCTTCCTGATCCCGCTCTATCTCTTCGTCAGTACGGCGTTCAAGACGAACGCCGACATCAACAGCTGGCCGATGCGGCTGATCCCGCGATCGCTGACGCTGGAGAACTTCGTCAACGCCTGGACGTTGGCGCCGTTCGACCAGTTCCTGATCAACTCGGTCGTGGTGGCGGCGATCGGGACGGTGCTCAAGGTGGTGCTGGCCATCTCCACCGCCTACGCCTTCGCCTTCCTGCCGTTCCCCGGCAAGCGTTACCTGTTCATCTTCATGCTCGGCGCGCTGATGGTGCCGGGGCACGTGACCCTGCTGGTGAACTACATCACCGTCGGCCAGATGAACCTGCTGAACACCTATGCCGGCCTGATCCTGCCGGGCGTGGCGTCGGCGTTCGGCACCTTCCTGCTGCACCAGTTCTTCCGTTCGCTCCCGTACGAGGTGCTGGAGGCGGCGCAGCTCGACGGCGCCGGGCACCTGCGCAGGATCTTCTCGGTCATCATGCCGATGGCCCGGCCGGCGATCATCACGGTCGGGCTGATCGCCCTGATCGACGAGTGGAACGGCTTCGTCTGGCCGCTGATCGTGACGAACTCGGTCAACATGCGGACGCTGCCGATCGGGCTGCTCTACCTCAAGGAGAACGACGGCATCAACGACTGGGGCGCGCTGATGGCCGGAACCCTGTTCGTCGTCCTGCCGGTGGCGATCGTCTTCCTGCTGGCACAGCGTTACATCGTCGCCGGTCTGGCCGGCAGCGCGGTTCGCCGGTGATGACGGTGATGACCATGTGCCTGCGATCCGGTTCGATCAGAAGGGACCCAGCGTGACCGGGACGAGTTTCAGCCGGCGCCGGCTCCTGACCGGCGCCACCGCCGCCGTGGCCAGTCTGGCGCTGAGCGGCTGCGTCGGCCGCATGGAAGGCGACTACGCCCAGGTGAGCGGGCAGGTGCCGGAGAAGTTCGCGCGCCGCCAGCGGGTCGTGCTGTGGAGTGCGTTCACTGCGCACAACGCCGAGGTCCTGCAGACCATCATCGACGGGTTCAACGCCGCGCAGCAGGACATCTACTGCGAGATCCAGCTGTTCCCCGGCTATCCCGCGCTCGACTCGAAGCTGGCCGCCAGCTTCGCCGTGGGGCAGGTTCCCGACCTCGTCACGCTCAGCGACGTGAACTGGAACCGCTACTTCCTCGCCGAGACGCTGGAACCGCTCAGCGGCTACTTCGACGCCGGCTTCCGCGCCGACGCCTTCCACCCGAGGTTCCTGGCCGAGGGCACCATCAGGGACCAGGTCTACTGGCTGCCCTGGGCCCGCTCGACGCCCCTCTTCTACTACAACAAGGAGATCTTCGCCGCCGCCGGGCTGCCCGACCGCGGGCCGAAGACGTTCACCGAGCTGCGGGAGTGGGGCCGTCAGCTCAAGGGCTTCAAGTACCGCGGCTCACCGGTCAAGATGCGCGGCTACACCGGCAAGGACGACTGGTACTTCCAGGGGTCGAGCTGGGCCTTCGACGGCAGCTACTCCGAGGGCATGACGTCGCGGCTGGACTCCGAGCAGACCGTCGCCGCCCTCGAGTTCGACCGGGCGTTCATCCACGACGACCAGATGGCCTACCTGGCCGGCGACGTCAACGCCGACTTCGCGGCCGGCGTGACGGCGACCATCTGCAACTCCACCGGCGCGCTGACCTCGCTGCTCAAGGCGGCCGAGTTCGAGTTCGGCGCGGCCTTCCTGCCCGAGCAGGACGCGCCGGGCGTGCCGACCGGAGGCAGCGGGCTGGCCATCATGCGCAACTCGACCAGGACGCGCAAGCAGGCGACCTGGGAGCTGGTCAAGTACCTCGCCGACAAGGGCGCGCCCGAGTGGAGCCTCAACACCGGCTATCTCCCGGTGACCACCAGCTCGCTCAGCTCGCCGAAGATCAAGGAACGCAACGCCGCGACGCCCGCGTACCAGGTCGCCCAGGACCAGCTCAGCCGCGCCCGTCAGGCGGACGTGATGCGCCGGTACGTGAACGAGACGATCTCCGAGATGCTGATCGTGCTGCAGAAGGTGTACGCCTCCAACGCCGACCCGCGCGAGGCGCTGCGCGAGGCGAACCGGACCCTCCACCCGGCCGTCCAGCGAGTCCTGCCGAAGTATCAGCGGCTGGTGGCCACCTGACCCCGGACCTCTCGTGCCGCCGCTCCGCCGGCTGCTCCCCCCACGAGACTCCCCCCCGCAACAAACCACAGTGAGAGAGGAAGATCGTGGCATTTGCCATCGTCGGACACCGCGGCGCCATGGCCGAAGCACCCGAGAACACCATCGCGTCCTTTCGCGTGGCCGAAGAGGTCGGCGTGGACGAGCTGGAGACCGACGTGCGGATCAGCTCGGACGGGCAGCTCTTCATGCTGCACGACGCCACCTTGGACCGGACCGCGGCCGGGCCGGCCGGCCGGGATCTGGGCCCCGTCGCGGAGCTGACCTGGGCGGAGATCAGCGCGGTCGACGTGGGCGGGGGTGAGCGGGTGCCCACGCTGGAGCAGATGTACGCGGCGACGACCCGGTTCGTCCAGCTGGAGATCAAGGATCTGGCCGCCATCGACGGCCTGACCGGCTTCTTCCCCCTGCACCCCGATTACGCCGAGCGGACGATCCTGACCGGTTTCTCCGTCGAGGCGATGGCCACCGTGGCCGAGAAGCTGCCGGAGATCCCGCGCGGCATCATCGTGTCCAAGTGGACCACCGCCGAGGCCCACCCCGGCGGCTACCGGAAACTGATCGAGGACACCGGGTCCAGCCGGATCCACAGCGGCGGCGAGGGCCTGACCGCCGAGGTCGTCAAGCAGCTGCACGACGAGGGCGTCCCGGTGCACGGCTGGCCCACGCGCGACGCGGGCGACCTGCGGCGCTGGCTCGAACTCGGCGTGGACGGGACGACCAGCGACGATCCCCGCACGGCGCGGCGGTGGCTGGCCGAGGCGCTCCGGTGACGACCGAGACGGCTGTCCCCGGCACGGGTGTGCTGGCGGCGGCGCTGTTCGACATGGACGGCACGCTGTTCGACAGCGAACCTCTCTGGGACGTGAGCCTGGCCGACTTCGCCGAAAGGCTCGGCGGCACGCTGTCGGCCGAGATCCGCCGCCGGGTGGTCGGCAGCAATCTGCGGGACACCGCCCGGATCGTGCAGGAGGACCTCGGCGTCGCCGCGGACGTCGAGGAGTCGGCCGCCTGGCTGCTGGAGCGTACCCGGCAGCTGTTCGCCCTCGGGGTGCCGTGGCGGCCGGGCGCCCAGGAGGTGGTGCGGTCCGTACGCGGGCGCGGCATCCCGACCGCCCTGGTGACCTCCAGCCACCGGGTCCTGGTGGACGAGGTGCTGGCCCAGCTCGATCCCGGCATGTTCGACACCGTGGTCTGCGGCGACGAGGTGGCGCGCCCGAAGCCCGACCCCGAGTCGTACCTGACGGCGGCGGAACGGCTGGGCGTCGATCCGCGTGACTGCGTGGCGCTGGAGGACTCCCGTCCGGGCATCGCGGCGGCGCTGGCCGCGGGCTGCCTGGTGGTGGCCGTGCCGGAGGACGGCGCGGCGCTGGCCGGCGGGCACGGCGCCGTCGTGGCTCCGCTGGAGACCGTCACCGTCGATCGGCTGATCTCGCTGCTGGCGGACCGGATCGGCTGAACGTTCCCCGCAGAACGCCCTGGCTCCCTGGACGGGGGTCAGGGCGTTCTGCATGGAACGTTCCCACATGATCGGCCCTTGACGCTATTTCGAGACTGGGTATCGTATTGCGAAACCAGAGAGTCGCGGCGAGGGGAGCAACTGTGACCGTGGCAAGGTACGGGCACCGCGGATCGTGAGGATGTCCACCCCGCCCGGGAGCGAACCGGCCGTCGTCGACAGCGCGACGGAACTCGGCGACGGGCACCGTGCCGCCGTCGTGGTCGTCGGCTCGCACGGCGGGCGTTACCCGGCCCGGCTGGCGGCGCGGGCCGGCGTCCGGGCGATCGTGTTCAACGACGCGGGCGTCGGGCTCGACCGGGCCGGAGTCGCCGGCCTGGACCACCTCGAAGCGCTGGGCGTACCGGCCGCCGCCGTGAGCCATCTGACGGCGCGCATCGGGGACGGGGGCGACGCGCTGCGGCACGGGACGATCTCGTACGTCAACGCGCCCGCGCGTGCGCTGGGATGCGCGCCCGGCATGCCCTGCTCGGAGGCGGTGCGCGCCCTCGCCCGGGCGGGCACCCCGGCGGCGCGGCCCGCGCGGCCGGAGGAGAGCCGGCACCTGCTGCGTGACGGCCGGCCGCGCGTGTGGGCGCTCGACTCCGCCTCCCTGGCCGGTCCTGGAGACGAAGGGGACGTGCTGGTCACGGGCTCCCACGGCGGCCTGCTCGGCGGGACGCCGGGCAGCGCGCTGCGCGTCGCCGCGGCCGCCGCCGTCTTCAACGACGCCGGGATCGGCAGGGACGGGGCCGGGCTGGGGCGGCTGCCGGTGCTGGACACGCGCGGGATAGCGGCGGTCACGGTGGCGGCCACGTCCGCGCGGGTGGGCGACGGGCGCTCCACCTACCACGACGGCGTGCTCTCGGCCAGGAACGAGACCGCGGCCCGCCTCGGGGCCCGGGTGGGCATGCCCACACCCGAGTTCGTCGGCCTCGTCCTGAAAGCGACCTCGTACTAGAAGCACGCGACGATCGAACGGAAAGGCGTAATGACGGAGTCCAGCACGCGCGATGCGGATCACGGACGGCCCGTCTCCGGCGGGCACGCCCTGGCGGAGATGCTCAAAATCTGCGGTGCCGGCCCCATGTTCGGCATGGCCGGTTTCCAGCTGCTGCCCTTCTACGAGGGCGTCCGCGCCCTCGGGATGGAGCACATCCTGGTGAACGACGAGCGGACCGGCGCCTTCGCGGCCGACGCGTACGCCCGGCTGACCGGCCGGCCGGGGATCTGCGACGGCACGCTCGGGCCCGGCGCCACGAACCTGGTCACGGCCCTGGTGGAGTCGCTGAACGCGGGCGTACCGGTGATCGCCCTGACCGGCGACACCCATAGGGGACACTCCTGGCGGAACATGACGCAGGAGGCCAGGCAGGTGGAGATCCTGCGCCCGGCTGTCAAGGAGCTCATCCGCGTCGAGGCCGTCGAGCGCATCCCCGAGCTGGTCCGGCGGGCGTACACGGTGGCCACCTCGGGACGTCCCGGCCCGGTGGTGGTCGACGTGCCGGAGGACGTCGCGCACGCCGAGCACGCCTTCGCGGCGGGCGACTTCCACGCCGACCTCGCGACCACCCGCGTCCCGGCCCGGCGGACCCGGCCGGACGCCTCCGACGTGGACCGCGCGGCGGAGCTGCTGGCGCGGGCCCGGCGCCCGCTCATCCTCGCGGGCGGCGGCGTGCACCTGTCGGGCGCCCACGACGCCCTGCTGCGCCTGGCGGAGGGCGCGGGCATCCCGGTGGCGCACACGCTGAGCGGCAAGGGCGCGATCCCGTGCGGGCACGAGCTGTCCGCCGGCCTGTTCGGGCGGTTCAGCAGGTACGCCAACGAGCTGATCGAGTCCTCTGACTGCCTGCTGGTCGTCGGCTGCAAGCTCGGCGAGATCGCCACCAGGCGCTACACCCTGCCCGCGCCGGGCACGCCGCTGATCCACCTCGACATCGTGGCGGAGGAGATCGGCCGCTGGGCACGTACGCCGATCGGGCTCTGGGGGGACGCGCGCGCCGGGCTGTCGGACCTCGCCACCGCGCTGGAGCCCAGCGCGCCGTCCGACGACCGGGCGGCGTACCTGCTGGAGGTGCGGCGACGGCGCGCCGCGTGGGCGCGCGACGCGCGGGCCCGCTACGAGAGCGACGAGGTGCCGATCGACATGGGCCGGTTGATCGGCGAGCTCAACCGGACCATGCCCGAGGACGGGGTGCTGGTCGCCGACGGCGGCTTCGCCAGCCACTGGGCCGGGCTGCTGTACGACACCAAGCGGGCGGGCCGGGGATTCGTCGCCGACCGCGGCTTCGCCTCCATCGGGTACGGCCTGCCGGGTGCGCTCGGCGCCGCCCTGGCCGTGCGCGGCACCGGGGCCCCGGTCGTGAGCATCACCGGCGACGGCGGGCTCAACATGACCGTCGGCGACCTGGAGACCGCCCGCCGCGCCGGTGTCGCCTTCACCCTCGTGGTCGTCAACAACGCCGCCTCCGGATACGTCAAGGCGCTCCAGCACGCCGTCTACGGCGCGGGCCACTACCAGTCCGCCGACCTTGCCGAGACGGACTACGCGGAGCTGGCCGGGAGCTTCGGCTGTCACGGGCACCGGGTCGAGCATCCGGACGAGCTGCGACCCGCCCTGCTGAAGGCGATGGCGGCCCGCGACGCGCCGAGCGTGGTCGACGTCGTGGTGACCCGCGACCCCGGCCGGATGCTGCCCGGCACGGACAACCGCACGCTCACGCTCCAGCCGGGCGACCGCCCGGCCTGAGCGCAGGAAGGATGAGCAGTGACATGAACACCGGCGAACGCGTCGCCTACGCCGGAGGCGAGTTCGTGCCCGAGGCGAAGGCCGCGATCTCGATCCTGGACCACGCGGTGCTCTACGGTGACGGAGTCTTCGAGACCGTGCTCGCCTGGCGCGGCCGACTCTTCCGGCTGGACGACCACGTACGACGCTTCCTGAGGTCGTGCGCGGCCGTCGCCCTGGACTGTCCCGTCTCCGGGGAGCGGCTGAAGGAGCTGGTCATGATGACGGTGCGCGCGAACGGGCTGGCCGACGCCTACGTCAAGTGGATCCTGACGCGCGGCTCGAACGGCACGCCGCTGATGGATCCCACCGGGTGCGTGCCGAACCTCGTCATCATGGCTCGACCATACATCGACCGCTCATCCGCGACCGGGCTGCGGGTGAAGACCGTCGCGATCCGCCGGCCGCCGGGGCAGGTCCTCGACGCGCACGTGAAGAGCCTGAACTACCTCAACCTGGTCATGGCGCGGATCGAGGCCAGGGCCGCCGGCGCCGACCAGGCGCTGATGCTGGACGTGCACGGCCGGGTGTGCGAGGCGCCCGGCTTCAACGTCTTCGTCGTCACGGACGGGGTGCTGCGGACGCCGCGGCACGACGTGCTGCGCGGCGTCACCCGGGACACGGTCCTGCGGCTGGCCGCGGAGTTGGGCCGCCAGGTGGACGAGACCGACCTTGAGCTGTACGACGCCTACACCGCCGACGAGGTCTTCCTCACCAGCACGGCGGGCGGTCTCGTGCCGGTGGTGGAGGTCGACGGGCGCAGGATCGGCGGCGGCGAGCCCGGCCCCGTGCTGTCCACGCTCCAGGACGCCTACCTTGAGGCGTTGTCGTCGGAGCGCTGGAGCACCCCGATCGCAGGCGGGGTCACCGGACCGTAGAGGCGGGCTGGTCGCCCGCGAGGCGGCGTACGCGGGACTCGGTGACCTTGCCGATCGCCTCACGCAGCCGCTCGTTGAGCGCCTTGGCCTCCTCGGCGAGCCAGGCGACGATGTCGGCGCGGCGGGCGGGCGACATGCGCTCGGTGATCGCGGCCACGCTGAGCGCCGCCACCGGCCGCCCGTCGTGCCCCAGCACCGGCACGCCGACGGCCCTCATCCCGGCCAGGATCAGCCGGTCGTTGAACGCGTACCCCAGCTCGCGGCTCTCCTCGACCACGGCCATGATCGTCGCCGAGTCGAGCTTGCCGAAGTGCGGATATTGCGGGGCGTTGGCCGCCACGATCGTGCGGATCTCGTCGTCGGGCAGCCCGGCCAGCATGGCCAGGTTGCCCGCGCCGACACCGAGCGGGCGGCGGTCGCCGACGTTGAGGCTGAGCGTCTTGATGGGGAACCCGCCGGTCACCCGGTCCACGCACACCGCCTCGTAGCCGCTGCGGATGGTGAGGTAGACGGTGTCGTGGGTGCGCTCGGCCAGCCGCAGCATGCACTCGCTGGCCAGGTCGGCCAGGCCGTAGCGGTTGGCGGCGGCCATGCCGAGCGAGAACAGGCGCAGCCCGAGGGAGAACCGGCTGGTACGCTCGTCCTGCTCGACCAGCCCGACCTGGGCGAGGGTGCCCAGGATGCGGTGGGCGGTCGCCTTGCGCAGGCCGGTGTCGGCGGCGATGTCGATCAGGCGGCGGCCGTGACCGTCTCCGGCGGCCACGGCCTCCAGGATCGCGGCGGCCCGCTCGATGCTCTGGATCGACTCCGAGTTTCGCTCCGGCGGATCCGTGTTCACGTGACCAGTCTGCCATTGCTAACCCGCGGCTTGACCGTCATCGGCAGCCCCCTCACCGGCGTTCGCTCAGAGCACCTCTGTGATCGCGCGGCACCTCCCCGGCCACGCTCACAGCACCTCCCTGATCGCCTCTTCCAGCGTCGTCGCCAGGAGATCCAGCTCCTCCTCGCCCGCGACCAGCGGCGGACCCGCCATGACCACGTTCGACAGGCCCGCGGCGGTGTTGGCGTTCATGCCGACGATGACGCCGCGCTCCCGGCACGCCGCGACGACGCGCCGGGTGACGTCGGCGGCGACGGGCCGCCTGGACACCCGGTCCTCGACCAGCTCGACGCCGGCCAGCAGGCCGAGCCCGCGCACCTCGCCCACCTGGGGCAGGGCGAGCAGCGGTTTCAGCCGCCGCGCCAGCGCGTTCCCGGCCGCCCGGGCGGGCAGGTCCTCGCCGTCCATGATGTCCATGGTGCGCAGCGCGACGGCGCAGGCCGCGGGGTGGCCGCCGAAGGTGTTGATGTGCCGCAGCCGGCCCTGCCCGGTGGCGGCGAAACGTTCGTGGATCTCACGGCGGACGGCCGTGACGGCGATCGGGAAGTAACCGTTCGCGACGGCCTTGGCCATGGTGACGATGTCCGGCACGATGCCGGAGTGCTGGTGCCCGAAGCGCCGGCCCGTACGGCCGAAACCGCAGACGGCCTCGTCCACGATGAGGAGCGCGCCGGAGCGCGCGCAGATCGCGGCCACGGCGGCCAGGTAGCCGGCCGGCGGCACGATCACGCCGCCGCCGCTGATCACCGGCTCGGCGATGACGGCGGCCACGGTCTCCGGCAGCTCGAACCGCAGCACCCGCTCCACCTCGCCCGCGCACCGCAGCGTGCAGCCGCCCTCGCACAGATGGCAGCGGTACGGGTCCGGCGGCGCGACGTGCAGGAACCCGGCGGGCAGCGGCTCGTAGCCGAGCTTGCGCTGGTTCTGCCCGGTGGCGGCCAGCGCGCCGGGGGTCTGGCCGTGATAGGCGCGGTAGCTGGAGACGATCTTCTGACGGTACGGCTCGCCGCACTGCTGGTGGTACTGCCGGGCGATCTTGAAGGCGACCTCGTTGGCCTCGGAGCCGGAGTTGGAGAAGAAGAACACGTAGTCCTCGCCGAGCCACTCCCCCAGCCGGGCCGCCAGCCGCTGCGCGGGCAGGTGGGAGTCGGTCAGCGGATAGTACGGCAGCGTCCTGAGCTGGTCGCGGGCCGCGTCGGCCAGCTCGTCGCGGCCGTAGCCGGCGTTCACGCACCACAGGCCCGACTTGGCGTCGAGGTAGCGGCGGCCGGTGTCGTCGGTGACCCAGCACCCCTCCCCCGACACCATGACCGTTCTGCGGGCCTGCGGGTCGTACCCGGACATCGGGTGCCAGACGCTCATCGCGGCGCCTCCTGCGGCGCGGGCTCCTCCTCGGCGCCGGCCGCGGCGGGCAGGCCCCACCAGCCGAACACCCGCGCGAGGACGAGCGTGACGACGCCGAACGCGACGCACGCGCCGGCCAGGCCCCAGGCGAACCCGGCGGTGACGACGATCGGCGCCGTGGTGATCAGCAGGATCTCGACCGGGGCGACGCCCAGGTAGGCGAGGCCGAAGTCCTCCAGCGTGCGGCTGCGGTTGCGCGGGTCCACGATGCGCAGCAGCGCGATGCCCGTGGCGACCGAGCCGGTCATCCAGCCCCAGGTGAAGATGGCGCGCTCGAACCAGCGGGTACGGAAGAACAGCGGCGTGACGTACCGCAGCAGCACCACGCAGTAGACCAGCCCGAACACCAGGAGCACGGCCAGCGGCACGGCGTTGTCCGCGATCACCCGCGGCACGATCGAGGTGATGGCGAAGGCGACCAGCAGGTCGGAGAACGTGCTGCTGAGCGTGGTGACCGTCTCCCGGTCCACGTGCCTTTCGGTACGGGTGAGCGTGATGACGCCCTGGAGCGCCAGCCCCGCGAGGAAGCCCAGCGCGAACACGGGGATGGAGATGTCCGGCCAGAGCTGGGTCAGGTACTGGCCGAGGAAGTACCCGGCGACGGCCGGGATGAGGATCAGCCCGAGGTGCAGCGTGAGCGACTCCAGCGAGTTCGACGACAGCGTGCCGGTGCCGATCGGGCGGCGATCCGCCTCGGGCACCACGCCGGTCCGCAGCTCGTCGGGCAGTTCGTCGAAGCGGGTGAGGGAGCCGGCCTCGCCCTTGCGCGCGGCCCACTTGGTGATGATCAGCCCGCCCACGATGCAGACGACCACGCCCATGGTGGCGGCGGTGTAGCCGAGCGAGGTGGCGTCCTGCCAGCCGCGCGCCTCGAACGCCGACCCGGCCGCCGCCGCGGTGCCGAACCCGCCCGCCCAGCTCAGCGCGAGCAGCAGCCCGAACCCGTCGGGCACCCCCCACAGCGGTCCCAGCAGGGCCAGCCCGAACGCCAGCCCGAGGCCCCACATGAACACCTCGCCCGCCTGCGAGTACGAGTAGAGCGCTCCGACCCGGGCCGCCATCCGCCGCCCGCCCCGCAGCGCGTGCCCGAGCGGGACGGCGCTCATGATCAGCACGATGAGCACGCCGGGGTACTGCCCGATCGCCTCGGAGAACGGCAGCACGTCCAGGGCATTGGGCCCGAGCAGCAGCCCGGCCAGGCCGGCCGTGATGCTGGCCGGCAGGAACAGCACCTGGAACAGGCGCACCTTGGCACGCAGGATCTGGGCGAGGACGAGCAGGGTGCAGATGATGCCGAGATCGCCAACCAACGACCAGACGGTCAACTCCACGCCTCCTCCTTTCATGGGGGGTTAGTACCGCGATGCGGGATCTGGTTCCGATAATGCACTCGGCGTGACGTCTTGTCGAGGTCGTTCCGCGATCCCGCCGACCGCCCGGCGCGTGTCAGTCCGCCTCTGCGTTCGGCCGGCGGCTGAATTGGCGGCAATCACCACAATGAGGACTAAGCTGGTAAACAGGCAGGTTAGCTACCGGAGCCCGACGAGTTCGCCCACGCAGCGTCATGCGAAGGCCACAGCTCGGCGGACTCAGTACGCCGGACGATGTCGAGCGGTGATCACACCGCCCGTTCCGTGGTACGTGTGAAACGACCGGGGGACCCACTGCCGGCGCGACGGCCGGCACAGAATCCCCGGCGAACGAGCACGGCTCGGAACCGAGCCCGTGCGCCCCGCCGGCAAGGCGCTCCGCTGACAGTGGCCGACCATGTCCACGTCCCGGGAACTCCTGACGGTGCCCTGACGTGGACCATCGTCGACCGGAAACGGTCCAGGCCACGCCCGTCCGGCATGTTCCGCCCCGCCAGGAGGCTCGAGATGTTCGAGAAGTTCACCGACCAAGCGAGGCGTTCCGTCGTCCTGGCACAGGAGGAGGCCAGGACGCTCAACCACAATTTCATCGGCACCGAGCACATCCTGCTCGGCCTGATCCATGAAGGGAGCGGTGTGGCCGCCAAGGCTCTGGAGAGCCTGGGCGTCAGTCTTGAGGGTGTGCGCCAGCAGGTCGAGGAGATCATCGGCCAGGGCCGGCCCACCGAGCCCGGACAGATTCCGTTCACCCTGCGGGCCAAGAAGGTCCTGGAGCTGTCGCTCCGTGAGTCCGTGCAGCTGGGTCATGGCTACGTCGGCACCGAGCACATTCTGCTCGGGCTCATCGCCGAAGGTCAGGGCGTGGCCACTCAGGTGCTGATCAATCTTCAGGCCGACCCCGGGCGGATCCGGACCTGGATCCTGCGCTCCCTTTCCGGGCGCGAGGGCAGCCGGCCGGAGACGCCCTTCGCCCTTCCCGACTCGAACCGGCCCTCCCCCGGAACACTCGATCAGTTCGGCCGCAACCTGACCCAGGCCGCCCGCGACGGCGAGCTGGATCCGGTCATCGGCCGTGAGCAGGAGATCGAGCGGGTCATGCAGGTCCTGTCCAGGAGGACCAAGAACAACCCCGTTCTCATCGGCGAGCCCGGCGTCGGCAAGACCGCCGTCGTCGAAGGCCTGTCGCAGAAGATCGTCAGGGGCGAGGTGCCCGAGACGCTGAAGGACAAGCAGCTCTACACGCTCGACCTCGGCGCCCTGGTGGCCGGCTCGCGCTACCGCGGTGACTTCGAGGAGCGCCTGAAGAAGGTGCTCAAGGAGATCCGCACGCGCGGCGACATCATCCTGTTCATCGACGAGCTGCATACACTCGTGGGCGCGGGCGCCGCCGAGGGCTCGATCGATGCCGCCAGCATCCTCAAGCCGATGCTGGCGCGCGGCGAGCTGCAGACGATCGGCGCGACCACGCTCGACGAGCACCGCAGGCACTTCGAGAAGGACGCCGCCCTCGCCCGCCGCTTCCAACCGGTTCTCGTCACCGAGCCCTCGCTCAGCCACACGATCGAGATGCTCAAGGGTCTGCGCAAGCACTACGAAACCCATCACGCCGTCTCGATCACCGACGACGCTCTG
This sequence comes from Nonomuraea fuscirosea, assembly GCF_003001935.1. GTDB lineage: Bacteria > Actinomycetota > Actinomycetes > Streptosporangiales > Streptosporangiaceae > Nonomuraea > Nonomuraea fuscirosea. The sequence goes on along the minus strand of NZ_PVNG01000009.1, from coordinate 263 downwards.
ATCGCCGCCGCGCGGCTGGCCGACCGCTACGTCAGCGACCGCTTCCTTCCCGACAAGGCGATCGACCTCATCGACGAGGCTGGAGCGCGGCTGCGCATCCACCGGATGACCGCGCCGGCCGGCTCGTCCGCCGAAGACGTCGTCACCGAGGAGCTGATCGCCGAGGTTCTGGCGACCGCCACCGGCATCCCGGTCTTCAAGCTGACCGAGGAGGAGTCGCAGCGCCTGCTCCGCATGGAGGACGAGCTGCACAAGCGGATCAT
>NZ_PVNG01000008.1 GCF_003001935.1 Nonomuraea fuscirosea | reverse complement strand
TTGCATGTGTTAAGCACGCCGCCAGCGTTCGTCCTGAGCCAGGATCAAACTCTCCAAACAATGTCTGGAAACAATCCCAACAAAAATCCATCAAGTACAAATGACTTGACGAGGTGTTGCATGAAAATCATGCACTGGCTTTTAACACACTGTTGAGTTCTCAAGAAACGGACGCGTACATCCGCACCGGAACCACTTGCGTGATCCCCGCTCGGAGGCGTTCACTCCGTTCGTTCTTCCGTTGTGTCTTAATTCTTTCAGCCGTTCAAGTCTCTGTCAAATTGACCGGACTCGCTCGACCTGCGGGAATTAAGCTCTGCCCCCTTTCGGAGACAACCCCTCTAACTTACCAGCCGCTCGGCCGTTCTGCGAATCGATCTCCGGACCGGCGCGTCAGACGGGTTTGCCGACAAGCGTGACACAACAGACCAAAGTCACCTGAGTGAGAGAGGAGGGTTGCGCCGCACCGCGTCGGCTCCTAAAGATTAGCAGCGCTTCCGAGCCCTCGTGCCGCTTCGCCGTCTTCTCCGGCAACAGAACGATCACGACCGAACATAGACTCCCCACGTGAGCAGCAACACGCCGCCAGTGGCGAAGAAGGTTCCCACGAAGCGCATCCATCACGGCGACACCGTCATCGACGAGTACGCCTGGCTGAGCAACAAGGAAGATCCCGACACGACCGCCTATCTGGAGGCGGAGAACGATTTTCTCAAACAGCAGACCGCTCACCTCTCCGACCTCCAGGAGCAGGTGTTCCAGGAGATCAAGGGCCGCACCCAGGAGACCGACCTGTCGGTGCCGAGCCGCAAGGGCGCGTGGTGGTACTTCTCGCGCACCGAGGAGGGCAAGCAGTACGCGGTCTCCTGCCGGGTCCCGGCCGACAGCGACGCGCCCCCGGAGATCACCCCGGGCGAGCGGCTCGATCGCGAGCAGGTGATCCTCGACGGCAACGAGCTGGCCGGCGACAGCCCGTTCTTCTCGGTCGGCGCCAGCTCCGTCAGCCCCGACGGCACGATGCTGGCCTTCTCCACCGACTACAAGGGCGACGAGCGTTTCACGCTCAAGTTCAAGAACCTGACGACCGGTGAGGTCCTCCCCGACGAGATCACCGACATCTTCTATGGGGGCGCCTGGTCGGCCGACGGGTCGACGTTCTTCTACACGCGGGTGGACGACGCCTGGCGCCCCTTCCAGGTCTACCGGCACGCTCTGGGCACCCAGGAGGACGTGCTCGTCTACGAGGAGTCCGACGAGCGCTACTGGGTCGGCATCGGGCTGACGCGCAGCGAGAAGTACCTGGTGCTGGGCGCGGGCAGCAAGATCACCAGCGAGGTGCGGATCCTCGACGCGAACGACCCCGCGGGCGAGTTCAGGGTGGTCCGCCCGCGGACGACGGGCGTCGAGTACGGCGTCGAGCACGCGGGCGACTTCTTCTACGTGCTGCACAACGAGAACGCCGAGAACTTCGAGCTGGCCACGGCCCCGCTCGACGACCCCGGCACCTGGACGCCGCTCATCGCGCACGGGGAGGACACCAGGCTGCTGGAGATCGACGCGTTCTCCGACCACGCCGTGGTGCACCTGCGCCGCGACGGCCTGACCGGGCTGCGCGTGCTCCCGTACGGCTCGGCCGGCGGCACCTGGCGCGAGCGGGTCGAGGCGTCGGAGCGGAACGCGTACGAGATCGACTTCCCCGAGCCGCTCTACGACGTCGGGCCGGCCGGCAACCCGGAGTTCACGACGACGCGGCTGCGGCTGGCGTACACGAGCATGATCACCCCGCCCAGCGTGTACGACTACGAGCTCGACAGCCACGAGCTGATCCTGCTCAAGCAGCGCCCGGTGCTCGGCGGCTACGACGCGGGCGACTACGAGCAGTTCCGCGAGTGGGCCACGGCCGAGGACGGCACGCGGATCCCGGTGTCGATCGTCAAGCGCAAGGACGCGGCCAAGCCCGCCCCGACCCTCCTGTACGGGTACGGCAGCTACGAGACCTCGATCGACCCCGGTTTCTCGGTCCCGAGGCTGTCGCTGCTCGACCGCGGGTTCGTCTTCGCGATCGCGCACGTGCGCGGCGGCGGTGAGATGGGCCGCCGCTGGTACGAGGAGGGCAAGCTCACCAGGAAGCGCAACACGTTCACCGACTTCGTGGACGCGGCCAGGCACATGAAGGCGTCGGGCTGGAGCGAGCGGATCATCGCGAGGGGCGGCTCCGCGGGCGGCCTGCTGATGGGCGCGGTGACGAACCTGGCTCCCGAGCTGTTCGCGGGCGTGGTGGCCGAGGTGCCGTTCGTGGACGCGCTGAACACGATCCTCGATCCGTCGCTGCCGCTCACCGTCATCGAGTGGGACGAGTGGGGCGATCCCCTGCACAACCCGGACGTGTACGCGTACATGAAGAGCTATTCGCCCTATGAGAACGTTGACGGCGGGCCGTACCCGCCGATCCTGGCGATCACGAGCCTGAACGACACGCGCGTGCTGTACCACGAGCCGGCCAAGTGGATCGCCCGGCTGCGGGCCTCCGCGAGCGGCGGGCCGTTCCTGCTGAAGACGGAGATGGGCGCCGGTCACGGCGGGCGCAGCGGGCGTTACGACGCCTGGCGGGAAGAGGCGTTCGCGCTGTCGTGGATCATCGAAAGGGGCACAGCATGACCTATCAGGCCGACGAGGGGCGTTATGAGCGCCAGCCGTACAACCGCAGCGGGCGCAGCGGACTCAAGCTGCCCGCGGTATCGCTGGGCTTGTGGCACAACTTCGGCGACAACCGGCCGATCGAGAACTCGCGGGCGATCCTGCGCCGCGCGTTCGACCTCGGTGTCACGCACTTCGACCTGGCCAACAACTACGGCGTGCCGTACGGCTCGGCGGAGCGGAACTTCGGCCGGATCTTCAGCGAGGACTTCGCCCCCTACCGGGACGAGCTGATCATCTCCACCAAGGCGGGCTTCGACATGTGGCCGGGCCCGTACGGGGAGTGGGGCTCGCGGAAGTACGTGCTGGCCAGCCTGGACCAGTCGCTGGGGCGCATGGGCCTCGACTACGTGGACATCTTCTACAGCCACCGTCCCGACCCGGAGACGCCGCTGGAGGAGACCATGGGAGCGCTCGACCGGGCCGTGCGCTCGGGCAAGGCCCTTTACGCCGGCATCTCCAACTACTCGGCCGAGCAGACCGCGCAGGCCGCGCGGATCATGCGGGAGCTGGGCACGCCGCTGCTGATCCACCAGCCGTCCTACTCGATGGTCAACCGGTGGGTCGAGGACGGGCTGCTGGACGCGGTGGAGGAGGCGGGCATGGGCTGCATCGCGTTCTCGCCGCTGGCGCAGGGGCTGCTGACCGACCGTTACCTCGACGGCGTTCCCGCCGACTCGCGTGCGGCGACCAGCAGGTTCCTGAACGCCGAGCAGATCGACGTGCAGCTGGCGCGCGACCTCAACGAGATCGCGCGGACCCGGGGGCAGACGCTGGCGCAGATGGCGCTGTCGTGGGTGCTCAGGGACTCGCGGGTGACGAGCGTGCTGATCGGGGCGAGCAGCGTGAAGCAGCTGGAGGACAACGTGGCGTGCGTGGACGGGCCCGCGTTCACGCAGGACGAGCTCCAGGCCATCGACAAGATCACCGGCTCGGCGTAAGCGCGGCGCTGGGCTCAGAGGGCTTCGTGCCGCTGGAGGTAGGTGAAGGAGGCCCAGCCGGGCAGGACCGGGAGCCAGAACGTGAGCAACCGGTACAGCAGCACGGCCGAGGTGGCCAGCTCCTTCGGCACCCCGGCCAGCACCAGGCCGCCCACCAGCGCCAGTTCGACCGCGCCCAGACCACCCGGTGTGGGCGCGGCCGAGCCGATCGCGTTGGCCGTGAGGAAGACGACCGCCACGGCGGTGAAGCTGATCTCGTGGCCGAAGGCGGCGATGCAGGCGTGCAGGCACAGCACGAACATCAGCGTGATCATGAGCGTGCCGACGCACGCCTCGATCATCTTGCGCGGCGACTGCAGCACGTCGAGCAGCCTGGGCAGCACGTTGGAGAACAGCTTGCTCATCCGCGTGGTGAGCAGCCGGCGCAGCGGCGGGATGCCGAGCACCGCCACCACCAGCACGGCGACCGCCAGCATGACCAGGACGAGGCCGCGTGACGGCGTGAACGAGGTCGCGGTGGTGGAGCCGGTGATGTAGGCGAACAGGGCCAGCAGCGAGATGTGGAAGACGAGCATGATGAGCTGCGAGGCGCCCACGCTGGCCACCGCGCTGGCCGGTGGGATGCCGCGCTTCTGCAGGTAGCGCGTGTTGATCGCGACGCCGCCGACGGCGGCGGGCGCGACCAGCTTCACGAACGACGACGCGAACTGCACGAGCACCGTGCGCCAGAGCGGCAGGTGCTCGGGGACGAACCCGCGCAGCATGAACGCGGCGGCCACGAAGCTGGCGAAGGACGCCACCAGGGCGAGTCCCGACCAGGCCCAGTTGGCCGTGGTGACGACCTGGTAGACGTCCACCTGGCTGAGCTGGTAGAGCACGATGTAGGCGGCGATGGCGCTGGCGATGATCGTGATCAGGGTGCGTGGCCGGAACCGTTCGAGGCGGACCTCCTCGACCTTGCTCTGCGGCTTGAGCGCGACGATGTGCTCGCGGATGCCGGGCAGGACGTTCTTGGCCTTCGACAGCGCCGAGCGGGTCTCCCTGGTCAGCGCGATCTGCTGGAGCAGCGGCATGGCGGCGGCCAGCGCGTCGGGGCCCATCACGGCGGACGCGGCGCGCACGGAGCGTTCGGGGCCGACCCGCAGCGCCAGGTAGGTGAGCAGCTGGGCGACGTCGAGCCGCAGGAGCAGGTCTCCGGCGGCGACCTCGCCGCTGCGGGCGTCGGTGAGGATCACCCGGCCCGCCCCGTCGACGTGGATGCTGTCGCCGGTGAGGCGGCGGTGGGCCAGGCGCTGGATCTGCAGCAGCTCGACCTGCTCCCAGATCTGGGCGAGCAGGTCGTCGCCGATCTCCTCGTCGGGGACCTCGTCGAGCGGGCGGGTCTCGATGTGCTCGTAGGCGAGCAGCGCGGCCTCGGTGCCGATCTCGCTGGTGCCGAGCAGGCGGGGGGTGCTGGCGCCGGCCGCCTGGGCCGCGTACGCCATGAGCGCCTCGCGTTCGAGCTCGGCCCGCAGCGACCTGATCGCCCGCCGCCTGGTCTCGGAGTTGAGCCGGAAGCGGCGCCACAGCCGGTAGGGGAGCCCGGCGACCTGCCGGTCGCGGTCGAGCACGGTCACGTCGAGGCTGGAGCCGTCGCGCAGGCCGATGGCGTAGCGGCGGCTGCCCTGGTGGTCGTCCTCGATGCGGCGGGCGGAGACCGGCGAGAACGACAGCTTGCGCAGCGCGGCGACCACGGCGCTGCCGGCCGGTCTGGTGTTGGGGCTGCCGACGCCGTAGAGGGTGGCGTAGCCGATGGCCATGCCGACGAGGACGGTGACGATGGCGCTGGGGATGGTGATCTGGCGGCCGGAGAAGAAGGCCAGGATGTACAGGGCGATCGTGGTCCACATCAGCATGCGCCAGGTGGGGCGGCGGGAGATGCGGACGGCGGTGGCGTAGGCGATGACCGAGGTGAGCAGCGTGTTGAGCGGCTCCATCTCGCGCCCGCCGGTGAGCAGGACGCGCAGGTCGTTGGCGTTGCCCCCGACGAGCCACTGCCCGAGCAGGAACGAGCCGGCCATGCCGACGATGGCGGCGATCAGCCCTTCGGCGACGCGCAGCCCGTCGCGGTGGAAGACCCGCTCGACCGCGAAGGCGGCGGGCACGATGAGGACGGCGGCGCCGCCGAGGAAGGCGGCGATCCTGCTGAGCAGGGGGACGAGCTCCGCGCCCTCCTTGACGTCGGCCTCCAGCCCGATCAGCGTCTGCTTGGCGACCAGCGCGAGCAGGACGACGGCGGCGAGGACGAGGATCGTGGCGATGAAGCGCAGCAGGTCGGAGGGGCGGCGCAGGCGCTGGGGCAGTAGTGGCTCGACGACGTAGACGTCGTTTTCCTGGCGCGACTCAGCCACGGCTGGATCCTCCTCGGTGAGGTCCTCCGTGTTGTCTCGTTCCCTGATATCGGCCACCGAGAGAGATTCTGCCCCTTCCCGTGCCGGACCGTACGATCTCCGCCCCCCAGTGTCGTCGATCGTTCTCCAGTCGTCGCAGGGGGCAGGCTACACGCTGAAGTTCCCACCCTTCATCTCCGATTTCCCGGCGCTCCCCTGGGACGTAGGCTGTTTCTCATGTCGGGTGAATTGAGGGTTTTGGGAGCATGTCCGCTTGACTGTCCGGATACCTGCTCCTGGGTGGTCACCGTGGAGGACGGCGCGGCGGTGAAGCTGCGCGGCAACCCCGACCAGCCCTACACCAGGGGCGCGCTGTGCGTGAAGGTCAACCGTTACCTGGAGCACACCAGGGCGGACGACCGCATCCTCCATCCGATGCGCCGGGTCGGGCCGAAGGGCTCGGGGCAGTTCGAGCGGATCACGTGGGAAGAGGCGCTCGACGAGATCTCCGTACGGCTGCGCGGCATCGTCGAGGAACACGGCGGCGAGGCGATCTGGCCGTATCTGGGCACCGGCTCGCTGGGCTACCTGCAAGGGTGCGAAGGCGTGGCGGGGCGGCGGTTCTGGAACATGCTGGGCGCCTCCAAGCACTGGCTCAACATCTGCTCGGCGGCCGGCAACAGCGGGCTGCGCCGGACGAACGGCACCGCGGGCGGCATGGACCCGGAGAACTTCGCGCTGTCGAAGCTCATCCTGCTCTGGGGCACCAACACCCTGACCACCGGGCACCACCTGTGGAAGTTCATCCAGGACGCGCGGGCGGACGGCGCTCACGTCGTCGCCATCGACCCGATCCGCACCAGGACCGCCGACCAGGCCGACGAGCACCTCGCGATCAGGCCGGGCACGGACGGGGCGCTCGCGCTCGGGCTGCTCAACGTCGTGCTGGCCGAGAACGCGCAGGACGAGGAGTATCTCGCCGAGCACACCGAGGGCTGGGCCGAGTTCCGCGAGGAGATCCTGCGCTACCCGGTCGAGCGGGTGGCCGAGATCACGGGGATCCCGGCCGAGGCCGTCCACAGGCTGGGGATGAGGCTCGCCCACACGCGCCCGACCGCGCTGCGCGCCACGCACGGCCTGCAGCGGCACGCCGGCGGCGGCGCGGCGCTGCGCACGATCGCCGCCATCCCCGGCGTCACCGGCGACTGGCGCCACCCCGGCGGCGGCCTCGCCTTCTCCACCAGCGACCACGTGCACCTCGACATCGACCGGCGGGACGACCTGCTGGCCAAGCCCGTGCGCACGCTGGTGATGACCAAGCTGGCCTCCCAGCTGGAGTCGGTGAAGTGCCTGTGGGTGTACGCGGCCAACCCGGCCGGCTCCTCCCCCGACGCCAACGCGATCAGGCGCGGCCTGGCCCGCGAGGACCTGTTCACGGTGGTCATGGAACACTTCCCGACCGACACCGTGGACTACGCCGACATCGTGCTGCCCGCGACCATGCAGACCGAGCACCACGACCTGCACGCCGGATACGGGCACATGTACCTGCTGTGGAACGAGCAGGCCGTGCCGCCCCCGGGCGAGTGCCTGTCCACCACGGAGACGTTCCGGCGACTGGCGGCGCACATGGGGATGACCGAGCCGTCGCTGTTCGACTCGGACCTGGAGCTGGCCGAGCAGCTGCTGTCCAGCGGGCATCCGTCGCTTGAGGGCATCACCCTGGACAGGCTACGCAAGGAGGGCTGGATGCGGATGAGCTACCCGCGGCCCTTCACGCCGTTCGCCGAGGGCTTCCCGACGCCGTCGGGGCGGCTGCGCTTCCCGCCCCCGGACCAGGCGTACGTGCCGTCGCACACGGCCGCCGCGGCGGGCGGCTCGCCGTACCCGCTGACGCTGATCACGCCGGCCTCGCACACGTTCCTCAACACGACCTTCGGCAACAACCCCGAGCTGCGCCGGCGGGCCAAGGACCCCGTGGTGCTGGTCAACCCGGCCGACGCGGCGGCCCGCGGGCTGGCGGACGGCCGGCGCGTGCGCGTGCACAACGACGGCGGCGAGTTCCTGGCCGACGTGGAGGTCAGCGACCGGGTGGCGGCCGGGGTGGTGGCCTCGCGGAAGGGGCACTGGCCCAAGCTCAGCCCCGGCGGCGCGGGCCCCAACGCGGTCGTGGCCGAGCGGGACGGCGACATGGGCAGGGGGCCGGCCTTCCACGACAACCTGGTGGAGATCACCCCAGTGTGAGCTTGTATCCCTCGTGGGAGGCGGTGAAGCCGAGCGAGTCGTAGAAGCGGTGCGCGCCCGTACGGGACTTGTCGGAGGTGAGCTGCACCACCGCGCAGCCGCGCGCCCGCGCCCGGTCGATCGCCCACGTGATCATCTCGCGGCCGAGCCCCTGGCCGCGGGTGGAGGCGGCGACCCTGACGGCCTCGATCTGGCACCGCTCGGCGCCCAGCCGAGACAGCCCGGCCAGGTAGGTGAGCTGCATCGTCCCCACCACCTTGCCGTCCCGCTCGGCCACGATGAGCTCGTCGTGGGGGTTGGCGTCGATCCGGTCGAACGCGGCGAGATAGCGCTCGTCGTTCGGGTCGCCCTCGCGCGCGGCGCCGAGGTGGTCGTCGGCCAGCATCGCCACGACGGCGGGCACGTCCTGCCTGCGGGCCTGGCGGAAGACGAGGTTCAGCACGTAGTGGGACTCCATCAGCGCGGGGTTGGACGGCAGGGCCATGATCTCACCGCTGGGGGTGAAGCCCTTGCGGGTGTAGAGGGCTCTGGCGGCGTGGTTCTCGTCCACGGCCCACAGGCCGATCCGCCCGGCTCCCGTGCCCCTGGCCCACTCCACGGCCTCGTCCACGAGCCGGGAGCCCACGCCGGCGCCTCTGGCCTCGGGGGCGACCCACATGGACAGCAGGTGCGCGCCCTGCTCCTCCAGCAGCACGCACACGAGGCCGACGTCCTGGCCGGCGCGGGTGGCCACCCACCAGCGCGACTCCGGGTTCGCCAGTCGTTCCGTCCAGGTCTCGGGCTCGAACGCGAGCTCTCGGTCGTACGAGGAGCCGAACGCGTCCGGTGAGTCGCGCAGCGCGCGTAGCCGCACCTCGCGTAGCCGGGGCCCTTCGGCGGGGCCGAGCCGCACAATGTCGATGTCCTGCATGTCGGAAATCATGTCAGGGACAGCTCAGGGTCCGTCCCCGATGCCCCCAGGGTAGGACAAAAGGCAGCATTGCTGACATGAACGAAATCAGTCGACGCGATGAGGTATCGCTCTCCGGCGCCGCTCTGCGTGGCGCTCCTTGGAAGGCCGCCGCGGTCGGCGGCGGCGTCGCGGCCGCGGCCGGCTTCGGCGTGAGCCTGCTCACCGAGGGCGGCGACCCGGTGTGGGCGCTGGGGCTGGGCATCAGCCTGTTCGCCCTGATCGCCGCCATCGGCGCGGTGTCCAAGCCGGAGGTGGGCGACCGGGTCACCCGCCAGGCCCGGCTCTGGTCGCTGCAGCATCCGTGGCGCTTCTCGCTCCTGCCCGCCGCCATCGTGGCCGTGCTCGACTACCCGGTGCAGCTCGTCCTGGACGGCGACGGGGTCTTCGGCTCGGCCTGGGACGCCGCGTGGCACGGCGCGCTCGTCTACCTGATCTCCGCCGTCCTGACGCTCACGATGCAGGGACGCGCGCGATCGAGCCGGTGAGCCCCGGCTCAGCCGGCGGTGGCCTCCCGCTCCGCCTGGCTCCTGCAGACGCAGAACTCGTTGCCCTCGGGGTCGAGCATGGTGACCCAGCCGGTGCCGTCCGGCTTGCGCAGGTCGTCGAAGATCGTCGCGCCCATCTCGACCAGCCGCTCGACCTCCTGGTCACGAGTCCTGCCCTCGGTCGCGTTGACGTCGAGGTGCAGCCGGTTCTTGACCGTCTTGCCCTCGGGGACGCGGATGAACAGCACGAACGGGTCCTGCTTCGTGCGCAGCATGATTTCGTCGTCGCCGGGCTTGTCGCCCTCGCCCAGAGGCAGCCCGGTGGCCTTGCTCCACCAGGTGGCGATCTCGTACGGGTCGTGGGCGTCGATGGTGACGGCATGAATTTCGATCACGCCGTCACCCAACCCGACACCACCGAAGACGTCAAGCCAGTGTTCGCAGGCCGATGACCCCGGCCAGGATCAGGGCGATGGAGACGAGCCGGGGCCACGACACCTCGTCGCCCATGGCGATCATGCCCAGGATCGCGGTGCCCGCCGCGCCGACGCCGGTCCAGACCGCGTAGGCGGTGCCGACCTCCAGCGTCCTGAGCGCGTACGAGAGCAGGCCGAAGCTGAGCACGGCGGTGAGCAGGAACGACAGCGTCCACCACAGATGGGTGAAGCCGCTGCTGAGCTTGAGTGACAGGGCCATGGCGACCTCGAAGACGCCGGCCAGCACCAGGATGATCCACGCCATGATGACGAACTCCTCCGGAACGAGACTGACTCGGTGCGTCGTCTTCGCTTTCCGGGTACGGCGCGTCTCGTCCGGGAGCCGATCGCGGCTCATCTAGGCCAACGGCGCCCGCGCGGGGGTCATTCCCACCAGATCGTGACCCAGCGGTCGCGCGGCAACGGCCACATGCCCAGCTCGGCCGCCGTCTGACCCACCTCCTCGGCCCTGGACGGATCGAGGCAGACCCGTCTGACAGCGCTGGCTGCCAGCTCGTCAAGTGAGCTGAAACGTTCCAGCGGAGCCTCCCTCTCCTCCACCCGCACCGCGAACCCGAGCGCGGCCACCAGCGCCACGCAGTCTTCCGCGATGGGCCGCACGGGCCGGTCGACGCCGTGGAAGTGCTGCCAGAGCGGCGTCATCCAGCTCATGGGGTGGCGGTGCGGCAGCTCCAGCACCACCCGCCCGTGGGTGCGGGCGTCGAGCGCGCGCAGGAAGCCGGCCAGGTCGGGCACGTTGTAGACCACGTGCGCGGCCACCGTGACGTCGGCCGTCGGCACCTGGTCGGCGACGTCCGGCCAGCGGCCGTGGACCGTCGTGACGGGCACGCCCAGCTTCTCCGCCCTGGCCGCCAGCCCCTCCAGCATGGAGGCGGAGCTGTCGACCGCGTAGAGGTGGCCGATGCGCTTGTGCAGCGGCAGCGAGGCGGCGCCGGGCCCCGATCCCACGTCGAGCAGGGTGCCGTGGTCGGGCAGGGCCTCGGACAGGCGCGTCATGGTGGGGCCGTCGTCGGGCTCGGCCAGCGCCCTGTCGGTACGGGTGCCGAACCTCTCAGGCGAATGACTCCACGGGTCCACCGGAGCCTTGGCCAGGATCTCGTCCGGAATCGCCCAGGATTCGAGTCGCTCTCGCCACCTGGCGGCGAGTTCTTCGGCGTCCATGGAGACGAGCATGCCATGCATGGCGCGGGTTACCCGCGGGTAGCATTTCAGAGTAAGGTTACCCGCCAGTACAGATGTCTCGGTTCAAGGAGATCGACGCCCATGGGCCACTACAAGAGCAACCTGCGTGACCTGGAATTCAACCTCTTCGAGGTCTTCGGGAGAAGCGAGATCCTCGGCACGGGGCCGTTCGCGGAAGTGGACGAGGACGTCGCCCGCAGCGTCCTGGACGAGATGAACCGCCTGGCGACCGGCGTGCTGGCCGACTCCTTCGAGGAGGGCGACCGGCACCCGCCCGTGTTCGACCCGGCCACCGCGTCCGTGACCGTTCCCCCCGGCTTCAAGAAGTCGTACCAGGCGCTGATCGACGGCGGCTGGGCGCACCAGGACCTGCCCGCCGACCTGGGCGGCCCCGGCATCCCCAGGACGCTCGCGTGGGCCACCGCCGAGATGGTGCTGGGCGCCAACCCCGCGCTCTACATGTACGCGGCCGGCCCCAACTTCGCCTACACGCTGTGGCAGGTGGGCACGCCCGAGCAGAAGCGCTTCGCCGAACTGGCCATCGAGCGCAACTGGGGCGCCACCATGGTGCTCACCGAGCCGGACGCCGGCTCCGACGTGGGCGCCGGGCGCGCGAAGGCGGTGCGGCAGCCCGACGGCACCTGGCACATCGAGGGCGTCAAACGCTTCATCACCAGCGGCGAGCACGACCTGACGGAGAACATCTTCCACCTCGTGCTGGCCCGCCCCGAGGGCCACGGCCCCGGCACCAAGGGCCTGTCGATGTTCCTGGTGCCGAAGTACCACGTGGACCTGGAGACCGGCGAGCTGGGCGAGCGCAACGGCGTCTACGTCACCAACGTCGAGAAGAAGATGGGCCTGAAGGTCTCCACGACCTGCGAGCTGACCTTCGGCGACAGGCACCCGGCCGTCGGCTGGCTGGTCGGCGAGGTGCACGAGGGCATCAAGCAGATGTTCATGGTGATCGAGCACGCCCGCATGATGGTCGGCACCAAGGCCATCGCCACGCTGTCCACCGGCTACCTGAACGCCCTGGAGTACGCCAAGTCCCGCAAGCAGGGCGCCGACCTGGCCAAGATGGCCGACAAGAGCTCGCCCAGGGTGACCATCACCCACCACCCGGACGTGCGGCGCGAGCTCATGCTGCAGAAGACGTACGCGGAGGGCATGCGCGCCCTGGTGCTCTACACGGCCACGTACCAGGACACGCTGCTCATCGACCCCGCCGACCGGCACGCCCACGCGATGAACGACCTGCTGCTGCCCATCGTCAAGGGCGTGGGCTCCGAGCGGTCGTACGAGCTGCTCTCCCGCTCCCTGCAGACCCTGGGCGGCTCCGGCTATCTGCAGGACTACCCGATCGAGCAGTACATCCGCGACGCCAAGATCGACTCCTTGTACGAGGGCACGACCGCGATCCAGGGTCAGGACCTGTTCTTCAGGAAGATCCTGCGCAACCAGGGCGCGGCGGTGGGCGCGCTGCTGAGCGAGATCACCGAGTTCGCCGGCTCCGACGCGGGCAACGGCCGGCTCAAGGAGGAGCGCAAGCTGCTCCTCGAGGCCGCCGCCGAGGTCAAGGCGATGGGCGACACCATGGCGGGCTGGGCGCTCGGCTCGCTGGACAAGCCCGAGGAGATCTACAAGGTCGGCCTGAACACCACCCGGCTGCTGCTCGCGCTGGGCGACCTGATCATCGGCTGGCTGCTGCTGCGTCAGGCCGAGGTGGCGCTGGCCAGGCTGGCCGAGGGCGAGGACCCCTTCTACCTCGGCAAGGTCGCGGGCGCGTCCTTCTTCGCCAAGACCGTGCTGCCCCGGCTGTCCGCCGAGCGGCGCGTGCTCGACTCCACCGGGCAGGAGCTCATGGAGCTGCCGGAAGAGGCCTTCTAGGCCCCCTCCCGTCCCAGGAACGCCCGCACCTCCGTGCGGGCGTTCTGTCGTCGGGGACACAGCCCGCCGGCCCGCCGGGCGAGTAGGTTCCCCGGCATGAGCTCATCCCCGCACGACGATCACCAACCGGCCGCCCTGCCGCCGCCGCGGGTCGAAGAGGTGTCGGACGGCGTGTACGCCTACGTGCAGCCCGACGGCAGCTGGTGGATCAACAACACCGGGTTCCTGGCCGGGCGGCGCGGCGTCGTCGTCATCGACGCCTGCTCCACCGAGCGCCGCACCAGGGCCTTTCGCGAAGCGATCGGCAAGGTCAGCGACCGGCCGATCACCACGCTGGTCAACACCCACCACCACGGCGACCACACGTTCGGCAACTGGCTCTTCCCCGAGGCCACGATCGTCGGGCACGAGGGCGTGCGTGAGCAGATCATCGCCGACGGGATGCCCGCCTACCGCGCCGCCTGGTCGCCCGAGGTGGAGTGGGGCAGGCTCGAACTCGCGCCGCCGTTCCTCACCTTCACCGACCGGATCACGCTGCACTCCGACGACCTGCGCTGCGAGGTCAGGCACGTGGGGCACGCGGCGCACACCACCAACGACTCCTACGTGTGGATCCCCGAGCGGCGGCTGCTGTTCTCGGGCGACCTGGTCTTCAACGGCGGGACGCCGTTCGTGCTCATGGGTTCGGTCGCCGGGACGCTCCAGGCGCTCGAACAGCTCAGTGAGCTGGGGGCCGAGACGGTCGTGCCGGGGCACGGGGAGGTGTGCGGGCCGGAGGCGTACGAGCCCGTGGCGGCCTATCTGCGCTTCGTCCAGGAGACGGCCAGGCGCGGGCGCCAGGCGGGGCTGACGCCGCTGGAGGCGGCCAGGGAGAGCGATCTGGGCGAATGGGCGGGGCTGCTCGACTCCGAGCGGATCGTGGGCAACCTGCACCGCGCCTACGCCGAACTCGACGGACAGCCTCTCGGCGCCCCGATCGACGTGGTCACGGCCGTGCTCGACATGATCACCTACAACGGCGGCCGGCCACTGTCTTGTCTCGCCTGACGACTGGAGGGTGTGATCGGCTATAGCCGGGTATGACCGTGGCTGTACTCGCCGTTTGCCTGGAGGTCGTCATGGGGGTCGGGGTCAGCATCTTCTTCCTCACGCTTGGCGCCATCCTGAAATTCGCCATCGAGCCCGACGTGTTCGGTGAGTCCGTCCACATGGACATCATCGGCGTGATCTTCATGATCGTCGGTGGCGTGGGCGTGGTGCTGAGCATCGTGCTGGCTCCCCGGCGGGGCCAGACGTCCGACGGCAGGCTGATGCACCGCGAGAACAACCCGCCGGACCTCTGACGGGGCTTTGCCCGGCGAGAGGCCCGGGTGCGGGTCAGACGCTCATCTGCACGGCCGCGCGGCCGGCCACGATCGGCTTGATGTGCTCGGCGATCACGGCCTGGTGGCCGGGGTCGTCGCGGTAGACGAGGTAGTCGTCCACGTTGTCGAAGTCCGCCACCACGGCGAAGTCCCACGTGCCCTGGTTGACACCCACGTCGGCGCCGGCCGTGTAGGAGCGCAGCTGGGGGATCTGGCCGGGCAGTTTGCCCAGCTCGGTGACCACCCTGGCCTTCTGCTCGTCGGTCGCTTCTTCGGTCCAGGTGAACAGCACGATGTGGCGAATCATGAAAGCCACTTTAACCGTGTATCAAATCCGGGTCCCGGCCGCTCTGACGTGTTCGGGGTGCGGGCGTCCCCACCGTACGGCGATCGCCGGGAGAGGGGTCCTCCCGGCGATCGCCGTACCGGTCTCGCGGCCTGTTGGGGGTTCAGCTCCAGGCGAGCATGCGGACGGGGTCCTCCAGCATCGCGCCGACGTCGCGCAGGAACATCGAGCCGAGCTCGCCGTCCACGATCCGGTGGTCGAACGAGAGCGACAGGGTCGCCACCTTGCGCACCGCCAGCGCGCCGTCCACCACCCACGGCATGTCCCTGACCTGACCGACGGCGAGGATGGCCGATTCGCCGGGGTTGATGATCGGGGTGCCGCCGTCCACGCCGAACACGCCGACGTTGGAGATGGTGATGGTGCCGCCGGACATCTCCGCCGGCTGCGTACGGCCCGCCCTGGCCGTCTCCGCCAGCCGGGCCAGCTCCCTGGCCAGGTCGGGGAGCGACAGCTCGTGGGCGTTCTTGACGTTGGGCACCACCAGGCCGCGCGGGGTGGCGGCGGCGATGCCCAGGTTGACGTAGTGCTTGACCACGATCTCCTGGGTCTCCTCGTCCCAGGAGGAGTTGATCATCGGGTGGCGGCGCGCCGCCGTGAGCACGGCCCTGGCCACCAGGAGCAGCGGGGAGACCTTGACCTCGGCGAACTCCGCCATCGTCCGCAGCCGCTGGACCGCCTCCATGGTGAGCGTCATGTCCACCTGGAGGAACTCGGTGACGTGCGGGGCGGTGAAGGCGCTGGTGACCATGGCGCGGGCGGTCATCTTGCGGACGCCCTTGACGGGGACGCGCTCCTCGCGCTGCTCCCCAACGGGCCTCTGCCCGGGCACTTGAACGGGCGCCTGAACGGGCGCCGCCGGCTCCTCGGCACTGGCCGCCGCCTGGATGTCGTCCCTGGTGATCGAGCCCTGCGGGCCCGTGCCGGTGACGGCGGTCAGGTCGACGCCCAGGTCCTTGGCCAGCTTGCGTACCGGAGGCTTGGCCAGCACGGCGACCCGGGCGGGCGTCGGGGCGGCCGGGGCCGCCTGAGGGGCGGGCTGAGGAGCCGTCTGAGGGTCGGGCTGAGAGGGCTGGGCCGGTGGGGTGTCCAGCTCCACCCTGGACGGGTTGGCGACCGGGTTGGCGGGGATGCCCTTGCGCGGGCGGCGCTTGGTGGTGCCGGTCTTGACGCCGTAGCCGACCAGGACCGCCTGGCGCTCCTCCTTGGGGGCGGGGCTGCCGTGCGCGCCCGGCTCGACCGCGCCCTCGGCGGGCGGCTTCGGCACCAGGTCGTCGGCCAGCGCCTCGACCGCGCTCCTGGCCGGGGCTCCCGCACCCGTGACGGCCTTCGGCGGCGCGGCGGTCGTCTCCCCCGGGCCGCCGGCGCCGGGCTCGGACGTCTCCACGGCGATGATCGGGGCGCCCACGTCGACCGTGTCGCCCTCACCCGCCATGAGGTCCGCCACCACGCCGTCCCACGGGATCGGCAGCTCGACGATCGACTTGGCGGTCTCGATCTCGACCACGATCTGGTTGACCTTGACGTCGTCGCCGGCCTTGACGTGCCAGCGGACGATCTCCGCCTCCGTCAGCCCCTCGCCGACGTCGGGCAGCTTGAACTCGCGTCGCATCGACAACCCCCTCAGTACCCGAAGACCCGGTCGACGGCGTCGAGCACCCGGTCCAGGTCGGGCAGGTAGTGCTCCTCCAGCTTCGACGGGGGGTAGGGGGTGGAGAAGCCGCCGACCCGCAGCACGGGTGACTCCAGGTGGTAGAAGCACTCCTCGGTGATCCGCGCCGCCAGCTCGGCCCCGAGGCCGCTGTTGACCGGCGCCTCGTGGACCACCACGACCCGGCCCGTACGGCGTACGGACTCCATGATCAGCGGCTCGTCCAGCGGGTTGAGCGAGCGCAGGTCGACGACCTCCAGCGAGCGCCCGTCGTCCTCGGCCGCCGTGGCGGCCTCCAGGCAGGTCTTGACCATGGGCCCGTACGCCAGCAGCGTGACGTCGGCGCCCGGCCGCACCACCTTGGCCGCGTGCAGCGGCGTCCACCAGTCGGTGGCGGCGGTGTCGATGTCGGCCTTCTCCCAGTAGCGGCGCTTGGGCTCGAAGAACACCACCGGGTCGTCGCTGCGGATGGCCTGCTGGATCATGGTGTAGGCGTCGGCCGGGTTGGAGCAGGAGACGACGCGCAGGCCCGCGGTGTGGGTGAAGTACGCCTCGGGTGACTCGCTGTGGTGCTCGACCGCGCCGATGCCGCCGCCGCAGGGGATGCGGACGACGACGGGCAGCTTGATCGCGCCCAGCGAGCGCATCGGCATCTTGGCCAGCTGCGTGATGATCTGGTCGGCGGCCGGGAAGACGAACCCGTCGAACTGGATCTCGCACACCGGCCGGTAGCCGCGCAGCGCCAGCCCGATCGCGGTGCCGATGATGCCCGACTCGGCCAGCGGCGTGTCGATCACGCGGTCCTCGCCGAAGTCCTTCTGCAGGCCGTCGGTGACCCGGAAGACGCCGCCCAGCTTGCCGACGTCCTCGCCCATGATGAGGACCTTGGGGTCGTCCTCCATGGCCTTGCGCATGCCCTCGTTGAGCGCCTTGGACAGGCTCAGGATCGTCACGACGCCTCCTTCGCGACCGCCACCACGGCCGGCCGGTACGACTCAGTCACGGAACCCCTCCAAGTACCCGGCGAACTGGGCGCGCTCCCGGTCGATCAGGGAGTGGGGCTCGCGGTAGACGTGGTCGAAGATGTCGAGCGGCTCCGGGTCGGGCATGGCCAGGCAGCGCCTGCGCAGGTCGGCCCCGAGCTGGTCCGCCTCGGCCTCCACGGAGTCGAAGAACGCCTGGTCGGCCAGCTCGTTCTTGAACAGGTAGGACTTGACCCGCTCGATCGGGTCCTTGAGCTTCCACGCCTCCAGCTCACTGGCCACCCGGTAGCGGGTGGGGTCGTCGGTCGTGGTGTGGGCGCCCATCCGGTACGTGAACGCCTCGATGAGCGTCGGCCCCTGCCCCGTACGGGCGGCTTCGAGCGCCTTGCGCGTCACGGCCAGGCAGGCGAACACGTCGTTGCCGTCGACCCTGATGCCGGGGAAGCCGAAGCCCGAGGCCCGGCGGTAGAGCGGGATGCGGGTCTGCTTCTCCAGCGGCTCGGAGATGGCCCACTGGTTGTTCTGGCAGAAGAACACGATCGGCGCGTTGAACACGCTGGCCCAGATGAACGACTCGTTGACGTCGCCCTGCGAGGTGGCGCCGTCACCGAAGTAGACGATCGTGGCGGCGTTGGCGTCGTCGCGCTGGATGCCCATGGCGTAGCCGACCGCGTGCAGGGTCTGGCTGCCGATCACGATCGTGTACAGGTGGAAGTTGTGCTCCTCGGGGTCCCACCCGCCGTGGTTGACCCCCCTGAACAGCCCCAGCAGCTTCACCGGGTCCACGTCGCGGCACCAGGCGACGCCGTGCTCGCGGTAGGTGGGGAAGGCCATGTCGGAGTCGGTCAGGGCGCGGCCCGAGCCGATCTGGGCGGCCTCCTGGCCGAGCAGCGAGGCCCAGATGCCCAGCTCGCCCTGGCGCTGCAGCGCCACGGCCTCCAGGTCGATGCGCCGGACGAGCGTCAGGTCGCGGTAGAGCGACCGGACCTCCTCCGGGCTCAGGTCGATGTCGTAGTCGGGGTGCTCGACCCGCTCGCCCTCGGGGGTGAGCAGCTGGACGAGCTCCGGAGGTGCTTCGGCACCACGAGAGGCGTCGGTTGTCATGCCACTCCTGCTGGTCGGGGCTGGTGTCGATGGGGTTGCCACCTTAGGCCAGCCTTCTTCGCGGCGAACCGTTAGGTGGTGGTTCGCCCGCTCTCGGGGCCATCGTGGCAGACGTCACAGCCCTGTGCGCAAGCCCCATGTCCTCCCCGTTCCCGTTGTGTCGGCAGCCACACGCGCCGGTAGGCTGTGCTTCCCATCCACCACCCGCTTCCAGGAGGAACGCAGTGGCCCGCGTCATCGTGGACGTCATGTTGAAGCCCGAGATCCTCGACCCGCAGGGCCAGGCGATCGCCAGGGCGCTGCCGAGGCTCGGCTTCTCCGGCGTCTCCGCCGTGCGCCAGGGCAAGCGTTTCGAGGTCGAGATCGAGGGCCCGGCCGATGAGGCGGCGCTCGCGGAAGTGCGCAAGATGGCCGAGACGCTGCTGGCCAACACGGTGATCGAGGACTACGACGTCCGGGTCGAAGCCTAGGTCAGAGCCCCTGAAGGCACTTTTGCCGCCGGATTTCCCCCGCGGCGGTTAAAGCCGGGTTCGGCCGTGCCACAATGCCACGGGCTTGCCAACAGTAAATAACAACAACGTGATTTTGCGGTTAGCCCCGTTTTCTCAGGGAAACCTACTCCAGGTGACATTCCGGAGCCCGGAGGAGTCCGGTGGATATTGAGTTCTCGTTGGCCCTGCCTCGGGATGCGATCGGCATACCGATGGTCAGGCGGGTGCTAGGCGACGCCATGCGTTCACTCAACGTGAGTGAGACGTGCATCGCCGACATGCTGCTCGCCGTCTCCGAGGCGTGTTCCAACGCGGTCCGGCACGGAGGGCCGGCCAACCGCTACGAGGTGACGGCCGCGATCGGCTCGGACCGCTGCGACGTACGCGTGGCCGACAACGGCGCCGGGGTGCCGTCGATGCCGCGCCAGTTCCCTCCTCCCGACACCGAGAACGGCCGCGGCCTGCTGATCATGCGCTCCGTGGTCGACGAGATCTCCTTCGGCATCACGCCAGGGCGGGGCACGACCGTCCATCTGCGCAAGCTGCTCGACAGGGACGAAGAGGCACAAGCCCGTCCGCGCGAGCTGGCCGCGGTCTGAGCCGCACGTCCGCTCGTCGCGGAGCCGGCGCGCACCACTCCGGCCGGCGCGTCCGCTCGTGGCCGAGCCGATGCGGACCATGGGGAAGCACCCGATAACCTGGTGAGACCGCCGTCCACCCCGATCGGACGGTGGCGCGCGCATTCCTCCGGAGGGGACGACTGTCATGAGCGCTGCCCGTGTGGGCGTTGTCACGTTTCCAGGGACTCTCGACGACCAGGACGCCGCCAGAGCCGTGCGCCTCGCCGGCGCGCAGGCGGTTCCGCTGTGGCACGCCGACCACGACCTGAAGGGAGTCGACGCCGTCTTCCTGCCCGGTGGCTTCTCCTACGGCGACTACCTGCGCTGCGGGGCCATCTCGCGCTTCGCGCCGCTCATGGACGAGCTCGTTCCCGCCGCGAAGGCGGGGCTGCCGGTGATCGGCACGTGCAACGGGTTCCAGATCCTGTGCGAGGCCCATCTGCTGCCCGGCGCGCTGACCCGTAACGCCTCGCTGCACTACGTCTGCCGCGACCAGCTGGTCAGGGTCGAGCAGACCGCGACCGCGTGGACCAACTCGTTCGCGTCCGGCCAGGAGATCCTGCTGCCGGTCAAGCACGGCGAGGGCCGCTACGTGGCCTCCGACGAGACGCTCGCCGCGCTGGAGGCGGGCGGTCACGTGGTCTTCCGCTACGTGGGCGGCAACCCCAACGGCTCGCTCAACGACATCGCCGGCATCCGCAACGAGGCGGGCAACGTGGTCGGCCTCATGCCGCACCCGGAGCACGCCGTCGAAGAGCTGGTCGGGGCCCCGAGCACCGACGGTCTGGGCTTCTTCACCTCCATCCTGAAGAATCTGGTGAACACGTGAGCGAGGGAGCCGGCAGGCACATGGCCGACAGCGTGAAGCGGGCCGCGGAAACCCCCGACGAGCCGATGCCCTTCGCCGAGCTGGGGATGAAGTCCGACGAGTACGACCGGGTCAAGGCGATCCTGGGTCGCCGTCCCACCGGCTCCGAGCTGGCCATCTACAGCGTCATGTGGTCCGAGCACTGCTCGTACAAGTCCTCCAAGGTGCATCTGCGGCAGTTCGCCACCAAGGCGCCCGCGTCCGAGGCGCTGCTGGTGGGCATGGGGGAGAACGCCGGCGTGGTCGACATCGGCGACGGCTGGGCGGCCACGTTCAAGATCGAGTCGCACAACCACCCCTCCTACGTGGAGCCGCACCAAGGTGCGGCCACCGGCGTCGGCGGGATCGTGCGCGACATCATGTCGATGGGCGCGCGCCCGATCGCCGTCATGGACGCGCTGCGCTTCGGCGCCGCCGACGCCGTCGACACCCGCAGGGTGCTGCCCGGCGTGGTCGAGGGCATCAGCAGCTACGGCAACTGCCTGGGCCTGCCCAACATCGGCGGCGAGGTCGTCTTCGACCCCTGCTACCTCGGCAACCCGCTGGTCAACGCCCTGTGCGTGGGCCTGCTGCGCAAGGACCAGATCAAGCTCGCCACCGCTCCCGGGCCTGGCAACAAGGTCGTGCTGTTCGGCGCGTCCACCGGCCCCGACGGCATCGGCGGCGCCTCGGTGCTGGCGAGCGCCACGTTCGAGGACGAGTCACAGGCCAAGCGGCCGGCCGTGCAGGTGGGCGACCCGTTCATGGAGAAGCTGCTCATCGAGTGCTGCCTTGAGCTCTACGCGGCCGACGTCGTCGTGGGCATCCAGGACCTCGGCGCGGCCGGCGTCTCCTGCGCCACCACCGAGCTGGCCGCCAAGGGCACCGGCGGCATGACCGTCGACCTCAACCTGGTCCCGCTCCGCGACCCCTCGCTCAGGCCCGAGGAGATCCTCATGAGCGAGTCGCAGGAGCGGATGATGGCCGTGGTCCGGCCCGACGACATCCCCGCGTTCATGGCGATCTGCCGGCGGTGGGACGTGCCCGCCGCCGTCATCGGCGAGGTCACCGACACCGGCCGCCTGGTCATGACCTGGGACGGCGAGGTCATCGTGGACATCCCGCCGGGCACCGCGGCCGACGATGGCCCGGTCTACGAGCGGCCCTTCCACGAGCCCGCCGGGCAGGCCGCGCTCAACGCCGACACCCCCGACCGGCTGGAGCGGCCCGGCGACCTGCGCGAGACGCTGCTCAAGCTGCTCGGCTCGCCCAACCTGGCCTCCAAGGAGTGGGTGACCAACCAGTACGACCGCTATGTCCGCTCCAACACCGTGCTGGCGCAACCGGCCGACGCGGGCATGCTGCGGATCTCCGAGGTCATCGAGCCGGAGCGCAGGAGCTCGGCAGGAGAGAGCGAGCCTGCGACGCCAACGGATGCCGAAGCGGGCGCGACCATCGAACACGCCGAGCCGACGACACGGGGCATCGCCCTCGCCACCGACGGCAACGGGCGCTACGCCAAGCTCGACCCGTACGCGGGGGCGCAGCTCGCGCTCGCCGAGGCCTACCGCAACGTGGCCGTGACCGGCGCCAATCCGCTGGCCGTGACCAACTGCCTCAACTTCGGCTCCCCCGAGGACCCCGAGGTCATGTGGCAGTTCGCGGAGGCCACGCGCGGGCTCGCCGACGCCTGCCGGACCCTGGGCGTGCCGGTGACCGGCGGAAACGTCTCCTTCTACAACCAGACGGGCTCGACCGCCATCCACCCGACGCCGGTCGTGGGCGTGCTCGGCGTGATCGACGACGTGGCCGCGCGGGTGCCGACGGGGTTCGTCGCCGAGGGGCTGCGCGTCGTGCTGCTGGGCGACACCCGTGACGAGTTCGGCGGCTCCGAATGGGCGCACGTCGCGCACCGCCACCTGGGCGGGCTGCCGCCCCAGGCCGACCTGGAGGCGGAGAAGGCGCTGGCCACCGTGCTGGTCGAGGCGGCCCGGCGCGGGCTGCTGGCCGGCTCTCACGACCTGTCGGACGGCGGGCTGGCCGTCGCGCTGGCCGAGTCCTGCCTGGCGCGGGGCGTCGGGGCGACGGTGGAGCTGACCGGTGACGCCTTCACCGACCTGTTCAGCGAGTCGGCGTCGCGGGCGCTCGTCGCGGTGCGGCCCGAGGCCTACGCCGAGTTCGCCTCGCTGTGCGGGCGGCACGACGTGCCCTGCTACGGGCTCGGGACGACCGGCGGGAACGCGCTGGTGGTCAAGGACGTGTTCGAGGTTCCCGTCGAGGAGCTGCGGGAGACGCACACGGCGGCGCTGCCGGCGCTGTTCGGCTGAGGTCCCTTTCAGAGGCGATTTCCAGGGCCGGTACGGAGATCCGTACCGGCCCTGTCACCCACGACCGCAATCCCGCACGTGCCGGCGCCCGCCTGACGGGCGTCATGCGCCTGTCCGACGGTCACCACTTGTGCCTGCCACCGTCCGACGGCCGCCACCCACAGCACCTGGGTGCCGGCCTGTGTCCGGCGGGCGGCACGCGCACGTGCGGGCCCCTTCCTTCTGGTCGTGAGGCGCTTGGACGCCTGCCGGCGTGGTCGTTACTTCTTCTCCAGGCAGACGGCGTAGACCGTGCCACCGCCGCTGCCACCGCCCGACGTCTGCGAGCCGGCCTGGCCGTCGGCGGTCTTGAAGTCGGCCTTGGTGACGGCGACCGACCAGCCGCCGCTCGTGGGCATGCTGCTGGTCACCTGGTAGCGCGAGTCCACCTGGAAGCCGCCGCCGGTCACGGCGTCGCCCTTCTTGCAGGTCGCCGTGCCGGAGTTGCCGTTGAAGCGATCGGTGACGACGTAGGTGGTGTAGGCCGCGCCGCCGCCGGGCTCGCCCTTCGGGCCCTGGGGTCCCTGCGGGCCGCGCTGCCCGGTGTCGCCCTTGGGGCCCTGCGGGCCGCGATCGCCCTTCGGGCCCGGGGTGCCGGGCCTGCCCGGCTCGCCCTGGGTGCCCTGCTTGCCCGGCTCGCCCTGCTCACCTTTGACGCCCTGGTCGCCCTTCGGCCCCTGTTCGCCCTTGGAGCCCTGTTCGCCCTTGGGACCCTGCTCGCCCTGCGGTCCTTGCGGGCCCTGAGGGCCTGCCACGCCCTGCTTGCCCTGCGGGCCGGGCCGTCCGGGACGTCCGGGCATGCCACGGTCGCCCTTGACGCCCTGCGCCCCCTGCGGGCCCGCGGGACCCTCGGGGCCCGCCGGGCCCTGGCTGCCCGTCTCGACGGTCGTGGACGTGCCACCCCCGCCGATGAGCACGCGCACCTCGGTCTTCCTGCACTTGGCCGTGGCGTTGACGATGCGGGCGTAACGCGACTTCCGGTGCACGCAGGCGACTACCGTGCCGGCCGCGGCACCCGCCGGGACGGCGGCGGAGACGGCGGACGAGGCGGTGGCGACGCCGCCCGTGGCGAGCAGCGAGGCGGCGAGTGCCCCCATGGTGGCGAGCGTGAGCGTACGTCCGCGGCGAACCTGGCTAGGCACGATTCCCTCCAGAGGGTCCGGTGATGCGCATGGGATGCATGAGATTCACGCATCAAACGTTCCAATGGATGACAGTGATTACGTAACGTATTGATCACAGAACAGAGGGTTACTGACGATGTTGACGATTTGTCGGCGACCGTGGTGAGTAAAACGACGCAGTCGCGACAGCGATCGGGCGTGGATAATCGGTCTGTGCCAACCCCCGCTCCCGCGTCCTATCTCCCGCCCGCCACCCAGCCCGTGCGCGGCGTGGTGTGGGGAATCCACCTCGTCGTGCCCATGCTCGGGCTCTGGCTCCTGCTCGCCCAGCCCCACCTCAACGTCCCCTGGCAGCACAACGCCAGCCACTTCTGGATGATCATCCTGGTGGCCGGGGTCAACGTCGTGCTCGGCGGCCTCATCAGCGAGGCCTCGCGCCGGCGCCAGGACGCGCGGCTGTTCCTGGTCTCGATGGTCTTCCTGACCAGCGCCGGGTTCTTCTTCCTGCACGGGCTGTCCACCCCCAAGGTGATCCTCGAATCCGGTTCCGCCGGGTTCGACATCGGCCAGCAGGTGGGGCTGTCGATCGCGGCGCTGTTCGCGTTCGCCTCCGCGCTGCCGCTCGGCGAGCAGCAGGCCAAGACGGTGCTGGGCGCGCAGCACTTCGTGCGCGCCGCGCTCGTCGGCATCATGGTGCTCTGGGGCGTGATCTCGCTCGTGCCCGGCCTGACCTCGCTCAGCGAGCCGCCGCTGGAGTCACCGATGTCCTGGCTGGCGTGGGCGTCGGTGCCGGGGCTGCTGCTGTACGCGGCGGCCAGCGTGATGATGTTCCTGCTCCACCGGCGGCGGCCGTCGGCCATGCTGATCAGCCTGATCACCGCCTACGCGCTGCTGGCCGAGTCGATGATCGCGGGCATGTCGCAGCTCAACTGGCACCTGTCCTGGTGGGAATGGCACGTTCTGCTGGTGTTCGCCTTCGTCTTCGTGGCCTACAGCTCTTACCTGCAGTTCCGGCGGGAGGGGTCGAGCGCGGGGCTGTTCGACTCGGTGGCGCTGTCGGCGACCGTGCGGCGCATCCAGCGCGACTACGACAAGGCGCTGGAGGAGATGGTCGAGCACGTACGCAAGGGCGAGCCGCTGGCCGCGACCCGGCTGTCGGGCAAGTTCCGGCTCAACGAGGGCCAGGCCGCGGTGCTCGACCGGGCGGGCGAGGCGCTGGCCAACGAGCGGGCGCTGTCGGAGCGGCTGGCCGCGCTGGTGTCGGTGAGCGCGCAGACCAGGATCGGGCTGCCGGAGGACCAGTTGCTGACCTCCTCGCTCGAACGGGTGCGGCAGGCGTACGGCGACGTCAAGATCGCGCTGGTGGCCGACGGCAGGACCCAGATCGGCTCGCGCGACTACCAGTTCGCCGACGGCAACCCGATCAAGCGTGACCAGCTGCTGGCCTTTCCGCTGACCGTCAAGGGCAACCTGGCGGGCGTGCTGGAGGTGCCGATCGGGCGGACCAACCAGGACGAGGCGCTGGCCGCCACGCTGGCCGGGCAGTTGTCCATCTCGCTGGAGAACGCCCGCCTCTACCAGGAGCTGCACACGCTCTTCCACCAGTACATGTCGCCCGACGTGGCGCACGCGCTGCTCGCCGACCCGCGGCAGGCGGCGCTGGGCGGCGAGCTGAAGGAGCTGACCGCGCTCTTCGCCGACCTCAAGGGCTTCACCACGTTCTCGGAGAAGGTCACGCCGGGCGAGATCGTCGAGATGCTCAACCGCTACCACACGGCCGCGGTGCCGTGCATCCTCGACAACGGCGGCACGATCGTGCAGTTCGTCGGTGACGCGCTGCTGGCCCTGTTCAACGCGCCGGCGACGCAGACCGGGCACGCGCGTTCCGCCTGCAAGGCCGCGCTGGCGATGCAGCGGGCCGCGTCCGAGATCGCCGAGGAGATGTCGTGGAAGCGGGAGGACGACATCGAGTGGCCGACGTTCCGGGTGGGCGTCAACACCGGTCCCGCGCTCGTCGGCAACATCGGCAGCCCGGAGCTGCGCGGCTTCAACGCGATGGGCGACTGCGTCAATGTGGCCGCCAGGCTCCAGGGCGTGGCCGAGCCCGGCACGGTCGTGATCGGCGAGACGACGCTGCGGCAACTGGGCGATGACGTTTCGGTGACGCCGCTGGGAAGGCTCAGCCTCAAGGGCAAGGAAGAGCTCGTCGAGGCCTATGTTCTGACCGAAATGACATAGAACGGTGATAGCGGTACCGACATAATCAGGCGCATGGATCCAGAGCCCGGTGAATTTCTTTCCATGCTGACCCCGGAGGAGGTCGACGCCCTGCGTTCGGCCGGCCGGCCGCGGCGCTGGGATCGGGGCACCACCATCATGACCGAGGGCGACACGTCCGACTGGGTGCTCCTGCTGATGGAGGGCCGGGTCAAGTGCTCCTCCCACACCAGCGGCGGCACCGAGGTGGTGCTGGCCGTCCGCGGTCCCGGGGCGCTGCTCGGCGAGCTCTCGGCCATCGACGGATCCCCCCGCTCGACCACCGTGACCGCGCTGGAGCCGATCTCCGGCATCGTGGTGCGCGACTTCTCCACGTTCCTGGAGGCCCACGGGCGCGTGGCGGTGCTGCTCATGAAGCTCGTCAGCGGGCGGCTGCGCGACGCCGACAGGAAGCGGATCGAGTACGGCGCGTTCGACACCACGGGGCGGGTCGCCACCCGGCTGCTCGAACTGGCGGAACGCTACGGCGAGAAGACCAACAGCGGCGTGCGCGTCGCGCTGCCCCTGTCGCAGGACGAGCTGGCCGGCTGGACCGGCGCCTCCCGCGAGGCGGTCAGCAAGGCGCTGCGGACGCTGCGCGACCGGGGCCTGATCGAGACCGGCAGGCGGCGCGTGGTGATCCACGATCTTGAGGGGTTGCGCAAGCGAGCCAGGTGACCCCTGGTACAAATCGGACGTACGTCGTACGTCATAGTGGAGGGCATGGCCGCCGTCACCCCCCAGGACGACACTCGCCTGCGTTACGCCTGGCGCGTGTGCGCGGTCACCAGCCTGGGCATCGTCCTGATCGGCGTGGCCGGCAGCACGCTCAACGTGGCGCTCCCGACGGTCGTGCGGCACTTCGGGGCGAACGCGCTGGAGTCGACCTGGATCCTGCTGGCGTTCCTGCTGGTCAACACGGCGAGCCTGGTGTTCTTCGGCCGCGTGGCGGACCTGCTCGGCCGGCGTGAGGTCTATCTGACGGGGTTCGCCCTGTTCACGCTCGCCTCGCTGCTGGCGGGGCTGTCGCCGGACGTGTGGTTCCTCATCGGGACCCGTGCCTTACAGGCGATCGGCGCGGCCATGATCCTGGCGAACGGCACCGTGATCATCACCGACGCCTTCCCGCCCGACCGGCTCAGCCAGGGCATGGGCGTCTACATC
The DNA here is from genome assembly GCF_003001935.1 of Nonomuraea fuscirosea. Taxonomy (GTDB): domain Bacteria; phylum Actinomycetota; class Actinomycetes; order Streptosporangiales; family Streptosporangiaceae; genus Nonomuraea; species Nonomuraea fuscirosea. The sequence goes on along the minus strand of NZ_PVNG01000008.1, from coordinate 369,582 downwards.
GGCACGCTGTCGGTGGCCCAGCTCGCGGGGCCCACGCTGGGCGGGCTGATCGCGGAGACGGCCGGCTGGCAGTGGATCTTCTGGCTGAACGTGCCCGCCGGGCTGATCGCGCTCGGCGTGGGGGCGGGGCTGTTGCGCAAGATGCCCAGGCGGCCGAAGGCGCCGGTGGACGCGCTGGGCAACGTGCTGGTGTTCGCCGCACTGTCGGCGCTGCTGCTGGCCCTGTCGGAGGCGGGCTCCAGCGGGCTGTCCAGCCCCGTGTTCCTGATCGGGGCGGGCCTCTTCGTGCTGCTGGTGCCGCTCATCGTCCTCACCGGGCGGCGCTCGCCCAGTCCGGTGCTGGATCTGCGGCTCTTCGGCGGGCGGCTGCTGGCCTGCGCGAACCTGGCCTCCTTCTGCAACGCGCTGGCCCGTTCCGCGCTGATCCTGGTCGTGGCGCTGTACTTCCAGGCGGCCAAGGGCCTGGACGCGTTCGCGGCGGGGCTGAGCGTGCTGCCGGTGCCGGTCGGGATCGGCCTGGCCTCGCCCGTCGTGGGCATGCTGGGGCGGCGGGTGTCGCCGTACGCGCTGTCGATCGTGGGGGCGGCGATGAGCGCGGCCGGGCTCGGCGTGCTGGCGCTGGCGGCCGATCCGGCGACGCCGTACTGGGTGATCGGGGGCGGGCTGTTCGTGGCCGGCTGCGGCAGCGGAACGTTCCTGACCGGGAACACCACGCAGGTCATGCGGGCGCTGCCGGCCGACAGCCTGGGGGTGGTCAACGGCTTCCGGGTGATGGTGATGAACGTCGGCATCGTGATCAGCGTCGGCCTGTCCCTCAGCGTCCTGACCGCGTCGGTGGGCCCGGCTCTGCGGGCGCAGGTGTACGCGGGCACCCTGTCCACCCTCTCGCCGGTGGCGGTGGGACAGCTGATGGACGGGTTCCAGCGCGCGTACGGCGTCCTGTTCGCCGTCGCCCTCACCGGCACCGTCCTCGCCGCCCTGGCCCGGTCACCGCGTCGCTGACGCTGTGTGGCACTGAGGCCATGGGATGGCTCAGGATGCGCACCGACGCGGCCATGGAGACCGCGTCAAAGGGGCTACTTGAGGGCCGGGGCCAGTCTGGATTCGACGTCGCGGTAGCGGGAGACCGGGATGAGGTGGACGCCGGCGAAGGCGCCTGAGTCGCGCAGGGCGAGGACCTGTTCGCAGGCCGCCTCCACGCCGGCCATGCGGTCGGCGGCCACGCGGCGTACCAGGTCTTCCGGCAGGGCGATGTCGGGGATGGCGGCGGCCAGGGTGCGGGCGTGCCGTTCGCTGGCCAGGACCATGACGCCGGCGTAGACGGGCAGGTCGGCGGGGTGTTCTTCGCGCCAGCGCACCTGCGCCTCGACCGAGTAGCTGACCTGGCTGAACAGGAAGTCGGCCGAGCGCTTCCAGGCGGGCAGCGGGCGCAGCGCGGCGGCGGCGCCCACGCGGAAGCCGGGCGAGAACTCGCGCGCCTCGGCGATCATCGAGCGCACCGTCAGATCGCTGGTGCGGTTGCCGCTCGTCGGCTTGTCGCCGTAGACGAACAGGAACCGCTCGACCCCGTACGCCGCCGCCGTGAGCAGGTCACGGCGGAAGCCGAGCAGGTTGCGGTCGCGCGAGTTGAGGCAGGCGATGCCGCGCCCGCCCATGGACTCGACCTCGTGGGCGACGGCCACGCTGGAGACCGTGGCGCGGCCGATGTGGTTGTCGGGGATGAGGAACGAGTGGGCGATCGTGCTCATCGTGCCGATCTGGTGCCTGACGTGCTTCAGATCGGGCTTGGTCGGAGGTTCGATCTCGCAGATCAGCTCGAAGGTCACGATCATGACCCTAACGCCTGGCGGCCAGCGACTCGATGCCGGACAGGACGAGGTCGACGCCGAAGGTGTCGTACAGGCCGGGAGGCGTCCCCCCGGCCAGCGCGCCGGCGCTCTCCACCAGGTGGGGGTAGCGCTGCACGGGCAGTGACGAAAGGCCCACCTGCTTGATCCGCACCTGCTCCTCCCAGTTGCAGTCGGCCCGGACGTGGACGGGCGCGTCCGCGATGGCGATGGCGCTCTGCAGCAGATATTTGGTGATCAGGCAGCTTTCGTCCACGCTGAAGCCGGCCGTGCGGGCCAGCCCTAGTGCGCGGTCCCAGACCACCAGGAAGTGCTCCACCTCGACCGGGTCGATCTGCTCGATCACGCTCTTGGCGCAGGGGTGGGTGCGCAGCGTCCTGATCAGGCCCTCGATCAGGTCGCGGAGCTGGTCCTGCCAGGGGCGTTCGTCGGCGGGCTTGGGCGCGAAGCCGCCGATCAGGTGGTCGGCCATGCCGACGAGCAGTTGCTCCTTGTTCTTGAAGTGCCAGTAGAGGGCCATCGGAGTCACGCCGAGGTCGGTGGCCAGGCGGCGGATCGTCACGGCTTCGAGGCCCTCGGCGTCGCCGATCTCCAGGGCCCGCTCCGCGATCGCCCGCGCGGTCAGTTTTCCCATCACGGTTGACAACTATACGACGTACAAGTTCAACTGTACGACGTACAAGTACGCTGTATAGGAGGAGATCCCATGCGATGGTGGGCCCTGGCCGCGGTGACTCTGGGCACCTTCATGACCTACCTGGACAACAACGTGGGCAACGTCGCCCTGCCCACGATCCAGCGCGACCTGGGGCTGACGATCTCGGGGCTGGAGTGGATCGTCAGCTCGTACATCCTGGTCTTCGCCGGCCTCATGCTCGTCGGCGGGCGGCTGGCCGACGTGTACGGCGCCCGCCGGGTCTTCCTCGGCGGCCTGGCCGTCTTCACCCTGGCCTCACTGGCGGCCGGCCTCGCCACCTCGGGCGGCATGCTGATCGCGGCGCGAGCCGTCCAGGGAGTCGGCGCGGCCCTGCTCACCCCCACCGCGCTCGCGCTGATCAGCCAGATCTTCCCCGACCCCGCCGAGCGCGGCCGGGCCGTGGGCGTCTGGAGCATGGCGGGGGCGCTGTCGATGGCGCTCGGGCCGGTCGTGGGCGGCTTCATCAGCGAGAACCTGCACTGGGGCTGGATCTACCTGGTCAACGTCCCCATCGGCGTGGTGACGGCGGGGCTGGCGCTGTGGGCGGTCAGGCCCGCGTTCGAGCGGGTGCGCCACCACCTCGACGTGCCCGGCCTGGTCACCTCGGCGGTGGCGCTGTTCGCGCTGACGTACGCGCTCATCGAGGGCGAGAGCGCCGGCTGGACCTCCCCCGAGATCCTGGCCGCGGCAGGCGTGTTCGTGCTCGCGGCCGTGGCGTTCGTGCTGGCCGAGTCGCGCGCGGCGGAGCCGATGGTGGCGGTGTCGCTGTTCAGGTCACGGGTGTTCAGCGGCGGGCTGCTGACGAGCGGGATCTGGTCGTTCGGGGTGTTCGGGATCTACTTCTTCAGCGCCCTGTGGCTGCAGAACGTGCTCGGCTTCACCCCCACCCAGGCGGGCGCGTCGTTCGTGCCGATGGCGCTGACCATGGCCGTGGTCGCGCTCCTGTCGCAGCGGATCAGCGCCGCGCTCGGCATCGGCCGCACGGTGGCGCTCGGGATGGCGCTCATGGGAGCGGCGATCTTCCTGATCTCCCGCGTCGGCGCCGACGGCGGCTTCGCCGACGTCGCCCCCTGGTTCCTCCTGTACGGCCTCGGCGGCGGCCTGCTCGTCCCGCTGACCTCCGCCGTGCTCGGCGGCATGCCCAAGACCCGCGCCGGGGTGGCCTCGGGCGTGCTCAACGTCTCCCGCGAGGTCTTCGGGCTGCTCGGCATCACCGTGCTGGGCGCGTTCCTCAGCTCCAGGCAGAGCGGCAGCGACCTGCCGCCGCTGCCCTCCTTCCTGGACGCCTACCAGTTCACGCTCGTCATCGCGGCCGCCGTGGTGGTGGCGGCGATCCCGATCGCGCTCTACTCGCTGCGCGACCCGGCCGAGCCGGACGAGCCTCAGGCCGCCGCCCCCGTCACCGTGGGGTCCTCGAACTGAGTGTGGTGGAGCTCCTCGTAACGGCCGCCGGCGGCGAGCAGTTCGGCGTGCGTGCCGCGCTCGACCACCCGGCCGTCCTCGATGACGAGGATGACGTCGGCGGCCCTGATCGTGGAGAGCCGGTGCGCGATCACCACGGCGGTCCGGCCGGCCACCGCCTCGCCCAGCGCCGCCTGCACGGCCGCCTCCGAAGTCGAGTCGAGCGCCGCCGTGGCCTCGTCCAGGATCACCACCCTGGGCCTGGCCAGCAGCAGCCGGGCGATCGTCAGGCGCTGGCGCTCGCCGCCCGACAGCCGGTAGCCGCGCTCGCCGACGACCGTGTCGAGCCCGTCGGGCAGCGACTCGATGAGGGCGGCCAGGCGGGCGCGGGAGAGCGCGTCCCAGATCTCCTCCTCGCTCGCCTCGGGCCTGGCCAGCAGCAGGTTGGCGCGGATGGTCTCGTGGAACAGGTGGCCGTCCTGGGTGACCATGCCGAGCGTGTCGCGGATGGAGTCGGCGCTCAGGTCGCGGACGTCCACCCCGCCGAGCCGGACCGCGCCCGAGTCGACGTCGTACAGGCGGGGCAGCAGTTGCGCGATCGTGGACTTGCCCGCTCCCGACGAGCCGACCAGCGCCACCATCTGACCGGGCTCGGCCCGGAACGAGACGCCGTGCAGCACCTCCTCGCCGCCGCGCGTGTCGAGCGTGGCGACCTCCTCCAGCGAGGCGAGCGAGACCTTGTCGGCCGAGGGGTAGGCGAAGCGCACGTCGTCGAACTCGACCGACACCGGGCCCTCCGGCACCTCGCGGGCGTCCGGCCGCTCCTGGATGAGCGGCTTGAGGTCGAGCACCTCGAAGACGCGCTCGAAGCTGACGAACGCGCTCATGACGTCCACGCGGGCGCTGGCCAGCGCGGTCAGGGGCGCGTAGAGGCGGGTGAGCAGCATGGCCATCGACACCAGGGCGCCGGGGGCGAGCTGGCCGCGCAGGGCGTAGAAGCCGCCCAGGCCGTACACGAGGGCCAGGGCCAGCGCGGACACCAGCGTCAGCGCGGTGACGAAGGCCGACTGGGTCATCGCCGAGCGCACCCCGATGTCGCGCACCCGGCGGGCCCTGCTCGCGAACTCGGCCGACTCGTGCGCGGGCCGGCCGAACAGCTTGACCAGCGTCGCGCCCGGCGCGGAGAAGCGCTCGGTCATCTGCGTGCCCATGGCCGCGTTGTGGTCGGCCGCCTCGCGTCGCAGCCGGGCGATCCTGGTGCCCATCCGCCGGGCCGGCAGCACGAAGACGGGCAGGAGCAGCAGCGCGAGCAGGGTGATCTGCCAGGAGATGCCGATCATCGCGATCAGCGTCAGCACGAGCGTCACGACGTTGCCCGCCACGCCCGACAGCGTGTCGGTGAAGGCCCGCTGGGCGCCGATCACGTCGTTGTTGAGCCGGCTGACCAGCGCGCCGGTGCGGGTCCTGGTGAAGAACGCGATCGGCATCTTCTGCACGTGGTCGAAGACGGCCGTGCGCAGGTCGAGGATGAGGCTCTCGCCCAGGCCCGCCGATAGCCACCGGTTCACCAGCCCGAGACCGGCCTCGGCGACGGCCAGGGCGGCGATCGCCAGCGCCACCGTGACGACCACCTGAAGCGGCTCGCCGGTGAAGATGGCGTCGACCACCCGGCCCGCGAGCAGCGGCGCGCCCACCGCCAGGCCCGCCGTCACGACGCTGAGCACCAGGAACCAGGCCAGCCTGCGGCGGTGCGGGCGGGCGAAGCCGCCGATGCGCCGCAGCGTCTCCCTGGAGACGCTGCGGCGCTGCTGCTGGTTGTTCATCGAGTACAGCTGGTGCCAGGCGGTCATTTCCATGCTCATGGCATGGACCCTATGACCTCAAGTTAAGCTGAGGTCAACCGCCGATCTTCTTGCCCTGCCCGTGCCAGACCACCGCGACCGAGGGGCGCGGCTGGTCGCCGTCGGGCCAGTGGCTGCTCGGCGCGTCCGGGCTCGCTCCGTCGGTCTCGCCCGGGTGCTGCACCGCCACGAAGACGCTGCGCTGGTCCGCCGTGACGAGCGGGCCGCAGGTCTCGGCGCCGACCGGCACGGTGAGGAACTGGCGCAGGTGGCCGCGCTCCCTGCCCTTGACCGGCATCACGAACAGGCCGTCGTTCGCGCCCAGCGCGTTGCCGTCCGTGGAGATCCAGAGGTTGCCGTCCTTGTCGAACGTGACGTTGTCCGGGCAGGAGATCGGCGAGACCTCGCTCTTGTTGTAGCCGGCGAAGTAGGTGGCGGGGTCGTCCGGGTCGCCGCAGACCAGCGGGATCGACCAGGCGAACCTCTTCTCGCCGGCGTCGCCGCGCCGCTCCACGATCTCCAGGACGTGGCCGTGCTTGTTCGCCGAACGCGGGTTGGCCTCGTCGGCCTCGGCCGCGGTGCGGTTGGTGTTGTTGGTCAGGGCCACGTACACGCCGCCGGTGACCGGGTTGCGCTCGATGTCCTCGGGGCGGTCCATCTTGGTCGCGCCCACCTTGTCGGCGGCCGAACGGGTGTGGACGAGCACCTCGGCGGCGGACATGCCGTCCACGTACGACCTGTCGCCCGAGACCAGCGGGATCCACTCGCCCGAGCCGTCGAACTCGCCGTCGGCGGGCGCCTTGCCGGAGCCGTCGATCTCGGCGGCCGGGCTGTCGCCGGTGAACTTGGCCACGTACAGGGTGCCCTCGTCCAGCAGCGTGCGGTTGTGCCGGTCGAAACCGGGCTTGTAGCGCTCCTTGGAGACGAACTTGTAGACGTACTCGTAGCGCGAGTCGTCGCCCATGTAGACGACCAGGCGGCCGTCACGGGCCAGCGTGGTGTTGGCGGCCTCGTGCTTGAACCGGCCGAGCGCGGTGCGCTTGACCGGCGTGGAGTCGGGGTCGAACGGGTCGATCTCGACGATCCACCCGAACCTGTTGGCCTCGTTCGGGTGCTTGGCCAGGTCGAAGCGCTCCTCGACGCGGTCGAACCTGCGGCTGCTCGACGGGACGCCGGTCTGGATGGTGTAGCGGGTGATGTACGGCTTCTGCGCCGCCGGCACCTTGTCACCGTTGATGAAGTACTGGTCGAAGTTCTCCTCGGCGGTCAGCACCGTGCCCCACGGAGTGGTGCCGCCCGAGCAGTTGTTCAGCATGCCGACGGGGCTGACGCCCTTGGGGTCGGCCGCCGTCCTGAGCAGGGCGTGCCCGGCCGCCGCGCCGCTGAAGCGCATCTTCGTCTGAGCCGTGATGCGCCGGTTGTAGCGGCGGCGGCCCCTGGTGACCAGCTTCCACTCGCCCTTGCCGCCGGAGCGCTCGATCTCCACGACCGAGCCGCCGTGCGCGGCCAGCCCGATCCTGATCTGCTCCTCGGTCGCCTCCGCGCCGCCGGTGTAGCCGCGGAACATCAGGCTCTCGTCGGTGTACTCGTGGTTCACCCAGAGCAGCGCCCGGTCCCTGCCCATGGGCAGCAGCGTCACGTAGTCGCAGTTGTAGCCGAACTGCTTGCTCTGCGCGTCGGCGCTCTGGGCGTCGAAGTCGAACTCCGGCGCGCCGGGCAGCACCGGGTCGCCCCAGCGCACCACCACGGAGGAACGGTAACCGTCCGGGATGCTCAGCTTGTCGTCCTTGTTCGGCGGCACCGGGGTGAAGCGGAGGTCGCCGCCGCCGTGCCCCCCGCCTCTGGCGGCGGCCTCCCCCGGCTCGTCCGCGAAGGCCGGGACGCCCGCGCCCGCCACCCCCGCCACTCCCGCGCCGGCCACGAGGGCGCCGAGCGCGCCGGCCCGCAGCACGCCGCGCCGCGACAGCGCCTCACGCACCACGTCGCCGAAGTAGGCGTTGGCGGTGGTGTTGGCCACCTCATGCGCGCACGCGTTGCCGCAGCGGAACTGACACGTCAGCGCGGATCGGCCACCTTGGTGCGGAGCGGACAGCAACGGCAGCAGCCGCCGTCCCGCGTTGGGGTTCGCCACAGGTCCTCCATGAATGTGCGCAGTTGTACGGCGGGGACGCTACGGCCACTGTCGAAACCGGAGGTGAACGACGACCTCCGTCTCGATGAACGCTTCCCGGGAGACAATGGTGGGGTGCCACCACGGAAGATGGATCCGGAAAAGCTGAGATCGGCCCTCGACGCCCAGCTCGTCGCCCTGGACGAGCCGCCCTACGACGGCCCGGCGTCCGCCCTGCCCGGCGCGCTCGTGGCCGCCGTGCTGGCCGCCTACGACCGGGGGCTGCGGCCGGAACGTGAGGCGGCCAGGCAGGCCGTGCGCCACCTGCTCGACAGACTGGCGACGGCCGCGCCGGGCCGCACCGTCGAGGTGCGCGTGCCCCCCTACGCGGCCGTCCAGGCCGTCGCGGGGCCCCGCCACACCCGCGGCACCCCGCCGAACGTGGTCGAGACCGACGGGCGGACCTGGATCGAGCTCGCCCTCGGCCGGCTGACCTGGGACGAGGCCATGGCCAAAGGCGCGATCTCCGCCAGCGGGGCGCGCGCCGACCTGTCGGCGCACCTGCCGCTCTGACGGCGCGGGCCGACCTGCCGGCGCAGCCGCCGCTCTAACGGCTGCCGTTCATCCAGGGGAACTTCGACTCGAAGCAGCGGTCGGCGAGCTGGCCCGGCAGGTGGGCGCACTCCTGCACCACGTTCCAGAACCAGATGGCCACGATCGCGAACAGGATCAGCGACAGGACGCTGATCACGATGCCGGCGATGGCGCGGCCCCTGCCGACGTGCCTGACCAGGGCCACGCAGCCGAAGACGATCGACAGGATGGCCGTGATGAGGCCGGTGAAGCAGACGAAGACCAGGAACGGGCTGGCCACTCCCAGGACGAGCGAGGCGGTGGCCAGGCCGCTGCCGGGGGCCGGCTGCTGGTATCCGCCGTACGGGGACGGCTGGGCGCCGTAGGGGGATCCGGGGGGTGGCGGGTAGCCGGGCGGGCCGCCGTACGGGCTGGAGGGCATCGTGCCGGGCACGGGCTGGTCCTGCTCCCGTGCCGTCCCGCCCTGGTACGCCGGCGGGGCCTCCTGCCCGCCGTACGACGGGCCCTGGGAGGGGTCCTGGGAGGGGCTCTGCTCGTAGCGTGAGGGCGCCTGCCTGGGCGGCGGCTCCTCCTCGTGCGGGGTGCCGCTCCAGCCCGGATAGGACGGGGTCGCGCCGGGCACCGGGAACACCTGGGTCGACTCGGCGTCCGCGCCCGCGGCGGGCGGCGGGGTCTCCGGCGAGGTGGGCAGATCGGGATGGGACGGCCCGTCGCCCGGCCGGGGCTCGTGCACCGGCGGCGTGTCGGGCTCCGGCGCGTCCGGCCGCGGCGCCACCGGCGGCCTGGGCGCGATCGGCTCTCCGCCCGGCCGCGGCTCCTCCCCCTGCGCCGGCTCGCCGCCCCTGGACGGCTCGTCACCACGGGACGGCTCCTCCGGCGGCCTGCCCTCGCTCCGTTCACCGCCCCTGGACGGCTCCTGCGGCGGCATGCCCTCGTTCCACCACGCGGGCTCGCCCTCGTCGTGGCGGCCTTCGCGCGGGTCCTGCCCCTGGCGGGGCTCGTTCGGGTCCCCAGGTGTGCTCACGTCTGCGTCTCCCGCCGGGTCAGCATGCCGGATACTTCACCCTTTCGCGGAAGCGGTCCGCTAAACCGCGCGACACGGTAATACCGTGCCCAACCTTGGGCCACCATGTGCCAAAGTTCCAGGTCGGAGGCGGCCCAGGGGCCCCGATATCGGCCCCGGGTGTGCGAGCACGGAAGCCGCCGACCTAGACTGAGGCATGTGCTGAAGGGCGACGGCCGGCTCGGCCATGACCTGGACCCCCACGACCGCGCACCTAAAGACGCCTGTGGCGTCTTCGGCGTCTGGGCTCCGGGCGAGGAAGTTTCCAAACTCACCTACTACGGGCTGTACGCGTTGCAGCACCGCGGGCAGGAGTCCGCGGGCATCGCGGCCAGCGAGGGCAGCCGCATTCTCGTCTACAAGGACATGGGCCTGGTGGCCCAGGTCTTCGACGAGTCGGTGCTCAGCACCCTGCGCGGCCACCTGGCGATCGGTCACTGCCGCTACTCCACCACCGGATCCAGTGTGTGGGAGAACGCGCAGCCCACGCTGAGCTCGACCGACGTGGGCGGGCTCGCGCTGGCCCACAACGGCAACCTGATCAACACCCCGGAGCTGGCCCAGCGGCTTGAGCCCGGCTCCATCCGCGCGACCACCGACACCGAGGTCCTGACCACGCTGCTCGCGCAGGACCGCACCCGTTCCGTCGAAGACGCGGCCGCCGAGCTGCTCCCGCAGGTCAAGGGCGCTTACACGCTGGTCTTCATGGACGAGAAGACCCTTTACGCCGCCCGCGACCCGCAGGGCATCCGCCCGCTGGTCCTCGGCCGCCTGGAGCGCGGCTGGGTGGTGGCCTCCGAGACGGCGGCGCTCGACATCGTCGGCGCCACGTTCGTGCGCGAGGTCGAGCCGGGCGAGATGCTCACCATCGACGAGCGCGGCGTCAGGTCGCGCCGCTTCGCGCTGGCCGAGCCCAAGGGCTGCCTGTTCGAGTACGTCTACCTCGCCCGCCCCGACACCACCATCGCCGGGCGCGGCGTGCAGGTCACCCGGGTCGAGGTGGGCCGCGTGCTGGCCCGCGAGCACCCGGTCGAGGCCGACCTGGTCATCCCGACGCCCGAGTCCGGCACGCCCGCCGCCGTGGGCTACGCCGAGGAGAGCGGCATCCCCTACGGCCAGGGCCTGGTGAAGAACTCCTACGTGGGCCGCACGTTCATCCAGCCGTCGCAGACCATCCGCCAGCTCGGCATCCGGCTCAAGCTCAACCCGCTGCGCGAGGTCGTCGAGGGCAAGCGGCTGGTGGTCGTGGACGACTCGATCGTGCGCGGCAACACCCAGCGGGCCATCGTCAAGATGCTGCGCGAGGCGGGAGCGCGTGAGGTGCACGTACGCATCTCCTCCCCGCCCGTGCAGTGGCCGTGCTTCTACGGCATCGACTTCGCCACCAGGGCGGAGCTGATCGCGGGCTCGCTGTCGGTCGAGGAGATCAGGGCCTCCCTGGGGGCCGACTCGCTCGGCTACATCTCCCTGGAGGGCCTGACCAAGGCCACCACCATCCCGTCCGAGCGCCTGTGCAGGGCCTGCTTCGACGGCACCTATCCGATCCCGATCGACCAGGACAACGTGGGCAAGTTCGTGTTGGAGAGCAAGGCGTGAGCACCTACGAGGCCGCCGGGGTCGACATCGAGGCGGGCGAGCGGGCCGTGGCCCTGATGAAGGACAAGGTGGCGCGCTCGCGGCGGCCGGAGGTGGTCGACGACGCCAGCGGCTTCGCCGGGCTCTTCGACGCCTCCGCGCTGCTGCGCTACCGGCGTCCGCTGCTGGCCAGCTCGACCGACGGCGTCGGCACCAAGGTCATGATCGCCCAGCGGTACGGCAAGCACGACACGATCGGCATCGACCTGGTCGGCATGGTCCTCGACGACCTGGTGGTCTGCGGGGCCGAGCCGCTGTTCATGACCGACTACATCGCCTGCGGCAAGCTGGTGCCCGAGCGCGTCGCCGAGATCGTCGGCGGCGTGGCCGAGGGCTGCCGGCTGGCCGGGGCCGCGCTGGTGGGCGGCGAGACGGCCGAGCACCCGGGGGCGATGGGCCCGGACGAGTACGACCTGGCGGGCGCGGGCACCGGCGTCGTGGAGGCGGCGGCCATGCTCGGCCCCGACCGCGTGGCGGCCGGTGACGTGGTGCTGGCGCTGGCCTCGTCGGGCGTCCACTCCAACGGCTACTCGCTGGTGCGTCACGTGCTGCGCGAGGCTTCGCTCTCGCTCGACACCGTGCTGCCCGAGCTGGACCGGCCGCTGGGAGAGGAGCTGCTGGAGCCGACGCGGATCTACTCGCTCGACTGCCTGGAGCTGGCCCGCGCGGTCGACGTGCACGCCTACGCGCACATCACCGGCGGCGGGATCGAGAACAACCTGTCCAGGTCGCTGCCGGCCGGCCTCGACGCGCTGCTCGACCGCTCGTCCTGGACGCCACCCGCGGTCTTCGGGGTGCTGGCCGGGCACGGGAAGATCGCCCAGCGGGACATGGACCGCACGTTCAACCTCGGGATCGGCATGGCGGCCGTCGTGGCCCCCGACGTCGCCGACGCGGCGATCAGGCTGCTGGCCGGCCGCGGGCTGGACGCGTGGGTGCTGGGTGAGATCGTGCCCGGCACCGGCCAGGCCCGCTACCGCTGACGCCGTCCGCACGGAGCCGGGGTGCACGCCACGGCGTCACCTCGGCCCTCGCACAGGACATGCCGGATCGTCATGAGCGCACGGCGCACCGAACGGATGCGCGGGAGAGCCCCGCTCCGGGATCGGGAGCCTTTCCGACTTCGCTCCACGTGACGAAAGCCCCACGGTCACCCGTGGGGCCCGACGAGTGTGGACGAGGATCCGGCATGCCGGGCCCTCGGCCACCTCAACCAGGAGAACGTCTAACGGCGGCCGGGCGAACGGCCGTCGTCGTCTTCTCCGGCGCCATAGTCATCGGCGTAATCGGCATAGCGATCCGCCAGCTCATCATCGCGGTCGTCGGCGTCGTCATTGCTGCCGGGGTCGCCGACCCCGAGTTCGTCGCGAAGACGGTCAAGATCCGTGCCACCGCTGTTGTACTTCAGCTGGCGAGCAACCTTGACCTGCTTGGCCTTTGCTCGGCCGCGCCCCATTGGCTCGACCCCCTCGTGTGGGGTCGTCCCCGACCCCTCGTCGCTAACGCACCACACACTGACGCCGCCTGACTTTGGGCGTCAGCCTATCGTTCGCCTATTACCGTACCTGTTTTGTGCCCAGCTCGGTACGTCGTATGGACGTGGGGCGTCAGCGGCCCAGCCAAATGCCCCTAATCCGCCCGACTTCCGACATTCTGCGCTCGGCCAGCCTATCTGCTGCCACCGCCGGCGGAACGCCCTCCTCGGCGGCGATTCCGAAGATCTTCAGAGTCGTGTCGTAGATCTGGGTCGCCTTCGACCTGGCTCGTTCCATGTCGAAACCGTCGATCTCGTCAGCGACCTGAATCACACCGCCGGAATTGACGACGTAGTCGGGCGCGTACAGGATGCCGCGTTCGGCGAGTTGTTTCTCGACGCCCGGATGGGCGAGCTGGTTGTTGGCCGCACCACAGACGATCTTCGCCTTGAGCGCGGCCACCGAGTCGTCGTCGAGCGCGCCGCCCAGCGCGCAGGGCGCGAAGACGTCGATGTCGGCCGTCGTCAGCGCACGCGCGTCGGCGACCACCTCGACCTCGGGATGACGCTGGCGCACCCGTTCGACCGCTCTCGGGTCGACGTCGCAGACCACGACGTCGGCGCCGTCCTCGCGGAGCAGCCCGACCAGGCGGTGGCCCACCTTGCCGACCCCCTCCACGCCGACCCGCCTGCCGTGCAGCGACGGTGTGCCGAAGACCCGCTCGGCCGAGGCCCGCATGCCCTGGAACACGCCGAAGGCGGTGAGGATCGAGGAGTCGCCGGCCCCGCCGTGGGCCAGGGTGCGGCCGGTGGCGAAGCGCGTCTCGCGCGCGACGATGTCCATGTCCTCGCTGTAGGTGCCCACGTCGCAGGCGGTGATGTAGCGCCCGCCGAGCGACTGGACGAACCTGCCGTAGGCGCGCAGCAGCGCCTCGCTCTTGTCACGCGCCGGGTCGCCGATGATGACGGCCTTGCCGCCGCCCAGATCGAGGCCCGCCAGCGCGTTCTTGTACGCCATGCCCTTGGCGAGGTTGAGCACGTCGGCCAGGGCCGCCTGCTCGCTCTCGTACGGATAGAACCTGGTGCCTCCCAGTGCCGGCCCCAGCGCCGTGTTGTGGATGGCGATGATGGCACGCAGGCCGCTCTGCTCGTCGGCGCAGAACACGACCTGCTCATGGACGTCCTTGTGGGACGCTCCGAAGACGTCGGTCACGGTAGTGACTCCCTGTCCGGTCCACCGCACCTTCGCGGCGGAGATCACCTCACAGAGTAGTAAGCCTCGACGGTGCGCGCAGGATCGCTTCGTGACACGATGCCTCCGTGCTGCCCTATGCCGCCTACCTCCGTGTCTATGAGCCACTGACCGCGTTCGCCGAGTCCGAGCGCAAGGTGTGGGCCGACTACGCCGACTCACGGGACCGCCCGCGCCGCGCGAACGCGCTCAATGCGGAGCACGGCGAGTCCGTCACGCGCCTGCTCGGCATGCCCCCTCAACCCGTTCCCGCCCAGGAGAGCCCCAACGCCTATCTCCGGCGTGTCGAGGACCGGCTCTATGTGTGTCCCTGGCAGACCCGGCTGCGCTCGTGGCTGGCGTTCTCACGGCTTCGTGGCACCACGCCCGTGAAACTGATGGACCACCTCGTGCCCAAGCCGATCGCCGAGCAGACGGCCGACGACTTCGACCGCTACAAGCGGAGGGCCGGATCGTCGGCGTTGCGCACCCACATCCGCACCACGGCGTGGCACGTGCCGCCGTCGTGGTTCGTGCCGTTTGATGGGAACGAGCGCTGGCTGGTGCTCGGCTCGGCCAATCCGGGGCAGGACGTGACCACCACTACGGGGCGTAACTTGATCTACGTCACCTCCATGGCGCAGGCCAGGAGGCGGGCGGCGCGCGCGCTCAACGTCCTGCGCCGCCATCTGGGCGACGTGGCCTCGAACTTCGACGTCGAGGACATCGCCAGGTGGCTGGAGGACTTCCACCCCCACAGCCTGGTCGAACTCGACTACGGCGGGCTCGTGCACCTCATGGACGACGACGCGCTGCAGGCGGACCAGTCCGTCGCGGAGCTCTCCGCGGCCCTGACGGGCCTGGACACGGGTCAAGAAGAACTTGCCTACGCCATGTACCAGAGGGTCATCCTCCGGTGGAAGTCAATGCAACTACTGGAATCTGCCAACTGAACCCCAATACGGCCGTCTGACCTGCATGAGTAGGTCACGTCTCGCGGCTGCTCTCTTCTGCGAACTGAGTAGTTTGCCGTTTTCACTGCGATACCACGAAACGTGTCGCTAGAATCACCGAGCGTGACATGGCCACGGGGGCGGGCAGTTGGGTCAAAGAAGGGCTCGCCAATCGCTCTGCGTGGCGGTATGGTCACATCGGGTGATGCCGCATATGGCTCGGAAAAGCCGCACGCTCTGCGCCATAGGGGGACATCCGTGACACGCGCAAAGGCAGTCACAGGATCGCTAAGCCGGTCCACACGGAGGAGAGGCCGCACAAATGTCAGCTCGTACACCCGAGGCCGAGCCGCTGCTCACGCCCGCTGAGGTCGCGACCATGTTCAGGGTCGACCCCAAGACCGTTACGCGGTGGGCCAAGGCGGGCAAGTTGACGTCGATTCGTACCCTCGGCGGTCATCGGCGTTACCGGGAGACCGAGGTTCGAGCACTGCTCGCGGGGATTCCGCAGCAGCGCTCCGAGTAGCTGGAGGGGTCGTCACGGACCTCAGGGGGGTTTGAAGGGGTGGACCAGGCCGGCACCGGCCCGGTCCACCGCTGTGACGGCATGACGTCGCACGGGAAGTTGGCGCCGCCCGCCCGGCGCCACCTCCCCGAGGCACGCCGTCCCGCCGTCGCGCGCTGCCGCGACGACGACACACGGTGACGAAAACGGTGACGGCACGCGGGAGCGAGACCCGCGGACGCCGTCGCGGGAACGACGCCTCAGGCACGTCACCTTCAGTGAGGCAGCCGACCCGAGGCTGTCACGCCAGCCGCTCGAGCAGCCTGGCGACGTCACCGTCATGGGCGGCGGCGACGCCGAGCAGCGCGATCATGTGATCGACGAGCAGCTTCTCGAGTGTCGGCCGCTCTATGTCGCGATACTCGAGCCAGTCGAGGCCGGCCGTCTCCACGGAGGCGATCCACGACCGCAGGGTCGTGCGCAGCACCGGGCTGGGATCCTCGACGCCCATCTGCTTCTGGATCAACCGGAAGAGCCGGCGGCGCACGCCGTCGACGATCTCACCGACCTCGCCGCTCCTGTTGGCCGGGCCGCCGCGCAGCAGCGCCGCGAAGCCCGCCGCGTGCTCCTCGACGAAGTCGAAGTAGCGACTGAGCCCGGAGGCCAGCTCGTCGAGCGGCCTGCCGCCCCCGTGGGGCCGCAGCCGGGACTCCAGCTGCTCCGCCGCGCTCCGCAGCGCGGCCACGTAGAGCTCCTGCTTGCCGCCGAAGTAGTGGTAGACCAGCGCCCGCGAAGCTCCCGCCGCCGAGGCCACGTCGTCGATCGAGACGTCTTCCGCGTCGCGGGTGCTGAACAGCTCCAGCGCCGCCGCCATCAGCTCTTCCCTGCGCCGGTCCACGCTGAGCCTGCGCCGCGCCGGCCGTGCCGTCTCGGCTGCCTTCCCGGGTGTCACACCTGCACAGTATCCGACGGCCTGCCCAATAGCGGACGCGCGACCGCCCAGTCAACACCGACCTCGGGGTGAGCAAGGTTGCGCCAATCCGTAACGAAGGCCGTACCCTGCGGCTAACTCGATCGTTTGGTGAGACAGGTGCCCATATCCGCATCGCGGGGGAGACACATGTCAGGACCGCCCGTCAATTCTTCAACCATCGCCGAGCTCAGAGAGGTAGACACACTGCCTCGGCCCAGACCGACCATCCGTAACGTCGCCGAACGAGCCGGCGTCTCGAAATCGCTGGTCTCTCTCGTGCTGCGCGGATCCCCGCACGTGAGCGAGCACCGGCGCCAGGCCGTGCTGCAGGCGGCCCGCGAGCTCGGCTACCGGCCGAACGCGGTCGCGCGCAGCCTGGTCGAAGGTCGTACGCATCTGGTGGGCGCGCTCGTCGCCGACCTGCACAACCCGTTCTACGCGGAGTTCCTCGACGGACTGCAGGAGAGCCTGCACGGCGACGGCCTGCGCATGCTGATCGGGAACAGCCAGTGGGACCCGGCGTTCGAGGACGAGGCCGTGGAAGCCTTCCTCGAATTAAGGGTCGACGGGCTGGTCCTGCTCGGCATCGCGCCGACCAGCGAGACGCTGATCGAGGCCACCGCGTACACCCCCACGGTCGTCGTAGGGGAACGTGACATCGAGCTCGACGGCGTCGACATCGTGGTCGACGACGACCAGCTCGGCGCCCGGCTGGCCATCGATCACCTGGTCGAACACGGCCACAAGCGGATCGCGCACATCGAGGGCCGGCGCTCGTCACGCTGCGAGGGTTATCTCGTGGCGATGCGCAGGCATTCGCTGGCGCCGTACATCATGGTCGAGGCCGCCGACTCGACGGAGGAGGGCGGCAGGGACGCGGCCGTCGCGCTGCTGACCCGCGACCCCAGGCCCACGGCGATCTTCGCCGCCAACGACGTGGTCGCTCTCGGCGTGCTGTCCGCCGCGAGCGAGCTGGGCCTGCGCGTGCCCGAGGACCTGTCGGTGGTCGGCTACGACAACACGCACCTGTCGGCCTCCCACCACATCTCGCTCACCTCGGTCGACCAACCGCGCCGGGCCATGGGCCGTTCGGCCGCCGCGCTGCTGAGCGACCGGATCGGCGATCCGGGCAAGGTCGCGCGACTGAGGGAGGTACGCCCTGAGCTGATCGTGCGGCGTAGCACGGGCCCGGCTTAAGAGCGGGCCAAGCCTGGGTCAAGCCGTGTGGAGACGCGGCCGCACGGCGGTTTACTCGTCAGGGTCATGCTAATTGTGGCCGGATTCGGTCCGGTCACGATCTGATCCGGGGGGAACAGTCATGCGTGATCCGGAACTGGTGTCCTGCGCCCAGCGCGCCGCGGCCGAGCTAGAGCGCGCTTGGGGGCAATGGCGAGCGGGCAGGGGACGGGGCACCGATGGCGGCGCCGAGTCGGTCGCCAGCTACGTCGCCCACTCGCTGGACCATCCGTGGGGCCGCCCCCGCGTCGTTCTCGGGCTCGACGCCGAGGACGCGCGGGAGCTGGCCGCCCTGCTCGAACGGCAGGAGGTCGGAGAGCGCGTCTGGTGAGGCGCGCCTGGTGACACGCCTCAGACGGGGGCGTGTCAGATGAGACGCCTCTTAGAGGGCGTATCCGATGAGACGCCTCTGAGGGGGCGTGTCCGGTGAGGGCTGACGGCGTGCCGCCTTGCGCCACGCTTGGCATAAGACAGGCTTGAGCTCCTGGTTTGCCGTAAGTTGGACGGCATGCGTGCTCTACCAGCCACAGTCCTCGCCGTCTGCGGCCTGATCGCCTCCGCGTGTGGCGGCACCGGCTCCGGTGACGCCGCGGCAGGTCAGGCCGCCCCCGCGACGCCGGCGGGGCAGGCTTCCTCCTCCTCCGCGCCCGCGAAGGAGGCGCCGCCGGAGGCCAAGCCGCTCGACGGCAAGGTCATCGTCATCGACCCCGGCCACAACGGCGGCAACTACCGCAATCCCACGGCGGTCAACCGCAAGGTCAACGTGCTGACCAAGTGGAAGCCCTGCGACACGACCGGCACCGCCACCAACGACGGCTACAGCGAGGCCGCCTTCACCTGGGACGTGTCCAAGCGGATGGTGAAGATCCTCAAGGGCCGGGGCGCCACGGTCAAGCTGACCCGCGGCGACAACAACAGCGTCGGGCCGTGCATCACGCAGCGGGCCGCCATCGGCAACAAGGCCAGGGCCGACGCCGCCATCTCCGTGCACGCCGACGGCTCGGGCCCGGCCAACCACGGCTTCCACGTCATCATGCCGAAGAAGATCAAGGGCCCGGTGGACAAGGTCGTGGGCGCGTCCAGCAGGCTCGGCATCGCCGTACGCGACGCCTACCGCAAGGGCACGGGCCTGCCCTACTCCACCTACATCGGCACCAAGGCGCTCGACTACCGCAACGACCTGGGCGGGCTCAACCTGTCCACGGTGCCGAAGATCTTCATCGAGACCGGCAACATGCGCAACGCCGCCGAGGCGGCCAAGTTCAAGGACCCCGCGTTCCGGCAGCGGATCGCCCTGGCGCTGGCCAACGGATTGCAGCACTATCTCGAAGCATGATTCCTCGCCCGCAGTTGTTCAGTGATCTGTCCGCCTCCTCTGTGCTGACCTCTGGCGTGACGGTGTCCGGCGACCTGGTCGACCCCGTACGCACGGCTCTGGCCGGGCTCGACCCGCTCCCGGGCGACTCCGGTGAGATCGACGTGCGCCGCGATCCCGCGCTGGGTGAGGAGGCGTACCGGCTGACGACCGGGTCGCGGGGCGTGGAGATCGTGGCGGGCGGCCCGGCGGGCGCGTTCTACGCGGCGCAGTCGCTGCGTCAGCTGCTGCCCCCGGCCTCTTTCCGGTTCTCGGCCGGCGCGTCGTGGCCCATCCCGGGGGTGCGGATCGAGGACGCGCCGCGTTTCGCCTGGCGCGGGCTGCATCTCGACGTGGCCCGGCACTTCTTCCCCAAGCGGGAGATCCTGCGGCTGATCGACCTGATGGCGCTGCACAAGCTGAACCGGCTGCACCTCCATCTGGTGGACGACCAGGGGTGGCGGGTGGAGAGCCCGGCCTATCCGCTGCTGCACGAGGTCTCCTCGCACCGGCCGCGGACGGCGACGAACTTCCACCGCGAGCCGGAGAGCTACGACGACCTCCCGCACGGCGGCTACTACACGCTCGACGACCTGGCCGAGATGGGCGCGTACGCCCGCTCGCGGCACGTCACGATCGTCCCCGAGATCGACGTCCCCGGGCACGCGTCGGCGATCCTGGCCGCCTACCCGGCGTTCGGCGTCACCGGTGAGCCCTACGACGTGCTCGACCGCTGGGGCATCTCCCCCGCCATCCTGTCGCCGCTGCCGCCGACCGTGGAGTTCCTGACCACGATCTTCGACGAGATCATCGGGGCGCTGGGCGAGACCCCCTTCGTGCACATCGGCGGCGACGAGGTCGTGCTCGACCACTGGGCCGAGTCGGCCGAGATCGGCGCCTACCGCGACTCGCTCGGGCTGGAGAGCGTCAACGACCTGCAGGCGTGGTTCCTGCGCCGGCTGGCGGACGCGCTGGCCGAGCGGGGCGCCCGCGCCGTGGTGTGGGACGAGGCGTTCGTCAGCGGGCGGCTGCGGCAGGACACCGTGGTGATGCCGTGGCGCGGCATGGGCGTGGGCCGCCGGGCCGCCGCCGCGGGACACGACGTGGTGGCGACGCCGGTCTTCCCGCTCTACTTCGACTACGCCGAATCCTCCTCGCCCGACGAGCCGATGGCCATCGGGGACGCGACCACGGTCGAGGACGTGGCCGCCTTCGAGCCCGCCCCGGCGGACTGGACGGAGGAGGAGCGGGCCCGCGTCCTGGGGGTGCAGGCCCAGCTCTGGACCGAGCGGGTGCCCGACGCCCGTACCGTGGACTACCGCCTGTGGCCCAGGGCCTGCGCGCTGGCCGAGGTGGCCTGGTCGGGCACGGCCTCCCCCGGCTTCGACGGGCGGCTGACGGAGCACCTCGCCCGGCTCGACGCGCTCGGCGTCGAATACCGGCCCGCGGCCGGGCCGCACCCGTGGCAGCGCCGCCGGCCGCACCGTCCGGGCCGGGTGCCCGTCACCGAGGTGATGGCCAGGATCGACGCCATGACGTACGACGCGGAGTCGACCCGGCCGAGCCTGTGATCAGGACCGTCAGAAGGCCGGCCGGTCGTTGAGTATGCGCTGGAACAGCCGGTGGTCCTGCCAGCGGCCGTCGATCTCCAGGTAGCGCGGGGCGGTGCCGTACGCCTCGAAGCCGGCCTTGCGCAGGACGCTCTGGGAGGCGGCGTTGTCGAGCAGCGTGCTGGCCGCCACCCGGTGCAGCCCCACCTCCTGGTCGGCCATGCGGCACACCTCGCGCACGGCCAGGGTGGCCAGGCCGCGGCCGGTGTGGCCGGCGTCGGTCCAGTAGCCGAGGTCGCCGCTGAGCCACGGGCCCCTGACGATGTTGCTGAGCGTCATGCGGCCCACCACGCTCTCGCCCTCGGCCAGCACCCACGCCACCGCCTGACCCGCGGCCTGCTGCTCCAGCAGGCTCGTGAGCCGCCTGGTCTGCCCCCGCTCGGTGAAGAACTCCTCCGGCCTGCGCGGCTCCCAGCGCCGCAGGTGGTCGCGGTTGCGCAGGTAGGCGTCCAGCAGGGGCCGCGCGTCGTGCTCGGTGGCGGGGCGGAGCACGACGTCGCCGGCGAGCTTGACTTCTTCGATCACCGCTCCACGATAGGCCGACACGTCGTCACGCCGTGCGGCCGACGGCCTCCGTGACGGACTTGAGCCCGTGGCGGTGCACCCGGCGCAGCAGCTGGCGGTGGATGCGCGCGGCCCACAGCGGGCCGCCGTAGATCCAGCCCGTGTAGCCCTGGACCAGGGTCGCGCCGGCGAGGATGCGTTCCCAGACGTCGTCCACGTCCTCGACCCCGCCCGCCGACACCAGCGTCAGGCGGTCGCCGACCTTGGCGCGCAGGCGCCGCAGGACCTCCAGCGAGCGCTCCTTGAGCGGGCGGCCCGACAGGCCGCCGGTCTCGCCGCCGTGCCTGATCGTGGTGTTGGTCGCGATGATGCCGTCGAGGCCCAGCTCCAGGGCCAGCTCGGCGACCGCGTCGACGTCCTCGTCGGCCAGGTCGGGCGCGATCTTGACCAGCAGCGGGGTACGCCGCGGCGTCGCGTCGGCCACCTGCTTGACCGCCGTGAGCAGCGGGCGCAGCAGCGAGACCGCCTGCAGGTTGCGCAGCCCCGGCGTGTTGGGCGAGCTGACGTTGACCACCAGGTAGTCGGCCAGCGGGGCGAGCTTCCTGGCGCTGGCCACGTAGTCGGCGGTGGCCTCGGACTCGGGGACGACCTTGGTCTTGCCGATGTTCACCCCGATGACCACGGGGATGCCGCGAGGGCGGCGCAGCCTGCGCGCGGCGGCGTGGGCGCCGTCGTTGTTGAAGCCCATCCGGTTGATCACCGCCCGCTCGCGGACCAGCCGGAACAGGCGGGGGCGCGGGTTGCCCGGCTGGCCGTGCGCCGTGATGGTGCCGACCTCGACGTGGCCGAAGCCGAGCGCGGCGATGCCCTCGGCGCACGCGGCGTCCTTGTCGAAGCCGGCCGCCAGACCGAGCGGCCCGGGGAAGTGCACGCCGAACGCGCTCACCCGCAGGGCCGGGTCGTGCGGCGCGAACGCCCGGTGCAGCAGCCGCTTGAGCAGCGGCAGCCGCGCGAGGAGCGCGAGGGCGCTCACGGTGAGACGGTGCACGGCCTCGGCGTCGAAACGCCGCAAGACCTGCGAGAACACGAGGCGATACATCACGCGTCAGGCTATCAAGCCGGCCTCGTGGGCGATGATCGCGGCCTGTACGCGGTTGCGCACGTCGAGCCTGGTCAAGATGGCGCTCACGTACGCCTTCACGGTGCCCTCCACGATGTGCAGCCGGCGGGCGATCTCCGCGTTGGACATCCCGGCGCCGAGCAGGGCGAGCACCTCGCGCTCGCGTTCGGTGAGCGCCGCGATGCGGTCGCGGGCCGCCGCGCCCCTGGCCATCTTCCCGCCCGCGAGCTGGGTGATGACGCGCTGGGCGACCTTCGGCGACAGGTACGCCGCCCCGTCGGCCACCGCGTGGATGCCGGCGATGAGCTCGCGCGGGTCACCCGACTTGAGCAGGAACCCGCTGGCCCCCACGTCGAGCGCCTTGGCGATGTAGTCGTCCTCCCCGAACGTGGTCAGCATCACCACCGCGGTGCCCGGCGCGACCCTGCGCAGCTCGGCCGCGGCGGCCAGCCCGTCGAGCCTCGGCATGCGGATGTCGAGCAGCGCCACGTCGGGGTGGTGGCTGATGGCCAGGTCCACCGCCTGCCTGCCGTCTCCGGCCTCCGCCACGACGTTTAGCTCGGGATCGGACTGGAGGATCGCCCGGACCCCCGCTCTGATCATGGCCTCGTCGTCGGCCAGCAGTATGCGGATCACGCCCTCTATATTGGCCGACATGGCTCAGGTGAAGGTGTACGGGCGCAGGGACGTGTGGGCGGGACGGCAGCGGGAGGTCTCCGACCTCATTCAGTCGTGCCTGGTGAACGCGTGGGGGCTGCCGGAGGACAAGCGGTTCCACCGGTTCCTGCTGATGGACGCCGACGACTTCGTCTGCCCGGCGCGCAGCGAGCGCTACCTGATCATCGAGGTGATCTGCTTCACCGGCCGCAGCGAGGCCGCCAAGCGGGCGCTGATCAGGGAGATCTACGCCACCTCCGGTTACGACCCCCAGGACGTCGAGATCACGATCATCGAGATGCCCCGGGCGAACTGGGGGATCAGGGGTGTCCCCGCCGATGAGCTCGACCTGTCGTACAAGGTAGAGGTCTGAGGTCGGGGGCAGGTACGGCCGGGCGGTATGGTCCGACTCATGAGCACTCACTATGACGTCGTCGTTCTCGGCGCGGGTCCGGGAGGATACACGGCCGCGGTCCGCGCCGCCCAGCTCGGACTGCGCACCGCGGTCGTCGAGGAGAAGTACTGGGGTGGCGTCTGCCTGAACGTGGGCTGCATCCCGTCCAAGGCGCTCCTGCGCAACGCCGAGCTGGCCCACATCTTCCACAGCGAGGCCAAGACCTTCGGCATCAGCGGCGAGGTCACCTTCGACTACGGCGCGGCCTTCCAGCGCAGCCGCAAGGTGGCCGACGGGCGGGTCAAGGGCGTTCACTACCTGATGAAGAAGAACGCCATCACCGAGTACGACGGCCGGGGCACCTTCCTCGACGCCAACACGCTCCAGGTGAACGGCGAGACGATCACGTTCTCCCACTGCATCATCGCCGCGGGCGCCACCACCAGGCTGATCCCCGGCACGCAGCTGTCGGAGCGGGTGGTGACGTACGAGGAGCAGATCCTCACCGAGGAGCTGCCGTCCAGCATCATCATCGCGGGCGCCGGCGCGATCGGGGTCGAGTTCGCGTACGTGCTGCACAACTACGGCGTGAAGGTGACGATCGTCGAGTTCCTCGACCGGGTCGTGCCGCTGGAGGACGAGGAGGTGTCGGCCGAGCTGGCCAAGCGGTACAAGCGGCTCGGCATCGAGGTGCTGACCTCCACCCGCGTCGACGGCATCGAGGACACCGGCTCCTCCGTCAAGGTCACCGTCACCCGCGGCGACCAGACGCAGGTGCTGGAGGCCGACAAGGTCATGCAGGCCATCGGGTTCCAGCCGCGCGTCGACGGCTACGGGCTGGAGAAGACCGGCGTGGAGCTGACCGACCGGGGCGCCATCGCGGTCGACGGGCGGTGCCGGACGAGCGTGCCGCACATCTACGCCATCGGCGACGTCACGGCCAAGCTGATGCTGGCCCACGCGGCCGAGTCCATGGGCATCATCGCCGCCGAGACGATCGCCGACGCGGAGACCATGGAGCTCGACTACGTGATGATCCCGCGGGCGACGTACTGCCAGCCGCAGGTGGCCAGCTTCGGCTACACCGAGGCGCAGGCCCGTGAGCTGGGTCATGACGTGAAGGTGGCGAAGTTCCCGTTCACCGCGAACGGCAAGGCGCACGGGCTGGGCGACTCGGCCGGCTTCGTCAAGATCATCAGTGACAACACGCACGGTGAGCTGCTCGGGGCCCACCTGATCGGGCCCGAGGTCACCGAGCTGCTGCCGGAGCTGACCCTGGCGCAGCAGTGGGACCTGACGGTGCACGAGGTGGCGCGCAACGTGCACGCGCACCCGACGCTCGGCGAGGCGGTCAAGGAGGCCGTCCACGGGCTCGCCGGACACATGATCAACATGTAGCGGACCCTCCGGGGCCGTCGTCCGGGCGCGGACCCGGGACGTTGCCCGCGCGTAAACCGGCCGCGCCCGGTCCTGGCGCGTTGTCCGTGTGCAGGCCGGCCGCGCCCGGTCCTGAGGCGTTGTCCGTGTGCAGGCCGGCGGTCAGGGCGGCGGCCTCGGCCGTGAGGGCGCGCAGGTCGGAGGTGTCGTCGGCGCGGGCCAGCAGGTCGAGATACCGGTCGTCGCTCCTGCGCAGGTCACCGGCGCGCAGCGCGGAGTCGGCCGCGCGCACCTGGTCCGCGTACGCCTCCAGCTCCCGCACCCGCTCGGTGACCGCGGCCACCGAGCGGCGCAGCGCCTCCTGCTGGGGGCGCAGCACGGCGGCCAGGCCAGGGGTCATCGCCTCGCCGAGCGCCTCGGCCTGTTCGGCCCGCAGGTCGGCGTGGACGCGGACGAGGCCGGCGATCTCCCACAGGTGCCGGGGCAGCACGACGTCGTTGGCGACGGCGTCCAGCAGGCCCAGGCGGTGCGCGCGGGAGCCGGACACGTCCCCGACGGCCCGCCTGGCCCGGGCGAGCAGGTCGAGCGCGGGGTCGTCGAGGGTGGCCGGGATGACGTAGCGGCCCGCGTACCGACGGGACAGCCGCGTCCCCTCGTGGGAGCGGGCCACGCCGGTGCAGACGATCGCGACGAACAGCAGCATCATGGCGGCCAGCATCGCGCTCCCGCGGCCGGTTCCGCCCGCCACCCCGGCCAAAGCCACGGCGGCCGTGGCCGACAGGACCGCCCCGGCGGCGAACAGGCGGCGCACCCATCGGGGCGGCTCCGGATCGGGCCGGGCGAGCAGCGCCGGCAGCGCGACGGCCATCCGCCGCCGGTCCCCCTCGGGGATCTCCGGATCGACGATCGGCTGCTCAATCCAGTTCTCCACCCGGCGTCACCCACCTCATCAAGAACGTGTAGTAATCGACCCGCCAGCCCTCCTTGTCGAGGTCCCGATGGGCCACGACCTCGGCGCCGAACCCGGCCGCGCGCGCCAGCGAACGCAGATGCTCCAGGTCACCCGAGGTGCCGAAGAACACCAGCATCCGGCCGTCCGGCGCGAGGTGGCCGCGGACGTCGCGGAAGAACGCGGTCATGGCCCGGTAGTCCTCGTCCGTGGTGGCGGCCTCGAACGGGTCCCGGGGCGCGAACCAGCGGAACGGCGGATCGAAGACGATCAGGTCGAACACGCCTTCGACGGCGCTGAAGACGTCGCTCACCCGCACCTCGACCTGGACGCCGTTGCGTTCCGCGTTGCGCCGGGCCGCCTCGACGGCGCGCGGGTCGACGTCCACCGCCAGCACCTCGGCGGCCTTGGACGCGGCCAGCACGGCGTTGACCCCGCTGCCCGTGCCCATGTCGAGCACCCGGTCGCCCTCCTTCACCTCGGCCAGCACCGCCTCGCCGAGCAGGTGGGACATGCCGGTGATCGGCTGCACGCCGGGCGGGACGACGATGGTCCTGCTCAGATAGGCGAACGTCAGCTCCTCCGCGCCCTCTTCCGTCGCGGCGCGGTAGGCGTTCTCGTGCCAGCGGCGGATGCGCTCGGCGTGCTCGGCGGACATCAGCGGGCGGTGACGGCTCTGCTCGGTCATGGGGTCACTCTCCCTCGGGCGAGCGTCGAGAGCACGTGACTTCCGTGGCGCGACGGCGTACGTTCCGAGCACACCGCGCACGGCCGTTCCGTTCCACCAGGCCGGTGTGCGGATGTCGTGAAGATCTCGTGCAGCCGTACGCGGGGGCGAGTTCTCACCAGATCTTCAGAATTCGCTGAGACTCCTCTGAGGATGCCTGGAGACGTTGGAGGCGGACGAAGACCCCTCGCACGGACGGTGGTCCCGCACATGACCTCTACTCCCCCTGAAACGACCGAGCGGCCGACCCGCCGGCGCGCCCCGGCCGGCACCACGATGCTGCGGCTGGGACTGCTGGCGCTGGTCGTGATCGGCGTTCTGGGCGCCGCTCTCGAACTCGCCTTCGAGCGTCACTGGCAGACCCCCACCCAGCTGATCCCCTGGGCCGCGCTGGCGCTGCTCGTGGTGGCGCTGATCCTGCTGGCGGTACGCGACTCGGGCAGCGCGCTGACCGTGGCGCGCGTGCTGGCCGCCGTCGTGCTGGTGGCGTCGGCGTACGGCGTGTTCGTGCACGTGTCGGTCAACCACGGCATGGGCGTGGTGGACGCCGACTGGGACACCTACTCGCCGCTCACCCAGTGGTGGTACGCGCTGACGAAGTCGGTGGGGGCGGCGCCGCCGCTCGCGCCCGGCATGCTGGCCCAGAGCGCGCTGCTTCTGCTGCTGGCCAGCGTGACCCCGAAGAGGCGGCAGAACCTCACCTGACCGCTCCGGCTCCGCGCCGGCCTCCCTCCACGGGGGCGCCGGCGTCGCCTTTTCAGCCGGCGTCCGTCCCCGGCACCCGCGTCTCTGAACACCGGCTAGACGATTTCGTACTCTTTCCGAACTTCCCGGCTGTTATCCGCGTCACATTCAGGCAAGCTTTGTGACAACTGAGGCTGGTGAAGTTGTGGCATTACGTCGCATGGTCATCGCCGCTGCCGTCATGGCAGCCACCGCGATCAGCGCCGACGGGGCCGCCGCCAAGGTGGCGGCCGGTCCGGCGATCCGGGAGGCCCCTGCGGTGCCGGCGGTCCAGTCCGTCAGAACCGCTCCCCCGGCCGCGACCGGCACGCCCGTCGCGGCCCCCGTGGCGGCGGCCAAGGCGGAGGCGGAGCCGGTGTGCGCGCGGCTCAAGGGGGTCGAGGCGTGCGTGGGGCCCGACAGCAGCAGCCGTCCGGGGGTCACGGTCGAGGACACCCGGGACGACCACATGCATCCGGCCGTCGAGTACTACCTGAACGGCTACCTGGGCACCAAGTACGTCATCCACAACCTGGGCCGCAAGGGCGAGGTACGCGGCAGCCGGGAGATCGGCAAGGTCGTGACCTTCCGGGCCGCCCTCTACCGGGGTGACCGCCGGGTCGGCTACGGCCGCTGGAAGACCGTACGAAATGTCGCGAAATATCCCGTTAAGCGCGACTCCCGCACCACCCCCGCGGCCGCCCGCGCCAAGTCCAAGGTGTGCACCGCCACCAAGGGCGCGGCGAGCGTGTGCTTCGCCGAGCGGCACACCTTCGTCTACGCCTGCGACACCGGCGCCGACCGCTACCAGGCCCGCGCCGAGTACTTCGTGGGCGGCGACCCGACCACCCGTTACGAGATCCACCAGCTGGCCGGCGCCGGCACGTGCGGCAAGGCCGAGCACGGCGACCTGTCCATCAGCATGTACCGGGCCTCGCTGTTCGACGAGAACCGCCGCAAGGGCACGCGCCTGTACAAGTACAACTGAGCCGCCGGCGGGCAGTGGGCGGGCGCATCGCCCGCCCACGAGCTGTCGTGTTCATGACATGTCGCCCTTTGACCAGGACAAAAGACTCCTCCGCGCGCACGTGATCCCTCATTCTCATGAGCGACTGAAGCAGCACGACAGATCGGTTCGCTCATGAGATGGATCCCCCGCCTCGCCGCCGCCGGCGTGGGCCTGGCGATGCTCGCCGTCCCGGTGCCCGCGCAGGCCGCGGAGCCAGGGCCCGCGCAAGGCGGAGAGCTGCACCGGGTCACGCTGATCACCGGTGACGTGGTGACCGTACAGGAGTTCGCCGGCGGAAAGCGCGCCGCGACCGTGGAACCCGGCAAGGGAAGGGAGGCCGTCAGGTTCTTCACCAAGGAGGAGAACGGCGACCTGGTGATCACGCCGGCCGACATGGTTCCGTACCTGTCGCGCGGCCTGATGGACGAGCGGCTGTTCTCGGTCGGTGAGCTGATCGAGCAGGGTTACGACGACGAGAGCAGCGACGTGCTGCCGCTCATCCTGGCCTACAAGGACCGCGGCGCCGAGGCCGTCACCCTGCACAGCGTGAACGCGCGCGCGATGCGGGCCGACAAGGACGCCCTGCCCACCCTGTGGGGCGACGGCGGCGAGCCGAAGCTGCGTGACGGGCTGGCCAAGGTGTGGCTGGACGGCAAGGTGAGCGCCTCGCTGGAGCACAGCGTGCCGCAGGTGGGCGCGCCGCAGGCGTGGCAGGACGGCTACGACGGCAAGGGCGTCAAGGTCGCGGTGCTGGACACCGGCATCGACGAGACCCACCCCGACGTCGCGGGCAAGATCACCCAGGCCCGGAACTTCACCGCCGACCCGTCGGCCAAGGACGAGCACGGCCA
Organism: Nonomuraea fuscirosea; assembly: GCF_003001935.1. Lineage (GTDB taxonomy): Bacteria > Actinomycetota > Actinomycetes > Streptosporangiales > Streptosporangiaceae > Nonomuraea > Nonomuraea fuscirosea. Next base: position 340,747 of record NZ_PVNG01000008.1, on the reverse strand, counting down.
CGGCACCCACGTCGCCGCCACCGTGGCGGGCACCGGCGCGGGCTCGAACGGCCTGCGCAAGGGCGTCGCCCCCGGCGCCGAGCTGCTGATCGGCAAGGTCCTGGACAGCAGGGGCAGCGGCTCGGAGTCGCAGGTGCTGGCCGGCATGGAGTGGGCGGCCCAGGAGAGCGGCGCCGACATCATCAGCATGAGCCTCGGCGGCGGCGCCACGGACGGCACCGACCCGCTCAGCGTCGCCGTGGACACGCTGACGGAGCAGACCGGCACCCTGTTCGTCATCGCGGCGGGCAACGAGGGCGACGCCTACACGGTCGGCTCCCCCGGCGCGGCCAGCTCGGCGCTGACCGTCGGCGCGGTGGACGGGAACGACGCGCTCGCGTCGTTCTCCAGCCGCGGCCCGCGCCTGGACGAGGCGATCAAGCCGGACATCACCGCGCCCGGCGTCGGCATCACGGCCGCCAGGGCCGCGGGCACCGGCCTCGGCACGCCTGTGGACGACTTCTACACCAAGCTCAACGGCACCTCCATGGCCACCCCGCACGTGGCGGGCGCGGCGGCGATCCTGGCCCAGCGCCACCCCGACTGGGAGGCCGGGCGGCTCAAGGACGCGCTCGTGTCCACGGCGAAGACGATCGCCGGTCAGACGCCGTTCGAGCAGGGCGGCGGACGCCTCGACGTGCCGCGGGCCCTGCGCCAGGCGGTCACGGCCACCGCCTCGATCAGCATGGGCGTGCACGAGGACGGTGACACCGGCACCCCCGGCGGCACGATCACGTACACGAACTCGGGTGAGTCCGCCGTGACGCTCACGCTCGCCCCCGTGCTGACCAACCTGGACGGGACCACCCCCGGCGAGGGCGCCGTGACGCTGTCGGCGACGACGCTGACGGTCGAGCCGGGAGCGAGCGCGACCGCGCGGCTCAGCGTGGACCTGGCCAAGCTGAACCACGGCCGGCACGCCGGCTACGTCACCGCCACCACGGCCGACGGCGCGGCCGTCGCGCACACCACGATCGCGCTGACGCGCCGCGGCAAGACGCGCACGGTGCACTTCACCGGTGTCGAGCGCGACGGCAACGCCGCCCGGGTACCGCTCATCGCCCTGTACGGCGCCAGCAGCCTGGACGACGCCTACGGCTACATCCTCAAGGAGAACGAGGGCTGGACGGTGGAGGTGCCTGAGGGCACGTACCACATGCAGGCCATCATGGGAGAGACGCACGACGAGCTGCCCGTCGACTCCCTCGTCGTCGTCCCCGAGCTGCGGGTCGACAAGGACCTGGAGGTCGTCCTCGACGCCAGGACCGCCGTGCCGATCGAGATCAGGACCTCGCAGCCGGTGGCCCAGGACGGCATCGCCACCTACTTCACCCACCGCGAGTACGGCAACCGCAAGATCAGCCTCGGCGCCATGAACTTCCCCTCGGTCGAGCAGCTCGCGGTCACCCCCACCAAGCCGGTGACCAACGGCACCTTCGAGTTCGCCTCCCGCTGGCAGCTGGCCGCGCCCCGTGTGACGGCCAAGCTCGAGCGGGACGATCTGGTGGTGCGGCCGACGATCAGGTCGCCGCGGATCGAGGGCACCAAGCGCTGGCCACTGGCCGAGGGAACGGCAGGCAAGCTCAAGGGCAAGGCCGCGGTCATCACCAGCGAGTCCTTCGGCGACTGGACCGGCAAGCTCGACGCGCTGGCCGCGGCCGGCGCGGCGGCGGCGGTCGTGGTCGGGCCCGACGGGCGCGCGATGTGGCAGCCCTGGCAGCCGACCGGCGACCGGGATCCGCTGCCCACGCTGATGATCACCCATGACCGTGGTCAGGAGCTGCTGAAGCAGGCGCGGGCGGGCCGCGGCACGCTGGAGGTGAAGGGCGCGTTCGACACCCCGTACCTGTACGAGGTCATGCAGGTCGCCCAGGGCCGGGTGCCCGAGCGGATCGTGCACGAGGTGAACTGGCGCAACACCGCTCTGGTGAGCTCCGGCTACCACGAGTCGGGCGGCGAGCGCTACGGCAAGGACCAGCGCTTCGGCTGGCGGCCCTGGCAGGGGTACGACCTGGGCCTGCAGATGGAGACCCAGCGCATCGTGCCGACGCCGCTGAGCAGGGCCGAGTACGTCAGCTCCGGCGACACCCAGTGGCAGCACGTCGTCCAGCACATGCTCACCTGGGAGTCCAGCAGCCGGCTGCGCGGCGGCGTGACCGACGCGCCGCGGTCGTACCGGGCGGGCGAGGTCGTCAAGGAGAACTGGTTCGGCCCGGTCGTCCGCCCGGCGGCGCTCGAGTCCACCCGCACGGGCGACGTGCTCTCGCTGCACGTCCCCGAGTTCGTGGACAGGAACGGACATTACGGCTACAGCGGCGGCAGCGGCGACAAGGACACCAGCACGGCCCGCATCCTGCGTGACGGGCAGCTGGTGGAGGAGCGCGCCAACCTGCGCGGCACGTTCGAGACCGTCGCGCAGAACGCCGAGTACCGCCTGGAGCTGGCCACGACCAGGACCTCGGAGGAGTGGCGCTACGCCACCGCCACCCAGTCGGCGTGGACGTTCAGGTCGGCCCGCACCGAGGGCGCCAAGGCGCTCCCCCTGCTCGGCGTGGACTACGACGTGCCCGCCGACCTGGAGGGCAGGGTGCACAGGACGCTGCCCGTCCCGATCGGTTTCACCGCCCGCCAGGCGCGCAAGCTGACGGCCGAGCTGTCCTACGACGACGGGAAGTCCTGGCATCGCCTGGCGCTCGTCCCGCTCGGCCAGGGCCGCTACACGACGCTGGTCGCGCACCGCGCCACCTCGGCCGGGGTGTCCCTGCGGGTCACCGCGACGGGCGCGTCAGGTGAGAAGTTCGAGCAGACCGTGACCCGGGCGTACGGGGTCAAGTAGTCAGATAGGTCACAACCAGCGCTCGCGGGCCGCATGCCAGGCAAGTTGCATCCTGGTCTGCGCGCCCGCGAGCCGCATCAGGTGGTAGACGCGGCGCTGCACCGTACGGAGACTGAGCCCGAGCTGGCTCGCGATCGTCTTCTCCGGCACGCCCGCCACCAGCAGCGACAGCAGATAGAGCTCGTCGGCGTCCAGCGGGCAGGGCGGCGCCTCCGTGACCCGGCCGTCCTCCAGGAACCTGATCGGCGTGGCCCGCTCCCACTGGGCCTCGAACAGCGCGATCAGCGCCTCCAGCAGGCTGCTGCCGCGCACGAGTGCGGCCGTGGGCTCGGTCATCCCGCCCGCGTGCTGGACCAGCGGCAGCAGCGCGGTGGCCCGGTCGGCGATCATCATCCGCACCGGCAGCACCCGTACGGCGCGGGCCTGCTCGCCTAACTGGATCCCGTAGGCGACGTTGGCCACCATCCCCGGCTGCTCCAGCAGGGCCCGCTCGTAGATGACGCGGTAGCTCACGCCCCGGCCGAGCGCCTCCAGCTCCTCGGTGTTGTCCTCCGACGGCATCACCACGTGGCCGGCCCGGCAGAAGTAGAGGACCTCCTCCTTGGCGCTGTCCTGGAGGTGCCTGACCTGCTCGCGCAGCGCCTCCCTGCTCGGCAGCACCTCCACCAGGCCGTCGGCGTCCCTCCTGCGGGCGCTGGCCCGGTATTCCTCGGCCAGTTGCTCCACGGCCTGCCTGGCCCAGTCGATCGTCTCCTGCCGGCGTACGAGTCTGGGGCCGAGCGCCACGTCCGGCGCCACCGGCGCGAACCTGCCGGGCGCCACCTCGCGGGCCAGGCCCGCGCTCCGCATGCCCGTCAGCGCCGCCTCCGCCGCCTCCGCGGTCAGGCCCAGTTCCTCGGCCAGGCCCGGAGCGTCCGCCTCGCCCGCCCGTACGAGCAGCCGGTACGCCCGCTCCTCCAGCTCACCCAGTCCGGCAACCTCCAACATGCCGTCCATCATGACAGCCGGCCTTTACTTGAAAGTTTCAGGCTTGATTGACGGGTTCCTGGTGCTCCCCTCAGGATCATGGTGCTTCGCACGAATCCCCCGTTCCTGTGCGTTCATGGTGAGGTGCGCCGATGCGTAGAACCCTCGTACGAGCCCTGTCAGCCGCCGTCCTGACACTGGCCACCCTGAGCACCCCGATCGCGCACGCCGACGGGGACGCGCCCGTCGAGGTCACCGTCAACGCCCGCGCCGCGCTCGCCACCGTCCCCGAGACGGGCCTCGGCGCGAACCACGCGATCTGGGACGCGAACCTGGGCACGAACGACACCGCCGACCTGCTCAAGAACGCGGGCATGAAGCTGCTGCGCTATCCCGGCGGCTCCTACTCCGACATCTACCACTGGGCCGACCACACCGCTCCCGGCGGTTACGTGGCGCCCGGCACCGACTTCGACACGTTCATGAGCGGCGTACGGCGGACCGGGGCGCAGGCGATGGTGACCGCCAACTACGGCACCGGCACCGCCGCGGAGGCCGCCGCCTGGGTGCGCCAGGCCAACATCGTCAGGAAGTACGGCGTCAAGTACTGGGAGATCGGCAACGAGAACTACGGCAACGGCCACTACGGCACCGCCTGGGAGGCCGACGAGCACGCCGACAAGAGCCCGGCCGAGTACGCCCGCCACGTCGTGGCCTACGCCGACGCGATGAAGGCCGTCGACCCCACCCTCAAGATCGGCGCGGTGCTGACCACCCCCGCGAACTGGCCCGACGCGATCGTCGCCGAGGGCGACAGCGGCAGCTGGAACGAGGTCGTCCTCGCCACCGCCGGCTCGAAGATCGACTTCGTCGTCCTGCACTGGTACCCCGGCGCCCTCGACCGGGCCGGCCACGTCCCCGACATGATCCAGCTCACCCGCGAGCAGATCGCCAGGCACGCCGGCCCCGGCTCGGACCGGATCGGCATCGCGATGACCGAGTTCAACACCGGGAGCAGCAGCAACGGCAGCAACACCCAGCCCGGCGCCCTGGCCGCCGCCGACGCCTACGCCACGCTGCTGGCCGCCGGCGTGTTCACCGTCGACTGGTGGAACGTGCACAACGGCATCGGCGCGGTCACCGAGGTCGAGGGGCACACCGACTACGGCGACTTCGGCCTGCTGTCGAGCGCGGCCTGCACCTCGGACGGCAGCGTCTGCGAGCCCGCGCTCAACACCCCCTTCGCGCCGTACCACGCGCTGCGGATGATGAGCCGGTTCGCCCGCCCGGGCGACCGCTTCATCCGCGCCGCGACCGACCAGGCTGTGACCGACCAGCCGGAGGGCACCGCCCACGCCGCGTCCGACCAGCCGGAGGTCACCGCTCACGCCGTCCGCCGTCCGAACGGCGACCTGGCCGTCCTGCTGATCAACGCCTCGTCCACCACCTCCCACCCCGTGGCGATCGACTACGCCGGCTTCACCCCCGCCGCCGGCGCCCCCACCGTCCTGACCCACACGAACGGCGCCACCTCGATCACCACCACGACCACCGGCACCGCGACGAGCCAGACCCTGCCGCCGCTCTCCCTCACCACCGTCCTCCTGCGCCCGGCCACCCCACCCACCGGCCTGCCCGCCACCCCCGGCAAACCGTCCGCGACCGCGGTCACGGACACGACCGCCACGATCACCTGGCCCGCATCCAGGCCAGGGATCAAGTACGAGGTCCACCGCCAGAACGGAGCCGTCACCGAGCAGCTGGGCGAGACCACCGGAACCACCCTCACGGTCCGCAACCTCAAGCCCGGCACCCGCTACACCGTCAACGTGATCGCCAGGAACGCCGCCGGCGCCCAGTCGGAGCCCTCACCCCCGCTCACCTTCACCACCGGCACCCCCGCCACCAGCTCCTGCTCCGTCCGCCTGACCATCCAGACGGACTGGGCCAGCGGCTACGTCGCCGCCCTCGACCTCACCAACCACGGCGCCCCCGTCAGCGGCTGGACCCTGACGTTCGACTGGCCGCGGCCGTGGCAGCGGCTGAACAGCGGCTGGAGCGGCGTGTGGACGCAGACGGGCGCACAGGTCAAGGTCGTCAACGAGCCCGGCAACGGCACCCTCCCCACGGGCGCCACGACCACGATCGGCTACGTGGGCGACTACACCGGCCCGAACGTCCTCCCGAAGATCTTCACCCTGAACGGCGACACCTGCACCCTCCACTGACAGACGGTCGCACTCAAGAGCACTCCGACGTATATACTGATCTGGATTCGTATATATACAAGTGAGGTGGCCACATGGCGAAAACCCTGATCGACCTCGACGAAGAGGCCCTTGCCGAGGCCGCACGCGTTCTCGGCACCTCCACCAAGAAGGACACGGTCAACGCGGCCCTGCGCGAGATCGTCGACCGGCGCAGTCGAGCGGAGGCCGTGGCCCGCATGCGTGCCATGGTGGCAGAGGGCGAGATCGACCTGTCCATCATAGACAAGGACGGCGGCACCCGTCGTGACGTAGCGTGAGCGAGCTCTATCTCATCGACACCAGCGCACTCGTCCGTTTCTACCGTGGCCAAACCGGTGCGGAGTGGGACGAGACCATCTGCGCGGGGCTTGTGGGCATCTGCGAGCTGGTCCGGCAGGAATACCTCCGCTCCGTCGGAGGGCGGGCCGCTTTCTACGAGGCCGACAGCCTGCTGCAGCAGACGTACCCGTACTACGTGATCCCCGATTCGGCCTGGCACGAGGCGAGTGAGCTGCAGCACGACCTCGCCGTAAGAGGCTGGCACCAATGCGCTTCCCCAGTCGATCTGCTGATCGCTGTGACGGCTCAGCACCACAAACTCACCGTCCTGCACGCGGACGGCGACTTCGACACCGTCGCCCGCCTGACCGGGCAGCCCGTGCGCCGGATCGGCTGACCGGCGGCGGGCAGGTCAGCCGATCGGTGGATGCCCGGAGCACCGCCCGCCGACGACGCTCGACCTGTGACGCACTTCGACCCCTGTGGCCGTCCCGGCTCCCCCGGTTACGCTGGAGATCATGAGGCTCCGGTGGTGAGGCGGTGGGACCGGGTCCAGGCCGCGCTGCCGTACGCGCTCATCCTGCTGCCCGCGCTGTTCTCCCTCCTGCGCGAGTGGCGGCCCGAGGTGCTGGCGCTGGCGTTGTTCGCGGCGGCGTGGCACTGGCTGCTCGTCACCGCGCACCCCGACCGGCTCGCCCGCCCCTGGGCACTGGCCGGCTACTTCGCCGTGCTGCTGGCCGTCGTCGCGGCGCTGGTCAGGATCGACACGGTGTTCACGGTGACCGGCGTGGGCACGTTCCTGCAGTGCTTCGCCCTGCTGCCCGGACTGTGGGCGTACGGCGGGGTGGCGGTGACGGTGGGCGTCCTGGTCGCCGCCCGTCCCATGGCAGGCCGTACGCCGGCCGAGCTGGTGACCTCCGCCGTCGTCGGGGTGCTGATCGCGTCCATGACCGGGCTGGTCTTCCACACGATCAGCGACCAGAACCGGCGGCTGAAGGAGAACGGCGCCCGGCTGGCCGCCCTCGCCGAGGAGAACGCGAGCCTCCAGGCCCGGCTGCTCACCCAGGCCCGCGAGGCGGGAGTGCTCGGTGAACGGCAGCGGATGGCCAGGGAGATCCACGACACCATCGCCCAGAGCCTGACCGCCATCCTCACCCAGCTGGAGGCGCTCGGCGACGTGCCGGAGGCGCGCGAGCGGCTGGAGACGGTACGCGCGCTGGCCAAGGAGAGCCTGACCGAGGCCCGCCGCTCGGTGCAGGCGCTGCGCCCGGCGCCGCTGGAGGAGGCCCAGCTCGGCGCGGCGCTGTCCGGCATCGCCGAGCGATGGTCACGGGTGTCCGGGGTGCCCGCCTCCGTGGCCGTCACCGGCGAGCCGCTTCCCCTGCACGGGGAGGTGGAGAGCACGCTGCTGCGGGTGGCGCAGGAGGCGCTGGCCAACGTGGCCAAGCACGCCTCGGCCGGGCGGGTCGGCCTGACGCTGTCGTACATGGAGGACGTGGTGGCTCTGGACGTACGCGACGACGGGGCCGGCTTCACCCCGGGCGCGTCGGACGGCTTCGGCCTGGTCGGCATGCGCCAGCGCGTGACCCGGCTGGCGGGCACGTTCGAGCTCGAAACCGCCCCCGGCCAGGGCACGGGGATCTCCGCCACCGTACCCGCCATCCCCGCCGACCCGAGGCCGTGAGCCATGCCGATCATCCGTCTGATCATCGTCGACGACCACCCCATCGTCCGCGACGGGCTGCGCGGCATCCTCGACACGGACGACTTCGAGGTCGTCGGCGAGGCGGCCGACGGCCCCGAGGCGCTGGCGGTCGCCCTCCGCACCGCCCCCGACGTGGTGCTCCTCGACCTGCGCATGCCGGGGATGAGCGGCGCCGAGGTCATCCGCCGCCTGCGCGAGCAGCAGCCCGGCGTCCACGTCCTCGTCCTGACCACCTTCGACGACGACGCCGACGTGCTGCCCGCCATCGCGGAGGGCGCGACCGGCTACCTGCTCAAGGACACGCCACGGGACGAACTGCGCCGCGCGGTGCACGCGGCGGCCCGGGGCGAGACCGTCCTGTCCCCCACAGTGGCCGGCATCCTCACCCGCAAGGCCCGCGAGCCGGAGCCGCGCACGCTGAGCCCGCGCGAGCTGGAGGTGCTGCGGCTCATCGCGCGGGGGGCGACCAATCGGGAGGTGGCCGGCAGACTGTTCATCACGGAGGCGACCGTGAAGACGCACCTGCTGCACGTGTACGGCAAGCTCGCGGTCAACGACCGGGCGGCGGCCGTCGCGGCGGCGTACGACCTGGGCCTCCTCGACCGCCGGCGCTGAACCGCCCGCGCCAGCCGAAATGCGGGCGTCCGTCACGTCGTGGGCCAGCCCGATTCGAGCAGGTCGAAGACGGCGTTCATGGCGGCGAGCGGGTCCGGCTCCGCGCCGGCGAGCTCGGGGATCTCCAGCACATAGCGGGCGAGCGCGCGAACCGTCATGTCGGAGGGGTCGCGGCCGCTCTCGGCGGCGATGGTCTCGGCCAGCGCCGCCGCGCCGGCGATCCAGAGCTTGCGCGAGTATTCCCGCAGCGCGGGCGTACTGACGATCAGGTCGCGCTTGCGGCGCTGGCCGGGCGGGAGATCGCCGGCGAAGGGCCCGCTGCCGGCCAGACAGCGGCGCAGCGCCTCCAGCACGGACTGCCCGCTGGGCCGCTCGCGGACGGCGGCGGCCAGCCAGACGTGCCGTTCGGCGCCGTCGTCGAAGATCAGCGCCTCTTTGCCGTCCGGGACGTGCGCGAACAGGGTGGCGATCGAGACGTCCGCCTCCTCGGCGATCTGCGCCACGGTGACGCCGTCGTAGCCACGTTCGCCGAACAACCGCAGCGCGGCGTCGGACAACGCCTGCCGGGTCTGTGCCTTCTTGCGCTCGCGGCGCCCCGTCGCCATGCGCCTCATCCTAGCGAACTTGAAACAACTCTGATTCTGAAGTGACTATAGTTTCAGAGTCATTCCACCTATCTTCCGACGAGGAATCGACCATGTCCTTTCGCTCCACCCATCCCTGGGACGTACGACGTCTTCCCGCCGCCGACGGCAAGAACTTCCTCATCACCGGCGGCAACGGAGGCATCGGCTACTTCGTCGCGGAACAGTTGGCCGGCACCGGCGCCACCGTCGTCCTGGGCAGCCGCGACCCCGCGAAGGCCGAGGCCGCGCGGGCCTCGATCCGGGCCCGGGTCCGCGGCGCGCGCGTCCAGCACGTCCGCCTCGACCTCGCCGACCTCTCCTCCCTCAGCACCTCGGTGCGGGCCCTGCGCCTGGACCGGCTCGACGCGGTCGTCTGCAACGCCGGGGTGCTGCTCGACCGCCCGCCCCGGCGCGAGACCCCGGACGGCCACGAGCTGATGTTCGCCACCAACCACCTCGGCCACTTCGCGCTGATCTCCCGGCTGGCACCCCTGCTCGCGGCCACGCCCGCCGGCCGCGTCGTCACCACCGGCAGCTTCACGGCGAAGTCCGAGACCCTCGATCTGGACGACCTGCAGAGCACGCGCGACTACCGCCCGAAGCGCACGTACGCGCGCTCCAAGCTCGCGCAGATGCTCTTCGGTTTCGAACTCGACCGTCGCCTGCGCCCCGCCGGCGGCACCACGCTGAGCGTGGTGACCCATCCGGGAGGCGCGCTCGACTCCCTCACTCCGGCGCGCCCCGGGGTCCACCACCGCACCACCGCCGAACGACTGCGCGCCCTGCCCGCCGGCCTCCTCCTTCAGGGCAAACAGTCCGCCGCCTGGCCCGCCGTCCGCGCCGTCCTCGACCCTGCGGTACGGGGCGGCCAGCTCTGGGGCCCCCGCATGTTCGGCATCCGCGGCCTGCCCGTCCTCGAACCCGTCCGCGGCAACCTGGCAGACGCCGACCTGGCGGCCCGCATATGGACCGCCAGCACAGCCCTCACCGGCCTCGACCCCTTCTCCTGAAACTCAGTACGGCGTTCCCGGCGCGCCTAGCGAGCAGTCACGCAGGACACCGGTACCCATCGGCATCCCAGCAGTCATCAGCCGCGGAGACCCAAATGTCCACGTCCGTCGACCTCTCAAGGCTCACGCCGACAACCCGCTCCCCGCCGACCTTCTTGCTCAGTTCATACGCCCGGCACCACGCGACACAGTCCCGACTGCGCTCAGAGACCGGCCCGCCACTCCACCCCGCCCGCACGAAGGCGGCCACGACATCCTCCGGCTCCGCATTCGCCACATGGACAGAGACATACGACCCGTAGGACGACGAATCACAGTCATCCTGATCTTCCATGGGCCCGCCCATCCCCATCTGGGACAGAACCGGACTCAGCGCCTCACGGACCAGCGCGTTCTCATAATCCGCTCGTTCCTTGCATAAACCCTCACGAGCGATCACCTCCCACAGCCCTTCGCAACCCCGAGCCGCAGAGCACGACGACCACCGCCGCAAGCAAGGAGACACACCACCGACCCAAGATCACCCCATCTCATCCTGCCGCAGCGCCTTCAGCCCGATGATCATACGAGCGCACAGTGCCATCGCCGCCGCCTCAACCGGCCCCCGCCGATCGACAAGCCTGCCGCTCCACCGAAAACAAGATCGCCGCACAGACTCCTGGGCCCTACTCTGAGCCGCATGCCCTCGCACGAATTACCCGGTTCGGCCCTGCCCGAACTCTCGGCTCTGTGGCGATCCGAATTCCCGGACTGCCCACCCATCGGTACGGTGCTCCACCGCTACAACACCGTCCTGACCGAACTGTTCGCCGGCCAAGAGGTGTACGTCACCACGGTCACGTACGTCATGGACGAAGGCTTCACCAACCCCACGCCGACTGGCTCTCCAAACACCCATCCGGCAGCTGATCTCACCGCACCTTCGAACGCCGAACGGGTTAAGTATGGGCAGGCCCGTACGACGCCGAGATGATGGACTCATGCGCCTGCCGCTCTCACCCGACCTCAGACAAATGCTCCTGGCCCGCCGCTACGTCGCCAAGGGCAGAGGACCGGTACGCCGGTACCTGACGTTGCTGAGCAGCGGGTTCATAGGACTGTTGTCGGATCGGCAGGTGGTGCGCTTCGGCAGGTCCCTGGCGAGGGACGCGCGGCGGATCACCGACCACGATCTCAAGCTGCTGCTGGACTTAGAGTGGCGGTCAGGATTGACCGCGGCATGGTTGATCGGCATGGACCGGCGCATCCGTTTCCGTGACCAGCTCGGCGGGATGCTCATGGAAAGCCAGGGCTCCTACGCGGCGGACGGATACTGCTTCGCCCTGGCCCGATTCGGCGAGGATGAAGACGCGGCGATCCTGTCGGCCTACTTGGACCGCTACTTCGCGCGGCCGGACCACGATCACCACCAGACCGATGCGATGGGCGCGCTTCTCCACCTCGACGACCAGCGCGGCACCGACCACGCCGCTCGCTTCCTTGTTCCTGACGGCCCTTGGGCCCGGTCCCCCATGCGTGACGGGGATCCCGCCGAGCAGAAACTGTACATGGACGAGCTCTGCGCCTTCGCTGACGCTTGCGTGTCCGGCCGAACCAAGCAGTGGCTACCGCGACGACGGCGTTTCATGGATCACGTCCGGGGTTAGCCGGCGTACGAGCTTCTCAGTCGGCCCTCAGCGGTGCTGACGAGCCGTGCCCAGCCGCCCCGAAGTTCGCACCAACCCCGGCGTGATTTCGACGCACTCTCCCAAGACTTCCGGAAAACGTACTGCCACGCTCTCCGGCAAAGCCGAAAAACAAGAATGGCGAGCATTTCGAATACGCGCTGAAAGCGCGACGCGCGCCAATCCCCTAACGTTTCACCAGCCGAGAACCCCGTCTATGGCCGGCCACTCATCACTCCGGTCAGGTCCTTCCCCCGCCCTGCGTGTGGCAGACCTTCGTCGATGAATCGGAGGTGCACACTTTCACGGAGACGGCCTTGCCTTCGTCGTAACTCCGGTCCCGGAGACCCGCGCCTTCGAACCTCGCCGTCCCCACGCCTGCCACGGTCAGGTAGGCCACCACGCTGTTGGGGTCGCTGCCGTGGTGGTCTTCGAGCTCCAGGGTCTCTTTGTAGGCCCGGAAATACGCCCGCACCCATTCATTGCCCTTATGGCACTCGGCCCATACGTCTCTGCCCCCCTTGTCCGAAGTCGAATCGCTGGAACCGCTGAGGCTGGTGCAGTTCCATGCACTCGCCGACCGGGCCGCCGCCGGCCCCGCCGTCGACAGAAGCGGCCCGGTCATCGCGATAGCCGCCAGTGCGACAGCAGTCGACCTTGACAGATTCATGAGCTGAATTCTCCCCGTGATGCGGTTCTGGCTGATGTCCCCTTGTTCCTATAGTCACGGTAGAGTGCGTCGCTTTAAATTCGCTTTTGATCCCGTCCAGCGCATTACCCGGGCCGGCGGTTCCTCGCGTGCTGGACGCCATCCGTCACGGCCGTGCTCGTGATCACCGTTCTCGCAGTGGCCGCAGCCGGCGTCTTCGAGCACGGCGCCCACGGATGCGTTGCCTCGCTCGGCGGCGATGAGCGCACCCGTGTCCATGATCAGGCGCCGGGCCACGTGCCCCTCATCTCGTCGTCGATCGCCACACGGGCCGCCGCGACATCAGCCTCGAAGTCGGCGTGCAATCTCCCCGCGCTTCGAGCCGGAAACGCCTTGACCATGCGCCCCGGCGCGGTGGGCGCGGGGCCGATCACGGTGAGTCTACGTGCGGGGACGTTGCTGTCAGCGGTGCTGTCGCCTGAACATCCGGCAGACGATGGAGCGTCCCGAACAGGCCAAGCCATTCGGGACGCTCATTCGAGGCACCTGCGGTTAGGACAAGCCCTGGATCTGCGCGAGGATCTGCTCTTCGTATTGCTCACTACTGAGAGCTTCTTGGGCGCGGATGAGTGTAGTCGCTTCCATGGCGCCCACCAGAGTCGATGGGCTTTTTTCGCAAGTCATCCAGCACCGGTTCGAAGGTTGACTCATTTGCGGCAGCGTGCTCTGCTCACGGTCACCTTCAAAGCTCTGCGCCGGGTCAGCCTCGATCCCTGGCGCATCGGAAAATCCTCCTGGCAGCGCTCGTCCTGCTTCATCACGAGCATGACCGGACCATGCCGCCATCACGTAACGTGATCTTCAGTTACTGATAACAACTTACTCCGATGATACGGAATTTCCACATCACAGGTTATGGCCTGTGATCAATGAATCCGGCCCTGGCCTGCACCAATCTCGGAACCGTGCCAAACTAGTGGCCGACCCTGATGAGCTGCGCCTTCTTTCGTGACCGTTCGATCCGGCCGGAACCAGCCAGGTACAGCGCATTCTTCCCGGCGCATTTCTGAGTTATCCTTGGCCTCAGCAGCCGGATTTGATGACACCCTTACAGGCTTCGTCGTAAGCCGTTTCTTGTGACTGCGCACGAGGTCAGGAGTAAATAGAGCAGCGACTCTTGAAGTCGCTTACTCTCGCACATCCCGGCATGCTCGATCGACCGCGCGCTCCTGACCGGATCCCATTCAGAAACAGTCCGGCAAAAAGAACCCACTCACGCGAAGGGATCACCATGCATTTCCGAACGCGCGCCATGCGCTTGGCTGCCCTGGTGGCCATGAACTGCGCCCTGATCGCCGCTTTCACCACCAGCCCGGCCGACGCGGACCGTACCCCGTCCACGCATTTCACCACCGAGAACCAGAACACCCCCTGGAAGGGCTACAACCGCTCGTACACCGTGACTCTCGTCCGGACGGCCGCCGCGGTGCCGACGAGCGGGCAGGCTCTGCCGGCCATCATCACCTGCGGTGGGGGCATCTCCAACCCGACCGTGGTCGGCGCCCAGGTGGTCGCCACCGCCTCCGCGCAGTGCGACGCCCTCGTCGACACGATCGACCTCGCCATGACCTTCGTCGTCAACGGCACCGGACTGCCCTGGCAGATCACGACGGGGAGTAACGTCTCGCAAGTGGGGAACTCCAGATCCGTCGCGTGCCCGGGAGGAAGCGCCACTTACCAGTCCCTGGGGGCCGCGCAATTCACGAAGGCCGGCTACGCGAACTCGCCGCTCGTGATGAGCGGCGGGTCCGCGACTTACACCCTCTCCTGCTGATCCCGCGGGCACAGGTACGTCCATCCACCGCCGTCACCCGGCCCTGCTGACGCCGCACCCACGAGACCCTGAATCCGTCGGCGCCCCAGGGACGGCCCCATGACGGCCGAACGATCGAGGGCCTGACCGCCGTTGCCGGCGATCAGGTTCTCGACCCGCGACCACCGCCTCGGGGTGGCGGGAGGGCCCGGGACTCTTCGAGGGTCTTGCCGTAGACCCCATGGAGATTCACGGTGCCGGTCGAGTTGTTGTCCGATGAGCAGGCGGCGGGGTTCGCCTCGTTTCAGGGGCCGCAAGCCGGCTGATCGGCATGGCCACCCAGTGCCGGTTCCCCACGAGGGAGGAACTTCGCGTCGATCGCCCCGACCACGACCGGCGCACGCCGAGTACGTCCGGCCGTCCGCTGAACCGCGGGCGGCTCATGCGCGGGCGAGCAGCCCGGCGAGGGTGGTCTGCAGGATCTCGCCGTACATGGTGGCGAAGTCCACCCGGGAGCCCGCGAGCCGGGGGTCGGACGTGGCCTCGACGATGGTCGGGGTCGGGTTGCTGAACGACCACAGGCCCACCAGCGCGACGACGGCGTACTCCGTCAGCGTGAGAGCGTCACCCGCGCCGAGGGCCGGCACCCGCTCCCTGACCAGCCCCGCCAGCCGGGTGCGGTGCTCCAGGTCGATGAACTTGTAGGCGCGCACGGTGCCGGCGGAGACGTTCCGCTCCAGGACGGTCGGCAGCAGGCTCCACAGCTGGCACAGGACCGGCCGGGCGGCGAGCGAATCGGCCCAGGCCCGCATCACCTGGCCGGGCTCGCACGGCGCGGCCGGCCACTCATCCGCCAGCGCGTCGAGCCAGGCCAGCCGGAGCCTGGCGAGCAGCCCTAGGAAGACGCCCTCCCGGCTCTCGAAATAGCGCACCACATGCGTCTTGGACACCCCGAGCCGGCGCCCCAGCTCCCGGAGGCTGATCTCGTCGGCGGGCATCTCGGCCAGCAGTGCCTCGGCGGCGTCCAGGATCTCCTGCTTGCGGAGCTCCCGGTGCTCGGGCCGCCTGGCCCGCTGGAAGGACGGCGCCTCCACCTCGTCCATCGAACCTCCTCGCGCACCGCGGATCATGGCAGCTCCCACATTAGCGGTCCATCGGACATTTGATACGTGTCCACTGGACCGCTATAGTCATAAAGGTCCAATGGACACGCATATGAGGAGCCTTTCCGTGATCACTTACCCGAACCTGTACGTCGGCGGCCAGTGGGTCGCCCCGGCCACCGCGGACGTCCTGGAGGTGCGTTCCCCGCACGACCGCTCGCTGGTCGGGACCGCGCCGCACGCCGCCCCCGCCGACGTCGACCGCGCGGTCGCCGCCGCCCGCCGGGCGTTCGACGAAGGCCCCTGGCCCCGGATGAGCCCGCAGGAACGGAGCGCCGTCGTGGAGCGGTTCTCCAAGCTCTACGCGGTCCGCGCCGAGGAGTTCGCGGCCCTGGTCACCGCCGAGAACGGCTCGCCGCTGTGGTTCACCCGCTGGACGCACCTGCAGTCCCTCCCGGAGATGACGGAGGCGTACGTGCGCGCCGCCGCCGCTCTCGGCTGGGAGGAGGAGGTGGGCGCCGTCGGCGACGCCACGACGCTGCTGCGCCGGGAACCCGTCGGCGTGGTGGCGGCGGTGATCCCGTGGAACGCTCCACATCAGTCGGCCCTGGTCAAGCTGGTTCCCGCGCTGCTAGCCGGCTGCACGGTCGTCCTGAAGGCCTCCCCGGAGACGGCGCTGGACGCCCTGGCGCTCGCCGAGGTCTTCGACGCGGCCGGGCTGCCCGAAGGCGTGGTGAGCATCCTGCCCGCGGGCCGCGAGACCAGCGAGTACCTGGTCGCCCACCCCGGCGTCGACAAGATCGCCTTCACCGGCTCCACCGCGGCCGGCCGGCGCATCGCCTCCGTCGCCGGGGAGCAGCTCAAGCGGGTCAGCCTGGAGCTGGGCGGCAAGTCTGCCTCGATCATCCTTGAGGACGCCGACCTGACGGCGGTCGTGGCAGGCCTTAGGGCCCTGTCGCTGGGCAACAACGCCGAGAACTGCGTGGCCCACACCCGCATCCTCGCCCCGCGCAGCCGCTACGAGGAGGTCGTCGCGGCGCTGGCCGCCATGATGGAGGACGTCCGGGTCGGCGACCCCTCCGACCCCGAGACCTTCATCGGGCCCATGGTCCGCGCCGACCAACTGGAGCGGGTGCGCTCCTACATCGAGCTCGGCATCGCCGAAGGCGCCCGGATGGTGACCGGCGGACTCGAGACCCCTGACGGGCTGGAGGGCGGGTACTACGTCCGCCCGACGCTGTTCGCCGACGTCGACAGCGGCATGCGGATCGCCCGTGAGGAGATCTTCGGCCCGGTCCTGGTCGTCATCCCGTTCGACGACGAGGACGACGCGGTCCGCATCGCCAACGACTCCGAGTACGGCCTCGGCGGCGGCGTCTGGGCCGCCGACCGCGAGCACGGCATCGAGGTCGCCCGCAGGGTCCGTACCGGGTGGATGACCGTCAACGGCGCCGCGCCGACCTTCGACGGCGCCTTCGGCGGCTACAAGAGCAGCGGCATCGGCCGCGAGTTCGGCGTCGCCGGCCTCGCCCAGTACGTCGAGTACAAGACCATCGCAGCCTGACGAGGAGGAACCATCATGCGGGAAGCCCGTGTCACCCTTGGACACACCGACATCTCCGTCCGGCCGATCGGCCTGGGCTGCATGGGGATGTCCCAGTTCTACGGCGACGCCGACGAGGCGGAGTCCGTCGCCACGATCCACGCCGCCGTCGAGGCCGGCATCGACTTCTTCGACACCTCCGACATCTACGGCGCCGCCGGCGCGGCCACCGGCCAGTCCCAGAAGGGCTTCGGCCACAACGAGGAACTGCTCGGCCGCGCCGTGCGCGGCCTGCGCGACCGGGTGGTCCTGGCGACCAAGTTCGGAGCGCGGCCCTTGGAGGAGGGCGGGGTGGTCTACGACGGCCGCCCGGAGTACGTGACCGCCGCCTGCGAGGCCAGCCTGCGCCGCCTCGGCGTCGACCACATCGACCTCTACTACGTCCACCGCCACGACACCACCGTGCCGATCGAGGACACCGTCGGCGCGATGGCCGAGCTGGTGACCGCGGGCAAGGTGCGCGCGATCGGGCTCAGCGCGGTCGGTCCGGACATCCTGCACCGGGCGTCCGCCGTGGCGCCGATCTCGGCCCTCCAGAGCGAATACTCGCTCTGGGCCCGCGAGGTGGAGCAGGAGGTGCTGCCCGCCTGCCGCGAGCTGGGCATCACCTTCGTCCCGTACAGCCCCCTAGGGCGGGCCGCGCTCGCCGGGCGCTTCACCCGCGAGACCGCGTTCACCAGTGACGACTTCCGCTCGACCCTGCCCAAGTTCCAGATGGAGAACTTCGCGGACAACCTCCGCCTCGTCGAGGGGCTGAAGGCGTTCGCCGACGAGCGGGGACACGCCCCGGGCCAGGTCGCCCTGGCCTGGCTGCTCGCCCAGCCGTACGACATCGCGCCCATCCCCGGCACGAAACGGGCGGAGTACGCGCGCCAGAACGCCGCCGCCACCGCCGTGCCGCTGAGCGCGGACGACGTCGCCCACCTGTCGGGCCTGTTCGACCCCGCGCGGGTACGCGGCGGGCAGTACGGCGAGCTCAGCGCGCGTCCCCAGCACTGATCCGGAAGGCATCACCATGACCGACACCCTGCGCGAACCCGGCTACGAGGCAGCGCTCGACACCGCCGCGCGCCTGCTCGGCAGGAGACTGGAGCCGTTCCTGGAACCCGGCCCCGGCGAGCCCGCCAACGCCGCCGACTTCATGCGCCTGGCCACCCGGCACACCTTCGGCGACGCGTGGCCGCGTACCGACGTCCTCGACACCCGCACCCGCGCCCTCGTCTCCGTGACGATCGCCGCGACCCTGGGCACGCTCGAACCGCTGCGCGGGCAGCTGCGCATCGCGCTCAACAACGGCGTCACCCCGGAGGAGATCGTGGAGGCGTTCGTGCACATCGAGGCGTACGCGGGCGCGGCCCGGGCGTTCGACAGCTATCGCGTCGCCCGTGAGGTCTTCCAGGAGGCCTGCGGAGGGTGAGCCCGTTGACGGGGGCGCCTCATGATCACGCTCTACAAGTAGAGCAACGGGCGAACACCCGGGCCAGTTCGGCTCTGCGTGAGCAGGTCCGATCTTGGTCCAGGGTGCAGCCACTTACCCAACATCAGCTGACGGCCTGTCCTGTGATCTTGAAGCTGGTCGCATTGGTCAGCTCGGCTTGTGAACCGCACTTGGAGACACGCCGCCTCCGCTGGCTCAGCGCCTGCCACAAGTCGATCTCCAACCAGGCGGGTAAGCGTGGGCGCGTACCTCGGCCCTTCAGGTGAAAGCCCTCAGGTGCTTCCCACGTTGCTGTCACTGTTGCTGTCAGCGAAAACCAAAAGCCCCGAACGACAAGTCGTTCGGGGCATTCTTGCTGTTCAATGCTTGTGGTCAGGGGCAGGGTCGAACTGCCGACCTTCCGCTTTTCAGGCGGACGCTCGTACCAACTGAGCTACCTGACCCAGAGCGGTCCTGACGGGACTTGAACCCGCGACCTCCACCTTGACAGGGTGGCGAGCACTCCAAACTGCTCTACAGGACCTTGCGTGGTGTTGCGTTTCTTGCTGTTTGCGCTCGCTTAGCTTACCAGCTCTTCGGTGGCCTTAGACCATCCGTTTTGCGGGTGCGCCAGGCGCTCGCAGTGCCCCCAACGGGATTCGAACCCGTGCCGCCGCCTTGAAAGGGCGGTGTCCTAGGCCGCTAGACGATGGGGGCTCAGGATTCCCTGTCGCCTTCCGTCGGAGACCTCTGAAGCATAGGGGACGATCGCCCCTGATGCCAAAGCGGCGGGCCCGCGGCCGGTGACCGGGCGCCAGTGATCGATCCCGTTGGCGACGGGGCGGTCGTTGGCTCTGGGGAAATCATACGTTGTGGGTCGGGCTCCACGTGACGTTGGATGTAGACCGACTGCTCCCCGAGCCCGCCGAGGGTGATGTCGTCCCATGCCTGCAGCCGTTTGGTCTCCTTGTCGAAGTACAGGACGGACGCCTGTACGGGGGTCGGCTGGGCGTGTTCGAGCGCGCGCAGGCCGGCTCCGCCGGTCGAGCCCTGGATGAGCATGCGGGTGCCGGTCGGGAACATGTTCGTCCGGCGTTCGTGGGTGTGTCCGGCCAGGATCATGGGGGCCGCGCCCGAGAAGCCCTTGCCGACCTCCCCGTCGTGTACGGCGATCACGTCCGCCTTCTTGACCTTGGGCACATGGGAGCGGCCGAAGCGGGCCAGCGCCTGCGGGTCGCCGGCGACGTTGACCGATTTGTCGGGGGTGAAGCGGGGGTCCCCGAGGCCGTAGATGGTCAGGCCCGCCACCTTCCTGGTCTGGTCGTCGAGGACGATGGCGTTCTTCTGCCTCTCGACGGCCTTCTGGGTCGTCATCGAGTCGTGGTTGCCGCGGACGAACACGTACGGGACCTTCAGCGTGCCGATCTCGTCGACGAACTTGTTCTCCGCCTTGGTGCCGTGGTCGGAGATGTCGCCCGTGTCGACGATCAGGTCCACGGCGAACTGGTCCTTGAGCGAGCGGATGACGTTCCAGGCGATGGGGTTGATGTGGATGTCGGAGACGTGCAGGACGCGGATGGTCTTGGGGTTGGCGTCGTACAGGGGCAGGTTCGAGACGGTGTCGTAGAGCTTGGAGACGTTCGTGACGAGTTTGGTGAGCTGTGACCGGTACGACTCGAACTTGCTGACGATCGACTCCGCGCTGCCCACGAGCGAGGGCGCGGCGGCGATCAGGCCCGAGTAGCGCGGCTCGACGAGCGAGTTCGGGCGGAACGTGAGCGCGGCGAGGGCTCCGGTGGCGGCCAGGGCCACAGAAGCCGCCAGAAGGCCCATCAGCGCCACTTTCGGACGTCTGAAGACCATCAGCACGGCGAGCAGGGCTCCGGCCCCGGCACAGAGCAGCGAGCGGATGACGAGGGCGCGCACGCCGTCGAGAAGGTCGTCCTCGATCACGCCGGGCAGGCGGTCGGCCAGGCGCGGGTCCTCCAGGAGCGATTTGGCACGCTCCTGGTCGATGTTCTCGAGCGTGATGCGCAGCCGCAATGGCGCATCATGGGTGCGGAAGGTGAGGGTGCCGAGCGGGCTGGCGTCGACGACCGTCTCGCCGCCCCAGGCCGGCCGCAGCGACATTCCGGTCTCCACCGGACCCACCTGCGTACGTACGGTGCCGCTGAGGAAGATGCCGAGCCAGGCGCCCACGGCGGCCACGAGGAGCACGGCGGCGATCCTCGCCGCCCGTGACGCCCCTCGTGAGCGAATGACTGCCTTTGCCCTGTGCGCGAACTTCATACAGATTCTTGCTTACCCCACCGGCGGGGCAGAATGGCAAGTGTGATCGAGGTTTCGCGGGAGAGATTCGAGGAACTCGTGGCCGAGGCATTGGACACGATCCCTCCGGACCTCACGCGCGCCATGAGCAACGTCGTCGTCACGGTCGTCGATGACCCGCCGGAGCCCCACCTGCTCGGCCTGTACACCGGTATCCCCCTCACCGAACGTGGCGACTGGTACTCGGCTGTCCTGCCCGACCGGATCGAGATCTACCGCAATCCGATATGCCAAATATGTGCCACCGAAGAGGACGTGATCGACGAGGTCCGCATCACGGTCGTGCATGAGGTCGGGCATCACTTCGGCATCGACGACGCCCGGCTTCACGAATTGGGCTGGTAACCCTTTGCTTTTGGTTGGCTGCTTTGGGTTGCGGCCGACCCTGTGTTCGGGCACCTTAGGTGACATAGCGAGCACCCTGCGTCAGGTACAGCGGAGTCCAATGGGGGCCATGCGGGCGAGACGGCCGCCGGGACGGCATCGCCGTGCCGGACAAGAACGACAAGTCACATATCGAGAGGTCATCGCCGTCAGGGAGTTCCGGGCGCTCTGGTACGGCCAGGGCCTCTCACTCCTCGGCGACCAGCTCGCGCAGGTGGCGCTGGCCGTGCTCGTCTACGATCGCACGGGCTCCCCCCTGGCCACGGCCGCCGTCTACGCGCTGACCTATCTGCCCGGCATCGTCGGCGGGCCGCTGCTGGCCGGCCTGGCCGACCGCTTCGCGCGCCGGGGCGTCATGCTGGCCTGCGACCTGCTGCGGGCCGTGCTGGTGGGCGTGATGGCGGTGCCGGGCGTGCCGTTCTGGGCGCTGTGCGCGCTCGTCTTCCTGGTGGTGCTGCTCAGCGCCCCCTTCTCGGCCGCGCGGGCGGCGCTGCTGCCGGAAGTGCTCGAAGGCGACGCGTACGTCATGGGCTCGGCCCTGCAGAACATGACCAACCAGGCCGTGCAGATGCTCGGTTTCGCGGCCGGCGGAGCGCTGATCGCCACGATGGGCCCGTACCGGGCGCTGGCCCTCGACGCGGCCACGTTCCTCGGATCGGCGCTGATCCTGGTCTCGGGCGTACGCCGCCGTCCCGCCGCCCAGCCCGACGGCGCCAAGCCGTCCATGTGGACGATGACCAAGGGCGGAGCCCGGCTGGTCTTCGGGTCGCGCAAACTGCGCACGCTGGTGCTGTTCGCCTGGCTCTGCGGCTTCTACATCCTGCCCGAGGGCCTCGCCGCCCCCTACGCCGCCGCCCTGCACACCGGCGCCCTGCCGGTGCCGGTGATCACCGGGCTGCTGATGGCGGCCATGCCGGCCGGGACTGTGGTGGGCGCGTTCCTGTTCAGCAGGTTCGTCTCGCCGCCGAGGCGGCTGCGGCTCATGGGGTGGATGGCCATGCTGAGCTGCGCGCCCCTGATCGTCACCGCGATCCGGCCGCCGCTGGCCGTGGTGCTGGCGGCGTGGGTTCTGTCCGGGATCGGTGGGGCGTACCAGCTCGCGGCCAATGCGGCTTTCGTTCAGTCCGTACCGCCTGAGCGTCGCGCTCAGGCGTTCGGCCTCGTGCAGTCGGGGCTGATGACCGTGCAGGGGATCGGCATCCTGGTGGGCGGTTTCGCGGCGGAGAGACTCGGCCCCGAGCCGGTGGTCGCGCTGGCGGGGATCGCCGGGGTGATCAGCGCGGCCGTGCTCGCCATGGTCTGGACCGAGTCTCGTGACAAGGCCGCCCGGGTGAGTGCCCAGGCCACCGCCTGATCACTGCTGGGGCTTCTGCTCGCCGCTCCAGTCCGTCGCCGACCGGTTGGCCTGCTGCTTGTTGATCAGGTCCTGGACGATCGAGGTGTCGTGGTCCTCGTCCGGCATGAGGAGCCAGCCGACCGCGTAGACGCCGACGCCCAGGCCGCCGAACAGGGTCGTGATCGCCAGCGCGATCCGTACCAGGTTGGCGTCGATCCCGACGTACTCGCCGATGCCCGAGCAGACGCCCGCGATGATCCGGCCCTTGTGCGTCCGGCGCAGCTTCTTGACGTTGTATTCGCTCATGCCTCAAGACTGCCCGCCGGGCCGGTGTTCGCACATCAGGATTGCCCCTGGTACAACCCTGGTAGCCCCCTATGTACGAGGGAGAGGACCCAACCCATGGACGACCTGCTGCGCCTGGACGACCGCCTCGGCCCTGACCAGCGGCTCATCCGCGACACGGTCAGATCCTTCGTCGCCGACCGCGTCCTTCCGCACGTCGGGGACTGGTTCGAGGAGGCCGTCTTCCCCGCGCGCGAGCTGGCGCCCGAGCTCGGCTCGCTCGGCCTGCTCGGCATGCATCTCGAAGGGTACGGCTGCGCGGGGACGGACGCGGTGTCGTACGGCGTGGCCTGCCGCGAACTGGAGGCCGGCGACTCGGGGCTGCGCTCCTTCGTGTCGGTGCAGGGCTCGCTGGCCATGTTCCCCATCTGGCGGTACGGCTCCGACGAGCAGAAGGACGAGTGGCTGCCCCGCATGGCCGCCGGTCAGGCCATCGGCTGCTTCGGCCTGACCGAGCCCGACCACGGCTCCGACCCGGCCGGGATGCGGACGTACGCGAAGAAGGACGGCTCCGACTGGATCCTGAACGGCGCCAAGATGTGGATCACCAACGGCTCGATCGCCGACGTCGCCGTGGTCTGGGCCCAGACCGACGAGGGCGTCCGCGGCTTCGTCGTCCCCACCTCCACCCCCGGCTTCTCCGCCCCTGAGATCCACAAGAAGCTGTCCCTGAGGGCCTCGGTCACCTCCTCCCTCTACTTCGATGACGTACGCCTGCCCGCCTCCGCCGCGCTCCCCGGCGTCGTGGGCCTGCGCGGCCCGCTCTCCTGCCTCTCCGAGGCCCGTTTCGGCATCATCTGGGGCGTCGTCGGCGCCGCCCGCGCCTGCCTGGAGGCGGCCGTCGAATACTCGAAGACGCGCGTCCAGTTCGACAAGCCGATCGGGGCGTTCCAGCTGACGCAGGAGAAACTCGCCTGGATGTACGTCGGCATGACCCAGGCCGGCCTCACCGCCCTGCACCTCGGCGAACTGAAGGACGCGGGCACGCTGGAGCCGCGGCAGATCAGCTTCGGCAAACTGGCCAACGTACGGGCCGCCCTCGACATCGCCCGCCAGGCCCGCTCGATCCTGGGCGGCAACGGGATCACCCTGGAGTACCCTGTGATCAGGCACATGAACAACCTGGAGAGTGTGCTGACGTACGAAGGCACCCAGGAAGTGCACACTCTGGTGCTCGGGGAGGCGCTGACGGGGCTGGCGGCCTACCGGTGATGGAGACGTCGCGGACAGGGCGGTAATCTCTGTACCCTTGCTGGTGCGAGGGGCGTTAGCTCAATTGGCAGAGCTGCGGACTTTTAATCCGTAGGTTCCGGGTTCGAGCCCCGGGCGCCCTACCACTCCTACCTGCAGATTCACTCACCATCTTGATCAAAGAATCAAGAGGTGGGTCATAGCTGGGTCACGCCTGGGACAAACCGACACCGCGACACCTTTCCGGCAAAGGCGCTACGTGGCGGTCGACTCGTGGAACGACGCCGAAACTGGATCGTCCGTTTCTGTAGCCTTTGACCTGTTCTACGCGCTGTGGTGAGGACCAGGTGTGCCGCGGCCTCCGCCGCCGCGTGATGGAGTTCGGGCAGAACGAGGTGTAAGTGTCGGAGGTCAGCACGATGCTGGCGTGCCCGAGCTGCCCCTGCGCCTGTGGGTGCCAAGAACTCGGCCGCTGCATGCGACCTGCGCGTATTCGTGGATCAGCCTCGCCGAGGTGGTCACGTCGGATGACCTTGATATCGTCCTCGACCGGGTCGGGGAAGGGCTCGCAGCGGGGCGGCCTGGCCCAGGGAGCGATGCGGGCGATGCTCATTGAAGTGGGTTTCGTACGCAGCCAACACGCACCGTAAGTAGCGGGCGTTGACGATGAGGATCCGATCGAGCAGTTCTCGGCGCAGACCACCGATCCAGCGTTCGACAAACGCGTTGGCCCGCGGAGCGCGAGGCGGACTCTTGAGAATGCGGATGCCCTCGGCCGTGAAGACTTCGTCGACCATCGTGGTGAACTTGGTATCCCGATCGCGGATGAGGAACCTGAACCCCTGCGCCCTGTCCCCCAACTCGATCATCAGGTTCCTAGCCTGCTGCGCCACCCACGGCCCCTGGTTGCGACGGTGTGGATTGTGGTGATCAACCCGTCTACCAGGAGCTTCTTCATGTCACCGGCCGGACACCGGCATCGCGATCAGGCTGTGACCAGGGCAGCTGCCGCAGAGCCTGAAAAGGTTCTCTGATCCTGGAGACGCGCCTAATCAAAGTTAGGAGGTGGGATGGGTAGAGCCGAGTAAGGGGTATGCAGCAGCTCTGGATCCAGCCGTACACCGCTCTCCAGTTCAGTCACGGCAAGGCATGCTGCGACGAAGTCCACGGTGGCCTCTTCCTCCTCGCTGTCGTAGACGCGTGTGAGGAAATCGGCGTAAGAATGCAAAGGGCCAAGGAGCTCTGTCCAACGTGTGAAAGGAAGGTCGATCGGCTCGGGATATTCAAGCATGCCCTGCGCTCCCCCATAGTTGGCGTACATGCTGGCGTTGCCGTTAATGTCAAATGCCACGTACCAGTGCCGGAAACCGTCGCCGCCGAGTTGATCGGTTATCTGCTTGCGTTCAGGCATGGGGTAGACCCCGTCCAGTGTGACGACACTGGTGCCCACCTGGTGGAGGCGGATACTGTTGCCGCTGTGGGGTACGGCTTCGGGAGCCTCTATCTCTACAGGGTCGAATCCCATGCGCCGCACAGCCTCTTCGACGGTGAGGATGCCTGCGTTGGGAAGCGTGACCGTGTATGCCATGTCCTCGCCGAGAAAATCCAAAATCTCCGTGTAATGGGCGACGACCTCATCCAGCATGTTTTTGACCTTCTCCGAAAAGAGGCAGCCCCCAGGATCGAGGCGTACCTCGGCTTCTGGGGGACTGCCTACCTGATGCCTAGATACTAGTGCGGATTTTGTCCGGGAACGTGGGCCTCCACCCAGAAGTGATCATAGGTGGTCTTCCGGCGAGTTCCGTCTTCGCCTAGGATCCGCCGGCTCCCGTAGAAGGCGCCAAGCCGTCGCCCGTCTTCTGTGTTGCGCTTCCACCACACAGGTCTATTTGAGTATGCGTAAGCATCTGGGCTGTTCAGGCGCTCGACGCTGACCCATGTTCCTTGCATGGTGGACTGGAAGGGAAATTCATCGCACTCATAGACCTTGTGCTTGGGCCCCTTGCCGAGTTCGACGTCTTTTCGGTCGTAGTCCTTGAATAGGAGGCGGCACATATTTCTGCTTTTTCCGTTATTTTTGATCTTCCACCTTGCGTTCACATTTCGACTGAGTGGTCCGCTGGCGCCTAGCCAATGCCCTGGGATGCTCTTATCGGCCCTCTTGGGGAGGGTGAGCTCTTTCTTGTGCTGGGCGGTCCAGATATGGGACGCGACGCTTCGATATGCCACGTTCACGTTGTCTGGGTCTCCCATGCCGCTCCATGGGACGCCTAGCCTAGTCTCTGTTGTCTCATAGACTGCTGCAACCTTATCGAAGATGCAGCCGCTACCGTAGTGGCTGGTGAGGTAGATTGCGGAGTCGCACCGCACCTCGGGCCTGGCGTCAGACCAGTAGGTCTTCGGAGGAGTGGTGGAGATTCCGTCGAGCCATATCTTGGCGTAGAACTTCGGGAAGCAGCGCTCGAGCTTGTCGATCCCACCGCCGTTCGCCTCGTCGGAAACTACGCTGAACTCGACAACCTTCCCATCTCGCCATTGCTGCCAGGAGCCCTGGACATACGAGTCGCCGTCTATTTTGCAGGCGGTGTTGTAGGTGCTGGCTCCGAAGACTATCATCGCTTGCCTGCTGTAAACCTCTCCGAATGCGGTTACATTCTTCAGGGAAATTATGAAACGGCTAAAGCGATTTTCGTGGGAGTATCCTCGCCGTTGCCGCCGGCAGTTCCTAAAATGGTGGCATCTGCGATGATCCCGTTGACGAGAGTTCCCGGCCGGGAATTTATCTGGGCGTCGCCACGGACGAGCTGATGAATGGCGCACCAGGTGTTTCGATTCATGTAGTAGCCGTCGGTACCGTCCTGTGCGCTGGTTCTGGCTCGCTGCTCGTTCCTCCAGCACTCCTGCACACGGGAGTCGTCATCCGCGAGAGCAGCGGCAGGCGCGGGAGCGATGCCGCGAGGGCCGTTCGATGTCTTGTCGGCAGTGGCGCCTTGCTCAAGATCGACAGCTAGACCAGCCCAAGGCGACCACGCACCGTTATCGCCTGCCCTCGCCCTCCGTCTCACTTTCTCGCCGTCCTGCAACAGTCCCTTGGGGACCTGCAGTGTCACCTGAGAATCGTTGGTGTGGGTGCCGAATATCGGGTCACAGGGTTTGATCTGGGGTTTTGCCGCGTTCGCCGGCTCACCTCCGGCAGGATCGCTGGATGGCTCTGCGGCTGCTCTACTTGATCGTCTTACGCGTATTCGGCTGGATCGCGCTGCTCGCCCGATCACAGGCGTCCAAAGACGTAGAGATTCTGGTACTACGGCATTACGGCATCAACTGGCTGTGCTCCGCCGCCAGGTCGCCGTGCCCCGGCCGTCGTGGGCGGACCGGGCGATCCTCTCCGCCCTCGCGCGACTCCTGCCCCGACACCGCCGATGCCACCTATTCGTCACCCCGCGCACGCTCCTGCGCTGGCACGCCGATCTGGTGAAGCGACGCTGGACCTACCCCAAGCACGGGCCGGGACGGCCACCGATCCGCCCAACCATTCGCGCCCTGGTACTACGCCTGGCCGCCGAAAATCCGGACTGGGGGTATCGGCGCATCGCCGGGCAGATCGCCGGCCTGGGCCGGAAGGTGTCCCCGGCCACCGTGTGGGCAATCTTGAAGAGGGCCGGCGTCGATCCAGCGCCCCGGCGCAGCGGTCCGACCTGGGCGCAGTTCCTCAAGGCTCAGGCGTCCGGGATCCTTGCCTGCGACTTCTTCAGCGTGGAGACGGTCATGCTCACACGTTTGTACTGCTTCGCTGTGGTCGAGCACGCCAGCCGACGAGTGCACGTGCTGGGGGTCACGGCGAACCCCACCGCCGGCTGGGTCGCCCAGCAAGCCCGCACCTGATGCTCGACCTGGGCAATCGAATCGGCGACTTCCGGGTCTTGATCAGAGACCGGGACACGAAGTACACCGCTCTGTTCCATGAGGTGTTCACGACCGAGGGCATCCGCGTGGTACTCACCGCGCCCCAGGCTCCTCGGATGAACTCGATCATGGAACGGTGGGTCGGCAGCGTACGGCGCGAGCTGCTCGACCGGATCCTCATCCTGAACGAACGCCACCTGCGCAAGGTTCTTGCCGGGTACGAGACCCACTTCAATGGACATCGTCCGCACCGGGCCTTGCAGCAGGCCAGCCCGCTACGTGCGCTACCCGATCCAGTCGACGCCGACATCAAGGTCACCCGACAAGACCGGCTCGGTGGCCTCCTCCACGAGTACGCGCAGGTCGCGTGAGGAGACCCAATATTCGGCACCCACAGCCGGTAGGGCGCCCTTCTGCCTGTCGTCGTAGATCGAGCTGGAGGAGAGGTGCGCGGTGCAGAACGTTCGGTCGGCCGTGCAGATCGCGTACCTGTGGGTGCCCCACGGCGGCGAGGTCAGCGCGTGCACCTCGAAGCGGGCGTCCGACTCAGCCACGGCCATAATGATGCTCCACACCCCGGCCGGTGCGTGTCTTCAGTTCGCGCTCCAGGTTGGCATCCTCACCCGTGCAGTACTCCTGCAGCAAGATCACGTCCGCTTTGGTCGCCAACACGGCGATGTGCCAGGCCAACTCGGCGGTGGTGCGCCGGAACAGGGGCAGCTCGCGTACGTGCTGGCGCAGGCGTTCCACTTCATCACGTGGACCACTGGAGCCTGCGCGGGCACGTTGAGGGGACAACAGGCCAGCGATCACGAGAAACCTGGTCATCACCGCGCGAATCTCAGGGATTCCCAAAGTCCTGCGTCGAACGGGGCGTGAGAGATCCTGGACGCCGATCACGCACACAGGTGCGCGAGCGGTGGTGAGGGAGCGTGGGTGGCTGTGAGCACGAATGAAGGCACCCTCTTCAACCGCAGGGCGGCTTCGGCGCCGCTGGTGTTCGTGGCCGGGGCCGCAGTCGGCGTGCTGGGCGGGATGATCGGCCTGGGCGGCGCGGAGTTCCGGCTGCCGGTGCTGATCGGCCTGGTTGGCTTCGCGGCCTTGGCTGCGGTCATCTTGCTCTTCGAAGTCAGCGGGGTTGACAGGAGCGTCTGTCGCGAGGTTGGCATCCAGGCGCGAGAAAGTCACTTGCGAATGTTCACGCATGCTCCGGGCTTCATCACCCCATTGACTGAAACCGCACCGCATACGCGACCTTCTCGCATGTTTGCCTTATAAGTCTGCTGGTGCCCCTTGAAGCCGTAGCAGCCATCGTGGGTCGCGCTCACGCTTTGCGAGTATTTCGCGCCCTTTAGGTCGAAGAACGTGATGTAGAGCCTGACGTTGCAGGGATATCCTAATTGTGCATGAATATAGACTGACGCGTAGTTAACGTAGGTTCCCTTGCCTCTGACATCGATGCATACGCTGTCCGTCTTCCAGGATCCGAGTTGGGTGCAGCCAGTGGCGTTGGCTTGTGCAGTGGTGGCCGGAGCGACGACGCCGGCTAGTGCCACGGCCGCCACGGTTAAGATCTTGAAGCTGTTTCGCATGGAGTCGCTCCTTACATTGCGTAGCCCACTCTGTTCTTGATCATTTGACAATGCTCACGCAGGCTCCGAGCTTCATCGCCCCGTTGATGGAAACCGCAGCGCAAACGCGGCCGACCCGCATGGTGGCGTAGTAGCTCTGCGTGTGGAAGCGCGCGCTTTGGCACTTGCTGTCGGACGCGCTGATGCTTTGCGAGTACTTCGTTTGCTTCAGATCGAAGAACGTGATGTACAGCTTGGTATTGCAGGGCTTTCCGATGGGTGCGAGAAGCTTGGCCGTCGCTGTCTTCACGTACTGGCCTTTACCTACGACCGCGATGCACACCGAGTCCGTAATCCAGGATCCGAGCTGAGTGCAGCCGTTGGCGTCGGCATGGGCGGCGGTGGTCGGCGCGATGACGGCGGCTAATGCCACGACCGCCACGGTTAAGAGCTTGGGAAAGTTTCGCATCGAGTCCCCTTACGTGGTCCCGTTCTGTCCTGCGATCGCCCAAATTGGAGGATTCATCGCTGAGCTTAGGAGGCCCCGGTATGTCTCCGGTATGGGCCGGCATAGGCTGGATATGTCGGCTCTTCGAAGTTAAGCGGGGTTGAGCCATCCGCGAAATCGTCGGGTGGTCGCGTAGGCGTCTCGAGCGATGGTCTTGATCACGCAGTTGGTGCCCTCGGCCGGCGTTGGTGATCCCGACCTCGAACTCCCCCTCGCCCTGACCTCCGGCGCCCGCCGTCTCTCGCGACGGCGGGCGCCGAGCGGTCGGGATCAGACGACGCCGCTTTGCCCGACGCAGCTCGTGACACCGTTCCTACCTGCCAGCTTTACGAAGACCCGATGCGCCATCGGCCGGGTCGCCGAGATCGCCCTGCTGCCGGAGTTGCCCGTGATCACGGTCGCCAGGAACTCGGCGTCCGGAAGGCCGCCGCGGTCCTGGACGAGGCTGACCTTGACCGTGGTGGGGCCTCCGGAGGCCGTCCAGTGGACACGGCTGAAGCGGTGCCCAAACGTCGTGTTGATGTAGGTGACGATCACCTTCAGCCTGTAGGACCCCTTCGAACAGGTCGCGACGAGGGCTTCGGCTGCCGACGTGGTCACCGACGCCGCCGGCGTGGACGCCGAGGCGAACGCGGTCACCGACGCCGACGCGGGCGCGCCCATCATGGCCACGGCCCCCATGGCCCCGACGACGAGCGCGGCACGCATGCTCTTCATATGGTTCCCTCCGTTGATTTCCCGTCTAGGTGAGACCATACGGAGACGCGGTATGGCGGAGGTATGTCGCCCTTACCGCCGGATCCCGTACCGAATCTCTCTGCGGGCCGAATACATCCGCGACCGCACCCTGGAAGGCCACGAATCCGCCCGCGCCCGCGGCACGGCCATCGGAGGCGCCTGCACCGCTTCAAAACTCATGCACATAGTCTGAGCTGGTGTTTCTTCCCATCAATTAGGCCGCTCGGCGGTACTCGTTGATCGCTCCGCTGAGCACCTTACGCTGCTGAATCGGCCCCTCCTTCGGCACGACGATTCCCTCGTCTTGATCGGGTGGGAATTGCTGGCGGGACTGGTGCGGACGGTGCGAGTTGTAGTGCTCAGTGTATTCGGGGAGAAATGATCGCAGGTGGCGTTCATCGTAGATGAGCATGCGGTCGGTGCATTCGGCTCGGACGGTGCGCACCCAGCGTTCGGCGTAGCAATTGGCTCGGGGCGTCTGCGGTGGCGTCTTCATCACCTTGACACCCTCGCCGGTAAAGATCTCGTCGAAGGCGGCGGTGAACCTGGCGTCCCGGTCACGAATGAGGAACGAGTCGGCCTTCTGCCCGAGGTTCATGACAGATTACGGGCTTGGTGAGTGGTCCATACGCCGGTGGGGTTGGCAGTCACGTCCAGGACGTGCACGCGGCGTGTTTCCACCTCCATCACGAACAACACGTACAGGCGTTTTAAGAAGATCGTATCGACGTGAAAGAAGTCGCAGGCCAACAACCCCTTCGCTTGCAGGCGTAGAAATGTCCACCAGGAGGTGTCGAAGCTTCGAGGAGCCGGACCGTGTCGGCGCGAACGCAGGATGCGTCTCACGGTCGCTTCACTGGCTCTGCCAAGATTCCCGTGGTAACGCTCAGTTTCTAGCAATGGTGAGAAGTATTCGTTTGCGGTGCAGGGCGAGACCGGCTCGCCCGTACATCTGCCGTTTCAGTGATTTAACCTTGTTGATCACGCCTTCGGTGGGGCCGTTGCTGTAGGGCAGCGTGAGTCCGGCGACGACGGCGTCGTGGTCGATAAGCAGTCCTTCGGCGAAGGAGCGCAGGGGTCGAAGCTCGCTGGCGCGGACTTCGTTGATCCACTCGTCGAGCCGGTGTCCCTGGCGCTGGGTGAGCAGGTCGGCGAAGGTGCGTACGTGCTCGGTGGCCTGCTTCAACTCCAGGCAGCCGTCCAGCACTTCCTGCAGCCGGACCGCGCGGCCAGCGCTGAGGTGGGCCGGGTCGGTCATGATCCAGATGGCGACCCGGCGGGCCGAGGGCGGCGGCTGGGCGGCTTCGGCGCGTCCTTGGCCCAGGTAGCGATACAGCAGCGTGGAGCCGCCCTGATACCCCATCGACTTGATCTCCTTCAGCAGAGTCTGCACGGGCACGCCGGGTTCGGCGGCCCGGCGGCTGCGCAGGTGGTCGCGAAACGGGTCGACCAGCGTGGTATCCCGTTTCGCGCCGCCGATCAACTGCTCGAACCGTGGGGCGCGGGCATACTTCTTGACGGTGTTCAAGGCGAGGTTGAGCCGGCGGTCAAGCCGCCAAGGATGCCGCTGGGCGCCGCCAGCGTCACCATGATCAAAATGCTCGTTACATGCTCTTCGGCCCGCGATACGCCCCAACATCAGGCGGCATTCTTGGACATTTTGAGACCCGACATTTGTAGCCGGAGTGACACAATTCAGCGCACCGAGGCATGGGTTGACATAAACTCTCGCGACTCTTAATCCGTAGGTTCCGGGTTCGAGCCCCGGGCGCCCTACCCACAATGACCTGGGCGGACTCCCTGATCTCCATGATCTGGAAGCCCGCCCAGTTGCATTTTCAGTTGCAGTTAGCACCAGAACGCGCGGCCCATGCGAGCTGCTGCCTCGGTCGAAAGTGTCGCTGTGATGTGGGTTAGCGCTTGGTCGTGGTCAGTTGTGAGTGGCCGAGAATCTCCTGAACGACGCTGATGCCCACGCCCTGCTCGATGAGAAGCGTCGCGGCCGTGTGCCGGGCGTCGTGGACACGGGCGTCCTTGTCGGCCTCGGCCACGCGGAGGAGTTTTCCATTCATCCCAGTCCTGACCGGCGTCTATGGGGCGTCCGTCCGGGTGGCACCAGACGCCTGCCAGCGCTCCCCCGCCGCTTCCTTCTCGGCCTCTTGGGCTTGTTGGTGGAGCTTGAGCTTACGGCCGGAAGTGCGCTTGGCCTTGGGACAGTCCTTCAGGCACGCCACACCGCCGCACAGAGGCAGCCCTACGATCGCCACTGCATGGCTGGACGCCGTACGTTGGGGGCGGGCGATCGACGATCCAGGGTTCGTTCCTCACCATGGCTCACTGGAGAGCGTGGCTGGTCGGCGCATGTGGTTCGGGACCGGCATCCCCGGTTGTGGCCGCCAACACCGCGCGCCCGTTCAGGGGACGGCTGAGCCGTACGGCTGCCTGTCTGCCATACCCCACCATTGGGCAGATCCTTCCCCGCTCGTGAGGGTGCCCCTCTATCACGATCAGGGCCGCATGCTCGGATTCGACGGCTCGGGCGGTGTAAGCCGCGCCACATGGACCAGTGATCGGTGCCCCGACGAACTCGGCGGTGAGTGTCCTTCCGTCAGGATGAACAGTGACGCCCTCTACAAGAACGAGATCGAGCGTGGGAGCGTAGCTGCTTTCCGAAGGGCGTGTAGGTGTAGCGCTGAGGCCATCACTGGCGAGGGCCTGCTCATAGCGATCAAGAGCCTGGCGTACATGCCGATCAAGCTGGCGCTGGTCATCGGTCGCGAACCACCACCACAGCACCGCCAAGCTGCAGTTTGGGTTGCAATACGACGCCGTTCAGAGCTGTTGCTCAGGGGCGGGTCTGCCGGTGTCGGTGGGCCAGGAAGAGCCAGGCCGCGAGGGCGGCGAGCGCCGCGAGGACGATGACGCCGATCCGCAGTACGCTCCCCATCGCGCCGTCCCCGTCCGTCTTACCCGCCGCGCCCGCCGCGGCCTCGTGCAGGTGGGCGGGTGCGGACGCCTGGCCAGGAGCGGGGGCGGCCGTCGTACCCGGTGCGGGAGAGGTGGTCGGGCCCGGCGCGGGAGCGGTCGGGCCCGGTGCGGCCGTCGCCGCCACCGGCGCGGCGACCACGCCTGCCTTCACCTTCACCGTCTTCTTCGCCTTGGCCGGCTCGGTCGCCCGCACCGTCACCCGCCACTCGCCGCTGGGCAGCGGCTCGGCGGAGCGGTAGAGGTTCTGGCCCTCGCCGGCCGACCGGAGCGGGACCGGGCCGAAGGCACGGCCGTCGGACGAGGTGGCGGTCAGCGTCGCCGCGACGATCTCGGTGACGGGATGGCCGTCCTTCTTGTACGTCACGAGCACGTTGACGTTGTCGGCCCCGTCACCCGTCACCTCCAGCTTGATCGGCCCGCCGTGCGCGTGGGCGGCCGGTGCGCCGAGCACCAGCCCGGCCCAGGACAGCAGGACGGTCAGGACGTAGGCCGATGCCTTCTTCACGGAACATGGCTCCCTTGCGATTCGATGCCGGCGCCCGGGCCGGTTGAGGTTCGATGCCGGCGCCCGGGCCGGTTGAGGTTCGATGCCGGCGTCCGGGCCGGTTGACGGCCGCCACCTCTGAGGGCGGGTGACGAGACTCACGTCTCCTGCGGCCTGCCCTCACGGGCGAGCCTGATCAGTTCTTCGATGCGCCTGCGGCGCCGGGCGGCGTTCAGCCGGAGGGCGAAGAAGGCGAGGACGAGCAGGACGGCGAGGCCGAGCTGCGGCCACGGCAGCGCCCAGACCGTGGTGGCGACCGCCACCTGCCGCACGGCGACGTCCGGCACCGCCGCACCGGCGAGGGAGGGGACCGCCACGACCGTCGTACGGACCGGCCCCAGCGGCCAGGCCCCCGCCACCCGCGCGACGTACGTACGGCTGCCGCCCGGCATGAGCTCCCTGGCCCTGGCCGCGGACGGGTCGCTCCAGGAGTTCTCGGTGAACAGCGTGGACGACACCACCCGGTTGTCACTGACGAGCCGGATGTTTCCGGCGTTGGCCACCGTGTACGTCACCTCGACCGTCCCAGGGACGAAGGGATTCCACGAGCCCGTGTACTCCGCCCGCACCCCGCTGACGGCCACCTTGGCGACGTATTCGCCGGTGACCCGGATGTTCAGGCGGACGCCCACCCGGTTCTGGACCCGTACCTGCCCGGAGACCGTCTCCAGGGACGCGGTCACTCCGGCGGGATGGTCGCCCGGCGTCGCGTTGCCGGGGATCGACACCGTCACCGGCACGACGGAGGTGGCGCCGGCGGCGACGGTCACCTTCTCGGGCACCGTGATCCACGAGCCGCCGTCCACCGGCGCGACGTCCGACGGCCGCATGTCGAAGTAGCCCTTGGAGGTCAGGTAGCCGTCGTTGGCGTCGATCCCGAACTCGACCGGCTCGGTGGAGCGGTTGATGACCGCGACGTGCTCGACCGCCTGCCCACCACCGGGGAGTTCGAGGTCGATGACGCTGCGGCCGTCGGGCCCGCCCGCGTTGGCCGGCACGACCGACCAGGTGGTGTCGGCGTGCGACGGGGCCGCCGGCCCCACCAGGACGGCGGCCGGCAGGGCGGCGAGGACGGCGAGGACGGCGAGGCGGGCGAGGACGCCCCGCGCACGGCTGATGGTCAACAGAGGATGTCTCCAGTCTCGTCGTCGTGGCCGCCCGGAACCCCGCAGGGTCCCGGGCGGCGATGGCGTCCCGCGCCCCGGAAGATGGCTCAGGACTGGTTGAACAGGGAGAGCGTCAGCGTCGAGTGGTACTCGCCGGCGGCGACGTCGGTGGACGTGCGCAACGCCAGGTCGGCGTTCACCTCCCAGGTGCCGATCTCGTCGGCGGAGTTCGCCGTGGACACCAGCAGCTCCTGGCCCTGCAGGCCGACGGTGGGCGCTCCCGAGCCGTCGGAGATGACGCTGGAGACGGGCTCGCCGGCCGCGACCGCGCCGGTCGAGGAGTCGCTCAGCAGCCGCGGCCGCCAGCCCAGGTACTGCGGGCCGATGGGCGGCGCGGAGCCGTCCGTCGCGGTGAACTCGCCGGCCTGGCCCACGACCGCCCAGAAGTCACCGTCGGGGATCTCCCCGGGATCGCGGGTGTCGGTCACCGTGACCGTCGGCAGGGTGCCGACGAACTGGCGGGCGGCGGCGTCGGAGCCGCTCTCCTGCAGGGCCACCCCGCCGTTGTCGGCGACGGTCATGGACACCTGGCCGGTGGTGGTGCCCGGCTCGATGGTCACCGACACGTCGATGCCGTCCTCGGGATCGTCCTCGGCCACGGCGGGACCGGCCAGGCCGGCGCCGGCGAGCGCGACACCCACCACCGCGGCGGCGAGCAGCCGCGCGGCCTTGTTGATTCTCATGTGATCGCTCCATCTATGAGTGGGCGGGGCCGGCCGGCCCAGCGGCCGGCCCCGGGGGTTCTGTCTCAGCCGCAGTCGAGCGCCGGGTACGCGGCGTCGTACGACGAGGTGACCTCCTGGCCGCCGATCGTCGCCGTCCCCTTCACGGTCACCGTGCCGGCGTCGATCTGCCCGGCCCGGCTGTTGAAGGACTGGTACGCCTGCTTGCCCGGGGCCACGCCGGCCACGGTCTTCGTGCCGTACGGCGTGGTCAGCGTCACCGTCGCCGCCGTCTCGGAGGTGTTGACGGCGGTGACAGCCACGTACGCCGAGGTGCCGACGCAGCGGGACGCGGCGGAGACCGCCAGCTCGACCTGCGCCGCCCCGGTCAGGCGGAAGAAGTCGAACGTGACCGTCTTCGAGGCCGTCTGGTTGGTGCCGATGGTGTAGACGCCGACCTTCGCGTCTTCGGCCACGGCGCTGTTCTCCACCGGAGCGGACAGGTCCGTCCAGGTCTGGCCGTCGGAGGAGTAGGAGCCGGTGAAGGTGTCGCCCTCCTTCTTCAGCCGCAGGTGCCACTCGCCGCCGGTGAGGTTGTTCGCCTGCGGTTGCGGGCTCTGCACAGTGCCGCCGACCTCGCTGCGCAGCTCGATGGCCCGCGCCACCGTGGCTCCCGGCGAGTTGGTGGTGAGGAAGTCGAGCTTCACGTAGTCGTCGTCGCCGGTGTAGACCATCAGGCCGCCCTGCTGGTACTGCTCGTTGAGCGCCGAGGCGTCCAGCTTGGTCTCCAGCGTCCAGTCGCCGTCCGGGGCCGGTTGCAGGATGAGGTTCTTCGGGCCGGTGTTGGTGGTCCCGTAGATGTCACCCGTCGTGGTGTCCAGCTCCAGCTTGCCGCCGCTCACCCGCGCGGCGGTGGCGTCGGGGCGCACGACCGCGCTCCAGCGGCACGTGTCGAGCGCGGTGCCGTCGAACTCGTCGTCCGGGGCGGGCGCGGTCGCCGTGTCGTCCGGCGTGATGTGGAACCAGTCGAAGGCCGCGTCCACCACCGGGTGGTTGGCCCCGGCGAGCGAGATCAGGCCGATCTTCGGGCTGGTGATCCCGGTGAGCGACTTGGTCTGCGGCATCGCGGTGAACGTGCTGCCGTCGGAGGAGTAGTGGGCGGTGATGGTGCTGCCGTCGCTGACGAACCGCACGTACACGGTGTCGGGGTAGGCGTCGCCGAGGGAGGCCGTGTTGCTCTCCGACACCTCGTTGGGGGCGGCGTTCTCCTCCCTGATGAACTGGAAGATGCGGCTGGCGTGGTCGGGACCCGAGGTCGAGCGCGCCTGCAGCACCATCTTGGCGTAGTTGTCGTCGTCGCCGTAGATGACCAGGCCCGCCTGCTGGTACGCGTCCCGCGCGTCCAGCGTGAGCTTGGCCGTGGCCGTCCAGGCGCCCGAGGGGGCCGGCTGCAGCACGATGTTCGGCGTGTTGCCGCCCGTGCTGTAGATGTCGGTGGTCGAGGTCGGGATCACCAGCTTGCCGTCCTCGACCTTGAGGTCCTGGTTCTCCCGGACGACGGACCAGCGGTCACGGTCGAGCTGGTCGCCGAGGAAGTCGTCGGACCGGCCGGTGAAGCACACCGTGGCCTGGGCGTCCACCTTGACCTGGACCTGCGCGGTGGCCGAGGCGCCCTTGTCGTCGGTGACGGTCACCACGGCGGTGTAGGTGCCCGGCGCGGTGTAGGTGTGGCTCGCCTCGGCGGTGGTGGGCTCGGGTGCGCCGGCCACGCCGAAGTTCCACTTGTAGGTGAGCGGGTCGTCCTCGGGGTCGGTGGCCGTCGCCGTGAAGGCCACCTGGAGCGGGGCGACGCCCGTCACCGGGGTGGCCGTCGCGGTCACCACCGGGTGCTGGTTGTCGGTCGCGCCCTTGCCGACGAAGTCGACCCAGTTGACGTTGATCAGGTAGGCGTCGTCGGCCGCGTTCGTGGGCTTGCGTACGACGAAGTACAGCGGCCCGCTCGCCGACGGCGGTTCCGTCAGGTCGAGAGTGACGTCGGTGAACGTCTGCCAGCCGCCGGTGGGCGGCACCTCGACCGAGCCGACCAGCGTGCCGGTCTCGGGGTCGCCCGCCCGGATCTGCACGGTCCCGCCGGGGCCGCCGGAGGAGGCGCGCAGCCGGATCGCGGTCAGGTTCGACAGGTTCGCCGGGTCGAAGGACCACCAGTCGCCGTCCTGGATGAACGCGATGTGCTCGTTGCCGCCCTGAGTGTCGCTGGTCGTCTCCGCCGCGACGCCCGCGGCGTCGGTGCCGGTGCCGCCGCTCACCCGGCCGGTCCGCGAGAAGTGCTCGGCCTGCTTGCGCTTGGGCTCCAGCAGGACCTCGCCCCGCCCGGTCAGCGACTTGGCGCCGTTGGCGCCGTCGTCGGCGTAGCTGGCCTCGATG
This sequence comes from Nonomuraea fuscirosea, assembly GCF_003001935.1. GTDB lineage: Bacteria > Actinomycetota > Actinomycetes > Streptosporangiales > Streptosporangiaceae > Nonomuraea > Nonomuraea fuscirosea. The sequence continues at coordinate 302,082 of NZ_PVNG01000008.1, read as the reverse complement.
ACGTAGAAGAGGTTGTCATACTCGCCGTGGCCGGCCTGCTGGGTCTGCAGCACGCCTTCACAGCCCTTGTGCTGGTCGAGCGGGTGGCCGTGGCTGTCGTGGCCGAGGATCGCCTGGATCTGCACCCGGTCGCAGTCGATCGTGCCGTCCTCGGGGTCGGTGACGGTGACCTCGAACTTCACCTGGTCGCCGAACTCGAAGAAGGAGCCGTTCGGCGGCAGGTCCACCGAGACGGTGGGGCGGGTGTTGCCCGCGCTGATCGCCACGCTCGCGGTGCCGGTCCTGCCGTCGGGGTTGGTGATGGTCAGGACGGCGTTGTAGTCGCCGCCCTCCTCGTAGGTGAAGGACGGGTTCGGGTCGGTGGAGTCGGTCTCGCCGTCGCCGTCGAGGTCCCAGGCGTAGGTGATCGGCTTGCCGTCCGGGTCCCTGCTGCCCTCGCTGGAGAACGTGACGGCCAGCGGCAGCGGCCCGTCCGTCTTGTCCGCGGTGGCGCGGGCGATCAGCGGGCGGGTGCCCTTGGTGTACTCGATGCGGTAGATGCCGGAGTCGGCGTTGTCGCCGCCGAAGCCGGAGCCCCATTCGATCACGTAGAGCGCGCCGTCGGGGCCGAACTTCATGTCCATCGGCTTCTTGAACGACAACGTGCCGAGGATCGGGTTCATCTCGACGAGTTCGGTGCCGTCCTCGTCGAGCTGGAACGACCAGATCTTGTCGTTGTTCCACTCGCCGAACATGGCCTTGCCGTCCCAGTACGCCGGCCACTTGACGTCCGACTGCAGGTCGGGGTCGTCACGGTAGACCGGGCCGCCCATGGGGGCGCCGCCCCTCAGCTCCGGGAAGTGCTGCGGGTCGGCCGCGTAGTGGTACCAGACCGTCGCGGGGATGACCGGCGGCAGGCTGGTCAGGCCGTCGTTGTTCGGCGAGTCGTTGACCGGCGCCGCGCAGTTGAACGCCGACCCCGACTGCCTCGTGGCGAAGTTGAAGTCGATGTACGGGGTGTTGTCGCCGACGCAGTACGGCCAGCCGTAGTTGCCCGGCTCGGACACGATGTTCCACTCGACGGTGTTCTGTGGACCGCGGGTGGCGCTGGCGGAGTTGGCGTCGGGGCCGTACTCGCCGAGCATGATGTGACCCGTCTTGCGGTCGAGACCTATGCGGAACGGGTTGCGGAAGCCCATGCCGTAGATCTCCGGCTTGGTCTTCGCCGTGCCCGCTGCGAACAGGTTGCCCGACGGGATCGTGTAGGTGCCGTCGTCCTCGGGGTGGATGCGCAGCAGCTTGCCGCTCAGGCTGTTGGTGTTGCCCGCGCTGCGCTGGGCGTCCCAGCTCGACCGGCCCGACTGCTCGTCGATCGGCGTGTAGCCGTCGGAGGCGAACGGGTTGGTGTTGTCGCCGGTGCCCAGCCAGAGGTCGCCGGTCTTCGGGTCGATCACCATGCCGCCGCCGTGGTGGCAGCACTCGGCCCGCTGGACCGGGACGTCGAGGATCTTCTTCTCGCTCGCCAGGTCCAGGGTGTCGCCGGTGACGGTGAAGCGGCTCAGCCGGTCGACGTTCGTCCCGGTGGGCGAGTAGTACAGGTACACCCAGTGGTTGGTGTCGAAGCCGGGGTCGAGCGCGAGGCCGAGCAGGCCGCTCTCGTTGGCGGTGAAGACGTCCAGATCGGCCGCCGTCACGGTGCCGCCGGCCGGCTTGATGATCTTGACCTCGCCGAGGCGGTCGATGTAGAAGACCCGGCCGTCCTTCGCGACGTCCACCATCATCGGGTTGGAGGTGTCGTCGTCGAGGGTGACCTTCTCGAAGCTGGAGCTCTGCGAGGCCGAGCAGTCGGCCTTGACGACGCCCGCGGCGGTCTGGATGCCGCCGAGCAGCAGCTTCAGGAAGTTCGGCTCGCTGTAGTTCTCCTTCATGTGGCCGAGCCCGGTGTACCACGAACGGCCGCCGTCGAAGTCCTGGCACCACGTGTTCGGGTGGTCGGCGCCCATCGTGGCGCCGGTGTAGGAGGTCTCGTCCATCGACGTCAGCACGTGGACCGTCTGGCGCGGGTTCGCCTGGTAGTCGTACCACTCGTCGGTACGGGTCCAGGTCGTCGGCAGGTCCTTGGTGGACGGGTGCGCCGGGTCCTCGACCTTGACCGTGGCCTGCTGGATCGCCGGGTGGCTCTTGAAGTACGCGCCGACCAGCTTGCCGTACCACTCCCAGGTGTAGCCGCTGTCGGCGGCCGCGTGGACGCCGACGAAGCCACCGCCGTTCTGGATGTAGCGCTGGAAGGCGTCCTTCTGGTCCTGCGTGCTCAGCGGGTCACCGGTCGTGGACATGAAGATCACGGCCTTGTACTGGGCCAGGTTCTGGTCCGTGAACAGGGCGCTGTCCTCGGTCGTGTCGACCGCGAAGTCGTTGTCCTGGCCGAGTCGCTGCACGGCCGCGATGCCTTCGGGGATGGAGTCGTGCCGGAAACCGGTCGTCTTGGAGAAGACGAGGACCTTGTAGGCGGGCTCGGCCGCCGTGGCGGCCTCGGCGCTCGCGGGCGCCGCGAGGATCGGGACGAGAGGGACGGCGAGGGGGGCGACGAGGGCGGATAAGGCCATCGTCGTCACGGCTCGGCGCCTGAGGCGCCGTCCGCGTAACGACAGGGCCGCACGGAGCAGCCTGGCCCACGTGCGATGACGTGGTGACATGGAAAACCCTTCCTGACCGGGGGGACGTCAGGCAAGGCGCGCGCCGCCGCGCTGTTGCCACTTCGTGGAGCGGATCTTGCGGGGTGCTGGAGGGTGCCGTCTCCAGGTCTGCGGGGCCGTCAGACGGGTGCCGGCCGGGGTGGCGTGCCGATGATCGCCGTCGGGTCGTCGATGACGTCGCTGACCACCATGCTGGCGGCGCCCCGGGAGGCGGCGCCGAAGCCGAGCGTGGAGGCGACCAGGCGGCACCGGGCGGCGGGCCCCGCCACCACGAGCCGGTCCAGCTGGTCCTGCGCGTGCGGCAGCAGCCACCGGGCCAGCGAGGCGAAGTAGCCGCCGATGACGATCACGCGCGGGTTGAACAGGTTGGCCAGGATCGAGCCGCCGAGCCCGAGCCACTCGCCGACCTGCGCCACCGCCGCCGTCATCCGCGGGTCGCCCGCGGCCAGGCCGCCGGCGATGTCGCTCACCCGTTCGCCGGGGTCGGGCACCGGCCTGCCGGGCAGCCCGTACGCCTGCTCGGGCATCGCCGCGCGGACGAGCGCGGCCAGGCCGACCTTGGTCTCCCAGCATCCGGCACGGCCGCACCCGCACTGGGTGCCGTGGGGGTCCACCTGGAGGTGCCCGACCTCGCCGGAGAAGCCGTCCGCGCCGCGCAGCAGCCGGCCGTCCAGGATGATGCCGCCGCCGACCCCGACCTCGCCGGTGAGGTACACCAGGTAGGGCGTGCCGGCCGCGACGCCGGAGGTGTACTCGGCCAGGGCGGCGAGGTTCGCGTCGTTGTCCACCCGTACCGGCAGGCGCAGCGGGCCGAGCACGGAGGTCAGCCGCTCGGCCAGGGGCAGCTCGTGCCAGGACAGGTTGGGGGCGAGCGTCACGACGCCGCGGGTGACGTCCACGAGCCCGGGGACGGCGACCGCGATGCCGGCGGGGGTCGCTCCGGCCCGCCGCATGGCCTCGACGGCCTGCCCTGCCACGGCCGCGAGCCGCCGCACGGAGCCGTCCGGGCCGCTGCCCACGGCGTCGTGCACGATCCGGCGTTCGACCAGGACCCGGCCGCTGAGGTCGGTGCCGTGGACCGCGATGTAGTCGACGTTGATCTCCATGCCGAGCGCGCCGACGTGCGCGCCGTGCAAGGCCACCGCGCGCCTGGGGCGGCCGACGGAGCCGGCGTGCCTGACGCCGACCTCGCGTACGAGACGCCGTTCCAGCAGCTCGGCCATCAGGTTGGAGACGGTGGCGCGGTGCAGCCCGGTCGTCTCGGCGATGTCGGCGCGGGACAGGACCCTGTGGTCGCGCAGCTCGCGCAGCACGAGCGAGAGGTTCGCCCGGCGCAGCGCGGCAGGTCCCGCCGGTGGAGCGCCGCCCGGGGCGCGATTGGGCGGCTTGTACGACATGCGCACCACCTACCGCTTTGTTTATCTCTGAGATCAATTAATCGGGTTGTAACACGCGGATGTCCGACCGTGAACCCCTTCGTCGCGTAACGAGTTGGCATCGCTGATGTCTGCGCATTTCAGCGATCGTTTCGGCGTTTGTTACCGGAACGTGACCTAAAGTGCAAACGTTTTAACCCTTGTGTCGGCGAAAGTCCCCTCTTTTAATGCGGCTAGCCACCTGACTTGATCGAGGAGGAGCGTGGACCACATTCGTACCGACGGTCACGCCGCCGACTCGGCGAGTGATGGCGGGTCCACCTGAGCCCTCAGGACCCGTCCCCGAGATTCGCACCCCGTCCCTGAGCCCCCCGCCCGCCTGATCGACCGGTTCCACGTCGCCGCGGCCATGGCGCCTGCCCTCGATCGGCCGGAGAAACGCCGCGTCCCTACCCTCCCGCGCCCCTTTTCCCCCATGACTCCCGCCCGCCTGAACGGCCGGACGAAGCCGCACCGGCACCGTTGACGCCGACCTCGGTGCCGCCGCGGTGGTGCCAACCGGCACGCCAGGCGGGCGGGCACACGCTGCTGTGCGCTCTGTACCGGCCGGGGAGGGCCGCATCCTGGAGGCGGTGCCAACGGCCGGCGGGCACCGGACTTCGTGGAGTGGCGTGACGTGCGCGGCGGGGGTGTCTCAGGGTTTGACGGCGAGGCCGCCGTAGGCCCAGGCGTGGCCGCCGGGGATCTGTTCCTGATATTCGACCGGATCCGGCCGCCACGTGACGACCTCGACGAGGCCCGGGTCGAGGAGGTCCCAGCCCTCGAAGAAGCGCAGCGTCTCGTCGTGGCTGCGCGGCACCATGGGGGCGGAGCTGTTGTCGTACGGCTTGGTGAACTCCTCGCGGCTCAGGTTGTCGGCGAAGTCCATGGTGATGTGCGACAGCAGCAGGTGGCTGCCGCTGGGCACCGCCGCCTTGAGTTGCTCGACCACCCCGTACGGGTCCTCGTCATCGGTGACGAAGTGCAGGAGCCCGGCCACGACGACGGCCACGGGACGGGTGAAGTCGAGCACCTTCCGGACCGCGGGGTCGGACAGGATCCTCTGTGGCTGGCGCAGGTCCGCCTCGATCATCTCCGTCGCGCCCGCCGGGTCACCGGTCAGCAGGGCACGCCCGTGCACGAGGACGATGGGGTCGTTGTCGACGTAGGCCACCCGGGCCTCGGGCACGGCTCGCTGGGCGATGACGTGGGTGGGGTCCTGGGTGGGGAGCCCGGTGCCGATGTCGAGGAACTGGGTGATGCCGGCTTCGGCCGCCAGATACCGTACGGCCCGGCTCACGAAGGCACGGTGAGCGCGCACGCCCTCACGGGTGCCCGGCGACAGCTTGATGAGCGCCTCGGCGGCCTCACGGTCGGAGGCGAAGTTGTCCTTGCCGCCCAGTAAGAAGTCATAGATCCGGGCGGGGTGAGGAATGTGCGGATTGATCCTTGCAGCCAGGGCGCCGGCGTACTCCGGATGCTGCGGGTCCGTCTCTTTGCCACTCTGCGTCAAGATCTCTCCCTGATGGGTCGGCGACCGCCGGGCCTGAGGGGGCGCGGGCGGCCCTCGCCGAGGAATGTGCTTTCAGATGTTTCCTCGCTGCCGGGTCCGACGTTACGGACAAATCCACGCTACGCCGTGACGGCCGCTCCTGAAGCGAGCGCGGCGACGCCTCCCTGAGGACTTCCGCGCCGACGACCCGGACGCTCGCGACGACTTGATGATCGCCGCGGTCACGGCCTGGACCGAGCCGACACCATGGCGGTCCCGCACGTACGGCACGGTGGACCGGCCCATCGTCGACCGGCTGCCCGAAGCGATCGGCGTCGCCGAGGTGGTGCCGGCGACCCGGGCCCTCGTCGGGCCGCCGAGGCCCGGTCACGAACGCCCACCTGGCCACTCTGTGCTTACTCGACCTTGAAGTGGTAGTTGACCTGCTTGCCGCTGACCGAGGTGGCAGTGACGGTGACACCGAGGGTGTCGCCGCCGGCAGTGAGCTCGCAGCGGATCGTGGCGCCGACCCGGGCCGGGAGGTGCTCAGGACAGGTGACCCTGTCGGGGCGCTTGCCGGAGTTCGCGGCGAGCTTGTCGGAGATCGTCTGCGCGACTCGGGCCTTGTGGACGGCCCCGCCCTCGCTGACGCCCGTGTCCTCGGGCTCTGCGGGGTCGTCACCGACTCGCTGCTCCTCAGCCGTCGGCCGCTTCTCGGTGGGGGCCTCCTCGGCAGCGGCTGCTTCCTCGCCGGCCGTCGCCTCACTCCTCTTTCCCACGTCGCCGAAACTGAAGGAGCATCCGGTGGCGAGAAGCACCGTCAGTGCGCCCAGCGCCGCCGCGGCCGCAATCCTCTTGTTACGCTCCGTATGCCACATGAGTTCCCCTGTTTGTGGGTGATGAGAAAAAGATCAGGATGCCGGGGGGCGACCGCGTGCTCGATACGGCGACGGCGCAAGCTCCGCTCGACGCCGTGGACGCCAGGCGATCGCGTCGGTGGAGGGCAGCCTGCGCGGCGCTCTCCCTTCCCTGACCTCGTCCATAGACCTTAGGGTCATCGTGGGCTTCGGACTTTGTCATGCATGCTGGGCACTTGGTCAGTGGTGCACGGCTTCAGGCGCCGTATCAGGCGAGGGCCCTACCGTGTCGAGGGGAGTCTTGTGGGGGAACGGGCCGAGGTATCGCCAGGCCGGCTCTGTGACCGACGCGGACGAAGGTCCGCCTCATGAGCCCGGTCCTCGACACCGCGTTCATACCGCCGCGGGACCGGGAGGAAGCGATCCGGAACGCGGTGTGGGAATCCATGGTGGCAGTCGACATCGACCACGGTCCGCCGGCTGAGGACATCGCCGTTCGCATAGGGCTCGGCGCCGTCGGGCCCCTCAGGGTCTGTTCGGCACGGGCGACCGCGGTCACGCTCCGTCGGACGGAGCGGCTCGCCCGGGAGGATGAGGAGCCGGCCGTCACTCTGGGTGTTCAGATGACGGGCAGCAGCATGGTGGTGCAGAACGGTCGCGAGTGCGTGCTGAGGCCAGGAGACTGCGCCGTCTTCGAGTCGGTCGCTCCCTACACGCTTCTCTTCGACGAGGGAGTCGACCACCGCTTCATCCGTTTCCCCCGCGCTGCGCTCGCGCTCCCCGACAGATCGCTGAGAGACGTCACCGCGGTCCCTCTGGGATCCGGCAACCCCATCGCGCGTCTCGCCTTCACCTACTTCTCCCAACTGGCCGTCGCCGACGAACTGCACCAGGGTGTGCACGCCGACGCCGCCGTGCAACCCAGCGTCGAACTCCTCCGTGCCGTCCTGACGTCCCAGCACGGCGACTCCGGCTCGGCCAAGGCGCCGCTGGAGGCGACGCTCAGCCTGCGGGTCACTCGTTACATCCGCGAGCATCTGGCCGACCGGGATCTGTCGGCGGCGCGGATAGCCGCCGCGCACGACATCTCCGTACGCCATCTCTACGCCGTGCTGTCCCGCTCGGGAATCAGCCTCGGAGACTGGATCCGCACCCGCCGTCTGGCCGAATGCAGGCGGGAACTGGCCGGCCAGAACGGGCGGCTGCGGACCATCGCGGCGATCGGGCGGAGCTGGGGCTTCGCGGACGCGACCCACTTCAGCAAGGTGTTCAAACAGACGTACGGGATCTCACCGCGGGCCTGGCGCGAACAGAACCACCCCCGCGCCACGTGATGGTCAGACCAACTGCAGCACTCTTGCCAACAGCCCGGAAGCCTCGACTACCTGGCCTTGGCGGGCCTCCATCCGCTGCTACCGGTATCGTCTGCCGTTCCGTCCCGATCGACGACTGGCAGCCGGTGCGGTGATGGTCACGGGGATACCTGAGGGAGCCTGGGCGCCCGTGATACGCCTCAGCTCGGACTCGCCCGAACGGACCTCGCTGGTCTGCGGGACGATACCGGCGTCGGCCAGCAAGCGGGTCATGTCACGGCGCTGATTGGGCAACACCAGGGTGACGACGCTGCCGGACTCGCCGGCGCGGGCGGTGCGGCCGCCGCGGTGCAGATAGTCCTTGTGGTCGCTCGGCGGGTCGACGTTGACGACGAGGTCCAGGTTGTCGACGTGGATGCCGCGGGCCGCGACGTTGGTCGCCACCAGCGCCGTGACGTGGCCGCTCTTGAACTGGGCGAGGGTGCGGGTGCGCTGGGGCTGGGACTTGCCTCCGTGCAGCGCGGCGGCGCGCACTCCGCTGTTCAGCAGTTGATCGGTGAGCCGGTCCACAGCGTGCTTGGTGTCCAGGAACATGATCACCCGGCCGTCGCGAGCAGCGATCTCCACCGTGGTGGCCTGCTTGTCGGCACCCTGGATGTGCAGCACGTGGTGCTCCATCGTGGTGACCGCGCCCGCCGAGGGGTCGACCGAATGGACCACCGGGTCGTTCAGATAGCGACGGACCAGCAGATCGACGTTGCGGTCCAGAGTGGCGGAGAACAGCATCCGCTGGCCGTCCGGGCGCACCTGGTCGAGCAGATGGGTGATCTGCGGCATGAAGCCCATGTCGGCCATCTGGTCGGCCTCGTCCAGCACGGTGATGCCGACCTGGTCCAGGCGGCAGTCGCCGCGCTCGATGAGATCCCTGAGCCGTCCCGGGGTCGCGATGACGACTTCGGCACCGCCGCGCAGCGCATGGGCCTGGCGGCTGATCGGCATGCCGCCGACGACCGTGGCCAGTCGCAGCTTCAGTGCCTGGGCGTACGGCGTGAGCGCATCGGTGACCTGCTGGGCCAGTTCCCTGGTGGGAACGAGGATCAGGGCGAGCGGTCGCCGCGATTGTGCCCGCTGTCCGAAGGTGCGGGCGAGCAGGGCCAGGCCGAAGGCGAGTGTCTTGCCCGACCCGGTGCGCCCCCGCCCCAGTACGTCCCGGCCGGCCAGGGAGTTCGGCAGCGTGGCCGCCTGGATCGGGAACGGTTCGTTCATGCCCAGGCTGGTGAGCACCTTCAGCAGTGCGGGCGGCATGCTCAGCTCAGCGAATGTCGCGGCCGCCGGCAGAGCCGGAGTCACGGTGACCGGCAGCGCGAACTCTCTCTGGAGCGCGGCGGGACGCCGCCCGTTGCCGGACCGGCTGGAGGCGCCTGAACGGCCCTGAGCCGGAGAGCCGAATCGGCCGCCCCTGCCTCGGGCAGAGCCGCCCGAACGGGACGAAGAGTTGCGATCGTGCGCGCGAGTTGCGTGGTTCATGCAGAACCTTCCTCAATGCGGCACGTGTCAGGTGGTTCTCGGGGCGACAAGCGGCACAAGAACAGCGAGCACGAGCCGAAGAAAAGACGAGCCGAACCGGCGGAGACAGCCTGGGCTCGGACGTCGAAATGGTCGGCTTTCGCCGGAAGAAACGGCGGCTGTGATGCCGCGCCGTAGAACTGGAGCGGGCCTGATGCCCGAACCGGAGCCATCGGTGGCGCATCCGGTGTGCGGCGGAAGAACAGACACGCTGTGCTTCTCGGGTTGTGAGGTCATCACGGCACGATGGATGCCACAAAAGCAACGCGCCGGGGACCGCGCCCTGCGGCGCGGGCCCCGGCTACGTGGTGCGCGGTGTCAGGCGGGAACGATGTTCTCGGCCTGCGGGCCCTTCTGGCCCTGCGTGATGTCGAAGGCCACCTTCTGGCCCTCGCGCAGCTCACGGTAGCCGCCGTTGGCGACGATGTTGGAGTAGTGGGCGAAGACGTCGGCGCCGCCGCCGTCCTGCTCGATGAAGCCGAAGCCCTTTTCCGCGTTGAACCACTTCACGGTGCCGGAAGCCATGCTGATCTCCTTCGATGGGTGCAAAGCCGGAATCCGCATCGAACGGATTCCGCGTCGCCGTGATAGGACCACACACCCGGAAATGACCGGAGAACAAAAAATGCACCTGAGGCTACATACCGTCAGGTGCACACAAGTCTTTATGGGTACCACAACTGCAACTGATCCCAATCTAGCACATGCGCCGTCGTGCATGACCAACCCCGGCGGGCAAGGGCGGCGGTGGCGCCGCTACCGGCCGCCGGTGAAGGAGGCGGCGGGGACGAACAGCTCGTGCCCGGTGCCGAAGCGGACCCGTACGCCGTCCGGAGTCCACTGTGTGGACCGCACCGGCTTGTCGGCGATGCCCGGGAGGTCGACGTCGACGAAGTGGCCGTAGCGCAGCGACGGATCGCGTCCCGCGTACAGGCGAAAGGAGTCCTCCAGCAGCGAGTGATCGCGAATGAGCGCTATCACGTGCGCGGAGCCGTCGTCGTACGCGACCGTGCCCGGCTGCTTGTCGGTGTAGAGGGTCTGCTGGGCGGGCCAGCGCATCGCGATCACCGCCCCCGCACCCAGCACGACGCCCACGATCAGGCCGGCCACCAGGGGGCCGAGCCGTCGCGGCCGACGTGCGGTGCCGGATGGCGCAGGAGTGTGGACCGTCATGGTCACCTCTCTCTCAGAGACGTGACGACCCTTCCAGCCCCGCCTTTCACTCCCCTTTCTCGCCGCTTGACGGACGCGGGACAGTGCTCACAACAGTCCTCTGACGTGGAGATTTCCCATGAGGTCGCGGATCCCGAAGCGCCAAGGCGTACAGTCCTCGGCGTTCTGGACGCGGTTGACGAGGGTGCCGAGTGCGGGAGAGCTGATCCGCACCACGTCGCCGGTCTTGTGCGTGAACCCCTCGCCCGGGTGGTCGCGGTCCTGGATGGGGGCGAACATCGTGCCGAGCATGAGGACCGCGCCGTCGGGGTAATGATGCTGCGGGCCGATCAGCTGCCGCACCAGCGCTTCCGGGTCACGCGAGATCTGCGACATCTCCGAGACCGCCTCAAGGCGGAAGCCGTCCTCGCCTTCGACGTCCAGCCGCACCGCGAGGCCGCGTACCTGTTCCAGGTCGAACCGCTCGTCGAAGAGCCGGATGAGGGGGCCGAGCGCGCAGGACGCGTTGTTGTCCTTCGCCATCGGCAGCAGGAGCGCGGATCGGCCTTCGACGTCCCGGAGGTTGACGTCGTTGCCGAGCGTCGCCCCCACGATCCGGCCACTCGACTGGACGATGAGTGACACCTCGGGCTCCGGGTTGTTCCAGGTCGAGGCGGCGAGCACCCCGACGGGCACCGCGGTTCCCATGGCGGACAGGATCTGGCCCTTGGTGAAGATCTCGGCGTCAGGGCCGATCCCGACCTCCAGGTACTGGCTCCACATGCCTTCGGCGACCAGCAGGGTCTTCAGCCGCGCCGCCTCCTCGGAACCCGGCGAGAGCTCGTGAAGGTCGGCGCCGACGCCGGCGAGCATCCGGCTGCGGATGTCCGCCGCGAGTGCCATGTCGCCGCCGGCCCGTTCTTCGATGACGCGCTCGATCATCGAGACGGCGAAGGTCACCCCGGCGGCCTTGAGCGCCTGGAGGTCGACCGGTGCGAGCAGCCAGGGCCGGGTACGGTCGCGGGCGGGGGACCCGGTATTGGCGAGCACGTCCCCGAAGGCGCCGACGTGCCGGCCGTTCAGCCCGGAGACCACGGCAGCGGGTTCCGGCAGTTCGCAGATGTCGCGGACCGTCGGGAACTCCGCGCTGATGTCGATGACCTCTCCGTCGCGGACCACCACGGGTGAGGGCCCTTCGACGCGGGGATCCCAGATCCGGCCGATCAGGACGGCGTCCGCGGCATCGTCAGGCAGCGCGTTCGCGGCCGTCCCGTACCAGGCGGTCTCATCGGACGATGACAGGTTCATTCGCCGTCTCCCAGGTTGAAGAAGGACCGCTCGTCGGGTGGCCGGATGTCGAAGACGGCGTCCTGGAACAACCGCATGGGGTGGGGGGTGAAGGGATGCCGGGCGATCGCCTCCAGGTCGAGCTCGATGCCGAGACCGGCCCCGGTCGGGATGAGGATGTCACCCTCCTCCGTCAGCACGAGTCGCTCGTTGGTGATCTCCGGGCGCCAGGGGACGTCGGTGGCCATGATCTCCAGGTAACGGAAGTTGGGCAGGGCGGCCCCGAGCTGCAGCGTCGCCGCCGTGCTCAGCGGTCCGCTGGGATTGTGCGGCGCGAACCCGACGTAGCCGGTCGCGGCGAGCGTCGAGATGAAGGCCAGCTCGGCGATGCCGCCGGCGTGCGTCACATCGGGCTGGACGAAGTCGACCGCCTGGCGGGCGAGCGCCGGCGCGAAACCCTGCCGTCCCAGCCAGCGCTCCCCCGCGGCGATGGGCACCGGCGATGCCCGGCGGATGTCGACGAGAGCGTCGAGGTTGTCCGGCGGGCAGGGCTCCTCGAAGAACACCGGATCGAACTGCGCGATCTCTCGCGCGATCTTGATGGCGTGAGTGACGTCGAACCGGCCGTGGCCCTCGATGAACAGCTCGACGTCGGGCCCGACGGCGGAGCGGACGGCGTCGATCTGCGCGAGCACGCGGTCCAGCTGCCGGGAGGTGATCGTGAGGTCGAAGTTCTCGAAGGGATCCCACTTGAGACCGCGAAAGCCGCTGCCGACGGTCCTCTGCGCGGCGGCCGCGTACTCCTCGGGCGTGGCGGCTCCGGAGAACCAGCCGTTGGCGTACGCGCGCACCCGGTCGCGGGTGGCGCCGCCGAGCAGGCGGGAGACCGGGACGCCGAGCTCTCGTGCCGAGATGTCCCACAGCGCCATCTCGAACGAGCTCAACGCGGTCATGATGACGGGGCCGCCGCGCCAGTACCAGTCCCTGGCCAGCTCGTACAGGATGCCGGAGATGCGCGTGGGGTCCAGCCCGGTCACGGCCTCGGCCAGTTCGGTGACGGCGCCCTGGACGGCGCGTTCCTTGCCCTCCAGGGTCGCTTCACCCAGTCCGACGATTCCTTCGTCCGTCGAGACGCGGACGATCACGAGGTTGGTGCGGTAGAAGTCGACGACGAGAGTGTCGACTGAGGTGATCTTCACGTGCGGCTCAGCCCTTCACGGCGCCGGCGGTCATGCCGGCGACCACATACTTCTGGACGAACAGGTAGAAGACGACGGCCGGCGCCGTGAACAGGAAGGAGACCGCCATGACCGTCTGGATGGGCGTGCCGAGTTCGCCGATGAAGCCGGCGATGCCGACCGATGCCGGCTGCATCCCGGGAGTGAAGATGAACGTCACGGCGAACACGTACTCGTTCCAGGCGTGGAAGAACGCGATGACCGCGCTGGCGGCGAGCGAGGGGGCGATCAGCGGCACGTTGATGCGGGTGAGCACGGTGAGCGGTCGTGCTCCGTCGACCCGTGCGGACTCCTCGATCTCACGGGGCAGGCCGTCGAAGGCGCCCTTGAGGATGAGGGCGACGATCGGCAGGACGAAGGCGGAGTTGACCAGGATGAGCCCGCCGAGGGAGTCGAGCAGGTCGAATCGCCGGAAGAGCGCGAACAGCGGCACGACCATGAGCGCCTCGGGAAGCATCTGCGTGAACAGCAGCACGACGGTCATGAGGACCTTGCCCCGGAACGAGAATCGCGAGAGGGCGTAGCCGAGCGGGATGCCGAGACCGATCGACAGGACCGTCGTGCCCGCGGCGATCACCAGACTGTTGCGCAGCCAGGTCGCCGCCTTGCCTTCGGCCAGCGCGTCGATGAAGACTCCGAACTGGGAGAGGTCGGGGACGAGCCGGGCCTTGGCCGCGAAGAGCTCCGAATCGCCGGACAGCGCGGTGACGAACATCCAGTACAGCGGGAAGACGGCGACCCCGAGCACGACGAGGACACCGACGATCCGCAGGGTCAGACCGATGTGGGGCAGCCTCATCAGCCGGCCTCCCTTTCAGCGGCGCGGGCGACGAACCGGCTGCCGGCGATGACGATGAGCGAGACGACCACACCGACCATGCCGACCGCCGCAGCCGAGCCGAGTTGCTTGGAGTCGAAGGCCTGCGAGTAGAGGTCGATGACCAGCGTCTCGGTCGCGCCGACCGGTCCCCCCTTCGTCATGAGCCAGATGAGCTCGAACCGCCGTAGCGACCAGATGGTCATGAGGAGGGCGAGCAGGCCGACGGTCGGCTTGATGGACTGCCAGGTGACGGCGCGGAAGGTCGACCATCGTCCCGCGCCGTCCATCATCGCGGCCTCGGTGAGGTGCGACGGGACGGCCTGCAGCGCGGACAGCAGGACCACCGAGGTGAACGGGAACAGCTGCCAGATGGTCGTGACGAGGATGGCCGGGAGGGCGTATCGCGGGCTGTCGAGGATGGCGCCGCCGGGGACGCCGAGGCCGACCGTGTCGAGGAAGCGGTTCACGATGCCGTAGTCCGGGTTGAGCATCCAGATCGCGATGAGCGCGACCGCGATGCCGGGCGCCGCCCACGGAATGGTCACCAGTGCCCGCGCCACCCCCCGGCCGCGGAAGCCCTTGTTGAGCAGCAGGGCGACCGCGAGCCCGGTTCCCACGGCGGCGACGACGCACACGACGACGTAGATGAGGGTGATGAGGAGGGTACGGCGGAACTCCGCGTCGCCGAAGATGCGGGTGTAGTTGTCGAGCCCCACCCAGGTGCTGTGTGTGGGGTTCAGCAACGAGGTTCGCGTGAAGCTCAGAAAGACTTCCTGCGCCAGCGGAACGACCTGGAAGACCAGGATGAAGAGGGCTGCGGGGGCCAGGAAGAAGTAGGGCGTCCACTTGCTCCCCAGAGGGCTGCCTCGACGCCGGGTCCCGGTTCGAGGCCCTGGAAGCTGCTGCTGTTCCAGCGCGGTCATCGAATGTGGTCCTTAGAGAAATAGGACGCCGCCGGCGGAAGGGGCTCGCCGGCGGTGTCGTCCGGTCAGCCGACCTGCTGGGTCGCCTGTTGCTGGGCGCGGTCCAGTGCGGTCTTGAGGTCGACCGTGCCCTGGAGCGCCGCGATCACGTTCTGCACGACGATCTTGCGGATGTCCGGGGTCTTCGCCTCGAATCCCTGGACGATCTGCGGCAGGCTCGTCTCGGTGAGGTCGTCGAAGACGGTCAGGAACGGCGTCTCCTTGAGCTGCTCAGGGCTTCGCTTGGTGACCGTCGCCACGCTGCTGGCGCCGAGGATCTCCTGCAGCTTGACCTGGTTGTCCGGCTCAAGCGTCCACTTGATGAAGGTCGCCGCCGCCTCCTTGGCCGGGCTCGCCTCGTTGATCACGATGGGGGCGAGGATCGCGCCCTGCTTGCGGACCGGGAACGGGATGGGCGCGACGTTGAAGTTCAGATCGGCGTTCTGGCCGCGGGTCGCCGTCACGTAGCCGCCGTTGTTGAGCTCCATGCCGACCTTGCCCTCGGCGAACATGCGGCGGAACGTCGCCGCGTCCGTGCCACGCGGGATCACCTTGGCGTCGTACAGGTCCTTGAACGCCTGCAGACCCTTGAGGTTCGCGGGCGAGTTGATCGTCAGCTTCTGGCCGTCCGACCACGCGCCGCCGAAGCCGTAGACGTAGTTGAAGATGTCCTGCCACACGCCGGCTTCCTCGGCCTCCGTCTGGCGGAACGCCAGGCCGTAGGTGTCGCCCTTGGTCAGCGACTTGGCCGTCTTGACGAACTCCTCATAGGTCGTGGGCGGCTTCTTGATCAGGTCGGCGTTGTAGAACATCGCGTAGTTCGACGCCTCGAAGATGATCCCGTGACGCTGGCCGTTGTGGACCATGAACTGGTCCGGCTGCTTGATCAGGTCGTACTTGCTGACGTCGACGAGCTCGTCGAGCGGTGCGATGAGGCCGGCATCCGCGGCGGACTCGAACTCCGGCATGTCGAAGCGGATCAGATCGGGCCCTTTTCCGCTGCCCATCTGGGTCAGGACGGTCTGGCCGAACGTCGGGTACGGCACCGCCGCGGGAGCGACCTGGATCTTGTTCTGGCTCTTGTTGAACTCCTCGAGCCATTTCGTGAGTAGCGGGCCCCGGCCGGGGTCGCCGAGGGTCGAGGCGGCGAACGTCAGCTTGGTCACGCCGCCTTCGGATCCGCCGTCGTCGGAGCCGCAGCCGGTCAAGAGGGCGGCGGCCATACAGGTGACGCCGGCCGCCGCGACCATGCTCCGGCGAACGCGATGCAGCCTCATTTGTGCTCCAGAGTTATGACTCGTTACTTCCTGTCGGAATTGCAACGATCGTAGCGACATGTGCAACGCTGTCAAGTGACGATTGCGCAGGTCATGCGCTACATTGCAACATACGCAACGCGAAGGAGGCGTTAGGTGGCGCAGACGATCCGGCGCGCGATCGACCTGATCCGCATGACCGCGGAGCATCCACTGACCCTCTCCGAGGCCGCGGACGTGCTCGGAGTCCACAAGTCCACGGCCCTCCGCATCCTCCAGACGCTGGAGAACGCACGGTTCGTGCGCAGGACGGGAGCCGGGACGTACGTGTTCGGCAGCGGGCTCATCGAGCTGTCGGAGCTCGCGCTCGGCTCCATGGACCTACGTCAGTTCGCATCCCCGCACCTCCGTGCGCTTCAGCGGCAGACGGGCCATACCGTGCACCTGGCACAGTTGACCGGCGACGAGATCATCTACGTCGACAAGGTGGACAGCCCCGCGTTCGACGCGGTGAAGCTGCCGTCACGGATCGGCCGCGCCGTCTCGATCCACGCGAGCGCCGTGGGCAAAGTGATCCTCGCCCATCTCTCCCCGGAGGAACGCGATCGCCTGCTCTCGCACGTCACCTTCGAGCGGCACACCGGCACCACCCTCGCCGACCGCGAATCCCTTGAGGCCGAGCTCACCCGCGTCGCCGAACGCGGCTGGGCCGTCGACGACGGCGAGCACGACGCCTATGTCATGTGCGTCGCCGTGCCGATCAGGGATTCGCGCGGACAGGTCATCGCGGCCGTCTCCGTGACCGCGATCGAGGTGATCGCGAGTTTGGAGCAGCTGAAGGAGAAGCTTCCGCTCCTGCTGGAGACCTCGGCGCTGATCTCTCAGGAACTCGGGTTCACCTCCCGGCCCTCGCCTGATCGGGAGTGACTTCGATGCGGTTGTGAACGACGTACATGGTGTTCCTCCGAAAACCGAGCCTGCCGCCATCTTGCCGACACTATGTCGGTAAGATGGGTTCCGGCTCCGCTCCGAGCGGGTCGATGGCGCTCAGGGCGTCGTCTGGTCCCAGGCGCGGACGAACGGCTCCAGCAGGGCCTGTGCGGACTCCCAGACGGTCTGCAGGTCGGTGCCGGACTCGATCAGCCGGGACCCGGCGAACACGATGGCATTGATCATCTCCGCCGTCTCCGGAACTGCGGGGACTCCGAGGAGGCGCAGCGTCTCCACGAGAGGCTCAAGGAGCTGCGCGTGCATGGCACGGCTCTGCTCGGCGATGGTGTCGCCCGGCACGACCTCGGCGAGGACGGTGGCCAGCGCGTGTTCGCCCTCGGTGATGAGCTCGAAGTTGGTCAGCACGTAGGCGAGTACGCGGTCGGCAGGGGTGGCCGCGGCGTCCATCGCCGCGGCCACCCTGGCCGACCAGCGCGGGAAGACGTCTTCCACCACCGCGTTGAGCAGGTCTTCTGATGAGCGGAAGTACTGGTAGAGGCTGGGCCGGGCAAGCCCGGCGCGCGCCGCGACCCGGGTCAGCGTCGGTGGCCGGCCGCTCTCCGCGAGGATCTCCCTGGCCGCGTCGAGCAGGGCCCGGCGCTGGGCGGCCCGATGCTCGGCGACAGTAGGGGCGTGAATGCGCGGCACCTGCCCTCCTCCAACCATGGTCGACCTACTCCGACAGTCTCCCATCCACCATCGACAGGACGCGATCGCAGTGGCTCAGCACCTCGTGATCGTGGGTGACCATAATCGTCGCGACGGCGAACCCGTGCGCCTCGTGCGCCAGCAGCGTCACGATGTCGTCGCTGCGGGCCCGGTCGAGCGCGGCGGTCGGCTCGTCCACCAGCAGCACGGCCGGGCGGGTGACCAGTGCGCGGGCGATGCCCACCCGCTGCCGCTCGCCGCCGGACAGCTGGTGCGGGCGGTGCCCGACGCGGTGCCCCATGCCGACCCGGTCGAGCAGTTCTCGCGGGTCGTGACCACCACCTGTGCGTTTGCCCGCTATGTCGAGCGCGAAGCGGAGCTGGTCGAGCGCGGTGAGGGCCGGGATGAGGTTGCCGGACTGGAAGACGAACCCGATCCGTTCGCGTCGGTGGCGCGCCTTCTCGCGCGAACTCGCCCTGGTGATGTCGACGCCGTCGACCAGGACACGGCCGGCGTCAGGCGTGGTGAGCGCGCCTGCGACGGCGAGCAGGCTCGACTTGCCGGATCCGGACGGTCCTACGATGGCGGCGAACTCGCCGGCCGCCACGGCGAGGTCGACGTCATCGAGCGCGGTGACCGTGGCGTCGCCGTCGCCGAGGGACAGGGTGACGCCCTCCATCAGCAGGCCGCCGCGCTCTTGGGCGCCGGCCGGGTGGAGGTCCTGACGCCGGGACGTGGAACCGGTGGTCATCGTTGCCCTCCCAGGGCTGCGAGCGGGTCGACGCGGACGATGCGGCCCACGGCCGCCGCCGCACCGGCGAGGCCGAGGCCGACCAGGAGCAGGGCGGCGAAGACGAGCGGGCCCGCCTCCAGGGCGAACGGCATGGGCGTGGTGGCGAGCATCGCGCCGCCGCCGACCCCTATCAGGAAGCCCCCTGCGGTGGACACGGCCAGGATGACGGTCGCCTGGATCATCGTGTCCCGCATGAGGTAGCCGGTGGAGGCGCCCATGGCCCGTACGACGGCGAGCTCGTGCTTGCGCTGGATCGTCCACACGGTGAAGAACGTCCCGACGACGAGCGCGGAGATGGCGTACAGGAAGACCTGGATGAGCGTGAGCGTGGAGATCTCGGCGGTGTAGCCGGGCGAGGCTCCGAAGGACTCGTCGAGCGTCATGCTCGCGGTGCCCGCCGCGGCGTCGCCGCCGGTCAGGTCGATCTGGTCGCCGTCCCGTGCGCGCAGGGCGATGGCCGTGACCTCTTCGTATGCTCCCGCACGCGCCTCGTCGCCCGGCCCCGCGCCGGCGTGCACCTGCTGCCAGGAGCGCAACGGCAGATACGCCACGTCGACGTGCCCGAAGGTGCGCTGGTCGCCTGTGGTCCCGACGATCTTGAGCTGTGTGCCGAGGCGGTCGATGGCGACCGTGTCGCCGATCGCCAGGCCCTCGTCCAGGACGGTCTGGCTGACCACGATCCCGTCGAGGTCGCCCAGCCCGGCGCCGTCGGAGACGGCGGGCGCGAGGAACGAACCGGGCTCGACGCCGAACAGGGCCAGGTCGATCGGCACCTGGGCGCCGGCTTCTGTCGTGGCCTTGGCGTTGACCAGCGTGATGCCGAACGGCGCGGCGTCGCCGACGTCGTCGCGGCCCTTCCACGCCGTGGCCTGGCTCACGTTGACGGTGCTGCGGGAGAAGGCGGAGTCGGTCTGGGTGCCCTCGGCGAAGGCGAACGCGTTGACGGGCAACCGTTGGAGCCCGGAGACGCCGTCGTTGACGAGCCCGGAGGAGAGGCCGGACAGCAGGACGACGAGGATTGCGATGAGGGCGACGACTCCGCCCATCAGGCCGAAACGTGCGCGGGCGAAGACCAGCTCGCGCCAGGCCAGGAACATGGCACTCCTTCACATTTCACGGGACGGACGTCCTAGTTGCCGACGCGTCGTCGGAAAGATACCAACATAGCGTCGGGAAGATGAAATGCGACACGTCCGGTACGGGAGGCGTCATGAGCCGCGAAGGAGCGTCTGCCCCGCTCGGGGATCCCCGGCCACAGCATTGACTCTTGGTAATCATTTGCCTACCGTAAGTGTTTGACGTGGCCAAACGCTCTTGCGAGGGGTGAAGCTCATGCTCAGGCGAGTCGAATCCGACCGGTGGCAAGAATCACTCGATGTCAATCCCCTTTACAACGGGCTGGTGCCGGACGGGGGCGTGCCCCGGTTCAAGATGCCGGCCGGCCCGATGAGTCCCACGGCGGCCCAGGCGCTCATCCGCGACGAACTCCTGCTCGACGGCAACGCCCGGCTCAACCTGGCCACGTTCTGCACGACCTGGATGGAACCCCAGGCCCGCGAGCTCATCGCCGAGACCCTCGACCGCAACCTCGTCGACCACGACCAGTACCCGCAGACGGCCGACATCGAGGCGCGCTGTGTCAACATCCTCGATCACCTGTGGGGCGACCCGAACGGCGCCAGCGTCGGCTGCTCCACGGGCGGCTCCAGCGAGGCGGCCATGCTCGGCGCGCTGGCGATGAAGTTCCAGTGGCGCGAGCGGCGCCGGGCGGCCGGGCTGCCCACCGCCAACCCCAACCTCGTGATGGGCACCGCCGTCCACACCTGCTGGCCGAAGTTCTGCCAGTACTGGGACGTCGAGCCGCGCTGGATACCGATCGAGGAGCCCGCCTTCACCCTGAACCCGGCCCGGCTCGCCGAGTTCTGCGACGAGAACACCATCGGCGTCATCGGCGTGCTCGGCTCCACGCAATGCGGCAAGTACGACCCGATCGAGCAGATGTCGGCCGAGCTGGACCGGCTGGAGGCCGAGCGCGGGCTGAGGATCCCGCTGCACGTGGACGCGGCCGTGGGCGGCTTCATCACCCCGTTCCTGGAACCCGACATGGTGTGGGACTTCCGGCTGCCCCGGGTGCAGTCGATCAACACCTCGGGGCACAAGTTCGGCCTGGTCTACCCCGGCGTCGGCTGGATCGTCTGGCAGGAGCCGGACGCCCTGCCGCAGGACCTGGTGCTCTCCTGCGACCTGCTCGGCGGCAACATGGACACCTTCACGCTCAACTTCTCCCGCTCCGGCGCCCCGGTCGTCGCGCAGTACTACAACTTCCTGCGGCTCGGCTTCGAGGGCTACCAGGCCGTCCAGCAGACCTGCCGGGACGTGGCGACCTACCTCGGTGCGGAGATCGCGAAACTTCCCGAGCTCTCGCTCATCGCCGACGGCTCGGAGCTGCCGGTGCTCGCCGTGCGGACCGCCCCCGGCTACGACGGTTTCACCGTCTTCGACCTGGCCGCCCGGCTGAAGATGCACGGCTGGCAGGCCCCGACGTACTATCTGCCGCCTGACCTGGAGCACATAGCCGTCATCCGCTTCGTCATCCGCAACGGCTTCAGCCAGGACACCGCCGCCAAGCTGCTGGCGAACCTGCGCACGGAGGTGGAGTATCTGCGCGGCAATCCGGTCCCGCGCCCTCGCCACGGCGGCGACGAGGCGGCCGCCGAGCAGCCCGGTGTGCCGACGGGAGGGTGAGGCCGATGAACGACTTCGCCGCGTCCATCACCTTCGACCAGCTCGTCAGTGACCCTTATCCGATCTTCGCCAGGCTGCGCCGCGAGGCGCCGGTCGTCCTGCTGCCGAAGCTCGGCCTGTGGATGGTCACCCGCTGGGATGACGTGCGCCAGGTCCTCAGTGCCGGCGAGTCGTTCACCAGTGCCTTCCCCTCGATGGCCACGCAGATCTTCGGGGAGCGGTCCGTGCTCAAGGTCGAGGGTGACGCCCACGCCGAGCTGCGCGCCGCCGTGGACACGCGATTCGCCCCCGAACGCATCGAACGGGCCACCACACTCACCCGCGAGGCCGCACTGCCGTACGCCGGCGGGCTCGGCGGCCGGGACGAGTTGATGTCCGGCTACTTCGAGCCCGCCGCGAGCGTCGCCCTCGCCCGTTTCATCGGCCTGCCGGACGTGGACACCGACGCGCTCATGCGCTGGGCCCGCGACCTCACCGCCGGGATGAGCAACTTCACGGCGGACCCGGCCGTACACGAACGGGCGATGGCCACCGCCGCCGAGATCCGCCGGACGATCGAGCCCTGCGTCCGCAAGACCGCGGACCGGCCCGACGGCTCGGTCCTGTCGCAGCTGCTCCACAGCGGCTGCCCGCCCGATACCGTCCGATCCGCCGAGCACGTCGTGCCCACCTTCATCGAGATCCTCTCGGCGTTCCTGGAACCGGCGGCCGGCGCCGGGCTCACGCTGCTCGCGCTGCTCCAGCACCCCGCGCAGATGCGGGCCGTCCGCGAAGATCCGCGCCTGATCCGCAAGGCCGTGCACGAAACGCTGCGCTGGCTGTCACCGAACGGCGCGCTCAGCCGCCGCGCGACCAAAGACGTGCTCCTCGCCGGGCAGATGATCCCCGCCGGAGCGACCGTCATGGCGGTCATCGCCTCGGCAAGCCGGGACGAGGGCGTCTTCACCGACCCGGACACCTTCGACATCAACCGGATTCCCTTCCCCAACCTGGGCCTCGGGTACTCCCGCCACGCCTGCCTCGCCGCCCCGGTCGTCGGCGCCATCATCGGGGCCCTGCTGGACGTGTTGATCGAGCAACACCCACGGCTCTCCTTGGACCCCGGGAGGCCGCATGACCTGCACGGCTGGAAGTTCCGCGTGCTGACGAACCTGCATGTCCGCATCGGCGATCCGGCCCGAGGGAGCTGAATCGCCGGTCGTCTCCCTCTCTGTCATGTGTTCGGCGCCGGGCCTCCGGTAAGGATGAACGCTGTGGACGACGATCGCGTCCGTCGCTCACCAGGCGGGCCGCCCGGTTGCCGCAGGTGATTCGCGGCGGCGCGAGACCGCGGCTGAGGTGAGGGCCGCGTACGCAGCACAGCGAGGAGAGCCCATGCCGAACAGCGCACCCGTGATCGCGGTCGGTGACGCGGAACTGAACGAGCTCCGCGCTCGGTTGACGTCCACGCGATGGCCCCGGCCCTGGCCGGTGAACGGCTGGGAGGCCGGTACCGACGCCGTGGAGCTCCGCCGCCTCGTCGCCTACTGGGCCTCCGGCTACGACTGGCGGGCTCACGAGGCCGCCGTCAACGCCCTCCCGTCACATTTCGCGGACCTCGACGGGACGCCGGTGCACTATCTCCGCTTCGACGGCGAGCACCCGGACGCGTTGCCGATCATCATCACGCACGGCTGGCCCAGTTCCTTTCTCGAACTCGTCCCCCTCGCCGACCGGCTGGCCACCCCCTCCCGGTACGGCGGGGCGGCAGCGGACGCCTTCACCGTGATCGTCCCCTCACTGCCCGGATTCGCCTTCTCGCCCCAGCGGCCCGCACTCACCGGCGCGGAGCAGACGCACGACCTCTGGCACCGGCTGATGCGCGACGAACTCGGCTTCGAGCGGTACGCGGCACACGGCGGAGACCTGGGCGCCGGCGTCACCTCACGGCTCGCCGAGGCCCACCCCGAGGCGCTGGCCGGCATCCACCTGCTGGCCGTGGCGCCCCCGTCCGCCTACGACCCGGACGGCCTCACCCCGCAGGAGCAGGACCACCTCGCCTCCGTGGCGGCCTGGCAGGCGGAGGAAGGCGGCTACCAGCACCAGCAGAGCACCCGTCCCCTCACCCTGGCCCCTGGCCTGGCCGACTCGCCCGCCGGGCTGCTCGCCTGGATCGTGGAGAAGTACCGGGCCTGGTCCGACAGCGGAGGCGATCTGTCCTCGCGCTTCAGTGACGACTTCATCCTCACGCAGGCGTCCCTCTACTGGTTCACCGGCACGATCTCCACCTCGTTCAGGCCCTACTACGAGTACGTCCACGGCCTGACCAGGCGCGTGGAGCGGGTGAGCGTGCCCACAGCGGTCGCCCTGTTCCCCGCCGACCTGAGCCGGCCCCCGCGGAGCTGGGCCGAGCGCACCTACAACATCACGCGCTACACGCACATGCCGCGCGGTGGCCACTTCGCCGCCCACGAAGAACCCGACCTGCTGGCCCACGACATCATCGAGTTCTTCCGCGCCCACCGTCCTTCCGCACGGTCAGCCCCTCGATCCGATGCCTGAACCTCCGGCAGCGGTCGACGGGCACGCCGAAGATGACCGCGTTGCGACGGCCGGTGCCGCGCGGATGGCCTGCCTGGGTCCTGCCGTCAGCCGGCGGAGAAGTAGTGGCCGTTGTCCAGATCGGCGAGCAGGCTGGGCTGGACGGGCTCCCAGCCGAGCGTCCGGCGGGTGATGAGGTTGGACGCCGGGTAGTTCTGCGTGACGATGTTGGCGAGAAACCCGAAGTATCCCGGCACCATCAGTTCGTCCACCGGAACGCTCACGGCGGGCAGGCCCAGACGGCTGCCGATGGCCTCGGCGATCTCGCGGAACGGGACGGCCCCGTCCCCGACCGCGTGCCAATATCGGCCGGCCGGCCCCTTCTCCAGCGCCAGGCGGAACAAGGAGGCGGCATCGCGGGCGTGCACGGCGTTCCACAGGTTCGCGCCGTCTCCGGGATAGCCGACGAAGCCCTTCTCCTTCGCGAGCGCGATCAGCGTGGGGAGGAATCCGGCACGGTCGGTGGTGCTGTGCGCGATGTTGGCGATCCGCACGACCGAGGACCGCACGCCTTGCTCGGCGAGGCCGATTACGGTGGTTTCCACGATGTTTCGAGCCCGCAGGGTGCCCTTGTGCTCATCGCCACTGGGCAGGGCCGGGTCCTCCTCGGTGGCCGTCCGGCCCAGGAATCCCTGCCCGGGCGAGCCGATGCTCCCCGCCGCGACCAGCGGCTTTCCGGTTTGCGCGAGTGCCTCCCCGTAGGCGAGCATGATCGGGAGCTCGGCGGCGGCCACGGCGTGGATCCCGCCGGAGGGAAGCAGGTCCTGCCGGTGCGCGACGTGGATGACGCCGTCGGAGTCCGCGACCGCCTCCTTGAGCCCGTCGAGATCCTGGAGGTCACCGCGGCGCACCTTCGCGCCGAGCGCGGACAGCGCCGCCGCGGCCGTGTCCGATCGGGCCAGGCCGGTGACCTCGTGCCCCGCGGCGATGAGCTCGGGGATGATGTACGAACCGGAATGGCCGGTCCCGCCAGTGACGAAAACGCGCATGCTGATGATCCTTGTGATTGATGTGGCGCGAGAAGTGGTGGTGCGGGCGCGCTCAGGCAGAAGGGCCCGCTCAGGCAGAAGTACCGACGTCCGCCCGGGCCGAGCGGCGGACGGGGACCACGTGACCACGCCGGTGTGCCAGCCACATGAACACGACGGTGGCCACCACGCCGAACACCACGGCGTACACACTGCCCTCCGGTCCGAAGTCGCCGCCCGTGACCAGCGCGGGACCCGACATGGTCGCGTCCAGCAGGCCCTGCGGGGTGTTGCTGCCGGACACCTTGGTGCTGAAGACGGCGCTCGCGGCGATGTTCCAGCCGAAGTGCAGACCGATCGGCACCCACAGCTTGCGGGTGGCGATGTACGCGGCGGTCAGCATCCCGCCTGCTTCGATGGCGATGGCGATGGCGCCCCACAGGGTGGCGTTCGCGTTGAGCAGGTGGATCAGGCCGAACAGCGAGCCGGTCAGGACGAGCGCGATCCAGGTTCCGGTCCAGTGCTCGACGTTCCGGAACAGGACACCGCGGAAGACCAGCTCCTCGGTCACGGCGGCACCCGCCATGATGCCGAGCAGGCCGACGGCGCTCGCCGGCGTGCCCAGGCCGTTGATCGTGTAATCGCCTAAGAAGGCGATGTTCGCGATGACCGCCCCGAACAGCGCGATGCCGAGCAGCGTGCCCCAGCTGATCCCCGCGCCTGCTCCCTCCAACGACACCTCGACAGGGGCCCGGTGCTCGGTGCGCCGCACCACCCAGCCGTAGACCAGGACCGCGACGACGGCCGTCAGCAGGCCGGCGACGAGCGCCGGCCAGGGGTCGTCCTTCATCGCCGCGGTGCCCAGACTGCCGGGGATCCAGACCGCCACAACCGCCAAGAGCTGCCATATGAGACGCACGATGACTCCTTCGTGAGGATCCGCGGCGGGAGCGCCGCGGGCTGCTTGCAGGGGTGCGCTCAGCCGGGGAGGTCGACGCCGAGGGCGATGTCGAAGGTCCCCGCGCCGTTGCGGGCCAGGCCCATCAGCAGCGGCCCGACTCCTTCCAGCCAGCGGGCCATCTCCAGGCCGCCGACATCGAGCGAGCGCAGTCCGAGGCTCTCGATGAACGCCGACACGTCGGCCTTGACCCGCGCGTCGTCGCCGGCGAGGAACACGTCCAACGGACGCCCCTGGGCCAGCACGTGGCCGAAGACCGTGTTGAACGCCTTCACGACGTGCGCGCTCGCCGGGACTGCCTTGGCGATCTCCTGCGCACCGGACGTGCCTTCAGGGATGACGAGCCCGGTGGCGTCGGCGTTGAACGTGTTGGAGATGTCGATGATGAACTTGCCGGCCAGTGCGTCCCCGTAGTGGGCGACGACCTGCACGGCGCTGGCGTACGGCACGGCCAGGACGACGATGTCGCCGGACGGGACGGCGCCGAACGTCCCGACCGTGGCCCCGCCGCCGAGCGCGGCGGCCAGGTCCTCGGCCTTGGCCACGTCGCGACCGACGACCTGGACGGCGTGGCCGCCCTCGACCGCGCGGGCGCCGATGGCGCGGCCCATACTCCCCAGACCGATGATGCTGACGCTGCTCATGGGTGTGCCTGCTTTCTGGAGCTGGAGAGGACGCCATGCCCACCGCCGTCGTCAACGGCTGTGGGCTCGACACCCCATTTGGTTAACCTGTGAACCAGAACGTACGCGGCACTTGGTTAACATGTCAACCAGACGGTAAAGTGACGTGCGTGACCGAGCCGCGGTGGTTGGACGAGCGAGAACAGCAGGCCTGGCGCAGCCTGATGAAGATGCAGGACGGGCTGTCGGAGTTCCTCGAACGGCAGCTGCGCAACCGGTACGGACTGTCCTCCGCCGACTACCAGGTCCTGGCCCATCTCTCTGAGACACCCGAAGGCCGGCTGAGGTCGTTCGAGCTAGGCCGGCTGTTGCGCTGGGAGAAGAGCCGCCTGTCGCAGCACCTGGGCCGGATGCAGAATCGCGGCCTGGTGTCCCGTGAGCGGTGCCCCAGCGACCAGCGGGGGGCGGTAGTCGTCATCACTCCCCGGGGCAGTGACCTGATCAAGGTCGCGGCTCCGCAGCACGTGGCCGACGTCCGCGACGTACTCATCGATCATCTGACCGCGGCGGAGATGGCCGTGCTCGTCACCATCGGCGACAAGGTAGGCGAACGGCTGGCGGCGCTGGAACGCGAGCAGTGACACCCGACCCCGGGCCTCATGGCCATCCGCGCGACGGTGGCGAGCCGCTCGGCGGTCTCCCGCAGGCTCAGTCGCCGGCCGTGGCGGGGATGGCGTTGTCGATGAGGACGGCGGCGATGGCGGCGGCCGTGGGGAAGGCGTCGGCGTTGAGGACCCGGGTGCGGGCCGCGGCGCCGTCGAGGAGCAGGGCGAGCTGTTCGCCGAGCTGCTCAGGGTCGACGGCGCCGGCCTCGCGGGCGGTGTCGGCGAGCCGGGCGGCGACGGCCTTCTTGTAGTCGCGCGCGTACTGCGACGCGGGGTGCTGGGGGTCGTGGAGTTCGACGGCGGCGCCGATGTAGGGGCACAAGGGCGTGGCGGGCGGGATGTCGAAGGCGGCGAGGAGCCGTTCGCGGGGCGTGAGGTCGGTGCGGTCGAACACGCCGGGCAGAACGGAGGGGTCGAACCGGCGCAGGTACTCGGCGACGAGTTCGTCCTTGCCGGCGAAGTGCTGGTAGGCCGTGCGCTTGGACACCTGGGCCGCCACGCAGAGCTGGTCCATGCCGGTGCGGTTGATGCCCTGCTCGCGAAACAGCTGCTGGGACGCGCTGAGGATGCGCTCGCGGGCGCCCCGGCCGCGGCGGCGGCCCGTGGGGCCTTTCTCCAACTCCGTCATGAGCCCCATGCTACCCGAGTTGGGTAACGACCGGTGTACATAGTTGCGCCCTCGCCGCCCGGCGGCTAGCTTAAGAACACAGACCTGTTTACATAACGCCGTCACCCCAAGCGCGCCACGGCACCACCGACCTCTGGGAGAGACCATGGGAAAGCTCGACGGCAAGGTAGCGGTCATCACCGGCGGCACCACCGGCCTGGCACTGGCCGGCGCGAAGCTGTTCGTCGCCGAGGGAGCGCACGTCTTCATCACCGGCCGCCGCCAGGACGCCCTGGACGAGGCCGTACGGCACATCGGCCGCAACGTCACCGGCGTCCAGGGCGACGCCGCCGACCTGGACGACCTGGACCGCCTGTACGACACCGTCAAACGGGAGAAGGGCAGCATCGACGTGCTGTGGGCCAGCGCCGGCATGGGCGCGCCCGCCCCGCTCGGGCAGATCACCGAGGCCCACTTCCACGACGCGTTCTGGCTCAACGCCCGCGGCACCCTGTTCACCGTCCAGAAGGCCCTCCCGCTCTTCAACGACGGCGGCTCCATCCTCATGACCGGCTCCAACGCCTCCCTCGGCGCCTTCCCCGGCTGGAGCGTCTACGCCGGCAGCAAGGCCGTCCACCAGGCCTGGGCCCGCGTCTGGCTCAACGAGCTCAAGGACCGGCGCATCCGCGTCAACGTCCTGACCCCCGGCCAGGTCGCCACCGCCAAGCAGGAAGAGCTCTTCGACGAGGCCACCAAGCGCCAGTTCGAGTCGCTCATCCCCCGTGGCCAGATGGGCCGCCCCGAGGAAATCGCCGCCGCCGCGCTCTTCCTCGCCTCCGACGACTCCAGCTACGTCAACGGCATGGAGCTCGTCGCCGACGGCGGCACCACCGCCATCTGAACCGAACCACCCACCACCACGACAGGACATCTCATGAGCAGCATCACCATCATCGGCACCGGCAACATGGCCCGCACCCTCGGCGCGCGGGCGGTGGCGGGCGGCAACACCGTCGAGGTCATGGGCCGCGATCAGGCCAAGGCCGACGCCCTGGCCAAGGCGCTCGGCGGCGGCGCCACGACGGGCAGATGGGGCACCGCTCCAGCCGGCGACGTCGTCATCCTGGCCCTGCTGCACGAGGGTGTCGTGCCGGCCGTCGCCCAGTACGGAGACGCTCTGGCGGGCAAGGTCATCGTCGACATCAGCAACTCCTTCAACGCCACGTTCGACGGGCTGAACCACCGCGGCGAAACCTCGACCGCGCAGGAAGTCGCCGAGGCGGCCCCGGCCGGCGCCGGCGTGGTGAAGGCGTTCAACACCATCTTCCGTCACGTCCTGGAGCAGGGCCGGCCCGACGTCTTCATCGCCGGCGACGACGCGCGGGCCAAGGCACGTGTGGAGACGTTCGTCGAGAGCCTCGGGCTGCGTCCGCTGGACGTCGGCGGCCTGAAGATGGCGCACTGGCTGGAAGGAGCGGGCGCGCTCACGATGGGCCTGGCCAACCACGGGGTGGGGAACTTCGACTTCTCCCTCGGCGTCACCGAACTTCCCGGCTGAGCACACCCGGGTCACCGGAAGGAGCCCGTTCCGGGCGACCGACGGCGACGCCGGAGGGCCGTTCGAGCCTCTGCATCGTTCCCAGAGAATCCATCGGGAAATGGTTCGTTCCAGTGAAGAATCGGGTCTGGCGGGGTCTCTCTTGTTGATCTACCTTTCGGGCAGATGATCAACGTGGTCGCCCGACGCGCGGCCTCCGAGAAGGGTAGGGCTTCATGGTCCGGACGATTGGGCGGGTTGCCGCCATCGGCACGCTCTTCATCGCCAGCCTCACCGTCACCCCCACGACCGGTGCGTGGGCGGCGTCCGCCTGTTCCTCGCCGCAGGAGAAGACCTTCTCGCTGCCCGGCAAGCCGGACGTGTGGGTGGGCGCCGAAATGTGCATCTACACCAGGGGGTCGGGCAACAATCAGAAGACGGCCATGCTCAGCATCAACTGGTCCGGGTCGTTCCTGGCCGGCAAGCGGTTCGACAAGTTCGTCGCCGAGGTACGCGTCGAGCGCAACGACACCGTCTACGCGAACGAGCAGTGCAACTGGACGAGCGATCTCAACAACATCAGCGACTCCGAGGGCCAGATGTGGGACTGCCTGGCGTACTACAGCTCGTCTCTCAACGGCGGATGGACCGCCGACGGGAGGATCATCTACAACATCAACAACGACGGCAAGGGCGACTACGTCTGGAACCTCACCGGCTCACCCCGGGTCGCCATAGCGCCGGACGGCACCGAGACCCTGGTGCCCTCGACCGAGGTGTCCTCGATCGAAGAGGCGCCCGACGATCCGACCTCCTGAGCCTGAACCCGGGTGGCCCGAAGGACCTCACCTCCGGGCCACCCCGGCATCGAACGCCCTCTGAGAGCCACTGTCAGCCGATATAAGGCCCGGCCTGACGTGCCGGCACGTCGCATACTGAGGCCATGGAACGATCTCTGCGCGTGGCGGTCATCGGCGACCACGACCCCGCCGCTCCCACGCACGTGGCCACCGACGACGCGCTGCGGCACGCTGCCGCGCACCTGGGCGTCGGGGTGGACGTCCGCTGGCTGGCCACGGAACCGCTCGAATCCGACCTGGCCGAGGTCGAGGCCGCCGACGTGTCGTGGTGCGCGCCCGGCAGCCCGTACCGCAGCCTGCGCGGCGCCCTCGCCGCACTCCGGCACGGCCGCGAGCACGGCGTCCCCACCCTGGGGACGTGCGGCGGCTGCCAGCACATGATCATCGAGTACGCCCGCCACGTGCTCGGCATAAAGGACGCCCAGCACGCGGAGTACGACCCGTACGCCTCCACCCTGTTCGTGTCGGAACTGACCTGCTCACTGGCCGGCAAGACCATGCCCGTCGCCCTGGTCACCGGCACCCGGGTGGCCGCCCTGTACGGACGCACCGAGGTCGAGGAGGAGTACTACTGCAACTTCGGCCTCGACCCCAGCCGGCGGGACACCCTGCACGACGGCGGCTTCGCCGTCACCGGCGTGGACGCCGACGGCGAGGCCCGGGTGCTGGAGATTCCCGGCCACCCCTTCTACGTGGCCACCCTGTTCGTGCCGCAGGCCCGCTCCCGCCCCGAGACCCCGCACCCGCTGGTCGTGGGCCTGCTGCGCGCGGCGCTGTGACCTCCACCGCGAAAGGGCGCCGACGACTCCCGGCAGGGCCGTCCACCTCGATGGCGGCCCGCCCGTCAGAGCTGGAGTGACTGGGTGCCGAGGACGATGGCGAGGGCCAGGCGGTCGGCGTCCTCGGTGCCGGGCTCGGCGGTGTAGACGGTGACGCGCAGGTCGTCCAGGGCGACGAACAGCGTGTCGCAGTCGAGGGTGATCGGGCCGACCTCCGGATGGTCGACGGTCTTCTGCCGGGACGGGTCGGCCAGGGGTGGCGGTGTCTCGGCGTCCCAGAGTTCGGTGAAGCGCGGGCTGCCGGCGGCCAGGTCGGTGATCAGGCGGCGCAGGGTGCGGTCGGCGGGGTAGCGCGAGGCCGTCAGGCGCAGGTCGGCCACGAGCCGGGCTTCGTGCTCGGACTGCTCCCGCGGGGTGTGCGCGACCCGCGAGGGCAGCCGGGCGACGTTGCGCCAGACGGCGTTGCGTTCCAGGCCGCGCCAGGTGGTCGTCTCGCCCATGAGCGCGTCGTAGGGTGCGTTGGCCAGCACGAGGGTCCAACTGGCGTCGTACACGACGACCGGGGTGTGCGAGAGCCGGTCGAGCAGCCGTTGCACGCTCGGGGGGACCCGCGACGGCACGATGTCCGGGCCGGGCGCGATCTGCCCGGCCAGGCGGTAGAGCAGGTCGCGTTCGGGGTCGGACAGGCGCAGCGCTCGCGCCAGCGACTCCACGACCTGCGCCGACGGCGCGGCCGCGCGCCCCTGCTCAAGGCGGGTCAGGTAGTCGGCCGAGATGCCGGCCAGCGCGGCCAACTCCTCGCGGCGCAGCCCGCCGGCCCGGCGTCTGCGGCCCACCTGCACGCCGACGGCCTCGGGTGCCAGCCGGTCGCGCCAGCGGCGCACCGTCGGGCCGAACTCCCACGTTTCCACGCTGTCCATTCTGCGGGCATCCGTACGGGTTGTCCTGGCCCTGGCTTTCCTACGACAACCTGACGACTGGTCGCGGCCGGCCCGTTCCCACAGGCTCGGGCCATGACCGAACCTGGAACCGTGCTGATCACCGGCCCCACCCGCAACCTGGGCCGTCACGCCGTGCTGGCCATGGCCGGCCGCCCGGACGGCCGGCGACCCGACCTGCTGCTGGTCGGCCGGGCCGGACGGGACCTGACGGCGGTCGCCGACGAGGCCCGCGCGCGCGGCGCCGCCGTCCGCGAGATCGGCTGCGACCTGTCGCGCCTGGCCGACGTCCGTGCCGCCGCGGCCACCGTGCGCGGCCTGCTCGCCGCCGGCGACGTACGGCCGCTGCGCGCGCTGGTCGCCAACGCCGGCACCATGTCGGCCGACACCCGGCGGGCCTCGCACGACGGCTACGAGCTGACCTTCGCCGTCAACCACCTCGCCCACGCCCAGCTCATCGGCGACCTGCTGCGTTCGTTCACGGCCCCCGCGCGGGTCGTCCTGCTCGGCTCGAACACCTACCACGCCAACATCTGGCGCAGGCTGCTGGGCGTGCCCGGGGCCAGGTGGGCCGATCCGATCGAGCTCGCCCGCCCCGCCACCGGCGAGCGGGCCTCGGGCATGGCCGCGTCCGGCGTCGCCTACTCCAACGCCAAGCTGGCGATCCTGTACTACGCCCATGAGCTGCAGCGTCGCGCCGGCGCCGGGATCAACGTGTCGGTGTTCGAACCGGGCTGGATGCCCGGCACCGCGCTCGGCCGTGGCGCTCCTGAGGCGGTTCAGGCGATGAGCCGCGCCCTGGGCCGGGTGCCCGGCGTGTCGACGCCAATACGCTCGGGGCCGCTGCTGGCCGCGGTGGCCCTCGACGACGCGTGGGCGCATCTGCGTGAGGGCGCGTTCGTGGTGAAGACCAGGCTGACCGAGGTGCGGCCGGTCGCCCACGACCGCGACCGGGAGCGGCGCCTGTGGGAGGCGACCATGGAACTACTGGAACGCGCGGGAGCGTCGCATCAGTAAGTGCTCTCGCTCGGGTACGTGCCGCCAGATGCCCCGGCAATGCACCATGGTGCGACTATTCGCTCGGAACGGGTCCAAACCACACAAGATCACGCTAGGGTGCGGCAAATCATCTCCACCGCAACAGGAGCCGCTCTCTTCATGCCGAACGTAGAAACCCTGGGCACAGAAGCTTCCCCGGCCGCCCCTCGCCGGAAGCCACGGTTCCCGCTCATCTCCACCGCGGTCGCCGCTTCCGTGGCAGCCGGTGTCCTCGTCGGAAGTGCTCCCGCGACGGCGCAGGCCGCCCCGCGGCCGGTGGCCGCCCGGTCCGCCGCGGCGGCCGGCTCGTTCTCCCTCGCCTACGTACGGGTCGCCGGCGCGTCCAGGATCAACCAGGACGGGGTCACGTGTTACTCGGGCCCGGTGAGCTTCGGCATCGGCCTGGACGGGCCCAAGCCGGGAGCCAGGTTCTCCTACCGGTGGATCGTGGACGGCAAGGTCTTCAAGAAGGGCAAAAGGAAGCTGCCGTCGTACGGGCGGAGCGACTACTTCGGCTCCAAGAAGCAGGTCACGATGGACCTGGGCACCGCGCACAAGGTCGTCTTCCAGCTCACCTCGCCGCAGCGGCGGTCGAAGTCGGCCACCTGGGTCATGTGCTGACGCCCTGACCCGCCCTCCGCCACGGCCACCCCGCAAGGGGATCACAACCTGCCCGAACTCGCCCTGGACCTGAGCCGGACGCACCTGGCGGCTTTCCGGCACACCGGCGCCGCCGGGCACGCGGACGCCGCGCAACGGCTGGCCCGGCAGATCGTGAAGGCGACACCCAAGGAGTCGGCAGAGCACGAAACGGCCGGCTTGATCCTGGAGGAGCTGCGGCGCCTGAGAGCCTGACCACCGAACGCCCGCCCGTACGCGGAAAGCCCAGAGTCTCGTGTCCGCGCCGGACCATTACGATCAGGAGTGTCCGCGACTCCGCGACCGTAGGCCTTCCGCGCGACCGAGAGGGCGAAGACATGCACGGCCCCCTCCCCACCGGCTATGCCTCCCGTACGTACCAGGGCGACGAGGACCACGCCGCGATCGCCACCCTGCGCGCGGGCTGTGCCGCGCGAGACGGCATCGATTCCCGTTCGATCGTGGAAGGCGTCCCGACGGCCGCCCAGATCGCCCGCTTCTCCGCCTCGCTCGACGATCCCACCGAGGACCAGATCCTCGTGGTACGCGGTGCGGACGTCGTGGGCCACACGGCGGTCACCCGGTGGCAGGAGTCGGACGGGACGTGGGTGTATCTCCATCTCGGTCACGTCCTGCCCGGGCATCGCGGTCTCGGCATCGGCTCGGCGATGCTGACCTGGGCCGAAGAGCACATTCGCGCGCTCGTCCGGCGACACGGAACCGCGGCCACGGCCGTGTTCGGTGCGAACGCCGCCGCATCAGCGACCGAGGCGACGGCGCTGCTGCTGGAGGCCGGATATCGCCAGGCTTTCCGGCTGATGGAGCTGGAATTTCCCGATCTGCGGCGACTCACCGCACCCGGCCCGCCACCGCCACCCGGCATCACCCTCGCCGCCGTCGAACCGCACCACCACCGCGCCGCCTGGCAGGTGGTCGTCGACTCCTACGCGCACAATCCCTTCGTCGAGCCGTGGTCCTACCAGGGCTTCCGCGCGGAACTGGCCAAGCCCGGCCGCCGGTACGCCGCGTGGGACGGCGAACGCATGGCCGGCGTGGTCCTGTGCTCCCTCCGCCCGCCCGATCACTCGCCGGCCGTGATCGAGGAGCTCTGCGTCCGGGCGGAATGGCGACGCCTGGGCGTCGGACGGGCCCTGCTGCTGGAAGGTCTACGCGGCCTGCGCGCGCAGGGGGCGTCGAGCGCCCGCCTGACCACCAGCACCACCAATCCCCACCGCTCCTACGACCTCTACGAGAGCGTGGGGTTCCAACGCCGCAACGAACACATCCGGTACCGCCGGCCCTTCGACGCGGGTGGAGGTGTCTGATGTATCGGAGTGGAGAGCCGCATGGGGCGTGTCGCGGCCATCTGCTGATCGTCGGCGGTGATCCGGAGGCGGCCGCGTGGGCCTGACAGTCCGGCGTTCTCTCTGTCCGGGGGTGATCATCGGGGTATGGTGCTGGTGTGACTCGTCGGCCCCCTGATGATCATCTGGTCGAGATCAGCGAGCAGGCGATCGGCCGGGTGAGGGTGTGAGCGAATACCAGTACTACGAGTTCCTGGCGATCGACCGGCCGCTCACCGGCCGGCAGCAGGCCGAAGTGCGGGCGCTGTCCACCCGGGCGCAGATCACCGCCACCAGCTTCACCAACGAGTACCACTGGGGCGACTTCCGCGGCGACCCGTCCCGCATGGTGGAGCGTTACTACGACGCCCACCTCTATCTGGCCGGCTGGGGCACCCACCGGGTCATGGTGCGGCTCCCTGAAGCCGTGCTCGATCCCGAGCTGGCCGAGCGGTACTGCGTGGGCGAGCAGGTGAGCGCCTGGACCAGTGGGGAGCACCTCATCCTCGACTTCACCAGCGAGGAGGAGGAGTCCTCCGAGGACGACGTCGAGCGCTCGCTGTCGGCGATCGCCGGCATCCGCGCCGAACTGGCCGCCGGTGATCTGCGGCCGCTCTATCTGGCCTGGTTGTCGGCATACGGGACGTGGGAGCGCGACGAGGACGCCTTCGACTACGAGGAGGAGGACGTGCTGGAGCCGCCCGTCCCACCGGGGCTGGGCTCGCTCAGCGCGCCGCAACGGGCTCTGGCCGATTTCCTGCGGCTGGACGACGACCTGCTCGCGGCCGCCGCCGAGGCCAGCCCGCCGGCGCGGCCCGTACAACATGATCGCAAGGCGCTGGCCGTCTGGATCGGCGCTCTGCCCGCCAAGCGGAAGAACGCGCTGCTGCTCCGGGTCGTCGAGGACGACGGCGCGAAGGTGCGGTGGGAGTTGCTGCGGGAGTTCGATGGCGGCGGCACCGACCAGGAGACGGAGCCGGGGACGGAACGGACGGTCGCCGAACTGCTGGACGGTGCCGCCGCCCGCCGTCACGGCCGTGAGCATCAGGAGGCGGCCCGGCGCGCCGAAGAGCGGGAACGGCGCGAGCAGGAGCGGCGGCGGGAACAGGAGCTCCACCTCAACCGGCTCGCTCAAGACCTCGAAGCGGCGTGGGGCCGGGTGGAGGACTCCATCGGCACGAAGAAACCCCGCGAATACGACCAGGCCGTGCAACTCCTGCGTGACCTGCGCATCCTGGCCATCCGTGACGAGCACGCCGGCGTCTTCGCCCAGCGCCTCGCCCACCTGCGCGAACGGCACCAGGGCAAGCCCAGCCTGATGAAACGGCTCAACGACGCGGGCCTCACGACCGAGTAGCCGGCCGCAGCTCATCCCGTTCTCCCCGAAGATCGGGGATGGACGCGGCGAGGGCGCGTGGGCGATCCTTTAGCGTGCTGTTGCGCCAGTTGGAGTACCTGGTGGTCCTGGCCAGGGAGCGCCATTTCGCCCGTGCCGCCGCGGCCTGCCACGTCTCCCAGCCGTCCTTGTCGGCGGCCATCCGTAAGCTGGAACGCGAGCTGAACGTGCCGCTGATCCGGCGCGGGCAGCGGTTCGCGGGGCTGACCCCGGAGGGCGAGCGGGTGCTGCTCTGGGCGCACCGCATCCTCGCCGACGTCGACTCCCTGCGCCAGGACCTGTCCCGCATGCGCGAAGGGCTGTCCGGCACGCTGCGGATGGGCGCGATCCCGACCGCGCTGACCGCCGCCTCACTGCTGACCACGCCGTTCTGCGAGCGTTATCCGCACGTACGAGTGCTGCTGACCTCTTTGTCGTCACGGGAGATCGCCCGCCGGCTGACCGAGTTCGAGATCGACATGGCGATGACGTACCTCGATGACGACGAGGAGGAAGACTGGGGCGAGGTACGCGTCAGCCCGCTCTACCAGGAGCGTTACCTGCTGCTCACCCCGGCCGACGGCGAGCTGGCGGACCGGCAGGTGGCCCGGTGGGCCGAGGTGGCCGCGCTGCCGCTGGCCCTGCTGGCCCCCGAGATGCGCAACCGCCGGATCCTGGACGCCAACTTCCGGCACGCCGGCGCGGTGGCGGTGCCGGCGATCGAGACCGACACCGTCTCGGCGCTGTTCGCGCACGTGGCCACCCACCGCTGGTCGAGCGTCATCTCCCATGCGTGGCTGCACATGTTCGGCGTGCCCGAGGGGATGCGGGTCGTCCGGCTGGAGCGGCCCGCCCGGGAGCCGCGGGTCGGGCTCGTGCTGGCCGGTTCGAGGCCGGAGTCGGTGATCGCCGGTGCCGTGCTGGACGTCGCCCGCGACCTCGACCTGCGTGAGGTGTTCGACCGGCTCGCCGCCCAGCACCTGACCTAGCCGGCGACCCGCTCCCCGCCCGCGTAGACGTTGCAGCGCTCGTCGCGCAGGAAGCCCACCAGCGTGATGCCGAACTCCCTGGCCAGATCGACCGCCAGGGACGACGGCGCCGACACCGCGCACACCGCCGGGATGCCCGCCGACAGGGCCTTCTGCATGATCTCGTAGCTGGCCCGGCCGCTGACCATGAGCACGTGGTCGCTCAGCGGCAGCCGGTCGCTCATCGCCGCCCACCCGACCAGTTTGTCGACGGCGTTGTGCCGGCCGACGTCCTCCCGCGCCGCCACGAGCGTGCCCGAGGCCGTGAACAGCCCGGCGGCGTGCAGGCCGCCCGTCTTGCCGAACCCGCCCTGGGCGGCGCGCAACGCGCCGGGCAGCCCGTACAGCAGGCCGGCGGTGAGCCGCAGCTCGCCCCGAGGGAGGGGGCGGCAGCGGTCGTGCAGCGATTCGAGGCTGGCCGAGCCGCACACGCCGCACGCGCTGGAGGTGAGGAAGTGCCGGTCGAGCGCGGGCAGGTCGGGGACGGGCCCCCTCAGGTGCACGGTGACCGTGTTGTAGCGGGCCTCGGGCGGGAGGTCGTCGTCGGTGCAGTACGCGATCGCGGCGATGTCCCCCGCCCCCGCCAGCCCTTCCCCGCTCATGAACCCGGCCGCCAGCTCGAAGTCGTGCCCCGGCGTCCGCATGGTGATGGCCACCGTCCGGCGCGAGCCGTCAGGGGCGGACACGCGGATCTCCAGCGGCTCCTCCGTGGCCAGGTCGTCGCGGCGGTCCCTGGCCGTCGAGCCGGACAGCTGCCTGATCCGCATCGGGGTGGTCGGCCCCGGGCGCGCCTTCACCGCGCCGACCCGACTGCGCGGACCGGCCGGCCGCACGCCGTGTGCCGGGAGTCGCGCGGTCTCCTCGTACGTCATCGTCACTCCTGCTCAGGAAAACACCCGGCATCGGCCGGGGGCTGCACGGCAGGACGGCGACGGCCTGCGGCGTTCCGCGAACGTTCAGATCCATGAGATACCCCGTTCCGGCGGCCGATCAAGACCGCGAGCTGGGCGATTACCCGTCGCGCGCCCGACGCCGCCGACCGGACCTCAGCGGCCTGCCCTGATAGAAGCCGCCTATCGGATGAGAGAAAGAAACGATTGGACGCCCCGCCCGCGGATGAACGACCGTGCAGGGAGATCCCCCCGACCGAAAGGCTGGTCATGACGTCGCCGGCGCTGTCTTTTGCAGATCAGGTGCGCTCGGTCGTCGCGCGGCACCGTGACGACCGGGGCGCGCTGTTGCCCGTCCTGCACAGCCTCATGGAAGAGCTGGGCCACATCGATCCGGCGGCGATCCCGATTCTGGCCGACGAGTTGAACCTGTCGAGAGCCGACGTACACGGCGTTGTCACCTTTTATCATGACTTCCGGCAGACGCCGCCCGGCCGGACGAAGGTCCGGATCTGCCGGGCGGAGGCGTGCCAGGCGGTGGGCGGGGACGAGCTGGTCGAGCGGGCGAAGAGCCGGACCGGCGTCGGACTCGGGGAGACCACGCCGGACGGCGCGATCACGCTGGAGCAGGTCTTCTGCCTCGGCAACTGCGCGCTCGGCCCGTCCGTCCAGGTGGGCGACCGGCTGTACGGCCGGGTGGGGGCGCAGCAGCTCGACCGCCTCCTGGAGGGCGCCGCGTGACGAGCGAGCCGACGACCGTGTACGTCCCGCGCGACTCGGCCGCCCGTTCCGTCGGCGCCGACCAGGTCGCCGAGCGCATCGCCGAGACGGCGGGGCCAGGCGTCCGCGTCGTGCGGAACGGGTCCCGCGGCATGTTGTGGCTGGAACCGCTGGTCGAGGTGGCGACCCCGGCCGGGCGGGTGGCGTACGGACCGGTGCGCCCGGACGACGTGGACGGCCTGCTCGCCGCGGGACTGCTGGACGGCGCCGAGCACCCCCTGCGCCTCGGCCCGGCCGAGGAGATCCCGTGGCTGCGCGACCAGACGCGGGTGACGTTCGCCCGGGTCGGCGTGGTCGACCCGCTCTCCCCTGACGACTACGTCGCCCACGGCGGGCTGGCCGGGCTGACCCGCGCCCTGTCCCTCACCCCCGAGCAGGTGGTGGCCGAGGTCACCGACTCCGGGCTGCGCGGCCGTGGCGGCGCGGGCTTCCCCGCGGGCATCAAGTGGAAGACCGTGCTCGGCGCCGCGTCGGAGCTCAAGTTCGTCTGCTGCAACGCCGACGAGGGCGACAGCGGCACCTTCGCCGACCGGATGCTGATGGAGGGCGACCCGTTCACCCTCATCGAGGGGATGGCGATCGCCGCCTGGGCGGTCGGGGCGAGCGAGGGGTACGTCTACGTCCGCTCGGAATATCCCGATGCCGTGGCGACGCTGCGTACCGCGATCGACGCCGCCTACGAGCGGGGCTGGCTCGGCAAGCGGGTCCTCGACCGTGACTTCGGTTTCGACCTGTTCGTCCGGGTGGGCGGCGGGGCGTACATCTGCGGCGAGGAGACCTCCATGCTGGAGAGCCTGGAGGGCAAGCGCGGCATGGTCCGCGCCAAACCGCCGATCCCGGCCCTGGAGGGCCTGTTCGGCCGGCCCACCGTGGTCAACAACGTGCTCACCCTGGGCTCGGTGCCGATGATCATGGCTGCCGGCGCGGCGGCGTTCGCCGGGCTCGGGGTGGGCCGCTCACGCGGCACCCAGGTCTTCCAGCTCGGCGGGAACGTCGCCCGCGGCGGCATCGTGGAGACCGCCTTCGGCGTCACCCTCGGCGAGCTGGTGGAGGGGTACGGCGGCGGCACCCGATCGGGCCGGCCGGTGCGCGCCGTGCAGGTCGGCGGGCCGCTCGGCGCCTACCTGCCGACGTCCAGGTTCGACCTGCCGATGGACTACGAGGCGTTCGCGGCGGCGGAGGCGATGGTCGGCCACGGCGGCGTGGTGGTGTTCGACGACACCGTGGACATGGCGGCGCAGGCCAGGTTCGCGATGGAGTTCTGCGCCGCCGAGTCGTGCGGCAAGTGCACCCCGTGCCGGATCGGCGCGGTGCGCGGCGTCGAGGTCATCGACCGCATCGTCGCGGGCCGGGACAGGACCCGCGACCTGAAGCTGCTCGACGACCTGTGCCACCTGATGACCGAGGGGTCCCTCTGCGCGATGGGCGGTCTGACGCCGATGCCGGTGCGCAGCGCCCTCACCCACTTCCCCGGCGACTTCGGAGCGACGACGGAGGAACGGCGATGAGCCTGATCAAGGAGCAGGACTACGGCACTCCGGCGCGCTCGGGCGAGGCGACCGTGGCCGTGGAGATCGACGGCAAGCGGGTACGGGTCCCGGAGGGGACCTCGGTGATGCGCGCCGCGTCCGAGTGCGGCATCGACATCCCCAAGCTGTGCGCGACCGACAGCCTGGAGCCCTTCGGCTCGTGCCGCATGTGCCTGGTGGACATCGACGGCCGCAAGGGCTCGCCGGCGTCGTGCACCACCCCGGTGGCCGAGGGGATGAAGGTACGCACCCAGACGCCGGAGCTGGCGGAGCTGCGCCGCGGCGTCATGGAGCTGTACATCTCCGACCACCCGCTGGACTGCCTGACCTGTCCCGCCAACGGCGACTGCGAGCTGCAGGACATGGCGGGACAGGTCGGCCTGCGCGAGGTCCGCTACGGCTTCGACGGCGAGAACCACCTCGACCTGCCGACCGACAGCACCAACCCCTACTTCGACTTCGACGCGAGCAAGTGCATCGCCTGCTCGCGCTGCGTGCGCGCCTGCGGCGAGGTGCAGGGCACGTTCGCCCTGACGATCGAGGGGCGCGGATTCGACTCGAAGGTCGCGGCCGGCGCCGGCGGCACGTTCATGGAGTCCGACTGCGTCTCCTGCGGCGCCTGCGTGCAGGCCTGCCCGACCTCGACGCTGCAGGAGCGGTCCGTGGTCGAGCTCGGCATGCCGAACCGCACCGTGCTCACCACCTGCGCCTACTGCGGCGTGGGCTGCTCGTTCAAGGCGGAGCTGCGCGGGGACGAGGTCGTGCGCATGGTGCCGTACAAGGACGGCAAGGCCAACGAGGGACACTCCTGCGTCAAGGGCCGGTTCGCCTTCGGCTACGCCTCGCACCCCGACCGGCAGCTCAAGCCGATGGTGCGCGAGCGGATCACCGACCCCTGGCGGGAGGTGGAGTGGGAGGAGGCCATCGGCCACGTCGCCCGCCGGATGCTGGAGATCCAGGCCGGGCACGGCGCCGGCGCGATCGGCGGCATCAGCTCCTCCCGGTGCACGAACGAGGAGGTGTACGTCGTGCAGAAGATGGTCCGCGCCGCCTTCGGCAACAACAACGTCGACACCTGCGCCCGCGTCTGCCACTCACCGACCGGCTACGGACTCAAGCAGACGTACGGCACGTCGGCCGGCACCCAGGACTTCAAGTCCGTGGAGAAGGCCGACGTCATCCTGCTCATAGGGGCCAACCCGACCGACGCCCACCCGGTGTTCGCCTCGCGGATCAAGCGCCGGCTGCGCCAGGGGGCCAAGATCATCGTCGCCGATCCGCGCCGGATCGACCTGGTCAAGTCCCCGCACGTCCAGGCCGAGCACCACCTGCGGGTGCGGCCCGGCACCAACGTGGCGCTGATCAACGCCATGAGCCACGTCGTGGTGACCGAGGGCCTGGTGGACCGGGAGTTCGTCGCGGAGCGCTGCGAGGACTTCGCCGATTGGGAGCGGTTCATCTCCGCCCCCGAGCACAGTCCCGAGGCGGTCGAGGAGATCACCGGCGTCCCCGCCGCCGAGCTGCGGGCGGCGACCCGCCTGTACGCGAGCGCGGGCAACGCCACCATCATGTACGGCCTCGGCGTCACCGAGCACAGCCAGGGCTCCACCATGGTGATGGGCATGGCGAACCTGGCCATGGCCACCGGCAACATCGGCCGCGAGGGCGTCGGGGTCAACCCGCTGCGCGGCCAGAACAACGTGCAGGGCTCGTGCGACATGGGCTCGTTCCCGCACGAACTGCCCGGCTACCGGCACGTCTCCGACGACGTCGTACGCGGCACGTTCGAGACGCTGTGGGGCCGGGTGCTCGACCCCGAGCCGGGCCTGCGCATCCCCAACATGTTCGACGCCGCGATCGACGGCACGTTCCTGGGCCTGTTCGTGCAGGGCGAGGACATCGCCCAGTCCGACCCGAACACCAAGCACGTCAGCGCCGCCCTGTCGGCGATGGAGCTGGTGGTCGTGCAGGACCTGTTCCTCAACGAGACCTCGAAGTTCGCGCACGTCTTCCTGCCGGGCACCTCGTTCCTAGAGAAGAACGGCACGTTCACCAACGCCGAGCGCCGGATCAACCGGGTCCGCCCGGTGATGGCGCCGAAGAGCGGCAAGCACGAGTGGGAGATCGTCTGCGAGATCGCGCAGGCGATGGGCTACCCGATGAAGTACGACGACTCCGCGCAGATCATGGACGAGATCGCGATGACCACCCCCACCTTCGCCGGGGTGTCGTTCGCCAAGCTCGACCAGGTCGGCAGCGTCCAGTGGCCGTGCGACGACGCGGCGCCGGAAGGCACCCCGATCATGCACATCGACGGGTTCGTCCGCGGCAGGGGCCGGTTCGTGCTCACCGACTACGTGCCTACCCAGGAACGCAGCACCCGCAAGTTCCCGTTGATCCTGACGACCGGGCGCATCCTGTCGCAGTACAAC
Organism: Nonomuraea fuscirosea; assembly: GCF_003001935.1. Classification (GTDB taxonomy): domain Bacteria; phylum Actinomycetota; class Actinomycetes; order Streptosporangiales; family Streptosporangiaceae; genus Nonomuraea; species Nonomuraea fuscirosea. The sequence goes on along the minus strand of NZ_PVNG01000008.1, from coordinate 259,304 downwards.
GTGGGCGCCCAGACCCGGCGTACCGGCAACACCGCCTGGCATCCCGAGGACGTGCTGGAGATGCACCCGCACGACGCCGAGGTGCGCGGCATCCGCGACGGCGACACCGTCGCGCTGACCAGCCGGGTCGGGGAGACCGGCCTCCGGGTGAAGATCGACGACCGGATGCCGGTCGGGGTCGTCTACACGACGTTCCACCACCCGGTGACCGGCGCGAACGTCGTCACCACGGAGAACTCCGACTGGGCGACCAACTGTCCCGAGTACAAGGTGACCGCGGTCCAGGTGACGCTCCGGCACCCGGCCCCGGCGGGGATGGTGTGAGCACGTGACCATGACGCGGACGCCTCCGCACATCCGCATGGCGAACGAGATCGCGGTGCAGTTCAGGCACCGCGACCCGGCCTGGGCGGCCGAGCGGATCGCCGAGCACGTCCGGGCCTTCTGGGATCCCCGGATGCGCTCCATGCTGGTCGCCGACGCCACCGGCGCCACCGACGGCCGCCTCGACCCGCTCGTCCTGGCCGCCGCCGCGCTGCTGTCCCCGGCGCCCGGCCCGGTGTCAGGGCAGCGGTCGTCGTCCTGAGACGGTCAGCAGGATGTCCTTGACCGGCAGCTCGACGGGCTCGCCCGTACCTAGCTCGATGTCGGCGTCGGTGCCGCGCAACCGCACACCTGTCAGGTCGACGCCGAAGTAGGACAGGCTCCGGTCGTCCGCGCTCGCCAGCACGAGGGCGACGCGTTCGGCCGGCGGCGCGGGCAGTCCCAGCGGCTCGGTCATGTCGAGGCCGTGGATGACGTCGTGACTCAGCGCTCCGGCGAGCCCGCCGCCGGGTGGCCGCCACTCGTTGGTGACGTTCTCGCGCAGGCAGGCGAGGAGGGCGGCGTCGGGCATCCGGGTGGTGTCCTTGCGGGCGGACCGGTCGGCGTACCGGTCGAAGGAGAAGCGGGCCGCCGCCAGTCCTGCCACGAACCGGGGCAGGCTCGTACGGAACGGCGCCGTCATGTGGGCGACGACCTCACGAACCCGCCATCCTTCGCACAGGGACGGGCTGTCCCAGCCCTGGGCGGGGAGGTCGGTGAGCAGGCAGGTCAGTCGTTCTCTCTCGGCGTGGATGTGCTGCTTGAGTTCCGCGTCGGTCGGTGACATGGGTGTGGCCTTCGGGTCGTGGTGGACATGTCGCCTCTTGTACGACCGAAGGCAGCCGGACTCATCGGTCCTTCCTGATCAGCTTTCGGGCCGGTCAGGCAGGCCGAACTCGGCGAAACGGTCACCCCAGCCCAGGAACGTGACGACCTCGCTGATCCGCCCGTCCCTGAGTTCGACCACCAGCAGGGCGAACGGCACCAATACCCCGTTCTCGTCCGGCCGGTACTGACCGAGCGTCCAGCACCCGTTGGCCGGTTCGCCGAAGATCAGCCGGTCGTCGCCACAGGAGTCCGACGCCGACATGACCGCGGCGATGTGCGCCGCCCCGTCCAGCCACCACGCGAAAGGCGGCATCCCCGACCGCGCGTCGTGCGCCAGCACCGCGACGAGTTCGTGCACGTCGTGCGTCTGGAACGCCTTGACGTAGCGGTGCAGGAGGTCGAGCTGGGTCACGTCGTCCAGCCGCGGAGTGTCGGCCGGGTGCGGCCGGTGCCGGTCCAGCGTCGCCCGCGCCCGCTGCAGGGCGCTGTTGGCCGCCGCCACCGACGTCCGCATGACCTCGGCCGCCTCGACGGCGCTGAACTCGAGCACGTCCCGCAGCACCAGCGCGACCCGCTGCCGCGGCGGCAGCCGCTGCAGCGCGGCGATGAAGGCCAGCCGCAGCGTTTCCCCGCGCATCGCCAGGGCGGCCGGGTCGGCGGTCCCCATCACCCGGGAGTCCGCCAGCGGCTCCACCCACCGTGCCGCCGGCAGCGGGACGCCGAGGTCGGCGCCGCCGCTCGACGCGGGCCCCATGTCCCACGGCAGCGCCCGCCGCCGCGCGCTTCTGAGCATGTCGAGGCAGACATTCGTGGCGATCTTGTGCACCCAGGTCGAAAGTGCCGCCCGCTCCGGGTCGAAGCCGTCGATGGCCCGCAACGCGCGCACCATCGTCTCCTGCACGGCGTCGTCGACGTCGCTCGCGGAACCGAGGATGCGGTAGCAGTACCCGGTCAACGGCCCCCGCAACGACTCCAGCATCGCCGGCGGGACATCGGATCCATCCTTCACAGCCACCCGCCCATCATGACGTCTTCGACATCCAGGACATAAGCGATCAGCACGGCATCGCCGGGCTACCCGGCGGGGGCGCTATGCGGTTGTCATGCGGGCAGGGATAAGAGAGATTCCCTATGTGTTAGAACTCGTCATCCAGGTAGACGATCGATCGATGGATCCGCCGGATCAGTCCGCCCAGTGGAACCAGGCGTCGAACACGGTGTACGGCGGATCCCCGAGAACGGTGTCCACCTGAAGCCCCCGCATTAACGGCAGGCCGAGTAGCCGAGCATCGAGCAGGCCGAGGTCGTGCCGATCGAGCACCTGACGGATCTGCCGGTATTCCGCCGCCCATCCCGGCGGAGCATCGTCCGCGACCAGCGACAGCTGCGGCAGGCCGCGGCTACCGGCGCCGTCCGGCCCCGAGGATTGACTGCCGGGCGTGAAGAGCACCGCCACCGGCGCGAGCCGGCAGAGCGCCAGCGGCAGCCCTTCGACCTCCGTCCAGCCGTTCGCGGAGCGGCACGCCGAGCCGTCGCGTCTGGTGACGAAGACGTCGATGTACGACGCGTAGCCCGAGCCGTAGTTCCCGAACTCGGCATGGTGAACGCGCAACGCCGGCATGCGGTCGAGGTCGGCGACGACCCGCCGGAGGAACCCCTCGACCGAGGCAGCCCCGCCGGCCCAGGCTCCCGCCGTGCTCGCCGGTTGGTCGGTCACCGCGTTCCGGAGAGCTGCCGGATCGAGCGCGGCTTTTTCGGGTCCGGTCATCGCCAAAAGCCTAGTTAAAGCAGCCGTCGCTAGCGTGCTCCACGCGACCTGCCATCGACTTGCGGAAGGTGAACATGCCGGGCCAGTCTTCCCACTCCCGCGCCGCGCGGCTGCGCACGCTGATCGTCGATCACGACCACGCGACGCGTGCCCAGCTGGAGCGGCTTCTGTGCCGCCACCAGGAAGTCGAGCTGGTGGCCGCGTGCGCGACGGCGCGGGCCGCGGCTGAGGCGATGAAACGGCGCCGACCGGATCTGGTCTTCCTGGATCCGGGGCGGCCGGAGGAGGGCGGCTTAAAGGTGTTCGACGTTCTCCGGGGCCGCCGGTGGCCTGCTGTCGTGCTGATGGCGGCGGCAGGTGCGCCTCTGCCGGGTGCCGAGGAGGTTCATGAGGTCGATCGGCTGGTCAAACCGTGCGACCGGGTCGCGCTCCAAGCCGTGCTGGCCCGGGTGGTCAGCCGCCTGGCCGCTGGTGGGCGACCGGCCGGGACGTCGCCGCCGGACCGCTTCTCCGGCGGTGGGCGGGTGGCCGGGCCGCCGCCGCTGGGCCGGCTGCCCATCGAGGGCGCCGGTCGGATCCAGTTCCTCGACCTGGCCGCCATCGACTACATCAGGGCCGAGGGCAAGTACGCGCGCATCCACGTCGGCTCCCGGACCCACCTCGTCCGCGGCACGCTCACGCTGCTCCAGGAGCGGCTGGATCCGCGGACGTTCCTGCGCGTGCACCGCTCGCTCATCGTGCGCCTGGACCGGATCCGCGAGGTCGAGATCCTCCGGCACGGCGAGCTGCGCCTCTTCCTGTCCACGGGCGACAGCCTCATCTCCGGGCGCACCTACCGTGACCAGCTCCGCCTTTCGCTCGGCCTGCCGACGTAGGCCGTGACCGGCCGGCGGTCCGCCGCTGGTAGACGTGCACCGACCAGGGCAGGAAGGCCGCGATGAGAACCGCGCACCAGCCCAGTGCCAGCATCGGGGCGTGCTCCTGCGGCCAGCCGCCGGCCGCCGGGGCGCCGTCGCCGAGAAGGGCGCGCACCGTGGTGGTGACCGCGCTCATCGGGTTCCACTCCGCGATCAGTCGTACGGGCATCGCCATCCGGTCCGTCGGGACGAACGCGTCGGACACGAAGGTCACCGGGAAGAGCCAGGCGTAGCAGGCCACCTGCGCCGCCTCGGTCGAGCGGACGGCGCATCCGATCGTGACGCTGACCAGGCTCATCGCCAGGCCGAAGAGCATCAGCAGCCCGAACGCTGCCAGCGACCCCGCGAGCCCCCCGTGGGGACGCCACTGCAGGAGCAGCCCGCAGCCGGCCGTGACCGAGATCCCGAGCGCGCCCGTGATCTGCTGGGACAGGACGCGGGCGATGACGATGCTGGCACGGGGCACGGGCAGCGATCGGAACCGGTCGACGACGCCGCGTTCGAGGTCCTCGGCCATGCCGATGCCCGCCAGAGCCGAGCCGAACACGACGGTCTGCACCAGCACCCCCGTGACCAGGAACGCCTGGTAGTCGCCCGCTGGCACCTGGATGGCGCCGCCGAGGACGAAGCCGAACAGCAGCACGAACAGCACGGGCTGCACGGCGACGACGGCGATGAGGTCGGGTGAGCGGCGCAGGCGCAGCACGTTGCGCGCGCCGATCACGCGCGTCGCGCGGACGAGCGACGGTGCGGTCATGTGAACGATCTCTCTTCCTGCCGGTGCTTCCTCGGCTCGCTGGTCATGGCCACGAAGACGTCCTCTAAGGACGGCCGCCGCAGCGCCAGCTCCTCGACCTCGACGCCGGCCGAGGCGAGGGCCCGCACGGCCGTGCCGAGCAGCGCCAGCGGGTCGGTGGCGGCCAGGTGTGCCACGATCGCGCGGTCGCCGGTGGTGATCCCCGGCAGGGCGAGCGTCTCTAGAACGGACAGCACCGGGCGGCGCTGGTCGGGATGCCGGAGGACGATCTCCAGCCGGGGCCCGCCCGCCTGCCGTTTCAGTTCTCCGGGAGTGCCGTTCGCGATCAGCCGGCCGTCGCGCAGCACGCTGACCGCGTCGGCCAGCCGTTCGGCCTCGTCGAGGTGCTGCGTCGTGAGCAGCACGGTCGTGCCGGCGGCGACGAGCTCGCCCACCAGCTCCCACACGTCCAGGCGGGCGACGGGGTCGAGGCCGGTGGTGGGCTCGTCCAGGAAGAGCACCCGTGGTCTGGCCAGGAAGGCCGCGGCCAGGTCGATCCGCCGGGCCATGCCCCCGGACATGTCGGCGACCGTCTTGCCGGCGAAGTCCGCTAGCCGGAGCCGCTCGGCCAGCTCGCCGGTGCGCTCGCGGGCCGCCGCTCTGCTCAGCCCGGCGAGCCGGCCGAGCATGTGCAGGTTCTCCCTGCCGGTCAGCCGGTGGTCGAGCGCGGCGTGCTGGCCGCACAGGCCGATGCGCTCGCGGACGAGGTGGGGGTGCGTCCGCAGGTTCGCGCCCGCCACGAGGACGTGGCCGCTGTCCGGGGCCAGCAGGGTGGCGAGGATGCGTACGGTGGTCGTCTTGCCCGCGCCGTTCGGCCCGAGCAGGGCGTGTACGGTGCCGCCGGGGACGACGAGGTCGAGGCCGTCCACGGCCGGTCTGCCGTGTTCGTACCGTTTGCGGAGCCCCTCGATGACGATGGAGCCGGACGCTGTCATCGTTTCCTCCCGGAGCGTCAGAGCCCGGCGACGGCGGCGATCCACCGCCACAGCCAGCCGTACAGCAGGACCAGGTCGAGGCACACGCCCAGTGCGGCGAGCGCCGCGAACAGCCGGCGCACGCGCGGCGACCCGGCCTGCCGCGGCGAGGGGCTGTCGAGGGCGGCGGCCACCGCGAAGTAGGCGTCGGTACGGCGGTGCGTCCCGCCCTGCCAGATCAGCCGGGCCACCAGCACCGCGACGACGAGCCGGGGGAACCAGCCGCCGCCGAGCGCGGTCCAGCCCGCGAACGCGGCCAGCACGGCGAGATCGACGGCCACGCCGGCGCCGAGTGCGGCGAGTTGATGGGGTTTGGCCCACCCCCACGTGTGGGTCAGGTCGGCCGTCGTGACCGCCCGCCACCAGCGCAGGCGTACCCTCGGCAGCGGGCCGCCGCGCGGACGTCCCGTGAGCACGTGGGCGCTCTCGTGCAGCGCCGTCGTGACGACCGCCACCAGGACGGCGACGGCGGCCGCGAGCAGCGGGGGCACGCCCGGCGGGGCGAAGGCGCCGCCCGCCGGGACCGTTCCCGCGACGAGGAGCGCGGACGCGGAGAGCACGAGACCGGCGAGCGCGATCGGCGCGACCGCGCGCAGTAGCGCCGGGTGCGCGGGATCCGTCAGTTCGAGGTCCCTCGCGTGTTCCGCGCCGTCATCGACGATCCTGGCCAGTTCCTCGGCGTCCGCCGGGGTCAGCCAGGTCAGCGTCGCCGGCAGTTCGTCAGGGGTAATGCCCTGCTGGAGGTGCCGGACCGCGTCGGCGGTGCGGGCGTCCACGATGAGCGGGCCGTCCCGGGAGGCCAGCGCCCACGCGTCCGGCCCGCGCCGGCGCAGCGTCACCGCCGGAGCCACAGCCGGAGTCGCTGCTGAGGTCGCTGTTGAGGTCGCCGCTGGGGTCGCCGCTCGGCTAGGCGCCTTCCCGGTACTCACGGAAGACCTCCCAGTCCGACTCCGTGCCCGTGCCGCAGGTCGGGCAGAGCTCAGGCAGCCGCGGCCAGTCGTTGAGGTGGAACGCGGTGCCCTCCTCGTAGTCGATCTCGAACTGCACGCCGACGGAGCGGGGCGGGGCGTAGCCGGTCAGGACCCGTACGGCCTCGTCCACGGCCACCGCCGAGAGCTGGAAGAGGGCGGGGGCGTAGGCGATGGACGGGGCCTCCCAGCCGCTGCGCATGAACCCGAACTGCGCGACGAACACCGGGTCCTTCTGGCTGTAGTTGATGTTCAGGCAGTCGAAGCAGCCGGAGACGCCGGGGACGACGGTGAACACGCGGCCCCTGGTGACCTGGGACAGTCCGTAGACGCACGGGACGTTCCGCGCGACGCAGGCCGCGTTCACCCGGCGCTGGGCGATGAACGGCGGCTCGTCGATCGCGCAGATCACCAGGTCGACGCCGTCGAGCAGATCGGTGACGTCCTCGGCGGAGTCGACCTTCCGCACGTGCGGGCGCACCTCGACCCTGGAGTTCATCTGCTCGAGGGCGTCGGCGGCGGCGGTCGCCTTCGGCACGCCGATGTCCTTCTCGCGGTAGAGAAGCTGGCGGCCGAGGTTCGCCGCCTCCACGGAGTCGTGGTCGGCCACGATGACGCGGCCGACGCCGACCCCGGACAGCAGGGTGAGGAAGTTCGAGCCCGCGCCGCCCAGGCCGAGCAGCAGGACGGTGGAGTCCTGAAGGCGCTGTTGCGCCCGGTAGCGGTTGCCCGCTATCCCCTCGAACCGGCTGAAGTAGCGGATGTTGGGCAGCAGGCGGGCGTCGAAGTCGTCCTCGGTGTGCCCGCCCGGTGTCGCCGACTCGACGAAACCCTCGTGGTCGAGGGTGGCGATGCCGTCCAGCACGTCGGACACGCTCAGGTGGGGATGACGTCGCCGTACGGCCGCCACGACCTCCGGCACCGGCCGTCCGTCGAGCGACTCCGCGAGGTCCCACACCTCACCGCCGGCGTCGTCGAACTCCGCGGTGATGCCGAGCTGCGCGCCGATGCGGAATCGGCGGTCGTCGAGCCGATAGCGGGGGTAGATCTCCTTGATGCGCGGATTCCCGTCGGCCGCGGGCTCCGCATCGGTCGTCTGGTTCGCAGGATGACCGGCCATGTCGCCTTTCGCTTTCCGTGAGATGTCAGCTTTCCTTCGGGGTCGGCAGCGTCCTTGAGATGCCGACGGGAAGCGCGCCCCAGGCGGCCGTGTGGCCGCCCGGGGAGCGCTGAACCGTATGGCGTGGATCAGGCGACGATCCACCAGGCGGTGGCCTCGATCTTCTCGGGACGACGGATGACGATGCGCATGTGAAATCACCTCCATTCCTGGGACTTCGACCCCTTTTGAGCGGGTCTGATCTCATGGTGCGGAGTTCTCGGCGCCGCACGGCAGGTGGAGGTCACGAACGGGTGCAAGGGGACATCGAACGGGAGAGAACCCGGGACGACTCGGTCGGCGGCTCAGGCGGTGGAACCGCGACTTCGGGGCGGCTCAGGCGGTGGAACCGCGGCTTCGGGGCTCAGGCGGTGGAGCCGCGGACCTCGTTCAGGAGGTCGGCGGCCCGGGTCTCGATGGGCTTGGTGCCGATGGTTCTGGCGATCTCCACGGCCGTCTCCAGCTGGGCGGCGGCCTCCGTGGGCCGGCCGGCCACGTGGTAGAGCTCGCCGAGTGACGTCCGCACGCGGGCCTGGATGAGCCGGCTCTTCAGGCTCCGGGCGATGTCCACCGCCTGGGTCAGCACGACCTCGGCCTCCTCCAGCAGGCCCTGCCGCATGCTCGACTCCCCCAGCCCGTGCAGGGCCAGCGACTCCCCCACGCGGTCCCCGATCGTGCGGGCGCCGGCCATGGTTCTGGTGAAGGCGTCGCGGGCCTCGTCGTACCTCTTCTCCCGCAGGTCGAGGCTGCCCAGCCAGTAGAGGGTCTGCGCGAGGCCGCGCGGGGTGTCCAGCGGCTCGTAGATCGCCAGGGCGGCCTCGAAATTGGTCCTGGCGAGCTGGAGCCGGTCCTGGTCGAGGTGGATCTGCGCGATGTTGCGCAGGACGAACGCCTCGGTGCCGAGGTCGCCCGCCGCTCTCAGCTCGTCCAGGGCCTGCTCGTAGCGGCTCATGGCCTGGTCGAAGTGGCCCACGAAGCGATCGACCATGGCCAGGTACGTGCGGGCGATGCCCTGGCCGTGCACGTCCCCCGCCTGCCGGAACAGCTCCAGCGAGCGGTCGTAGTCGGCCCGCCCCAGGTCGTAGAGCGCCTTGTCCACGTGCAGCATCCCCCGCCGCTGCAGCACCGCCGCCATGCCACGGACGTCGCCCGCCCGTTCGGCCGCCGCGTAGCCGGTCTCCAGCATCGTGTGCTGGTCGTCGAGGTATTTCAGCAGCGAGAAGAAGATCGCGGTCGTGCAGGCCAGGTCCCAGCAGAGCTCCTCGTGCCCGGTGCTCGCGGCCAGGTGCACCGCGTCGACGATGGTCAGCCGCTCGGTCTCGAACCACTCCACCGGATCGGCGACCAGCTCCTCGACGTAGTCGGCGGGCAGGCGCGGGCGTCGGGGGGAACCGCGGACGATCTGGTGCTCGCCGCCGTACAGGACGCTGTACGCCTGTCTGCTGACCGACAGCAGGCAGCTCAGCAGGCGTTCGACGGCGTCCCTGCGCGCCTGGGCCGAGTCCTCGGCCTCGCCCGTCTCCCGTGAGAAGAGCCGTACCAGATCGTGGAAGAGGTAGCGGGTCCGCCCGGTCGAGTCGGTCGCGGCGACTTGCAGCAACTGGGCGTCGACCAGGGTTTCGAGCAGCTTGTCCGCTTCGGGTACGTCGACGTCGAGCAGCGCGGCGGCGGCCCACGAGGCGAAGCTGGTGGCCTCGATGAGCCCCAGCCGCCGGAAGGCGCGCTGCTCGTCCGGCTCCAGGCCCTGGTAGCTGAGCGCGAACACGGCCCGCACGTGCAGCGGCCCGTAGGCGAACTCGTCCAGTCGCCGCCGCTCGTCGCTGAGCAGCGACACCAGCGTGGTGGCGGTCCAGTGCCGCTTGACCGCGAGGCGGGCGCCGGCGATGCACAGCGCCAGCGGCAGATAGCCGCACAGCGAAGGAAGCTCCTGAGCCGCGGCGGGATCCCGGGCCAGCCGCTCCTCTCCCACGATCCGTTCCAGCAGCGTGGTGGCCTGCGCCGGGCTCAGCACGTCGAGATCCACCTGCCGGGCGCCGGTCAGCGACCCCAGTGGCCTGCGGCTGGTGACGACGACGGCGCAGGACGGGCTTCCCGGCAGGACCGGCATGACGTGGGCCGTGTCGGCCGCGTTGTCCAGGATGATCAGGGCTTTGCGGTCGGCCATCTGCGTACGGAACAGCTCGGCCCGCTCGTCGAGCGTCGGCGGGATCGAGTCGCCGCCCACGCCCAGGATGCGCAGGAACCGGCTGAGCACTTCGGCCGGATCGACCGGCTCGGTCTGGGTTCCCGTGCCGTGCAGGTCCATGTAGAGCTGCCCGTCGGGGAACTCCGCCCGCAGCTCGTACGCCAGATGCAGGGCGAGCGCGGTCTTCCCCACGCCGCCCATACCGGCGATCGCCGCGATCGCCACGGTGTTCCGGCCCGGGTCGCACAGGTGGCGCCGCAGCTCCCGCCGGATCTCCTCGCGCCCGGTGTAGTCCGTCACGTCCGGCGGCAGCATGTTGGGCACCGCCGGGCGGGCCGGTTTCCGGCCGGCGGCGCGGGCCTCCTCCGCCAGCAGCGCGGCGTGGGCGTCGCGCAGCTCGGGCGAGGGGTCCACGCCGAGCTCGTCGGCGAGCCTCTTCCTGGTGGCCTCGAACCAGCGCAGCGCCTGCGCCCTGCGGCCGGACGCGCCGAGCACGGTGATGAGGCGCGCGTGCAGGCGTTCGTCGTAAGGGTGCCGCCCGGCCAGACGCACCACGTGATCGACGGCGTCCTGCGGCCGGTCGAGGGCGAGCGCGAGGTCGGCCACGTCCAGCACGCATGTCAGTTGCGCCGTGTCCAGCCGGTGCGCCTCGGGGCAGTCGCGCAGCCGTTCCGGGGCGCCGAGCAATACCGGGCCGCGCCACTCCGCCAGCGCCCGCTGGAGCAGGCCGAGCCGGCGCTCGGCGTCGCGCTCGGCCGCGGCCGCCTCGGCCAGCTCCGTGAAACGCGCGGCGTCCAGCCGGACGCGGGCGAGGTCGAGCCGGTAGCCCTGCGGGGTCAGCTCGATCGCGCCGGGCAGCGACATCCGGTCGCGCAGCCAGGTGCGGATGCGGGAGATCCCCGTACGCAACGCGCCCACGCTCGCCCCGGACGGCCCCCACACCCACTCGGTCAGCTGGTGCTCCGATACCGGACGGCCGCCTCCGAGAGCCAGCCCGGCCAGCAGCCAGGGACCGTTGCGCCCGGGGACGGTCACCTCGCGGCCCAGCTTCCGGATCTCCAGGCCCCCGAGAACGCCGATCGCGAGCATGGCGCGTTCGTCCTGGTGAACCATACGTCTCCCCCCGGTACAGCCGTCCGCCAGGGTGACTGACACCCTCCACGCCTTCTGTAAACGGACTGAAATCGGATTCTGGCAGCATCCGTACTGATCACAGTCGGCAGGGAGGAAATACCACATGTTCCAGCGGAAACTCGCGATTCTCGTGCTGGCGCTCTCCACGCTCACGGGGGCGAGCGTCGGGACGGCCGCCCAGATCGACGCTCAGCAGCAGGCGCCTGTCAGTGTTCAGGCAGGTGAGTGCGAGTGGTGCTGACCACCGTACGGCGGGTCGTGCCGCCGTGCACGGGACCGGGATCGGGGGATCGTCGTCATGCACGAAATCATCGCCGCGCCTGTGGCACCGGCCGCCGCGACGCGGCCGGACACCTGGTTCGGCATCCTGGGGCCGCTCATGGTGACCATCGGGGGGCGGCCGGTCCACATGGGCGGGCCGCGGGCCCAGGCAACCCTCGCGGCGCTGCTCCTGGCCGAGGGGCGGATCGTGGCCATGGAGCGGCTCATCGACCAGGTCTGGGGGGACGATCCTCCGTCCTCCGCGCGTAACCAGGTGATGATCGCCGTGTGCGCGCTGCGCAAGGCGCTGCGTATCGGCGGCGGCGATCCCGATCTGATCGAGACCGTGCCGTCCGGCTACCGGATCCGCGCCGTCGACCTCGACGCCCATCAGGCGGAGGCCAACCTCGACCAGGCCCGTCAGGCGCCGCCCGCCAGGAGGGCGGCGCTGCTGCGGGAGACGCTCGGGCTGTGGCGCGGTCAGGTCCTCGCCGGGATCAGCAGTCAGCCGTTGCGCGCGGTCGCCGGCCGCTGGGAGGAGCTGCGGCTGAGCGTGCTGGAGGACTGGGCCGAGGCGGAGCTGGCCCTCGGCCGGCACCGCGACCTGGTGGGGGTGCTCGGCGTGGCGGTGGCCGAGCACCCGCTGCGGGAACGGATCCGGGCCCAGCTCATGCTCGCCTTCCACCGGTCAGGACGTCAGGCGGACGCCCTGCGCGTCTACCGCCGGGGGCGTGCCGTGCTGGTGGAGGAGCTGGGGCTGGAGCCGGGTCACGTGCTGCGCACCATGCACACGGCGATCCTGCGCGACGAGCCCGCCCTGTGACGCCGCTTGTCATCCCACCTCGTGCGCGTGCAGGAGTTGTTCGAGGCGGCCGTTCTGTTCCTGGAGCATGGTCAGGGACTGGCGGGCGAAGGCGGCTCGTTCGACCGGGTCTTCCGGCATCGGCGGGGCGATGTTCGGTTGCAGCCGGGACGTGCGCAGCCAGGTGTCGAGGTCGTCGTTGCCGGCCCAGCGCAGCGCTTCGGCGTTCGCGGACAGCGCGAAGCGCAGCCAGTCCACGTCGGTTCTCGGGTTCGGCGTGACGGGGCACAGGTCGTTCTTCACGGTGTCGTCCGGATAGGCCGCCTCCACGTGCGCGATGAGGGCGGCGCTGAACACCGGCTGGCAGACGCGGACCGACTGCAGGGTGATGAGGCCGTCCTGGAAGATCGGGACGACGGGGAGCTGTTTGGCGGCGTCGGCGGTGCAGTCCACGTGCAGCACCCCCGGGCCGACGGGAACGGCGCCGCCGTCGAGTTCGATCTCCGTCTCGGTGATGCGCTTCACCCGGCCGAGGCGGACGACGTCCTCGATCCGGCGTAGTCGTTCCAGCTCGGCCTGGGAGACGGTGGCGCAGCGGAAGGCCGTCGGCCGGTCGTCGGGGAAGATCTTCAGCAGGGCCCCGGCGGCGTTGAGCCGGTCGAAGAGGTCGGGCAGGGAGGCGGCGCTCATGACGGCTTCGTGTTTGGCCAGGAAATCCCGCCCGATGTCCTCGGCACGGCGGAGCGGGATCGGCTGCACGGTGACGCGGTCGATGAGCCAGGGCGCGCGGGGCATGATCCACGTCAGGCGTTCCGGGGCGAGGCCCTGCTCCAGCAGCCAGAGGCAGGCGTCGATCCCGGTCTTGCCCGCGCCGACGACGACGTACCGCTCATAGGGGTCGCGGATGGCGGGCAACGCGTTCGGCGGCACCACCTGGACGCCGGCGGCGACCGGGAACTCGGGCGGTCGCATCGCCGGGACGGTCACCCCTTGGTAGGTGGTGTCCACGACCCTCCGGCGTACGGTCACCTCGTACGCGTCGCCGGAGGTCGTCAGGTGGAAGTGGCCGGCGCCGTCGTACTCGGCCATGGGGAAGTACGACACCCGGCCTGAGGGCAGGAACGTCTGCCGCATGACCTGGTCGTAGTAGCTGCACACCTCGGCGGCACTGGCCAGTTCGTAGAAACCGGCGTTCAGGCCGGTCCGGTCGATCGTGTCGTCGCCGAGGGGGCGGGAGTTCACGCCGTACATGGCGGACGGCTGATGCAGCCGTACGTACGGGTAGGCGACGGTCCAGTGGCCGCCCGGCTGGTGGTAGCGGTCGACCATCACCACGGTCGCGTCCGATTCGCTCAGCAGCGTGTCCACGAAGGCCATCGCCGTCGCGCCCGCGCCGATCACGAGGTAGTCGGCCTCGATCCTGGTCGTCATCGGCTGCTCCTGTTCTGGAGTTGAGTTTCAGTTTGAGAGTTAACTCTCAGAATCGGAGATTACACCAAGGTTGGAGTGGGCGCGGTTCTCCCAGGTCAGCGGGCATCGCGCAGGCGAGGCGTACGATGACCGCTGCAGCTGTGACCGTGCGTTGAGGAGCGAAGCGCGACGTGGTGACGAGTGAACAGCCCGGAAGCCGATCGTCCGGAGGAGCCTGGGAACGCAAGCGGGCCAGGACCAAGCAGGCGATCCAGCGGCACGCACTGCGGCTGTTCGGCGAGCAGGGCTATCACGCGACCACGGTGGAGCAGGTCGCGGCCGCCGCGGATCTCGCGCCGAGCACGGTCTTCCGCTACTTCCCCACCAAGCACGACCTGGTGGTGCTCGACGACGACCTGCTGATGATCAGGCCGTTCATCACGGCCTTCCGCGAGCAGCCGCCGGAGCTGGGGGTGCTGGCCGCGCTGCACAACGCCGTCCGCACCGCTTTCGACGAGACCGGCGCCGCCCGTTCCGAGCACGTGGAGATCCAGGACCGGGCCCGGCTGGTGGTGACCATTCCGGAGGTGTGGGCGGCGAACATGGGCAGCCTGGCCTCCAGCATGCGCGGGATGGCCGAGCTGTTCGCCGAACGGGCCGGCCGCGACGCCACCGACCCGGAGATCCTCAGCCTCACCAGGATGCTCTGCGGATCCATGACGATGGCGTGGCTCGCCGCCGGCAGCGGCGGCGCGTTCGACCTGCCCGCCGTGCTGGAAGAGACCGTCGCCCGCCTGCGGACCGGCTTCCAGCTGTGACCTCGCGTGCGCGCCGAGAGCTCCACCGGCAGCAACCCGCCGGCCTACGCGGAGGGCGAAGCCGTGTCCGTCGCCTACGACCCGGCCGATCCGCGCGACGCGCGGATCTCCTCGTTCTGCCGGCCTATCTCGGCCCGCTGATCACCGGCGGCCTGGGCGTGGTGTTCACGCCGTTCAGCAGGGCGTGGTGGAGTGAGTCGCGCAGCCAGCGCTCGGCCTTCTCCAGCGACCAGCCGTTGTCGTCGGTCAAGGTGAAGTAGGCGTTGTTGTTCAGGTAGAACCAGAGCGTCTCCGCGGCTTCCTCCGCGTCGGCGCCGGGTCGCAGGGCGCCCAGTTCGGCCAGGCGCCGGGCGGTACGGGTGAGGCCGTCGCGGAGGCTGGCCTGCGCGGTCCGCAGCGCCTGGGCGGCGCCCGCGTCGTGCGGGGCGGTGTCGGCGACCACCCGCATCAGGTCGCGGGAGTGCTCGAAGCGGATCCGGGTGGCGTTGACGATGAAGCGCAGCAGTTCGGCCGCGTCCGTGGCGGCGGCGATGCGGGCGTGGGTCTCGGCCACGTCCGGCGCGGTGGTCCTGGCCTCGATGATCGCCTTGAGCAGGCCCTGCTTGCCGCCGCCCACCGCGTACACCGTGGCCGGCGCGACCCGGGCGGCGGCCGCGATGTCGTCCACGGTGGTCGCGAAGTAACCCTGGGCGCTGAACAACTCCCGCGCGGCCTCGTGGATCGCCCGGCGGGTCGCCGCGGCGTACTCCGCCCGCCTGCTCGCTCCGGCGCTCTTCGATGACCTGGTCGGCACGGGAGGCATGCTACCCGCCCTGTTGATCAGAGTTAGACTCTGATGAGCAGAGCATGTCTCTATTCATAGGCTTGGAGTCGCAGGTGAACTACGTTTTCGTTCCGGGGGCCTGGCACGGCGGGTGGTCGTGGCATCCGGTGGCCCAGCGGGTGGCCGACGCCGGTCACGCGGGCATCGCGCTGACCATGCCCGGCCTCTCGGCGGGTGACGACGCGCGTGAGCCGCGGCTGGCCGACGCGGTGACGTACCTGGTCGATGAGGTCGAGCGCCGCGGCCTCACCGACGTCGTGCTGGTCGGCCACAGCTGGGGCGGCATCCCGATCGCCGGCGCCGTGCCGCGGCTGCGCGGCCGCCTGCGCGGGATCGTCTTCGTCAGCGCGTTCGTCCCGCGTGCCGGTGAGTCGATGGCCGACGCGATGGGCCCGGAGGTGGGCGCCTTCCTCCGTTCGACGATCGCGGCGTCACCGGACCACACCGTCTCCGTGGACTTCGAGTCGTTCCGCCAGTCCCTCATGCAGGACGAGCCGGAGCAGGTGCAGCGGCTCGTGTACGACCTGCTGGTCCCGCAGCCGGGGAACTACATGCTCGACGCGCTGGACACCGTGGACTTCGCGGGCCTGCCGATCGCCTACCTCCTCGCCGAGAGGGACCGGGGGCTGGCCGCGCCCGGCGCCGAACTCGCCGCCCGCGTCGGCGTCGAGCCGGTGCCGCTGCCCGGCACCCACGAGACGATACTCACGCACCCGGACGACGTGGCGAAGGCCTTGCTCGCCGCGCTGGACTAGCGTTTCCTGGCGGTCGAGTCGCGTTCCACCAGCGTGGGGGCGATCAGCTGCTTCAGCGGACGGGCGCTGCGCCCGCCCGCGATCTCCTCAAGGAGCAGATCGGCGGCGATCTCGCCGACCTCCTCGGCGGGCAGCCGGACCGTGGTCAGCGACGGCGACAGGAACGCGGAGAACGGATGGTCGCCGAAGCCGATCACCATCAGGTCGTCCGGCACCTTGAGCCCGTGCTCCGCCAGCGCGCGATACAGGCCGAGGGCGAAGTAGTCGTTGCCGGCCACGACCGCGTCCGGCAGCCTGGCCCGGCGTAGCATGCGGCGGGCCACCTGGTAGGCCTGCTGCGGCTGCCACGGCAGGGCGGCCTGGTCGTGGCGGCGGGTGGGCACCCGCATGACGCTGCCCCGCGGCATGGACAGGCCGGCCTCGGTCATGGCGCGGCGGTAGCCGGCGATCCGGTCGGCGATGGTGGTGATCGGCAGGTCCTCCTCCAGCACCACGATCGAGCGGGCGCCGCAGGCGATCGCGTGCGCGGTGGCCCGATAGCCGCCGAGCTCGTTGTCGGTGCCGACGAAGCGGTAGCCCAGGTCGGGCAGGTCCCGGTTGAGCAGCACGGTGGGCACGCCGACCGCGCCGAGCCGCTGCCACGGATCGGCGCCCGCCTGCACCGGTACGACGATCGCCCCGCTCACCGACGACCGCAGCAGCGACTCCGCGGCCCGCGCCTCGTTCTCCGCCGATTCGTCGGTCACCGTCAGCAGCAGCGAATAGTCGTGCTCCCGCGCGCGTAACTCGATGCTGGAGATCAGCTGCGCGTAGAACGGGTTGGACGGGTTGGTGATGACCAGGCCGAAGGTCATCGCGGAGCCGGTCACGAGCGACCTGGCCATGCTGTTCGGCACGTAGCCGACCCGCTCCGCCTCGGCGCGTACCAGCGCCCTGGTCTTCTCCCCGATGCCGTCCTTTCCCGACAGGGCACGCGAAACGGTGTTGACCGACAGATTCAACGCCGCGGCGATGTCCCGCAGCGTGTGACGCCGGCCCCCGGCCCTGCGCATGCCCTGCTCCCGCTCGCTCCCGTGCCTTCTCCCGGTCGCGCTCAGCTCTTGGCGGTGAGATAGATGCGCAGCTTCGCCGACGGATTTCCGCCGGTCACGGTGCCGCGCAGCCGCAGCCACTGGCCGAACCGCTCGACCGGCCAGGTCACCAGGCCGGGACCGGTGACGACGTGCTCGTGGCCGTCGAGGTCGCACCAGGTCAATCCGTCCGGCGAGATCTGGGTGACCAGCCGCACCGCGACGTCCTCACCGGACGCCGAAAGGGTGTGCACGAACCACCGCGCCTCACCGGCCCACGCCACCTCGTACGGTTCCGTCGCGAAATCGGCGTCGAAAGTCGTGTCCCGTTCGAGAACCGCCGTCTGCACCTGCCGCATGAACGTCACCACTCCGTGGAAATGAGAACCGAGTCGAGGAACAGGAAGTTGCGCACCGACGAATGGGTGCGCACCGAGAAGTAGAAGTTCAGCAGGTTCTCGAGCGAGTCGTAGCGCTCCTCGTACGGGGGCACCGGAATCGAGGACATGTCCATGACCCGGTCGTTGACCTGCAACTCGACGCTGCGCCGGGCGCCGGTGTCGATGACCCAGCGCAGGTAGTGCCAGTTGACCTTGGTCGGCACCTCGTTGTAGCAGAGCTCCTGCGGCTCGCCGAACGGCTGCCAGTCCTCCGGGTTGGGCGCGGTGAAGTCGGCCCCGTAGGCCAGTTTGACCTTGCCCTCAAGGTGCTCGCGCGGCGTCGGCTCCGGCACGGTCGGATAGACCCACTGCCGCGACAGCGTGTTGTCCAGCGTGGTGTTCAGGTAGCGGGCCACCGTGTGGTAGCGCAGGCCGCCGTCGCCGCACAGGTCGGTCGCCACGGTGAAGCAGCCGAACTGCGCCTCCGACGGGTGCAGGTTGCCGTCCCAGGTGACGTCGCCGAACTGGTCGCCCGCGCTGCCGTCGACGGTCGCCTCGGCCTTGAAGGTGAAGTACGCCTCGATCTGCAGCAGGCCGCGCCCGCTCATGGTGAGCCGCCTGATGGCGGTGGCGGTGTGCCCCTCGTAGGGCCGGGTGGCCAGTTTGAGGGCGTACGACCCGGTCATCGCCCCGTGGCTGCCGATGTCGAAGAACGAGCAGTTGGACAGCTGCGGCGGCCGGAAGTCGCGCATGTGGTCGTCGACCGTGGACAGGTCGCCGTTGCCGTTGTAATTGCCCAGCAGTTCGGTCCAGCCATGGGCGCCGGAGTTGAAGTCGTCGTAGGTGAGGATGCGCCGAAGCGGGGAGAACTTCGACAGCCTCGGGTCCGCCGACAATATCGCGGCGCGAAGTTCTGCGGCCAGGTCTGGCCGCTCCGTCATGGTCATGCCGGAGGCTCCTGGGAAAAGTTGAGGCCATACGGAAATGGCGAAGGTCCACGCCCGGCCGATCGACCGGAGCGGATCACACGGTTGGCCGGACATTAACGTTCATGTTGAACGGACGTCAACCCTGCGGGTGACCGCCTCACGTCCCGTCCGACGGCATGGTGAATCGTATTCGCGCAGGTAAAAGCGGATAAACTGAGATCGTTCAGGACGGCGTCGAGCGGAAAAGCCGATCCCGACCCTTGACGCCCAGGATCCTCAGTCCTAGCATCAGCCACCAATCGCATTAACGTTAATGTTGCGAGCCGGTCATCCTGCCGCTCCCCCGCGGCCGACGGCTCGCCGCCTCTGTGGACCACCCTCCGAAGTCCGGCCGGCTCGCCTGCCGGCCCTCCTCCACCCTCAAGCCGTCACCGCCAGACGCCCGCCGCGTCCTGGCTCACCCAGGAGTTGCCTGGCGATGCTGAAACGGGACGCCGACCGACCGCGATCGGACCGGCCATGACCGCGTACTTCATCCGGCGCGCGCTGTTCGCCGTCTTCGTGCTGTGGGGCGCCGTGACCATTGTGTTCCTGGTGCTCCGGCTGGTTCCCGGCGATCCGGCCCAGCTCATCCTCGGCTCCGACGCCACCCAGGCCGAGATCGCCCAGTTACGCGAGCAGATGGGGCTGAACCGCCCCTTGGCGGTGCAGTACGGGATCTACCTCGGCGACGTGGTCCGCTTCGACTTCGGCGACTCCTACCGCTACCACAGTGACGCCATGGGCCTGGTGACGGAGAAGTTCCCGCTCACCCTGCAACTGGCCGTCGTGGCGATGGTGATCGGCCTGGTGCTCGGCGTCGCGCTCGGCGTGCTCGGCGCGCTGCGGGTGAACCGCCTGGCCGACCGCATCGTCTCGGTGTTCGCACTGCTGTCCCAGTCCATGCCGTCGTTCTGGATCGGGATCATGTTCATCCTGGTGTTCGCCCGGCAGCTGCACGTGCTGGCCAGCGGCGGGCACGGCGGCTTCGACCGGCTGATCCTGCCAGGGGTCACGCTCGCCCTGCCGCTGGTCGCGGTGCTGATCCGGCTGACCCGCAGCGGCCTGCTCGACGTCGTGCACGAGAACTACATCCAGACCGCGCGGGCCAAGGGCCTTTCCGAGCGGCTGGTCATCTCCCAGCACGCCATCCGCAACGCGCTGATCCCGATCGTGACGGTGGCCGGGCTGGAGTTCGGCAAGCTGCTCGGCGGCGCGGTCATCGTGGAGACGGTCTTCTCCTGGCCCGGCGTCGGGCGGCTGCTCATCGACTCGATCTCGGCCCGTGACTACAACGTGGTGCAGGCCGCGATCCTGCTCATCGCCGGCGGCTTCGTCCTGATCAATCTGGTCGTGGACGTCCTGTACGGCTACCTCGATCCGCGCATTCGGCTGGGACGGTGACGATGAACAGGTCGACCGAGCAGGTTCTGCCCCAGAGCGCCGACGACTCCACCCCGCCGGCCGGCGAGGTCCGCCCGGCGGCCAGGAGCCGGGTCAGGATCGGACGGCTGCGCATCATCGTCTCGCTGGCGGTGGTCGCCTTCTACGTCGTCGCCGCCGTCGTCGGGCCGATGCTGCTGGCGTTCGATCCCGTCGCGACGGACCTCGGTTCCCGGCTGAAACCGCCCGGCTTCGTCCTGCCGGACGGGCACACCGCGATCTTCGGCACCGACCAGGTCGGCCAGGACGTGCTCGCCCAGATGTTGCAGGGCGCGCGGGTGTCGATCACCGTCGGCGTGGCGACCCTGGTCCTGGCCGGCGTCATCGGCGTCGCGGCCGGTGTCGCCGCCGGGTACTTCGGCGGCTGGCTCGACATGGTGCTGATGCGGCTGGCCGACATCCAGCTCACCTTCCCGTCGATCCTGCTGGCCATCTTCATCGCCTCGATCCTCGGGCCCAGTGTGGTGAACGTCGTCATCGTCCTGTCCATCTCCAACTGGGTGACGTTCGCCCGGGTCACCCGCAGCCAGGTGCTCGGGCTGAAGAGCCGCGACTTCGTCGACGCCACCCGCACGCTCGGCGCCCGGACCTGGCACCTGGTGACGCGCAGCATCCTGCCGTCGGTGACGGCGCCGATCCTGGTGGTCGCGACCGTGGAGCTGGGCCACGTGATCCTGGCCGAGGCGTCCCTGAGCTTCCTCGGCCTCGGCACCCCGGCCAGCACGCCGAGCTGGGGGCTGACCATCGCCAACGGCCGGGACTACCTGTCCAACGCGTGGTGGATCTCCACGATCCCCGGCATCGGCCTGGCCGTCCTGGTGATCAGTTTCGGCGTGCTGGGCGACGCGCTGCGCGACCGCTTCGACCCGCGGCTGAGGAGCATGTGATGGACGATCCACTGTTGGCGGTACGGGACCTGACGGTACGGTTCCGTACCCGGGCGGGCACCGTCACCGCCGTCGACCGGGTGGGCTTCGACCTGGCCGAAGGGGAGACCCTGGCCATCCTGGGCGAGACCGGCAGCGGCAAGAGCGTCACCGCCCAGGCTCTGATGGGGCTGGTCCCGCGCCCGGCGGGCGAGGTGACCGGCGGCCGGATCGTGTACGCCGGCACGGATCTGCTGACCCGCCCGCGCTCAGAGCGCCGCCGGCTCAACGGCACCGACCTGGCGATGGTCTTCCAGGACCCGCTCAGCTCGCTCAACCCGGTGTTCCGGGTCGGCGCGCAGATCGGCGAGCTGTTCCGGCGCCGGCGCGGCGCCTCCCGCGCCGAGGCGCGGCGCCAGGCGATCGAGCTGATGGACCGGGTCGGCATCCCGGCGGCCTCCCGCCGGGTGGACGACTATCCGCACCAGTTCTCCGGCGGCATGCGGCAGCGGGTGATGATCGCGATGGCGATCGCGCTGCAGCCGCGCGTACTCATCGCCGACGAGCCCACCACCGCGCTGGACGTCACCGTCCAGGCGCAGGTCATGGCGTTGCTCGCCGAGCTCAAGGCGGAGCACCGGATGGCGATGATCCTCATCAGCCACGACCTGGGCGTGGTGGCCGGCGTCGCCGACCGGGTCATGCTCATGTACGCGGGCCGCGTGGTGGAGACCGGCGGGCTGCGCGAGGTCTACGAGACGACCGGGCACCCGTACACGCGCGGGCTGATGGCCTCGATCCCGGCGCTGGACGGGCCGCGCGAACGGCTGACGCCGATCAAGGGCTCGCCGCCGGACCTTACCCGGCTGTCCGTGAGCTGCCCGTTCCAGCCCCGGTGCGACTTCGCCACCGACGTCTGCGGCACCGAGCGGCCGGAGCTGGCCCCGGTGCCCGGCCGTCCCGGGTCGCACCGCGCCGCCTGCCACCACGCGAAGGAGGTCGCCGCCGATGTCGTCCCCCACTGACCCGCTGCTGTCGGTACGGGATCTGCGCACCAGCTTCCCGATCCGCTCCAGCGTGCTGCGGCGCAAGGCGGGCGCCGTCCAGGCCGTCTCGGGCGTCTCGTTCGACCTGCCCGCGGGCCGCACGCTCGGCCTGGTCGGCGAGTCGGGCTCGGGCAAGACCACGCTGGCCAGGACCGTCATCGGCCTGGAGCCACCGGAGTCCGGCCAGGTGGTCTTCGACGGCCAGGACCTGCTGACCCTGCCCCCGGCCGAGCTGCGACAGGCGCGCCGGCAGATCCAGATGATCTTCCAGGATCCGTACGCGTCGCTCAACCCCCGCCTCACCGTCGAACAGATCATCAGCGAGGCGTGGCTGATCAGCCCCGGGGTCGTGCCCCGCGACCGGTGGGCCGCCGAGGTGAAGGACCTGCTGGCCAGGGTCGGGCTGAACCCGGACCACGCCGACCGCTACCCGCACCAGTTCTCCGGCGGGCAGCGCCAGCGGGTCGGCATCGCCCGCGCGCTGGCGCTGCGGCCCCGGCTGGTGATCTGCGACGAGGCGGTGTCGGCGCTGGACGTCTCGGTGCAGGCGCAGGTGCTGAACCTGCTCGTCGACCTGCAGCAGGAGCTCGGGCTCAGCTTCCTGTTCATCGCCCACGACCTGTCCGTGGTGCGGCACATCAGTGACGAGGTCGCGGTGATGTATCTCGGCAAGGTCGTGGAGACGGGGACGACGGCGCAGATCTTCGCCGCTCCGGTGCATCCGTACACGCAGGCGCTGTTGTCCGCGGTGCCGGTGCCCCGCCCCTGGGCCGCGCCGCCCCGGCAGCAGATCCTCCTCAAGGGTGACATTCCATCGCCCGTGTCGCCGCCGTCCGGCTGCCGGTTCCGTACCCGGTGCTGGAAGGCGCAGGATCGGTGCGCCACGGAGGAGCCGGCGCTGGCCGTCCGGCTGGGCGAGCACTCGTCCGCGTGTCACTTCCCCGAACTGCCGGTCGCCGCGGCGGGTGCGCGATGACGGGCAGGGTGCGCCTGGTCCTTGTCCGGCACGGCGAGTCGGTGTGGAACGTCGAGGAGCGCTACCAGGGACAGTCCGACTCGGGGCTCACCGCCACCGGTCGCGAACAGGCCGAGGTGGCCGCGGCCGCGCTGCTGGCCCGGTTCGGCCCGCCCGACCTGGTCGTCGCCAGCGATCTGCCCAGGGCCAGGGACACGGCGAACGCGTACCTGCGGCACTTCGACCTCGAGGCCAGGCTGGACGCCCGGCTGCGTGAGGCGGACATCGGCTCCTGGGCCGGCCGGCCCTTCACCGAGATCGCGGCGGAGTACCCGGACGTGCTCGCCGCCGTCGGGCGCGGGGAGGACGTGCGGCGCGGCGGCGGCGAGACGTTCGCCGAGTTGCGCCGGCGGGTGTGGCAGGCGCTCGTCGACGCGGCCGCCCTCGCGGCCGGCGACGTGGCCGGGGACGCGACTGTCATGGTGTTCACCCACGGCGGCCCGATCCGGGTGGCCGCCGCGGCCGCGCTGCGCCTGCCGGTGCCCGGCCACCTCAGCTTCGCCCCGCCGGTGAACACCTCGCTGACCGTCATCGGCTACGCGGGCGAGCGGCGGAACCACTCGGTGGTCGAGTACAACGCGCCGACCACCTGGGCCGCGCAGGCCGCGCGGGCCGACTGAATCGAAAGGATCAGCATGCTGACCGGATCGTTCACCTTCGTCGCCATGACCTACAACCTGTGGGGCGACTGGGAGCTGGAGCAGCGCGAGCCGGCGATCCGCGACCTGTTCACCACCCGGCCGCCCGACCTCCTCGCCACCCAGGAGCTCCGGCCGCGCTCGCGCGCGGTGCTCGACGAGGCCATGCCGGGGCACGCCCGCGTGCACGACGACTTCCCCGGATGGGGCACGCAGAGCAACCTGTGGTGGCGGGAAGAGCTGTTCGACCTGGTGGAGTACGGGGCCACGGACGTCGGCATCCTCGCCCCCGACGCCCGGTTGTTCTGGGTCCGGCTGCGCCCCAGGATCGACGGAGCCCGCCCGCTGGTGTTCGCCACCGCGCACCTGACCTGGCCGGGCCACGAGCGGGAACGGGAGGACCGCCGCAACCTGCGCACCGGGCAGGCGGAGCAGGTGGCCGCCGCCCTGGACGAGCTCGCCGGCGACGGGGCCTGCCTGTTCACCGTGGACATCAACGACATCGGCCAGCCGCTGTGGGTGCTCGGCAACAGCGGCTTCCTCGACTCGTTCACCGCCCTGGGACGCACGTCGCCGGTCACCCACCCCGTGTCGCCGCTGCCGTTCGTCACCGAACGCGGCACGCGCCTGTCGCCGCTGGGGTCCCCGTCCAAGGCCATCGACTGGATCTTCGCCAAGGGCCCGATCGCCACCCGGGCCAGCGAGGTCGTCGACTTCTTCTCAGCAGGCACCGCCCCGTCGGACCACAAGCCCGTCGCCGCGACCTTCACCCTGCCGTCCGTGACGGCGTAGAACCAAGCAAGGAGACAGGCAATGATCGCACGTTCCCGGGCCAAGGGCGGCCTCGTCGCGATGGCCCTCGTGCTCGGCCTCGCGGCCTGCGGCGGCTCCGGCGGCGGCGCCGCCGACGGCGGTGAGCAGGTGCTGCGGTACGCGCCGCAGCTGTTCCCCGTGTCGCTCGACGTCCAGCAGTTCCCCGCGGAAGAGGCCGTCCAGACCACCGTCCAGCAGGGGCTGGAGACGCTCACGGTGATGAAGGACGGTCAGCCGGCCCCGAAGCTGGCCACGTCATGGGAGAGCCCCGACGACAAGACGTGGGTGTTCCACCTGCGCGAAGGGGTGAAGTTCAGCGACGGGACCCCCTTCACCGCCAAGGACGTCAAGGGGTCCGTGGAGCGGCTGATCAGCCTCAAGGGGTCGCTGGCCCCGCTGCTCGCCTCCATCACCGGCGTCGACGCCACCGACGACCGCACGGTGACGTTCCACACCTCGGCTCCGCTGGGCACCCTGCCCAGCACGCTGTCCCTGGTGTTCATCGGTCAGGGCGACAAGGTCGCCGACGACGCGTACTGGCAGCGGCCGATCGGCACCGGACCGTTCACGTTCACCTCGTTCAGCCCCGACGACAAGGTGGAGCTCAGCCGCAACGACACCTACTGGGGCGAGAAGGCCAAGGTGGCCAAGCTGGAGATCCTCAACATGCCGGAGGTCTCGGCCCGGATCACCGCGCTGAACAACGACGAGGTGGACGTGCTCGCCTCGATCCCGCCGGACCAGGTGGCCGAGGTGTCCGGCGTGGACGGCATCACGTACGGGACCGGCCCGAGCTTCAACTACTACTTCATCTGGTTCAACCAGAACAACAAGCCGTTCGACGACGTCAAGGTCCGTCAGGCCATGCTGCACGCGATCGACGTCAAGGGCGTCGTCGGCAGCCTGTTCGGCGACCTCGGCACGGTGGCCCGGTCGCCGATCACGCAGGCGGTCTTCGGCTCGACCCAGCTCGAACCGTACGCCTACGACCCGGAACGGGCGAAGAAGCTGCTCGCCGAGGCCGGGCATCCCGACGGGATCACCGCCACGATCCAGTGGCCGCTGGCGGGCGGGCCGAACATCCGGGCCATGGCGCAGGCGTTCATCTCCTCCTGGGAGAAGGTCGGCATCAAGGTGCAGCCGCAGGAGAAGGAGCGGGCGACCTGGCTCAAGGACTTCACCGCCCTGAAGTGGGACATGAACCTGCAGACCAACACCACCGGCACCGGCGACGCCGACTTCACCCTGAACCGGCTCTACACCTGTGACGCCAAGCGCATGGGCTACTGCAACAAGGAACTGGACTCGATCCTGGCCAAGGCGCGCGGGTCGCTGGACCAGGACGAGCGCAAGACGTTGTACGCCCAGGCCAGCAAGATCATCTGGGATGAGGCGGTCGGCATCTTCCCGGTGGACCTGAAGAACAACTACGCCGTCCGCGACAACGTCAAGGGGCTGGAGATGCCGGTCAGCGGACGGCCGGACTTCTCACGAGTCTCCGTCGAACAGGGCTGACGCCCATCCGCCCACCCTCAGCACAGCACCCTCAGCACAGCGAGCACAAGGAAACGCCCATGCCTCGAATCCGCCCCGCCCTCCTGGCCGGGCTCGCCGCCCTGACCGCCTTCGCCGTGTCCGCGATCAACGTTCCCGCCGCGCAGGCCGCCCTGCCGGAGCCGGCCCGCAGCGCCTGCCGTAACGCCGCCGAGGTGCCGGTCACCACCGGCGCCGCCTTCAACGACCCCGTCGCGGGCACCCCGACCGCGGTCGTGGAACGCATCTGCTCGCTGATCAAGCAGGCCCCGGCCGGATCGTCGATCGAGATCGCCGAGTTCGTCATCTCGGGCGACGCCGGCGCCGACTACGTGGCGGTGCTGCTCGACGCGTACCGGCGCGGCGTCCAGGTGCGCATGGTCATCGACGGCTACCAGATCGACAACCCCGCCGCCGAACAGCTGATCGGCACCCTCGGCACCGACAGGTCGGCCACCTCGTGGGTGCACGTCTGCAGCCACATGAGCCCGGAGGGCAACACCACCTCCTGCCAGGGCACCAAGGGCATGCACAACAAGATCTCGCTCTTCTCCGAGACCGGCGGCCGGCGTGACGTCGTCGTCCAGGCCTCGAACAACCTCACCGACGTCAACTCCACCAGCTACTGGAACAACCTGGTCGTGCTGCCCGGCAACCGCGAGCTGTTCCAGGGGTACGCGAAGTACTTCGACGACCTCGCCGCCGAGGTGCAGAACCCCGACTACGACACCGTCGTCACCGCCGGCGGGCGGGGCGGCCGGATCACCGCCCAGTTCTACCCGGTCGCCGACCGCGACCCGATCGAGCAGCGGCTCGGCCAGGTCCGCTGCGCGCCCAGGAACGGCACCCGGGTCGAGATCGGCCAGTCCGAGTGGGACGACACCCGGCTCGCGATCGTCGACCGGCTCGCCGCGCTGGTGAGGGCCGGCTGCCAGGTGCGCGTGGTGCACGGCCCGGCCGACGACGCCGTCACCACCGCGCTGGACGCCGCCCACGTGGGACGGCGGGTGCTCGACGGTTCGACCCCCGCCGGGCGGATCCACTCCAAGTACATCGTGGTCACCGACCGGGCGCCCGGGCGGAGCTGGGTGATGACCGGCAGCCACAACTTCAACGCCACCTCGCTGCGCCGCAACGACGAGGCGATGGTCGAACTGTCCGAACGCTCCGTCGTGCGGGCGTACGGCGCCAACTTCGCCCGGGTGTGGGAGGTCGGCGCGGTGCCCCAGGCCGGGTGACCCGAGGACGAGGAACGGCGCCGGCACTCACCCGGCGCCGTTTTCCTTTCTGGCTTGCCTCCACCATAGCCAGAGGCTAACTTGTGTCAAGACAAGTCAGACGGCCGCCTTCGGCCGCACCCTGACGATCGACGACCTTGTGGAGCTGTCATGTCTCTCGGCTACGACGTGTTCATCGCCGACCCCATACCCCTCGACGTACGCGAACCGGTGCCCAACGGCGACCAGCGGAAGTTCTCCCCGCTGTCGGTCACGCTGATCCACGGCGACCGCGACGCCGTGCTCGTCGATCCGCCCCTGACCAGGGACCAGGCGGAGGACGTCACGAAGTGGGTCGAGGCGAGCGGCAGGAACCTCACCCACATCTTCGCCACGCACGGCCACGGCGATCACTGGTTCACGGCGGACCTGCTCGCCCAGCGCTTCGGCGCCCGGGTGGTCGCCTCGGCCGGCACGATCGAGCAGATGCGGCACAACGTCGCCATCCGCCCGCGGTTCTGGGACGCGCTGCTGCCCGGCCAGATCCCCGACTCGCCCGTCACCGCCACCGTCCCGGACGGGAACCGCATCGACCTCGAAGGCCACGAACTGATCATCGTCGAGGTAGGCCACAGCGACACCGACGAGACCAGTGTCCTGCACGTGCCCGACCTCGACCTGGTCGTGGCGGGTGACGTCGTCTACAACGGCGTGCACCAGTTCCTCGTCGAGTCCGGGGACGGCGGCCTCGACGCGTGGCGCAAGGCCATCGACGTCGTCGAGAGCCTGCGGCCCCGCTTCGTCGTGGCCGGCCACAAGAACAAGGACCTCGACGACGACGCGCGGCGCGCCATCGCCCAGACCCGCCTGTATCTCGACACCATGGACGAACTGCTCGCCGGGCACGACACCGCCCGCGGCTTCTTCGACGCCATGCTCGAACGTTTCCCCGCGCTGCTCAACCCCGGCGCCCTCTGGAACGGCGCGCTCGCCCTCCGCCCGGCGACGCAAGGTTGAGGACTTCTCCCATGACCACCACGTACGCGGCCGACCGGGCCGAGACGCGTCACCTCACCACCGCCACCGCCACCTACGGCTACCGCCGGCTGGGACCCACGGGCGGCGTGCCGCTGGTCCTGGTGCTGCGCTTCCGCGGCACCATCGACCACTGGGACCCAGAACTGCTGGACGTCCTGGCCGCCGAGCGCGACGTCATCGTCTTCGACAACCGCGGCCTCGGCCACTCCACCGGCGAGCCGGCCGACTCCGTCGAAGGGCTGGCCGACGGCGTCATCGACTTCATCGACGGGCTCGGACTGCGCGAGGCCGACCTGCTGGGCTGGTCTCTGGGCGGGTACGTCGCCCAGGGCGTCGCTCTGCGCCGGCCCGAGCTCGTCCGGCGCCTCGTCATCGCCGGCAGCGGGCCGGGCGGCGCGATCCCCGGCATGCCGCGGATGAGCGAGCGGACCTGGCAGACCGCCACCAAGCCGGAGAACGTGGACGACGACTTCCTCTACCTCTTCTTCCCCGAGGACGAAGCGGGGCTGCGGTCGCTGCGCCGCCTCGACACCCGGCTGAGCGAATCCAAGGCGAGCCTCACCCCGGCGGCTCTGGCCGCGCAGATGCGGGCGGCCGCCACCTTCGGCGGCTACTGGGACCGCGTCGAGGAGCTGACCCTGCCGATCCTGGTGGCCAACGGGGCGCACGACGTCATGATCGACGCCTGGGGCAGCTGGGTGATGTCGCAGAAGCTGCCGAACAGCAAGCTGGTGATCTACGGCGACGCCGGTCACGGCTTCCTGTTCCAGCACGCCGCGGACTTCGGCCGGGAAGTCCTGACCTTCCTGGCCTGACCGAGCGGAACCTGCGCGATCCCGAGGTCGTGCGGCAGGTCGTCCGCTTCCTCGCCGCCGCCCCTCCGAGATGGTTGCGGGCGGACGCAACCGGGAGGGTAACCTGCTCGGATGACGACCCCGGTGACCGGCCTGGACCGCGAAGAGGAGATCCTCTGGCGATCCCTCATCGAAGTGCTCGTACGGCTCCCCCGCCTGCTCGACGAACAGTTCACCAGGGAAGCCCAGGTGGGGATGACCGAGTACTCGGTCCTCGTCGCGCTGTCCGAGGCTCCGGACGGCGAACTGCGCATGGGGGAGCTCGCCCAGGCGACCGCGCTGTCCCGCAGCCGGATCAGCCGGGTGGTCGACGACCTGGTCCGCCGCTCGCTGGTGACGCGGCGGAAGTCCGAGCAGGACGCGCGCAGTTCGCTCGCGGCCATCGCCCCGGCCGGCGCGGCCGTGCTGGCCGCCGCCTATCCGGGGCATCTCGCCCGGGTGCGTTCGCTGGTCTTCGACCATGTCACGAGGAGTGAGATGCGGGCGATGACGGAGGCGCTCTCCCGCGTTCTGGTGGCGCTCCGCGAGGCCGCGGGCGACGACTGACCAACCCGATCGGGCCTGTGCGGCTGGATGATGCGCGACTGATAATTGCTTGCGTTCGCAATTAAACTGCCGCATACTGGCGATCGTGACGCCAGCCCCTTCCTGAGAGAGCCTCGCTTGACGGCGACTTTCGCACTGCAGGATCAAACCCTGGCGACCACTCATGGGCCACATATATTTCACTACGCAATCATTTGGAGCGCATCATGACCTCCTCCGATCGACGCGCCTTCCTGCGCCGGGCCTCCGTCGCGGCCGCCGTTCCGGCCGCGGCCGGTCTCCTCGGCCTCGGCCTGCCCCGTGCCGCCTCGGCCGCGGCGGACGACCTGCCGGACTACGCGCCCGTGCCGGCCGGCGCGCTGGGCCCCGCGGTCAACGAGTCCGGATATTTCGTGGATCGCGTACGCGGGAACCTGTACTGGGTCACCGACGGCTTCTACCAGTCCATGTTCCTGACCACCACCGAAGGCGTCGTGGTCGTGGACGCGCCGCCCACCATCGGCCGGAACCTGCTGCGGGCGATCGAAGAGGTCACCCGGGCCCGCCGCCGGCCCAGCCGCGTGACGCACCTGGTCTACTCGCACTCGCACGCCGACCACATCGGCGCCGCGTCCATCTTCGGCAGCGGCGTCATCCGCGTCGCACACGCGGAGACGAAGCGCCTGCTCAAGGCCGCCAGGGACGGCAACCGCCCGCTCCCTACGGTGACGTTCGACGACCGGCACGAGCTGCGGGTGGGCGGCGAGCGGCTGGTGCTCAGCCACCACGGCCCCAACCACAGTCCGGACAACATCTTCATCCAGGTGCCGTCCGCGGCGACGCTGATGGTGGTGGACGTGATCTTCCCCGGCTGGGTGCCGTTCAAGAACCTGGCCGAGTCGCAGGACGTCCCGGCGTGGATCGCCGCCCATGACACCGTGCTGGCGACCTCGTGGAGCACGCTGATCGGCGGGCATCTCGGCCGCCTCGGCACGCGTTCCGACGTGACCCTGCAACGCGACTACATGCGGGACCTGTCCGCCAGCACCCGCGCGACCATCGGCAAGCTGGACGCCACGCCGTTCTTCGCCGAGTACGGCCCCACCGGCAACGCCTGGGCCGTCTTCAGGTCCTATCTCGACGCCGCCGCCGAGCAGGCCGCCGCCCCGGTGATCGCCAAGTACAGCCGGCTGCTGGCCGGCGCGGACGTCTTCACCACCTCCAACGCGACGGCGCTGGTCAACTCCGCCCGGATCGACCAGGGCATCCTCGGCCCCTTCGGCATCCATCCGTAGCCAGCAGACTATCGTCGACGCAAGCCAGCTCGGTACAATGCGGGGCATGGGGAGTGTGCTGGAGAATCGGGACGCGTGGTCGATGGAGAACTGCTCGATCGCGCGGGCGTTCGAGGTGATCGGCTCGCGTTCGGCGGTGCTGGTGCTGCGGGAGGCGTTCTTCGGCGCCCGGCGGTTCGACGACTTCGTCCGCCGGGTGGAGGTCGGCGAGCCCGCGGTGGCGGCGCGGCTGAAGGAGCTGACGGCGCTGGGGCTGCTGGAACGGGTGCCGTATCGCGAGCCTGGCCAGCGGACCCGGTACGAGTACCAGCTGACCGGCAAGGGCCGGGCGCTGTTCCCGGTGATCGCGGCGCTGCGGGAGTGGGGGGACGCCTGGGCGGCCGACGCCGACGGGCCGCCGGTGCTGTCGGTGCATCGGGGTTGCGAGGCGGAGGTCGGGGTCCGGCTGGTGTGCGCGGAGGGTCATGAGGTGACGCTGGAGGAGATGGAGGTCCGCGCGGGCCCCGGCCTGATCTCCTCCTGAGAGGCGTTCCTCGGCGTAGGGCCAGTGCTCTCCGGCGCGGGAACGGGCGCTCCTCGGCGTACGGGAAGACGATTCCGGCCTGCGGCGAAGGATGGGTGATCGCGACCGCTGACCCGGAAGGCCGGCCCTATGCAGAAGACGAGAACGTGAGCACCGACGTGGGCGAAGAGACGACCGACGCCGAGCTCGCCGCCCGCTGTCAGCGCGACCCCGACCTGTTCACCGCCGTACACGACCGCTATCACCGCGACATCTACCTGTACGTCGCGGGCCGCCTGGACATCCAGATCGCCGAGGACCTGGCCGCCGAGACGTTCCTGGTGGCCTTCGACCGGCGCGACCGGTACGACCCGGAACGCGGGGAGCTGCGGCCCTGGCTGTTCGGCATCGCCACCAATCTGATCGCCAGGCATCGCCGCAAGGAGACCCGCCGCTACCGGGCGCTGGCCAAGCTGGACCCCCAGCCCGTCGTGGAAGGCCACGAGGACCGGGTGGTCACCTCCGTCGCCGCCGAGCGCATGCAGCCGCACCTGGCCAGAGCGCTCGCGGCCCTGACCGGTGGCGAGCGCGACGTGCTGCTGCTCGTGGCGCTCGGCCAGCTCAGCTACGACGAGGTGGCGCAGGCGCTCGGCATCGCCGTCGGCACCGTGGGCTCCCGGCTCAGCCGGGCCCGTACCAAGATCATGGCCCGCATCGACAAGGGGAACGTCCGTGGATGACCTGAAGAACGCCGTCGCGACCCTGCTGGCCACACCCGAGCCGCCCGCCGAGGCGATCACCCGCAGCAGAGGACGGCTGCGGGACAGAATGGCGCGAGGCCAGGCCCGCCCGCGCCGCTTCCGGCTGCTGCCGGTGATGGGCATGGCGGTCGCCGCCGCGGTGGCCGTCGCCGTGATCGTCACCGGCGTGCTCCAGCCCGCCGCCGCGCCGCTCTCGGGCCGGAACGTGCTGCTCATGGCCGCGGCCAGCGCGGAGCACACCCCCCAGGGTGCGGGGACGTACTGGCACATCACGCGCACGTGGCAGGGTCCGGACGGGCCCATGGCCGAGGAGAGCTGGACCACCCGCGACGGCCGCCGCTGGTCCAGGAACGAGCCGCAGGCCACGCCCGGCGCCGTCGTCGAGACTCCGGCCCCGTTCCGGCTCATGGGGGTGGAGATCGGGTTCGCCGAGCTCGAAGGGCTGCCGTCGGATCCTGAGCAGCTGAAGGAGCGCATCGCCGGGTTGCCGCGCAATGACAACGCCCTGATGCTCTCCGATCGGGAGGGCGCGCTGGTCAGCCCGCTGATCACGCTGATCACCGAGTTGCCGACGCCGGCGCAGGTCCGTGCCGCGGCGTTCGAGGCGCTCGCCGCGACGCCGGGGGTCGAGAACGCCGGGCCGGTCGGGGACGGGCAGGAGCTGCTGATCCCGCTGTCCGGAAAGTTGAAGGTCAGGATGGTCGTCGATCCCGAGGCCGCCCGGGTGACCCGCGCCAACGTCCTGCTCACCGCCGAAGGTGGGGCGGCGATCAGCGGCTCGTACGCCACGGTGACCACCGAGTGGACGGACGAGTTTCCACGGTGAGAACGGCGCCGGCGCCCCTTCTTGAGGGTGGGGCGCTCGGCGACGGCCCTGCCCTGCCTAGCGATCGGGCGCCAGCGCGCGGCGCATGCCGGCCAGGCCGTACTCGAAGGCCTGGTCGACATCGCCCCCGAGCTTGAAAGCGCCGAGGAGTTCCATCTCGATGAAGCCGGTGATCCACGCCGTCAGCAGGCGGGCGGCTTCGAGCGCGTGCCGTTCGCCCACCATCTCCCTGGAGACGCGCAGCACCGGATCGGACACGCGGTCGCGGGTCTCGGGCGCCACGTCCGCGGTGAGCATCAGCCGGAATCCGGCCGGCCAGTCCTGGGCGAACGCGCGATAGCTGCGCGTCAGCCCTTCGAGTGACCCGTCGGTGGCCTCCATCCGGGCGACCAGGTCGTCGATGGTGGCCTCGGCGACGGCGGTCAGCAGGGCCGCGTGGTTGGCCACGTGCTTGTACAGGGACGGGGCGCGCACTCCGACCTTCGCGGCGACGTTCTGCATCGTCAGCCTCTGGCCGCCGCCCTCCTCCAGCAGGTCGCGTCCGGCGGCGACGATTCGGTCGAGCGAGGTCTTCACTGGGGTCGGCACCGTTGATCCTCCCGAAGGGAAAGCTATTGACGTTAGCCATCATAGCTAATTACCATAGCTATCAACAGCCCCGTCCACCTTCGGAAAGAAGACCATGAAACTCGCGCCCAACCTGCACCGCCTCGGTAACGATCTTGTGGCGTGCTATCTCGTCGACACCCCCGACGGCATCACGCTCATCGACGCCGGGCTGCCCGGCCACTGGCGCGACCTGCAGCACGAACTGCGCTCCCTGGGCAAGTCGGTCGAGGACATCCGCGGGCTCGTGCTGACCCACGGCGACTCCGACCACATCGGCTTCGCCGAACGCCTGCGGCGCGATCACGGCGTGCCGGTGTTCGTGCACGCCGCCGACGCCGTCCGCACCCGTACGGGCGAGAAGCCCAAGGTCCCGCTCGGCCCCATGCGCATCGGCCCGCTGCTCGGCTTCTTCGGCTACTCCCTCGGCAAGAACGGCCTGCGCACCCAGTACGTCAAGGAGGTCACCGAGATCGGCGACGGCGACGTCCTGGACCTGCCGGGGAGCCCGGTGATCATCGGCATGCCGGGGCACTCGCCGGGCAGCGTGGCGGTGCACGTGCCGGTGGCCGATGCCGTCTTCGTCGGCGACGCCCTGACCACGCGGCACGTCCTCACCGGGCGCGAGGGCCCGCAGCCCGCCCCCTTCACCGACGACCCGGCGCAGGCGCTCGCCTCGCTCGACCGGATCGCCGGGCTGAAGGCGTCCTGGGTGCTCCCCGGCCACGGCGCCCCCTGGCGCGTCTCGCCCGCCGAGGTGGCCGAGGCGATCAGGAAGGCTTGAGCCGGCGCGGCGGGTCTGCGCAATCATGCCGATCCGTTGGCCTACGCCTGGCACTTCCGCCTCGTGGTACGTCCAGCCCCCGGGTATGGAGGGAAAGAGCGGGGGAGGTTGCGTGATGGCGGGATCTGTGGTGGTCGCGGTGGATGGCTCCGCATCGTCGATGGAAGCACTGGAATGGGCGGTCGCCGAGGCGCGAAGGAAACGACTCGGACTGCGGCTCGTGCACGTGTGCGAGCAGTCGCGTTTCGGCCGTGCGGCGACGGACTACTGCGCCGGAACGCTGGAGGCGGCCCACGATCAGGCCCGCGCCCTGATGGACGACGACCGGATCACCACCGCGCTGCCGACCGGCAACGTGATCGACTGCCTGGTCGGCGAGTCGGCCTCCGCCGACAGCATCGTGCTGGGCAGCCGGGGACTCGGCGGCTTCACGGGGCTCCTGCTCGGCTCGGTGAGCATCGGCGTCGCCGGCTACGCCGCCTGCCCGGTCGTGATCGTACGCGGGTCCACCGGCACGGAACACGGCCGCGTGGTCGTCGGCGACGACGGCTCCCCGTGTGCCAAGACCGCTCTGGCATACGCCGCTGAGCAGGCGCGCGCCCGCGGCGTGCCCATGCACGTCACGTACGCCTGGCAGATGCCGGTGACGCTGTCGTACCCCGCGGGCTACGGCGTGCTGCGGGCCAACTGCTGCGAGCAGGAGCTACACCTGGCGGCCGAACGTCTGTCCGTGTGGCGCCAGGAGAACCAGGACATCGAGATCACCGGCGAGCAGGGCGTCGGCCATCCGGCTCAGGCGCTGATCAAGGCCGGCGAGACGGCCGATCTGGTGGTGGTGGGCTCACGCGGCCTGGGCGGGTTCACCCCGGCCGATCGACGAGGACGCCGCGTGCCGGTCAGAGCCGGGCCGGCACCTCGTTGACAGGACTGCGGGCATTCTGCCCGGTCAGGACCCGTACGGCCTCCTCCGCGGCGATGCGCCGCACCGCCGTGACGGCCTGCTCGGAGTAGTAGGCGGCGTGCGGGGTGACGATCACGTTGGGCAGCGAGAACAGAGGGTTGTGCGGACGCCAGTCACGCTGTTTCGCGGGCTCCTCCTCCAGGTCGTCCAGGGCCGCGCCGGCGATCCAGCCTTCGGTGAGCGCCTGGTACAGGGCGGTGTCCTCCACGATCGGGCCGCGCGCGGTGTTGATCAGGATGGCGGACGGCTTCATCCTGCGGAGCGTCGTACGGTCGAAGGCGTGACGGGTGCCGGGAGTGAGCGGCGCCTGGATCACGAGATGGTCGGAGCCCTCCACGAGTTGGTCGAAGGAGACCGGCCGAACGTGACGTGAGCGCAGCTCGGACTCGTCGAGGAACGGGTCGTGCGCCCACACTTCGACGCCGAACGCTCTGGCGCGTTCGGCGACGAGCTGGGCGATGGCGCCGAAGGACAGCAGCCCGAACACCTGTCCCCGCAGCCGCCAGATCGGCTGCCCGCTCTGCCACTGCCAGGTCCCCTGCCTGGTCGCCTGGTCGTAGGCGCAGATCTTGCGGGCCGCGGCCAGCCAGAGCGCCACGGCGTGGTCGGCGACCTCCTCGGCACACCAGTCGTTCGGCGCGTTCGTGACCTGGATGCCCCGGCGGGTCGCGGCGTCGACGTCGACGATGTCCACGCCCGTGCCGTAGCGGGCGATCACCCGGCACCGGGTGAAGGCGTCGATGGCCCTGGATCCGACCCTGGCGTACTGGGTCAGCACGCCGTCGACGTCCCGGCCCCGCTCGATCACCTCGTCCTCGTTCTTGCACTGCGCCGCGAGGAGCTCGAATCCGGCGTCCTCGACGATCTCGCGTTCGATGTCCACATCGCCGAAGTCGGAGTCGGCGATCATGATGGTGCCTCTGGCGTCAGTGCGAGTCACGAGGAATTCCCTTGGTGCGGACGAGATCCTGATACTTCAGGGCGAGCTCCAGACAGGCTCCGCTGTCCAGTTGCCCGACCGTGGAGCGGTAGATCTCCTGCCATGGTGTCTGGTTGTCCAACTCCGGCGGCGTGTGGTCGGCCCACCGGGCGGCGATCTCGTCATCCGGCAGCAGGACGTCGACGCGGGCGTCGTCCAGGTCGATGCGGATGCGGTCGCCGGTGCGCAGGATGGCGAGATTGCCGCCGACCGCCGCCTCGGGCGTGGCGTTGAGGATCGACGGCGCGTCCGAGGTGCCGCTCTGGCGGCCGTCGCCGAGTGTCGGCAGGGTGGTGACGCCCCGCAGGAGCAGCGCGGCGGGGACCTCCATGTTCACGACCTCGGCCGAACCCGGATAACCGATCGGGCCGGTGTAGCGGATGACGAGGATGCACTCCTCGTCCAGGCCGAGGCCGGGATCGTCGATGCGGGCGTGGTAGTCCTCCGGCCCGTCGAAGACGACGGCGCGGTAGTCCGACACCGCGCGGAGGCCGGGGGTGAGGACTGAGGTCTTCATGACCGCGGAGTCGAACAGGTTGCCCGTCATGACGAGGAGCCCGCCGCGCTCGGCGATCGGCTCGTCGAAGGGACGGATGACGGCCGAGTCGGCGGGTGGGGCGTCGGCCAGGTTCTCGGCCACGGTACGGCCGGAGACGGTCACGACGTCGCCGTGCAGGCGCCCGGCGGCCAGCAACGACCGCATGACGGCGGGCACTCCGCCGGCGCGGTAGAAGTCCTCGCCGAGGAACTCACCGGCGGGGGCGACGTTCGTCAGCACCGGGATGCCGGCTCCGACGCGCTGCCAGTCCTGGATGGTCAGGGGCACCCCGACATGTCGCGCGATGGCGTTGATGTGGACGGGCACGTTGGTCGAGGCGGCGATGGCGGAGGCGACCACGATCGCGTTCTCGAAGGCCCGCATGGTCATGATCTTGCGCGGAGTGAGGTCCTCGCGTACGAGGTCCACCGCCCGGCGGCCCGTGTCGTAGGCCATCTGCCCCCGCCGGCGGTAGGGCGCCGGGATCGCCGCGCAGCAGGGCAGGGACATGCCCAGGGCTTCGGCCAGGCTGTTCATCGACAGCGCGGTGCCCATCGTGTTGCAGTGGCCGATGCTGGGCGCGGAGGCGGCCACGCGCGCCAGGAACTCGGGGTAGTCGATCTCCCCCGTGGCCAGCAGCCGCTTCGACTGCCAGATCACCAGGCCCGAGCCCGACGCGGCCACCCGCTCGCCCTGCCGGTAGCCGTTGAGCATCGGCCCGCCGGACAGGACGATCGCCGGGATGTTCACCGTCGCCGCCGCGGCCAGGCACGCGGGCGTGGTCTTGTCACAGCCCGTCGTCAGGACCACTCCGTCGAGGGGATATCCGTAGAGCACCTCGACCAGCCCCAGGTAGGCGAGGTTACGGTCCAGCGCGGCGGTCGGGCGTTTGCCGGTCTCCTGCAGCGGGTGGACGGGGAACTCGAGCGGCATGCCACCGCCGTCGCGGATCCCGTCCCTGACCCGGTCGGCCAGGGCGAGGTGGTGGCGGTCGCAGGGAACGAGGTCGCTGCCCGTCTGGGCGATGCCGATGATCGGCCGGCCGGACTGGAGCTCGGCCTGGGTCAGCCCGAAGTTGAGATAACGTTCGAGATAGAGAGCCGTCATCTCCGGATTGCCGTCGTTGTCCCACCAGGCCTGGCTGCGGAGACCTCCCGTGGCGCGCTCCTTCGGCGACATCAGCCGCTCCTCACCGTGTCAGGCCCGTCCGATCCGGCCGGGTAGCCGGCCAGCGGCACCACGTCTCTGGACCAGGCCGACATGACCGGTTCGAGGACGCGCCAGGACTCTTCGGCCTCGTCGCCGCGGATGGACAGGGCGGCGTCGCCGTGCAGCACGTCCAGCAGCAGCCGGCCGTAGGCGGGAAGCTCGGAGCCGGTCGGCCGCGCGGCGAGGGTGAGCGGGGCGAGGGTGTGGGCGCCGGTCCCGACGCCGGTCAGCGCCAGGGTCATGCTCTCCGGCTCCAGCCCGAAGCGCAGCACGTTGGGCGCGGCCTCCTCGTCGAAGCCGGCGGGCAGATGCGGCACGGAACGGAAACGTACCGCGACCTCTTTGCGGTCATGGCCGAGCGCCTTGCCGGTGCGCAGCCGGAAGGTGGTGCCGGACCAGCGCCAGCTGTCGAGTTCCAGCTCCACCTCGGCGAAGGTCTCAGTGCCGCGTTCCGGGTCCACACCCTCCTCTTCTGTGTAGGCGGGAACGTCGCGGCCGGCCAGATAGCGGGCCCGGCGGGTGCGGCGTACGACGTCGTCGTCCGTGAGCGGGCGTACCGAGCGCAGCACGTCGATCTTCCGGTCCCGCAGGTCGCGCTCGCCGAGGCTGAGCGGCGGTTCCATGGCCACCAGGCACAGCACCTGCAGCAGGTGGTTCTGCACCATGTCCTTCAGCGCCCCGGTCCCGTCGTAGTAGCCCGCCCTGCCCTCCAGAGCCAGCGACTCGTCCCAGACGATCTCCACCTCGCGGATGTGCGCGCTGTTCCAGATGGGCTCCAGGACGCGGTTGGCCAGGCGGCTGCCGAGCACGTTCTGGACGGTCGTCATGGCCAGGAAGTGGTCGACGCGGAACACCGCCTGCTCGAGCACGATCCCCGCCAGCAGCCGGTTCAGCTCGACCGCGCTGTCCAGGTCCACGCCGAACGGCTTCTCCAGCACGATCCTGCTCCCCCGCGGCAGGTTCGCGGCCCCCAGGGCGGCGACCGTGGCGGGGAAGATCTCCGGGGGAAGGGCGAGGTAGAAGGCCACGGGTCCGTCGCCGGCGACGACCGACGCGACGTCGGCGGCATCGGTGGCGTCGATCCGCCGGTAGTGCGCGCGGTCCGCGACGGCCGCCCTGGCCTCGGCGGGCGAGTCGAGGCCGTGCCGGTCGAGCTGATCGGCGGCCCAGCTCCTGAAGTGCTCGCCGGTCCAGTCGACCCGGCCGGCGCACGTCAACGTGAAGCGGTCGTCGAGGTGTCCGGCCGCGCGCAGGGCGGTCAGTGCCGGCAGCAGGTAGCGGGCGTTGAGGTCGCCGGTGGCACCGAAGATGACGAGCCGGTTGATCATCCCGTGTGGCCTGCTCTCGCTCGTGCCAGGTTGACGCCGCTGGCGATGATGCCGATGTGGCTGAACGCCTGCGGGAAGTTGCCGATGAACGTGCCGGTGGACGGGTCGATCTGCTCCGGCAACAGGCCGAGCGGGCTGGCGCGGGCGCACAGGGACGCGTACAGGTCCTCGGCTCGTTCGAGGTGACCTTGCAGAACCAGGTTGTCGACCAGCCAGAAGCTGCACAGCAGGAAGGCGCCCTCGTCGCCGGGCAGGCCGTCGGGTGAGCGCTCGTGCAGGTACCGGTAGACGAGGCCGTCACCGGCGGACAGGCGTTCGGCGATGGCCGCGGTGGTGGCCGCCATCCGCGGATGGCGGGGCGGGACGACCCGCCGCAGCGGCAGCGCGAGCAGGCTGGCGTCCAGGCTTCCGCCGCCGTCGAGATGCTCGCTCAGGCATTGAGCCTTCTCGTCCCAGGACTGGTCCAGGATGAGCCCGCGCAGCTTCTCGGCCTCGGCGCGCCATCGCGGCATCGGTCCCGGCAGACCGA
The DNA here is from genome assembly GCF_003001935.1 of Nonomuraea fuscirosea. Classification (GTDB taxonomy): domain Bacteria; phylum Actinomycetota; class Actinomycetes; order Streptosporangiales; family Streptosporangiaceae; genus Nonomuraea; species Nonomuraea fuscirosea. The sequence continues at coordinate 219,619 of NZ_PVNG01000008.1, read as the reverse complement.
GCCGATCGCCGATCGCCGCGGCCCGGTCGAGGGCGACGTGGCACATGCCGGCCGAGTAGGTGAAGAGCCGGCCTTCGCCGCGCACCTCCCAGATGCCCTGATCCGGCTGCCGCCACATGGTCGCGGCGGACTGGGCCAGCTCGGCCAGGCCGGACCACAGCGCGGGCTGGAGCTCGCGGCCGGGACGCAGCCACTGGTCGGCGCAGTCCAGCACCTCGCCGTAGACGTCGTGCTGGCGCTGGTCGGCCGCCCCGTTGCCCCATCGCACCGGAGCAGAGCGCCGGTAACCCTCCAGCTCGGCGTCCGCGATCTCGTCCGGCACGGGAGCGCCGCCCAGGGTGTACATGATCCGCGGATGATGGCTCTGCTCGAAGGCGTCGAGGACCCAGCCGAGAAAGGCGTCGGCCTCCTCCCCGAAACCCACCCGGCGCAGGGCGAACACGGCATAGGCCGCGTCCCTGATCCAGGTGTAGCGGTAGTCCCAGTTGCGGACACCCCCGATCGGCGCGGGCAACGAGGACGTGGGGGCCGCCACCAGCGAGCCGTTGATCCAGTCGTCACACAGCTTCAACGTGATCACCGAACGCCGGACCAGCGCCTCCTGCGGGCCGGCGTAAGCGCACGTCGCCATCCAGCGCCGCCACGCGTCGGCGGTGTCCCGCAGCATCGCCTCGGGAGCGAACCGGTGGTGGCGGTGGATGCGCCCCCAGGACAGCACCAGATCGAGCCGGTCGCCCTCCTCCAGGTCGTGCACCGTGCGCAGATCGGTCAGCGGCCGGTTGGAGCGCAGGTGCAGGCGCAGGTCGGGCCGCCGCAACGCCCGTACCTCCAGGCCGCTGCCGAGGGCTCTGGCCTGTCCGCCACCGCGCGGCTCCAGCTCCGCCCGCAGGCGCACGGTCCCGTCCAGGACGACGGCGCACCGGACGAGCTCGGCCCGGCCGGCGCCCGCGTCGTCGCTGAGGTCGGCGCCCGCGCGCAGGGCCAGCGCGTCGGTGATCCTGACCAGGCCGGTCGGGCCCTGCAGTTCGGTCACCAGCACCGCGGTGTCGGGTTCGTAGAACTGCCGGGCCGCGCGCAGATCGTCCAGCGTCAGCGCGAACTGGCCGCCCCGCGCGTGATCCAGCAGGCCGCACAGCAACGGCTCGTCGTCGAAACGCGGCAGGCACAACCACGGGATCGAACCGTCCAGGCCGACCAGAGCCGCCGTCGCACCGTCGCCGATCAGGCCCAGGTCCTCCAGGGGCAGGTAGCCGTCCCGGCGGCGTACTGGGCGGAACGGTGGATCAGGATCGAGCATTGCCGAGTTCTCTTCCGCTGGGCGCGCCGTATGACGAGACTCGCCCGGTCGTGGTCCTGGGAAGGTGCTGATCACCTTCCAGGACGTCCTGCCGGCCGTCGCCCGCACACACCGCGAGGCCAGGACCGCCGACGGCCGCGTGGCATCCGCCTTCCCGTCCGCCCTCGCACGCGCGACGGCGTCGGTGAGGAGTGACGCCACGATTATCCGCCGTATCTACCCCGGGACGCTCAGCGCGGAACGCCGGCTCCGCCCTCCGGCCGGCAATGACTTGTTGCCGAACAACGGGTCGTCCTATTACCACGACGAGAGCCCATGGCCGGGGACCCGTCCGTCGAACGGCTGTGCCCGCGGCACCGCGTCGGCCCGCTCCGCGGTGAGCGTGCGGGCGGCGGTCATGTCGCGACTCACAGCCAGGTGCGGAGCGCGTCCATGTCGACCAGCGGCAGGCCCCAGCGCAGCGCGGACGCCTCCAGATCGGCCGCGCCGGCCATGACGCCGTCGCGCCGCATCACCTCGCAGCACACGCCCACCGGCGGCAGGCCGGCCGCCACGCACAGGGCGACCGTCGCCTCCGAGTGCCCGGCACGCTCGCGCAGCAGGCCGGAGCGGGCGGCGATCGGCACGACGTGGCCGGGTGAGACGAAGTCGGCGGGCCTGGCCTCGGGGTGGGCGAGCCGCCGTACGGTGGCCGCGCGTTCCGCGGCGCTGACCCCGGTGCCGGTGGCGGCGGCCAGGTCCACCGGCGTACGGAAGGCCGTGCCGTGGTGGTCCCCCTCGCCGGACAACGCCGGGATCTCCAGCCGGTCCAGGACCTCCGGCGCGCACGGGACGCACGGGTAGCCGTACACCTCGGTCAGCAGGAACGTGAAGGCGGCCGGGCGCAGGTTCTCGCCGGCGAAGATGACGTCGCCCTCGACCTCGCGATCGGGGTCCCACACCATCACCGCGCCGCCGGCGGCGATCTGCCGCACCGCCTTCTCCACGCCGACCCGCCCTGACAGGTGCCCGGCCCAGCCCAGCGCCGCGACCGCGCGGGCGACGTTCGCGCCGGCGGACGCGGGCCCGGCCTCGGCCAGGCGGCTCACCAGGTCGGATTCGAGGTTGACCCGGTCGCCCTCGGTCAGCCCGGCCAGGGTCGTCCCGGCCAGCGTGGCCGGGATCAGCGCCACCGAGAACCGGTCCTTGACGATCTCGGCCACCGTCAGGCTCACGCCCTCGACCGCGACCGACCCCTTGGCCGCGATCCTGCTCAGGAACCGGTCCGGCGGGCGGATCCACAGCCGCCGCCCTCTGCCGGGGTCGTCCTCCACGCGGACCACCTTGCCGACGCCGTCCACGTGACCCTGCACCAAGTGCCCGTCGAGCGGATCGCCGACGGTCAGGGGCGTCTCCAGGTTCACCCGCCGTCCGGGTGCCGGGAGTTCGTCGAACGTCGTCCGCCGCCGGGTCTCGGCGCTGATCGACGTACTGATCAGGTCGTGCTCCACGCGTTCGGCGGTCACGCAGACCCCGGCGACGTTGAGCGACCCGCCGGGCACCAGCCGCCCCGCGCTCTTGGCCGCCCGGATGCCGAGGCCGCTCGCGTCGGCGTACTCGATCACGCCGATCTCGTCGATTCTTCCGGTGAACATGCCATTCCTCTCGTGCCGGCCTCGGCCGCGTCCGTCGCGACCGGTGGCGTCAGGGACCGTCATGGGGGTCCGAGAGGGGGCGGGGTATCACCGCGTGGCTCCGGAATCACACCGGATCGTTCCTCCCTGGGGAGAAACCGGGGGCTGTCACCACCGCACCTGGAATTGCACCACTTTCACGATAACCGGGGAACTCTCCGATGGGAACACCAGCCGATCTTCCATGGACCGGGCAGGCTCGGCCCCACCACGATGCCCGCAGGCGATCTGCTGCCGGTTCAGCCCTTGGTCGGCGTCGGGTTCGGCGCTGAAATCATGGAGAACTCACGCGCGGAAGATCGCGTCCAAACTGGAATGAGATCCTTTCGCATGTTCCTGGCGGCTGCTCTCATCGCTGCGGTGGCCGGATGCGGCGGCGACACGGCGGCGTCCGCGGCGCTGCTGTTACCGGAGCACCCGGCGGGTCTCCACCTGGAGCAGATCGTCACCTCGGACGCCGAGCGGCAGGCGATCACGGCGTACGCGGAAGGTGACACGCCCGGCGACCGGACGCTGGCCGTCCTCGTGACGCGGTCGGAGGACTGGGAGCAGCCGTACGACTGGAAGCCGCCGCACCAGGGCAAGCCGGTCAAGCTGGACAGGCACGAGGCGACCATGGGCGGATCGGGGCGGCACCGCTGGATCACCTGGCCGATCAGAACGAGCGAGAACTTCGAGTCGTTCGGGGTCCTGGGCCATGGGCTGTCGGAGGCCGAGCTGATCAGGGCGGCCAACGGGGTGGCGGCGGATCCCCGGCGGCCGCGCATCGACGCCGCCCATCTGCCACCGGGGCTGGACCTCGTCACCACCGGAGCGCTGCCGATCGCCGGCTGGGAGCCGAGACTCGGCGGAACGGAGCAGGTCTGGACCAACCGGCAGCGCCGCGCCAGAGTCGTCGTCAGCCAGCTGCCCGGCGACGCCGACCTGGCCGTCCTCGCCGGCGCCACAGTCAGCGGAGAACCCCGGGAGATCCGCGGCACCACCGGCCTGGCGGGTGGCGACCTGCTGAGCAGCGGATCGCTCGGCCTGGACTGGGTGCACCGGGACCGGGCCCTCATGATCCCCAAGGTCCGGCTCTGGCGGGAGAACGGCGTGATCGTCAAGGTGTCGGCGCTGGGGCTGGCCGACCATGCGGTGGACGCGTTCGTACGAGAGCTGCGCCCGGCCGGCCCCGAAGCCGTCGAACGGGCGCGTGACCGCATCCTGGACTACCCCGCCGAGCTGCTGTTCCCGCCCGTCGACGGCGAGAACCGCTCGTTGCGTGTCGTCACACACGGCAGGAACGCCGAGCACGCCTGGGCCATGGGCGCCGGACTCCAGGACGGAACCCTCACCTCCGTGTTCCGTGTCCTCTCCCGCCGGGCCGCGATCGTGGACGGCGGCGGCGGGACCTTCGAGTGGAAGCCGGCCTACGCTCGGGCGCCGCTGACGCTCGTGCGTGACGTGCTGGAGCTCGGCCTGCCCAGCGACAACGTCCTCGCCGGCTTCGCGGGGACCGGCGTACGCGAGGTGCGCATCACGTACGCGGACGGCACCTCGGCAGAACTGCCCCTCGGCCCGGCGGCCGGTCCTGGCGGGGTCCGCTGGTTCTCCACCGAAGCGAAGTCCCGCCCGTTCAAGCTCTCCGCCAAGACAAGGGACGGCAAGATCACCCACTCCGTACGCCGCCTCCCCTGAACGGCGGCCGAAGGGCGACCGACGCTGATCACCGCTGGAGAAGGACCTCCTCAGCAAGGCGCCGGCAGCCACTTCACCATGATCTGGCAGGGGGTGCCCGGCCAGAGGTGCCCTGTCTCCTCCAGGGGGAGGAAGCCGACAGAATGGTAGAACGCTCTCGTGTACGCGTAGCCACGATCCGGATGGGCGGCTCCCAGCGTCTTCACGTGGAGCATGCGGCAGCCGTCCGCGGCGACGTTCGCGGCGAGCAGGCCGACGAGCGTCCTGCCGACGCCACGCCTATGCCACGACGGGGCCACCGCCATCAGGTGGATCTCGGCCGCCTCGGTGAAGTGTCTCCGGTACAGAAGGACGCCGACGGGCTCCGTATGGCAGCGCGCGACGAGGCCGGGAAGATGGCGGGCGGACTCCACATATGCCGCGTTGGCCTCGGGAATGCCGAACCACGACGGCAACCGATCGATCAGTCCTGCCGTGACGTCCGCCAGCTCGGTCGAGCCGCTCACCTCGGTTGTCCGGAAAGCCGGGCCATCGTCCACGCCCGGATCGTGTCACCGCCGATTGCCGTGACGCACCTCGTTTTCTGTTCAACGCACGCTCGGCCCTGGTTCGGCGGCGCGGGCGTGCTGGGTGTCAGCGGGTGAAGTCGCTGCGCAGATAGCCGTGGAAGAGGGAGAACGGGCTGTACTTCGCACGCTGTTCTTCACGCAGGAGCAGGTGGTCGGCGATGACGTGACCGGTGAAGTGGTCGTTGGCGACGGTGAAGGTCACGGCGGTGTTGGCGTCATCGGCGGGGTGATCGCCGACGTCGATGATCAGGCCGCCGTCCATCGTCACCGGGAGGTCGATCCGGTGGACGGGCTTGAAGAGCAGCTCTATGTGCGGCGCGCTCGGGTCGAACTCCGTCCGCAGGACGAGCTCGCTGTGTGTGGGTAGGTAGCTCCACATCCTGAAGCGGCGGCCCGGGAAGCTGAGCGGGAGCACGAGCCGGCCCGGGTAACGATCGTCGCCCACGGAGAGAGGCTACCCGGCAGGTTCTGCCGGTTGCGGGTGGTCAGGTTTCCGTGATGGAGAAGGTGTTGCCGTCGGGGTCGCGGAAGGAGAACATCGGGGGGACGCTGGGCCAGGTGAGGAGGTCGTCGGTGTCGACGCCGGCGGCCGTGAGGGCGGTGTGGGCGGCGGACGCGTCGTCGGTGGTGAAGCGGATCATGATCGGGCCGCGGGTGACGTCCGTGGTGGTGTGGTCCAGGGTGACGATGACGTCGTCGGTCCCGGGGGCGAGTTCGATCCAGCGGCCGGTCGGGATCGGGGCGTCGCGCAGCACGGTGAAGCCGAGGGTGCCGGTGTAGAAACGCAGCGCCTGGTCCTGGTCGGTGACGGGGACGCTGACGGTCCTGATGCCGGTGATGACCTTCGCCGGTGCGCTCATCGCGTGATCCGCTCGTCGAGGGTGACGGTGACGGTGTCGCCGGCCTGCTTGCCGATGCGGGCGCGGGTGCCGGCGGTGAACGCGAGCTTGTGGGTGCCGTCGCCCAGCGCCATGAACGAGCCCTGGAACGGCTCGCCGTCGACGCGGCCCCGGACCTTCACCAGGCCGCGGGTGCCGAAGAAGTCGGCCGAGCCGGGCATCACGACATAGGTCCAGCCGCCCTTGGCCGGGCTTTTGAGCAGGGTGGCGGTGAACGTCCTGTCCAGTTCGGTGCTTGCTGGTGCGGTCATGAAGGGTCGCCTCCGTACATGAGTGAGCCGGGTGTGGTGAGTTCGGTGCCGGTCTCCAGCCAAGTCTTGAGCCCGGACATGATCATCGGCCAGCCGCCGTAGAGGTGCTCGTCGGCGTCGGCGGGGAGCTGGTCGTGCCGGACGACGAGCCGGCAGCTGTCGCCGACCTGCTCGATCTCCCAGGTCACCCGGCTGGTGCCCTGGGCGGCGATGTCGTCGTCCCAGATCGCGTGGTAGCTCTGCACGAGCCGCCACGGCGGGTCGACCTCGAGGTTCTCTCCCTCGATCAACCCGCCGGCGCCCTCGTGCGTGATCCGGTACGCGGATCCGGCGGTCCAGTCGGAGTCGACCCGCGCGCCGAACTGGAACCGTGCCCGCGTCTCCGGATCCGTGATCGCCCGCCACAGCCGCTGCGGCGTGGTGCGGATGAAGATCTCGAACACCTTCTCCACGCGTGCCTCCAGTTGTCGTTTGAGGTCGACGAGGCCGGCGGCCCAGGTCGAGGTGTATTTGCTGACCCATCGGTCATGGACGAGGCGGATTGGCACGGCGTTCAGGAAGTGCAGTTTCTCCCTGCCGCGCCGGTCCGACACCACCAGGCCGGCCTCCTCCAGCAGGCGAAGGTGCTTGGCCACGGCGACCCTCGTCATCGCGAACCGGCTCGCCAGCGCGTTGAGCGACTGCCCGTCCCGTTCGAACAGCTCGTCGAGCAGCTCGCGGCGGGTCGGGTCAGCCAGCGCCTTGAAGACCAGTTCCACGCGCACCACTATAGGAAACCATTTGGTTTCATGTCTAGCCCTACGGGGCCTGAAGGAGCTCGGAAGCGATCTCGATCGGGTCGCCGTGCGGTTCTGTCGGGTACGCGGTGAGCCGGTCGGCCCACTCCTGGCCGTAGGCGTTCCAGTCGATCGGACCCTGGTCGAAGAAGGTCTGCCAGCGGGCCCGGTAGTAGTCGCCCATCAGGCCCGACCAGTTCCGGTTGGCGTACTCGGTGAGGATCGCGGCGTCCGGGCCGCCCCACACCGTGACGAGCCGCTTGGCCGCGCTTTCCAGCAGGCGGCTCTCCTCCTCGTCGGCGCCCCAGCGGCGGGCGTCGCGCAGCCAGCGGCCGAGGAGGTGCTCAGGGCGGGTGGCGAGCAGCCGGTCCTGGAGCTCGATCAGGTGCAGGAAGCGCCGCTGGGCGTCCGCCGAGGCGAGCTGGGGCACGAGGGCGCGGCCCCGGTCGTCGATGACCTGGCGGGTGACGTCGACCAGATCGTGCCGGTACGTGTCGGAGTCGCGCAGGCGCGGCGCCGCCCTGAGCAGCAGCCGCCAGGCGGCCTCCACCTGCGCCGGGTCGTAGTGCAGCCGGTGCGGGCCGACAGCGGAGGCCTGGTCGGCGGTGAAGGAGGGGGTGGCGGCGAAGACGCTGTCGGTGCCGGCGTAGACCTTGAAGTCGCTCAGCTTCTCGTCGAAGTCGTCGAACTCCTCCTCTACGGCGATCGTCCCGCCCCAGGTCGCGTACGCCGACGAACGCAGCAGGCGCCACGCGGCCAGGGCGTCGGGATCAGCGGAGCCGTAGCGGGCGTGGACCCAGTCCGCCAGCCAGGCGTCCAGGTCGACGGGCTCGCCGGTCCAGGTGAGGTCGGCGAACAGGTCCCAGACCACCGGGTTGGTGTGCACGCCTTCGGCCATGTTGGTCAGCGCGACGAGTTCGCCGGAGGCGAGCGGGCCGGCCAGTTCGCCGGGGGCGGCGGCGATGTCGGGCAGGGAGCCGTACAGGCCGTGGCGGCCGCCGTAGTTGGGCAGGATGCCGAACCCCCACGGCGCGCCCCAGAACCCGCCCTCGCCGCGCCAGGTGTCGCCGGTCAGGTCGAGGACCAGCATCCGGTCCCGGTCGCAGGCGTCGAACAGCTCCTTGCGGGGGTTGCCCGCCCACGCCTGCACCACCCACAGGTAGCCGGGGTCGGCCGCGCGCATCGCCCGTTCGACGCCCGAGGCGGCGTCGGCGAGCGAGGTGTCACCGATCCGGCCGCCCTCGTGCAGCAGGTCGACCGCCCAGGTGCCGCTCTGGCCGAAGCGTTCGCGCTGGCGGCGGTAGAAGGCCTCGGCGACCCGCGCGTAGTGGGGTGTGGAGGTGTCGAGCCAGTCGGGGCGGGCCGGGCCGGCCACGTCCATGAACCACAGGCCCTGCGGGACGACGGTGGCGCCGGGGTTCCGGTCGGCGAACCCGCCGGGGACGGTGCCGGAGAAGCCGGGCAGGATGGGCCTGATGCCGAGTTCGCGCATCCGCGCCAGCACCCGCAGGGCCAGCGACGAGCGGCGTTCGACCAGGTCACGGGTGGTGCCGCCGCCGAAGCTGTGGATGTTGTTCAGCCACTGCCACGGCTGGTGCGACGGCGGCACGATCCAGGCCAGCAGTTCGTCTTCCGTGTAGCCGAACTCGCCGAACGCCTCCAGCCACACGGCCTCCTGCCCGAGCGTGAGGTGGGCGGCGTTGACGCCGGCGGCGGCGAGCAGGTCGAGCTCGCGTTCCCACTGGTCCCAGTCGTAGAACGGCGTCGTGTACCCGGCGACGGTGAGGTTGTAGGCGACCCGGTACCGGTACGGCGACGTCGCCGCCAGCGGCTGGGCGGGTGGCGGTGCGCTGGCCGGGAGGTTGTCACCCCAGCGGCCGACCTGGCCGCGGCCCACGTGCCGGAGGTAGTGTGCGAACGCGCTGGTCACGGCGATCGGACCGGTGCCCGCGAGCACCGTCCTGCCGTTCTCCGCCCAGATCTCGAAGCGGTCCCCGGCGTCCGCGCCGGGCAGTGCGCGGACGTCGAAGGCTTCGGCGAGCGGGCCGGCGAGCCGGCGCAGCGACTCCTCGGCCGCGGGGATCCATTCGGGCGTGAACATCGCTGACTCCAGACGTCGAAGTGTCTCAATGGGACATTTTATAGCGCATCCGAAAATTTCCCGCTGAGCCTACTGTCCCAATGAGACACTTTTGCTCTACCGTGGCCCCATGACCAGCGGCGAGACGTCCAAGGGACTACGAGAGCGCAAGAAGGCCGGCACCCGCCGCGCCCTCATCGAGGCCGCGCTGAGCCTGTTCGAACGGCAAGGCTTCGACGGCACGACAGTCCAGCAGATCGCCGACGAGGTGCAGGTGGCACGGCGGACCTTCAACCGCTATTTCACCTCGAAGGAGGACGTCGTCCTCGCCCACGAGGACCAGGTCATGGAGGACCTGATCACCGCGATCGACGGCCGCCCGCGCGGCGAGTCGCCGGTCACCGCCCTGCGCGCGGTGTTCCGCACCCTCCTCGCCGATCCCCACTGGCGCCGGCACGAGCTGCCCCGGATGCAGCGCGTCCAGCTCCTGCTGGCCGACAATCCCGCGCTCATGGGCGAGAACATGCGGCGCTTCGCCGTACGCGAGGAACTGCTCGCCCACCACCTGGCCGAGCGATCGAGCGCGGGTCACAGTTTCCACGCCCGGCTGCTGGCCTCGACGGCCTTCGCCGCCCTGCGCATCGCGTTCCAGGAGTGGGCCGGGTCCCCCGACGCCGACCCCGACTCCTGCGCCCGCCTGGTCGACGAAGCCCTGCGGCGACTGGACCTCGGGCTGGACCTTCCCCCTCTCATGGAGTAGGCATGACCATCACCTCCGGCCGAGACGGCCGAGACGGCCGGGGCGCCGCCGGTGCCCGCACGGGCCCTCTCGGCGCGCTCTTGGGCGCGATGTTCCTGTTCAACGTCGCCGGCTACGCGGCCGTCGGCGCCGCCCTGCAAGTCCTGCTTCCCTCCCAGGTCGAGGCGGCCGACCCGGTGGGCAAACTCTCGGCGTTCGGCCTGGTGACCGGCGTCAGCGCGATCGCGTCGGTGTGCGTGCCGCCGATCGTGGGCGCCCTGTCCGACCGTACGCGCGGGCGCTGGGGCCGCCGCTCCCCCTGGATCCTGTACGGCGGCGTGGCCACCCTCGCCTCCCTCGTCCTGCTCGGCTGGATGTCCACGGTCGCCGGCCTGCTGATCGGCTGGTTCCTCGTGCAGGGCACGGTCAACATCGGGCTGAACATCCTCATCGCCGTGGTGGCCGACCAGGTGCCGAAGGACCGGCGCGGGCTGGCCTCCACCGTCGGCGGCCTCGGGGTGCCGGTGGGCTCGCTGGCGGGCACGGTGGCCGGCGCCCAGATCCATTCGGCGCTGCTCGCCTACACGCTGTTCGGCGTGGTGTTCCTGGCGGCGTCCGTGCTGCTGGCGCTGCTCAGCCGCGAGCGGCTCACCGGCGCGGAGTCCGCGGAACGGGTGCCGCTGCGCGTCCAGTTCGGGTCGGCGCTGGCCGGTCTCCGCTCGCGGGACTACGCGTGGGCGTTCAGCTCGCGGGCGGTGATGTTCCTCGGCTACTTCGCCGTCTCCTCCTTCAACCTCTACATCCTCAGCGACTACATCCGGCTGCCCGCCGGGCTGGACCCGAAAGACGCGCTGGCGCTGCAGGTGACGGTCCAGACGGTCTCCCTCGTCATCGGGACGATCATCGCGGGCCCGCTGGCGGACCGGCTGAGGCGGCACAAGTTGTTCGTGCTCATCTCCTCACTGATGGTCACCGTGTCGGTCGCGCTGCCGCTGGTCTCACCGACCTGGACCCAGCAGCTCGCCGCCGCCGTCATCGGCGGAGTGGGCTTCGGCGCCTATCTCTCCGTGGACCAGGCGCTGGTCACGCTGGTCCTGCCCGCGGCCGAGGACAGCGGGCGCGATCTCGGCGTCTTCCACATCGCGTTGAACGCGCCGCAGGTCGTGGCCCCGTTCGGCGGCTCGCTGGTCGTGGCTCATCTCGGCGGCTACCCGGCCCTGTTCGTGACCGGCGGCCTGCTCGCGCTCGTCGGAGCGCTCATGATCCTGCGGGTACGAAGCGTCCGATAGCAGGAGACGGGCGTGTCCTCCGACAAGGAGGAGACGCCCGTCTGCGCGGATCAGCGGTGCAGCGTGAGCGGCAGGGTGCTCCACCCGTGCGCGATGAACGACGGCACGTGCCCGACCTCGCTCGCCTCCACGGCCAGCCCCAGCTCAGGGAACCGGGCGAACAGCGCGGGCAGGGCGGTCAGCGCCTCCTGGCGGGCCAGCGGAGCCCCGATGCAGCGGTGCACGCCGATGCCGAAGGCCAGGTGCTCGGCGAAGTCCCTGGTCGGGTCGAACCGGTCGGCGTCCGCGCCGTGCTGGTCGGGGTCGTGCCCGGCCGCCATGTAGCTGGTGATGATCGCGTCGCCCGCCTCGATCCGGACGCCGCCGATCTCGATCGGCTCGATGGCGAAGCGCAGCGGCAGGTTGGCGATCGACGGCGCCCAGCGCAGCGTCTCCTCGATCACCGCGTCCCAGGAGATCTCCCCCGCCAGCACCCGGCGCAGGTGGTCCGGATGGGTGAGCAGGGCGTGCACGGCGTTGCCGATCAGGTTGACCGTGGTCTCGTGCCCGGCCGCGATCAGCAGCAGCAGGGTGTCGCAGAGCTCGGTCTCGCTGAGCGAGTCACCGCTGTCACGGACGTTGATCAGCTCGGTGGTCAGGTCGTCGCCCTGGTGCTCGCGCTTGTAGGCGACCAGGGCGGGCAGCACCGTGCCGATCTTGGCAGCGGTGGCCGCCGCCTGCTCAGGGGTGGCCGTGGTGTCCATGATGGCCTCCATGACCTGGGCCATCTCCTCCCGCATGTGCGCGGGAACGCCGAACAGCTCACAGATCACCCGCATCGGCAGCGGGTGGGCGTACGCCGCGCGCAGGTCCACGGGCTGACCGGGCGGCTGCGCGGCCATCGCGTCCAGCAGCTCGGCGACGATCTGCTCGACGATCGGCTGCATGGCCTTGCTGCGCCGCGCGGTGAAGCTGGGGGCGATCAGCTTGCGCAGCCGGCGGTGTTCGTCGCCGTACGCGCTCAGCATGTTGGACACGCCGATCCAGGTGATGATCCAGGACCAGCCCGGCGTGGTGAGCGCACGGTCCAGCTGCCCCCAGTGCCGCTTGTCCTTGCTCACCCGTGGATCGAGGATGAGCTGCTTGAGCAGGTCGTGCCGGGTTACCGCCCAGGCGGGGATGCCTCCGGCGAGCTCTACGAGGACCAGGGGGCCGAGGTCGCGTAGTCGCCGGACCTCCCCTGGTAGGTCGGTGCCGAAGGGGTCGAGGACGACGGGGGCTGAACTGCCCAAGGGGATTCTCCTGGCTGATCAGGTCGAATGGGGGTGAAACGCACCGGCAGATGGGCCAGCGCGCGGTGGAACGGGCCGGGCCGCCACGAGAGCTCCTCGCGCGGCACGGTCAGTTCGAGGTCACACAGGTGCGAGGTCAGGCGTTCGATCGCGGTCATCGCGATGATCATGGCCGGGTCGCTGGCCGGGCAGCGGTGCGGCCCGGCGCCGAAGCCCAGGTACGCGCCGCCGTCGGAACGCAGCTCCTCGGGCACGTTGGTGGGCTCGGTGTTGGCCGCGGCGTAGGAGACGAGGACCAGCTCGGCCGGCTGGATCCACGTCCCGTGGAAGTGCACGGGCTGACGGACGAAATAGGGCCCGTAGTTCGACATGGCCGGCTCGGCGCGCAGGGCTTCCATCAGGGCGTCGTACGTGCCGAGCGCCCCGTTGGAGAGCGAGCTGTAGTAGCGGTCGTCGCTGACCATCCGGGAGATCGTGTTGGAGATCAGGTTGGCCGTGGGCTCGTACGCGGCGGCCATCACGAGCACGAGCGTCTCGGCCAGCTCGTTGGGCTGGAGCGCGGCCGGATGGTCGATGAACCAGGATGTCAGGTCGTCGCCCCGCTGCGCGTGCTTGGACTGGACCAGCTCGCCGATGTAGCGGCTGAACGCGTCGCTGCCCCGCTTGCCCCGCTCGCCGTCGGCCTCCATCAGGTCCGCCATGGCCTGGATCAGCCCGGCGCTGTCGGAGTCCGGCCGGCCGAAGAGCGCGTTGAAGATGCGCGCCGGGATGGGCTGGGCGAACTCGGAGACCAGGCACGCCTCGCCCTTCGCGGCGAACTGGCTGATCAGCGAGTCCGACACCTCGATCACCATCTGGCGCAGCTTGTGCGGCTGGACCAGGTCGAAGCAGTCGGAGATCACCTTGCGGAACCGGGCGTGCTCGGCTCCGTCGGACATCAGCGCGTTCGGCCGGTAGCCGAGCATGGCGACGGGTCCCGCGGCCTCGGGGGTGTCGGGGACCCGCGCCTGCCAGGCGGTGCCGTTCTTGATCCAGACGCCGCCGACGTTGGTGAGCACGTCGAGCGCGGCCTGGTAGCCGATCACCAGGTGCGCCTCGATGCCGGGGGCGATCTCCACGGGCGCGACCGCGCCGTGCCGCTTGCGCAGCTCCGCGTAGACGGCCTGCGGGTCCCTGGCGTACTCGGGACCGTAGAGGCGGCCCGCGTCGGGCATGTAGCGCATGGTCATGACAGCACCAGCTCCTTGATGTGCTCCACCAGCGCGATCAGCGAGGCGCGGGCGGAGACGGGGTCGCGGGCGTCGCACACCACCAGCGGCGTGCTCGCGTGCAGGTCGAGCGCCTGGCGCAGGGCGTCCGGCGGGTAGTCCGGCGAGTCGGGGAAGTGGTTGACGGCCACCGCGTAGCGCAGGCCGGCGCTCTCCACCAGGTCGAGGACGGCGAAGCTGTCGTCGATCCTGCGGGTGTCGGCCAGCACCAGGACCCCCAGCGCGCCGCGGACCAGCTCGTTCCACAGGACCTGGAAGCGGGTCTGTCCCGGCGCGCCGAACAGGTACAGCACCACCCCGGGCATGGTGAGGCGGCCGAAGTCGATCGCGGTGGTCGTGGTCGTCTTCTCGTTCACCCCGGTCAGGTCGTCCACCAGCGTGCCCGCCTGGGTGAGCACCTCCTCGGTGTTGAGGGGCTTGATCTCCGAGAGAGCGTCCACCAGGGTCGTCTTGCCCACGCCGAACGGCCCGGCGATGACCAGTTTGACCGGTATGTGTTCAGTACTGATACGGCTTTCAGAGAGCGCGGAGGCCACTGAGCACCAACTCCAAGATCTCAATGTCGGGCAGGTCGGTGGCCGGCGGATCGCGGGTCAGCAGCGTTCCGCTTCCGACCAGCCCGGCGACCAGCAACCGCACCACGCAGTACGGCAGGCCCAAGTGCGCGGCGCACTCGTACACCGACAGGGGCCCGTCCCGCAGCAGGGTCAGCAGATGCGATCCCGGGGGGTCGAGCCCGTTGGTGGCGGCGTCGGGCGCGATGTAGACCAGAGTCGTGCGCTCGACGTGGACGTTCTCGGGTACGGTCAGTCGCGCGGCGGCCATGTAGTCCGGAACGACCCGCCGCCGTTGTCGTCCGGAGGTCATGCCCGGACGCCTGGCGTCCTGGCCGCACTGGCCTCGTCGAGAGCCTTGATCAGTTTCTGTACCTGGAGCTGCACCTCGTACGCGAGCGTGCCGATGTTGACGCCGCCGGTGGCGGCGACCACGATGGCGGCGCGGTCGCCGGCCGGGGCGACGTAGTAGTAGCCGCTGCCGGCGGAGATGACGATGTCCACCACCTCGTCGTCGGCGCCGTTGCTGAGGCCCGCGCACAGGGCGCGCGCGGCCCCGAGCACGGAGCTGGTCATGGCGGCGGCCCGCTCGCCGCTCTCGGTGGTCACGTTGGCCGAGCCGCCGAGGATCAGCCCGTCCCGGCTCAGCACCACGCCGCTGGCGACACCGGGCAGCGCGAGCAGGGGTGAAAGGACCCAGGACACGTCGAGGGGCAACGGGCGACCCTTGGCCTGGACCCGGCCGGAAGCGCTGTGAGCGTCCATGGAACGGTCATTTCCCTTCGGTTGCGTCGTGCTGCTCGGTGGGGAGCGCTTCGCGGCGGCCCGCTTCGGCTCCGACCTGGAAGTCACCCCATCGTTTCTGGGCCTCTTCCGGGGTGGTGAGCAACCTGCCGCCCGTACCGCCGGAGCCGCCGCCCGCGGGGGCCGGCGGGGGGCTGGTGTCACGCGGCTGCTGGCGGCGGCGCTGCGGCAGCGGCGCGAGTTCCTCCGCCGTCCGCTGCAGGGGCGCCGTGACGGGCTGGGGCCGCGCGGAAGAGGCGGCCGGTTCCGGCCGTGCGGCGGAGGCGACCGGCTCGGGACGGGGCGCCGGGGCGACCGGCTCGGGACGGGGCGCCGGGGCGACCGGCTCGACCCGGGGGGCCGCCGCCGGCTCGCGCCGGGCGGTCGGCACGGACACCGGCTCCGGCCGGGCGGCCATGGAGGCGGGGATGGGATCCCGGCGGATGGCCGTGGCGACGGTCGGGGCGACCGCGCGCACCGGCTCGGGCGCGAGCACCGAGGGCCGGCTGTCCTCCGGCATCTCCACCAGCAGCGCGCCGGGGATGTTCAGCACGGCCTGCACGCCGCCGAAGGCGCTCTTCTTGACCGTGACCTGCATCCCGTAGTGCGCGACCTGACGGCCGATGGCCGCCCACCCGGTGCGGGGCGGGTTGCCCAGGTCGACCAGGCGGACCGGGTGGTTGCCGCTGAGCAGGCGGCTCGCGCGGGCGTACTGGTCCTCGTTGAGGCCGACGCCGGCGTCGTCGATGACGATGGCGGCGCCGTTGTTGGTCTCGTGCACGGCGATGGTCACCTTGAGCGTGCCGTGGGAGTGGTGCACCGCGTTGGCCAGCAGCTCGGCGGTGATGAACAGGATCGACTCGGCGGCGCGGGCGGCGACGCCGATCCGGCGGCGCAGGTGATTGGCCGGGCCGTCGATGCGCAGCTCGAAGTTCTCCACCCGCGAGACGGCGCCCACCACCAGGTCCACCAGGTAGGTGTCGTCACGCGACAGGCCGGGGGTGGCGCCGCAGGCGATGCCGGTGACCTGCATCCGGCGGATGATCAGTTCGTTGAACATGTCGAGTCCGAGCACCTCGCGCAGCAGCGCGGTGTGCTCGTCGCCGCTGTAGCGCTGCTGCACGCCGGCGAGCAGGTCCTGGGCCCGCAGGGCCTGGCTCTGCACGCGCGACATGGCGCCTCTGATGACGGCCTGGGCGCTCTCGTCGATGCGCTCGGCCTCGTCGCGGATGCCACGGGTGACGGCGTCGAGTACGGCGCGGTGCTGCCGGTCGACGTCGGTGCCGGCGAGCGCCTGGTTCTGCATGCCGGGCACGATCACGTGCGGGGCGCGCAGGTGGGACAGCAGGGCGGGGATCCGCTTGTTGATCAGATGATCGGTCTCGGCGCGGACGAGGTCGTGCTGGGCGCGGGCGTCGCGCACCTGGTCCGCGTGCTCCTGGACCTTGCGCTCCGCCTGGAGCAGGCGCTGGCTCCAGGCACTGGACTCTCGGGTCAGGTGGTCCTGTACCTGACGGTTCTGCGCGAGTTGCCCGCGGGCCTGGGCGAGCTGGCCGCGTACGCGCAGGTAGAGGATCAGGACGCCCGCGAGGGCGAGCACGAGGACGGCGATGCCGATCACCGTCGGGACGCTGAAGGAGTCTGGCGGCATGAAAATCCTGGGGTCGGGGGGAGTCGTCGGGATCTGTCGACCACCGCGAAAGGGTGCGCTAGCGGGGAGTGCCGGTCCCGTCCGGTGGCCGGTCGGAGCCGCGCCGATCTGGCGCGTGCCTTTCCGCGTCGTCCGGGTCGTCCGCGTCGCCGGCAGCCTGGTGCGGCTCTGCCCGGTGCGGCTTCGCCTGATACGGCTCCGCCTGGCGTGGCTCCGCCTGATACGGCTGTGCCTGATACGGCTCTGCCGGAGGCAGCGCGAGGCCGAACGACGACATGGGAATCCTCGTCTCACTAGAACGACGGCCCAATCGGGTGACCAGTATTCCGCTTAAGTCGCGTTAGTCAACTGTGTGTAGTTCCGTCACTCCGCTCACAGCACCCCGGCGGACGGGTGCGGCGCTCCGCCCCGCGTCCGCCGCCCGCTCACTACCTGCGCGTCCTCGCCCGGCGGGTCCGACGAGGCGTCAACTACTTACCTGACCGGATGTCGTGGAACCAGTTCGCGAAACCCAGCCGCGGAAGACCCCTTCGGGGCTGTGCGCCGCCAGCGCCGCCGCGATCGAGCCGTGCAGGGCGGCGTCGTCGGGCAGCCGGAGGCGGCGCGCGTCCGGCTCATCGTAGAGGGACAGATCGAGCCGGGCCGACCGGTGCCGGCGGACCCCGTTCACGACCTTGGCCTCGCCCTTGTACGACAGCGCCACCGAACGGACCCTGGACCACGGATGCTCGTCGAGGCGCCGATCGGTGACGGTCAGGACGCCCATCGCCCTGGCCCGGACATCGATCCAGACGTATCCGGCAATTCCGGCAAGCACCACCAGCACCACGCCTACCATGAAGGCGATATAGTCCGGGGCGTCCGTTCCCCGGTCCGCCGGCAACGTCGCACCGATGGCGCCGACCACGAGCAGCATGAGCACAGTGACCACGATCATCAGGCAGCCGAACTTGCCCCTGCTCTGCCGGAGCGCGGCGGAACGCAGGTCGAAGGCTGTCCCGTCGGGCGGCTGGCGGACCACCCGTACCGCGACCGTGGCCAGGCTCCACCGCTGGACCTCGCCGCGCATGAGCAGCACCCCGGCGAAGATCCCGCACACCGCGACCGCGAAGGCGACCAGTTGCGACGGATACACCTCGCCGCCGCCGATCCCGATGGCCAGCCCGGTGGCGAAGATCAGGATCGGGCAGAGGCCGAACAGCGCCTTGCGCATCAGCCCGATCGCCATCGGACCGCCCAGCCAGATCCGGGCGAGCCAGAAGAACCAGACCAGGCTCCAGAACGCGCCCGCGAAGATCTCGAAGGGGGCGGCGCCGTCCTGCCAGACGAGCGCGATGCCGCCCATGAGACCGAGCCAGACGACGACGAGCAGGCCGACGGCCGACACGTGGGCGAGGGGGCGCTGCATGCGCGGCATCCTAGCCCCGCCGTCGGACCGCCAGGACGGCTGCTACCGCCCGGTCCGCCGGGCCCGCGGGTGTCAGACGCGTCGTGTCCGAAGGCGTCACGTCCGCCGGGGAAATGCCGGCCACCTGCGCTTATGCCCGTAAGGGGAGTTCGTCGAACAGGCTGACAACACCGATCTCCTGGCGGACACGCGAGGCGGTCCGCCAACGTTGGACTCCGCCGCACCGGCACCGCCTCAGCCTTTCGCACCAGGAGTGATGATGAAGTTGCCCGCATACGCCGCCGCCCTCATGCCGAGCGTCCTGATCGCTTCGCTGAGTGGCACGTTCGGGGCGTCGGCGGCGCAGGCGGCCGAGTTCCGGGGCCTTCCGAGCGTGAACATGGAGGCCACCGTCAAGGCGGCCCAGATCGACCCGCGGCGGCCGGACGACACGCTCACCCCTGGCGCCAAGGCCGGCGTGCTCCTCGTCGAGCAGGCGCTGCGCGACCGGAAACTCCTGGACGCGAAATGGGTCGACGGCTACTTCGGCACCACCACGGTGGCCGCCTACGGCAAGTACCAGAAGTCCCTCGGCCTGTCCGGACTGGACGCCAACGGCCTGCCGGGCAAGATGTCGCTCAGCAAGCTGGGGGCCGGCCGCTTCAAGGTGACCGGAGTGCTCGATCCGGGGCCCCGGGTGTCCCTCGGCCGCTTCGTCGTCAACGCCCGTACGCGGGACATGCTGGCCGAGGCGAAGCGGCTGTTCAAGCGGGACCTCAAGCTGGATCAGGGCTCGTACAACCCGGGCGGCGATCCCACCTCGGCCGGCACCCACGACGGCGGGGGCGTCGTGGACATCTCGGTCAAGGGGATGAGCGCCGCCGACCGGACCGCGGCCGTCCGCGCGCTGCGCCTGGCCGGCTTCGCGGCCTGGGTGCGCAACCCCGAGCAGGACGACTGGCCGTGGCACATCCACGCCGTCGCCATCAGCGACACCAGCCTGTCCGGGCAGGCGCAACACCAGGTCGGTGACTACTACCTCGGCCTGAACGGCCTGGCCGGCCGCGCGCCCGACGACGGCCCGAAGGTGACCATCCGCACCTGGGAGGAGCGCCGGCGCCGCTGACCCCCCGTGCTCCGCTTCGACACCCGAACCTTCACCACCCTTCGCACGACGAACTCCGCAGACAGGAGAACAGCATGACCATGCTCACCAAGATCCTCACCGCGACGACCGCCACGGTGGCGCTCGGCGGCTCGCTGCTCGCCACCGCGGCGCCGGCGTCGGCGGCCGCCCGTGACGGCGTCTGCCAGAGCGGCGAGTTCTGCTACTACTTCAACAGCAACACCCAGGGATCGCTCTCCGACTTCACCACCTCGGTCCCCAACTACAACACCACCCAGCCCACCTGTTATGACTACAAAGGCCCCGGCAACGGCAAAGGCAAATGCATCAAGAACGCCGCCGCCTCCGCCTGGAACCGCAGCGGCAAAACCGTCCGCGTCTACTTCAACAGCGGCTACAGCGGCGCCTACCAGGACTTCGCCCCCGGCGCCAAAGCCAACCTGAAGTCCGGCCTGAAGAACCAGAACGCCTCGCACGAGTTCGGCCCGGGGTCCGGTTCCGGGTCCGGGTCGCGCAAGGCCATGTCGACCTCGCTCTACTCGGCCAGCGGCACGATCACCTGCGGTTTCGACGGCTACAAGAACACCGCGGGACGGCACGAGGGCATCGACATCGCCAGG
The DNA here is from genome assembly GCF_003001935.1 of Nonomuraea fuscirosea. Taxonomy (GTDB): domain Bacteria; phylum Actinomycetota; class Actinomycetes; order Streptosporangiales; family Streptosporangiaceae; genus Nonomuraea; species Nonomuraea fuscirosea. The sequence continues at coordinate 199,709 of NZ_PVNG01000008.1, read as the reverse complement.
GGCGTGGGGGCGAACGTCTACGCCCTGACGGCGGGCCAGCTGATCAACGTCGCGCGCGGCAGCACCGGCCGGTCGGGGCTGTCCACGATCGCCGTCTACAACTCCTCGCTGAACAAGACGGTCATCTACCTGCACTCCGCCCCGCTGTCCTCGCTGCGCGTGGGCCAGACGATCCGCAAGGGCCAGGTCATCGCCAAGGAGTCGTGGCACGGCGTGTCGAGCAAGGGCGCCGCCCACACCCACGTGGAGATGCGCCCGGGCCGGCAGACGCGGGCGGCCAAGAGCGTCGGCGACTCGCGCCTGGAGAACCCGAACCCGACCTCGTTCTGGAACTCCCAGGGCTACTCCGTGCGATGACACGGCCTCGGCAGTGCCGGAGCGCCGCCTCAGGCACCCTCTCGGCGCCGCTTCGGCACTGCCGCTGACCACCCTGGACCTCCGGACGGAAGGAAGACTCCTCGTGTCTGCACGAACGGCACGGCTGATCTCGCGGCTCGGCGCGGCGAGCGTCGCGGCGGCGCTCGGCGGGACGTTACTCGCCGCCGGGGCGCCCGCCTCGGCCGCTGCCCGTGACGGCGTCTGCCAGAGCGGCGAGTTCTGCTACTACTTCAACAGCAACACCCAGGGATCGCTCTCCGACTTCACCACCTCGGTCCCCAACTACAACACCACCCAGCCCACCTGCTACGACTACAAAGGCCCCGGCAACGGCAAAGGCAAATGCATCAAGAACGCCGCCGCCTCCGCCTGGAACCGCAGCGGCAAAACCGTCCGCGTCTACTTCAACAGCGGCTACAGCGGCGCCTACCAGGACTTCGCCCCCGGCGCCAAAGCCAACCTGAAGTCCGGCCTGAAAAACCAGAACGCCTCGCACCAGTTCGTGACCTCAGGGTCGCCGACCGGATGCAAGACCGACGGCACGGACACCCGGCTGCCCACGACGATCCTCGTCTACCGCAAGTCGCTCGATCGCGTGGAGCGGGTGGAGTTCAAGAGCTACGTCAAGGACGTCCTGCCCAATGAATGGGTGGCGAGCTGGCCGGCCGAGTCGCTCAAGGCCGGGGCGATGGCGGTGAAGAACTTCGGCTGGTACTGGGCGCTGCACTCCAACCGCAAGACGCCGGACGGCCGGTGCTTCGACGTCTACGACCACACCTCCAGCCAGGTCTACAAGCCCGGCTCGGCCAGGGCGTCGACCAGCGCCGCGGTGGACGCCACCTGGGGCATGCGGCTGACCAGGAGCGGGAAGATCTTCCGGGCCCAGTACTGCTCCACGACGACGGCGTGCGGCAACTGGACCGACGGTGACTGGATGTCGCAGAAGGGCTCGCGCGACAAGGCGAACGCGGGCTGGAACTACGCGCGCATCCTGCGGAACTACTACACGGGAATCGCCATCGGTTCCTGATCGCCGGGGTCGTCCCGGCGCCTGAAATTCCCCGTCGTGTGCCGCACGGCGGGGAATTTCAGCTTCCGGCGACGATGAGCTGGAAATTGATCGGCCGGTTGCCGGGGAACACGACCTCTCCCGAGGAGTCCACCATCTTGAAGCGCACGTAACACAGGCCCGGTTTCTTGGGCGTGGTGACGACGGTCTGAATGTCGACGATCTCGCCCGGCATCGTGTCCTTGATCGGCACGTCGGTAATGGTCTGGCACTGGTCGGCCTGCTGCGTGGGATGGTCGAGGCGGCGCAGCGAATATCCCTTCCACGCCACCGAGCCGGCGTTCTTCAGCCGCCACACCTTGGTCATGGTCTGGCCGGCGCCGACGCGCGTGCAGTCGGAGAGCGTGACATCGGTGATGAACTCCGCTTTGTCGTCCTCGTGCAGCGGCGGGGCCCAGGGCGGGTTGGTCGAGCGCACGGGGCAGTCGGCCGGCGTCAGCGCGGCGGGCGACGCGCCGCCGGTCGGGCCCGGGGCGCGTCCGGCCGGCTCGGAGCCGCTGTTGACGATGGTCACGACGACGGCGGCCGCCCCGGCGACGACGACGGCCGCCGTCGCGAGCGCGACCGGGCGGGTCAGCCATCGCCGCCCCCGGCTCCCCGGCGCGGGCGGCGACTGCTGCCCGTCGCCCGCGTGGCCGGAGGGCGGCGGTGCGTCGTTCGTGTGACCGGATGGCGGGGGTACGTCGCCCGCGTGGCCGGACGGCGGCTGCGTGTCCCTCAGCGGCACGTGGTTCGTGTGGCCGGGCGGCGACGGCGGGAAGGCGGGGGCCTGGGTCTCGCCCGTCGGCCGGGTCGCCGGCGACCCGGTGGCGAGGTGTGCGGCGCGAAGGTCCTGGCCGCCCGCGGCGGAGGCCGCGAGCTCACCGGACGGAGGGGCCGCCGGGGCGCGCGTCGCGGGATCCCCGGTGCTCACGGATCTGACCGTACGGTTCGCCGTCTCCCAACGGTCCCGGTACGCGGCCGGGTCGGCGTCGCAGGCCTTGACGAACTCGACGGTGGTCTCCCAGCTCGGGAGCCGGTTGCCTTTCGTGGCCTCGTGCAGCGTCGTGTGGGAGATCGCCCCTGACTTGCCGGACATCTCACGAAAAGGTGGGTTGCCGACCGCGTTGCGCAACTCCCGCAGAGTCGCCGCGAAGCTCTCGATCGCCTCCGCTCGTGCACGCCTGTCGTCCACCGTGCGAAGGTAACAGCAGCCGCTGCCTCGCTCAACCGATACCGGCGGGATCACCGGGTCACGGGGTCAGAGAGCGAAGAGCAGGGCGGCGCTGATCAGGACGAGCACGGCGGTCGCGAAGTGGATGCCGAACGCCACCGCCTTGGTGCCGCCGTTACGCAGCACGATCACGGTGTCGGCCAGCGGCGCGAGGGCCACGACGAGCATGAACCAGGCTTCGGCGTAGGCCCCGACGAAAATCAGCAGGGCCAGGCCGACCAGCCCGTACGTGCCGTCACGCACACCCTTGATGGTCAGATAGGCGCGGTCGTCCTTGGCCGGGACACCGTACCCCGTGGCCGCGGCCACCGGCGTGAACAGGAAGCGCAGGCCGATGAAAAGGATCATGAGGTTGAGCGCGATGGCAAGGCCGTAGGCGATGACGGTGAGCATGAACGTCTCCAATATCTAGCGCTGCTAGGAACAGGAACGAAGCTAGCATAGCTACGACATTCGCGCTAGCGGCGCTAGATTCCGGAGTGCTCAGAGCGGCCCGCTGATCACGCCGGGGTGCGGCAACCGGGGTGGCGGAGTGCCGCCGCGGCCGGGAAGGTACTCGAAGTGCCACCACTCGTTGTCATAGACGCGGTAGAGGTCGTAGCGGCCGCCGTGCTCCTCCAGCCAGCGCGCGCCCTCGTGCGGGCGTACGTCCAGGGCGAGGCCCCTGACGTGCGGTGACAACGCCGGCGGCAGCACGATCATGCGGGCCGAGGCGGTCGAGCCGGAGCGGCGTACCTCCTCGTCGAAGAGCCGCTGCTGGGCGGCGGGATCGCGGTAGCCCGAGGTGAGGCCGATGAGCTGGCCGTGACGCCAGAGCGCCTCGGTGCGCGCCGCCGTGAACGCCGCCAGGGCGCCGGCGGTGAGCCCGGTCAGATCCTCGGCGGGGAAGCGCAGCCGCAACGCCCAGCGGCAGGCCACTTCGCGGGCGCGGCCCGCGTCGCGAACGAGCGCGGCGGGCAGCAGCAGCACGGCGAGCACCAGCGTGACCACGGCATACACCCGATCTCGGGGCCGCGGGGGAATCATGCGGGGTTCGTCCATGCCGATTACGATTGGTGGCGAATGTGCGCGCGCCGTCCGCCGCATGTCACCGTTTCTCGACGGCGGCCACCGTCATGGGCCGCCGTCATGGCCCGCTCGCGCGGCCGCGACCGGGCATGACGGGGCCGTGACACGACCATGACATCGCGCGGACGAGGCGGAGACACGGCCGGCCGACAATGGACGGGGGTTGACCGGCGGACGAGTTACGGAGCGTGTGGTGAAACTCGGCGGCGTGTCGCGAGTGTTGCTGATCGAGGACGACCCGGCCGTGCGTGAGGGCCTTGAGCTGGCCCTGAGCCGGCACGGGCACCGGGTGCGCGCGGTGGAGTCCGGCGAGCTGGGGCTCGACCGGCTGCGTGCGGACGTTCCCGACGTCGTCGTGCTCGATCTGATGTTGCCCGGCATGGACGGGTTCGAGGTCTGCCGGCGCATCCGGGCCATCGGCGAGGTGCCGATCATCATGCTGACCGCGCGCGGCGACGACATGGACGTGGTGGCCGGGCTGGAGGCGGGCGCCGACGACTACGTGGTCAAGCCGGTGCAGCCCAGGGTGCTGGAGGCGCGCATCCGCGCGGTGCTCAGGCGGATCGGCCGGGACCAGGCGGAGCTGGAGCGCCACCGGGATCTGACCATCGACCGGGCCGGGCTGGTGGTGACCAACCGCGGCGAGCCGGTCAGCCTCGCCCCGACCGAGCTGCGGCTGCTGCTCGAACTGTCCGGCACGCCCGGCCGGGTGCACAGCCGCCAGCAGCTGCTGGAGTCGGTGTGGGAGCAGGACTACTTCGGCGACTCCCGCCTGGTGGACGCCTGCGTGCAGCGGTTGCGCGCGAAGATCGAGGACGACTCGACGGCGCCCGTCTACGTGCAGACCGTGCGGGGGTTCGGCTACCGGTTCGGGCCGGTGTGAGCGGCCCGTGAGAGCACGGCCGAGCCTGGGGTTGCGCGCCCGGCTGCTGTTCGCGTTCGCGCTGCTGTGCGTGGTCACCGCGGCTGCCGTGGCCGGCGGGAGCTACGTCAACGCCCGCAACGACATCCTGCAACGGGCCCAGGACGCCGCGGTGGAGGCGATGCGGAGCCGGCTGGAAGCGCTCTACCCGTTGCGCACCGCGACGCCGGGGCAGGCCGAGCTGGACGAGATCGCCCGCGCCATGACCGAGGGCAACACCTTCACGGTCGCCGTCTATCACGACATGCACGCACCATCCATGCTGCGACCCGCCCACCCACCACCGGACCACCAGTCCCAGGACCGCCGGCCCCAGAACGACCCGCTCGGGGACGACCCGGCCCAGGATGAGCCGCCCCAGGACGAGCCGACCCAGGGCCCCCGGCTCCAAGACGGCCCGACCCAAGACAGCTCGGTCCAGGACGGCCCGGTCGAGGACGGATCGCCAGAGCTCCGGCGGCGGCCGGCCATGCCGCCGGACGCGCCGGTCGCCGATCTTTCGATGATCCCGGCCGGGCTGCGGCAGACGGTGGCCGGCGGCCAGATGGCGTGGAAACGCCTGGTGTGGCACGGGCAGCCCGTTCTGATCATCGGCGCGCCGCTGCTGATCGCCGACGCCGAGGCGGACCGGGCGCCGCGCGTGTCCGGCATCGAGGTCTACACCGCGCTCAGCCTGCTTCCCGAGCAGCGCAGCATCGACGAACTCGCCACGTACGCCTGGCTCACCGGCGGGGCGGCGCTGGCGTTCGCGGTCCTGCTCGCCTCGCTGGCCACCCGTGGCGTGCTGCGTCCGGTGCGCGAGCTCGGCCGGGCGGCCCGCCTGCTGGGCGAGGGCGAGCTGCGCACCAGGATCGAGGTCCGCGGCTCCGACGAGCTGGCCGACGTGGCGCGTACGTTCAACCACACCGCGGCGGAGCTGGAACGGCACGTCGCGCAGTTGCGTGAGATGGAGGCCGATGCCCGCCGGTTCGTGGCCGACGTGTCCCACGAGCTGCGCACGCCGCTGGCCGCGCTCGCCGCCGTCGCCGACGTCCTCGACGAGGAGGCGGCCGGGCTGCCCGAGCCGGCCGGCCGGGCCGCCAGGCTGGTCAGCCAGGAGACGCTCAACCTCACCGGGCTGGTGAACGACCTGATCGAGATCAGCAGGTTCGACTCCGGCGTCGCGGCCCTCGCGCTGAACGAGATCGACATGGCCGAGCTGGTCCGCGCGACCCTGCGCGCCCGGGGCTGGTCGGAGTCGGTGCGGACCGAGCTCGCCTCGGGGGTGACGGCCCGGCTGGACCCGCGCCGGGTGGACGTCATCCTCGCCAACCTGGTCGGCAACGCCCTGCGGCACGGCGAGCCGCCGGTGTCGGTGCGGCTGCGCACCGACCCGTCCTGGGTCACCGTCGAGGTGCGCGACCACGGACCCGGGCTGGACGAAGCGGTGCTGCCGCACGTGTTCGACCGGTTCTACAAGGCCAGCGCGACCAGGGCCAGGTCGGAGGGCAGCGGTCTCGGCCTGGCCATCGCACGGGAGAACGCGCGCCTGCACGGGGGCGACCTCACCGTCGCCAACGCCCCGGACGGCGGCGCCCTCTTCACCTTGCGCCTCCCCCGCCAGGCACCCGACCTCGACGAACGGACCGGACGCCCGCCACAGCCGGCGACCGGCCCGGACGAGCGGTCCAGACTCTCGCCACGACGGGCGACCGGCCCGGACGAGCGGACCGGACGCCCGCCACGACCGGCGGACGGCCCGGATGGGCGGATCGACGTGGGAGGTTCCGAGTGAGGAGAGGGTTTGCCTGCCGTGTGCTCGCCGCCAGCCTCGTGCCGCTCGTCGCCCTGGCCGGCTGTGGGGTGCGGCCGAGCGACGTCATCCCCGTCGGTCCTCCGCCCAGCGGAGCCGTCGTACCGGCCCGGCCGGTCACCCTCTACCTGGTGAAGAAGGGTCGCCTCAGCCCGGTGACGCGACCCGGTCGCCGGCTCTCCCAGGCGGACACGCTCGCGCTGCTGGCGGCGGGGCCCACCGCCGCGGAACAGGCGCGCGGCCTCACCACCGACATCCCGCTCGAAGCCGACCCGTTCTCGGTGATCACCGGCCCGAACGGCCGCGTCGTGGTGACCCTGTCAGCGAGAGCCGGCGAGCTGTCCAAGCGGGCGGTCGAGCAGATCGTCTGTACGGCCGCCGCCGCGACACCCCAGGGCCGCGCCGAGGTCACCGTCACCGGCACCGCCAAGCACGTCGACCCCCGGAACTGCCCCGCATAGCACCGCGATCATTCCGGAACCGCCCCGAGCCGCACGACGCTCGTTCCGCGTCCGGTGCCGAGCAGCACGGCGATCAATCCGCGTCCGGCGCCGGCCCGATCTGCAGCGGCGTGGCGGAGCCGGCGGCCAGCTCGCGTCCCTGGTTCAGGGTGTGGTCGAGCTGCCTGGCCAGCAGCGGAAGGGTCGCCGGAGGAAGATACGCGTCGGCGCCGGCGTCGAGCAGCCGGCGTACCGGTCCGTGGTACCGGACCCCGAGTTCGGGATCCTCGATCTCGGTGACGACGACCCGCGCCCGCGGAAAGCTCGACCGCAGCGCCGCGATCAGCTGCGGGCTGCCGGCGGGCACCAGCAGCACATCGGCCGTGGCCGGGGCCGCGTGCAGGTCGAGGACCACGTAGTCGGCCCCGAGCTGGGTGGACAGCGCGAGCCTGGCCGCCTTCGACAGCTCCATGGCGGTGACCACGACCGTCACGCCGTCGTAGTCGGGCGGCGCCTGCTCGCCGGGCTCGTCGTCCGGGGCCGCACGATCGACGACGGCGCCCTCGACCACGTCGATCGTGCTGGAGACCGTCGCGATCGACGCGCCGTCACGGGTGAGGATGATCTCCGCACCGGGCTCCAGGGCGTCGATGAGCGCCACGACGTCGTCGGGAAGGCGCGTCACCTCGACCCGCGGGGTGGTGGCACGTGGGGTGCGTTTGCGGATCATCATCCCTTTTGGATGCATCCGCACGACCGCAGGTTCGGCACCGCGCCCGACTTTCCCGTACGCGACCGTGCTGAAGGAACCGCCGCCGCAAGCCGTACATCGCGCCCGGAACCGACGCGAGGTGATCAGGCGATGCGGTAGCCGACTCCTCGGGCCGTCGTGATCGCCGGTGGGTCGCCGAGTTTGCGGCGCAGGCGGCCGACCGTGACCGTGACGGTGTTGGTGAAGCTGTCGGCGTTCTCGTCCCACACCCGTTCCAGCAGGGTCTCCGCACTCAGGAAGCCCGGGCTCGCCCGCAGCAGCGCCTCCAGCACGGCGAACTCCTTCACCGAGAGGTCGAGCTGCCGCCCGTCGCGGACGACGGTACGGCCTACCGGATCCAGCACGATCCCGGCCACGTGCAGGGTCCGGGGCCGCGCGTCCGGGCGGCGGCGGGCCAGCGCCCTGATGCGCAGGATCAGCTCGGGAAAGTGGAAGGGCTTGGCGAGATAGTCGTCCGCGCCCAGGGTGAGCCCGCTGACCCGGTCGCCGGGCGCGCCGGCCGCGGTCAGCATCAGCACCATCGGCCGCTCCACCCGTTCGGTGAGCAGCCGGCACAGGATGTCGCCGTGCAGCCCGGGCAGGTCCCGGTCCAGGACCACCACGTCGTACGCGGTGAGGTCCGCCTTCGCGGCGGCGGTGAGCCCGTCGTACGCCAGGTCGACGGCCATCCCCTGGTCGCGCAGCCCTTCCGCGACGACCTCGGCGAGGGCGTCGTCGTCCTCGACCACGAGAATCCTCATGATGCCCCGACCGGCGCCTTCGCGACCGGCGCTCCAGCGACCGGCGCTCCAGCGATCGGCGCTCCAGCGATCGGCAGGGTGACCGAGACGCGCAGGCCGCCCTCCGGCCGGGCCAGCAGGTCGAGCCGGCCCCCGTGGGCCGCGGCCACGGCGGCCACGATCGACAGGCCCAGGCCGGAGGAGCCGGTACGTTCGCCGCCGAGCCGTTCGAAGGGCCGCGCCAGCCGGTCCACCTCCCGCTGGTCGAACACGGGTCCGCCGGTCTCGACGACGAGCACCGTCTCCCGCGAGTCCACGGATCCGGTGATCCCGATCCAGCCGCCGCTCTCGTTGTGGGTCACGGCGTTGTCGACGACGTTGCCGACCAGCCGCGCCAGCAGCGCCGGGCTGCCCACGACCGCCGTCTCCCGCGGCACGTCCACCGAGACGCTCAGCTCCTTGCGCCCGACGTCCGCCGACCTCTCCCGCAGCGCGGCGTCGACGAGGTCGCCGAGGTCGACCGGCGCGGTGTCGGCCGGCGGGCCGTGCTGCGCCCTGGCCAGCACGAGGAAGCCGTCGAGCAGGTGGTCGAGCCGGTCGAGCTGCCGGCGTACGCGGGCCGCGAGCGCCACCGTCGAGGGAGCCGGATCGGGCTTGGCGATCGCGACGTCCAGCGAGGCCCGGATCGTCGCCAGCGGCGTACGCAACTCGTGGGAGGCGTTCGCGACGAAGCGCCGTTGCGCGGTGAACGACGCCTCCAGCCGTCCGAGCAGTTCGTCGATGGTGTCGGCGAGGTCCTTCACCTCGTCCGCCGGGCCGGTGACGGCCAGGCGGCGATCCAGGTTGTCGGCGGAGATGCGCCGGGTGACGGCCGTGATCAGCCGCAGCGGCCGCAGGACGCGCCTGGCCAGCACCCGGCCGAGCAGCACCGAGACGGCGGCCATCACGATCAGCGCGAGCAGCGAGCCGACCAGCAGTTGCCGGGACTGCTGCGTGTGCACCGCGGCCAGCTCTCCCTCCAGCTCCCTGATGCGCTGGTGTGCCGCGGTGAGGCCACCCTGGCCTGGCGGAGCTCCGGCCGAGCCGGCCGGGGCGGTCTCGGTCAGGCTGCCGCCGGAGAGCACGAAGGCCAGGGCCAGCAGCCCGACGCCCGACAGGAGGAACACAACGGCGTACAACATCGTGAACCGTGCGCCCACGGTCCCACTGCGCGGCCCGACCATGCTGCCAGCATGCCCTGGGGAACCTAACAGCAGCATGACGGGGCCGGTTCGGGCCGTGTTACGCGCGCGGCCGTACAACCGACCGCATGTCGACCACCGAACTGCTCCGGCGGGAATGGACCGCGTTCCGCCGCCCGGGGCGGCTGATCGCCCTGGCCTGCGCGGCCGTCACCGTCGTCGCGCTGGGGCTGCTGCTCGCGCTGAACAACCGTTCGTCCTGCCCTGGAGCCTGCCCGGCCGTGCCCGTCGCCGCCGACGGGTCCGTGGTCAGTGACACGTTCTGGTTCCTCCATCGTGACCTGGGCCGCGAGGGCTCGATCACCGTGCGGATGACCTCGATGACGGGGACGATCACGTACCCGCCGCCGAAACACGACCGGATCGTGCCCGGGCTGGTGCCGTGGGCGAAGGCCGGGATCATCGTCAAGGACGGCACGCGGCAGGGCTCGCGGTACGCGGCGCTGATGATGACCGGCCGCCACGGCGTGCGCTTCCAGCACGACTACCGGAACGACGTCGCCGGCGGCCCCGGCGGCGTCTCGGCCCGCTCGCCCCGCTGGCTGCGGCTGACGCGTTCCGGCGACGTGATCACCGGCGCCGAGTCCACCGACGGCAACCGGTGGCACACCGTCGCGACCGCGACGCTCGACGGGCTGCCGGACACCGTGCGGGTCGGCCTCTTCGCCGCCTCCCCCGGCGACCTCACGCTGCGTGAGACCGGACTCGGCGGGGCGATCGAGGAGGTCAGGTTCACCCAGGCGGTGGGCGTCTTCGACCACGTCACCGTCGAGGGCGGCGCCGCCGGAACATGGGACAGCGACGCGGTCGGCTCCATGAACCACACCGACTGGGAGAAGCACCACAACGCGTCGGGGGCCGTGCTGAAGGACGGCGTGATCAGGATCAGCGGCACCGGCGACATCGGGCCGGTCAGCGAGGACGTCACGCGGGCCGTCGACAACACACTGCCCGGCCTGCCGATCGCCCTGATCATCCTGGTCGTCATGGCCGCCCGCTACGGCACCCGCACGACCGGCGAACTGAGGGGCCGCTACGGCACCCGCACGGCCGACGAGCCGACCGACCCCCCCGACACCCGCACCGCCGACGAGCCGACCGACCGCCACGGCTCGGCGGCGTCGCGGCGGGTGATCCTGATCCGGGCGCTGGTCGTCGCGGGGGCCGTCTTCGCCACCGGGCTGGTCGCGGTCGGGGTCGTCCTGCCCACCGGCCTGGCGGGCATGAAGGGCAACGGCATCGTGGTGCCGCCGCTGCCGGTGCTGACCGGCGTCCGGGTGGTCGCCGGTCTCGCGGCGGTGCTCGCCCTCTGCGCCGTCGTCGCGTACGGGCTCGGCGTGCGGTTGCGTCGCGGGTGGACGGCGATCGTCGCCGGCGTGTCACTGATCGCCCTGCCGTACCTGATCACGGCGTTCCCGCTGCTGCCCGACACGGTCTCCGACTGGCTGCTGCGGCTGACGCCGGCGGCCGGGTTCGCGGTCCAGCAGACGCTGGTGGAGTATCCGCAGGTGACGCAGCACTACGCGCCGTCGGCCGGGTATTTCCCGCTGCCGTGGTGGGCCGGGCTCGTCCTGCTCTGCGCGTACGCGCTGATCGTCTCGCTGATCGCCGCCCGTTCGCCGATCGGCGGCGACCGTGAGCAGCCGGTCAGACGAGGTCGACGGTCTCGTGCAGGCGCATCCGGCGGTTGAGCGCGGCGGCGAGCCGCACCACGGCGGTGCGCGGCAGCAGGCGCGCGGGCCAGGTCATGGCCCTGGTCACGGCCCGGCCCGGGTAGGAGACCGCGCGCCGCCTGGCGTAGTCGTCCAGCGTACGGGCCGCGATGCCTTCCGGCGTGTCGGCCACCCGGGAGTCGATCGTGGCGGAGGTGCCGTCGAAGAAGCCGGTCGCGATCGCGCCGGGGTGCGCGGCCATGACGTGCACCCCGGTGCCGCGCAGCTCTTCGGCCAGCGCCTCGCTGAAGGAGAGCACGAACGCCTTCGTCGCGGCGTAACTGGCCTGGTAGGGCAGGGGCTGGAAGGCCGCGGTGGACGACACGTTGATGATGCCGCCTGAGCCGCGGGCGACCAGCTCGGCCCCGATCGCGTGGGTCAGCGCGAGCAGGCCGCTGACGTTCAGGCTGACGGAGTTCAGCTGCGGCTGGAGCGGGCGGGTGAGGAACGGGCCCGCGCTGCCCATGCCGGCGTTGTTGAGCAGCAGGTCGACGGTCAGGCCGCGGTCGTGCAGCTCCCGTACGATCCGCTCGGGGCCGTCCTGGGCGGTGAGGTCGCCGACGATCACCTCGGTGTCCTGCCTGCCGTGCGCCTCGTCGATCTGGGCGGCGAGCTCGCGCAGGTCCGCTTCCGAGCGGGCCAGCAGGATCACCCGCGCGCCCCGGCGGGCCAGCTCCAGCGCGTACGCCCGCCCCAGCCCCTTGGACGCGCCGGTGACGAGCGCGGTGACGCCTCGATAGTCGTCTCTCATCCGAACCTCCATTGTTTCGAGCCTCGAAGCAAAAGCTAGCACGATACTTCGATACTCGAAACGTCGTAGGATGGCGGCATGACCGCGCACGAGCTCACCGCAGTGGTCACGGCGACCTACGAGATCTGGATGCGCACCAACGCGCTGATCATGGAGGCCCTGGCCGGGCACCGGCTGACGCCGGCGACGTTCCAGGCGCTGTGGGCCATCGACCCGGACGAACCGCCGCCGTCCATGAAGGTGATGGCCGAGCGGCTCTACTGCAACGCCCCCAACCTGACCTTCATCACCAACCAGCTCACCGAACGGGGCCTGGTGGAACGCGCCGTGGACCCGTCCGACCGCCGCTCCCGCGTCCTGGTCATGACCCCCAAGGGCCGCGAGGTCCGCGCCGAGCTGCTCAGGACGACGCTGGAGAAGACCCCGCTGGGGGTGCTGTCGGAAAGCGAACTACGCCAGCTCATGACCCTGCTGAGCCGCGTCATCCAACCCACGACACCCATCTCCAGCTAGAGAACCGGGCGTACCGGGATCAGGCGTACACGCCGCCGTCCACACGCAGAACCGGCCCGATGACGTAGGAGGCGCGGTCACCAGAGAAGCCAGCAGCGGCCTGCGTGATCTCATCCGACGCGGCGCAGCGGGGTACGGGCGTTCGCCTACGCACAACGAAATGCCCACCTCGGCGAGGCCCTTGGCGTTACGGGTGCGATCAACTGACAGGCTGGACTTTGCGCAGCGTCTCAGCCGCGTCGGTGCCGCGCTCGATCTTCGCCAGCACGGCTTCCATGATGTTGGGGTAGAGGTTCGATCCTGGTTCCAGGGGACCCAGGACGTGGGCCATCTCCAGGCGGTCGCCCACGGCGAGAGCCGCTACCAGCGGCACGCCTTTGAGGGTCCGGTCGACTGTCGTGGCGAACTCCGCGCCCTCGGCTGCCGTCAGCTTCTCGACCTGGTCTTCGGTGACCTCGACGTAGGCCCAGACGTTGACGTCCCAGGCGTGGCCCTCGATGCAGTCGAAGAGGAACGTGCGCCCCTGCTGGTCGATGAGCCCACAGGTCGGCCGGTCATGCTTGTCGTACACCGCGATGACCCTGGAGGTCTCGGAGGGCTGCCAGGGCTTCGCGCCGAACTGGAGACTTACCAGCTCACGCATCGCCGTCCTCCATCCAGACTGGTTGGCCGAAACACTCACTGAAACGTGCACTCTCATCGTCGGTCCAATCAGTATCCCCGTCCAGGCAGACAGACACATGGTCAGGGTTTCTTTTGCCCCCATCTAGGACAATCAGGAAGCCTGCCGCTCGCAGTTCGCCGGCCGTCGTGTGCCGGACCCCGTCATGCATGCTCGCGCTCCGTCGGCCGCGATACATCAAGTCAACCATCTCCTTGACGCTTCGCTCACCGATCGTGAGGGACAGGCCCTTCTCTCCTATCCGGAGCTGACTCCGGAAGGGAAAGATGCAGAATCCTGGGTTGAGTATGTTGCCGAACTGGGTCAGAACGGCATCGTCCGGAAGCCCGGCGTTGGACGGCCGGGGATCGGGCGGGCGGCTCGCTGGCATAGTTGACCATCATGCCCGCCAGCCCCGACAGGCACGGGGTTTCCGGCGGATCGGGTGCGGCGGGCGGAGGGGCGCCTTTTCGCCGGTGGACGAGGCGCCCCTTCGAATGGCTGACCCGTCAGAAGGACTGCCAGGTGCCCGCGAGGGGTTGTTGCTGGATGCCAGACGCGGACCAGTCGCAGACGCCCTTCGGGAAGAGGTGCTTGAGGCGGGTGAGCTGGGGGGCGGTCAGAGGGGTGCCGTAGGCGGTGGGGTCCACGGGGCGGAGGCGGCACTTGACGATGTCGCCGGCCATCGGGCTGCCCGCCACGAGGCGCGGTGAGGTCCACACCGGGTAGAGCGTGTTGCAGGTGGTGCCGCTGCCCGCGACCTGGGGTTCGGCGATCTTGCGGGGGGTGGCGTCGCGGGTCCAGCAGGCGTCCGTAAGGTCCTGGGGCTTGTTCCTGACGACCTTGGCGCCGGGGCGGCCGGGGCGGTGGTCGGCGGCGATGGCGGTGAGCCACTGGTCCATCCGGGTCAGGGCCTCCATGAGGACGGGGCTCGACAGCGAGAAGCCGCCGTAGCGGTTGTCCTCGACGAGCATGACCTGGTTGGCGTACGTGCCGTTCGCCTTCTGCAGGCGTTCGCGGGTGGCGAAGGAGTGGAAGCGCATGTGGATGTCGCCGCCCGGCGCGTCGTCGGTGTAGGCGCGGTAGTCGATCATCGGCATGCTCGCCAGGCCCGCGCCCGCGTTGAGCAGCCGCCCGCTCCGGTACGCCGCCCGCGTCGCGGCCAGGTCGGCCCGCGTCCGCTCCGCCACGTGGTTGGCGTCGGCGTCGAAGCCGCCGATCCCCTCGTTGAGTTCGAGGAACTGGTCGACGGTGATCGTCCGGTCGCGCAGCGAGCCGAGCCCGTACTGGACGCCGGTGTTGTCCAGGGGCCGCCGGGCGAAGCCGGTGTGCGGGTCGCGGCCGTAGACGTTCACGGTGTGGTCGTACACGTCGCACCGCGCGCCGGCCGGGTTGGTCTCCGGGTGGTAGCGGAGCGCCGCGGGCAGCTGGCCCGGGCAGAAGATGCGCGGGTCGATCCGGCCGCCGCCCGCGGCGAGGTTCGCGATGCTCTCCCACCGGCCGAAACCGGAGATCGCCTGCTGCTGCTCCTGGCTGAAGGCGCCGGGCGCGACCTCACGGAAGTAGTGGTCGAGCAGGCGCGCGTCGGTGATCGCGTTCACGGTGGCGAAGCCGACCTCGGGGAAGCTGCATCCCGAGACGATGCCGTCGAGCAGGCCGGGGTAGTTGTCGCCGATCTGGTGCGTCTGGTACGACCCGCCCGAGCACCCCCACCCGATCGTGAACGCCGGCGCCCCGTACGCCTCGACGAAGCGTTCCTTGACCATGCTCGTCGTCTCGGCGGCCAGCAGGTCGTTGCAGTTGTTGCCGAAGACGTTGAGCGACGACGACGCCACCGCGTACCCCTGGCGGAGCATCCTGTCGTCCATGACGGAGCCGGTGTTGCGGCCCTGGACGTACCAGCCGCCGGTGCAGCCGCCGCCGAAGGTGTAGATCAGCCGGCCGTTCCAGCCGGGCGAGCGCCGCCACGGGTCCGGCGGCTCGGCGGCGGGGTCGGCCAGCATCGACATCTCGTAGACGGCCCGGTTGACGGTGCCGGTCTCCACCCGCACGATGTACGGCACCCGCTGCCCGGCGCTCGTCGTCGTCCAGGCGAGGTCGGCGGGGCGGGTCTCGTTCGCGGGCAGCGGCGCGAACCTGCCGGCCGTGGTGCGGTACACGTGGTCGACCCGGGTGGCGATCGAGCAGTCCGCGTCCGTGGGCGGGCCGAGCTTGTCTCCGGTGACGGTGGTGAACGCGGCCGTGTCGCAGATGAACGGCTGCTCGTGCGGCCCCGAGAACACCGGTCCCGTCACCGGGTGGTCGTCGAGGACGAGCCGGGCCCTCCCGGTGCCGGGGGCCGTCGCGGTGAGCACGTTGCGCCCGGTCCGCAGGCCCGTGACCAGCCCTTCGAGCGCGCGGCCCGCGTCGACCCGCCGGAGGCTCCCGGTCACGTCCGTGCCGTCGCGTTCGACCCGTACCTTCGCCGCGGGCACTCCCGCCGGGAGCTCCAGGCGGATGAGAGCGTCGTGCGCGGAAACGACCTGCGGGCGGGACGACAGCACGGTGAAGGTCAGGCCGCCGCCATGCGCGGCAGCGCCTGCCGCCGTCGCCGGTAAGGCGCCGTTCGTGGCCGCCGCGGACGGGCCGGCGGTCGCCGCGGAAGAGGCGAGGACCACCGCGACCACTCCGGTAACGGACAGCAAGCGCGTACGACGCACAAACGATCTCATAGGGGGTTTGTACGTCAAAAACGATCTACAAGCCAGAGCTCGATCCGCCCGGGGGTCACTACTTCGCCGGGCCGGCCGAGGAAGCGGCCTGGTGGCGTCGCCGTCGTGGCATCCCCCTGGGGCCTCACCTCCCGGCTGACGCTCTTCGCCGGAAAACGCGCCCAGAATCCCTTTTCAGGTTGTTATTCGGGAATTGTCCACATAAGGAGATTCTTCGGTGCCGACGGGGCGGCGAAAGAGAAATCACCGCCCCAGGCGACTTTTCGTCAGCGGGCCGTCATGGCCCCGTCCACCGCCATCGGCAGCCCGGTGACGAACGAGGCGGCGTCGGAGCTGAGCCAGGCGATCGCCTCGCCGATCTCCGGCGGGTTCGCGTAACGCCCGACCGGGTGGTAGGCCGCCGTCTGCTCCAGCGTCATGATGCCCTGCTCGATGAGGTCGTCCACCATCTGCGTCCGCACTGCCCCGGGGCACACGGCGTTCACCCTGATGCCCGAGGTGGCGTACTCCAGGGCGGCCGCCTTGGTCAGCCCGACGACGCCGTGCTTGGCCGCGATGTACGGCGACACGAACGGCGCCTCGATGCCCACCAGCCCGGCCACCGAGGCCACGTTCACGATGGAGCCCGAGCACTGCGCCACCATCTGGGCCAGCTCGTGCTTCATGCACCACCAGACGCCCTTGAGGTTGACCTCGAACGAGGCGTCGAAGGACTCCTCGCTCACCTCGTGGAAGCGGCCGTCGCCCGCGGTGTCCACGCCGGCGTTGTTGACCGCGCAGTCCAGGCGGCCGAACCGCTCCACGGTGAAGGCGACCATGTCCCTGACCTCACCGGAGCGCCGTACGTCCGCCCGGACGAAGGCGGCCTCGCCGCCGATCGCCTCGACCTCGGCGACCGTACGCCGGCCGCCTTCCTCGTTGATGTCGGCGACCACGACCTTGGCCCCGTGGCGGGCGAACACCAGCGCCGTCGCGGCGCCGATGCCCGACGCCGCACCCGTGATCAGTGCCGCTCTGCCGTCAAGGAGAGAACCTGCCATTTGCGCGCGACTCCAAGATTGTTCCTAAGGACAGAAAGGGGCACCGTACTTCGCGTTGATCAATATGTCGAGAAAATCTGCAACCTGATGACCACATGGAGTGAAATGTCGTAAGATCCGATGTCACTCGCCCCGCGATCATGGAGGTCGGGAACCGGTCGTCGCTACGCGTTCGGCCCCGTCGGGTTCGCGGTGACCGTGATCCACTCGCCGACGAGGAACTCAAGATGTCAGCATCGGTACGTACTCGCCATCGCGCGGCACATCCGCGGCTGGGTGATCCCCTGGTCGTCCTGGCGGTCACGGCCGCCGTCACGGGGGCCGCGTCGCTGACGGCGGTCCTCACCGCCCCGGACTCCTCGCGCGGCCACCTGGCCTGGGCCCTCGGCGTCGCGGCCGTCCTGGTCTGCGCCGCGATCACGTTCGCGGCCTCGAACAGACGTCAGATCCAGCAGCTCAGAGGCCGGATCGCGGTCGGCGACGCCGAACTCACCAGGCTCGCCGCCGAGACGCTCCCCGAGACGGTGCAGCTCATCCGCACGGGGATGTCGGCCGAGTCCGTCCTCGCCAAGCTCCCCCGTCCCGCGAACAAGGCGCAGCAGCAGATCCTGCGCTCGTTCGTCAGCGAGGTGAGCAGGGAGGGGCGCGTCCGCGCCGCCACCACCTCCGCCTGCGCCAGCGCCGCCGGCCGGGTGCAGGCCCTGGCCACGAGCATGCTGGCCGACCTGCGCGAGATGGAGGACCGGCACGACCAGATCACGCTCGGCGACCTGCTCAAGCTGGACCACACGACCGCCCAGGCGGGCCGGCTCGCCGACAGCATCGCCGTCCTGACCGGGGCGCGCTCCGGACGGCGCTGGACCAAGCCGATCGTGATGGAGAGCATCCTGCGCGGCGCGATCGGCCGGATCAGCGCCTACCAGCGGGTCCGGGTCCACTCCACCAGCACGTTCGCCATCGCGGGGCACGCCGCCGAGGGCGTCATGCACGCCCTGGCCGAGCTGATGGACAACGCCACCAGCTTCTCCCCGCCGACCGAAGAGGTCCACGTCTACGTGGAGGAGGTCACCGCGGGCGTCGTGATCACGATCGAGGACTGCGGCCTGGTGATGAGCCCGTCCGCGCTGGCCAGGGCGGAGCGGGCCGTCTCGGCCGAACCGCTGGACTTCACCACGCTGTCCGGCTCCCGGCTCGGCCTCGCGGTCGTCGGCTGCCTGGCCCGCAAGCACGGGCTCACCGTCTCCTTCCGCCCGTCCTCCCGGGGCGGCACCGGGCTGGTGGTGATGATCCCGCAGCAGCTCATCAGCCAGAACGTGCCGGCCCCGCAGCCGGTGCCGGCGCAACCCGCCATGCCGGTCCAGGCCAAGCAGGCCCAGGCCAGGCAGGAGATCCCCGCGCAGGTGTCCCCCGAGCCGGACGGGGAGCTGCACGGCCTGCCGCGCCGCCGCCGGGGACAGACGTTCGCGGCCGCCTCGTCCACGCAGACGCCGTCCCGTCCGGCCCCCGCACAGGAGCCGCGGCGGGCCCCGTCGGACGCCGGCAACAAGTTCAGCGCCTTCCACCAGGCCGGCAAGGCACGACAGAGTCAGGCGAGCGAAGCACGACAGATGGGTGAGGAAGAGACTCGATGAGAACATCGGACCAGGAACTCGCCTGGCTGCTCGAGAACCTCCTGGAGAGGACTCCGCAGGCCAGGTACGCCGTGGTGCTGTCGAGAGACGGCCTGCGGCTCTCCCACACCGCCGCGCTGTCCGTGGACCGCGCCGACCAGCTCGCCGCGATCGCCTCAGGGATCCAGAGCCTGTCGTACGGCGCCTCGATCGAGTTCGGCGACGGCACCGGCGGCCTGCGCCAGTCGATGACCGAGTTCCACGGCGGCTTACTGTTCATCGTGGAGGCCGGAGAGGGCGCGCACCTCGCCGTGGTGGCCGGTGACGAGGCCGACCCCGGCGTCATCGGTCACAACATGAACGAACTGGTGGAGCAGATCGGCGAACACCTGACCGCGCCACCTCGTGCGCCACAGACGAGCAGCCGAAGCTGATGGCCCCGCGCCTGGAGGACGAGAACCCGGACCGCCTCTACATGGTGACCGGCGGGCGCAGCAACGTGGCCGACGACGGCCTCAACCTGGTCACGCTCATCGTGAGCGAGTGCGACCCCACTCCAGGCATGCAGTCCGAGCATGTCCGGATCCTGCGGATGTGCACGAGTCCGACGGCGGTCGTGGAGATCGCGTCCGAGCTGCGGCTGCCGGTCAGCGTGGTGCGCATCCTGCTCTGCGACCTGCTCGACACGGGACGCATCACCGCGAGGAACCCGCGTCCGGCGCCGGCCGAGTCGCGTCTGCCCGACCCCGACGTTCTCAGACAGGTGCTCGTTGGACTCGAAAATCTCTGAAGCGGCCGCGCGAACTCCCCTGGCGAGCTCCGCGACCACCGGACTCAAGATCGTCATCGTCGGCGGGTTCGGCGTGGGCAAGACCACCATGGTCAGGTCGGTCAGCGAGATCCGCCCGCTGAGCACCGAGGAGACCCTGACCCGGGCCGGCCAGGACATCGACGACCCGCGCGGCGTGGAGTGGAAGTCCACCACCACGGTCGCGTTCGACTTCGGCCGGATCAGCCTGAACCCGGAGATGGTGCTCTACCTCTTCGGCGCGCCCGGCCAGGAACGCTTCTGGTTCCTGTGGGACCGCCTGTTCACCGGCACGCTCGGCGCCGTGGTCATGGTGGACACGCGGCGCCTGGCCGACTCCTGGTACGCCATCGACCGGCTGGAACACCACCGCATGCCGTTCGTCGTGGCGCACAACCGGTTCGGCGAGACCACGCACACCCTCGACCAGATCCGCGAGGCGCTCGATCTCTCCCCTGACGTACCGCTGGTCTCGTGCGACGCGCGGCAGCGGGACTCCAGCAAGGCCGTGCTGATCACCCTCGTCAACCATCTCTACGCTCTGTCCTCCGCCCGGTAGGTGACCTCATGACTGACTTCACGCAATCCTCCTGGTTCGCCAACCCAGCGGAAGGACCCGACCAGAACGCCTTCGAAGGCGCGTTCCCCATGTACGGCCGGGCGTACCACCAGGACCCCGCCGCCGCCTTCGACGAGATGCGCCGGCACGGGCCCGTGGTGCCGATCCTGCTGGAGGGCGACGTCCCCGGCTGGCTGGTGCTCGGTTACCGCGAACTGCGTTACGTGCTCAGCAACCCGAAGCTGTTCGTCCGTGACTCCCGCTACTGGAACCAGTGGGACAACATCCCGCCCGACTGGCCGCTCATGGCGTACGTCGGCTACCAGCCGTCGATGTTGTTCGAGATCGGCGAGGCCCACGAGCGCCGGGCCGGCGCGGTCAGCGAGGCGCTGGCCGCGGCCGACCAGTTCGAGCTGCGCGCCAACTGCGAGCGGGTCACCGAGGGGCTGATCAACACGTTCATCGGCTCGGGCCGGGCCGACCTGATGGCGCAGTACGCCAACCCGATCCCGCTGCTCGTGCTCGGCTCGATGCTGGGCCTGCCGGACGCCGACACCCGCGCCCTGGTCGGCGAGGTCGCCACCACGCTGAACGGCGGCCCGGCCGCCATGGAGGCCTACGGCCGGGTCCAGGCCATCATGACCGGCCTGCTCGAACTCAAGCGCCGCGAACCCGGCCCCGACCTGCCCTCCCGACTGCTCGCCCACCCCGCGAACCTCACCGACGAGGAGCTCATCCAGGACCTGCTGCTGACCATGACCGCGGGCCACGACCCGACGGCCACCTGGATCGGCAACACCCTGCAGCTCATGCTGACCGACGACCGCTTCGCCATGACCCTGTCGGGCGGCCGGCGCAGCGTCGGCCAGGCGCTGAACGAGGTGCTGTGGAAGGAGGCCCCGGGCCAGATCGCCATCGGCCGCTGGCCGATCATGGACACCCAGGTCGGGGGCCGCCGCATCAGGGCCGGCGACCTGCTCGTCTCCGGCCTGGCCGCGGCCAACCTCGACCCGAAGGTGCGCCCCGACTTCCACGAGGGCTCCGTGGGCAACCACGCGCACATGTCGTTCGGCTACGGCGCGCACGGCTGCCCGCATCCCGCGCCGGAGATCGCCGAGATCATCGCGCACATCGCGGTGGAGACCCTGCTCGACCGGCTGCCCGACGTGGTGCTCGCGGTGCCGCAGTCGTCGCTGGAGTGGCGCTCGTCCATCCAGATGCGCAGCCTGGAGTCACTACCGGTCGAGTTCACCCCCGGCTACCGCATCTGACCCCGTCTCACCGGGCCGGCCGGGGATCAGGGGGCGCCCGTGGTGGTGACCTTGAGCGCGGTCCCGAGGGTGGGGGCCGCCTTCTCGGCCAGTTCGCGGGCGCGGGCCAGGTCCGCCTGCTTCGCGACCACGATGGCGGCCCGATCGGGCATCAGGGTGGCGGCGGCGACGGCGTACCGGGCGGCCACCGCCTGGTAGGCGGCGAGCGCCTCGGTGGGGCGGGCGCCGTCGAAGTCGGTCCCTACCGAGAGCCTCGGCCGGGTGTCGCGGCCCGTGCCGACCTTCAGCGACACCACGTCCGACAGCGGCCGGTGCCGCCCGCCGTCGGTGAGCAGGTCCTCGAACAGGGTCGTCGCGGCGGCGGCGTCGGTCGCGGTGAGCTCGATCCGCCAGCGGACGACCCCCTTCGTGGGCGCGTCGCGCAGGTCGCCGGTCAGCAGCCGGCGGTCGGCCGTCAGTGACCGCCACAGCGCCAGTGCCTCGTCGGCGCGGCGGCGGCCGGCGACGACGGTGAAGGTGACGGTGCCCGCCGCGATCCGGCCGGTGACGTTCCCGTGCTCGGTGACGTACCGCCTCAGGTCGTTCGCCAGCGCGCTCACCCGGTCGGCCGGCGTGCCGTCCCTGAGGGTCAGGGTGCCGACGGCCGAGCCGGCGAAGGGCAGGGTGTTGTTCTCCGTCGTGTCGATCGTCGTGACGTCCGGCGTCCCGGCCCAGTCCGCGTCGAAGCCGGCGGCGAGTGCGGTGCCCTTGTCGATGGCGCAGCCGCTGGGCAGGAGCAGGCCCAGCGCCAGCGCGATGATCGGAAGGGACCGCCTCGGTCTGTCTCGTCGCAGGGTCTCTCCTTTGAGCGGTGAGCCGACCGGACGATCTCCAGCTCGTGGAGGAGCACCGTAGCAGGCTCCCCGTCATGACGATCACGAGGCCGTCACCGCCAGGCCGTCACGGGGTGATGTCCACCAGGACCTTGCCGACCGTGTCGGCCTCCACCGCGCGGTGGGCGTCGGCGGTGCGGTCGAGGGGGAAGCGGACCAGCGGCAGGCCGTGGTCCTCGCCGACCGGCAGGGCGCCGTCGCGGACGGCGGCGGCGACGTCCTCGGCGGCCGCGGTGAGCGCCCGCGTGCCGACCGTGTAGAGCACCAGGAACTGGTAGCGCGTGTTCAGCGTCATGTTCTGCCGCACGTCCAGGTTGACCGGCTTGTCGCCGTCGTTGGCGTACGTCGCGATCGTGCCGCGGGTGGCCAGGACGGCCAGGTCCAGGGCGAGGTTCGCGCCGAGCGCCACCTCGGCGACGATGTCGACGCCGTCCGGGGCGATCTCGCGGATCCGGGCGGCCGCGTCGCCCTCGCGGTAGTTGATCACGTGGTGGGCGCCGGCGGCGGTGGCCAGCCGGGCCTTCTCCGGGCCGCTGATCGTGCTGATCACGGTGGCGCCGGCCCATCGGGCGAGCTGGATCGCCGCGTGCCCGACCGCTCCGGCCCCGCCCGCGGCGAGGACCACCTTGCCGTCGAGCGCGCCGGGGCCCAGCCGGCTCGGCCCGTCCTCGGCGACGGTGAGCGCGCGGTGCGCGGTGAGGGCGGGGACGCCGAGTGCGGCGCCGACGTCGAACCCCGCCGCGTCGGGCAGCGGCACCGCCTGCTCGGCGGACACGACGGTGAACTCGGCGGCGGTGCCGATGGGCCGGCCGACGGTGGCCATGTACAGCCAGACCCGCTGGCCGACCCGGCTCCGGTCGACCCCCTCGCCGACGGCGTCGATCACGCCGGCGCCGTCGAGGTGCGGGGTGACCTCGGGGAAGCTCTTCCTGCTGGTGGCGCCGGAGCGGCTCTTCCAGTCGGTTGGGTTGACCCCGGACACGGCGACCCGGACGCGTACCTCGCCGGGGCCGGGCTCGGGCACGTCACGCTCGACGAGCTGCAGAACGTCGGCGTCGCCGTGGTCGCGGTAGATGATGGCCTTCATGTGATGTCTCGTCCTCGTTCTCGTGATCGGTGCGCGCGCCCCTCGGGCACGGTGATCGTCCGGTGCCTATGTCTTACCCGCCCTGCGCCGATCAGCCGAGCGAAACCTGGTTGGAACGGGATTCGACGGCGTCGAGGGCGGCCAGGGCGGCGGCGTCCAGGGTGATGTCGCCGACCGCGAGGTTGGCCTCCAGGTGGGCGGGGTCGCCGGTGCCGGGGATGAGCAGCACGTTCGGGGCGTGGTGCAGCAGCCAGGCGAGACCCACCTGGGAGGGCGTGACGCCGAGCGACTCGGCCACGGCGCGGACGGCCGGTTCGTCGGTGACCTTGGGCATGCCGGGGAAGACGTTCCCGCCGAGCGGGAAGAACGGCACCCAGGCGATGCCCTCGGCCGCGCACAGCCGCAGCAGGTCCTCGTCGTCGCGGCAGACGAGGCTGTAGGCGTTCTGCACGCAGGCGATTCCGGCGGGGACGGCCCGGCGCACCCCGTCGAGGCCGACGCCGCTCAGCCCGATGCCGCCGATCTTGCCCTCGTCGCGCATCGCGGTCATCTCGGCGAGCTGGTCGTCGAGGTCGACCACCTGATCGCCCTCGGGCGGCAGCCCTGGGCCGGAGTCCGAGCGGCGCAGGTTCACCACGGGGATGTGGTCCACGCCGAGGGTGGCGAGGTTGTCCTCGACGCCGGCGCGGAGCTCTTCCGGCCGCTGGGCCAGCCGCAGCGGGATCGGGCCGCCGGGGTTGGCGGTGGCGCCGACCTTGCTGACGATCATGACGTCGTCCCCCGGCCCGACGGCCTCGCGGAGGATCTCGTTGGCGTAGCCGTCGCCGTAGAACTGCGCGGTGTCGATGTGGTCGACGCCGCGCTCGATCGCCCGGCGGACGAGCGCGAGGGCCGTGGCACGGTCGCCGCGCAGGCGATCGAGCTGCAGGGCGCCGTAGCCGATGCGCGACACGGTACGGCCGGCGAACGGAGCGGTGCCGCCGGGCCGCGGCGCGGTGTCCGTCTCGCCGGGAGAACTGATCGAAGGCATGGGTATCCCGTCCGAAGTAGGATGTCAGAGATAGCGGAGGATCCTCCGCTATCTCTCCCGACTATAGGGCAATACCGGAGGTTCCTCCACTTTGGCCGCGCTCGAACCGACGCCCGGACCCCAGCGCCCGCTGCGCGCCCACGCCCAGCGCAACCGCGACAAGCTGGTCGCCGTCGCCCGCTCCGCGTTCGCGGCGTCCGACGACACCGTCCCGCTGGAGAACATCGCCCGCGAGGCGGGGGTCGGGATCGGCACCCTCTACCGCCACTTCCCCACCCGCGAGGCGCTCGTGGAGGCGGTCTACGCGGCCGAGCTCGACGAGCTCAGCGCGTGCGTCCCCGACCTGCTCGAACGGCTCCCGCCACAGGTCGCACTACGCGCCTGGATGGAGCGGTACGCGGCGTTCGCGGTGATGAAGCACGGCATGGCCGACGCGCTGCGGGCCGGTCAGGCCGCGGGCCGCATCCCGACCGCCACCACCAGGGAACGCATCACCGCCGCCATCACGGCGTTCCTCGACGCGGGCGCCGCCACGGGCGCGCTGCGCGCGGACGTCGGCCCCGAGCAGGTCACCATGATGATCCTCGGGATCTTCCTGGCCACGGCGGCCCTCGACACGCCCGAGCAGATCGGCCGGCTGCTCGACCTGCTCGTGGACGCCCTGCATCCCTAGCCGGCCCGCTGACCCTCCCCGCTGCCTCGTGCGGGGCTCACACGAGGCGACCTGACGCGGGGCGGGTGCTCAGCGGCTCGCCGCGTCCAGCGCGGCCCGGGCGCGGCTTTCGAGCAGGCGGAAACCGCAGGAGCCGGCGATCGCCACGGCCCGCTCGGCGATGCGGCGCGCGGAAGCCGGATCGCCGGCGGAGAGCCGGGTGGTGGCCAGGCCGACCAGAGCCCGCGCCTCCACGAACGGGTAGATGCCGCGCGCGATCGTCACGCAGCGCTCGAACCACTCGGCGGCGGCCCGCACCTCGCCCAGCGCGTGGTAAGCCTGGGCCGCGGTGGCCGCGGTGTGCGCCGTGGCCTTCCTGTCGTGGACCGCGATCGCCATGTCGTACGCCCGCCGTGCCACCTCCAGCGCGGTGGCGGCGTCCCCGCGCTGCAGGTGCAGCTGGCTCAGCTCGTCCAGGGTGGACAGCTCGCCACGCAGGTCGGCCCTCTTCCGGTAGGCCGCCAGCACGCCGGTGAGCAGCTCGAAGGCCTGCCGCTCCGAGCCGAGCTGACGCAGCGCGCTGGCCAGGTTGCCCCGGTTCGCCAGCGCCGAGGTCTCCCTGCCCGTCGTCTCGTTGATCTCCAGCGCCGCGTCGAGCAGGTCGGCGGCCTCCCACAGCTCGCCCTGGCACAACCGCATCACCCCGAGCCCGTTGAGCGCGACCGCCCGTACGTGGTCGAGCGGGTCGTCCTCGGTAAGGTCGAGCGCGCGGCGCATCCACTTCTCCGCGTCGGCGAGCCTGCCCTGCTCCAGCTGGTGCCAGCCGATGTGGTGGGACAGGTACGCCGCGGCCGTCGTCCAGCCGGTGGCGACCGCGAGCCGCTCACCGGCGAGGGAGTCCGCCAGCGCCTCCTCGTCCCGGCCGACCGACCACAGCGCCTGGCCGCGGCTGATCAGCATCGCGGTACGCGCGACGTCGTCGCCGGCCAGGACGGCCGCCTCCATGCCCGCCTCGGCCGCGGGCAACCAGCCGTCGATGTGCCGGCGGATCAGGAAGTAGCCGCGTAGCTGGTCGGTGATCCGCCAGGCCGGCGCGCGGTCGGCGGTCGCCGCCGTGTGCTTGACGACGGCGACCAGCGCGGGCAGCTCGGCGTCCAGCCAGGCGAGGGCGTCGGACTCGGTGGCGAAGACCGACTCCCGGTCCGCGTGCGTGTGGAGCCGTACGAGCTGCGGGTAGACCCACTCCATCGCGGCCGTCACCGCGTCGGTGTACCAGGTGTACAGCCGCGAGCGGGCGATCTCGCCCTCGGCGTCGTCGGCGAGCAACCTCCGGGCGTACAGGCCGAGCAGGTCGTGGAAGCGGTAGCGGTCGGTCGCGTACTGCATCAGCATGTTCGCCTCGAGCAGGTCCTCCAGCAGGCGGTCGGCCTCGGGCGCCGGCATGGCCAGGAGGGCGCCGGTGCTGTCGGCGCCGAAGTCGTCGGCGGGATGCAGCCCGCACAGCCGGAACGCGCGCTGGGCCGCGGCGCTCAGGTCGGCGTAGCCGAGCTGGAAGCTGGTGAGCACGCTCGACTCGCCGGTGGACAGCTCGGTGAGCCTGCGGTTGTCGTCGTGCAGCCGGCGGGTCAGGTCGCCGATGGTCCACGCCTGCCGGGTGGCCAGCCGCGCGCTGGCGATGCGCAGCGCGAGCGGCAGCCGGGCGCACGCCTCGGCGAGCGCGCCGGCCGCGCCGGGGTCGGCGTCGATCCGGTGCGCTCCCGCGGTCGCGGCGATCAGCGCGATCGATTCCGCCGGGTTGAGCGGTTCGAGGTGTACGGCGCTCGCGCCGGCCAGGCCGGGCATCCTGCGCCGGCTGGTCACGATCAGATCGCTGCCGCCCGCGCCGGGCAGCAGCGGCAGCACCTGGCCGGCGTCGTGCGCGTTGTCCAGCAGCACCAGCATCCGCCGGTCGGCGAGCTCGCTCCTGAACAACGCGGCCGCCTCGGTCTCGTCGGTCCCGATCCGCCGGCCCGGCACGCCGAGCGCGCGCAGGAACCGGCCGAGCACCCGCATCGGCTCCGGCCCGGCCGCGGTGGGACCGCGCAGGTCGGCGTAGAGCTGGCCGTCGGGGTATTCCGCGCGTAACCGGTGCGCGGCGGCGAGCGCGAGCGCGGTCTTGCCGACTCCGGCGATGCCGTCGATCAGCACGATCCGGGGCGCGGCCGATCCAGGTTCCCGGCCCGTCCTGGCGAGCGCGGCCTCGATCCCGGCCAGCTCGTCCGTCCTGCCGACGAAGTCGGGCGGCGCGGCGGGCGCCTGCTGGATCGCGGTGTGCCCCATCGCCCGCCGGGCCTGCCGCTCCTGCTGCCGCAGCACCGCGAGCTGGGCGTTCCTGAGCCGCTCGCCCGGATCGATGCCGAGCTGGTCGGCCAGTGCCGACCTGATCCGCTCGTACGCGGCCAGCGCCTCCGCCTGTCTGCCGCTCGCGGCCAGCGTCAGGATCAGCTCGGCGTACAGCGGCTCGTCCAGTTCGTGCCGGAGCGCGAGCCGGCGCACCGGCCCCAGTGCCCGCTCCGGCCTGCCCAGGTCGCGGGCCAGGGTGGCGAACGTCTGGACGGTGGCGGCGTACTCGCCGGTCACCGCGGTGTAGAGCGGGCTCGCCGCGACCCGGTCGGCGTCGATCTCACCGCGCCACAGGGCCACGGCCCCGGCCAGCCGGGCCAGCGCCTCCTCCGGCGCGTCGTACGCCGCGCGCGCCGCGAGGTCGCGGAACTCCAGCAGGTCCAGCTGATCGGCGGTGAGCGCGAGCCGGTATCCGTGCCGGCCGCCGAGCAGCACGCTTGCCGTACCCGGCCCGGAGTCCAGCAGCCGCCGCAACCTGGCCACGTGCGTGTGCAGCAGGCTGACCGCACGTCGGCCCGGACGAGAGGCGCCGCCGTGCGGCCACAGGAGCTCGATGAGCTCGTCCTGACCGGCCGCCGCGCCGGCGCCGAGCGCGAGCCGGGCGAGCAGCGTGCGTTGCAGGTCGGAGCCGAGCGGCGCCTGGACCTCGCCGTGCCAGACCTCGATCGGGCCGAGCACGCGGACGCGCAGCGGGCCGCCGCGAACCGGATCGGTCGCGTCGTGCCGGGTGCGGCGCGCCTCGGCGGCGGCGTGCAGCTGCTCGGTGTCGGGCCCGCTCAGCCCGAGCGCGACGGCGATGGCCTGGACCGAGTCCCGCTTCGGGCTTCTCGTCCTGCCCTGTTCCAGATCTCGGATCGCGCCCGCGCTCACGCCCGCGCGGTCCGCGAGCTGCCGCTGGGTCAGCCCGCTGCGGCGGCGATGGGCGCGCAGCAGCCCGCCGAAGCTGGTCCCGCTCACTCGTGCCTGAACCCAGTGAGCGGAACGTCGGTCCACGGCCTTCGGGGCACCGCACGATCTTAGATCAGGAACACGCCGAGGCCCAGTGTGCCGAGCTCGGCACACTGGGCCTCGGCGAGAGCTGTCAGTCGGTCGGTACGGTCGCCACGCCGAGGATGCGGAAGGCCGCGACGCGGACGTTGCGCAGGCCGCCCTCGGGATGGACGGAGACCTTGGTGCCCGGTTCGAGCGCGTCGAGCACGTTGCCGTCCCCCTCCCAGAACGACACGTGGCCGACGGCTTCATCGGTCGTCCTGTAGAAGATCAGGTCACCGACCTTCAGGTCGGACCAGGCGACGGACTTGGCGTAGAACTTCGACGGGGACTGGTGGCTCTCCGCCCACCTCCACATGTCGACGGCACGGCGGACGGGCCAGCCGGGGAAGTTGCCGATCGGGTTGTAGGAGGCGTAGACGAGGCCCGAGCAGTCGTAGCCGGGCTTGGCCGGTGTTCCCTCACCGCCGAGCACGTAGTCCACGCCACGCTTCGCCATGGCGTTCTTGTGGCCGATCATGCTCCAGTTGTAGATCTCTCGCACCCGGGTGCACCCGATGTCCTGCGCTTGGGTGCCGTTCTGGATCTGCACCCTCAAGTGGTTGATGTTGCCGATGTTCGCGGGGTTCCAGTCGGACTTCAGGCCCACGTCGTGAGTGCCGTTGCCGCTGTTGAGGACGAAGTGCGCGTCGCCGCTGGGGAACACGAACGGCGCGGCGTCGTGGTCGGCGTCATGAGCCTGGATCCGCAGCACCGGGGAGAAGCCGGGCGCCGTGCCGGTGTCGTCGACCCGCCAGCGGACGGTCACCCTGTCGCCGGCCTTCCAGTCGACCTGGAGGAAGCTCCTGGCGCCGTCGCATTCGGTGGTGAGCGTACCGCTCGGGTTGCTCAGGCCGTCGGCGGAGGCGGAGGGCGCGTGCACGAAGACGGCGCTGGTGGTCGCGGCTAAGAAGGCCACGACCGACGTGATGATGGCGGATTTCACTGGTTTCCCTTCATACGGCTGCCCGGCCGCGGGTCCGGTCGAGGTCCAGATCTTGGGGCGTCTTGACCTGAACGCTAGGGACCGCCGCTGGCGCGGTGCTGTCCGTACTCCGCCCGTACCGGATCTCGCGTCGGAAGGGATCGAGCCGCGTCAGCGATCCGGATCGGACGGCTCGGGCGTGCGGCCCCCGCGCTTGGGTCGCACCGCGTTCCACAGCCGGGGAGCCAGTGCGGCGAGAGCGAGCAGGCCCAGGAGGAGCAGCAGGTTGCGGACGTAGTCGAGGGGGAGGATCGACGGGTTGTCGGTCCGCCGGCCCAGCGCCAGCACGGTCGGCAGGGTCGCGAGCGTCACCGTGCCGGCCACGATCGCGGCGGCCCGCGCCGCCCGGCCCGTCCGGCGCAGGGCCAGGCCGATCAGCAGGACCACGGGAGCCAGGATCCCGTCATGCGCCACCGCGACGCCGCCGAACCACAGGGCCCAGCCGATCGGGGCGCTGTCCAGGAACAATCCGGTGAAGCCGAGGCCCACCAGGGCGGCGCCGGCCGCGTACAGGACCCACCTCATGCGACCCTCACCGTGCCGATCCACTTGGTCTGCATGACGCCGGGCCGGTTGGGCGCGATCAGCCGCACCGGGTAGCCGTGGTCGGGGTCCAGCGTGCGGCCGTTCAGCTTGAGTGCCAGCAGGGTCAGCGGGTCGTTCCAGTGCGGGGGGCGTACCTCGCTGGTGCGGTAGTAGCCGCTGCGTTCGAGGGATTCGACCGTCAGGAACGCGTCCGGCGCGGCGCCCGCCCGGGTGATCAGGTCACGCAGGCGTACGCCCGTCCACTCGCACTCCACGCTCCAGCCCTCCACGCAGGCGATCGGCAGCCGTACCGTGTGCTGGGGCAGGGCGGCGAGGTCGGCGTACGCGAGCGACAACTCCGTCCGCACGGCTCCCGTCACGACCAGCCGGTACGCCGGATCGCCCGGCGCCACCGTCACCCCCGCCGCCACGGCCGACCGGTTGACCGGCACGCCCTGCGGCCCCGCGTCCGGATCGCGCGGCGCCAGCACCGCCAGCCCCCTCAGCGGCGTGACCGCCTCGCCCACCGTGACCAGCGCCGCCACGCCGCACGCGGCGGCGACCGTGCCCAGGAAGCGGCGCCGGTCGGGGTCCTCCACGCGTACCCACAGATGCCGCCGCACCTTGGACCACTCGTTGACGGCGTGAATGACGAGCGCGCCGTAGACGATGAAGGCGGTCCAGTAGTGCGCCTGGACGAACCCGAACGGCCACGGGTAGGTGTAGGCGATGTTCAGCAGCCCCGTGACGAGCTGGAACAGCGCGCCCGCGACCAGCAGCAGCACGAACAGCCGCTCGGCCGCGTGTCCCGCGGAGCGGAACGGCGGCCACTGCCACAGCTTCGGGTAGACCGTCCACAGCTTGGCCAGCAGCAGCGGGACCGTGGCGATGCCGCCGATGACGTGGAGACCCTGCGTCACCCGGTAGAGGTTGACCGGCCGCGACGGCCACAGCAGCCAGGCCGGCGGATGCTGGGTGAAGTGGCTGAAGAGGCCGGTCGCGAAGGCGACGGTGAAGCTGATCCCCAGCCACATCCCCAGCTTGGCCGCCACCCGTTCCGAGCGCAGCCGGCTGGTGAACCTGCCGGGCAACGACCGGCCGAAGGTCACCGCGATGCTTGTCAAGCGCCTGCTCATGTCTCGAAGCCTGACACCGCCGGGCGCTCCGGTGGCCGTCCCTGCCGGTACCGTCCGCGGTCCGTAAGAAGTGCGTCCGGGGCCGCCGCCGGTCCAGCGTGGCGGTCGCGGTCGCCGGACGGCCGCTGGTTAGTGTGGAGGTGAACGGCCATGTGGGGTGAACGACACCACAACGAGGATCATGACGGCGAAGCTCTTGTCGGTGAACGTCGGGATGCCGAAGGACGTGTCCTGGCAGGGCAGGACCGTGCACACGGGCGTGTGGAAACATCCCGTCACCGGCCCGCGCCTGGTCCGGCGGCTCAACATCGACGGCGACGGCCAGGGCGACCTCCAAGGGCACGGCGGCGAGCAGCGGGCCGTGCTCGTCTACCAGATCCAGTCCTACGCCCACTGGCAGGAGCACTTCGGCCGCTCCGACTTCGAGTACGGCCAGTTCGGGGAGAACTTCACCGTCGACGGGCTGCCCGACGACGAGGTGTGCGTCGGCGACCGCTACCGCATCGGGGAGGCGGAGTTCGAGGTCACCCAGCCGCGGGTCACCTGTTACCGGGTCGGCATGCGGCTCGGCGAGCCGGAACTGCCCGCCCTGCTCGTCTCCCACCATCGGCCGGGCTTCTACCTGCGTGTCATCACCGAGGGTGTGGTGCGGGCGGGGGACGACATCGTCAAGACGCGGACCGGGCCCGGGGCGCTCAGCGTGGCCGACATCGACGCGCTGCTCTACCTGCCGGGCCGCGACCCGGACCACCTTCGCAGAGCGCTCGCCATCCCGGCGCTCAGCCCGGGCTGGCAGCAGTCGTTCCGCGACATGACCGCCGCCCGGGCCGCCGCTGGGACCGCTGCTGGGGCCGGCGCTGGAGTCGGGGCGCGGGCCGAGGCGTGGCCGGGGTTCCGGCCGCTGCGGGTCACCGGGCTCGTGCACGAGACCCCGTCCGTGCTCTCCGTCGAGCTCGCAGCGGACGACGGAGGCGCGCTGCCCGCCGCCGAGGCCGGGCAGTACCTCACGCTCCGGGTCGGCGGCGCCGGCGATCCGGCGCCGGTACGCAGTTACTCCCTCTCCTCCGCGCCCGGCGCGGCCGCGTACCGGGTGAGCGTGAAACGGGAGGAGCTCGGCCTGGTCAGCCGTTACCTGCACACCGGCCTGCGGGTCGGCGCGGTGCTGGAGGTGGCGGCTCCGCGCGGCGACTTCGTCCTCGTCCCGGAAGCCGGGCCGGTGGTCCTCGTCTCGGCCGGCGTCGGCGCGACCCCGGTCATGGCGATGCTGCACCGCCTGGCCGCCGAGCACACGGCGCGGCCGGTCTGGTGGATCCACGCGGCACGCAACCGCCGCGAGCACCTCTTCGCCCGCGAGGCCCACGCCCTGCTGCGCGGTCTGCCCGAAGCCCACGAACACGTCTTCTACACGGCGCAGCACGACGCGACCGACGATGGGGACGGGGTGCTGGCCGAGGTTCATCGGGGACGTCCCACGCTGGAGAGCATGGCGGCGCTCGGGCTGCCCGCCGACGCCACCGCCTACCTGTGCGGTCCCGCCCCGTTCATGGCCGCCATGCGCACGACGCTCACCACGATCGGCCTGGCGGACGACCGCATCCACACCGAACTGTTCGGCGCGCTCGCCGCGATCAACCCGGGCCTCACGGCCAGGCCGGCGGTGGCGCCGCACCAGCCGCCGGGCGAGCCGGGCACCGGGCCGCTGATCACCTTCGCCCGCAGCGGCCTGTCGGTCCGCTGGTCGCCACGCCACCGTTCGGTGCTCGATCTCGCGGACGCCTGCGACGTGCCGACCCGCTGGTCCTGCCGTACGGGGGTCTGCCACACCTGCACGACGCCGCTCCTGGCCGGGGACGTGGAATACGCCCCCGACCCGCTGGAGCCACCGCCCGCCGGCGAGGTCCTCATCTGCTGCGCCAGGCCGCGCCACGACCTGGTGCTCGACCTCTGACGCAGTGACCCTGAGGTACGGCGGCGGATCAGCCCGCCGCGTGCTCGCGGATGTAGCGGATCATGCCGGCGACGTCCTCGGGGACGAGGCGGCCGATGGCCCCGCTGGAGTACACGCTGACGATGACCCTGCCGTCAGGGCCGAGCACGAAGCCGGTCGAATCCAGGTAGACGGGATCGGTGTGCACGAACGCGCCCGTCGCCGCCGCGAACGCGGCCGCGTCGGCGCTGTGGCCCACCGGGAACGTCAGGCCGTGCTTGGCGATCAGCTCCTTGGTGGTGGCTTCGTCGTCGACCGAGACCGCGACCACCTTGACGTCCAGCTCGGCGAGCTTGTCCAGCGACCGCTGGAACGCGCGCAGCTGGGCGTTGCAGTACGGGCACCACGAGCCCCGGTAGAAGAGCACCACGCCGAAGCCGCCGGCGAGGGCGTCGGGCAGCCGGAGTTCGTCGCCGCCGGGCAGCGACAGCGTGAGTGCCGGAAATGCGTCACCTGGGTGCAGCAGGCTCGCCGGAGCGGCCTTGCCGTTGACTGAATCGGTCATACCCGGTTGGCGGCGGCCACCGGCGAAGTCTTACCCCTGTGTGACGCTCATCACAGCGACGCCGCCGACCGGACGCCGACGACATGGCGGTCGGCTCAGTCGTCCTGACCGGTGACCGCGGCCAGCAGGCCCTCGAAGTCGTCCGAGCACGGGCCGCACGCGCGCAGGTGCGCGGCGATGCCGGGGTGGCGCCGTTCGGCCCCGGTGTCCTGCGCCACCAGCTCGACGTAGACGTGGAGCAGTTCCATCGCCTGCGCGCAGCCCACGTCGCGCGGGTCGGTCCGCAGGAAGCGGTCCAGCTCAGCCCAGCCGTTCACGATCGCCTCACCATGCCGTCGTCCATGAGACCGGCCGCGGCGAGCGCGGCCCGGAGCTTACGCCTGGCGTCGAACATCGTCTTGTAGATCGCGTTCCGGTTGGTGCCGAGCTCGGCGGCCAGGGCGTCCGGCGGAACCCCGGTGAGCACCAGCGCGACGAAGATGCGGCGTTGCCGTTCGGTCAGCTTCTCCTCGACGGCCCGGCGCAGCGCGGCCACCAGATCGCGCCATTCGGACTCGGCGGCCGGGTCGAGCCCGAACCGGTCGGGCAACCGCTCCCAGTCGTCGATTTCGAGCGGTACGCGGGGATTGCGCCAGAAATGCCGGCTGACCTTCGCCGACACCTCCAGGATGACGAACTTGTAGGCCCAGGTCGTGAACCGGCTCTCACCGCGGAAGTCGCCGACCTTGTCGATGATGGCCAGCAGCGCGTCGGCCGCGGCCTGGTGGGCGAGGTCGTCGAGCTCGGGGCCGGTGACGCCGAACCGTGCGCTCCGCCTGCGCACCTCGCTTCTGCCGATGCGCAGGAGCAGCGCGTGCAGCCGCTCGACGGCCGCCCGCCGATCCGGCTCCGAGCCGCGCAGCGCGCGCAGCCACCCGGCCGACTCGGGATCGAGCGAGACGGGGCCGGTCGTGCTCTCGCCTGTCCGGTCGTGTGCCGTCGCCACCCTGCCATGGTAACGGCCCGGCCCTCAGGGCCCAACGTTCTCCAGGTCCGCGAGCAGGCTCGGGTGCTTCGGCTCCCAGCCGAGCGCCTGCCGGGTGTGGGCGCTGGACGAGGGCTGGTCGGTGACGAAGATCGAGCCGAGCGGGCCGTAGGTCTCCGGCGGCACCGACTCGACCGGCAGGCCCAGCCGGCGGCCGATGACCGCGGCGATGTCACGTACCTGGTCGCCCTCGTCGGCCACGGCGTGCCAGGCCGTGCCGGCCGGCGCCGTCTCCAGGGCGAGCCGGAACAGGACCGCCGCGTCGAGCGCGTGCACGGCCGGCCAGCGCTGGGTGCCGTCACCCGGGTAGCCGGACACTCCGCTCTGGCGGGCGATGCCGGTGAGCAGGCCGGCGAATCCGCCCGTGCCCTGGTTGTGCACCGTACGCGGCAGGCGTACGGCCGTGCTGCGGACTCCGCGCCCGGCCAGGCCCAGGACCGCCATGACCGCGCGACCGCGACCGCCGACCGGTCCTTCGGTCCACACCGGGTCGGTCTCGGTGGAGGCGCGGCCCGGCACGTGCGGCGTGCCAGAGGCGACGACGAAGGGACGGTCGCTGCCGGCGAGTTCCTCCCCGAGGGTGGCGAGGGCGGCGCTCTCCTCGGCGACCGCCCGCGTGAGGGCGTCGGCGCTGCTGAAGTCGTTGGCGAAGGCCAGGTGGATCACGCCGTCGGCCTGGCCGGCGCCGGCGCGCAGGACGTCCAGATCGGCGAGACCTCCCCGCAGCGGCTCGGCGCCCGCCTCCTTGGCGGCCCGCGCCGAGGCGTCGGAGCGGGCGAGGGCGAGGACGGTGTGGCCGTGGCCGAGCAGTTCGGCGACGACGGCGGAGCCGATCAGGCCGGTGCCGCCGGTGATGAAGACGCGCATGGAACACTCCCGCAAGTCATGGGACTCTTGTCCCATCACTCTAGCAGGGTGATGGGACTAAGGTCCCATCACGTTACGATGGAGCACATGGGCCGATGGGAACCAGGTGCGCGCGAACGCCTCGTCGTGGCCGCCGTCGACCTGTTCACCGAGCAGGGATACGACGCCACCACGGTCGCGCAGATCGCCGAGCGCGCCGGAGTCACCAAGAGCACCTTCTTCCGCCACTTTCCCGACAAACGGGAGCTGCTGGTGGCCGGTCAGGAGACGCTGAGCCGGCTGCTGGCCGAGGGGATCGCCGAGGCGCCCGCCGACGCCAGCCCGCTGGAGGCGGTCGCGGCCGGTCTCCGGCGCGCGTCGAGCACGATGGGCCCGGCGAACCGCGAGTTCGCCCCCCGGCTGAAGGCGGCCATCGCCGCCAGCGGCGAGCTGCAGGAACGTGACGCGCTCAAGTCGGTCAGCCTCGCGGCCGCGATGACCACCGCGCTGGTCGCGCGCGGCGTGCCCGACCCGATCGCGGCGCTCGCGGGCGAGCTGGGCGTGCTCGCCTTCAAGCGCGGTTACCAGGAGTGGTCGGAGGGCGAACGCGACGGCGACGACGACCTGGCCGGCTACGCCCTGGCCGCCCTGGACGACCTGCGCGCGGCCAGCGCGGCCCTGGGCTGACCCGCTCGCCTGACGCGGCGATCGCCGCCGGCTCTACGCGCCGGCGACGCTGGTGGCCCGCTCGTCCCGGCCCGCGGCCGGTTCCGCCTCCGCCGCTGCCGTGGGGACGTGAGCCCGTACGGCGAAGCCGCCGTCCGTCTGCCGGGCCGCGCTGAACGCGCCGCCCAGCGCCTCGACCCGGTCGCGCAGCCCGGCCAGGCCGCGCCCGCTCCCGCCGGGCGAACCGGACCGCGAGCCGGTGCCGTCGTCGGCGACCTCCACCTCGATCGCCTGCTCACCATGGCGAACGCGGACCAAGGTGTGGGCGCCGTGGGCGTATTTGAGGGCGTTCGTCAGCGACTCCTGCACCACCCGGTAGATCACGAAGTGCGCGCCGCCGGACGGCTCCGCGGCCACGCCCTCCTCGGTGAACTCCACCGGCTGCCCGGCCTGGCGCGTCTGCTCCACCAGGGCCCGCAGGTCGCCGGCCGCCGGCGTCTCGGCGCCGGCGTCGTGCTCGGGGTCGAGCACGTCGAGCATGTGCCGCAGGTCGGTGATGGCCCGCCGGCCGGTGTCGGTGACGGCGCCGAGGATCTCGTCGAGCCGGTCGGGCGCGCCGGTCAGGTAGCGGGCGGCCTCGGCCTGGACGACGATCGCGGTCACGTGATGGGTCACCACGTCGTGCAGCTCGCGGGCGATGCGGGTGCGTTCGGCGGTACGGGTGGCCTCGGCGACGTGGCGGCGGCGTTCGGCCTCGACGGCCCTGGTGTTGCGCAGCCAGGCGCCGACGCCCCAGGCGAGCACCATCGACAGGTAGAACAGCGCGTGGTTGGCCGGCGTCTCCTGCCCGCCGGCCAGGTCGAGCGCGTACGCGAACCCCACGTACGCGAGCGACAGCAGCACCATCGTGACGCGCCGCCCCCGGCGCAGATGAGCCCCCGCGCTGACGAGCGCGAAGGGCAGCGCGGTGCCCCCCAGCGAGTGGAAGGCGAAGACCTGGTCCAGGGTGAAACCGATGGACACCAGGGCGACACAGACGATCGGCCACCGGCGGCGCACGGTCAGCGGCAGGCACTCCAGGGCGACGACCAGGATGGCCAGCGCGTCATAGGGCCGAGTGGGCAGGCCGCCGACCTGGGTGCCGTTGCCCTGGAACTCCGGCAGGAGCGGGACCACGGTCATGAGCAGCGCCACCGGGAAATCTCGTGCCGTGACGTCGCACCGCCGCCACAGCTCCTTGACTCGCCGCGTATCGATCACTGGTCGAGCCTAGTAAAGAAGTGGTCAAGTGAGGGAGCGGACGGCGTTGTTCACCGGTTTCGGTCGCCCCTCCCGGCGTCAGGGGTGTGACCCGGTCACGGGCCACACCCCCAAGCCTACTAGCAGCGCGTCTGCGAGGTGATCGTGATGGGGACGGACTGGGTCTCCTTCCCGCTGTAGGCGACCAGCGTCGGGGTGTAGACGCCGACCGGAAGCGGGGCGATCGAGATCTGCAGCCAGCCGTTGATCGTCGTCGCGCCGTTCTCAGGGTTGGGGTAGTTGGAACCGGGCGGGATCGCGTCGTCCGTGCTGGTCGTGCCGGGCGGCAGGTTCCGCAGCCCGACGTGGACCGTCTTCGACCACTTCCCGACGACCGCGGCCACGAAGTACGTGTTGGGGTGGCCGAAGTCCGACGTGACGCACATCCGCTGTTCGAGGTCGCGCAGCTCCCAGCTCGACGCCGAGGCGGAGGTGCTGCCGGCCAGCGCCAGCACCAGCCCGGCCGTCGCGCCGATGGTGAGCTTGGCGGCTCGGTTGCTCGTTCTCACGGCTGCCTCCTTGGTGCTTGTGCTGTGGATGGCTTACGCGTGAATTATTGAGCGTTTGACGATCTCTGTAAAGTTTCTCTTTTCGAGCGAAAGTTTCGGAGTCAGCCGGCCAGCGCCGCGACGCTCTCGATGGCCTTGACCGCGACCTCGGGCTGGTCGACGTAGATGTAGTGCTCGCTCTTCTCGGCCGTGGTCAGCCTGCTGCTGGTGGACAGGGCGAGCCAGGCCCGCTGACCCGCGGACCAGGCCTTCTCCAGCTTCGGCCCGTACGTGGGCAGCGCGGCGAGGTACGGCTTGCCGTGCTTGATCACCTCGACCGGGATGTCCCCGGCGGACTGCACCTTCCCGTCCGGGACGACGAGCTTCTCCGGGTTCTGCCCCGCGAAGACGGCCAGGTTCTGGGCGCGCAGTTCGGCCGCCGGGCCCTTGGCGGAGGCCGGGATGGCCTTCCTGATGTCGGCGGACATCGTGGACGGGGTGGCGTCCATCAGCACCAGGCCCTTGACCCGGTCCTTGTGCTCGGGGGCGTACCTGGCGGCGATCAGACCGCCCAGCGAGTGACCCGCGAGCACGACCGGCGCCTCACCGGCGACCCGGTCGAGCACCCCCGTGAGCACCTTTCCGCTGCTCGCGAAGGTCTGCGGGTCGTCGGGCTGGTCGCTCGCCCCCGAGCCCAGCCGGTCGTAGGAACAGACCCGGTTCCTGCCGCTCAGCGCCTTCTGCAGCGCCGCCAGCTTGTCCACCCCGTCACCGGCCCCGTGCAGCAGCACGACGACCGGCTTGCCCTCGGCCGCGTCGCCCGCGCACGACACGTTCACCGACTTCCCCTCGATCTTGATCTTCTGGGTGCCGTCGAACAGGTCCGTGTCGGTCTTCTTCTCGCCGTCGGCCTTCTCGGTGCCGGCGAGGGGGTCCCAGTCGTCCATCGCGTCGCTCTCGCAACCGGCGAGCCCCGCGCCGATCGCGGTGCAGCAGAGTGCGACGACAAGGGACCGCTTGATCTTGCGGAGCATTCGAGTCCTCCAGGGAGAGAAGTGACACCGGGACGGTTCACACGGCGGTGGGATCCGGCCGGAGCGCGGCGGCCATGCCGCTACGCTACGGATCCGGCCGCCCCGGCAGCGTCACCGCACGGTGGACAATCGCCGGTAGCTCGCACGGGGGACAGCCCCGGAGCCTCAGCCCCGCTTGGCGCGGAACGTCCTGCGGTAGGCGCCCGGCGTCGTGCCGAGCACGTTGACGAAGCGCCGGCGCAGGTTGACGGCCGAGGAGAGACCGACGCGTCTGGCCACGGCGTCCAGCGGCAGATCGGAGGATTCGAGCAGGTCCTGGGCCGCCGCGACGCGCCGCGACAGCAGCCACTGCCCGGGGCTGATGCCGAGCTGTTCGATGAAACGCCTGGTCAGGGTGCGCGCCGAGACGCCCGCGTGCGCGGCCATGCTCTCCACGCTCACCGCCTCGCCGAGCCGCCCGCTCACCCAGTCGAGCAGCGGCGCGAGCGTGCCGTCGATCTGCGCGGGACGCGCGGGCGCCGAGTACTGCAACTGGCCGCCCTCGCGGTGGGGCGGCATCACCATGGTGCGCGCGACGTGCGCGGCGTAGCGGGCGCCCTGGTCGTGCCGGACCAGATGCATGCACAGGTCGAGGCCGGCGCCCGCGCCGGCGCTGGTCGCGACGTCGCCGTGGTCCACGTACAGGACGCCGGGCTCGACCCGTACGTACGGGAACCGCGCCGCGAGCTGGCCCGCCAGCGCCCAGTGCGTGGTGGCCCGGCGTCCCTCCAGCAGACCGGCGTGCGCCAGCGCGAAGACGCCCGAGCAGATGCTGACCATTCGCGTCCCGCGCGCGTGCGCCCGGCGCAGGGCCGCGACGACCGCCGGTGAGGGCGGCTCGGTGGCCGGCAGCCAGCCGGGGACGATCACGGTGTCCGCGCCGTCGAGCGCGTCGAGCCCGTCGGTCACGAGCATGTCGTAGCCGGCGTGCGTCTCGACCGGGCCGGGACGCTCGGTGCACACGCCGAAGGCGTACCGGGTGGGCAGCCCGGCCCGCTCGATCCCGAACACCTGGGCCGCGCAGGCGAGCTCGAAGGTGGACTGCGGTGGCCGGACCAGCGCCACTACCCGGTGCATGTCAGAAAAGTACCTCATGATGTCTTTCCTGACACTCGGCCGGGCGGCCACCTTTCGCCAGGCTGGCACCATGACGACAGAACAGCAGGCGGACGCCTACGTGTGGTCCGCCGTCCAGGACGCCCCCGTCAGGGAGCTCTTCCCCGGCATCCGGCTACGCCCGCTGTGGAGCGGCGGGGACGCGAAGGCGTACGTGCTGGAGATGGACGCGAACACGCACTGGCAGGGCATCGACGTGCACGACCCGGGCCCGGAGGAGGTCTTCGTGGTCTCCGGTGTCTTCAACGACGGCGACCGGGACTATCCCGCCGGCACGTTCATCCACGCACCCGCGGGCTCCTCGCACGTCCCGCAGACGACCACGGGATGCACGCTCTTCCTCTTCTACCCGGAGGGATAGGGCCGCTCAGGCCGGGCGGCCGAAGTGGCGGGCCAGGCCGGTGATGTGCAGCAGCCGGGTCATGAAGGGGGGCACGCCGGCCAGGGTCAGCGTGATGCCCAGCGCGCGGGCGCGGGCCTGTACGCCGAGCAGCACGCCCAGTCCGCCGGCGCCGCAGAAGGTGACCTGGGACAGGTCGAGAACGAGGGTGCTGGTGCTGTGGCTCAGGGTGTTCAACAGCCGCTGGCGCAGCTGGGCGGTGTTGAAGATGTCGATGTCACCCGACAGGTGGACCACGGTGGGCTTGATGGTGCTCGCTTCGAGCGGCGCTACGGCTTCGATGACGGTCATTCGTCTCCTCTTCGGAACGACGGGAAGGGAAAAGTCGGTGGTGGAGCGGCCGGCCGGCAGCACGGCGAAGCTCTCGTGGCGGCCCTGGCCCAGAGCCGATCGGGAAGATCGCGGACGTGGCACCGCTGAGCGGTGTGCGCGGATCGGTTTCGGCGTCATGGTCGCTCACCCTGTCCAGGCCCGCTGAAGAGGGGCCGATGGTGTGGTTCGCCGGGGGCGACGCTGACCTGAATGCCGACGCTCGATTTGTCCTCGGTGGCTTCAGTTTACCTCATGGCCTTCCGGCGGCCCTTGGGGCCCGGTGCGCCGCGCCGGTCAGGGGGCGATGACGGCGCGGATCTCCGTGACGGTGAACGCGTCGACGATGTGCCGGTTGCCGACCAGGAAACCGACCAGGCCGGCGATGGCCTCGGCGCTCGTGGCGGCCCGCGCCTGGCCGCTGAGGAGGTAGACGAGCGGCGTGGACGGCTGGTCGAGCGCGAAGTGGCGGCCGTGACGGCGCACGTCCTTCAGCACCCTGATCGGCATCGGCCGCTCCGAGGTGAACCACACCGCGATCCGCCACAACGGCAGCGCCGGGTCCGCCTCGGTCGCGGCCTCGTAGCAGGCGACGCAGCCCTTGGCCGCGTGACGTCCATGGGGGCACGTCCAGCGGACGGCGTCGGGGGCCGGTTGGCCGCGTGCGCTCAGCTTCGCCTCGCTCACGTGGGGGCGTACCCGCCGGGCCGGCTCCTCGGACGGGGGAACGGCAGGAATGGCGATGATCGGTGTCCCTTCGTCGAGGTGGTGCGCCGGCAGATACGGAGGTGCTCGGCCAGGAAGCGGGCGTCGTGCTAGGAGAGGCCGGCCGCTCTCGGAGAGGCCGGGTGCGGCCGGGGCGACGCCGACGCCGTTGTCGGGCAGGCGGAAGATCCCAGTCCACCCACCATACGCCGCCCGCTCCCGCGCGCCCCTGTCCCACACGGGCGGCGGGCGAACCGATGTCGTCGGACGCGGGCCCCCGGCAGGGCGCGCGAACCCGGGCGGGCGGTAAGCGGCGAATGTACGTTTCATTGATCGACGCCGGACCCGGCATGGGCGTGCGCGCATCGTCACAGGTCAGCGACCCGGGGCCGGCGCACCGGGCGGACGCGGTGATCGCGGATCTGGTTGGGATGGCAGGCGGGCCGATACCGTCCGGTCTGCGGATCCCGACGATGCCCCGGTCTGGAGTTCGACATGCCAGGAAGACGCTGGGCGGCCCCCGTGCTGCTCGCCCTGTCCCTGCCACTTCTCTCCCCGCTGAGCCCGCCATCGGTCGCCGCCGCGACCGGCTCGCCCACCTCGCCCGCCGCCACGGTGCCGCTGGAGGAGATCAACGCGATCACCACCCAGGTCGCGTTCGGGCTGCGCCGCCCCACCGCCATCGCCGCCCCCGACGACGGCACGAGGCGGCTGTTCATCACCGAGAAGCGCGGCACGGTACGCGTCTACCATCCGGACACCGGCCTGGCGCAGACGCCGATCATCGACATCACGGCCTCCGTGGACGAATCCGGCAACGAACGGGGCCTGCTCGGCATCGCCCTCTCCCCCGACTTCGCCACCAGCCAGGACCTGTACCTCGCCTACACCGCGCTGCCGGACGGCGCGGTCACCCTGGCCCGATACCGGCTGGACGACGCCCGCCTCGAACCCCTGCTCGCCCAGGAGCACGCCGAGAACAGCAACCACAACGGCGGCCAGATCACCTTCGGCGCCGACGGTCACCTCTACATGAGCATCGGCGACGGCGGCGGCGCCGGTGACCCGTTCGACAGCGGCCAGCGCGTGGACACGCTCCTGGGCAAGATCATCCGGGTCGACGTCAGCAGGAGCTGCGGCGAGCTGGCCTACTGCGTTCCCGCCGACAACCCGTTCGCCGGCGTGGCGGGGGCGCGCGGGGAGATCTGGCTCTACGGCGGGCGCAACCCCTGGCGTTTCTCCGTCGACCACGCCGACGGCTCGATGTGGGTCGCCGACGTCGGCCAAGGCCGGTGGGAGGAGATCAACCACCTGCGGAAGGGACGGCAGGCCGGGGCGAACCTGGGCTGGTCCTGCTACGAGGGGCTGGAGGTGTTCGACCAGGCCCAGTGCCGCACCGGAGCCGCGTACACCGCGCCCGTCTTCACCTACTCCCCGCACACCGGCGGCTGCGCGGTCATCGGCGGGCAGGTGTATCGCGGCAAGCAGTTCGCCGACCTGGTCGGCGGCACCTACCTCGCCACCGACTACTGCTACTCCACCGTGTGGGCGCTGCGCGAGGACGGCTCCGGCGGCTACGCCCAGGCCGAGATCGGCCAGACGCCCACGCAGGTCACCGCGTTCGGCGCGACTCCTGAGGGCGAGCTCTACGTCGTGAACGACCTGCCCGGCGGCCTGCACCGCGTCTCGTTCGAACGGGCGAAGCCCACCTGCCGGATCGCGTACACCACGCGGACCTGGGGCGGCGGCATGACCGTCGACCTCACCGTCACCAACACCGGCGCCACCCCGATCGACGGCTGGACGCTGCGCTTCCCCCTCGCGCGGGGGCAGAGCGTCATCGGGGACTGGAACACCGACCTCACCCAGAGCGGAGACATGATCACCGCGGCCGACGCGGGCCACAACCGCTCCATCGCCCCGGGCGGCAGCGTCACCCTGGGCTACCTGGTCAGCCACACGGGCGACGCGTCACCGCCGGCCCGGTTCTCGCTCAACCGGGACGCCTGCGCGGTCGTCCGCTGAGCGGCTCCGCCACCGGCTCAACCGGCGGTCCAGGTGACCTTGTTCGACACGATCCGGTGGCCGTCGGGTGCTTCGGCGACGATCCACACCTGCTGGCCGGTGGCGTTGCAGGGGAACCGGTCGTCGCTGTGCTGCTCGCCGTTCTCGTCGGCGCTCAGGTCGGCACCCGGGTTGAACGCGCCCCAATTGCTGGTGTACGGCTGGAAATGGTATTCGGTGCCTGGCTTGAGGCCGGTGGCCAGGAACTCGACGAAGGCGCAGTTCTCGCGGCAGCTCCTGCCGTAGGTCGTCCGCGCGCCCTTGGAGGCGACGATCCGTGCCTCGCTTCCGGAGGACGGCGAAGAGGCGGGCGGCGAGCCGGACCGCGTCACGGGCTGTGTGACGGGCGGCGAGGCGGGCGATGAGACGGGCGGTGGGAGGGACAGTGAGGCGGGCGGTGAGGCGGACAGCGGGAGTGGGGCGGTGGTGGCCGGGGATCCGGTGAGCCAGACGGTCGCGGACCCGGCCAGCGCCAGGGCGGCCACGGCCCCGGCCGGCACCGGCCACCGGCGTGCGACCAGCGCCCGCCACCCGCGTACGGCCGTGTCGCGCGCCTTGCGCCACAGCGGCGGCGGGTCGGCGACGTCGCGCAGGGCGTCGCGGGCTCCGGCGGCGGCCGGGCGTCGCTCCGGCTCGGCGCGCAGCATCGCCGCCAGCACCGGGCGTAACGGCCCCACGTCCGCCGCCATCTCGACGACACCGTGGTGCGCGGCCCGCCCGACGATCCGCGCGTCGTCGACGGACCCGCCGCCGTCCGCCTCGTGCGAGGCGGCACCGGAACGGCCGCCGTCCGCTCGGCGCGCGGCCGCGCCGGAGCCGCCGTCGTGGGCCCAGGGGCGGGGTGGGTGGCCGGCGACCAGGGCGTAGACGGTGGCGCCGAGGGAGAAGACGTCGGAGGCCGCGGCCGGGCGTCCGCCGACGAGTTCCGGCCCGGCGTAGTCGGGCGTGTAGGAGATCGGCCGGTCGGGCGAGATCGTCTCCA
The DNA here is from genome assembly GCF_003001935.1 of Nonomuraea fuscirosea. GTDB lineage: Bacteria > Actinomycetota > Actinomycetes > Streptosporangiales > Streptosporangiaceae > Nonomuraea > Nonomuraea fuscirosea. The sequence goes on along the minus strand of NZ_PVNG01000008.1, from coordinate 155,297 downwards.
CGCCGCCGATCCGCCACACGGCGTCGAAGTCGGTGAGCTTGGCCGTGCCCTCGGCGTCCATGACGATGTTGGCGGGCTTGACGTCGCAGTGGACCAGCCCCTTGCGGTGCAGCGCCGCCAGCGCGTCGGCGATCTGCGCGCCGATCCTGGCCGCCTCCCGAGGGGTGAACGTCCGCTCCGACAGGCTGCCGTTCGGCATCCGTTCGAGGACCAGCCACGTGCCCGCCCAGGAGCCCGCGCCGACGGTCAGGACGTCGTGGACGGTGACGATGTGCGGGTGGGTGAGGCCGGCCAGGGCGCGCGCCTCGGCCGGGTCGGTGCGCTTGAGCACGACGGAGCGACCGAGCTCCTCGTCGTAGGCGAACAGCACCCTGCCCCTGCCCTCGGCGACGGACGTCTCCTCCGCCACACGGAAGCGCGCGCCGAACCTGCTTCCCGGCTCTCCATCCACCTCGTCCGCCTCCCTGTGGGCCCGAGCGGCCGCATCGTCACGTGAGGTAGCCGACCGGCCACGAGAGTAACAAGAAGCCCGCCAGGTCGCCCCCGAACGTGCACAGCGCACCAGGTCAGGAGGGCCGTCGCGGATAACGTTCCGCGAACGTTCGTTGTGAAGTCACTGGTCAGACCTACCGCAAGCTGACCTGGGTAGGCAGAATCCAGCAAGCACGAATGTGAATGACCTGTGAACGAAAGTGGGACGGCACGACGATGGAAGCCCGCGCTACCAGGGAACGGGGACCGACGGGCGAGCGCCGGTTATCGCTGCTGTACCTGGCGCCCTCGCTGCTCGTGTTCGCGATCTTCGTCTTCTACCCGCTGGGCAGGACCTTCTACCTGTCCACGATGGGCACCGACATCATCGGCCGGGCCAACAAGTTCGTCGGTCTCGACAACTTCACGGCCATGTTCGGCGATCCCGGGTTCTTCAAGGCGCTGGGAACGACCGCGCTCTTCGTCCTCTTCACGGTGGTTCCCGCCATCGCCGGGGCCCTCGTGGTCGTGCTCCTGCTGGAGTCGCGGATCAGCGGGCAGCGCATGTTCCGCACGGTGTTCGCGCTGCCGTTCGCCTTCTCGGTGGCGACCGCCTCGGTGATCTTCGCGCTGATCTACAACCCGGCCGTGGGCATGGCCAACGGCGTGCTCAGCTACCTCGGCGTGGACCGGATCGGCTGGCTGACCGAGCCGGACCTGGCGCTGATCTCCATCTCGATCACCACGGTCTGGATGACGCTGGGCTACAACGTCCTCGTGCTCTCGGCGGGCGTCGGCGCGATCCCGACCGAGGTGGTGGAGGCGGCCAGGCTCGACGGCGCCACCGGATGGCGGCTGCACAGCCGGATCACCATCCCGATGCTGTCGCCGCAGCTCTTCTTCCTCATCGTGATCTCCACGATCCACGCGTTGCAGAGCTTCGGGCAGATCCACATCCTGACCAAGGGCGGCCCCGACGGGGCCACCTCCACGCTCGTCTACTGGATCTACGAGAAGGCCTTCAGCTACGGCTCCTCCGACTTCGGCACGGCCAGCGCCGCGGCCATCGTCCTGCTGGTGATCGTGCTGGTCTGTACGGGCATCCAGTTCGGCGTGCTGGAAAGGAAAGTCCACTACCGATGAGCAGATCCGCCACCTCCTCAGTCACGAGCAAGATCATCGTCTATCTCGTGCTCATCGTGTGCGCCATCCCCGTGGTCTTCCCGCTGTACTACGCGTTCGTCGGCGGCATCATGACGCCGGGCGACCTGGCCAGCTATCCGCCGAAGCTGCTGCCGACGGCGATCGACCTCGGCAACTTCACCTCGGCGCTGGACACGATCCCGCTGGCCAGGCAGTACCTCAACTCGGCGATCCAGACCGGCATCGTCACCATCTGCCAGCTCCTGTCGAGCGTCCTGGCCGCCTACGCGTTCGCGTTCCTGCGGATGTGGGCCAAGACGGCGATGTTCGCGCTGTTCATGGTGACGCTCATGGTGCCGTGGGAAGCGATCATCCTGCCGAACTACCTGCTGATCTCGGACCTGGGCCTGACCAAGGGGCCGCTCACGTACCTCGGCCTCACCCTGCCCTTCCTGGCCCACGCCTTCGGCACGTTCCTGTTGCGGCAGTCGTTCCTGCAGTTCCCGGTCGAGGTACGCGACGCCGCGGTGATGGACGGCTGCGGGCACCTGCGCTTCCTGTGGCGGATCCTGCTCCCCCTGTCGAAGCCGGCCATCGCGGCGGTCGGCGTCTACGTGTTCATGACCACGTGGAACCAGTACTTCTGGCCGCTGATCCTGGGCAACGACGACCAGTACAAGACGCTGCAGATCGGCGTGTCCATGCTGAACGACGCCGAGTCGTCCAGCCCGACGCTCATCCTGGCCGGAGTCACCCTGGCGCTGATCCCCACCCTCGCACTAGTGATCTTCGGACAGCGCTTCATCATCCGCGGGCTCACCGCGGGCGCGGTGAAGTGATCGTGAATCAGAAACGGAGTTCCCCCCATGGCACTACCCCGATCCCGGCGGACGCGCGGCGCACTGGCCGCGGCGGCCGCGCTGTCCCTCACCCTGGCGGGCTGCGGCGGCGACGGCGGCTCCAGCGAAGGCGGTGAGGCCGCCACCGCGCCCGGCGCGGACGCGATCACCGAACCGGTCGAGATCGAGTTCTGGCACTCCATGAAGGAGAAGAACGAACTCGCCATCAAGGCCATGGTGGACGACTTCAAGAAGGCCAACCCCAAGATCACCGTCAAGCCGGTGTTCAAGGGCGACTACGACCAGATGGTCGTCGCGTACAAGCAGGCCGTCCAGCAGGAGTCCACGCCGCCGCTGGTCCAGATCTACGACATCGGCTCACGCTTCATGTACGACGCCCAGCAGGTCGTGCCGATGTACAAGTTCATCGAGGCCGACAAGTTCGACCAGAACGCCAACATCGAGCCCAACATCGCCAGCTACTACACGATCAAGGGCAAGCTCTGGTCGATGCCGTTCAACTCCTCGGCGCCGCTGCTCTACATGAACGCCGACGCCGTGAAGAAGGCCGGGCTCGACCCGGACAAGCCGCCGGCGACGCTCGACGAGATCGGCGAATGGGCCAAGAAGCTCACCGTCAAGGAGGGCGGAACGGTCAAGCAGTACGGCTTCAACGCCGCGCTCTACGGCTGGTTCGTCGAGCAGCTGACCGCCCAGGACGGCGCCGAGTACTGCGACAACGGCAACGGCAGGAACGGTCTGGCCACCAAGGTGAATTTCGGCACCGGCGCCGGGCCCAAGTTCGCCCAGTGGCTCGGCACGCTGGTCAAGGAGGGTTACGCCACCAACACCGGCCGGCCCACCGACCAGGCCCAGAACGCGTTCAAGACCGGGACCGTGGCGCTGCACCTGGAGTCGACCTCCGCGCTGGGCGGCTACACCGCGGCCGCCGAGGGCAAGTTCGAGCTGAAGACCGCGCCGTTCCCCAAGCCGTCCGCCTCCTCCAGCGGCGGCACGATCATCGGCGGCGCCTCCCTGTGGATCAACGCCGCCGGTCACAGCGACGCGGAGAAGCGGGCCGCCTGGGAGTTCGTGAAGTTCTCCAACACGCCCGAGCAGCAGGCGAAGTGGCACGCGGCGACGGGTTACGTGCCGGTCAACCCGCAGGCCAAGTCGAACGACAACCCGAACTTCCAGGTCGCGGTGACCCAGCTGCGCTCGCAGCAGCCGTCGGCGGCCACGTCGGGCTGCCTGCTCGGCATCATGCCCGAGGCCAGGAAGGCGGCCGAGGTCGGGCTTGAGCAGGCCGTGCCGGCCGGCGAGGGCCAGGAGCCGAAGACGTCGGCGGAGCAGGCGATGCAGACGGCGGCGACCGGGCTGCAGTCTGCCATCCAGAAGTACAACGCGAACGTCGGGCAGTAACCGCCGACGTGGCTGGTGCGCGGGTGTCCCTGCAGGGGGACGCCCGCGCACGGACGCGGGTGGCCGGGCGGGTGGGAGACTGCGCGGCATGGAGTTCTTCTGCTACCACCGTGACCGGACCGGCTCGCTGCCCCTGCGTGAGGAGCTGGTGGAAGCGCACTGGAGCTACATGGACCGGTACGCGAAGGAGCTGATCGCCCGGGGCCCGACCATGGCCGACGACGGCGAGACGCCCACCGGCAGCGTGCACGTCGTCGACCTGCCCGATCCCGCCGCCGCCCGCGCGTTCGCCTTCGACGAGCCGAACTACCAGGCCGGCGCGTACCGGGACGTGCTGCTGCGACGGTGGCGCAACACGCTGGGCCGTACCATGTGGGACTTTCCCGGCGGCCGGGAGGCCGGCAACCGCTACCTGGTGCTCGGCCTCGGCGCGGGAGAGCCCGCCGACCTGGCCCTGCCGCCCGGCGAGGACACGCTGATCGCCTACGGGCCGCTGTCGTCCGACGACGGGACCGCCTGGCTGGGCACGGCGGCGCTGGTCCTGGCCCCCGACGCGGACACGGCCCGCGCCGTCCTGACCGCCGACCGGTACGCGGACATCGAGGTGCACAACTGGCAGTTCGGCGGCCGCTCCTGACCCTGGACGTCCACAGCACAGTGCCTTCCTGTGACCGGCACGGCGACGCCGGGCGTCAGCCGGTGAGGTCCAGGCCGCCGTCCACGGTGAGGATCTGGCCGGTGATCCAGGTGGCGGCGGGGTCGGCGAGGTGGACGATCCAGGCGGCGACCTCTTCCGGCCGGCCGCGGCGGCCGAGCGGGATGCGGCCGGCCTCGTCCTGCTTGATCTGCTCCACGGTCGCCTCGGGCAGCCCGGCGGCGCTCAGGGCCTCGCTCTCCGTCGGCCCTGGGGCCACGGCGTTGACGCGGATGCCGTCGGAGGCCAGCTCCAGCGCCCAGCTGCGGGTCAGCTGCTCCACGGCGGCCTTGCTCGCGGCGTAGTGGGCGGCGCCGGGCAGGGGGCGGTGGCCGTACGTGCTGGAGACGTTGATGATCGTGCCCCGGCCGGCCCGCAGGTGCGGCAGCGCGGCCTGGGCGAGCAGGCTGGGCGCGACGACGTTGAGGGCCAGCAGGCCGGTGACGCGCTCGGCGTCGGTGTCGGCCAGCGACATGACGGCGGTCGCGCCGGCGTTGTTGACCAGCACGTCCAGCCGGCCCCAGCGATCGACGGCCGCCTCGACGACGGCCCGTGGGATCCCGTCGGCGGTGATGTCGGCGGGCAGGGCGACGATGCCGGGGTTAGCGGCGGCGGTCTGCTCCAGGGCCTCGGCGCGGCGTCCGACGCCGAGGACGTGCGTTCCGGCGCGGGCCAGGGCGAGCGCGGTGGCGCGGCCGATCCCGGAGCCGGCCCCGGTCACGATCGCGACGCGTTCCCGCTCATGGGTGATGGGTTGTGCGGTCATGTCACCCTCATTGTTCGATGTTCGTGAAACGTCGAACAAGCTACCATGGACAAATGAGACAGGTGCACCACCCCGAAGTCGGCGAGATCTCGCTCACGGTGGTCATGGGGGCGCTCAGCGATCCGATCCGGGTCGGGCTGGTGCGGGTGCTGGCCGACGGACGCGAGCGCGGGTGGGGCGAGCTGCGGGCGCCGGTGGCCAAGTCGACGCTCAGCCACCATCTGCGCGTGCTGCGCGATGCCGGGCTGACCCGCACCCGGCAGGAGGGTACCCGCTGCTTCGTCACCTTACGCGTCCATGACCTGCGGGAACGCTTCCCCGGCCTGCTCCGCGCGGTGCTGACCGCGGCCGACGAGCAGGACGTCGGACTCCAGGTGAGCGTGCAGGAATCCCCCAGGGCCGCCGTCTCCTGAACGGGAGCGGCTGTCGCTTCTGGGGTGGCTTGTGAAGAATTTAACGGCCGCTGTCACAAGTGAGGAAGGCGTCCTGTCTTAGCTGGCGACCGGAGGGCACAAGATGCCCCGGCGGCAGAAAGGGGATGTCATGAAGGTCGTCGTGATCGGCGGAACCGGCCTGATCGGGTCGAAGCTGGTGGCGAAGCTGGGCGAGCACGGCCACGAGGCGGTGGCGGCCTCCCCGCGCACCGGCGTCAACACGCTCACCGGCGAAGGGCTGGCCGAGGCGATGGCGGGCACGCAGGTCGTGGTCGACGTGTCGAACTCGCCGTCGTTCGAGCCGGCCGCGGTGATGGAGTTCTTCGAGACCTCCACCCGAAACCTGCTCGCCGCGGAGGCGGACGCCGGGGTCGGCCACCATGTCGCCCTGTCGGTGGTGGGCACGGAGCGCATGCCGGAGAACGGCTACTTCGCGGCGAAGATCGCCCAGGAGCAGCTGATCCAGAAGTCGGGGATCCCGTACTCGCTCGTGCACGCGACGCAGTTCTTCGAGTTCGTCCGCGGCATCGCCGACGAGGCCACGCAGGACGACACCGTACGGATCGCGCCCGTGCTCTTCCAGCCCATCGCGGGCGACGACGTCGCCGCCGCGGTCGGCCGGGTCGCGGTGGACCGGCCGCTGAACGGCCGGATCGAGATCGCCGGGCCCGACCTGTTCCGGATGGACGAGTTCTTCCGCGAGACGCTGGCCGGCTGGGGCGACCCGCGCCAGGTGGTCACCGACCCGCACGCGCGTTACTTCGGCGCGGAGTTGAAGGAGCGGTCGCTGGTGCCGGAGGACGGCGCGACGCTCGGCACGATCCGCTACGCCGACTGGCCCGGCCGCGACGCCACCGGCCGCTGAAGCGACCGCCGCTCGCCCAGGACCGCCCGCCGCTCGCGCCGCGTCGCCGGCCCTCCGGCGTTCGCCATGAGCCGACCGGCTCGTACGGGCCGCAACGAAAGGTGAATCTCATGTCCGACAACCCATCGCGGACCCGCGAACCGCGCTCGACCGCCTGGCAGTCGGCGCTGACCCTGCTCCAGGAGGTCGAACCGCCGTTCATCCCGGCCGGGGCGCACGCGATGACCATCGTCATCGAGTACCCGCCCGGCGACCCGGGCACGCCGCCGCACCGCCACTCGGGGCCCGCGTTCGGGTACGTGCTGGAGGGCGAGATGCGGTTCGAGCTGGAAGGCGAGCCCGAGCGGGTGATCCGGGCGGGAGAGGTGTTCTGGGAGCCGGGCGGCGACGTCATCCACTACCAGGACGGCAACAACCGCGACGACATGCGGGTCCGGTTCACCGTCACCATGCTGTGCGAGCCGGGCAAGCCGATGCTCGCCCTGGTGGACGAGGAGGAGCTGGCCCAGCGCAGGGACCGCCGCGCTCCCCGTCCCGCCTGAGCACCCGGCCAGGAGGCGCCCTGTGAGCGCATCGGCGATGTCCGCCGAGTTCGACGACGTCCCCGGCTGGACCGCCGAGGCCGTCGAACAGCTCGGTGAGCGGCACGCCATCCCCGCCGCCTGCCGCGGCAGCGCGAGCCCGGCGGCGCTGGCCTGGCTGGCCGAGGCGTGCGAGCTCGCGCCGGGGATCAGGCTGCTGGACGTGGGCGCGGGAGCCGGCGGGCCGGCCGCCTGGGCGGCGGAGCGGTTCGGGGTGGCGCCGATCCTGCTGGAGCCGATGCCGGCCGCGGGCCGGGCCGCCGTCCGGCTGTTCGGGCTGCCGGTCGTCGCGGCCGACGGTCGGCGCATCCCGCTCCGTACGGCGTCGGTGGACGCGGCCTGGTGCCTGGGAGTGCTCTGCACCGTGCGCGACAAGGCGGCCATGCTGGCCGAGATCCACCGGGTGCTCACGCCCGGCGCCTCCCTGGGACTGCTGGTGGTCCTCGCGAGGGGGCCGCAGGTCCTGCCCGCTCCCGACGGCAACCACTTCCCCACCGGCGGCGAACTGCTCGGGCTGCTGGCCGGGGCCGGGTTCGAGGTCGTCGAGCAGATCGACCAGCAGACCGGCGCGCCGCTGTCCTGGACGCGACGGGCCGAGCAGGTCGCCGCGGTCGTGGCCAGCCGCCACCGGACCGACCCCGCCTTCCGGCTGGCCGCCCACCAGGGCGAACGTTTCGCCCGCCTGTTCGCCTCCGGCCAGATCGCGGTGCGGCTGGTCCACGCGGTCAGCCGGCCCGCCTGACCCCCCTTTCGAAGTCACCCCTGGAGTAGGAGATGAACGTGCCGAACGGCGAGGACGACGTCCTGTACGAGCTGCGGGCCGAGGTCGAGATCGAGCTGATCACGGCCGAGGCGAGCCGTCCCGAGGAGGAGATGGAGCTGCCGGTCACCGACTGGTTGTTCGACCCGACGGACGTCGAACGCGAGGAGATCGGCCTGCGCGGCCTGATCGACGCGGTGGAGGAACTGGAGGGCGGGCACGGCGGCCAAGGAGCCTGACCCTCCATGACGGCCGAGAGTCCTGCCCCTCCATGAGGGCTGAGGAGTCCGATCCCCCTACCCGACGATGAACGTGCCGATCACCCCGGTCGCGCTCAGCAGGCCGATCGCGGTGAGCGCGGCCACCGCGATCCCGGCGCCGGCCAGCCACCGGCGCCGCTGCGTTCCCGCGTCCAGGCTCGTCAGCGCGAGTGCCGCCCACAGCAGGCCCTCGATCAGGAACCACGGCTCGTTGAACAGCAGATCCTGCAGGTCGGCCGTGCGCCGGTCGAGGGTGCGCCAGAACGGCAGCTCGATGTGCAGCAGCCCGGCCAGGCTCAACGCTCGTTGCACGCTGTCGACCAGGGCGTGCATGACGCATCCCACCGCCGCCACCCAGCAGAGGGCCAGCATGGCGCGCCGTCCGGACCGGTGCCGCCACAGCGGCAGCGTCGCCGGCGGCAGCACGGCGGCGACGAGCAGGATTCCGGCTCCGACCGCGTTGATCGCCAGCCACTGCGCCTGCGAGACCGGCGTGCCGAACATGCCGGCGGTCCCGCCCAGCGCGTAGTAGGCCCGGTAGGCGCTGTAGAGCAGCCCCCACACGGCCAGCGCGACGCTGATCCGCACGCGCGTGCTCATCCCGCCGCCGGTCTGTACGCGCGCGGTCATCGCTTCCCCTCCATCACGGCAACGTCAGCGACAAAGCGTACGCAATGCGTAGATTCGTCCTCGCGGCCGGGTCACCTGGCGTGGTGGATGTGCAGGCGGTAGCCGAGGGTGGGGACGGTCTCCAGGACGACCGGGTTGCCCGGCTCGGGTTCGACGCACTTGCGGACGGCGTACACGACGGCGGCGACGTCCGAGTTGTCGTACGTGCGGCCCACCGGCCAGTCCTCCCTCGGGCCCCACAACGCGGTGATGAGCTCCGCGTGGTCGCAGGCGACCTCGTCGGAGGACTGGCTGCGGCCGCGGCCGACCATGAAGCGCAGCAGCTGGTGGCCCTTGGGGCGCAGCCCCTCGATGAGCGTCTCGGCGCCGGTCTGGTCCACCCGGTACGCCCGGCTGGCCACCCAGTCGTAACGCAGCCGGGCCCGTGGCGCGGGCAGGTCGAGCCGCGCGGGAGTGGTGGTGGTGTACCACTGGTGGGCGGGCAGGGTGCGCTCGTCGGCGTCGATGTAGACCAGCCGCCAGTGTTGCGGGATGTCGCCGTCGGCCATGTCACCGATGATCAGCAGGGTGTCCTGGTGGTGCAGCATCTGGCGCCCGCTCACCGCCTGCGGCCCGCCGGGGGTGTCGTCGCGTTCGATGAGGGTGCCGTTGCGGGCGTGGTCGGTCACCCACCAGCGGCCGTGCTCGTAGTCGAGGATGCAGTGCAACCGGCTGATCCAGCCCTGCGGGTCTGGTTCGAGCACGATGTCGGGGCGGTGGTCGGCCACGGCGCGGCCGATCGTGTACTGCGTGCGCGTCAGGTCGTATCGATGGGATTCGCCCGAGGGCGAGATCACTTCGAGTACGGCCGTTCGCGACATCGCTGCCTCCGGTCCTGCGGGGAAGATCCGCGCTCGTCCCGATGTAGCCACAGCCGCCGGACACGTGTCAACCGGCCGGAATCGGCGGTTGACCAGTGAACTTGACAACGCCTTCCGGCCGCAAGCGCACGCTCGTCCATGCCGCCTGAGCAGACCCCAAGGTTTCGCTCAGGTTGACCGCATAGCCTGACACGATGCCCATCGACCTGGCCGCTCGTGAAGACGGCGGTGAGCTGCGGACCGGACACCAGACCAGGACGGCCCAGGCGGCCCCGCCGGCCCGCCGGCAGACCTGGTTGGACGCCCTGCGCGGGCTGGCCGTGCTCGCCGTGCTCTTCGAGCACCTCCTCGACCCCCTCTTCCCCGAGGTCCGCACGGGCGCCAGCCCCTGGTTCGACTTCGGCCAGTACGGCGTCATGCTGTTCTTCATCATCAGCGGCTACGTGGTGCCCGCCTCGCTCGAACGGCGGGGCAGCGTCACCCGGTTCTGGATCGGCCGGGTGTTCCGCATCTATCCGCTGTGGATGGTGGCCGCGGTCATCGGCACCGCGTTCGCACTCGTCCCCGTCTACACGGAGCTGCCCGACCAGCTGGGCGAGCATCCGGTGACGGCCGGGCTGGCGCACCTGACCATGCTCCAGGACTTCCTCCAGGTGGTCAGCGTCGTCAACGTGTTCTGGACGCTGTCGTACGAGATGGTGTTCTACCTGCTGGTGACGGCGATCTTCGTGGTCGGGGCGCGGCGCGTGCGCACAACCGGCGTGCTCGCGGTCGCGGTCGCGGGTGTGCTCGTCGGCGGTCTGCTGCCGGCCGGCGCCCTGTCGCGCGCCTTCGGCTCCGACGTCCTCGTGCTGGTCGTGACCGGGGTGATGGTGGCGGGGCTGGCCGCGGTCCTCGCCGGAGCTCATCGCGTACGGCTCTGCGGCGCGGTCGCCGTGGCCGCCGTGGCCCTCGTGCTGCTGGTCGTCAACAGCCGGATCGGCGCCTGGCAGAGCCTGGCCGTGGTCGCCACGATGTTCGCCGGGACCGCGCTCTACCGGCTGGACCAGGGGCAGGTGCGGCGGGGCGTGACGGGGTGGGTGATCGGGCTGGTGCCCGTCGTGTCCGTCGGCGCGGCGGCCTGGTTCGGGCCCGGCTGGTCCATGGCCCACCAGCAGGCGGTGGCGTTCCGGTGGAGCTGGTCCACCGCCGTCGCGGCGGCGTGGCTGACGTTCCTGATCGGGCGGCGGCTGCGCTCGTCCGTCTGGCCGGCCCTCATCGTGCGCCTCGGGCTGATCAGCTACTCCGTCTATCTGCTGCATCCGCTCCTGATCCAGGTGCTGCGGCGGTCGATCCCCGATCCGGTGCCGGTCCCGCTCGGCTGGCGGATCACCTGGTTCTGGGTGCTGCTGGCGGCGGTGGTCGCCTGTGCCCTCGTCAGTCACCGCTACATCGAGCTTCCCGGACAGGGGGTGGGCCGGCGTCTGGCCCGCTCCGACCGGCTGCGGCGCCTGCGTAGCGTCGTGCCAGGCGGGCGAACGCGTCTCTGAGCTCGGGCGGGCCGACCACCTCGATGCCGGCGTCGAACCTGCCGATGGCGGCGACCAGGGCGGGCCACGACCACGAGCCCATGACGAGCCGGCAGCGGCCGGGGCCGAGCTCCTCGACGAGCCCGTCACGGACGTAGCGCGACACCTCGGCCGCGGGCAGGCCGAGGATCACCTCGCCCTGGCAGGGCCAGTCGCCGGTGCCGCCCGAGCCGCGGAACTTGCTGGTCACGTACGCGGTCACGTCGCCTCCCGGCAGCTCGCGCGGGGTGAAGCGGGGGCCTGAGGGGGTGCGGGGGGTGATGCGGTCGGCGCGGAAGGTACGCCAGTCGGCGCGGTCGAGGTCCCAGGCGATGAGGTACCAGCGCCCGCCCCAGGTGACGAGGTGGTGCGGCTGCGCCCGGCGCGGCGGCCCCGGCTCGCCACCGCCGGAGGCCGAGTCGCGGGCGAAGGCCGAGTCGCCGCCGGAGGAGGCGTCGGTGTCCTGGGACGGGCTGGCGTCGGGGGATGCGCGGGCGTAGTCGAAGCGCAGCACCTCGCGGGCGTGGACGGCGGCGCTCAGCGTCATGAGCACACCGCTGTCGACCTGGACGTCCGCCCGAGAGGTGGGCCGGTCGACGGCGGTGACCCGGAAGGTGTCGATCCGGTGCCGCAGCCGGGCGGGCATGACCTGCCGGACGGTGTGCAGCGCGCGGGCGGCGGCCTCCTCGATGCCGGCGCCCGTTCCGGTGGCCATCTGCAGCGCGATGGTCAGTGCGACGGCCTGCTCGTCGTCGAACAGCAGCGGCGGCAGCTCCGTGCCGGCCTCCAGCCGGTATCCGCCGTCGGGGCCCTTGAAGGCCACGATGGGATAGCCGAGCTCGCGCAGGCGGTCGACGTCGCGGCGCACGGTGCGCGGGCTGATGTCCAGCCGCTCGGCGAGCAGCGCCCCCGGCCAGTCCCGGCGGGTCTGGAGCAGGGAGAGCAGGGCCAGCAGGCGCGCTGAGGTTTTCGGCACGAATTCCATCCTGCCGTAAGTAGAGGCCACAACCTGGCCGCTACTCCTGTGAGAGTTCCTTTGCGGGCGCCACCCGGCGTTCGCTGCAGGCTCAGGAGTAGCGATATGTCGATCAAGTCCGTTCTTCATGTGAACTTTCGTGGCGAGGCCCGCGCGGCGCTGGAGTTCTACCGGTCCGTGTTCGGCGGCGACCTCGGCGTCGTCACGTACCAGGACGCGGGCAGCGTCGCGGACCCGGCCGAGGCGGACCACGTGATGTGGGGCCAGGTCGCCGCCGCGAACGGCTTCCACGTGATGGCGTACGACGTCCCCGCGGCCATGCCGTACGAGCGCGGCGAGAACTCCTTCTTCGTCTCGCTGACCGGCGAGAGCGCGGAGGAGATCACCGCGTACTGGGAGAAGCTGTCCGCCGGGGCGGACGTCGTGCAGCCGCTGGAGCCCTCGCCGTGGGCGCCGCTCTACGGGATGCTCAAGGATCGCTTCGGCGTGGTCTGGGCGGTCAACGTGGCCAGCACCTACCACGGCTGAAACGCACAGATACCGGAGGGAACCACCATGACCACGCGGCTTCTCGATCCGCGAGCGGGCGCATGAGCGTCCTCAGCGCCCGGGCGCTCAACCGCGCGACGCTCGCCCGGCAGTTACTGCTCGATCGCTCCGGCCTGCCGGTGCTCGACGCCGTCGCGCACGTGTGCGGACTGCAGGCGCAGGAGCCGCAGGAGCCGTTCGTCGGGCTCTGGTCCCGGCTGCGCGCGTTCGACCCGGCGGCGCTGTCCGACCTGGTCACGGAGCGCCGCGTGGTGCGCACGCACCTCATGCGCCGTACGGTGCACCTCCTCACGGCCGACGACGTCGTGGCCTGGCGGGCGCGGCACGACGGCATGCTGCGCCAGCGGGTCCTCGGGACCTACCGCCGCGAGCTGGCCGGGGTGGACCTCGACGAACTGGCCGCGGCGGGCCTGGCGGTCATGGCCGACGGCGAGCCCCGCTCGATGGGCGAGCTCGCGCGGGCGGTGGCCGGGCGCTGGCCCGCGCCGGGCCCGCGACCGCTGGGCGAGATGCTGGCCGCCGCCCTCATCCCGACGGTGCAGCTGCCGCCGCGCGGGCTGTGGCGCAAGAAGGCGGGGGTGCGTTACGTCCCGATCGCCGCCTGGCTGGGACGCGAACTGGATCCGCCGGCCCAGGACGGCGCCGACCCGGTCGGGCAGGAGCTGGTGCGGCGCTATCTGGCCGCGTTCGGGCCCGCCACCACGGCCGACCTGCGGGCCTGGTCCGGCCTGGCCGGGCTGCCCGCCGCGGTGGCCGCCGTACGCGCGGAGCTGATCTCCTTCCGGGACGAACGCGGCCGGGAGCTGCTGGACCTGCCCGACGCGCCGCGCCCGGACCCCGGCACCCCCGCCCCGGTACGGTTCCTGCCCGCCTTCGACAACGCGATCCTCGGCTACCAGGACCGCGGCCGGATCATCGACGACGCGCACCGCAACCTGTCGGTCAGCGGCGCCCGCGTCGCGCTCGTGGACGGCCGGGTGGCCGCGACCTGGCAGGTCGAGGACGACACCGTGACCGTCACCCCGCTCAGCCGGCTCTCCCGGGAAGAGCGGGACGCGGTGGCCGAGGAGGGCCGGTCGATGGCGTCGTTCCTCTCCGACGGCGCCTCCGACCGCGTCCGCGTCAGCGCGTCCCCCTGACCGGCCTCCCGCCCGGGTTCAATACTGGTTCTGCTCGGCGTCGCGGTCGAGCCCCTCGTCGAGCTGCTCGGCGGACAGCTCCTTGATGCCGATGTGGTCCTTGGCGATCCGGCCCAGCGTGGGCAGGCTCTTGCGGTCGGGCCAGGTGTCCGGCTGCCAGAGCGACGAGCGCAGGAACGCCTTGGCGCAGTGCATGTAGAGCTCCTCGACCTCGACGAGCAGCGCCAGCCGGGGCCGCTTGCCCTTGACCGCGAGGTCGTCGAAGAACGGCGCGTCGGAGACGAGCGTGGCGCGCCCGTTCAGCCGCAGCGTCTCGTTCATCCCCGGCACGATGAACAGCAGCCCCACGTGGGGGTTGGTGAGCACGTTGCGCAGGCCGTCGACGCGGTGGTTGCCGGGGCGGTCGGCGATCACCAGCCGGTGGTCGTCGAGGACCAGCACCGACCCGGCGGGGTCGCCGCGCGGCGAGACGTCGCAGGTGCCGTTCTCGTTGGCGGTGGCCAGCACCAGGAAGGGCGAGTGGGTGATGATCGTACGGGCGTGCTCGTCGATCCTGGCGATGTCCTTGTCCCAGATGGCCTGCGAGGGCGGCGCGACGATCTCCCGCAGCTCGGCCTCGGTCGTCACCGTACGGATCTCAGAAGGGCTCATCTCCCCACCATAAGGTGGCATATCAGGCCGAGTCGGGCCAGCCGCGGCGGGCGGCGAGCAGGCCGGCCTGGAAGCGGGTGCGTGCGCCGAGCAGGTCCATCAGCTCGCTGACCCGCCGGTGGATCGTGCGCAGGCTCACCCCGAGCTGCCGCGCCACCGCCTCGTCCTTGAGCCCCGCGGCGAGCAGGGTGAAGAGCTCGGGATCGGGCAGCTCGGGATGCCCGGTGGAGGGGGCGGACGGCAGCGGCAGCGCCGCCCGCCACAGGACTTCGAAGAGCGTGACGAGCGCGTCGAGCAGCGTGGAGGAGTGCACGATGACCGCGCTGTCGGCGTGCGCTGGCTCGGTGGTGCTCAGCGGCAGGATCGCGCTCTTGCGGTCGGCGATGGCCAGCTTCATCGGCACCTCGGGGCTGATCCTGGCCTGCTCGCCGGCCGCCGCCGCCTCCTGGGCCAGGCGCAGCTTGCCGGGGATCTCCAGGGCGGAGACGTCGTAGATGCCGCGGACGAGGACGCCGTGCGCGAGCCGGTTCATCTCCTCGGCGTTCTGCTCGGTGGGGTTCTGCGCGTAGGGAGGGCGGTCCAGCACCAGGAGCTCCTCGGTCGCGGTCTGCTGCAACTGCGTGAAGCGCTGCACCACGGCCGCCTGGCCCTGGACGACCTCGACCAGCTCCTCCGGCGACTGGTTCTCCGTCCGCGGCGTCTCGGCGAGCAGCGCGATCGAGGCCAGCCTGGCCTGGGCCAGGCCCTCCTCCCTGCGCGAGATGAGGGCGGCCACCGCGACGTCGGGCCTGGTCGCCAGGAACCGGGCCGGGCGGCCCGCCATGCGGCTGACCAGCCCGAGCGCCTCCAGCCGGGTGAAGGCCCGGCGCAGGGCCACGGTGGTGCGGCCGGTGTGCTCGGCCAGCTCCGGCAGGGTCGCGCGCGGGCGGCGGAGCAGGTCGCGGTAGACGCGTTCGTCGTCGGCGTCGACGCCGACGGCCGAGAGTGCGTTGTCGTCGGCGTTCATCGTCGTCGCTGTGTCCTCTTCATGAAATGTCACAAATCTGCCAGTGCTTTGCCTAGCCTAGGCGATTCTCCGCCCGGTAGGACGGACGACGGGATGTTCCCGTTTGAGCCTGTCATGGAGGCAGTCGTGCGAAAGATGATCACCTTGGGAGTCGCGGCCGCGTTCGCGGTCCTGTCGGCGGCGACGCCGGCCGTGGCCGCCGACGACCCGGCGGCGGCCGGCCTTGACGGTTTCGGCCGCTGGCACCAGCCGGGCTGCGAGACGGTCACCGGCGACGGGACGGTGACCTTCACCCGTGACGAGGGCAGGACGCTCACGCCGACCAGCCAGGCGCCGAAGCCCGTCGTCTACACCCGTGGCCTCGTCGCGCTCGACCGTCCCGACCACTTGCTGGCCCTGTCCAACAACGTGCTGCTGACCTCGAAGGACGCCGGTTGCAGCTGGACGCAGGTGGGCCAGGTGAACGGCGCCAACCTCACGCTGACGGCGGCCCGCGGCGGCCGGGCCTACGCCTGGGACCAGAACGGCCACCTGTCGCTGGTCACGCCCAACGGCATCACGCCGCTCACCGCACCGGCCGAGGACGTCGCCGGGCTCGGCGTCGACCCGCTGCGCGGCGACCGGCTGCGGGTGGCGGACGGCGACGGGCAGCTGCGCGAATCGCGTGACGGCGGGCAGACCTGGAAGCCCGTGGGCAAGCCCGCCTTCCCTGAGACCGAGCTGCTGATGATCTACACGGCGGCGTTCGACCCGTACAACCTGAACCACGTGGTGCTGGGCGTGGCGACCGAGGGCGCCCGCGTGACCTACGACGGCGGGCGGACCTGGCGCGCCGCCACCGGCCTGAGCAGGACCGGCACCCGGGTCAACGTGTTCAGCGCGACCATCTCGCCCGCCGCGCCGAACGTCGTGTACGCGATGGGCCTGAATCTGGCGGAGAAGGACGAGCACGTGCCGTCCGACGGCCGGCACATCTACCGCTCCTTCGACGGCGGTCACCACTTCACCCCGGTCGTCGACCAGGGCGACGGGATCACCCTGCCCAACGGCCCGCTGCTCGCCGCCCATCCGAAGAACCCGCTGGTGCTCTACTTCGCGTGGGGCACCGGCTGGTCCGACCTCGGCACCGACCTCTACCGGTACGACGCGCTGCGCGGGCGGGTCACCACCAACCACAACCCCTACGACCGGGTCACCTCGATCGCGTTCAACCCGTCGAACCCGAAGGTGATGTACCTGGGTCTGGCCGAGGAGTCCTGACGGCAGCGGGTTCGGACCTCCGGCTCACGTCTTCTGGGTGTACGTCAACGTGAGCCGGGGGTAGTCGTCGGTGTCCGCGAGCTTGCGGACGAACTTCCCCGTGAAGTCGATGACCTGGATCGTCCCCTTCTGCGCCACCTTCGCGTAGCAGTAGAGGTGGGCGTCGTCGTACCAGCCGAGGAGGTCTTCGCACTCGGTCCTGAACTGGTGCGCGGTCTTCCCGGTCACGACGTCCGAGACGCAGTAGCCGCCGCTCGGGCAGTCGGTGAGCACGAGAGCGCCGGAGGGTGAGAAGTCGTCCCAGATCTTCTCGGTGCGGGCGCCGACGCCGAGCAGGGCGTGGTCCATGTTCCCGTTCTCGTCGAAGAAGCGGATCACCCCCTTGCGCTCGTTCACCACGCCCCGGTCCTTGTCGTCCCAGGTGAAGGCCGAGGTGGCGGTGTACTCGTCGGTCGGCTGGACCTTCTTGATGGTCTTCTTCGCGACGTCGATGATGGCGAATCCGGAGTAGCGCGTCTCGTCGTTCTTGGTGCGGCTCAGGTTGAGCAGGATGCGCGAGCTGTCGCGCGACCACCCCACCATCGTCCCCACCTGCGGTTCCTTCACGCTCTTGAGGGTGAACCTGTGCCCGGTGCTCCGCTCCATGACGGTGACCGAGTCGTAGCCGTCGTCCTCGTACGTGGACTTCCTGGTCGCCACGTAACGGCCGTCGGGCGAGACGAGACCCTCGATGAGTTCGGAGTGGTAATCGAAGAGGCCGGACGTCGTCGGCAGGTAGACCCTGACGTCGTCGTCGGTGACGTCCAGCTGGTAGCTGGTGAGCGCGATGGGCTGGTCCGGGTAGTCGTACACGGTGGTCTTCGTGCCCGGCAGGGGCCGCGCGGAGGGAAGATGCGCCGAGGCGGACGGTCGCGCCGGCGGGGGCGTGGACGAGGCGTTCGTCGCGCCCAGCCGGCCCCAGGGCACGGTCACGCCGATCGTGACCAGGGCCGCCGCGGACAGCGCGGCGAGCACGCTCTTCCTGCGCCGGCGCCAGGCGGTGGCGTGCCACAACGACGACAGCGACGTGGACGGCGTCGAACCGGCCGGCGTCGAGGCGGCCTGCGGAAGGACGAACGGGGGCGAGGCGGACGGCGGCAAGGTGTCCGGCGACGATACCGACGACGCCGACGACGGCGGGGCGAACGACGGGGAAGCGGGCGGTGGGGAGGTGGACGACGGCCGGCCGGAGGCGGGCGCCGCGGTGCTCGCCGGGCCCGGCACGGAGGCGCGACCCGCCCGCGCGGGCCCGGAGGCCGCGGCCGGGCCCTGGAGCAGGCGACGGGTCGCCTGGTCGAGGGTGGGCCGGCGGGCGGGATCCTTGTTCAGGCAGTCGATCACCACCTCGCGCAGCGGGCTGTCGAAGCCGGGCACCTCCGGCGGGTTGTACAGGACCCTGGCCAGCACGGCCGGCACGCTGTCGTCGCCGAACGGCGGCCGCCCGGTGGCGGCGTAGACCATGGTGGAGGCCCAGGAGAACAGGTCGGCCGCCGGTTCCACCGGCTGCCCGAGGAACTGCTCAGGCGACATGTACGCGGGCGTCCCCATCACGGACGAGGTGAGCGTCGACGTGGCGTCGAGGGCGCGGGCGATACCGAAGTCGACCACCCTCGGCCCGTCGGGGGCGATGATCACGTTGGACGGCTTGAAGTCGCGGTGCACGATGCCGGCCTGGTGGATGGCCGCGAGGGCGGTGAGGGTGCTGACGGCCAGCCGGTGCAGACCGCCCCCGGTCCTCGGCCCGTCCTTCTCGATCACCTGCCGCAGCGACGGGCCCTCGATGTACTCGCTGACGATGTACGGCCGGCCGGCCTCGACGCCTGTGCTCAGGACCTGGGCGGTGCAGAACGCGGCCACCCGCTCGGCCACCCGCGCCTCACGCAGGAAACGCTGGACGATGTCCGGATCGAACGAGACCTCGGGGCGCAATAACTTGATCGCCACCTGCTGGTCCGACTCGGACGCCGCCAGGTACACGACGCCCTGTCCGCCCTCTCCCAGCCTGCCCAGAAGCTCGTAGTCCGCGAGCCGCCTGGGGTCCTCTGGTTTGAGCGGTGCGTACAGCGACATGAGGGAATTCTCTCGTCCATCTCCGCCCGGAACCAACAACGGCGAAGACGGGCGCGTCAGGTCAGGCGGCACACCGGGGCGCATCAGGTCGGGGGCTGCTCAAGCCGATGGGCGGGCGGCGGAGCGGGCGCGGGAGGCTGCTCAAGCCGGTGGGCGGGCGGCGGAGCGGGCGCGGAAGGCGGCCGCCTTCGTCCGGCTCTGGCAGGAGCGGGAGCAGAACTGGCGCACCGCGTTGCGGGAAGCGTCCACGTACACACGGTCGCACCCCTTGGCCTGGCACACACCGAGCCGCCCGCCGAGGTCGCTGCCGATGGCCAGCGTCAGCGCGGAGGCGAAGCCCGCGCTCCACCCCACAGACAGCGTGTCGTCGGCCCCGTGGAAGTGCATCTGCCAGGGCTCGCCCGGCACCCGGTTGAGCTGGGGGCGGGCACCCGTGCTGATGACGAGCGCGTTGACGATCCCGGCCGCCTCGTCGTCGCGCCCGCCGTCCATGGCCTCGAAGACGCGCCGGACCTTGAGCGTGGTGCCGGCCAGGTAGAGGGCCTCCTCCATGGAGACCGCCGGCTCCCCCGGCAGCACGGCGCCGATCGCCTCGGGCAGCGCGTCCGCCCTGGGCGCCGTGTACGGCCTGCCCCGGTCGCCGCCGTCGGTCAGCACGTTCACGAGCGCGGCGGCGGTGTCGAGCAGGATCGCCACGTGACTATCGAACATCACTTGACTGGTCACTCCTAGCGTCGTAGTGTCCGTGACCGACGATAGCAGTTTCGTTGGTCACGTAAGGAGCACGCATGCCCGTCCTGGGCCTCCCGCGTACCGTGTGGTGGCTCGTCCTGGCCCGGGCGATCAACCGGCTGGGCGCCTTCTCCATGGCGTTCCTCACCGTGCTGGTCACCGCCGGCTTCGGCGCGGACACGGTGACCGCCGGCCTGATCTCCGCCGCCTTCGGCCTGGCCACCATCCCGTCCCGCCTGCTCGGCGGCGTCCTGGCCGACCGCTTCGGCCGGCGCCGCACGATCGTAGCCGGGCTGACCGGCTGCGCGCTGGCGCAGGCGGGCATCGCGATGTCCGGGTCCGTGGCGATGGTGGCCGTGTTCGCCGTCCTGCTCGGGCTGGCCTTCGAGATCTACGAGCCGCCGTCCCAGGCGATGGTCGCCGACGCCGTACGGCCGGAGCGGCGGGCGCAGGCGTTCAGCCTGTTCAACACCGCCCTGGCGGTGGGCGGCATGGGAGCCGGGCTGATCGCGGCCGGGCTGGGGCGATGGGACCTGCGCTGGCTCTTCGTCGTGGACGCCGTCACCTGCCTGGCCTGCGCCGTCGTCATCCGCCTCGTCCTGCCCGCCGACTCCCCCGCCCGGCGAGCCGCCGACCTGCCGGTGGACCGGCCCGCGGACCGCCCCGCTCAGCGGCTCGTCCGGCGGGTCTTCGCCCCGTTCAGGGCCGAGGTCGCAGGGGCGGAGGCCCGGGCGGTGTGGCGGGATCGGTCGCTGCTGGTGCTGCTGGCGTCCGGGACGTTCTTCGCGCTGATCTACATGCAGGTCATGATGGCGCTGCCGCTGGCGCTCACCCGGCGCGGTCTGGAGGCCGCCGACGCCGGGCTGCTGTCGACGCTCTCGGCCGTCGTCATGGTGCTCTGCCAGCCGCTGCTGCGCCGGACGGCGACGACGCTGTCCCACCACGCGGCGATGGCCTGCGGCTACCTGCTGCTCGCCGCCGGCCTCGCCGGTTACGCCGTCGCGGACGGCCTGCCCGGGCATCTCGCCGCCACCGTGGTCTGGAGCGTCGGGGACGTGCTGATGTTCGGGCGCAGCTACGCGCTGGTGGCCGACATCGCGCCCGAGCACGCCCGCGGCCGCTACCTGTCGGTCTTCGGCACCTCCTGGGGCATCGCCACCGTCGTGGCCCCGCTGTGCAGCACCCAGCTGCTCGACCGCGCCGGACCGGTGGGGCTGTGGAGCGCCCTGGCGTGCACCTGTCTGCTGCTGGCCGCCGCCCAGCTCACGTTGATCAGGCCCCTGCTCGACAGGAGCGCCGCCGGCACGGCGCCGGCGGCGCGGTCTCCTGAACGATGACGCGAGGGCGCTACCGCTCCGCCGCGTCGCGGTAGCGGTCGGCGAGGGCGGCCGTCTGCTGGGCGGTGTAGGGGTCGAAGGTGCGCAACGCCTCCGCGCCCAGGCCGTCGAGCAGCCGCGCGGCCTGCTCCGGGTCGCCGTCGTGGCGGACGAACTCCCCGTCGGTGAACCGGATCGAGGGCCGGGCGGCGTCGAGCGCGGCGGTCCGCGTGATCGCCGCGACGACCGGGTCCCCCGTCCCCGCCTCCGCCTGGCGGCGCTCGCGTACCTCCGCAAGGGCCTGCCTCGCCGAGCCGAGCGCGTCGCTGCCGCCGAGGGCGAACCACGCGCCGACGTCCGCCGTCCGCAGCACCTCGGCGTCGCGTTCCTCGGCGAGGCCCTGCGGCGGCGCGACGCGGACGCGCAGCGGCTCGCCCGAGACCAGCCACTGGACGGGCTCGTCCGCCGGGTCGCGGCCCGGGATGGCGAGGACCGGGGTGATGTCGTACTCGCCGGGTTCGGCGAAGGTGAAGCCGGCCGAGCCGAAGGTGAGGTTGACGTTGTTGCTGAGGGACGCGCCGGGCGGCAGGGTGAGCGTGGCTTCGGCGTCCATCGCGGCCATGCACCGCTGGGCGATCGGGGTGAACGCGGCCGTCTCGTCCTGGGGCGCGCCGCGGCGGCGTACCAGGAGCTCCAGCGGTCCTGCCTTCGGGTCCAGTACCCAGCGCTCGACCCGCAGCTCCTTCGCCGTCCTGTTCTCCAGGGTGACCTTGAGGAAGACGGGCTGCCCGAAGGCGAAGACCGGCCCGGCCTCGGGGGCGGTGAGCGCCAGCCGGTACCCGTCGAACGGGATCTCCGGCGCGTACGGCGAGTGCCCGCCGGCGCCGTCGGCCCAGTACCGCACGGAGTGGAACGGCTCGCCGCCCGGGATCAGCGACGTCAGCGGCCCGTGCCGGAGGAAGGCCAGCTCGTCGGCGTCGAAGGTGAACGCGAAGTTCCGCCAGTAGTCCGCCTCGTGCCCGCCGCCCAGGTAACGCCAGTCGTAATTCATGAACGAGGTCGAGTCGGCCCGGCCCACCGCGCGCTCGAAGCGGTGCGCGAGGTTGAGCGCGTGACCCAGTTCGTGGACGATCGTCCTGATGATCCGCTGGTCCCTGGCAGCACCCGCGAACCCGGCAGTGAAGACGGCCGCGCCCTGCCGCTGGAGCAGGCCGTCGGCGTCGAACATCACCCCGGCCAGCCCGGGGATGGCCGCCCGCGACAGCAGGAGCAGGTGCAGCTCCCACGCCCGGCCCCGGAGCGAGGCGTCCCCCGTGATGAGCATGAGATCGCTCAGCATGGTGTAGAGCAGCGAGTCGTCCCAGGCGCCGGCGATCCCGGCGGGGATCGAGCTCTGCCGTCCGATCTCCTGGACCGCGAAGCCCGCGGCGCGCAGGCAGCCGCCGACCGTGCGTTCGATGCCCTCGACGACCACCGGGCTCGGCGCGGGGACGCCCTGCTCCAGCTCGATCTCCAGGCCGAGCGGGCGCAGCGCGTCGTCCTCGTGCTCGACGGGGACGATCACGCCGGTGCGCGCGGGCAGCCCGTTCAGCGGGGCGTCGAGGACGAACGTGGCCGACACCGTGCCGTCCGCCGCCGAGTCCAGGGCCAGCGAGCCCGTCGTCTTGTTCGCGGGGCTCGCCTGCCAGACGGCCGGCCACCTCCCGTCGTCGAGCGCCACCTTGGCTCCCGGCGCGGTGCGCGCCGACGCCAGGTAGCGCCGTCCCTCCGTGCGGAACACGTCCGCGCTGATCACGCCCGAGCCGTCCGCGTCCACCCGCAGCGTGACCGAGAGGTCGCCGCTCTGTCCCTCGTAGCGCCCGTCCCTGATCATGGGACCTCCTCGACCGTCGAATACGCCGGTTCCCCACGATGCGGGCGAGGGGCGGAGTGGGCATGAGTATCCCCGTACTCAGGCTGCGGCCGGGCCCCCGAGGTGGGCGATGGCCATGTCGAGCGCGGCCTCCAGGTGCGTGATCTCGCCGGTGGACAGCTGGATCAGCACTCCGCCCTGGATGCAGGCCAGCACGGCCGCCGCCGCGCGGTCGGGGTCGAGGCCGGGGGCGATCTCGCCGATGGCCTGCATGTGCCGTACGCCGGCGCCGATCTCGCGCTGCCACCGGCTCATCAGCTCGGAGACCACGGCCTGGGCGGCGGGCGTGGTGTTGCCCAGGTAGGACATGACCGAGTTGAGCGGGCAATGACGGCCCTGCCGGCGGTAACGTTCGACCACCTTGTCCCGCCACTCCCGCCACGCCTGCCAGGAGGTGAGGTAGCCGAGCTGGGGCTGCTGGTCCTCCAGCACACGGTCGGCCTCGAAGCGGGCCACGGCCAGCAGCAACTCCTCCCGCCCGCCGGGGAAGTAGTGGAACAGCTGGCTCTTGCTGGTCGCCGTCCTGCTCAGCACGTCGTCGAGGGTCGTGGCGGCCACGCCGAACTCGCGGATGTGGGCGGCCGCGCCGTCGAGGATGCGCTGCCTAGTCGCGGCGCCCTTGCGGGTCAGCGTGGGCATCATTCCTCCCAAAATGGACTCAGCGGTCCATACTACTCACCCGGCGGAAAGTCGGCCGAGCGGCTGACCTCGGCCCAGCGTTCGGCCTCGGCGGCGCGGGCCCTGGAGGAGGTCTGCGCCATCTCGACCGCCTGCGCGCCGAGCAGCAGCCGCAGCGGCGGCTCGGCCAGCTCGGCGAGGTCGGTGATGATCCGCGCGGCCCTGACCGGGTCGCCGCGCCAGGTCGCGACGGTGGATTCGCGGTAGCGGTTCATCTCGCCGACCGTGGCCTCGTAGTCCGCGCCCACCGGCAGGGCGGTCATCGACGAACCGCCCCAGTCCGTACGGAATCCGCCGGGTTCGATGATGGTGACCTTGACGCCCAGCGGCTTCAGCTCGGCGTTGAGCACCTCGGAGAAGCCTTCGACGGCGAACTTGGCGCTCTGGTAGGCGGCCAGGCCGGGCGATCCGCCGACGCGCCCGCCGATGGAGGAGAACTGGATGAAGTGGCCGGAGCGCTGCCGGCGCAGGGCCGGCAGGGCGGCCCTGGTCACGTTGAGCACGCCGTAGAAGTTCGCCTCCATCTGGGCGCGGAACTCCTCGTCCGGCATCTCCTCGATGGAGGCGCTGGTGGCGTAGCCGGCGTTGTTGACGACGACGTCGAGCCGGCCGAACGCGTCGAGCGCGAGCCGCACGGCGGCCTCGGCCGCCGTCGCGTCGGTGACGTCGAGCGCCGTGGTGCGGACGCGGTCGCCGTACGCGCGGACGAGGTCGTCGAGCTGCTCGGGGCGGCGGGCGGTGACGACGGCACGCTGCCCGCCGTCGAGCACGGCCCGCGCGAGCGCCAGGCCGAAGCCGCGCGAGCCGCCGGTGATGAGCCAGATCTTGCTCATGGAACGTCCCTGCTTCCGTTCTAACTAAACAGTCATTTATATGCTGCGTCGCGCCGGACGAGTTGTCAAATAAACGGTTAGTTGCCATAAACTGAGGGCATGTCGCAGCGACCCCGGCCCGCCAGGATCCGCGACGCCGAGGCGACCAGGGCCCGCCTGCTCCAGGCGGCCACGGCGGAGTTCGCCGCCCACGGCATCGCCGGCGCCCGCGTCGACCGCATCGGCGCCGCCGCCGACGCCAACAAGGCGCTGATCTACACCCACTTCGGCAACAAGGAGCAGTTGTTCGACGCGGTCATGGACGCGCACGTGTCCCGCGTGCTCGACCAGGTGCCCTTCACCGCCGACGACCTGCCGGGCTACGCGGGCCGCCTGTTCGACTACCTGCTCGCCCACCCCGACCAGCTGCGCCTGGCCACCTGGCACCGCCTCGAACGGTCGGGCACCGGCCACGAGACCGAGGGGCTGCGCGCGTCGATGCGGCAGAAGACGGAGACGATCGCGGCCGCCCAGGCCGGAGGGCGCGTGCCGGCCGCATTCACTCCCGAGGATCTGCTGGCCTTCACCCTGGCCCTCACCAACGCCTGGATGCCGACCAGCCCCGTCGCCGCCGCCGGCGAGGACGCGGAGCAGCACCGCGCCGCGGTCGTGGAGGCCGTCCGCCGTCTCGTCACCTGATCGACATTTCTGGACTTGCCAGTCCATTTTCTGATGTGCAGGCTGAACGCACCCCATCAGAAAGAGAGACACGGCCATGTCCATGGACCGCTACTACCTGCTCGGACGCTCCGGGCTGCGGGTCAGCCCGCTGGCGCTGGGCACGATGAACTTCGGCACCGGCGGCTACCACGCCGCGTACGGCAAGACCGAAGAGGAGGCCCGCCCGATCTTCCGCCGCTACCTCGAAGCCGGCGGCAACCTCATCGACACCGCCGACTTCTACACGGCCGGCGAGAGCGAGACCATCCTCGGCCGGCTCATCGCCGAGGCCGGTGTGCGCGACCGGGTGGTGCTGACCACGAAGTACACCAACAGCGTCGATCCCGGCGATCCGAACGCGGGCGGCAACGGCCGCAAGCACCTGATCAGGGCGGTCGAGGCGTCGCTGCGCCGCCTGCGTACCGACCACATCGACCTGTTCCTGCTGCACACCTGGGACCGCATCACCCCGGTCGAGGAGGTCCTGCGCACCTTCGACGACCTCGTCAGGGCCGGGAAGATCCGCCACGCGGGCCTGTCGGACGTGCCCAGCTGGTACGCCGCCCGCGCCCAGACCTACGCCGAGGCCCACGCCCTCGAACCGATGGTCAGCCTGCAACTGCCCTACTCCCTCGTCGACAGGGAGATCGAGCGCGAACACGTCCCTATGGGTCAGGCGCTGGGGCTCGGCGTCACCGCGTGGAGCCCGCTCGCCGGCGGATTCCTCACCGGCAAGTACCGGCCCACCGGCCAGGGGCTGGCCGGACCCGGCCGGCTCAGTGGCGAGACACCGGAGTGGTCCGAGCGGGAGTGGGGGATCCTGGCGGCGGTCGAGAGCGTGGCAGGGAAGCTGGGCGTGCCGATGGCCCAGGTCGCGCTCAACTGGGTCGCCACCCAGCCGGGCATCGCCTCCGCGATCGTCGGCGCCGGCAGCGCGGCCCAGCTCGACGCCAACCTCGCGGCGCTCGACTTCGAATTGCCCGCCGAGCTGCGGGCCGAGCTCGACCAGGCGAGCGCGGAGCCGCCTCGTTCGCTCTACCGGATGTTCACCGGCGGCTACCAGAGCCTGCTGGTCAGTCCGGGCGTCAAGGTCGGGGACAAGCCGGACGGCTACTCCCCCGCCGTCCGCAATTGGGTTGAGGCGGAGCACTCTGCCACGTCGTGATCTGCGCGGAGATCTGGACCTGGCGTTCGTTCCCGCGCACGTCAGCCCGGCCGACGTGCGCGGGCGCGGCTAGCCGGCGGTGGCGCGGCGGGCGCGGACGGCCTCGGCCAGGACGTCGAGCAGGCGTTCCGTCTCGTCCCAGCCGACGCAGGCGTCGGTGATGCTCTGCCCGTACGTCAGCGTCTCGCGCGGGCCCGGCTCCTGCCGGCCCGGCACGATGAAGCTCTCCACCATCAGCCCGGCGATCCCGGTGTCGCCGGCGGCGATGCGGGCGGCCACCTCCCCGACGACCTCGGCCTGCCGTACGTGGTTCTTGCCGCTGTTGCCGTGGCTGGCGTCCACGACCAGCCGCTTCGGCCGGTCGGCCTTGGCCAGCAGGGTGAGGGCGTCGCGGACCGAGTCGGCGTCGTAGTTGGGGCCGCCGCGACCGCCGCGCAGGATGATGTGGCAGTCGGGGTTGCCGGTGGTGCTGACCACCGCGGAGCGGCCCTCGTCGTCGATGCCGAAGAAGACCTGCGGGTGCGAGGAGGCCTGCACGCCGTCGATCGCCACCTGCACGTCGCCGTCCGTGGCGTTCTTGTAGCCGACGGGCATGGACAGGCCCGAGGTGAGCTGCCGGTGCACCTGGCTCTCCGGCGTACGGGCGCCGATCGCGCCCCAGGTGACGGCGTCGGCGATGTACTGCGGGCTGTTGGGTTCGAGGAACTCGCAGCCGACCGGCAGGCCGAGGCTGAGCACGTCGAGCAGCACCGTACGGGCCGTGCGCAGGCCGCGCCGCACGTCGTGGCCGCCGTCGATGTCGGGGTCGTTGATGAGCCCCTTCCAGCCGATCGTGGTACGGGGCTTCTCGAAGTAGACGCGCATGACCACGAGCAGGGCGTCGTCCATGTCCCTGGTGGCCTCGGACAGGCGGCGGGCGTAGTCGAGCGCCGCTTCCGGGTCGTGCACCGAGCACGGCCCGATGACGAGCAGCAGCCGGTCGTCGGCGCCGGTCAGCACCTCACGGGCGGCGCGGCGGCTGGCGGCCACCAGCGCGGCGCGTTCCTCGCCCAGCGGCTGTTCCGTGCGCACCTCTGTCGGCGTCGGCAGGGCCTCGAACGAGGTGATGCGCAGATCGCTGGTTTCGGTCATGGGTCGTGTCCCTCGTGCTCGACGGCGGTACGGCCCACGCCCAGATCTCCGGAACCGACCGCCTAAATGACGAAAAGCAGAGACGGGTCGTCTCTGCTTCGTGGCTCCGGATGATCAGTAAGTCAGCGCATGTGACTCTGGGCCCCACCCGGAGCCGGCACATAGCGCCAAAATCGACTGATCAACATGGCCCGAACGGTACCAGGGCGGTGCGGAAATCTCCAAATCAGCACGTCGGTCCGGACTAGGGTGTGTTGATCAAGACATGACTCCCCGTTGGAAGGACGGCAAATGACCTCCCACCTGCCGATGTCCCGCAGGGGCCTGCTCAAGCTCGGCGCCGGCGCCGCCGCGACCGCCGCGCTGGCGGCGCGTCCCGCCGCCGCCGCCGAGGGCCGCTTCGAGCTGACCGCCCCGGCGTCGCCGCTGATCTGGAAGAAGGGCCTGTACGACGAGACCGTCCTGCAGTCGCTCGCCTTCGACAACGTCCACGGGCACATCTACACGCTCCAGGTGAAGAACGGCACCGGCCAGAACGCCGCGGGCAACCTGTGCCTGACCAAGCTCAGCCTCACCGGCACGGTGCTCGGCCACATGTACCTCATGGGCTTCGGCCACGGCGTGCAGTTCGGGGTCGAGCCGTCGGGCTCGTCGGCGTACCTGTGGACGGAGACGGACGGGGTGAGCGACGGCACCAGCTCCAGGGGCAGCCGGTTGGCCAGGTTCAAGTTCGCGAACGGCCAGACGCTGACCACGTCGTCCCCGGCGCTGACCAAGTACAAGCCGATCTCCGACGCGGAGAACACCACGTGCGCGATCGATCCGTCGACCAACCGGCTGATCATGCGGTACGCGGACGGGAGCAGCTTCCGTTACGCCGTCTACTCGCTGCCGGCGCTCAAAGCGGGCACGGCCAGGCCGCTGTTCGAGATCGCGCAGCCCACGGGCCTGGGCGTCTTCCAGGGGTACGCGGCGTACGGGAACTTCGTCTACATGCTGACCGGCGAGGCCTACAGCGAGGCCAACCCCGCGCCGGGCAACACGTACATCACCTGCCTGGACCTGCGGACGGGCGAGCAGGTCCAGCGGGCGCGCACCGAGGCGGGCCGGTCCCTGGACTACCGCGAGCCCGAGGGCATGGGCATCCAGCTCGTCTCCGGCGCCCCGCGTCTCTGCCTCGGCCTGGCCTCGGGCGTGACGGGCGCGCGCAAGGCCAGCATCTTCTACAAGTCCGCGCTCGTCTGAGTCCAGCCGTTGAGTCCGGCCGTTGAGTCCGGCCGTTGAGTCCGGCCGTTGAGTCCGGCCGTTGAGTCCGGCCGTCCGGCCGTGAATTGTCCCTGGCTCCTGGCAGGATCGGTCGGTGAGGGGAGGAGGAGCGGAGCGTGGAGGAGAGCGTCTCGCTGGCGCGGCTGGCCCGCCGGCTGGAAGAGGTGGTGGGTGACCTGCGTGGCATCCCCGTCGAGGTCGAGCGGGTGGAGGACAACGACCTGGTCCGCCGGCTGATCGCGCAGGCCGCCGACTCCTCCCGCGAGCTGCGGGCCATGCAGCCGCTGGGCGCGACGGAGACGGGTCGCGACGAGCAGCGGAGCAGGCGTCACGTGCTCGACGCGCTGCGGCAGGGCCTGTCGATGCGGACGATCATCCACTCGAGCGTGCTCGACGACCCGCGCAAGGCGGCCAGGATCAGGGAGCTGCACGCCGCGGGCGATCTGCACCGCCTGATCGACGAGCCGATCCAGCAGTTGCTGGTCTTCGACCGCTCGGTGGCGTTCGTCCGGATCACGCCCGTCCCCTTCGCTCCCGGCGCGCTGGTGATCCGCCAGCAGAGCCTGATCACCACCCTCATCGACCTGTTCGAGCAGACGTGGATCAGGGCCAGGGAGGTCACGGAGCCGGGGCAGCGGCTGACCCCGCGCGAGCGCGAGGTGCTGGCGCTGATCGCGGAGGGCCGCTCCAACAGCGCCGTCGCGCGTGCCCTGTCGATCTCGGAGGCGGCCGTCGGCAAACACGTGGCCAGCGTGTTCACCAAGCTCGACCTGCCCGCGAGCGAGGACGACAACCGGCGGGTGCTGGCGGTGCTGGCCTATCTGCGGGGTGCGGCCAGGTAGGGCCAGGCACTGAGGGGCCCCTTGAAGGGTGCGACCGGGTAGGGCCAGGTCTACCTCGACCTCGCGCCACCCCCAGCGCGAATGGGGGCGAATGACCACTTAGATAGAGTCATGCAACGAATGTCTGGTTTGTTGGTGGGCGCGATTTTCGGCGCGGTCTTCATCCTCGTCAACGCGCAGAGCCCGTTGAGCGCGCCGGTGGCGCTCGTCCTGCGGGTGGCCGCCTGCCTGGCAGCCGCGGGGGTGATCGCCATGTGGTTCATGACGGCCAGGAAAGAGCGGTCGGCCGTACGCGGGGAAGGGGCGGCCGGGCAGCAGGAAGGGCCCGCCGGGCAGGAGGAGCGGCCCGGGAACATGTTCGGCCGGGGATACCTGATCGTGGTCGCCGCCGAGGTCGTCCTGCTCTTCGGCGGGCTGCGGGTGATGGCCGCCCTGGGCGCGCCCGCGCAGGCCAACGTGGGCTGGGTGGCGCTCGTGGTCGGCGTGCACTTCATCGCGCTGGCGCCGGTGTGGAAGGACTGGGGCATCGCGGTGCCCGGCGTGGTGCTCACGCTGCTCGGCGCCGCCGGGCTGGTGCTGGCGGCCACCGGATCCGCGCTGGCGTGGGTGCCGATCATCAGCGGCGTGCTGTCCGGCGTGGTGCTGCTGGGCGGTTCGCTCACCTTCGGCTGGCGGAACGTGCGGGCCTCGGCCCTGTGACCTCGTGGAGGCGGTCTGGCCTGTTGGTCATGATGCCGTCCACCCCGTACGAGACCAGCCGGCGGATGAGGGGCGACCGGTCCGCCGACCAGGTGTAGACCCGCATGCCCCGCTTGTGGGCTTTCCTGACGTAGGCCGCGGTGAGCCCGGCGTGCGGCACGGTGAGCCCGTCGGCGTAGCGGGCCAGCTCGGTGAGCCGGTCGGCGGCGGGCTTGCCGAGCAGCGCGATGGGCAGGCCGGGCACCATGTCGCGCAGGACCCGCATCGACTGCCAGCCGAACGCCTGCACGGTCAGCCGTTCGCCGCTCCAGAGCTCGCGGGCCTCCTGCAGCTCGGCGGCCACCCGCCGGTCGATGTCCGGGCGGTAGGGCGGGTGCTTGACCTCCACCAGCAGCCTCGTGGCGGTGCCGCGTACCGACTGCAGGGCCTGCGTCAGCGTCGGCACCCCCTCGCCTCGGTAGCGCGGGGAGAACCAGGAGCCGGCGTCCAGGCGGCGGATCTCCGCGAGGGTGAAGTCCGCGACCCGCCACGGGGCGCGCCCGGGGAAGACCTTCTCCACGTTGGTGGTGCGCTCCAGTGTCTCGTCGTGCATCAGCACGAGCCGCCCGTCCTTGGTCTGCTGGACGTCGAACTCGCACACGTCCGCCCGCTGCGCCCTGGCCAGCGCGCAGGCCGCGATGGTGTTCTCCGGCGCGTGCGCGGCACCGCCCCGATGCGCGATGTTGTCGACGCGATGGGCGACGCGGTGAGCGGCACGATGGGCGACACGGGGAGCGGCACGGTGAGCGGCAGGGTGAGCGGCACGACCGACGCGGTCGGCGAGGTCGTCGCGCGGTGCGGCGAGGGCGGGGGTGGCGGTGAGGATCAGGGTGACGGCGGTGGCGACGCCGAGCGAGCGGTACATGGTCCTCCCCAGGCGTGCTCCCCATGTCGAGTTATGCGGAAATGTGCCCAGAAAGGCGTCAAAGACCGCTTTCGGCGGAGATCCGGACGAAGATTTGGGACAGACGCGACGAGCCACCGGTCGGTCCCGCCGCAGGGGGACCGACCAGCGCCGAGCCCGGCCCGCACAGTGCGGGCCGGGCTCGGGTCACGTCAGTCCGGAACGGGTCAGAACCGGAGCTTGCGCAGGTAGCGGTAGCCGATCTCCGACGTACGCCGCGGCGTCACGTCCGGGCTGTCGTTCTCCACGATGTACTCCCGCACCTGGTGGGCGTCGAAGACCCGGCGGAAGTCGATCATGCCGGTGCCGAGGTCGGCATGGTCGCCGTCGAGGTGCCGATCCTTGACGTGGTACTGCAGCACGCGCTGCGGCGCCCTGCGGATGACGTCGATGGCGAACTTGATCGGATCCCTGGCGCCGCGCCCGACGCCGCCGGTGACCGCCCAGTAGATGTCGATCTCCAGGTGGACCAGGCGCGGATCGAGCTCACGGGTGAGCACGTCCCACGGCGTCACGCCGCCGCCGAGGTCGGTGGTGAACTCGTGGGCGTGGTTGTGGTAGCCGTACCGCAGTCCGGCCGAGCGGGCGGCCCGCGCCTCGACGTTCATCCGCTCGGCCCAGCCCTTCCACTCGTCCAGGCTGTCGGACTGCAGGAAGGGCACGACCATGTACGTCTGGCCGAGGGTCAGCGCGTTCTGGATCTTCGTGTCCAGGGCGGCGTCGTCGGGGCTGATGCCGTCGTGGCTGGAGCTGGCCTGGATCCCGAGCCCGTCGAAGAACGTACGCAGCTGCTGCGCCGTCCGCCCGAAGTAGCCGAGCGCGACCTCGACCTTCGGGTAGCCGATCTCGGCCAGGTAGGTCAGCGTGGTGTCGTAGTTCTGGGCGAGGTCGTCGCGCACCGTGTAGAGCTGCATGCTGATCTGGCCCGACGGGACACGTCGCTTGGGGTGATGGTGGTGCGGCGGCGTGGCCGCGGCGGCGGCGGGAGACGCGGCGGCCAGCGCGGCCGCCCCGAGCCCGAGGCCCGCGGCGAGCAGGGAGCGTCTGCTCGGCTCGTACCCGTAACACATGGTGGATCTCCTAACTCGTGGGCTGGAGCACGACCTCGGTGCTGCCGGTCAGCCCTGGCAGGTCGCCGGTGCCGGGGTCGGTGTAGGTGGCGACGAAGACGCCGGTCAGCTCGTCGTTCTCGGGGTCGTGGCCGCTCGGCACGGTGGTCTGGATCGAGCCCGTGCAGCCGCGCGCCGTGGTCTGCGGATGGCCGTGGTCGTCGTGGCCGAGGATGTAGTTCACGGTCACGTTCGCGCAGTTCACCGGCTGGTCGTCGGTGACGCGCACCTCGAACTCGATCAGGTCGCCGAAGCTGAACGGCTGTCCCGCGACGGGCCTGACCAGCTCGACGACCGGGACGGCGTTGCCGATGACGATCCGCACCGACGTGGAGGCCGACATGCCGGCGTCGTCGGTGACCCTGAGGGTGGCCTGGTAGAGGCCGTCCTGCCGGTAGGTGAACGACGCCGAGGGGCTGCGTGAGTCGACCCTGCCGTCGGCGTCGAAGTCCCACGCGTAGCGGAGCCGGTCGCCGTCAGGGTCGCTGGTGCCGGTGCTGGTGAAGGAGACCGTCAGCGGGGCGAGCCCGCCCGTCGCCGACGCCTGCGCCGCCGGGATCGGCGTGCGGTTGCCGGTGTGGCCGGTGAAGTCGATCCTGGCCAGCTGGGCGTCCGGGTTCTCGCTGAAGTAGCCGTCCCCGTACTCCAGCACGTACAGCGCGCCGTCGGGGCCGAACTCCATGTCCATCGGGTTGTCGAAGACGATCGAGGGCAGCACGCTCTCGATCCGCTGACCACGGTTGAACATCGCCTTGACGTAGTCGCGGGTCCACTCGTAGAACAGCGGGACGCCGTCGTAGTACTTCGGCCAGGCCACGGCGCGGGGGCCGCGGGTGTCGGCCGGGTCGTAGTCGTACGCGGGCCCGCCCATCGGGCCGATGCCGCCCGTGCCCAGGGCGGGGAACTCGGCCGACGTCCCGTACGAGTACCAGACGTCCGGCTGCGTCACCGGCGGCAGCCGGCGCAGCCCGGTGTTGTGCGGCGACTCGTTGACCGGGGCTGCGCAGTCGAACGTGGCCCCCGACGCGCCGGTGCCGAAGTCGTAGTCCACGTACGGCAGCCGCGCCGTCGCGCAGTAGGGCCAGCCGTAGTTGCCCGCCTTGCGGATCGTGGTCCACTTGCCGGTCCCCGACGGGCCGCGCTGCGGGTTGGCCTGCTGCTGGTCGGGCGAGTAGTCGCCGACGTACAGGTCACCGGTGCGGCGGTTGAGCTCGATGCGGAACGGGTTGCGCAGACCCATCGCGTAGATCTCCGGCCGGGTGTTCTTCGTGCCGGGCCGGAAGAGGTTGCCGTGCGGGATCGCGTAGGAGCCGTTGTCGCGGACCTTGATGCGCAGGATCTTGCCGCGCAGGTCGTTGGTGTTGCCCGCACTGCGCTGGGCGTCGAACGCCGGGTTGCGGTCGGCCCGCTCGTCGATCGGGGTGTAGCCGTCGGAGAAGAACGGGTTCGTGTCGTCTCCGGTGGACAGGTACAGGTTGCCCGCGGCGTCGAAGACGATGTCGCCGCCGACGTGGCAGCAGATCCCGCGATCCACCGGCACGTCGAGGATGCGCTGCTCGGTGCGCAGGTCGATGGTGCTGCCGCTCCAGCGGTACCGGGACAGCCGGATCAGGCCCTTGAACGGCGCGAAGTCCTGCGGTGTCCCGGTGAACGGGGCGTCGCCCTCGTTGACGTTCGGCGTGGCCGGGTCGTCGACGGGGGTGTCGAGCGGCGGCGAGTAGTAGAGGTAGACCCAGTCGTCCTTCTTGGAGCCCTTGCCGAAGCCGGGGCTGAGCGCGATGCTCTGCAGGCCCTCCTCGTCGTGCCGGTAGACGTCGAGCCGGGCGGCGAGCGTGTTGAGGCCCGTCTTGGGGTCGTGTAACCAGACCTCGCCGGGTCTGGTGGTGTGTAAGACCCTCGAATCGGGTAACACCGCCAGGTCCATCGGCTCACCGGGGTTGTCGTTGAGCGTCACCTTCTGGAACTGACTGTCGGGCGGCGGGGCCGCGGCGCCTGATGGCGCCCCGGCGCCGGCGGCCAGTGCGGCCTGCGGCATGAGGATCGCCGCAGCAGTCAACGCCACGATCGTGGTTCTCACTCGCATGCCTCTCTCCTTCGGTTTACTCGGGTGTGTAAGAGAGGGCAAAGTAACGTGAATGTAACCCGAGTTACGCCGATCGAGGAGGGCCTAATCGCCACCGATCGCTCACCTTTCGCGGCTCATCGCACTAAGTGCCGACGCGAACGCGGATCGCCCCCTGCCCGCGGGGCGCGGGCAGGGGGCGATCGGGAGCCTTCGGTCTAGTTCTTCTTCTCCTGCATGGTGACGGTCACGGTGCTCTCCTTGCCGTCACGCTGGTAGGTGATCTCGACCCGCTGGCCGACCTTGTAGCCGCGGACCTGGCCGACGACGGTGTCGCCGCCCTGGACCGGCGTCGCGCCGATCCTGGTGATCAGGTCGCCCTCCTTGAGCCCGGCCTTCTCGGCCGGGCTGCCCGCCGTGATCTGGCGGACGAGCGCGCCGGACACGTCGCCGGCGGCGTCGGTGACGCTCACGCCGAGGTACACGTGGCTCACCGTCCCCTTGCTGATGAGCTGCTCGGAGACGTGCTTGGCGGTGTTGACCGGGATGGCGAAGCCCAGGTTGACGCCGTCGGCGGCCACCGCGCTGTTGATGCCGACCAGTTCGCCGGCCGCGTTCACCAGGGCGCCGCCGGAGTTGCCGGGGTTGATCGCGGCGTCGGTCTGGATCATGCCGCCGAGCGTGGTGGTCTCCTCCTGGCCCTGCTGCCGGCCGCCCCAGCCGGGCGGGAGCTGCTGCTCGTTCGGGGCGTTACCCGAGGTCACGGTGCGGTCGAGCGCGCTGACGATGCCCGAGGTCACCGTCCCGTCCAGGCCCAGGGGGCTGCCGATGGCCAGCACGTCGTCACCCACCTTGAGCTGGTCGCTGTCGCCGAGCGCCACCTTGGCCAGCCCCGAGACGCCCTCGGCCTTGATCACGGCCAGGTCGGTGGCCGGGTCGGTGCCGAGCACGGTGGCCTTGGCCGTCTTCCCGTCGTTGAACTTCACGGTCAGACCGGCGTTCTGCCCGGACACGACGTGGTTGTTGGTCAGGATCCGGCCGTCCTCCGACAGCACCACGCCCGAGCCCTCGCTCGTCCGCCCCTGGATCATCACCACGGACGGCTGCACCTTCGCCGCCACCTCCGCGACCGTGTACTGATCGGCCGCCGTGTGGAACACCGGGCTCGGGTTCGCCGGCGTGGCGGTCACCACCGCCGGGCCGTTTCCTCCCGCGAGGGACGCGCCCACCGCGCCGCCGCCCAGCGCCGCCACCGACATCGCGGCGACGGCGGCCAGGGCGAGGCCGGCGATCGCCTTGCGGGTCAGCACGAAACCCGTCCTGGGTGGCGCCGGGGGCGACGGCGGCATCGGCGGCGGAGGCAACGGGCTCGTCGGCCGGGTGAACCCTCCGGTGGTGGGCGGCCTGTCGCCGAACTGGCTCCAGCCACCGGTACGAGGCTCGTTCGCGTCCATGTCATCTCCTAGTGTCCCGATGACACCAGGTTGGCCAACACCAGGTAAATCCCGGCTAAGCAGGCGATCTCCCGGCCGCACCGGCCCTGACACCTGCCTTATCGCCCCTGGCAGGAGCGATCATCACCGCCGGAAAAAAATCTAGGGCGCGGTGTCGCAGTACGGCCCCGGCGGCACCTCCGGCGCGGTGATCGCCAGGCACATCACGTCGCCGGGGACCAGCGGCGGGTAGGGCTCGTACCAGCCCTGGACGTGGTCGTCGCCGGTGAAGTGCGTGAGGCTGCCGGTGACCGGCGTGCCGTTGACCGTGGCGTCCACCGCGAGCGTGGTGGGCCGCGGCCGGATCGTGAAGGCGAAGCGGCCGTCGTCGAGGCCCGCGCACACCCGGGTCTCGGGCAGGCACATCGGGACGTCCGCGCGGGCGGGTGGCGCCGCCACGAGGAGGGCGAGCGGGACGGACAGCCCCAGGAGCAGGCGGGTGATCGGTTCGGCGTGGATGGCGCACTCCCGTCGGTCGCGTGATCGTTCGCGGGTCTCGCGAAGCGATCCGACCCTAGCCCGATCACCAGGTCAGGTCCACGGGTGAAGATCTCAACCCGGCTCGCCGGCCACCGCCGACTCCCAAGGGTTCAGGCGAGCTCGCCGGGGATCGCCAGCCCCGTCTCGTACGCGACGATCACCGCCTGGACCCGGTCGCGCAGCCCTAGCTTGGTCAGCACGTTGCTGACGTGCGTCTTGACCGTGTGCTCGCTGACCACCATCTCCCGTGCGATCTCCGCGTTCGAGAGCCCGCGCGCGATCATCCGCAGCGTCTCCCGCTCGCGCCCGGTCAGCACGGCCAGCCG
Organism: Nonomuraea fuscirosea; assembly: GCF_003001935.1. Lineage (GTDB taxonomy): Bacteria > Actinomycetota > Actinomycetes > Streptosporangiales > Streptosporangiaceae > Nonomuraea > Nonomuraea fuscirosea. The sequence continues at coordinate 118,649 of NZ_PVNG01000008.1, read as the reverse complement.
CTCCGAGGGCGGCGCGGCGGGCCTGGGCGCTCTTGAGGTGAAGTCGGCGATCAGTCGCGTGGTGACCGAGGGGGCCAGCAGCGACTCGCCGGCCGCGACCACCCGTACGGCGTGCACGAGGTCGTCCCTGCGCACGTCCTTGAGCAGGAACCCGGCGGCGCCCGCCCGCAGCGCGTCGTAGACGTAGTCGTCCAGGTCGAACGTGGTCAGCATGAGCACCCGGCAGCCGCCGTCCGCGCACACGATCCTGGCCGCCTCGATGCCGTCCATGACGGGCATGCGGATGTCGAGCAGGAGCAGGTCGGGGCGGTGCTCGCGGACGGCGGCGACGGCCTGCGCGCCGTCCCCCGCCTCGGCGACGACCTCGATGTCCGGCTGGGCGTCCAGGATCATGCTGAACCCGGCGCGTACCAGCTCCTGGTCGTCGGCCACGACCACGCGGAGCGTCATGACGCCGCCAGCGGGAGCACGACGCGCACCCGGAAGCCGGGCCCGTCCTCGCGCGGGCCGGCCACCGCGCTGCCGCCGCAGGCCGCGGCGCGCTCGCGGATGCCGATCAGGCCGTTGCCCCCTGAGGGCAGCTCCTGGTCCCGGCCGCTCGCGGCGGAACCTCCGTCGTCGGTGATGTCGATCATGAGTGCGTGGTCCTGCCAGGCGAGGGAGATGGCGGCGCGGGCGGCGCCCGCGTGCTTGACGATGTTGGTGAGGGCTTCCTGGGCGATCCGGTACGCGGCCACCTCCGCGTCGGGCGACAGCGCTCCCGGCTCACCGGACGTGGAGCAGGTCACCCGCACCCCGGCGGCCCTGACCTGCTCGGCCAGGGCGGGCAGCGCGGCGATGGTCGGCTGCGGCCCGCGCGGCCCCTGCTCCTCCTTGAGCACGTTCAGCATGCGGCGCAACTGGTCCATGGCGTCGCGCCCGGCGGCGGCGATGGCGTCGAAGGCGGCCACGGCCCGGTCGGGGGCGGCGGCCACCGCGACGGGCCCGGCCTCGGCCTGGACCACCATGACGCTGACCGCGTGGGCGAGGATGTCGTGCATGTCGCGGGCGATCCTGGCCCGCTCCCGCTCGGCGGCCCGCTCCGCCTCGGCCTCGCGTTCGCGGGCGAGCTGAGCGGCGCGCTCCTCCAGCGCGGCGGTGTGCGCGCGGGAGGCGGCCGCGGCCCGGCCGATGGCGTACGCGGCGACGAAGAGCACGATTCCCCGCAACGCGGTCTCGGACGAGCCGACGACGAGCAGGCCGCCGGAGATCGTGACGACGAACATGAGCCGGCGGATCCACCGGGCGCTGTGGGCCGCCACGGTGTAGAAGGCGACCAGGCTGCCGTACCAGATGGGCTGGCGCACCACCTCGTCCACGAAGTCGTAGCAGCCGGTCGGGACGAGCACGCCGAGCAGCACGGCCACGGGCGCGCGGCGGCGCCAGATCAGCGGGATCGCGGCGGCGACCACCACGGTGTAGCCCCACCAGTGCCACGGCCGGCCCCATGGATTGTCCGCGCTGACGAACGGCCACAGCTGCGCGGCCAGCACGAGCGCCGCGAGCGCGCCGTCCACCAGCGTCGGGGGCAGCGTGGCCACCCAGCCGCGGAGCCGGGTGACATACCGCGGTTCGGTCATAACGCCCCATTTTGCCCGTCCGGCCGGGAAGGCGGATCCAGCGCTCATGGTGCGACATCCTCCTCGCGGGACGGGGGAAGGGCATCGCCGGTGAGAGGGATCCGGCGGCTCCCTCTCGGGGGCGAGCACGAATGGCTCGTACCGGCGATCCGCGGAGAGGGGTGCGCGCAGCAGGCTTGCCGCATCCCACAGCACCTGGAGCTCACCATGATGAAGACCGCTGCCGCCGGCCTCGCCCTCGCCACCCTGCTCGTCGGAGCACCCGCCCAGGCCGCCACACCCACGTCCGCACCCACGTCAGCACCCACGTCCAGGCCCACACCGACGCCCACACCGACGCCATGTCCGGCGCCGACCGCCGGCCCGGCCCACCCGAGTGCCCCGCCGGCCGACCCGCCGGTGCAGGTGCCGCCGATCAACGAGGCGGCGCTGCGTGAGTCGATCGCCGGGTTGCCCGCGGCCGACGCCACGGCGGCGATCGTCCGGGTGGGCGGCCGTAAGGGCTCGTGGCGGGCGGTGCGCGGGGTGGCCGACCTGGCGACGAAGCGGAAGGCCGCGGCCGGCGCGCGCTTCCGGGCGGGCAGCGTGACCAAGATGTTCACCACCGCGGTGGTGCTGCAGCTCGTGGCCGAGCGCAGGCTGTCGCTCGACGACACGGTGCAGGACCGGCTGCCCGGACTGCTGCCCGCCTCGTACCCGGAGGTGCGCGTCGGCCAGCTGCTCGACCACACCAGCGGCCTGCCCGCGCCGGCCGTGCCCGGCACGCTGGAGTACGCCTACCGGACCAGGTTCAAGAAGTGGACCCCCGAGGAGTACGTGGCCCTGGCCGTGCGTAACCCGATCGAGTTCACCCCCGGCACCGCGCAGCACTATCTCAACACCAACACGTTCGTGGCGGGGCTGCTGATCGAGCGGGTCACGGGCAGGTCGTACGAGCGCGAGGTCACCACCCGGATCCTGCGCCCGGTGGGCATGAAGGACAGTTACCTGCCCGGCGCCTCGGTCCGTGTCCGCGGCCCGCACCACGAGGGCTACCAGTCCGTGCCCGAGGGCTTCGACGACGCCGTCCCGTACGGCGACGGGTATGTGGTGAACATGACCGAGACCAGCGTCACCTCGACCTGGGCCTCGGGCGACCTGATCTCGACGGCCGCGGACCTGGAGAAGTTCGTCAGGGCGCTGTTCTCCGGGAAGGTGGTGCCGCCGGCCCAGCTGGAGCCGATGTTCACGGTGCCGGACGTGACCATGTTCGGCGCGTGCGACCAGCCGGCCGTCTACACCTCGGGCATGACGAGGCTGGTGCTGCCCGGCGGGCTCGTCGCGTACGGCAAGACCGGAGCCCGTTACGGCTACTCCGCCGGCGTCGGCGCGACGCGCGACCTGGAAAGGACGCTCGTCTACTCGGTCAACTCCACGGACGCCAAGGCTTCGGGCCAGAACCAGCGGGCTCTGGGCATCGCCGTGGCGGCGTTCTCCTGACGAAGAACACGGCCGCGTTCTCCCGGCCGAGATGGCGGAAGCATCCGGCGGGAGAGCGGCATCGGCCGAGACGCCAGAGGTGAGGGCGGACGCCCTCACCTCTCCAGCGCTGTCGGCTCAGCGGCGGCGACGGCGACGGCGCCGCGCGCGGCTGGAGCTCTCGTTCTCGCCGCCCGGAGGCGGCTCCGGGAACCGGAGCATGGGAAGTCGGAACGATGTGAGACCCAGATATCGCTGGATGGCCATGGTGTTCCCCCTCATGAAGTCCGTGAGGTTCGGCGCACCGGACGGCTGCGCGTCCGGTCACTACCGGACTGAGTCACGCTCTACCCGGAAACCCACCGGCTATCCCCGCTGACCTGCGCCTCAGCCTCTCCCCCTACTTGACGGACAGCTTGCGGCGCTTGAACATCGGGTGCTTGGTCTCCCAGTAGCGCCAGCCCTCGACGCGGGACGGCACGCTGGCGATGCCCGCCGCGACCTTGTTGCGCTCACAGGTGCCGAGCACCGACCAGGCCGACCAGCCGACGCGGTAACCGAAGACCCGGTACCACATGTTGCCGTACATTCCGTCGCTGATTTCCTTGGTGTATTCATGGCCGGAGAAGACCATGTGACGCTCTTCCAGGTGCGGCAGCCCGAGCCGGCGCAAATGGTCGACGACGGTTTTCGTGTCGATGGTCTTGGAGAAGTCCTTGCCCTTCTCGTTTTCCGTCTCGAGGAAGGCGGTGATTTCCGCCTCACGGGTGACCGACACCGTCATGGAGCCGCCGGGGCCGTCGATGTAGCGGGTGCGGGGCAGGTAGAAGTTCCGCGGCGACATCTGGTGGATCCGGAAGAAGGTGCGTGGCCTGCAGTTCCTTCCCCCGTCGTCGTCGTCATCGTGGTGATCGACGAAGCCTCTGTCACTGGTGCGGTGGTGGTGGTCGTCGTCCTTGGAGTCGGCACTCGCCGCCGGTGCCATGGTGACCGCCAGAGTCGCCGCGAGGAGACCGCGCAGGGCGGGCTTCGCCATTTCGCTCAGTGGGGTGAACATTACCGTTCCTTTCCGCATGCGACCTATAGTCGCCAGACCGGTACGATGCTTACAGTTGCCGCGAGCGAGATGACAACGCCACGCCGTAGTCGAATTTCCCGTACCGGGAAAAGAGTGGTGAAAAAGCTTCATCAATCGACGCCTATTCGGCAAAGAAAGAACAGGCTCCGGGCGGCGAACCGAAACTTACCCTCCGTGCGCGACTGCTTTCGTACAGGTATGTCGCCATATCTAAATGTGCATGCGTTGAGGCGGATGGATCGCGCCGTACGTACCTCCCTACGGCAGATTCCGCGTTTCAGGAGGTACGTATGCACCGCAGAGTCGCCCTGCTCTCCACTTTCGTGCTCGCCCTGGCAGGCTCCCTCGTCCCCGCGGGCGCCGCCCAGGCCGACCCCAGCAGGCCCGTCACCTGGTCGGCCACGGATTCCTGGTCGGAGCGCAGGTCCGTCTCGCAGTACTGGACCCCGCGTCGCATGGTCGCCGCGCAACCGCTGGAGGCGCCCGCGCCCCGGCGTGGAGTCCGGACCCGCACACCGTCCCAGGGCAGACCGTGGGCCACCCGCGGCACGACGGGCGACAGCAACGGCAGGCTGCGGGCCGCGGTGGCCAACAGCCCCGGCCTGCAGTGGACCGACGGCGGCGCCGTCGTGCGCACCACCGGCCGGGTCTTCTTCACCACCGCCGACGGCCGCAACTCCTCCTGCTCGGGCTCGGCCGTGACCAGCGCGAACGAGAGCGTCGTGATCACGGCGGGACACTGTGTGAAGCTGAACGGCGCGGCGCACCGCAACTGGGCGTTCGTCCCGGCCTTCGACGACGGCCGGCGCCCGTTCGGCACCTGGGTGGCCAGCGAGATGTTCACCACGCCGCAGTGGAACGCGCGCGAGGACATCAACTTCGACGTGGCCGCGGTGGTGGTCGCGCCGCTGAACGGCCGCACGCTGACCGACGTCGTGGGCGGGCAGGGGGTGGCGTTCAACCAGCCCAGGCAGCGGCAGAACTTCGCCTTCGGCTATCCGGCGGCCGATCCGTTCGACGGCTCCGAGCTGATCTACTGCAGCGGGCGCGCGTTCAACGACACCGTCTCCACCAACGACCAGGGGCTGCGCTGCAACATGACGGGCGGATCCAGCGGCGGGCCGTGGTTCCAGGGCTTCGACCCGGCCACCGGGCTCGGCTGGCTGAACTCGCTCAACAGCTTCACCTACAACTTCGCCCCGAACTTCATGTTCGGCCCGTTCTTCGGGAACGAGGCGATGGCCGTCTACCAGACGGCGCAGAACTCGCAGGCCACCTGAGCTGCGCGGGGCCGCCGGGAAGCGGTGCGGCATGATGGGCCTGGATCCCCCAGGAGGCCCGCCATGCCGCCCGTCGTGCCACCCGACGTACCGCCCACCGGCCCACCCCCAGGACCACCCGCCACACCCCCCACCGGGTCACCCGCAGGACCGCCCTCCGGCGATCCGCTGCCGCTGCTCGAACGTCTCATCGCCGTCGACTCGGTCAATCCCGACCTTTCACCCGGCGGCGCCGGCGAGTCGGCGGTGGCCGACCTCTGCGCGCAGTGGCTGGGCGAGCGCGGTTTCGAGCTGCACCGTCTCGAACGACGGCCCGGCCGCCCGTCCCTGGTCGCCGTGGCGCGCGGCACCGGCGGCGGGCGGTCGCTGATGCTCAACGGCCATCTGGACACGGTCGCGTACGGCACCTACGACGGCGACCCGCTCACCCCGCGCGTCGAGGACGGCCGGATCCACGGCCGCGGCGCCTTCGACATGAAAAGCGGCGTGGCCGCGATGATGGCCGCCGCCGCCCGCGCCACCGCCGCCGGCCCCCTGCGCGGCGACGTCATCGTGGCCTGCGTGGCCGACGAGGAGCACGCCAGTTCCGGCACCGAGGAGGTGCTGGAGAGCTTCACCGCCGACGCGGCGATCGTGACCGAGCCGAGCCTGCTGGAGGTGACGCTCGCGCACAAGGGGTTCGCCTGGTTCGAGATCGACGTGCTGGGCCTGGCCGCCCACGGCTCGCGCCCCGACCTGGGCGTGGACGCGATCGCCAAGGCCGGTCACTTCCTCGTCGCGCTGGAGGAGCTGGGCCTGCGCCTGGCCGCCTCGGGCGGGCACCGGCTGCTGGGGCCCGGCACCGTGCACGCCTCGCTGATCGAGGGCGGGGAGGGCCCATCGACATATCCGGCCAGGTGCCGGATCACCGTCGAGCGGCGTACCGTTCCCGGTGAGAGCGCCGAGACCGTACGGGCCGAACTGGCCGAGATCCTCGACCGGCTGACCGCCACCGTCCCCGGTTTCCGTTACGAGCTGCGCGGCGGGCTGCACCGCGACCCGTTCGAGGCCGATCAGGAATCCCCTATCGCCCGGGTGCTGCTGCGGCAGGTGGAGCGGGCGCTCGGCCGGCCGCCGGTGATCCGCGCCGAGCCGTTCTGGACCGACTGCGCCCTGCTGGCCCGCGCCGGGATCCCGTGCCTGCTCTTCGGGGTGGACGGCGGCGGCGCGCACGCCGACACCGAGTGGGCCGAGATCGCCTCCGTCGAACTGGTCACGGACGTGCTGGCCGCGACGATCACCGAGTTCTGCGCCTGAAAATCGGGCATTGACGAAAAATCCTTACATGGTAGTTGTAGATCGAGTCGGAAAGCTTCACACCCCTCGCTGAGATCGTCCAGAGCTCACCCAAGGAGGACGCGCCATGGCGCGAAGCACCGCCCCCGACCCGCCCGCCGACTTACTCGGCCCCGTCCAAGGAGAGGTCTCCTGGTTCTGCTGCGGCACCGCATGGGGCCCGTGCAGCAGCACCGGCAAGGGAGCCTGCGGCACCTGCAACTCCGGCAACCTCCAGCACGCCTGGCCCAACACCTCCGACGCCTGCTGGGCCATCACCCGCCCCGACAGCTGCGGCGTCGGCCTGTCCCGCCGTACCTGCGGGTTCCGGCACCGGATCACGGCCCTGTGCAGCGGAAGCAGCGTCGTCACCGCCATCGCCGACTGCGGCCCGCAGACGGACCTGTTCTGCGGCGAGCGCAGTTGCTGCGGCGCGACCTGCGCCAGCAACCGGCTGATCGACCTCACCCCCGCCGCCTACAGCCAGATCGCCAGCCTCTCCTCCGGCCTGCGTCCGGCCGAGATCTCGACGGCCTGAGGAGGCGGGGCAGATGCGCAGCAGAAGAGATGTGCTCAGGTCCGCCGTGCTCGGCGGAGGCGCGAGCGTCGTCGCCGCCACCGCGATGGGCTCACTGGGGCCCGAGGCGGCGTTCGCCGCCACCGCGCCCGCGCCCGCGCAGAAGGTCGAGCCGGGCGCGCCCGACCCCGACTTCGCCGAGGGCCGGATCCGCTCGATCAAGGAGAACACGCTGCTCGTCCTGGGCTCGAACCTGGTCTTCCACACCATCAGGGTGGTGGACGGCACGAGCCTGTGGAAGCTCGGACCCGTCGCGTTCGACCAGGCCAAGCCGGGCGACGGCCTGTACGCCAGGGGTGTGCGCATGCCGGACGGAATGCTGGCCGCCGAGTCCGTGTGGCTCAACATCGTCAACATCAAGGGTCACATCAAGAACATCACCGGACAGACCCTCCACCTCGACCACAACGGCCACGAAGTGCTGTGTCACGTCGTCGCCGGCAAGTCGGTGGCCATCCACTCCGAGTCGCCGCCCACCGAGGACCTGTCGATGCTGAAAGTGAGCCAGCACGTGCAGATCCTGGGCGCCTGGCGGCCGGACACGAACGAAGTGGACATCGCAACGGTCTTCTCCCCGCACTAGGAGGCAGTTCATGAACGGGATCGCCGCGTCGCAGCCGTACGTGATCGCTTTCTTCCTGCTCTGGGCGGGCCTGATGAAGCTGCTCAGCCGGCGGATGCGGGCACAGGCCGGCCAGACCGCTCTGGCCCGGCTCACCGGCCCGGCGCGCGCGGTCCCGGTCCTGCGGCTCGTCGGCCTGGCCGAAGTCGCCGTGGCCACCGCCCTGCTACTGCCACCCACCCACCTCTTCGACGGCGTCGCCGCCGCGCTGCTGTCGGCCGGTTTCCTCGCCTATCTCACCTACGCCCACGTGGCCGCGCCCACCGCGTCGTGCGGCTGTCTGGGCACTCATGCCAAGCCCGTGGACGCGCGGTCCTTCGCCCGCGCGGGACTGCTGCTGGCCGCCGCGCTGATCACCGTGCTGCTCGCGGCGGCGCCCGGCCTCGTCCCGGCCGTCACGTTGCCGGGCGGCCTGCCGGAGGTCGTGGTCCTGGCGGAGATCGCGGCCCTGCTGGCTCTGTCGTCGGAGCTGGACCGCTACTGGCTCGTCCCGCTGCGCCGCCTCCTGATCCGCCTGCGCCGGCCGCTCGCGCTCGCGCCCACGGGGAGCGTTCCGCTGGAGGCGTCGCTGCACCTGCTGCGCCGCAGCCCCGCCTACTGCTCGGCCTCGGCCCAGCTCACCTCGGACGTGCGCGACACATGGGACGAGGACGGGTTGCGCTTCGTCGTGTACGGCGCCCGCGACCGCACGGCCGTCTTCGCCGTCCCCCTCGTCGGCGACGACCCGCGCGCGGTCAAGGTCGCCCTGGTGAACGCCTGAGGCCGGGGCCAGCGCCTGAGCCGTGGTCCGCGTCTGAGGCCGTGGTCCGCGTCTGAAGCCCGGGGCCCGGGGATGCTCAGGACCCCTGGGCGCTCGGGGGGCGGGCCCCGCGTCGCGGGTCAGTTGTCGCGGGCCGCGGCGTGATTGCTGGCGATCAGTTCGTGGTGCCGGACGACCTCGGCGATGATGAAGTTTAGGAAGCGCTCGGCGAAGACGGGGTCGAGCTTCGACTCCTCGGCCAGGGCGCGCAGGCGGCGGATCTGGGCCGCCTCCCGGTCGGGGTCCGCCGGAGGAAGCTGGTACTCGGCCTTGAGCCGGCCCACCTCCTGCGTGCACTTGAAGCGTTCGGCCAGCAGATGGACGAGCGCGGCGTCGAGGTTGTCGATGCTGTCGCGCAGCCGCTGCAGCTCCTTGCGGATGTAGATTTCCTGATCAGGCAGATCTTGAGAGGTTTTATCCACAAATATCCCCACATAGTGCAACATGACCCTAGAAGGGGAAATGTTACCCGCCGGCCATCAGGTCGGCGAAGGCCCGAGCCGCGGCCCCCGAGCTGAACAGCCGCTCCAGCCGCGCCCTGGCCAGCTCCCGCCGGAACGGCCCCGCCAGCGTCGCGTCACCGGATTCGTGGGTCATCTCGGTCAGCCAGCGCGAGAACTCCTGGTGGTTCCACACCCGTTTGAGGCACGTGGCCGAGTACGCCTCCAGCGGCCCGTCGTCCCCCTCGCGCAGCGCCGCCCGCAGCGCGTGGGCCAGCACGTCCGCGTCGGCGATGGCCAGGTTCATGCCCTTGCCGCCCATCGGGGTGATGATGTGGGCCGCGTCCCCGGCCAGGAAGAGGCGCCCGTACCGCATGGGGTCGACGACGAAACTGCGCATGTCCACCACGGCCTTCTCCGTGATCGGCCCCTCGGGCAGCCCGGGGTCGCCGAGGCGCAGCCGTAACTGGGCCCAGATCCGGGAGTCGTCCCAGCCGTCGAGCGCGTCGCCGGGCGCGCACTCCAGGTAGAAGCGGCTGGCCTGCGGCCCCCTCGGGAAGTGGGCGGCGAAACCCGCCGAGTGGATCGCGAACATCGGGTGCCGCGGCGGCGGCACGTCGGCCATCACCGTGAACCAGCCGATGCCGTGGTCGTAGGTGTACGTGGTCAGCGCCTGCTCGGGGACGCTCGCCCGGCTGACGCCGTGGTGGCCGTCGCAGCCGGCCACGTACGAGCAGGCGATCTCGCGTACGGTGCCGTCCTGATCCCGGTAGGACACGACGGGGGCGTCACCCTCGACCCCGCGCGGGCTCACCTCGGCGGCGTCGAAGCGCAGGTCTCCCCCGCCCGCCTCGAAGGCCGCGATGAGCCGGCCGACGAGGACCTGCTGCGGGACGATCCGGCCCGATCTGCCGTCGGCCAGCGCGACCACGTCGAGGAAGCGCGGCTCGCCGTCCACCCTGATCTCCATCGTGGAGTCCCGGTGCGTGCCCGCCAGCACGCTCTCGGCCAGGCCCCAGTCCTCGAAGACGCGCGTCGCCGCGTGATCGAGCACGCCGGCGCGCTGACGCCGTTCCACGTGGGAACGGCTCTGCCGCTCCAGCACCACGCACGCGACGCCCGCCTGCCGCAGCAGGTTGGCCAGGGTCAGGCCGGCCGGGCCGGCTCCGATGACGACGACCTCGGTGCGCTCCGGCATGCTCGGCCCCTCCGGCGAAATCGGTACTTGTCGTCCGGCATCCGACACCAGGATCGGCCGATCCGCAAGTCCTCAGGTCCGCCCGCCCCTGCGGGTCTCGTAGTGCTGGGCGATCAGCGCCGCCGCGCACCCCAGGGTGGCCAGGCCGAACCCGACCCCGATGAACACGTTGACGTCCGCGATGGACGACACCGCGTTGCAGACCGCGAAGACGGCCAGCAGCAGCCAGAGAACGGGGCGGCGTACGCGGGCGAGGGCGCCGGCGGGACGGGCCTCAGTGCCGTGCTCGGTCATCATGCCCTCCTTGATCGGTTTGTCATACCGAGAACGCTACGGAGCGGCGCGAGCCGAGACGATCCCAGCAGCGGGACAGTCGGAGGTACAGCCAGCTGTACTTTTCGGCCGGTGATTGCCCGATGCAGCACCTCTTGTCCTAGGGTCTGAGCGGACGAAGGAGGTGCGGATGCAGGCCCAGGACCCGGCGACCGGGCGGCGGCGGGCCCGTTCGTGGGACGTGTTCGCCCGCGCCCGCACCACCCTCGACGGGCTGGAACACCTCGTGGGCGGCATGGGCACCAGCGCCCTGGCCCTCATCGCGCTGATCGGGCTGGCCGCCGTCCTGCCCTTCTGCCTCACGGGCGTGGGCCTGCGCCTGGTGCCGACCTCCCTGCGCGGCCTGCGTACGGTCGCCAACAGGGAGCGGGCCCGGCTGTCCCGCTGGGGCCCGGAGATCATCAACCCGGATCCGGTGCCCCCCGACTGGCGGACGGCCATCAGGCAGCCCGCCACCGGCCGCGAGCTGCTCTGGCTGGCCTGGCACGCCACGGTGGGGCTGCTGCTGGGCGCGATCGGGCTGACGCTGCCGTTCCGTGCGGCACTCGACCTGGTGTTCCCGCTCTACTGGCCGCTGCTCGGTCCGGAGGACCGGGCCGGCGCCATCCTGGAGATCTGGCCGGCCGACGACCTGCCGAGCGCACTCCTGGTGAGCCCGATGAGCCTGTTCTGGCTCGGGCTCGCCCTGGCCCTCATCCCCGGCATGGCCCGGCTGCAGGCGTGGCCCGGCCGCCGGCTGCTGGCCGCCGACCCCGGCACCGACCTGGCCCTGCGGGTGGCCCAGCTGACCGCCACCCGCGCCGCCGCGCTGGACGCGCACGCCGCGGAGCTGCGCCGGATCGAGCGGTCCCTGCACGACGGCACCCAGAACCGGATCGTGGCGGTCAACGTGCTGCTGGGCGCGGCCCGCCGCGCGCTGGCACGTGACCCGTCCACTGCCGACGCCGTGCTCGAACGAGCCCAGGACGCCGCCGAGCAGGCGCTGTCCGAGTTGCGCGCGGTCGTGCGCAGCATCCTGCCCCCGGTGCTGGCCGATCGCAGCCTGGCCGACGCGCTGAGCGGCCTGGCCGCGGCCAGCCCCGTGCCGTGCGAGGTCGACGCCGACGTGCCGGGGCGCTGCCCGGTCTCCGTCGAGGCCACCGCCTACTTCGTGGTGGCCGAGGCCCTCACCAACATCGCCAAGCACAGCGAGGCCCGGCGCGCCACCGTGACCGTGCGGCGGACCGACGACCGGCTGCGCATCCAGATCGTGGACGACGGCCGCGGCGGAGCCGTCGAGGACGGCGGGTCCGGGCTGGCCGGGATCCGCCGCCGTACCGAGGCGCTCGACGGCACCTTCACGCTGACCAGCCCCACGGGCGGGCCGACCACCATGAATGTGAGCCTTCCATGCGGATAGTGATCGCCGAGGACGACGCCCTGCTGCGCGAAGGGCTCGCGCTGCTGCTGCGCGCGGAAGGGCTCGACGTGGTGGCCACCGCCCCCGACGCCGCCGGGTTCCTCGAAGCCGTGGACACGCACAAGCCGGACGTCGCCATCGTGGACGTACGCATGCCGCCGACCCACACCGACGAGGGCATCGTGGCCGCCGTCGAGGCCAGGCGGCGGCTGCCGGGGCTCGCCGTGCTCGTGCTGTCGGCGTACGTCGAGCAGGCGTTCGCCACGGATCTGCTCTCCCACGGCAGCTCCCGCCTCGGCTACCTGCTCAAGGAGCGGGTCGGCCGGGTCGGGGAGTTCCTGACGGCGCTGCACCGGGTGGCCGACGGCGGCACCGCCATCGACCCCGAGGTGGTCGCGCAACTGCTGACCCGCAGCCGCCCGGACAACCGGCTGGAACGGCTGAGCCCGCGCGAGCGCGACGTGCTCGCCCTGATGGCGGAGGGGCTCGGCAACGCGGCCATCGCCGAGCGGCTGTTCGTCACCGACGGCGCCGTGCACAAGCACATCCGCAGCATCTTCGCCAAGCTCGACCTGGCCCCGACCGACGGGACGGACCGGCGGGTGGCGGCCGTGCTGCAGTACCTCGAAAGCGCCTGACCACCCGCCGCCACCCACCCGATCCGCGGACGCCCCCGTTCTCAGGCGCCCAGGTCGCGGACGACGTTGTCGAGCCGGATGGCCAGCCGGTCGAGCTCGTCCTCCGTCGGCTCGCCCGCCGGCAACTGGGCGATCACCTCGTCACGCCGCGCGATGACCAGGCCCCTGTGCGCCTCGTCCACGTCCGATGCGGGCAGCACCACGCAGTCACCGCGGACGAACACCAGCGTGGCGTCGGGATGGCCTGATTCGAGCAGCTGACGGACGCACTCTTTGTCGATCAAGGACATGGAAGACATCGAGACTCCTCCCCGGTCGGCCCCTCCACGCAGCCGCCTACCCCCGTGCGGGGAGCAGGAACCCCGCCCCTGTCGGGCCTGACCGTCATGGGCCGCCGTACACCCGCTTGACCTGCGAAAACACCCTAATGCGGCATCACGTGTCGTCCGCGATCAATCACGGAGAGTGACCGTATGGTGAGCTCAGTGGCCCCAGGTGGCCCCTCCGCAAGCGAGAGGATCGAAATGCCGCAGGAACCGAGAATCGACGTCGAGACCAGAGCCCACGGGATCGAGAGCAGCCTGTCCGCCGAACAGGTCGAGCGGATCGCCGAGGCGCTCGGCCACCAGGGCGTCTGGTTCGCCGCCCCGCCGGAGCGCTCCGGTCAGGCCCGCCCGCCCGAGCAGGTCTGGGAGCTGGTCGGCGACAGCCCGCACCACGGCCGCCTGGCCACCGGCCGCGCCGCCGTGCACCTGGCCGAGGGGCACGACGCGCTGACCAGGCCGCTGATCCTGGCCGACGGCTTCAACTACGGGCCGAGCGACCTCGACGAGCTGTGGCGGCACTTCAACAAGCCGTACGCGCCCGGCAAGCCCGGCTTCCTCGACCAGCTCAGCACGCTGGGCATCGACGTCATCCTGCTGGGCTTCGACCAGCGGCACATCGCCATCCAGGCCAACGCCGCCGTCGCGGTCACCGCCGTGCAGCGCGCCATCGACGAGCGCTGGGGCGACGACCAGCTCGTCGTGGGCGGCGTCAGCATGGGTGGCCTGATCACCAGGTACGCGCTGGCCCGCATGGAGAACGAGCGCATCGACCACCAGACGGAGAAGTACTTCTCCTACGACAGCCCGCACCTCGGCGCCTGGATCCCGCTGGTGCTCCAGCAGCTGGCCTACCTGCACGAGGCGCTCGACCCGCGCTCCGACGGGCCCGGCCAGGCCGAGCTGATCCGCAGCCCCGCCGCGCAGCAGCAGCTGTGGGGCTGGGTCCAGAACGCCGACTACTCGGGCCCGGTGACGGACAACGCGCTGCGCCAGGAGTGGATCGAGGATCTGCGCAGGGTGGGCTGGTTCCCGATGCGCCCGTACAAGCTGGGCATGGCCAACGGCACCGGCCACGGTGTCGGCAACGGCCTGCCCGCCGGCACCCCGGTCTTCGACCTGAACCTCGACGCGCTGCAGCTCGTCGCCCGCTTCCAGCCGGACATGGGTGAGCTGCAGAACATCGGCACCGTGCGCTTCGGCGCCCCGGTGTGGACGAGCGCCACCTCGCACGTCCCGGCGTTCGACGGAGCGCCCGGCGGCACGCTCGACGCGTGGGGCCGGCTCGCCGACGCGATGGGGCTGACGATCGAGCCGCGCTTCCGCAGCAGCTGCTTCGTCCCGGCGGTCAGCGCGGTCGCCCTGGCCAGGGACCCGTACCAGTGGCAGGCCGACCTGCACCTGGACCTCAGCGACCTGCCCAAGGACGAGACGCAGCTGGACGCGTTCTGCTGCGACACGACCGACACGGAGCACAGCGCGGTGTCGGCACCGCTGATCGAGTGGTTCCTGGAGCAGCTGGCCGGCTGGTAGAGCGGCGAAGGAGAGTGCCGGCTCGCCGCGCGAGCCGGCACTCGGCGTTCAGCGCACGCCGCGGTGCACGCACAGGAGCTGGTCGCGGGTGGCGTTCTTGTCGCGGTAGGCGATGACGGCCGGGCCCTCGGCGCTGTGGTGGTCGGGCAGCCGCTCGTCGGGGAGCCAGCCGGAGCCGTTGAAGCTGCTCCACCACAGGCTCTGGTCGGAGGCGCCGCGGTGCACACAGTAGAGCCGGTCCTTGTAGACGGTCAGGGCCGGGCCCTCGGTGGTGTGGTGCGCGGGCAGCTTCTGGTCGGCGCTCCACTTCCCGCCGTCCCAACGGGTCCACCACAGCGCCGTGTCCCCGCCGGCGCCGCGGTGCACGCAGTAGAGGTGGCCGCGGTAGGTGGCCAGCGCCGGGTTCGAGCGCGAAGAGTGGCCAGGCAGCCGCTGGTCCTGGCTCCAGCGGGCGCCGTCCCAGCGGGTCCACCACAGCGACTCGTCCGCGCCCGCGCCTCTGTGCACGCAGAACAGCTGCCCGTCGTACGCCGCCAGCGCCGGAGCCGTCCGGCTGAAGTGCTGCGGGAATCGCTCGTCGTCGCTCCAGCTAGCCCCGTCCCAGCGGGTCCACCACAGCGACTCGTCCGCACCGGCGCCCCTGTGCACGCAGAACAGCTGCCCGTCGTACGCGGCCAGCGCCGGGGCCGCGGCGCTGAGGTGCCGGGGGAATCGCTCGTCGTCGCTCCAGCCCTGCTCGGCGTCGTAGACCGTCCACCACAGGTTGGAGTCGCCCGCCTTGCCGCGGTGCGCCAGGAAGAGCCGGTCCTGGAACTGGGCCAGGGCGGGGCTCGACCCGCCGAAGTGGTCGACGAAGCGCTGATCGCGGCTCCAGCCCTCGCCGGGCTCGTGCACCGCCCAGCGCAGGCCGGCCTCACCGGCGGGCCTGCCGTCCTGGCGGGCCGGTACGAGCATGCCGGGCGCGGTCCACGGCGAGACGAGCCGGACACCGTACGGGCGGGCGATCGAGGCGATCCACTCCGACCTGGCCCGCACGGAACGCTCGACGATCGGCGCCAGCCAGGAGCCGATCACGGTGCCCGCGCTCTCGCCGATGAGCTGCGGCAGCTCGGCGGCCAGCAGCGCGGCCGACTCGTTCAGGTGGATCTCGTAACCCCACCACCTGGCCACCGGCCAGACGTCGGCGCCCATCGTGCGCAGCTCACGCTGGATCCGCTGCACCCGCTCCTGGTCCTTGGGGGTGAGCGCGGCGATCTGCCGCTCGCTCTCCCGCCTGGCGTCGGCCACCTGACGGGCGGGGGCGTCGTCGAGCAGCTCCGTCTCGACGGCCGCGTCGACGGCGGCGGAGGCCACCGGGTCGTCCTGAGAGTGCAGCAGAACGGCCTCACCGTCGAGCGCCGACTCCTCGGCCGTGTCGGTCCCGACCTTGCCGGCCCGGGTCTCGTCAGTCATTTTCCAGCCCCCTGGAGTGATAGATGAGCGAACTTCGCCATCGTAACGTTGAGTAGTGATTCGATTACTCTAGGGGTGGATTGTTCCGAGTAAAGCCCCCGCCGGGCGGCCCGTCATGAAGGCGCGGAGGGTGCCGGTCACGGTTCACAGCGGATTACTAAGCGGCGTTCATCGAACGCTCATGCAAGGGCGTCATCGTCACGAGCATGCACACGTCCAGCGCGAACGTTTCCGCCCAGCCCGTGCGCCGGCCCGGCGGTGCCGCCGACATCCTCGTCGTGGCCGGCGAGCCCGCACTGACGAGGCTCCGCTCCACGCTGGCGCGGCAGGCGTCGTGGCGGGTCCGCGGCGCGTACGACGGCGGCGCGGCCGCCCGCGCGGCCCGGTGCGCGCGCCCCGACGCGGTCGTGCTCGACGCCACCATGCCCGGCGCGGCCGACGTCAGGCTGCCCGGCGTGCCCGTCCTGTACCTGACCACGACGGACCGCCTGGACGAGGGGCTGGCCGGGCTGCGCGCGGGGGCCGGCGACTACGTGACGAAACCGTTCACTGCGGAGGAGGTCGTCCTCCGGCTGCACGGCCTGCTGCGCCGCCCGCCCGCTCTCCGACTCGTCGTCGGGGACCTCACCCTTGACCAGCGGACCCGGCGGGCGCGGCGGGACGGCGTGGACATCCGGCTCTCGCCCACCGAGTACGAGCTGCTGCGCCTGCTGATGCGCAGCCCCGGCCGGGTGCTCAGCAAGGCGCACATCCTCGACCGGGTCTGGTCCTACGACTTCGGCGGCCGGGCCAACGTGGTCGAGCTGTACATCTCCTACCTGCGCAGAAAGATCGACGCCCGGCGCGAGCCGATGATCCACACCGTCCGCGGCGTCGGCTACACCCTGCGCCCGGCCGCGTAGGACCCCGCCTGCCTGGTTCCACCGATAATCAACGGATGCTCAACCGCGGAAACCCTAGGATGCGGGCATGAATCTCGGTCTCCCTGAAATCATCCAGTTCCTGCTCTTCGTGGCGATCCTCTGGCTGATCATCTACACCGCCGTGCGAACGGCGCTCCGCCACCGCAAGTGAGTCGCTTGCCGCGCCCGGCCGAGGGCGGCAGGTGCCGTCACGCCGATTCGAGGGCGTAGTACATCGAGGCCTGGGTCGGGCCGTGGGAATCCATATCGCCACGAGGGCCGTAGGAGCCTCGCCAGCGGTAGTCCCCGCGCAGGACGAACCACCCGCTTTCGTAGGCGAAGGCGCCGGGATCACCGTGCACGGTGAGGTAGTCCTGATCGCAGGCGAGTTCCCCGGGGCCGGGTCCGCTCCCGCCGGCACTGCAGGCGTCCGGGATCTGGATGGTGTTACTGCCTTCCTCGTAAGAGGAGATCTTCTTGTCCGGTGCCTCGATGCGAACGTCCAGATAGACGGTCTCGTGCTGATGCTCGGCCAAGTAGCGCAGGAGTAGATCAGCCATGCCCGGTCCTTGCCACAACCAGCCGCTGAACGTTGGTTTCTCCACCTTCTGGGCGGTGGTCGGCGTCGCGGTCCACCTGCCGAAGTGCTCGGGTCGGCCGATCGCGCGTACGCGGGAGGCGGTGGCCACGAAGACGACCCCGTCGGGCGCGACGGCGACCGAGCTCGGATCGGCGAGGCCGGCCTGCTCGGGAGGACCGCCGTCGCCACGATCCACCGGGGTCCGATCGCCGGCGAGAGTCCGCAGGGTGCCGTCGGCGGCGATCGTGCGTAACAAATCGCTCTCCGTGTCGACGATGAGGATGCCGCCATCAGGGCGCACCGCCGCGTCCATCGCCCCGCCGAACCGGCTGGCGGTCGCGGGCAGGCCGCTCCCCTGGCGGCCCTTTTTCGGCCCGGCTCCGGCGATGGTGTCGATCGTCCCGTCGGCGGAGACCCGGCGGATCCTAGCGTTCCCCTGGTCCACGATGATCAACGATCCGTCAGGAAGAACCTCGACATCAGAAGGTTCCCTCAACCGTGCGGCCACTGCCGGCCCGCCGTCGCCACCGAAGCCGGCGAACCCTGTCCCCGCGATCACGGTGAGCCGTCCCTCGTCGTCGACGGCCACCACCCGATGGCCGCCGAAGTCCGCCACCACAGTGCGGCCGTCAGCGGTCACAGCGATGCCGCCGGGGGCCTTAAGTTCGTCCTCGCCGACCGCCGGGATACTGCTGACTTTCCCGTCCTCACTTACGATCCGGAGCGCCTGAGCCCGGTCGTCCGTCAAGACGACGGCTCCGTCAGGGCGGACGGCGACGCCTGCCGGGGAGTCGAAGGTCGCGTCCAGGGCCGCTCCGCCGTCACCGGTGGTGCCGTGGACGAAGGGCCGACCGGCCACGAGCTCAACAGCGCGGTCCCGCGTAATGCGCTCGATGGTGGCTCCGCTGGTCGCGAGCAGGTTCCCGTCCGACGTGACGACGAGGTCCCCGGCGTACATCGGTCGTTGATAGCTGGCCAATTCGTCCGACACGGCCGCCGGGAAATCGCCGGCCAGGGTGAATATCGCCAGCGGCGACGGTGGGGGCGCATCCTTCGACGGGGCCGCGGCAGGTGGAGACTCCGCCGGTGGGGACGCACTCCACAGGACTATCGCGGCCACACCCGTCATGACCACCGCGGCGGTGCAGAAGCCGACTGCCGCGCGGCGACGGCGCGCGACGCTTCGCTCCCACGCCACGAAGGTGAACAGCGCGGCGACAGCGGTCGCGAGCAGGCCCGTCAGCCGCCGGACCAACCCGGCGTCATCGCCGATGAACCACTGCAGGACGCCTGCCACACTGGTGAAGACCACCGCGATTCCGAGAATGCGAGCGCGACGTCCCGCATCGTCGTCACCGGAGCCGCCCGTAGGAGCTTGAGCAGGCAGGTCATCGGCCAAGGTATTCCCCCTTCGCCTCACTTCACCCAGCTGCCTCGGCATCGTCCGAGGTCTCACGGGGCAGCCCGTACCTCGCCCCGCGACCGTGTCTTCGGCGCACGAGCCCGCGCATCGACGGCAGGTCATACAGTTCATCGCTTCCGGGCACCGTCTTGTTTCCGTGGCCACCCGCTGTCTTTCACGTTCCGACGTGGGCTGCTCAGCGGGACCGGGGCCAGGGGGTTCTGTCGGTCCGCGCGTGGCTGAAGGTCCATCTGACGTAGTAGCCGGCGTAATCCGGCCGGGCCTCCCGTGTCCGGAACCGGTACAGGCGGGCGTAGCGGCGGTCGCGGGCGCTGGCGAGGCGGTCGAGCAGGCTGGCGTGGCGGTCGTGGGCGCCGTCCTGCCGGTCGCGGGCGCTGGCCCGGCGGTCGTCCGCGCTCGACGAGCGATCCAGCGCGGCGACGCGCCGCTCCTGTCCCTGCTCGCGTTCGAGCTGGACCCGGTCGTCGCGCAGGGCGGCAAGTTCGGCGCGGATCGCGGCGCGGTCGAGCCGGTTCCGCTCCCGGTCGGCCGCCGCCGAGTCACGGTCCAGGGCCAGCAGCCGCCAGAGCTCGTCGGTGCCCTCGCCCCGCTCGGCCTGCGCCCGGTGCCGGTCGGCGGCGGCCCGGTCGCGTTCCTCGGCCGCGCGGTCGCGGCGCTCGGCCTCCCAGAGCAGGTCGTGGACCCGGCGGTCGTGCTCGTCGTTCTCCTGGCGGAGCCGCTCCAGCCGCCGGACGCGCGGCAGCGCCTCCTCGTCCCTGGCGGTGGCCCGCAGGTCGCGCCGCCGCGCCGCCTCGTCGCGTTCGGTGGCGGCACGGTCGCGCGTGCCGCCCTGCTCGTCGCGCTCCCGTGCGCTGAGCTCGCGGGCCCGGGGCCGGTCCCGCCTGGACACCGTCGGCTGCCGGCCGTCTTCGCCTGTCATCGCCGTCTCCGCTAAGAGCCGCGTGCCTACATTGACAGTGTTCCCCGAAGTGCCGCCGCTAAGGGCGGGCCCGCCGAAGCGTCCGCGTCACCAGGCCACCTCCAGGGAGGCCATGCCGTACACGATGCTGGACGTGCGGAACTGCGGGGTGTTGTCCGTGGTGCGCAGCCCGGGGAAGCGGCGGAGCAGGGCGGGCAGCGCGGTGCGCAGCTCCATGCGGGCCAGCGGGGCGCCCAGGCAGTGGTGCACGCCGTGGCCGAAGGCGACGTGGCCGGGGGCGCCGCGGGTGAGGTCGAACGTGTCCGCGTCGGGGATGAGCCCCTTGTCCCGGTTGGCGGCGGGCAGGGAGACGAGGACCAGGTCACCCTCCGCGATCGGCTGCCCGCCGATCTCCGTGTCGGCGGTCGCGACCTTGGTGGTGCCCGAGTTGACGATGCTGAGCCAGCGCAGCAGCTCCTCGACCGTGGCGTCGATCCGCTCCGGCTCCTTCCTGAGCAGGTCGAGCTGCTCGGGGTGGCGCAGCAGGGCGAGCGTGCCCAGGGAGAGCATGTTGGAGGTGGTCTCGTGCCCGGCGAACAGCAGCAGCCCGCCGATCCCGACCAGCTCGTCGGTCGACAGGTCGTCGCCGTGCTCGCGGACGAGCATGCCCAGCAGTTCCTCGCCCGGGTCCTGCTGGATGCGGGCGACCAGCCCCTCCATGTAGGAGCGCTGCTGGAACTGGAGCATCATCCGCTCCTCGCCCGGCACGCTCATGTCGAGCATCCTGTTGGTCCGCCGCTGGAAGTCCTCCCGGTCCTCGTACGGCACCCCGAGCAGCTCGCAGATCACCAGCGCCGGGATCGGCAGCGCGAACGCCGGCACCAGGTCGGCGGGCGACCCGGCGGCCTCCATGGCGTCGAGGTGGTCGTTGACGATGGCGTCGATGCGCGGTTCGAGGCGGCGCATGCGGCGGATGGTGAACTCGGGCGTCAGCATCCGGCGCAGCCGGGTGTGCTCGGGCGGGTCGAGGCCGAGCAGGTTGCCCGCGCGCACCTTGGCGAGCTGCTCCTCCGTCATCGGCGGCGCTCCCGGCAGCCGCGCGATGGTCTGCGGGGCGACCTTGAACCGCTCGGCGTCGCCCAGCACCTCGCGTACGTCCGCGTACCGCGTCACCAGCCAGGCGTCGGCTCCGAACGCCGTCTGTACCCTCTTGACCCGCTCCTCGTCGCGCGCGGCCGCCAGCTCAGGCGCCGGATCGAACTCCACCCGCCGCATGTGCAGCGGCATCGTCGAGGTCTCGCTCATGCAGTCCCCTGGATGGTCCCGGTTTTTGCTAGCACGCTACTGATCGGGACCCGGGTCCTCTAGTTGCGATCTTCAATCGTTGTGCGGTCGTACCAGAATCATGGCCGCATTGACGCGGGCCGTACGGCGTCAGGAATATACCTCTCATCATCCTGACGAATAGGACGTCCATGGACCTGGTTCGGCACGTGCCCGACTCCGTACCGGTGCTGGTGGCCGGAGGCGGGCCCGTCGGCCTGGCCACCGCCGTCGAGCTGGCGTACCAGGGCGTCGAATGCCTGGTCGTCGAGCCGCGCGAGCAGGTGTCGTGGCTGCGCCCCCGCGCGAAGACCACCTCGGCCCGCTCGATGGAACTGCTGCGCAGGTGGGGGCTGGCGGAGACGCTGCGGGCGCGGGCGCCGCTGGCGGTGTCGTGGTCGGACCAGGCGGTGTTCGTGGACAGCCTGCTCGGCCGGGAGATCACCAGGATCGGCGGCTGTTTCGGCCTCGACCTGGTCGGCTCCGACCTGGCCGCCGAGTCCGGCCAGCAGGCGCCGCAGCCGCTGGTCGAGGAGGTGCTGCGCGAGGCGGTCGGTGCCGCGCTGCTGACCGGGCGGCGGGTGACCGGCCTGCGCGAGGACGCCGACGGGGTGACGGTGCGGATCGCGTCGCCGGACGGCGCCGAGCAGGAGGTACGCGCCCGGTACGTAGTCGGCTGCGACGGCCCGCGCAGCGTGACCAGGGCGGCGATCGGCTCCCGGTACGAGGGCCGCCAGGACGCCAGGCCCAACTACAACATCGTCTTCCGCGCCCCCGGCCTGGCCGAGCGCATGCCGCACGGCCCCGCCGTGCACTACTGGGTGCTGAACCCGGAGCAGCCCGGCATGGTCGGCCGCCTGGACCTGAAGGAGACCTGGTGGTGCATCGCGCAGGGGGTGCGGGAGCAGGACGCCGACCCCGTCCGGCTGGTGCGGAACCTGGCCGGGGCCGACATCGAGGTGGAGATCCTGGCCACCGACCCGTGGACCGCCCGGATGTTGCTGGCCGACCGGTACGCCAGCCGGCGCGTGTTCCTGGCCGGTGACGCGGCGCACCAGAACCCGCCCTACGGCGGGCACGGCTTCAACACCGGCATCGGGGACGCGGTCAACCTCGGCTGGAAGCTGGCCGCCGTGCTGCGCGGGTGGGCGCCGGAGGCGCTGCTGGCCACGTACGAGAGGGAGCGCCGCCCCATCGCCGCCGACACGATCGAGACCGCCGCCGCGAACATGTCCACCCTCGCTCCAGAGCTGGCCGATCCGGCGCTGATGGGCCCCGACGAGGAGTTCGAGCGGGTGCGCCCGGCCGTGGCGGAGGCGGTGCGCAGGACCAAGGACAGGGAGTTCCACAGCCTGGACCTGGTGCTCGGCTACACCTACGCGGGCTCCCCGATCGTCGCGCCCGGCTGCGGCGAGCGCCTGCCGCACCGCTGGCTCACGCCGGGTGAGTCCCTGTACGACCGGCTCGGGCCCGCGTTCAGCCTGGTCGGCGACCGCGGCGCGCCGGGGGCGGACGTGCTGGTGGCGGAGGCGCGGGAGCTGGGCGTGCCGCTGCGCGTGGTGGACCTGCCCGGCGAGCCGCTCGCCCTGGTCCGCCCCGACCAGCACGTGGCCTGGCGCGCCGGCCACCCCTCGGGCGCGCTGCGGATGGCGCTCGGACACGCCTGACCGGCGGCTCGCGGGTGACGCTCGGGTTCCCCGACCGACCCCACGCTCACGCGCACGGGGGTCGCGCCGAGCATGGGCCTGACGTCCGTTCTGTCCTGAGGTCTACGCTGTTCGCATGCGCGTAGTGGTGATTGGCGGCAGCGGACACATCGGCACGTACCTCATCCCCCGGCTCGTCGCCGCCGGCCACGAGGTGGTCAACGTCAGCCGGGGGCAGCGCGAGCCCTACAGCCCCCACGGCGCCTGGCAGCAGGTCGCCACCGTCACCGCCGACCGCCAGGCCGAGGAGGCCGAGGGCACGTTCGGGCGGCGGATCGCCGAGCTCGACGCCGACGTGGTGATCGACCTGATCTGCTTCACGGAGAGCAGCGCCCGCGCGATGGCCGACGCGCTCAGCGGGCGGGTGCGCCACTTCCTGCACTGCGGCACGGTCTGGGTGCACGGCCCGAGCGCGCAGGTGCCGACCACCGAGGACGCCAGGCGCGAGCCGTTCGGCGAGTACGGCGTCCAGAAGGCGGCCATCGAGGCGTTCCTGCTCGACCGGGCCCAGCGTGACGGGTTCCCGGCCACGATCATCCACCCCGGCCACATCACCGGGCCCGGCTGGGTGCCGGTCAACCCGGCGGGCAACGTCGATCCCGGCGTGTTCCAGGCGCTCGCCGAGGGCGCCGAGGTCACGCTGCCCAACCTGGGCATGGAGACCGTCCAGCACGTGCACGCCGACGACGTGGCCCGCCTGTTCATGGACGCCATGGCCGCCCGCTCGGCCGCCGTCGGCGAGAGCTTCCACTCCGTCGCCACCACCGCCCTGACGCTGCGCGGGTACGCCGAGGCGGTGGCGGGCTGGTTCGGCAGGCCGGCCAGGCTGGCGTACCTGCCGTGGGAGCGGTGGCGGGAGACGGTGTCCGAGCACGACGCGCAGGTGACCTACGACCACATCGCGCACAGCCCCCACTGCAGCATGGCCAAGGCCGAGCGGATGCTCGGGCACCGCCCCCGCTACACCTCCCTGGAGGCCATCCGCGAGGCGGTCGACTGGCTGGTCCGAGCCGGCACCATCAAGCCGTAGGAGATCAGCCGGTCAGCGGGCCGAACTCCTTGCGGGTGTCGATCACGTCGCCGAACAGTTCCCACCGCTCTCCCTTGAACGTCATGAGCTGCATCGACTCGATCGGGAACCCGTCGCCCTGCGCCGTGTCGAGCGTGACCCCGGGCAGCAGCATGTCCACCTGGACCCCCTTGAGGTTGCGTACGGAGTCACGCAGCCCCTCACGGGTCGGGCACGCGGCCGCCTCCATGGCCTTGTGGAAACTGCTCGCCACGGCCCAGCCGAACGTGTGGTAGGGCACGTTGGGGTCGGCCCCCGGCGCGTACTGCTTCATCTTCTCCTTGTAGAGCGTCATCTCGGCGTCGCTCGCCCACGTCGGGTCGTTCGGGTCCTTGTAGTACGTGGACGACACGACGCCCTGCACGTTCGGGAACCCGACCGGCTTCAGCACGGTGATCGAGGCGGCGACGTTGTTGACGATGTGCAGCGGGTTCCACTTGGTGTTCTTGGCGTCGGCCGCCAGCGCCTGCGAGCCGAACTTGGGCGTGGTGACGTTGAGGAGGACGTCCGCCTTCGACTCGGCCAGATTGCGCATCTGCGGGTCGACGCTCGGGTCGGTGACCTCGTAGCTCTGCTCGGCCACCACCTTGACCTGCGAGCCCTCGATCGCCCGCTTGAAGCCGCCGAGCAGGTCCTTGCCGAAGTCGTCGTTCTGGTACAGGACGGCGACCTTGGCCTCGGGCTTCTCCTTCTTCAGGTAGGCCGCGTAGACGCGGGCCTCGGAGATGTAGTTGGGCTGCCAGCCGATGGTCCACGGATGCGCGGTGTCGGAGCCCCACTTGGAGGCGCCGGTGGCCACGAAGATCTGCGGGACCTTGCGCTGGTTGGTGTAGTCCCAGGTCGCGGAGGTCGAGGGGGTGCCGAGCGTCTGGAACAGGGCGAAGACCTGCTCCTGCTCCACCAGCCTGCGGGCCTCCTCGACGGCCTTGGGCGGCTGGTAGCCGTCGTCGCGGACGACGAACTCGACCTTGCGCCCGCCGATGCCGTTCTTCTCGGCGTTGACGTAGTCGAAGTACGCCTTGATGCCCTTGGGGATGTCGCCGTACGCGGAGGCGGGGCCGGACAGCGGGTAGATGCCGCCCAGTTTGATGCTCTTGTCGGTGATGCCGGTGGTCTGCTGTCCAGCACACTGGCCCGACGCGGCCGTGCCTCCGGTGGTGGCACCGCCGCCGTCCCGTCCCCCGCAGGCGGCGACGGCAAGCAGGAGCAACGCCGTGCAGCCGATCGCGGTTACTCGCATACCTCTTACTCCTTCCGGGGAATCTTCTTGACCAAGCGCCCAGCCAGGCGCGCTGCCAGGCCGGCCAGCCCCGTCGGGGCCACGTACATCACCACGATGATCAGCAGGCCGAAGATGACGCCGGGCGCGGCGTCGTTGACGTCCTGCGAGATGCTCGGCACGAACATGACGAACAGCCCGCCCAGCACCGGCCCCGACAGCGAGCCGAGCCCGCCGACGACCAGCCCGGCCAGCAGGGTGATCGACAGGTTCACGGTGAACGAGTCGGGCGAGACGAAGCCGATCACCCACGTGTAGACGCAGCCCGCCGCACCGGCGAACATGGCGCTCCAGGCGAACGCGAGCGTCTTGTAGAACGACAGGCGCACGCCCATGACCTCGGCCGCCGTCTCGTTGTCCCTGAGCGCGTGCAGCGCCCGGCCCACGCGCGAGCGCAGCAGCCCGGCGGCCAGCAGGAACGCGGCCACGGTGACGATCAGGGTGAGGAAGTACAGCCACTGGTCCTCGGCCAGGCCGCTCCAGCCGGGCGGCGCGGGCTTGGCCAGCGTCAGCCCCATGGAGCCGCCGGTCACCGCCTCGAACCGCTTCAGCAGCGGCACGAGGAAGATCGCGATGGCCAGCGTCACGAGCGCCAGGTACAGGCCGCGCAGCCGCATCGCGGGCACGCCGAGCGCCAGCCCCAGCACGAACGCCACCCCGGCCGCCACGGGCAGGGTCAGCGGGTACGGCAGGTCCCAGCGGTCGAGCAGGATGGCCCCCGAGTACGCCCCCACGGCGAAGAACGCGCCGTGCCCGAGCGAGATCTGCCCGGCGTGCCCGACGAGCAGGTTGAGCCCGAGCAGCGCCACCGCGTACACCAGCACCATCGTGAGCTGGAAGACGTGGAAGGGCACGAGCTGGAAGGGCGCGTAGACGGCGGCGGCGAGCAGCAGGGCCAGCCCGGCCCACCGCCATCTGGGGTCGGGCGGGCGTCGCTCGCGCACGGGAGCCGGCTCGGTGACGACCTTGGTGGCGCTCATGCCCGCTCCACCACCGCTCGGCCGAACAACCCCTGCGGCCGCAGCAGCAGGACACCGAGAATGATCACCAGCGGCACCCCCACCTTGAGGTCGGATCCGATGACGCCGACGTACGCCCCGGCGAGCGTCTCCGCGACGCCCACGATGAGCCCGCCGGCGACCGCCCCGAGGGGGCTGTCGAACCCGCCGAGCGTGGCCGCCGCGAACGCGTAGATGAGGACGCCGCCCATCATGTTCGGCTCCAGGAACAGCAGCGGCGCCACGAGCACCCCCGACACCGCGCCCACGGTGGCGGCCAGGCCCCAGCCGAGCGCCAGCGTCCGGCCGACGCGGATGCCGACCAGCCGCGCCGAGGCGGGGTTGGTGGCCACGGCGCGCATCCCGAGCCCGATCTTGGTGTGCTGGAAGAGCAGGTAGAGCAGCCCCATGACCGCCGCCACCACGCCGAGCACGCCGAGCGTGGAGAAGCTCACGCTGACCCCGGCCGCCTCCAGCGCGCCGCCGGGGAAGGGGTTGGGGAAGTCCTTGATGAGGAACGTCCAGATCCACCCGGCCGCCGCGTTGACGAAGATGAACAGGCCGACGGTGACGATCACGATGGTGAGCTCGGGAGCTCCCTCGACCGGCCGGATGATCACCCGTTCGATGAGCATGCCGCCGGCGAACGACACCGCCAGCGTCAGCACCAGGGCCAGCCAGAACGGCAGTCCCGCCGCCACGCACTGCCAGGCGATGTAGGTGGAGAACATGGCCAGCTCGCCCTGGGCGAAGTTGACGATGCCGGTGAACTGGTAGATCAGCACCAGGGCCAGCGCCAGGCTGGCGTAGATGGCGCCCGCGCCGAGCCCCTCGACGACCTGCTGCACGAATCCGGCCATCGCGTTACACCCGGTACCCGAGGTAGGACTGCGCGACCTGCTCGTCGGCCCTGATCTCCGCGGCCGTGCCGGACAGCACGATGCGCCCGGTCTCCAGGACGTGCGCCTGCTGGGCGATGCCGAGGGCGAGATGGGCGTTCTGCTCGACGACGACCACGGTGGTCCGCTCCTCTGCGTTGATGGCCTGGACGATGCGGAACAGCTCCCGGGTGACCAGCGGGGCCAGGCCCAGCGACGGCTCGTCGAGCAGCAGCAGCCGGGGGCGCAGCATGAGGGCGCGGCCGAGGGCGAGCATCTGCTGCTCGCCGCCGCTCAGACTGCCCGCCGCCTGCTTGAGCCGGGTCTTCAGGACCGGGAAGTAGGTGTAGATGCGGCCGAGGTCCTCCTCGACCTCCGCTCCGCCGCGCCGGACGTACGCGCCGAGGCGCAGGTTCTCCTCGACGGTCAGCGGCATGAACGTGCCCCGGCCCTCGGGCACGTGGGCGACGCCGTGCCTGGCGATCGTGTCGGGTGAGCGGCCGGCCAGCGTGGTGCCGCCGAGCGTGACCGTGCCCCGGACCCTGACCACCCCCGACAGGGCGCGCAGCAGGGTCGTCTTGCCGGCGCCGTTGGGGCCGAGGATGGCGCAGACCTCGCCCTCGCGGACGGTGAAGCTCACGCCGTGCAGCACCCGCGCGTCCCCGTAGCCGGCGACCAGGTCCGCCACCACGAGGTCGCTCATGCCGCCGTCCCCAGGTACGCCTCGATCACCGCGGGGTCGCGCTGGACCTCCTCCGGCGGGCCTTCGGCGATCTTGCGGCCGAAGTCCAGGCAGACGATGCGCTCGCAGATCCCCATGACGAACCCCATGTGGTGCTCGACCACGATCACGGTCAGGTCGTGCTCGGAACGGATCGCGCCGAGCGTGCCCGCGAACTCCTCCACCTCGGCCGCGTTCAGCCCGTTCACCGGCTCGTCGAGGAGGAGCAGGCGGGGCCGGCCGATGAGCGCGCGGGCCAGCTCCACCCGTTTGAGGGTGCCGAACGGCAGCCCGGTCGCCGGATGGCCGGCCACCTCGGTCAGTCCCAGCCGCTCCAGCACCGCGTCCGCGTCGGCGCGCAGCTCGCGTTCCTCGCGGCGCACGCCCGGCAGCCGCAGCCCGGCCGACAGGAAGCCGGCGCGGCCCCGGTGATGCGCGCCGACCAGCACGTTGTCGCGCACCGACAGGCGCGGGAACAGGCCCAGATTCTGGAACGTCCTGGCGATGCCGAGCGGGGCGATGGCGTACGGGGCCACGGCGGTGAGGTCACGGCCCTCGTACGCGATGGTGCCGGAGTCGGCGTCGTAGCGCCGGGTCAGGCAGTTGAACAGGGTGGTCTTGCCGGCGCCGTTCGGCCCGATGAGTCCCACCATCTCGCCGGCCGCCACCTCGAACCCCACGCCGTCCAGCGCGGTGATGCCGCCGAAGCGAACGGTAAGATCATGCACCTCCAGCATCCGGCCTCCTGGAGAACAATGTTCTGAAGTTGCGCTCAGCGTAGGAGCCGCTCGTCAGGAGCCGCATTGGGCACGGTGACCCAAGATGTTTCCGGCAAGTTGTCCGCTGAGCACAGGGAGGGTCTCGGACCGGTTACGACCCGTTGACCGCCCGGCCATGGGCATGGATCATCCCGGCATGTCCACCGGTTCGAGCACCGTGGCAGCCGCCGTCCGCGCGGAACGCACCCGAATCCTGTCCGAGCTGCTGAGCGACCTTCCCGCGCTGGCGGTCGTCGCCCTGGCCACCATGCTGGAGGAGATCCCCGCCTACGCGGCGCAGGACGCGGTCTTCCGCACCGACGTGCGCGACC
The DNA here is from genome assembly GCF_003001935.1 of Nonomuraea fuscirosea. Lineage (GTDB taxonomy): Bacteria > Actinomycetota > Actinomycetes > Streptosporangiales > Streptosporangiaceae > Nonomuraea > Nonomuraea fuscirosea. The sequence goes on along the minus strand of NZ_PVNG01000008.1, from coordinate 89,719 downwards.
AGGTGGTCAAGCACTACCGGGCCAAGCTGGGCGTCCTGCTGGAGGAGCGGACGGTCACCTTCGAGGACATCTCCTTCACCCGGCGCGCCGCCATGCGCCGGGCCAGGGCCGGGGTGGCGCTGGCCGACTACATCAACGCCTTCAGGGTCGGGCAGCAGGTGTTCTGGGAGGCCGTGGTCGAGCGGGCCGGGCACACGTACGCGGGGCGCGAGGCGGCCCTGTCGCTGGCCGCGCCGCTGATGCGCTACTGCGACTTCGCCAGCACGCACGCGGCGAACGCGTACATGGAGTTCCAGCAGTACGCGGCGGCCGAGGCCGTGCGGGAGAGCCGCGATCTGCTGGAGACCCTGCTGGCCGGCGGCCTGCCCACCCGGGGCAGGGAGCTGGCCGCGGCGCAGGCGCACGGCCTGGGACCGGACGCCCGCACGCCGCTGCTGGTGGTGCTCGCGGTGCTCGCCGGGCCGGCCGCCCCGGTGCCGAGCGGCCCCGACCAGGGCGCCGACGCGCTGCACGCGGCGTGCGCGGCCATCGCCAGGACCGGCGGGAACGGCGTGCGCACGCTGTCGGTCGTGCGCCAGTCGGAGATCGTGGCCATCCCCGTGCTCGGCTCCCCTCATGGCGCGGAGGAGTTGTGCGACCGGCTGCAGGGCGTGCTGCGCGGCCTGACCGCCGAGGGCATCAGGCTGGCCATGGGCGTCAGCACCGTGGCGGCCGGCGCCGCGCAGCTTCCGCAGGCCTACCAGGAGGCCAGGGCCGCGCTCGACTTCCTGCCCGAGGAAGGCGGGGTGGCGGCGCTGCCCAGGATCACGCCGTTCCAGTATCTGGCGCTCAAGGCCGACGACACGGCACGCAACCTGGTGGACGCGCGCATCACCGCGCTGCTGTCGGAGGACCGGGCCCGCGGCGGCGTGCTGACCGCCACGATCAGGGCGTTCGCCGAGGCGGACCTGAACCTGCGGATGGCGGCCGAGCGGCTGCAGATCCACCCCAACACCGCGCAATACCGGCTGCGGCGGATTCAGGAGCGCACCGGGCGCAGCCTGCGCTCGATCAACGATCTGGTCGAGCTGCTGGTCGCCATAGCCCTCCAGGACACGCTTCCCACCAATACCGGGCGGGAAAGACTGGGCACCGCGACCAATGAGGGGCGCGGGAGAGCGGACGTACCTTCTTTCCATGAACCTCGCTGACCGGCTCCACGCCGCCGCCGACCGGCTGGGCGGCAGAGCGGTGCTCACGCTGGACGAGGCGGAGCTGACCTACGGCGCGCTGGAGGAGCTGAGCGCGCGGCTCGCCGGGCTGCTGCGGTGCCGCGGGATCGGCCCCGGCGACCGGGTCGCGATCATGTTGCCGAACGTGCCCGAGTTCGGCGTCGTCTACTACGGGGTGCTGCGGCTCGGGGCCGTGGTGGTGCCGCTGGACCCGCTGCTCAAACGCCGGGAGATCTCCGCCTACCTGGGCGACTGCGGAGCCACGCTGCTGATCGCCTGGCACGCGTTCGCGGAGACGGCGGAGGCGGGCTCGGCGGGCACGAAGGCGGACTGCTTCTTCGTGGTGCCGGGCGAGTTCCGGCGGCTGCTGCGGGGCGTGGCGGCCGAGCGCGAGATCGCCTCCATGGCGGCGGACGCCACCGCGGTGATCCACTACACCTCGGGCACCACCGGCCGACCGAAGGGCATCGAGCTGACCCACGCCAACCTGGGCGGCAACGCCGCGACCGTGGCCCGCATGCACGCGCTCGGCGTGGACGACGTGGTGCTGGGGGCGCTGCCGCTCCACCACACGTTCGGCCAGACCTGTTCGCTGAACGCGACCGTGCACGCGGGCGCGCGGCTGACGCTGCTGCGCCGCTTCGAGGCGGGCCGGGCGCTGGAGGTGGTCAGGCGCGACGGGGTGACGGTCTTCCAGGGCGTGCCGACCATGTTCATCGCGCTGCTCGACCATCCCGGCGCCTCCGACCTGTCGATGTTGCGGGTCTGCGCGTCGGGCGGGGCGGCGCTGCCGCTGGACGTGCTGCGCGCGTACGAGGCCAGGTTCGGCTGCGAGATCATCGAGGGGTACGGGCTCAGCGAGACCTCCCCTGTGGCCGCGACCAACCGGGGCGGCCGGCACCGCAGGCCCGGCTCGATCGGCTGGCCCATCAGGGACGTCGAGATGAAGGTGGTCGGCGAGGACGGCCGCGAGCTGCCCGCCGGCGCGATCGGCGAGATCGTGGTACGCGGCCCGAACGTGATGAAGGGCTACTGGAACGACCCCGAGGCCACCGCCGAGGCCGTCCAGGACGGCTGGTTCCACACCGGCGACCTGGGCCGGGTGGACGAGGACGGCTACTTCTTCCTGGTGGACCGGCGCCGCGACGTGATCATCAGAGGCGGATACACGGTCTATCCGCGCGAGGTGGAGGAGGTGCTCTACGAGCATCCGGCGGTGCGGCAGGCCGCGGTGATCGGCGTGCCGCACGCAGGGCTGGGCGAGGAGATCGAGGCCGTGGTGGCCCTGCGCGCGCCGGTGACCGGGGAGGAACTGCGCGACTTCGTCCGGGAGCGGGTGGCGGCGTACAAGTATCCGCGCCGGCTGTCGTTCGTGGACGAGCTGCCGATGAGCCCGACCGGCAAGATCCTCAAGCGGGCGCTCCTCCGCCCGGCCACCGGCGGGCGCTCCGGCTGAGCGTGGGAGCGATATATCTCACATAACGGGATAAATCATCTTATTCTATAAGACGATGATCTAAAGTGCCCAGACATGACACCCTGGGAAATGGTCGCGGTGCTCGTGGCCGGCCTCGCGGGCGGAGCCATCAACACGGTGGTCGGCTCGGGATCGCTGATCACCTTCCCCACGCTGCTCGCGGTGGGCCTGCCGCCGATCACCGCCAACGTCTCCAACAACATCGGCCTGGTCCCGGGCGGGCTGAGCGGTGTCATCGGCTACCGGACCGAGCTCAAGGGCCAGCGCGAGCGGCTGCTCCGGCTCGCCCCCGCCTCCCTGGCCGGCGCGCTGACCGGTGGCCTGCTGCTGCTCAACCTGCCCGAGGCCACGTTCACGGTGATCATCACCGTGCTCATCGCGCTGTCGTGCACGCTGGTCGTGATCCAGCCCCGGCTCAACCGGCTGCTGGCCGCCCGGCCCCGGCGCGCGCACGGCGGCCCGTGGTTGTGGCTCGGCGCGCTGGCGGCCGGCGCCTACGGCGGCTATTTCGGCGCCGGCCAGGGCATCCTGCTCATCGGCTTCATGGGCATCCTCATCGACGAGGAGCTCCAGCGGGTCAACGCGGCCAAGAACGTGCTCGTCGTCGTGGTCAACGGCGCGGCCGCCATCCTGTACGCCCTGGTCGCCGACGTGGACTGGCTCGCGGTGCTGCTGGTGGCCCTGGGCTCGACGGCCGGCGGCTTCCTCGGCGCCCGGCTGGGCCGCAGGCTGCCCGCCTCGGTCCTGCGCGCGGCGATCGTGGTCATCGGCGTCGTGGCCATCGCCAAGCTCCTCCTCGGCTGAACGCGACGCGGCCGGCCCGCGCCCGCCTCCTCAGCGGCGGAACGTGCGGCGGCCGGCCCGCGCTTGATCAGACGTGGGGGAAAGCGGGTACATCCACCGACGGCTCCCGGGGTCCGTCACGCGGGGGCCGCCGGTCGTGTCGTGCTCGTCCCTCAGGAGTTCCATGCCCAGGCCCGGCAAGAAGCCGCATCCGCTCGCCCTCGACCCCGTCCTGATCATCGGCACCGCCCTGTCGGTCCTGCTCGGCGTGATCTTCTACGTGCGCGAGGACACCGCGCAGGGGCTGGCCCTGGTCGCCGGGCTGATCGGCGGCGTGATCACGTTACAGGTGCAGACGCTGCTCAGGGAGAAGCGCCGGGTGGACCACGAGACGAAGGTCGGGCAGATGGTGGCCACGATCGAGAAGATCCCCTGGCTGCCCGACCTCATGCTCCCCATGTTGCGCGCGGCCAAGCACGTCGAGCGCGAATACGCCGCCACCCCGGCCGTGGACGCCTGCCGGGCCGCGTTCGAGGACTGCCTGCGCACGCTCGCCGACCTGGAGCGCGGCCACTTCCGCAGCACCTACGGCGACAACGCGGTCTTCCAGCGCCTGATCGGCCAGACGAAGCACACGATGTGCGCCACCAGCGTCCCCTCGGTGGACCTCGACTGGTGGAACGAGCCGGTCGGCAGGCAGTACTGGCAGGCCCAGCTCGACGCGCTGGCCAGGGGCGTGACGATCCGGCGGGTGTTCATCTACAAGGAGTGGACGGCCGAGCTGGACTCGCTGGCCCGCGAGCAGCTGGCCGCCGGCGTGAAGGTGCTCAAGGTGCGGGCCGAGCGCCTGCCGCCCGCCCTGCGCGTGATCAGCGGGCTGTGGGACGGCACGTGCGGTCACGAGCTCAGCTACACCGCCGCGGGCGAGGCGGTCTACGACACCTTCACGGTGTCTCCCCCTGATCTCGAACGGCTGATGACGCAGTTCGAGATGATCGAGCGGAGCGCGGTGGAGATCGGCGAGCCGAAGCTGCCCGACTCCGTCTCCTGAGACCCTCACCGGTGAGCACCGCCAGCGCGGCCCACAGCAGCGCGAACGCCATCCACCGGGCCGCCGGCATCACCTCACGGAACACCAGCACCCCGAGGAGGAACTGCACGACGGGCTCGATGAACTGCAGCATGCCCACCAGGCTGAGCGGGATCCGCGTGGCCGCCGCGTTGAACAGCAGCATCGGCACCATCATGACGAACCCGGAGCCGACGCCGAGCAGCGTGTTGGCCACCGACACGTGGCCGAACGTGGCCTGGCCCGAGGTCTGGAGCCAGATCGTGTAGGCCAGGGCGAAGGGGAACAGCACGGCGGTCTCCACCATGAGCCCCTCGGCCGCGCCGGCGTCGAGCCGCTTCTTGATCAGGCCGTAGCCGCCGAACGTGGCGGCCAGGCCGAGCGCGATCCAGGGGAGGCCGCCGTACTCGACCGTGAGCAGGCCGACGGAGAGCGCCCCCAGGCCGATCGCCGCCCACTGCCAGGCCCGCAGCCGCTCCCGCAGCACCACGACGCCGAGCGCCACGCTGAGCAGCGGGGTGATGAAGTAGCCGAGCGAGGCGTCGACCACGTGGCCGTTGGTCGTGGCCCAGATGAACAGCGCCCAGTTGGCCGAGGTGAGCAGGCCGGCCAGGGCGAGCATGCCCAGGTCGCGGGGGCGGCGCAGGATGGCGGCCACCTTCCCGGTGCGGCCGGTGGCCACCAGCAGGAGCCCGACCGCGACGGGTGACCAGAGCACGCGCAGGGCCAGGATCTCGATCGCGCCCGTCGGCTGAACCAGCGGCCAGTAGAGCGCCGACAGGCCCCAGAGCAGATAGGCCGCCACGCCGAGCAGGACACCTTGGCGAGCGACGGGCATCCCCTCACTCTTCCCGATCAGATCGACGGCCGAACCTCGCCCGCGCTGCTCTCTCTGACGATCAGCCGGTGCGGCACCACGATCTCGGGTGGTGCGCCCATTTCGCCGCGGATCGACTCCAGCAGGGTGTCCACCGCCCGGCGGGCGATCTCGCCCTTGTCGGGGGCGACCGTGGTCAGGCTGGGCGTGCTGTACTGGCCCTCCTCGATGTCGTCGAGACCCACCACGGCGACGTCCTCGGGGATGCGGCGGCCCGCCCTGATCAGCGCCCTGATCGCGCCGAGGGCGAGCAGGTCGTTGTAGCAGAAGACGGCGTCGGGCGGGTCGGGCATGGCCAGCAGCCGCTCCATGGCCTCGGCGCCCAGCCGCCGGTGGAAGTGCGTGGTGGGCACGATCAGCGCCTCGTCCACCTCGAGGCCGTGCCTGGCGTGGGCCTGCCGGTAGCCGGCGGTGCGGAGCTGGGCGGTCTCGCCGGTCGCGTACGGCTGGTCGCCGATGGCGGCCACCCGGCGGCGGCCGAGCCGGAGCAGGTGCTCGGTGGCGTCGCGGGCGGCGGCCACGTTGTCGATGGCCACGTGGGGGAAGCTGCCGTTGAAGATGTGCTCGCCGAGCAGCACGATCGGGACCCGGTTGCCCCGGCCGCGCAGCTCCTCGGCGGTGACCGACAGCGGGCTGAGCACCAGACCGTCGAACATGGTGGCCCGCGAGTCGCGGCCGAGCAGCTCGCGCTCCCTGTCGCCGTCGCCGTCGGTCTGGTCGATCATGACCACGTAACCGCGCGTCCTGGCGGCGGTGATCACCTCGCGGGCCAGCTCGGCGAAGTAGGGGACGTCCAGCTCGGGCACCACGAGGGCGATCATCCCGGTGCGCCCCTGTTTGAGATTGCGGGCGATGAGGTTGGGACGGTAGTCGAGCTCGTCGAGCACCGCCTGCACCCGGGCGCGCAGCTCGTCAGAGACCGGCGCGTAACCGTTCACCACGTTGGACACCGTGCGGATGGACACGTTCGCCCGCTTGGCGACGTCACGCAGGGTTGGACCGGCCATGCGTCTCCTATACCTCCGACCGCTCGTGCTTGGGAAGATCCTAAACCCGGTCTTGCATCGTTGCAGACAAGTATGCATGATGTCTGCATCGTTGCAGAGCCATCACAACGTCATTTCCCGTCCGGCGAGGAGTCGCACATGTCCACACCCCCTCTTGGCCGTCGTGGGTTTCTCCAGGGAGCCCTGGGCATCGGCGCGCTCGCCGCCACCGGCTCCCTCGCCGCGTGCGCCCCCGGCGGCACGGCCACCCAGCCCAGCAAGCTCGCCGCGCCGAGCGCGTCCACGTCGGCGGCCAAGGGCGAGATCACCATCTGGAACCGCTCCGGCGACCTGTTCAAGGTCTTCGACGCGGCCATCGCCAAGTTCCGCGCGGCCTACCCGAACGTCAAGGTCAACCACCAGGCCGTCGACATCGACGCCAAGCTGGCCAACACCCTCATCAGCGGCACCGACGTGCCCGACGGCAGCTTCTGGGACGACGCCAAGATCGGCGGGCAGGCCGAGCACCTCTTCGACCTGACCGACCTGATCGCGCCGTACAAGGACCAGACCTCGCCGTACAAGCTGTCGGTGAACACCGTGGACGGCAAGATCTACGGCGTCCCGTGGGACCTCGACCCGGGCCTGCTGTGGTACCGCGAAGACATCCTGGACAGCGCCGGGGTCGACCCCGCGAGCCTGGCCACGTACGACGACCTCATCACGGCGGCCAGGACGGTCAAGGAGAAGGACCCCGAGACCCGGCCCATCCACCTGGAGAAGACGCCGTTCCTGAGCCAGCTCTGGCTGGAGATGCTGGCCGGCCAGCAGGGCACGAGCCTCACCGACGCGCAGGGCAAGCTGCGCCTCGACTCCGAGGAGTACCGGCGGATCTTCACCTGGATCCAGACTGCGGTCAAGGACGACCTGGTCACCCACGCCCCCTACCTGGAGCCGGCCGACGTCAAGTCGCTCGACGACGGCAGGCAGGTGTTCGTGCCGTGGGCGATCTGGTGGTCGTTCGCGCCGCAGCAACTGCTCAAGGCCACCAAGGGCAAGTGGCGCGCCGCGCCGCTGCCCGCCTGGACGCCCGGCGGCGCGCGCAGCGGCGCGATGGGCGGCAGCAGCTTCGTCATCCCGGCCAAGGCCAAGAACCCCGAGCTGGCCTGGCTGCTGTACGAGTTCCTGTGCTTCAAGGAGCCGGGCTACACCGCCGTGTACGGCCCCAACGACGTCTACCCCGGCGGCCTGTCCACCTCGATCCCCAGCTACATCCCGGCGGCCGATCCGGCCAAGCCCCTGTTCCAGCCCATCGAGGCGCTCGGCGGCCAGGACCTGTGGAAGGTCGCCGTCGAGGCCGGCGCCACCATCCCGGCCGCCACGCCGATCCCGTGGTGGTGGGCCCAGTCGGTGGACTACCTCGGCAACAACATGCAGCGCCTGATGGAAGGCAAGATGTCGCCCGACCAAGTGATCTCGGAGTCGGCCGAGAAGATCCAGCGGAACCTGATCGACCGCTCATGAGGTCAACTCGGCTTTCGCCGTACCTGTTCATCGCCCCGTTCTTCGTGGTCTTCGCGGCGTTCGGGATCTATCCGCTGATCTATGCCCTGCAGCTCAGCTTCATGCGCTGGCGCGGCGCGGGCGCGGCCCGCTGGGTCGGCGTCGACAACTACCTCTACCTGCTGACCAGCCCGGACTTCTGGGCCTCGCTCGGCAACAGCGCCGTCATGTGGGTGCTGATCGTGCCGCTCCAGGTCGTGGCCGGGCTGGGCGGCGCGGTGCTGCTGGCCAACGCCAGGCTGCGGCTGCGCGGGTTCTTCCGGGTGGCCTTCATCGCGCCGTTCGTGACCCCGCTGGTGGCCATGGCGCAGGTCTGGATCGTGGTGTTCGACCAGGACTACGGCCTGATCAACTACCTGCTCAACCTGGCGGGACTGCCCGACGTGGCCTGGCTGACCTCCACGACGTGGTCGAAGCCGACGCTGGCGCTGCTGTTCCTGTGGAAGACCACCGGGTTCGCGATCATCATCCTGCTGGCCGGCCTCCAGGCCGTCCCCGGCGGCGTGTACGAGGCCGCCGCGCTCGACGGCGCCTCCCGCGCCCGCCAGTTCTGGTCGATCACCGTGCCGCTGGTGCGGCGGAGCATGGCCTTCCTGGTGGTCATCCAGACGCTGGCGGTCTTCCAGATGTTCGCCGAGCCGTACGTGGTCACCCAGGGCGGCCCGTACGGCTCCACCACCACCGCGGGGCTCTACCTGTACAACCACATCACCGCCTCCGACCTCGGCACCGGCGCCGCGAACTCGTTCCTGCTGGTCCTGCTCGTCTTCGGGCTGTCGCTGGTGTCGGTCAGGCTGCTGCGCCCGAAGGACGAGGTGTCATGAACAACACCAGACCGGGCCTCGCGCAGTACGCGGTGCTGGCGCTGCTCGCGATCGTGTTCCTGTACCCGATCTGGTGGGCGCTCAGCTCCTCGTTCAAGCCCGCCGCGGAGATCATCACGAGCCCGCTGTCCATCGGCGAGCTGACGCTGGGCAACTACCGGGCCATGTTCGCCGACGTGCCGATCGGCACCGGCTTCGCGAACACGGCGCTGGTGCTGCTGGTCAAGGGCGCGATGACGATGTTCTTCGCCCCGCTGGCCGGCTACGCGTTCGCCAAGTACGACTTCCCGTTCAAGAACCTGCTCTTCGGCACGGTGCTGCTCACGCTGATGCTGCCGACGCTGGTGCTGATCATCCCGCTGCTGCTGGAGATGAGCGCGCTCGGCTGGGTGAACACCTACCAGGCGCTGATCCTGCCGGGCAGCATCGACGCGTTCAGCATCTTCTGGATGCGGCAGACCATCGCCGCCATCCCGAACGAGCTCATCGACGCCGGGCGGGTGGACGGGGCCGGCGAGTTCGGCATCTTCGCCAAGGTCGTGCTGCCCGTCATCAGGCCGGGCCTGGCGGCGCTGGCGGTGCTGACCACCATGAACGTCTACAACGACTTCGTCTGGCCGGTCGTCGCCGTCAACGACACCTCCCATCAGACCCTCCAGGTGGTGCTGTCCACGCTGGCGCAGAACGTCACCGGCAACCGGATCGGTGCCGACTTCGCCACCGTCTGGGGCGAACTGCTGGCCGCCGGAAGCATCGCCATGCTGCCGCTGCTGGTGATCTTCGTCCTGCTGCAGCGCCACTTCATCAACGGCATCCTCGCGGGCAGCGTCAAGGGCTGACCCCGATCATGAAAGAGAGCACTATGTCGCCGCGTGCGGAATACCCCCGGCCCCACTTCGACCGGTCGCACACCTGGTCGAGCCTCAACGGCGACTGGGACTTCCGGGCCGACACCGAGCCCGGCTGGGACCGGACCATCACCGTGCCCTTCGCCTGGGAGACCCCCGCGTCGGGCATCGAGGCCCACTGGCTGCCCGTGGCCTGGTACCGCCGCTCCTTCACCGTGCCGGCCGGCTGGGCCGGGCAGCGGATCGTGCTGCACTTCGGCGCCGTGCACCACGAGGCGACCGTCTACGTGAACGACGTCGAGGTGGCCTCCCACCGGGGCGGCTACACCCCGTTCGAGGCCGACGTCACCCACGCGCTGGACGGCACGGGCCCACAGCAGGTCGTGGTCCGGGTCTCCGCCCCGCTGGACAAGCGGGAGATCGCGCACGGCAAGCAGCGCAGCATTCCGCGCGACGACTTCGACGGCGTCTGCTTCACCCCGTCGTCGGGCATCTGGCAGAGCGTCTGGATGGAGGCCAGGCCGGAGACGTACCTGTCGGCGCTGCGGCTGCGTCCTTCTGCCGGGCTCGACGCCATCGAGGTCGAGGCGGAAGTCTCGGGAACGGCCCGGGCCACGCTCGTGCTGCGCCTGCGCGGCACGGACACGAGCGTCACGGCGGACGTCGAGAACGGCCGGGTCAAGGCCGTGATCCCGGTGGCCGGGCCGCGCCTGTGGTCGCCGGAGGACCCGCACCTCTACCACGTGGACGCCACCCTCACCTCGGCCGACGGCACCGACACCGTCGCCGGCTACACCGGGCTGCGCCGGATCGAGGTGATCGGCGAGGACCTCTACCTCAACGGCGCCCGCCTGTTCGTCCGCGGCGTGCTCGACCAGGGGTACTGGCCGCGCACCGGCATCACCGCGCCCGACGACGCCGCGCTGCGCCGGGACATCGAACTGGCCGCCGCGGCGGGCTACAACCTGGTGCGCAAGCACCTCAAGCTGGAGGACCCGCGCTTCGTCCACCACGCCGACGTGCTCGGCATGCTCGTGTGGGCCGAGCCGGCCGCGACCGGCCGCTTCTCCGCCGACTCGGTGGCGGCGTTCGAGGAGCAGGTCGCACCCATGGTCGAGCGGGACGGCAACTCCCCCGCGATCGTCATCTGGGGCCTGTACAACGAGGAGTGGGGCCTGGACTGGGACATCCCCGGCGACCCGGCCAAGCAGCGGGCGGCGGCCGCGGCGTACGACCTGCTCAAGTCGATCGACGCGAGCCGGCCCGCGGTCGACAACTCCGGCTGGACGCACGTCAAGACCGACCTGCTCGACTGGCACTACTACGACGAGTCCGCCGCCTCCTGGGGCCGGACCGTCGCCGCGCTGCTCAACGGCGACCAGGACGACTTCCCCGTGGGCCTCGGCCCCGGCTTCGTCGTGCGCAAGAAGCTGGCCGGGACGCCCGAGCAGCCGCTGCGCGGCCTGCCCAACCTCAACAGCGAGTACGGCACCGGCTTCACCTCCGTCGAGCGGGGCTGGCAGCTGCGCTGGCAGACCCAGGAGCTGCGCCGCCACGATCGCGTGGCCGGCTACGTCTACACCGAGATGTACGACATCGAGCACGAGTCGGCCGGGCTGCTGGACTTCGAGCGCCGGGCCAAGGACCTGGGCGGCGTCGCCCCCGCCGACGTGAACGCCACGACCACGCTCGTGCTCGACGTCGTCCCCGTGGCCCCGGGGCGTGACCTGCTCAGCGAGTCGGGCGAGGTGAGCGTGCCCGTCCGGGTCTCGCACCACGGGAGCGAGCCGGTCAGCGGGCACCTGCGCACCGCCTGGACCCCCGTGCTCGGCGCCGCCCCCACCGGCCTGGACGCCTTCACCGCTTCCGAGGGCTCCGAGGGCTCCCAGGGGCCTCGGGTCGAGGCCAAGCCGTTCCTGCTCAGCGGCCCCGCCGAGGTCCGCGCCGCGCTGCCGGACGGGTGGAGCAGCGGCCGGCTGCACGTCGCCCTCGTCAGCGACGGCACGATCGTGGCCCGCTCGGCCGTGGACGTGGACACCTTCACCGGCCGCGTCATCGGAGACCAGCACTGACCGATCCAGCCGACCAACCCTGAGGAGAGCAATCAGTGCGATTCACACCCCCCACCCGGATCCTGTCCGCCTTAGCCCTGACCGCCGCCTGTCTCGTCGGGCTGACCGGCCCGATGGCCGGCACCGCCTCGGCCGCCCCCGCCGGCCAGGTGCTCTACTCCCCGAACCTGTCCGCCTTCCCCCAGGGCGACGCCAGCTACCCGAGGGCGATCCGGCTGGACCATGACGGCTCGCCGAACGAGACCATGCTGGCCACCTACGCCCGCCGGGGACACAACGCGCGCGCGTCGTTCCCGATCCACCGCAGCACCGACGGCGGGCGTACGTGGTCGGCGAACCCCATCTCCACGATCACCTCGAACACGCCGGGCTGGGACCTCGGCGCCCCCGTCCTGTACGAGGTGCCGCGCACCGCGAACGGCCTCAACCAGGGCGACCTGCTGGCCTCGGGCACAGCCTGGGCCGAGGGGAACTTCACCGCCCAGAAGGTCGAGGTGTTCAAGAGCACCGACCACGGCGTGACGTGGACGTACCTGTCGAACTGCACCCAGACCAGCGGCCAGCCGAACAGCATCGGGCACGGCATCTGGGAGCCATGGTTCCTGCTGACCCCGAACAACACGCTGGCCTGCTTCATCTCCGACGAGCGGCCCGCGAACTCCCCCACGAACAACCAGGTCATCGGCCACTACACCTCCGGCGACGGGGGTCAGTCGTGGAGCGCCACGATGACGCAGGACGTCGTCTTCCCCGCCGACAACCTGGCCAGGCCCGGCATGTCGATCGTGACGGCGCTGCCGAACGGCACGTTCCTGATGGCGTACGAGCTGTGCCGGGACGCCACCAACGCCGACCACGCCTGCGAGGTCTACACCAAGACCAGCTCCAACGGCCTGTCCTGGGGCTCGGGCGCGGGCACGCTCGTGCGCACGTCCGACCAGCGTGAGCTGCTGCACACCCCGTACGTCGCCTGGCTGCCGGGCGGCGGGGCCAACGGCACGCTGCTGCTGTCAGGACAGCGCGTCGTCGCCGGTCCGACCGGTAACAAGACCGTGCTCGGCGAGTCGGGCCAGGTCCTGTTCGCCAACACCGACCTGGGCGCCGGCGCGTGGACCGAGATCGAGGCGCCGGTGCACATCTCGCCCACCGGCGGTTACGCCCCCGGCGTGCCGTCCTGCCCCGGCTACAGCTCTCCGATCGTGCCCTCCGCGAACGGCACCGACTTCCTCTACCTGGCCGCCACCCACCTCACGGGCAACCAGTGCCAGGTCAGGTACGGCATCGGCACGCTGCCCGGCCGGGCGGGCCAGATCACCGGCCCGGCCGGCGCCGGCAAGTGCCTCGACGTGGACACGAACACGAACGCCAACGGCAACGCCGCCCAGCTCTGGGACTGCGGCGTCGCCACCGGCCAGCGCTGGTCCAGGCACCCCGACGGCACCCTGCGCGCCTTCGGCAAGTGCCTGGACATCGACGCCAACGGCATCGCCAACTTCACCAAGGTGCAGCTCTGGGAGTGCAACGCCAACGGCGGCCAGCGGTGGGTGCCCCAGGCCGACGGCTCGCTGCTGAACCCGCAGTCGGGCCGCTGCCTCGACGCGCCCAGCGGCGCCACCGCCAACGGCACCAAGCTGCAGATCTACGACTGCAACGGCCTCGACCCGCAGAAGTGGAACCTGCCGGCCTGACCGTTGAAGGACCCTCACCCTTTGTGGTGGGGGTCCTCGTGGTGAGGATCTCGTGGTGCGGGTCCTCGTGGTGAGGGGTCCTCGTGCGTCAGGCGAACGGCTGGGCGATCTGGTCGAGTGTCTCGTCGATGACCTCGCGCAACGTGCGGGCCTGCTCCTCCTCGGTCCACACGTGCGTGGCCAGCCGGAGCCCCACCAGGAAGGCCGCCGCCAGCACCTGGGGCGAGACCGGGCAGAACCGCTCGGCGACGGCGGCCGAGAGGTCTCGTTCCAGGGCGGCGTGGTTCGCCAGCTGCCGGGCGAGCAGCGAGGGGTGCCGCTTGGCCAGCCTGGTCCGCAGCGCCCACTCGCGCTCCGGCTCCCCCTCCTCCCGCTGCAGCTCCTCGATCGCCACGCGCAGCGCCTGCCAGGCCGGCATCCCCTCCGGCTGCGCCCGCACCCGCACCACCAGGGCCAGGATGCGCTGCTCCTCGCCGTAGAGCAGCGCGTCCTCCTTGCCGGAGAAGTAGTTGGAGAACGTCCGCCGCGAGATGTTCGCCGCGTCGGCGATCGACTCGACCGTGACGGCGTCGAGCCCGTGCTCGACGACCAACCGCAGGGCCGCCTCGTGGACGGCCTGGCGGGTCTCGGCCTTCTTGCGTTCGCGCAGCCCCAGCGTGCTTTCCATGATGTCGGTCAGCTTACCCCGGACGGTGTCTACAGCTGTAGACAGAAAGCGGTTTCCTTTTCCGCCGGTGTCGTGCGGGACAATCGGGGCGTGCAGTTCGGTGTCCTCGGCCCGCTCGTGGTCCGGCCGCCCGCCGGTGACCCGCTCGCCGTCGGCGGGCCGCGTCCGCGTGCGCTGCTCGCGATGCTGCTGCTCGACGCGGGCCGGCTGGTCAGCATCGAACGCCTCATCGACGGCCAGTACGGCGACCGGGCCCCTTCCGGCGCGGCCAACGCCGTCCAGGCGCAGGTCTCCCGCCTGCGGCGCAACCTGCCCGCGGACCTGATCGAGTTCCACGGCTCCGGCTACCGGCTGGCGGTCGACCGGGACAGCGTGGACGCGCACCGGTTCGAGCGCCTGTCCCGCGAGGGGCGCGGGCTGCTGGCCGCGGGACGGCACTCGGCCGCCGCCGCCGTGCTCAGAGAGGGCCTGGAGCTGTGGCGCGGGCCGGCGTTCGCGGACGTGGCCGAGGCGCCGTTCGCGCCGCCGCAGGCCGTCCGGCTGGAGGAGCTGCGGCTGGCGGCCACCGAGGACCTGTTCGAGGCCGAGCTGTCGCTTCCCTCGGCCAGCCCGGTGGGCGGGCTGCGCGAGCTCGTGGCCGCGCAGCCGCTGCGGGAGCGGGCGCGCGGGCTGCTGATGCGCGCGCTGCACGCGGCCGGACGGCAGGCGGAGGCGCTGGCGGTCTTCGACGAGGGCCGGCGGCTGCTGGCCGACGAGCTGGGCGCCGACCCCTCGCCCGAGCTGGCCGCCCTGCACCTGGAGATCCTGCGTGGGGAACGGGAGAGCAGCGCGCGGGTGCCGCCGCCGGCGCAGCTCACCAGCTTCGTGGGCCGCGAGGCGGAGCTGGCCCGCCTGGACGCGCTGCGCGAGGCCCGGCTGGTGACGATCGTCGGGCCGGGCGGCACCGGCAAGACCCGCCTCGCCATCGAGTCCGCCACCCGCGCCGCACGCGACGGCGGTCCGGCGTTCGTGGACCTGTCGATCGCGGACGGCGGGACCGCGCAGGCGGCACCGGCTCAGACGGCGTCGGCGCAGACGGCGTCGGCGGCTCAGGCCGTTCAGGTGGCGCAGGTCGCTCAGGCTGTGCTGGGCGCGCTCGGGTTGCGCGAATCGGGACTCAAGCCGCCCGCCGCCGGCGGGCCCGACCCCGCGGACCGCCTGGTCGCCGCGCTGGCCGAGCAGGACGTGCTGCTCATCCTGGACAACTGCGAACACGTGATCGCCGGGGCCGCCGCGCTCACCCGCCGCCTGCTCGCCCGCTGCCCCGGCCTGCGCGTCCTGGCCACCAGCAGGGAGCCGCTCGGCCTCACCGGCGAGCAGCTGGTCCCGCTCGCGCCCCTCCCCACCCCGCCGCCGGGCGAGGCCGACCCCGCCGGCTATCCGGCGGTCCGGCTGTTCGCGGACCGGGCGGCGGCCGTACGGCAGGGGTTCACGCTCGATGACGGCACCCTGGCGGCGGTGCTGCGGATCTGCGCGGCGCTCGACGGCCTGCCCCTCGCCATCGAGCTGGCGGCGGCGCGGGTGCGCACGTTCGGCGTGGCGGAGATCGCCGACCGCCTGGCCGAGCACGGCCGGTTCCGGCTGCTCTCGCGCGGCGACCGTACGGCGGCGGCGCGCCACCAGACGCTGCACGCGGTCGTGGAGTGGAGCTGGAGCCTGCTGGACGCCGGGGAGCAGGCGCTGGCCAGGCGGTTCTCGGTGTTCAGCGGCGGCGCGACCCTGGAGGCGATCGAGCACGTCTGCGCCACGCCCGCACCCACCCCGCCAACGCCTGGGGAAAGGGCGGAGCCAGCTCAGGCGAAGGAGCCGGTGGAGGCGCCGGAGGCGGCGGACCTGGCCGAGGTGCTGGCTGATCTGGTGGACAAATCGCTCGTCGAGACCGACGGCGAGCGTTACCAGATGCTCGACACCATCCGCCTGTTCTGTGCCGGACGGCTGGCGGAGGCGGGTGAGGAGGAGGCGCTGCGGCGGGCGCACGCAATCTGGTTTTTGGAGTACGCCCGGCGCGCCGACGACCACCTCTACCGAGCCGAGCAGCTGGAGTGGCTGGCCCGGCTGTCCGCCGACAACGCCAATCTGCGGGCGGCGCTGCGCTGGGGAGTCGAGCACGACAGGCCGACCGCATTCCGGCTGATGACGGCGCTGGCCATGTACTGGTGGCTGAGCGGGCGGCGCGGCCAGGCCACCCGGCACGCCGAACGCCTGCTCGACGGCCCCGAGCCGGGGGACGAGCTGGCCGAGGAGTACGTGCTGGCCGTGCTGCACGCCGTACCCGCTGCCGGTTCGCCGCACTGGGAACGGGCGCGCGCCATCGTCGAAGCGCTCGACCGGCCGCTGCGGCACCGGTTCGGCGTGGCGCTCTGGGGCATGATCGCCGGCCCGCCCAGAGGCGGGGTGGGGGCGGCGCGGGATCGGCGGATCTCGCGGGCCGACCCGTGGAGCCGGGCACTCGAACAGCTCGGCCTGGCCCTCATGGCCCTGCACGACGGCCGGCTCGCCGAGGCGGAAGGCGAGATGGAGGAGGTGCTGGCGAACTTCGGCGCGGTGGGCGAGCGCTGGGGCACCGGGCAGGCGCTCGACTGGCTGGCCCTGCTCGCGAGCTGGCGCGGCGACTGGGGCCGGGCGATGGAGCTGTGGGACCGGGCGCTCGCCATGGTCGCGGAGCTCGGGGCGCTGGACGAGCTGGCGGACATCCTGCTCAGACGCGGCAACGCGCACTGGCGGTCGGGGAACGCCGAGGCGGCCCGCGCCGACTGCGAGCGGGCGGGCGAGCTGGAGCGCCGGCTGGGCCGGCCGGAGCTGCTGGCCTGGGTACGGCTGGAGCTGGGGGACATGCTGCGGCTCCAGGGCGACCTCGCCGGGGCGGCCGAGCGGCTTGAGGCGGCGCTGTCCGGCTCGGACGCCGGGACGTTCACCGCCGGCGGGACGACGTCACGGGTGCACACGGCGCTGGGCCGGTTGGCGACCGCTCAGCGCGACGGGGACCGGGCGGCGCGCATGCACGCCGAGGCCGTGGCCATCGCGTTGCGCTCGCCCTTGGCCAACGACCTGGCCGAGGCGGCGGAGGGCCTGGCCGGGCACGTCCTCACCGCCCGCGTACCCGACCAGGCGGAGGGCCTGGCTGAGGACGTCCTCACGACCCACGTACCCGACCCTGGCGGCCCGACGGCGGACGCCGGCGTGGAGCGGGACGGGGGCGATGAGGTCGTCGAACGGCGGCGGGCGGCGGCACAGGCGGCGGTCTTGCTCGGGGTGGGAGCGGCGGTGCGGGGCATGGCCGTGGTCGGCGACCGCGACGTCGCCGCCACCGCCGCCGAGGCCACCCGCGTCCTCGGCCCCGACGCGTTCGCGGCTGCGTACGCGAGCGGCGCGGCCATGACCAGGGACGAAGCCACAACCGTCCTGCGCACCACCACCGGCCGGTAACGGCCGCCACGCGCGACGTCATCGGCCGGTAGCCGCCGCCCGGCGCGGCGCCACCGGCCGACAGGGCCCGCTGACAGCGCGGGGCAGGGCTGTCAGCGGGGTGTCGCCGGGTTGTCAGCGGGTGCGGCGAGGCTTCCTGGCATGCGAAACGTGAACGTCCTCATCTCCGGCGCCAGCATCGGCGGCCCCGCCCTCGCCCACTGGCTCATCCGCTACGGCTTCAAGGTCACCGTCGTGGAGAAGGCCGGGACCCTGCGCGAGGGCGGCCAGGCCGTCGACTTCAAGGGCGAGACCCACGAGAGCGTGCTGACCAGGATGGGCATCCTCGACGACGTCCGCCGCCTGCAGACCGGCGGCGCCGACCAGGAGATCGTGGACGCGAACGGCCGCGTGCTGGCCGTCATCCCCGGCGAGTTCACCGGCGGCGACCTGGAGATCAGGCGCGGCGACCTGTCCAGGCTCCTCTACGAGCGCACCGCCCCCCACTGCGAGTACGTCTTCGGCGACTCGATCACCTCGCTCACCGAGACCCCGGCCGGCGTGCACGTCACCTTCGAACGCGCCGCCCCCCGCACCTTCGACCTGGTCGTGGGCGCGGACGGGATCCACTCCAACGTGCGCCGCCTGGCCTTCGGCCCCGAGGCCGACTTCGTCAAGTTCCTCGGCCACTACTACGCCCTGGTCGAGCTGGGCGCGGACTTCGGGCAGTCGGCGACCATGTACAACGAGCCCGGCCGGATGGTCACGGTCGGCGGGACCAAGGCGACCGCGTTCTTCGTGTTCGCCTCCGACCCGCTCGAGTACGACCGCTACGACGCAGAGCAGCAGAAGGCCATCCTGGCGCGGCGGTACGAAGGCATGGGCTGGCGTACCCCGGAGGTCATGAAGGCGGTGAGCCAGGCCGAGGACGTCTACCTCGACTCGCTCAGCCAGGTCAGGATCGACCGCTACAGCGCGGGCCGGGTGGCGCTGCTCGGCGACGCGGCGTACGGCAACACCCTGGGCGGTTTCGGCACCGGCCTGGCCATGGTGGGCGCGTACGTGCTGGCGGGCGAGCTGGCCGCGGCGAACGGGGACCACCGCGCGGCCTTCGCCGAGTACGAGCGGCAGATGCGCCCGTACGCCAAGATCGCGGAGAACGGCAACGCCGGCCCCTTCCTGGCTCCCGGCGGCGGCGCCAAGATGTTGCTGCGCAACTGGACGTTCAAGTCGAAGTTCCTGCTCGGGATCATGATGAAGCTGACCGACAAGTACGCCACGCACATCGAACTGAAGTCGTACTGAACCTTTCCCGGCATGATCACGTCCAATCCGGCATGAACAACACGCGCCTGCTGGCCGCCCTCTCCGCGGGCACCGTCGCCGCCGCCTTGATCGCCCTGCCGGCCCAGGCCGAGACCCGTCCCTCCTGCCCGGCCCCGCCCAAGGCCGCGCTGGCGAAGGCGCTCAGGGCCGCCGAGCCCGACCGGCCGGCCAACGGGGCCACCGCGATCAAAGGGGTCCGCGTCGGCCACCTGCCCAAGGGCTTCGTCCACGGCGCGGTGACGGCGTCGAAGCACCACGGCCTCACCGAGTACGGCTACCGCTGGTCCGACGACCGTGACGACGTCGACCGCGCGCACCGGTCGTTGTGGGTGCGGGTGGTGTGCTGGCCGAAGGCCGGGAGCGGCACGCAGCTGAAGAAGGTCCCGCTGGTGGAGGGCAGGTTCACGAGCGGAAAGAAGGGCATGAAGATCGGCCAGCGCCGGGTGCTCGTCAGGCGGAGCGACGGCGCGCTCGGCACCGGCCGGTACGCGGGATGGGTCGAGCGCCGGGGCGTCATCGTCACGGTGCACGCCAGCGAGGGCATCCAGACCGAGCTGATCAAGATCATCCAGAGCATCAAGCTCTGACCCGGCCGACCCCGCCCTCCACGAGCAGATGCGGCGGGGCGTCCATGAAGGGCACCCGCACCTCGGCGGGATCGGCACACCAGTCCTGGACCGGTACGAACCCAGGCCCGATCAGCTCGAACCCGTCGAAGAAGCGCAGCACCTCCGCCCTCGTGCGGAAACTGGACTGCGCCGGCGAACCGGCCGTGGCCTTCCGCAGCTGGGCGACGGCCTCGGGCGCGCTCTCCGCCATCGCGTGCGAGAGCACCAGATGACTGCCCGCCACCATGTGCTTCCTGAAGGCCGCCACGATCCCCAGGGGATCCTCCTGGTCCATGACGAAGTGGAGCACCCCGACCATGAGCACGCACACCGGCTGGTCGAAGTCGATCAGCCCGGTGACGTGCGGGTCGGCCAGGATCTCGGCGGGACGGCGCAGGTCGGCCTCGACGGCGGCGACGCCGGGGGCGTCGGCCAGCAGCACCTGGGCGTGCCTGCGGACCACGGGGTCGTTGTCCACGTAGATCACCCGGCAGGAGGGGTGCACCGCGCGGACGGTCTCGTGGATGCTGGGCGCGGTGGGGATGCCGGTGCCGAGATCGACGAACTGCCTGACGCCCCGTTCGGCCAGATGACCGACCGCCTCGATCTGGAACCGGCGGTTGGCCCTGGCCACGAGGCGGGTGTCGGGGGCGACCGCGAGCAGCTTCTCGGCCACGGCGCGGTCGACCGCCAGGTTGTCCTTGCCTCCGAGGAGGTAGTCGTACACCCTGGCCGAACTCGGTACCCTCGGGTTGACGCCGGGCGGAACGCGTTCTAGCTCGGTCACGGTGTTTCGCCCTCTCCGCCGCGAACAACTTGGACGTCATATTACTCGCCGATGACCGAGGATCTCCTTCAGTTGCCCTGACAGGCGAAATAGAACAAGTTCTCGCGCAGTTGACCAGGCAGGAGGTCCGGCGCCCGAACGTCCTCCCCAGGACGGACCGGAAATACAGCCGCCGGACCGATGCGCGGAGGGCCCGAGCCTGTGCATCCTGGTGGTGACGGGTCCGGTGCGGGCCTCGTTCCGGACCTGAGAGGAGTCACGAGGGCATGGACAACGCGGCAGGCCGCCCCACCGTGATCTTGGACAACGGCGTCGTCGGCAGGGTCGTGCTGGCCCATTCCCACCGGCGCGACCTCGTGCTCGTGCTCGGAATGGACGGCACCCTGCTGAGCTGCGAGCTCGACGACATCGCCTGCGTGGTCGGCGGCTCACCGCTCTGCCGCGACGGCTGACCAGCAGGTCGGCGAAGCTCGGTCAGGACGTGCGGGAGACCAGGTCGGCGAAGAGGCCGGCCGCGGTGAAGTCGTTGGTGAGCCGGTTCTTGGTGAGCGCGAACGCGGTGCCGGTCGCCGTGTCGGCCCAGGCCGCGCTGCCGCCCGCGCCAGGCACCCCGAACACGCTCGGGCTCCGCTCCGCCGTCGAGGCGGGCCCGCCGATGCCGTACCCCAGCCCCCACGTCACCGGCATGCCGAACACCTCGTCCGTCCCGCTCGACACCACGGCCGTCGCCTCCCGCAGCCGCTCGGGCGTGATCAGCCGCACTCCGTCCACCTCGCCGAGCAGCGCCGCGTACATGCGCGCGATGGCCCTGGCGGAGGTCTTGCCGCCCGCCGGGATGTCGGCCGACAGATAGTCGGAGCGACTGCCCAGCTCGGCGCTCGGCATCAGCGTCATCGGCCCGGCCTTGAACATCGGCAGGTCCGCCGGCATCTCCCCGAAGGCCGACATGTCCACGGGAGCGTCCTCCAGCCTGGCCAGCCGGGCGTGCTCCGTCGCGGGCATCCCGAAGTAGAGCTCGCCGGCCACGCCCAGCGGCCCGGCCACCTGCTCCTTCAGCACCTGAGAGATGGGCTGACCCGTCGCCCGCCGGACGATCTCGCCGACCAGGAACCCGAACGTGTAGGCGTGGTAGCCGACCTTGGTGCCCGGCTCCCACCACAGCTCGGCCTCCTCCAGCGCGGCGGTCATCCGGCCCCAGTCACAGATGTCCTCGGGTGTGGTGTCGAGCGGCACGCCGGGCACGCCCGCCGTGTGCGAGAGCACGTGCCGTACGGTGACGCCCTGCTTGCCGTGCCGCGCGAACTCCGGCCACAGCTCGGCCACCGGCGTGTCATAGCCGAACAGTCCCCTCTCCACCAGCACGTGCGCGACGGTCGCGGTGGCGCCCTTGCCGATCGAGAAGTTGTAGAAGGGCGTGTCGGAGGTGACCGGCCGGCCGGTCTCGGGGTCGGCCACCCCGGCGACCACGTCCACGATCTGAATGCCGTCCCGGTAGACGGCTACCTGGAGCCCGCGCTCCTCGCCGGACTCGACCAGCTTGTCCGCGGCTTCCTGCACCTGTCGCTGAAGGTCACTCATGGTGTTCTCATCCCCGTTCGTCGTTGGAACTAGACGGTACAGTACTGACAACAGTACGGAACTGTCTAGTACTGTGTCTCCGTCGGACGACGAGAGGGCGGTCATGGCAGCGGAAGAGGACACCCGGACGGCACGCAAGCGCAGGCAGATCATGGAGGCCGCGCGCCCGGTCTTCCTGCGCAACGGCTACGTGGGCGCCAGCATGGACGAGGTGGCCGCGCTGGCCTCCGTGTCGAAGCAGACCGTCTACAAGCACTTCACCGACAAGGAGCAGTTGTTCACCAGCATCATCATGGACACCACCGGCCAGGTGGAGGGCCTGGCCAAGATGGTCACCGCGACCCTCGACGACAGCGACGACCTGGACAAGGACCTCGGCGAGCTGGCCCGCCGCTTCCTCGGCGAGCTCATGCGCCCCGAGGTGCTGCGGCTGCGCCGGCTGGTGGTCGCCGAGGCCGACCGCTTCCCCGACCTCGGCCGCACCTGGTACGAGGCGGGCTTCGAACGCTCGCTGCGCACCATGGCCGCCAGCTTCGCCCGGCTGGCCGAACGCGGCCTGCTGCGCACGGACGACCCGGAGCTGGCCGCGCAGCACTTCGTCGGCCTGCTGCTGTGGATCCCGGTGAACAAGGCGATGTTCTGGGGCGGCGCCGACCACTACACCGAGGCCGACCTGGAGCACCTCGCGCAGGCCGCCGTCGCGGCGTTCCTGCGCGCGTACGCTAGCTCAGGAAGTTCCTGACCCCGTCGGCCAGGGAGGCGGCCATCCGCTTGCGGAAGGCGGGGCTGGACATCTTGGCGGCGTCGCCCGGATTACGCATGTTGCCGCACTCGATGAAGATCGCCGGCTGCGTCGACAGGTTGAGCCCGCCCAGGTCGACCCGGGTCTGCAGGCCGTTGCGCGCCACGTAGTCGGCGTACGGCATGCCCGTGCCCTTGCGGTAGGCGTCGCGGACGGCCCGGCCGAGCCGGCGCGAGGGCTTCACCACGGCGTCGTTGTGGCCGGGCAGCAGCCCCGGCATGATCACGTGGAACCCGTGCCCGCTCGGGGCCGCGCCGTCGCCGTGGATGGACACGACCGCGTCGGCCCTGGCCTCGTTGCCGATCGCGGCCCGCTCGGTGACGCAGGGGCCCACACCCTTGTCGTTGGGCCTGGTCAGCACCACCTTCGCGCCCATCTTCTCCAGGATGGGCCGCAGCTTGCCGGCGACGTCCCAGGTGAAGGCGTGTTCGGGAAAGCCGGCGTCGGTCTGGGTGCCGGTGGTGTTGCAGGGCTTGCGGCCGGTGATGACGTCGACCAGCCGGTTGATCTCCTCCGGATGCGAGGCGTTGCCGCCGTTGTGCCCCGGATCGATCACCACGGTCTTGCCCGCCAGCGGGAGCCCCGGAGTGGCGGCCGGCGGCGGGGACGCGGGCGACGCCGCCTCACGGGCGGCGGGCACGGCCGCGCCGCCGCATCCGGCGCTCAGCGCGAGCAGCGCGGCCAGGGTGAGCTGGGTCACGGATCCGGCTCGGTAGACGCGCATGGGATCGACCGTA
This sequence comes from Nonomuraea fuscirosea, assembly GCF_003001935.1. Classification (GTDB taxonomy): domain Bacteria; phylum Actinomycetota; class Actinomycetes; order Streptosporangiales; family Streptosporangiaceae; genus Nonomuraea; species Nonomuraea fuscirosea. The sequence continues at coordinate 66,372 of NZ_PVNG01000008.1, read as the reverse complement.
CCGGGACCGGGACGACAATCCCAAGACCTCTCTGACCTGCGCCGTCGTGTCGCGCGCAGTACCCGGCGATCACGCTCCCGGCAGTGGCGGCTCCGCGCGTTTGCGGATGAGGTACGGCGGCATCGCGAGCGCGTGCAGGCCCGTCTCGCGCAGGGTCTGGATCGCGTGCTCCGGTGTCTCGGCCGGCGGCTCCCCCGGACCGGAGAGGGTGGCGTTGGCCAGCACCGGCGTGCCCGTACGCGCGTGCCAGGCGGTCAGCAGGGCGTGCAGGAACGGCGTGGTCTCCCGTTCGACCGTCTGGGGTGTGGCCGTGCCGTCCACGTGGGTGATGCCCGGTAGCAGGTCACGGTGCTCCGGGCGGACGTCTGCGGCGTACTGCGTGAACGGGGACGGCCGATCCAGCTCGAAGATCCGTTCGGCGTGCTCGGCCGGCACCACGGGCGCCAGCGGCCGGAACCACTCGCGGCCCTTCACCTCGAAGTTGACGTAGTCCTGGAGGTCGGGGTCGCGCGGGTCGCCGAGGATGCTGCGGTGGCCCAGCGCCCTCGGCCCCGACTCGCTGCGCCCCTGGTACAAACCGACCACCCGGCCGCTCTCCAGCAAGGTCACCAGGGCCGCCGTCAGGTCGGCGGGCCGCTCGACGTACAGGTCGCCGGGCACGCCGCGGACGGCGGCCTCGATGTCGTCGTCGTCCCGGTCGGGGCCGAGGAAGTCGTCCGTCCAGCGGAACGCCGGCCGCACCCCGAGGCAGGCGGCCAGCCCGTACAGCGCGCAGCCCACGGCCGTGCCGCCGGCGTGCGGAGCGGGCGGGACGAACAGCTCGCGGAACGGCGACTCGCGGATCAGCCGGCCGTTGGCCGAGGCGCTCAGCGCCGTACCGCCGGAGAACGCCAGCGCGTCCAGGCCGGTCTCGGCGTGCAGCCACGCGACGACCTGGAGCAGCGCCCGCTCGAAGGCCCGCCGGCCGGCGGCGGCCAGATTCGCGGCCCGCCGGAACTCCGCACCACCCGGCTCGTACGCGAAAGCACCGGCCCGCCGGAACTCCCCGCGGCCCGAGTCGCCCCCGAAGGCGCCGGCGCGCCGGAACACGTCGTCTCCCGGCTCCTCCCCTGACGCGCCGGCCCGCCGGAACAGGTCCGTCCAGGCGGGCGGGATGTGCACCTCGTGACCGCGTACGTCCAGGTCAGGCAGGCCCAGCGCGTCCGGGTCGCCGAACGGGGCCAGCTCCATCACCTTGGTCCCGTCGCCCTCGCTGCCCGGCCACGTCATCTCGGCCAGCAGCGCGTAGAAGCAGCCGAGCCCGGCGGGCCTGGCCCAGTCGCCGTCCCAGAACTGCTTGGCCAGGCACTCGATCCGCCCGCGCGTGCACCGGTAGTAGGAGGCGACCTCCAGCAGGTCCTCGTCCGCGTCGGGCGGCAGCTCGACCTGCTCGACGAGGTCACCGACCCGGCTGCCCCGCGCGTCGATCACCAGCCCCGCCGCCTCCGCGAACGGCGAGGGGTGGAACGCGCCGTAGACGTGGGACAGATGGGAGGAGACCATCACGATCGGCGTCTCGTCCCCGAGGCCGAGGGCCTGGCGGGTCTCCTGCTCGTACGCCCCCGCGTGCTCGATCTCGGTGTCGGCGGCGTAACCCTCCACGACCAGGTCGACCCGCTCCTTCAGCAGCGGCATCGCGGGCACGTACCGGTCCGGCAGGTCACCGAGGCGGCCCCAGTGGTGCTCGCGGCGGCTGACGCGCTCCTTCTGCAGGCTGTACATGCCCGACTCACCCACCGCGACGGCGATGGAACCATCCTGCGTGCGATTTATACCGACAACAATGGGAAAGTCCGCCATCGCGGTGCCTCCTGATCGTGATCCCGGGCACCGATTACCCCAGGCCAGAACAAGTGGATCTCCCAACCACGTAAGAGACCCGTCAGCCGGGCGGCCGAGCGCGTGCCGAACGCCGCGCGACCGGCCGGGGCGGACCCTCGTGCTGCGCTCCCGACCGGGACCCTCGTGCTGCGTTCCCGACCGCGCTCCGTTTACGCTGCGATGGTGGGGATGGACGCCGAGGCGGCCACCGCCCAGGACACCGCACCACTATTGAGAGGAGACCTGGGCCTCGTGAAAGAGACATTCGAAGCATGGCCGGTCATCGACCGCACATCAGGAGGACCCTTCGCGCTGCGGGTGACCGTCCGCAGGGCCACGGCCGACGAGGGAGCGGCCGCCGCCGAGCTGATCGCGACCGCGTTCGCCGGGCTGAGGTGCTCGACCTACCTCGTGCCCGACCGCCGCTCGCGGCACCGGATCCTCGCCGCCGACTACCGCATCTTCGTCGAGCACGCCCTTGAGCACGGTGAGGTCCATCTCGCCGACGACGGCCAGGCGGTCGCCGTGTGGTTCGAGCGGACGGCCGAGCTGCCCGCGCCGACGGACTACGACCGGCGGCTGAGCGAGGCCACCGGCGAGTGGGCCGACCGTTTCCGCACCCTTGACCAGTTGTCCGAGCAGAACCGGCCGCAGCCGCCGTACCACCATCTGGTCTTCCTGGCGGTCCATCCCGACCGGCAGAACCAGGGGCTGGGCACGGCCCTGCTGCGCTACCAGCACGCCCGGCTGGCGGGCGCGCCGGCGTACGTGGAGGCCAGCGACCCGCGCAACCGCGACCTGTACGCCCGGCACGGCTACCAGCCCCGGCAGCCGTTCGCGCTGCCGGACGGCGCACTGTACTGGCCGATGTGGCGGCCGGGCGACGTCTGACGCACAGTGGCGCCTGGCCTTTTGTGAGGCGTCACAGATTTGACCGCTCACATTTACTCCACGGTCCAGTTCACAGAATGACGAGCATGGCTCATCGTTTGTCTGCGAATCGAACCGCGACCAGTGGGGAGCCGCCATGCGCCGCCGTACCTTCCTCGTGTCCGTGCCGGTGGCGGTGGCGTTCTCGGGGGCGGTGTGGCACGAGGCGGCGGCGTCGATCTCGTCGGTGTCCGCCGGGGCGAGCCCGTACGGGCCGCTCGGCGCCCCCGACGCCAACGGCATGGCGTTACCCACCGGCTTCACCGGCCGCGTCGTGGCCAGGTCGGGCCGGCTGGTCGGCGGCACACTGTGGCATCCGGCCCCCGACGGCGGCGCCTGCTTCGCCGACGGCGCCGGCTGGATCTACGTCTCCAACTCCGAGGTGCCGCTGATCGGCGGCGCCTCGGCGATCAGGTTCAGGGCCGACGGGTCCGTGGAGCGCGCGTACCGGATCCTCAGCGGCACGAACATCAACTGCGCCGGTGGCGCGACCCCGTGGCAGACCTGGCTGTCGTGCGAGGAGATCTTCCGCGGCCGCGTGTACGAGACGTACCCGCTCGGCGGCACGACGGCCCGCGCCCGCCCGGCCATGGGCCGCTTCAAGCACGAGGCCGCCGCGTGCGACCCCGACCACCGCGTGATCTACCTGACCGAGGACGAGAGCGACGGCTGCTTCTACCGCTTCACGCCCACGACCTGGGGTGACCTGTCCAGCGGCCGGCTCGACGTGCTCTGCGGGCTCGGCGGCGACGCCGTGGAGTGGCGCCAGGTCCCCGACCCCTCGCCTGGCGTGCTCGAACGCCAGACCAGGCACCAGGTCGCCGCGGCCAGGCACTTCAACGGCGGCGAGGGCTGCCACTACGCCGCCGGCGTCTGCTACTTCACCGCGAAGGGGGACCGCAGGGTCTGGGCGTACGACACCGCCCGCCAGACCGTGACCGCGATCTACGACGGCACGGGCACCCTCGACGGCGTCGACAACATCACCGGCCGACCGTCGGGCGATCTCTACGTGGCCGAGGACGGCGGCAACATGGAGATCAACATCATCACGCCGGACGGCGTCGTGGCCCCGATCATGCGCCTCGACGGGCACGCGAGCTCGGAGATCACCGGCCCCGCCTTCTCCCCCGACGGCACCCGGCTCTACTTCTCCTCCCAGCGCGGCACCAGCGGCGAGTCCGCCGGCACCGGAGGCATCACGTACGAGGTGACCGGCCCCTTCCGCCACTGACCGCCCCACGGATTCCGCACCCCCCACCCTCTGCCCGAAGGAGTCCTCATGGCGCGAACGGTCAGCCTGCCACGAACGGCCCGGAGCACGGCCCGGCGAAGGGCGCGGAGAACGCTCAGTGTCCTCGCCGCGGCCTGGTTGGTCCTCAGCCTCACCCCGCCACCCGCGCACGCCGCCCTGGCCGAGGTGTACGTGGCGCTGGGCGACTCGGCCGCCGCCGGCCCGCTGGTGCCCAACCAGATCGGCCCCGACTACGGCTGCCTGCGCTCCGACCGCAACTACCCCCACCTGACCGCACGGGCCATCGGCGCGAGCACGCTCCGCGACGTGACGTGCTCGGGCGCCAAGACCACCGACATGTACGAGTCGCAGGACACCGAACTCGGCGACGTGGCGCCCCAGCTCGACGCGCTCAGCCAGAACACGACGCTCGTCACGGTCCAGATCGGCGCCAATGACGTCGGGCTGACCGACTTCATCGAGGACTGCCTGAACCTGCTGCCGCCCCCGATCGGCGACGCCTGCAACGACGACTACAACGCGGGCGGCCAGGATCAGTGGCGGGTCGCGACCGACGCCCTGCGCCCTCGCCTGACCGCCCTGGTCTCCGACATCCGCGCCCGCGCCCCCCAGGCCCGGATCTTCGTGGTGGGCTACGCCACGTACGCGCGGCAGAACGGCTGCTACCCGCGCGTCCCGATCATCCGCGCGGACGCCAACTACATCAGGGCCACGCTGATGTACTTCAACCAGATGCTGGCCGAACAGGCCGCCTCGGCCGGAGCGGGCTTCATCGACCTGCAGACGCCGAGCGCGGGACACGACCCGTGCGCGTCGCCCGGCGTGCGATGGATCGAGCCCTACGTCCCGGCCGCCCCCGCCGCACCCTTCCACCCGAACGCCCTCGGTATGCGCAACTTCGCCACCATCGTGACAACAGCGGTCACCGGCGCCCGCTAAGCCCAGCAGCAGCCTTACGGGATCCCGTGAAGCAGCGGCCCTACCGACATCGACCGGGGCGGCAGTCTCACCGGGATCCGGTGAGGCGACGGGCGGCCAGCGCGGCCCCGATCCGCTGCAGATGGGCCGGATCCATCGGATCGAGCCCCGTCAGGGTGGCGGCCCGGCGCAGCCGGTAGTCGACGGTGTTCGGATGCACGTGCAGCAGCTCGGCGGTGCGCCGCCGGTCGAGCCCGGTGTCCAGGTACGCCGTGAGCGTCCGCAGCAGGTCGGGATTGTCGAGCAGCGGGTCCAGCAGCCCCGCGAGCAGCGCCGTGGCCTGGCTCGACCGGGTCAGCTGGTATTCGAGCAGCACGTCGGCCAGCCGGTAGGCGCCCGGCGGCTGCTCGAAGACCCGGGCCACCTCCAGCACCTCCTCAGCCAGCCGCGCCGCCGCCGGCACGTCGTCCGGCGGCGCCGGCTCGGCCGCCAGCCACACGGGCACGCCCGCCGCCCGGCCCGCCGCCTCCGCCAGCTCCTCGACCGCCGGATCGCCGGCCTCCTGCAACGGAAGGAGCACGAGCCCGCCCGAGGTGTCCAGCGCGGGCAGCACGGGCTCGGTCACGTGCCGCTGCAGGGCGCTCCTGATCCGGTGCAGCTTGCGCCGCCCCGCCACCGCCCCACCCGGCCCGTCCTCGTCCGGATGCCGCCCCACCGCGATGGCCAGCACCAGGTAGCGCGGCGCCAGCCGGATCCCCGCCAGCGCCGCCCGGTCACCGCCGAGCAGCGCCGCCACGGTGGCGTGCATGGCGTGCTGCTCCTGGCTGAGCACACTCTCCCGCTCCTCCAGGTACGCCGTGCACACGGCGGCCGTCACGGACTCCATGTACCGCAGGATGATCCGGTTCGCCTCCAGCACGTCACCCAGATCGTCCGGCCGCGCCTGCGCGAACAGCCGCTCGCACACCATCCGCGCCCCCAGGTGATAGGCCGCGAGCAGCGCCTCCAGCGGCACCCCCTCCTGGGCCCGCCGAACCGCCGACACCCGCAACGGCGCCAGATCAGCCCTGGCCGGCGGCCGCCGATCCCGGAACACCCGGGCGATCAGCCGCAGATTGTGCTCGGTGATGACCGTGATGTCCCCGTCAAGCTCCTCCTGCGGCAACCGCCGGTAGACGGGAATCTGCTCGGCGAACCCACGCACGAGCAGCCGGGCCAGCTTGGCGGACTGCCGCTCAAGCAACTCGTGCACGGGGCACCCGGCCAGAGTGAGAGCCACGCTCGAACACTCCCAGATCGAACGCCATCAATAAAGGCCCCTGAAGGAGCTGGTGGACGCCTACTTCCGCGGGGTGTCGTGGGGCGAGCGGTTCGGCATGACCGTCTCCCCTGAGGGCGGTCAGTCGATCTGGCTCGACTCGCCGGAACGGGTGCTGACGCCGTGAGCCGATCGGCCACCTCGGCGGCGGCCGACCGGCGGGAGAGGGACGGTCACTGGCCGGTCAGCTTGAGCCTGACCGTGTAGGCGTACTTGTTGCTGGACAGGACGGTGTCCTCGATGTGGATGTCCCCGACGCCGAGGTTGTCGCAGTCGTAGCCGAAGGCCCATGCCTCGCCCAGGTTCTGGCCGCCGGTGATGACCGGCGGGTCGACCTCGCGCAGTTCGAAGTACTTGTTCTCCTGCCGCTGGACGATGGTCGACGGGAAGCCGAAGTCCGCCGGGTCGCCGTCCGGCCGCGCGGTGCTCATGTCGAAGTGGCCGTTCTGCGGGAACCAGTTCCCGTCGACCTTGAAGCGGAGCTCGTCGACGCCGTCCTTCTCTCTGGGGTTGCTGAGGTCGATGTCGTAGAGCGTCACGACGCACGAGGACGCCATGGCGTAGGCCGGCGCGGCGGCCACCGCCGGCCCGGCCAGGCCCGCGACGAGAGTGAGTGCGGCGATCAGCTGAGGAGTGCGCATGCTCTGTTCTCCTTGATGTCGAACGCCCCACGGAGGTCGCGGAGCGCGGCATCAGAGTGGCCAGGCCACCGTGAGCACACCGTTAACGCGCAGGTGAGTCACGCAGAACACACCCCGTATGTGCCTTTTCGAACAGTCATCCGGCCGGCTCGCGCCTAGCCTGCTCGGCTATGAGGCAGTCGCTGACCATGCTCCTGCTCGGCTCACCGGACCTGTCCGTCGGAGGGACGTCCCTGCGCGTCCGCTCCGCCAAGACACGCGCGCTGCTCTGCTACCTGGCCACCACGACCGGCCCTCAGCCGCGCTCCGCACTGGCCACGCTGTTGTGGGGCGAGCGTCCCGAGGCCAACGCCAGGGGCAGTCTGCGGCTGGCGCTGTCCGAGTTGCGCGCGGAGGTGGGCGGCTGGCTGGAGATCACCCGTGGGCACGTACGGTTCCGCGAGGCCGGCGAGTACTTCGTGGACCACCGGGTGTTGTCCGGGGCCCCGGCCGTGACCACGGCCTTGCGGCTGTGGCGCGGGGACTTCATGGACGGGGTCGGGTTCTGCGACGCGCCGGCGTTCGGCGAGTGGGTGGCCGCGGAACGGCAGCGGATGCGTACGCTGCTGCGCTCGCTGCTCCCGCCGCCGGGGTCGGGGGCGTCCGACGAGGTGACGCGGCTGGCGCGCATCATGACCGGGCTCGATCCGTACGACGAGGAGGCGTACCGGGTGCTCATGGCGTCCCTGGCCGGGACGGGGAACCGGGCCGCCGCCCTGGCCTGCTACGACGAGCTGCGCCGGCGGCTGGCGGACGAGCTGGGCGTCGCCCCCGCGCCGCGGACCCAGGCGCTGCGGCGGGGGCTGGCGCCCCGCGCTCCGGCCCGGCCCGGCCCGCCTCTGCCCGGCACGGAGCTGATCGGCCGCGACGCCGAGGTGGGCGCGCTGCGGGCGCTGCTGGCGCGCGAGCGGCTGGTCACGCTGCTCGGGCCCGGCGGCATCGGCAAGACCCGCCTCGCCATCGCCGCCACCGCCCCGAATCCCCGTACCGACGCGACTTCGAAGCCCCGAGCCGGCCCCACGACCCCGCCGGGCGCCGGCGGAAACGGCTCACTCGCGAAGACGGCCGGCGGGAACGGCTCTCCCGGCGGGAACGGCTCTCCTGGTGGGAACGGCTCGCCCGGGGAGACGGTCTTCGTGTCGTTCGCCGGGGTGCGGGCCGAGGCGGCCGTGACCACGCTGGCGCGTCGCCTGGACGTCGATCTCGCGCCGCCGCGTCCCGCCCTGGACCTGCTCCTGGCCGACCTCGCCGCCCGCCGCCGGCGGCTCCTGCTGGTCCTCGACAACCTAGAACACCTGCCCGCCTTCGACGCGGTCATCGGCGCCGTCCTGCGCGCCGCCCCCTCCGTACGGGTGCTCGCCACGAGCAGGCGGCGGCTGAGCCTGCCCGGCCAGGCGACGGTCACCGTGGAAGGGCTGCCGGGACCGGCCGCCGAGGCGCTGTTCGCGGTACGGGCACGGGCGGCACGACCGGCGTTCGACCCCGATCGCGAGGCGGCCCCGGTGGCGGCGATCTGCGCGGCCACCGGCGGCCTGCCCCTGGCCATCGAGCTGGTGGCCGGCCTGCTGCGCGCCGTGCCCTGCGCCGCCCTGGCCCGGCGCCTCGGCGCGGACCCCGGGCTGCTGTCGGCCGCCGGGCCCGCCGCCCGGCCTCGGCACGCCTGCATGCGTACGGTCTTCGAGACCTCGTGGCGGCTGCTCGACCCGGACGGGCAGCGGGCGCTGGCGGCGCTGTCGGTGTTCGGCGGCGGGTGCACGCTGGAGGCGGCCCTGGAGGTGGCCCGCACCAGCCTCGGCGTGCTGGTCCGCCTGGTGGATCACAGCATGATCCGGCTGACCTCCGCCGGCCGGTATGTGATCCACCCCCTGATCCAGCAGCTCGCCGCCGAACGCCTGAGCCCGGCGGACCTCCTGGCCGCGCGCAGACGTCACGCCGCCTGCTTCGCCGGCCTGCTCGACCGGCACGCGGACGCGTTGCAGGACGCCTCCGACACCGAGGTCACCGCCGTGCTCGGAGCGGAGCTGGACAACATCAGGCCGGCCTGGGCCGCGTCCGGTGATCCGGATTTCCTGAACCGCTACTGGACGCTGTGCCTGCGGCTGCACCTGTACGAGGAGTCGCGGGCCATCCTGCGCCGGCACCTCGACGGCACGCACGAGAACCGGCTGCTCCGGGCCCGGCACCTGTGGATGGCAGGAACGAGCGAGCACCACCTGGCCAACGACCTGGACGCCACCCGGCTGGCCAGAGCGGCACTGGACACGCTGGGCGAGCCGCTGCCCGAGTCGCGTACCGGCCTGATCGTCACCTGTCTGACCGCGGCCACCCGCCAGACCGCGCACCGCCTCACCCCACCCCTGCTCAGCCTCGGGCGCGAGCGGGAGGACGGTGGGCGGGAGAACGGTGGGCGGGAGGCCGCGCAGGCGCTGACCATGCTGGCCAGGCTCGCCTACCACCAGCAGGACCTGCTCACGATGCTGGCCGCCTCGTTACGCCAGCTCAACGCCGCCGAACGGACCCGGGATCCCGCCCTGCGCGCCGAGGCCCACGCCAACGCCGCCACCATCGCCCGCGTCGCCGGCCTGCACCGGACCGCCAACCGCTACGCCACGCTGGCGGACCGCGCCCTGGCCGAGGTCGGGCACGCCGCGGAGGCCGCGCACCGGGCCCGGCTGGCTCGCGGGCTCGACCAGCTTCATGCGGGCGCGTTCGAGGCCGCCAGGCGTTCGTTCACCGAGTGCCGCGCCAGGACGCTGACGCCGCGCGTGGCGGAGAACTGCACGGGCATGCTCGCCGAGACCGCGCTGTGGCAGGGGGACTTCGAAACGGCGGCCGAGCTGTTCGCGGACACGGCCGAGCAGGCGGCCAGGCGCGTGGGCGGGGACGACATCGGCCGGCACTGGTGCCTGACCGGCCAGGTCGAGGCGATGCTGCGGATCGACGGGATGGCTCCGGAACGGATCCGGCGGGTGCTGGAGGCGGCCCGGGCGTCCACCGAGCGCCGCCGTACCCGGGAGAAGGAGCTCGGGCTGCGGGACGGGCCGGTCATGCGCACCATTCAGGACATGCGCCTGCGCACCGCCACCGCCCGCCTGCACCTGCGCACCCACCACCCCGACGACGCGTTCGGCCCGCGCGCTCGTGCCCTGACCGGCGCGCCCCTGGTGACGGACGACGCGGTGGCGGTGCGGGAGGTGCCGGCCAAGGTGGTGGCCGAGGTGCTGGTGCTGGCCGGGCGGTTGCCGGCGGGGCAGCGCGGCATGCTGGAGTGCTGGGCGGGGCTGGCGGAGCTGCTCTGGGCGCTGCCCGGCCCGCCGGACCGGGCGTCCGCGCGACTGCTCCACGGCCACCTGTCCAGGTACCAGGCCAGGAATCCGGGGGCGGCGGCCAGGATCGGCTGGGCCCGTGCGCTCGTGCTGGCCGTCGCGGGCAGAAACGGGCCGGCCGAAAAGGCGGCTTACCGCGCGCTGGCCGCCGCCGACCGTCTGGCCGCACCGTACGACCGGGACCGGGCCGAAGCGGTCATCCGGCACCTCACCCGCACCGCCACCAGGCAGCCGTCCATCCCGCACCCGGAGATCGCGGCCGGGAGCGGCGTGTCACCGTCACGAGAAAGTTTCAGCCGGGAGTTCCGCGCCCGTTGACGCGGCGGCGAGGGGAATGGAGGATCGGGGTCGCTCCATTGGGAGCGCTCCCACACCCCCTAAGGACCTCCATGACCCGACGCCGGGCCGCCTTACTGGCCCTCTTCACCATGGTCGCCCTGTCCCCCGCCCCAGCGGCCCAGGCCGCCGACGAGGGACCCGAGCAGATCGTGAACGGCACCTTCGACACCGGCACCGCCCCCTGGTGGGGCACCGGCAACGTCACCCTCGCGGTGGACGAGGGCCGGCTGTGCGCCGACATCCCCGGCGGCACCGCCAACCCGTGGGACGTGATCATCGGCCAGAACGACCTCCCGCTCGTGGCGGGCGAGACGTACGCCTACCGGTTCTTCGCCACCGCGACCCCCGCCAAGGTCGGCCGGGCCCTGATCCAGCTCCCCGTGGACCCCTACACGCAGTATCTGTCGGCCGCGCCGGAGATGAGCGTCTCGGGCAACGCCTACTCCTACACGTTCACCCCCCCCGTGTCGCTGCCCGACGCCCAGGTCGCCTTCCAGCTGGGCGGCAGCGCCGAGCCCTGGAGGTTCTGCATGGACGACGTGTCGCTCAAGGGCGGCGCGGAGCCCGAGGTGTACGAACCGGACACGGGCCCCCGCGTGCGCGTGAACATGGTCGGCTACCTCCCCACGGGCCCGAAGAAGGCGACGGTCGTGACCGAGGCGACCACGGCCCTGGCATGGGAGCTCAAGAACGCCGGCCAGGTGACCGTGGCCCGGGGCAGGACCACCCCTAGGGGCGTGGACGCCAGCTCGGGCCAGAACGTGCACACGCTCGACTTCGGCTCCTACCGCAAGCCGGGCAAGGGGTACACGGTGACGGCGGACGGCGAGACGAGCCGGCCGTTCGACATCGCGGCCGACCTGTACGAGCAGCTTCCGGCCGACGCGCTGAAGTTCTACTACACCCAGCGCAGCGGCAGCGAGATCCTCGACCGCCTGCGCCCCGGCTACGGCCGGCCGGCGGGTCACGTCGGCGTCGCGCCGAACCAGGGTGACGTGAGCGTGCCGTGCCAGCCGGGCGTCTGCGACTACAGCCTGAACGTCAAGGGCGGCTGGTACGACGCCGGCGACCACGGCAAGTACGTCGTCAACGGCGGCATCTCGGTCTTCCAGCTCATGGCCGCGTACGAGCGCGACAAGACCGCGTTCAAGGACCGGCAGCTGAACATCCCGGAGAGCGGCAACGGCCGGCCGGACATCCTGGACGAGGCCCGCTGGGAGCAGGAGTTCCTGCTGAGCATGCAGGTGCCGGACGGCAAGCCGTACGCGGGCATGGCGCACCACAAGATCCACGACCAGAACTGGACCGGCCTTCCGCTGCTGCCGCACCTGGACCCGCAGCTGCGCGAGCTGCACCCCACCTCCACCGCCGCGACGCTGAACCTGGCCGCGACGGCGGCGCAGGCGGCCCGCCTGTTCGCCCCGTACGACGCCGCGTTCGCCGCCAGGAACCTGACGGCGGCGCGCAAGGCGTGGGTGGCGGCCAGGGCGAACCCGGAGCGGTACGCCGACCCGAGCGACGGCACCGGCGGCGGCGCCTACAACGACAACGACGTGAGCGACGAGTTCTACTGGGCGGCGGCCGAGCTGTACCTGACCACGAGTGAGCGCGAGTTCATGGACTTCGTGCTGGCCTCGCCGCACCACACCGGCGACATCTGGCGCGAGCGCGGCTTCGACTGGGGCAACACGGCCCAGCTCGGCCGCCTGGACCTGGCGACGGTGCCGAACGCGCTGCCGGACCGGGACCGGGTCCGCAGGTCGGTGGTCGAGGGGGCCGAGAAGTATCTGGCGGTCCAGCGGGCGCACCCGTACGGGCTGGCGTACAACCCGCCCGACTTCGACTGGGGCTCCAACAACCTGGTGCTGAACAACATGGTCGTCATGGCGACCGCGTACGACCTGACCAGCGAGGAGAAGTACCGGTCGGCCGTACAGGAGGGCATGGACTACCTCCTCGGCCGCAACGCGCTCAACCAGTCGTACGTCACCGGCTACGGCGAGGTCGCCTCGAAGAACCAGCACAGCCGCTGGTACGCCCACCAGCTCGACCCCGCGCTGCCCAACCCGCCGCGCGGCACGCTGTCGGGCGGCCCGAACTCCAGCATCCAGGACCCGCTCGCGCAGCGGCTGCTGCAGGGCTGCAAGCCGCAGTTCTGCTACGTGGACGACATCGAGTCGTGGTCGACGAACGAGCTGACCATCAACTGGAACTCCCCGCTGGCCTGGGTCTCCGCCTTCCTGACCGACGACGGCGGGCGCTCGGACTGCCGGGTCCGCTACTCGGCGCACGGCTCGCACACGTTCACCGCGCAGGTCGTGATCGAGAACGCCGGCAAGCACAGCGTGGACGGCTGGGACCTGCGCTGGTCGTTCCTGAGCGGCCAGCGCGTCCGTGACGGCCGGGGCGCGGCGCTGTCGCAGTCGGGCTCGGTGGTGACGGCGAAGGCGCTGGGCGGCCACGACCGGATCAAGCCGGGCAAGTCGGTGACGTTCGGCTTCACCGGTACGAACGCCTCAGGCCCCAACCCGGATCCCGAGGTGTTCCACCTCAACGGCGCCCGCTGCGGGTAGCCGTGAGGGAGTCCCCTGGGCGTCGCGGGACACCCCGCACGCCCAGGGGACGCGTTCCGGTGAGCCGATCGCGGCCGGCGTACGTCGTAGGGGCATGAGGATCTGGCGAATAGTGCTCCTGCCCGTGCTCCTCCTGGCGCTGAACACGTCCATGGCCCCGGCGCAGGCGGAGGTCGCGCCGAAGCGGGCGCTGGTGGACTTCCGCAAGCAGGGCGGCTTCGCGGGGCTGAACGACCGCGTGATCGTGTACGGCAGCGGGTGCGTACGGCTCAGCCGGCGGACGGGGCCGACGATCGACAAGTGCCTGACCGCCAAGGAGCAGCGCAAGCTCCGCGGCCTGCTGCGGAGTCTGCGGATCGGCGGCTCGGAGCGGCCGCCGCAGGGAGCGGACTTCATCAAGTACACGCTCGCGTATGACCACCACAGGGCCTCCCGCTACCGGCTGCCCGGGAGCTGGCAGCCCGTGGTGCGGCTGCTCGATCAGATCATGGAGAAGTACTGGGCGCCGGACTAATTACGAAACCCCGGTTGCGTAATACGCCTCTCGCGGGGTAGCGTCTTTTTCGCTACCCGAGTTTCGAAAGAGAGGCGTGACATGACCCCGCGAGGCCGGCCGCGCAGAGCCGACGTGGACGAAGGCGTGCTCAGCGCGGCCACCGAGCTGTTGCTCCAGCGTGGCTACGCCGGCCTGTCGCCGGACGAGGTGGCCGAGCGGGCCGGGGTCGCCAAGACCACGCTCTACCGCCGCTGGCCCACCAAGGACCACCTGGCCCTGGCCGTGGTGGCCAGGCTCCAGGCGGGCGACGAGATCACCGACAGCGGCGACATCCGCCGCGACCTGCCCGCGTACCTGGAGAAGATCGCCGCCGGTCTCAACCGCATGCGAGCGGCCGGCCGCGGCGGCGCCGCCTCCGACCCGGCAGGCGGCGCTGCCCCCGCCGGCGACCAGCCTGACGACCGTCCAGGCGATCAGCCCGACCGCAAGGCCGGCGACCAGGACGAACCCGACGACGATCGCGGCGCCGGCACGGTGGCCGAGCTGGTCGCCGCCGCCGCCCGCCATCCCGACGTCGGCGCGCTCGAACGCCGGATGTACGCCGAGCGCAACGCCCTGGCCCACGCCCTGCTGCACCGGGCCGTCGAACGCGGCGAGCTGCGCCCGGACCTCGACGTCGAGGCCCTGTTCGACCAGCTCGCCGGCGCCCTCTACTACCGCGTCCTGATCACCGGGCTGCCGGTCGATCGCGCCTACGCCGAACGCCTGGTGGACACCGCGCTGCGCGGTGCCGCCGTACCGAAGGAGTAAGACCATGACGATCTTCGACCCCACTACCGCCGCCGTGATCCGTTCCGTGGACGCCGAGGTCATCGGCGGGCCGCCGAGCACGGGCCGCATGCTGCTCGACTCCAGCGCCACCGGCGGCGCGCTCAGCACCGTGCGCATCACCCTCGGCGAAGGGGCCGACGGCGCGGTGCCGCACACCCACACCACCGCCTCCGAGCTGTTCTACGTGCTCGACGGCCGGGCCCAGGTGCTGGCCGGCGAGAAGGTGGTGACCCTGGAGCAGGGCGACGTGGCCGTGGTGCCGCCCGACGTCGCGCACGCCTTCGCCGCCGCCCCCGGCTCGGAGGCCGACCTGCTGATCGTGATCACGCCGGGTGTCGAGCGCTTCGAGCACTTCCGCCTGCTGGCGCGGCTGAAGACGGGCGAGGCCACGCTGGAGGAGCTGCTCGAGTCCCAGGAGCGCTTCGACAACCACTTCCTCGACAGCCCGGCCTGGAAGCTCGCGCGGACCTGAGGTCTCCATCAAGCGATTGACCGAGAAGGGGTGACCGAACTACCTTCGGTGGTATGACACCCGGCGAAAGCACCCAGGCCGGCCTGATACTCAAGGTGGCCACACACCTGTTCGCGGCGCTCGGCTACGACGGCACCTCCACCCGGCAGATCGCCGAGGCCGCCGGGCTGAACATCGCCACCGTCAACTACCACGTGGGCGGCAAGCGCGAGCTGTACCTGGCCGTCATGGAGCGCGCCCACCAGGCGGAGAAGGCGGCGCTGGAGACGGCGCTCGCCCGGTTGCCCGGCGCCGCCGACCCGGTCGCCGCCATCCACGGGCTCACCGACGACTACCTCGACTTCTGCGTGGACAACCCCGAGGTGCCCGCCCTGTGGATGCACCGCTGGCTCTCCGACGCCAGCGACATCACCGAGCTGGAACGCCAGTACGTGCAGCCGCTGCTCGCCACCGTGACCGGCGCGCTGCGGCCCGCGGTCGAGGCCGGGCTGATCTCCGATGAGGTCGACCTGGAGTACACCGTGTGGACGGTGATCTGGTCCGTGCACGGCTTCGCCAAGGGCGGGGTGCTGGACGCCGAGGGCCGGCGCAGGGGCTCGGGCGACCGGGCCGCGCTGCGCCGCTTCCGCGCCCACCTGCACGCCAGCCTGCACCGCACCCTCGGCCTCCCCGGCGACCCGAGGTGAGGCGGCCCGGCCGGCTGATGATCCGGCCCGACCGGCCGGTGATGCGGCGCGGCGGGCTGGTGCTGCGGCGCGGCGGGCTGGTGCTGCGGCGCGGCGGGCTGGTGCTGCGGCGCGGCGGGCTGGTGCTGCGGCTCGGCGGGCTGGTGCTGCGGCTCGGCGGGAGCCGCCGGCCCGGCCGGCGCCGGCGCCCGCGGTGAGCCGGCTCGGGAGGGGCCGGCTGCTCGGTTACGGCGTCGGCTCCGTCGGGACCGGCGTGTTCTCGGCGGTTCCCGGCCTGCTGCTCCTGTACTACCTGACCGACATGCTCGGCGTCCCCGCCGCCGTGGCGGGCGCCGTGCTGGTCGCGCCCAAGATCTGGGACGTGCTGCTGAACCCCCTGGTGGGCGCCGCCAGCGACCGCGAGGCGGTGCGGACCGGCCGCAGGACGCGCCTGCTGACGGCCGGCTCGGCCGCGCTGCCGGTGGCGTTCGCGCTGATGTTCGCGGTGCCGGGCGACGTTCCAGGGGCGCTCTGGGCCGGGGCGGCGTTCCTGCTGGCGGCCACGGCCTTCGCCTGCTTCCAGGTCCCGTACGTGGCGCTGCCGGCCGAGATGTCGCCCGATCCGGGCGAGCGGACCAGGATCATGTCCTGGCGGGTGGTGTGCCTGACCGTGGGCATCCTCGTGGCCGGCGGCCTGGCCCCGGCCGTGGTCGATCTGGCCGGAGGCGGCCGGGCCGGATACGCCGTGATGGGCGTGACGATCGGCGCGATCATGGCGGCGGCGCTGGCCGGCTCGACGCTGGCCACCCGCTGGGTGCCGTCCAGGCCGGGGCCCAGGCAGCTCGGCCCCGTGGCGGCCTTCCGGCTGGCCAGGGGAAACCGGCCGTTCTTCGTGCTGCTGGCGGCCTTCGTGACGCAGGCGCTGGCCGTGGCGGTGATGCTGGCGGGCGCGCCGTACGTGGCGTCGTACCGGCTGGGCGACTACGGGCTGACGTCGGTGATGTTCGTCTGCCTGGTCGGGCCGAGCATGCTCGCGGTGCCCGGCTGGGCCTGGCTGGCCCGCGTGCACGGGGCGGTGCGCTGCTACCTGGCCGCCTCCGTCGGCTTCTGCGGCGTCGCGGTCGCGCTGATCCCGGCCATCGCCTCGGGCGGGCTGATCGCCACGCTGGCGCTGACCGCCCTGGCCGGGGTCTGTTACGCGGCGCTGCAACTGCTGCCGCTGTCGCTCCTGCCCGACACCGTGCACGCCGACGCCGCCCGTACGGGCCATGCCCAGTCCGGCGCGTTCACCGGCCTGTGGACGGCGGGCGAGACGGCCGGGCTGGCGCTCGGACCCGGGCTGTTCGCGCTGGTGCTGACCCTGTCGGGATTCACCTCGGCGCCGACCGAGGCGCCGGTCGCGCAGCCGCCCGGCGCGCTGACCGGGCTGCTGCTCGGCTTCACCGCGCTGCCCGCCCTGCTCATGCTGATCAGCCTGCCGTTCGTCGTCAGGTACGGAAGGCTCACCCCCACGAGAACGAAGGAGGCCGCGTGAACCTGCCCCCGGCCGGAAGGACCACGGAAGACCTGCTCGCCGAGGTCGCCCGGCTCAAGGAGCACGACCTGCCCGTACGCGGCGGCCAGGTGACCGCCTACGTCTACGACACCGGGCGGGCCGAGGTGAACGACGCCGCCACCCGGGCCTACCTGGAGATGCTGGAGGTCAACTGCCTCGACCCGACCGCGTTCCCCAGCGTGGTCGAGATGGAGCGGCAGGTCGTCGGCGCGGTCGCCGACCTGCTCGGCGGCGGCCACGGCATCTTCACCAGCGGCGGCACCGAGTCGATCATGCTGGCCGTCAAGGCGGCCCGCGACCAGGCCGGACGCGACCGCCCCAACCTGGTCCTGCCGGTCACGGCCCATCCGGCCTTCCACAAGGCGGCGCACTACCTCGGGGTCGAGGTCGTCGCCCTGCCGGTGGACCTGTCGACGTACAAGGTGCGCGCCGACGACGTCGCGGCGGCGATCGGCCCGGACACCGTCCTCGTCGTCGCCTCCGCGCCGTCCTACCCGCAGGGCGTGATCGACCCGATCGAGGAGGTGGCCGCCGTGGCGTCGGCGGCGGGCGTGCCGTTCCACGTGGACGCGTGCGTGGGCGGCTGGCTGCTGCCCTGGTTACGTGAAGCGGGGGCGACGGTGCCGCCGTTCGACCTGTCGGTGCCCGGGGTGACCTCGATCTCCTGCGACCTGCACAAGTTCGGCTACGCGCCCAAGGGGGCCTCGGTCCTGCTGTTCGCCGATCCCGCGATGCGGCGGCGGGCGTACTTCGCCTCGGCCGCCTGGCCCGGGTACACGATCATCAACGCGACCGTGCAGAGCTCCCGGTCGGCCGGCCCGCTGGGCGGCGCCTGGGCCACCCTTCAGGCGCTGGGCCGGCAGGGGTACGCGGAGCTGGGCCGGGCCACGCTGGAGGCGACGACCAGGCTGCGCGCCGGCCTGGCCGCCATCCCCGGGCTGCGGGTGCTCGGCGAGCCCGAGTCGTCGCTGGTGGCCTTCGCCGGCGACGGCGTCGACGTGTTCGTGCTGGCCGACGAGGCGCGGGCGCGGGGCTGGTTCCTGCAGCCCCAGCTCTCGTACGCCGGCATCCCCGCCAACCTGCACATCACGGTCACCGGGGTCACGCTCGCCGGGGTGGAGGCCATGCTCAAGGTGATCGCCGAGTCGGCCGAGGCGGCCAGGGAACGCGGGCCCGTCGTGCTGCCGGAAGGGCTGGTCGAGCTGGTGGCGGGGCTGGACCTGGACGCCGTCGACGACGCGTCGTTCGCCGAGCTGAGCGCGTCGGTAGGGGTGGACCTGCGGCCGGGGGCGGGGCAGCCGGAGATGGCGATGGTCAACGCGGTGCTGGACGCGCTGCCGCCCGCCTCGCGAGAGGACGTGCTGGTGCGCTTTCTGTCGGTGATCTACGGCTCCTGAACGCCCTCCGCTTCAGGCGGCCGGGAAGGGGCGGCGCACCGGTTCAGGCGGCCGGGAAGGTGGCCTCGACGTGGAAGCCGCCGTCCTCCAGCGGCCCGCTCTCCAGCGTCCCGCCGGCCACCTCCACCCGCCGCCGCAGGTCGGTCAGGCTCGGCCCCGGCCCGGCGACGCTGACCCAGGCGCCGGGCCGCCCGGCGGAGTTGCGCACGCCGATCCGCACGTAGCCGGGCGGGTAGCGGACGCGCACCCGCACGTCCGCCCCCGGCGCGTGCTCGCGCACGTTGGCCAGGGCCGCCTCGACCACCAGGTACGCGCTGCGCCCCACCGGCCCGGGCACCGGCACGGGCGTGCCCTCGACCGACAGCTCGACGGGCACGCCGGCCTGCGCCGATTCGATCACCAGGGGCCGCAGGTCCGGCAGGGGCAGCCCCAGGTCGAAGCCCTCCCCGGTGCCCCGCCGCAGCAGCGCGGTCATGTGGCGTAACTCCTCCAGCGTCTCGGAGCCGGTCGTGCGGATGTCCTCGGCCGCCGCCCTGGCGCGTTCGTCGCCGGCCGCCAGAGCCATCGCGCCGGCCTGGAGCACGATGCGGCCGATCCGGTGGGTGACCACGTCGTGCAGCTGGCCGGCCAGGCGCTCGCGTTCGATCCGCTGTGCGCGTTCGGCCAGCTCGGCGCGGAGGCGTTCCCTGACGGAGACGTACAGGCCGTACAGGACGGCGAGCGCGATCACCGCCTCGGACCTGGCGACGAGCCCGAACCGGTCGGGCAGGGAAAGGACGCCGAGGGCCAGCACGAGCACCGGCAGCCGGCGGCAGAGCGGGCGGCTGTCGCGCGCGTACGCCACCGCGGCGTAGGCGGCGAACGGCCCCAAGGGCGGCCAGAGCAGCGTGTCCGGTGGCGGAAGGGGCACGACGGACGGCGCGAGCAACGACAGGGCGGGCACGGCGACCGCGATGCCGGCCCCGATCCAGGCCACGACCAGGGGCGCCCGGCGCATCCAGAACACCGGCAGCACCCCTGCCAGCAGGAGCACCAGGCCCGTGCCCGAGTAGCCGGCCACAGGCGTCAGACCCGCCGCGGCCAGGGCCGCGACCGCGTCGATCGGCCGCGGGCGGGCACCGTCCACGGCCTCATCGTACGATCACCCGCCGTACGTGCCCACCCCTACTTTCGTAGCCGGTCAGAGCCGGGTGATCCGGACGGCGTCCGCGATGACGTACCCGGTCGTGGCGGTCCAGCGGCTCACCCCGACCACGTTGTACGTGCCCGCGTCCAGCCGGTACGTGCCCAGGCTGCGCCAGGCGCCACCCCCCGTGCGCTGGTCGAGAGTGACCGTCCGGTTCCCCCCGGAAGCCGCGACGATGTACGGCGTCGCGCTGTTGTAGCCGGGATCGGCCGGATGCCACACCTCCACCCGATAGTCGCCCGCACTCGGGACGGCCGCGCTGAACCAGGCCGGATCGCTCGCCGCGACGGGTTCGGCGAAGCGGTAGTCGGCGCCGTGGAGCTGCGGGGAGTAGGTGGAGGTGCCCCAGGCCGAGCCGGCGGCGAACCCGGGCCCGGCGTTGTCGATCACCACGCTGAACGCGCCGCCGCCGCCCTGGCCGACGGCCTTGCCCGCGCTGGGCGCGCTCTCCTGGTGGGTGCGGTTGAGCGCGGCCACGTAGTAGGTGTAGGCCGATCCGCCGGCGCCGGTGTCGGTGAACGTCTTCTGCCGGGTGGTCCCGACCAGGTTGCGGGCGTCGGCGAAGAAGCACGGGTCGGCGCTCGTCGGGCTGCCGTCCACCCGGTAGACCGCGTACGACGTGGCCGAGCCCGTCCAGGCGAGCTGGACGCCGTTCGAGCCCCGCGTGGCCGAGGTGATCGACGGCGCGGCGGGGGCGGCGGCCGTGCCGCGGGCCGGCAGCAGCGCGGGCCTGGTGTAGTGAGCGTTGACGACCCTGGTGAACGCGCCGATCCGGTCGGCCCTGACGTCCTTGGCGCTGAAGAAGATGTCGCCGGCGACCTCGGGATGTTGCCGGTTGTCGGTCAGGTGGTCGCTCAGCTCGGCCGGGTCCTGCCAGGCGGCGTCCTGCCCCGAGGCGCCGGCGCGGTAGGCGGCCTGGCCGACGACGAGCTGCACGCCCGTGCCCCGGACGACGTCGGACCACCAGGCGGTGAGCACCTCGTAGGGGGCGGTGGCGAAGCCCATGTGCCAGTAGATCTGCGGGGCGAGGTAGTCCACCCAGCCCTGTTTGACCCACTTCCTGCTGTCGGCGTAGATCGCGTCGTACGACTGCAGCCCCGACGTGCGCGAGCCGAGCGGGTCGGTGCCGTTGTTGCGCCAGATGCCGAACGGGCTGATGCCGAAGGACACGTGCGACTTGGCCGCGTGGATGCGCTGGTCGAGCTCGCGGACCAGCAGGTTGACGTTCTCCCGCCGCCAGTCGCCGACGTTGGAGAACGAGCCGCCGTACTGCGCGTACGCCGCCGCGTCGGGAATGGCCTGCCCGCTCACCGGATAGGGGTAGAAGTAGTCGTCGAGGTGCACGCCGTCCACGTCGTACCTGGAGACCGCGTCCATGATCGCGTCCTCGATGAAGTCGCGTACCTCCGGAATGCCCGGGTTGTAGTAGAGCTTGCCGCCGTAGGCGAACCGCCAGCCGGGATTGCGCCGGGCGGGATGGCTGGAGATCAGCCTGGACGGATCGTCGTGGTTGGCGATCCGGTACGGGTTGAACCAGGCGTGGAACTCCAGGTTCCTGGCGTGGGCCTCGGCGACCATGAAGGCCAGCGGGTCGTAGCCCGGGTTGCCGCCCTGGGTGCCGGTCAGCCACTGCGACCACGGCTCGTACGACGAGGGCCAGAACGCGTCCGCCGTCGGCCTGACCTGCACCACCACGGCGTTCATCCGCTTGGCCACGGCCAGGTCGAGCCAGGCGCGGAACTCGGCCTGCTGCGCCGCCACGCTCAGCCCGGTGCGGCTGGGCCAGTCGATGTTGGCCACCGACGAGATCCACATGGCCCTGAGCTGGCGCTTCGGGGTGGCGGGATCGACGGCGCAGGCGGCTGCGGCGGCGGGGGTCGGCTGGGACGGGGCCACGATGCTGACGAGTGCGGCGGCGGTGAGCGCCGCCATGAGGGTACGCAGGAGCGCGGTCACGAAGGGAAGTTTCAGTGCATTCGTCGACGAGCGCAATAGTTTTCAGCAGTTTCACGGGGGCCCAATCTCGGACGCCACATGACAGGGCGAAAAGTTTCACCTAACTCAGAGTTAATGTCAATTATCGACATAAGTCAGAAGCTGCCGTAAGTTGCACCCGTCACCTGTGAACGAGGAGCACCTCACATGACTCTCGCCCGCACGCGATTAGCAGCCCTCGCCACCTCGATCCTCGCCGTCATCCTCGTCGCCGCCGGCCAGCCCGCCTGGTCCCAGGCGAAGGAGCCCGCACTGCCGGCCGCGTTCGCCAAGGCCGCCGCCGCGCACGACGTACCCCGTGACCTGCTCGTCGCCCTCGCCTACGCCGAGACGCACCTCGACGGCCACGCCGGCGAGCCCAGCGCCAGCGGCGGCTACGGCGTGATGCACCTGGTCAGCAACCCGACCAACCACTCGCTCGAACGGGCCGCCGACCTCACCGGGCTCCCGGCCGACAAGCTCAAGTCGGACGACGCGGCCAACATCCTCGGCGGCGCGGCCGTGCTGCGCGCCCACGCCGACAAGCTCGGCCTCGACGAGAGCGCCAGGAAGGACGCCGGCCGCTGGTACCAGGCCGTCGCCCAGTACGGCAACGCCGCCTCCCCCGAGCTGGCCCGCCTGTACGCCGACGCCGTCTACGAAGGGCTCGGCCTCGGCATCGACCTGCGCGGCGTGCGGGTCAAGCCGCAGGAGGTCACCGCCGACCGCGGCGACCTGGCCAAGGCCCGCGACCTGAACGCCCGCGGCGTGGACGCCCAGGCCGCCGTGGCCAGCCCCGACTACCCGCCGGCCGCCTGGGTCGCGGCCAGCTCCAGCAACTACCGGGTCTCCAACCGGGAGACCAGCTACAACATCGACAAGGTCGTCATCCACGTCACCCAGGGCTCGTACGCCGGCACCATCTCCTGGTTCCAGAACCCGAGCGCCCAGGTCTCCGCGCACTACGTGGTCAAGTCCTCCAACGGCGCCATCACCCAGATGGTGCGCGACAAGGACGTCGCCTGGCACGCCGGCAACTCCTCCTACAACAACCGCTCGATCGGCATCGAGCACGAGGGCTTCGTCAACGACGCCTCGTGGTTCACCGACGCCATGTACCGGGCCTCCGCCGCGCTCACCCGCGCCCTGTGCGACAAGTACGGCATCCCCAAGAACCGGACCGGCATCATCGGCCACAACGAGGTCCCCGGCGCGACCCACACCGACCCGGGCTCGCACTGGAACTGGACCACATACATGAACTACGTGACCGGTGGCGGCGGCACCCCCTCGTGGACCACCACGGTCGACAACGCCACCTCCGGCCAGTTCACCGCCAGCGCCAACTGGGGCACCTCCACCTACTCCGGCCAGCGCCACGGCGCCGACTACCGCTTCGCCGACCCGGTCTCCGCCAGCGACCCGGCCTGGTACTCGGCCACGATCCCCAGCGCCGGCACCTACCAGGTCGAGGTCTGGTACCCGGCCGACACCGGATACAACAGCTCGGCGCCGTACATCGTGGCGACGGCGGGCGGCAACCAGACCGTCTACGTCGACCAGCGCTCCGGAGGCGGGGCCTGGCGCAGCATCGGGACGTTCTCCCTGAACGCCGGCACACAGAACGTCGTCGGCGTGAGCCGGTGGACGTCCGGCACCGGTTACGTCATCGCGGACGCGGTCCGCATCAGCAAGCCCTGACCACCCCTCGGTAACACGGCCCGCGCCCGACACCTCCCGGGCGCGGGCTCTCCGATGATTCACCACTGTCCGTAACGGATAATTACATTATGTGAGTGGGGAGGAAGTTCTCAGAGCGGAAGGCCTGCGTAAGGTCTTCCCCGGCGTCGTCGCGCTCGACGGCGTCGACCTGAGCCTGCGCACCGGCGAGGTCCACGTCCTCCTCGGCGAGAACGGCGCCGGCAAGAGCACCCTCATCAAGATCCTCTCCGGCGCCTACCGCCCCGACGGCGGCCTGGTCCGCATGGACGGCCGTCTCGTGCACCCGCACTCGGCCGGCGACGCCCAGCGGCTCGGCATCGCGACCATCTACCAGGAGTTCAACCTGGTGCCGCAGCTCACGGTCGCGGAGAACCTGGCGCTCGGCCGCCCGCCACGCAGATTCGGCTTCGTGGACGTCGCCCGCATGGAACGCGACGCCGCCCGGCTGCTCGACCGGGTCGGCGTGGACGTGCACCCGCGCACCCCGGTCGCTCGTCTCGGCATCGCCCGCATGCAGATGCTGGAGATCGCCAAGGCCCTGGCGCTGCACGCCCGCGTCCTCATCATGGACGAGCCCACCGCCGTCCTCACCACCAGCGAGGTCGCCAAACTCTTCACCATCGTGCGGCAGCTGCGCGACGAGGGCGTCGCGATCGTCTTCATCACCCACCACCTGGAGGAGATCGCCGAGATCGGCGACCGGGTGACCGTACTGCGCGACGGCAGGTCCGTGGCCGAGGTCCCGGCGAACACCCGCCGCGACGAACTCGTCGGGCTCATGGTCGGCCGGCCCATCGACCAGCAGTACCCGCGCCGTCCGTCCCCTCGCGGCGAGCCGCTGCTGCGGGTGTCCGGGCTGACCCGCGCGGGCGCGTTCGACGACGTGTCGTTCGAGGTACGCGCGGGCGAGGTGGTGGGCGTGGCCGGGCTCGTGGGCGCGGGCCGCACCGAGGTGGCCCGCGCGGTCTTCGGCGCCGACCGCTACGACTCGGGCGAGGTCGTCGTCCGCGGCGAACGACTGCCGCCCGGCGACGTGCACGCCGCCATGGAGGCGGGCCTCGGCCTGGTGCCCGAGGACCGCAAGGGCCAGGGGCTGGTCCTGGGCGCCGGCATCGGCGAGAACCTCGGCCTGGTCACCATGCGCGACGCCACCCGCGCCGGCTTCGTGGACCGGACCCGGCTGCGCACGGCCGCCGCCCAGGTCGCCGAACGGCTCGGCATCCGCATGACGGGCCTCGACCAGGAGGTCCGCACCCTGTCCGGCGGCAACCAGCAGAAAGTGGTCATCGGCAAGTGGCTGGTGGCCGACGCCCACGTCCTCATCCTCGACGAGCCGACCCGGGGCATCGACGTCGGGGCCAAGGTCGAGATCTACCAGCTCGTCAACGCCCTCACCGACTCGGGGCACGCGGTGCTGATGATCTCCAGCGACCTGCCGGAGGTGCTCGGGATGAGCGACCGGATCCTGGTCATGGCCCGAGGCCGCCTCGTCGGCGAACTCCGCGCCACCGAGGCCACCCAGGACGACGTGATGGCCCTCGCCGTCACGGAGGTGGAGGGCTCCCGTGCCCACTGACACGCATGCCCTCGCGCACCGACCATCGACCGCCACCTGGTTGAACGACGTGACGGCACCGGCCACCACCGAGGCGGAGGATTCCGTGCCCGCTCACGCACTCACGACGGAGACTCCCGCGTCCGCTCACGTACCCACGACGGAGACTCCCGCATCCGCTCACGTACTCGTGCTGGAGGGACCCTATGCCCACTGACGCACACGTGCTCGCGCGGCGGTCACCGGCCGCCGCCTGGCTCGCCGAGAACGGTGCGCTGGCGGCGCTCGTCGTGCTGGTCGTGGCGCTGTCACTTCTGTCGTCCGACTTCCTCAGCGTGACGAACCTGCTCAACGTGGGCGTCCAGGCCGCCGTCACCGCGATCCTGGCATTCGGCTCCACGTTCGTGATCGTGACCGGCGGCATCGACCTGTCCGTCGGCTCGGTGGCGGCACTGTCGGCGATCACGCTGGCCTGGACCGCCACCACCGCCGGGCTGCCGTGGCCGCTGGCCACCGTGATCTCGCTGGCCGTGGGCGTCGTGTGCGGGCTCGTCAACGCGGCACTGATCGCGTACGGGAAGCTGCCGCCGTTCATCGCCACTCTGGCCATGCTCGGCATCGCCCGCGGCCTGGCCCTGGTCGTCTCGCAGGGCAGCCCGATCGCGATGCCGGAAACCGTCTCCCACCTCGGCGACACCCTCGGCCTCTACCTGCCGATCCCCGTCATCGTCATGGTGATCATGGGCGTGATCACGGCCGTGATCCTCAACCGCACCTACCCGGGCCGCGCCATGTACGCCATCGGCGGCAACGCCGAGGCCGCCAGACTCTCGGGCATCAAGGTGGACCGCCAGCAACTGGTCACGTACGCACTGTCCGGCGGCTTCGCGGCGGTGGCCGGCATCGTCCTGGCCAGCCGCCTGGCCTCAGCCCAACCACAGGCGGCGGCCGGCTACGAACTCGACGCCATCGCCGCCGTGGTGATCGGCGGCGCCAGCCTGTCCGGCGGCAAGGGCCGCGCACTGGGCACGTTCGTCGGCGCCCTCATCCTGGCCGTCCTGCGCAACGGCCTGAACCTGCTGTCGGTGTCCGCGTTCTGGCAGCAGGTCGTGATCGGCGTCGTCATCGCACTAGCAGTCCTCGTCGACACCCTCCGCCGCCGAACCACCACTTAGGAGAAAGTCATGCGCCATCCCACACCAACCCAACCAACACGGAACCAGCCCACAACCAGCCACCCCGCACCAAACCAGCCCACGCCCGGCAATCCCGCACTGAGCCAGCCCACGCCCGTCCAACCCACACCCAGCCAGCCCACACCGGACCAGCCCGCACCCCACCGCCTGACGTTGGACCTGGCCCCATCCCACCACCTTGCGCCCAACCCACCCACGCCCAGCCAACCCACACTGCACCAGCTCACGCCCAGCCAGCCCGAACGCCACCAACTGACACCTGACCTGGTCGCATACCAGGAACCCGCGCCTGACCCGGCCGCCTCCCACCGCCCTGCGTCCAACCCACCCACGCCTTATCCAACTGCCGCACCCCAGCAGGCCACGACCCACCCGGTCGCGCCCTGCCGCCCCGTGTCCGACTCGCCTGCATCTCACCAGCCCGCGCACCACCAGGCCGTGCCATGTCCCGCCACACCCCGACAGGAGCAACCCGCACTCCACAAGCCCGCGCTCGACCACCCCGCGCCCTCTCTGGGCGTACAACCAGGGACCCATCGAGGCGTACTCCGCCTGACCATGCTCTCCCTATCCGCCCTATGCCTCACCCTGGGCCTGGCGGCGTGCGGCACCTCCGGGGGTGGAGACGGCTCCACCGCCTCCCCAGGCGCGGGCGCGGGCGACATCAAGATCGGCATGTCGGTGTCGACGCTCAACAACCCGTACTTCGTCCAGCTCCGTGACGGCGCCCAGGCCCAGGCCGCCAAGCTCGGGGCCAAACTGACCGTCACCGACGCCCAGAACGACGCCTCCCAGCAGGTCAACCAGGTCCAGAACTTCACCAGCCAGAACATGAAGGCGGTCATCATCAACCCGGTCGACTCCGACGCCGCCGCTCCGGCGGTCAAGGCGGCCGAACGGGTACGCATCCCGGTGGTCGCCGCAGACCGAGGCGTCAACGGAGCCGAGGTGGCCCAGACCGTCGCCTCCGACAACGTGGCGGGCGGAAAACTGGCCGCGCAGGAGCTGGCCAAGCAACTCGGCGAGAAGGGCACCGTGGTCGTCCTCCAGGGCACCCCCGGCACCTCCGCCTCCCGCGACCGAGGCCAGGGCTTCACCGAAGGCATCGCCGCCTACCCGGGGATCAAGGTCGTGGCCAAGCAGCCGGCCGACTTCGACCGCACCAAGGGCCTGGACGTGATGACCAACCTCATCCAGTCACACCCCGACGTGACAGGCGTCTTCGCCGAGAACGACGAAATGGCCCTGGGCGCGATCAAAGCACTCGGTGCCAAGGCCGGGCAGCAGGTCAAGGTGATCGGCTTCGACGGCACCCCGGACGGCATAGCCGCAGTCAAGGCCGGCACGATGGCCGCCTCCATCGCCCAGCAACCCCGCCTGCTGGGCCAGGAAGCGGTGGACGCGGCCGTCAAACTCGCCAAGGGCGAAACCGTCGAGAAGACGGTGGCGGTCCCGGTGAAGGTGGCGACCAAGGAGAACGCATCAGAATTCCAGACATCATGACAGCCGGCCGCAGGGAGCCAAACCACCGCCCATCCATCCCTCGCGGCTTGCCAACCCCCACCCCGCATACAGCTGCGGATCACACGAGCAGCATGTCCGCAAGCCACCCAACTCAGCCCGTACGAGCCCACCCAGACGAGGACGGCATCCACTACGACCTGCACAGCCCCATACGGGTACACGCACTAACGGGGTAGCCCGCTCACCCCGTAGAGGCATGCGTCCACAGCGGCCCGGCTCAGCCCCCGTACCAATGCAAGGCTGCCCTGAACCCCGCTCAACCTGCACGAGCGCGTGTCCGCAGTGCTTCCGCTCACCCCTAGGCAAGCCGCCTACACACGTGGCCGTGATCCGCCCTGTACCAGGCGCCCGCCACCCGAGGCCGGTGTCTGCCATCCGCGACCCCGCGCGGCCCCGTACAGCAGTTCACCCCGCACATGCCCCAGTCCGCCCTGCCCTCGCTCAGCCCTTCGACCTCGCTCAAGCCCGCGCGAAACAGCCCGCCCGGAACCAACCGCCGTGAACCGGCTCACTCGAACCAACCGCCAGCTCCGGTCACCCGAAACCACTCACCCGGAACCGGCCACGCAAGACCAGACCAACGCGGCGTCAGCAGAGTCACGAGACGAGGTAGGAACGCCGCGGAGAAACCCTCACCAGGCCCCCCGAAACCGCCCGCAGTACCGCCGAACAGCCGACTCCCCGACCAACAGACGCACAGAGCCCCGAACAATCGAGCAGCCGAACAGTCGATCATGGAACCGCTGCCCCAACCAACTGCCGACCCCCAGGCGGCTCCCCAAGGGCACCATGTTCAGCCAGCGATGAAACGCCGACCACCCACCGACCTGACGGCTCTGACCGATCCAACCGAAGAACCGACCCAAGCGACCCGACCACCCAGGCGACCCGACCGACCCCAACCGGCCGGCCCAGGCGACCCGACCCACCCGGCCGATCCGTCAGACCTCGTCAGACGCCGACAGCCGCCGGCCAGCTCATCCGGATGTTCGTCCCCTTGGGGCTGGGGAACACCTCGACGTCATCAGCCAGACCCTCGATGACCGCGATGCCGAAGTTCGACATGAAGGAGTCGGAGAGCATGCCGAGGTCGAGGGGCTGTTCCTGCTTGATCTCATCGCTGGGGGCCAGGTCACTGACCGTG
Organism: Nonomuraea fuscirosea; assembly: GCF_003001935.1. GTDB lineage: Bacteria > Actinomycetota > Actinomycetes > Streptosporangiales > Streptosporangiaceae > Nonomuraea > Nonomuraea fuscirosea. The sequence goes on along the minus strand of NZ_PVNG01000008.1, from coordinate 37,456 downwards.
ACCTCGAACCGCCCGGAGTCGTCACGTAGCTCGATGCGGATGGGCTCGCCCGGACAGTGCGCACGATGCGCCTCGACTGCCCGGGAACACGCCTCCCCCACAGCGAGCCTGACTTCGTCCAGCAGGGATTCCTCCACGCCGGTGCGCCGGGCGATCGCCGTGGCGACCAGCCGGGCGGTCCGCACATGTGCGGGAAGGGCGCTGAACGTCAGCTCGACGGTAGCCATGCTACTTGTCTTTGCCGTGAGCTTCCTTGGCCTCGTCGACCGAAGCGTAGATCCCGAAGACCTTGGTCAGACCGGTGATCCGGAAGATCTTGAGGATGCGCTCCTGCGTGCAGACCAGCTCCAGGGAGCCGTCGTGCGCGCGTACCCGCTTGAGCCCCCCGACCAGGACCCCGAGGCCCGTGGAGTCGAGGAAGTCGACCTTCTCCATGTTCACAAGAAGGTGGAAGTTGCCCTTGTTGACCAGGTCGATGAGAAGCTCACGCAATCTCGGCGCCGTGTAGACATCGATCTCACCCTCGACCTCCACGATGGTGAGTCGATCTTCGGTGCGGTGATCCAACTTCAGATCCACAGATCCTCCAGCGCCTCGCCTGCGAAAGTACTCTTGCGGGCCTGGCAATCTGGAGCGTGGCCCCAGACTGTCCGACCCTGACGCGCGGCATTCAACCACGCGCCTGGCTTGTGTCTATACGAAATCACGATTCCCGGCGACTCTGCCCACCGATGCGAGACTGGAAACAGTGACTTCCTCCGGATCCTCCCCACAACAGGCAGGTCCACTCCTCCAGCACCTGCTCGGCGTTCCCGCACGTCACGAGCGTGTCACCCATGTGGAGCATGTTCCAGCACGTCAGGCGGGTCAAGTCCAATGGCCTGATTGGACGCCTGAAGTACTTGTTACGCGCTTGGCGAACCGCGGGGTGACAGGACTCTGGCCTCATCAGTACGAAGCGGCCGACCTGGCATTCCGTGGCCGAAACGTGATCATTTCCACGGGTACGGCGTCGGGAAAATCCCTGGCGTACCTCACTCCGGCGATCGCCTCGTGTCTCGACGGCGGCACCGTCCTGTACCTGACGCCGACCAAGGCCCTGGCCGCAGACCAGCTCCGCGGCCTGCGCGAACTGCGCATCACCCAGGTGCGAGCGGCCTGCTTCGACGGCGACACGCCGTTCGAGGAACGCACCTGGGTACGCCAGCACGCCAACTACGTCCTAACGAACCCCGACATGCTGCACCGCGGCATCCTGCCCCGCCACGCGCAGTGGTCGTCGTTCCTGCGCCGGCTGCGCATGGTGGTCGTGGACGAGTGCCACGGCTACCGCGGCGTCTTCGGCTCGCACGTGGCCCAGATCCTGCGCCGCCTGCGCCGCGCCTGCGCCCGCTACAACTCCCACCCCACGTTCCTGCTCGCCTCCGCGACGGCCAGCGAGCCCGGGGCGTTCGCGATGAGGCTGACGGGGCTTGAGATGGACGAGGTGACGGTGGACGCCTCACCCAAGGGGTCGACCACCATCGCGCTGTGGGAGCCGCCTCTGACGGAGCTACGGGGCGAAGGAGGGGCTCCTGTACGACGGACGGCCACGGCCGAGGCGGCGGACCTCCTGGCGGACCTGGTCCTCGCCGACGTACGCACACTGGCCTTCATCCGCTCCCGCCGAGGAGCCGAAACAGTCGCCTTGTCCGCCCGCGCCAAACTGGCCGACGTAGCCTTCTCCATCTCCCCGCCCTTCCCCACCCCCAACACACCGCCCGTCCCCCTCCCAACCCCCACAAACGCCCCCACCCCGACGCAGGCCTCCGACGCACCGGACCTCACTCCTGAAGACCCTCAAGACCACCTTCAGGACCCCCGAAGCCCGCAGGATCCCCAGGACCCGCAGAACCCCCGCGACAGCCGAAGCCCGCGGCATCCTCAGGACCCGCAGAACCTTCAGGACCGCCGAAGCCCGCGGCATCCTCAGGATCTTCAAGACCCGCAAGACCTTCAAAGCCCACAGGACTCGCAAGGCGCGCAAAGCACCCAGAGTCAGCGAGACCTGCGCGACGACCCTCACAGCGGGCAAGCCCAGCAGAACCAGCAAGACATCACCACCCCGCAAAGCCCCCTGACCTGGGCGATCCCCGACGCTCCCCACCCCCCTTCCAGCCTCGACTCCGACCTGACCGACCTCCCCAACAAGATCGCCGCCTACCGAGCCGGCTACCTCGCCGAAGACCGCCGCCTCCTGGAGAAGGCCCTGCGCGCGGGCACCATCATGGGCCTGGCCACCACGAACGCCCTCGAACTCGGCGTCGACGTCTCAGGTCTGGACGCCGTCCTGATCGCGGGCTGGCCGGGCACCCGAGCGTCCCTCTGGCAGCAGGCAGGCAGGGCGGGCCGCGACGGGCAGGACGCCCTCGCCGTACTGATCGCCAGGGACGACCCGCTCGACACCTACCTCGTGCACCACCCCCAGGCGCTGTTCGGTCAGCCCGTGGAGGCGATCGTCCTGGACCCGGGCAATCCGTACGTCCTGGGCCCCCACCTCTGCGCCGCCGCAGCCGAGATCCCGCTGACCGAGGACGATCTGCCGATCTTCGGGCCGACCACGCCGAACGTGCTCGCGGACCTGGTGGCGCAGAACCTGCTCAGGCGGCGTCCGGCGGGCTGGTTCTGGACCAGGCGCGAGCGCGCCACCGACCTCGCCGACATCCGCGGCGGCGGGGGCGCCCCCATCCAGGTCGTGGAGTCGTCCACAGGCCGCCTCCTGGGCAGCGTGGACGAGCCTTCCGCGCACACGACGGTCCACACCGGCGCGATCTACCTCCACCAGGGCGAGACGTTCCTGGTGGAGCTCCTGGACCTGGAAGCCGGCGTCGCGCTGGTCTCCAGCGCGAATCCCGACTACACGACGTTCGCGCGCGACATCACCGACATCTCCATCCTCTCCACAGAACGCTCCACGGCTCTCGGCTCCGGCACCCTGCACTTCGGCGAGGTCGAGGTGACCCGCCAGGTGGTCTCGTACCTCAAACGGCGCCTCCAGTCCGGCGAGATGCTCGGCGACGAGCCCCTGGAACTGCCGCCCCGCACCCTCCGCACCCGAGCGGTCTGGTGGACGCTCCCCGCCTCCGCGGTGGCCCCACTCGCCGAAGCCGGCATCGACCTCGGCGGCGCGGCCCACGCGGCCGAGCACGCCTCCATCGGCCTGCTCCCGCTCTTCGCCACCTGCGACCGCTGGGACATCGGCGGCGTCTCCACCGAACTGCACGCCGACACGGGCCTACTCACCGTCTTCGTGTACGACGGCCACGAGGGCGGCGCCGGCTTCGCCGAACGCGGCTACGCCCGCGCCACGGACTGGCTCACGGCCACGCGCGAGGCGATCCTGTCCTGCGAGTGCGAACGGGGCTGCCCGTCCTGCATCCAGTCCCCGAAGTGCGGCAACGGCAACGAACCCCTGCACAAGCGAGGCGCCGTCCGCCTCCTCGACACCCTCCTGCCTCCTCGATGAACCCCAAAGCGCGACCACCCCGACCAGACATCCAGGACCAAGCACACCGACAAGAGCCCGTCGCTTTCCGAGTCACCCATGACCAACACCGGTCGCGACCTCGGCGAAGCCCGGGTGGGCCGGCTGATCGCCATGGCTACGCGCATAACCGCCACCTGTCGGACATCAGGGACTTCAGAGCGAAGGAAGGCCACACCTACGCCCGAAGCGAAGCAGTTCAGGTTTGACGAACCTGACTTCAGATGTGCCCTCAAACCTGATCAGGCCCACGCCTTCCAAACCTGACCAACACCTCCACACACCGGCAGACCTGCTAACTCTCGCCCCCTGAATGCCGACGTCCCGCAAAACTCCGCGACCCGCCCTTGTCATCACCTTCAGCCGCATCATCATCGGCAGCCCAGAAATCACCCGCCCCCGGCTGCGGACGCTCCCAGAACCCGCTGTCCTCCATGGACCTGGGCGCAGGCGGCAGATAGTCGTCCCAACGCTCCTCAAGTCGCGCCGGAAGCGCCGCCGCGGCCGACTCGGGCACATCGGTCACATCGGTCACATCGGTCACCGCCGAACGAGGAAGAGCGAGCCGCACCGCCACCCCGTGCGCCTCCTGCCCTCCCCGCCCCTCGTCCCGCGTCCGTACACGCTCCACATCCGTCGTCCGTACGTGCTCCACATCGACATGAACCGAGAACGCGTCGGCCACATACGGCGACGGAGCCGCGACCCGCGACGACGGTCCCGGCAGGTAGAAGTCCGAGTCAGCAAGATGAGCCGACCGACGAGCACCATCCGGCCTCGAACCCGCCGCACGCGACCGCACCGCCGCCTCACCGCACGACGACCGTCCTGACTCGCCGTCGTGCGACGAACGAGCCGACCCCTCGCCATACGACGACCGCATCACGTCCTCGCCGTATGACGACCGCGCCGATCCCTCCCCATGCGACGACCGCGCCACGCCCTCGCCGTATGACGACGACCGCGCTCCGCCCCCTCCGTTCGACGCCGGCTCCCCGCCGTTCGACGACTGTTCAGCGCCCGACGACAGACGCTGCCTCCGAGAGCTGTACGGCGGCTCACCAACGGTCCTCACCTGCCGCCCGCCAGCCCCTGAAGGCACCTCACCAGCCGCCTCCCGCTCCCGCTCCCGCTCCCGCTCCCGCTCCCGCTCTCGCTCTCGCTCTCGCTCCCGCTCCCGCTCCCGCTCCCGCTCCCGCTCCCGCTCTCGCTCTCGCCCACGAGCATCGGACGGCAACCGCCCAACAACCCCCGACTCCTGCTCACGAGCATCGGACGACAGTCGACCAGCCGCCCCATCCCTTCGCCTACGGTCGTCGGACGACAATCGACCGGTCGTTTCCTCCTCAGGCATACGAGCACCGGCCGACGAACGACCAGTCGTCTCCCCTCCCTGCCTACGAGCATCGGAGGACGGACGATCAACTCGTTCCCCCTCATGCACCGGACCCTCCAACGACGACCCGTCGGCGGCATCCAATTGACGCTCATGCATCTCCCACGGCAGCTCACCGGCCACCGCCTGCTGCCGTCCCCGAGCGTCCTGCGGCGCTTCCACGCCCGCCGCCGCCGACAGCGGCGTCTTCACGTCGAGGTCGGCGTCCGGGTCCAGCTCCGGTCGTGCGGTTCTGGACGGATCCGCCTCGGGAACACGGGTCCTGGCCACCGCCAGAATGACGGCGGGCCGACGCCGCACCGACACCGCCGGCGATGAACCGCCCACCGCCTGAGCACTCTCCGCCCCGGTAACGACCCTGGCGGCCGGCGACACCACGCCGATCGGTGCGCTCGCCTGGGCCGCGGCCGCAGATGGAGGCGTGGAAGCGCCCCCTTCCGTGGCGAGCGCGCGCCGCCGTGCCCACGCACCCGCATGGGCGCCGAGCAGAAGCAGGACGATTCCTCCCGCCACGTAGAGCCCGTACTGCCCGATGTTCCCGATCGGCGACTCACTCGACTGGGCCCTCACGCCGTCGCTCTGTACCGGAGCCGAATAGTCGCCGCCCTTTGCGTCCGCCGGAACCAGCCCACCGTTCTCACCCTGCTGGTCTGCTTCGGGGATCGGCAGGTTCCCGTTCGGATCGGCATCGGGGATGCCAGGGAGCTTCGTCGTCGCCGGCTTGCGGGTCGTCGGCTTGGCCGAGGGAACGGCCTGTCTCTTGGAGGGCAGGGTAGGCAGCGCTTCGACGCCCCTCGGGTCCCTACTTCTCGTCGTCTGCCGACTGTCGGTCGTCTTCTTCTTCGTCGGCTGGGCGGACGGCGCGGCGGGGAAGGCGATGTACGCCGCCGCCGAGTCGTCGGAGGCGATCGACCCGCCGTCGCCGTCCCCTCGGAATGCCTTCACCGTGAAGCCGACCCTCTGCCCCGCCGCCTTGGCCGGCACGGCGAGCACCGCCTTGCACGAGGAGCCGGAGCACGCGCTGTCGGCAGGCAGCCTCCCGACGACGCCGGACTGGGTGCTGGAGACCTCGTAGGACTGCAGGTCGGGCTCGGATCCCTTGCTCCAGGTCACGGCGACCTTCTCGGTCCCCTGCTTGCTCGCGTGCACGTTCCCCGGTGCCGCGGCGGGCCGGCGCAACTTGAACGTGCTGCTCGCGTACTTGGTCCCGGTGAGCTCTCCCTTGAGGATCACGGTGAAGGAGCCGTTGGGTGCGTCACCGGCCTCGAACGTCCCGGAGATCGTCTGGTTGGCTCCGCCGGCGGCGACCTTCTGGCTGGGCGTGGAGGGCCCTTCGACGTACAGCCCCACCGTCAACTGCATCAGGTCCGTACGCGCCGAAACAGTGACAGAAGAGCTCGACACCACCTGGCCGTCAGAGGGCGAGGTGATCTGCCCCGCTGAGCCGGCCCGCCAGGTCGAGTTGGCCATGCCGGGAGCACCGGCTCGCAACACCGACTGAGCCCAACCGGCGCTAGCGCCATGTCCCGCAGAGCCCGTTTGTCGTGTCGCGACGGCCGCATGGGCGGAACCGCAAAAGGCGAGGAATCCGACCGCGATCGTCCCTGCGGCCACCATTCTGCCGACTACCGTCACGACGCTTCCCTCCAACGAGAGCCTCGCGCCGCCTGAGCACCCTCGGGGCGTTCACGCGACGACCGGAAGTGCAGTGCGCCGGCCGATACGGTCACCGACCGTCCCTGGACCCGCACCTTAGCGACTGCGTTCCTGCTCTCCCAGACTCCCTGTCACATACGGCATGGACCGAGGGTAAGCGGAACCTTACGGGACATAACCAATTCTTGGACACCACGTCCAAGAAGTCGTGACTCGATTGCGACCTAGCCCCGTAGGCCCCATTCGTCACATGACGTGGGGGGCAACTTTCTGGCCCGCGCCCTGCTCTGACAGGTCGGCGTCCTTCGTGGCGACGCGGGCCTGGCGGAGACCCGGATGATGAGCTCGGTCGCCCGCCCCGCTCTGGCCGGTCCGCTCTGGCCCGGTCCGCTCTGGCCCGGGCCAGCCCAGCCTGGTCCCGCTCTGGTCCGGGCCAGCCCAGCCTGGTCCCGCTCTGGCTCGGGCCGGTCCGGCCGACCCGCCTAACGTGGCTCGATCGGGTTTTCTGGCCCTGCGTGACCTGGCCCCACATAGCTTGGGCCGACCTGACTCGGCCCCACCCCACCTGACTCGGCCCCACACCTGACTCGGCCCCACACCTGACTCGGGCCCACCTGACTCGGGCCCGCCTGACTCGGGACCACCTGGCGCGGGTCCACCTGACTTGGGCCGAACTGACTTGGGCAAGGCCAGCCTGGTCCTGCTCTGGCTCGGGTCGTCCGGGTCTGGCCCGCCTGACCTTGCCCTCGCTGGCTAAGCTTCGGCCTCGAGCAGCCTGACTCGGTCCGGCCTGACCTGGCCCCGCCAGATTCGGCTCGTTCGACTCTCCCCGGCTCTGCCTGATCTAGCCCGCCTGACTTGGCTCGATCGGCCCTCCTGACCCTGCCTGACCCTAGCCCCGCCTGGCTCATCCCCACCGGTAGCGGCTCGTCTTGGCTCGACCTGGAGCGGCCTGACTTGGCTCGACCCTTCTGGCCCTGCGTGACTCGGACCGACCTGCTCTGGCTCGGGCCAGCTCGGCCTAGCCCCGCCTGACTCAGCTCGATCGACCCTCCTGGCGCTACCTGAGCTGGCCGACATGGATCGGGGCGACTGAAGCGACCTGCTCGGCCGAGCCCGGCTGGACCCGGTCCCAACAGCAACAGCAACAGCGAACTGACGTGCTCCCCCGCACGCGATCTCCATCTCCGTCTTCCGTTCACCCACATCGGCACGAGTTTGGCCAGCTCGGCCAACCAGCGTGAGCGCCCAGGATCGTCGAAGCCTCTTTAGCGATGGCGGGCGGCGGAGGGCTACTTCTGCTTTCTGGCCTGTGCCGCACTGATCACAGCGCGGCACTTTCAGCTCGTACGTGGATGGGCCGGACTCACGTTGGGGTGGGGTCTGCTGGGCCGGCGCGTGATCTGCCCGTCAGGGTGCGGGTGCCTAATAACGGGAGTGAGATCGGGAGTGCGGTCCAGACATCGGCGACGTCGTCGTTCACGGCGCATCGCGTTAACTCGACGCCGTTCTGGGCGGCCACTGCCGAAGCTCTGCCACAGGCGTTCTCTGGATCGATCAGCGCCAGCTTGGCGGCGGCCAGGGCGCTGAGGTCCGCTGCGCCGTTGACGCGGTGGCGGGCGACGCGTACGGAACCGACTGTGGCGAGCACCGTGGCGATCGCCATCAGCAGGCCCATGAGCGCCACGCCCCAGAGGGTGGCCGAGCCTCGTTCGTGCTGCTTGATGGTCAGCTCCTGTCTGTCGAGGGTGGCAGTTCATGCCTGGGGCCGGGAGCATCGCCGTGCTGGGTCATGGTTTCGGTGCTCGCGGTGGCCGTGGCTGAGACATTGACTGCCGGGAGGGACTGGGCCCAGGAGGGGCGTACTTCTACGGTGATCTGCACCTTCGTGAACTCTGTGTCGCGGGTTATGACCACTTGGGCGTTCGGGCTCGTTGTTGCTCGGGCGAGTTCGTGGACCTGGTCCAGTGCCTCACCCCTGGCTGCGGCTCGGGCGGCGGCGCGAGCAGCGTCCACGCATTCGAGTTGGACGCTGACCGTCTGAATGGCCCACAGAGCGGCCGCCAGGACGACCATGAGCGCGGGCAGCATCGCGGCGGTCTCAGCAGTGACCGAACCTCGCGATGCCGTCCGCTTGGCGCTCATGGAGGTCCCCGTGTGGCGGGGTGTCATTCCTTGGTGGTGTTGAGTGCTCGATTGATGAGGGCTGTCAGCATTTCCTGCACTTCAGGGCTGCTTACGACTTTGAAGAGGAGTGCGGCGAAAGCGCAGGCTGCGATGGTTCCTACCGCGTATTCGGCTGTGGACATGCCGCGCTCTCGATTGACGGCCGCATAGTGGACCCACTTACTGAAACGCGGCCACGTGATTCGGGCGGGCCGGCTGGGCACAGGGCTGTGGACTGGTGCTGATGCGGGATCAGGGGCTGACGCTGACGCTTGGACAGGAGCTTGAGCGGACGCTTGGACAGGAGCTTGAGTGGACGCTGGATTCGAGGTCCGAGCGGACGTCCGAGCCGGCGGCTTGGCTGACGCATGAAGTGATGCTTTGGCTGTCGCTGGGATGAGGATTTGGGCCGAGGCTGGGGTTGGGGCTTGCGTTGAGATCGGTGTTTGCTGTCGGACTGAGGGTGACCTGCGGGTTTGGGATGGATTATGCGTTTCGGCTGAGGGTCGCACTTGCCTTGGGGCTTGGACGGCGGCGGCTTGAGGGGCTGTGTGGGGTCTGTGGGCCTTGGCGATGAGGCCGGGTGTTTGGGCGTGTGTCGTTGTGGGCTTCGGGTTGGGGCGCGAGGGTGGGGTGGCTGTCGGGCTGCGGATGAAGTGGCGGCGTGGATGAGCGGACGTGGTGAGGTAGGCGTGGTCTGGCGTGGCTTCGATGTCGTCTGGCGTGGTGGCGGGACTCTGCATCTTGCCTCCAGGTGTTAAGGGCCGGCGGCTTGTCCGGCGGGAGTCCAAGGGTCGCCGAACCCGGGTTGAGGCTGGGGAGGCGAGCGGCGTTCTGTGGATAAGTGCGGCACTGGGGTGCTCGGTTGTGGATAACTGGGTGGCGCTCGCCCGGGGGTCAAGGTCACCGTTTCTGGTGGACGCCTTTGGGTGGGCAGCTTTGGGTGGAACGCTTCGAGTAATCGGCCTTGAGCGATCGGCCTTGGATGACCGGGCCCTGGTGACCAGCCCCGGCGACCAGCCCTGCGTGATCGGCCCTGCGTGATCGGCCCTGGCGACCGGCCCTGCGTGATCGGTCCTGCGTGATGATCGACGGGAGACAACAAAGGTCTGCGACGGCGCGTCTCAGAATGCATGAATGAATCCACGCAAATGCCCGAGTTGCGCGCGGTTTCTGCAGGTGAGGGCTCCGGAGACGTTGTACGGCATCTCGAATGGGAGGGATGCTTCAATGTGCGGGATCTTGGTGGCATACCGGTGGCCGGGGGCGGCGCTATTCGTGGTGGGGCCGTAGTTCGTTCGGACAACCCGGAGAGGCTGACTTCGGAGGGGTGGTCGGCGCTCGTCGAGCACGGAGTTCGGACCGTGGTTGATCTGCGCAACGACGACGAACGCCGGGAGGATAAGTGGGATCGGCCGACCGGTCTGACCACCGTGCGCGTACCGCTGGATGATGCCGCGGACACCGCGTTCTGGAACTACCTGTGGGACAACCGGCTCGATGGTTCGCCGCTCTACTACCGGGTCTTCATCGAACGGAAGGCGCGGCAGTGCGTGGCGGCTGTCGCGGCCGTCGCTCGTGCGCGGCCGGGAGGAGTGCTCGTTCATTGCGGGCTTGGACGTGACCGCACCGGGCTCGTCGTGATGTTGTTGCTGACCCTGGCCGGGGTGGCGCCTGCTGACATCGCGTCGGATTACGAGCTGAGCACTGAGCGTCTGCCTCCGCTGTTCGAGGTGCTCGGTATCGATGACCAGACCGAGGAGATCCGGGACATCCTCGCTAGCAAGGACACGACTGCCCGGGCAGCGCTACTGGGTGTGCTGGATGGGTTGGATGTGGAGGCTCATCTGCGTGGGCACGGGCTGGAGGACGGGGATATAACCGCGCTTCGGAGTCGGCTCGTGCGGTAGGCGGGCACGGTGCCTGTGGACACGGCGACACCCTGGGCCATGCCGGCCTGCGGAGCCCTCCCCCCACGCCATGCCGGTGAACAAGGTGCTGATTAGGAGCGGGTGTCGGGTGGGGCGGGGTGCCGGGTGGGGCCTGGGTGCCGGTTGGGGGCCTGGGTGCCTGGTGGGGCCCGGGTGCCGGGTGCCGGGTGCGGCGGGATGTTGGGGTGGGGTGCCGAGGAGCGGGCGGTGCGGGCGTACTTGGCGGGAGTGGATCGACAGTGTTCCGGATTAGGGCGTGTGTCGGTCCTGCGGACTCTCGTCCTGGGAGCGTTCCGCCCCGCAGTGGTTTCGTCCTGGGGTGTTTTGTCCTTCAGGGGTTTCGGGGCCCGGGGGATCCGAAGGACGGGGGTTCGGGGGCGGAGCTGGAAGGTTCGAGGCCTGGAGGTTCGGGGTTCGGGAGTTCCCGTGTGTGGATGGGTGACGTTAGGGGATGGTGATGGTCGACGCCAGGCCTGCTATGACCGGGATGATGCCGAGTAGGACGAAGGCGGGGAGGAAGCACAGGCCCAAGGGGGCTACGGCTTTTACGCCTACGCTTCTTGCTGCGGCGACGGACGTGGCTCTGGCTGCTTCGCGGGCGTCGTCTGCCAGACGGGTCAGGACGTCTGCGACGGGAGCGCCGCTTTGAGCTGCTCGGCCCATGGCTCGGGACAGTTGGCCCATGGCGGGATCTGCGGCCAGGGCTGCCCAAGTTGGTTCGGGGTCGGCTCCTAGACGTAGTTGGCTGCTCACCCAGGTCAGGCGTTCGCCGAGAGGGCCGCCTATCGCGGTGGCGGTGATTTCGGTGGCGGCGCTCACGGGGCGGCCTGCTCGTAGGCAGGCGGTCATCAGGTCTGCGGCGAAGGGCAGGTCGGTGGTGATGCGGCGGCGATCGTGGTGGCTTTGCTGAGGCTCCTTTTTGTGGAGGATGAAGGCCGTTGCCGGGGTGATGACGATAACGGCTATGACGCCGGTGTAACCGCCGATCAGGAGCCCCGAGATCACACCGGTGCAGGTGGCCGTGAGCAGGGTTTTGCGGCTCGGGCGGCGGCGCGGGCCTTGGGTGGTGAGCCAGGGAGGGGGCTGGTTGCTGTCTGGGATCTGGTTGGACTGGTTTCTGAGGCTTTGGGGCTGTTGGGGGTGGGGAGTGGCCGGGGTTCGGGAGGCGTCGGTTTGTGGGTGTAGGCGGGCGAGGCGCTCTGTGGGGGTCTTCGAGGAGAACCACAACCAGGCCGCCATTCCGGCGCATAGAGCGGACAGCAGTTGGATCATCGTGGACTCGGCGCTCTCGCTCTCTTGGTGAGCGGATATGGGTTACACAGAGGACGGTTGAGGGTCGGGACGTGCCTGGTCTGAGTGGTCATGCAAGGCCGCGCCTGAGCCAAGGAGGCCATGGGGGTCCACGCCTTGCCTTGAGTAGGCCGACGCCTTGGCTTGGGTGGCCACGTACTTCCACGCCGGGTATGGGTAGCAACGCGGGTCCGCGCCTTTGCCTTGACCGGGGTCGCCTTGGTTTGGGTGGTCATGCGGGGTCAGGTTTGGGCTTGGGTGGCCATGCGGTTGGTCCACCATAGGCCGCAGGCGTCGAGGGCGATGCCTGCGATCAGGCACATGAAGCCCGGGAGGCTGCCGAACAGGAAGTCCAGGGGATGCATGTTCAGGGCTCCTGCCATGAGGAGGCCGAGAGCGGGGAGCAGGGCCAGCATTCTGGCTGTCGTGCGCGGTCCTGCCAGTTGTGCCGCGACGTCCTGGCGGTGGGCTTGGGCCGCTCGTAACGTGTGCGCTACCCGGTCGACCAAGGCGGCCATGCCGGCGCCGACCGTGGTGCCGACTTCCCAACAGGCCGCCAGCTGACGTAGGCCCTCGCCTCCCTGAGGTGGGGCTGACGAGGCCAAGGCTGCTGGTACGTCGCCGCCGTCCCTGGCTGCGGCGACGATCGGGCGGAGGAGGTCGGGGTCGGGGAACTCCACCGCCGTGATGGCTCTGGTGAGGGCTTCGCCTGGAGTGCGGCCGGCGGACAGCTCCGCCGACAGGGATTGGCACAGCTCGATCGAGGCTCGTCGCCAGGCTTCGGCGCGGCGGGCGGGGCTGGGGCGGGTGAGGAGCTTGGACAGGGATTGGTTGTGAGGCCGCCGGTTGAGGTCGTGTGAGGGCGTCAGGAGTTTGCTCAAGCGGGTGGTGGCCACCGTTGGACCTGTCCACAGCCAGACGGCGCAGGCTGTGGACAGTGCGGCCAGGAATGCGCTGGTCATGAGGGCTCGGCTCGGTTGGAGTCGCTGGAGCGGGCAACAGGGGTGGAGTACGCAGCGAAGGTTGCGGCTGAGCGCTGCGGTGTGAGCTTTCGACCTACCGCCGGAGCGGTGGTGAGAGGCGTGGGACGGGTTGTGGACGGAGCCCGGTGGGTGGTGGTTTGGGTTGTCAGGCGGTCGTAGGCGGGGCCGGGGTGGGGGTGGCCGGCGGTGGTGAAGGTCAGGGCTGGGATCGACTCGACGAGGCCGGACGGCGTTCTGGAGAGTAGGCAGATCTCCGCTATGCGTCTGCGGCCGTCCGCGCGGTTGCGGGTGAGGTGGATGACCGCGTCCAGGGCTGCTGCCAGTTGGCTGTGTACGGCTTCTCTGGTCAGGCCGGCCGCGCAGCCCAGGGCTTCGAGGCGCGGGGGTACGTCGGCGGCTGTGTTGGCGTGGAGGGTGCCGCAGCCGCCCTCGTGGCCGGTGTTGAGGGCGGCCAGCAGGTCCACCACCTCGGCGCCTCTCACCTCTCCGACCACCAGGCGGTCGGGGCGCATGCGGAGCGCCTGGCGTACGAGATCTCGCAGCTCCACCCCGCCGGCACCCTCCAGGTTGGCTGGGCGGGTTTCCAGGCGGACGACGTGCGGGTGGAGGGGGCGGAGCTCGGCTGAGTCCTCCACCAGGAGGAGGCGCTCGCCTGGGTCGGCGAGGGAGAGCAGGGCGGACAGGAGCGTGGTTTTTCCTGTGCCGGTGCCCCCCGTTACCAGGAAGGCCAGTCTGGCGGTGACCATGGCCGTGAGCACCGGGATCGCGGCCGGGGCGATGGTGCCGGCGGCGACCAGGTCCGTCAGGGTGAACGTGCGGCGTGGTGGCAGGCGCAGGGAGACGCAGGTACCGCCGGAGGCTACTGGCGGGAGCACGGCGTGCAGGCGTACACCTCCTGCAAGGCGCGCGTCCACGTAAGGGGAGGCGTCGTCCAGGCGTCTGCCGGCGGCGGTCGCGAGGCGTTGTGCCAGCCTGCGGACGGCTCCGTCGTCGGCGAAGGCGACGGAGGTGCGGCGCAGGCCGGTGCCGTCGTCGATCCACACCTCCCGGGGGCCGTTGACCAGGACGTCCGTTACGTCGGGCCGGGCCAGGAGGGGCTCGAGCGGTCCCGCGCCGATCAGGTCGGCGCAGAGGGCCCGGGCCACGGCGAGGATCTCCGCGTCCCCGTACACCGACTTCTCGGCTCGCAGGGCCACGGCCACCTGGGCGGCGCTGGGTTCCACGCCGGTACGGGCCAGACGGATGCGGACGGCTTCGACCAGGTCCGGCGAGACGACGCCTTCGGGGGGCTCTTGGCGGGTGCTGGGAGTCGTCATGTCGCCGGGAGCAGGTCGCGCAGGAGGGAGGTGCACAGGGCGCCGAGTACGGTGCGGGGGCCCAGCCTGGGGAGTTCGCCTCGGTTGAGGGTGGCGGTGAGCCGGGGCTGGTCGGGGAGGGTGCCGGCGGACGGGATGCCCAGGGAGATCATGACCGTGTCGTCGTCGACCACGCCCGGGCGCAGGACCGCGCGGACGTCGGCGGTGTGCTTGCGTACCTCGGACAGGATCTGGACCGTCGACAGGACGCCGCGCACGTCGGCCGTGGCCACCGTCAGAGTGGTCTTCGCCCTCGTCAGGGCTTCGATGGCGGCCTCGTCAAGGTGCCGGGGGAGGTCGACCACGACGAGGTCGAAGCCCCGTCTGCCCGCTTCGAGGACCGAGCGCATGGCTTGGGCCGGGATGGCCGGCACCTCGCCTCGGTGGAAGGACAGCACGGCCAGGTCGCCGAACGCGGGGAGCGCCGCCTGCAGTGCGCTGGCATTGATCCGGCCCTCCCTGGCCACCAGGTCTCCCCAGCGGGCGCCCGGCGCCTCCTCGTGGCCCAGCAGGGCGTCTATGCCTCCGCCCAGGCGATCGGCGTCCACGAGGAGGGTACGGAGGTGGTCGGCCGAGGCTCTCAGGGCCAGGCAGGCGGCGAGCACGCTGGCGCCGGCTCCGCCCCGGCCGCCGATCACGCAGATCACGGACCCTGAGCGAGGATCGGGGTCCATGGCGTCCGCGAACAGGTCGACCAGTCTGCGTTCGTCGGCGGGGAGGGCTATGACGGACTGAGCGCCTACTGCCACGCATTTTCGCCAGCTGTCCTGGTCTTCCAGATCTCGGGTGACGAGGAGGACCTGGTCGCGGGTCGGGGGTGAGGTCGCGGCCACCGCGTCTGCCTGGTCGGCGCCGATGGCCACGAGTGGGGCCAAGTTCCAGAAGGGGCGGGCGTGGGCGGGGACATGGGCCACGTCGAGCTGGGCGCCGGCTGCGGCGGCTATGCGGACGAGGTCGTCTAGCAGGGCGTGGTCTTCGGTGATGACCAACGGACGGTTCAAGGTCGGCCTCCCAGCAGCCTGAAGGGGGGTGGGTAAGTCAGTGGCTCGGATGAGTCAGCGGATCGGCGGATCGGTGTGTCGGTCCGTTGATGGGTCGGTGGGTGGCGGGGTGCTGTCGGGAGGGCAACTCTGGTGGAAGGGTGGGAGGTGGTTGGGCTCCGAACGCGGTTCTGGGGATAACGGGTGGGTGGGTGGTGGGGCCTGTGGATAACGGGCGGCACGGGAGAAGCCAGCGGCTCGGCTGAAGCTGGCGGCAGGAGTGAGGGTGGGAGCAGGGTGAGGGTGGCGGCAGGGTGAAGGTGATCGTGCATGGAAGCGGGCTCAGGACGACGTGCGGGCGGGCGCGAAGCAGGAGGCGGCTCCAGGCTGTGGCTGACGGGCCGGAGCAGCCGAGTGCGGGGAACGGGCCGGTACGGAGAACAGGTGGGTGCGGGGAACAGGCCGGTACGGGGAACGGGCGGGTAGCAAGTCAGGGCGGATCGGTACAAGTAGCTGATCGGGGGCAGGTCGGTGCAGGTGGCTAGTCGGGCAGGTCGGGACGGTTCACGGGCGCAATGCGGATCGGTGCGGGTTGCAGGCCACAGCGGACCACGCGGGTGCAGGTCACAGCCGGTCGATGTGGGTTGCGAGCCAGAGCAGGTCGGGCGCGGGCTACAGGCTCAGTGCGGATCGATGCCGGTTCCTGACCCGGACGCGCCTCAGCACGAGTGACAGGCCGGCGCGCATCGCTGCAGGTGGCAAGTCAGCGGGTCGGTACGGGTAACAGGCTGCGGTGACGCTGGCCGGCCGACGCGAGACCACGCCGATGATGACGGCCGCCGCCCGCGCGGGCACCTGGCAGGCCGACGTGCAGGGCGTGGACACGACCCACACGAGACCGGGAGTGGCAGGCGGGTCGGTACGGACTACAGGCGACGGTGGCGGTGGACCGGCCGACGCGAGAGACCAAGCCGACGGGCGGCGCACCGACGCGCGGGCACCTGGCAGGCCGGCCTGCAGGGCGTGGACACGACCCGATGGGGCGCAGTGGCAGGCGGGTCGGTACGGCCAACAGGCTGCGGTGGCGGTGGATCGGCTGATACGGGAGGCCGAGCCGATGACGGCCGGACCGGCGTGCGGCACCTGGCTGGGCTGGCATGCAGATCATAGAGACACCGACACAGGGCCAGGGTGCGGCAGGCGGATCAGTACAGGGCAACAGGCTGCGGTGACACTGAACCGGCCCATTCGAGAGGCCAGCCGATGACGGCCGGACTGACGCGCGGATACTTGGCTGGCCGACGCGCAGGGCTTGGACACGACCCACGCGAGGCCAGGGGATGGCAGGCGAGTCGGTACGGGTAACAGGCTGCGGTGTTGGACCGGCCGATGAGGGAGGCCAAGTCGAGGGCGGCCGGACTGACTTTCGGCACTTAGTTGGGCTGGCGTGCAGGGCGTGGAGACGACCCCCGCAGGGCAAGGTGTGGCAGGCGGCTCTGACGCGGTTGGGAGTAACCCGACTGATGGCGCTGGGCGTCGACGGCATGAGTGGGGTGGTCTCCCACGCTCTCGTCGTGAGTAGCCGGCCTCTCACAACGACAGCGTGAGTAGCCGGCCTCTCACGACGAGAGCGTGAGTGGCGGGTCTCCCACGACAAGAGCGTGAGTGGCGGGTCTCCCAGTCTCAGCGCCAACTCCCGGCCTTCAAGCCCTCAGCTTCCAGCCCAGCCCTCAGTCCTCAGTCCTCGGCTCTGTGGCCTCGGCTCTGTGGCCTCTGGCCTCATCAGCCCTCAGCCCTCAGCCCCTTGGCTCCTTGGCTCCTGGTTCCTGGAGAAGGTTGCTGTGGAAGCAAGTGTGGGAGGCGGCGAGGAAGTGGGTTCGTGGAGGGAGGTCGTCAGGTCGCGCCATGGTGGTTGCGCAGGCAGGCACCCGATGGCTGTCGAGCGGTGAGACGCGTACGGCCGTAGGGCGCAGGCCGTAGGGAGGAGGGAGCAGGACCTGGCGACCAGGCCGTAAGGAGCCGGCTGTGGGAGGCAGGCCGTAGGGGGCGGGCCGTGGCCCGGGGAGGTGGGGAAAAGGGGCGACCCCCGCCGGGGGGGAGAGCGGGGGTCGCCTGATCGGTCCGGCTCCGGGGGGGTAGAGCCGGTCCCGTTTCAGAAGAAAGCTTTCATCACTACACCGGAGCCTGGCAAGGGACTCGCAAAGGCAACCCCCGCACGCTCGCTCCAGTTACTGGCGATACCCACGTATGCTGCCCGATCCACTCAAGTTTCGTCGAGGAGCAATCTCGTATTTTCGCCAAGTTTTTTCGTAACGCCATAACGATCACATAAAGGCGATCACGGAGAGTGATCGTCACGGGTTGATAACCGACCTGAGCGAAGCGGCCAGGACCCCGGCTAGGACGCGAGGGTCCACGGGTGGGTAAAGGTCTTGACCCGAGGGGTTCCCATCAGGGCGAATCCGACGTAGAAAGGTGTCACCGGACTACTTGTCCGGGTGCATCAGCCGGGCACCCACGTGCGACCAGCCGCGGGAGGCGCGTCGTGACGGGCTTGACCCGCTCCGACGGATTGAGGTGCACGCCTGGTAACCCGGTGTGATGCACTGCAGACGGCGTCTCATGACTGAGACGCCGTCAGCTGTGTCAGATTTCTTCCGGTAGGGGCGGTTCAGCCCCGGGTGCGTCAGGCCGTGAAGTGCCGGTCAGCCCCTCTGCATGGCCTCACAGATCGCAGTCGTCTCGCGTACTCCCAGGGTTACCGCAGAGGCACAGTGTTGTACCCAGGCCGCCACGCCCTCCGGCGTCCCGCTCAGGTATGCCCGCAGCGCCTCCCCATACGGCAGCTCCAGATGCCCCACCTCCACCGCCACCAGCGACTTCGGATCGAGCCCGTACTCCACCAGCGTCAGCCGCCCGGCCGAGCGGGCCACGATCCCGTCCGCCGTTCCGAACGGCCTGAGTACCGCCAGCTCGGCGTGCACCACGGCGGCCAGCACCACGGCGGGGGCCTTCGTGGGCTGTTCCAGCAGGCCGAGCAGGCCCTCCATGCGGCTCGCTGCGTCCGCGGCGGCGGGCGCGGGGCCCAGGGACAGGGGGTCGGGGGCCTCGTCGAGCGAACGGGGACGGCCCAGCTCCTCCTGGGGCGCGAGGCCGGCCGCGGCCACCGCGTGCAGCCTGGCCAGCACCTGCCGAGGCGCGGCACGCCAGGTCGAGCCCATGCGTCCCATCTCCGCCGAGGCCCGCAGCGCCCCCTGGACGAGCGGGTCGTGCGCCTCGTCGCGGCGCAGCGCGTCGAGCGGCACGTCCACGCCCTCGATGGCCGCGGAGGCGCGGGCCCCGCGCAGGGATGACTCCGTGGAGACGGCGGGGCTGGCCCGGCGCAGGACGCGGTGGCGGTAGAGCCGGTCCACCGCCTGGCGGGCCTCGTCCACCGCTTCCGGTACGCCGGGGAACTGGGCGATCACGGCCAAGGGGTCACTCACGAGACCTGACCTTACCCATGGGTAGGGCCGGGACCGGCGCATGGGGTAAGGCAGGGGACCGACGCGTGGGTAAGGCCGGGGACCGATGCATGGGTAGCCGGGCCCATGGGTCGGGCCCATGAGTCGGGGCCCCTGGACAACGCCTACGGGTCGGCGCCCTGGGCAACGCCTACGGGTCGGACTCATGGGCAAGGCAGGGCGGACCGCCACGGGCGGTGGCTGTCTGTGTCGGCATCGGCACGCGGGCCGCCACCCCGAAAACGACAGCCCGACACCCGGCAAAACGCCCGCCCGCCACGCGGAAAGCACCCGCCCGACAAGCGGAAAACCACGAAAGACACGGCGATTTGGACCGAAGACCACCGGAGGATTCGCACGTACGCGCTATCGATCATCCGCCCATAACGCGCCCCACGACATAACTCCATTTCAAGATGACAACGTTTCAATAGCGTTTGTCATTCACCTGGATAAGATCGCGATCGGCCCGCACACACGGTACAGACCTGTCTAGACCTCTTGTGTACGGAGGCCGTGAGCTGGTGAAGTGGGACACGAACCTGTCCAATCTGGCCATAGAAGGAGCATGAGGTGGCCCCGGAGCCCGCTGGTAACGAGACCCAGGCGCTGTCCAACCTGCTGAAGGAGAATCGCCGGTTCGCGCCACCGGCTGAGCTGGCGGCCGCCGCCAACGTGACCTCGGCCGCGTACGCCGAGGCCGCCGCGGACCGCCTCGCCTTCTGGGAGCAGGCGGCCGACCGGCTGACCTGGACCAAGCGCTGGGACACGACGCTCGAGTGGAATCCCCCCTTCGCCAAGTGGTTCGTCGGCGGCGAGCTCAACGTCGCCTACAACTGCGTCGACCGCCACGTCGAGGCGGGGCGCGGCGACAAGGTCGCCTACCACTGGGAGGGCGAGCCCGAGGGCGACAGCCGCACGCTCACCTACGCCGACCTCCAGCGTGAGGTGAACAAGGCCACCAACGCCCTGCTGGAGCTGGGCGTGCGCAAGGGCGACCGGGTCGCCGTCTACATGCCGATGATCCCCGAGCTGCCGATCGCCATGCTGGCCTGCGCCCGGATCGGGGCGATCCACTCGGTGGTGTTCGGCGGGTTCTCGGCCACCGCGCTGAAGAGCCGGATCGACGACGCCGACGCCAAGCTGGTCATCACGGCCGACGGCGGCTACCGCAGGGGCAAGCCGTCGGCGCTCAAGCCGACCGTGGACGAGGCCGTCGCCGAGTGCCCGCAGGTCGAGCACGTCCTCGTCGTCCGGCGCACCGGCCAGGACGTCGCCGCCGGCGACAAGGACGTGTGGTGGCACGACGTGGTGGATCGCCAGAGCGACCAGCACACCGCCGAGTCCCACGACGCCGAGGACCCGCTGTACATCCTCTACACCAGCGGCACGACGGGCCGGCCGAAGGGCATCCTGCACACGACCGGCGGCTACCTGACGCAGACGGCCTACACTCACGACGCGGTCTTCGACCTCAAGCCGGACACCGACATCTACTGGTGCACGGCCGACATCGGCTGGGTGACCGGTCACTCCTACATCGTGTACGGCCCGCTGGCCAACGGCGCCACCAGCGTCATCTACGAGGGCACCCCGGACACGCCGCACCGCGGCCGCTTCTGGGAGATCGTGCAGAAGTACCAGGTCACGCTGCTCTACACGGCGCCGACGGCGATCCGGACGTTCATGAAGTGGGGCGACGACATCCCCGCCAAGTACGACATGTCCAGCCTGCGCGTCCTGGGCTCCGTCGGTGAGCCGATCAACCCCGAGGCGTACGTCTGGTACCGCGAGCACATCGGCGGCGACCGCTGCCCCGTCGTGGACACCTGGTGGCAGACGGAGACCGGCGCGATCATGATCAGCCCGCTGCCGGGCGTGACCGCGGCCAAGCCGGGCGCCGCCATGCGCCCGCTGCCGGGCATCAGCGCCGACGTGGTCGACGACCAGGGCAACAGCGTCCCCAACGGCGGCGGCGGCTTCCTCGTCGTACGCGAGCCGTGGCCGTCCATGCTGCGCACCATCTGGGGCGACGACCAGCGCTACATCGACACGTACTGGAGCCGTTTCGAGGGGATGTACTTCCCCGGCGACGGCGCCAAGAAGGACGACGACGGCGATCTGTGGCTGCTCGGCCGGGTGGACGACGTCATGCTGGTCTCCGGCCACAACATCTCCACCACGGAGGTGGAGAGCGCGCTGGTCAGCCATCCGAAGGTGGCCGAGGCGGCCGTCGTGGGCGCGACCGACCCGGTGACCGGCCAGGCCATCGTGTCGTTCGTCATCCTGCGCGGGTCTGCCGAGGAGAGCGACGACATCGCCGCCGAGCTGCGTAACCACGTGGCCAAGACGCTCGGCCCGATCGCCAAGCCGCGCCAGATCCTGGTGGTGCCCGAGCTGCCCAAGACGCGCTCCGGCAAGATCATGCGGCGCCTCCTGCGCGACGTGGCCGAGAACCGCAGCATCGGCGACGTCACCACGCTGGCCGACAGCACGGTGATGAACCTCATCTCGGAGAAGCTCCCCTCCGCCAAGTCGGAGGACTGACGACCGGCGACGCACCCCAGGAGGCCCCAGGTCCCGAAAAATCGGGACCTGGGGCCTCCTGGATACCCGGGGGCGCGCTGGGAAGCCGTGCCCGGAGACGTACGACACACTCCCCGGGAAAGCCTCGGCCCCCTCATGGTCATGCTCGCCGGGTCGAGCCGGGGCGCGATCTCCTCTCATCGGGTAGTCCTGAGAGTGCTGGCGGGACTCGTGCCAGATAAGTTCGGCGGTGCCTGGCTGTCAGTACGCCGCCGCATCGCGCTGGATGATGTTTGACACGGCCACCGAGCCCCGATAGGAGACGTTCATGCCGCAGACTCCCGAGGAAGAAGAATCGCTGGGCTCGCTGGTCGCCCAGGCGAGCAGCCACATCTCGTCGTTGGTCCGCTCGGAGATCGAGCTGGCCAAGGCCGAGTTCAGATTCGACGCCAAGCGGGTCGGCATGGCCGGAGGGCTGTTCGCCGCCGCCGCCTTCATGGCGCACCTGTGCCTCATCCTCGCCTCGTTCACGATCGCGTACGCGCTGGCCCAGGTCATGCCCACCTGGCTCGCCTTCCTCATCGTGACCGTGTTCTACCTGCTGGTCGCGGGCCTGCTGGTGTTCATCGGGATCCGCAGGCTCAAGGGCCTGGCCGGGATGAAGCGCACCGCCAGGTCGATCAAGGGGCTCAAGGAGATCGCCACGCCCGACGAGCAGGCGCCGCCCGCGCTCGACCCGGATCGCGAGCCGGTGACCCGCGATGGCACCTGACGAGTCGGTCGTCGAGATCCAGGGGCCGTGGACGCACCGCGCGGTCCACGCGGGCGGGACCCGCTTCCACGTCGTGGAGGCCGGTTCGGGGCCGCTGGTGCTGCTGCTGCACGGGTTCCCGCAGTTCTGGTGGACCTGGCGGCATCAGCTGACCTCGCTGGCCGGGGCCGGGTTCCGGGCGGTGGCGGCCGACCTGCGCGGCTACGGCGGCAGCGACAAGCCGCCGCGCGGCTACGACCTGCCCACGCTGGCCGCCGACGCGACCGGGCTGATCAGGGCGCTGGGCGAGACCGGGGCGATCGTGGTGGGCCACGACTGGGGCGGGCTGCTGGCCTGGACGATGGCCGTGCTCGACCCCAAGTGCGTGCGCCGGCTGGTCGCCGTGTCGGCGCCCCATCCGTTGCGGCTGCGCAACGCGCTGCTGACCGACCCCTTCGGGCAGCTCAGGGTGAGCGGGCGCAGGCTCGGCTTCCAGCTTCCGCTGCTGCCCGAACGCCGGCTCACCCGCCATGACGCGGCGCTGGTCGGCCGGCTGCTGGACACCTGGTCGCGGCCGGGCTGGCCGGAGCCGGAGGAGTCGCGTACGTACCGGGAGGCGTTCATGATCCCGGCGGTGGCGCACTCGGCGCTGGAGTACCACCGCTGGTTCGGCCGCTCCCAGCTGCGTCCCGACGGCCGCCGCTACGCCAGGGCGATGCGTACGGAGGTCGAGGCCCCCACTCTTCACCTGCACGGAGCGCTCGACCCGAGCGTCCTGCCCCGTACGGCGCAGGGTTCGAGCCGCTACGTGGCGGCACCCTACCGGTGGCGGCTGCTCGAAGGAGCCGGCCACTTCCCCCATGAGGAGATTCCCGACGTGTTCGACACCGAGCTGCTCGGCTGGCTGAACGATCCGGAGCCCGACCGATGAGAGATCGCGACCCCGAGGGCCGGCCGCGCAACGCCAGGCCGCGCGACGCGTACGGCAGGCCGCTCCCCTACGGCTCCGCCGGCCTGCCCAGGGTCCCCGACGAGTACGCCCCCACCACCGAGCAGGCGCTCGCCGACGGCCGCCGCTTCCTGGAGGAGGGCTTGCCGTTCAACGCGCACGAGGTGTTCGAGGGCCGCTGGAAGTGCGCTCCCGAGGAGGAGCGGGAGCTGTGGCAGGGGCTCGCGCAGATCTGCGTCGGGCTGACGCATCTGCAGCGTGGCAACGGGCGCGGCGCGGCGACGCTGTTCAGCAGGGGGGCGGCGAGGGCGCAGTCGTACGGGGGCGCGTACGACCCCGTCGGCAAGGCGGCCTCAGGTCTGACCCAGGACAGCGATCCCGGCGAGGCCATCGCGCTCATCCTGGGCAAACTCCCTACTGGAAACGGCTAGTCGCACTCCTGGGTGCTGGCCGGGCTGGTGTCGTTGCGGCCCGCCGAGGCGTCGGGGGCCACTTCTTCGGCGGTCAGCACGTAGCCGGTCTGCTCCTCGTTGATCGCGGCGGCGAAGATCACGCCGTAGACCCGCCCGCTGACCGTGAGCAGCGGCCCACCGGAGTTGCCCGGCAGCACCTGGCCCCTGATCGCGTAGACCTTCCTGCGCACGGTGTTCTCGCGGTAGATGTCGGGGCCCTCGGCGTCGAGCTGGCCGCCGATCCTGGCCGGCTCGGCGGTGAACCCCTTGCCCTTCGGGAAGCCGGCGATGATCGCGCTGTCGCCGCGGCTGCCGTCGCCGTCGAAGCTGAGCTGCGGCAGGCGCAGGCCGGGCACGTAGAGGACGGCGATGTCGCGGCGCGGGTTGTAGCGCACCACGGTGGCGTTGTGGCGGACGTTCTCGGAGTCGATGACCTGCAGGTCGCGGGTGACGCCGGCGACCACGTGGGCGTTGGTCATGATCCGCCCGGGGGCGTAGACGAAGCCGGTGCCCTCGATGTGCTTGTTGCAGCTCTCCGCGTTGCCCTGGACCTTGACGATCGCGCGGCGGGCCCGCTTGAGGTTGGGCCCCTGGAGCACGCTCTGGTCGGGCGGCTGCACGTCGATGAGCTGCCCCGCGCCGATCGCGTCGAAGACGGGCGGGAACTCCGAGCGGTCGATGAACTTCTTGAACGGCTGCTGCCAGTTGCGCGCGCCCTGCGGGATGGCGTCGTCGACCGTGGTCAGCAGCGCGGAGTTCTTGACCTGGTCGACCAGCGGGTTGAACGAGGTCGAGACGATCAGCGAGCCGATCAGCCAGGCGATGACCAGCACGGACAGCGCGCTGGCGAACGTGCCGCCCACCGCGTCGGCGACCTTCGCCGGCTCCCAGGTGACGTGGCTGCGTACGACGGCGCCGAGCGTCGAGGAGGCGAACTGGCCGATGGTCGCGGCCAGGAAGACGATCACGATGGCCAGCAGCGCCTGCGGCGTGTCGCCGTCGACGACGGCCTTGGAGATCGGGGGCGCGATGAAGACGCCCAGCACGGCACCGCCCACGAACCCCACGAAGCTCATCGCCCCGATGATGAAGCCCTGCCGGTAACCCGAGATGCCGAAGGCGATCACGAGGCCGATCAGAATGAGGTCAAGCAGATCACCGCGCACGATTCAAAGGTAACCAGCGATACGGTCAAGTGTGCACGTCTTCGATCAGGACGGCGTCACCCTGCTGGCTATCTTGAGCGGTATGCCGCCGGACGAGGGAACAGTGCAGGATCTCATCCAGGCTGCTCTGGGCGACACCGATCCCGACGGTCCCCTGCGCTGGCACGTGATCTCCTTGCTGCGCCAGCGCAGTGACCTGGAGTCCTTCATCGAGGCGCGGCGGTTGTGCGCCGCGGACACGGTCGCCGAGCGGCTGCTCGGCGTGGACATCATGGGCATGTTGCGGCCGTTCGCGGACCGTACGCTGCCGGTGCTGCGCTTTCTGGCCGCCAGCGAGGACGACGCGATGGTGCTCTACTCGGTGCTGATCGCGTTCGGGCATCTGGCCGACCCGCGTTCGCTGCCGTCGGTGATCGACCTGGCCGGTCATCAGGACGCGAGGGTCAGGTACGGGGCCGCGTACGCGCTCCAGCACGTGCTCGGCGAGCCTCCCGACCGGGCAGGGCTGGAGACGCTGCGCACGCTGGCCTCCGACAGCGACGCCGACGTGGCCGGCTGGGCCGCGCTCGGGGTGGCGCTGCGATCCGCCCGCTGAGCGCTGCAAGCTGCTTGTCGGATCCCCCGGCTCAGCCGCGTGCGGCGAGCGCGACGGCCTCGGGCGGCAGGTCCTCGACCTGCTCGGGGTCCCAGGGCTGTTCGAGCCCGCCCTCACGCAGCACCGTGTCGAGCAGCATCGCGGTGAACCCCCACACCAGCATGCCGCGCACCCGGAACGCGGGCCCCGCCGTGCCCCTGGGATGCCGGAGCGTGACCCGGTTGGCCGGATCGACCAGCTCGGCGATCGGCACCCGCTCGACGGAGTCGACCTCGTCGGGCGAGGCGGCGTGCACGGCCGACGGCTCGCGCCACCAGGCGATCACCGGCGTGACCCGGTTGTCGCTGTGGGTCAGGTAGAGCTCGGGCATCGTGCACAGCACGTGCACCCCGCGCGGGTCGGCGCCGGTCTCCTCCTCGGCCTCGCGCAGCGCGGCCTCGACGGGCCCCGCGTCCTCGGGATCGACGCCGCCGCCAGGGAAGGCCGGCTGGCCGGCGTGCCTGCGCCCGCGGGTGCTGCGCTGGATCAGCAGCACGTCGGGCCCATGGGGACCGTCGCCGAATAACATCAGCACCGCCGCGGAGCGCCCGCGCCCGGCGGGTGGCCGGAGGATGCGGGGCACTCGGATCCGCTGCGCCTGCGCCGCAAGGGTCTCCAGCCAGTCGGGCACTTCAGTCACGAATCCTCCAACACGCGCGATCCCCGATGACTTCCCGCGTTCAGGAGAAGGGTCCCGGCCGGACGAGTTTCTCCGCCTGAACGGGGTCCGTGGGGCCGGTCCCGTACGAGGGGCAGAGCGCGGCCAGCGGGCACACGCCGCACGCGGGCCGCCGGGCGTGGCAGATGCGGCGGCCGTGCCAGATCACCCGATGGGAGAAGATCGTCCACTCACGTCTGGGCAGCAGCTCGGCCACGATGTGCTCGATCTTGACCGGGTCGGTCTCCTCGGTCCAGCCGAAGCGGCGGACGAGCCGCTGGAAGTGGGTGTCGACGGTCAGTCCCGGCACGTCGAAGGCGTTGCCGAGCACCACGTTGGCCGTCTTGCGGCCCACTCCGGGCAGTGTGACCAGGTCTTTCAGCTTGCCGGGGACCTCGCCGCCGTAGCGCTCGCGGACGGCCCTGGCCATGCCGATGATGCTGTTGGTCTTCGCGCGGAAGAAGCCGGTCGAGCGGATGATCTCTTCCATCTCCGACGGGTCGGCGGCGGCATAGTCCTCCACCGTGGGATATTTCGCGAAGAGGGTGGGGGTGACCATGTTGACCCGCTTGTCCGTGCACTGGGCGGACAGGATGGTCGCGATCAGCAACTCCAGCGGGGTGCGGAAGTCGAGCTCGCAGTGGGCGTCAGGGTAGGTCTCCGCCAGGATGCGGTTCATCTTGCGCGCGCGCCGCACCAGTGCGAGCTGGGTCTCCGGCTTGCGCCCCGCCGCGTTCGTCGCCATGCGGCAAGAGTAGAAGCTTCGGCGAACGGTTGAACCCGGGACGGCTTCAGCGGCGTACAACCTGACGCGTGGAAGGGGGTCGGCCGTGGGCGATCAGGGAGCGACGCTGGCGGAGTTCGTCAGGACGGGTGGGCCGCTGCGCGGTCAGGCGCTGCACCGGCTGGCCGTGAGCTGTGTGGCGGCCATGGCCAAGCTGCACGCCCACGGCACCGCGGGGCTGCGGCTCAGCCCAGAGAGCGTGGCGCTGGGGACGCGCGGCCAGGTGCTCATCGGCTGGCGGACCGGCGACGACGACGGCGCCGACCTGCCCGAGGCTCGGGACGTACGCGACTGGGCCGACCTGGTGGTCTTCGCCGCGACCGGCGACGGGCACGGCGACACCGCCGCGCTGACGCCCGCGCTGCGCATCGCGGTCGAGCGCTGCCGCCACCCCGACCCCGCCTCCCGCCCCAAGTCCGTGGACGTGCTGCGCGTGCTGCTCAGCCGCTCGATGTCCGCGGCGGTGGCCTCGGTGGACGGCCTGCTGCGCACCGCGGGATGAAACCGCCGCGCACCGCCGGATGAGACCGCCGCGTACCGCGGGATGAGACGGTTCGGTGCCGGTCACGGAACAGGCACGGCCATCCTGTACGTTTCCCCCGGGACGCCACGCACCGGGGCATGCCGTGAACACTCCGGCATTCCCATAACCTGTGTGTGCCGCCCGGAGTGGGGTGAGTCACAATGGCAGCAGAGGAGGCAGAGTGAACACCGAAGATGTGCTGGGCAAGGCCCCCCTGTTCGCCGCGCTGGACCGCGAGAGCGCCGCGGCGCTGCGCACGAGCATCACCGAGGTCCAGCTGTCCAAGGGACAGACCCTCTTCCACGAGAACGAGACGGGCGACCGCCTCTACGTCGTGCTGGAGGGCAAGATCAAGCTTTCCCGCACCTCTCCCGACGGGCGCGAAAACCTGCTGAGCGTGCTGGGGCCGAGCGAGATGTTCGGCGAGCTGTCGCTGTTCGACCCGCGGCCGCGTACGGCGACGGCGACGGCGCTGACCGAGGTGCGTCTGGCCGGCCTCGGCCACGACGATCTGCGGCCCTGGCTGACCGGCCGGCCCGAGGTGGCGCTCCACCTGCTGCGCGCGCTCGCGCAGCGGCTGCGGCGTACCAACGACGTGCTGGCCGACCTGGTCTTCACCGACGTGCCCGGACGGGTGGCCAAGCAGCTGCTCGACCTGGCCGAGCGGTTCGGCACCAAGACCGACGACGGCACGCGGGTCCACCACGACCTGACCCAGGAGGAGCTGGCGCAGCTCGTCGGCGCCTCACGGGAGACGGTCAACAAGGCGCTGGCCGACTTCGCCCAGCGCGGCTGGCTGCGGATCGAGGCCAAGGCCGTGGTGATCCTCGACATCGACCGGCTCTACAACCGGTCCAGATAGTCGAGCTGGGCCGCCACCGACATCTCGGCGGCGGGCCAGAGCGAGCGGTCGACGTCGGCGTAGACGATCTTGACGATCTGGCGCGGCGTCTTCGCTCCCTGCCGCCTGGCCGCCCTGATCTGGTCGAGCCGCTGCCGCCGGTGCGTGATGTAGCCGTCGAGCGCGCCGATCGGGTCGGACAGCACCGGGCCGTGTCCCGGCAGCAGCGCCCGCGCGTCCAGGCTCTCGGCCGCCGCCCGCAGGCGGTCGAGGCTGCGCAGATAGTCGGCCAGGCCGCCGTCGCGGGCGATGATCGTGGTGCCCCTGCCGAGGATCGTGTCGCCGGTCAGCATCGCCCGGTCCTCGGGCAGCCAGAAGCACAGCGAGTCGAACGAGTGGCCAGGGGTGCCGTACACGTGGATCTCCAGGCCGGCCACGGTAACCACGTCGCCGTCGGCGAGCCCCTCGTCGCCCAGCCGGTGGCGCGGGTCGAGGGCGCGCACGGGCGCGTCCACCATCCCCGCGAAGCGCTTGGCGCCGCCGCTGTGGTCGAAATGGCCGTGGGTGAGCAGGATCTGGGTGACCCGGCGCTCCCCCAGGTGGCCGGCCACGCGGCGCAGGTGCGACTCGTCCTCGGGGCCGGGGTCCACGACGATCACCTCGTCGCCGGCTCCGATCAGCCAGGTGTTGGTGCCGTCGAGGGTCATCGCCGACGGGTTGGGGGCGAGCAGGTTCTCGGCGTGCGTCGTACGGGATCCGTCGGGCGTGTCGATCGGGATGTGCAGCCCGCTCATGTCAGTTCCTTCCGCGGCCGCCCGCTCATCGCGTCACCAACCCGATCCACATGCGCGAGCCCGCTCATCGCGTCCCCGGCCCGATCGACATGCGCGGCCCGCTCATCGCGTCACCAGCCGCATCTCGCCCTCGATCTCCACGGCCCTCGGCATGATCGTCTCGATCTCCCGGTGCTCGGCCAGCACGCCGGCCACGCCGTCGTACCCGCTCAGCTCCCTCAGCGTCGTGTACGTCGGCGGCATCAGGAAGATCTCCCCCTTGTGCGCCAGCTCGATCGCCTCGCCGGGCCGCTGCCAGACGACCTGGTCGGCCTCGCCGCCCACGTCGCGCGTGCGCTGGCCCTCGGGCAGCACGGCGACGAAGAACCGGGTGTCGAAGCGCCGGTGCTCGATCTCGGGCGTGATCCAGTGGGCCCACGGCTTGAGCAGGTCGGAGCGGAGCACCAGGCCGCGCCGGGCGAGGAAGTCGGCGAAGCCGAGGCCGCGGTCGATCAGCGCCAGCCGGTCGGCCTCCCAGTCGTCCCCGGTCGTGTCGGCCACTACGGAGTCGGGCCCAGGGCCCGCCAGCAGCACGCCCGACTCCTCGAACGTCTCCCGTACGGCCGCGCACACGAGCCCCCTGGCCAGCCGCTCGTCGGCGCGGAAGCGCTCGCCCCACTCGGCCGGGGACGGCCCGGCCCAGGCGACGGCCTGGTCGGTGTCGCGGGCGTCGACGGAGCCGCCGGGGAAGACGTACGCGCCCGCGGCGAAGGCCATCGTGGCCTTGCGCCGCAGCAGGTAGACCTCCGGTCCCGGGCGCAGGAGCACCACCGTGGCGGCGTCCCGCGCCGGCACCGGCTGGACCCGCCCGGCCAGGACTTCCCGAGCCCGGGCGGCTAGCTCGGCTGGAAGCGGCAATCCAGTCACATGACCTCCTCCTAGAACATCACTCGGTCATGGTGACATATGCCCACTTAGCCGACTTCGGCGATCAGCTCCACCTCGACCGGCGCGTCCAGCGGAAGCGCGGCCACCCCCACCGCGCTGCGCGCGTGCTTGCCCTGGTCACCGAAGACCTCGGCGAGCAGGTCGCTGGCCCCGTTGGCCACCTGGGGCTGCTCGGTGAAGCCGGGCGCGCTGGCCACGAAGACCACGACCTTGACGATCCGCCGTATCTTCGACAGGTCGCCCAGCTCGCCCTTCAGCGCCGCCAGCGCGTTGAGCACGCAGATGCGGGCCTGCGCCCTGCCCTCGTCGACGCCCAGGTCGACGCCGAGCTTGCCGGTCTGGTGCAGCTTGCCCTCCAGCATCGGCACCTGGCCGGAGGTGTAGACGAGATCGCCCGTACGGACGGTGGGCAGGTAGGAGCCCACCGGCGTGACCGGCTCGGGCAGCGTGAACCCCAGCTCCGCGATCTTCTGCTCGGGCGTCACGGCTTCTCCCTCTTGAAGTAGGCGACGAGTTGCTCGGGCGTGGCGCCCTGGACGATCTGAACCAGCTCCCAGCCGTCGGCCCCGAAGTTGTCGAGAATCATCTTCGTGTTGTGGATCAGCACGGGGGCCGTGAGGTACTCCCATTTCTTCATGAGGATCAGCGTAGTGTGAGCAATCTCAAAGGATGGTCGTCGGCTTACGACAAGTGACCGTTCGGTAGCCTCGAGACGTGGACTCTCCGGACACGGACTGGACCGACGTACGACTCCACGTCGTCACCGGCAAGGGCGGCACCGGCAAGACGACCGTGGCCGCCGCGCTCGCTCTCGCCCTCGCCTCGGGCGGCCGCAAGGTGCTGCTCGTGGAGGTGGAGGGCCGGCAGGGCATCGCGCAGATCTTCGACCTGCCGCCGCTCCCCTACGAGGAGCGCAAGATCGCGGTCGCGCCCTCGGGCGGCGACGTCTACGCGCTGGCCATCGATCCTGAGGAGGCCATGCTCGAATACATGGAGATGTTCTACGGGATGCGCAGGGCCGGGCGGGCGCTGACCAAGATGGGCATCGTCGACTTCGCCACCACCGTGGCCCCCGGCTTCCGCGACGTCCTCGTGACGGGCAAGACCACCGAGGCGGTGCGCAGGCGCGGCAGGAACGGCCGCAGGATCTATGACGCGGTCGTGCTCGACGCGCCGCCCACGGGCCGCATCACGCGCTTCCTGAACGTCACCCAGGAGGTGGCGGGCCTGGCCAGGGTCGGGCCGATCAAGAACCACTCCGACCTGGTCAGCGGCGTGGTCAAGTCGCCGGAGACGGCCGTGCACTTCGTCACCCTCCTGGAGGAGATGCCGGTGCAGGAGACCCTCGACGGCCTGGCCGAACTGCGCGCCGCGGGCCTGCCCGCCGGAGGCGTCTTCATCAACATGGTGCGCGAGTCACTGCTGCCGCGGGCGACTCTTGACACGGCTGTCAAGGGCGGGTTCGACGCCGGCGAGCTCGCGCTCGGGCTCAAGGCGAGCGGCGTGGCCGACGGCGCGCAGGCCACCGCGCTGGCCGAGGCGCTCGCCGAAGAGGTCGTCGAGCACGCCCGCCGCACCGAGCTGGAGCGCGCCGAGCGAGAGACGCTGGCCGGGGCGGAGCTGAAGAACTACGAGCTGCCCCTCCTCGCCGACGGCGTCGACCTGGCCGGCCTGTACGAGCTCGCCGAGAGCATGCGCACCCAGGGAGCAGCGTGAAGAAGCCCGCCAGACTCGACGTCGACGCGATCCTCGACGACCCCGGCACCAGGATCATCGTCTGCTGCGGCGCCGGCGGGGTGGGCAAGACCACGACCGCCGCGGCGCTCGGCCTGCGGGCCGCCGAACGCGGCCGGTGCGCGGTCGTGCTGACCGTCGACCCGGCCAGACGGCTGGCGCAGTCGATGGGGCTGACCGAGCTGGACAACACCCCGCGCCTGGTCAGCTCGCCCGAGGGCGACGGCCAGCTCTACGCCATGATGCTGGACATGAAGCGTACGTTCGACGAGATCATCGAGGCGCACGCCGACCCGGTCCGGGCCAGGCAGATCCTGTCGAACCCCTTCTACCAGTCCCTGTCGTCCAGCTTCAGCGGCACGCAGGAGTACATGGCGATGGAGAAGCTCGGCCAGCTCCGCCGCTCGGACGAGTGGGACCTGATCATCGTCGACACGCCGCCCTCACGCTCGGCGCTCGACTTCCTCGACGCGCCCGAGCGGCTCGGGCGCTTCCTGGACGGCCGGTTCATCAAACTGCTGACCGCTCCGGCCAAGGCCGGGGGGCGCAGCGCGTTCCGGCTGCTCAACGTCGGGTTCGGGTTGATGGCCGGGGCGATGACCAAGCTGCTGGGCGCCCAGGTGATCAAGGATCTGCAGACGTTCGTGTCCGCGCTCGACGCCGTGTTCGGCGGGTTCAGGCAGCGGGCCGAGATGACGTACCGGCTGCTCCAAGCCCCGGGCACGGCCTTCGTGGTGGTGGCCGCGCCCGAGCGCGACGCGATGCGCGAGGCGTCCTACTTCGTCGAGCGCCTGGCTGAGGAGCGCATGCCCCTGGCTGGCCTGGTGGTCAACCGGGTGCACGAATCTCCCGCCCCGGCGCTCTCGGCCGCCCGCAGCGCCGCCGCTGCGGAGGACCTTGAGTCGAGGGGCGAGCACGAGCTCACCGCCGCCGTGCTGCGGCTGCACGCCGGGCGGATGCAACTCGCCGCTCGTGAGAGCCGCGAGCAGGAGCATTTCGTCTCGGCTCACCCCACGGTGCCCGTGGTCCAAGTTCGCGCCATGTCCGAGGACGTCCACGACCTGTCGGGTCTGCGACAGATCGGGACTCTGCTGGCGACCGCATAGAAGTACGGCCGGCGTGCGGCGCCGGCCGTACGACGGTCGCCGGGCTGGGGTCAGCCCGCGATCAGCTCGTTGGTTCGTTCGTACTCTTCCTTGGCGGACTCGAGCAGCTCGCGCCACGAGTCCACGTCAGGTCGCCGTCGAAGCAGCGCACGTCGTTCCCGTTCGGTCATACCGCCCCACACCCCGAACTCGATGCGATTGTCCAGTGCATCGGCGAGGCATTCGGTACGGACCGGGCAACCCCGGCAGATGAGCTTGGCTCTGTTCTGCGCGGCGCCCTGCACGAACAGGGCATCCGGATCCGCACCCTTACAGGCGGCACGGGAGGTCCAATCCGTGATCCACATTGTTCGACCCCACTCCCCTTAGGTGGTCAGTCGTCATTTGGGGCCGACGGGCGCGGGCGCCGAGCCTCCGTATTCAGTTGCCGCAGGGAGAACGTACGCAACTAGACGTTCGGGCCGACAGACCCCAGAGGACCAATTTCTCGCAGCAGTCTTGACCGGGAATGACTAGTCACCCCCGTCAGTCAAGGCGAAATGGTGTCGTGCTACCGGATAGGTCAGTCTTTCGACGTACCCTTGGTAGCGTGCAAGCGCAGCGCAAAGATCGCTCTAACCCCGTACTCAACGTCCTGCGGCTCGTCATCGCCGGGGCCGCGGCGGGGGTGCTCGCTGCCGCTGTGGCTCTGCCGGCGATCGGCGGAGCAGGCATGTCCACCAAGACCGCGGTCGAAGGGCTCAACCTCAAGCCCGAGAACCTCGACGAACCTCCTCTGCCCGAACGCACCGAACTGTTCGACGCCGACGGCAAGCAGATCGCGCAGTTCTACTTCGAGAACCGGCAGGTCGTCCGCCTCGATCAGGTCGCCCCGATCATGCAGACCGCACTGATCGCGATCGAGGACTTCCGTTTCTACCAGCACGGGCCGATCGATGTGGAGGGAACGGCCAGAGCGCTCGTGAAGAATGTCACGAGCGGCGGCGTCATGCAGGGTGGATCGTCGATCACCCAGCAGTACGTCAAGCAGGTGCTGGTCAACGCGGCCGAGACGCCCGAGGAGAAGGCCGCGGCCATCGCCCCCACCCTCTCGCGCAAGCTGAGCGAGCTGCGGTACGCGAT
Source organism: Nonomuraea fuscirosea (assembly GCF_003001935.1). Taxonomy (GTDB): domain Bacteria; phylum Actinomycetota; class Actinomycetes; order Streptosporangiales; family Streptosporangiaceae; genus Nonomuraea; species Nonomuraea fuscirosea. Next base: position 3,706 of record NZ_PVNG01000008.1, on the reverse strand, counting down.
GGCGATCGAGAAGAAGTACGACAAGAACCAGATTCTCGAGAAATATCTCAACATCGCCTACTTCGGCGCGGGCGCCCACGGGGTGCAGGCGGCGGCCAAGCGCTTCTTCGACAAGCCCGCCTCCAAGCTCAACCTGGTCGAGGCCGCCACGCTCGCCGGTGCGGTGCAGAACCCGGCCAGGACCGACCCCAACGTCGGCGCGGACGCCCGCAAGCGGCTGCTGGAGCGGCGCAACCTCGTCCTGGACCGGATGGCCGAGATCGGCAAGATCACCGTCCAGGAGGCCGCCGCCGCCAAGGCGAAGAAGCTGGGCTGGAAGGACGTCAAGGTCCCCGGCGGCTGCGAGGCCAGCAAATATCCATACTTCTGCCTCTACGTCCAGTACGAGATCCTCAACAACGAGGACTTCGGCAAGAACCAGGAGGAGCGCAGGAAGCTGCTCCAGCGCGGCGGCCTGCAGATCAAGACCACGCTCGACCGCGACATGCAGGCCGCCGCCGAGAAGGCGATCAAGAAGTACGTCAGCTCGAAGGACAAGCCCGTGGCCTCGCAGGCCATGGTCGTCCCCGGCACCGGCGAGATCAAGGCGATGGCCGCCTCGCGGAAGTTCGGCCGCAGCAAGAAGAAGAACGAGATGAGCTACAACATCGTCGCCGACGGGGCGCACGGTGGCGGCCGCGGGTTCCAGCAGGGCTCGACGGCCAAGGTCTACACGCTGGCCGCCGCCCTGGAGGAGGGCCTCAAGTACGGTGACGGCTTCCCGTCGCCGTCCGGGTACAAGGCCGGCTCCTACAGCTCGTTCAAGAACTGCAAGGGCCAGAACGTCGGCGACCCGAGCCACACCGTGCGCAACTCCAGCGAGGGCGGCGGCGGCTTCAAGACGCTGGAGAGCGGCACCTGGGGCTCGGTCAACACCTTCTTCGTCAAGCTGCAGCAGAAGGTCGGGCTCTGCGACGTGGTCAAGATGGCCAAGAAGCTCGGCGTCAAGCGGGCCGACGGCCAGAAGCTGCAGGAGGTCGAGACGTTCACGCTCGGCGTCAACGAGGTCGACCCCGTCACCATCGCCAGCTCCTACGCGGTCTTCGCCTCGCGCGGCCAGTACTGCAGGCCGCTGGCCATCACCGAGATCAAGGACCGGGACGGCAAGGCCAAGCAGTACAAGCCGAAGTGCTCCCAGGTGCTGGAGGAGGAGGTCGCCGACGCGGTCAACGGCATCCTGTCCGGCGTCTTCACCAAGGGCACCATGCAGGACGTCGGCGGCATCGGGCGCGACGCGGCCGGCAAGACCGGCACGACCGACGACTACATGTCGGCCTGGTTCTCCGGCTACACCCCCAACCTGGCCTCCGCCGTCAGCCTGGGCGACCCGCGCGGCACCTCGGCCCACAAGCTGATCGGGATCACCATCGGCGGCCGGTACTACCCGTACGTGTACGGCTCGTCCATCTCCGGGCGCATCTGGAAGGACTCCATGCTCAAGGCCCTCAAGGGGGTCGAGGCGCCCAAGTTCGCCTCCGTGGACCGGTCGCGGTTCGGCGGGTGCACCGACAACTGCGCGCCCAAGCCGCCCAAGAAGAAGAAGGACGGCGACGGGCCGCGCGACCCGTTCGACATCTTCGACTTCGGCAACGGGGACGGGCCGCGCGACGGGCGCGGCCCCGACCGGTTCGGTGACGGCCCCGGCCGCGGTCGCGGCGGCGACGCCGGACCGATCGCCCCGGCCGGCGACGCCGGACCGATCACACCCGGCCGCTGAAGCCGCTGAGGCCTCCGCCCACGGCGTGGGGGGAGGCCTCGACCTGCGGATGACCAGGAGCGCCCCACAGGCCCGCAGAGAAGCCCTCAGGCGCTCTGGGGCGGTGCGTTCGTGGGGCATCGGCCGGGGCGGCGACGACCGTGCGGGACCAGCCGGCGACTACGACGTGTGCGGCGTCGACCGACCGGGACACGTCCGGCGCTGACCGACGGCGCGATAGGTCAGGCGGTCAGCCCGCGACGCAGGCCCCCTCGACCCAGCCGAGTCGTCCTACCTATCCGGATTCAACCGACCTAGTTGGCGGCGAGTTTGGCTCGGACCGCTGCCGCCACCCGGCCGCCCTCGGCCCGACCGGCGACCTTCGGGTTCACGGCCTTCATGACCTGCCCCATGGCCTGCGGCCCCGAGGCCCCGGTCTCGGCGACGGCCGCGTCGACCAGCGCGGCCAGCTCCTCGTCGGAGAGCTGCGCCGGCAGGTACTCCTCCAGCACCGCCTGCTCGTCCAGCTCCGCCTGAGCCTGCTCGGCCCGCCCCGCGTTGCCGAACGCCTCCGCCGCCTCGCGCCGCTTCTTCGCCTCCTTGGTGAGGACCTTGACGACTTCGTCGTCGCTCAGCTCGCGGGCCTGCTTGCCGGCGACCTCCTCGACGTTCACCGCGGCCAGGGCCATCCGGATGGTCCGGAGGCGTACCTCGTCCCGGCTCTTCAGCGAGGCCGTCAGATCGGCCTTCAGCTTGTCCTTCAATGCGCTCATGCGCTCCATCTTGCCGTCTGCGCGGACCACCAGGTCGCCTCGCGCCGGATCTCGGGCATCATGAGTACGTGAGGAAAGCCGTCGCACTGCCCCTGTCCCTGCTCGGGCTCGGCCTGGCCGGGCTGGGCTACGCCTCCGTGGTGGAGCGCAACTGGTTCCGTCTGCGCCGTTTCGACGTGCCCGTGCTGGAGCGCGGTCAGCGGCCCGTACGCGTGCTCCACCTGTCCGACCTGCACCTGACGCCAGGCCGGACGATGCTGATCAACTGGGTCCGCTCCCTGGGCGCCCTGGAGCCCGACCTCGTCGTCAACACCGGCGACTCCCTCGCGCACCCGGAGGCCGTGCCCTCGCTCCTGCACGCCCTGGAGCCCCTGCTCTCGCGCCCTGGCCTGTTCGTCTACGGCAGCAACGACCTCTACGCCCCGCAGCCGAAGAACCCGGCCCGCTACCTGTGGCGCACCTCCAAGAACGACCGCCGCCAGCACGTGCCCAACCTGCCCTGGGAGGAGCTCGGGGCGGGCATGGCGGCCGAGGGCTGGCTCGACATGAACAACACCACGGCCCGCATCAAGGTCGGCGACCTCGACGTGGCCGTGGCCGGCATCCACGACTCCCACATCAACCGCGACCGCTACGACCTCGTGGCCGGCCCCGCACCCGCCGACGCGGACCTCCGCCTGGGCGTCATGCACTCCCCAGAGCCCCGCAACATGACCCGCTTCGCCGCCGACGGCTACCAGCTCCTGCTCGCCGGCCACACGCACGGGGGCCAGCTCTGCATCCCGTTCTACGGCGCCCTGGTCACCAACTGCGGCATCGACCGCGCCCGGGTCAAGGGCCTCAGCCGCCACGACTCGGCCTGGCTCCACGTCTCCGCCGGCCTCGGCACCTCCCCCTACGCCCCGGCCCGCTTCGCCTGCTTCCCGGAGGCGACCCTGCTGACCCTCGTACCCCGGCCCTAAAGGCGGTCACAACCACCTTGGAAGTCCGCTAGACTTTTCCAAGCACGCGCACGACGGCGTGCACCGGGGTGTAGCGCAGCTTGGCAGCGCGCTTCGTTCGGGACGAAGAGGTCGTGGGTTCAAATCCCGCCACCCCGACAGTGTGATGTCGCACGACATCGGAAACCCTCGAACCTACGGGTTCGGGGGTTTCGTCGTGTTGGGGTTTGCCTGAGGTTGGTAGTCGCGGGTGGGGT